>CALSPH010000001.1:0-935000 GCA_943788195.1 uncultured Bacteroidia bacterium
ACTTGGCCTTCTATTTCTCAATAAAATCCTCCGCCTATACCGAGTTCACTTTGGGTTACCTTTTTAATACTTCTTCTTTTTACTGCAGGCAACTCCGTATTACATTACACTACCTATGATGCTTACTTATCGCATGCCTTTCATTAAGTTTAATGGACGAGTCTGTCTATTACATTCTTCGCTTCAATGCAGAACCCAAGATAAAATATGCCCTTTTAATTGGTTTATTGTTGGACTCATTGTACTCATTCGTCCTTTTAATTTAATTGCCATCATATGCTTACCCATTCTCTTTAATCAAAGGAAACATTTGGCTCAGTTCATTCGGTCGATTTTACCCTTATACGTTTTATATTCTAGTCCCTTTTATAATAACCGTTTCCATTCAATTTATTTCTTTGGAAATTGCAAACAGGAGACTTTTGGTTTACAGTTATGGCAATGAAAAATTCATTTGGGGAACCCATGACCCACTTTTTGCCTTGTTCAGTTATCGTAGAGGTTTTTTTTATTTACAATCCCATTTGGGCCGCAGCGATCGTTTATTACCTCTTTCATTTTACCAAGATAAAATTCTCGCTTTTTTCCATCTTTGTGGTGTTTGGTATACTGGTTTTCTTGCTTTCAACTTGGCATGGAAAATTACATGGGTTGTGTTTAGGGTATCGCCCACTGCTCGAATATCAAATTTTCCTATTATTCCCTTTTCTACATCTCTACCAACAAAAGAAAAAAAACATTCGCAGAACTGGACTTGTTCTACCCCTCATTTCCGTATTCTGCGTATGGTACTCAATCACACTGGTGATTCAATACCAACAGAATATTCTTCGTTGGGAAGGTCCCAATCAATCAGAATATTGGGAAATATTTGGCAAAACCGATGCTCGATACAATTACCACTTTTTTTATCCTGAGCAATTAATAAAAACTGAATACAATCGTGTTGAAATCCCTTTTGATGAGGAAAAGGTTTTCACCGATGCGGGTATCACTATTTACCCAGATTCATTTACAAAAGACCCAATAAAAGGCATAGGATTTTATAGCCGTATCAGCATATCCAACCCCAAATTTGCCACTGGAATATTTGATTTTTACTCAGGAGAAAAGCAGCTTCATTGGAAACATAAATTGATTTCGAAAGACATCAAAGTAGACGATAAATTTGCCCCATTCTATATCGATGAATTCATAAAAGATAGCAGCGTAAATAAGATTGTACTGAAGTTTATCAATATCCGGGAGGCTCAATTTAATGGAACGCGCAAAGGCAAATTAATCCTATTTACAGAGCCTATTCAGCTCGAGCAGCAAGACTCATCCAGCGCTCTGTTTTAGTTTCCAGATTCGCATTCACTTCTTTCAACTCGTTAGACCATTTAGTTAACTCCTCATAGGCCGTTTCGCCTGAATTAATTTTTTTGGTGAGTCCCTTTTTGTTTAGCTCAAGCTGTTCAATTTCTTTTTCCAATTGCTCAAATTCGTACTTCTCATTAAAGCTTAGCTTCACCTCCTTGGTCTTCTTTTTTTCTTGTTTGGGTTTGATTACTTCTACCTTCTTTCCTTTTTGTTCGTTTGCTTTTTTCTGAAGGGTATAGTCTGAATAATTCCCGTAAAACTCACTGATCTTTTCATCTCCTTTAAATACAAAAAGTTGATCCACCAGCCGATCGATAAAGTACCGATCATGCGAAACAATCAGTAAACAACCCCCGAAGTCATTCAGGAACGACTCCAAGACATTGAGTGTATCTATATCCAAGTCATTGGTAGGCTCATCTAAAATCAAAAAATTGGGGCTTGCCACGAGCACTTTGAGCAATTGCAATCTTCTTCTTTCGCCCCCACTTAGATTTTCAATGGGTGTATGCTGAACCGCTGGAGGGAATAAAAACATATCCAACAATTTACTCACTGCAACCTGTGACCCATCACCCAGGGTAACATAGTCTGCAATTTCTCGAACTTCATCAATGATTCTATTTTGAGAATTCAAATTATTCGTATGTTGGGTGTAATATCCTATCTGCAAAGTACTCCCATGGATCACTTTCCCAGAAGTAGGACTTGTTTTCAATGTCAAAATATCGAGTAAGGTACTTTTTCCAATGCCATTCCTTCCAACAATACCTATTTTATCCCCACGTTTAAATGTATACGTAAAATGATCAAATATCTTTTGATCCCCAAACGACATTCCGATGTCTTTCACTTCAATTACTTTGTTGCCCAATCGGGTCGCTTTAACATCTATTTCAAGTTCCGCTGCATTTAGATTTTTGGTTGCAACATCTTTTAATTCATAGAATGCCTCAATTCTACTTTTCGATTTTGTGCCTCGTGCTTTGGGTTGCCTTCGCATCCATTCCAGCTCTTTTTTCATCAGGTTTCTGGCTTTGCCAACTTCAAGTGATTCATCCGCCATACGCTTGGACTTTTGCTCCAAGAAATAAGTGTAATTTCCGTTGTGCTGATACAAATTTCCTTGATCCAATTCAAGGATATGATCTGAAACATGATCCAAAAAATACCGATCATGCGTTACCATTAATAAGGTGATTTGGTGCGCCTTTAACAAATTCTCTAACCATTCAATGGCTTCTAAATCCAAATGATTCGTAGGCTCATCCATGATAATTAAATCTGGACTTACGAGCAACATCTGTGCAAGGGCAACTCTCTTTTTTTGGCCCCCACTCAAGGTGTCATTGCGCAATTCTATATCCGGAATGCCCAGTTTAGCCAATATCTGATTTGCCTTCTTTTCATACTCCCACGCATCCAACCGAGTCATCTCATCCAAAAGTATTTGCATTTGATCTGCATCTGCATTTTCATCGAGCACAATATCCTCATACGCACGAATCACATTTGCTACAGGATTATCTTCACCATAAATGGTTTCTCGAATGGTTTTGTCTGAGGGCAATATAGGCTCCTGAGCTAGGTAGTATACCGAGTTGTTCTTGGCTAAGGCATATGAACCTGAATCGGGTTCAATTTCTCCCGCAATGGTCTTTAATAAGGTGGTTTTGCCTGTGCCGTTTGCTCCAACCAACGCCACTTTCTCCCCTTTAGATATACCGAAAGTGATATTTCTAAATAACCACTTCTCCGTATAAGACTTACTCAGTTGATCTACAGATAAAACATTCATAGTTTAGTTATATTATTCATCGACTGCGCCATATCATTCTGAACAATGCCTGAATATTGATTTGAAAGGCAATTAGGATCCCCACAACAACCAAAATGATTTCACCTATGGCGTACCTAAAGTACTTATTTATATTGTTTTTGTCCAAACTTTGAACTCGAAGATTTATAAAAAAACGCATGCCTGTTAAGCTGGGAAAGATAATGGAATTGGATCTAGAATGGAGCATTTTAGGATAAACCCCATTCAACCAAGGTTAAGCAAAATTTATT
This sequence comes from uncultured Bacteroidia bacterium, assembly GCA_943788195.1. Taxonomy (GTDB): domain Bacteria; phylum Bacteroidota; class Bacteroidia; order NS11-12g; family UBA955; genus CALSPH01. The sequence goes on from CALSPH010000001.1 coordinate 3,433, forward strand.
TCGTTACCGCCTTAGCACGCATATACTCTCGATTCATTCGAGCGATGTTCTCTAATGAGATATCTTTAGGACACTCCGCTGAACACGCTCCTGTATTTGTACAAGAACCAAAACCTTCTGCATCCATCTGATCTACCATATTGATTACACGGTCATTGGCTTCAACCTGACCCTGAGGCAATAACGCATATTGGGACACTTTTGCAGCTACAAATAATGAAGCAGATGCATTTTTGCAAGCCGCAACACATGCTCCACAACCAATACACGTCGCGGCATCCATCGCTAAATCTGCATTTAACTTAGGGATTGGAATGGCATTCGCATCCTGAGTATTTCCTGATGTATTCACAGAGATATATCCTCCGGCTTGTTGAATACGATCAAACGCACTTCGATCTACCACTAAATCTTTCACCACTGGAAATGCCTTAGCGCGCCAAGGTTCGACAATAATGGTATCGCCATCTTTAAAGGTTCGCATGTGCAACTGACAGGTTGTTATACCCCCGTCTGGGCCATGTGCTCTTCCATTAATATACATTGAACAACTCCCACAAATTCCTTCTCGGCAATCGTGGTCAAATGCAACAGGTTCTTCACCTGAATTCACCAATTGTTCATTTAATACATCCATCATTTCCAAGAATGACATATGTTCAGATATATCTGCTACATTATAGGCAACCAATTTTCCTTTGACATTGCTGCCTTTTTGTCTCCAAATTTTTAACGTTAAATTCATTCCCATTTTACTTATAGCTTCTTTGTTTTAATTCAATATTTTCATATTTCAACTCTTCCTTATGCAACACCGCCTCAGAAGGTTCTCCTTTGTATTCCCATGCAGAAACGTAAGCATAATTCTTATCATCTCGCAAAGCTTCTCCTTTTTGTTCTCCAGCAAGCTCAACCGATTCTTCCCTGAAATGTCCTCCACAAGATTCATTTCTATCCAAAGCATCTTTTGCAAAAAGCTCACCTAACTCTAAGAAATCAGCCACTCGACCGGCTTTTTCAAGTTCTTGGTTCATTTCTTGATCAGAACCTGGCACACTTACCTCTTTATAGAACTCTTCGCGCAATGCTTTGATTTCGCGGATGGCTTCTTTCAAGCCTTTTTCATTCCTCGACATGCCTACCTTATTCCACATAATCTTTCCTAGACGTCTATGGAAATGATCCACCGACTTCGTCCCTTTATTATTCATAAAGAACTCTATTTTTTCTTTGACTTCCCTTTCAGCTTGTTCAAACTCGGGCGTATTCGTAGGTATTTTTCCAGTTCGAATATCATGAGATAAATAATCTCCAATGGTATATGGCAACACAAAATACCCATCTGCTAATCCTTGCATCAAGGCAGAAGCACCTAAACGATTGGCACCATGGTCTGAAAAGTTGGCTTCACCAATCGCGTAGCATCCTGGAATCGTAGTCATTAAATTATAATCAACCCAAACTCCACCCATAGTATAATGCGTGGCAGGATAAATCATCATAGGGGTCTTGTACGGATTGTCATCTACAATTTTCTCATACATTTGAAACAAGTTCCCGTATTTGGCTTCTACCACTTTCTCACCCAACTCTGTTATTTTTTCGGGTGAAGCATCTGGCATATGCAACAATTTGGCTTGTTCCTTACCATAGCGTTGTATCGCTGATTTGAAATCCAAATACACCGCTTCGCCTGTTTTATTTACACCATATCCTGCATCACATCGTTCTTTTGCCGCACGTGAGGCTACATCTCTTGGCACTAAATTACCAAAGGCAGGGTATCTGCGTTCTAAATAATAATCTCTCTCTTCTTCGGTTAAGTCGGTGGGTTTCTTTTTTCCATCTCTAATCGCTTGAACATCACCCATGTTTTTAGGCACCCAAATTCTTCCATCATTTCGTAAAGACTCAGACATCAACGTTAACTTCGATTGATAATCTCCGGATCTTGGAATACAAGTCGGATGAATTTGTGTGTAACAAGGATTTGCAAAAAACGCGCCCTTCTTGTGAATTTTCCATGCTGCGGTAGCATTGGACCCCATCGCATTGGTTGACAAGAAATAAACATTGCCATATCCTCCTGATGCAATCACCACTGCATGAGCAGAGTGACGTTCTATTTCACCTGTTACCAAGTTACGGGCAATGATTCCCCTTGCCTTGCCATCAACCACAACCACATCCAGCATTTCGTGGCGATTATGCATTTCAATTTTACCGCGAGCTATTTGCCGGTTCATAGCTGAATATGCTCCCAATAAAAGCTGTTGCCCAGTTTGACCTTTCGCATAAAAGGTTCTGGACACCAATACACCTCCAAATGAACGATTGTCTAATAAGCCACCATAGTCTCTTGCAAAAGGAACCCCTTGTGCAACGCATTGATCAATAATATTTGTTGAAACTTCCGCCAGTCGATATACGTTTGCTTCCCTCGAACGATAATCTCCTCCTTTAACCGTGTCATAAAATAAGCGGTAAAAAGAATCTCCATCCCCTTGATAATTTTTTGCCGCATTGATACCACCTTGTGCAGCAATGGAGTGTGCCCTACGTGGTGAATCTTGATAACAGAAGGCTTTTACATTATAGCCCAGTTCAGCCAATGTTGCTGCAGCAGATCCACCAGCTAAGCCAGTACCCACAACGATAACATCAATCAGTCGTTTATTGGCCGGATTAACTAAGTCAATTTTATCTTTATAGCTGTTCCACTTATCCTTTAATGGACCTTCTGGAATTTTAGCATCTAATTTACTCATACGTTTAATGTGTTAAAGGATTTAAATAATGATACACCGCGATTAGTATAAATAGCGCTGGAATAGCTACCCCATAAATATTTCCTAATTTCTTAAGTAAAGGGGTATATTTATTATTGAATCCCACGGTTTGAAAAGCGGATTGAAAACCATGCAGTAAATGCAAGGCTAGAAAAACAAATGACAAAGCATACAACCCTACCTTAACAGGGCTTTGAAACTTTTCCACCAATTCATGATGATATCGTGTAGCATCTTGAGCCTCAGCTGCAACATACTTATACTCCATTTCAGGAATCCAGAAATCTGCAAAGTGCAAGGCTAAAAAAGCAAGAATTACCAATCCAGAATACACCATGTTTCTTGAAATCCAGGAAGAATTTTCAGAAGCTGAGTTTGCGGCATATTTTACTTCTCTGGCTTTATTATTCTTGAGCTCCAAATAAAAGCCCATAATAAAATGAAAGACTACAGCAAAAATGAGCACAGGTTGAAGTGCAAACTGAATCACCGGATTATATCCAAAAAAGTGCGAAACACTATTGAACATATCTGGACTAATCACGGATAGCATATTAATAGTCAAGTGCTGCAGTAAAAAAAACATCAGGAAAAATCCTGAAAGTGCCATTAACACTTTTCTTCCGATGGTGGTAAATGTTGAGTTAGCCATAGTTCTTTTCTTGTTTTATAAACAATTCCAATGTGCATTTGGTTTGTTTACGATGCAGCAAATTTAACATACTATTCATAGAACAAAAACCGGCAGGCTGCTATTATTCCTATTTGTAATCAATTTAAATATTATTGGCACTTTTAATTTTGATTTTTACCATCTTTGCCATGTGTTTAAAATTGCGCGTAAAATACTTTTCCTCTTGCCAGCAGAGACTGCGCATTACTTCACTATGAACATTTTAATGGTCCTAGTTCGTGTTCCGGTCCTGTCATGGCTTATTTTTCCAACAAGAAGAAATACCCAAAATTCATTCACTGAAGTTTGCGGAATACATTTCCCAAACAAAGTAGGTTTGGCTGCTGGTTTTGACAAAAATGCGGATTATCTACACTGTCTTTCCAAAATGGGTTTTGGGCATATTGAGGTTGGAACTGTTACACCCGTGGCACAATCGGGTAATCCTAAACCGCGGTTATTCCGCCTTCCTAAAGATCAGGCTTTAATTAATCGAATGGGCTTTAATAACTTGGGCGTTGATCATATGGTAAAACGCTTAAAAAACAGACCCAAGGGATTAATCATAGGTGGAAATATTGGTAAAAATAAGGCTACCCCAAATGCAGAGGCGGTAAATGATTACCTCATTTGCCTAGAAAAACTCTTTCCTTATGTGGACTACTTTACCGTAAATGTTAGCAGCCCAAATACTCCAGGACTAAGAGAATTACAAGACAAAGAACCGCTGACCCATTTATTAAAAACGGTCATTCAAAAACGAGATAAAATAGCCAGTACTTATAGTATAAACCGACCAGTGTTTTTAAAGATTGCACCAGATATGGATGATGCCCAAATTAAGGAGATAGCCCAGATCATTGAAGAAACCAAAACAGATGGGGTGATTGTAAACAATACTACGGTGGATCGCAGTAATTTAACCAGTGATTCACCTTTGGTTGAATCAATCGGTGCAGGTGGATTGAGCGGATTGCCTGTTTACATCAAAGCAAATCAAACATTACAAACAATGCGAAATCATTTATCACCCTCTATCCCCATCATTGGTGTAGGCGGGATAATGAATGCCAGCCAAGCAAAGGAAAAAATAAAAAAAGGAGCTGATTTAGTTCAAGTATATACAGGCTTCGTTTATGGTGGAATTGGATTAATTAAAAAGCTGGGGAAATTATAATATTTTTGTACCATGTATCAAGTAACCATCAATAGCGGTGAATCACTCCAATTAAAAGAAACCAGTTCAGGTTTCGCGCCCAGTTCAGGGAACCATGAGGTAGATCTTTTTGAACGTAAAGAAGGGGAATATCATTTACTGGTAGATGGTCAATCGATGTTGGTGCATATTGACAAAGTAGATGTTGAAACTAAAACCCTCTTTGCCCGAGTGAATGGTAAACCCTGTACAATTGAAATAAAAGACAAAATGGATTTATTACTTAAATCTATGGGCCTAGAAAATGCGATGGTAAAGAAAATGAACGAGCTTAAAGCTCCAATGCCTGGGTTGGTTTTGGATGTGTTGGTTCAACCCGGAGCTGCAGTAGAAAAAGGAGATCCATTATTGGTTCTAGAAGCCATGAAAATGGAAAATGTAATCAAAGCAGCAGGAGATGGTACGGTTAAAGAAATCAAAATCACAGCAAAAGATGCAGTAGATAAAAATCAAGTGATGATTACGTTTGAGTAATGAGTTTACCCAACATCTATTTCACCCAAATCAGCAACCTTTCCGAAGCGCGTTTTGCAACCTCAGTGATGGCGGAAGGCATTGCATTCTGTTTGGAAACCGAGCACCCCGATCATGTAGACAATCTCGCACTGAATGGTTTTAAAGATTGGCTAGTAGGGAGCGATTGGATAGCAGCATTGAGTAAAGAACCCAATGAGTATATCAGGGAAATTATGGATCATTTTGGGTTTAAGTTGGTCTTAATTAACAGCCAATTATATAAGTACACATCTGGAGAATTGGTGATGAAAGATGACAATAAACTTAAAACTTTATATGCCTTAAACACGAAGGAAGACTTTGAAAAGGCCTTAGCCAATCAAGCTTCTGATGTGCTGTTATTTGGAACCAAAGAGGAAGAAGTAGGTATGGCCAACATGGATCGATGGTTGGATTATTTTGAAGCATTAGAAATATTATAAAAGAAGGATATGGAATTTACACAAGATTGGGCACAACAAAAGGATCAACAGGATTCGTTGCATCGGTTTAAAGATGAATTTTATTTCCCACAACATGAAGGAAAACCAGTTATCTATTTAACTGGGAATTCCTTGGGCCTGCAGCCGAAACAAACCCAAGCCTATATTCAAGAGGAATTGGATGCTTGGAAAGAATTGGGCGTGGATGGTCATTTCGAAGGCAAACGCCCTTGGATGGAGTACCATAAATTTTTTGCAGAAAAAATTGCTAAAATCGTAGGAGCGGACAAAAAAGAAGTAGTGGTCATGAACAACCTTACGGTGAACCTCCATATTCTTTTCGCCAGCTTTTATCGTCCTACCGCAACACGCCATAAAATTATCATGGAGGGTGGTGCATTTCCAAGTGATATGTATGCAGTAGAATCGCAAGTAAAACATCATGGATTTAACCCTTCCGAATCGATTATTGAAGTAACTCCTCGAGCAGGCGAAAACGCCTTACGTGATGAAGATATTATTGCAGCAATTGAAGAACATGGTGCTGAAACTGCCTTGGTCTTCTTTAGTGGAGTTCAATATTTCACGGGCCAAGTTTTTGATATGGAGTCTATCACCAAAGCAGCCCATAAAGCGGGTGCCTTTGCCGGATTTGATCTGGCGCATGCCGCTGGTAATATTAAACTAAATTTACATGATTGGAATGCTGATTTCGCAGCATGGTGCAGTTATAAGTACCTTAACTCAGGTCCAGGTGGGGTATCGGGAATTTTCGTGCACGAAAAACATGGGAACAATCCTAAAACACCTCGATTTGCAGGTTGGTGGGGCTATCAAGAATCCACCCGTTTTCAAATGAAAAAAGGGTTTATTCCTGAACCAGGGGCGGCAGGATGGCAATTGAGTAATGCCCCAGTATTTTCTATGATTCCTCATTTGGCTTCATTGGATTTATTTGATGATGCAGGCATGGATAATCTGGTTGCTAAACAAAAAGAAATTACCGCATACTTGGAGTTTGTACTTGCAGAATCTGCGCCTCAATTAAAGGTAATTACACCTGAAAGTAGAGGCAGTCAATTGAGTATTCTAACCGATAAAAACGGCAAGCATCTATTCGACTACTTAACTAAAAATGGGGTAATCACAGATTGGCGCGAACCCCATCTAAGTGACATGGAGTTTGGTGTAATTCGAATGGCCCCTGTGCCCATGTATACTTCGTTTGAGGATATATATAATTTAGGAATGATATTATCGAAGTATCAAGCGCCTGCTTAATGTTAAATACCTACAAAGAAAGGCTCAGCCAAACAGAGGAAAACCTGAGTAAAAGCGTTAAACAAAGTAACCTCATCAGTACGATTCGCCTGATCCTAGGTGTCCTTTTTGTTATTTTTGGGTATCAATACTTTCAAGAACAACAAGTCGTTTATTTGGTGCTTAATATCCTCACATTGATTGGCTTTTTTATCCTTATTAAAGTCCATGGTAAATATCAATTTCAGAAAAAATTAAACGCTGCATTAGTCCGAGTGAACCAAGAAGAAATTGAGTTTATCTCTAAAAGAAAAATGCCTTTTGATTCAGGCGAGAAATACTTAGCGCCCAATCATTTTTATGCGCATGATTTAGATATTTTTGGAGCATACTCCCTCTATCAATATGTAAACCGCACTCAGTTAAAAATAGGAGCTGATTTTTTAAGTGATTACTTGTTAAAACAATCCTCCATAGACGAAATTAAAAACCGTCAAGAAGCCATTCTAGAATTGAATGACCTCTTGGATTGGCGACAGAATTACACTGCCCTGAGTATTACCACAAATGAGCAAGAAAATACCTTTGCCACTTTAGGAAAATGGGCTAAAATCCCGTTAACCAAACCTCTAAACTGGATCCGTATCCTGGCGTTTGTTTTGCCCGCATTATTATTCATCTGCATGGGGTTAAACTACCTAGCGGGCATTGAACAATTTGGCAGATTCATCCAACCATTGGTTATTATTAATCTTTTGGTGGCATTCAGTCAGGTGAGATTTATTAAAAACGAACTCGTTCATTCTGATAACATTAGCAACACCTTTAAGAGTTATAGTTTACTGATTGAACAAATCGAAAACCAACCATTAAAAAGTAAAAAACTAACCGAACTAAAATCAAAGTTACAAAGTGAGCATGGAACTTGCAGCCAAGCCATACATGAACTTTCAAAAATCTATTCTCAATTGGAGAACATGATCAATCCATTTGGTGCCATCTTTTTTAATGCCCTATTCATGTATCATGTGCATGCACTTTATAAGTTAAAGGTATGGAAGAAGCTTTACGCAAAAAATATTGCCCAATGGATTGAGGTTATTGGAGAATTAGAGGCCTTAAATTCCTTATCCAATTTTAGTACCAACAACCCGCAGTTTGTGTTCCCTAGTCTGAATTCAGAAGAGAAGGTTGAGTTTAGCCAATTGGGACATCCTTTGCTCCCAGCTGAAAAAAGGGTAGACAATGACATCAATTACAATTCATTCAAGTACATCATTCTTACCGGTTCCAACATGTCTGGTAAGAGCACTTTTTTACGCAGTTTAGGCATTAACATGGTTTTAGCTCAAGCAGGCGCGCCTGTATGTGCCAAAGAAGCCAATATCCATCCCATGCCTATATTAGTTTCTATGCGCGTGAATGACTCATTGGGAGAAGGCGAGTCCTTCTTTTTTGCTGAGGTTAAGCGATTAAAGCAGCTGATGCAGGCCGCAGAAAAAGCAACCAGTTTTGTGCTTTTGGATGAAATTCTACGCGGAACCAATTCAGATGACAAACGCACGGGTACCGTGGAAGTAATTAAATCCATAATTCAAAAAAACGCGTTGGGTGCTATTGCCACGCACGACTTAAAAGTTTGTGATACCACGCAGGATTTTCCTGGCATTTTGAGTAATAAATGTTTTGAAGTTAAGATTGAAAACAATGAATTGGTGTTTGATTACTCCCTTCGTGATGGGGTTTGTAAAAATAAAAGCGCAACCTTTCTAATGAAAAAAATGGGGGTGATTTAAAGAATGTATAATTCTTACAGCTTTTGACTTTAATATCTATTTTTGCACCAATCAAGTTTTAGATGAATATTCAAAAGACCGCACTGATTATACTCGATGGTTGGGGAATTGGGAATCAATCCAATAGTGATGCAATATATCATGCACATCCCAAATACTACAATTGGTTGATTGAGAACTATCCCAACAGCACATTAACCACTTTTGGCAATGCGGTTGGTTTGCCGGAAGGTCAAATGGGCAATTCTGAAGTGGGGCACATAAATTTAGGAGCCGGCAGGGTAGTTTGGCAAATGCTCGAGAAAATAAATCGGGCTTTTAGCAATAGAGAAATCAGGAACAATCCGGTGTTTAAAGATGTAATTGCCAGATCAACAGGCAAGCATATTCATTTAATTGGATTGTTATCCGATGGTGGTGTGCATAGCTCCATTGAGCATATACTGGCAATGATTCGTATAGTGCGAGCTCAATCGTCTTCGCCTATTTACATCCATGCTTTTTTAGATGGAAGAGATACCGATCCCAAAGGAGGGCAATCGTATTTAAGTCAGCTCCAACAAGTATGTGATGAAACGGGAGCGCAAATCAGCTCCATAATCGGCAGATATTATGCCATGGACCGAGACAAAAGATGGGAAAGAACGCAGAGCGCGTATGAATTACTTGTGAATGGGTCTGGTGTTAAGAGCTCAAATGCAATTGAAAAAGTAAAGGAGTTCTATACCAAAGGAATTACGGATGAATTTATGCAGGCCATCAAACTTTCAAACAAGGATGGTTCTTTATTGCCCAATATACAGGATGGGGATACCGTGTTTAATCTAAACTTTAGAACAGACCGACCCCGACAAATTACTGAAATGTTGGTTGAACGAGACTTTAATGACCTCAAAACAAAAAAACTGGATATCCATTATGTGGCCCTTACACGATACGATTCAACGTTCAACAACATCAAGGTGCTTTTCGAGGATGAAAATGTAGTGAATACCCTTGGAGAGTATTTATCAAAGAAGGGAATCCAACAATTACGCGCAGCAGAAACGGAAAAATACCCTCATGTTACCTTCTTCTTTAATGGTGGTAGAGAAACCCCTTTTGAAGGAGAATTCAGGGAAATGGCTGCGAGTCCTAAGGTAGCAACCTACGATTTACAACCTGAAATGAGTGCAGTGGAGTTGACTGAATCGGTATTGCCCTATTTTGAAAATGAGACTTCATTCATTTGTCTCAATTATGCGAATGCAGACATGGTAGGTCATACCGGAGATTATGCAGCCATTAAAAAAGCCATTAACACCGTGGATACATGTCTGGAAAAAATTATAGCTAAAGGGCTCAAAAACAATTGGCACTTTGTGGTAATTGCCGATCATGGGAATGCTGATTTTGCGATTAATCAAGATGGCACACCAAATACACAACACAGCTTGAATCCGGTTCCCTGCATTTTTGTAGGAGATACATCCAAAACATTAATCAACGGAAAATTAGCGGATATAGCCCCAACCATTTTACATGAAATGGGTCTTGAAATTCCAGCAGAAATGGATGGTAATGTTATTATAAAATGAGGAGGCTATGCATTCTCTTCCTTTTAATTTTAGCCAGTTGTTCGGGTGAAATTAAACCCAAAGGATTCATTGAGTTAAGTATTGAAGAATGGGCTGACTCCTTATCTCGCAATACACAAGTTAAACTCACAAAGACTATTTACTCTTCAGGCATTTCAGAAGAACAGGAGATTAATAACATTGATTGGGAGGAAGAATTTGCCCTTTTTAGAAAGTACAACTTGCAAAAAATAGAAAAAAAAGGCGATTTGATTTTTGATACCATCTTTGATGAACGTACGAATCGATACCTACTTAGAGGGATGCGGATTGAGCAAGGCCCTGGAATCCAAAGCCTTTATTTGGTGATGGATAGTCTTAGGCAATTATTGCAATTCAGGATCAGTGAAACCGAAGATACTTGGTTAAAAACATCCGAACGAGAAGCATTCTGGAATACCGAAGGGGAATATAGCTACATTATAAAAACAGACTATTCTTATGCCAAAAATGAAGACCTTCAAATATTCGTAGCCTGGGAATAATCACAGGGAAATCTTAAACAATATGGAATAGTTCATGTTTTTGATTAATATTGCTTAAATCATTTAAAGCTATGGGCGAAACTGTTGGACACTTTCAGCTGTTAAGCAAGTCCCTGATTAAATATGGCTTTATCGCTTCATGAATTTAGCAAGGTATTTCCCAATGATGTCAAACTCTAAATTGACTGAATCTCCGGGTTGTATGTTTTTTAAATTCGTATGATCGTAAGTGTAAGGTATAATTGCAACAGAGAATGCCCCTTCAATACTCTCAACAACCGTTAGGCTGATTCCATCAATGCATACGGAACCTTTCTCAACCGTAATATGTTCTTTATCGTTATAAATAAAATGAAGTAGCCAACTGCCCTCTTTATTTTCAACTGATGTACAGGTTGCGGTAGTATCTACGTGCCCTTGAACAATATGCCCATCAAACCGACCGTCTGCAGCCATACAACGCTCTACGTTAATCATATCGCCTTTCTTCCATGTGCTTATACTGGTGCGCTTAATTGTTTCAGCAATCGCTACCACCTGATATCTATTTCCAACCTGTGCAATAACCGTCAGGCAAACCCCATTATGCGCGAGGCTTTGATCCACTTTTAGCTCATTTCCAAAAGGTACGGTCAATTCAAAAACCAAATTTGTCCCTTCCATCTGAATGGATTCAATTTGTGCTTGGCCTTCTATAATTCCCGTAAACATACTATTTCATTGCGTCATATATCGTTTCCTGGATTTTATCGCGATAATTCCCTCGAATTAACTTCCGATTATCCATACTCGGATACGTTCGATTACTTAAGAAAATATAAACAATATTGTTAGAAGGGTCTACCCATGCACAGGTTCCGGTGAAACCGGTATGTCCAAAGCTGACCATTGGGCAACTCTCCGAGGTAGGGCTTGGTCTTCCTTTTTTACCTTCCGGTTTATCAAATAATAACCCCCTTCGTGACCTACTGCCATATTTCTTGGTAAACAAATATAAGGTATGTGGGTTAATTAAATGTTGTTTTCCAAAATTTCCCCCATTCCTAAACATTTCACTTATCACCATAAGCTCTTGGCTGGTAGAGAATAGCCCAGCGTGACCGGATACACCACCAAGCATTGCTGCTGCCATATCATGCACATGTCCCTGAAGGGTTTGATTTCTAAAATAATTATCTTGCTCTGATGGAGAAAATGAATCTTTCGAATATTGATTTCGCAGATTAAACCCGGTTCGTTGCAATCCCATAGGTTTATAAAACTGATCACTAACAAATGAATCCAAGGATTGTCCAGCAATATTTTCCATCAACTTTTTAAGTAGAATAAGACTTAAATCACTGTATTTATAGTAGCCATAATTTTTTAGCTTAACAGCATATATTTGATCATACATTTTATTGCGGTAGTTGGTATCCATGTACATCTGAGATGCCACAGGAATCTGATAAGCCCCTTTCTTGGTACTAGAGTAGATTGAGCTAAAACTGTCTAAAGTAGCCTTGTAAAAAGGAATCCATGCTGGCAAACCTGCTTGATGAAGCATTAAATCACGCACCTTTACTCGACCAACAGCTTTCCCTTTTGTTTCAGGGATATAGGCTGAAATCATCGTATCCAATTTTAGCATTCCTAAGTCATAAAGCTTCATCGCCATCAATCCTGAGGCATATACTTTTGTTAAACTTGCTAAATCAAATATGGTATTTGGAGTTACCAATTGAGTACTGGTATAGGTATACTTACCAAATGACTTCTCGTAAATAACCTTACCATTTTTCGCGATTAATACCTGACCACCTGGAGCTGCTCCCATATCAGTTACTTCGTGGATCAAGTAATCAATTCTCTTCAGCTTATTGGTATCAAATCCTTGTGCATGGGCCTCATATTGATCAATTCCACTTTTAGCAAAATAAGACATCGGTAAGCTGTGGTCCATGGTAATGTTTTTAGGTTTGAACGGCAATTGGCCAATCATGGGCTTGAACCCCAAAGCCATCTCTGCCGCAGTTATCCTAAATATCGGGGCATCCTCATATGCCACCACAATGGTTTTATGACTGCTTAGGTATTTAGTTAAATATGGATTGCAAAACAAAAACACACCTACATCCTTCTCTTTATTAATTTCATTGGTAAAGCGCATTACGGCATCTCCAAATCCATACGATCTTGAGCTCCAGATGCTTGGATTATGAAAAGAAAGAATAATCTTATCATACTTTTTTAATTTCGCCTTTAACCCTAAGCATGTTTTTATACTTGCTTTTGAAGACAAGGAGAATCGTGTTACTTTTCTATTTTTACTTAAAAAAGTAGCAAACTCATTTGCACCAGATTCGCCAATACTAACCAAAGCATAATTTATCGAATCTTTTAAAGGCAAAAAGTCATTCCCATTATGCACTAATGTGATACTTTGATTTGCCGCCATAGCCATTACATCAGATTTCTGAGCAATCGCTTTCAAGTCAGCTAAAATATCTCCAGTGGCGGTTAATTTACTTTTATTGAGCCCAACCCAGCGCTTGTAATACAAAATTTTCTTAACCTTCTGGTTTATATCATTTTCAGATAAGACACCATTTGCAATTGCCTTTTTAATGGCGGCAAATGCAGTTGCGAAATCTTCTGGATAGAGCAGGATATCATTATCAGCAAGCAAAGCCTTCACTTCTGCCTGACCATTTTTGAAAAATTTGCTTACCCCTTTCATATTCAATGCATCCGTAAAAACCAACCCCTGGAAATTCATTTGATATCTCAATATATCTTTAACCACTTTCGGAGAAAGACTCGCAGGTAAATTCGGTGTATTGTCGATTGAAGGTATATGAATATGAGCAACCATAGTTGACATTACTCCACCATCGAAGATGTGTTTGAATGGAAAAAGTTCAATACTATCCAATTCAGCTCTACTTTGAGTTAAAATAGGCAAATCTAAATGAGAATCTGTTCCAGTATTTCCATGCCCAGGAAAATGCTTAGCACAAGCAATAACACCTTCACTTTGCAGACCGTGTGCCACAGCTGTAGCCTTTTGTGCTACATTTTCTCGATTATCTCCAAAACTTCGGAAGCCTATAATGGGGTTATTGGGATTATTGTTTACATCTGTAACAGGAGCAAAACTGATATGAACACCCATTCTTTTCAATTCTGAGCCCATTGCTCTACCAGTTTCATAAGAAAGCACATTACTTCGTGCTGCCCCCAAGGTCATTGAATAAGGGTATTTAGGCGCTTCTTTAATTCGCATATTGACACCCCATTCCGCATCTTGCCCAATGAACAAAGGCGTTTTTGAAATACTTTGATAATAATTAGTCAGGTACACTTGCTTGCCTACCGTTCCTTGAAAAAATATTAAGCCACCTACATGGTACTTTTTAATCGCATTTTCAATTTCAATCGTGTGACGATGATCTCGATTACTATAAGCTGCAATCATAAATAATTGCCCTATTTTCTCATCTAGGGTCATAGACTTGACCATACTATCTTCCCATGAACTCTTGTTTTGGGCACTTACCTGAATTGTAATAACAGTTAATATAAATATCAGTATTCTCTTCCTCATTTTGCTTGCGCTAAAATAAGTAAAACAATAATTGTGCTGGAAATTAATTTACACGCATAATAGTCGATAAAATAACGGTATTTTTGCTTCATAAATGACCCGAATTCCAGCTTATATTATTCATGTCCAAGGGAATAAAAAGCGTAAGTTGTTTATGGACAAAAAAATTGCTCAACATAGTAGTTTAGGCTGGTCATACATCAACGATGGGAATATTGAAGATCTCGATGCATCCATTCTTGACACCTATTTTAAGGGTAAGATGCATAACAAAACTGCATTTACCAGTTGTGCTTACAAACATATTTTGGCAATGAAATCAGGCACAGCGAAAAACTGGTTTCTTGTGGTAGAAGATGATATCGAGTTCTATTCCAACTTCGAAGAAATACTTGAGAACATCTTAAATGAGATTTCGGTGAAAGGAATCCACAACAGTATTATATCCTTAGAAGACAGTATTCCTAAATACATTTCAAAAAGTGACCGAAGAGCCAATCAATTTCTTTATCCAAAAGAAGAAATGAGATTAGCAGGTGCATATCTTATGGATAGTGAGGCTGCCAAGAACGCACTGCAATTTATCACAGCATATAAATCTGAACTAACGGCTGATTGGTTTTATACCCATTTGATAAAGATTAAAACCATCAATTGTTATTGGTCGCAGCCAGCCATTGCATGTCAAAAAAGTATTGATGGAGGTCTTCCTTCGTTGATTGACAACAAACCCAACGGACGGTTTAGGCAAATAAATTTTGGAATTCAGAAATGGATAAAAAAATTACGCGCCAACTTTAAATAACCGCTTTGCTTTTTTCAGTATTCTACTAAACCAAGAATGACTCACTGGGACATATTTCCCCTCTGGATAGAACTCATTATGAACTAAATATAATTGATCCAAACTTTCTTGAAAATCTGGCAGTTTAGCCGGAGACAACCAATCTCCAAATGACTCCAAATACAAACCGTAAGATCCCTGATCATTTAAGGTGGATGTGATGCTAGTTGGAGATAAAACTCGCAAATATAGTGGCATTTCACTTTCCGCATATTGAATATTCCGTCCTTCGAAATAAGCCTGCCATTCATTGGCATGATCTTGCTCAATTAATGTCATTTGGTTGGGCAGCATAGCCAAGGCGTGTTCCTTTTTCAAAAAAACCGTATTGGCTAACCAATTCTTTCCCTCTGTAATAGATAAATGTGAATTAAGGTCGTGGTAGGCATGAAATTTATCCGCAATACAATCCGCAATTGCATTTGAATACTGCTCAAAAATGCCTGGATTCAACACATCATCATCATCAAAGCGTGCAATATAATCGTAATCAATCTGGTGCTTTTTAATATAATCTAGAGCAAACGCCAATCTCAATCCTTTTCTTCCATTGGGCGATTTTATGTATTTCAACTTCCCTTCTTCTTGGTCTTTTTCACCCAAGATCAATACCTGAAAATTGTCATATTTAACCTTACGTAAAGAGTTCAATGAAACTTCTTGAAGCCTACTGCGCAAGGGATTGAGATATTCAACAGGGGTAAGTGCTACGAGAAGTAAAAATTTGTTCTGCACAAGAAAAATCGTATTTTCCCACAATTATAGGCAACATTAAGCTTAAAGATTATATCCTTATATAGAATACATGCATAAATATTACTCCTTTTTTCTGTTTTCTTTGTTCTTTAGTGTCTCGTTGCAGATAAATGCTCAACGTCTTACTGTAGGACCTGGGAATATTACAGGAACAAACATTGCTGGACCATTTAATACAGCTGGCACCAGTGCTTTTAGCATGTATGCAATCATTTATCCCGCAGCATCTCTACCCGGCATACTACATGGTGACACGATACAAGCTTTTGATTTTCAACGAAACGGAGCCAATAACGCTATCCCAGGTGCATCTAATTGCAAAATATGGTTAAGCAATACAGCTAATCTTGACTTTGGAACAGGGAGCATTAATTTTCAAGCTGAGATTCTAAATATTGCAGCACCATTGGTTTATAGCGGCAACCCCAGCACTATCATTGGTTCAGCAATTGGCTTTACTAATTTTGATTTATCAACCAAATACGAATACGATACCACAAAGGGTAAGAACTTGGTTTTCTTCATCGAGTATACGCAGGATTCTTTTCCGAATACCCCCATACTTTGGAATTGCGACAATAACGTGGCTGTCCCAAGCTACGCAAATAACCAAGTAAAGTTTGTGCGAGATACAGGAACTACCATACCAGCCAATAGCCTATCGAGTACTTCACTCCATCCACAAATAAGACTAGAAATTCCACGTGAAGATTACGATGGTGTAATACTAATCCCTTATACCTATGGTAAGCTTCCAGTGCCTGTTGGAAATCCAGACACACCTTAAATTACGCTTAACGAATCTTGGAAAGAAAGACGCAATGGGCAAAAAGGCCCTTTGTAACTTCAAGAGGTGCAAATGATTTTGTGGACAGTTTAATAATTCCTGTAATTCCAGCCTTTGAAGATATAATCGTTAATTATCCAACAAGAGATATTAGTAAGTTTGGATATGACACCCTTCTATTTGAGTTGCCAAAAGACAGTACGCCATTAAATAATAGTAGAGAACATGTTCGATTAGCAAATAGCGATGTGTACTCGTATCGCATGGTATCCGAGCCCTTGGGTCCTGGGGGGATTGGCTTCAATGGAGCCACAGGAAATTTTGTATGCCAATTCTCAAGCAATACGAAAAAACTAATCAACCAGATTGAAGTTAGCTTTGGTGTGGCAAATAGACCTTTCCGGATTGGCATTTGGAACAGCCATCCTACCACAGGATTGCCCGACACCTTAATTTGGGAAAGTGATTCATTGAGTTCATTGACCATTAGCACGCTCCCCATATTTCCACCTGTTGAAGTGGATGGAAATTTCTATACCGGAGTTCGGCAATTGGGTACATTAAATGTTGCTTTTGCCTATCAATTAGAATCCCCTGTAAGACCCAGAACATTTTGGTATTCAAGCCCATTGGCAAGCACCAATTGGATTGACTTTGCTCCTGCCGCTCCGTTCCGTTTTATGATAGAACCACGCATTCAGGCTAGACATGATTTAATGGTCTTAAGTATTGATTCAGCAAAACAAGATGATGTCTTCGATTATTATGATTTTGACACCATTCGCCCTACCGCTACCATTTACAATCTTGGCGCTACTGATGTTGATACACCCATTACGTTTGTATGCAAGATGTTTATTGGCAACTTAGAAGTACTTTCTGTTGAGACCAAAGATACTATAGCCAGCGGAACGATTAAGCAAATAGTCTTTGACACAGCATTTGTCCCGCCTTTTACGGGTGTATATCGAATGGAAGTATATCCGATCTGGGCAGCAGACAGTGTAAAACTCAATGACAGTGCGGAAATTACCTTTTCTGTAGAATACTATAAAGATGTTGGTCCTGATTTTATTTTCTCTCCTTTTGATGGAGAAATATTCGAATATAAAAGAGATACCGTAAAGCCATTGGCGCGAATTCGAAATTATGCCTTTGATAATCAAACCAATTTTAAGGTGAGAACCAAAATCATTTCAACCAATGGACTGGTTGTCTATGAAGATAGCTCTATTATCGCCTCCCTTCCTTCTGGTGCATCTACAATTATTGGAGCAAAGCCTTGGCCTTGTTCGGTTTATGACACATTTAATATTGAATTGATTACTGAACTGCCTGGAGAACGAACCAATACAAATGACACCTTACGTAATTCATTCCTTGTACGCAAGTCACATGACGTTGCAACAGAGCGGATTGATTTACCTGCAGATCAAGCCGCTTACTCTTCCCGCCAACCCTTGCCAGCACCAAAGATTACGGTTTATAATTACGGGTTGATATTTGAGGATCCCGTAAAATCGTATATTGAAATATGGGACGATAATAATCAGACCCTCTATTCAGACACACAATCTTATATGCTGCTCAGAAATGTTGCACAGACCGTTACATTTATTGATAGCCTAAAACTAAAGACTCGAGGTAAGTATTTCGCCAGAGTAGTGACACGCGTTGACGATGATTATGAATACCAGTAATGATACCCTATACTCTACCTTCTTTTATGGTTTTGAGCGCGATGCAAAAGCGGATACCATTATCCTTCCGGACCCAATTGCAACTTATGAGTTAAATACAGGGAATTTCGTCCCAGTAGGGGTGATTTCAAACCTTGGATTTGATAGTTTAAGGAATACAGCAGTGAAAATGGAAGGGACAAAAGATGGTCAATTATTCTATATCTCAAGCAGATTTGTAAGTCTAGATAGCAGTCAATCTACACAGGTTGTTTTCGATAACAACTTGGTGTTTAGCAAGCCAGGCAATGTTGCATTGCGTTTAATTACACTCCATTTAAATGACCAGAATCGTTCCAACGATACATTTATTCAAGCCTATAAGGTACAAGTTAGTAATGATGTTGGAGTAGATTCCATTCTGTTCCCAATTGCTTCTTCACGCCTAGCCACAGAAAGCCTAGTTAAGCCTAGGATAAGTATATCGAATTATGGTATTGCACATCAGTCTTCAGATTTTGGATTAAACTGTCGAATTCTTGACCCAAAGGGTGCAATTATTTATGATGAAAACGAACAGGTTACTCTAGATAGTGCTGAAACTAAAACCATTGATTTTAGTAAATCATTCACATTAATAGATACAGGAACCTATACTATTCTTGCACGAACTCTTTTGGGGACAGACCAATATCTTCCAAATGATTCAAAAACACATCAGTTTATCGTATACAATTCAAGCAACAATGAATTAAGCACCGTTTTTCCAGAACCCAACAAGAGATATATTCCGCATCAATTCTCAGATACCTTACGCCCAAGTATTCGAATTACGAAAACAGGAGAGGATAACTTAGCGGATACAGGAATGGCCTATATGCATATTAATGCGGTCAACAGCACGTACATCTACACTGATTCGATCTCTTTTATATTGAATTTAAACACCAACCCAGACACAATCCTTATATTCAATAAGCCTTTTAATAGCAACATAAAGGATAGTTTCAACACCCAAGTTTGGATTGGTTCCAAATACGATGGATACAAACCAGACGACAGTCTGGCATTTCAGTTCAGTGTTATGTTTGCAACTGATTTAAGCCATATTAAGGACAGGTTTGAGATTGGACCTAATCCTACTAAAGGTGATTTATTCATCAAAGCAAAATCTGGAAATTCTATACTACATCTTGTAATAATTGACAGCAAGGGTAAAAAACTCATCGAGCAAAACAATACTGCTGGTCAGTCATCTGCCAAATTAAATATGGAACACTTGCCAGATGGATTCTATTTCTTACTTTTGAATTGATTATACCATCAAAATCAGCAAAGTAGGAAATCCATAAATGAACCAACCCAAGAGCAAAGAGGGAAAAATATTTTCTGCACTTACTATTGTAGCCGCACTTGGCTATTTCGTTGATATTTATGATTTAGTGCTATTTAGTGTAGAATGGCGTGATAGTTTAAGAGACCTTATGGGTCATCACGTGGCAATGGATATCATTGAAAAAAAAGGAAAATTTTTATTGAGTACTCAAATGGCGGGTATGCTTATTGGCGGTATTATCTGGGGAATTATTGGCGATAAAAAAGGCCGATTATCTGTTCTTTTTGGCTCAATATTAATGTATTCAATTGCCAATATTCTCAACGGCTTTGTAACCAATGTTGAGCAATATACCGTGCTGCGATTTATTAGTGGATTTGGATTAGCAGGTGAATTAGGAGTTGGCATAACTTTGGTTAGCGAAACATTGAGTACAAAGAACCGTGGGTATGGCGCCACTTTCGTGGCTACCATCGGTGTATTTGGAGCTGTGGTAGCAGGCTTTGCCAGTGAAATCATCGAAACTCAATTAAAAATAGCAGAGAGCTGGCGTTATTCATTTTTATTGGTGGCGGTTGGGCATTATTCTTTTACTCATGCGACTTGGTGTTTATGAATCTGGCATGTTTGAAGCCATTAAAAAGGAACGTGTTTCTAGAGGAAACTTCATTGGCCTTGTCACAAATAAGAGAGCGGAAAGAAATTCTTATCCATTGTTCTAGCCACTATACCGTTTGGTATGTCATGGGTATTTTAATCACCTTTTGCTCCACCCTATTGGAAGAAATGGGAGCCACGTTTGAAGCAAAATCTTCAACCGCTATTGCCTTTGCCTATATTGGAATCACTGTGGGCGACTTGGCCAGCGGCTTACTAAGCCAATACTTGAAAAGCAGAAAAAAAGTCATGTTCATTTTTGTGGCACTGCTTGCTATATCCACAACTGTGTTTCTTACCACAGCAGATCTAAGCGAAACTTGGTTCTTAACCATAACCTTAATAATGGGTTTCTTTACAGGTTATTGGGCAGTTTTCATTACCACTGCAAGTGAATTGTTTGGCACCAATATTCGAGCTACTGCAACCACCAGTGCCCCAAACTTTGTTCGTGTGATCCGTAATACTGCTCACTTATTTAAGTATTGTATTTAAAAACTGGACCGGTAGTTTGGTATCCTCAGCCGCCATTTTAGGCTTCTTAGTAATTGGAGCTGCCCTGTTTAGCATCTATCGACTACCCGAAACATTCCATAAAGATTTAAACTATACGGAATAATATTTCATCCAAAATCTGCGGATCAAATAGAATTGCATTAATCCCTTCGTTCAAACGTAAATCCATCTAATAAAAACCATTGATTATTGATTTTTATCCCGTGGCATTCTACCAAGAATTTATGCTTCTTGCGTTTATAGTACACCCTTAACTTACAAAACGAGATACTATCTTCACTTATCCCCGAATCGGCTTTAATCTCTTGAATTACTGCCTTGGTAAAACTCAGCCCTTCTTTGGACATCTGCTTACGCAACTTTTTGTGCTTTTTCGCAAATCGACTTTTGAAATAGATATATCTAGCAGAACGTGTTCCATTGCTTAAACTTGGTGCAATTTTCCGGCTGTACTTTAAGTATGTTCCAAAGCTCGGCAGTAAACCAACTATTTCATTAGACTTTTTAAGCATAACAGATTTGGAAAATGTATCCGCCAACCAATCTAATGTGCGAAAACTATCATTCTGAACCAGTGTATCTAAATCAGGTGTTTATTTTTATTTTGCCCGAACATAACTTGACTGGTTAGCAACAAAACGAAAATAAGTAGAGCACTTTTTCTGTTAAACATGTACATTGCAAAATAAAGCAAAAAAATGCCCAATCAACTTAAACATGCCAGAAGTCCTTACCTAAGGCAGCACGAAAATAATCCTGTGCATTGGCATGAATGGAACGAGGAGACCCTTGAATTAGCTAAAAAAAGCAACAAACTTATTCTAGTTAGCATTGGGTATAGTGCTGCCATTGGTGTCATGTTATGGCTCATGAAAGTTTTGAAGACGAAGCAACCGCCCAAATAATGAATGCGCATTTCATCAACATCAAGATTGACCGAGAAGAGCGACCCGATTTGGATGCAATCTACATGGATGCCTGCCAATTGGTAACAAGAAGTGGTGGTTGGCCGTTGAATGCCTTTGCTTTGCCCGATGGCAGTCCTTTTCACGCAGGCACCTATTTCCCGAAAGCCCAGTGGCAAAAAATCCTCTCTCAAATTGCACAACTCTGGATAAGCGAACCCAATAAAGTATTGGAGTATAGTCCTAAACTTAAAAAAGGGCATTGAACAAGTAAGTGACTTTATCCCCGAAAAAGAACCTTCAAACGGTTCAATGGATACCGCAATTGAAAAAAATAATCACACAATTGGACACCTATAATGGCGGAATGAAAGGAGCTCCGAAGTTTCCAATGCCAACGCTTTGGAACTTTTTAATTGATCCCTTGCTCCATCAAAAAACGGCACAAAATCATGCGATTTTTACCTTAGAGCAAATGCGTTTAGGAGGTATTTATGACTGGGTAGAAGGTGGGTTCGCCAGATATGCAGTTGATGAACGCTGGTTTGCACCCCATTTCGAAAAAATGTTGTATGACAATGCACAACTGATCAGTTTATACTGTAAGGCATACGCAATTTACAGGTAATGAAGTATTCAAAACCATTGCCGAAGCTTGTGGAGAATATGTTTTAGCTGAATGGAAGGCGGAGGATGCAGGTTTCTTTAGCGCCTATGACGCGGATAGTGAAGGAGTCGAAGGCAAATACTACTGCTTTACTCACGATGAAATAAACCACTTAAAACTGGATAATGAATCCCTTTTTAAGCAGTATTTTCAAATATCTGAAAAAGGGAATTGGGAACATGACCTCAATATTCTTTATCCAATATTAACTGAATCAGAATTTGCCTCCAATGAAAATATTCAAGACTTTAAATCTCTTTTGAAGCTATGGCGCGATCAATTGAATAAAGCCCGTAACAATAAAATCAAACCTGGAATAGATGACAAACAGAACACCACCTGGAATGCCCTTTTACTAAGCGCATTTTGTCATTTGAGTCAAATTAATGCAAGTCAACAATGGCGCGAATCTGCGAGATCTTTATTCGGATACATGAAGCAAAAACCGTATTTAATGGATGGCAGCTTAAGCCATATGGTGCACAAAAAGGAAGCCTATATTTCTGCATTCTTTGAAGATTACGCCCATTGCATTGCTTCTTTGATTAACTACTTCGAAATTTTTTCAGATCAAAACAGTTTAGATCTTGCAATGCAACTAGGTCAAGAAGTCAATGATTTATTTTTTGATGAGGCAAGTGGTTTTTATAAAACCGCTCAACAGAATAAAATCATTCGCAAAAAAATTGAAATAACAGACAATGTCATTCCATCCGCAAACAGTGTGATGTGCGAAAATTTGCTCAAATTAGGACTAATCCGTGGTAAGGATAAGTGGTTTCATCAAGGTGAAGGTATGTTAGAAAAGATGAAGGACAAGGCCTTGATGCATCCACAACATTATGCCAATTGGTGCAGAATACTAAGCATACAACAAAACGGTTATCCGTATGTGGTTTCTAATAAACACGGCATACAAGTCAACAGACATAAGGCATGGATGAATTTAGTTTGGCATAAGGAGTTATCCGATATCCATATTTTTACTGGCAAAGATTTTAGCAATAAGGATGTGTTCTACTATTGTGCAAACAAAGTGTGCCATGCACCTGTTTCTAATTCAGAAGATATTAGGTATGCCTGACATTATAATTGCGCATATCATTATAAATTAACGTAATTGCGGCATAATAAATGAAAATTGGAATAGCTTGTTACCCCACATATGGCGGATCTGGTGTAATTGCAACAGAACTTGGAAAAGCCTTGGCTGAGAAAGGCCATGAAGTACACTTCATATCCTACAATCAACCCGCGCGCCTCGATTCATATTTGCAAAACATCTATTACCATGAAGTAAATATCAATTCGTATCCTTTGTTTGATCATTTGCCTTATGAAACCATTCTAGCAAGTCGTTTTGTAGATATTGTTAAGACCAACCATCTAGACTTATTGCATGTGCATTACGCCATACCTCATGCAAGTGCTGCATTAATGGCACGCAGTATTCTTATGGAACAAGACATTTACTGCCCTGTTATTACAACCCTGCATGGAACAGATATTACCTTGGTAGGGAAAGATCCAACATACGAACCTGTGGTTGCTTATAGCATCAATCAATCCAATGGCGTTACAGCTGTTTCCAACAGTCTGCGTCAAGAAACCTATGATCATTTTAAAATAAAAAAAGAAATAGAAGTTATTCCTAATTTCATTGACTTTACCCGGTTTAGCAAACAAGCAAAATCGCATTTTAAAAAGGCCATTGCTCCAAATGATGAAAAAATAATTATCCATACATCCAACTTTCGAAAAGTAAAAAGAGTAGATGATGTGATACGCATATTTGCAGGAATTCATAAAGAAATCAAATCTAAACTGCTCCTAGTTGGTGATGGTCCAGAACGGGGTGTTATTGAGCATATGTGCAAAGAATATAATGTGTGTGACAATGTATTATTCCTTGGAAAACAAGAGGCTATTGAAGAGGTTCTTAGTGTAGGGGATCTCTTCTTATTGCCTTCTGAAACTGAAAGCTTTGGATTAGCCGCTCTAGAGGCCATGGCTTGTGAAGTACCTGTAATTTCTACCAATGCAGGAGGTTTACCGGAAGTAAACATCAATGGTGTGACCGGTTTTGCTTGTGATGTTGGGGATGTTGAAACCATGAGTCAAAAAGCTATTTACATTCTATCTGATGAAGAAAGACATGAAAAATTCAAAAAAAATAGTCTCGCACAGGCCCAAAAATATAATATCACCGAAGTGCTTCCGCTATATGTTGCTTACTACAATAAAGTACTCAACGAATGTCAGAAAATAACTGCAAACTACTAAGCCTTGTACAATTTGATTAACTTAGCACCATGAAATGGCTTATGGTGGCAATAGGTGGGGCATCTGGATCGTTACTTCGATATACAATGGGTATTGGACTTAGGCATATACAATGGATGCAATTTCCTGTGGCAACTAGTTTAGTGAATGTATTGGGTTGTTTTCTGATTGGCATATTTTCAGTTGTACTCATTGATGAAAAAATGGACTATTATCGCTTATTGCTTATGACTGGATTTTGTGGTGGGTTTACTACATTTTCAAGTTTTGCCATGGAGCAAAAGGAATTACAAAATTCCGGTTTGTTTAGTGGGCAAATAGCGCATTTTGTCATAAATAATATTTTGGGAATTATTTTTGTATTTCTTGGGTATATACTTGCCAAAAAAGTATTGGTACGATGAAGTTAAAAAATTACATAGGACTACTTGTGTTGTTATTTCTATTTAAAACAGGATTTAGCATACAGATATTGGTGCCTATGGATGACAAGCAGAAACAACATCTTAAAGCTTACGGAATAGCATTCTGGATCCTAAAAAAAGACAAAGGGGTCGAATGGCTATTAAACTATCGAGGTGGTAGTTTTCTTTTTGACTATGATGTAGAGGTAGAAAAAGAGTGCATATTAAGAGGCGTAATTTACGAACAGAAAACGGGGGCTGAAGTCAATGGGATAAAAGCTACAATTGCCAATCCTGACATAAACATGGAAATTGTTAAATTGCTCAAAGCACCAAAAATTGCAGTGTATAGTCCAAAATCGAAGCAGCCTTGGGATGATGCAGTTACCTTAGTTTTAACCTATGCCGAAATACCTTATGAAATTGTTTTTGATGAAGAGGTTATGGATGGCAAATTGCCACTGTATGATTGGCTTCATTTACATCATGAAGATTTTACTGGGCAAATGGGTAAGTTTATATCTTATTCGGGCCAGCAATGGTACAAAGACCAAGTTGCCGAGGGTGAAAAAATGGCAGCAAAATACAATCTGGCTAAAATACCCGACCTTAAATTGGCCGTAGCAAAAAAAATAAGAGAATTTACCAGTGGTGGTGGCTTTCTTTTTGCCATGTGCAGTGCGACAGATACTTATGACATCGCTTTGGCAGCAGATGGTATAGACATTGTCCATCAGGCTTATGATGGCGATGGTCAAGACCCTGACGCACAAAAAAAATTGAATTACGATAATTGTTTCGCATTTAAAGATTTCACCTTAGTTACCAATCCCTATATCTATGAGCACAGCAACATCGATGTAGACAATCGTAAACGACCCATGCTCGTTCAGGAAAATGAAGACTTCTTCACCCTGTTTGATTATTCAGCGAAGTGGGATATTATCCCGACCATATTGTGCCAGAACCACACCAAAATCATTAAAGGATTTTATGGTCAAAACACCGCCTATAGAAAGCCCTTAGTAAAGAGCAATGTATTGATTATGGGCGAGAACCGAAGTTTAAATGAAGCACGCTACTTACACGGCACGTTTGGGAAAGGAACATGGACTTTTTATTCAGGACATGACCCTGAGGATTACCAGCATCATGTGGGCGAACCCCCTACAGAGCTTTCGTTGCATCCATCTTCTCCAGGATACCGATTAATTTTAAACAATATTCTATTCCCTTCAGCTAAAAAGAAAAAGCAAAAAACGTAAAGCATAATTGCTGTCATGAGTATTATAAAAACTGCCATAACCCAAGGAGTAAAAGTAACCGCCTATCCGAAGTATATTCCAGATGAATCGAAACCTCTGGAGGGTCGATTTTTTCATGCATATCGCATCACTATTCAGAACAACTCGGCAAACACCATACAATTGTTAAAACGACATTGGAATATCTACGATACGATTGGAGGTATGCGCAGCATACAAGGCGAGGGGGTTGTTGGAGAAACACCTGTTTTAAAAAAGGGAGATACCTATAGCTATACCAGTTGCTGTCCATTAAGCAGCAGCATCGGGTATATGGATGGATTCTTTCAGTTTGTAGATCTTCAAACTGAAAATCAATTCACCGTTAAGATTCCCCATTTTGATTTATTAATGCCGGGTGTATTTAATTAAACTTTTCTGGTGAAATAATATTGATAAATTTCACTGAAGCCCTTTTATTAAATACCTTTGTGGTATCGCATGAAGGACATTAGTTACATTTTTCTACTTCTTGCGCTACTAGCAGAAATTTTTGGTACGATAGGAGGATTTGGGTCCTCTGTTTTCTTTGTGCCTATCGCTAATTTCTATTTTGACTTCCACTCGGTTCTAGGTTTAACAGCCTTATTTCATGTTTCCAGTAATTTGAGTAAGATATTCCTTTTTAAAAAGGGACTAAATAAAAAGCTACTAGTACACATTGGCGCACCATCCGTTCTATTTGTTGTGGTTGGAGGCGTGCTTTCAAATTATGTTGAAACCACCTATTTAGAAATTAGCTTAGGAATATTTTTAGTTGGATTTAGCCTTTGGTTTCTGCTTAACAAGTCAGGCATTATTAGCCCAAATAAAAAAAATTCAATCATTGGAGGCTCATTATCAGGTTTTTCAGCAGGATTATTAGGCACAGGAGGTGCTATTCGAGGTTTGACACTTGCCGCCTTTAATCTGGAAAAAAGCGTCTTTATTGCCACCTCTGCATTTATTGATTTTCTGATTGACACCACGCGAGTATTTGTATATTACGGCAATGGATATATCCACCAACATGACTTAAAATATGTACCCTTCCTTTTTGTAATAGGGATTCTTGGGTCATATTTAGGTAAGAGAATTCTAGTCTTTATTCCACAGTCTAAATTCAGGAATATTTCATTAATGCTTGTGTTACTTATTGGAATAATTACCGTTGTTAAACTAGTTGTGGTAGTTTGATTTTGAGTAATAAAAATAGCCTCAATGTTTTTTTTCCAAATTATATAGGTCAATAAAAGGTTCGCCATTAATGTGATTGATACCTCGATATACGGTCCTACAATTTTGCAAGTTATAGCAAATAGAATCCACTAAATTAAAGGCATAATTACAAGTTCCTATAACTTTACCCTGGTACGAATAAATATCCGTGGGAGCATCATAAGCATTGATACTTGCGGTATATACGGAGTCATTTCCCAGCAAGCAAATTTCAATTTGTCCTCCACTTACTTTACTATAAATGGACTCTAAAACACTATTTTGTGGAGATTCCATAACTTGTTTTTGTGCTGGACAGGCTGAAAGCAGTATAATGAGTATAAATAGAACTAATAATCGAGTCATGTTAAATTTTTTCTAAATCGTTCTGGGTTAGATCTCCACCAGCATTGCCTGTATTCAATGTGCTCTTGGGCTCAAACAACATCACTTCTACCTCCTTCTCAGCATAGGGTTTATGTTCAATTCCACGCGGGACAATAATAAATTCTCCTGGGTTCAGAACTTCCTCATAATCCCTGAAAGCAATGGTTAACTGCCCTTTGATTACAAGAAACAGCTCATCTTCTTCATCATGTTTATGCCAAACGAATTCCCCCTGCAGTTTAGCAATTTTTACATGTTGACCATTGAGTTCACCCACAATCTTGGGCGTCCAACGCTCTTTAAATAATTTGAATTTTTCTGAAAGAATAACTTTTTGCAAGATGCGTAAATTTACACCTTTATTAAATCTTTTTCACTTTTATGGCTACTGGACCTTTATCTCCAGGTTCAGTTTCAAACTCCATTTTATACCCATCGTCAATATCTTCATTTTCAACTTGACCAATATGTACAAAAATACTGTCTTTGCTATTATCTACCTTGATAAAACCATACCCTTTTTCATGATTAAAGAAGGTTACAGTGCCAGTTAAAACACCAGGGTCTTCTACTTCGGCATCTTTAGGTATACTAATTTGGATATCAGCTTCCTCCGCAACAAATTTTTCCTCTGGATCGGGTGGAGTATCAGTAATATTTCCATCTGCATCTACCCAAGCAATCATATCATCTAAGCTGCTTGATGTTTCCTTACCCCTCTTTTCTAAACGTTTTGCTTCTTTTTCTTTACGTTTTTTCTGTTTGTTTTTTCTTACTTCTTTTTTTCCAAAAGTTTCTTGCGATCTACCCATATATTTTTTTAATTCTTTCTATTGACGGGCAACCTAAGCACATCCTTTTTTACTTCTTTTCTTATTTAAGCGAAGATAGATTACTACAAATATACGATAATTTTGCAATTAAATCAAGCAGAACGGGGCTTATAGCGCTCTTTTTCTATTACTCTTGTTGATATTATTCGTGCATTTGCATTCAACTTAAGTATAGATTAGATTCAACTGAAAGGGAAACCAGCTAGACAGGATGTTGTAATAGAAATTCCTTTATTTAAGTTGCATGCTTTGGATCACTTTGGTTGCCAAAGCATCCATTACGCCATACTCCTCTTCTTCACAATTATACGTTAACACATAGGCCGTTTGGTTTTGTATGGTATACCACTGGTCAAAAATTAAATTCCGTCCATCCGATTCTGCCACAAACTGCACCAAATGAAAAGGCTTCCCTTGGATTAAGGTGTCTTTGCTCTTGCGTAAAAGACTATTCTTCATAAAACCTTGGATTGCTTTTTCTGAGGCCTCTACGTAAGTCGATAAGCGCGCTTCGCCTATGGGTTCACTAAACAAATTCAAGGTAGCACTAAATTGATCTAAGGAATCCATTTTTTGCGAGATCAAAATAAACAAAGTCTCATTGGCTCCGGTTGTATCTAAGGTCCATTCTTTGGGATACTCAATGGATACTTCGGGCAAACTCAATTTATTCCAATTTGAATTAACAGCCACAACCCGTTGCACAGGTTTCAAGGATTCATTCGGGTTGCTTTTTTTATCACTTGAGTTACATGCAAATAATACCATTGCCAAAATATATATCGTAAGATATTTTATGCTTCGAATCATATACCTGCAAATTTGAACATTTTATTCCATAAGCTGATATTCAAATATCACCTTCCCAAACCAAAACATGATTGGTCAAAAAACCCCTCCAGGTTATACCACAATTGATAATGACAAAACATGTCAAGGAGATATTTAATTACTATCTTTGCACCCTTTTTAGCATTACCATGTACAAAACCATTCAAAAAATAAATTGGCCCCTTTTAGAGGAGGAAATACTTCAGCAATGGGAAGCCAATCAAATATTTGAAAAAAGTGTTACGAGTAGACCAGCAGATAACCCATTTGTATTCTATGAAGGACCACCAAGTGCAAACGGTTTACCAGGCATTCATCATGTTATGGCGCGTGCCATTAAAGATGTGTTTTGTAGATACAAAACCTTAAAAGGATATCGTGTTGAAAGAAAAGGTGGCTGGGATACTCATGGGTTGCCTGTTGAACTTCAAGTTGAAAAAAGATTAGGAATTAAAAAAGAAGATATTGGCACTAAGATTAGTATCGAAGACTACAACGAGGCTTGCAAAGAAGATGTACTTAAATATAAAAATGAATGGGATCGGTTAACTCAACGCATCGGGTATTGGGTTGATTTAGACAACCCTTATATCACTTATGAGAATAAGTACATTGAGACCCTCTGGTTTCTCTTAAAGAAACTATACGATAAAGGATACTTATACAAGGGGTACACCATTCAACCTTATTCACCAGCCGCGGGTACTGGACTCAGCTCCCATGAGCTTAACCAGCCTGGCACCTATCGCGATGTAAAAGACACCAGTTGCACGGCACTCTTTAAATTAACGAGTCCAATTAAGGGATTTGAAAATGAAACGTTGCATGCCTTAGCCTGGACCACTACTCCTTGGACATTGCCTTCGAATACTGCTCTGGCCATTGGCAAAAAAATAAAGTACAGCATAATTGAAACCGCGAATCCATATGTAGGTGGTGCAATAAAAGTTATTCTTGGCGAACCCTTGATTTCTAAATATTTTACTCCTGAAGGAGAGAATACCGACATCAATGCATATCAAGTGAACGATAAAATTCTCCCATGGAGAAGAGTCGGATCTTTAACCGCAGAAAATTTAAATGGATCTACCTATGAACAGCTCTTGCCTTATGCTCAACCCATAGATGGTGATGCATTTAGAATAATCATAGGTGATTTTGTAACTACTGAAGATGGTACAGGAATCGTACACATCGCTCCTAGTTTTGGTGCGGATGATCAAATGGCTGCTAAGAAAAATGGGATTGGCTCGCTAACTTTGGTGGATGAACGAGGTATATTCACCAATCAAATTCAAGACGATCAATTTCCTCTAGCAGGGGCTTATGTAAAAGAAGACTATTTAAATGAAGCGGAAAAGGCTGAGGCCCTTGCAGTTCAGCAAGAAATGTTAAAGCCTATCATACCGAATCTTCAAAAATATTTAAGCGCTGATGAGCTAATCACATTAAAACTAAAACTGGAAGGCAAAGCTTTTAAAATTGAGAAATATATTCACAGTTATCCGCATTGCTGGAGAACAGATAAACCCATTTTATATTACCCTTTAGACTCTTGGTTTATTAAAACTACCGCAGTAAAAGACCGATTGGTTGAGTTAAACAAAACCATCAATTGGAAACCAAAATCTACTGGAGAAGGCCGTTTTGGCAACTGGCTTGAGAACTTACAAGATTGGAATTTAAGCCGTTCGCGATTTTGGGGAACACCACTACCGATTTGGCGAACCGAAGATGGAACCGAAGAAATATGCATTGGTAGCATCCAAGAATTAAAAGATGAAGTTCTCAAAGCAAATAAGACGCTTTCACTTAGTCAAGAAATTAATGATGACACACTTGATCTACACAAACCCTATGTAGACAAACTTACCTTAGTTAGTCCAAGCGGTAAATCCATGAAACGTGAATCAGATCTAATTGATGTTTGGTTTGATAGTGGAGCAATGCCTTATGCACAATGGGGCATTGACAATCAAGAGGCATGGAAAAATAATTTCCCGGCAGATTACATTGCCGAAGGTGTGGATCAAACCCGTGGCTGGTTCTTTACATTACATGCATTAGGCACTATGCTTTTTGATTCAGTTGCCTATAAAAATGTGATTGCCAATGGCCTTGTATTGGATAAGAAAGGCAATAAGATGAGCAAACGTCTTAATAATGCCATTGATCCTTTTAAAACCATTGACCAATATGGTGCTGATGCAGTAAGATGGTATCTACTCACCAATTCATCCCCTTGGGATAATCTAAAATTTGACTTAGAAGGAGTCGCTGAGGTGCAACGAAAGTTCTTCGGAACATTATCTAATACCTACGCGTTTATGGCACTTTATGCCAATGTAGATGGGTATACCTATAATGAATCAAATGCATGCGCTCATTCCCTAAGAAGTGAGTTAGACCAATGGATTATATCTAAGTTAAATAGCTTAGTACTAACGGTTGAAGAAAGCATGGAAGACTATGACCCAACTAGAGCAGGAAGGGCAATAATGGGTTTTGTGACAGACCACTTAAGTAATTGGTATGTAAGGTTATCAAGAAGAAGATTCTGGAAAAGCCAGGCGAGTGAAGACAAAAAAGCTGCCTATGACACCCTCTTTGAATGTCTAGAACGCATCAGTGTATTAATGGCAAGCATATCTCCATTTTATTCAGAATGGCTGTATCAAGCATTACATGGCTCTGAAGAGCGTTCAGTTCATTTAACGGAATTCCCTAAAGTAAACCATGAACTAATTAATCATGAACTGGAGGAAAGTATGTCCATTGCACAGCAAACGTGTAGCCTGCTACTCAGCCTAAGAAAGAAAGAAAATATTCGTGTTCGTCAACCATTGCAAAAGGCCATGATACCGGTATTGGATGAAACCTTTGAACGCAGAATAAAACACATTGAACCTTTGATAAAAGCAGAGGTTAACATCAAAGAAATTGAATATTTAAGTCCAGATAATTCAACGATTGTAAAAAGCATAAAACCTGATTTCAAAAAACTGGGAGCCAAGCTGGGAGCACAGATGAAACAAATGGCAACTGCAATCCAATCGTTTGGACAAGAAGAAATCGCAGCATTGGAACACAAAGGCACTATTCAAGTACCGCTTGGCGAAAAAGCATTTGAATTGAGCATTGAAGATGTCCAAATAATTCCACAAGATATTCCGGGTTGGCTGGTCGCTAGTGAAGGAGAAATCACCGTTGCCTTGGATAAAACCATTACGCCTGAATTAAAACAAGAAGGTATTGCTCGGGAGTTTGTGAACCGATTGCAAAACATCCGAAAAGAGGCCGGCTTAGAGGTAACTGATCGGATTAAAGTTACTGTGGATAGTGATGAAACAATACTTCAAGCAATTTCTGCGTTTAATTCTTATATTTGCGCGGAAATTTTGGCGGATTCTATAAGTAACGTATCACCAATTGGTACGACCTTTACAGAAGAAATTGAAGGCATACACACCAAAATTAGTATAACAAAAAATTAATACAAGGATCATGACAGAGAAAAAGAAAACAAGATATTCCGATAATGAACTCCAAGAGTTTAAGCAACTTATTATAACCAAACTTGAAGGAGCAACCAAAGAGTTTAATAATTTACAACGGGCTTTGAAAACTCCGAATGAAAATGATACCGAAAGCACTTCAAGCTCATATATCACTTTGGATGACGGCCAATATACTTTTGAAAAAGAAAACCTAACTCAACAAGCCGCAAGAATTAAAAAGTTTATCGATGCACTAGAAAATGCACTAATCCGTATCGAGAACAAAACGTATGGCATCTGCAGAGTTACAGGTAACCTGATCAAACGCAAGCGTCTTGAGGCAGTTCCTCATACAACATTAAGTATGGAGGCCAAACTCAATCAGTACAAGTAAACTCTTAACTGAAAATATCGAAGATTTGACACAGCCCATTAACAAAAAGGCCTTATGGATAAGTATTGCATCCATCGCATTATTAATCTTCGTGGACCAATGGTTTAAGGTACATATCAAAACCACCATGCAGCTTCATACAGAAGTAAATGTATTGGGAGATTGGTTCCGTTTGCATTTTACCGAAAACCCAGGAATGGCATTCGGGTTGACACTTGACTTCCTTGGACAATATGGCAAAGTAGCCTTAACACTATTTAGACTTATTGCTGTTGTTTTTGGTTTTTATATCTTAATAAGGCAATCCAATAAAGGGGCCCATTTGGGACTTTTAATCTGTATTTCTTTAATCCTTGCAGGGGCACTGGGAAACTTAATAGATAGTATTTTCTACGGAGTTATTTTTGCAGATATCAACGAGTATTATGGCGGGTATTTCCATGGCTATGTAGTTGACATGCTATATTTCCCAATGGTTAAAGGGCATTACTGGGATTGGATCCCAAAAATTGGCGGTCAACGATTCACCTTTTTTAGCCCTGTCTTTAACCTTGCAGACTCATTTATTTCAACCGGTGCAATTGCTATTTTTGTTTTTCAACATTGGTTCTTTAAAAAGGAGAATCCAGTTGAGGCAGAGGCAATCGAAGATCCTTCACTAGAAGGCAATACCAAAACGGAGCAATAATTAAGGTTTAGTAAGTTAAAAGGTAAAATCTCTTTTAGAATTCATAAGCACCTAAATCTGGGCTTGCATCCCGCGTTTTACCATTAATATCTTTGGCAACACCTGCTGTTATACCACTATCAATTGCCAATGATCCGTTTTGCAAACTAAAATCACGCGCTCCTGGATTTTTAAATAATGGATTCACGTTAATGATGTTATTGGCAGGATTAAAATTGGCAGGCTTTTCTACTCGAAACAAATTTTTCTCAAATACCGATGGCAAAGGCGGGTGGGACTGAGCAAACGAAAAGGTAACCTCATTCTCTAAAGTGCCATGCATTATATTGTTTATTAAAATGTACTTTACATCATAAGTCCGAATGATTGTGTTGCCATCCGTCAAAAAGTTGTTGATGGAAAACACCGGTTCAATATGATTGTTGTTTGCATCTGCAGACCCATAAAAAGAGCAATGTCTGACATCATAATCACCTCCGAAAAAACCTGCAAAATTTTGAAATCCGCAACCATGGATGAGGCAGTTTTCTGCTTCAATTTTCGCAGTTAAACCAACAATACCATAATTGGTCATATTTCTGATAATCGTATTGCTAATGCGTAAATTGGGGTTCGCATTAATAGGCAAGGAATCTACTTGGATGCCTATTGTTGCATTTTTAATGATTGCATAATCAATCTGATTGTCTTTGCTTTCACGTATGAAATGAATACCCCGCCATTGACCAGGTCTTTCCTGATAGCTCTGTTGAAGACGATCTGCTTGAAAAATAACCTCATTGTCTTTCTTGCCTTGAACATCTAAAGTCCCAAGGATAAAAATCTTAGAATTTGATGAGGAATAAATATGCACTCCTTCTTTTATGGTCAATTTACAATTCTCATCCACCGCAATGGAATTAACAATAACGTACGGTTTATCCGTTTTATCCCAAGTGGTATTGCAAGGTAAAATACTATCCTGATAGTAATACGCATCCCAACCATATGCTGCTAGCTTCACATCTTGTTCTCTGCCCCCTGTATTAAACAATAACGAATCCAACACAATCGCTGGGTTGGTTAGATTATTGGCTTCAAGTATGCATTCCACAAACACAAATACGCTATCATTTGCTCGAATTTCATAATCCGATACTTGATTAACAGCCATGCCGTCAATATTAATACGGAATGGCGATGCTGTTCCACCTGCAAGGCGTATGTTGGTTTTTACACTTTTATTCTCTGTATTCCGTACAATTAACTGCAAGTTTCTACTGCGTGGCAAACCAGAACCTGGCAATCGTGTAAAAACGGTATCAAAATAAACAGTATCAACACTAAAGGACAGGCTTGTAGGAGTAGTTAAAAAGCGGTCTTTTCGACAACCTGATTGAGCAACCAGAACCATGAAAAGAACTGGCAATGAAAAGAAGAAAATAATTCGTTTCAAGGGTACAAAGTTAACGCATTTCTTTTAGGCTTAATTGTCCCTGTATTGTAATATTTAAAGCACTTTGCTTTAGAATTATTGAGCACACACATTAAGCACGCATAATTGCACTAAAATCCTTATTTTTGCGCTCCATAAAAATTAACTGTAACTTAGTATACACAGATGAAAAAAATTAGTTTAGTCTTATTAGTAATTCTACCATTACTTTCTTTTGGACAAAAGCAGGCAAATAATCCCGTTGTCTTCTGCTTTGGCAAAAACAAGGTATATCAATCTGAAGTTGAACGAGGATACTTAAGAAATAAGGACATTGCCACTGATAAGCCAACCGAAGCTGATGTGGATGATTACCTTGTGCTTTATCAAAACTTCAAACTAAAAGTACAGGATGCTAAAGACCGTAAGATGGATACGCTTCCAGAATACATCAAAGAATTGGCGCAATACCGAAGACAACTTGCAAAAAAATACTTAAATGATTCTGCTGTAACTGAAGACTTGGTTAAAGAGGGTTACAACCGTTCTAAAGAAATGGTAAACGCAAGCCATATTCTAATTCTTGCAGGTTATGGAGACTCACCTGCCGACACTTTAAAAGCATACAATAAATTGTTAGATATTAGAAAACGATTGATTGCTAAATCCATCAGTTTCGACCAAGCGGCAATGACCTATTCTGAAGACCCTTCAGCTAAGACTCCTAACGTTTTGGGTTATAAAGGAAATTTAGGCTGGTTCAGTGCTTTTCAATTCTTATATGAATTTGAAGATGTAGCCTACCGAAGCAAAAAAGGTGAAATTTCTCCGATTTTTAGAACACGATATGGATACCATATATTAAAAGTAAATGACCGGAAAACGAGTAAAGGCGAGCGTAAAATTGCTACTATAAAAATTTATCGCAGACCCAATGCTAAAGCTGAAGACACCATGAATATCTACAACCGAGTTCAAGCTGTTTATTCTGTACTTTCAAACGGAGAGGGTTGGGACACCACCTTATTGAAGTATACAGAAGACCCCAATGCCCGCTACAACAGAGGGATTGTAAATTGGTTTTCTGAAACCACCGACAAAGTGCCGAGTGAAGTCATTAATGAAGCATTTGACCTTACTGTTAAAAATCAAATTTCAAAACCCATTTTAACGAAAAACGCATATTACATCATTCGATTACTGGATAAAAGAGATTACCCTTCTTTCGAGGACAAGGAATATGAAATTAGAAACAAGGTTACCCAAGATAGTAGAATTTATAAAAGTACTGTTGCAACCGTCCAAAGGATAAAAACGGCAAATGCTTACTCGGAAAATCTGGAAAATCTAAATGTATTTGCAAAAGAAGCAGGAAATGAATTTGCAGGAGGAACCTGGAAAACTGCTAATATTTCAGATGGGACTAAAGAATTATTTAAAATCGGCAATGAGGTTTATAGCTTAGACACATTCAGTAAGTTTATCGAATCGGTACAAGGCGGAGGGCAAAAAATCAAATCTGGTGAATCAGTGATTAAAAACTTGTACAAGAACTTTGTTGATCGCACTGTTCTAGATTTTGAAGATAGAAATTTAGAATCAAAGTATCCGGAATTCAAGGATGTGTATCAGGACTTCAGAGATGGCATTTTATTCTTTAACATCAACAGTCAAGAAGTTTGGAATAAGCCCATGACCGATACGGCTGGTATGCGAAATTTTTACAATGCAAATCAAGATAGCTTTGTTTGGAAAGACCGCGTTGAAATGCTCACCATCAATGCTGCATCTGATCAACTATTGGATCAAGCCCATGTATTATTAAAACAAGGCATTGATAAGGATAGTGTAATGCGCGTGCTAAACAAAGACAATGCGCTAAATATCTTTATTGAAAAAGGGTTATATGAAAAAGGGATGAATAAAAATGCTGACAATTTGATTGTCAAGAAAGCGGAATGGTCTCCAAGTAATCCTTACATGATTAAAAAGGGTTTAACAAATGGTGTATATCGCGCCTATGTTGGTGTTAAAATAATCCCATCTGCAACCAAACCGTACAATGACTCAAGAGGTCAGTTATCTGCAATGTATCAAGACGAAGTGGAAGACCTTTGGTTAGAAGGTTTGCGAAAAAAATACAAAATTAAGGTGCACAAGAAGAATTATGCAGCCTTTAAAAATAAGATGATTAATCTTTAGACTATTGAGGTTAGGTAAATGGATATTGATTTGCCTAATAGGGTTGAGCGTTGTTTCATGCAACAGCGGCACCAGCACGAATAAAACTAAAATCGCAAAATATAAGGATCATTCTTTATTTCTTGAGGACTTGCAAAGTCAACTCAGACCATATATAGGGAAAGAGGATTCCGCTCAACAAGTTCGGGCATTGATCAACAGCTGGCTGCGACAACAAGTATTATTGGATAATGCACAATATGTGATTGCTGATTCCTCCGCACAAATAGAAGAACTGATTGAAGATTACAAGAATTCACTATTAATATATCACTATGAAAATGAATTGAGCCAAAATGAAATGGATACCGTAGTCTCGGATAGTGTTCTATTGGAATACTATAATGCGAATAAAAAGAATTTTGAACTCAAACGAAATATCGTAAAGATCTGGTACGCAAAATTTGCAAACCCATTTGACAAAGAAAAATCCTTCCTTCCCTATTTCAAAAACAACTCTACAGAGTCAGAAATGTATGTCACCGAGTTTTGCGAGCAGTATGCCGTAAATTATTTTGTTTCTTCTAAAAATTGGCTTTATTTTGACGAGATTAGGAAAGAAATACCTTTGGATCCTTCATATGACCAATCTGCTTTCATTCGAAACAATAAATTTAGGCAATTTGAGGATCAAGAATACGTTTATCTACTTAAGATTATTGACTACAAAGTCAAACAATCTTTAAGTCCATTTGAGTTGGTTAAGAACGAGATAAAACAAATGATCCTAAACAAAAGAAGAGTTGATCTTCTTAATATGAATCAACGTAAATTGGTAAAGAAAGCTTTAGAAAAAGGTGATGCAAAAATTTTATAATCTATTAATTATCCTGGTATTATCTCCATTAGCGGGAATGAGTCAGCAACAAATTGTTGATGAGGTAGTATGTGTTGTTGGCGAAAAAATCATTTCTCGCAGTGAGTTGGATTTTGAAATATCACAGGCTGAAGCACAATTTGGCACCCTTGAAAAAATGGACAAATGTGAGATGATGGAAAATCTGATGGTTAAAAAGCTCATGTTAAACCAAGCAGAAAAAGACAGTGTTGAAGTTACGGACGATGAAGTAGAAGCTGAAATTGACAAACGTATGCGATACTTTACAAGTCAAGCTGGTGGGATTGATAATTTTGAAAAGTATTTGGGCAAAAGTATTGTCGAATATAAAAATGAAATTCGCACAAAAATTAAAGATCAAAAACTGGTTAGCACATTGGAAAATACCTTATTTGGTGACATAAAAGTTTCACATCGTGAAGTGAAAAAATACTTTGATAGCATTCCTTCTGACAGTTTGCCAAAAATAGATGCTGAGTATGAAGTGGGCCAATTGGTATTGAAACCTACTTATTCTAAAGTGGCTAAATACTACGCGTTTAGAACGGCACAGCGTCTAAGAGAGCGTATTATAAATGGTGAAAGCTTTGAAATGTTAGCTCGAGTTTATTCAGGAGATCCTGGAAGTGGAAAGGAAGGTGGGTTGCTTCCAGAATTTGGTAGAGGTGAAATGGTTCCAGAATTTGAGCTTGCAGCTTATAGTCTTAAAAAAGATAGCATTTCTCAAGTATTTTGGACCGAATTTGGATATCACTTCATTAAGTTGGACAAAAGACTAGGTGATAAAATTACCGCTAGACATATACTAATCAAACCCATACTTACCAGCGAGGAAGAAAGCAACTTGCTTAAGAAAATGGATAGCATTCACAAGCAATTAATGAATAAAGAAATCACTTTCTGTAAAGCAGTGAGCATCTATGGCAATGACGACATTTACAACACAAATTGCGGAATGCTTAGTGATCCTTATACTGGATTAATGAAGCTATCTATATCCTCAATGGAACCTCAAACTGCTCAACAAATCAGCAACATGACACCCGGTGAATATGCAAAACCTGCTCCATTCTATAAGCAAGATGGTTCCGTAGGCGTTCGCATTGTTTATCTAAAATCTGAAACTGCCGCTCATGTTGCAAATATGAAACAAGATTATCCTCGCATCCAACTCGCTGCACAAGAAGCAAAAAAGAATGATGAAATAGATTTATGGGTTAAAAAAACGCGTAAAACAACCTATACAAATGTTAATAGTGATTATTTAGGCTGTAAATTATCGGATTGGACGGACATAAGTAATTAAAATGAGTGAAGTAAGATTAGCCCAAGAATTTCAAACGGATATAAATGCATTAAAGGCTGAAATTGGTAAAGCTGTAATAGGTCAAGATGAAGCTGTTAATGGTGTATTGAATACCATATTTAGCAATGGGCATGTGCTTTTATTAGGTGTCCCAGGTCTTGCTAAAACCTTATTAATCCGTACCATTAGTCAAGTTTTAGACCTCAGTTTTAATCGAATCCAATTTACACCCGATCTAATGCCCAGTGATATTACTGGTGCTGAAATACTGGATGAAAACAGAAAGTTCTCCTTTGTAAAAGGTCCAGTTTTCGCAAATATTGTGCTTGCTGACGAAATCAATCGAACTCCTCCAAAAACTCAAGCAGCCTTGCTAGAAGCCATGCAAGAAAAAGAGGTATCCGTAGCTGGAAAAACCATGAAACTAGATCTGCCTTTTTTTGTATTGGCCACACAAAATCCAATCGAACAAGAAGGAACGTACAATTTACCAGAAGCTCAATTGGATCGATTCATGTTTAATATCATTCTAGATTACCCATCAGCGGCAGAAGAAAAGAAAATTGTAACACTCACTACAGGATACAATACAGCAATCATCAATCAAATAATCAATAAGGAAAAAATAATTGCCTATCAGGATGTTATTCGAAAAATTCCAGTTGCAGAAAATGTAATATCCTATGCCGTTGACCTAGTTGGAAAAACAAGAAATAATAAACCTACGGCAGCCGATCCGGTAAAAAAATTCATCGCTTATGGTGCGGGGCCAAGAGCAAGTCAATATTTAGTGCTTGGTGCTAAAACACATGCATTAATGAACGGTAAACTTAGTCCAGATATCGAAGATATTCAAGCCATTGCCAAAATGGTACTTAGACATCGATTGGTAAAAAACTATAAGGCAGAGGCAGAAGGCATTTCAACCGATTCCATCATTGAACAATTGCTATAAAAGCTATGCAGAATTCGGATGATTTTAGGATTCTTGAAGTGGACACTTGCGAATCTACCCAATCATTATTAAGTGCACATGCCATAGAAAATGCTGAATTACATGCTATTGCTATTTCTAATGAGCAAACTGCAGGTAAAGGCCAACGTGGCAATAGCTGGGTTTCACCAAAAGGGAAAGGTTGGTATTTCTCCATCTATCTCCCCCATTTACAAATACCCATTTTTCAGGTTCAATTAATTAATTGGGTGGTGTCATTAAAGCTTATTCAAGCGCTGAACAAGATTGGAATTGATGTTAAAGCTAAATGGCCCAATGATATATATACGTTAAAAGGCAAGTTGGCAGGCGTTCTCATAGAAAATCAAATTAGCAATCGGCAAATTAAATCGGTGATTATTGGCATAGGTATTAATACTGAACCTGTGGAAGTGGAGGGCAATCGTCTCGGAATCACCTCTCTTTTCGAGGAACTCCAACTGCACGAATTAGAAGTAGATCGAAATACCTTCATAAAAAGGCTGGCATCGGATATCTACCAGCAACTGCATCTCCCGTTGGTCAATTTAAGTCACTGGCATCAAGAAATTCAAAAATATTCGTATGGTATCAATCGTTATTTTACTTTCGAGAAAGAAGACATTCAATTTGATGCACGAATTAAACGAATAGATGAGCAAGGGTTGCTTGTTTTAGAAACAGATCAAGGTGAAATTAAAGCCACCTCGGGTTCAATTAAATGGATTAAACATGTATAATCTTTGCGTAGATATAGGGAACTCATGGATTAAAGGGGCCTACTTTAATCAATCGGATGAAATAGAGCATACCTTTTTATGCAAAAATCCGGGCGAAAAACTAGGCCGTGAGTTAAACCGAATGGATATGCCTATCCAATATGCAATTGTTTCAAATGTTCGAAAGCTAGACATCAAAACACTACCCATAAAAGCAGAGAAAGTGCTAGACATGAATCCATCTTTGGACTACCCATTTGATAATCGGTACAATAGTCCTGAAACTTTGGGAATGGATCGCGTTTGTGCAATAAGTGGAGCATTAAAAGACTTTCCGAATCAAGCGCTCTTAGTAATTACTGCGGGCACATGTGTTACTTACAATATCTTAACTGAAGATGGGCTTTTTTTGGGGGGAAGTATTTCACCTGGTCTTACCATGCGATATAAGGCCTTGCATAATTACACTGGGAAACTCCCTTTAGTGAATCATACACCATTCGACAACTTGATTGGAATGACTACCAAAGAAAGTCTTTGGAGCGGGGTTCAAAACGGTCTACGAGCAGAATTAGATGGCATTATTGATCAATACAAATCATTTTATCCCGATATTAAAGTAATAATGACTGGAGGGGCAACCATTTTCTTTGAGAACAAAGTTAAAAACGAGATATTTGCCGACCCTAACCTAATTTTCAAAGGGTTAAATACAATATTAAAACGCAATGTTAAATAAACTAACCATATTCCTAAGCCTTTTTGCTTTTGCAGCTGTGCTTAATGCACAGAATAACACTAAATCCATATACTCATCATATGGAGTAGGTGTGTTTCAATCGCAAGATGCTAATGCCTTTAAAGGAATGGCAGCCAGCAGTTATGGTTTCAGACATGGTTTTAAACCCAATTTGGCCAATCCTTTAAGTATTGCAGGGAGAGAACGGGTTGATTTTAATCTCGGTTTTGAATTCAATAATCGTTTGCAACAAACCAGTGCAGCGCAACGAACTGATTTAGCAGGTAATGTAAATCATGTTTCTTTTGCGTTCAACTCATTGCGTATTAATAAGGAGAAAAGATATGTTAACCCATTAGATACCACAGAATTGCTTTCTAAATGGCGCAAAATTAGAATTAACACCATGCTAGGGTTAGCACCTTACACTGCAATGGATTACGACTATGCCATTGAAGGAGATACAAGCACCTTCGAAAGCTTATTAAGTGTTGGCGGTAAAGGGGGTTTAAACAGTATCTATTTTAATAATGCATTTCAAGTATTGGACACCACCATTTCATTTGGAATTTCTGTTCAACGTCTATTTGGCTCTATTACCGAATCGCGCTTAAAGAATTTGCTTAGTGATAGTGCAGCTGTGGGTTATCAGCAAACCATAGACCAACGTATTAAGGGAATGAGATATGGGCTTACCTTAGGATATTCTGGCAAGCCCAAGCCCAAATCGGATATGTGGCATACTTTTACTGCTGGCTATACATTCAAAAGCACATTAAACAGCGAAACGGATGTGTTATTGCGAACCGTTCAAGATTTCTTTCAAGTAAAAGACACTCTGAGCCTCAGTTCTCCAAAAGGCACCATAGAATTACCCAGTATTTTACGTTTGGGCTACGGTCTTGAAAATGAAAACAAATGGGCATGGAGTGTTGATTTCCAATCAAGTGATTTAACACAATACAGCAATACCATAGATTCAAGTAGTATGAATCGGATGACACGAATTAGCACAGGGTTCATCCTTAATCCAGAACGTATGATGCAGCTCACAGAGAACTTAGAATGGTTTCGGAAAGTGGAATGGAGCTTTGGAGCTTTCTACCAAACGGGTCCTTTTGCCGTTCAAAATACCCAATCCTTATCAAGTATCAATGAGTATGGCATAAGTTTTGGAGTAGCATTACCAATGAAGTCAAGATTCAATGATAAAAAGACCGTTGTATCGTATATGTACTTAAATGCGCAATACTCGCAAAGAGGTACAATAAACGATGGTTTGATTAAAGAAGATATCTTTCGTGTTAATCTTGCCTTTAACTTAAGCGATAAATGGTTCAAGAAAAGAGCTTATTATTAATAATTAGAATATGAACAAAGTAATGAGAA
Organism: uncultured Bacteroidia bacterium; assembly: GCA_943788195.1. Taxonomy (GTDB): domain Bacteria; phylum Bacteroidota; class Bacteroidia; order NS11-12g; family UBA955; genus CALSPH01. The sequence continues at coordinate 47,376 of CALSPH010000001.1, forward strand.
ATAGTTTAGCATATGCAGTAGTTGGTTTTATTGCACTTTCTGCCTGTGCAAGCAAAAAAGACGCAACTGAAAACACCCCTTCAAACGAAAAGAAAGAGGTAAAAAAAGAAGTGGTTGTTGAAGCAACAATTCCTATAATTTCTAATGGAAATCCCATTGAAATTAATAAAGATCGAACCGCTTGCGAACAACCTTGGGGGACAGATGAAGAGCAAGGTACCAACCGTCAAAAATTCGGTTATATGCAAGCAAACTACCAATCCAAAGATTATAAAAGTGCTCATGAGAACTGGAGTCACCTTATAAAAAATGCCCCTTGTGGTCATCAAAACATTTATTTGATTGGCGAGTTTGTCATTAAAAAGTTAATTCCTCTAGAAACTGATAGTATTAAACAACTGGCTTTAGTTGCTGATCTGAATACCAATTTCAAGCAGCGCATTCAATATTTCGGTGATGAGGCCAATCAAAGAGAACGTTGGGCTAAAGCATTATACAACGTTGCGCCAGGTGAATATGAAATCATCAATGACAACTTAGAGCGAAGCATAGATCGTGATGGTGATACCACCGAATCGGATATCATGATTTACTACTTAAATAACTCATTTAAGGCTTATAATGATGGAAAAATAACACCAGATGTTATGTTTGACAAATATGGTAAACTTGCCGATATCGTTGAGCACAATTTGGAAACGTATGAAAATGACTCTGCCGAATTTGCTCGTTGGTCTGCTTTGGAAACCAATTTGGATATCATCATTGCTAAAGTAGGTACCTGCGAAGATTTATTGAAGCAATTTAAGCCTGATTTGGAAGCACACAGTACCGACAAGGATTGGTTAAATAAAGCAGAAAAAGCGTTAAGCGCCAAAAAGTGCACCAAAGACCCTTTATATACTTCAGTACTCGAAAAATTATATGCTGTAGACCCTTCACTAAGGGTGGCCAAACGATTGGCCAAATACTATTATGGTGATGGGAATAATAAGACCAAAGCTGAAAGCTATATGCTTAAAGCAATTGCGTTGGAGTCGGATGGAGTTAAAAAATCAAACATGTATTTGTACATGGCAAATCGCGCAAGTAGTGCCTCCGGTACTAAAAAGTGGGCAGACGCTGCTTTAAAGTATAACTCAAGAAATGGCAATGCTATCTTAGCACAGGGTACTGCCTTATACAAAATGGCTCGTGCGTGCACTGGTTTAGATAAACAAGCAGCTGCTTGGATTATGATGGATTATGCACTTAGAGCTAAGGCTGCCGACCCAAGTGTATCTGGCCGAGCAACAAGTATTTACAACAGATACAGTGCATATAAACCTGACAAAGAAACCATCTTTATGAATGGGTTGAAACCAGGACAAAAATATACCGTTAAGTGTTTAGGAATTAGCACTACCGTAAGATAAAAAACCATTGATAATAGACCTGCTATAATCGGCAGGTCTTTTTTATGAAATACATCTGGTTCTCCATATTAACCTGCTTTGTACTTGCCTTTACGTCATGTGAAGATACGCAGACTACTGACGACCAAAAAGAATGGGAAGCATTGGATACAATGGAGGTTACAGAACGCATTTTTAAAAGTGTAATAGCATATACCGACAGTGGATATTTACGCGCTAAGCTTTATGCAGACCTGATAGAGCGCCATAGCAACGCTGCCAAACCTTTTGTGGAATTGCCCGAAGGACTTCGCGCTGACTTTTACAATACCAAAAAGGAAGTTGAAAGTAAATTAACCGCTGGATATGGGATCAATTACCTGGATTCTAAAATCGTAGAAGTGCGCAAGCAGGTTGTGGTAGTCAATAGCAAAGGAGAAAAATTGGAAACGGAAAAATTGTTTTGGGATCAAGTCAAGAAAGAAATCTATACCGAACAAACTGTAAAAATTACTACCGAAACGGAAGAATTAACGGGGACCGGAATGCGCGCAGCGCAAGATTTTTCTTCTTGGAACATTGAACACGTCACTGGAATTGTTACCCTTAAGTAATTAGCCCTTTGCAGGAGTTAAGGTGAGTAGAAAAGCCAATAAATCGGCCCTTTCTTGATGATTTAAACCCAAGGGTTCAACTAAAGAATCCCGGCCTTGGTGATTCGGCACAAAACGATCTGGCACATTGTAATAGTCGATTACCTCTTCTATGGTAGCAAACATACCATTGTGCATATAAGGACCCGTTTTTTGGGTGTTCCGTAATCCTGGAACTTTGAACTTACCTATATCCTCTTTCAATCCAGAGACCAAATATCTTCCTGAATCATTTAATTCTTCTCCATTAAATAATCCAATATTTTTAAACTCGTCTCCGGTAAAATCTGGGCCAAAATGACAATCAAAACATTTCCCTTTTTCATTAAATATGACTTGGCCTCTTTGCGCAGAAACAGAAATAGCATTGGAATCTCCATCCATAAAATAATCAAATCGCGTAAACGTAGTTTCTAAGGTTTGCTCAAAAGCTGCAAGTGCTTTCCCCAACAAAACACTATCGACTCCCTTGCCATAGATGCTCTTAAATGTAGCATTCAGGTAACCTGTTTCACGAATTCTTTGTACGGCACTGTTTACCTCCAAATTCATTTCAATGGGGTTTCGAATGGGGAATAGGGCCTGTTCTGATAAACTGGATGCCCTACCGTCCCAGAAGAAAACAGAACGTGAGGCCATATTGGTAACAGAAGGAGTATTTCGATTGCCCAGTTTACCCTTAACCCCTTTACTAAAGGCAGTGGTGTCTGAAAAAGCGTGCGATGGCAAATGACAGGAAGCACAAGATATGCTACTATCCAATGATAAAATAGGATTAAAGAACAGCGCTTCACCTAATTCCGCTTCTGTTTGAGGTAAATCTTGATACGTTGGCAACAGATCTCCACATGAAAATATGGCCATCCATATCAAACCCAATATCCCAAAAACATACTTGCTCATTACTAGCGATTAAAAGTCATCCGCTGCCCCAACTTGGATTCATCAAATTCACCTTGATTGTACGCCAAATGACCGTTCACAAAAGTGGCATGCACGGTACTTGAAAACGTTTCACCTTCAAAAGGACTCCATCCGCATTTATACAAAATGTTTTCTTTCGATACCGTTTGTGATTTATTGCGATCAACCAACACCAAATCGGCCCAATTTCCCTCACGTACATAACCTCGATCTACAACTCCAAAAAGTATGGCCACATTGTGCGAAGCCAGCTGAACTATTTGTTCTAATGTAATGAGCCCTTGCTTTTCCTTTTCTAATAAGGCTTGGAGGGTATGTTGAACCAGTGGACCACCACTTGGTGCATTTGCATACAAATTATCCTTTTCCGCTATCGTGTGCGGTGCATGATCCGTGGCTAACACGTCAATTTTTCCGTTGTTGACTGCAGCCCATAAAGCTTCACGATCGCTCGCCTTTTTTACTGCAGGGTTCCACTTAATTAATGTCCCTTTGGACGTATAATCCTCTTCGGAAAACCATAAATGATGCGTGCAAGCCTCCGCAGTAATACGCTTTTCTTTAAGCGGAATAGTATTATTGAATAAGGCCAATTCATCTGTGGTGCTTATATGCAAAATATGCAATCGAGCATTCGTTCTTTTTGCTAAATCAACGGCAAAACTACTGGACTGATAACAGGCTTCCCTACTTCTGATATTTGGGTGTTCCCATATGGGAATATCTTTTCCATATTGGGCTACTTTTCGAGCAAAATTTTCCTTTACCAATGGATCATATTCGCAATGTGTCGCAATGATTTTATCGATATTCTTAAAAATTTTCTCTAGCTCCCTTTCATTGTCCACCAACATATCGCCGGTGCTGCTGCCCATAAAAATCTTAACCCCGCAAACCGATTCTTTATTGATTTTTTGTAATTCATCAAAATTGTGATTTGTGGTGCCCATAAAGAAGCTATAATTCGCCAAAGCACAATCAGAAGCACGCGAATACTTCTTCTCAAGCTCTTCAACCGTGACAGCAGGTGGGTTGGTGTTAGGCATCTCCATAAATGATGTTACACCCCCTGCAACAGCGGCTTTAGCTTCGGTATAAATCTCCCCTTTATGCGTTAAACCCGGTTCCCTAAAATGAACTTGATCATCAATCAGACCGGGTAAAGCAATTAAATGCTCCCCATTAATTTCATTGATCACATATGGAACTTGAATATTTGGTTCAATTCGCTCAAATCGTCCATTTCTTATAAGAATATCAGTCCGATAGCGTTTGCCTTCGTTAACTAATTCGACATTTCTAATCACATGATTCATACGAAACAAAATTACCTCTTTTTCGCAGTATCATTGCGTTTTAATGAATCTTTTAGCACAAAAAAGTATTATATTTGAAGAAGGCTCAATTTACTTTAGACACATGCAGAGGTTTGCCATATTTTTCTTACTATTTTTTGTTCTTTTTGCGAATGTAAAAGGTCAGGAGACGTCCAACAAAGGAAAGTTGTTTTGGGTAGGCTTTATGGACCATATAGATGCTTCAGGAGCAGATATGGATTTATACATTACCTCTGACTCAAATACCACTGGTACTGTTTCAGTGCCGGGCCAAGCATGGTCCACCACTTTTAGCATAACTGCAAATCAAATGACTTTGGTGCCAGTACCTTCAAATAAGGCATATATGGGTTGTTCAGATTGCATTGAAGACAAAGGCATTAAGATTACATCCATAAAACCCGTTGTGGTTTATTCGCATATTCATCATTCTGCAAGATCCGATGCTACTCTGGTTTTACCAGCTGAATCAACAGGTCAAGAATACTTTGTGATGTCGTATAAACAAGAGAGCAATGCTCAAAATTCTCAATTCATGATCATTGCAAGTCAAGACAGCACCAAGGTAAGGATTACACCTACTGATAATGTGAGTTCTAAATCGGCAAACATTGCTTACAATATCACCTTGGATGAGGGAGAAGTATATCAGGGGCAAGCACCAGGTTTGAACGATGACTTAACTGGCACAAGAATAGAAGTTATTGATACAGGCGCAAATTCAAATTGTAGAAAAGTCTCTGTATTCTCGGGCAGTTCTTTTACAAAATTAGGCTGTACAGGTTCATTTGGCTCAGGTGATAATTTGTATCAACAGATATATCCTACGTCATCTTGGTCAAATACATTTGTTACTGTACCCTTTAAATCCAGAAGTTTTGATCGTTTTCGAATCTTAGCAAGCAAGGATAATACAGTTATTTTAATTGATGGAAATTTTAAAACGACCCTCAATTCAGGTCAATTTTATGAAACAGGCAATGTCTCGAAACCACAATACATTTTTGCAAATAAACCAATCAGTGTAGCTCAGTTTCAGGTAACCCAATTTTGTGGAGGAGTTGGTGATCCATCCATGACTATTTTATCCCCTGTTCAACAAACCCTAAAAGATATTACGGTATATTCTTCCGCTTATGAAAACATAACCAAAAACTACATCAATATTGTTATTCCCATCAAGGATACTGCGACATTTACCATAGATAATAAAAAAGTACCCTTCACTCAAGTTACCGCTTTACCGGCCTATGCTTATGCCCAAATTGATGTCAATTCTGGCAATCATCACTTAAGTGCCAACGAAGGTTTCATTGCAATTGCATATGGATTTGGAGTAGTCGAATCATACGGTTATTCTGCAGGTGCCAATGTCTCCAATTTGAATCAATATATCCGACTGAATGACCCAAAAATTAGTAATATAAACACCCTTTGCCTGGGAGAAACCGCCAAATTCGAAGGCAATGCAAACTTTGATGTTGCAAAATGGAATTGGGATTTTGGTGATGACAGCATATCTGCGCAACGAAATCCTACACATGTGTATCAAGATACCGGGGTTTATCATGTTAAGATGTTCACTACAAAGAAATCATTTGACGGTTGTTCGTTGAAAGATTCTGCCGAGATTGTGGTTAAAGTAGTCAATTACCCCAAAATCTCTTTTGGGTTTAACAATGCTTGTTTAGCTGATACGGTTCATTTCTTAGACACGGTTACCACGGATGCACCAGGCTCCATTGAACTTAAACTTTGGGATTTTGGTGACGGAGTGCGCGAATTTGCAGACAATCCTTCACACCAATATGATACTGCTGGCAAATATGAAGCAAGCTTGTTAGTTCGCAATGGTTATGAATGTGCAGTAACCATTAAAGATACGATTGAAATATACCCGCATCCAGAAGTAAAATTCTTTGCCTCAAAACCCTGTTATAGGGATAAAGTAATCTTACAAGACTCCAGCATTTCAACGCCCTACCCCATTAACCAATGGATTTGGAACATGGGTGAAGGAAGCATTGATACCACCTATGTTGACAAATATGAATTCCAGTATGACACCAGTGGTAATTTCTTAATTCAACTTACTGTTGAAACAGAGAAAGGCTGCACTGCTCAAAGTGATACCTTGTTTAAAAAACACTCCTTATTCGAAGTAGGTTTTAGCAAAAACGATGCATGTCTAAAGGATGCCGTATTTTTCATTGATACCAGCAATACTTCAGGTATTGCTCCGCTCAGTCGCAAATGGATTTTGGATGATGGAAATGAAGCCACTACGAAATCTGTAAACCACACATACGCCAATCCTGGTAATTATAATGTTAAGCTGATTATTACACAAAACTCCGAGTGTGCTGATAGTATAACCCAAGGTTTAGAAATTTTCAATCAAACTTCACCACAATTTTCAGTTACCGATTTATGTCCCAATGACAGCACCTCTCTCATGGCCAGCCATACCCCAATTTCAGAATCCATCGATTCTTTTATTTGGCTATATCAGGGTTCAAGTATTCAGTCTATATTATGGAAACATCAATTTGCGGATTCAGGGTTACAGAATTTTAGACTCATTAGTGTAACTGATCATGGGTGCAGAGATACTTTGGATTCATTCATTAGGATTAACCCAAAGCCAAATGCCTTGTTTACCTCCAGTGTGGTATGCGAGGGCAACGAAGTAACCCTGATTAATACCTCCAATGATTACGGAAAGGATTTTACTAAGGTAGCATGGATTACTACTACTGCATCATCCATAGGCAAACCCGACACATTTAAATATGTCCTGGGAAATAAAGCGTTTGAAAATGTTAAACTGATTGTAGAATCGGGAGATGGCTGTTCAGATACCACAGTTCGAAACCTAAAGATTTGGAGAAGTCCGCAGATCTCTATCTCTGCCACCGATGCCTGTCTAAATCAAAATGTGATTTTCTCCAATACAACTGCCATTGATTCAAGCAATATTGCCACATGGAATTGGATAATCACAGATGGTAAAACAAGCACAGATTCATTGCCCGTAGAAAGTTTCACAATACCCGGATTAAAAAAGGCAGTACTTACTGCAACCTCTGATAAAGGTTGTATTAAAAAGGATAGTACTGATTTTACAATCAACCCGAACCCTGTGCCTAACTTCTCGGTGGTTGAAGCATGCATTAACAATGGTACGCAATTCACCAGCTCATCTACAATTACTTCTGGCTCCATTTCTAAATATGCCTATGACTTTGGAGATGGCAACACATCTGTATATGCAACCGCTGTCAATACATATATCGCAGCAGGTAATAATAATGTTAAATTAGTAACTGAAAGTGCGGAAGGTTGTTTGGATAGTATTGAGAAATCGGTAAAAGCACATGCTATTCCTAGTGCGGACTTCACTGCTTTCCCACTAGCAGGTTGTACTCCATTAGATGTCAATTTCACCGATGTTTCAGTCGTTTTAAATGATGCGATCAATGACTGGGAATGGAAAGATAATTCAGGTGTATTTAGCACAATGCAAAATCCATCAACTCAATATACTGCGGCAGGTAAACAGTTCATTACCCTGAAAGTAAAAAGCAGCTTTGGATGCGAACATGAAACAACCAAAATAGACTACTTAGAGATTTATCCTAAACCCGCTGCACTATTTAGCTTTTTACCTCTAAAACCTACGATTATTGAACCGGATGTTACCTTTACTGATTTGTCTACAGGTGCAATCACTTGGGATTGGGATTTTGGAGATGGAAGTAGCTCAACTGACCAAAACCCAACTTATACTTTCAAGGATACAGGTGTATTTAATGTTCACTTAACCGTAACCAATGCAAATCAATGTATCAACGATACACAATTTAGTGTGTTTGTCGAACCCTCATTTGTAGTGACCATCCCAACTGCTTTTAGTCCCAATGGAGATGGAAAAAATGAAGACTGGGGTCCCGTAGGTGTTTTACAAGGGGTAACAGATTATGAACTGCTTATCTTCAACCGTTGGGGTGAAATACTCTTTCAAACCAATGACGTTAACGCCCGATGGGATGGCACATATATGGGTGATCCGGTTCCTGAAGGATTCTATCAATATAACATGCGCTATACCGATTTTTTGGTTACCAAATGGATTAACAAAAGAGCCTCTGTATACCTTGTTAGATAAATGATTTTTCTGAGTAAAGACAATTCTACTCGGTCTAACACAAAAATAAAAACATCCGTTTCTCAAGATAGGAAAATGTAAAATTTATTCGCAATTTGTACAATATTGTGAATTATTAAAATTTTACATTACCTTTACGTGACTTTATGGTTAAAAACTACAAGTGAACCTTATTAAATATGTTTGTTTGGCCGCCATGACTTTAACGTATAGCGCGCTTAACGCCCAAGATATTTCTAGTAAAGGAAAAGAATTTTGGTTAGGCTTTATGGATCATTCTCATGGTACAGGGGCTAAAATGGATTTGTATATCACCTCAGATTCCGCCACTACTGGAACAGTTTATATAGATGGTGCTATCTGGAGCACTACATTTAGTATAACAGCGGATTCTACAACACTTATTCCGGTTCCAAGTAACATTGCACATGTACCTTGTTCCGATTGTATTCAGGATAAAGGAATCCGTATCGTTACTGCCAAACCAGTTGCGGTTTATGCCCACATCCATCGGAATTTCAGATCGGACGCTACCTTGGTACTACCCACAGAAGCCACAGGTAAAACGTATCGTGTTGCAACTTGGAATCAAGAAACAAACTCCACAGGTAGTGAACGGCATCGCTCTCAATTCATGATCATTGCCACTAGTGACAATACCAAAATAAATATAACCCCAACGGATAATGTAGTCAAGGCGTCTGGAACACACCCTCCCGATGTAAAATACTCCATCACTTTAGATAAAGGTGAAGTGTATCAAGGTCAAGCACCCGGTCGAAATGATGACCTCACTGGCACTTTAATTGAGGTAATTGATACTGGAGCGAATGCTTCTTGCAAAAAAATTGCTGTATTCTCGGGAAATTCAGCGACTAGCCTTGGACCATGTCCTGGTGGTCTTCAATCCTCTGATAATCTGTATGAGCAATTATACCCCGTAAGTTCATGGGGCAAGGATTTCTTGATGGTTCCAACCAAAACAAGAGCTTATGATTATGTGCGAATTATAGCACATCAAGACAAAACAGCAGTGATTATGAATGGGAATTTTGTTGCACTGCTAGATGCTGGGCAATTCTACTCGAGTAATCAATTGAGTTCACCCCAATATATTCAAACCACTAAACCCACTACGATAGCTCAGTTCCAGACCATGCAACGTTGCGGTGGATCGTCTGGAGATCCAGCAATGACCATAATTTCTCCTATTCAACAAACCTTAAAAGATGTTGTTGTGTACTCCTCAGAGTATGAGGCTATCACAAGAAATTACATTAATGTAATGATGAAATCCTCTGACACGAGCACGTTTACTATTGATGGAAAGAAAGTGCCTTTCACACCATTTATATCTGCCCCATTTTATGCCTATTCGCAGATTACAGTGAATAAAGGATTTCAACATTTAAAATCTAAAGGGGATGGTTTTGTCGCTATGGCCTACGGTATGGGCAATTATGAATCCTATGGATACGCAGCAGGGGCGAATGTTAAAAATCTTTCGGCTTATATAGATCTTGCAAACAACAAAGTTAAGTCTAAGGTAATAAACACATTATGTTTAGGTGAAGAAGCCGAGTTCAAAGGAAATGCAAATTACGAAGTAAAGAAATGGGAATGGTTCTTTGGTGATGGAGATACTTCAAACGCGCAGAATCCAAATCATACCTATAAAGATACGGGTACCTTTAAAGTTAAAATGCAGGTTACCAAAAAAACCTCAGATGGTTGCTCGGCAGTGGACTCCTCATTTATGGAAGTTGATGTTAAAAACTATCCCAAAGTATCATTTGGTTTCAACAATGTCTGCTTGGGAGATACGGTTAGTTTCTTGGATACCGTAACGACTGACCCACCTGGAACGATTGCCCTTAAGCTTTGGGATTTTGGCGATGGGGTGCGCCAATTTGTCGATAACCCTGCCCATCTTTATGATACGGTAGGCAAATATGTCGCGAAATTATTGGTTCGTAACAGCTACGAATGTGCAGTAACTATAACAGATACGGTTGAAATATACCCACATCCTGTTGCAAAATTCTTTGCTTCAAAACCCTGTTATAAAGATAAGGTTATGTTGCAAGACTCTAGCATTGCAAACCCATACCCCATTAATAAATGGATTTGGAACATGGGAGAAGGAAGTATTGATACAACCTATGTGAACAAACATGAATTCCAGTATGACACCAGCGGTAACTTCTTAATTCAGCTTACTGTTGAAACAGAGAAAGGCTGCACTGCTCAAAGTGATACCTTGTTTAAAAAGCACCCCTTATTTGAGGCTGGATTTAGTAAGCATGATGCATGTATAAATAATGCAGTGTTGCTAGATGACACCAGTAATACTTCAGGTATTGCTCCGCTCAGTCGCAAATGGATTTTAGATGATGGAAATGAAGCCACTACGAAATCCGTAAACCACACATACGCCAATCCTGGTAATTATAATATTAAGCTGATTATTACACAAAATTCCGAGTGTGCTGATAGCTTAACTCAAGGGTTAGAAATTTTCAATCAAGCCTCACCACAATTTACAGTGAGTGATTTATGTCTGAATGATAGTTCAATTCTTACGGCAAGTCATACCCCAAATACAGAAACGGTAGATTCCTTTATTTGGGATTATAATGGTTCAACAATCAATAACAGCCCATGGAAGTACAGATTTGCAGACTCTGGTAAACAGAACTTCAGACTCACCAGTATTACGGACAATGGATGCAAAACCTTCCTAGATACTTTTATTTGGATAAACCCTAAACCAAATGCCCAATTTACATCTAGTGTGGTATGCGAAGGCAATGAGGTTACATTGATCAATACTTCCAAAGATTATGGTAAGCGTTTTACAAAAGTAGATTGGATCAACACTACAACGTCCTCCATTGGAAATCCAAATACATTTAAATATGTCTTAGGGAATAAATTATATGAAAATGTTCTATTAATCGTAGAATCTGGCGATGGATGTTCAGATACGGTGACTAGAAACCTGAAAATTTGGAGAAGTCCAAAAATTTCAATTTCAGCAGCAGACGCCTGTCTGAATGACAATGTACTTTTTACTAATACAACAACTGTTGATTCAAGTACAGTATCTAATTGGAATTGGGTGATTAGTGATGGTAAAACCAACACCGATTCTCTACCAATAGAAAGTTTCACCATAGCTGGCACGAAGAAGGCAGTACTTACTGCCACAACAGATAAAGGTTGTATTACAAAAGATAGTGCATATTTCAACATAAATCCCAACCCGGCACCCAATTTCTCTGTCGTTGAAGCATGTGTGAACAACAGTACACAATTCACCAGCACATCGACCATTGCATCAGGAACTATTGCACAATACGCATATGAATTTGGTGATGGCAGTTCATCCGCAAGTGCGACTGCATCCAACACATATACGAGTGCTGGCAATTATATCGTTAAGTTAGTTACTGAAAGTACATCTGGGTGTATTGATAGTATTGAGAAATCAGTAAAAGCACATGCCATACCTAGTGCTGATTTTACCGCAGTACCCCTAACGGGTTGTTCTCCATTGGATGTAACCTTCTCAGATGCTTCAGTTGTCTTAAATGATGCGATCAATGATTGGGAGTGGAAAGATAATACGGGGGTATTTAGCACTGCTCAAAGTCCTACAAAACAATATACCGTTGCTGGAAAGCAATCCATAACACTTAAAGTTAAAAGTGGTTTCGGATGTGAGGATGAAACGCAAAAATTAGATTACATAGAGATTTATCCAAAACCCGTTGCACGTTTTAGCTACGCGCCAACAAAACCAACCATCATTGAGCCTGATGTGACTTTTACTGATTTGTCCATCGGAGCTATTACATGGGATTGGGATTTTGGAGATGGAAGTAACTCAACAGATCAAAACCCAACATATACCTTTAAGGATACAGGTCTATTCACTGTACGACTTGAAATCACGAATGCAAATCAATGTAAAAATGATACCCAATTAATGGTGTTTGTTGAACCAGCATTTTCTGTAACTATTCCGAATGCGTTTAGCCCCAATGGAGATGGACTTAATGATGTTTGGGGGCCCGTTGGTGTGTTACAAGGAGTTAAAGGATATGAACTGCTTATATTTAACCGTTGGGGGGAAATACTCTTTCAAACCAAAGATGTAAATGCCACATGGGATGGAACCTATATGGGTGATCTTGTTCCAGAAGGTTTTTATCAGTACAATATGCGTTATACCGATTATTTTGTGACCAAATGGATCAACAAAAGAGAATCTGTATACCTAATGAGATAAGGGTTACAGCACTTTGTGTTTTCTTAGTGCAACCATTTTGGTATGGGTTTTGTCATCCCAATAATAGTAATCATTTAACTTAATAAATGCCTGTTAATTGAGCTTTTACTCGCCTAAAAAGGCTTTTAATGCAGTCCAATACTCCGCCTGATCTACTTTATCAGACCATAGTGCTCTAGAACCATGCTCCCCATTTCCATTCGGTATAAATTGAACCTTGTCGCTTGACGTGATCACATCATATAACTTTTTAGTATCGGCAGATTCAGATTTCGAAGATGTTAAAAATGCTGGTTTGTTTAACCCTTTAATAGAGCTATTTACATTAACTGGACTCAAGTATTCTCCGGGACTAAAAGAAAGTACGGTGTGTACATTATCGTTCTCCTTCGCAACTATTAGTACCAAACTCGAAGAATATGAGCTCCCCCATAAATACACTTTTTTACTATAAGCAGCAGCAGCATAATTTACCGCTGCGATAATATCTTGTTTCGAATCATTGTAAGTGGTGCCTTTACCTGCTGCCTTGGCTCGTTTTGAGGTTTCATTAGCAACCCCATTAATTGCATTCCCAGAACGTTGATCAATTGCTATGCAATTATATCCCAGGGCATTCAGCTTTGGGGCAATCTCCTTATATTCACCTCTGCTCCAACCTGCTTGATGACATAAAACCATTACCGAAGAATCCTTGTGGATGTGATAAACGTCTGCAGTTACATCCAATAAATCGATCGAAGGAAACGCCACTGTAGCAAAATAAGCCGAATCAACCGTCATTTGTGTTTGATCGGATTGGCCCATTTTCGAATCATCCGTTTTCTTTTTACATGAAATCGTGATGATAGCAAAAATCAAAGTAAGGGGAATTAGCACTTTATTCATGCTTGCAATTTAGTGCATTCTTGCAGTGCAATATTTCACAGTAATGTAACATTTAGTATGTTAAGCTAACCTTCTACTATCGGGTAGTACTTCTTTCGTAGCCAAAATGCAACACGAACCAAAAGTATAAGTGCAGGCACCTCAATCAAAGGGCCAATCACTCCAACAAAAGCTTCACCAGAATTTAATCCGAAAACAGCAATTGCCACTGCAATAGCCAACTCAAAATTATTGCCAGCAGCAGTAAATGCAATGGCGGCATTCCGATCATAGGGTGCACCTGCCGCCTTACTCACAAAAAAGCCAATTAAGAACATGACTATAAAATAAATAATTAAGGGAACAGCGATTAAGGCAACATCAAAAGGGATCTCAACAATCATTTCACCTTTTAATGAGAACATAAAAACAATGGTGAATAATAATGCGATTAAAGTAAGCGGAGAAATCCTCGTGATAAAGACATTTTGATACCATTCAATCCCTTTCATTTTAACTAAAATCAAACGACTGAGAATGCCTAGTAAAAACGGAATACCTAGATAGATCGCAACGCTCTCTGCAACTAAACGAATAGAAACATCGACAATACTCCCTTCGAAACCAAAATATGGGGGTAAAACAGTGATAAATAACCATGCATAAAAACTATATGCAAATACCTGGAAAACACTATTTAAGGCCACTAAACCTGCTCCATATTCCGCACTTCCCTCTGCTAAATCATTCCAAACCAAGACCATTGCTATACACCGTGCTAGACCAATTAAAATTAAACCGGCCATATAATGAGGATGCCCTTGTAAAAACAGAATAGCCAATACAAACATCAGCACTGGACCAATAACCCAATTGAGTACCAGCGAAATGGACAGCACTTTTACATTCTTAAACACCTTTGGTAAAAGTTTATAGTTTACTTTAGCTAATGGAGGGTACATCATTAATATTAAGCCAATTGCCAAAGGTATATTTGTTGTACCGGCATTGTTATTATTTAGAATTTTCGGTAATTCTGGAAAAATATTCCCCAGTAAAACTCCAATAATCATGGCAATAAATATCCACCAAGTGAGATGTTTATCTAAAAAATTAAGCTTTTTTTTCATGGGTTAATAAAGAAAATATATAAAACAATTCGTTGGCAATTTCCATAGATTTATTAAAATACACTTGGTATTCATCATTCGTACCATCCGAGAATTTTGGATCTTCAAATGTAAGTGAAATTCGTTCTAAGGCTGAAGGAATAAAAGGGCAATTTTGGTCTGCATCTGAACATGTCATAACCGAGACAAAATTGTTTTTGGGATTCATATTGGAATCATAGCGTTTAGAACTAAGTTCCAATAATTGGTCATCCAATTTAACTAAATACGACTTATTTGCCTCTTGCCCCTGTGCTTGAATATCCAATCCAGCTTCTTGCAATGTTGAAACTATACTTGGATATACAGCTGTTTGTTCTGTACCACCAGAGTAAACTGAAATATTCAACTTATTATAAAAATATGCAGCAACAAACGCCCAAGTTTCAGCCAAGATACTTCGTCTGGAATTATGGGTGCAAATGAATACAAGATCAAGTTGCTTATGCTCAACATACCATTTATTTAGACTTTGAATGATTTCATCCAAGTGCTTTTTGCGCCCTGCTTCAATGCGTTGATCATCCAATGCATTAATATATTGAATTAACGTGGGACTCATATTAGCAGCAACCCGACCCTGGTTCACAACATGAAACGGTGGCCTTTTTCAAGTCCCCTAATTTAACTTTCACCTTGTCTGTTATGCCACAGGCATCTGAAGCCAAACAAGCGGTTTGCTTGTTAGACAAGACAAGTTTACCCTCTTTAAATTGCAAGGCATATTTACCGATGGTATCGGCCTGATATTCAACCTCGATTTCATGATCCCCAATTTGAAGTTTATCTTCAGTAAGCTGAATGATTTGCAACAATTTATCTGGCTTAAGTCGATGATGAAAATCGATGGATTGCCATAATTGCATACTCACCACTTCTTCACTTCGAATTGTGCCTCCACAATCGATATAATCCTTTCTAACCTTACCAATTTCGGTAACATGAAAATGAGCGGGTACCGAAGACCCATCGGGTAAATAAAAATTTATCTGTTCCAAAAAAGGAATTGCTTTTTTTAATTCTGAGAGTTTCATAATTCTATTTTAACAACAATTTTTTAATCCAATAATATCTTTTTTCATAAAAGAGTTAATCATTTTGCGTGCACGCTTCCAGTGCATCTTATCAATGCAATAACAAATGCTATTACCGTTTATACTGCCCTTTATTAATCCTGCATTTCTCAATTCTTTCAAGTGCTGAGAAACCGTAGGTTGCGCAAGGCCAACTTCTTGAGTAATATCTCCACAAATACATGAATCAACATTCATCAAATATTCTAATATGGCAACTCTCGCAGGATTACCCAACACTTTAAATAAAATTGAAATTTCATTTTGTGTGTTTGAAAATATTTCAGTTTTAGTAATTCCCATATTGTAATATTGCAATATTACAATATAGTTTTATAAATTTCATCTTTTATAATTAATTAATTTTTCCAACTTAGATTTGAAGCATGGGTGGTAAAAGCGCAATTCTATCAGATCATCATATTTCTTTTATAAAAGATCAAAACATTTTTTTTGTTGGAACCGCAGCCACGAAAGGTACCGTTAATGTATCACCTAAAGGCTTAGATACACTCCGTATCGTTTCAAATAAAAAAATTATATGGTTAAATTTAACCGGAAGTGGGAATGAAACCGCGGCACATTTAATGCAAAACAACAGAATGACGCTTATGTTCTGAGCCTTCGAAGGCGCTCCAATGATACTTAGAGCCTATGGAAAAGCCAACATATTTCACCCCCGCGATGCTGAATTTGAAAATTTAATCAGCCAATTTCCAGAAATTCCGGGCTCAAGGCAGATTATTGAATTGAATATTGAGTTAGTGCAAACCTCATGTGGTTTTGCAGTTCCATTAATGGACTTCAAATCAGAACGTCAGACACTTCAAGATTGGAGCCTGAAAAAAGGCGCACAAGGAGTTCTTGATTATCAACAAGAAAAAAACACCCTTAGCTTAGATGGATTTGAGACTGGCTTAAATACAACATCCAACATCTAGGCAACCCAGTACCGACTGCCTTCAATTATTTTACTGAATAAATCCCGATGCGGTCCAGTAGCTGGAAGAAATAGGCCTTCATCACCTCTCCATCTTCATCATTATCCCGTGGATTCATACTTTTATATTCAATGGATCCATCTGCACTTTTTTTGAATGTGGCATAAAACATAAATGTTTCGCTTGCCACTTCAGTATCCAATCTCATTCTACCAAACTTAGTGGTATAAAACCGCATGGAGTCTTCACTTAAGGGTTCTACAAAATAATTCCCATCACCAAACCATGCCATGGTTTCCAGTGCTTCGCAATCATATCGTTCCATTTGATCCAAATTCCGCGCAAAGCTGATCCAATGTATGGGAATATCATTTCTGAGATAAGAATACTCCGCCACATGTAATGAATCCTTGTCATAGGCAATACCAGACCATAAGATTGCATTTAAAATGGTAGGTGTGCTATTTAATTCTGTAAAACTTTTGCCTTGTTCTACCAATGTATTTTTAAATTTTTGATGAACGCCAAACTTTAACCCAAAAGTCAATAGCATGTAAGTTGAACTCAAAATCCAAGCTATTTTGAACCATTTTTTCCTTTTATCAGATCCGCGTCTGTAACACATCATAAGGATAAGGAGAACCAAGAATGGCAAAGTATATAATGGATCAATTACTGAAACATTGTTAAATGCCACTTGATATTTCGTAAACGGAAGAAACAAACGCGTGCCATAGGTTGTCCCACAATCCAAAAGCGCATGAGTAAACAATCCTAAAAACCAGAACAAATACCACTTTTTCCAACCCATATTAGCTCGGTCCATGGTTTGCGTTATGCGCAACCATGGGTATGCATATACCCTTTGTCTAAAATTTAAACGCTTTAGATATCCTCTATTTTTAGCTACTAAAATACTTAGCCAGGCTAAAGGAAACGCTGCCAAAATATGGGTAAACATACTATGAGAATATGCCCGATGGATTTGCAGTTGCCTAATTTGATCTGAAGAGCCCCAAGTGGCCAAAACATCCAAATCAGGCAGTGTTCCTGCGATTGCACCTAATAATAATGCCCAATTCCCTAGTTTTCTTCCCGCAACAGCCTCGCCAACCGCGGCACCCAGAACAATTTGAGTTAATGAATCCATTTAAGGGCGCAAAGTTATCCGCTAAATGTAAAAAACATCGCAAATTATCTATATATCGACAAGTCATTTGGAAACCACTATTAACACTCCTCCAAATGCTAAGTAAATAAGAAAATATGAAGCTATATTTGCCGCACAATTAATCACAATGAAAGTAGCTGTTGTAGGAGCCACCGGAATGGTTGGCACAAAGATATTGCAAGTACTCGCAGAACGGAATTTTCCAATCAGCGAATTGGTGCCGGTTGCCTCGGAAAGATCCATAGGTAAGACGATTAATTATCAGGGCAAAGAATACAAAATTGTATCCATGCAAACGGCCATTGACGCCAAATGCGATTTGGCCCTGTTTTCGGCTGGAGGAGAAACAAGTTTAGCTTGGGCGCCTAAATTTGCAGAATCAGGTTGCCGTGTTATTGACAATTCCTCCGCTTGGCGAATGGACACAAATACTCCATTGGTTGTTCCTGAAATTAACGCTGGATCCATTGGTGCAGATAATTATATTATTGCCAATCCAAATTGCAGCACCATTCAAATGGTATTAGCTCTTGCCCCATTGCATAAAGAATATCAAGTCAATCGAGTAGTTGTTTCAACGTATCAATCTATCACAGGAACTGGTGTAGCAGCGGTTACACAAATGGAAAACGAACGAAAGGGTATTGATGGAGAAATGGCCTATCCCCATCGCATTGATATGAACATTCTACCACATATTGATGTTTTTATGGACAATGGATACACCAAAGAGGAAATGAAAATGACCCTTGAAACCAAGAAAATTTTAGATCCAAATATTAAAGTAACCGCAACTGCTGTTCGAGTTCCTACTGTTGGCGGACACTCAGAAAGTTGCAATATTACCTTTGAGCGCGATTTTGATCTTGCCCGGGTTAAAACGCTTTTATCTCAAACCGATGGGATTGTATTGGAAGATGATATCCAAAACAACGTATACCCCATGCCGATTAACTCGCATGAACGCGATGAAGTATTTGTAGGACGAATACGTAGAGATGAAAGTGCAGAAAACACACTTAACATGTGGATTGTCTCAGACAACCTCAGAAAAGGAGCCGCAACCAATGCGGTTCAAATCGCAGAATACTTAGTAAAAGAAGAACTTGTATAATTATGCTTCACAACCTTAAAATTAAAGAAATAAAAAGAGAAACAGCCGATGCGGTTTGTATCTATTTAGAAATACCAGAGCACTTAAAATCCGATTTTGCTTATATCCCTGGCCAATACTTAACGCTTGAAACCAGCATTAACGGAGAAGACGTTCGTAGAGCATATAGTTTATGCACCTCACCCTACACCGATGAGGTACCGGCCGTTGCTATTAAGCAAGTTGAAGGAGGCAGAATGTCAACCTACTTGAATACACAAGCCAAAGTAGGAGATTATATTGACGTTATGGCTCCCAACGGGAAATTTATTGCTGAGATTAACCCAAGTGCCCAAAAGCACTATGTATTGTTTGGAGGAGGAAGCGGAATAACCCCTTTGCGATCTATTTTAAAATCTGTTTTAACTCAAGAACCCAATAGCAGGGTCACATTAATTTACGCAAATCGCAACCCGGAATCTGTAATTTTCAATGATGACATCAATGCATGGGCTGAGAATTATAGCACACGTTTCAAGGTATTTCATAGTTATGACGAAGCTCCAATTGGTTGGTTTGGGTTGAAGGGATATTTAGACAATGACAAAATCACCCAAATTCTCAATAATCGAATTGAAGGCTCTTATTTGGATTGTGAATATTTTATTTGCGGCCCATCTCTGATGATGGATGTGGTTAAAAAAGGACTACAAAAAAATGGGGTCAATACATCACAAATACATACTGAATATTTTACTGCACCAACTTCAGAGAGCGAATCTGTGGAGGTTGCTGTTGCGGATGATTCAGTGGACGAAAATTTTACAGGACAAGGAAAAATAACGATTCATGTCTACGGCAAAACACATGAAGTTGAATGTGATGAACACACTACAATTTTGGATGCCGCTAATCAAGAAGGATTGCAGGCACCTTACAGCTGCACGATTGGCGTATGCACTACCTGCCGGGCAAAAGTCCTCAAAGGAAAAACTCATATGGATGAACGTGAAGGACTAAGCGATGCTGAAGTGGACGAGGGATATATACTCACTTGCCAAGCTCATATTCGTAGCAGTGAGGTAGAAGTGATTTACGAATAAATCTTCATAGACATTGCTTATTTGGAGAAAGACAGCTGTTCTATTCGTGCCTATAAATTAGCTAATTAAAGAATATGAAAGCTCAAGAAAAAGCAAAAGATTTTCAAATCTTAGGTCACACCATAAAACCGGGTAAAAGTTTACAGGCAAATTTAGATATTGCGAAACTGCATACACGCACCAAGATTGAAGTTCCTATTATTATTGAACATGGCAAATTCAAAGGCCCTGTGATTTTAATTACTGGAGGAATTCATGGAGATGAAATCAATGGGATTGAAATTGTACGTCAATTTATTCGGTACAAATTCAACAAACCAAGCCATGGCACCATCATATGTATCCCAGTAGTGAATATTTTTGGGTTCTTAAATCTGGAACGACAATTTCCAGATGGAAGAGATTTAAACCGAATGTTTCCTGGTAATTTAAGAGGCTCACTCGCAAGTCAATTTGCCTTTCATCTTATGCAAACCATTGTGCCATTTGCTGATTATTGCATAGATTTCCATACAGGTGGTGCAGAACGTTTCAATGCACCACAGATTAGAATAAATGCAGATGATAAAGAAACCTTAGAGCTAGCTAAAATATTTAACGCCCCATTTATTTTTAAATCTAAAAATAGGGAGAAATCCTTTAGAGATTCTGCCATTAAAATGGGTAAAAAAGTTCTTCTTTTTGAAGGAGGCAAATCCTTGAATATTGATGAAGACATTACTCAACAGGGCGTAACGGGTATTTTAAATGTATTGGACCATTTAAATGTTAGAGAACTTAAAGACTCGGTCCAAACATCATCCGTTATAATAGAAACTTCTAAATGGGTTAGAGCATCCTGCTCTGGCATGTTTAGAACACAAGCAATATTGGGGAAGTATTACAAAAAAGGAGATGAATTGGGTAGTATATCAGACCCATTTGGCAAATTCGAACGAAAGGTAAAAGCGCCCAATGATGGATACGTATTTTGCGTCAATCAAACCCCTATTGTAAATAAAGGAGACGCAATTCTTCATATTACGCTTTAATATTTTCAGCAATCACGTTTTTTTCAACCATCAAAAAAGCAAAAAGTCACCCTTCATATTCATACCGTAATTCATAATTATTGCTGTTTTCTCCTGTGCCAAAAACAGCATCATAATTCCCTACCTTAAGTCCCTTTTCAATCTCTAGTCGCCCTTGATCATTATAAACCCAAACACTCGCTCTTTGCAGGTTTCCACTTTGATCGCGTTCCTCTAACTGGACCAGGTTTTTATTGGAATCGTAGGCATAATTCACTGTGCTTACAACATCGTTTTTATTGTAGTTGCTGTACTCCTCTTTGGTTAAAAGATCGTTCTCAAAGGTGAGTTGTGTTGCACCGTAAAACTCATCATCCGGTCCATATTCCTCAGCCTTCACCAATCTGTTTTTCGCATCGAAAAACTCAATCAGTTTTCCATTCATCCCATTCTCCTCATCAAAAACTTCGGTTATGCTTTGGGTTTTGTCTTTATTGAAGACTTTAATACTTTTTTGAAGCAGCTTATTTGACCCATCCTTGACCTCAACTATATGACCATTTTCCGTAGTTTCCACCTGCCGATATTCGATTACCTCACCATCTTCTAAAATGGTCTGCAAATACCCTTTGTCGTGTTCTTGAAACTTCGTTTCAGAATACAACTCACCTTGAATAAAATGCTGTTCTTCCTTTATTTCATCATTGGCTTGATAGGTAAATGTTCTTTTTTCTATCTCCTGATCATCAAGAATCTGCGACTCTGCAACCAACCGATTTTCTAGATCATATTCCATTCGTTTGTCAGCAACCTCATCACTTTCATGATCTCTAACAAAAATAACATTCCCTTTTTCATCTCTAATTTCTTCTGTTCGAAGCTTTGACGAATCACCAACTACACGGTAAATTTTAACTTTTAGCATAAACTATTGCGAAAGTAATCATCTCAAGGAATGAGAAAAAGTGTTTTGAAACAAAAATGAAACTGGGTTACAAATCCCAAACGCGCGTTCTAGCTTCGCGGTGGTATTTTCTAACATTCATCCAAAAAAGCAGTATGAGATAAATAAAAATCGGGCTGCCCAAGGTGAGAAATGAAGTATAAATGAAATAAAGTCGAATGCGCTGTGAAGAAACATTTAATTTCTCTGCAACTCGCTGGCAAACACCATACAGACTAGAATTCAATATCCATTTATTCATTGGCACAAAGTTAAAGAATAGATGTTAAAACAAAAAAGCGGAAGTTATTTAACGAAAAAACATTGTTTATGTAGCTTTTGGGTTTCATCTTTGTTTTGCATAAAACCACATGATTAAGAAAATCATACAAAAATTTGGCACTGCGCCTGTATTCTTTACAGCGATATCGACTATTCTTGGTGCGGTAATGTTCCTTCGTTTTGGATATGCCGTGGGTGCAGTTGGCTTACAAGGAACGATTGCCATTATTATTATTGGCCATTTGGTTACCATTCCAACAGCAATGGCCATTGCAGAAATTTCTACGAATCAAAAGGTTGAAGGAGGAGGAGAGTATTATATCATATCCCGTTCCTTCGGATTGGTAATCGGCTCTACCATTGGCCTTGCACTATATTTATCTCAAGCCATTAGCATCGCTTTTTATGTGATGGCATTTGCAGAGGCTTTCACCCCTTTATTCAGCTGGATAATAGCCAGTTACAACCTCCCCGACTGGCTAAAACTTGTATTAGAAACCAAACAAACTGTGGGTATACCTGCATTATTACTTTTAACATTCATTATGTTAAGTAAAGGGGCAGATCTGGGTGTCAAAACTTTGTATTACGTAGTGGCTATTTTAGGTATTTCACTTATTGCATTTTTCGTAGGTAATGGTGAATATATCACCCACCCGGCAGAAAATGGAAATGTGGCACAAACTGAATTAATGATTCAGGAATCAGATCAACTTAATTCCATTACCTCCGATACAAGCTTCTTAAAAAATCGTTTGCCTGATTCTATCCCCATGCAGATTATTGATAGAAAAAAGCTGAGTAAAGTGGAAGTATCTGAGGCTAAAAACCCCACTCCTACAGCCCCATTAGCCATTGGATTCTTTACCATTTTTGCAATCATATTTCCAGCTTTTACTGGAATGACTGCTGGGGTTGGTCTTTCGGGTGATCTTAAGGACCCGGGCAAATCAATACCCAACGGAACTCTAATGGCTACAGTTGGGGGCATGATCATCTATATCTTCTTGGCCATAAAACTATCTGGTTCAGCCTCTCCTGCAGCTTTGGCTGATAAGAGCAACTTAATCATGGCGGATATAGCATGGCAAGGGTGGTGGCTCATTCCATTAGGTATGGCTGCTGCAACGATTTCATCTGCGTTGGGCTCTATTATGGTTGCCCCAAGAACGCTTCAAGCCATTGCAAAAGATCGCATATTTCCAGCGCGCCCAATGAATTTCTGGATTGCAAAAGGTACAGGCAAAAACAAGGAGCCATTCAACGCTTCGATTATTACTGTTGCGATTGCGGCTGTGTTCATTTTAATGGGTGCGATTGATAGCGTTGCAGAAATTATTTCCATGTTTTTTATGGTAACCTATGGGTCTTTATGTCTCATTTCATTTTTAAATCATTTTGCAGCGGACCCCGCATATCGACCACGTTTTACGTCAAGATGGTACCTATCCTTGTTTGGAGCTATTGCATGTTTTGGGTTAATGTTTTTTATGAATCCTGCTTATGCTGCAATGGCCATTGGGCTGATGGTTGGCCTGTATTTCTTTATTAGTTATTACAATAGCGACAAGAAATCAATAGCGGCCATATTCCAAGGGGTGATTTTCCAATTCAATAGAGGGTTGCATATTTTCTTGCAGAAGGCAGACAAGGAACAATTGAGAAGTTGGCGCCCAGCTGCCATAGCAATTTCAGAAGCTACTTTCCAACGATTGGGCCTTTTTGAACTAATTAAATGGACTTCACAGAAGTATGGTTTTGGAACATATATTCATCATATCAATGGGTATATCTCAAAAAAATCTACTCAAGAAGCTTCAGAAATAAAGAATAAACTGATTGATATTACTGGAGCCAGTAAAAGTAAAGTATATGTAGATGCTATTATCAATAGTTCTTTTACAAGCTCCTTAGCTCAAGTTTTACAAATGCCTAGCATCGCAGGTATATCCAACAATTTGATCATGATGGAATACGCCAGTAATGACAAGGAAAAACTGGGCCAAATAACTGAGAACTTGAGCCTGATCCGTTCCATGAAACACGATACAGTGATCTTAAAGAATAGTGAACGCGGTTTCGGGATTAAGCGCGAAATACATATTTGGATCACCGAATCGGATTTTGAAAATGCAAATCTGATGATTCTTCTCAGTTATATTATTTCAGGACATCGCGATTGGAAAGATTCAGAAATTAAGATTTTTGCCTGTTTCACGGATGATCATGCAGAAGAAGAAACCAATAAGTTGTTTAATTTGATGAAAACAGGCCAGCTGCCTATTTCACCCAATAATATAAAAGTGGTATCGCTGTCGGATGGACTCGCTCAGTATGAACTGATTCAAAAAGAATCTCGATTTGCTGATTTAAATGTTGTTGGAATGCGCTACGAGCAAATCAAACATGAAGGAGCAAGTTTCTTTGAAAACTTCAATGAATTAGGAAACATCATTTTCGTAAATTCACTGGAAGAAAAATACATCAAGTAATGATTAAACAAATTATTGCACGCCTTAAGGAGGCTTTTGATCTTCGCAGAGACAAAGACTTTCTTCATCGGATTGTAGAGACCATCGAATCGGGGATTCAATTTAGAGGGGTTAACCTGTATATCCTCATTTTTGCTATCCTAATTTGTTCTTTGGGACTGGACATAAACTCCACAGCAGTTATCATTGGCGCTATGCTTATTTCACCCTTGATGGGGCCAATTATTGGCTTGGGTTTCGCATTGGGAACTACCAATTGGGATCTGCTATTAAATGCGGGTAGAAATTACCTTATTGCTACCGCTTTAGCATTAACTACATCTACTCTCTATTTCCTCCTTTCACCCCTAGATTTAGAGCAAAGTGAGTTGCTCATGCGCACCCAACCCAGTATTTATGATGTTTTGATTGCTTTCTTTGGAGGGTTTGCTGGAATTATGGCTACTTCCTCTAAACTAAAAGGCAATGTTATTCCAGGTGTGGCCATTGCTACTGCACTTATGCCACCCTTGTGCACTGCAGGTTTTGGCCTTGCAGAAATGAATACCACCTATCTTTTTGGGGCATTATATCTGTATATCATCAACACCGTTTTTATTGGAATGGCTACATTTCTTGCATGTCGTTTGCTAAGAATTCCTGTGAAACAAACTGAGCCTGAAAACATTAACAAGGCAAAAAAAATTGCCGGTACCATAGCGCTTGTGACATTCTTGCCCGCAGTATATTTAGGCTTTAATTTATTGCAAAAAACACGTTTTAACAATAATGCAAAATCATTCATTGAGCAAGCTTGTGTCTTAGAAGATAATTATCTCTTTTCCAGTAAGGTAGATTTTGACCACAAAACTATAGAATTGGTTTATGGAGGCGGTGATATTTCGGACTCAACCGTTCAAATGATTCTATCCAAAAAAGATCAATTCAATCTACAAAAAGCAAATATTCAAATCATAGAATCCTTCTCGAAACCCATTACAGATATCAAAGAAGGACTGCAAAGTGTCTATATGCAAATGGATGAAAAAGACATTCGCATTCAGCAATTAAAACAAGACTTTGATACCTTAAAGTTTCAATTGCAAGTGCTCCAAACACAAAGCGAACTGACTAACAAGTTTGATCAAATTATAACTGCTACGATTAAGAACAATGCCCAGGACAGTATACATCTGGAACTTATCTTAAAACAAACCCTTACCAAAACGCGCAGAGGCAGAAAAATAAGCCCAGGAACACTGAATGGTACAGACAGTAATCTAATCATTCTTTTCGTACAAAATAGACTTAACACAAAACATGTTTTGCTCGAAATAAATAATCTTAAAAAGGACTAATCATTATTGAATTTGAATTGTTTATTTATTACTCAAAAAATAGTAGGTTTGAGCAAGGACAGTAATAAACTATAAATAACTGATAATCATGCAATTAAATATTAATCAGCAAGAAAAATTTGCCAACAGACATCTGGGTTATGGCGAATCTGACAAAGAAGCAATGCTTCAGGCTTCTGGTTTTAGCTCAATGGACGAGCTAATTGACAAAACTATTCCAAGTTCAATCCGTTTGAAACAACCGATGGATTTGAGTACGGCAATACCTGAACAAGAGTTTTTACGCAACCTGAAAAAAATAGCCAGCAAGAATAAAGTATACAAATCGTATATCGGTATGGGCTATTTCGATACCTATGTCCCCAATGTTATTTTGAGGAATATTATGGAAAATCCAGGATGGTATACACAATATACGCCTTACCAAGCCGAGATTGCCCAAGGTAGATTAGAAGCATTGCTCAACTTCCAAACCATGGTCATGGATCTTACCGGGATGGAATTAGCCAATGCAAGTCTTTTGGATGAAGGAACTGCAGCCGCTGAGGCTATGGGTATGTTTAAAGCACTGAATAAAAAAGGCGATAAACCAAAATTCTTTGTTGATGAAGAAGTGTATCCACAAACCAAAGAAGTAATCGAAACAAGAGCAGCTCCAATGCAAATTGAGCTGGTATATGGTGTTTTTAATGAAACCACATTAGATGACTCATTCTTTGGTGCTTTGGTGCAATATCCAAATGAAAAAGGAGCCATATCGGATTATCGTTCATTTACAGAAAGTGCAACTGAGCTAAATATACCTGTATGCGCTGTAGCAGATTTACTTTCCTTAAGCTTAATAACCCCTCCAGGAGAATGGGGTGCTTCAACGGTTGTTGGAACCACACAACGTTTTGGTGTTCCTATGGGATACGGTGGACCCCATGCGGCCTATTTTGCAACTAAAGATGAGTACAAAAGAAATATCCCAGGAAGAATTATTGGGGTAAGTATCGATCGACATGGCAACCGTGCCCTTAGAATGGCCTTACAAACCAGAGAACAGCATATTAGAAGACAAAGTGCCACAAGTAATATTTGTACTGCTCAGGTGCTGTTGGCAATTATGGCTGGCATGTATGGTGTTTATCATGGACCAGATGGGATTAAAGGTATTGCAAGCCGAATTCACAGTCAAGCTTCTGTTTTTGAAACTGCAGTTAAATCGATGGGGTATGAACAACTGAATGAAAGTTATTTTGACACCTTGTACATTAAAGCTCCCAACGCCACTCAACTAAAACAACTTTGTGAAGCAAATGAAGTTAATCTTCGCTTTTTTGACAATGATTGTGTTGGCGTTGCTTTTGATGAAACTAAAACCGTGGAAGACCTTCAACAATTGGTTGATATTTTTGCAGAAGCTGCAGGCAAATCAACTGTAAAAGTTAAAAGTAGCATGGCTACTTCTCGCATTTCAAAATCATTGGAACGGAATAGCAACTATATGTTCCATCCTGTATTTAATTCCTATCAATCTGAGCATGAAATGCTCAGGTACATCAAGCGATTGGAGAGTAAGGATCTTTCCCTTTGTCATAGCATGATTTCATTAGGGAGTTGCACCATGAAATTGAACGCAACCGCAGAAATGATCCCAGTTACTTGGCCAGAATTCAATGGTATTCACCCATTTGCTCCTCAAAATCAAGTGGTAGGATATAATGAGATATTATCCGATTTAGAAAACGATTTGGCCGTAATTACTGGATTTCATGGTACAAGCCTTCAACCCAATGCTGGTGCACAGGGTGAGTATACTGGTTTGTTAACTATAAAAGCATATTTAGAAGATAAGGGTGAAGGGCATCGTCACATTGCTTTAATTCCATCATCCGCACACGGAACCAACCCTGCCAGTGCAGTGATGGCTGGAATGAAAGTAGTGGTTACTAAATGTGATGAGAAAGGAAATATTGATGTTACCGATCTTAAAGAAAAGGCAGAATTGCATAAAGACAATTTAGCTTGCCTTATGGTAACCTATCCGTCAACCCATGGTGTTTTTGAAACTGCTATTAAAGAGATCACCCAGCTCATTCACGATAATGGAGGACAAGTCTATATGGATGGTGCAAACATGAATGCCCAAGTGGGCTTAACCAATCCAGGTATGATTGGTGCAGATGTATGTCACTTGAACTTGCACAAAACATTCTGTATACCGCATGGTGGTGGTGGACCAGGAATGGGACCTATCTGCGTTGCAGAGCATTTAACGCCATTCTTACCGAACCACGGAATCGTTCCTGTTTCGGGAGAGAAGGGAATTACTGCTGTTTCTGCAGCACCATATGGAAGTGCCAGTATCCTATTGATATCCTATGCATATATTAAAATGATGGGTGTGAATGGACTTACCGATGCCACTAAATATGCCATTCTGAATGCCAACTATATTAAATCAAGACTCGAAGGAGAATACGATGTGTTATACACAGGAGAACATGGAAACTGCGCACATGAAATGATTCTGGACACACGTGAGTTTAAAAAGACCGCGCAGGTTGAAGCCGAAGATATCGCCAAACGTCTGATGGATTACGGATATCATGCTCCCACCCTTTCTTTTCCGGTTGCAGGCACCTTGATGATCGAGCCTACGGAAAGTGAGAGCAAAGAAGAATTGGATCGATTTTGTGATACCATGTTGAGTATTCGACAAGAAATTCGTGCGATTGAAAATGGTACCATGAGCCAAGAGGATAATGTATTGGTAAATGCACCACACACCGCAGCAGAAGTAGTGAATGACGCATGGAGTCATGCCTATGGAAGAGAGGAAGCCGCTTATCCACTTTCTTGGGTGCATGAACGCAAATTCTGGCCATCGGTAGGCCGTGTGAACAGCACCTATGGAGATCGTAATCTCATCTGTGCCTGCCTTCCTATGGAAGCCTATGAAGAAGAAGCAGCCACTTCATAGTTTCTTCCTCTAGCCGTCCATCTTCCCATATCATTTAGGGTATGGCTTTATTTTTGCATTTATGAAACCCTATGGTAAAAAACCTTACTATTCTTGTTCTTTTTGCCCTGTTATCTGCTTGTTCAATCAACAACTATCCCAAAGCCAAGGAGATCACAAAAATCACGGTTAAATTAGATTCTACGCAGGGTTGTAATTTTGGAAGTTTAGTACGTGTTAATTTTATCGCGGAAACCACTAATAAAAATGTTTTTGCCGTAAATAATCAAATTGAATTTAGGGATTCTACCATCTATTACTATCCCAATAGTATCAATCTACATATCAATCTAAATCCATTAACCCATAGTGATTCGGTTATACATGTGGTATATCGGCATGTGGATGCTGAAACTTGGGACAGCTTCCCGCTGAAATTAGATTACAACGAAAACATCTATTTCAATCTAAATGGAAAAAATGCTTCAGACAATCCCAAAACCAAGGAATCCTTTTTGTCTGCATTAGTTAATTTAAGTGCTGGAAGCGATGGTTATAATGGTAAAAAAGGATTAAATGCGCAAAGTGCCAAAATATTTATTTGGAAGGATACGGTTTCAGAAGTGTATAGCATATACATAAATTATTTAGATTCGAGCGGATATCGTTTCTATGCAAGTACCGCTCCTATCCCTTTACTCATAGAAGCCAATGGTGGAAATGGAGAAGATGGCCAAAATGGGCGCAATGGGAGACGTGGGTCAAGCGGAGGAAGAGATGGTATGGGCAGGGCTGGAGGCGATGGTGGTGACGGTGGAGATGGCGGTGATGGCGGTGAAGGAGGAACTATTCTGGTATACATTCATCCCAATGCCGGTGCATTCAAAGATAAAATCAACGCCTTCTCAAAAGGTGGAGCACCAGGCAAGGCTGGCAGAGCTGGAAGTGGCGGGCTGGGAGGTTCGGGTTCCATCAATGGGGTTGACGGTATTGATGGAATGAATGGTTTTGAGGGCTACAAGGGATATGAGGGCCCAGACCCTTACATCGTAATAGATGAATTTGACATCAACTCCATTTTGGGATTTTAAATAAATTATTGAAAAGTATATCTTTGGATTAAAGTAAACCCCATGAGATTCAACGGAGAAGTGATTATTAATAGGCCTAAAGAGTTAGTAGCAAAGCTTTTTGTAGACCCAAAATATATGGGCGAATACCAAGATGGGTTTTTAAGAAAAGAGTTGGAAAGTGGCAAGCCAAATCAAAAAGGAGCCGTATCTAAAATTTACTATCAGTATGGAAAAAGAGAAATGGAACTCACCGAGACCATAACTTCCAGTAATCTTCCCGACACAATCGAAGCGTTTTACCATCACATGCATATGGACAATACCATGCGTTGTATTTTTACCTCTATTGGTGAGCATAGTACACGATATGAATACGAGTTTGAATATACTGAAGTAAGGGGTTTCATAGCCAAGATGATGATGCGGTTTGCTCCGGGTATGTTCAAAAAACCAGCTGCAAAATGGATGAATCAATTTAAGGCATTTGTAGAAAAACAATAATGGACTTTCAAGAAAAAAACACCACGTTATGATGCATCGTGGTGCTTTGTCTTGTGATTGAGCGCAAAGGAAAATCAGTGGCCTTTACTTCGGCAAATGGGCATATGTTTTCGCTGTTAAATAAAGACGGTGAACTTGGGGTTCGATTTTATAAAGAGATTCAAGAAAAGTATTTCGAAACTTATAACACCCTTTATCTCATGTCGCACGGAGCCAAAATGAAGGGGTATATCTTAATCACGGAGGACATGTTTACCGACATGGACCTGCTGGTGAACTTGCTCAAAGAAGGTCACCACTATGTGATGAGTTTGGATCCTAAGTAGTTCCTCTTTAAAGTACACATACTTTAGCTCATATATTATTCCTGCCATGGCTAATGCATTAATGGAAAAAATTATGTTTTTTTGCGAAACCATTTTAATATTTGAAATGACCTCAAATAGAGCCAAAAAGCATCAAAGCTATTTCGACAATCTTGCAAAAGGGTTGAGAAAATACCGCAAACCCAGAAATTATTACTGGAACGACATTGTAAAGTACTGTAACTTCTACATCGCTCCAGAAGATACCCTACTAGAAATTGGCTGTGCCAATGGTGATGCACTATCAAAAATTCATGGCTCCCGTAAAACTGGGATAGATTTTAGCCAAAAAATGATTGATGAGGCAAAAGCCAATCATCCTGATATGCATTTTCATTGCATGGATGCACATGATTTAACCTTAGATCAAACATTTGATGTTATTCTGTTATCCAATGTGGTAGGGCTATTTGACGATGTGCAAGTAGTTTTTGAGCAATTGAAAAAAGTGAGTCATGCTAAAACAAGAATTATTGTAAACTACTATAGCCACTTATGGGAGCCTTTCTTAAAATTGGGTGAATTCATCGGGATTAAAAAGCGAACTCCACAGCAGAACTGGCTTAGCAGTAAAGACATCGAAAACCTTTTAGAATTGGCAGGTTTGGAAAGTTTTAGGAGCACCCGTAGAATGTTAATCCCATTTAACATCCCCATTATATCTTGGTTCTTTAATAAATACATTGCAAAACTGCCCCTTATCAATCACTTCTGCATTAATGATTTTGTAAATGCACGTGTGGTTCAAAATGTAAACGAAGATGTGAGTCAAAAATATTCTACCACTGTAGTTATTCCAGCACGGAATGAAAGTGGCAACATAGAAGATGCCATTCTGCGTTTACCTAAATTTGGGAAACATGTAGAAATCATCTTTGTAGAAGGGAATAGCACCGATGATACTTGGGATAAAATACAGGAGATTCAAGCAAAGTATAAAGACACACACGACATAAAAGTTTGCCAGCAACCTGGCAAGGGTAAAGGGGATGCGGTGCGCAAAGGATATGGTATTGCAACTGGAGACATATTGATGATTTTGGACGCAGACCTTACCGTTCCACCTGAAGATATTCCTAAATTTTACGATGCCATTGCCAGTGGTAAAGCTGAATTTATCAATGGAACACGTTTGGTTTACCCCATGGATAAAAAAGCCATGCGCTTTTTGAATATGATAGGGAATCACTTCTTTTCGAAAGTATTTAGCTGGTTACTAGAGCAGCGTATTAAAGATACCCTATGTGGAACCAAGGTAATGTTTAGAGAAGATTATAATCGCTTAGCGGCCAATCGCCATTTCTTTGGCGAGTTTGATCCTTTTGGTGATTACGATTTGCTTTTTGGAGCATACAAACTCAATTTAAAAATCTTAGACTTACCCATACGTTACCGTGAAAGAACCTATGGAGACACAAACATCTCGCGATTTAGACATGGACTTTTATTGCTAAGAATGTGCTCTTTTGCCGCTGGTAAGATTAAGTTTGTGGGATAATTATTCTAGATGCTTCAAAAATTAGGCAATAATAAATTCGCATTTTATGGGTTCTTCTTGCTGATTTGGGTATTCATTCAACTCATCAGCGGAAATTTATTATGCAGCTTTAACCCTGCCTGTAAAACCGCAGATGCGTTTTCATACACCGAAAGTGCCTATGCTATATTGAATGGTGGATACCCTTGGTTTCGAGCAGTGGGATATCCTATGCTCTTGGCCCCTTTCCTATCTTTTCTCAGTGAGAATGCAGTAATCGGCTTATTTACCTTATTTCAAACGATCTTATGGCTATTGAGTATCCGTTTAATTTATAATACTCTGAAAAACTGGGGAGCGGGCAATCATTTATCTCTTTTGGGATCGTTTCTTTTCGGAACTTCTATTAGTGCACTACTAACCACCAATCACCTGCTCACGGAAACCGGTTACAATTTCCTGATGTTGCTCAGTTTGTATTTTTTATCCCATTGGCTCAAGGATAAAAACTACAAATATGCAGGCTGGATTTTCATCACATTAGTAGTTTCTGCATTGATTCGACCGCTTGGGTTAAACTTCTTTTATGCATCCATTATCATTTTGGCTATCGGTTTATATCGAGGTAATTTCAAATTAATCCCATATTTCGGCTTAGCACTTATTTTACTAGGAAGCCATCTGTTCATGATGAAAAAACATCATAACACCACCCAAATTTGCATGAGCAAAAACCATGCATTGTATCACTATCTCAATATGAAAGTGAGCCACTATCCAAATATGAATGCCAGCTCATATGTACATGAATTTTTTGACTTGAGTGCTCAGTTGGATGACTCAATTGGTGAGCAAAAATTCTTTTATTCCTATCGAGATAGCATCTATTCCAGAAGGAACAAAGCAATATTTACAACATCCAAGTACGCTACACTCAAAACCATGTATGTGAATTTTAAGGATGAGATCTGGACAGGTTATAGCAATCACCGACAGGCAAATCTTTGGGTTTACACGGTTACCAAATGGCAGCATTTACTCGTTTTCATTTCCCTGGTGTTTAGTTCTTTCCTATTTGTTATCAGAATTATACGCAACCAAATGTCTTGGCCCTTGCGCATTTGGCTGGCAATTTCACTATTCATTTGCACATACATCAGTTTAGGAAGCAGCCTTGTTTTTTGGTATGGTGATCGTTTACACCTTCCTTTGTATCCCTTGGTAATTATGATAACCATACTTTTAATAGCTAACCCGAAAACCAAACAAATTGAGCAATAAAAAAACGGTAGCGATAATTGGTGGCGGACCCGCAGGGTTAACTGCAGCGTATGAGTTATTAAAACATACTGATTTTCACCCTATAATTATTGAGAAAAGCGATTATCTAGGTGGAATATCACGCACAGTGCAATACAAGGGAAATCGAATTGATATTGGAGGACACCGTTTTTTTTCTAAATCGGATCGGGTAATGAACTGGTGGCTGGATATTCTGCCTGTTGAAAAAACAGAAGCAAATGAAATAAACATCTCGTATCAAAATAAATCGCGAAAGATAACAACGGGTGGCGCTATTGAAAACCCAGACGAAGTAATGCTGGTTCGCAAACGCAAATCACGTATATATTTTAAGCGTAGTTTTTTCGATTATCCCATCACCCTATCGTTGGATACGATTAAGAAACTTGGTCTATTTCATACCATGAAAATAGGAATTTCTTATGTATGGATTAGTTTATTCCCCATTAAAAAGGAAGAAAATCTAGAGCAGTTTTTTATCAATCGCTTTGGTAAGGTGTTGTATAAAACCTTCTTTAAATCATATACTGAGAAAGTTTGGGGAGTTAAATGCACCGATATCAGTGCAGACTGGGGTGCACAGCGTATCAAAGGGCTTTCAATCACTAAATCCATCGTTCACTTTATCAAAAAAACCTTCGGGAAATCAAAACAGGATATCAGTCAGAAAGGAACAGAAACCTCATTGATTGAATACTTCTTGTATCCCAAGTTTGGTCCGGGGCAAATGTGGGAAGTGGTAGGTAGAAAAATCCAAGCGCAAGGTGGTAAAATTCTTATGCAGTCTGAAGTGGTCCATATCCACAACAATCCAGAAAATCAAATTGAGCACATCAAGTATAAAACCAGTGAGGGTAAACTAGTAGAAATAAGTGTGGATTATTTAATCTCCACAATGCCCATTAAAGATTTGATTTCTGATTTACAAATTCCTGCTCCTGAAACGGTTGAGGCGGTAAGCGCTGAGTTAATGTATCGCGACTTCATTACTGTGGGTGTTTTATTGAAAAAACTTAAAACCGGTCCTTTGGAAGATAACTGGATTTATGTGCAAGAGCCGGATGTGAAAGTAGGCCGATTGCAAATTTTCAATAACTGGAGTCCTTATCTAGTAAAAGACCCCAGTAAAACGTGGATTGGAATGGAATATTTCTGTTTTGAGGGAGACGAAATTTGGGAGATGACTGAAGAGCAGATGAAACACTTTGCGATTGATGAGTTGGTAAAAATGAACTTAATAGACCCAGAAGATGCGCTGGATTCTGTGGTCATTAAAATGCCTAAAACCTATCCAGCCTACTTTGGGGTATATGATCAATTTGATACGGTTGAAAGCTACCTGAAGGAAATCAACAATCTTTACCCTGTGGGCCGTAACGGGATGCACAAATACAACAATCAGGATCACAGTATGTTAACTGCCATGGCAGCGGTTGAGCATATTACAACCGGCAAAGGAAGCAAAGCGGATATCTGGGATATCAATACCGAGCAAGAATATCACGAAGAAAAATAACTTTCTTACAACTGATACCGCACCCCTAAAACAGGGTACAGTGCTTTATTTCTAAAGCGATCATTATTGAAGGTTAATTTACGATCTGTGGTATACTCTGAAAAAACGAACGACACTCCTGGCCGCAAACTCCACCGATTATTCAAACGATAGTTTAAGGTAAACTCTGAATTTAAACTTCCCCAATCATAATCCCCGGTCAATAACAAATTGAGCGGAGTCACTTTGGCGGTTTCAGTTGTTATAGGTTGTCCTTGACTGAACGCATTAAAACTTCCCGATTGTGCTCCTCCAAAAGTAAAACCGACTGCATCAATATTAAACTCAAGCATAAATTTATGACTAATTTGATAACCCAGATAAATTGCCAAATTGATTGAATTGGTATTGCTGTTAGTTAAGAATAAGGTATCTAATTTATCTTCATTCTGTTTCTTGAAAAAATTGCCTTCAGATACTTTCCCTGGTGCGGTAACAAATGCTTTGTTCTGAGCCCCATTTGAAGTAAAACGCAAACCATACCCCACAAAAAAGTGTTCCGACTTGATAAACTGAACTTGCGCCAATTTCTGCCAAGAAAGTGCAACTGCACCAGCCTGTTGAAATGAACTAGCAAAGGCTAAATCCAAACTGGTGCTTTTTTCTTTGGTATGTGTTTTTTTTAAGTAAGTAGCACTTGCACCTTGCACTATAAGAAGCCCTAAAATAAAGACCAATAGTTTCTTTATCATTTTTCAAAACTACCGATTTTTTAAGTTCTCTTACTAATCGAGCCATAAAACGAAAAAAAATCCGTTGATTTGAAAGAGTGAAACTACCCTCCAAAATACTGGAAGATGCCGTTGAGAAACTATCTATTTTTCCGGGTGTTGGTAAAAGATCGGCATTGCGCATGGTTATTCACCTGCTTCAACAGCCCGATGAAAATGTTTTTGCCATTGGCAATGCCTTAAATCGCTTGAAAGAGGAAATTACAATGTGTCATAAATGCCACAACATCGCAGAGGCCAAGCTTTGTGACATTTGCCTAAACCCAAGCAGAGATGACACCTTGCTTTGTGTGGTAGAAAACTTTACTGATATATTAGCCATAGAATCTACAGGGCAATACAAAGGTCTATACCACGTTCTAGGAGGACTAATCTCTCCAATGGACGGCATAACTGCAGAAGAATTGAATGTACAAAGCCTTTTTGATCGCATGAAAATTGAACCCATACGAGAAATTATTTTTGCATTAAGTGCAACGATGGAAGGAGATACAAGCGCTTTCTATATCCGAAGAAAAATGTTGGATGCAGAACATGTTGTTTTCAGTCAAATTAGCAGAGGTGTTAGCCTAGGCACAGAACTTGAATATGCAGATGAGGCCACTTTAGCCAATAGTATAGTTAACCGGACCCTTTTTAGTAAATAGATATTGACTCCGTCCATTGACATATCGATCATAATTGTAAACTACAATGTTAAGTACTTTTTAGAGCAATGTTTGGGTTCCATCTATGCAAAAAAAACCGATTTAAAACTCGAAGTTATTGTGGTTGATAATAACTCAGTGGATGGTTCAGTTCAATTGATAAAATCAAAATTTCCGCAAGTTAAATGCATTGCAAACACTGAAAATGTGGGCTTCTCAAAAGCAAATAACCAAGCCATGGGAATTGCTTTAGGCAAGTATCAACTCATACTAAACCCAGATACCGTTCTAGAGCAAAACACTTTGCCATTATGCTTTGAATATATGGAGCAAAACCCAACTGCAGGGGCCTTGGGTGTGCGCATGATTGATGGGAATGGCACATTTTTACCAGAATCTAAACGCGGGTTGCCAACCCCCGCAGTTGCATTCTACAAAATGGCTTTACTTAATAAATTATTTCCTAAGTCACAAACATTTGGTCGATACCATGCGGGCTACCTTGCTGAAGACGAAATCAATGAAGTTGATGTCTTGTCTGGAGCTTTTATGTTTATCCGTACAGCAGTTTTGGACAAAATTGGGTTCTTTGATGAAACCTATTTTATGTATGGAGAAGATATTGATTTGTCTTACCGCATAACCAAAGCAGGGTACAACAATATCTACTTCCCAAAAAGTACGATCATTCATTATAAGGGAGAAAGCACTAAAAGAAAAACGGTCAATTATGTGCGCACTTTTTATAACGCTATGATCATTTTTGCGCAAACCCATTATACCGGGACCAATCAAAAATGGATGGTTTATTTCTTGCAATTTGCCATATGGGCACGTGCAGGGGTTGCCTTAATACAACGTTTATTAGAAAAGGTTTGGGCTCCCTTGCTTGACATTGTTGTGCTCTATAGTGGGTTCTACTTTCTGGCAAAATATTGGGAAGTCTACAATCGGTTTGTGCAGTATTATTCAGATGAGTACTACTTTGGACATTTACCCTTATATGTTATTCTACTTCTAATCATAGTAAAATTGAGCGGAGGTTACAGTTTCCCGTATAAACTTTATCGCTCTCAAAGAGGAATCATTCTTGGATCATTAATACTAATAGCCATTTATGGACTACTTACAAAGGATATGCAATTTAGCCGTGCCATTGTATTACTAGGCTCACTATGGAGTTTAATTGGCATTTCGATATCGCGTTATCTGATTAATTATTTCAAAACAGGTGCTTGGGAATTTAACCCAGAGAAAAATCAGCGGATTGCGATAATGGCCCAGGAAAGCGAATACAATCGTGTGGTGCAGTTATTTGAAAAAGTAGGCAAAGAGGGCAAGGTGATTGGAAATATTTCACCCGATCATAATAAAGAAGGCGACTTATTAGGAAGTGCTGAGCAGCTCAAGGACATCATTTCAATCTATCGTATTAATGAATTAATTTTTTGTGCCAAAGATTTACCCTCCGAAAAAATCATCAAGTGGATGAGTGATCTTTCCAATGAAGACATTAAGTATAAAATAGTTCCTGCAGAAAGTGAATTCATCGTAGGAAGTCATTCCAAGAACGCTCAGGGCGAATTGTTTTCAATTGATATTCAAATGCTGATAGGGAAAGAGGAAAATCGCCTTAAGAAACGACTTCTAGATTTTTTATTTGGCTTATTATTATTGATTCTTTTGCCTTTGAGCTTGATTAAACCTAAAAAAATAGGTACTAAAATAGCCAATGCATTTGCATTAATCTGGGGGAGCAAAACCTTAATTTCATATGTGCCCGCACCAGACATTAAGAAACTACCCCCACTGAAACAAGGCCTTCTCTTCCCTGCAAGTAAAGTAAATGCTAGTTCAAATAGTGCAACCATTAATCGCGTTAATTTTTTATATGCCAAAGATTATACTCCAGGTATCGATTTGGAACTATTCATCAAGAATCTAAAAAAACTTACTTACTAATTTTTTCTTATTATTGTCTATGCGTAAAAACCCGTATCCCGTAGAACGGGACTTTAAAAGTTTGCACCATTTTTTTATTAATGCTGCAACACAAATCCATAATCCAGAGAAAGCCTATATGTGGCGGAAGGTCGATGGGAAATACCAATCAATTAGCTATGGTGAAGTTTTACAATCCATTAACTGTTTAGCCGCCTGGTTTATTGAAAAAGGATTACAACACGGAGACAAAGTTGCTATATGCTTAGAGAACTGCCCTGAATACATTATGGTAGATCAAGCTTTAATTAAAATAGGCTGTGCAAATGCTTCCATTTATCCAACCCTATCGCCCGATGAAACTGCCTATATTATTAATGACTCAGCCAGTAAAATAATTCTACTGGGAAGTCCATTCCTTTTTAAGAAATTTAAAAAGATTCAAGAGCAATGCAAAGGAATTGAACAGGTGATTTTACGCTTTGATTATCAGGATAATGAACCCAATTGTATTAATATTCAAAATGCTATTAAAGAAGGTGAAGCTTTGTTGGATAAGCACATGGCAACCATCGAAGAACGATTTGCCAAAGTGGGCCCGGATGATCTAGCAACTTTGATTTATACTTCAGGAACCACTGGCGTTCCTAAGGGGGTTATGCTCACCCATTGGAATTTTGGAAGCAACTGTTTTGATGCATTGGAATTGTGTCCAGCCATTAATTCATCGGATCGTTTTTTATCCTTTTTACCCTTGAGTCATGTATACGAGCGAATGGCCACATACTATTTGGGAACCTATATTGGAGGCGAGGTTGCCTTTGCCGAAAGCATTGAAAAAGTAGCCCAAAATGTAAAAGAAATGCAACCCACCATTTTAGCTTGTGTACCCCGATTACTTGAACGAATAGAAGAAAAAGTAAGAAAAACCGCAGCGGGTGGTTCACCAATCAAAGCGAAAATATTCAACTGGGCATTTAAAGTGGGTGAAAAATACCGTATCAAAAAATCAGCACAAAAGAACATCGGACCATTGTTAAAATTGCAGCATAGCATTGCCCATAAATTGGTTTTTAGTAAAATACATGAAAGCTTAGGTGGAAAAATGAGACTATTTGTAAGTGGTGGAGCTGCATTACCAAAGCATGTTGGAGAGTTTTATGGCAATATTGGTTTGCGGGTTCAGGAAGGATATGGACTTACCGAAACCAGTCCATTCGTGACAGTAAATGAATATCACCATCAAATATATGGTTCTGCTGGAAGAGTGGGACCAAGACAAACCGTAGCAATTCAAAACGCAGATACCAAAGAGTTTATAACGCAACAAACCTATCAAAGCTATGACCCCAATTTTAGCTCAGAAGAAGGTGAAATATTGGTTAAAGGCCCGAACATTATGATTGGGTACTATAACAAGCCTGAGGCCACCGCAGAGGTTTTTGACGAAGATGATTGGTTCCATACCGGTGATGTAGGTAAATTCCACAGAGGATATCTGCACATTACAGACCGTATAAAAAACATGTTCGTGAATTCTTTGGGTAAAAACATTTACCCCACTCCAGTTGAAAATACATATTTGAAAAGCGACCGTATTGAACAATTATTTCTAATTGGTGATAAACGCGAATACATTACTGCCATTATCGTTCCCAATGAAGATCAGCTTATAACTGATTTAGAGGTAAGCAAATCCTTTTTTAAGGAAGAAGCGCTTATGGTTGATGATGAAAATGTGCGCAAATGGATGAATGAAGATGTAAAAAAATACGGTCTGAAATTAGCGAAATTTGAACGTATTAAAGATTTTGTAATTAAGCGTATACCATTCTCCGTTGAAGAAAATGAGATTACTCCTACCCTAAAACCCAAAAGAAAAAATATTGAAGCTAAGTATGGGGATTTTATTGAGGGCATGTATAGTTAACACTAACTAGAATAAGGTATTACATATGTTTGTTAAAAAAAACAATGGGCTTACCTTTGCGGTAGCTTGTGATAGCCTATATTAATTACATATACATTGCATTATTTGCAATAGCTAGTTCGTTGATTTATATCAGAATAGCGCGCTGGCTCAATATTACTGATCAACCTATTGGCCGCAGTAGCCACACGGCAAGTACGATAACCGGTCTGGGTATTATATTTCCTTTATGCGTATTATTTGCAAGTTTAATCGTAAAAACCACCCCCCCCATTGGCCCATTTTTTCTCATTGGATTATTTGCCTTAGGGATCATTTCTTTTATTGATGACGTCTTATTTGTTAAGCATTCTGTTCGGTTTGTTTTTCAGATTTTTGCGCTCATCCTCATGATCATTGAATTGCCCATGGGCGACAACTTGGTAAGTTTGATTCCAATTTATGCGGCTACTATAGTATTTGGCATTGGGGTTATCAATGCATACAACTTTATGGATGGCATCAATGGAATGCTCGGGTTGAATCTCCTAGCCACTTTAATCTGTCTTTTTATAATTAACGATGTGCTACCGGCCAATGGAGAAGATGGATTGCATTTCATTGATTCCCGCATTCTTTTTAGTGTTATTGCCGCAGATGTGGTGTTTTTATTTTATAATTTTCGTAAGAAGGCAAAGTCCTTTGCAGGTGACGTTGGTGCCATATGCATCGGATTTATTGTCCTTAGCTTAGTGTATCAATTGATTGTAACGACACAGAATTATTCTTATCTACTTCTATTCATTGTATTCGGCATTGATGCAGGAGTTACTGTATTTTATAAGATTATTTTGAGAGAGAATATATTCGTTCCCCATCGTGATTTTCTCTTTAAGAAATTGGTGCATATCGCTAAAATGAAGCATTTGCATGTGAGCTCACTTTATGCTTTGGTTCAACTATTAATTGGCCTTACTACTGTTCTGTTTTTCAGAAATATTCCTAAAACAAGTCAGATTGCTGTTTTGTTTACTGCTATAATAGGACTTATTGCGGTTTATATTTTTTACAGAAATAAACTTACTAAAAAACGGCACGAAAAGCCCATCAATCGAAATGGTACATTAAAAACTACCTATAAAAAGATTTCTTAAAAATCGCCTTTTTCAAGCAATATTTGTGGCTGCAATCTATTGTTATTGGGTGCATATAATTTGAATTATTAAATAGAATTAAAGCTTGCAAAAAATCACATTCATTTTTGCATTTGATTACGTATTTTTGCCCACCTATGTCATACCTATTTACATCCGAGTCTGTTTCAGAAGGGCACCCAGATAAAGTTTCAGATCAAATAAGTGATGCACTGATTGATCATTTTCTCGCTTTTGATAAAGAAAGCAAGGTAGCCTGCGAAACGTTAGTGACTACCGGTCAAGTTGTACTAGCTGGTGAAGTAAAGTCTAAAGCGTATTTAGATGTTCAAAATATTGCCAGAGAAGTAATCAATCGAATTGGTTATACTAAATCTGAGTACATGTTTGAAGGAAATTCTTGTGGGGTTCTTTCTGCTATCCATGAGCAAAGTCCCGATATTAATCAAGGCGTTGACAAGAAGAAAAAAGAAGAGCAAGGTGCCGGAGACCAAGGTATGATGTTTGGTTATGCTACCAATGAGACGGAAAATTTTATGCCTTTGGCGCTTGATCTCTCCCATAGACTGCTAAAAGAACTTGCTGTTCTGCGCAGAGAAGGCAAGAAAATTAAATACCTAAGACCTGATGCGAAAAGTCAGGTAACGCTAGAATATGACGATGACAATAATCCAATTCGAATTGATGCAATTGTTATTTCAACTCAACATGATGATTTTGATACTGAGCCAAAAATGTTGGCCAAAATCAAGAAGGACATGGTTGAAATTCTTATCCCTCGGGTTAAGAAACAATTGCCAAAACGTATCCAAAATTTATTCAATGCGGATATAAAATACCACATTAACCCTACCGGCAAATTTGTAATTGGTGGACCGCATGGAGATACTGGACTTACTGGAAGAAAGATCATTGTAGACACATACGGAGGTAAAGGAGCGCATGGTGGTGGTGCCTTTAGTGGGAAAGACCCTAGTAAAGTCCGATCGAAGCGCAGCATATGCCACACGCCATATAGCAAAAAACTTAGTCGCAGCTGGTTTGTGCAAAGAAGTATTGGTTCAGGTGAGTTATGCAATTGGTGTTGCTGAACCTACCAGTATAAATGTAGATACGTACGGCACAGCAAATGTGGATATGACCGACGGTGAAATTGGGAAAAAGGTTAAGGAATTATTTGATATGCGTCCGTACTTTATTGAAAAACGCTTAAAGTTAAGAACTCCAATGTACTCTGAAACTGCGGCTTATGGCCATATGGGACGTGTAAACGAAACGGTAACCAAAGAATTTGAAAGCCCAGAAGGCAAGAAGGTTAAACTTCAAGTTGAACTCTTTACGTGGGAAAAATTAGACTACGTCATTAAAGTAAAAAAAGCGTTTAAGCTTAAGGGGTAAAAACACCCAATTCCCATTTGATGATTTGGAAACTATCTATTTTGCAATAGCTCCCACCTTGTATAGTTTTACTAAATAACTTCTGGTTATCATTAAAGTCCAGTTCTGAAACAATAACATGCTTTGAATTTGCTTGCCAATACGCTCTGTTCTCAAAAAATTCTTTCCATGCTGTATGACTTGGGTTAGTAAGACCAAAGCTTAAACTTGGCCCCCAAGGACCTATTAAATGCATATCAGGGGATACATTCAACTTTATGGATTCCCTTGCAGAAATCATATCAAAACTACGTTGATTCAATAGCTGACAATAACTAAATAAAGGAATTAGAATAAAAAGAATCCCTACCAGTATAGGAAGCCATGATTTAAGCTTTGCCTGTTTCAAAAGCAGGTGAACCCCATATACATGAAACAACATCACCAACCCAAAAAACACGTACAAGTAGCGCTGAGGTAAATAAATATACAAAAGTTTATGCCCTTCTATGAAGAGCAAGCCTAACAGAACAATTAGTATCCATTTGCTCTTGCGTTCAAATTTTTTCCAATTCATGCCCATGCCAGCAATCATAAGTATGGTTGTAACACTTAAAAAAACATTAAATGGTGTTTCCCATAAATGCATGCCATTCACCTTCATTCTAAACATCCAGTGACCCCATTCTTGCATTTTTCCCGATTTGGCAAAAGCAAGGATATAATTATACTCCGCTCTGAAAATCAATCCCAACAAACCCAAAATAAGCAATGGGGCAGCACTCAACAGCAATCTATACCCCTTTGAATGCTTAATTCCAATCCATGCCAAATAAGGGATTATTAACAAACCCAAATAGACATATTGAATTTTACATCCTATGGCTAATCCGAGAAAAAATAAGCCCCAATATTGCTGTTTGGTGTTGGTATGAAAAACAAATCGTAAACTGAGGAGTAAGAATCCAAACACATAACATTCTGCCATTGCCAAATGGCTGTGTCCAAAGAAATTAACTTGAAGCGATATCATCAAGCATAGCAGCATCGGCAGCAGCATATTCTTCCCAAAATCAGCCAACCAAGTGCTTAAAACTCCTCCTAGAAACAGAACAGTAATTAACCGAATCAACCACAAGCGATTAAAGGCGATAAAGGGTGCCATTAATAAATTATAGAAGGGGGTTTTTAAAAACCCATCTGATTCAAAAACTTCAAAACCTGCACCTTTAAACCAGTTGCTTATTTGAAATAAATACAGCCCCTCGTCTGTAAATGCACCTCTGCTACTATCAAGCATAATGCTAGGGTCCGAGCGTAAAAAAGGAATATGAGCAACTAACCATAATACCA
Organism: uncultured Bacteroidia bacterium; assembly: GCA_943788195.1. Classification (GTDB taxonomy): domain Bacteria; phylum Bacteroidota; class Bacteroidia; order NS11-12g; family UBA955; genus CALSPH01. The sequence goes on from CALSPH010000001.1 coordinate 91,959, forward strand.
AAAATATAACATGGTAGCGTGTTTCCTTTCTCTTTAGCGACATCGGTATTGCAAAGTACTCATTTATCCAATTAAGTTGAATAAATAATTCTTACTTTTGTGTTTTAACTTTCAAACAATAAACTATGTGCGGAATTGTCGCTTACATTGGCCAACAAGAGGCCTACCCAATTATCATCAACGGCCTGAAGAGGTTAGAATATAGAGGATATGACAGTGCAGGAATTGCATTGATGAATAACGGGATGAAGGTATATAAAACCAAAGGGAAAGTATCTGACTTGGAAGCCGTTTGCGAAGGACAAGATATTGTCGCTAATCTGGGAATGGGTCATACACGCTGGGCAACACATGGCGAACCCAATGATAATAACGCGCATCCACACCTTTCTCAATCCGGCAATTTATCAGTAATTCACAATGGGATTATTGAAAATTATGCCACCATTAAAGAAGCGCTGGTTAAACGTGGGCATTCCTTCAGCAGTGACACGGATACGGAAGTATTGGTTCATTTAATAGAAGACATTCAAGAAAGCGAAAATGTTGCTATCGATGTTGCAGTGCGAATGGCTTTAAGTCAAGTAGTTGGGGCATATGCCATCGTCATATTGGTTCAAAATGAACCTACAAAAATGATCGGAGCACGTAAAGGCAGTCCTATGGTTGTTGGGATTGGCAAAGACAAAAAAGAATTCTTCATAGCAAGTGATGCCACCCCATTTTTAGAGTATACCCGCGATGTAATTTACCTTAATGATAATGAAGTGGTGGTATTAAAGGATGATGATTTTGAAATAACCACCATTGATAACGTTAAGAAGACGCCTTTCATTGAAAAGTTAGAAATCAATTTAGAGCAAATAGAAAAAGGAGGGTATGAACATTTCATGCTCAAAGAAATCTACGAACAACCTAAATCAATTTTTGATTCAATTCGTGGTAGAATGGATATTCCAAGTTCAACATTTCACATGCAAAGCATCCGGGAATATGAAAACAAGCTTAAGAATGTGAACCGCTTAATTATTATTGGTTGTGGCACAAGTTGGCATGCGGGCTTGGTGGGCGAATACCTTTTCGAAGAATTTGCACGTCTTCCAGTAGAAGTTGAATATGCATCCGAGTTTAGATATCGCAATCCAGTTATATACCCGGAAGACTTGGTTCTTGCCATTTCTCAAAGTGGAGAAACTGCAGATACCTTGGCTGCGATGGAACTTGCTAAGTCGAAAGGTGCAACTGTATTTGGCCTCTGCAATGTAGTGGGATCATCTATTCCACGTATGAGCGATGCAGGAGCATATACCCATGCTGGACCAGAAATTGGAGTAGCTTCTACTAAAGCTTTTACAGCCCAAGTATCGGTTCTTACACTGCTTGCATTAGCAGTAGCAGAACTAAGAGGAACCATTACCAATGAGCGATTACAAATTTATTTAAGAGAGCTGGAAGCAGTGCCTAAATTGGTGGAAAAAGCACTTAAAGCGAATGATCATATTGTTAAAATTGCTGAAGAGTTTAAAGATGCACATAATTTCCTTTATTTAGGACGTGGTGTTAGCTTTCCAGTTGCCTTAGAAGGAGCGTTGAAATTAAAAGAAATTTCATACATTCATGCAGAAGGTTATCCTGCAGCAGAGATGAAACATGGACCCATTGCCTTGATAGATGAGAATATGCCAGTAGTTGTTATAGCACCGAGAAAAGGAATCTATGAAAAAGTGATTAGCAATATCCAAGAGGTTAAAGCGCGAAAAGGAAGAATTATTGCAATTGTCTCAGAAGGTGACACCAAGATCAAAGAAATAGCCGATTATGTCATAGAAATACCAGAAACAGAAGAAGCCCTGAGCCCTCTAATCTCAACCATACCCTTACAGTTATTGGCTTACCACATTGCTGTAATGCGCGGCTGCAATGTAGACCAACCAAGAAATTTGGCAAAATCAGTTACAGTGGAGTAAGGTTATGGGATAAGAAATGTAACTCCGGACTCATATTAGTATATTTCTCTGTATCAATAACTTCTACAAAACTATGGGAATCCAATTATTCGGATTACCAACAGTATTTGTACGACAGAATTAAGGGTTTTATTGAGAATTCTGTAACCCCTATTGGTTATCGTCGTATTTCAAAAATCTTCAATGATGAGGGGTTAAAAACACCTCGTGGTACTTCATTCACAAACTCCAAAGTACATTCTATGTACAAAAAGGGGTTGATTCGGGAAGAAAGAATGAATCGTGAAGATATAGTTGAGGTATCTCCTGTTACTATTGAATTGATAATACACCCAATTTTAGGTAGGATACGTCGTAGTCCCTATGAGAAGAGATTTACCTAAAAACTCTAACCACCTTCAACCACTTCAATACTCGTTTGAACATCTCTCAGAAAATAAATTGAGAAATACTGTGATATTTTAGTCGTTTAATGTTTCAGAACCATATTTATAGATAACCTAAGTGTTCCAATCATAGGGTTCAAACACTTTTACCCCTTTATCCAACAACTCACATCGGGGAGGGAAAGGATTAGGGAGAAGTCGGTTAGTAATCTGTAGGATTGAAATAATATCCGAACATAACGGATGAGGTTTCACCGATAGGGTTAAAAATGGTTATGGTATAAGATAGATATGGGGGATTCAAACTGACTGGTCTAATCGAAATCTATAACTGAAGAATGAGTTCATTCATTAACAGATACTCAAATCTGTAAGGGGTTTGGTGTATCTAATTGATAACAGGTTATTAAATAATAACTGGAATGTTGAGGATTCACACTACGTATGAATCACTCAACGATGAGATGATTCTGATGAAATCAGAACCACTCATCATAGGATGTTTAAATACTGAAAGATAAAGGAGTTAATATGAAACAAACACAAGAACAATTACATAATGAACTAATGGATAAACTTAGTGAGTTGTATACCGTCAGCAAAAAGTGCACTAATTAGGTTAATTATTTAATATAGAGGTTTTAATAAATTTATAACCTTAAAAGAAATCTAAATGACGAACAAAAAAAGCACAAGTTCATTAATCAGTGACTTAAAACGAAAGACAAGAAAGAAGTATTCATCAGAAGAAAAGATCCGCATTATTATCCAAGGCATTCGGGGAGAGGACTCCATAGCGGAGTTATGCAGAAAAGAAGGCATAAGCCAGACCAACTATTACAAATGGAGTAAGGACTTCATGGAAGCAGGAAAACGCAGATTAGCAGGCGATACAATGCGTGAGGCTAATACTTCTGAAGTTCAAGAGCTCAAAGGAGAGAACCATTGCTTGAAGGAGCTTGTAGCTGAACTCTCCTTAGAGGTGAGAACTTTGAAAAAAAACGTAAATGGAGACGACTAGTAAAGAAGAAGTATATGCATTACAGTCAGCAAGAAAAATACGAGTTGATTCAACTTGTAGAACAATCCGATTTAGGGGTTATCCGAACCTTAAGGGAACTCAAAATTAATAAAACTACCTTCTACAACTGGTACAGCGCTTACAGCAAACAGGGCTATGAAGGTCTTGCGCGCAAGCCCAGTAAAAGACAAGGTTCATGGAACAGGATTAATGAATTAGACCGTGATAAGGTAGTTGAGATAGCCTTAGAGAAGCCAGAACTGTCTCCTAGAGAAGTCGCTTGGTACATTACTGATACCTATAGCTATTATATCAGTGAGTCGAGTGTATATCGTATCCTAAAAAGCAATGGACTTATCTCCGTTCCATCTTTTAGAATAATGAGTGCCTCAGACAGTTTTCATGATAAAACAACACAGGTCAATCAAATGTGGCAGACTGACTTCACTTACTTCAAAATCTATGGTTGGGGGTGGTATTACCTCTCAACAGTACTGGACGATTACTCTAGGTTTATTGTTAACTGGAAGTTGTGCTCAACCATGAAGGCAGAAGATGTTAAGAATACCTTGGATGAGGCAATATTGGCTACCGAAGTACCTGAGAGTAACAGACCTAGGCTTTTATCAGATAACGGATCTTGTTATATATCCCATGAGCTTGCAGCGTACCTTCAAGTAAAAAAGATGAAACATGTTAGAGGTAGACCCTTGCATCCTCAGACCCAAGGCAAAATAGAGCGTTATCACAGATCCATGAAAAATGTGGTAAAACTAGACAACTATTTTAGTCCTGAACAACTGGAAAGAAAACTAAAAGAGTTTGTGGAGTATTACAACTATAAACGATACCATGAATCCTTACAAAACCTAACGCCTGCTGAGGTCTATTATGGAAAAGGGCAACTCAAACTCAAACAAAGAAATCAAACCAAAATCAAAACATTAAAAGCTAGAAAAAAACAGTATCATAAATTTAACCTAAATTAGCACCAACTCTATCTTACGTTTTTAACTCAAAAGTGCAAATTTCGCTGAAGACATACACAGAACCCGAGTTTGAGTTTATAAGTAGAAATTATATATTTACAAAGTTAATTCGAACAAAAATGAAAAACTTAATAATTTTTTCTTTATTCGTCCTATCAAGTTGTGGCAATAAAATAGATAACAATCAGGCTCAATCGACTGAAGTAAAAAAACTATAGTCAACCACTATTACAGAATGAATACTTAGGAAACTATCACGGAATTCAGCCAAGTTACATTATGAAAAATCAATATGGTGACGACATGATAATTGGCGGTCAAAAGGTTTCAGTTCCTTCCATTGATTTTAAGTTTCTACTAAAAGAGGATGGCATTGCTGGTTTGCAACAAACAAACCTTGATGATATTAGCAGAGTTTATTATAATGGCACTCTAAAAATACTTAATGAAGATGTCAATTCAGTATCTGTGGAATGCTCGCTAAGCGATGGTGAATATTCTAAACCTAAATACACTTTAAAAATAAATAAATCAGATAAAACTGCTGTTTGCAAGGGAGCAAATGAACCTGAATTCAGCATAAAGAAACAACACTAAAAACTGACGCAAATAATGAAAAAAGTAATATCAAATATAAGTTTCATAATAATTGTTATAATTTTAGGTGCAACATTAAATGGTTGTAATAATCGAGAGACTAATCATCCTTTTAAATCAAAGGAAAATAAAGACCTTTTAAATCTCCCCAGCATCACCTCAGAGCATCCCCTTTTTCAGCTTAGGATTGACTCTCTTATAAATATTAAAAGTGACACGGGTGTAATAAGCTTTAAATCCGAACTTAACTTTTTCCAAAGTGGATTCCCTCTCTACTCTCTTGACACAACAAATACACTTGAAGGGCTTTCGCGTATATACGTTTATGAGGATAACAGACTTGACTCTATAATCATTCATCACAAATCTGGTAAAGTATTTGAAAACGTACTATATGCTTCTCAAAAATTAATAGTTACAACAGTTGGCAGTCCTCAGGGGTATGTTTTTGAACCAGAAACCGAAGAGTATTCTTATATTCATTCTGTAGAATTTTGCTTACAACACATTGATAAAAATCTCAATTTGTCAACGGAAATATTTATCACAGATAAATATTTTGATGGTGACAGACAAAATCCTTATTCTAACAAAGATTATTTATTTAATAACCTACCTGAATTCAATGATTTAGAGCAATTAACAAATATTGATAATTCTAAAATTATTGATTATGCAGCAAATCATGGGGGGGGAATATTTCTATGATAGAGAATCTAATTCATATAAAAAACAACCATATAATATCAGAAATCTTGTGCTCGAAAAAGCTACAGACAGTGTTCTCGTATTTAGAACATTAGATTATAATTACCTGACGGGGGAAGATTTCAGGAAAAGAAAAAACATATCGATGGAATTTGCATGGAATGCATCTGCACCTGCTTGGATTGAGAGGTTCCCAGAAGATATAAGTACTACAGATATTATATTAGAATATCCTCAAGGGGCCAGCAATATGGAAGCTTACGAAAATCAACATATAAAAAAAACTGAAACTGAAATAGATTTAACAGTAGATGTAAAAGTTTATCAATCAAGTATTATAGATAGATATAAATCTTGGATTAGTTGGAAAGAAAGAGAAAGAGAAAGAGAAAAAAGACGACAAGAAATAAACGATAATAGTAATAACTCAAATAAGTCTTCAACGAGTAACAACATAGATGGACGGTATTCTTATGAAGACCAGACTTCTACATATAGATTAACAGTTTCAAATGGAAGATGGAGTTACAGTACAGCTATAAAAATATCTGGAGTCGCTCAAACAGATTATTCTTCAGGAACAGAACGAAATGGAGTGTTATACAAGGGAGGAGCAAGTGTAGGAAACGTAAATGGAAATTGCGCTCAAGTAGGAAGTAGTCCACAGATGTGTAAGTAAAAAAAACATATCCCCAAGAAGGCATTAGAATTACTCTTAAAACTATCTGAATTTGCTTTACCTAAGCTCAGAGCTATAGAGGTTAATAATGAGTCAGAGGAGGCTAAGCATACCTCATTAGATATTAATATAATTGATACTGGGGTGCCTTTTGCGAGTTGTGAGGCGGATGTGGTTGATTAACCTTCCATTTATTAGCATCTTTATATTTTAAGCACCCTAAAGTGCTGTTTAAATTCATCTCCGATGCTGATGAAATACATTCCATCTGGCAGACCTTTTAGATTTATTTCTGTGTCTTCTCCTTCAATCACATCAGACAATACTTCTACTCCTGCGCTAGTGTATATTGTAATGTTTTGTCGTATTAAGTTAGTTGATGCTTTAATACGTATTCTACTTGTAGTAGGATTGGGATAAATCGTAAACTCAATATTAGGATACTTATAAATACTGGCACTATTACTTGTATCCACCAATGTCGGCATCCAAGTCAAGCCAATACTATCACCCCACAGATATTCAGCTAATTCAGGATGGTCAATAAAAGGATTGCGGTTGTGCTGGTAAAAGCTATCGATGATGTTATTCCTATTACGTTCCCAGTTGCTAACTGTATCAATCCTATTCCAATGAAGGAGAGTGATTTAAGCGAGCTTGTAAGGGACTTTGGTCAGCATTATTAAGTAATGTATTAGTCAACTCTAAATCAGGCTCAGAGCCTTCTCCTTCGTATCTGACAGCCATATAAAATATCATTCTAGCTACATCTCCTTTGACTGCGTCAGGTGGTTCAAATGTCCATAAATCAGCATCACGTTTAGACCCTGTATTAAAGCCATTATCTATTACATCTACACAAGTAATGCAAGTGTCAAAATTTCTATTATTCCTTGTGGAGTTGACACTAACATCGCAAGGTCTTAGGTGATGTACATCTGTTCCTGCACCATTGCTTGTACCAAAGTCTCCTCTAGATTTTGCCCAAACGTGTTCCCGACTCCAGCCAGCAGCACTGTTGTATTCTTGTGCAGCATCTACACTTCTCCCTGAATATAGTAGGATTACATTATTTGCATTTGCTGTATCTCTATCCGTATGCTTTAGTATGTCCCACACATCTGTCGATGATGAGGTATAAGGGAACTCTGTATGATTTTTGATTATTTGGTTCAGTTCATACTTCAATGAATCATCAGACTTTTTATGAGCAGATAGATAGTAAGTACTGTCCTGTGCAGAAAGCAGGTTTGAGATAAGGAGTAAAGCGAATACAATAAATTTCAAGATGTAAATATATTATTAAATCTATTCTATTACCAATTGACTAGCTGACTAAACGAATTTAAACCCTAAAAGATTACACTAATATCCAAAGATGGGTGTTTAAATTTTCACCATTTGTGGAATCAAACATGAACAAACGGAAGAATGTAGTTGGTAATAGTTGGAGAATGGACGAGACCTACATCAAGGTAGCAGGTAAGGACAGATACTTATATCGAGCTGTAGATAAGCAAGGAAATACGGTTGACTTCCTGCTAACTAAACGGAGAATGAAGGGGTCAGCACAGAAGTTTCTGAACAAAGCCATAGGCAACAATGGAAAACCAAGACTGATCAATATTGATAAAAGTGGAGCAAATACACAGGCCATACGTATTGTGAATCAATATAGCTTGACCTTCAAGAAAATCAGAATCAGGCGAGTTAAGTATTTAAACAATATTGTTGAGCAAGACCATCGGACGATTAAACGACGGATAGCAATAACTACAGGATTCAAGGAGTTCGAATCCGCTCAAAGAACACTAGCAGGAATAGAAATCATAAACATCATTAGAAAGAATCAAATAGTAAATCCGAGGAGAAGTTGGTTTGCAACCTTTAAGTCTTTGGCTGCTTAATGAAATGATAAATCAGCTACTTTTGGAAACCAATGGGATTAATGCGACAGAACCAAAAAACTTTCCTTTGTGTGAAATTAAAATCCATTGCAGACAAGTATCAAACAAAGTTAACTAGACCAGCTTTTTTTAATAAAGACTTTAACTTAAAGTGGTGATGCGCCAAGTTCCTCGAAATCTTCACGTTTAATCGAATTGATAATGGATAAATCATTTACTTTTAGTAAAACTGACCTAACTCCATTGCCGTTTTTATTGTTGATGGTAAAATACAATTTGAGTTTAGATTTGGTTTGTTTGATTTTCTCTGGAGGTAATTTTGTATACCGTCAGCAAAAAGTGCACTAATTAGGTTAATTATTTAATATAGAGGTTTTAATAAATTTATAACCTTAAAAGAAATCTAAATGACGAACAAAAAAAGCACAAGTTCATTAATCAGTGACTTAAAACGAAAGACAAGAAAGAAGTATTCATCAGAAGAAAAGATCCGCATTATTATCCAAGGCATTCGGGGAGAGGACTCCATAGCGGAGTTATGCAGAAAAGAAGGCATAAGCCAGACCAACTATTACAAATGGAGTAAGGACTTCATGGAAGCAGGAAAACGCAGATTAGCAGGCGATACAATGCGTGAGGCTAATACTTCTGAAGTTCAAGAGCTCAAAGGAGAGAACCATTGCTTGAAGGAGCTTGTAGCTGAACTCTCCTTAGAGGTGAGAACTTTGAAAAAAAACGTAAATGGAGACGACTAGTAAAGAAGAAGTATATGCATTACAGTCAGCAAGAAAAATACGAGTTGATTCAACTTGTAGAACAATCCGATTTAGGGGTTATCCGAACCTTAAGGGAACTCAAAATTAATAAAACTACCTTCTACAACTGGTACAGCGCTTACAGCAAACAGGGCTATGAAGGTCTTGCGCGCAAGCCCAGTAAAAGACAAGGTTCATGGAACAGGATTAATGAATTAGACCGTGATAAGGTAGTTGAGATAGCCTTAGAGAAGCCAGAACTGTCTCCTAGAGAAGTCGCTTGGTACATTACTGATACCTATAGCTATTATATCAGTGAGTCGAGTGTATATCGTATCCTAAAAAGCAATGGACTTATCTCCGTTCCATCTTTTAGAATAATGAGTGCCTCAGACAGTTTTCATGATAAAACAACACAGGTCAATCAAATGTGGCAGACTGACTTCACTTACTTCAAAATCTATGGTTGGGGGTGGTATTACCTCTCAACAGTACTGGACGATTACTCTAGGTTTATTGTTAACTGGAAGTTGTGCTCAACCATGAAGGCAGAAGATGTTAAGAATACCTTGGATGAGGCAATATTGGCTACCGAAGTACCTGAGAGTAACAGACCTAGGCTTTTATCAGATAACGGATCTTGTTATATATCCCATGAGCTTGCAGCGTACCTTCAAGTAAAAAAGATGAAACATGTTAGAGGTAGACCCTTGCATCCTCAGACCCAAGGCAAAATAGAGCGTTATCACAGATCCATGAAAAATGTGGTAAAACTAGACAACTATTTTAGTCCTGAACAACTGGAAAGAAAACTAAAAGAGTTTGTGGAGTATTACAACTATAAACGATACCATGAATCCTTACAAAACCTAACGCCTGCTGAGGTCTATTATGGAAAAGGGCAACTCAAACTCAAACAAAGAAATCAAACCAAAATCAAAACATTAAAAGCTAGAAAAAAACAGTATCATAAATTTAACCTAAATTAGCACCAACTCTATCTTACGTTTTTAACTCAAAAGTGCAAATTTCGCTGAAGACATACACTCTGGTGATCAAAATGATTATGTTGCTGTTTCCATGGAACACTGGGGGACGAATTTAAATCGTTATATCAACAAAAAAACTACCATCGGCTTAGCTATAGAGTCTGTTGAAGACAGTACCAAAATGAACATTAAGGTTTTTGTACGCGGGAATGGGTTTGACAACTCTAAATCCTATAAATTGACCGTTTATATTATTGAGGACAATATTAGTACAGACAATCAAGTTGGAAAACCAGCAGGTTTCAAACATCAAATGGTGTTAAGAGGCAGTCTTACCAATGCGATTGGGGACGACATTAAGTTAAAAGAAAATGTGACCTTGGAAAAGGAATACTCGTTTAGTTTAAGCGGTTCCTTTGTTGTAGACAACCTAAAAATATTGGCCTTTGTAAATACAGTTGGTGGAACAACATCTGATCGATTAATTCATAACGCACAACAAGTAAAGGCAGGTAAAACAGCTAATTGGGATTAATTCTTTTCTAGAATCCGATATAACAATTCGGTCATTATTACGCTAAAGATGGTTAAAGCTAGCATGATTAGCCACTCTCTAGAAACTTGTTGAAATGCCAAACCGTCAATCGCTTTTTTACTGGAAGCTAAACCCACAATTAATATGGGTATTATCACCGGCAAGCTAATTACAGGTATAATAAGAAAAGCACTTCCTACACTTTTTACTAAGGCAGACATTAAAGTAAATGTACTCGACAAACCTAAACCAGCAATAACCACTGTAATTAGATAAAGCACACTGCTACCTTCAAATCCATTGATTAACACATTAAAAAATAGCCAAATTAACACAGTAATTAGCACCATTAGGCCAAAATTATAAATCAATCTTGCTCGGATAATTACTTGACTTGGTATGAGTTGAGCATAATAATTTTGCAGCCCTGGGGATTCTGAAATAAAGCCTTTTGTAATGGCATTTAAGGATGAGAAAACTAAAATAATCCAGAACAAACTATTCTGAATAGCCAGGTTCATTGCGGGAATCGCCAGATACACAATAAATGTAGCGGTTAGAATCTGAATCAAGATTCCAGCGAACGTAAATTTGTTCCGCCATTCCAACGTTAAATCCTTTTTAATTACGGTGATAATTTGTTTCAGCAAAATGCAATTTAATGTATCTTCGCAAAGGTATATATATTATAAGTGAAAATACATGTTAGACAATTTAACACAGCTTAATCAAGAAGAAAAAGATTTACTAATTGCTGCTCCAACCTTTGTAGCAGCATTAATTGGAGGTGCCGATGGCAATTTCACAGATGATGAAATTGAACGTGCGGCTGAAGTAATTCATATCAAAACATTTTCAGAAAAACATGAACATGTACGGGAAATTTATGAGTTATTGGACCATTCTCAAACGGAACAAGACTTAGTAAGTTTGATGGTTTCTCTGCCTAAAACTGCGAAAGAGAGAAATCTTTACCTTTCCACTGAATTAGAACAGTTAAATGGGATACTGCCTAAGCTCAACTATTCCTTTAGCATAAGATACTACAAAAGCTTGCGTCAAATTGCCCATTTAGTGGCCAATGCAGATGGCGGATTTTGGGGTATGGGTGCTATGCATGAAGCCGAACGAGTTTTTGTAAAGCTTCCTATGTTGATTGAACCCAAAAAAGACTAAAGTATGTTTTCAAAAGTTTTAATAGCCAATCGTGGTGAAATTGCAATACGGGTAATCCGTACCTGCCGTGATATGGGCATTAAAACCGTAGCCATTTTTTCTACTGCTGACCGCAAAGCACTGCATGTAACTATGGCTGATGAAGCCTATTGCGTTGGTGGACCTGCTTCTGCTGATTCATATTTGCAAATGGACAAAATCATTGCCCTGTGTAAACAGACAGGCGCTGAGGCTGTGCACCCAGGGTATGGTTTTCTATCGGAAAATGCTGTTTTTGCAAATAAACTCAAAGATCAACAAATTACATTAATAGGCCCTTCTGCAGAAAGCATGCAAGTTATGGGAAGCAAGCTAGCTGCAAAGGATGCGGTAGCTTCTTATAACGTGCCAATGGTTCCTGGTGTCAATAAAGCAATTGATGATATAGAGCATGCTAAACAGACAGCCATTGATATTGGATTTCCAATACTAATTAAAGCATCAGCTGGTGGCGGTGGCAAAGGAATGCGTCTCGTAGAAAAAGTTGAGGAATTTGAGAATGCCATGAAAATGGCCCAAAGTGAAGCAATCTCTAGTTTTGGAGATGGAGCCGTTTTCGTTGAGAAGTTTGTGACCAAGCCTCGGCATATCGAAATTCAAGTTATGGCAGATAACCATGGCAATGTGGTTCACCTGTTTGAACGGGAATGTAGCATTCAAAGAAGACATCAAAAACTGGTGGAGGAAGCACCTAGTGCTGTCCTTACTCCTGAACTCAGAGCACAAATGGGTGCATCTGCGGTGAGTGTAGCCAAGGCATGTAATTATAGTGGAGCGGGTACGGTAGAATTTTTACTGGATGCCGATCTGAATTTCTACTTCCTTGAAATGAATACACGTCTGCAGGTAGAACATCCTGTAACAGAATTAATCACAGGTGTGGATTTGGTACGCGAACAATTAAATGTTGCCGCAGGGAATCCGCTTTCCTTTAGTCAAGAAGATTTAAAAATTACTGGACATAGCATCGAGTTGCGGGTTTGTGCAGAAGATCCCTACAATAATTTCTTACCCGATATTGGTAAACTTACACGATATCAAATACCAAAAGGAAACGGTGTTAGAGTAGATGATTGTGTTGAAGAAGGAATGGAAATTCCCATCTACTATGACAATATGATTGCCAAATTAGTAGTGCATGGGAAGGATAGAAAAGAGGCCATTGCTCGTTTGAAAAGAGCTATTTCTGAATACCATATTCAAGGCATCAAAACCACCTTACATTTTGGCACTTTTGTGATGAATCATGAGGCATTCATTTCTGGTAACTTTGATACGGGTTTTATCGGTAAATATTTTACGGGTTCAGCAGAAGATAAACTAAATAAAAGCGAGCAGATAGCTGCTTCAGTTGCTGCTTTGACCGCTTTAAAATCCCATAAAGGAGTGAGTAATGTTGATCCAAGTAGCAATTCTGAAGGTCAGAATGCCTGGTTAAAAAACCGCAGGGCATAAAAAAGGTCCCGGACTTAAAAAGCACCGGGACCAATAACCAAATTAAACAATGAAAAAACTACCTAATTAGATAATCTTTGATACTTAGACGTTTCAAACGCCAAAAAAGTCTTTAAATTTGTCATATTATTCACATAAAAATGAAAGGGCATTATAATCAACTACTTGCATTCCTGTTTTTTTTAGCAATACTGATTGGCCCAGGATACAATACCTATGTGCACTATGATTTTAGTCACACAACCATCGATACCAAAGCTTATTTAAATGTTGCCAATGGCAATTTAAAAGAAGCAACAATTACACATCGCTATCGGGTGATCGTTCCCTTTATTTCGAAAGTAGTTAGCTATCCCATTGAAAAAATATACCAAAAGCTTTGGCCACATCGAGCAGAAAGTACATGGCCTTTGCAATTGGCATTTTTCTTGGTGAACTCGCTCATACTCGCTTTGGCCATGTTGTTACTTTATCATTGGCTAAACAATTTGAAATTAGGTCCAAAAAAATGGATAGCACTACTTGCATGTGTTGCAGTTTTCTCAGGCCGATGGTACAATTATATGGCTGGCTTGCCTTTAACGGACAGTATGTACGTGTTGCTTATTATAACCACTTGTATCGCTATTCAGCGGCAATCTTGGGCATGGACTCTCTTTTGCATCTTTCTGGGCCCTTGGGCTAAAGAAAGCTATTTGTTTGTTGCACCCTTGCTTTTCTTTTTTGGACCCATGAAATGGAAACAAATCCCCTTTTGGATTACCAGTGGACTGCTTGTTTTTGGAGCCCGTTATGCCATTGATCAGCACATAGGAATAGAAGCCACCAAAAGTATATCTGAATATTCGGGGCACTTCAATGATATTGTTTATACATTCAAAAAACTGGCTTCGGTAAGAGGCTTGGGTGAATTATTCACCGTTTTAGGCATATTTACTTTTATGGTGATTTGGGTTTTCTGGAAAAAAGAAATGCGGAAATTGATACCTGGATATGTACTCTGGTTATTGCCCATTTTCCTCTTCCATGCTTTTCTAAGTGGCGAGGCTGCCCGCATGTTGGCATTTGCTACTCCGCTTTGGGCCTTGTGTTTGTTTTTAGGTTTTGGTGCCTTGAGTAAACGGTTGAAGATTTATTAGGCTTCGACTCCGCTCAGCCTGACTCTCCTTTTGAACATGACTCACCGCTGGTATTTGAATAGCCCGCAGTATAGATTTATTGTTCCAAAATCAAGATGCAGTCATAGTGAGCGGAGTCGAAGCCCGAGTGAGCGAATGTACCCTCTAAATCTCCCCCTCAAAAACAAATTCGGCTGGGCCAATTAATTGAATATCAGTATAACCAACTGATCCAGCATAATTGAACTTCACTTGCAAATCACCTCCAACCGCTTCCACTTCTTTTACAAAGCTGCCGTCTCCTTCGTTTAATATTTGATGATGACTTATGGCTGCAGCAGTCACTCCAGTTCCACAACTCAAGGTTTCGTCCTCTACCCCACGCTCATAGGTGCGTATTTTCAACCCTTTATCCTTTAATTCAATGAAATTCACATTAATTCCATCTTGCTTGTACGGTTCATTATATCTTACTTCTTGTGCATCTCCTACCAAATCTATTTCTTTTATGTCAGAAACTTGTTTTACATAATGCGGTGAACCTGTGTCTAAAACAAAAGCCTCTTGGTCTCTAGCTATATCCATAACTGGATTCATTCCTAAACTGACCCTTCCGTCAGGATGAACTCTTGCTTCATGTTCACCATCAATGGCAATAAAGCGTGTGTCAATATCTATAATTCCTAAGTGTTTGGCAAAGGCAACAATGCATCTACCGCCATTACCACACATGCTGCTGATATTTCCATCGCTATTGTAATAAACCATCTCAAAATCATACCCTGCTTTATTTTGAAGCAACATTAAACCATCCGCACCTATTCCAAACCTTCGATCACACAATTGTGCTACATTGCCTTGAAAATTCAATGCGCGATTATCAATCAATATGAAATCATTCCCGGTTCCTTGATATTTAAAAAATTGCATTATTGGCTTAATGTACTAATTAGATTCTGATCCGTTAATTTATTGAATCGCAAATATTGTGTGGTTGGAATCATCTTATAATAATCTGTCCCATTTTTTAAGTAAAGCACATTTTGATATTTAAGCAAAGTGCTTTTGGTTTCTTTTAAACCATACACAATGATCTTTTTTAAACGCTCGTCATAGTTATACCCCTTATAGTTTAGTGGCGATTTATAATACTCCACTGATATCCTTTCTGCTTTCTCTTGTTTCGAAACTGAGTCCCTTAATTCAACCCTAAGTTTTTCTTTGTTTGCCTTCACCGCACTATCTACAGGCGCTAAATCAGCTGAGGTGGCAACATTATCTACACTTCGCGATTTGGCCCTTACTTTCTTGACTTCAGCTTTGTCTAAACTTACATTGCTCTGTGTACTTATGGGAGCCATTTTCACATAATCCAGTTGCTTGATTTGCACCGTTTCTTTTGATAGAAGCCGATCTTTAGCTATGGTGACTTCATCTAAATCATCTTCCGCATCAAACCTTCTGTTTTCATCCTCATTCATTTCAGGTTTAGCAGCATTACTATTTGCATCGCCTGCCGATTCCAAATCATGTTTAAAATCAAATGTTTCTTCCGCATCATCAGCCACCTCCAATGCCTTACTTTCTAATGTCGGGACTAAACTGTCTGGAGGAATTTCACGGAGTTCGTCATTTGCGTATTCCTTGGTTTTATCCCGTTCCGAATTCAGTTTATTGCGATCCTCAATTTCAGCTGGTGCGTTATTTTTAGAATCTTCCAACTCACTATCCTGCTTTGCCAATTGATTGGAAGGATTATTCATGCGATACGTTGCCAAAAGAACCACCAGGAATCCAAGGGTAACAATTGCTGCACTGGCAATGGTAAATTTCCGCCCCCAGGTATTGTTCCCAATAAAAGTATCTTGCCGTTGCTGTGCTAGTATTGCTCTAAATCGCGCTTCTTTTTCCGAAGTAATGCCTTCGGTAATCAATTGGTGCAATTCGAACTCACTTGCCAAGGTTTCATCCGTTGCCAAGGCAGATTCAAAAAGCAATCGCTCTTCTGAATCCATTGTACCCCTAATATAGGCGTCAAACTTCTCTATTTCCTCTCTACTTGCTTTCATCCCTTAAAGTCTGATTCTGTATAACGCTCATAAAAAATGACTTTGAGCTTTTTTAAACATTGGTACTTTTTTGCTTTTACCACATCTGGATTTGAAAAATCCATCCGTTCGGCAATGCTTATATTATCCATTTGCTCAAAATAAAATAGTCCCAAAAGTTCTTTGCATGTGTCTCCTATTTCATTCAATAAGTTTCGCACTACATTCAGGTCCATTTGGCGTGATGTATTTTGCTCTACACTTGCGCTGGCAAATTGCAATGTTTCATCATCCACCGTATCCACCTTTTTATTCTTCCGTATTTTTTTAAGCCAAAGATTTTTAACAATAGCCATAAAGTATGTGGTCAATTTAGACTTGAGTACAAAATCACTTTTGCTCACATTCTTCCAAACAGCAATGACACCATCCTGCAACATATCGTCCACATCTTGCAATGATCCACTATTATCTATGACATATTTTCGTACCATACTGTAATTTTGTCGGTATAAATATTTCAGGGCTTCTTCATTTCCTTGTCGTATCAAATCCAGAACTTCTTCGTCTGATTTATTTTGCCAAAGCCACATTATATTTTACAGATGGTTAATACTACTTAATCGAGAAAGGTAAACGCCACACAATCAAAACTACCTAACTTCGTTACAAAGGTATGCATTTTGCATGGCTTAGATAAAAGACAATACAAGAAGAAAATTATATAGATTAAGATTATGAAACAATTTAAGAAGTACATCGTATTAGGATTAATAGCTGTAGCAGGAGGATTTGTTGCGCTCACATTAAACAATTGGATGAATGGTAAAAAAGGAGATACGTTTGAAGCGAAGCAAGCCAGTCATTTTAAATTTGCCAGTAGTGCAGAAAACGGACTTGAAAAACCCATTTTTGATTTTACCAAAGTAGCCGAAGTGGCCAACCCAGCTGTGGTACATATTCGTGTAAGAATAGAGAATCAGGCAAGCAAGCAACCCATGGAAGGAGCTGATATGTTTGAGTTCTTTAAAGACCATGGATTTAACTTTGAAATGCCCAAACAGGGACCACGTGAAGGCTCGGGTAGTGGTGTAATTATTGCCCAAGACGGTTATATTATTACCAACAATCATGTGATTAATGGTGCTTCCAAAATAGATGTGGTGCTCAATGATAAACGTAGTTATGTTGCAGAACTAATTGGAGCAGATCCAAGCACAGACTTGGCATTACTAAAAATAAATGAAAACAGTCTCCCTTTTCTTTCATTCGGCAATTCAGATAATGTAAAAGTGGGCGAATGGGTAGTAGCTGTAGGTAACCCTTTTAACTTAACCAGCACAGTTACAGCGGGAATTGTAAGTGCCAAAGGAAGGAATATCGATTTGCTGCGTAGCAGTGGTAACCAATATGCTATAGAAAATTTTATACAAACCGATGCGGCCATTAATCCTGGAAACAGCGGTGGGGCATTAGTGAATGCGCAAGGAGAATTAATCGGAATTAATACCGCAATCGCTTCTCAAACTGGAAGCTATGCAGGTTATGGGTTTGCTGTACCTGTAAATATTGCCAAAAAAATCATGGATGATTTACTGAAATACGGACAGGTGCAACGCGCAGTTTTAGGGATTCAAATTCAAGAAATGACTGCTGCACTTGCAGAAGAAAAAGGATTTAAAGACCTGAAAGGGGTCTATATACCAGGTGTGTTGGAGAAAAGTGCTGCAGGTAAAGCGGGCTTAAAGAAAGGTGATATTATTCTTAAAATTAATGGAAAAGAGACCAACTCTCCAAGTGTCTTGCAAGAAATGATTGGCAAAATGCATCCTGGTGACAAAGTGAGCATTACATATCGTAGAGAGGGTTCTGTAAAAAGCACAGAAGCTACCTTATTAAACAAAGAAGGAAACCAAAAAATGGAAATTGCAGATAAAACAAGCTCTGGATTTTCAGCAGCAGGAATCACCTTTGAATCAGTAAGTCCTGATGTGCTTAAAAAGCTTGGATTGAAATATGGTGCTCAAATTTCCAAAGTAGAGGGTGCAAACAAAAAAATGCTTTCAGAAGGGTTCATTGTTACCCATATCAATAAACAACCGGTATACTCTGCAAGCAGTGCAAGCAAAATGTTAAAAGCCGCAAAAGGGGGAGTACTGCTTGAAGGCAAAAATGCAGATGGTTCTGACAATGTGGTTGGGATTAAAGTGAAGTAATTTATATCAAAGTAAATGACCTCAGGCTTTCGAGTATTTATGGAAGTGCTGGAGCGCTAGGTATAAAACACCTATTTCACCCTAATTCAGTTACAAACAATTTTCGTAACTTTGTTTCACGATGAATCAAGAGAGAGGTTTAGACGAGTTTAGCGTTTGTATACTTGAATCAAAAAGTCCAATTCTGGTTGAGGATTGTATCGCCATCAAACTAGACGGAGCATCCATTTCAACCATTCAAGAATTGCATGACGGACTTAAAGGTCCACTAAAATTTCCAGGTGATTACGCACACAGTTTAGATGCATTGTTTGATGTGCTAATTGATCTCGCTTGGCTAAACCGAAGACCCGTTCATTTAATAATAAACAATTTTGATTACCTGCTTGAGGCAGAATCTGCAGAACGAAAAATCCAAGGAATACTAACCTTAATTGATGCTGGGAGAACATGGCTGCAATTAACCCAACAATCTGAGCTATTTCAAATCTCTGTAAAACAAAGCAATCATATTAAACCGATGCTTGAGACCTGCGAAGTGCCGTATGTTACGATTTAGAGTCGTCTTCCTCTTCGCCCATATCAATCTTTATTACTGCATCACTTAACTCTTTTCTAGGATTCAAGCCTTTTTCAAAAGCAATAATCATTGCTGGTAAAACAAATAAGTTAGAGAACATCGCCACCAACAAGGTTAACCCTGTTAACAAACCCAAGGCTACGGTTCCTTGAAAATTACTAAAGGCAAAGATGATGAAACCAAAAAACAATACAACGGATGTATAAATCATACTTTGCCCCATTTCCTTCAAGCAATCACTGGTAACCTTGACCACAGAATCGGAGCTCTGCTTAAGCATGTACCTAAACTTGGCCAAAAAATGAATGGTGTCATCCACCGCAATACCAAATGCAATACTAAAGACTAAAATTGTAGATGGCTTTAAAGGAACCCCAAAATGCCCCATAAAACCAATGGTTAATATCATCGGTATGATATTGGGCACCAATGAAATAAACACCATTTTCCAAGAGGTAAATAAAGCCCCCATGATAATGGCAATTAAGGTAAAAGCGAGTAGCATACTCTGAATCAGGCTACTCACTAAGTAATCATTCCCCTTTAAGAATATCATAGAAGTACCTGTAACATAGGTATCATACTCGCTTTTCGGGAAAATCTCCGTTATAATACTTTGTTGCCCTTTCTTTTGTCGATTTGGAGCCACTTCACCGAGCAATTTGTTCATTTCAATACTACCGATATCTTTCATTTGAAAAGAAAGTCGTGCCTTGCTGAAATCTTCATTCACTAAGGAACTGAAATAAGCAGAGGAGTTCGAATCTTGTGAACCCAGATAATCAGCAATATTGGCGTAATCGAGGTCTTGCACAGGCAATCGATAGTACTTCTTATCCCCATTATTATAAGCCTGGTTGGCAAAGCTAACAGCATTTACAATACTTAATCCTTTGGATAGCTCTTCTCTACTTCCCAGTTTCTTTTGAAGTAATCGGAGTTTATTGAGTGTTTTTGGATCCTTAATCCCATCAGGCTCGTGGGTGTCAACGATTACCTCAAAAGGCATTACTCCTGTCATGTGTTCTTGAAAGAACATCAAATCTTGGTAAACCTGTTGTTTTTTGGGGATATCATCGACCATATATACTAATGATTTCAGCTTAATGCCACCCCAAGCCGCAAAAACAATAAGCACAAATGTGAAAAAGAATATTCTTCTTGGATGATTGAATACCGTTCGATGAATTGCATTTACCGACCACTTAACATACTTATTCTCAAGATGTTTAGTATGCTTAACTTTCGGATTGGGCAGGTAACTGAATACAATCGGAACAATGGTTAAGGTTAAAATAAACACACACATGATACTCAGAAAAGTCACCAAACCAAATTGACGCAACATTTCAGTACGCGTAAGTGCAAAAACCCCAAACCCAATAGCAGTGGTAAGGTTCGTTAAAAAGGTTGCAGAACCTACCTTATTCATCACACGGTGCAATGCTAAGAACTTCTTGCCTGTATGCTTTAATTCTTCATGATATCGATTAATAAAATAAATGCAATTGGGAATTCCGATCACAATCATCAATGGTGGGATTAATGCTGAGATAATGGACATCTTATAATCCAGCAGTCCCATCCATCCCATGCTCCAAATAACACTTACGACAACCATCAACAATGGAATAATAATATTTGGTGCTGCTCTAAAGAAGAGCAATAATAATAGGGCGGTAACAATGGCTGCTAGGATAATGAATAGCTTTAACTCATTTTTAACCAAAGTGCTGTATACATGACGCACAAAGGGCAAGCCACTATAATGCATCTCAACACCACTCTCCTTGGCATACGCATCATAATACATTTTGACACTATCAATCAGCTCAATTCGCCTGATATTA
This sequence comes from uncultured Bacteroidia bacterium, assembly GCA_943788195.1. GTDB lineage: Bacteria > Bacteroidota > Bacteroidia > NS11-12g > UBA955 > CALSPH01. The sequence continues at coordinate 112,974 of CALSPH010000001.1, forward strand.
TCCAAATAACTCTTATTTATGACCACTGCTGAAATGGCAATGTCCTTATTTTCTAGATAAATCAAATCCTTATAAAAAGGCCGATTTACTATGGTATTTCTTATCTCTTCCGCTTCTTTATCCGACCCAACTTTACCATCAACAATTGATTTAATTGTGAATCGGCCAATGGAATCATCTTTGATTATATCTATAGCTGAAGGAATACCAATTATTCCCTGTATGCCTTGTATGGATTTTACCTTATTGGTGGTTTCTATATACCGATTTAAGCCATCCTTAGTAAACAGGTCTTTCTGTGTAAACCCAACAATTAGTTTATTCCCATCTTCTCCAAATTCATTAAGAAATCGTTCATATCGGATGAAATCAGCATCGTCTTTTGGAACCAGTTTTTGATTGTCATAGGCAATGCGTACACCCATCGCTTGCCACAACATGAATATGGTTAATATTCCAATGGTAATAATTACAGTAAGTCGTTGCCGAATAATAAATGAGGCAATGTTGCTGATAATTGAAGAATGTGGTGTTTTGCCCGCTTTCATTTAATTTTAGATAACCACATTAATAATTCTCCCTTTCACAAATATAAACTTACGCACCGCTTTATCACCAACCCACTCTATTACTTTTTCATTAGCCATTACTTTGGCTTCAACATCTTGTTGATCAGCGTTTAAGTCAAAGGTCATTTTCGCTCGAACTTTGCCGTTAATACTAATGGGATATTCATAAGCGCTTTCCTTTAAATACTTCTCTTCCATTTTAGGCCATGCTGCATTCGTTATGCTGCTATTATTCCCTGAAAGCTGCCACAATTCTTCAGTTATATGAGGAGCATATGGCGATATTAGTATAATTAACTGTTGTAATATTTCCTTGTTGGTGCATTTTAAGTCGGATAACTCATTTACACAAACCATGAATGCTGATACAGATGTATTGAATGAAAAATGTTCGATATCGGCTGTTGCCTTCTTAATCAATTTATGTAAAGCCTTCAATTCTTTGTCGGTAGCATCATTATCAGATAGAGAAAAAGTCTCCTCCTCACCTTGATGAAAAAGTCTCCATAATTTACGTAAGAACCGGATAACTCCTTCAATTCCCTGCGTATTCCATGGTTTAGGTTCTTCTAATGGCCCTAAAAACATTTCATACAAACGAAGGGTATCCGCACCATATTCCTTGCAAATATCATCCGGATTAACCACATTGTGCCAGCGTTTAGACATTTTCTCCACTTCACAATCGCACATTAAGGATCCGTTTTCCAACACATATTCATTTGATCCAAATTCCTTTGGTCGCCACTTTTTTAGGCCCTCTATATCCACTTCATTGCCGTTTACTAAGGCAATATCAACGTGCAAAGCCGTTAAATCTTCGTATTTATCCTTAAGCCCAGCACTAACAATTTTGTTATCTCCCTTAGTTCGATAAACGATACTTGATGTACCCTGTATCATACCTTGATTAATCAGTTGTTTGGCTGGCTCGTTATAACTAAGATATCCTAAATCGAATAATACTTTAGTCCAAAAACGACAATACAGCAGATGACCGGTGGCATGTTCACTTCCTCCAAAGTATAAATCAACCTGGCCCCAATATTTTAAACTTTCTTCCGAAGCAAATTCAGTCAAATTATTTGGGTCCATATACCGAAAGAAATACCACGATGAACCTGCCCAGCCAGGCATGGTACTTGTTTCTATAAACCCTCCATTGCCTTTTTCATCATCTTGAGGTTGGCAAATGCCCTTTTCGGGTACATAATACCAAGATGTTGCTCTGGCCAATGGTGGATCGCCCTTTTCCGTTGGCTTGAATAAATCAATATCAGGTAATACTAAAGGTAGATGTTTTTCTGAAATAGGATAAGCTACTCCATTATTATAGTAGATAGGAATAGGCTCACCCCAATATCTTTGCCTACCAAAAGCAGCATCACGTAATCGAAAATTAACCTTCCGTTTACCTACGCTATTTTCTTCTACCCATTTAATGGCTTCTTTTACACCTTCTTTCACTTCCAGCCCATTCAAAAAATGCGAATTGCAAATTTTCCCAGTTTTCGCCTCAAAGGCTTGTTCTGAAATGTCTGCACCTTCAATAACCGGTTTAATCTCAATTGAAAAGTGTTTAGCAAAAGCATAATCTCTACTGTCATGCGCAGGTACACTCATTACTGCCCCGGTTCCATACCCCACTAAAACATAGTCGCCTACCCAAATTGGAATTTCTACATTGGTAACTGGATGAATAACATAGGCCCCTGTAAAGACCCCCGATACTTTATCCACTTCTGCCATGCGCTCTCGCTCACTTCTATTTTTGGAAACACGCACATACTCACTAACGTCCTCCTTTTGCTCAGCTGTTGTAATGATATTCACCAAATCATGCTCCGGTGCTAATGTTAAAAACGTAACGCCAAACAAAGTGTCTGGCCGTGTTGTAAACACTTCTATATGTTGAGATGGTTGACCTTTTACCCCAAAGAACACAGAACATCCTTGACTTTTGCCAATCCAGTTTTTCTGACTCTCTTTCAGGCTATCACGCCAATTCAACGTTTCTAAATCTTTTAATAAACGATTGGAATAGTTTGTGATTCGCATGCTCCATTGTTTCATTCGCTTGCGTTCAACTGGATAACCGCCTCGTTCGGAAAATCCATCCTTCACTTCATCATTGGCCAAAACAGTTCCCAGATCTGGGCACCAATTCACAAATGCTTCACCTAAATATGCCAAACGAAAGTTCATCAGCATTTTTAGTCGCTTTTCTTCACTGAAATTCTTCCATTGCTCAGCGGAAAATGCGGGCAACTCTTCCTCAATTTCTCCTGTCAGGATATCACAGTCCATCCCACTAAAACCTTCTTTTTGAAGAATAGCAATTAACTTATCTATGTGTTCAGCCTTATTTGTTCGTGGATTATACCATGAATTAAATAACTTTAGAAAAATCCATTGGGTCCATTTATAGTATCCTGGATCGCTTGTTTGTACTTCCCTACTCCAATCAAAAGCAAAGCCAATTCGATTTAATTGTTCTTTATATCTTTTAATATTAATTTCAGTGGTTTGCTTGGGATGTTGTCCAGTTTGGATAGCATACTGCTCAGCCGGCAATCCAAATGAGTCAAAGCCCATCGGGTGCAGTACATTGAACCCTTTTAATTTTTTAAATCGAGCTACAATATCCGAAGCGATATATCCCAATGGATGGCCTACATGCAGACCCGCACCGCTGGGATAAGGAAACATATCCAAGACATAATATTTTGGTTTATCAGATGGGAATTCTGCTTTATAAACTTCCTTTTCTGCCCAAATCTTTTGCCACTTTTCCTCTATTTCCTGTGCTTGATATTTACTCATGAATAAGCTCGCGAAGTTAGTGATATAATGGTTAATTATAAATTTTCAATGATTAATATCCCTTCATACGTTTGGATGAATAATCACCGTTCCTAAATTCCCACTAGAGATTTTACCTATGTCCATTTACCTTTATGCTCATCATGGTATTAAAACAGCATATGAAGAAAGCTCTTAAAGATTTAAGTCTCGATCCAAGATACTATCAAATTGGTTTTCAAGGCATTTTCTTGGCGTTTGGAATAGCCATCTTAGGTTGGCAAACTGAATGGCAACGGGTGGGCGTTTACTTAGTGGTATGTCTAGTGACACAACTGCTCGTAAATATTTATACCAAGCAAAGCTTACACAGTTTAAAAAGTGCATTCATAACTGCTTTGGGCCTTGGACTACTTTTAAATACGTGTAACTTATGGATTGCAGCGCTTGCCGCTGTCATTGCTATAACTAGTAAATCACTGATACGGTTTAATGGTAAACACATCTTTAATCCTGGCAATTTGGGTATCATGGCAGTGGTGCTACTCACCAATCAAGCATGGATTTCTCCAGGACAATGGGGCAGTCATTCACTTTTCCCGATTGGTATCATAGGAGCTGGTCTCATTATCTTAAGCAAAGTAAAGCGGGTTGAAACGGGTTTTGTGTTCTATGGTGTTTTAATTGGGCTGGAGCTTATTCGTCAACATTTCTATCTGGGATGGCCGCTTGATTTTTGGTGGCATCGTGTGAGCAATGGCTCCATATTGGTTTATGCCCTATTTATGATTACTGATCCCAAAACTACACCTAGTCATCGAACTGCACGTATGACATGGGCAGCTATTCTTGCCCTCTTTACTTTCATGCTTGGTTGCGGGATGCAATTATATGCTGCCCCCATTTATGCCTTATTATTTATTAGCCCATTTACTCCGTTGTTTGATCGTATTTGGAAAGCCAAGAAATACAATTGGACGGTTGGAGACACGATTAACGCAGCAAAAGAAAAAATAAAAACAAAACATATTATGAGAAAAGAAATGATTAAACCTCTGCTATTGCTATTGGCAATGCTGGTTGTAGGCTCGCAAATGAGTGCCTTTTGCGGCTTCTATGTGGCCAAAGCCAGTGCGAGTATTTTTAACAAAAAAAGTCAAGTGATTTTAGTTCATGATGGGGATCGAACCACCATTACTATGCAAAACAATTTTAAAGGAAGCCTTAAAGAATTTGCCATGGTGATACCTGTACCGGTTGTACTCAAAAAAGATGATATCACTATTAAGGAGAATTCACTTTTTGCTAACCTTGACGCATATTCAGCACCACGCTTAGTCGAATACCACGATCGCAACCCTTGCTATCAACCTGTATACCGGGGCAATCGGATAATGGCGGAAAATGCATCGGTTCAAATGCTCAAAGGAAAGAACCTCGATTATGTCAAGAAAGTGGAGCGTAAAGTGAAAATTGAAGCCAAGTACAGCATTGATGAATATGATATTATCATTCTCTCTGCTAAGGAAAGTTGGGCATTGGAAGCATGGCTTAGAATGAATGGATATAGTTTGCCTGAAAATGCAAAGGAAGTTTTAACTCCATATATCAAAGATAAAATGAAATTCTTCGCAGTAAAGATAAATCTAGAAAAAGCGAAGAACCTTCCCAAAGGAACATTGCGTCCTATTCAAATCAAATTTAAGAGTGATAAGTTTATGTTGCCTATCCGGCTTGGAATGGCCAATGCCAATGGTGAAGACCAAGATTTAATCATCTATGCGTTTACACGCACTGGAAGAGTAGAAACTGCCAATTACCGAACGGTGGAAATGCCTACTGCGCGTAAAATTCCCACATTCATTAAGCAAGATTATGGCAACTTCTATAAAGAAATGTTTGATCGAAAATATCGAAATGAAGGAAGAAATGCAGTTTTTTTGGAATACGCATGGAATGTTTCACCCACATGGGGTGTCAAATGTGATCCATGTGTAGGTACGCCACCAGTTGTAAAAGATTTATCAGATGCAGGTGTTCATTGGGTAGACCCCGATGCCAACTACAGTTTTGGCAGAACGGCAGTGAATGTATTTTTCACACGTATGCATGTAAGATACAGCCGCGATCGTTTTCCTAGCGACCTAACCTTTATTGAAACCCCAAATAAAAAACATTATCAAGTAAGGCAAATCATCACTAATCCAGCCAGAGGAACATTTGATTGTGATCAAGGATTGGCTTACCTAAAGAAATTAAAAAACAGACGAATTGTGGAGCTGCATGAAATGGAGGCCCTTACGGGTCGAAATTCTGAGGAATACCCTTACTATGTGGAATTGGGTTCTGGCAAAAAGAAACCCATTGCAAAACAGCAAAACAATCCGATTCAGGAAAATGTCCTACCTGTTGGCATTGGAAATAATGGGCAACCTCCATTTTGGCTACTCCCCTTTAGCATTATCAGCATCATATTGCTCATGCAATTGATTAAATGGGCTTCACGTAAACACTTAAAAATATGAAAAACAAGATCTATAAATTAACCTTAACATGTGTTGGCTTAGTCTATTTAGCCACCCAATCTTTTGCCTTTTGTGGCTTCTATGTCGCAAAAGCCGGGGCTAACATTTTCAACAAGAAAAGCCAAGTAATCTTGGTTCATGATGGCGATCGAACAACCATCACCATGCAAAATGATTTTAAGGGCGACTTAAAAGAATTTGCCATGGTTATTCCTGTACCCGTGGTGCTCAAAAGAGACGATATAACCATAAAAGAGAATTCCCTCTTCGATAATTTGGATGCGTATTCCTCACCACGGTTGGTGGAATACCATGATCGAAATCCATGTTATCGACCGCGGTATGATAATTATTCCAGATCAGTAGATAAGGTAATGCTTATGTCCAGCATGGAGGTTGAGGATGATATCGCATTTGATGAAGTAAGAAAAAAAGTGAAAATTGAGGCAAAATATAGCATCGATGAATATGATATCATTATACTTTCTGCCAAAGAAAGTTGGGCTCTTGAGGCTTGGCTAAAGCAAAACGGATACAGTTTACCAGAAAACGCCAAGGAAGTTTTGACGCCTTACATCAAAGATAAAATGAAATTCTTTGCAGTTAAGATTAACTTAGAAAAAGCGAAGAATCTTGCAAAAGGGAAATTGCGTCCCATTCAGATCAAATTTAAAAGTGATAAGTTTATGTTGCCTATTCGCCTTGGAATGGCCAATGCTAATGGCGAAGACCAAGATTTAATTATCTATGCGTTTACACGTACCGGTAGAGTAGAAACGGCCAATTACAGAACGGTTGAAATGCCAACTGCTCGCAAAATTCCCACATTCATTAAGCAAGACTATGGCAATTTCTATAAAGAAATGTTCGATCGAAAATATCGAAACGAAGGTAGAAATGCGGTGTTCTTGGAATATGCTTGGAACGTTTCACCCACTTGGAATGGCATTAAATGTGACCCATGTGTAGGAACTCCCCCTGTTGTTACCGATTTATCCAATGCAGGAATTCATTGGGTAGACCCAAATGAGGATTATAGTTTTGGACGCACAAAAGTAGAAGTATTTTTTACCCGATTACACGTGCGTTATAGCAGGAGCCGGTTCCCCAGTGATTTAACCTTTATTGAGACCCCCAATAAAATGAATTATCAAGTAAGGCAAATCATCACCAACCCTGCAAGTGGAACCTTCGATTGTGATAAAGGGTTAGCTTATTTAAAGAAACTAAAAAATAGACGCATTGTAGAGCTACATGAAATGGAGGCTCTAACTGGAAGAAATTCTGAAGAATACCCTTACTATGTAGAATTGGGTTCTGGCAAGAAGAAACCCATTGTTAGGCAGCAAAATAATTCTAATAATAAGCAAGAAAATGCAATTCCCATCAGTACAATAGGGAATCAAAAGCCGCCTCCCTTTTGGATACTACCTCTTTGTGTTTTGGGATTAATACTTGTATTACAGATTCCCAAATGGATTACCTCCAAGAGTTAATCAAGTTATACAATCCATAAGCTAAGAAGCATTTAATTAAAAAACTCCACCCAAATTAATCAGGTGGAGTTTTTTAATGCGAAGGATTTGCAACAGTATGATCGTCTAAGAAATAAACACTATGAAAACCTACATAAAAGCCGCCTTGCTCAGTTCGCTTATCTTTTTTGTTGCAATCAGTTCATGTAAAAAAGAAGTTGAATCAAATGAAGACACAACGAAAAACACAACTGAATTACATGGCGCATTCGATGCTTTCGATTCAGATAACTTCACCATTTATAAGCAGGGCACTGAGTATGTCCTAGAAACCAAGGGTTTACCAAATCATACTTCTCCATATTGGTCCAATACAACTGCACGATCTTCAACTGGCCCGATGGGAGGTACATTAACAACTCCTGCAGCGACTCAAAACCATTCTTTGTTTGTAGAACCAACCACCACTTCACACAGTAATATGGCACCTGGCAACATTGACGATTTTAATGGGTCATATACCCTTAGGGTACCAGTTAGTCCCAGTAAAGCGAGTAGCACAAGTTCCACAGGTCTTGGGGCAATAGGTTTTGCAATAAGCGGATCAGTAATTTACAATGATGAGGAAGGGCCCAATGTGCCTTTAGACAATGCAATAGGTTCATTGGATTACACCGGAGCACATACGGGTCCACAAAGTTATCATTACCACCTTGAACCAAAAGCATGGTCCAATGATGATGAGAAATTAATCGGAATTATATCAGATGGATTCTTCTTATACGGCAGAAAATGCAATTCAACGGGCACCTACCCAACTGACTTAGACGCTTCAGGAGGGCACACTTCAACCACACAACATGTAGGTTCAAGCGAATATCATTATCATATACAAAACGACCTATATTTGAACAAATATTACATCCTTTTTCCAGGAGATTATCAAGGAGCGCCCAATTCAATACAATAGAGCAGATTATGAAAAACACAACTATTTATATTTTGGGATTAAGCTTAGCCCTAATTTCATGTTCGGGCAACGCTCAAAACCCCAAAACAGATCCTCCCAAAAGACCAAGTGTAGAACAGATATTTAAGGACTTAGATACAAACAAGGACGGTAAAATTTCCAAAACAGAAGCGAAAGGACCATTAAAAGATGATTTCGCCAAAATCGATTTGAATAAGGATGGATATATTACTAAAGCAGAGTTGAAAAAAGCACCTAAACCGAAAGGACCTAAACCTCCTCATAAATAATGCGGAGAATACTGTTACTACTTCTGCTATTTTTGTTTGTGGTTGCTAGTTGCAACAACGCTGGCAGCACATTGGATATCTCAAGTCAAAATGTAATTCATGATGATTCACTTGTTCTAAATACATCCAATGGAACATTTACTTACCGTGGGGGGTTGTATACAGGCCAATCGATTTCGCACAATTCCTCGGGTTCCATTTCTCGAACTATCGATTATAAATTCGGTAAAAAGAATGGGTGTTTAACGATGTTTTATCCCAATGGGGCAATTTCATATCAGGCCAATTATCTCAATGGAAAACTAGATGGGGCTATAGCAAGTTGGTGGAAAAATGGAAATAAACGGTCTGAAAGCTTTTATAGGGAAGGAAAAGTACACGGTGTTCAAAAGCAATGGTATTCGAGTGGTGAACTATTTAAAGTACTCCGATTTAATGAAGGCATAGAGAATGGATTGCAAACGGCCTGGAGAAAAAATGGTACGATTTACACCAATTATGAGGCAAAAAACGGCCGCATTTTTGGATTAAAAAAAGCAACACTTTGTTATACCTTAGAAGATGAAGAAATTCAATTTAGTAATTAGTATTTGCAGCCTGCTTTTTGCGCATTGCACAACAGACCAACCAAGCAGCAGAGTGGAACAACTCCCCTACTACAAAGATGCAAGTTTCACACCACATTGGATCAGTGATTTGCCTGATAGTGTTGCCACATTTCATAAAATACCTTCATTTCAACTCGTCAACCAACATGGCCAGAATATATCGAATGAAGTAGTTTCAGGGAAAATTTATGTGGCAGACTTTTTCTTCACTACTTGTCCGGGCATTTGCCCAAAAATGACACTCAATATGAAAATATTACAAGAAGAGTTCAGACAAGACTCCACTATTTTACTCCTTTCTCATTCCGTTACACCAGAAATTGACTCAGTAGCCCAATTAGCCAAGTACGCAAAAAAGCATGGCATCAATTCGCCGAATTGGCATTTACTTACAGGAAATAGAAAAGAAATATACAATTTGGGCAGAAATACTTATTTCATCGAAGAAGACTTAGGTGTGGAAAAGACAGATGAAGATTTTCTTCATACCGAAAATTTTGTCCTTATCGATCAGCAAGGGCACATTAGAGGCATTTTTAACGGTCTTAACAAGACATCTATCGCCCAGCTTATTGCAGATATTTACACCTTAAAAAAGGGCAATTCAGCACAATAAAGAAGAAAAAGATACCTTTGACCAAGCATTATAAAATTTGCAAAAGAAAGAGGAATTTATAACGATCTATGAGAGCCATAAGGATTTAGTCTATAATGTTTGTCTCAACTATTTACAAAATAAAGAAGAGGCTGAGGAGGTCTTTCAAGATGTTTTTCTGAAAGTACATGCCAAGCTGAATGATTTCAACCAACAATCTTCTTATAAAACATGGATATATCGAATCTGTATTAATAAGTGTATTGATTACTTACGTGCTAAGAATAGGAAAAAACGTTTCGCATTCTTACAAAGCTTGAGTAATAGCAAATTGGAAATCCACTCTAACTTCAGTCATCCTGGCGTTTTGATGGAAGACAAAGAATCTATGCGCATTTTGTTTGGCCACATTAACAGTTTACCCGAAAAGCAAAAAACTGCCATAGTTTTAAAGAGTATAGAAGGATTAAGTCAAAAAGAAATTGCTCAAATACTGACTACTACAGAAAAAGCCGTTGAATCCCTTTTATCACGGGCAAGGAAAAAACTAAAAGAAAAAATTGAATCATCGAAGGATGATAAAGAATAAAACGTCTAAGACTATGAACAACGACACATTGGAACCATTAAACAAAATAAAGCGAATCCCTGCACCAGGTTATTTATTAACTCGAATCGAAGGAGCATTAGAAGAAGTGCAATTGTTGATCCCTAAACGATTGATTTTTGTATATGCAGCCATCTTTTTTGTTTTCCTTTCTTTACAAATTGGTGTGTTTTCTAATTCTCAGAATAACACAGATATTGAATCGTACGCAAATTCATTAGGTATAAATTCTAGTATTACCCTTTATCATGATTAAAAAAAGAATAATTAACAGCCTAGTAATAGCACTAATTGTCGTCAATCTAATTGCATTAGGTTTTGCATTCTTGGGTAAAAAAGAAAAACCTCATCAAAGAAGAAAACCTCCGAAGCAAATAATTATTAAAAAATTAGACTTTGATAAAGAACAAGAAAAGCTTTATCAGCAATTGATTGACGAACATACACTGAAAATGGGAGCATTTAGAAGTGAGATGGAACAAGCAAAAAATGGGCTTTATCAAAATTTGGCAAAAGAAACAATCTCAAAGGATAGTCTTATTGAAGCAATCAATAAAATCCAATATAAGATTGAAGCTCAGCATTACTTACACTTCCAAGAAATCAAAAACATCTGCAGGCCGGATCAAATAGATAAGTTCATTGAATTAAGCACCGAACTTGCGCGCTTGTTTAGTCCTGGACCACCACCGCATAAACAGGACAAAAGAAGCCATAATTGAGTGTATCCTCCATTGGTAACCCAATTTTAAGTACATTTGAGCTCAGCTTCAAATGCCTATTACATTACGAACTTTCAGCAATTCAATGGATGCCCATTTATTAAAGGTCAGGCTGGAAAGTGAAGGAATTTGGTGTGAAGTACAAAATGAAAATGCAACTGCATACGCACCAACACCTGAAGGTATAAAACTAGTTGTACTTGAAAAGGATATCGAAAAAGCACAACGCTTTATTGATCAATCAGCTCATCACCTCCAGGACAAAAAAGTAAAGCCACTGCAATGTCCGCATTGCAATTCCACACGATATGAAATTGGGCATCAATGGTTAAGAAAAATCCCTATTTTACATATCCTTGTTAGAGCAATGCGGAATATATTATTAGGCAACTCAAGTATTGCATATCGTTGTAAAGATTGCAACTGCACATTTTCCAAGTGAGCTTTTTATTTTAGCATAAAGACGAAGTCATTCTTGATAAATGTTTGATAAAAAAAAGACCCTCTTGAAATTCAAGAGGGTCTTTCCATTTTATATTAAATACTGATTAATACGTCAATTTAAAATCAACTCTTCTGTTTTTTGCTTTTCCAGCTCTTGAAGTATTACTAGCTATTGGTTGAGTTTCCCCATATCCAATAGTTGACATTCTTTCTGCTGTTATGCCGTGAGTTGATAAGTATGCTTTAACCGCATCAGCTCTAAGTTTAGAAAGATCTAGATTTTTCGCATCGTCCCCATCACTGTCTGTATGACCTTCAATCGAAACCTTAGCGTCAGGATATTCATTCAATATCTCCGCTAGTTTATCTAAATCATCAAATGAAGATGCTTGAATTTTATCACTGGTTGTTTCAAAGAAAATTCCTTTAGCAGCAAGTGCTATTTTCTTTTTCACTTCTTCCTTAATAACTGGACAACCTTTATTTTCTTTCGGTCCAGGTGTTGTTTTACAAACGTCTTCGTTGTCATATACACCATCTTTATCCGTATCTGGGCAACCCTCGTGGTCTTTAGATCCAGCAAGTGTTGGACACTTATCTTCATCATCAAACACGCCATCATTATCGCTATCCGGTCTTGGACAACCATCTCTTTCCTTTAAACCAGGAACATCAGGACATTTATCTAAATTGTCATAAACTCCGTCACCATCTGTATCTGGGCATCCTTTTCCTTCAGCTGTACCTGCTTTATTAGGACATGCATCTTCAGTATCCTGAATTCCGTCACCATCCGTATCTGGACAACCACCAAATTCAGCAACTCCTTTAAGATTAGGACATTTATCTTCCGTATCAACAATACCGTCACCATCTGTATCCAAATCGCAACCCGTTGAATCAACTAAGTAACCTTCTCTGGTTTTCTTACACTTATCATATTTGTTAGGAATACCATCGTCATCAGAATCTTTCAATTTCTTGATACCAGATCCACCACCAGCACCAGCACCAAAGTGATACACAACACCTAAACTGTGATACATAAATGCATCGCTGTTTTTGTTTCTTTTATGCACTCCGTTCGACCAAGGGAAACCATCAAATACATCATTAAAGGTATAATTAAACATGGTTTGCAAACGCACACTGAAGTTATCTGAAAGGTTAAAGTTAAAACCTCCACCGCCAGCAGCAATACTATTTAACGGTTCTGAATAATTGTCCGGAATATTTACAATTCGTGAAAAAATATTCACGCCTCCAAAGGTGGCCTGAAGATATGGTTGGATTAAAGCATCCGAAGAAATCAGCATATCATTTGCTAATTTAATTCTTACACCAATTTGTCCATTGATTATTCTTGCTCGGAATCCATTGAACTTTTCGGGTGCGGGTAACCAATCTGTTTTCCCGTAGTATCCTAAATCTCCAATTCCAAAGTTAATAATGGCATCAATAGTTGGATTGATGTATCTGCCTAAAGAGACACCCATACCCTGATAATTTGGGGTTTCAGCAAAGAAAAGTGCTGATCCCAGATCACCTTGATATTCCATAATTCCACCATTTAACTCAATCCCCCAATTATGCGCGTTATTCTGAGCAGAAATGCCCGCATGGATGAAGGTTGAAAGAAATAGAATAAATGTAATTCGTAGTAGTTTTTTCATTATCATATATAAAAAGTAATTTGTTTCATTGTAATCTTAGCAAACGTACATAATTTTTTTTATAAATACACGTCAAAATAAATTGTTTAAGAAGATAACAAATTGTACATCAACCACAGACAAATGACATTAACAATGCGACTAGGACTAGTTTACAACCGTTAAGAAACTTCCTGATAGGCTTGAGCGGTATTGCTTAATCGGAAATTGAGCTGGAGTCTTCACCACAAATCCCCCGAAATCAAAACGGCTATCACAGCATGTTTTAAACTGAATTGAATCATAATTCCCACATTTAAGCTGTAAGGTCAGTGTATCTACAAAGAGTTTATTACAGGCCGTTAAGGGCTGATAACTACATGTGCGGTCAAACACGCGAATAGAACCGTCAAAGTCATGCACCACAAGCAATCCATGATAGCCCCCCGGTTCATAAAAAAAAGACCCTGGAATGTCCAAAAAGGGTGCTTTGAGCGCTAAATTAATGGTCGTATTTACTGGAACCTCGGGAATGGGGTCCAAATTGGTGTTCTTATCTCGTCTGCACTGAGGAAAACAAAGAATCAATAGTACTATATACCCAATCCTATGCTTCATAGTCATAAAATCCTTTACCTGATTTTCTACCCCAAAATCCAGCATCTACTTTTTGTTGTTGAATTCTAGATGGACGGAATTTTTCGTCATAATTAAATAAGGCGTACATACTCTGTGTAACTTTCAGGTTAGTCTCAACCCCTATGAGATCCATTAATTGAAAAGCTCCCATTCTAAATCCGGATGAGCGCATCAAATCATCAATATCCGCATGAGTGGCTACATTATCCTCAAGCACTTTGAGTGACTCTACATAGAAGTGCCTTGCAACCCGGTTCACAATAAAACCTGGGGCATCTTTCGCAACAATGGGTGTTTTACCTACAGATTTAACAAATTCTACCCCCCAATCTTTTAGCTCTACTGGGGTGTGGGCTCCTTGAATCACTTCAACAAGTTTCATTATATGAGCTGGATTAAAGAAATGGATCCCTACCACTTGTTTCGGGCTTTTTACAGCGGCCGAAATTTTGGTGATTGGAATGGATGATGTGTTTGTGGCTAATATTATATCTGGATTTTGATCCAGTAGCGTATTGAATAAACTTGCCTTTATCTCTAATTTCTCAATTACTGCCTCAATCACCAAATCTCCCTTCAAGTTTGCTACTTCAATTTCATATTGAATATTTGCTATAGCAGTTTCTTTGATTTCCTCGGTAGCTTTACCAATCTGAATCGCCTTATTCAAATTCTTCTCAATGCTAGCCTTACCTTTATCTAAGCCAGATTGGCTAATATCATACAAAGTGACTTTGTATCCATGCATTGCACAAACCTGTGCAATACCTGCACCCATTACTCCGGCACCTGCTACTATTATTTTTTCAACTTGCTTCATAACTTATTTACGTATAATCCAATAGGCTGGATTCTGTTTAGTTTGATTGTGCCACAATTCAAAATGAAGTTCCGTAGCGTTATTCTCCCCTGTATATATTTTCCCTAAACTTTGTTTCAAAGTCACCTTATCACCCGTTTTTACAAACACATTTGACAGTTTAGCATAAACTGTAAAATAATCCCCATGACTCACCATAACCATATTTTGCATCCCTGGAATTTCCATCACGGCCACAACAGTTCCTGGAAATACAACTCTAGCAACGGTGCCTGAGGTAGATAATATATTAACACCATTGTTATTTACACTAACGCCAGAGATAGTTGGGTGGGCGTGTGTGCCGTACTTCTCAGAAATAAAGCCATTGCTAGTTGGCCAAGGCAATTTCCCTTTATTTGCCAGAAAATTAGCCGTATTTACCTTATCTACGCTAGGTGTTTCAATCACTTTTTCTTTTGGAACCGCAGGTTTGGCTCCTGTAGCTTTTTGTTTTTTAAGTGCTGCTTTAGCACGATTTAATTTGTCTCTTGCAGTTTTCGTATTGACCCATTGGTTTAATGCTTTCTCATAATAAGTGACGGCAGATTCGTAATCCCCTTTGTTGAAACTCTTGTCACCCAGATTTATGTATTTATCATATGCCTTTCTTTTACGCGCTTTCTCCAATTCAATGCGAATCAATCGCTCAATCTCCCGATCCAGTTTTGCTTTGGCTGCCTTTTGCGCCTTCAGCTTTCTACGTAAGTCTTTCTCTTTCCCAGCTAATACATTTACTGTCTTCTGCTGTATTTGCTTGTCTTGCTCTAGTTTCTGTTTCTCCGTTTCTTTATCACCTATAATTAATTCCTTTTCTTGCTTTAAACCCGTTAAAACAACTATACCCTCTTCAACTTCCCTTTTATCGTTTTCAATATCCAGTACAATTTGCTTTTGATATTGGGTTATTTTCTGCAAATACCTGAAACGTTGGAACAGTTGGTTGAAACTGGTTGAAGAAAAGATAAAATGCCAATTATTGCCCGTACTATTCTTTAAACGATATGTATTGGCTACCGATTTGGCATATTTATCTTTTTGGTTAATTAAATGAATCTTTATCCCTTTCAACTGTTGTTGTTTTAAGAACTCATCCTTTTGAACCCCTGTCAATTCATTAGCAAGTCCATCCAAAATTTCCTCACGTACTTTAATCAAATTGTTGATAGACCTCAATTCTTTTAAGGTTACATTTTTCTTACTTCTGGTTTGTCTTAAAATTCGATTGGTTTCTCTTATTTCAGCTAATTTAGCATTGCGTTGGCGTTCCAATTTTTTTCGATCCGTTGCCCAAGCAGCAGTTACAATGAACGCAAGAAACAAAATGATTACTTTTTTCATACACTAAATTCTTTTATAGGATGCTGGTATACGTGTGGGCAATGGACCAAAGGCTTCCAAATTCATATTACTTAATCGAATCTTTCCTTTAAAATTTTTCAGCCCATCTTTTGCTTTTAACTCAATTAACCCTGGAACAAATGCGCTGTCTACTTGCTCATAAGAAGAATATGAAAATCGGATGTTTTTTCCCGTTTTTTCCCCTCTAAAATAGCTATTCACAAGGTGATAATCAAAACTATCCAATTTAACTTTGTAAATGGATTTGGCCACAATCCGTTCTAAATAATAAAGCGCAGAATCTTGGTTCAATTCATACAATGAATCAACCGGCAACAATAAATTGCCAAGTAGCAGACTCTGTGTGCTTTTTAAGGTAAGTTCTGCACCAACATAATTCCCAGCTTCATTCCAGCTAAGCTTCGAATATGACTTATCTAGTTTGTTTAAGACGGTAATGCTATCTTGATGCATGAAAATCCGTGCACCTTCTAAACCAAATAATCCCACAGAAATCCAGATTACGGAATCCTTCTCCATTTTAATAACTGCATCCACTGACTTGCTTAATCCAGCTCCTTCAATATCAACTTTTGCCTTGGCAGAGTAAAACTGCCAGTCTGATATCGAAGCGCTTAATGCATCCATAGTAGACAATTTTTTGAAGGCTCTAGTGTCATTTGAGTTTTTTCTTGACTTGCAAGCAGATATGAAAACAGAAACGATTAGAATCCATAGAACCTTATACTGCCATTTAATTTGATATTTCATTTGCTGAATATGAGTTCTTTATAAAATGAGTTATTCGGAAACGTTTTAATCATACGAGATTTTAATGTTTCAAATTCTTCAGATGCCCCAGCTTTTCTTGCCTTAAACATGTGCGCTTCTACGATGCGACTATTACCTTTATTCAATCCCTCCAATATATTCCAAGCATTAGATGAATAATCATCGGCAGAAATTAGTGCATATAATTGATTCATATATTCCGATTGTAAAGTCTTTAATTCCTGTTTCGTTTCTTCTATAAAAAACCCGCTGACCATTGAAATATAACATAGCTGCTCATTTACAGCATGGTCGAAACCTTTATTTGCCCAAGCCATTTTCAACTCCTCATTTACATTAATCTGTTTGCCCAAATAAAAATTCGATTGAGCCTGCAACACATGCGACTTACATCTTTCATCTTTAGTTATGGCATAGGTTAAACCTTGATTTGCATAACTGTAGGCATCCGCAAAACTTCCCTGAGCCATTAAATTTTTAGCATGAAGGTGGTAATAGGAGACTATACTTGGATGCGTTTCAACCAAATTTAACGAAACAATGGCAGCTGCTACATATTTCCCTTGATTATATAACATATTCGACCATGCGATGGCTAATTTTTCATCGGATGGATTGGTTTTATATTTTGCTTCAAGGTTTTTGGATTCATCCACCTGCGCTCCAAATTGTTTTAAATAGAAATTAACATATGTTTGAGCTGCAGGGTCTTGTGCTGCAATGATTCGCATCGGTTCAAGAATAGCCGTATCTCTAATTTCAACACTTTCTACCAAATAACGTGTTTTAAGATTTGGGGCCAACATAGTATCCATAGCTATTTTACGTAGTTGGATGATGTAATTAGGCCAATCCTTTTGAATGCTGTTAATCCGTGATTTAATGAGATAAGTATAACCGGGTTGATTCAATTTAGGTGCTAAAATATCGAGTTCAGCTTTCGCCTGACCATATTTTGCCTCATCAATTAACCCATTTACATACTTCTTTCTGTATCCAATATCGTTAGGGTATTTCTTTACCAATTTGGCCCAATTCTCGATTTTCCCCGGCCCATTATCTTGCAAGTCATAGAGATAATCAAACATCATCGCAGTTTGGTAAGAAAAGCCAAATTGTTGCTCAAATCTATTAAGTATTCGCTCAGCATCTGTAAATAGCCTTGCCTTTTCATAATAAAAAACAGTTCGTTTATAATGCATCCGTATCTTTGGGAAACTATCCATAATAGACTCAGATATTTTCGCGGCCTCCGATGAATTGCCAATACGGTAAATAATCTCAGCTTGTTGTTCCTTATAAAACGGATTGTTGGGGTCACCAGAGAGTGCAATTTTGGACATTTTTATTGCCTCATTTGCGTTGTCATTACCTATTGCCATACGAGCCAGTTCATAGGCGCAGGCTGCACAAGTTGCATCTTTTTCAAGGACACTCTCAAAAATAGATTTAGCTTTGGTCTTATTGCCAAGTATTTGCTCTTTTTTAGCCTCTATAAAGGCCGCTTTAAGCATTCGAGTTGAGCGTAGATTCTGTCCTGCTTCATGCGTGTGCCCATTATCTTTTGCCAAATTCTTTTTTGCTTTGCACGCAAAAAGCAACAAAGAAGATAAACAAATGATATAGACAATTCTTCGATTCAATTAGGTCTTAATGTTTGTACTGTAGTCACTTATACTCAGTTCTCTGGCCGAGCCATCCCAGGTAACTTCATTGCCAATCATAGAATTTGTAAACTCAGCTTTCTTGATTTTGCATTTTTCCATGATTATACTGTTACTTATCTTACTATCTTCAATTACCGTACCTTTTCCTATACTAACGTGTGGACCTATAGTAGAATTGTTTATCGTTACCCCTTCAGCGATAAAACATGGCTCAATGATGGTGCATTGATCTCCCAAAGACTGTTGTGTCTTAAAGGCTACTGCATTGTGTTCTATTACTCGTTGATTAGTGTAAACGGTTGCATTTTTGTTTCCACAATCCATCCATTCTTTCACTGCACCCGGCTTAAATTGTGCCCCATCTTGTTTTAGGGATTCCAGCGCATTGGTTAGTTGATACTCCCCTTTTTCTCGTATGTCATTATCCAGCAAATACTGTAAAGCTGCTCGCAATTTCTGTCCATCCGTAAAGTGATATATACCAATAATGGCCAAATCACTTACAAACTCGGTTGGTTTTTCTACGAAATCTGTAATAACGTTTGATTCATTTAATTTAACCACACCAAAGCTGCTGGGGTTCTCAACTTTATGAACCCAAATGGTACCATCTAATGAGCTGTCCAATTCAAAATCGGCTACAAAAAGAGTATCAGAAAAGGCGACAATCACTTCTCCTTCTAAATAATCTTTCGCACACATTACTGCATGTCCTGTGCCTAAGGGATCTACCTGTGGGCAGATATGCCCTTTTGCACCTAAGCGTTTGGCGATTCCCAAGAGGTTTTCATTAATTTCATCTGTAAAGTCCCCTGTTACAAATGCAATATGGTTAATGGGCTTATTACACACTTTTGCAATATCCTCACAAAGCCGCTCTACTATAGGCTTTCCAGCAATTGGTATAAGTGGTTTAGCGGTTGTTAAGGTGTGAGGGCGCATTCTTTTGCCCATGCCTGCCATGGGTACAATTATATTTATTCCGTTCATGTTGTTATTTTTTTCCAGTGTGGCCATAACCGCTAGCACCGCGTTCTGTTTCTTCTAAATGGTCTGTTTCGTCCCAGGCAATTTGCTCAAATTTTGCAATTACCATTTGTGCAATTCGATCGCCATTATTAATTACTAAGATTTCTTTGCCATGATTGATTAACACTACTTTAATTTCCCCTCGATAGTCACTGTCTATCGTTCCTGGACTGTTTACAATACTAATCCCATGTTTCAGCGCCAAGCCAGATCGGGGGCGAATTTGCGCCTCGAAGCCTTGCGGCAATTCCAAATGCAATCCCGTAGAAATTAAATCTTGAGTGCCCGCTTTGAGAGAAATCGGCTCACTCAGGTGCGCATATAAATCCATTCCTGCGGATCCCCTTGTTTGATACTTAGGCAAGGGATTATTGGATGTGTTTTTAACCTTTACGTTCATAGTATTTGTAAGGGCAAATTTAAGGGAATAGTAGAAGGGATATAGCGTTGGTTTGCAATTTTTGTACACAGAAAAGAGATTAGTGTATCTTTGAATTTATAAATATCCCCATTTTTCCTTTGATGCCCTTAACTGATATATATATTTACTAAAATGAAGCATTTATTATTACTCCTATTTCTGGCAGCATTCAGCGCTGCGAGCTATGCCCAAAAAAACGATTCTTTTTCAATTGTGGGTCAATGGCAAATTCAAGGTGACGAAGATGAAGGAAGTATGAGTCTAGACTCTTTGGGCTTCTTTTACTTCATTACGGAAGAAATGACTATGGGCGGTGATTCTTTTATGATTGACGGCTCTTTGGCCACGATAAGCTATCAAGTGGTAGACAGCACCAGTCCAAAGCAAATTATAGTTACGCTTATCAATTGGGACGAGAATGAAACCAAAATTATGCGTGGTATTTTTAAAGTAATTGATCAGAATACCATAAAAATGTATCTGAACACAGAGGATGAAACCCAACCTTCTAAATTTGACGAAGACGACTCCCCAATATTCATACGAATAACGAACTAATTATTAGGCGCTCCAGCGTTTTTCCAATCCTCAAAAGCTTTCAGTGTACAATCATCTAGCTTTGGAGAATTTTGTGGCATTGGGCTAACACCGCTTTCATGTCTCAGGCTTTGAATTAACTTCCCGTTCAATGCTGCATTTTGTATGTTCGTAAACCCCTCTAAATTAACCCCTCCTGAAGAAAACGAAGTGTTGTGACATGATCGACATTGCACATTAATAACAGGTAAAATTTCGGATGAAAAGGATCCCTGGACACTATCACAATTATTGCCGTTGTTGGCAGGGTACAGCTCTTCCTCAGTATCATAATAGCATGAAGGCAGCAAAAAAGTGATTACAAGCGATAAAGTTAGAATGAGTCTAGTCATTTGCTTTTCCATTATTAATCCATCTTTCAATTACAGTAATTTGGCAGTCTGGCAATTTTCCAGATGGTGGCATGTTAGAGAATCCAACCTCATGCTTCAGGGCTCCCAATAAATTGCCACTATCTGCCTGAATTTTGATTTGAAAATAGTTCGTCAATGGGATACCGCCTGAAGGATTTGTTTTGCCATGACAACCCTGACAATTTTTTACTATAATTGGGAGAATATGAGCGTTAAACTTAAAACTATCGGTCTCACAGTCGTTGCATGCATTGGGCTTGGCCCCTTGCAAAATCCATTTAGCAATAATGCCCTTTTCCAAATCTGTCAAAGGTGCCCTGGGAGGGCGGGGCATTCGAATATTGAGGTTAGACGAAGTAATTACTTGATAAATGTGGCTTTTTGCGGTATCCCCTGGTACGACATCACCAATGTTAATGATATCATTATAATTGGAAAGTGAAAGCGCACTATGGCATCCTGAATATGCACAGTTATTGATTAATATGGGCACCACGTCATTATAAAAATAACTTGAATCCGCATCACAGGGAGTCAATTTTATCGTATTATCTTCCTCCACCGGCACAGGTTCCGGTTCGTGTTTACAGGCATAAACAAGCGTACCCACTAGCAATATTATGAGTAATTTATTCTTCAAAATCTGGAGATTTTAAGGTGAACACTCTACTAACATTAAACCCGAACATAAACTCTCCGTCTGCCCAACTTTGCGTGGTTTCAGTTATAAAACCTTTTTCAATCATTGGGCTGCTATTGGTAAAATGTAATTGAAAAACATGCCCACCTGTTTCTATATCAAAACCGATGCTCAATGAATTTTTGTAGCGATCTAATAAACTCGATTTTTGCGCATAGAAGTATTCTACATTCAGGCTTGTTCTTTTTGTTAATTTTTTTCTAAGACCAAAACCCATTGCCAGTACATCATTATCCTCATCAAAGGTTGAAACTAAGTTTCTGTGAACTAGTGTAGGGGTTAATTGTACACTTAGACTATTGCTAAATTTACGTGCAAGTAAGAGTTGGTATGTGTAATTTAATCTAGAAGTGAAATAGTTCTTGCGATTGGGATTAGCCCAACGTAATGTGTTCACACTAATAGTACTTACAACAGCTGCGGAAAGCCAATTTAGACCACTTTCACGTTGCCTTAAGAACTTGTACTTAATAAGTCCATCATAAGTTTTCTCATATGATGAACGGCCCACACCTATGGTTAAATCCTTGGTTAAACCATACTCAAACCCAAACCGAGTGCTTGCTTGGTCTATACCAAACAGATTATATACTCCACCATTCACAGGACCAAATCGATGATTTATTCTAAAGTCCAAGACCCCATGATGTGTATTTTCAATACTATGTCCATTAATAATGCGTGTCGTTTTGAATGTTGCATTTACAATCGGTGCCTGCGCATTCGAATCTTCTTCCATTAGATCATCAAGTAGGTCATCCTGTGCATATCCAATTGATGGAACAACCAAGAAACCTGTCACCAGGATTAATATGAACAGTTTATTTTTTATTGCAAACACCTTTAATTGTAACTTCAATTTTATCCGCAATCTTTATTGCAACTACAGATGGTTTTTTTATATTAAAATCTTCTAATAGGACTTCAAATTTAGCATCTATGGTTGCCGTTGCACCAGCAATTTGCAATGTACCATACGTTGAAATATCTTTCGTAACACCGTGAATGGTTAATTTACCCTTTGTTTTCACTTTGTAAATACTATCTTTTGCAAAATTAATTTTATTGATATCCAATATTTTTCCTTTGTAATTGGCATAGGGATAAATATCACTCTCCAGGTAATTTTCATTAAAATGCTCTTGCATCAATTTCTTCTTAAACAAAAAAGATTTAATGGTAACTTTAGCACTAATATCACCCGCATCTTGATCAAAAGCCAATACCACAGCATTGTTCACTGCTTTAATATCCTCTACTGTTGTATGACTAAAAAATGTAATTTTTGCTGTTGTGGTATACCATAATTGTCTCTTCACTCCACTTGTAAATGACATAAGCATAAATACAATGCACAAGAATCTTACCCTAATCTTCATTATTATTTTCCGTTGATTACTATTGTATAATCAAACATTGTACCATGGTGATCGTTTTTAGACCAATCATGTCTTCCTCCATATATCCTGTGCACTTACCTTTAATCACAACAATATCTCCAATTTTTGGTAATTTTTCCTTACTTAAAGCCGTTTTGTCAAATATGCAATTCACTGTTTCATCCTCACCATTCCCTTTTATTTCTACCTTAAAACCATCCTCATCCATACTTTCAGATACCACCACTTCACCTTGAACAGTTACAGCTTCATCTAGGTATTTCTTATCATATTCTGCATGATTTTTACCATAATTCACAATAAAGTCACTTGCCTGCATACACTCGATACTATCTTTTTTAATTGTTTTTTCTGTATTGGTATTGGCTCCACAAGAAATCAAAAAAATACTTAAAAATATGCTCGTAACAGTTGTAATAAATCTATTCATTATGTGTGATTTTTGGTTAAAGGGCTTCGTCAACAAATCTACATAAAATTATTGACTGTAATGCTCTTTCTCTGCCTTAGAGAGTGCATAATGCTGTTGAAATGTTTTTGATCTCAGGCATTATTATTCATTATTTTTGCCAGCATAGTGTCCCGTAAATCGTCTCCATCAAATCTCATTTCGCTCATCCCAACTATTCTATCCATTAGTTCGGTGTTATTTATGGTGGGTTTACTTGCTTTGTTTCTTATGGCGTCAAAAAAACAAACGGATATAATCAAAGAAACGTTTGAAATAAATGTTGCCCTATCTGATTCGGCAACGCAAGAAGATGCTTTAAAACTAAAGTCACAATGGGAAAAGAGTGACTTTGTGAAAAATATTGTTTTTAAGGATAAAGACGTTGAAGCCAAAAAATTTGAAAATGAAATTGGCCAAGAGTTCTTGGCGGTAATTGACAACCCCTTGCCGCATATCCTAGTCTTGAGGTTACATGCCAATTTTTCAGATAAAATTAAATTGACTGACTTTGAAGCCCAATTGAAAGAAAGCGCATTGGTTTCCACAGTCGATTATCAAACCGGTCTTTTGGAAAACATTAATCGGAATGTTCGCAAACTTGCATTGATTCTTATCGCTATAACCATTTTATTTACTTTAATATCCATTGCCTTAATTAATAGCACCATTCGCCTTAGTCTATTTGCAAAGCGCTTTATCATCAAAAGCATGCAATATGTTGGAGCAACAGACTGGTTTATTATGCGTCCGTTCTTGCGGCAATTTTTCTTTTACGGATTCATCAGTTCAATAATAGCCATTGGTGCGCTTGGTGCAATTGTTTACGGATTAAAGAAATACAGCATTAGTATTAGTGAATTAATAGAGATCAACTCCTTTTTAATAATCGCTGCTACACTCTTGGTCATTGGTTGTGTTTTGATTTGGTTTAGCACCGCATTTGCAGTTAAACGATACCTTAGATTGCAGAGCAACCAATTAAACTAGGTTAGACCCTTGTCGATTAGTTTTGGACTAAATTTGGTGGCTGATGAGTATTTCATTAATTTTGAAGACTATTTATAACACAATAAATGAGTTCAGAAAATCAAAAACAGGAAAAAGTATCTAAAGCGGTGAAACCCAAATTCATTTTTGGCAAACAAAACTATATTTTAATGATCGCTGCAGTGCTTATTATTGCTATCGGTTTCATTATGATGTCTGGAAACAAGGATATCTATAGCACCATGAAAATTACCATTGCTCCGATTATTGTGTTAATGGGTTTTGGGCTAGGCATTTTCGCTATAATGAAAAAACCCACAGAGAATCTTGACGCCTAATTTATGAGTGATTACCTAAGTGCCTTAATTCTCGGCATTGTAGAAGGCCTTACTGAATTTCTCCCGGTTTCATCCACTGGACATATGATTATTGCCTCTTCCTTAATGGGGATAGAGACGGATGAATTTATAAAACTTTTTACCGTCTGCATCCAACTGGGATGCATTCTTTCTGTATTTGTTCTTTACTTCAAACGCTTTTTTCAATCAATTAATTTCTACTTAAAACTGTTTGTTGCATTTATTCCTGCGGTTATTGCTGGTCTATTATTTAAATCGGTCATAGACGAAATGCTTGAGAGCCCATTAACCGTAGCCATTGGATTGGTGCTGGGTGGCATCATATTACTCTTTGTAGATCAATGGTTTAATAAACCCAAGTTTGAAAACAGCGACTCAATAACCAATAAACAAGCTTTCATCACTGGGTGTTTTCAGGTTCTTGCAATGATCCCAGGTGTATCTCGATCTGCAGCGACTATTGTTGGTGGGATGCAACAAGGTTTTACGCGTAGAGCTGCTGCAGAATTCAGCTTTTTCTTAGCCATGCCTACCATGCTTGGCGCAACCGTTAAAACACTGTATGATTACTATTCAGACCAAGGAGCCTTAAGCACGCATCAAATCAATTTACTCTTACTGGGTAACATCGTTGCGTTTGTGGTGGGCATTTTCGCAATGCGCTTCTTTGTCAATTTCTTAGCCAGGAAAGGGTTTCGCATATTTGGATGGTACCGCATTATTGTGGGCGGCATTATAATTTTACTGATAGCCTCCGGTCATCAATTAGAGATTATCTAAGGGCCAAATCAAAGCGTCCATTTGGTGTCATAGGACAATTCCTTTTTGACGTATTGTTGTTTTTTCACATCAAACACTTTGCAAGCATTAAACGGCTCAGCATAAAAATGAAGCGTAACCGCATTTTCATTCGATACATTTTTAATGGTATGATATCCCATGCTATCATCAATATAACTTAAAGCGCCTGCTTGAACAATATCTTTAGTAGTGGCCAGAGGCACTTGATTCTCATTTGGCTCATAACGCTGCTCTTCAATTTCACCATAAACCTGATAAACCCAGCATTTTTGTCCTTGATGATTATGTATGGGTGTGCCTTGGCCAGGTTTCCAACAGAGCACGATAATTTCTACTTCTTCATTTAGATAGATGCAATTACGGGTATAATTTTCCTCGCTCCAGCTTGAATAAGAATCAATATCGTCTTTTGACACAACCAATTGACTCAAAAGAAACTCAAGTGCAGGGTGGGTATTATCCTTAAGCAAGGAAATGAATTTTTTTAGGGAAATTGAGGGCTTAATCATGCTATTTTCCATCATTATTCTTTCATTTAGTGATTTTTTCAATATAAATCATCCTTATATGCGCAAATGTAAATAATAAATTAGACTCAAACTATGCGTCATAAACTTCTAATCGCTGATTATAGACAGAATTGAGCCAATAAATAAACCGGTTTAATTTCATGCATTTAATAAGAATACATCCGATTATTATGCTTTATTCCTGTGGCAAACAACCTAAAAAGGCTTGGTTTTCAATCCTTTATTTACGCGACTCTGCATTCTAAATTGGATATAAATCGCACATAGCATACTAGAATTTGAAAATATCCAGTCTGGACTCTATAAATTGAATAATTATAGGTAGCTTTGAACCATCAGATAATTTCTCAATTATTGCCTTTTTTTATCGATTTTAAGTAAAAAAGAGCTTTTTTTTAGGCGATTTTTACCGTTTTAGACCGAAATAATGAATAATCAGGATAAATCCGAATTACTAAATGCTTTACAACAATTCAATCAAATATCTAGTAAATTACTGCAAGAGGAGCATGACAATGGAGTAGCGCCCCGTATTTCAGTTGAAGAACTATTTGATAAAGTTGATTTATCCCTTGGAGAAGAGGGACTTGAAGAAAAAGAATTCACCAAAGCAATCCAAGACTTAACGCTAGCAACACCAAGAACAGCCAGCAATAAGTTCTTTAATCAGCTTTTTGGCGGAAGAAAGGCCGCTGCAGTATTGGGAGACTTGCTCGCAGTAATGCTGAATAACAGCATGTACACCTACAAAGCAGCAGGTGCACAGGTGGGTGCAGAAAAAATTGCCATCCGAAACATTTTGGATATAATAGGATGGGACAATCAAGCAGATGGAACCATTGCCCCAGGGGGTTCAATGGCCAATTTTATGGCATTACTCATGGCAAGAGACCAAATAGATCGTGGATACGCGATTTAAAGGAGTGCAAAAAAGAATGCGCGTTTATACCTCAATAGAATCGCGATTACAGCACCTTGAAAAATGCAGCCTTCGCTGGGATTGGACGAGACAATGTAGTACTTGTGAGTAGTGATCAGTCCGGTAAAATGGATCCTGATGCACTGGTGAAGGAGATTGAGAACGATTTAGCGAACGGGTACCATCCAACTATGGTAAATGCAACTGCTGGGCACTACGGTATTAGGCGTATTTGACGATTTTAGTACAATTAAGCGATATCTGTTCTAAGCACAATATATGGTTACATGTGGACGGAGCATATTGTGGCACAGTTATATTCAGTGAGAAGTTTAAGCATTTAATAAAAGGACTCGAAAAAGCAGATTCATTCTGTTTCAATGCGCACAAGATGCTGGGCACTCCATTGTCATGTTCAATTATCGTGTCAAAGGATAAAAAATCATTACATGATTCATTTGCAAACGATGCAAGTTATTTGTACCAAACCGATCAAGATGAGTTTAATTTAGGAAAAATATCGCTTGCAATGTGGAAGGAGAAATGATGGCTTGAAAATTATGGGCTTTATGGAAAAGTGTCGGACGCAAAGGACTTGAAGAGATGGTAGATCATCAATTTCACCTTGCTGATATTGCACGTAATTACAGTCGCAAGCAACAATGATTATGTGCTCTATAGCGCTGATGAATCTATTTCTGTTTGCTTCAATTACAAAGGAATACCCGCAGAACAACTTTGCACCTTGCTCTATGAGCACGAGGAATTGCTAGTAGGATTTGGCTCATTTAATGAAGATACATTTGTACGCCTGATTACTTATCAATACGAACAACAGTGAAGAAGACATGGTAAATTTCTTTACTACATTAGAAGAATTTGTAGCAAGCAACAAAGCGCTTTTTAAGCTATCAGAGGCAAAAGGCTTAATCTTAGATCAACTACTTTAGATTCTGTTTTAACTAAAATGAGCATCTTCGATTCGCTCAGTAATCATTTCAGGTTTTATGGGACGGTTAAAAACGTAGAAATCAATCCAACGTTTAATCACTTCATCTAAATTATTTACGATCAAGAGTTTCATCCGGTTCACGTCTAACTCCTCCAATTTTTCTTGACCAGCGCATTCTTCAATTTCAATACTTTCAAACAACCCATCTTTAAACTTGATAACTCCCATACATGATTTATCTTCACGATTGGCATATACATGAAGGGGGGTGTCATCTTCTATTAAGAAGTGAATTTTAAGATCGTAATAGTTGAAAAGCGTGATCATGAATTGGGATTCTACAGCCTGGCTAAGTTAGCCATTTATTTCACCTCCATCAAAGCCTCCATTTTATTTAAAAAACTGACGCATATTGGTCTGCCCTTGAAAATGTTTAACGGTTTCCTTTGCAGGGCCAGCCAATCTTCGATTATAGGCTTTGGTTGCTTGCTGAATGTAATCGGCTGCTTTTTGATTCATTATGTTCAATCTTTTCAAAGCATTAAATGCATTTATTCTGGTTCTAAACTCAAATGCCGGACCTGCCATTTCAATCACTCTATTTAAATACATGTCATCTCCCAATAGCGCATATTGATGTGCATTATATTTAATTGAGATGGCATTATTTAGACCGTCAACTCCTTTCAACGATTCTGAGTTAAAAGCCAAGCCGCTGCCTATAAGATTGTCGAGTGCAGATTCTACCACACCATAACTAGGGTCGCTTAATAATGCTTCCAATTCAGTTTTCGCAAAACTTGCATCCAGCTTTTGCGCAAGCATACGTCTTACTTTGGCACTTTCATCCTTCAATGCTAACTTACTCAGCGGTAAGGCCTTCACTTTGTTGGCTATTTGCCGTATCATTTCCGTTCTAACCTGATATGATTTTTCCGTTTTATACCATTCACTGTAACAGTTTATTTTCTCCTCATCCTTTTTCTTGGCCAAGGCCTTAACGGCATCAAACCGGTCTATTGCATTTTTAGCAAGCTGTGCTTGTGCAAACAACATTTTCTCTGATTTTTCAAAATCAACTTGCTTCATAATATTACTGTTTTCATCAAACAGCACATAGCTTACATTCTTACCTTTGGTATTAAACCGGACCACATGATTCTTTTCTGAGATCCAAACCTTTTTGGAATCTGATGTTCCATCTTTATAATAAACAGAAAACACGATAGGCATTTTAAACAAACCGTCCGCCATAGTGCTTTTTTGAACCTGGGTCACATCAAACTGCCCGCGTGTTCCATATTCTTCAAATCGAACTTGATACTTCGGCTCATTTCCTTTCCAGACCCATTGATCAAAGAACCAGTCCATGTTCATTCCTAACTTATCCTTAAATGCTTGCTGAAAATCGTCTGTATTTACATTGCCAAATTTATGCTTGGTTAGATAGTATTGAATGACTCTTTTAAACTCTTCATCACCCACCACATACCTCAGCATACTTAATACGCCAGAGCCTTTAGGATAAATTCTTGCCGTTCCTGAATTGGTATGACGAATTGGGTAATAATCCTTCTTGCTTGCGGCAAATGCACTCTCGCCTTCTCTTCTAAAATTAAATTTTACTGCATCATCATTCTCTATCGTAGCATAAAAAATCTTCGCGTAATATGTTGCGAAGCTCTCCTGCAACCAAGCATCTCCAGGACCTCTAGCGGTTATCAAATCACCGAACCACTGGTGTGTCAATTCATGGCAGTTTACACCAATATAATTGCGATCCAAAAATGCCCGTTTATCCACAAAGAAAAAGTCTCCAAAAATAGTTGCGCTTGTATTTTCCATTGCACCATAAAGGAAATCTTGAACCATAATTTGACTATAAGCTCCCCATGGATAGGCCACACCAGTTTCATCCTCTAGAAACTCAATCATCTCCTCGGTGTACTTGCTTGTATACTCAACACGATCTTTAAACTCTGGATAATACCAAAAATTAACGGGCGTGCCTCTTTTGGTCTTGGTTGATTTAACCTCGTATTTACCAATAGCAAGCATAAGCAGGTAACCAGCGTGTGGGTTATTCAGTTTATAATGCCACTTGATATTCCCCTTTTTGTCCGATTTCTTCGAAATCAAATCACCATTGGAAAGCACTTTGTACTTCTCATCGAAGGTGATGATGGTCTCAGTAAAAAACTTATCGCCCATATCATCATACATGGGTATCCAGTTGCGATTATCAATTCCTTGGCCTTGAGTCCAAATTTGCTGACGCGTATTCCAAGGAGTCGGGTTTTTAATCTCTTCTTGATTCCATCCAATAAAATAAATTCCGCGCTTTGGAGTCGCGATGTAATTAAAACTAATTACATGACTTTCATCAAAACCCCATTTTTTAGTTATTTGAACAACTACTCCTTCTTTAATTATGGTAAATTTAGCTTCTTTACCATCAATTTTAGCGCTATTAATAACGATGCCTGGTGCATTAAAAAACAAGGTATCAATATTTTTTTGGATTGTTTTAAACTGATGATCCACTTTTCCAATAACTTTCCCCGCTTTAACATCAAAGGATACGTCTACCTTCATATGGGTGATATCCACAGAGTGATTTCGCTCTTGTGCAGTTGGGTCAGCCACGTAACAGTTATAGTCGTTTTGAGCGATGGTAAATTGAGCCAAACAAGCCCAAACCAAGGCAATAAGAATACTTTTTTTCATGTGATTTCTTTTGAGGGTAGCGAATATACTTTGTCCAAGACAAAATTTATGCCTTCAACATGAATTTTTTGCAGATCGCTTTTGTTTTGCGATGAATTAACCTTTGGTCACATTACCATGAAACCTTAGTAAGCTATTAGTTTTGTTAATTTCCTCTTGAACTCTTCAAGTGGCAGAAATTCATCTTCCAAATTCTTGGCAAAAGGCACGGATGTGTCCAAGCTTCCAATGCGAATTATAGGTGCATCCAAACTTTCAAAATGGTGTTCTCCAATCCACGCGGCAATTTCTGCACCTATGCCTCCTGTAAGTGTAGCTTCATGCAAAACCATCACTTTACCTGTCTTTTTAAGGGATGTTACAACGGTTTCCTTATCCCATGGGAGTAAGGTCCGTAAATCAACTATTTCTACATTCAGTTGATGCTCCTTGACATAATCCATGGCCCATTGCACTGCCCAACCGTAGGTTATGATGCTCACATCTTCTCCTTCATGAACCACTTTTGCCTCACCAAGGGGAAAGGTATAGTAGGCCTCAGGCACTTCCTCTTCTATACTTCGATACAGTTTTTTATGTTCAAAAAACAAAATTGGATTGGGTTCTTCGATGGATGCAGCAAGTAATCCTTTCGCATCCGCAGGTGAAGAAGGATAGACTATTTTTAATCCAGGCACATGCATAAACCAACTTTCCATGGTCTGACTGTGAAATGGTCCCGCTTGCACGCCTGCACCGCATGGCATTCTTACAACCACATCAGCAGCTTGGCCCCAACGGTAATGCACTTTCGCCAAATTATTCACGATTTGATTGAAACCGCAACTCACAAAATCCGAGAACTGCATTTCTACAATGGCCTTAAACCCTTTAATGGCTAAGCCTAAACCCGCACCTAAAATACTTGATTCGGTAATGGGTGTATTTCGCACTCTTGCTTTACCAAATTTGTCCAAAAAACCATCCGTTATCTTAAAGACACCCCCATACTCCGCAATATCCTGACCCATGATAACGGTATTCTCAAAGCGTTCCATGCTTTGCTCTAAACCGTTTTTAATGGCATCGATGAGCCGCATTTCCATTTTAGCTGAACTGTTCGGTTTGGTCTCAACAAAGATGTGCTCGGCATATCGATCCTTCAATTCTTCTTGAATGTCCGCCTCAATTTCGGGATAATCAAATACTTCTTTAAGCGCTTGATCTATTTCTTCTCTAATTTTAGCGGTAATTTGATCCAGCTCATCTTGTTCAATTCCTTTCTCCAATAAGAAATTTTGATAATTGCTTACGGGGTCTTTTTTCGACCAAGTATCAAACAATTCTTGAGGTACATATTTAACCCCACTCGCTTCCTCGTGCCCACGCATTCTAAAAGTCAAGCATTCCAAAATAACAGGTTTTGGGCTTTCGCGCATGTTTTCAGCAATTTCTTTAACTTTATGATAAACCTCAAGAATATTATTCCCATCCACTTGATGCGCCTCCATGCCATATCCAATCCCTTTATCAATAAACTGAGCACAGTTAAACTGCTCATTGCTTGGAGTAGAAAGGCCATAGCCATTATTTTCAATTACAAAAATAACGGGCAGATCCCAAACCGAAGCCACATTCATTGCTTCATGAAAGTCGCCTTCGCTTGTGCCACCATCTCCACTAAAGACTGCGGTAATTTGACCACTTCCAGACAATAACTCGCCAAGTGCTATACCATTTGCAACTCCATGATTTGCACCTAAATGACTGATCATTCCAACGATATGATGCGTTTTTGTACCAAAATGAAAACTTCGGTCTCTCCCTTTTGTAAACCCCTTTTCTTTGCCTTGCCATTGGGCAAACAAACGGGTTAAGGGAATATTTCGACCTGTAAAGACTCCCAGGTTACGATGTAATGGAAGGATATAATCCTTCTCGTCTAAGGCAGCCGTTAAACCAACAGAAATGGCCTCTTGACCTATGCCGCTAAACCATTTACTAATCTTACCTTGCCTTAAAAGAATGAGCATTTTCTCCTCGATTAAACGAGGATAAACTAGCTTACGATAAAGTTCCACCAGTTGGGTTACGACCAAATTCTTATGCTTAAATTGCATGCTGGGCAAAGATATATTAATCTTCAATTTTAAGAACTGAAAAGTGTAATTTTGCTGAATGCATCTGGTAGCTGACAGTGGGAGCACAAAAACAGAATGGAGAATCGTTCATAATAATGATTACCATCTACTTTCGAATGGGTTAAATCCCATGGTTGCCCCTATTCCTTTTCTAGAAATGGAAATAAAAAATGTAGCCGCTCATCAAAATAACGTTGGAAAAATCACCCGAATCAGCTTTTACGGAGCCGGATGTGCAAAAAATGAGTCCAAAGAAACTATTAAGGGGCTTTTAGAGCGCTTTTTTCCAAAAGCTAATGTTGAAGTTTACAGCGACTTGATAGCTGCCGCGAAGGCTGTATTTAATACAACAGAAGGCATCTCATGTATACTAGGAACAGGCAGCAACGCTGCATATTATGATGGCAAAAACCTAGTACAAGATAAACCCGCGTTAGGTTATATTTTAGGTGATGATGGTGCTGGCGTTGGAATAGGTAGGGCACTTTTAAAAGATTATCTCTATGGCAACACCGCATGGCTGCCATTTATAAAATCTTTGAGCTTAGAATCTGATCCTAAAGAAATAATTCGTGCAATTTATGCAAATGACAAGCCCAACACCTTAATAGCCCAATACGCGGAAGTAGCCTTGAAGAATCTATCGAACCCAATGATTCAAAAATTAGTAAGAAATCAGTTCAATCAGTTCTTTGATGATATGGTAGAACCCTATCGTGGGAAAAGTAGAAAAGTAGGTTTTGTGGGTTCAGTAGCACACTATGGTTCAGAAATACTCAATGAAATATGCAAAGACCGCAATATGGAGCTTTATGGTATTGTGAAGCAACCCATTGAAAATATAATCAAGCAGTTAGAAAGTTAATTTTAAATATATCTTCGCAGGTAGAAGCAATGGCAAAAAAGACAAAGGAAAAAACCCTGATTAGCAAAGACCTTTTGGTACAAAACGTAGTAAAAGGAATGCAGGAAAAAAAAGCAGAACGAATTGTTGTTTTAAATTTAGAAAATATTGATACAGCGGTTGCAGATTTTTTTGTGATTTGCAGCGCAACCAATGACAGGCAAGTAGATGCCATTGCCAAAAGTATTGGCGATGAAGTGCACAAAGCAATAAAAGAATGGCCCTGGCATATCGAAGGGAAGGAAAACAAAGAATGGATTCTGCTGGATTACATTAATGTGGTTGCACATGTATTCAATCAAGATAAGCGTGAATTTTATGGCCTTGAAGAGCTTTGGGGCGATGCAGAAATAACTCATTTTGAGTGAGTTACACAAATTAATCAGCATTAATTAACAAACTTTTTATCTGTGGCATGATATTTGCTAAAAGGCAGGTATGTCAAGGAATATTAAAATTCTGCTGATTTTTGGA
The DNA here is from genome assembly GCA_943788195.1 of uncultured Bacteroidia bacterium. Lineage (GTDB taxonomy): Bacteria > Bacteroidota > Bacteroidia > NS11-12g > UBA955 > CALSPH01. The sequence continues at coordinate 147,255 of CALSPH010000001.1, forward strand.
GCATTTGCCTTTGGCTTTATGAGTCCATCATTGCCTTTGAACCACATTGCCCCTTATTCTCTTAACGGTCAAGACAGTGCTACTAAAGATAGTTCTGTTCGCGCGGATTCTCTTATGATGGATAGCCTTCAATTGGATATAGTTCAAGATAGCATCCTCAACTTAGACTCTTTAAGTTCGGATAGCAGCATACTTAAGACACAAGACACTCTAGAGGTAATTTATGGTACTGCAAGTTATTATCATAACATGTTTGTAGGAAGGCCTACTGCAACTGGCGATATTTTCAACCAGAGTAAAATGACCTGCGCACACCGCACCATACCATTGAAATCTTGGGTTAGAGTTACCAACTTGAACACCGGAAAATCAGTCATTCTATATGTCAATGACCGAATGGGCAAAAGCCCTCATGAGATTGATCTAACTACTGCCGCAGCAAAGAAACTTGGCTATATCCGTTCTGGCTGGGTCAAGGTAAAAATTGAAGTGCTACCTGAAAAACCTTAATTCTTGCCCGTTTAATTGTACATTTGAAATGGTATGATTAGGCATTCATTAGCTGAACTAAGCAGCTCTATCGTTTATGATGAAAAGGAGATAAAAACGGAGAAATCGATAATCCTTGAGAAAATTCAACTACGCCATTCGGGCAAAACACACTGGTTAAATACATATGGAATTGATTCTGCAGAAGTCATACGAAAATTTCTCCAAGACAATAATCTGGATGAATTTATCTATAAATTAATCCTTGATAAGGAGCATACTACTAAGGTACTCATTTTGGACGAAGTGGTCTTTGTTGCTATTCACGTATTAAAAACGGAGAATCCGCAATTTGAATCTGAACAAATGTTTTTTGTTGTAGACCCATCTTTCCTTTGTAGTATTCAAGAGAAAAAAGGCGATTACTTTGAATGGGTGCGAGAACGCTTGCAACTTGGAAAAGGTATCGTACGGAAAAGAAAGGTCGATTATTTATTATACCTTTTGCTTGAATCCATTATCGATAATTATCACGAATCCTACCAAAAATATACGGCATCATACTCCAATATCGGCACTACAGAAATAAAACCCACCCCAGAATTTACCGCACAAGTGGAAAGCAGGAAACACGATTTGTTCAAATTTAAACGAGCAACCGCCAGTTTGCGAGACACCTTTACTAAGTTGGAGAAGCTTGAACTAAAAGAATTGCATTCAAAATACTTTTCGGAATTAAAAGACCAAGCAAATAACCTTATTTCAGACATCGATTTTGATTTACATGAACTTGCAAGCGACATAAATTTAATTTTTAGTATTCAAGGGCACCGGTTGAATGATGTGATGAAAACATTGACCATATTTTCTGTAATCTTTATTCCACTCACATTTATTGCGGGTATCTACGGGATGAACTTTGATCACATTCCAGGCGCTAAGCATCCACAGGGATTTAATATTCTAATTATTGCAATGGCACTTATCTCAGGATTTAGTATCTTTTATTTCATCCGTAAAAACTGGTTTTAATGCTGCAATAACCATCGGCATTTGAGTCTGCGTAGCTGAATATCCCAGAAAAAGCCTTTTACTGCCGCTTTTTTAAATCCTTTATCAATTAAATGAGCAGAAACTTCAATAATTATTTTCTTTAATTGGGCCGATTGAGCGGAGTCCAAAGGCCTGTTTCTACGCACAAAGCTCGCTAAAAAAGCTGCATCTTCTGTTGGTAATTTGTAATTCAAGTTTGCCAATTTTTCTTCTAGTAGTAGCGTTTCTTTAGCGTAAACTTGATATTTCTGATTTTTTTTATCCTGCCCCGTAGTACTTGAAATAAAATGCAAGGTTCCACCCAACACCATATTGGCCACTGAATATTTTTCAGCAACCTGCTGAACCCAAACATAGTCCTCCAAATATTCCATGGCAGGATCAAAGGCAATTCCTTGTACCATACTTGTTCGCGCAACCAAAGAGGACATGATGAATGCATTCTTAAACAACAACCGCACTTGAATATCCTCATTGGAGATTGGATATCGAAAATTTTTCTGTCTCAAATTCTCCAAAAATACTCCCCGCACTTTTCCATCTCCAACTAATGCATGCTCTGGGTTTTTCTCTAAAAACTGAATTTGTCGCATTAATTTATCAGCTCTTGGCCAACCATCATCTGCATCTAACCAAGCCAAATAAGGGGTATTCACTTGTTCTAATAACATATTACGTCCAGCAACAATGCCACCGGGTTTAGGAACATCAATTACATGAATGCCATTAAAATGGGCTTGATAATCTTTAATCAAAGTGAGTGTTCCATCACTGCTGCTATCATTCGCTATAAAGATTTGCCAATCCACACCTTCCTGTTGTGTTGCATCCTCAATAGCAATATGCAACGTTTTCTCCGCATTTTTAGCGGGAATCAGTATGGATATTTTCGGTAAATCAGGCATTTTAATCAGCGAACAAAGCTACAGAAATTAACCGAATAGCCTATCTTTGAAGGATGAGTTTAAAGTCCAAAATTGAAGCTGCAATTACGGTAGCTATGAAGAATAAGAAAAGCGGAAAACTGCGCGGCCTAAGAGAGATTAAATCCCAATTATTATTGGCCGAAACCAGTGGACAAGGGGAGGTTGATGAAGCCAAGGAACTCAGCATACTACAGAAAATGGCCAAGCAACGTCAAGATAGTCTAAAGATCTATGAGGAGCAAGACAGGCAAGACTTGGCTGCAAAAGAAAGAGAGGAACTGGAACTACTTCAAACATATCTTCCAAAGCCTTTATCTGCTGATGAACTCGAAATAATTATCAAAGAAATTATAGCTCAAACCGGTGCAGAAAGCATGCGAGATATGGGGAAAGTAATGCCTTTGGCCAAAGAAAAAATTGGAGGAGGAGCAGACGGCAGGACGCTCTCAGAGATAATTAGAAAATTATTATCCTAATTCTTTTTAATCCTTGAAAAATATCCCAACTTTGTCAATCTTCCATGGATAATTTTATTGTTTCAGCGCGTAAGTATAGACCCCAAACATTTGCTGATGTTGTGGGCCAAAAACACATTACGGATACGCTGATTAATGAAATTAAATCCCAGCATTTAGCACAGGCATTTTTGTTTACTGGGCCACGTGGTGTAGGTAAAACAACCTGCGCCCGTATTTTAGCTAAAGTAATAAACTCGGACGAAAACACTCAGCCAGATCAAGATTTTGCGTTTAATATCTTTGAGCTTGATGCAGCTTCTAATAATTCGGTAGATGATATTCGTTCGCTCAATGAGCAAGTGCGCATACCCCCTCAAACAGGCAATTTCAAGGTTTACATCATCGATGAGGTGCATATGCTCAGCGCTAGTGCATTCAATGCATTTCTAAAAACACTTGAGGAACCCCCCAGTTATGCCATTTTTATATTGGCAACTACTGAAAAGCATAAAATACTACCCACCATTTTATCACGATGTCAAATATTTAATTTCAACCGGATAAAAGTAATTGATATCGTGAACTATTTAAAAGTGATTGCTTCTAAAGAAAAGGTAGAAGTAGATGACGAAGCATTACACATAATAGCCCAAAAAGCAGATGGTGGAATGCGCGATGCTTTATCCATGTTTGACCAACTTGTAAGTTTTTGCAATGGTAAAATTACCTATGACAAAACCATTGAGAATTTAAACCTTCTGGATGCGGATTATTATTTTCAAATATCAGAAGCGCTATTCAGTCAACAAGCGGGAAAAGCTTTGGCTTTGTTTGATGAAATTTTGCAAAAAGGCTTTGATGGTCATCAATTCTTGTTAGGGCTGAATGATCATTACCGAAATTTATTGATGGTGAAAGATTCTGAAACGCACAAATTGTTGGAAGTTTCTGAGGTTATTCAAGATAAATATAAAGAGCAGGCAGAAAAATGCGACTATGGTCTTTTACTCAATGGACTTAATGTTGCGCATCGTTTCGAGTTTGAATATAAAACAGCGAGCAACAAAAGGCTTCATATCGAATTATGTTTGATGAAATTGAATGCACTTCCCTATCTCATGAAAGGCAGTGCTCAAGAAAGCAGTGATGACGAGCCTGTAGTGATGGAATTCAAAACAGCTATTGCTATACCCGTTCAAAAGCAGAAAAAGCGGAAAATTATTAAACCTAGAGCAGTGGTTACCTCTTCCCCAGCAGTAAGAACGGAATCACATATTGAACATAAATTAAAAATAGCAAATCCGAAAAGTGAGGTAAATCTAATCAAAGATGAAACACTTCAAAAGATCCCAAAGTTGAATGCGGCTTCTGTATCAAAATACAAAACGGACTTAGCGGATAAAAAAGCATTGGATTTGGCTAATGAATCGACCGAATCTAGAGTTAACCAACCTGAAATATCTACGAATACGCATCCCCATTTTACGGTTGAGAATGTACGAAATATGCTAAATGAGTTGGCAGAAGAATTAATTGACACTAAAAACAAAAAATTCACTGCAGCATTGATCAAAGGGAAAGAATTTGCCATTCAAGACAACAACATTTTATATAGTTTTAGTTCCAGCATCGAACAAAAACAATTTACAGATTGTTTGATTGAAATCAGAGTCGCTTTAAAGAAGGAATTTGGTGCAGATAAGGGAATTGAAATGATGGTTTCTATTTCAGAATCAGAAGCAAAACAAATTTTCTCCCCCAATCAAAAATTTGCCAAAATTATTGCTGAAAGTGAAGCGGTTCAAAAGTTAGTTGAAAAGCTCAACTTAGGAATAAAAAAATGATAAAGTTTCAGGTTCAACATTATACCTTAAAATCATACAAACATTTTGATTCAATTAAAGAATCATGGGTTGATTTTAACAACAACCCTTCGCTTTGTCCTGAAAATTTAATTGCAATTGAAAACAGTGAAATCAATGATGTAACACCGTATTATGTGATGGTTTATGTTCAAGGTCAACTTAAGGGACTTATATACTACCAGATGTTGCATTTCAATTCCTCATTTATTGATTTGGGCATACTTAACAAGTGGTATTATAACCTATTGCAATTCTTCATCCGGAGAATAAAAACCAATTTACTCATCTGCGGAAGTCTTTTTCGTATTGATTTCAAGGGTTTTGACGGAGTTAGTGGGGACGAGGTAGCCATGATTACCAAAACAATTGCTGAAGAGTCCTTATTGGGGAAACGAATTAGTGGAATACTAATGAAAGATTTGGAAATCGATTTAGGTCTCAAAACACAAAATTTATTCAAATTTAAACCCATGCACTCCGATGTTACAATGGTAATGCCCATACGTAACTCCTGGAACAATATGGACGATTATCTAAATGATCTTAAACGGAAATACAAAAAACGCGTTAATAAAATTCTAAGTGATGGAAAGCCTTTGGAAATTAGGGAATTAGAACTTGCTGAAATTAAACAATACGAATCTGAAATCTCTAATTTATACAATCAAATTGTCCGTAAACAAATTGTGCGTCTTGGGGTTCTCAACGGGTTATATTTCATGGAAATGAAGCGTCAATTGAAAGATAAATACAAGATTTATGGCTTCTTCCATGATGGCCAACTAGTCGCTTTCTCTACCCATATTCATTATGGAAATTCTATGGAAATCTATTATATCGGATTTTCTTACCCCCAAAATAATACATTTCAGTTGTATTTCAATATTCTGTACCATGGCTTAAGTATTGCAATTGAAAAAAAGTATAAATCTATTGAGTTGGGAAGGACTGCTAAAGAAGCTAAGGCAAGTATGGGCGCAGAACCCGAAGCCAGTATTAATTACGTCTGCATTAATAACCCTTTCCTCAACGGGTTATTCAACAAAATAAGGAAAAACTTTTCGCGAAAAATGGGCGAAACTTGGGCTAATCGACAACCCCTAAAATAGTTTTTTTAATCCTTAATAAAATGCTAATTTCGCAAAATTGAATACTAAAGGTTTCAATGCACCATAAATAATGAGTATTTTCGGATTTTTAACGCAAGAATTAGCCATCGATTTGGGTACAGCAAATACCCTGATTATTCACAAGGACGTTGTTGTTGTGGATGAGCCATCCATCATTGCCATGGAACGAAACAGTGGAAAGGTAATTGCCATTGGTCATCAAGCCCAACAGATGTTCGGTAAAGAGAATGAAGGGATTAAAACTATTCGTCCTCTTAAGGATGGTGTTATTGCCGATTTTCAAGCTGCCGAACACATGATTCGAGGCATGATAAAGATGATGAACAAAAAGGGAAGCATCTTTAGTCCTCAATTAAAAATGGTGATCTGTATTCCTTCTGGAATTACCGAAGTTGAAAAAAGAGCTGTTATTGATTCTGCGCAGCGCGCAGGTGGTAGAGAAGTATATCTTATTCATGAGCCTATGGCCGCAGCAGTAGGTATTGGCATAGATGTTACTGAACCTATGGGTAATATGATTATTGATATAGGTGGAGGAACCACTGAAATTGCAGTAATTGCTTTAGGCGGTATTGTTTGTGATGAAAGTATTCGTGTTGCAGGAGATGAGTTTACCTTAGACATTGCTGATTACATGCGTAGACAGCACAATTTGTTGATTGGTGAAAGAACTGCTGAAAAAATAAAAATTAACGTAGGTGCCGCATTAACTGACTTAACAAACCCACCGGACGATTACCCAGTGTATGGGCGTGATTTGATGACCGGTATCCCGAAACAAATCATGATTTCATATTCTGAAATAGCTTTGGCTTTGGATAAAAGCGTTTCAAAAATAGAAGAAGCGGTGCTTCGTGCATTGGAGAACACTCCCCCTGAATTATCAGCAGATATCTTCCAAACAGGATTATATTTAACAGGTGGTGGAGCATTATTAAGAGGTTTAGACAAGCGTTTACATGCGAAGACAAAGCTTCCTGTTAATATAGCAGAAGACCCATTAAGAGCCGTTGTAAGAGGCACAGGAATTGCTTTAAAGAATATTGACAAATTTAACTTCTTAATGAAATAGTATTTTAGGGTATGAGAAGAATACTTGCATTTCTCATAGCTAAAAGAAACCTCCTTCTTTTCATCTTTTTAGAGCTTATTGCCTTAGGCTCTATATTCAGATTTCATCGATATCAGCGTTCGCTTTATTTAAATAATGCCAATGCAATGGGTGCCAGTTTAAATGCCACACAGACTAAATGGACCAATTATTTTAACTTAGAAGAGCTTAATACAAAACTGCACAAGCAAAACCAAGGCTTACTGGTAGGCAAGCAAGATACCCTTGATGAAATAATTACGGATAGCTTTGGCTGGTTCGCCAAACTTAACTTACATAATTTTGAAGTAATTGATGCCGAAATCATTTTTAACAGCACGAATCGCCCTGTAAATACTTTTGTGATTAATAAAGGCTCGCGCGATGGGATAGAAAAAGGATTAGGTGTTTCATCTACTCAAGGAATTATTGGTAAAATAATAGAGGTGAATCAAAACTATGCACTTGGATTAAGTATTCTTAATGTAAAATCGCCTGTTGTAATGCCAAAAATATCTGAGCTAACCAATAAATCTGGCTCAATCGAATGGGATGGTCTCAATCCAAAAAAAGTACGACTAAAAGGAATTCATAAGTTTGAAAATGTAGAAAAAGGGAACCATGTTGTTTCAAGCGGCTACTCGATTAATTTTCCCGAAAATATTCCCGTAGGAACTATTTCAAAATTGAATAAAACCAATGAAAGCTTTTTTCAGATTGAGGTTGATTTAGCCGCAAATTTAGCACAGGATAAGTTTGTGTATGTGTTCAAAAATCGGAATCGAAAACAAATTGATAGTCTCATTTCGAACCCCCAAATAATGCCCTAATGAAAACAAGTGAAATAGTAAAATATATCCTTCTTGCTTTAGGCCTTTGCTTAATCCAATTCATTGTTTTGGATAAACTTCAATTGAGTACTTATTTACAACCTCAAATATTGGTTCTCATCCCTTTAATTCTTCCTATACAAACCAGGCGTCCTTCTTTGTTTTTAATTGCATTTGCGATAGGCATGATTGCTGATTTTTTCCTAAACACATTTGGTCTCAACACATTTTGCATGGTTTTGGTCGCATATTTAAGAAGTTTCTGGTTACCCAAAGAGGACAACCCAAGGCCAGAATTCAATGTTGTTCCTTCTTTACAAATTGTCCTAAACCCAAAATGGATCAGTTACATTTTGATTTTAAGTGCTATTTATCACTTCAGCTATTTCATTTTAGAATACATGGCGTTAAAATATTTCTTTAGAATTTTACTAACGGCTTTATTAAGTACTGCTTTAAGTATATTTGTTCAATGGATTATTTATCAATTGTTTCTAAAAAATAGAATATAGCATAGTTGACCAGCACACGTAAATATCTTTTCTTCGGGCTTCTCATATTTGTTGGAGTGATGGTAATCGGCAGGTTGTTTAACTTACAATTATCCAGCAATGCACATTATATCGATTCGGTAAAAAATGCTTCTTTGGAGATTACCCTTTATCCTGATCGAGGTATCATTTATGATCGTAAAGGCAAGCTTTTGGTGTATAACGATGTGGTCTATGATTTGGCTGTAATTCGCAGTAAAATTTCTAAAACATTAGATACGGCTGCGCTATTAAAAATCATCCAATTAGATACATTAACTTTCAAGAAAAAATTAGCCAAAATCAGAAACGGCAATGTTCCCAATACCTTTTTAAAAGATCTCCCACCAGAGATCTATATCCCGTTACAAGAAAATATATTGCGTTTCCCCCGGTTTCATTGTTGAACAAAAAACAGATCGTAGATATAAACACAATATAGGCTCCCATGTTTTGGGTTATACTGGAGAAGTAAATGATAAGGAAATAAGGAAATACGACTATTACCGCCAAGGTGAATTTATAGGTAAAACCGGGCTTGAGGGCGAGTATGAGCCCTATTTACGTGGATATAAAGGTGTAAAAGTGGTTATTCGCGATAATCGTCAAATAGAAAAAGGCAGTTTCAATGCAGGGGCTTTAGACAGCAACCCTACACCAGGAAAGCCAATCTACTCATCATTGGATTTTAACTTACAGGAAATGGCAGAAAACATGCTAGCCAATAAAATAGGGAGCATAGTTGCCATTGAGCCCAGTTCTGGTGAGATACTGGCCTTGGCGAATAGCCCCAATTACGATTTAAATGAGATGGTTGGATCCAGTAGATCAGCGAATTATGTGAAACTACTGAATGACCCCAACAAGCCCCTTTTTAATCGTGCCATTAAAGCCAGGTATCCTCCTGGAAGTACCTTTAAAACCATACAAGCTTTAATCGGGTTACAACAAGATATCGTGACAGAATCCAGCACATTCCCCTGCTATGGTGGATATAAAATGGGTCGATTACGGGTTGGATGTCATTCACACCCTTCCCATTTAAACTTACCCGAATCCATCCAGAAATCATGCAATGCTTGGTATTGCCATTTATTCAGAAACATCATTGACGATTCTACCTATAGTCGAGTAGATATTGGATACAATATTTGGCGAAATTATTTATTGGAGTTTGGCATTGGACGAAAAACCGGAATTGACTTGCCCAACGAAGGCTCAGGCTTTGTACCCGATACTGGGTTCTTTAATCGGTATTATGGTAAAGGCCGATGGAAAAGCAGTATGATTATTTCACTGAGTATAGGACAAGGTGAAATGGGCTTAACTCCACTTCAAATTGCGAATTTTGCTGCATGCATTGCCAATAGAGGTTATTGGATTACTCCGCATGTTGTAAAATCCATCGATGGCTTAGATACCATTCCTTCCAAATACACAGAGAAGAACAGAACATCCATTGATCGAAAACATTATGAGACCATTATACAGGGGATGATTCGTGTGGTTGCTCCGGGAGGAACCGCCAGAGGAGCAGCGATACCTGGTTTGGAAGTGTGTGGCAAAACAGGAACATCACAAAACCCGCATGGAAAAGATCATTCAATTTTTATTGGCTTTGCCCCGCGCGATAATCCAAAAATTGCCGTTGCTTGTGTGATTGAAAATGGAGGATATGGTGCAACTTATGCTGCACCCATGGCTACCGTATTAATGGAACGTTTCTTAGCAAGTGATGATAGCACTTTTGTTTCTAAGAAGCCTATTTTATATGATCGCATGCGCAATGCAAAACTTAAAAACTTCCTTCCGGATTCGATTTCTAATTAATGCAATATAAATCATACCATAATCAGGATAGGTCTCAATATGATATTGGCACCATATTGATTTATCTTATTCTTTGCATTGTGGGTATTTTAAACCATTTACTCCAGCGTCTTTTCAGAAAATGCGGCTTGGTTCGATTTCAAGATGCCCTATACCAAACAACTCATCTTTTTGGGAATCAGTTTGTTTATGGGTATCATTATCTTATATACCGAGTCCACCCTTTTCTTTCACCTAGGCTATGTTATATTCGGTTTGGTGATTGCTTTAACCGCGGGCACATTCCTCTTTGGTGCCACGGTAAATGGCGCTCAGGCATGGTATAAAATTGGGGGTATTCAATTACAACCTGCAGAATTTGCAAAAATTGGAGCCGTTTTAGGCTTATCAAAATATTTAGGCTCCTATGGTGTCAGATTAGATTCACTTAGAAATTATGGGATTGCTTTTCTATTTTTATTCATTCCAATGGGCATCGTACTCGCTCAGAATGATACTGGAAGTGCTTTGGTTTTTTTAAGCCTTATTTTAGTGTTATATCGTTTTGGATTACCCGGTTGGCTTTTGGGAATTGGAGTGAGTTACATTGTTTTATTTTCTGTGCTTATGCTCATTTCTAAAAATGAAGCCCTTCTCGGATTAAGACCAGAATATTTCTTAATTGCTGTGATCACATTAATATTTATAGTTCTAGGTGCTTTACTAGCAAGGAATAATCGAAAGCTCATTACAGTATTAAGCATTCTGTATATAAGTTATGTCGGATTTGTAATGGTGGCCAATTTTGCTTTTAACAGTTTAAAAGGATATCAAAAAAGAAGAATTCAGTTGATTTATGGACTTATAGAAGATAGAAGAGGAACCGGGTATAACCTATTTCAAAGTAAAGTTGCCATAGGCAGCGGTCAACTTACGGGCAAAGGCTATTTGGGGGGTACACAAACAAAGCTAAATTTCGTGCCTGAGCCCAGCACAGATTTCATCTTTTGTACCCTAGCGGAGGAAACCGGTTTCATCGGATCATCCTTGTTTGTTCTGCTTTATCTCTATTTTCTATATCGCTTAGCGATAATGGCAGAAAGGCAAAACTCAAGATTTGCTAGAGCCTATGGTTATGGTGTTTTCTCTATCCTACTGTTTCACTTTATTATTAATGTTGGCATGACGATGGGCATGGTACCCACCATTGGAATACCCTTGCCTTTTATAAGCTATGGGGGCTCCTCATTATTAGCGTTTACCATTCTACTTTTCATTTTTATTAAATTAGATGCAAATAGAGGGAACGAAGTAAGTGTTGACCTTAGGTAAAAATTCCCAATACACTAAGAGTGGTAACAAAAATTGACCTAAATTTGCCCTTCGCAAATTATGAGTGCATCAAGTTTAAACGTAGAAGAATTAAAAGCCGCCCATCAAGGTAAAGACCGATTTGAAATGCCCGATTTTTATGGTATCGATGATCTCCTTTCTGAAGAACATATTTTAATCCGAAATAGTGTTCGCGATTGGGTAAAAAGAGAACTAAGCCCAGTAATCGAGAATTATGCTCAAGAAGCCGCATTTCCGCACCACCTAATTAAGGGGCTTGCAGAAATTGGCGCATTTGGACCTCAACTTCCGGTAGAATATGGATGTGGAGGGCTTGACTACACTGCTTATGGTCTTATTATGCAAGAAATTGAACGAGGCGATTCTGGGATTCGATCCACCGCATCTGTTCAAGGTAGTTTAGTAATGTATCCGATTTTTAAGTTTGGAACTGAAGAACAAAAACGCAAATTTCTTCCAAAATTAGCCAGTGGTGAAATGATGGGTTGTTTTGGTTTAACAGAACCCGATCATGGATCTAACCCTGCAGGAATGACCACACACTTTGTTGAAGACGGAGATGATGTGATTCTGAATGGAGCTAAGATGTGGATTAGCAATGCTCCTTTTGCAGATGTTGCTGTTGTTTGGGCAAAAAATGAAGAAGGCAAGATTAAAGGAATCATAGTTGAGCGTGGAATGGAAGGATTTACCACACCTGAAACCCATAATAAATGGAGTTTACGCGCAAGCGCTACAGGCGAATTGGTTTTCGATAATGTGCGTGTACCGAAAAGTAATATTTTTCCAGAAGTATCTGGTCTAAAAGGCCCGTTAACCTGTTTAAATTCTGCACGATATGGAATAAGTTGGGGCGCTCTAGGTGCTGCAATGGACTGCTACGATACTGCATTGTGCTACTCGAAACAAAGGGTTCAGTTTGGACGTCCAATAGCTGGATTTCAACTGCAACAAAAGAAACTTGCCGAAATGGTTACTGAAATAACAAAGGCGCAGTTATTGGTTTGGCGTTTAGGTAATTTAATGAATGAAGGTAAAGCGACTCCTGCGCAAATATCAATGGCCAAAAGGAACAACGTAGAAATTGCATTGAATATAGCCCGTGAAGCAAGACAAATGTTAGGCGGCATGGGCATAACAGGTGAGTTTCCTATCATGCGTCACATGGCTAATTTAGAATCTGTAGTAACGTATGAAGGCACACATGATATTCACCTACTTATTTTAGGTCATGAAGTAACCGGTGAAAATGCATTCTTTTAAATGATTCGTAAGGCTCTATTATTCATTGTTCTTTCACTTGTCAGCTTAAGTCAAGTTAAGGCAGTCTATGTTGACAAACCTGTACTAAGCCATGTCCGTATAAGTGGCCAACATGATACTTTTGGCTTCAATTTGGCCATGCATCTCCCAGACTTTATTTATGAACAAGTAAAGGCAGGCCAACTGACGCTTTGGGCCTCTCCCAAAAAAATAACCAGATTAAATTTTTCAGCACTTCAAGAGATTGAACGAAGCAGTAACACTAAATTTAAAAACTGTTCCGATGTGTTTCTTCATGAATTTTGGGATTGCAGTAAACGTAAACTCAGCTTTGTAATAGCTGGATTCTCATTTATGTATAACAGTGGTGAAGTGCGCAAACCTTACGGATTTATTGATGCCCAGGAAGCCTTCCGTTTATTAGCAAGCAACTTGATCCCTTGCAATCCAAACGCACCAGCAGATTTAACCTATTGGGAAGCCATCAACAGTAAACGCTTTAATTTTACCATTGTGCAATACGGCAGGAAGCAGTTTGCATCCAAACCAATGGAGTCTGTTGAACTTAAGAATAAAATATTTGATGGTAAACGTAAAATGGATCCCAAAATTCCATGGCCAAACTCAAAACTGATCATCTATGAGTTGGAAGACGATTACTTAATTGACCATGATTATTCTCAATACCTCAAGAAAGGACTGGAGAAATATTTTAATAAAAACCGTTCTTTAATTCAATCACACGACCCTGGGAACTTTTATGACTCTGGAGATTATAAAGGCTATTTTCAGGTGACTGGTCTGCAAATTCACGAAACGTGGAGCAAAAGAGGTCCTTTATTTTTGTCTTATGTAGATAGCATGGTGGTATACATCAATAATAAAAAGATGATGGCCTTTACAGTTGAAGAAATACGCAACTTCAACATGAAGATTCGTTTCAAATCGGTCATCGATATTTTAAAAGAAAAATCATTTAAGCTCAATATAATTTCCATTAACAATGTTTTAATCGATCCTAAAAACCAAGCGCTTTATAAAAAAGGATTGGAAGAATATAAATGGACTCAAATAACAGAATATGTCAAATACGAATCAACAAAAGACTGATTACCAGATTAAGTTCGGTACAGATGGATGGAGAGAAATCATTGCAGAAAACTATACCGTTGAGAATGTAAAGCGGGTAGCTGCTGCAACAGCAAAATGGCTCATTGCTCAGAAAATAATTGAGCCTAAAGTGGTGATTGGGTTTGACTGCCGTTTTGGAGGAAACATGTTTGCAAAAGCGAGCGCAGAAGTATTCAACAGTTATGGGATTCGCGTTTTTTTGAGTGAAACGTTTGTAAGCACTCCAATGGTTTCTTTATTTACGAAGCACATCGGTGCAGATTTAGGAATCGTTATTACTGCAAGTCATAATCCACCTGCTTACAATGGATTTAAAATTAAAGGCTCTTTTGGTGGACCTGCTTTCCCTAAGGATATTGGAGAAATACAAGATTTAATCAATGATGACACGCAGGGTACCGGGTCAGCTAACACAGAAAACGCAGCCATTGAGGAACTCTATCTAAACACAGTAAGAAAAGAATTTGATATCGAAGCCATTTCGAAATTAGAATTTGCCTATGATGCCATGTATGGTGCTGGACAAAATGTTATCCGAAAGCTCTTTCCTAAAGCACACTTGCTCCATTGTACGTATAATCCTAGTTTTGAAGGCAGAGCTCCTGAACCAATTGCTAAAAATCTTCCTGAGCTGGCTTCGCTCATCAAAAACAGCGATCATATTAGCAGTGGACTTGCAACCGATGGGGATGCAGACCGCATAGGGTTTTTTAATGAAAAAGGTGAATTTGTAGACTCGCATCACCTGATTCTTTTGCTAACTAAATATCTGGTTGAACATAAAAAATTAACCGGTTCTATTGTTAAAAGCTTTAGTGTTTCTAACAAAATTGAAAAAATGTGCCAGCATTATGAGCTGGAAAGTTTAACGACAAAAATTGGGTTCAAATACATTTGCGAACACATGGTGAATGGAGATGTTTTGGTGGGTGCCGAAGAAAGTGGTGGAATTGCTATAAAAGGACACATTCCTGAACGCGATGGAATTTGGATGGCCTTAGTTATTTGGGAGTTCATGGCTAAAACGGGAAAAACGGTGAGTGAATTGGTGAATGATGTGTATGATATCACCGGCTCTTTCGCGGTTGAACGCTATGACTTACATGTTTCTGAAGATGCCAAAGCACGTGTCATTGAACATTGTAAAACCAAGCCAGTTGAACAAATTGGCCATTATCAAATCACTCAAAAAGAAGATACCGATGGGTATAAGTTCCATACTTCCAAAGGTGAATGGGTAATGATTCGACCAAGTGGCACAGAACCCGTTTTACGCGTTTATGCAGAAGCAGCCAATCAAGAGGCTTCATTTGCATTACTGGATGCCACTTGCGCTTATTTTGATATTAAAAAGTAACATATTCCTTTTCTTAAGTGCAGTACTAAGCATTAATGGATATGCTGATGTAGACAGCAGTAAATTTACGAAAGGGCAAAAAGCATATGTTATCACAGCAAGTTCTGGACTTGTATTGGGACATGCCGGTTTATACCAATTATGGTATAAAGACTACCCACAAAGTTCTTTTCATTTCATTAATGACAACCAGCAATGGTTACAAATGGACAAATATGGTCATGGGTTTAGTGCATATACACTGAGTGAAACTGGATATGCCACATGTAAAAGCTTGGGGTTTAGTGAAAAGCGATCCTTGATCTATGGCGGATTATTGGGCCTGGTTTTTCAAACGCCAATAGAAGTATTTGATGGCTTTTCTAAAGAATGGGGTGCATCAGCGGGTGATTTAATTGCCAATACGGCTGGTTGGGGCTTATTTTTTGTCCAGCAAAAACGTTGGAACCAACAAATTGTGCGCTTGAAATGGTCTTATGCCCATTCAGGCTTTGCGCATTTACGGCCCAATGTTTTGGGGAATAATTGGAATGAGCGACTGTTGAAAGACTACAATGGACAAACGTATTGGTTAAGCACAAATTTGCATAGCCTATTTCCTAAAACGAAGATTCCGAGGTATTTAAACATCGCATTGGGTTTTGGAGCTGAAGGAATGATTGGGGGAACTTCCAACTTAATTATGGATAAGAATACTGGGCTTATCCAATACGATTATCGCAACATACCACGCTACCGTACTTATGATGTTTCGCTTGATTTGGATCTGAGCAAAATAAAAACCCAAAGTAAATTCCTTAAAGGTGCTTTCCGATATTTCAATTGGATCAAGATTCCATTTCCTTCTTTACAATATAGTCAACCCAAGGGCTTGCGATTCACGGGGATTGGGTATTAATCAATTAAGTTTAGAGGTTTTTCTTTCTTGAGCGCACAATGAGGATTTCATTATATGAAAAAGGAATCCGCTTGCGTAGTAGTCAAGTTTTATTAGGGCACGGTAGTAGTAAAACTACAGAGATTTATACCCATATCAGCAACACACACATTCTAAACACACCCAGCCCAGTGGAATACTTGCCTTCACTAACTATATTTGAAGAAAGCCATAAGGAATATAAACACCACGTCTAATTTTTTGAGGCATGGAGTTTATTCTAATGTTGTAAAACATATTGAATGAAACACATTATTGTAGTCATATTCCCACACCTGATTAGCACGTAGTCAAAGCCCCATGCTATAAAAGTGTTGTTTTAAAACAGAACTTAGAAAGTATTGACTTTTGAAGAAGATAGTTTAAAACAATAAGTACACATATTACTAAAACACAAAACTAGATTAGTTATTAAAATAAAATGAGATTTAAATATGAATAAAAACAAAGGTATACCGGTAGTAGAAAAAGAAATGTTAATTCCATTTATTCTAGTAACCTCGTTGTTTGCCTTATGGGGTTTTGCTAATGCAGTTACTGACCCCATGGTTCAAGCGTTTAAAAAAGTATTAGAATTATCAAATTCTGAAGCAGCATGGGTTCAAATGGCATTTTATGGTGGTTATTTTTGTATGGCATTACCTGCAGCCATATTTATGCGCAAGTATTCTTATAAAGTAGGAATTCTAATTGGGTTAGGTCTTTATGCTACCGGAGCTTTATTATTTTACCCTGCAGCTACCACCGGAGAGTTTTGGTTCTTTTGCTTGGGATTATATATCCTAACTTTCGGGCTGGCTTTTCTTGAAACGGCAGCAAATCCATATGCTTTAACAATGGGAAACAAAGAAACAGCTACCCAACGTTTAAACTTAGCTCAAGCCTTTAATCCAGTAGGTTTAATAGTTGGCTTGTTCATAGCTCAGCAATTTGTTTTAAAAAATTTAAAATCAGATGACGTGGAAAACTTCAGGGCTCTAGATGAAGCTTCTAAAGTATTAATTCGAACTTCAGATTTAATGGTTATTCGTAATCCTTATGTAATTTTAGGCTTAATTTTAATAGTAGTTTTTGTGGTTTTTCTTGTTAGTAAAATGCCACAAGGTAAAGATGAAGGGGGTATGCCCAAGATTGGAGAGTCGTTTGCAATTTTGAGCAAAAACAAAAAATATGTACTCGGTGTATTGGCACAAATTTTTCACACAGGTTGTCTTATTATGTGCTGGACATACATCTACCAGTATGCAGAAGCTATTGGAATAGATAATGTTACAGCAGGGTATTACCAGATGACAGCTTTTATTTTATTTACAATTGGCCGCGCGGTTGGAACGTATTTATTGAGATTTATTAGCTCCGGTAAACTATTGATGTACTTCGCCATATTAGGAATAATTTTCACAACAGGAGCTATTTTTATTCATGGAACTATTGGTTTATATAGTTTAGTAGGGATTTCTTTCAGCATGTCGTTAATGTTTCCAACAATTTATGGTATGGCACTTGGTGATTTAACAGAAGAACAATCCAAGTTGGGATCAGCGGGGTTAATAATGTCTATAGTAGGAGGTGCGTTAATGCCAAAATTACAAGCACTCATTATCGATATTGGAGGCAATGGTGTTGATGACATTATTATTTTTGGCGTTCCAGAAATCAATTTTTCATTTATATTACCAATGATATGTTTTACTTACATAGGATGGTATGGACTAAGAGGTTATAAAAAACATGAACTTATTACAACTCTGAAATAAAGTAGCAATAACTTTTATGAGATATTAAAAAAACGTTTTACTACACCATGTAACAAACCAAAGCTGGAATAGTGATAAAACTGATGCGTTTCCTCCCTTAGTTAAAGTGTCAATCCTTTGGATCGACTAGCACTCAGGCATAAAGTTGCAAGCCAACCCTAAGCAAATTCCTTAAAGGTGCTTTCCGATATTTCAATTGGATCAAGATTCTCTTTTCTTCATTGCAATACAGTGAACCGAATGGATTCTATTTTAGAGGTATCGGGTACTGAGCATAATTTTGGTGTCGCATTTATAAAAAAGACAATAACACAACCTTTAAAACACATCAAACTCATAATAACAATCGTTTTTCCAATCAGAAATTCGATTATTCCCGTAAATTTGAAGAATCAGCAAAAGAAATATAATAGGAATGTCTAAGCTTTTGGACACTGATTATTTTCCCTTTTTATCCTTATACTATTAGCCCCTTATGACAATCCTTTTCTTATTATTAATTCATTGGTACACTTCGCTGTTTTGTCAGACTTTTTTCCATCATAGATATTCCGCGCATAAACACTTTACTATGTCAAAAACATGGGAGAAAGTATTCTATGTTTTTTCTTGGATAACGCAAGGGTTTACATCAATTAGTCCAAATGTCTATGGAAAACTACATCGCATGCATCATGCTTATGCAGATACGGAGAAAGATGTCCATTCACCCAAATACGACAAAAGTTTGATTGCGATGATGCTGAGAACTGATAAAATTTTTAAAGGTATACGGCATGGCACTTTCCAGCTTGAAGAACGTTTTTGTAAAAACTTACCCCATTGGGAATTCATGGAAAAATATGCCTACAATTGGCCAACTAGAGTCCTATGGGCCATTATCTATATCACTATTTATTATTTTGCGGTTCCTCAAAATTCACTTTGGATGTGGGCACTTTTGCCCCTACATTTTTTAATGACCCCATTGCAAGGTGCCATTATCAATTGGTTTGCGCATAGAGTTGGCTATAGAACTCATGCCGTTTCAGACACCTCCACTAATTTAATGCCTTTAGATATATTCACTATGGGAGAAGGTTATCATAATAACCACCATGCGCATTCGGGCAATGCAAACTTCTCGAACAAATGGTATGAATTTGACTTCAGTTATCGCATAATCACACTGTTTAATTGGTTGGGCATTATTCAACTGAATAAAAAATAATGCGCACTAAACGTTTGAATTGCGCATAGCCATTCGTCAATGCTTAATCCTGCATGTTAGGGCAAACATAGCCCTCAATCGTTTTTTCAAGTTTTATCCCTTCTACCTTATTCACCACAAATTTTTGAATAAAAGTATGCTGCGCAGTATGATTATTCACATCAATTTGTTTGTCATAATGCATTTCTCGGATTACCTTATCATATTCCTGCTCTCCCCAACAATTGGGACATAATCCCTCAGGGGTCTTTCCCTTTGTTTCTTCCTTACTTTTTCCGAAAAATTGCATTAATGATTCTAACATAAAGCGCAATTATACATGATTATTTTTTATTTAACCAAGCCCCACATCCAGGCTCATCATTACAATAAACCCAACGATAACCCCAAGTGTCGCGAAATCTGCATACTTATCGCGTTGTGTTTCCGGAATCACTTCTTCCACCACCACATAAATCATCGCACCTGCCGCAAAACTCAGGGCATAAGGCAAAATGGGTTTCATGTATATTACGGCAACAGCTCCTAAAACTCCAGCAACTGGTTCTACAATCGCAGATAATTGCCCCCACCAAAAACTTTTAAACCGACTCACCCCTTGTCGCCTCAAAGGCACGGCTACGGCAATTCCTTCCGGGAAATTTTGAATACCAATTCCAATGGCTAAGGCAATTGCTGCTCCCATTTCGAAGTTTTCATATCCCAAAGCCACAGCTCCAAAACTTACTCCAACCGCCAAGCCCTCTGGTATATTATGCAAGGTTATGGCCATCACAAGTAAAATCGTTCGATCCCAAGATGTTTTTATTCCTTCCTTTTCTGAAAGTTTCGCATTTAAGTGAAGATGGGGTAAGATTTTATCGATACCATAAATGAATAATGCTCCAATTCCGAAACCAACCGCGGCTGGAATCCATGCCCATGCTGCTCCATACGCCTCTTCGCTCATTTCTATAGCTGGCGAAAGTAGCGACCAAAAGCTGGCGGCAATCATTACCCCTCCAGTAAAACCCAGCATAAAGTCCAACCATTTCCGCTTTACCTCTTTAAAAACGAAAACCAAGGCAGCTCCTGCAGCTGTTAAAAGCCAGGTAAATGTAGTCGCAATGAGCGCCTGCATCACAGGATTAAGGCCGATAAACCATTCTTTCACTAAGCAAAATTGCGACTAATTGTTAGATTAACAAAACTTTTTTTATAGAAACATATAACTTTTTACTGTAATTAACCGACATCCATCATTTAAATACCAATTGTCATTTTAAATAGGAAAAAAAATTGTTACTTTTGGGTCTATGTTCAAAATTCTCTTTCCAACCGATTTTTCGCAGAATGCGCGGAACACGATTGATTCTTTTTTGTGGTTGGTTTGATCCCACGAAAGTAGAGATCGTTATTTTTCATGCTATTATTCCACCCAAAAGTGTTGGGGGAGCTTTTGTAAGTATTGAAAGAGAGATGGCAAAAATTGCCCAAGAGGAAATGAATAAGGAGATTGATCGTCTTAAAAGTAAATTCTCACATCAAATTGAAGGATTATGCCGTGCCGGCTTCTTGCAAGACTGTCTGGATATTGCAATCCGAAAAATGGATGCAGATATAACCATCATGTGTTCGAAGGGAGAAAGTGATGTAGAATCTAAAATATTTGGATCGAATGCAGAGCATTGCTTGCGTAGAGCAAGTTACCCTATTTTTGTAAGTCCTACTGCGCTTCCAGACCGAATGGAACATTTGATATATGCCACGGAAGATGGGTATCTGCAAGGCAGAACGTTTTTAACCGCTTTCTTTGAAGTACTTGGGGCAGAAAACTTAACCCTCGATAAACTGCGTATTGTTTCTAATTCAGCAGATTTGGAAAAAACATACCGCGCAGAAGAGTTTTTAGGTAAAGAGTTAAAACTGCATTTACATGAAGATAAAAGTGCCATAGACGGCATAGATTATTGGTTAGAGCTAAACCAACAAATGGATGCGATTATACTGAATTCGCATCACAAAAAATGGTATGACTATTTGTTAAATAATAGTACCACAAAGAAACTAGCTGCAGCTATTAAATTACCCATTTTAAGTTTACCCAACTTGAAATAATAAATAACTCTTTCAAATCACTTATAAGTCACATTGTTGATTTACATAAAAAAGGCCCCAATCGCAAATGCAATTGGGGCCTTTATATATGGGTATAATTTTAGGCTAATATAATCGCCTTGTTATTTACAATTTCGAGAATACCCCCTTTAATCTGAAAGCTATGGTTCTGATTATCCTTTCCTTCAATTCTAACTTCGCCTTCTTTCAATGAACTTACCATTGCAGCGTGTAAATTAAGCAATTGAAAACGACCATTGATACCAGGTAAACTTACTGAGATTGCCTCATCATTAAATAAGACTTCGTCTGGAGTTAATAATTCTACTTGCATGCTTCTATTTTTCAGCTTCTGCTAATATTTGCTTTCCTTTTTCGATTGCATCTTCGATAGTACCTACCAAGTTAAATGCAGCTTCTGGATACTCATCAACTTCACCATCCATAATCATGTTAAATCCTTTGATGGTATCCTTAATATCAACCAATGCTCCTTTCAAGCCAGTAAATTGCTCAGCAACGTGGAAAGGTTGAGATAAGAAACGTTGAACTCTTCTAGCTCTGTGTACGACTAATTTATCTTCTTCAGATAATTCATCCATACCTAGAATGGCAATAATATCTTGAAGTTCTTTATATCGTTGCAACAAGATTTTTACATCTTGAGCAGTGTTGTAATGCTCATCACCTAACACAGCAGCACTCAATAACCTTGAAGTAGAATCCAATGGATCTACTGCAGGATATATACCCAACTCAGCAATCTTTCTACTTAATACTGTAGTTGCATCTAAGTGGGCAAAAGTTGTGGCTGGTGCTGGATCTGTTAAATCATCTGCAGGCACATATACTGCTTGAACAGAAGTAATAGAACCTGTTTTAGTTGAAGTAATACGCTCTTGCATTGCTCCCATTTCTGAAGCCAATGTAGGCTGGTATCCAACCGCTGATGGCATACGTCCTAAAAGGGCTGAAACCTCAGAACCTGCTTGTGTAAATCTAAAAATATTATCTACGAAGAACAAGATATCTTTACCCTTACCGTCTTCGCTTCCACCATCTCTAAAATATTCAGCTACTGAAAGACCACTCAAAGCTACACGAGCACGTGCCCCAGGAGGCTCATTCATTTGTCCAAAAACAAATGTTGCTTTAGATTCTTTCAATGATTCTTTACTTACTTTATCTAAAGGCCATCCGCCTTCTTCCATCGCATGACTAAACTCATCAGAATATTTAACAATACCTGATTCAATCATTTCACGCAACAAATCGTTTCCTTCTCTACTTCGTTCTCCTACACCGGCAAAAACAGAATATCCGTCATATGCCTTCGCAATGTTATTAATTAACTCTTGAATTAGTACCGTTTTACCAACTCCAGCTCCACCAAACAAACCAATTTTCCCTCCTTTAGCGTATGGCTCAAGTAAGTCAATTACTTTAATTCCAGTATAAAGTGGCTCACTGGCTGTAGATAAATCTTCGAATTTTGGTGCAACTTGATGTATTGCTCTACCCCCTTCTTTACTGAGGTCTCCAAGACCGTCAATGGTATCACCAACCACATTTAATAATCGACCTTTAATTCCATCGCCTATAGGCATCATTATTGGCGAGGCTGTATCAATAGCATCCGTGCCACGCACAAGACCCTCTGAAGAATCCATGGCAACAGTTCTAACTGTATTTTCTCCTAAATGCGATTGAACTTCAAGAACCACCGTTTGACCGTCTGGTTTCTTTACGTGTAATGCATCAAAAATTTTAGGTAGTTTAGAACCTTCTTGATTAAAAGTAACGTCAACAACTGGGCCGATTACTTGAGATATTTTTCCGATATTGGACATAATAAAATAATGTTTTTCAGGGGTGCAAAAATAGCTATTTACCAAGTATAATCAAGTGTTTTTTAAAATAAAATCAAGAATTATATCTGCTCTCCAAAATGACTCATTTGAAACCAGAAATAATAAGCTATATTTCATTGAATTGTCATACCATTAAGCCTGAAATATCAACTCTTGGAATTCCATAAATAATTTGCGTACTTTGGGCTTGTTAAAATAAAAAATATATGACAATTCAAATGACTAAAAAAATGCTTAACAAGTATTTGATGCTTGCGATTAGCGGAATGCTTGTTTTAGGCTTTAGTGGCTGTAAAAAAGAAACCACTGATGATGATGATGCCTCTACAGGAGGAAGTGGCGCAACGGTAGAATCTGATTACATCCAAAATGGTTCTAGCAAGGTTGAATTCACAGACCCTACCATTGGCACATATTCTAAAAATGTACAAGGCGAAGATAATTATGCATGGACAGGCAATGCACCTGGAAATCAATATTCCTTAACGTTAAATCAAGCAATTGCTAGAAAAGAGGGATCAGTAGTTGCCTCTGGCTGGAGTGGTTCAATGATTTGGGGAAACACCAACATGGCTTTATCAGGAACTTACACGCTTTCTAAGGATGCCAACGGTAAATGGGTATCTACCTTTATTGGACAGGGTTCCGAAAGTGTCGGAACAGGTGGAGCTACAACTGTATACCCTGGTATCGCGTTTAAAGTAACTTGGCCTCAATAATTAATTTTCAACTAATAAAAAAAGCGGCTTGGGAATTCCCAAGCCGCTTTTTTTGTGCCTTCTTTATTTATATTTTAGATAAAAAATCTTGATACGCCATTTGAATGCCTTCTTCCAAAGAAATCTTTGGCTTCCAACCCAGAGCCATTAATTTGGCACTGTCCATCAATTTCTTTGGGGTTCCATTCGGCTTGTTGGTATCAAATCCCAACACCCCTTCAAAACCAACCACTTTAGCAATTGTACGCGCCAAATCTGCGATGCTAATATCTGAACCATACCCAACATTTAAAAATTGGGGGTCACTATACTGTTTCATCATTAATACCAGTGCCTCTGCCAAATCATCACTATATAAAAACTCTCTTAAAGGTGAGCCATCACCCCAGATGATAACTTCTTTAGCCCCACTTTCCTTTGCCTCATGAAATCTGCGGATCAGGGCAGGAAGCACATGGCTATCTGTTGGATGGTAATTATCATTAGGACCAAATAAATTGGTAGGCATTGCACTAATAAAGCAATCATTATACTGGGCCTGATATGCCTCGCACATTTTTATTCCAGCTATTTTTGCAATGGCATAAGGTTCATTGGTAGGTTCAAGTGTGCCCGTTAAAAGGTACTCTTCTTTAAGCGGTTGAGGAGCCATTTTGGGGTAAATACAAGAGCTGCCTAAAAACAACAATTTCTTCACTCCAATTACATGAGCTGAATGTATGACGTTCTGCGCAATTGCCAAATTCTCATATAAAAAATCCGCCCGATATGTATTGTTGGCTTGAATTCCGCCCACTTTAGCTGCAGCTAAAAAGATATACGCTGGTTTTTCTTTTTGATAAAAAGATAAAGTGGCTGCCTGATTACGCAAATCCAACTCCGCAGAAGTTCTTAGTAATAAATTGTTGTAGCCATGTTTTTTAAGGCATCGTACAATAGCAGAACCTGCTAGTCCTCTATGCCCAGCAACATGAATTTTTGCTGATTTATCCATTATTCGTAATAATTGTTAATGGTATAGCCTCCCGCTTTAATATGAAGTTCTTTTAACACCTCTTTGACATCGGAATTCACCATTTCTATACACATTTCTTCAACGGTATACTTTGGCTCCCAACCCATCATTTCTTTCGCCTTGCTGCTATCACCAATGAGTAATTCAACTTCCGTAGGTCGGTAATACCTTTTATCTATTTTAATTACAACATCTCCTTCTACGCAGACATGTTCTGTTCCTTCGGGCAATTTACTTGAATCTAATTTTGCCACCGTGGCAATTTCATGCTCTCCTGAACCTTCAAATTTTAATTCGATCCCAATTTCATTGAACGCCAATGTTGCAAATTTTCGAATGGTAATGGTTCGGTTTGTAGCCAAAACGAAATCTTCGGGTTTATCTTGTTGTAGCATGAGATACATCCCCTCTACATAATCTTTGGCATGACCCCAGTCTCTTTGTGCATCTAAATTTCCTAGGTTCACTTCACTTTGTAATCCCAAAGCAATCCGTGCAGCTGCACGGGTAATTTTTCGTGTAACAAAAGTTTCTCCACGAATAGGCGACTCATGGTTAAACAATATCCCGTTGCAAGCATACATGTTATAAGCTTCTCTGTAGTTTACGGTTATCCAATAGGCATAAAGCTTAGCAACTCCATATGGAGACCTAGGGTAAAATGGTGTAGTTTCCTTTTGAGGCACTTCCTGTACTTTTCCAAACATCTCTGAAGTACTGGCCTGATAAAACCTTGTTTTCTCTGCCAATCCACAAATTCTAATCGCTTCGAGCAAGCGTAGTGTTCCAACTGCATCTGCATTAGCTGTGTATTCAGGAGTTTCAAAACTCACTTGTACGTGACTTTGAGCAGCTAAGTTGTAAATTTCATCCGGCTCCAATTGTTTTACCAGATTTACCAAATTTGTACTGTCCGTCAAATCACCATAATGCAAAAAGAACCGAGTGCCTTCTTGATGTGGATCCTTGTATAAATGGTCAATTCGCTTTGTATTAAAGGATGAACTTCTACGTTTTAAACCATGGACTTCATATCCCTTTTTTAATAGAAACTCAGCTAAGTAGGCTCCATCCTGTCCTGTAATGCCTGTAATTAATGCTTTCTTCATTGTTTTTATCGCTTAAATTAAATTCGATTTTTAGAAAAAAGGACTTAATTTGCTGCGTCTGCAAAAGTAATGATTTTAGTTATATCGTCCCACATTACTAACCGTTTTGAGTATGTTCTTGATTTCATCAAGGATTGCTATCCTGAATTGAACTTTCAAATTGCGAATTCAATTGATGATATCGATATGAAAGACGAAGATATCGTGATTGAATATAACCCTTCACAAACCGTTAAGAAATCGATCTTTTTTGAACCCTGTGGATTGCTTGAATCCACAGAAATAAAGGTCATTGACTCAACATGGGACGCGGCTATACAGGTTCCCAAAGCATTTGTCAATTCCTCCATGATGGGATACGATGTATTTGCAAGTATCTTTTTTCAACTCACTCGTTATGAAGAATACATTGTTTCTGAGTTGGATACATTTGGAAGATTCGACAGTGCAAAAGCAATTCATGTGCAAGCCAATAAAGAATTAGACCCATTGGTTGATTTACAGGTTCAGGAATTTCTAAAATTAATCGCAAAACAGCACCCTTCATTTACTTATTCTACTCCAAAAGGGAGCACAAAAGCCACCATGGATATAGATATTGCCTATGACTATTTGGGTCGAAGTTTTCTGAGAGGTATGGGTGCATTTGCAAAAAATATCTTCAACCCAAGGAAACTTGCGGAACGCATTGCAGTACTTCTTAGGCTAAAAAAAGATCCTGCATACATTTTTAATGATCTAATTGATTTAGACATTCGCTATTTTATTCATGTAGGGGATTATGGCCCACTGGATAAAAGTTGTGGGCTTTCAAGAAAGGAGTATCAAGCATTTTTACAAGCGCTTACAACAGAAAATATTGGACTACATCCATCCTTTCAATCCCATTTAAATTTGGATGAATTGCTCTTTGAGATGGAACAGTTGGAAACGATTGCAGATCAAAACATCAGTCAATCACGGCAACACTTCATTAAAATGATATTACCCGACACGTATGAATTATTGTTGCAAATTGGGATTCAAAAGGATTATAGCATGGGATGGCCAGACCGACCAGGTTATAGAGCAGGCACAACGCATCCGCATTACTTTTTTAATTTGAAAACAAACCAACAAACCGAACTTCAAGTGGTGCCTTTTTGTTGGATGGATACCCATTTTCTGTTTGGGAATACTTCTCATGATATGCAAAAATTATTCGGGCAATTTCAAAAACAACACATGGAATTGGGCGGAAGCTTTCGCCCTATTTTTCACAATAATCACTTTAAAGACCATCCCATCCTTTGGGAGTTAATTCGAAAATTTTGATTCAATTTTTAGATCATACAGAAATAGATAAGAACTGGTGGGATCAGGAAATAGGTCAATGCACCAACCCGCTGATCTATGCAAAGTCTTGGTATTTGGATGCGGTAAGTCCAGGATGGGGTGCTGCTCTCATTGAGAAAAATAAAGGATTTGTACCATTGACCACCAAACGTTACTTTGGACTAATCCCCGTATGGCTACAACCCTTGTTTTGCCAACAATTGGGACTCTTTTTAAAACCGGGTTTCAAATTGGAAGCCTCTGCACTCATTGCCATAACAAAACCTTTTTTCAAAACGCAATTTCATCAAAACGCAGGGTTTCATATCAAGGGTGCCAAACAAAAAGTAAACTACATTCTAAACCTCAATAAGAGTTATGATGAATTGAAGAAAGCGTATTCAAAAGACGCGCTAAAAAACTTAAAAAAATACACCGACTTTTCGATCTTACAACCCGAATTTACAGAAGACCAATTCCATACCCTTCTTTCATCCTACTTATCCCAATATGGAGCAGTAGAAAAATTCAATTCCAAAAAAACCAAGCTATTAAAACGATTGCTTTTTGCAGCAAAAGCACATGATTCGCTTCTCTACTTTGAATTAAAGGACTCAAAGGCTAAATTATTATTTACTGCTGCAATCCTAAAAGATGAAAAGCGAATCTATTATTTATTTGCTGCGCCAACTCCACTCGGCAGATCATATAGTATAACCCATCATTTTATTGATTACCTCATTAAAGCATATGCAGGAAAAACCCTTCATTTAGATTTTGAAGGATCTATGATTCCAAGTGTAGCCTCTTTCTATAGAAAATGGGGCGTACAGGAGGAGCATTATTCCGTTTTCCCATAAGGTTTAGACAACTTGATACAATAAACTGGGGCTTTTATGCATGTTTGAAAGGCCATTTCAAAGCGGCCCAACCATTTTTACCCCTTAGCGAATTTTTTAAAAATGAAGCCTGCAGAAACGCACTATATCTGAATAGATTTGTCTCACAGTGTTAACTTCCTGAACAAAATTAAGAGCAAACGGATGGATGATTTGAAGCTGTTAACACTCAAGTGAAATAACCCAGTTTTGGGAATAGCTTAAATTCGCTATGGTTTGTTTTCAACTTTTTACCCTATATTTAATGAAACAACTAAATTATTATAAACTATGAACAAATTTTTACTCACAGTTGTGGCTTGCTTTATGGCGGCTGCAACTTTTGCCCAAGCGCCTGCATCTTTTAATTTTCAGGCCGTTGCTAGAGATGCTTCCGGAGCTATTATTCCGACCAAAGCGATTTCATTCCGAATCTCTATTCTACAAAACTCTTCTACTGGTACCATGGTGTATCAGGAAACGCACACCGCAAACACCAACCAGTATGGATTGGTAAATTTAAGTATTGGATCAGGCAATGTAGCATCTGGAACCTTTAGCACTATCAATTGGGGTGCCGACAAATACTTTCTGAAAATAGATATGGATCCCAATGGAGGTTCATCCTACACGGACATGGGAACCCAACAATTGGTTTCTGTGCCTTACGCACTCAATGCAGAAACTGCTAAGACGGTGACCAATTCAGATAACGATACCACTAATGAAATTCAAATGATTAGTAAAACAGGTGCAAGCATTACCTTAAGCAAGACGGGTGGTAACATCACTTTGTTAGATGATGATGCGACCAATGAGATTCAAACACTATCCATATCAGGCACAAATGTAACCTTAAGTCAATCTGGGGGAACCGTTTCTATTGCAGATAATGATAACAACTCCAGTAATGAGATCCAGTCTATTACTAAAAGTGGCTTGAATGTAACCTTAAGTAATGGGGGTGGTTCTGTTTCCGTGGCGGATAATGATAACAGCACCTCAAATGAGTTGCAACAAATATCTGTGGTTGGAACTAACCTTTCATTGAATAAAACAGGAGGTACGGTTCCCATCAATACCTTAAACCATTGGAATAAAACCGGTGCAAACTTGAATTATAATGTTGCCAATGCCCAAGTGGGAATTGGTATTGCAACTCCAGCCAATGTTCTGCATGTGCAAAGTTCTAAATCAGATACAGCCTTAGTCCATTTTAGAAATACCAGTACTAGCATAGCACGTGGAACAACAACCTTGAAAGCGGAAGGAGCTAATAACTCTTATGGTTATCTTGGGGTTACTTCCAGAGATGGAATGGATGGTAATGCATTGATTAAATTTCCAGGAGGAACTAGTGGAAGAGAAGTGGGTGTGCTTGGAGTTTCAACTGGAAACTCATCAACCGATAATGTGGGTGTAATGGGTTTAACCAACGGAGGTTGGCCTGGGTACTTTAAAAATACAGGAAATGGAAACCAAGTTTCTATTGGAACAACCACGTATGGTTTGTCAATTGATACAGGACATTAAATGTACAAGGCAACTCATTTACGCGAGGTAATGCAGATGTTTTTGGTACCATAAGAGCTGCTGCTAGGATTGAACATCTAGGAGATAATAATACCTATATGAACTTTACAGATGACCAAATTAATTTTTATGCAGGTGGAAATAATTTATTGAAAATGGTTGAAGGAGCAACAAATGATTATATTGACTTGGCAACAGCAAGTGGTAGTTATGTAGGAGTGGGTGGTTCTAACTCTTCGATAAAGTTTTATGTTTACTCATTAGCTGCCAATAATAAGACTTATGGTTCATACACTTATAATCAAAGAAACAATACTAACTTGGATGTATATGGAACTTATAACCGAGCAGATGCTTCAGGTGCGTATTACCCAAATGTATATGGTTCATACAATTATGGGTATAATTCTGCTACAAGCACAGCAAGTACCAAATGGACTTATGGTAGTTGGAATCAATCATATATAACCAGCACTAATGGTCTTAGCAGAAGTTATGGCCTTTACTCTGCACATATCGGGACAAGTGCAGATCTTTCATATGCAGGTTTTTTCAGTGGACGGGTTTATAGTACAGTCGGTTATACTACTTCAGACCAAAAGCTAAAAAAGAATATTAATACGTTGAATTCATCTTTGGATAAAATTATGCTATTACCGGTTAAGACATATGATTTTAGAACAACTGAATATGCACATATGAACCTTCCCGATGGCAACCACGTTGGAATTATGGCGCAAGATCTGGAGAAAACATATCCTGAATTAGTTTCACAAGCAGCACAACCGCCATTGGATAGTGCAACGCAAGCAATGATGGTAGAAGCAGGGCAAGTTGTGCCAGAGAAAGCTAAGGATGAAGTAGTTTTTAAAGCGGTAAACTACACGGGCCTAGTACCCCATTTAGTAAAAGCTACGCAAGAACAACAAGTTATTATTGAGCAACAAAAGAAAGATATGGAAGCCTTGAAATTGCAATTGGCTGCACAGCACAAATTATTGCTAGAATTGCAAGCACAAATGGCTAAAACTAAAAACTAAGCCCTATGAAGAAATTAATCATCATTTGCATCATCGGCCTCAGTGCTTCTTGGATGCATGCACAATCTTTAGAACGAACTGTCATTGGTTCTGCTGGACTTGCTGTGCAAAACGGCACTGCAGGTTTGAGCTTCACCGTAGGTGAAGTAGCCACCAACTCGTCCAACTTATTGACCCAAGGGTTTCAACAACCCAATATTGTCAAAAACACGGATATCTTGGATTTGACTAAAACCGGCCAGAAAGCCATTGTATACCCAAATCCAACGGTGGATATGTTGAATATCAAAAGCAATTTACCTGCTGCTGGAATCAATCAACTGAGCTATCAAGTTTTTGACTTGTATGGCAAGGTGGTATTGAAAGGGAATATGGTCTCTGACGGTGGTTCAATCAATGTACAAAGTTTAGCATCTGCATCGTATGTTTTGGTGTTAAGCAACGGAACAGAATTTAGCCAGACAGTTCGTTTCACGCGGATTTAGAAATCTATAATTACCTAAACGCAAAGAGGCGCTTGCAAATGCAAGCGCCTCTTTTTTATTTAAGTCGATTCAATTAAAAGTCTCTGAATGGTTCTCCGCCATTCTTCACTCTTTTACGATCCGTTTCTTTCAAATGAATTTTACGCAAACGTATACTTTGTGGTGTTACTTCCACGTATTCATCTTCCATGATGTATTCCAGGGCTTCTTCCAACGTAAAATCCTTGGGTGGAATCATACGCACTTTATTATCTGCTCCAGAACTTCGCATATTGGTTTGCTTTTTGGTTTTGGTAACGTTAATTACCAAATCCCCTTCGCGGTTATTCTCCCCAATTACTTGACCTTGATATACATCGGTATTGGAATGAATGAAGAACTTACCTCTATCTTGCAGTAAATTAATACTGTACGGTATGGCAGAGCCATTCTCCATACTGATTAAAGAACCATTGGTTCTTCCAGGTATTTCACCTTTGCACGGCTGAAACTCTAAGAAACGATGTGAGATAATGGCCTCTCCTTGAGAAGCAGTTAAAAGGTAATCACGCAAACCAATAATTCCTCGAGAAGGAATTTCAAAACGCAATAGCATTCGGTCACTCTTCGGATTCATATCCGTCATGTTGCCTTTGCGTTGTGTTACGGTATCAATCGCTTTACCTGAAAACTCTTCCGGTATATCAATGGTCAATTCTTCAATGGGTTCACATTTTACACCGTCAATTTCTTTTAAAATTACTTGGGGTTGTCCAATTTGGATTTCAAAACCTTCTCTACGCATGGTTTCAATCAAAACAGACAAGTGCAAAACACCCCGCCCAAATACCAAGAAAGAATCCGCAGATCCGGTTTTCTCAACCCGCAATGCAAGGTTCTTTTCCAACTCTTTGGCTAGACGTTCAGATAAATGTCTTGAAGTCACAAACTTCCCTTCTTTACCATAAAAAGGTGAATTGTTTATCGTGAACAACATACTCATGGTAGGCTCATCAATAGAGATTGGTTTCATGCCTTCAGGATTATCTAAATCTGAAATAGTGTCTCCAATTTCAAATCCTTCGATACCCGTTATAGCGCAAATTTCACCTGCTTCTACCACTTCCACCTTTTCTTTACCCATTCCGGTAAACAAGTACAATTCCTTTATTTTTGATTTTACAACTGAACCATCCCGTTTAACTAACGCAATCGGCATTCCTGCTTTTAATGTCCCTCGGAATAACCTACCTACTGCAATTCTGCCAATATAATTACTGAAATCCAATGACGTAATTTGCATTTGAAGGGTACCCTCTTCTACATGTGGTGCAGGTACATACTTTTCGATGTATTCAAAAAGCACATCAATATTATCGGTTGGTTTGTCATGATCCTCTGCCATCCAGCCATTTTTAGCCGAACCAAATACTACAGGGAAATCCAATTGTTCTTCAGTACCACCCAAACTAAACATTAAATCGAAAACCTTTTCATGTACTTCATCTGGCGTACAATTGGGTTTATCAACTTTGTTTACTACTACTATGGGTTTTAAACCGAGTTGCAATGCTTTCTCTAATACAAAACGCGTTTGTGGCATTGGACCCTCAAAAGCATCCACCAAAAGCAATACACCATCGGCCATATTCAACACACGCTCAACTTCCCCTCCAAAATCACTGTGACCAGGTGTATCAATAATATTGATCTTAAGATCATTAAACGTTACCGAAACATTTTTGGCAAGAATGGTTATCCCACGTTCTTTTTCCAGTTCATTGCTATCCATGATAAGCTCACCAGGTTTTTCATGGTCCTTAAATAGTTTGCCAGCCAATATCATTTTGTCTACCAATGTGGTTTTACCATGGTCTACGTGAGCAATAATGGCAATGTTTCTAATGTTTTGCATCTCGGTTGATTTTAAAGGTGCAAAAGTAGCCTTTAATTATGGTATAGCCCTTGCAATTTGCATTTATTTTAATGATATTTGCACCAAGTAAAAGACGGCTGTGTTTTTACCTTAAAAGCACCAGTTTAAAGTAAAAAATCATCCCAATTTACCAACTTTATTGCAGCTATTTTGTTATTTATAGCAGCTATTATTAATTAATTCAAGAAACGAAAACCATGTCAGAAAACAACGCAATTTTAAAAATCGGGGAAGAAGAACTTAGCATCCCAATTATCACAGGTTCTGAAAATGAACATGCGTTAGACATTTCTAAATTAAGAGGAAGCACAGGTTATGTGACTTTAGATGTTGGTTTTAAAAACACCGGTTCTACCAAAAGTGCAATTACGTATTTGGATGGAGAGCAAGGCATATTAAGGCATCGCGGTTATAGTATAGAAGACCTTGCTTCAAAGGCATCATATCTTGAAGTTACTTATTTATTAATTAACGGAAAACTACCCAATCAAGCTGAGTTAGATACATTTGATCACGATATCCGAATGCACACTTTGGTGAATACAGACATGGAAAACATTTTCCATTCATTCCCAACAGGTTCACACCCAATGGGTCAATTGATGTGCTTAGTATCTAGCTTATCTGCTTTTTACCCAGGTTCACTCAACACGCACCCCACACCAGAAAGACAACTTAAAACCATCACACGTTTGTTGGCCAAAATGCCTACAATCTGCGCGATGATCTATAAGAAAAAATGGGGCCATCCATTGGTTTACCCAAACAATAGCTTAGATTATGTAAGCAACTTCTTGAACATGACTTTTGGTCAAGTTACCATGAATTATGAGACGGATCCAGTGGTGGCTGATGCAATGAACAAATTGCTGATTTTACACGCAGATCATGAGCAAAACTGCTCTGCAAGTACAGTGCGTTTGGTAGGTAGCTCACATGCAAACTTATATTCTTCAATTGCTGCAGGCATTGCTGCACTTTGGGGTCCATTGCATGGTGGTGCAAACCAACAAGTAATTGAAATGTTGGAGAAAATCAAAGCAGATGGTGGAAATGTTCAGAAATTCATTGACAAAGCGAAAGACAAAAATGACACGTTCAGATTAATGGGCTTTGGTCATCGGGTTTATAAAAACTTTGATCCTAGAGCACGAATTATCAAAAAATCTTGCGATGAGGTATTAGCTAAATTGGGAATACATGATCCAATTTTAGATATAGCGAAGGAATTGGAAGAAGCTGCGTTGAATGATCCATACTTTGCAGAACGCAAGCTTTATCCAAACGTAGATTTCTACTCAGGAATTATCTATAGAGCATTGGGTTTCCCAACAGAAATGTTTACTGTATTATTTGCTTTGGGAAGATTGCCAGGTTGGATGGCACAATGGAAAGAAATGCGTACCGAAGGACAGCCAATTGGTAGACCAAGACAAATCTATACCGGTGAGCCTGCACGTGATTTCATACCAATGAAAATGAGAAGTTAACTTTTCAAAATAGTTGTTGCAGATACTACGGATTAGGGATTTAAGGTTCAGATTCAATCGCCTAAAAAGCAGAATTCATTTTCTTAAATTGCAATGGCGAGGAGTGTAGAATTGGGACAATTCTAGCTAACATAAAATAAGTCAATGCATCACCAATAAGGCAGGTACGCTCTCCCCTTTTATCGTATTAGCGTAATAACACCCATAACCTCTTTTTCAACATCACAGCTTTTTACACTCATGGTATAATAAAACGTGCCATTGGTAGCATCTTTACCCTTCCAAGGTTTATTCTCTCCATCAAACACTTTCCTGCCCCATCGATTATAGACACTCAGGGTATAAAAATAGTCTGATTCCCTTTCTGGAAATACATCATTATATCCATCATTATTGGGTGTAAATGTATTGTAAATCTTGGCTTTCTTACCAGGACCGGAATAGTCCTTTACGTTTAATTCATCAGTATATGGGCAGTCATTTGCATTCAGCCCGTTAATCTGAAAGGTTGCGCCTTGGTTAAAAAAGAAAAAGGAGTCCGAATAGTTCTTCGGCATGATATCAGGGTCTGAACTCCAGCTGATGGTTTGATAATTTCCATTCACCTTAACATTCCCCTGATACTCCATTAGGTTCTGATTGCATGATATATCTTCAACACTCAACTTAACTTTTAAATCATCAATGGATAAACGCATTGAATCAACGCCATCACAGTTTCCCAATACCATGTGTAACCAATAAACTCCGGGTTCAGTTACAGTGATCAAAGTGTCTTGAGCACCCGTTGACCAATTTACAGATGCTTTGGGGTACGTACGATCTGGCCATAATTGAATGGACTCTCCCTTGCAAATTATGGTATCCTCAGGGATATTGAATAGTAAGCGCTCGTAAATGGTGATATCTTGAAACTGGGTATCTGCACAATTCCCAGTTGCAGCAACTAGCATAACCGTATAATTGCCCACTTTCGGATACGTGTATGTACCCGAGCTTTTGTTAGAGGTATCTGTTGTACTCGTACTATCTCCAAAATCCCAAAAATAGGAAGTTGCATTTTGACTTGAATTGCTAAAAATTACCTGCCGATCGCAATTGATGTCTGGCGCTGCAAATGCAGATACCGTTTCAAAAACACAATTCTGAACATTGAATTGATAATCACGTTGGGTAAAACCAATGAGCACTCCATTTCTATATTCTTTGACAATAATACCAATCACAAATTGCCCTTCGGTGGTGGGTGTCAATCTCAATTCTCCAGTATTCTCATTTATACTTACATTAGGACTGGAATTTATCGCATTGCCATAATCATACCCGGTTAGGAAGGTGATTTTTGTAAAAGGAGGAGTCTCATAAGCCGTAACTGCCGGTCTCGGAACGGAACGATTTGCTCCTGTAAAAGGATGAAAAAACTCATAAGCTAAACTGTCCCCATCAGCATCCGTTGCAGCATGATCAAAAATCAGCTCGGTATTGGTACACAAAAAATTCGGGGGTAAATTTTTAAAATACGGGCTGCTGTTGCCTCCTATAGAATCTAAAGGATTAATTTCAGTCCAAAAGTTGGCCCCAGTACTTTCAGGATCTACTAAATTTAAAATTGAATTATTACGGCAACATCGTTGAAATGACAGAATATAACCGCCTTCAATAGGAGGCAATTCCCTATAAAAGACATAGCTATATGCATCCACACATGCATTGGGTCCTATTTTTATGCAATTGTAATGTGTTTTAGAAACACGAACGGGTGTAGACCTTTCTACATCAAAGGATAAGTTAGGCAGAAGCAATCCTGTTTTTTTAGAAAAAACGGCTATTTGAGCAAAACGGTCTTGACTTATGGCACCTGGATTTCCATTAACACAATCAATATAAAGTTGCAGCTCAATTTTGAAACTATCCTTATTGAGTTGTGTATAGTTTATCTCACCGCCCACAATATGTGTCGCAAAGCTGGCTGAGTTAAACAACCCTAGAATACATAATAATGCCAAATGCTTCATTCGCTACTTTTATAGACGCTAAGATACTTAAAACGTTGCCTTAAAACATGACATATATCAGCATAATAGGCACTATATGACCTCTGTCTGAAAATAGACGGATAGTACATTTGGAGCATAAACAAAACGATATATATATAATGAAAAGAAGAGAACCTGTAAGTCATATCATGACAAAAGATGTTAAATCGATTAACCTTCATCAAGGAAGCTTGTTAGAAGCAAAGGATATGATGGAAAAAAACCATATTCGTCATTTGCCTGTAACCTCTGGGGATAAATTGGAAGGTATAATCAGTTTAACAGATATTCACCGTATTAGCTTTGGTGCAAATTTCGGACAACAAGCTGCAGTAGATGCATCCATTTTTGAAATGTTGACGGTTGCACAAGTAATGAAAAACAACCCGACCACCATTACACCCGATACACAAATTAGAGAAGTGGCAGAAATGCTTGCGGTTGAAGAATTTCATGCGCTACCAGTTGTTGATGACGATGGTAATCTAGAAGGAATTGTGACCACCACAGATTTAATGAAGTTCTTGTTGGAGCAATACTAAATCGTATTCCTTAATACAAAAAAACCCGATTGCGCATTCGCAATCGGGTTTTTTTATACCGCAAATCGAACATCTTCTACATACGCCAATCGATTCATTTCACTTACCTCTATTGACAAGAATCCAAACTCATCTACCACCAAGCCGGTTAATTGATAGATCCCTTTGCCTCGGAAAGGATATCGAGCTACCACAGGAGGAAAATGAACGGTATCAATCCAGTTGCCGGATCGATCAATAAAGGTTCCAAAATTCATGCGTTTTTTGTTTGTTGTACTCGTAGTTTTGGTTGTAATCAAGTACCCATACAAGGTGATTCTTTTCCCCACATTTTTGGGCATATCACTTACCTGCAAATGAACCGCCAGTTCCTCTTTTAGCAGCATAAATGGATTAATCAATGAAAAACCCAACAACTCAATCTGATCAAAAGCCTCTTCTAATGCAGAAGTGGGCAATTTCGGAAATTCAAATTGTTGCGCTTTTACCTTAAATAGAGGTTCCTGAAAAATAGTCTTAGGCTGATGATTCAACTTATAATACCCATCCCATAATAACTCGCGCTTATTAATGCCTGTAAATTGAAATGCTTTTACGCGTATCAATACATCCAAAGACTCCGCGCTAATATGTACCCGTTCTAAAAAATCATCTAAAGAGCGATAGGGGCCCCTTTGTTCACGCTCCGCAATGATTGCCAAAATAGTTTTGGTATCTAAACCACTCAAAAAATGAAACCCCAAATAGATGGTCGACCCTTTAATAACGGTTAAGCCATTGCTATGATTAACGCATGGCGGATAAATAGTAGCACCCAACATACGGGCTTCATGAATATACGTCTCTGCCCGATAATACCCTCCCCCATTATTTAAGACGGCCACCATATATTCCAAAGGGTAGTAACATTTGAGATAAAGACTTTGATAACTCTCTACTGCATAGGATGCGGAATGCCCTTTGGCAAAGGCGTAGCCTGCAAAACTTTCTACCTGATTCCATACTTCTAAGGTCAATTGATCGGTATAGCCCTTTGTCCTACAATTTGATATAAATTTATCCTTCACCAGCTGAAACTCTTCTCTAGAACGAAACTTGCCACTCATTCCCCTGCGCAATACATCCGATTCTCCTAAGCTTAAGCCTGCAAAATGATGGGCTACCTTGATTACATCTTCTTGATAGACCATTACCCCATAGGTATCTGCCATGAGTTCCCACATTACCGGATGGGCTTTTTTCCTGCGCTCGGGATCTTTGTGGCGCAATATGTATTCACGCATCATTCCACTCTTTGCAACCCCTGGACGGATAATTGAACTGGCCGCTACCAAACCCAAGTAACTATTTACCTCCAATTTTTTAAGCAACATGCGCATGGCTGGAGACTCTACATAAAAACAACCGATGCACTTGGCCTCACTGACCATTTTATTAATGCGCTTGTCTTCAAGCAATGGCTTTACATGATGAATGTCAACTTCGGGTGCTTCAGGCCGATTGACTTTGATAATACCCAAGGCATCTTTAATCTTTCCAAGCCCTCTTTGCCCTAAAATATCATACTTATATAAGCCCACATCTTCTGCAATATGCATATCAAACTGAGTGGTAGGGAATCCCTTAGGCGGTAAATTGGTAGCTGAAAAATAATGCATCGGCCGTTCTGAAACCAAGACACCCCCGGCATGAATACTTAAATGATTGGGCATCCCATTCAAGTGCTGTGCATATTGATGCACCAGCTTGGCATACTGATCCAAAGCCTGCGGATTATATTTTCCAGAGCTCAATAAATCGATTTCATGCTTGGGCAATCCAAACACTTTCCCCAGTTCACGTACTGCTCCTTTATGCTGAAAAGTATTGTAGGTAGCCAAAAGTGACACTTGCCCTTCTTTTCCAAATGTATCAAAAATATAACGGGTTACATCTTCTCGATCACGCCATGAAAAATCAATGTCAAAATCAGGAGGATTGGCCCGATACAAATTCATAAAACGCTCGAAGTATAAATCCAAATCAATGGGGTCCACATCGGTTATACCCAATATGTATGCAATAATGCTATTGGCACCACTCCCTCTGCCCACAT
This sequence comes from uncultured Bacteroidia bacterium, assembly GCA_943788195.1. Lineage (GTDB taxonomy): Bacteria > Bacteroidota > Bacteroidia > NS11-12g > UBA955 > CALSPH01. The sequence goes on from CALSPH010000001.1 coordinate 186,582, forward strand.
GGTAATATCCTTTGTGCTTTGCATAGTTTACTATATCCCAATTAATCAGGAAGAACGGCACATAGTGCTGCTGCTGAATTAAGTCCAGTTCCTTTTTGATGCGCGCTTCAATTTGGGGGGTCACTTTATCATACCGATAGGGCAACATCTCTTTGCATTTCTGTAAAATCAGAGCGGTGTCTTGTGCTTTACTGCCGGTATAGGTTTTTTTATTTTGAGGAGGCCGATTGTCTGAAAAGTCGAAATAGATCTCGCACTCCTCCATTAATTTTTGTGTATTTGATATGAGAAAAGGATACGCTTCTAGTCTTTGTTTTAGACTATCCAAAGGCATCATAAACTCATCCCCAAATGCTTGGTCATCTACATCCAATTTGCTCAGCAAGGTACTTTTACCTACCGCACGCAATAGGCGATGCACATTAAAGTCACGCTTGTTTCTAAACGTTACAGCTTGCAGTAAAACAAACTTATTCTGTTGTGCATAGAGGGTAGAAAAACGAATCTTTTTAAAATCTCTCAGATTTACCCCTACATATTCATAAGGCTTGAGCGTTGTTTTTTCAATGAGCAATAGCTGCTCAAAAGGATAAATAAAAACAACATTTTCCAGTTCTGGAGCTAGTTCTGGGAGTTTTTTTTTATGATGCGAATGGTGCGATAAAAAGCCATTCAGTGCCTGAAAACCTTGGTTGCTTTGCGCAATTCCCACATACAATTGCTGTGCCCCATTTCTAAAATCAATCCCTACGATGGGTTTAATGCCATATTGCGGAGCCAAACGGATGAAATTTAAGCAGGCCGAAGTGTTATTGATATCGGTTAAAGCCAATGAGGTATACCCCGCTTCCTGCGCCAGACGCAATAATTCCTTTTCAGAAAAAGTGCCATACCTTAGGCTATAATAGCTGTGATTGTTTAACAACATCCGCTTCGATTACTGTGTTCGATGTGCTAAAACCGTGGGCGGTTCGCCATTAAATGGGTTAAAACTATCTCCAATGGTTTTGGCACCAAAGGTGTTTGCACGAATAACACTTCGACTCCCATATCGGTTGCGCAATACATCCATGGCTTGGTAGAGGTTGGCCGTTTTTACCGTATCATCAAATAAATTAATCTGATAATTTCCGCCCGCCAAAGCACTGAACCGAACGCCTACTAAGCGTACTAAAAGGCGTTTGTCATACAGGCGATCAAAAATTTCCATCACTTTAGGCGTAAGCAAATGATCTGCTGCGGTATAGGGTATTTTTACCTGCTTGGTATAAGTATTAAAATCGGAATAACGCAGCTTAACCGTTATGCAAGAGGTGAGTTTATTTCCCTTTCTAAGCAAATAAGCCAGGTTATCTGACATGGCTGCTATGGATGTTTTTAACTTGGCAATATCCGTAGTGTCTTTCCCAAACGTACGTTCATTGGAAATGGACTTCCGCTCATGGTATTGAATGATTGGGCTGTTATCGATTCCATTGGCCTTGTTCCAGATTACTCTGCCGTTTTTTGCCAAATACACTTTCTACCACCTCTACAGGCATTTCTTGTAGGGTAAGCACCTTCTTTATTCCAAGATTGCAAAACTTTTGGAAGGTTTTATCCCCTATCATGGGAATTTTTTTAATAGATAATGGTGCTAAAAAGGGTTTTTCTAAACCCCGATCAATTTTGATCTGATTCGCAGGTTTTGCCTCATTGGTGGCTACTTTAGACACCGTTTTGTTCCCCGATAAGCCAAAGGAAATAGGCAGGCCCGTTTCTTTGGTGATTCGTTTGCGCAGCTCAGAAGCATGTTTGTAGCAGCCAAAAAACTGATCCATCCCAGAAAGGTCTGCATAAAACTCATCCACACTGGCTTTTTCTAAAATGGGCACCGACTCCTGCAAAATCTCCGTTACCATTTTTGAGAACTTGGTATAGGTGCCTGCATTCCCTTTAATGACTAAAGCCTCTGGACAAAGCTGCCGTGCCATTTTCATAGGCATGCCAGAGTGTACCCCAAATAGCCGTGTTTCATAACTCGCTGCAGAAACCACTCCTCGATCTCCGGTACCGCCAACCAGGATAGGCAGGCCATTTAAACGGCTATCTAATAAGCGCTCACAGGACACAAAAAATGTGTCTAAATCCATATGTAAAATTGTTCTCTCCACTATTTTGCTCCATTAAAAAGCTTATTGGGGAGACAAAGCTATGGAATAATTCCTAATATTTGGAATTATTCCAATATATTAAATAAAATATTTTTTATGCGTTATAAACTTAGTAATAAATAGCGGTTAATTTTGTAGCACATGAGTCTAGAATCATTTAACTCAATTTTTGAAAAGGAGCTTTTAGAAGAGATGAAAGTGCATGGAAAGTTTATGTCTCTAAAGCAAGGGGATATTATTTTGGATGTAGACGAAACAATCCGAATCATTCCTGTTATTTTATCTGGAACCGTCAAAGTTTCTAGAGTAGATGAGCATGGAAATGAACTGTTGCTTTATTACGTCTCCCCTCATGAAAGTTGCGCTATGACGTTTACTTGTTGCATGCAGCAAGTTGGAAGCGAGATAAGGGCTGTTGCAGAAGATGATGTGGAGCTTTTAGGAATCCCAACAGAACGCATGGAGCAATGGATGCGGGTTTACCCAACATGGAACAGCTTTGTAATGAAAACGATTAGAGCAAGATTCAATGAATTGCTTAAAACAATTGATCAAATTGCATTTCAAAAATTAGACGAGCGGCTGATTCATTACCTGAAGGATAAATCGGCTGCTACAAACACTACATTAATAAACCTTTCTCACAGTAAAATAGCCATAGACCTTGCGAGTTCACGCGAGGTAATCTCTCGTTTATTAAAGAAATTAGAACAAGATAAAAAGGTTATCCTTTATCGCAATCAAATAAAGTTACTTCGAGAATTGTGATTTTTGTCACTGTCTAGCTTTTAATAATTACTCATCTTTGTATTGAAGTTAAATTACAAGGATTAAGAACTCATTATGAAAGTAGAACAGTTATACACCAGCTGCCTAGCGCAAGGAGCTTATTATATAGAAAGCAATGGAGAAGCAGCAATTATTGACCCATTAAGAGAGGTGGATCAATACATTCAAATGGCAGCGGATAGAAATGCCCAAATAAAGTACATTTTTGAAACCCATTTTCATGCAGATTTTGTTTCTGGACATGTTGATTTATCTAAAAAAAACAGGTGCACCAATTGTTTATGGACCCACGGAAATGAAAACTAGATTCGAAGCAATTATTGCTGCAGATGGAGATGTTTTTCATATTGGAAATATTCAATTAAAACTTATTCACACCCCTGGTCATACCATGGAAAGCAGTTGCTATTTGCTGACCAATGAAGAAGGTAAAGAAGAAGCAATATTTACCGGAGACACCCTTTTTATTGGAGATGTAGGCCGCCCAGATTTAGCACAGCATGTAGTGGAAGGTTTAACGGAAGAGAAATTAGCTGGACATATGTTTGATTCTCTGCGAAATAAAATAATGCCTTTGGGCGATGATTTAATCGTTTATCCTGCACATGGTGCAGGAAGTGCTTGCGGTAAAAACCTCAGTTCAGAAACTTCTGACACCTTGGGGAATCAAAAGAAAACCAATTATGCGCTAAATCCAGAAATGTCTAAAGAAGCATTTATTAAAGAGCTAACCACTGGTTTGGTGAGCCCTCCCGGATACTTTCCTAAAAACGTTATGTTAAACATCCAGGGATATGATGAAATAGATGATGTTTTGAAGAAAGGTACCAAGGCATTAAGTGTCGAGGAGTTTGAAGTGTTAACGGAAGAGGATGATATCATGATTTTAGATACCAGAGCACCTGAAGATTTTGCACAACGGTTTATTCCCAACGCGATAAGTATTGGTATTGATGGAAACTTTGCCGTATGGGTAGGAACCTTAGTTACAGATATCAATCAGAAAATTATTTTGGTGGTAGATGAGGGAAGGGAAAATGAGGTAGTAACTAGATTAGCTAGAGTTGGGTACGACAATGCCATAGGTTATCTAGAAGGCGGAATGGACTCTTGGATTACTTCAGGAAAAACGGTTGCCTCTATTTCAAGCATCTCAACCCAAGAATTTGCTAAAAGAGCACAAGAGAACGTAAACATACTCGATGTAAGAAAAGAGAGTGAGTATATGTCTGAACACATTGTTGATGCTGAAAATATGCCCTTAGATTTTGTGTATAATAATTCTCAATCATTACCTCAGCAAGATCCTTACTATGTTCACTGTGCTGGAGGCTATCGATCGATGATCTTTGCCTCAATTTTACACCAAAAAGGATATCACAATTTAATTAATGTGGAGGGAGGATTTGACGCTATAAAAGCTTCTGGAGACTTTGAGTTGACAGAATACGTTTGTCCAACCACGATGCTTTAATGAATGAAGTTAATTTATAAATACAAACTAACTTTAATCGGGGTATTAATTGGCGGTCTAGCTGGATTTGCATACTACTACTTTGTAGGTTGTGCGAGTGGTACATGCAGCATCACCTCTAAGCCCCTCAACAGTTCACTTTATGGCGCATTAATGGGTGGGCTTCTATTTACAAAAACGAAAAACAAATACATATGAAAACAATTATAGATGTTAGAACACCGCAAGAGTTTGTAGGTGGAAATGTAGCAGGGAGTATGAATATCCCTCTGCAAGAAATTACCGAAAGAGTAGAAGAAATAAAGAAATTACCTCAACCCATCGTTTTGTGCTGTGCTAGTGGAATGCGCAGTGGTCAGGCGGTTGGATTTTTGCAAAGCAATGGAATATCCTGTGAGAATGGTGGAGGCTGGATGGATGTTAACTTTAAAGCGCAAAATAGCAATGCTTAAAACAATAAAAAACATGCTTGGAATAGGTCCCAAAGTAGATTTCAACGCGTTGAGACAAAATGGAGCTCAAATAATTGATGTGCGAACTAAGGGAGAATTTCAGTCGGGTCACATTAAGGGCTCTAAAAATATTCCATTGCAAAGTCTCCAACAGGGCATGAAAAAAATCAACCCCAAAAAACCGGTTATTACTTGCTGTGCGAGTGGTGTGCGAAGTGCATCTGCCAAGCGTATTTTAAAGTCGAATGGCTTCAACGAAGTGTATAATGGTGGTGGCTGGATGAGTTTGAGAAATAAGCTCTAAGCAACAAGTCATTTTACAACCCATTGGATTAATTCCAATTTGTTGGATATATTCCAACTTAACTGTACTTTTGAACAATGGACCATACTCCCATTGAAGCCAAACGACTAAAAACGATTCGAGAATATTTAGGATTAACTCAAGCTGATTTTGCGCGCCAATTAGGCCTTAGCACTACCGCAGATATTGAGCGAGGAAAAACCCGCATAACCGGAGCAGTGGTTAAAGAACTGGTAAAGCAATATCAAATAAACCCACTTTGGCTTTACGGAGAGAGTAAACAAAAACACTTGCCCAAAACAGATGTGGCTCCCAAGGTAATTTCCCTAAATGAAGATCATGGCGAAAACATTGTAATGGTTGGAACCAAAGCTGCTGCAGGTTACGGATTAAATATTGGAGACGTAAACTTTTATCAAAGTTTACCAGTTTTCACCTTCCCCCTACCTGAATTTAGAAACGCAACATTTAGAGGTTTTCAAATCACAGGAGATAGTATGGTTCCGCTTGTACAACCTACAGACTGGGTAATTGCCAAAGCTGTTCCAAACTTAAGTGATGTGATCTCTGGTCAGGTTTATATCGTGGTTGAAGAAGAAAGTGTGCGCTTAAAACAAGTGAAAATCAATATGGCGCAAACTCAACTTACCTTAGTTTCTCTAAATTTAGACTACCCTCCAGTAGACGTTGAAGCAAAGGATGTGCTTGAACTTTGGGAGTACCACAGCAAAATCACGACTAAAAGGGAAACAGGACCAGGTTTGGAAACTATTTATCAGGAGTTGCAGGAAATTAAGCAGAAGTTAAAGGCTTGATTTTTTGAATATTGAACAAGGATTAGCGATTTGCAATTTTAGAAGTATAAAGGGAGCATGAATAAGTTTGATCTTGAAGAACGGTTAATTTGTTTCTCAGTCTTAATCATAGAAATCACTAGGGTTATGTCGAATTGCAAGGCAGGAAATCACCTATCTGGACAGTTGCTTCGTTCCGGAACTTCTGTTTCTTTAAATTATGGCGAAGCACAAAGCGGAGAATCGAGAAGGGATTTTATTCATAAAATTAAAGTGGTTTTGAAGGAGTTACGCGAATCTCTAGTTTGCTTAAAAATAATTGAAAGAACAAAGTTGTATAAAAACTTAGCTAGCATAATCAAGGCAAAAAAAGAATGTAATGAACTTATTTCAATCTTTGTTAAAAGTGTTGAAACTGCTCAAAAAAATTTAAAGAAATAACTATCTCGGTTCTGTCGCATGGTTCTGTCGCATTAAATCATTGAGGATTTAAATTTAGCAGAATTCAACTTTCATCAAGCAGCCAATGACTTAAATGTAGCAAACCAACTTTTCTTTGGATTTGTAAGTTGGTCCTTTCTGATGATGTTTATGATTTCTATTCCTGCAAGTGTTCTCTGAGCGGATTCAAATTCTTTGAATCCTGTTGTAATGGCTATTCGACGTTTGATCGTCCGATGATCTTGCTCCACTATGTTATTTAGATACTTGACTCGCCTGGTCTTTATCTTCTTGAAGGTTAAACTATATCTATTGATAATACGGATAGCTTCAGTATTTGCTCCACTTTTATCAATATTAATCAGTCTTGGTTTTCCATTGTTACCTATGGCTTTGTTTAGAAACCTCTGTGCAGAACCCTTCATTCTCCGTTTAGTTAGTAGGAAGTCTACAGTATTTCCTTGCTTGTCTACAGCTCGATATAAGTATCTGTCTTTACCTGCTACCTTGATGTAGGTTTCGTCCATTCGCCAACTATCACATACCTGTTTCTTCCTCTTGTGCATAGTAGCCTCAATCATTGGGCTGAACTTAAACACCCACCTTTGAATAGTGGAATGGTCTACTTTAACACCTCGAATTTTTAGTAATTCTTCCACATCTCGATAACTCAATGTGAATCTCAACTTGAAATAAACCGCTTGAAGAATGATTGCTCTTGGATATCTGTGACGTTTGAACATGAAGGTAATTTTTACATAGCAAACCTAAAGATTTATTACATTGCAATAGTTAACGCGACAGAACCCCTACTGACAATGTGGGATAAACAAGATTTAATGGGAAGGAAGCTGCTTGTAAAAACACTCTACCCAAAAGGAATAGTAGTGGATCGAGAAAAAATACTTTATCGAACCCAAAATCAAAATGTATTTATTGAGTACATCCAATATGTGACGGGGGATCACGGACAAACAAAAAAGCGGAATAGTGAACTAAAATTCAACTATTCCGCTCTGGTAGCCGCGATAGGAATCGAACCTAGATCAAATGTTTAGGAAACACTTATTCTATCCATTGAACTACGCAGCCATTAAGCATTTGCAAAAATATGCATATTTCAAATAACTAATCCCTAAATTTGCCTCACAATTTTGGCACAACTACCTCTTCAGAAAACAATCGGAATCATTGGTGGCGGTCAGCTAGGGAAAATGCTAATCGAAGCTTCCAGACCGCTTAACTTTCACTATCACATTCTAGAAAACGATGCACATTGTCCGGCAAGTCATCTTGCGGATAAAGTGATTGTTGGAAAGCTTACCGATGATACAAAGATCCGCGAATTGGCCGAATCTACGGATGTAATTACCTACGAAATTGAGCATGTCAATTCAGAAACGCTATTAGATCTTGAAGCTAAGGGTAAATTAATCATCCCTTCGCCCAAAGCATTGCAAATTATTCAAGATAAAGGGAAGCAAAAACAGTTTTATTCCAAACACTTCATCAAAACAGCTCCTTATTATATTGTGAATTCCGATTCCGATTGGGAGATTGCACTCAACAATATTTCAGGAGAAAAATTAGCTGTAAAGTTGTGCAAAGGGGGATATGATGGAAAAGGAGTGGTCATCGCCAACCGTTCTGATATTATCAATGGAACATATCCGTTTTCTGAACCCTGTATGGTTGAAAAATTTGTGCCCAATGTGCGCGAATTGGCTATTATCGTTGCCCAAGATCAACAAGGAAATATAACCGAATTTCCAGAAGTAGAAATGTTCTTTAGCCCAGTAAGTAACTTGGTTGAATTTCTGTTTTCTCCTTCGCGCTTTAATGCAGAAATCATTGCAGAAGCCAAGAAATTAGCCCATCAAGTAGTCGCCTCTTTTGGCACACCTGGACTTTTTGCCGTAGAACTTTTTGTAGACCAGAACAATCAAGTTTGGGTAAATGAAACAGCACCTCGGCCCCATAATTCAGGCCATCATACCATTGAAGCATGCTATACTTCTCAATATGAACAGCTCAACCGAATATTAGCCGGCTATCCGTTGGGTGATACAAGTTTAATCCAGCCCAGTGCGATGATTAACATTACGGGTCCAACAGATTTTACGGGTCCCTATCAATTGGATAACTTGGATGACCTTCTGAAAACTACAGGGGTTTATGTACATTTGTATAACAAGGCCGATAGTAAACCGCATCGTAAATTGGGACATATCACCGTTTTAGATACAGATATGGAAAGCCTTTTGGCCAAAGCTGAAAAAGTGAAATCAATGATTAAAATTATACCCGCATGAGTAAGAAAGTAGCTATTGTAATGGGATCAGACAGTGACTTACCTGTAATGCAGGAAGCCGCCAAGTTATTAGAAGAATTATCCGTTGATTATTATATCAGTGTAGTTTCCGCTCATCGCACACCCGACCGACTGGTAGAATTCTCGAAAGAGGCTGCTAGCAAGGGGTTTGAAGTGATTATTGCTGGTGCCGGAGGTGCTGCACACTTACCAGGTATGATTGCATCGCACACCCATTTGCCCGTAATCGGAGTGCCCATAAAATCAAGTAATATGAGTGGCGTGGATAGTTTATATTCTATCGTTCAAATGCCTCCTGGAATTCCAGTGGCAAGCATGGCCATTAATGGAGCTAAAAACGCGGGCATTTTTGCTGCAAGCATTTTAGGGTTGAAGGACGAAGCGCTTTCTCAACGTGTGATTGAATATAAAAAGAACATGGAGATTGCTGTGCTCGAAAAGGCCAAAAATCTAGAAGACAAGGGGTATAAAAACTACTGATCTTGCAACATATTCTCTTAGGCTTAGGAAGCAATAAAGGCAACCGAACACAATACCTTCAGGCCGCAATACACAAAATCAACAACCAATTAGGAAAGGTTATTTCTAAAGCCTCATTGTATGAAACCGCAGCATGGGGTAAAACAGATCAGGCATCCTTTTTAAACACCTGCATCATTGTTAAGACGGTTTACAGTCCAAAAATGTGTTTTAAAATCATCAAGCAGATTGAAAAGCAACTGGAGCGTAAAAGTACCGAACATTGGGGACCTCGAGAGATTGATATTGATATCCTTTTGTATGATCAAGATATGGTGGAATCGAAAGAATTGACGATTCCACATGCGCAAATGCATGCACGAAATTTTGTGCTTGTACCTAGCGCCCAAATTGCACCCAATTGGATTCATCCCATATTCAAGCTAACTTTAAAAGAATTGGCCAAACGTTCTGAAGACCCATTGAAAGTAGACCTATGGAGAAGCTGATTTTCCCTTTATACCTGCTTCCTCCTTTGGATTATATTCAAGCAATGATTGCTAAACCCAAAGCATACATCAGTACGGGTGAGTTGTTTCAGAAACAAACGTTTCGCAATCGTTTTGAGATTATGAGTCCAAATAAACGGCACATGCTGTCCGTTCCAGTGCAAAAAGGAAAAACGAAATTGCGCATGAAGGAGGTGAAAATTAGCTATGCAGAACCTTGGCCCAGAAAGCACTGGCAAGCATTAGAAACGGCTTATGAAAATTCTCCCTTTTTTGAATACTATGACTATAAGCTCAAGCCCATATTTACCGCAGATTATGAATTCCTCTGGGAGTATAATTATGCCCTTCTAAAGGAAGTGCTCAGGTATTTGAAAGTAGATATTGAACTTGAACTCACAGATGAATTACCCAACACAGAAGCACTCATCGTAAAACAAACCACCCCAGAATACGACCAAGTGTTTATGGAGAAACACGGGTTTATGAATAACTTAAGTGTGTTGGATTGGGTTTTTAATGTTGGATCGATATAATCCTCCTTAGGAATTATAAATTGTTATAAAAACATTAAATTTGATTTCTCAACAATTCTTCTGCTCAATGAAAAAACTACTCCTTACATGCTGCATCATAAGTTTAACCTTTGGGTTATTTGGGCAAATACCAAGTAATGGATTGGTTGCATTTTTTCCATTTAATGGAAATGCAAAAGACTCCAGTGTAAACAAAACACACGGGATATTACATAATGTTTCCTTAACAAAGGACCGATTTGGAGATAGCAATTCGGCCTATTACTTTTCTGGATCCGCCTCCTCTTACATGGATTTTGATGGAGCAAATTTAAAAAACAACACGTACTCCTACTCGCTTTGGGCCAATCTTGAGAGCGTAAATACCGGTGCCTTAGCTTTTGCTTTGGCAGTCGGAGACGCAACAGGTGCACAAGGACAATCTCTTAACGTTGCAAAAAAATATCTTGGCAGCTATACAGGGTGGGGTGCCGGAGGATATAGCACAGTTGCGCCTAATCTATCTGTATACTCAGACACTTTACCCGAACTAAAAAAATGGTATCACATAACTTCGATACGGGATAGCAATTTTGTGTTACTCTATATAAATGGAAAGCTCATTGACAGCATGGGCGTTTCCTCCAGAACTTATCCAGCATATGGCAATACTACAAATGGCTATATTGGCATAAGAGACGATATTACTGCTCCTTTCAAAGGGTCAATAGATGAGGTCTGCATCTATAATCGCGTATTATCCAAATCAGAGATTTTGAAACTCTATGAAATCAAAAAACCGACTTCAATTGAACAGATACCCGAAAGCATTGCAATAGCATTTTATCCAAATCCAAACTTAGGAACGATAAAACTGAATGCCAATACGATAGAATTAACTCATTTAGAATTATATACCCTGGATGGAAAACTTGCCTTAAAACAGGAAATTAATAACAACGCTTTGATTCAACTGCCGAAGCATATTTCAAACGGAACATACTTGGTTAAATTCTATGGCGCTAAAGATGAAAACATTGATATGCAGCGTATAATTATTAAGAGGGAAATCTAATCCTACTGAAAAATTAAATCAAACCAAATTGCAGCATTTGGTGCAAATTTTAAAATTTCATCTTTGGTTATAAAATGGGCCTCTTCCATCGGAAAGATGATTACTGCATTTCTATTTGTGTAGACTAATTTACCTTCTAATTTCCAACCTAAGGCAATCACCTCTTTACTTTTCTTGAAACGCAACAACCTCGGTTGTGCATCAATCTTTGCCTTCCGGTTATCTTTATTTCGATCTAACATCGCATTGGTTGACTCTCCCAATACGAAGGTGAACGAATCCTTATGAAATCTTTCGCTATTGTATTCCACGAAGGTATTGGGTAAAAACATATGAACTAACATGGAGTCATACACATCGCTCATATCCGATTGAATCATAAAACCAAGGCGAGCCATTAATGGAAAATCAATGTTCCCATAAACGATATCTGACTTTAAGCTCCAATTCTTGTTTTGCTCGTTTTTAGATTTGTATGCATGTTGCATAACTAAACGAAAGAATTTATCATCCTCACTCGACAAAACTTTGGAAACATCAATCGGTGAAACATAATACTCTGCTTCTGGCATGGTTCTTATATCCTCTTCTAATACACTGGGTACGTACCCATCCCTAACGCCTTAAAATTAAGTTGAACACCCTCTTTTATGTGCACTTGCTGGTAAACGACTAAGGCCTTGTGAAAATTTCTCCGATTTGATTTAACGTTATCCAAAACAACGGCATCATGAATATAGCCTACTTTGGAATCAACATTACCAGAACTAATCTTGTAACTATAGTGCTGTATGTTTAATACACTATCATAGCTTTCATTCAAATCCTCGGAAACATATGCCCTAATTTTACCCTCAACTACCGCATCATCAATGGTATTTAATACGTTTTGGTAGCGCTGTGCTAAATGCAAGGCAATATCGGAGGTATCCAAATTCAATTGAGCGGACAAACCATACCCGCTGAATGTTAAAACAAGGAAGAATAAAATACGTATTTTCATAATGTATTGTTTAATTATACAGAATAACGAAAATAGCATGCCATTATTCTAGTTGATCATTAAAGGTACAATTTAATTCTTAACTTCTGGACGCATCTGTGGGAAGAATAATACTTCTTGGATACTTTGCTGATTGGTCATGAACATAGTCAAACGATCAATTCCAACGCCTAAACCAGCGGTAGGAGGCATTCCATATTCCAATGCACGTAGAAAGTCTTCATCCAAAGGCATGGCTTCATCATCCCCTTTTCCAGCCAATTCGGCCTGCTCCACAAATCGTTCGCGTTGATCTATTGGGTCGTTCAACTCACTGTATGCATTCGCAATTTCTTTGCCATTGATAAACAATTCAAAACGCTCTACCAAGCCTTCCTTGGTTCGGTGTTTTTTTGTCAAAGGGCTCATCTCAATTGGATAATCTGTGATAAATGTGGGTTGAATGTATGTATGCTCACATTTTTCTGAAAACAATTCATCAATGAGCTTTCCTTTGCCCATGCTTGAATCCGTTTCTATATGTAACTCTTTACAAACCTTAAGAAGCGCAGCTACATCCATTCCAGAAATATCAATTCCAGTATGCTCTTTTATGGCATCCGTCATCGTAATCCGTTTATAAGGTCGTGCATAGGATATGGTGTGCTCCCCACAAACTGCATCAGTGTTTCCGTTCACCGCAATGGCTGCATTTTCAATCATCTCCTCCGTAAAATCCATCATCCAATTGTAGTCTTTGTAGGCTACATAAATTTCGAGGCCGGTAAATTCAGGATTATGCGTTCGATCAATCCCTTCGTTCCTGAAGTTTTTCGCAAATTCATATACTCCATCAAAACCTCCAACTATTAATCGCTTTAAATACAGCTCATTAGCTATTCTCAAGTAAAGTGGAATATCGAGCGCATTGTGATGCGTAACAAAAGGACGCGCTGCCGCACCACCATGAATGGATTGAAGAATTGGAGTTTCAACCTCTAGATATCCTTTTTCATTAAAGGTATTGCGCAAGCTTTGAACCACTTTGGTTCGTTTAATAAAAGTTTCTCTGACATGTGGATTCACCACCATATCCACGTAACGCATTCGATATCGCGCTTCAGGATCGGTAAATGCATCATACACTACACCATCTTTCTCTTTGGGCAATGGAAAAGGATTCAATGACTTAGAAAGCATTTTTAATGAAGTAACGTGTATGGAAGTTTCTCCTGTTTTGGTGCTAAATACATATCCTTCAACCCCAATCACATCCCCAATATCCATCAATTTCTTAAAGAGTTGGTTATAGTTGAATTTATCTTCATCGGGGCAAATTTCATCCCTATTCAAATAAAGCTGAATCTTGCCTTGTGTATCCTGCAATACTGCAAATGACGCCTTCCCCATTACTCTCCTACTCATCAGTCTACCTGCAACGGAAACTTCTATTTTCGTTTCAGGGTCTGCTTCAAAAGACTTCTTAATGTCCTGACTATAGTGACTCACATAATATAAGTCGGCAGGATATGGATCAATGCCATTTGCCCTTAATTCTTCGAGCGATTTTCTACGCTCTAATTGCTGTTCGTTTAATTCTTGTGCCATGCTTAAAAATGTGGCGCGAAATTAGTTAAAAATGCTGGGTTTGACTAAGGTTTTAGCTTTACACATACCTGATCGCCTTGCAGATCGGTATATTTTATCGAAAACGCATCTTTGCTCAGCCGAAGAATTAACCATGTTAATTTGCCACTAGGATTTGCACCCGTTTTCTAGGTACGTATTCTGATCTTTTTAACTTTGGCCGACACCATAATTTTTTAAATATTCAAGAATGGCATATTCAAACGACTTCATCACATTTGTTGAACCCATTAAATAAACATAATATTAAATTAGTTTTGCAGTGCGAATGGCAAAAATATCTAGGCACTATTTCAACTATTTTTTACTACTCATTTGGCTGATATTATTGTCTTTCGGCATGTCACATCACGTGTTTTGGCGCGATGAGGTGAGAGCCCTAAATATTGCCAAAGCAGCAGAAACCTTATGGAACTTACCAACTTACTTAACCAATGAAGGCCACCCCATTTTATGGTATGCACTGCTCAAATTATCCTTTTCCATATTCAAAAGTAATTTAGTACTCCCCATTCTTGCGGCAGTATTTGCAACATTAAATGTTCTGATACTTTTATTTAAATCCCCATTTCATTGGAGCTTTGTGGCATTGTTTATTTTTGGACAGTACGGTTTATTTGAATACGGGATTATTGCCAGAAATTACGGTATTGCCGTTACCCTTTTTTTTACTTTTGCGATGCTCTATAGGCAAAAGAAGGATTTGGGCGCTTTGCTCGTTTTAGCCTTAGCTGCCCAAACCAATTTTTATGCAACCATATTTAGTTTGTTATTAGGTGCATTCGTCATGCTCGACCGAAAAGATGCGTTTAAGAATTACAGGTATTACATGGGTTTTGGAGTATTACTGCTAAGTGGGCTTATTTCATATCTTCTGTGCACACCCAGTGCAGAAAGTTTGGTGGTTCAATCGTTTTCAATACAACAAGTCCCCTTTAGCAAAATTTGGGATGTAGGTTGGGGTTTTGACCATCTTTTTGATGGTATTTGGGGCTTTAAACATGGTTTTAAAACATTCCTTTTGTTCGCTATACTCACATTATTTTGGAAAAATAAAAAGACCCTTATCATTGCCTTCTTGGGTATGGTGTTTATGGCTGGATTTCATTTATCTATACGACCTAATTATTCGCATCATGAGGGCATGTTCCTCCTTTATATAATTGCGCTTTTCTGGGCGAATCAATCTAGTTCAATCCAACAACCAAAGAAACTCAATTTGCAAAAGGTACAAGTTGCTGGTTATATGGTAATGCTGCTTATACTAACGTTTAACTTGGTTCGAGGAATACGTAATTACGAATTATACGTTAATTTAGATCAATCCAATGCAGACCATTTAGGGCTTTGGCTTAAATCCAACACCCCTGCCAATGCGGTATATATAGCTGAACCCGATTATGACATCGAAGGGGTAATGTACTATCAGAATCAACCCTTTTACCTTCCCCGGGAATCGCGGTTTGGCACCTATGCCCAATTTACAACAGCAAATGAGTCCCATTTGAGTTTAAGTCAATTACTCACTTTGTCAGATAGTTTTCAGCGTTTAGGTAAGGTACCTTATCTTATTGTTCAATTTGACTTAGAAAATACCGTGGATACGCTTCTGCATTCATACGACAAGCACTTTGAAATTGACAGTCAATCATATCAAGAATTTAATCGTAAATTTGAAAAAGTAGCCGATTTCCATGAATTCATCAGTACAGATGAATCGTTCTATGTCTACACTAAAAAGAAAAAGTAATGGTAAAAAAAGCAATCTCCATCATTATTCCGCTTATCATCGGAATTCTAATCAGTTACTGGATTTTTAACCGAAATGAAAATAAGGCAGTTAATACCAGTGGTGATGTTATTATTGAACGAATCAAAGCGGTTAAAAAATTGGTGGTTACAGAAGGGCAATTCTCTGAAGTTTATAACTATAAGGAAGCTCAAAAATACTTTTATAACTTAATATCATTTGAAAAAAAGGCCCTACTGCTTGTTAAAGGAAAAGTGCTTGTAAGCTATGACTTGGAAGCAATAGAATATGAAGTCAACAAGAAAACGAAAGTGATTACATTAACCAAAGTTCCTGAACCAGAAACAACCATTGAGCCGAGTATAAAATATTACGATTTACAAGAAAGCACCTTCAATTCATTCAGTCCTGAAGATTACAATAAGCTAAACAATTTGGCCATTAAAAAATTAAAGGAGGAAATCTCAAAAAGCAATCTGTATGATCGTGCTGAAGAATCCTTAGAACGAACCTTGGGTGAATTACAATGGGTAGGTAAAGAGTTGGGGTGGAAAGTGATTATTAAATCTAAAACGTAATGAACTGCGGAGCCATATATTCCCATAGAAGGCTATAAAGCCTATAGAAAAGAAACAAAAAAATGGACTTACCCACCAGCAGGTCCTGGAGTAATTCCAGTATCACTATTGTGGGCAGGTTTGGTGCTTTGCTTCCGAGTGTTCTTTATGTTAGTCTTGCCTGCCATTGCTCTTTAATAACGTTTTAAATACATCAAATTGTATTCCGTTTTATCATTAGACGTATAAAAAGGCCATTTGGTTGCACTTTTTACCGCTTTTATTAATCATTTACAAAGTTATGACATTAAAATAGTCACCTCATCCACAATTTGGGTAATGGGTGTAAACGTAAAACCAAATTGGTTTTTGAATTTGTTTGCGAAATAGCGGTTCGTACTTAAACTTGTGCCAAAAACTTCTTTAGTTACAAAAGGAGCCTTGCCAGATAGTTTAGAAAGCATCCATGCCACGGGCAATACAATCCATTTCATCCATTGACGAATCATTATTTTGCCTTCCTTTTTGCCTAAACCCCGTGCAATGGTATCAAAAAGTATTTTAAACGATAAATTCTCAGCACTTAGAATATACCGCTCAGAAATAATTTCTGAATCGGCCAACAAAATTAAAGCTTTTGCAACATCAACTGCACCTACAAACCCGTTGGCCCCATTACTCCGAAAAGGAAATCCTTTTTTTATGTTATGAAAAATGCTGGATGAACTGTTGCCCTGTGAAGTGTAACCCATCACAACGGTAGGGTTTACAATTACCATTTTTAATCCTTCTTCGCTGCCTCGCCAAACTTCAAGTTCCGCATATCGCTTACTAATGGCATAATTGGTGTTTCTTTTAGAATCTTCCCAAACCGTTTCTTCAGTGATAAACTCTGAGGAGCCTGTTCTACCAATTGCCGCTACAGAACTGACATAACACATTTTTTTTACTTTGGCGAAAATGCATGCATTTACTACATTCTCGGTTCCTTTTATATTGGTTTCAAAAAGTCGGTCTTTGTCTTTAGGATCAAAGCTGACATTTGCTGCAGTATGAATTACCATGCTATCTGTATTGATATACGATTCTAAATAATACGAATCTAAAATATCCCCTACAGCAAAAACCAAACTATCTTCAAGTTTTTGCTTATTCCAATTCGTAAGTTTGCACAAATCCTTCAAAAGTTGGTCCTTGGTTAGTTCAGATCGCACACCACAAATAATATCAGTGCGTCCCTGCAACAGCAATTCTGCTGTAACATAACTACCTACCAAACCATTTGCACCCGTAATAAAATACATCAGCTGCGAATTACAACTATTTTATTTAATTCTAAAAGGGAGGTTCACTTGTTAAAATTATTGGACAATCTCACATGGTATGTATATAGATATTGCCGTAAGCTCCGTATTATATAATTAATATTGTCAGATGTTACTCGATTACTTTGAGCCGATAAATTCTGCTGTTCTTAAGAATGCACGAAATGACGGAACTGTTGGAAAACAAATTCGACTCAACGATGGCAAAAGTATAAGTTTAGACCATTTTCAAATTGCCCTAATAGGTATGGGTGAAAGTGCTGATAATGTGCGAAAACACCTATATAACTTAAGTGATAATTTGGGTCCTGCACGGATTTTAGATTTAGGGAATTTGCGCATTACGGATGATGAAAAAAACAATGGTTTCGGTTTAACCCAAGTGATCCAAGAATTGCATAATGAGGCCATTGTTCCCATTATCATAGGTGAAACGGCAGATCTATCCTATTATCAATATCGGGCTTATGAAAATGAGCGAGCCATGTGCGAAGTTGCACGAATAGAGGCTAAGGTGAGCTTAGAAGAAAACAGCACGTTACGGAATATCATTTTACATCAACCCAATTATTTATTCAATGTCACCTCCATTGGTGTACAAATGCATTATATCAGCACCACCATTGAAACCTATATGAACGAGATGTGTTTTGATGTGATGCGACTTGGTCAATTTAGGGATGCTCCATATGAAAGCGAACCGTTCTTACGTTCTGCAGACATCTTTTCTTTTGACATTAATGCCATTCAAGCAAACGATATTAATTATGCCCATATGCAGCCCAATGGACTTACCGCTGACGAAGCATGTAGGATTACCCGGTATGCTGGTATAAGCAACCAAATTTCTTCTGCATATTTTTATGGCGCACCTATCGATAAGAAGAATAACATGGGCGGAGAGCTCTATGCACAGCTCATCTGGTATTTTATCCAAGGTTACATGAGCCGTAGATATGACGATCCTGATGGGGATCTGAATAATTTTACCATTTACAATACTCCGTTAATGGATGGCAAATACAACTTGAAGTTTCTTAAAAGTCACTTCAGTGAGCGATGGTGGCTGCAATTGGATGATGAAAATAATCTAAATAAAAAATTCATCAGCTGTAGTTATTCAGATTACGTGAGGGCCTCACGAGATGAACTTCCTGATCGATGGTGGAAGGCTTATCAAAAACTAATGTAACGCTTTAGCCAAAAATTTGGCCATTTGATCTCCTGCCTTATAACACTCCATTATCTGATTGATTAGTTTAGGGTCTGTTGTTTTTTCCGCAGGCATTTGATGAAAATAATACCATTGCTTGTTAAAAATTAGGGGTTCCATTTCCGCTGCTGCAGCCAAATCTTTTGGCATTCTTTTGGCTTTTTCACCTCGTACTTCACCATACCACTTCTTAAATTCAGCAGCTGAACTGAGCTTAGCAAGGGTTTTGGCATGCTTCGCCATGTAGGATCTTATTTGAGCAATCTCTGCTGTACTCGCCATATAAATACCCCGATACACTCGAACATGTTCTGGCCCCATTTCAACATATAACCCTGCAGGAGACATATCTTTTCTTCCCCCTTGGTTGATTGCTGCTGAGCGATTCAATTTATAGGGTGTTTTATCCTTTGCAAAACGAATATCTCTATTGATTCTGAATATACAATCCTTGGGTTTAGGATTTAAAGATTTGTTTTCCTTTTGCACAGCCTCAATAAGCTGTTCAACAAAATCTTCAAATGGTTTTTTTACATGCGTTTCATACCTTTTTCTATTCAAATCAAACCAGTCTTTATGGTTATTGGCCGCAAGTTCTTTGAAAAACTGATTAAATTCTGTGCTAATAGGATTCATATGTCTGCTCGAATTTATACTTTATCTATTAAAACTAGGGCACGAGCAATAATAATTTACATTCGCAAACAATAACAGGGCTTAATCCTTATTAATAAGCAAGCATGCAAATTTTCATATTTATCCTTCTGGACCTTTATATTTTCTCGGGTATTCTATCCTGGTTAAAAAAGCCACGTAGATGGCCCAAAAAAATTATTTTGATTTGCTTTTGGGTATTCAATGTTGCGGCCTACCTAATCCCGATGTATTACAGGAGTCAAAGTACGGCTGCTACCGGAAAATTTCCATTGTCTCTCATTTTTGGCTTATTTTTAGTCTGGTTTTTGGCCAAAATAGTATTTGCATTGGTGCTCATTGTAAATGATTTATTCTCAGGCTCAAAATGGGGCATCAAACGTTTGAGACATCAAAGCAAAACAAATTCGGAAGAAACCCCGGAAACCAATAGCACACCAATCTCAACCAAACCTACATTAAGCCGATCTGATTTCTTACTAAAGACTGGTGCTCTTGTTGCCGCTACCCCAACTGCAGCAATGAGTTTTGGGATTATTAGCGGTGCACATGACTACCGTGTCCGCAGAGAAACCCTAAAAATAAAGGGCTTGCCCAAAGCATTTCACGGCTTAACGATTGCTCAAATTAGCGATATCCATTCGGGCAGTTTTTGGAATAAAACAGCTGTAACTGGTGGCGTAGAAATGCTAAATGCCGAGAAACCCGATTTGGTATGTTTTACGGGTGATCTTGTGAACAGTTCAGCAACCGAAATAAAAGATTACATCAATGTTTTTGATAAAGTAAAGGCGGATTTAGGAGTATACTCAGTGATTGGTAACCATGACTATGGCACCTATGTGAAATGGCCTAACAAAGCTGCTGAAGCACAAAACTTTGCTGACCTTAAGACAGCTCATGCCACTTTGGGCTGGGATTTACTGCTGAATGAAAATAGAATCATTAAGCAATCTGGCGAGTCATTGGCATTGATTGGAGTTGAAAATTGGAGCGTCAATCCGAAAAGATTCCCATCCACTGGTAATTTGGACTTGGCTAAAATTGGAACGGAAGAAGCTGCCACAAAGTTACTTATGTCGCACGACCCAACGCACTGGAGAGGCGAAATTTTAAAAGACCATTCAGACATCTCACTAACCATGAGTGGTCATACCCATGGGATGCAATTTGGAATTGAAACCGAAAATTTTAAATGGAGTCCCGTTCAATATTTGTACAAGGAATGGGCTGGTTTATACCAAGAATCAGATCAAAAACTTTATGTAAATAGAGGGTATGGGTATCTTGGATATCCAGGTAGATTTGGCATCTTACCTGAAATCACGATTCTGACTTTGGAATCGGTTTAAACTATAATTTAATGTAGCTTTGCTTTAGCAATGCAAATCTTATTTGTAGCCAATCGTATTCCATATCCACCTTACCGAGGTGATAAACTAAAAATCTACAACCTAGCTAAAAAGCTTAGCAAAAACCATGAATTACATCTGGTCACTTTTGTAAGCAACAAAGATGAATGGCAATACAAATCGGAATTAGAAAAATTCTATCAAACCGTTACCCTAATAAGTCAGCCTAAATGGAAGAGCTATCTTTCTTGCATCTTAGGGATTTTCAGTAAAACCCCTTTTCAAGTTCTTTATTTTAAAAATAACAAAATGGGTCGAAAGCTGGATGAGATTCTAAGCACTAACCAATTTCAAGCCATTCATGTCCAACATTTGCGCATGGCGCAATATTTTATCAAGCGTAAACTTACAGCCCGTGTAATTCTAGACTTACCTGATGCTTTTTCATTGTATTGGAACCGAAGATTAACAAAAGCAACCAGCAATTTACAGCGCATGTTTATCAAAGTAGAACATCAGCGTTTATTGGATTATGAAAAACACATGCGCCTCTTTGATTTGAATTTAGCTTGCAGTAAAGAAGATATTTCATATCTCAAGTCTAAACATGGGATAGAACATATCGAATTGCTTTCCAATGGAGTGGATATTGACACATTCAAACCCTCTGAAATTGAACCATTTACAAATCGAATTCTCTTTACAGGAAATATGGATTATGCCCCCAATATGGATGGGGCCTGCTACTTTGTAGAGGAAATATTACCCCTTATTGAGAATGAAATTCCTAATGTACATTTTGTTATTGCAGGTCAAAGACCCGTAAAAAAAGTCTTGGAACTGGCGCGTAATAATGTCGAAATTACTGGATTTATTCCCAAGTTAAACGAAATGTACGCAACAGCATCAGTGGTAGTATCTCCGCTGCGCATAGGAGCCGGAACGCAAAATAAAGTCCTTGAAAGTATGGCCATGGGTATACCAGTTGTATGCACAGAAATTGGGTTTGAAGGACTAGGAGTACAAAGTGGGAATGGGGTATTCAAAGAAACCACCCCTGAGGACTTTGCTGCACAAGTTGTGATGCTTCTGAAAGATGAGAATCTTCGATCAACAACTGGAAAGAAAGCAACTGAAATTATTAAAAATAGATTTAGTTGGGAGCAAATAGCGAACCAACTAGCCCAATATTTAAATCCCAATTATGAGAAATAGTATCTTCCTTATTTTTAGTGTTTACCTAATGGCTTGCAACAATGGCCCAGAAAAGCTGTCGATTGATAAGGACTTTGAAGTAACCACATTCGAAAATCGGTATCAAATTATGATCCCGGATTATATGGATGCAACGGACGAGCTACATGAAGAGGCTAATTTGCAGTTTATGAATGCATATAGAGAGACCTATATTATTGTAATTGATGAAGATAAGAATGAGTTCATCAATTCATTTAAACAAATAGAATCCTATGACACTACCATGTCTATCATAGATAATTATGCAGGAGTTATCACTAGCAGCATAGAAACATCTGAAGATTTGACATTGGGCCAACCGAAAAAAACAAGCATCAATGGTATGGACGCCCGGCTTTACTTGATGGAAGGCGATGTGGACGGGATTCCCGAAGAAATCAGTTATATTTTTGCTTATATCGAAGGAAAAGACCGCATATATGCAATATCTACTTGGACATTGAAAGATCGTATGGAAAAATACAAGAATACCTTCTTCCAAAGCATTAAGTCACTTAAGGAATTATAAGGTGAGCCTGCCAACAAACGTAATTTTGCAAAACATCACTGAAGCTATTCTAGAAGCTGCACAAGTTGCTGGTGCATTTCTTTTGCAATCGCAGAAAGAAATTGCTTCAATTGAAGTACAAATAAAATCGCTAAATCAACTGGTAAGCGAGATTGATATTAATGCTGAAAAACGAATTGTACAAATCCTTAAAGGCAAATTCCCGGAAGCTGGTTTCTTAACAGAAGAAGGAACTACGATCCAGCAAAAAGCTGAATTGTGTTTTATCATTGATCCTTTGGATGGGACAACCAATTACTTGCACAACTTGCCCATTTATTGTGTCAGCATTGCTGCAACTTTTAATGACGTATTAATTGCTGGTGTTGTATACGCTCCTGCCAGCCAAGAAATGTTTCATGCGATGAAAGGGAACGGAGCATTTTTGAATCATCAACCCATAACTGTTTCACAAAGCCGAAACCTAAATGAGAGTCTGCTGGCCACAGGTTTCCCCTATTATGCATTTGAAGAAATGGACGCCTACATAGCCAGCTTGGAGTATTTCATGCAAAACACACGCGGTTTGCGGAGAATGGGTTCTGCAGCCATTGACTTGGCATATACTGCCTGTGGTCGATTTTGCGGCTTCTTTGAACTGAATATCAACACTTGGGATGTTGCAGCCGGAATATTGTTAGTACAGGAAGCAGGAGGCAAGGTGAGTACTTTCAACGACCAAGGTTCAGCAATGAGTGGAAAGCAAATAATTGCAAGTAACCCTGCGATTAATACTGAGTTGAAACGAGTTCTAGTGAATAATTTTTATCTTTGACCATAATCCTTGAAAAAAATACTCTATCCCCTGATAATTGCATTTACTAGCTGTCTAATTTATGCTTGTGGAAATGAACCGACCGAAGAAGACCTCCCTGAAGTAGTTGATCAGTATGATACAGGAATTGAGGATGATATCATCAGTCATGAACTTGAAAAAGAATCCATCCTAGAAAAAGAGCAAACTAAACCAAATGACTATCTATTGCTGCATGGAGATTGTAAAAGAAACATTAAAGGAGAATGGATCCTTAAGGGAACCCTGGAAAACATAGCCAAAGAGGCTACATTTAGCAATATTCACTTGACGGCAGAGTATTATGATAAGCTCGATTCAATGATTACCAGCTCAGACGAAATATTAAGTAGTTCCATTGCTCCTGGTGAAGTTGTTGAGTTAAAATATACTGTTTCCAAAAAACCCAAAAAAACAAAAGCAGTAACCGTTTGGGTGAAATTATAAATGCTATTTAAGATCCCTTTTCTAATTGCAGCACGAATAATCATAGGATTATCCATACTTCTGCTAGGATTCCATACATTGGTGATTCTTGAAGTAATCCCTTACACGATTGTTTGGGGAAGTAGGTTAAATTCCTTCGATGAAATGATTCAATTTGAAGTGGTAGCGCTAATTCTAAATGCGGGTCTCCTCGTAGTAAATTGGGTCAAAGTAAAAAATAAGCACAATGCATTTGTAAGCATATTGTTATGGGCATATACTGGATTATTTGCGGTAAACACGATTGGTAATCTACTTTCAAAAAACATGTTTGAGATGATCGTCTTTACGCCATTAACCATCCTTCTTGCGCTGCTTTGTGTTCGAGTGGCCCTGGAGAAATAGCTATGGCTAGTTCCATTGAATTTCAGTACTACGATAGTCCTTGTGGCGAAATGATTATTGGTTCCTATGAAGAACAACTCTGTCTATGCGATTGGCGATATCGTAAAATGCGATTAAAAATTGACCATCGCATATCCACTGGTCTAAATACATCATTTGTGCAAAAGAATTCAACCGTCATAACTCAAACAATCCATCAGCTCAATTGCTATTTTAATAAAGGACTGCATTATTTTACCATTCCTATTCTTGAAGTGGGTACTCCATTTCAAAAACAAGTTTGGAAGCATCTGAAGGAGATCCCTTATGGCGAAACTTGGTCGTACACTGAACTTGCTCAACGAATGCTAAACCCTTTGGGCATTCGCGCTATTGCAAGCGCTAATGGTGCCAATGCAATTTCAATTATTATTCCCTGTCACCGCATTATTGGAAGCGATGGTGATTTGGTGGGTTATGCAGGTGGTTTGCGCGCTAAAAAGCAGCTCTTGCAACTGGAAGGTGCGCTCAATATACAGCAACTTAGATTACTTTAATTTGACTTAATTTTTACTACTTTTGATGCTTAACAAAGATTATGAATAGACAAGAATATATCGACCAAAACAAAGATCGTTTTTTAGACGAATTGCTTGAAATATTAAGAATGCCCAGCATCAGTGCGGACACCCATTACGATTCGGATGTGGCTAAAACGGCCGTATTTGTATATAATAAACTAGTAGAAGCAGGTGCAGATAACGTTGAAATATGCCATACAGAAGGACATCCCATTGTATATGGCGATAAAATTTTTGACCCCAGTTTACCCACCATTTTGGTTTATGGACATTACGATGTACAACCACCGGATCCATTAGATTTATGGGATTCTCCTCCTTTTGAACCGGTGATAAAAAAGACTGAAGAACATCCAGAAGGTGCTATTTATGCACGTGGAGCTTGCGATGATAAAGGCCAAATGTATATGCACTTAAAGGCTTTTGAGGCAATGATTCAAAGCAATACCTTAACCTGTAATGTGAAATTCATGATTGAAGGCGAAGAGGAAGTTGGATCAACCAATCTGGGTATTTTTGTTGCAAGTCATAAAGAAAAATTGAAGGCTGATGTGGTATTGGTAAGTGATACCAGTATGTTAGGTAATGATACTCCTTCAATTGATGTAGGATTAAGAGGACTATCTTATGTTGAGGTGGAAGTAACTGGACCCAATCGAGATTTACACAGTGGTGTCTATGGTGGTGCAGTAGCAAACCCAATCAATGTATTGGCAAAGATGATTGCAGATATGCAAGATGAAAACAATCATATTACCATACCGGGGTTTTATGATGATGTTGATGAGCTATCTGAAGCAGAACGTGCAGAACTAGCCAAAGCTCCTTTTGATTTAGAAGCATATAAAAAGGATTTAGATATCAATGATGTGCTAGGAGAAAAGGGTTATTCTTCTCCAGAGCGAGCAAGCATACGACCTACCCTAGATGTCAATGGTATTTGGGGAGGCTATATTGGCGAAGGTGCTAAAACCGTTTTACCAAGTAAGGCCTATGCCAAAATTTCTATGCGTTTGGTTCCAAATCAAAGTTCAGAACAAATTACTGCTCTTTTTCAAAACTACTTTGAAAATGCAGCACCTGATTGTGTCAAGGTAAAAGTAACCCCACATCATGGAGGAGAAGCGGCAGTAACCCCAATTGACAGCCCTGAATATTTAGCCGCAAGTATGGCCATGGAAAGTACATTTGGCAAAAAACCCATCCCTACACGTGGTGGAGGAAGTATCCCAATCATCGCACTATTTGAAAAAGAACTTGGAATCAAATCTGTGTTAATGGGCTTTGGTTTAGATTCAGATGCATTACACTCGCCCAATGAAAAGTATGGTCTCTTTAATTTCTACAAAGGCATTGAAACTATACCGTATTTTTATGAGCACTATGCTGGGTTGAAGAAAGGCTAGGTCAATGCAATACTTCCCTAATTGAAGCATTTAGTACGTTTATGGGGTCTTATTACTAAAAAGTACAATAGTTAACCTAAATCTTACAATTATTCGTCTCTGAGCTCATTGAATATTTCATACTTTTGAATTTGATGAAAATACCTCAACTATCCTTGTTAAAAAGACTCGCTTTCATAAGTATTGCTTTGCCTCTTTTGATTATTTCATGCAAGCATGAAACGGTTGAACCTGAAATTGAAGCCCCCTCCAATTTGGTATATAATCCCAACACAATGTCGGTCATTAAGGGTACATCCATGAGCTCTAACACTCCCAGCATTTCAGGAGGAACACCTATAACCTATAGCCTAAGCACAATACCCAATGCGGATAATGCAATTACTATAAATCAAACCTCAGGTGTGATAACTGCAGATAGTACCGCATCAATTGGAACCTATCAGATCACTGTTGTGGCCAAAAACAGCAAGAGTTCAGTTACCTTCACTAACGTTTTTACCATCTCCGTTGGTGTTGCAAATCCTGTTACCTTCATAGCGAAGATCAAACCCTTGATTACTTCCAACTGCTCATCTTGTCATACTCCAGGCGGTTCAAGTCTAGATTTTACAGATTATACACGCGCAAAAGGAAATATCAATACCATGATCAATCGGATAAATAGGGCACAGGGCAGTGGTGGGTTTATGCCACAAGGTGGCACTGCATTAAGTGCTGCAAATATTGCCCTGTTTGAGCAATGGAGAGCAGATGGATTAGTGGAGAACTAGTTTTAGAAATCTTTCCGTTTAGACTTATAAACGATCCGCATAGCGGGTAGTATAACCCAAACTGAAAGCATCCCAAAGGCTGAGAACATGCCCAAATTCGTTCCTAAAAACTTCTTAAAGACGGCTCCTGTGTAACCAAACAATGCTGAGATATCGAGTTTAAGTAAAATAAGAATACGCGATAAATCGATTGGGTTAAACAAGGTAGCGCTTAATGCAAATTTGTCTAAGGGGTATTCTTGAAAAAGGATTAGCGAAACTTTTGCAAGATTTAGCAAAGTGGAAAGTAATTACTTCAGCAAAAGGACCGAACGGAGGTTTCTATTTAACAGAGAAAAACAAGAATGCTGCATTAATTAATGTAGTTGAGAAAATAGATGGTCTAGATAAATTTGATAGCTGCGTTCTCGGGCTTTCTGAATGCAATCCGAATAATCCATGCCCCATACACTTTTCTATCGCTCCATTTAAAGATAAATTACTGGCTGATTTAAAGAACAATAGCATAAAGGACTATGCCATTAAAGTTCAAAATGGAGAATCCTTTTTAACAGAAGGTTAACCTCTCTTGCTATGAAATTGGCACCATTCACAGTTGTCAAAAGCCATCCGTTCATTGGTTTTACCGCATCCTACATCAAACTGACGTGACTTAATACGACTAAAGGTATCCTTGATTAAGCTCTCCATCAATTCCAGCCCATCCATATCTGGAACAAGGTTTATATCATCAATAATATCGCCTGTATCTCTATCCTTCTCTACACAACTTACCGCTGCACTTTCCATCTTCCAGGCATTGCGATTATCATAATTCACTAGAAAATGATAAAACATCAATTGACGCCAGTATTCTCCCCCATACTTTTTAGTGATATCCTCTCCTTCATAATTGAAGTCTGGTCCTTTCATTTTACTGATGGCGTTCTTTGGATTCCCCGTTTTATAGTCTATAACATGTACTGAATTTCCATCAAAAACCAATTTATCCAAAAAACCCTTAATTCGAGTTGCTCCAATCACCGCTTCCAAGTTCTTCTCTGTAGAAAAAATCTTTTCCGACTGCCATTGTGCCTTTTTCCTTTCATAATAAGCCAATAGATAGGATTTGGTGTTTTGTAATCGTTTATCAAATGTTGCCTTATTGAAGTAGATGTACTGCTCATTCATTTTACGTTCAACACACGACATTAAAAGCATTGGCGAAGGCAACTGCTCCTCGTCTTTGTAATTTTTGAAATAGTAATTCAAGGCGTCATGCACTGCGGTTCCGATGCAACCTGCCTCCGATTTTGTACTTGGTACACGCAACAAATTTTCATAGTAAAATGCAATGGGGCACTTCAAGTACCGGTTCATATGTGTGGCTGAAAGGGTATAGTTCGCAAGATGCGCATCTATAATGCTGGCATCGGGCAATTCAATTTTAATTTCTGGGTTTTGAATCAATCCCAAACTGCTATCCACCATCTGATTTTGCGGCACAGAAATAGTCTGCTTCTCCACAGTTCCAGAGTCCAAAAGCTCACTTACAAAACTAGATTCACTTGTACTTTTGCCTTTATCATCATGCTCATAGTAAGTCAATGTTAAGCTTTCCTCCGCGCGGGTCATTGCTACGTATAGCAATCTGCGAGTTTCTTCCACTTGAGCAATTTTCTCATCCACATTGCCAAAAAGTGGCCGCATAGATATGGTTCCACTGGATCTAGATCGATCCCAATTTTGTTTTGTATTGGCCAATACATACACATGCTTAAACTCAAGCCCTTTTGCACTGTGAATAGAAACAAAGTTGACCCCTGCCTCTGTTTTGATATCATTGACTAATTTAATCCCATTACCTTGACGTAATATTTCCAACTCCTTAATACAATGATGTACGGTATAAGAAACTATTTTTTCATTGCGCTCCTTTACAAAATTAAACAGCGTACTAATTGCATTAATATTCAGATGGTTCTTCCCCGGTTTGCCAAATTGTTGGATGGCATCGGTTTCAT
Organism: uncultured Bacteroidia bacterium; assembly: GCA_943788195.1. Lineage (GTDB taxonomy): Bacteria > Bacteroidota > Bacteroidia > NS11-12g > UBA955 > CALSPH01. The sequence goes on from CALSPH010000001.1 coordinate 215,529, forward strand.
TCAAAATCTTGCTTAGTAAGCTTAATGGACTGTGGTCGGATGCAAACTTAATCCAAGACTCAATCTTTTGCATTGCTTGTCGCAATGGGGCCGCATCAAACAGGGTCGGCTCCTCCACTTGCAGGGCCTTTCGCCAAAATTTATGCTTTCCTTTCTTTTTGCCCATTTCAAAAGCTTTTTCCGCCAATGTCAAACTGCTCATGTTAAAACAAGGCGCGTGCAACAACTTGAATAATTCTGGTTCTCCACTAAAAGGTTGATCCAATTCAGCAGCAACATACTTTAATGCGCGTATGAGAAATGCAATCAACTCGATATCAAACAAATTATCGGACCGATGCAAGTTTACTTCAATTCCTTTTGCTTGCAATAAACGTTGTGTTTTATCTGAAAACCGATGATTATTATATAACACCGCTATTTCATTGGCAGCTACTCCAGATTGGATTTGCTTCTCTATTTCTGAAGTCACCCAAGCCGATTCTTGAAGGGGGTTCTGACAGGTTGCAATAATAGGTAAGTGATTACTCACTTTTTTAGCAATAAGCACCTTATTTAAATGTGGTCTTTCATGAATCAAACGCTTTACATTGTTCTGAATTAAGGCTTCTGAAGCGGCTAAAATCTCTGGACTTGAACGATAATTTAGGCTCAACACAAACTCATTCAACCCTTTGCTAAAGGACTTGCCAAATTTTAACATATTCGCCACGTTTGCACCTTGAAATGCATAAATACTTTGATCATCATCTCCCACACTAAAAATATTGGGACTGTCCCAATGGTTCATCAGCAACTCGATTAATTTGAATTGCGCTCCATTGGTATCTTGAAACTCATCGGTAAGCATATATTGAAACTGTTCTTGATAATCCAAAAGCAGATCAGGGTGCTTATCAAATGCCTCTAGAACCCACAAAATCATGTCATCAAAGTCATAACGCTGCATCTCTTGCATTTTTTGCGTATAAGCAGAAAACAAGAGCGCAGATTCTTTAATTTTTTCCAGCTTCTTTTTGGCCTTGTTGTAGTCGTTAACTTTTAAGTCTCCCTTTTCCCATTTTCCTTTACGGTTCGTGGTATAGCGCAGGGATTCATCATTCTCCAAATCTTTAATGAGTGCATCACAGTTTTTAATCAATTGATCGCTGGAAAGATTCTCCTTTTTAAATGTGCCAAATGCAGCCTTTAAAGCATATTTAAAAGAATATGCATCATAAGGGTTATACAGTGCAGCCTCGGGCTTAATCATTTCGCAAATCGTTCGAATCAACTGCTCACTCTCTATATCATCAATTGGAGATAAACTATTGGTGCCAAAAAAAGCTTGATTGTCTTGAATGATTTGATTGCACAATGAATGAAAGGTATGAATTTGAACCTGATGAGCGGTAGGACCGATAAACTTAAGTAATCGATCCCGCATCGCAATTGCGCCTGCATCAGTAAACGTTAAGCATAAAATATTCCAGGGATCCGTATCTGTGGTAGCTAAAATATTAGCAATTCGTGAAGCTAAGATTTGCGTTTTCCCGGTTCCTGGTCCTGCAATTACTTGGACAGGTCCTTCGATGGTTTGAGCAGCATTTTTTTGCTGTTCATTTAGTCCGTTTAGAATCTCGTTGAGTGTTTGACTTGGCATAAACGTACTTATTGTTTTACTGCAAATTTCATTGCTTTTGAGGCTAGTTTATTATCCCAATTCTTATAATTTGCTTTCACTGAGTCTTCTTGACTATAAGCATTCGTTATATAGAGATTAATGGACTGATTTACTACATTCTCAAAATGAAACTCTTCTACTTGCTGGGTGCTGTAATATTGATTATACAGTGTATTGGTTTGCAACCAAATATTACGTGCTCTACTGCCTGTATATTTCGTATTGACATCGCGCAGGACGATTTTCCGTAATGAATCCCGATTGGGTTCTAAATAACGCTGAACCAGTAGTTTATTTCGCAACAGGTTTTGGGGAACAACATGTTCTGACACGCGCATAAAATCTGCAGAAGGGATATGTAAATCCACCAGACTCTCCGTTAACAAATCGCGTACTTGATTGTCAAATGCACGCACCAGACCCTGCTTACCTAATGAATTCAATAATTGAAACCGCTGTACAGCGGTTTGGTCATAAACAATAGGAAAGCCTGCGCTATCTTGCACTTGGGCTGATGTAATCTTTGCAGCTGAATCACAAGTTAGCAAATATGCTTGGCTTGCCGCCACGATGTAATCAGACCGATCTGGAGCATAGGCTTGGGTTACTTTTTTCTCTTTGCACGACCCCAAGGCGCAAATGCCGATAATTCCTGTTAATATTAAACTCTTATTCACTTAAATATACTCTTTTAACTCGTTCTGATATGCGCGAAACAATTTCATATGGAATAGTTCCTAGCACTTTCGCCATTTCATCTACCGTATTATCGTTGCCAAATAAAATGACCCGATCCCCTTGGTTGCAGTCCATATGGGTTACATCAATCATGCACATGTCCATGCAAATATTGCCAACCGTCTGACACTTTTTATTATTGACGATAACCGACCATCTACCGTTGCCTAACCCGCGATCAAAACCATCTGCATACCCGATGGGTAATACGCCTATGGATCGCATTTTATCCGAAATGTCTCGGTTACCATAACCAACCCCTTGACCTGCAGGAACTTTCTTGATTTGAATAATTTGAGTCTCTAATCTTCCGATGGCTTGTACTTGATTTGAAATAAAACCATACAATCCAATGCCTAAGCGCACCATGTCAAAATGAGCATTAGCGAACCGTTCCGTACCAATTGAATTGGCCAAATGTTTAATAACCGGATACCCCAGGCTTTTCTCTAGTTGATTTCCCAATTGTCCAAATGATTCAATCTGTTGTTCTGTAATTGAATCCAATTCCGGTTGGTCGGCACTACTTAAATGAGACATCACACCAACTACTTTATGTTTAGAATCCTGAAGTAATTGACAGATTTCGTTGATATCCTCGGGGTCAAAACCAAGGCGGTGCATCCCTGTATCAAATTCAATGTGCAACCGAACTGTTTCTGAATTGTATTGTATGATCTCTTTTAAATAGGATAAACTATACACAATAGGCTCAAGATTATATGCAACAATGGTCCCTAAATCTTCAATATCGGTATACAATACCAAAATCGGCAAGTTCAAACCGGCCTTTCGCAATTGCACTCCTTCATCCACATGAGCTACACCTACATAATCGGGTAAAACGATTTTTAAGAATCGCGCAATTTGACCCGTTCCTGCCCCATAAGCATATGCCTTTAACATAACCAAGGTACGTACAGAAGAGTCCAAATGACCTTTTAATATTTTATAGTTTGTTTTGAGTAAATCAAGGTTGATCACCAGCTGAGTTGTGTTCTTCCTTTCCTGCAACCAATGGGAAACCTTTTCTAAATTGTAGCTGCGGAGCCCTTTAATTAGAACCGCCTTATCTTTAAAATCGATAGGACTTAAGTGTTGCATTAAGTCAAAAACATTGGTGTAATTGGAATGAGAAAATCCTGTGCCAACCGTATAAATACGTTCTGCACCATTCTCACGTAACATATTTAACACCCCATCTCCACCACGACTATGCTCAAAAGCTGTGACTATTGCCACCCATTTCCGGTCACCTCTATTTTGTTTGGTAAAATTAATCGCAGCTTCCAGTGCCTGTGCATCACTGGTATATGAATCATTAATAAGTATAGAATTATACTGCCCTTCCAGCAAAGACAAACGGTTGGATGGTAGGCTCCATTTAGATAAACTATCTTCAATACCCGTAATACCAAGTTCCTGAGCAACATAAATAGCCAAGCTCAAATTATTCAAACTTACTTCATCCGATTGTTTCAATGCATATGATTGATTGCCCAAAACCAAAAGGTCATTTTCCCATTTCCACGATACTTCAACCAAATTCTGGTTTAAATTAATATGATTTCTCAAATTGCTAACATATTTATTATTAGCACTTACAATCACTTTATCTGAAGTATAAAATAACTGTGATTTTTCTTCTATTTTTTCTTCAATATTTTTAAACCCGACATCATGCGCATCGCCTAAATGCGTGCAAATACTAATTTCTGGCTGAATCATACTGGCTAAACCATCCATTTCTCCAGGCTTTGAAACCCCGGCTTCAATAACTGCAATTTCTGTATCTTCCTTTAATTGAAGAAGAGATAGAGCCACCCCCAATTGAGAGTTAAAACTACGCGGACTGCGAATGGTATTGAGTCCTGCATGAGTGCAAATTGCCCATAACGCATCTTTGCAAATGGTTTTACCATTACTCCCTGTGATTCCTATAATCTTGGCGTTACTATTAGCACGGTAAGCTGCAGCCAGCATTTGCAAGGCCTTTAAACCGTCACTCATTGCAATGAAATGTGCTTTTTCCGTAATATAACTGGAATCTGAAATAATAAAATGCTGAACGCCCTGAGCAATTAATTCTTCAATATAAAGATGCCCATCGTTTGTATCCGTCTTAATCGCAGTAAATAAGGTAGCTTTTGGATTTTCTATATACATACGGCTGTCATATGCAAAATGTGTAATCACCTGATCTGATGACGAACCATTTACCCCCAAGAGTTGCGCTATTTTATTAAATGGATACACTACTTTTTCAGTCCGTAAATTTAGGCATAAATAAAAACATTAAAATGAATTAAGTATCTTTGGCTAGCAACCTATGAATAACCAAGAGGTAAAGGATAAAATTCAAGAAGAAATTGAGAAAACGGAGCAAAACTTAGTGGATTATAAAGCTATGGCGCAACCTATTTCTCCTGATGATGCCATTGGCAGAATTTCTAGGATGGACGCCATCAATAACAAAAGTATTACCGACAATGCGATACGGAATTCTACCATAAAGCTAAGCAAACTCAAGATAGCCCTGGAAAAAGTGGATCATGCTGATTTTGGTCTGTGTTATCGCTGCAAAGAATCCATCCCCATCAAACGGATATTGATTAAACCTGAGAGCCCCTTTTGCGTGAAATGTGCGCGGTAGTGTTTAGTATTGAGCGTTTAGTTTTACCTATATTATTCTAAATTTGAAATCGCGTAAAGAAGATTAATCAATAACCGAATTGGAAAAATAATCCCATGAATACCTTGCTTCACAATTCATTTCTAATAATTATTTCATTAGTCCATACATTTGTACTGATTTGAAACTAACCAATTCGTATCTATTCAATGAATTAAAGCTAAAAGGCTCATTGATTCCTATAGGTGTTGTTTGCCTTCTCGCTTACATTGCCAAGCTTGCCTATGGCTCAGTGATAGGAGGCGCCACAGATGATTTCATACTTATTTCTGAAGGGTTAAATTTTGACTACTCATTTTATGTCTCCCAAGGCAGATGGGCCGTAGCATTTATTTCAACGCTTTTGGCACCCCTAGAATTAGACTACATTGGTGGTAAGAATCTGTTTGGAATTATTTATGCAATCCAAATCGCATTCTCCATGCTCATCCTGATTCGCTTTTTGAATAGTAGAACAGGTAAATATTTTGAAATAATCCTATTGGGGATTGCAACACTTCATCCCTATTTAGGTGAGATTTTCACCTATCGCCATGCAACCATGATTAACTCCCTTAGTTTTTCATATCCTGCAATGGCAGTGGGGTATATTTTACTCTATAATAAACGCTATCGACTTTTGGGAATCCCACTGATTATTTGGGCCCTATCTGGATATCAAGTTGTTTTCAGCATGATCATGGTGTTTATCCCTATTCAAATCTTGAGTAATTTGCTTAAGGGAAGGGATATTACCGATATTCTAAAGAAAATGGCTATACCACTAGGCCTACTTGTGGGAACGCTATTACTCTATGTCCTGACGAATCGTTTCATTCTTAACATTATGGACATCCCAGCCAGTCCAAGATCGGCCTTTTTAGGCTTAGGCGATTTAAATGTACGTTTCACACAGATTTTAACCTTGGCTCAACGCACTTTTATCAGCAATGAGGCCATTGCCCTTTCTGTTCCCAAATGGATTCTTCTCGCACTTTTGCTCTCCCTTTTAGTAACCATCTTGGCAAAGAAAAACCCATCCAAGAAATATAATATGGCTAAGATATTATGCATCCCTTTACTACTCATTAGTGCCATTGGCATCATTGGACCGGCCATGCTCTTAGATGTATGGTGGTCTACTCCCAGAGTATTATCCAATATCGGGTTCTTTTGGGCTTTGGTTTTGTTATTATTCATATATGAAATTGGGGAAAAGAAAGCACTGCTAATACCGCTGGGACTGGTTTTACTTAGCTTTATCTACAGTAACAATCGCATTTTAGCAGATCAGCAGCGCATGAATTTTCTTGATTTCCATAAGTCCAATCGCATTGTAGTGCAACTTGAGCAAATCGATGGTTTTCAAGAAAAACGAATCTTATTTTTTCGCGAAAATGAAATAATACATTCCCATGGCCCATCTACCAAGTATATGGATTTGAACATCAGTGCCCTTTACCCAGGATGGAGTAGACTATCTATGTTAGAATATGTTTCTGGATATCGTTTCACACCCGCGACAACTCAAGATGAAATTACAATTAAAGAAAAGCATAAAACCCTGCCTTCTTTTCCATCTAAAGGGTCCATTTTCTGTGAAGGGGAAATTATCGTCATCCAACTTTAATGGTTCTTTAAATAATGAATGCCAAATGTCTTTACTCCTAACGAACGAAGAATCTGAACATCTCCTTTTTAGATTAGTACAAAAGTCGGATTTTGATGCTTGGCTGCCTATGTTTGAGGGCCCAGGGGTGGCTGGATTCTTTGGGTTAGATCCTTCAAAATCAAATAACGAGCTTTGTCAAGAATTCTTTACTCGAGTGTTTTATCGATATGAAAATGATTTAGGAGGAATGAATGCTCTGATTGACAAGAAAACAGGGAAACTAGTGGGTCAATGCGGCTTGCTTATTCAAACCATTGACAAAAAAAAGTACTTGGAAATTGGGTACGGGATTTTACCCGAATATTGGGGCATGGGCTATGCGACCGAAGCCGCTAAAAAATGCCGCGATTATGCATTTCTGAACCAATTAGGTGATGAAATCATTTCCATTATAAATACCGACAATTATGGTTCCATGGCAGTAGCTAAGAAAAATGGGATGCATATAGAACGCCATATTCCTGATTACAAAGGCACTCCAATAAATCTATGGCAAATTGACAAAGCACATTGGGAATCGATTTTTGAAAAAAAATCATGTTAAAAAGAAGACCTATCCGCATTGGAATCGCTATTATTATTCTTGGTGCTTTATTTAAAATAATGCACTGGCCTGGTGCAAACTTAATTTTCATGATTGGATGTATTACTACCATTCTGATTCAGTTGGTTTCATTTATCCTAACCAAGCCAAAAAAACCAAGAGATTATATCATTTCAACTTTCATCGTATCTTTTGTAACCTATTATATGCTAAAAGTGTTGCATTGGCCTTGGTCCATCATACCGCTTTCTATTGCCGCTGTGGCTATGATTACAGCCCTAGTATATCAATTGGTATTCACCGAAACAGATGTACTTCAAACAAAAGTTGCAAGTAAAAATACCCGTTTAATATACCTTATTGCCACTGCACTAATTATCATTGGTGCACTGTTAAAAATATTGCACTGGCCAATGGCCGATGCATCTTTGATCGCAGGATTAGGCCTTTTTGCATTTTACCTGTTAACGGATTTATTTAGGCGATAAAAAAATCCCAAACATACATGCTTGGGATTTCCATTTGGTTGTAAATTGCTTTAAGCGCTCAATAGACTTAAAAATCGATCTTTGTGGGCATACACTAACACTAATCCTAAAATCAGGCCGAATAATGCTCCGCCAATAGTTCCCATATCATGAAAAAAGTGAAACAACACTGCATTAAATAAAATTGCCACAAGAATAGTTAAAGCCAAAGGAACATACTTTCCAATGAGGAGAGCTAACCCACCAAGCGCTTCTAATATTCCAATTATGGTCATAAAACCTGAATCCACATAAATACCCATTAATGCTTTCGCATCACCCACCATTTCGAAAGGAGGCATAAAAGGAAAGAGTTTGTTTACTCCAAAAATAAGCATGAATACTCCTAAAAGTATTCGTACTACCATTGTAACTTTTTGATTCATATCTATCTAAATTTAGTTGTTCCTAACGGATAAAAATCATTCAAAGAGTGAATTATAAATGAGTTTTGCACAATTCGAAGCTTAGCATATTATTAGATGATTTGGTGATTTTGAATTGTTCTGAAATTCGGTGAGGTAAAACAGCCAATATCACCCCATGATAATCGGTCAATACCCACTCTTTTTCTTTCTCAATTGAGGATATTCCAATATCATTATAAAAATCGCTTAACAGCTTGTTGCCACTCATTCCCAAAGGCTGAAAACGGTCCCCTTGAATTGGATGCCTCAATTTTAAAGGGAAAGACAATCCGTCAGCAGAAATGTGCTGAAAATTATTCTTCATGGAGCCTTCATCAACCGTTTTGCACTGAACATTCAACACACAGTTTGGGCCCAAAACAATCTGACTATTAACGGGTTGTTCGAGATAAATCTCCTCAATAATGGGCGCGTTTTGCCTAATTATTGAAATTTTATTCTGAATTATAGAGATAGCATAACCATCTATCAAGACTCCAAAACCATTCTTTGTTTCACTACAGGCGGTTGCAATCTGTCTGCATTCCTCTGCACTTATATTTTCAAATAGATGAAACCAAAATGCCGCCTTACTTAAAATAACTTGATCACAATCATGGCTAAATTGCCCGGATTGAAGCTGCTTGATATAAATCTGCATAAAGGTTTGTATCAAATCGTAATCCGCCTGCAGCAGTTCCGTAGAACGACCAATTCTTTTTTGAATATTTGGAAGATCCTCTTCCATGGCCGGTAAGATTAGGTTCCGTATTTTATTACGTGAATATTTTAACCCTTGGTTACTTTCATCTGTTCGATAGCGGTACTTATGCCTTTCCAAGTATTCTAGAATTTGCGCTTTGCTCCATCCCAAAAGGGGCCGAATGATATTCCCCTTAACTTGAGAGAAACTTTGCAAACCACGTAATCCTGTACCTCGTATAAAACGGAATAACGCATTTTCGGTAAGATCCCCTGCATGATGGGCTGTTAATAGAAAATCTAATGCACGTTCATTCATTAGGCTTTCAAAAAAATCATATCGAATTTTCCGTGCTTCGGCTTGAATGCTACGTTGGTTGCTGGATGAGAGATTCGCTTTATGCGTATGGCAATGAATTCCATTTTCTTGACATAATTTGAGTACAAATTGCTCGTCTGCATCACTTTCTTCTGCCCTCAATTGATAATTGACGTGCGCTACTGCAAATGAATAACCACTATTTAGCAGCAAATGGAATAAGCAGACCGAATCAGGCCCCCCGCTGCAGGCCAAAAGCAGTTGGTCTTTTCGACCAAACAAGCCTGTTCCAATGTCTAAATCATAATCCATCTCTAATATATTCTTGCAAAATAAGTCGCTCCCTTAAAATTTGCACTAATTTTGCAATGAAATAATTGCTGATGCAAAAACTACTCTTATTTTTATTCCTTTTCCCCATTTTAGGAACTGCGCAAGACCAAATTCAGGTGAACAATGTAGATAACCTGAGCTTGGGATATAAAAACGGACGCAAAGCAAAAGTGTGCAATGGGAATGTTTCCTTTAGTCAAGGAGATATTACCATCACCTGTGACAAGGCCTATTTATATAGTGATGTGAACGAAGTAGAAGCCAACGGAAATGTATTTATTTCACAACCTGGAACAACGGTACAAGGAGATAACTTGTATTATTATGGCAACAGTAAAGAAGCGGTTATATCCAACAATGTGATATTAAATAGTGAAGGCAGTGTTTTAACGACCAATACCTTGCGATATAATACGGCAAGTAAATATGGTTATTATAATAGCGGGGCAAAAATTATTAGCCAACGCGACACTTTAACGAGCGTATTTGGATCATATAGTGGATTTACAAAACGTTATGGTTTTCGGAAAAATGTTGTGCTCAGAAACCCGGACTATACGATGGTGTCCGACACGTTGCAATACCATGTGCCCACAAGCACAGCGTATTTCTACGGACCAACCACAATTACCGCGCAAAACAATATCATTAAATGCAAATATGGCTGGTATAACACCGAGACCGAAAAATCACTTTTCACCCGTGGTGCAACCATTTTTTCAAAGAAAAACACGATTCGAGCTGATAGCTTATTGTATGATCGGACCGCAGCCGTAGGACGCGCATTTGGCAATATTCGCATGATTGATTCCAGTGAAAATGTAATCATTTTTGGTGATCGAGGCATCCATTACCGCAATGGGGGATTAACTACTATCACCGGTCTTCCATTGGCCAAAAAGGCAATGGACGGGGGTGATTCTTTGTGGCTGGTTGCGGATACCTTTAATTACTTTTCTACGGATACTATGCGTCTTTTAGCAGCATATCGAACTGCCAAAATAATGACCTTAGATATGAAAGGGGTTTGTGACTCTTTGATTTATAACGTCACTGATTCTGTTATAAATATGTTCTATAAACCCGTATTATGGACTGAAACCAATGAAATTTCAGCCAATTATATCCAGATTCATCTCCGCCAAAATCAAATCAATCAAATGGACCTTTTTGATAGCAGTTGGATCATTCAAGAAGAAGCCCCAGGGCATTATAATCAGATTAAAGGAGATACGATGTTCAATCATTTCAAGGACAATAAATTGAGCCAAGTCATGGTCATATCCAAAGCGGAAAGCGTATACTATGCTAAAGAGAGCGATACTGCTTATACGGGTATTAATGTTATTTCGAGTGAAAAAATGAGAATTGCTTTGGACAGTCAGGTGGTAAAAAAGATCACCTTTTATGGTGCCCCCAAAGCAAAATTATACCCTCTAAACCAAATCTCTAAACAAGAGCGCACTTTAGATGGATTTATGTTGCGCACAGAGCGTAAACCAAAAATCGCCCTGTTTTATAAGCGTCTGCCTCAAAACATTCCAGAAAGCGAATAGTCCGATTTACAAAAAGCGTCTAATCACATCCATCTTCGCCTCGGTTTCCATGAACTCAGCGGCAGCATTACTGTCTTTTGTAATCCCAGCACCTGCGTATAACAGGGCTTTACCTTGATATAAACGAGCACACCTTAGATTTACATACATCTTCAATTCAGCTGCATTTTTGACGCCCATATAACCGCTATACCAACTGCGATCCAAGCCTTCTTCAGACTGAATGAAAGATCGACTTGCCTCCAAAGGGTATCCACAAACAGCGGGTGTAGGATGCAGTTTTTTAAGTAATTCATCGGCCTTTTCTGCATCTACCTTTTTACTTGTTTCGATGGTTGAATATAAATGGGTAACATTATTGTTCTCAATAGAATGATCATGAATTTGAGGTTGAAATCCCATGGATTCAAACTGAGCCGTAATGTATTGGGTCACAAAAGCTTGTTCCTCCTCCTCTTTGGAAGTAAACTCACTGGACCCATCGATTATCGTTCCTGCCATACTCACCGACTTAATACCCTCATGATTATTGGATAGCAATAATTCTGGACTTGCACCGATGCTGCATTTCCCATTGGGTTCATAAATGAGATGGACAAAACAATTATCGTATGCAGCACAAATCGCTTTAAAAAGGTTCAATGGATTGGTATCTGTAGGATAGAATTGCTGTCTAGCCAAAACTACCTTTTGCAGTAATCCCTCATCTATTTGTTGAATGGCTTTGTCAACCAATTTTTCGAAATCAACCTCTTCAATGGTTGGGAGATGATCCAGTTTAAATATTTGCTGATTGAATAGCTGAGTGAATTGATCTAATTCTATCGACTGCTGATCTTTTAGGTCAAGGTATAGGGTTTCTTCTGCACCAAATGCTTGCAGTACAAATGTATGTTCTGAGGCTTTGCTTTGCCAATCACCCTTGGCACTATGCACCAAAGAATGATGCGGATATTTATACCATATTTGTACCAATGGTTATCTGTTTCTGATGGCTATGGTCATGCGACTGGCATTAATTAATTCTCCATTTGCATTATGAATGTGCACTTGCCAAACCTGTGTGGTTTTACCAATGTGCAATGGGCTTGCTGTGGCAGTAACCATTTCACCTTTAAAAGCTGGTTTGCAATGATTGCCATTGATTTCTAAGCCAAAACCCACTTGCTTATCCCGGTCTAAATATAGATTAGCTCCTGCACTTGCAACCGTTTCAACTAAAGCCATGCTAGCACCGCCATTCAACATCCCCATGGGTTGAATCGTCCGTTCATCCACTGGCATGGTAGCCTTGATGTATTTTTTGTTAATCTCTGTGAACTCAATTCCCAAAGCACTATTTAAAGTGCCTTTGCAATAGGCATTTAATTCAGCAACCTGTATATTTGACATTTTGATTTTCTCTTTTAGGTAGAACAACAAAATACACCTTTTGTGACTAAAAAAACAATATATATTGCTCGTCATGGTCAAACGGACTATAATCTCCAAGGGATTGTACAAGGCAGTGGAGTAGATTCTGATTTAAATGAAACGGGTTTATTGCAAGCAAGCAAATTATATGAAAAATACAGTTCCCATCCTTTGGAATTGATTATTACCTCCGCTTTAAAAAGAACCATACAAACGGCCGAATTCTTTATTCAAAAACCTACGCCTCATAAAATCTATTCGGCATTTAACGAAATCGACTGGGGTCATTTGGAAGGCATAAAACCCACTCCAGAAGATCGCAGAACGTTTTATCAGATTACCCAAGCATGGAAAAAGGGGGAGCACCACTTGAAAATTAAAGGAGGAGAATCTCCTTTTGACGTTCAGCAGCGAATGAAACCCGCTATCGAAGAACTCATCGAAGAATCGGGCAACAACATTTTGCTGGTTTCGCATGGCAGAGCCATGCGCATTTTACTTTGCACAATGCTTAGATTAGATCTTTCGCAAATGGATGATTTTCCGCATACGAATACCAGCGTATATCAACTGGAATGGACTAAAAATGGCTTTGAATTAAAAGTGAGAAATAATACGGATCATTTGGTATAATTAATACTGAGTAACGGAATTCAACCCAACCGTCAGGCTGAGCCTGAGCACTGCAAGTGCGAGGTGTCGAAGTCAAAGGTTGGAAAGTTAGTGCGACAGCAACTCAAGTACTTTTTTTTGTATGGATGCAGCATCCATCCCATTCAAGCGGAGTAAATCGGAGGTACTTCCATGTTCCACAAAATCATCCGAAATACCCAAGTTCTTGATGCTGCAGCTCAAGCCCCATTGGCTAATTAAGGCTGCCAATTCTTCCCCAATTCCCCCTATGAGCGATCCATTTTCAATTACAAGAATGTGAGAATGGTTTGAAAAAATTCTTTTCAAATTTTTCAAATCTAATGGCTTTAAATAGATCAAATCAATTAGTGAAACCCTATTTTTCAGTTCTTTTAGTCTTTCAATCGCCTTTTTAACCTCACTTAAGCAACTTCCAACAGATATAATTGCCAAATTATAGCCATTTTGTAGTATTTTTAATTCCCCTCTTATCAGAATTTGAAGCGCTGAATGGAAATCTTCCACTTCTCCACGGCCCCTCGGGTATCGAATTGCCGTTGGACCCTCTATCCGCTTCAAGCCCGTATAAAAGGCATCTCTCATTTGTAATACAGAACTCGGTGCAATTATATCCAGGTTAGGGATAGGTTTAAGGTAAGCTAAATCAAACACCCCATGATGAGTTGCCCCATCCCCGCCAACTAAACCTGCCCTGTCGATACAGAACACCACTGGCAAGTTCTGAATGCAGACATCGTGAATCAATTGGTCATAGGCTCTTTGCAAGAACGTGGAATAGATAAAACAAAAAACGCGATACCCTTCTTTGGCCAGACCCGCACTAAACGTAACCGCATGTTGCTCTGCAATTCCCACATCGAAAAAACGATCTGGATACCGCGCTTCAAACGCTTTAAGACCACTTCCAGTTGGCATTGCAGGTGTAACTACAACCACTTTATCATCCAGCTCGGCTAATTCCAATAGTGTTTTTCCAGCTACTTCTTGGTACTTAGGAAACTTAGATTTAGGGGCAATATCCGGCAATACTTTCACCATACTTTCGGTTGCGTGCCATCGGATTCGGTCCTTTTCTGCCGCCTCATAACCAAAACCCTTTTTAGTACGCACATGTAAAATACGCGGCTTGCTTTCCTTAATATTTTTTGCCACGGAATCGTAAACTGCTTCTATCGAATTGCCCTCTGGGCAGTAATCGTAGCTGAAACCCAATGTTTCAAAAAACACTTTTGCTAAGGGGGCATCGTGCAAAATGCGCGCAATATTACCATTGTTGTCATCAATGCTCATCTGGTTATCGTTTACAATAACCAAAACATCCAATCCGGTTTCGGCTAAATGATTGAGTGCTTCATAGGCTTGACCAGCCGTTAAAGCCCCGTCTCCAATTACAGCGATGTGTTTATTGGCCTTGCCTGAGAATGAACTGGCTTGGGCCATACCCAAAACGGCTGATATGGAAGTACTGCTATGCCCCGTTCCAAACGCATCAAATGCGCTCTCGGATATGGAAGGAAAACCTGAAAGCCCATGGGTCTTTCGAATATTCTTAATCCCCTCTTTACGTCCAGTTAATACTTTATGCGCATAGGATTGATGGCCTACATCCCAAACAATCACATCTTCAGGCAAATTGAGCTGATGATGCAAAGCAACCGTTAATTCAATCACTCCCAAATTGGCAGCAAAATGACCTCCATTTTCTAAAATCGTTTCAATCAAAAAACTGCGCAATTCAACACATAAATCAGCCAATTGATTTCTCGATAAACCCCGCACATCTTCATGCGAGTTGATTTGATCTAACAGCAATTTCATAACTTCTTACGCATCTTGAAATGAGGAAGACCTACCTCAGTGAATGGCTCTCCCACAACCACATATTCATATTGCGCATAAAATTTTGCCGCAACTTCACGGGCATGCAATTCGATGCTTTTCTTGCCTTGATCTATGGCTGTGTTTTCTACAAAATGAAGTAACTTCTTGCCAATGCCCTGCCCTTGCAAATTTTCATTCACGGCAAACTGACGCAACTTAAATACCTGATCTGATTGATTCACTAAAAGGGTTACTGCCACCACAATTCCATCTACAGTTGCCACCAAGTGCTGCTGATCTATTTCTTGGGCCAATTCAATATCCGTAAACCGAAGCCCTAAAGGTTTGCGCAGCACCTGATCCCTCAAAACAATGGATTGTTGATGAAGATCACCTCCAAATTCAGCTATGGTAAAAGTTAAATTCAATCGGTCTTTTTAAATTGTGCATCCACTACCGCAAGCGCTATCATATTTACAATTTCACGTATCGAGCTGCCTAATTGCAGTACATGTACTGACTTTTTAAAACCCATCAATACAGGACCAATGGACTCTGAACCGGCTAGCGATTGCGCCAATTTATAGGCAATATTTCCAGATGATAAATTTGGGAAAATAAACACATTGGTGTCTTTTCCCTTGAGTTTTGAGAAGGGGTAATTTTCATCGCGCAATGCAGTTTCAAATGCAAAATTGGCTTGCAATTCACCATCCACACTCATATCTGGATAATGTTGGTGTAAATGATTGACCGCATCTTGAATCTTATTGGTTTCTTCTCCTTTTGCTGAACCAAAATTTGAATAGGATAAGAGCGCAATATTGGGCTCAATATTAAACTGTTTTAACTTCTCATAGGTCTGCAAGGTAATCCCGATTAAATCTTCTGTACTTGGATTGATATTCACCGTAGTATCCGCAAAAAACAGAGGGCCTCTTTTAGACAAAATCACATACATTCCGGCCACTTTGCTCACATTTTCTGCTTTACCGATTACCTCTAAACATGGCTTGATGGTGTCCTTATAATTTCGTGTTAAACCAGAAATAAGTGCATCTGCCTCACCCGTCTCAAGCATCATTGATCCATAATAGTTCCGTTCTCGCATCATTTTAACGGCCTCATATTCAGTAATGCCTTTTCTACATCTTTTCTGAAAATATAATTTGCCAAATTTTTCGCGTTTGCCATGTTCTAAGCGCGGATTAATGATTTTGATTTTACCTAATTCCAATCCATTCTCTTCGGCAATTTTTTCAATTTTTGTTTTATTGCCTAATAGAATGGGTTTTGCGATTCCTTCATCCTTAGCTTCTATAGCAGCACGCAATACTTTGTAGGTATCCGCTTCTGCAAATACCACCTTTTTAGGATCTCCAGTTGCTCGTTTTATTAATCTTCGTATAAACCGCCTATCTTGACCCAAGCGTTTCAGCAAGGTCGTTTTGTATGCATCCCAATCTGTAATTTCCAATTTAGCCACGCCAGAATCCATTGCCGCTTTGGCGACAGCAGGTGCCACGGTAGTCAGCAAGCGTGGGTCTAAAGGTTTCGGAATAATATAGTTGCGACCAAATGCGATGCTACGGTCATTATATGCCAAGTTTACCACTTCAGGCACCACTTCTTCAGCCAATTCTGCTATTGCTCTAACTGCCGCCAATTTCATTTCCTCATTAATGGTGGATGCACGCACATCCAATGCCCCTCTAAAAATAAATGGAAAGCCCAGCACATTATTCACCTGATTGGGATGATCGCTTCGTCCGGTTGCCATAATAATATCATCACGAATGGCGATGGCTTTGTTGCACTCTATCTCCGGATCTGGATTGGCCATTGCAAATACAATGGGATCTTTGGCCATGGACAAAATCATTTTTTTATTCAATACATCAGCGCGTGATAAACCCACAAATACATCCGCATCTTTAATGGCTTCTTCTAAGGTACGCTCCGGTCTTTTGGTAGCAAAAAAGGCTTTGTGCTCATCCAATTCTTCTCTATCATTGCCGATAACTCCCTTGCTATCCAGCATGATGATGTTCTTTTTACTAACCCCTAAAGCGATAAATATTTTCGCACAAGAAATGGCAGACGCACCTGCTCCATTCACAATCATTTTGACCTGACCTTCTTTTTTACCGACAATTTTTAAGGCATTGATTAAAGCTGCCCCAGAAATAATAGCTGTGCCATGCTGGTCGTCATGCATGATGGGAATGTTCAGCTCCTCTTTCAAACGTTTCTCAATTTCAAAACATTCAGGCGCCTTAATATCCTCTAGATTTATTCCACCAAAGGTGGGCTCTAAACTCTTTACGGTCCTACAAAAATCATCTATGGTTTTACAATCTAATTCAAGATCAAACACATCAATATCTGCGAAAATTTTAAAGAGCACCCCTTTTCCTTCCATAACAGGCTTGCTTGCCAATGGTCCTATATCTCCAAGTCCCAAAACAGCCGTTCCATTGCTAATTACCGCAACTAAGTTCCCTTTGGAGGTATATTTATACGCATCTTCCGGATTTGCTGCAATCTCCAAACAGGGCTCTGCAACCCCTGGTGAGTATGCCAAACTTAAATCCTTTTTGGTATGGGTAGGTTTAGTAGGCACTACTTCCACCTTACCCGGTTTAGGGAGTAAGTGATACTCCAGTGCTTCTTTCTTTAGCTTTTTATTCATAAATCAGGTGCAATGCACGCTTATACAAAGCACGGCATAAAGGGGGTAAGTTCAAAATGGAAGGTGAATTAGTTGTGCTTGCGTGAACGCACGATGAGTACCTCATCATCAGAGAACTCCATCCATGCCAAATCATAGAGATAATGAAATGTTTTGCCCGCCTTATTTACATGGGTATGCGTATGGTATTTGAAGCGGAATTTTTTATCGGATAATACATTTCGATATATTTTTACTTGTGCTTTATTTTTACCCAATTGTTCCAAAAGAATGCCATGGTTTCTTTTTAAGTATTCGTTTATGCGTATGGCTGATTGTACGCTTGCATATCGCAGTTTTTTATGATAGGTATTTTTGCATTTCACCGAGCAAAACACTTTGTCAGCTCTCCCCCTAAATTGGGTTTTACATACCTTACATTTAATCAAAATCTTGTACTAAAAATCACTCAAATGTACTGAATTAATTGATAGTTTCAAATATTCGTTCCGAACCGTTAAGAACGATTATTTACAATTTTATTGCCCCAATTAATTTTATTTGGGGCTTTAAGCTATTATTTTTGAATACAATCATGAGCACTCATATAATAAATACAATAGAAAATAAGATGCTGCAGCGCAATTATGCCAAAAGCACTATAAATACTTATGTAAGTTTCATCAAACAGTACTTCCTGTTTTGCAAAAAATCTCACTTAGACCCTATTAAGGATGCAGAACCATTTATACGCTCACTCATATCAAAAGGAGCTGCGGTTAACACCCAAAATCAGGCCATAAATGCGATAAAGTATTACTGGGAAAATTATGAAGGAATGAATAGACAGTACATAAAAATTGAACGTCCGCTTAAAAATAAAGTATTACCCACTGTATTAAGTGTTGAGGAGGTTGGTCAAATTTTAGGCCGGGCTGAAAACTTAAAACACCGCACGATGCTATCTATAGTTTATGCTTGCGGATTGAGGGTAAGTGAGCTATGTAATCTAAAAGTGAATGAAATAAATGGAAAGCGCAATTCCTTGCATATCAAACAAAGCAAAGGGCGAAAAGATCGTATTGTTCCTTTGCCAGAGTCCTTATTGGTATTAATGCGTAAGTATTATTTACAGTATAAGCCAACCAACTATTTGTTCGAAGGTCAAAACACAGGAGATCAACTGGATTATAAACCCTACTCCGCAACAAGTGTCCGAAAAATCATCAAACGCCTTGCGAGCCAGGCAGGAATAAGAAAAAATGTAACACCGCATACACTGCGCCATTGTTACGCCACGCATTTATATGAAAAAGGGATAAGTTTAAGGAGTATACAAGTGCTATTGGGTCATAGCAGTAGTAAAACTACAGAGATATATACACATATCAGCAATACCCATATTCTAAATACACCCAGCCCCTTGGATTATTTACCAAGCCAAGGTATATTTGAAGAAAGCCAAAACAAAAATAAACTCCATGTCTAATCGTTTGGACATGGAGTTTATTCCATTGTTAAGGGCAATAAAAGAATAATAATTAAATTTAAACAAAAAAAAAAGACTATGAAAACACTATTACTATTCGGAGCGATAGCTCTTTCTTTAAATTCATTTGGGCAAGTACCTGCTTATGTACCTACAAATGGTCTAAACGGTTGGTGGCCATTTAATGGCAATGCCAACGATGAGAGCGTTAACACGAACAATGGAACGGTCGACGGCTCAATACTTACCACAGATCGCTTTGGAACACCTAACTCAGCTTATCTTTTTGATGGTATTGATGATTTTATTCAGGCATCATCAGTTATTTCAAATATTGACACAGTAAGCATTAGTCTTTGGGTGCAATTAAATAATGATCAAGGTGGTAGTTATATTCAAATAGGCAATGATGGTGGTGGTTTTTGTAATGGTTATGGATTAGGTAATGGAGGGACAGATTTTAGCAATATAGGTCTTAATTTATATACCCTCTCCTCTTGTAATGGTTGGAACAACTCAACATATGATGTGACAGTTTCGAACTGGTTTAATCTTATTTTTATAAAGGAAAATTTGTCGGGCTCATATTATATGGATGGCGTTTTCTTGGGTTCTCAAAATCTCATTGCAATCAACCAACCTTCAGATTCCGTATACTTTGGTAATGCGGCCGAAGTTGGTGGGTTTTCCTTAAATGGTAAACTTGATGATATTGGAATCTGGAATCGTTCACTATCTCAATGTGAGATCCAAGAAATATTTAATGCACAGCTAACAATCGACAATACCGTTACTCAAAATGGCGCACTGTTGTCTGCAGATCAAGCAGGTGCGACATATCAATGGTTAGCTTGTGATGATAATAATGCACAAATTAACGGAGAGACTAATCAAACTTATACCCCATCTGTGACAGGAAACTACTCTGTTGAAGTAACTTTAAATGGATGTGTTGATACTTCAGCTTGTAAGTTGGTTGATTTTACGGGTTTAGATGAAATAAATAATAGCACAATTAAAGTTTATCCAAATCCAACAAAGGGATCATTTAATATTGAAGTGGATGCAAATATAGTTGGCTCTAATTATGTTATTTATGACCAAATAGGTAAGGTTGTTCAAAATGGAATTATTAATAACCCTTCACAAATGATAAATGTAGTAGAACTTTCAAAAGGCATCTATAATTTAACGATTGACAACTCTGATATTCGTGTCAGACTTATTAAAGAATAGATAGAAATGCCCTTAACATAAACTAAGCGCAACCTTTCAGGTATGCGCCTAGTTTTGACCGTTATGGGCAAGTTAAGAAAATGAAATAATAACAGACAGGAGAACCGCTAAAGGACTATTTTGATAGTTCTTGACTGTTTATAATGACTGTTGAAAAAAAAATGGAGACCAGAAACCATTAAAACGGGGCGAAACCGAAAAGCCTAACGAGTAGGAAAACTAAAATAAAGTAAGAATTATGAATTGGTATTTAAAATGTTTAAAACAGTACGCTGACTTTAGCGGAAGAGCAAGAAGAAAGGAATATTGGATGTTTGTACTTTTCAATATGATTTTCGCAATTGTAGCAATGATTATTGACAATGTTGTCGGAACTGCAAGTCCAGAATTGGGTTATGGAGTGTTTTATGGTTTGTATGTTCTTGCAGTATTTATTCCAGGATTAGCGGTTGCTGTAAGACGATTACACGATGTTGGGAAGAGTGGTTGGATGATTCTAATTGCTTTAATTCCACTAATTGGAGCAATATGGCTTTTGGTTCTAATGGTAACTGACAGTAATCCCGGAGAAAATCAATATGGACAGAACCCAAAGGAAATAACTATCTAAAAAGCAGAAAACCAGCCCATAACAAAAAATATACGTAATGCGGGGAAAGTGCTTAACTGAAAGTTTGTATTCCTTTTAGAAGTTTGGTGCAAGTCTGAAAGTGAGTCGCTTCGAAATCCCGCACTACGCATATTCGAACCGTTAGGCCAAATTAAATGAAGCTAAATTTTATCATATCAATTATTCTTGCTTTCTGTTTTCAAACAGTTAATGGACAAACTGCCACGCCTTTATCAAAGGAAAGAACTATTAAATTATATGATAGTCTATACGTAACAAGTGAGATAGATACTATAGTTTGGAATGGTAATCTAAGTAAATGTAATCCTGGAAGTTTATCTACTGAAATTTATATTAAAGCAGAAAATAGAATCAATTTTTTTCGACTTGCAAACGGCTTAAATGAAATTCAAAACAATACTGAATTAAATAAAGACGCACAAAATGCTGCTTTGTTAGTAAAAGCAAATAATCAATTAACTCATTACGCAAAAAGCACAATGAAATGCTATTCCAAATCTGCTGCCAACGGATGTCTAAAGTCTTGTTTGGGTTTTTCAGATTGGACTTACTTTCCAAAAACAGCATTTGTAAGTGGATTTATTTGGGATTTTGGAGACGCAAACTATTTTGTCGGACATAGGAAGTGGCTTCTATATTCTAAACTATCCGAATTTGGATATGGAGCTACAAATACTTCAGAAGCAATTTTAACGGCTGATGGCGTAAATTATGATTCAATAAATACTCCTAGCTATGTAGCTTATCCTTGGAATGGTTTTGTTCCTGTGGATTTAATTTTTCCTAAATGGTCATTCTCAATTCCAGAAGGTAATGAAGTTGATTATAGCAACACTACCATTACTATGAAAGATAGCAAAGGAGTCATAATAAAAACTGAAAAATTAAAAGAATATAAAAACTACCTAGACCACACATTAGTATGGACTGCTAAAGGATTGTTTACGGATTACGAAATTCAATATGGTCAAAATAACCTTGAAGAAAACGGATATTTAGACAAAAAGATAAAGGTTGAAATAAGTAGAGTCATAGTAAACGGAGAAACTAAAAACTTTGTCTACTATGTCGAACCAATTAAAATTAAAACTTTGCCTAACAATGGCTAAAAAATCATAGCTACCCTTCGGGATAGCAACGCTTTTTAGCCAAAACGTTAGCGTTAATTAAAAAAATGAACACTATGATGAAAATAATTTTTTGTTCCGTGATGGCTTTTTCAATATGTATTGCAAATGCGCAAAGTAAGAAAGAACAGATTCAAAATCTTACTATTTCACTAGATAGCCTGAATCAAGTGGTATCTAATGAACGGCAAATTTTTAAACAGGAGGCACAATCGAAGGATGCCGAAATATCATCTCAAAAAAATCAAATAGACCAGTTAAATCTGAGGAATGATAGTCTAAGCACTCAACTTAATGAGATAAAAGAAGAAAAACTAATCTTAAGTCAAGAGTTCTCTACTTTGCGTAAAAGAGTTGATTCGCTGAAGCAACAAATTACAGAATTAACAAATAATAATTCAACTAACTCATTTCGTAATTCCAGTAATTTTGAGCATTTTTTATATTATTTCCTTTCCACTGTTTACTCCAAAAAAAACATTGATAGCCTAATTTATGTTTCTTCTCCAATAATTTTGGATTTGATTGATCCAAATATTGGCTTTGGTAGATTTTGGAATGTTGGTGCGCCTTGTAATTTATACAATTCTGATGGTTTTGGCTACCATTTTTATGAAGGCTACTTTGGTGAAACAGCACCCGAAATAGTAAATTTATCTTTTTTCAAAAACCAAAAACCAGAAGGCGGATTCTGTGATGAAGCCTCTTCTCCAAATGGAGTATATTATAGCCAGGTGAATGATCTTCCAGAAGATTGGGATATGGAAAAAGGTGAGTCGATTCCTCCACCATTAAAGTTAAAGTACTTGAAAAAATTTGTGGTTCAAGTTCAATACGATAATTGGATAGCGAAGACTTTTTATTTTGTTGAATCAAACAGTAAGTGGTTTTTACTTTACATTAATGATTGTGACTGCAGTGCTTAATAAACAAAACGCTAACAAAAAATAAACAGCATTAAAACGCCCGTTTATTCAAGTCGTTAGCGATAATTAAAAAACAATGAAAAGAACAATTACACTATTATTGACGGTATTGACATTGAATAGCTTCAGTCAATCAATTACTGTCAAACTTGATACAACTCAAACTTTACAGGATTCAGATGCAGGTTCAGTAGCCTATGCTGATATAGATCTGGATGGCGATAATGACCTTCTAATTACTGGAACTGGACCAACAGGTGTTACTTCAACCCTGTACGAAAATGATGGTAGTGGAAACTTCACTGCAGTGTCCCAACCAGCTATAGTAAATGTATATAATGGTGCTGCTGAATTTGCAGACGTTGACAGTGATGGAGATATGGATTTAATGATGACTGGTAATACCAGCTCGCCGAGTGCAACAGCCAATTTATACATCAATGATGGCATAGGGAATTTTACCATTTCGTCAGGCACTCCATTCGAAGCATCCAATTCTGGTGATATTGATTTTGGAGATATCGATGGAGATAACGATCTAGATTTAATAATGACAGGGAAGGATGCTTCAGGTAATGTCTTTTCAAAGTTATACACGAATAATGGTACAGGCTCATTCACACTTGTTACTGGGACCATATTTACAGGTGTATATATGAGCTCCACCGAGTTTATTGATGTTGATAATGACGGAGACCTTGATCTATTAATGTGCGGAGCTGATAGTTCTGATGTATCTACTGCAAAATTGTATGAAAATAATGGTTCAGGAATCTTTAATTTAGTTACAGGTACTCCTTTTGAAAATGCTCAATTTGGAGATATTGCTTTCGGTGATACAGATAATGACGGAGATCAGGATATTCTTATTGTAGGACAGAATGACAGCAGTCAATACATCGCTAAATTCTATATTAATACTGGTACTTCATTCAGTCTCCATCCTAACACTCCCTTCCCAGGAACATTCTTGCATTCTTCATCCTTTGCAGATTTTAATAATGATGGAAAACTAGACTTATTGCATATAGGTAATGCATTAAACGGTTTAATTGGTCATATTTATGAAAATCAAGGATTCAATAATTTCGTTCTGGCTGACTCCACTTTAAGCGGTAGTTATAACGGTTCAAATATTGTTGCCGATTTAAATGGAGATAACAAAATGGATATTGTTACTACGGGCACTTCATTTACATCCCCGTTTCGTGCACCCAAAATATATTTTAATCAATCTACGTCTGTATCGGTAAATGAATTGAATGATGATGTAGATTTCATCATCTTTCCTAATCCTTCGAGTGGGCTTATTAATGTCAAAATCAACTCTGCATCACCCACAGATATCGAAATTTATGATATGATGGGAAGAGCAATCTTAAGCGATACCTTCTTTGGAAATGTTTGGAACACCCAACTTAACGAAGGACCGGGTATCTATCTGATGCGATTAAGGACAGACAAGAAAGTATATACAAGTAAGATCACATTGAATTAAATTAATAGAATACTATCGCTAACAATGTATAAAAGGCATTAAAACGCCTTTTATACCAAACCGTTGTAGCCAATTTGAATAAACGAAGCTCTGGATGAAAAACGAATATCTAAATAGTATAAAAAAGCAGTTCGAATATTATAAATCTGTCGGAGAAAAAACATTTGACCAATTAGAGGAAAAAGATCTTTTCTGGCAATTTAACGAAGACTCAAACTCAATTGCAATAGTTGTAAATCATCTTTGGGGGAATATGAAATCTCGTTGAACAGATTTTTTAACATCTGACGGAGAAAAAGAATGGCGTAAAAGAGATTTGGAATTTGAATCGGTTATCAATACCAAAGCTGAACTACTTGAAAAATGGAATGACGGCTGGGAATGCTTATTTGATGCGTTGGATTCGGTAAACCAAGATAATTTTGAAACAAAAGTCTATATCAGAAATCAAGAACACTCAATTTTGGAGGCTATAAATCGACAATTAGCTCACTATCCTTATCATATTGGACAAATCGCTTATATCGGAAAAATGATAAAAGAGACCGAATGGAAAAGTTTGACCATTCCGAAAGGTAAGTCCACTGAATTTAACAAAGAGAAATTTTCAAAAGGGAAACATAAAGGACATTTCTCTGATGATTTAAAATAATAAAAAAACTGGCTACAACAATGGCTATAATTAATGGCTAGTACTCGCCCACTTACGAAGATTTTCTATTCGGTTTGTTTTTGCTAAATTTGGTGCTGAAACACGCAACGAAATCATACAATAAACAGTTGCAGAACAAATAAAGACAGAAAAAAATTTAGAACAATGAGATATACCTTAAAAACAATACTGATCCTACCTATAATAGTGATTGGATGCAATTTTTCCTCAAGTAAGGACAACAAAGAGAACGAATTACTTAAAAAGGAAATTGAATTGTTAAAAAAAGAAAAAGAATTATCTCAACATAGCAATTCAGATAAAAAGAGTGATGAATCTTCAGTTTATAATAAGAAAGAAGCTCCTGAAATTAAACAATCTGTCGGAGATCGAATTATTGAAATCAAGGCGTTTTATTCTAAAATTCAGAGTGCTCCGAATAAAGAAAACAACTGCATCTCCGCTACAGAAACGAGAAATGATGAACTCCGAGGTTATCCTTTTAAAAACACGGCGAAAGAATGTCAATTGGCGGATAACTACATGTATCAACAGGTTAAATTAAAAGGTTGGGAATGGGAGGAAACGACGACCTTTTACTACAAAGAGGATCAATGTTTCTTTGTTTATCTAACAGGTGATGCCGAAGCCTGTGGGTACGACTATCGTGTGTATTACGATAGAGAGGGTGAAGTAATTCGTGTCCTTTTGGCGGAAAATGATTGCGACGGTGACGTTATTGGAAGCTCCATTGAGGTGACTGATAAAAAGAGGAAACGAGAAATTCTCAGCTCAATTGCCAATTCTAAAAAGGAGTTTAGGACTATTTTAAAACACTAAAATTAAGAATAGAATCGCTTACCAAATCATTTCTTTCAGCCACTGTTTTGAATGAGGATGTATTTTAGATTTAGGGATTGAAGGCCTTTGCTTTAATCCCCATTTATAGATTTTCAAAAATCACCTAATTTAGGTAGGTTTGGTATTGCTTTCTGTTCTACTTTTGAAGAAGACGCCTAAACAACAAATAAAACATTCGCATATCCCAAAAAGAAACAAGCGCCTGTATGTCTTCAGCGAAATTTGCACTTTTGAGTTAAAAACGTAAGATAGAGTTGGTGCTAATTTAGGTTAAATTTATGATACTGTTTTTTTCTAGCTTTTAATGTTTTGATTTTGGTTTGATTTCTTTGTTTGAGTTTGAGTTGCCCTTTTCCATAATAGACCTCAGCAGGCGTTAGGTTTTGTAAGGATTCATGGTATCGCTTATAGTTGTAATACTCCACAAACTCTTTTAGTTTTCTTTCCAGTTGTTCAGGACTAAAATAGTTGTCTAGTTTTACCACATTTTTCATGGATCTGTGATAACGCTCTATTTTGCCTTGGGTCTGAGGATGCAAGGGTCTACCTCTAACATGTTTCATCTTTTTTACTTGAAGGTACGCTGCAAGCTCATGGGATATATAACAAGATCCGTTATCTGATAAAAGCCTAGGTCTGTTACTCTCAGGTACTTCGGTAGCCAATATTGCCTCATCCAAGGTATTCTTAACATCTTCTGCCTTCATGGTTGAGCACAACTTCCAGTTAACAATAAACCTAGAGTAATCGTCCAGTACTGTTGAGAGGTAATACCACCCCCAACCATAGATTTTGAAGTAAGTGAAGTCAGTCTGCCACATTTGATTGACCTGTGTTGTTTTATCATGAAAACTGTCTGAGGCACTCATTATTCTAAAAGATGGAACGGAGATAAGTCCATTGCTTTTTAGGATACGATATACACTCGACTCACTGATATAATAGCTATAGGTATCAGTAATGTACCAAGCGACTTCTCTAGGAGACAGTTCTGGCTTCTCTAAGGCTATCTCAACTACCTTATCACGGTCTAATTCATTAATCCTGTTCCATGAACCTTGTCTTTTACTGGGCTTGCGCGCAAGACCTTCATAGCCCTGTTTGCTGTAAGCGCTGTACCAGTTGTAGAAGGTAGTTTTATTAATTTTGAGTTCCCTTAAGGTTCGGATAACCCCTAAATCGGATTGTTCTACAAGTTGAATCAACTCGTATTTTTCTTGCTGACTGTAATGCATATACTTCTTCTTTACTAGTCGTCTCCATTTACGTTTTTTTTCAAAGTTCTCACCTCTAAGGAGAGTTCAGCTACAAGCTCCTTCAAGCAATGGTTCTCTCCTTTGAGCTCTTGAACTTCAGAAGTATTAGCCTCACGCATTGTATCGCCTGCTAATCTGCGTTTTCCTGCTTCCATGAAGTCCTTACTCCATTTGTAATAGTTGGCCTGGCTTATGCCTTCTTTTCTGCATAACTCCGCTATGGAGTCCTCTCCCCGAATGCCTTGGATAATAATGCGGATCTTTTCTTCTGATGAATACTTCTTTCTTGTCTTTCGTTTTAAGTCACTGATTAATGAACTTGTGCTTTTTTTGTTCGTCATTTAGATTTCTTTTAAGGTTATAAATTTATTAAAACCTCTATATTAAATAATTAACCTAATTAGTGCACTTTTTGCTGACGGTATACAAAAAATTGGTCTTTCCTTTCAAGAAGAAGTTCTTATAGAGGCGAATAAAACCATCTTAATGATAGGGAAAGTAGAAAAAATCATTTTACCCGATGATTGTATTAGCACTGATGGGGATATCAATTTTGAGGCATTAAACACGATCGGAGTTGGGGGATTGGACACGTATTACGAATGCAAGCGAATTGCGCGATATGAATATGCAAGAGCAAATCATCCCATCAAGAAAATAGAATAGAGTAACAGCCACTAACAAAAGATAATCGCAAATCAATTGAATAATACACTAATCTTTTAGCGGATTGAACTGTTACATGAACATATGAATAGAGATCAAAACGTACGAAGTATCCGGCCCGAATTAGACCTAAAAAATAAAAATACGCTACCCATTGAAAAATTTCAAAACGAAACGCTTCGTCCAATATTAAAATTACAACACGAGCTTACCCAGTTTTTATTATTGAATCATCAAAACTATAATGCCATTCGCATTTTGAAACCGAAAGAAAAGCAATATGAAACGGCATTGAAGAAATTTATTCAAACAAACATTGAATTTAAAAATCAACTATTGGGTGCGGTGATCGGTCAATTTACCCATGCAGAATTAACGTTCTATATGAACCATCGTAAAGAGATCAACAAACGAATCATGCAAATGCAACTCAATCGATATTTCGACTCACTGTAGTTTTCAGATAACCGTATCCATTTAATTCACTTAAGGTCAATGATTTGTCTTGACATTAGCTGTGACAAGTTGGGTTCATGGAGCACTGGGCCTATCATGATCCCCTAAAAAAAGGCATTGAAGTACAAAAATTAAACATTCGCAAGGCACAGCAATCCATACAGTTTTGTATACTTTTGTGCCGAACAGAGCAATTAAAAATAACGGCTTACAATAACATTACATGTCCAAATTACCCAAAGAACATAGATTTCTTGATCTTTCAGATTATGGACGGCCAATGGCCAAAGTTATTGCGAACTCTTTAAAGCATACTTCTTTCACCCCTATTCATGTTACAATCACATTTATACTCTCTGGTTTCATTGCCATGTATTGTATTATTCAAGAGTATTACTGGCTTGCAGCATTCTTTTTAATTGTAAAGTCTATTTTAGATGCTGCAGATGGCGAATTAGCCCGTGTGAAACAAACCCCTTCGTATACCGGTCGCTATTTAGATTCGGTAGCAGACATTATATTAAATGCCTTATTTCTTATTTCCATATGGTATATTACCGATACTCCCATTTGGATATTCTTTCTAGCATTCATAGGCTTGCAATTACAAGGCACACTTTACAACTACTACTACGTTATTTTAAGAAATAAATTTGATGGAGATACTACGAGTCGTGTGTTTGAAAACAAAACTCCCATTTCATTGGAAGGCGAAAAACAAAAACATGTGAATATTCTTTTTGGCATGTATAAACTGCTTTATGGTGCTTTTGATAAGACCATTTATACCTTAGATAGTAATGCATCCAAGGGCTCTGTTTTACCAAATTGGTTGATGACAAGTGTTTCTGCGTTTGGCTTGGGGTTTCAATTGCTCATTATTGCAGCGATGCTTGTGCTCGGCTTAAAAGCGAGTATTCTTCCTTTCTTTATTCTTTATACTGTTATGGTTTTTGTTTTTATTGGCATTCGGAAATTTTTCTATCAAGAAGAGAGAAACAAAACACTCACTTCATCCCTGTTTAAAAGGCAATGAAACAAACACACATACGCTCTTTTGGGAACCGAGACTGGCCGCTCAAATACACCAAACCAAACAATGGTATAATAGTCCAGGAAAGCTTCATCCAAAACTAAATGACTATACAATTGTTACTATCCAATAATTAAAGAAATGTTTAATAAATTTAACTTGACAGATAAGTTGCTTTTTGTAGCAGCCATACTTTCTCTTATTTTTTCTGAGATATTGTATTTTAATGGTCACGAAAACCAAGCAATTTTTATTGGTCTTTGGGTCCCTTCTATACTCTGTTTTGGAATATACTTAAAGCTAATAAATAAAAATGATTGATTTAATACCCTATTTTGCTGGATTAATTACCATTTTATTTGGCATTGGGTTTGTCTATGCAGTTGCTGTAGCCAAAAAAATAAATAAAGAAAAGTAAAATGGCTCTCCCTGCGGGAAGCTGTCTCTTGCCATTTAATTTTTGAGGTCATCCAACTATTTCGATAATCGAATGGTCTGCCTGCAAAAGCTATACGCTTGTTGTACGTGGAATAATTGAATAGTTACCTCCTTGGACTATATTTGAAGAACGCATGGGGCAAATAAGTCTAGATTTTGGCCATGGTCCTTATGCTATGGATAGTTTCATATTTAATTTGGTTAAATTTTAACCAAGGCGATTTCCGAAAAGCCATATGAGTAGGATATAATAAAGAAAAAAGGAATGGAAAATTTATTGATTTTAGCGCAGCTTGTTGTTGCAGTATCTGTTGTTTATGTTTGGACTTTTAGGTTTCATAATGTGTTAAAAGAGTTCAAACAGTTTGGATTAAGTGATTTAACCCGAAATTTCATAGGTGCCATAAAAATATCTCTCGCTACATTGCTATGTGTAGGTATTTGGCACCCTTCATTCGTTCTTATTCCATCCATTCTAATGGGTCTATTAATGATAGGAGCACAATATTTTCATTTTAAAATAAGTAACCCATTTATCAAACATTTACCCTCACTAATCCTTTTGGTCTTAAGTGCCTTTATAACATATTCATCCATATAAAATAAACCAGTATGTATGGAGTTACAATATGTATCTTAATATCAAGTTTATCCTTTTTTGTATATGCTTTTTTATACTTTTATAAACCCCATATGAAAAACGAGTTTAAACGTTTTGGGTTAGAAAAAATTGGATTAACAACCGTTTTATTAGAAATTACAGGAGCTTTAGGTTTATTAGTTGGACTTAAATTTAATTTAATTCTAATGATATCATCTCTCGGTCTTGCATTACTCATGTTTGCTGGCCTAATAGTAAGAATAAAGTTAAAAGATAGCATTCGTGTTTCTTTACCGGCTATTTTTTATATGGTATTGAATGCATTTATATTTTGGATCTCACTGAAATTAATGCCTTAAATAACAGAATCTAGCCCTGAAACTATTTATGTATATAGTTTGTTCCAATATTGATTGAAAGAAATACAATAAGTGGATAATTAATTGCTTTGAGGAACTGAGGGGGATAATTGAAAAATCCACAGCATCTTACATATATAAATGAATCAAACGGAAATTGACCGAATAATTGAAATGGCATGGGAGGATAGAACTCCTTTTGAAGCAATAAAAGCACAATTTGGGTATACGGAAACCGATGTCATAAAAATAATGCGCAAAGCGCTTAAGAGCACCTCTTTTAAAAGTTGGAGAAAACGAGTAAACAGTGGGGTTAGCAGTAAGCATCTCCAAAAAAGAGGCGAAGAAATCAATCGTTTTAGGTCTTCCAGGCAAAAAACCATTTCAAACAATAAAATTTCAAAGCGATAGCATTTCCAACGAATATCGATGAGATTCGCGAGCGGTTTTATTCAATAGACCCAAAGCGATATGCCAAAACAAGAAACTTTGGAGACGGAGCAGTTACGCAACTCAGTCCATATATTTCGCGTGGTGTAATTTCCACACGTGAAGTTTATGCCTATCTGATGTCTTTAGAAAAACCTTGGTATGAAGTGGAGAAACTTATTCAAGAACTTGCTTGGCGGGATTATTGGCAGCACGTATGGATCGCAAAAGGAGAAGCCATTCATACCGACTTAAAGCATCCGCAAAATCCAATTGCTCATTATCAAATTCCCAAGGCTATAGTAAATTCAACTACTGGAATCAATGCATTAGATTCAGCGATTGATGATCTCTATGATAGTGGATATATGCATAATCACATGCGCATGTATTTAGCATCCATCTGCTGCAATGTGGCAAGATCGCATTGGCTAGAACCTTCCAAGTGGTTGTATGCAAATCTTCTCGATGGCGATATTGCCAGCAATCAACTGAGCTGGCAATGGGTCGCTGGCGCATTCTCTAATAAAAAATACTATGCCAATCAAGACAATATCAATCATTTCTTTGGTGATACCCAAAAAAATACCTTTTTAGATATCGATTATGCTGATTTTGATCAAATTGAAATCCCTGAAATCTTAAGCGAATCGATACCCCTGCCTATCGATTTACATTTGCCTCAAATGAAAAACCCACCTCTTTTAGCGGACCAAAATTCTTTAATCTACAATTATTATAATTTAGATCCGGCATGGCATAAAGAAGAGCAACATCAACGCATTCTGTTGCTAGAACCCTCCCTATTTAAAAGGTATCCGGTTAGTGCAAAATGCATGAATTTTGCACTGGGACTAGCTAAAAACATCCCGAATCTTAAAATTTTTGTGGGGGAGTTTGATGCGCTTTTAAAGTCCATAAGCCCTGATAAAATAACCTACAAGGAGCACCCATTAAATGCGCATTACAGCGGGTTTGAAGAACCTAGGGAATGGCTGAGTTCCGTGAAAGGATACTTCCCCTCCTTTTTTGCGTTCTGGAAAAAGTGTAAAAAAGAATTATAGAATGAACAAAAGAGACCTTCCCTCCAAAATATGTCTTACTTGCAATCGTTCATTCAACTGGCGTAAAAAATGGGCTAGAGATTGGGAACAAGTTAAATACTGCAGTGAAAAATGCAAACGCAACAAAATACATGCAAGCCATTAATCTAATATTTCCGCATCAGCTTTTTCTAAATAGTCCATTATTAGAAAACGAAAATGAAATTTACTTGATTGAAGAATATCTTTTTTTTAAGCAATACAAATTTCACAAACAGAAGATTGCCTTTCATAGAGCTTCAATGAAAGCATACCAGAATTATCTTCAAAGCTTAAACTTAACCGTGCATTATATTGAATCAGACCATACACTATCTGACATAAGGCACTTTCATCAAGAAGTGAAGGCTAAAAAGATTCAAACCATACACCTCGTTGATCCTGTGGATGATTGGCTAGAGCAGCGCGTTAAATTGCTCTCCAGTGCATGCAAAATAATCACCTATACGAATCCTCAGTTTCTCAATAGCAAAGAAGACTTAGCCGGTTTTTTCAGAAAAGATAAAAAATCCTTTTTTCAAACTACTTTTTACAAGCAGCAACGCAAAAAACTGGATATTTTAATGGATGACGAACAAAAGCCTTTGGGTGGTAAATGGACCTATGACGCTGAAAACAGAAAAAAATATCCAAAAAACAAATTGCCTCCTGCGGTACATTTTCCAGGCAGAACAGCGGTTTGGGAGGAGGCATTTGATTACACCATGCGTTTATTTGCTGAAAATCCAGGAAGTATTTCAAAGGATCGATTATACCCCCTTACCCATCAAGAAGCGAGTGAATGGTTTGAACAATTCTTAACCTATCGTTTTTATGATTTTGGAATATACGAAGATGCCATCGTTAAAGAATCTTCCATTCTTAATCACAGTATCCTTTCACCTCTCATGAATGTGGGTCTTATCCAGCCAATGGAAATCATAAAACGTACCCTTATATTTTCTAAAGAAGCGGGTATTCCAATTAACTCCACCGAGGGTTTCATTCGGCAAATCATTGGCTGGCGCGAATTTATCCGTGGAATGTATTTGTGCAAAGGCAGGTTCTCACGAACTAGAAATTACTGGGGATTTGATCGTAAAATCCCGAAATCTTTTTATGATGGCACCACAGGTATTGAGCCCATAGATCAAACCATTAAAAAAGTACTTCAAACAGGGTATTGCAATCACATTGAACGTTTAATGGTTCTTGGAAACTTTATGCTGCTCTGCGAATTTGATCCAGACGAAGTACATCGCTGGTTTATGGAATTATTTATAGATGCTTATGATTGGGTAATGGTTCCTAATGTATACGGCATGTGCTTATTTGCAGACGGAGGAACGTTTGCCACTAAACCGTATATAGGAGGATCTAACTATCTTAAGAAGATGAGTAATTATGGGAAGGGAGAATGGGATCAAGTTTGGGATGGCCTCTTTTGGCGTTTTGTGATAAAGCATCAAGATTTTTTTCGCTCTAACCCAAGAACATCCATGCTGGTTCATTCGCTCAATAAAATGTCCCCTGAAAAACAAAAAAATCACCTTAAAAATGCAGATTCATTTATAAAAAGTAAATTAGACCTTATGTGACCATGAATTAAAAGTATTTATAACTCACAATACAAAACTTTTAGGTATTGGAATTGTATCTTAACTAGAAGTAATTTAAAACAAATAAACATGAACCCAACAAACGCCATCGGACTTGACAATGATAAAGCGCAGCACCTATCTGAAAAACTCAATGAACTTTTAGCAAACTATTCCATTTTTTATCAAAATATACGCGGTTATCATTGGAACATAAAAGGTGAGAAATTCTTTGAATTGCATTTGAAATTTGAAGAGTTATACAATGACCTCTTTTTGAAAATAGACGAAGTTGCAGAACGAATATTAACATTGGGACACACCCCGACACATAATTACACCGACTATCGCGCTACTTCAAAAATAAAAGAAAGTGCACAGGTAAGTGACGGAACTAAAGCAGTTGAGGACATTCTTGCCTCTTTTCAAACCATAATCATTCTTCAGCGCGCATTGCTTGCCCTATCTTCAGATGCGGACGATGAAGGAACCAATGCGTTGATGAGTGATTATATTAGAGAACAAGAAAAATTAACTTGGATGTACTCATCCTTTTTAAATAGATAAAGCATCACAATACCTGCTTGTATAAAATCAGTGCAGGGCTTTTGAAAGGCGATCGAATTATTAGACCAATGCCGTTTAAAATAAGATAGTAACGATGCCTTTCCCGTACATCGAAAAAAGGCACTTTGCCCATTAGAATATTTCCCTTCCCTTGCTATCTTTGAAGGAGCACAAAAAGAATCACGATGTATTTCAAGCAAACACCAAGACTAAAATCACTGGACATTGCGTTTATACCAAGTTCGTGCGTAATTAACAAATAAAGCATTGCATGGAAGATTATAAACAATGGCTTCTAGAACACCCTGTTTCAACAAGTATTATGAAATACTTGATTTGGATTATCCTTATCTTTCTAGTGATCACATGGGTAAGACGGATTATAAAGAAGCGGCTGCCGGACAACACGCTGAGATATAAATCGCAAAAAGGGATTGAAATAATCGGCTACTTCTTTGTGATTCTGATTACCATCACCTATTTCACTGGGAGTATTAAAGATTTTGGACTGGCTATCGGTTTACTGACAGCCGTTATAACCATTACAGGAATTAATCCTAAGTATTGCAGGTTCGTTTTACATATTCTTTGTTCGCGTATACAAACCTGGAGACCGAATTGAAATCAACGGGATTAAAGGAGACGTTATAGACATTGATAGTGTATATACGACCATGATGGAAATAGGTCAATGGGTATCCAGCGATAATTATAGCGGACGAATTGTGAAACTCAGTAATGCATTTGTCTTTAAAGGGCCTGTATACAACTACTCACAAGACTTTCCCTTTGTCTGGGATGAATTCAATATACCCATACGTTACGGTAGTGATGTAGATATGGCAAAGCAAATTGTGATTTCGGTTGCCCAAGAACACTTGTCGGAATATGTTAAAGAATCCATTTCGGAATGGAAAGGAGTTGTCGACAAATTTTATATAGAAGATGCGCAAGTTGATCCAACACTTGCCATAACAATGACCGATAATTGGATTCAATTTAACTTAAGATATATTGTTGACTACAAAAAAAGAAGATACACTAAGCATTTACTGAATGAAGATATCGGGAAGCAAATTTTACAAACGGAAGGTAAAGTAAAATTGGCTTCAGCAACTTTTGAAATTGTCAAAATCCCAACAGTCACCCTTAAAGACCAAACTATACACGACAATATGTAAACTGCATAAAAATACAGTTTAACTAAAACGTTTAGTGGCATTTAAAAAAGACAGAATAGCGTGATACTTTTTACCCTATTAATTTTGATTGTTTTCTTCTCAGCTAAACGGGTTGATTGGATTTCTGATTGGTATAAAAAGATTTTTTACAGACCGCAATTGAATCCAAAACCTTAAATTTACCAACATGTTCGAATCTTTACAAAACTTAGATACCGTAATCATAGATTTTAATGCCAAGAGCCAGATTTTACTCAATTTTGCCATTGCATTTATCATGTTTGGTGTTGCCCTAGAGTTAAAAATAGCGCATTTTACGAAGCTTCTTAAAAACCCAAAAGCACCGATAGTAGGTGCTATTTCGCAATTTGTAATGATGCCTTTGTTAACCCTGGGTTTAGCCATTTTACTAAAAGACTATATCACCATGACGGTTGGTTTGGGAATGATTTTGGTAGCTTCTTGCCCTGGTGGAAACATCTCTAACTTTATGTGCAGTTTGGCCAAAGGCAATGTGGCCCTTTCTGTTAGTCTCACTGCTGTATCAGACTTAGGTGCACTTATTCTAACCCCTTTCAATTTTGCTTTTTGGGGAAATGTCTTTGTCTCCGTTTACACTACTTCACAAACGGGAGATTTAGTTCAACCGCTTTACATTGACCCTATTCATGTGTTTATGACCATATTCTGGATTCTAGGCATTCCACTTGTGCTTGGTATATTAGTAAACAGTAAGTTTCCGGAGTTTTCTTCTAAACTCATCATTTGGATGAAACGTCTCTCCATTGCCATTTTTATTGCTATTTTATTAATCATTTTCATCAAAAACTTCGATTTATTCTTACAACACATCAAATACATATTCTTAATTGTTTTGGTGCACAATGCTTTGGCATTTTTACTTGGCTATAATTTTGCTCGGCTTTTTAAATTAGAAAAGCGCGATAGAAAAACAATATCTATTGAAACTGGAATACAAAATTCTGGCCTGGCCCTAGCTTTGTTATTTAATCCTAAAATTTTTGACCCAAGCATCGCCATTGGCGGCATGACCTTTATTGCAGCCTGGTGGGGCGCTTGGCACATTATTTCAGGTCTTGCATTGTCTTCTTATTGGGGAAGATTTGGGAAGGCCCCATTAACATAAATTTAAAAATATGGAACCACGAATTTTAGTAATAGGAAGATTGCAGTCAACTTTAGATGTTTTAGTTGAAGAATGGGAAAGATATGGCAGAAACGTAATTGCCAGCAATTCAAGAGACAGGATTAAGGAAATCATTGAAACTGACTCAATAGATTTTATAGCCATTGGTGGCGGACTTCCTGACGATGAAAGAGAAGAAATGGCAGAATATATCTCTATGATTAACTCCAAAATATCAGTTCATCCAATACCACGAACTGAGGAAGCCATGGGACCTTATAACTTCATTCCTTTCCTTAACAATCTTGCAATCATGTTCAAAGTGCGCAAGGCAATGGAAAAATAAACAGCTTACAACAAAAGCTAAAATGCATTTAAACTTAGTTTAGCTAGACCGTTACACAAACTGTACCCCGAACCAAAGGCATAATAGGAATACTTGCCTTACCTAGCTATATTTGAAGAGAAGCAATTATTAATGCTCAAAACATGAATTCAAACATTAATCTAGCCGTATTGATTGACGGTGACAATATCCCATCTGCCCACGTAAAAGAGATGATGGAGGAAATTGCCAAGTATGGCAACCCAACTATAAAGCGAATCTATGGTGATTGGACGAAACCCCATTTAACCAAATGGAAAAACCTACTCCTTGAAAACGCTATAACACCCATCCAACAATATGGATATACCACTGGTAAAAATGCAACAGACTCAGCAATGATCATCGATGCGATGGATATTTTATACAGTGGCAAAGTCAACGGGTTTTGTTTGGTTTCCAGTGACAGTGATTTTACTCGATTAGCCACTCGTTTAAGGGAAGCTGGAATGCAGGTCATTGGTATTGGAGAAAAGAAAACTCCTAACCCGTTCATTGTGGCTTGTGATCGATTCATATATATTGAGATTTTAAAGAAACAGGTTGACAAGAAAAATGACGGTCAAAAAGGCTCAGAAAAAACCAATGTAGACAAAATAACGCGCAAAGAAATCAATTTGATCAGGACTACTATTTCAGACTTATCTGATGATGACGGCTGGGCATTTCTAGGAGATGTGGGCAGTTTACTACAGAAAAAGCAACCCAATTTTGATTCTAGAAATTATGGATTTGAAAAACTTACCCCACTCATTAAATCAACCGGTGATTTTGAATTGGAGCAACGCGAAAATCCGAAGAGTAAGAACAAGTTGATTTTTGTAAAAAATAAAGAAGTGCATAAAACTAAGAAGCGTTAAAATATCACAATGGATCCACTACTGAAAATCACCTTTGCAATAATTGGCCTTGGAATAATCAACACCATTTATCTATCGTATCATGTCATTAAGGGCACACCCGTTTATTGTTTGTTTCTGCCGCCCGAATGGTGCGAAAAGGTGCAACACAGTAAATACAGTAAAACATTTGGCATCCCTAACCCGTACCTCGGATTGGGCATGTTATCAGTCATACTTGTTTTATTACTACTCTACAGTCAAGGGACATTATCATTAGTGCCTGCAATGGGTTTGATTAGCTTTGGATTTTTGTTTTCGTTATACTTCCTATATATCCAACTCTTTATAATCCGCGCTTTTTGTACGTGGTGTGTGGTATCAGCAATCATTTTCTCCGCACTTTTTATTCTTCAATTTTATATATAAATAAGGATTAAACTACTGCGATAACCTTATAAGTTAAAAATACGATGCACAGCAAAGAAGCAAGCATGGGAAGAATAAACTTTCGATTTCGCCAACATTTTATTTTACCATAATCCATAAAAGCCAATTTTGCTTGTGAGAGATTCACCAGAACGAAAACGCTAATGATTACATAGCTAGTGGTATTTGCAAGCTGAACTATAGGAACTAAAATTGCCAACACTACAATTCCAATTGAAATTACGATGGTTGCTAACAATGGGGTCTGAAACCGCTTATGCACTTGATGAAATAATTTTGGTGCACTGTTCTGTCCAGCCAAACCATATAAAACGCGCGAGCCCATGATAACCTGAGCTAACACCCCATTTAACACAGCAACCAAACTAATCAAGCTGATAATCTGAGCATATTGCTGCCCCTTATTTGCTAGTATATCCGCCAATGGCGCATTGGTAGAAGAAAGGACATCCAAGGGTAATGAAAGGACAGCAACTATGGCAATAGCAATATACAAGAACAGCGCAATAAATAAACTTGCCATTATGGCTACAGGCATACTTTTTTTTGGGTTTTTTGCCTCTTCAGCTACGTTAGCTAAATCTTCAAAGCCCACAAATGCATAAAATGCAAGAAAAGCTCCTTGAAATACTGCCAAAACATCATATCCTGGTGCGCTAATAAACATTTGGCTGAATTTTGATTTAAACTGGTCTAAATCAATGTCAGCAATAAATATTACAAAAATGAGTCCTCCAACCTCAATAAGGGTAATCAGACCTATCACATTCAATGATTCTCCAATACCCCATATTGCCACTATACAAAGAAGTGTCATACTAATGATGATTACCAGTGGATCAGGTATTTCTATGAACACATCCAAGTACCCAACAAACCCTTTAAGAATGGCTGCGGCAGAAATAAACCCTGTGAAAATGACTCCCCAACCAACCAAGGTAGCCAAGCGTTTTGAATTAAAGGCATTGTTTACATACACTATTTCCCCGCCACTTTTTGGAAATCGTGGTGCAAGAAGAGAATAGGAATATGCTGTCAATCCTGCTAATACACCCGCGATAAGAAAGGAAAGCGGAGCCAGTGAGCCCGCATAGCCTGCAACTTTTCCAACGAGCACATAAATGCCTGCACCCAACATAGTACCTACTCCATACAAAAGAATTTGAACTGTTCCCAGTTGTTTCTTTAGCCCTACGTTTTCCTGTTCATTTTTCATTGCTCATACGTTCTGGGTATTTCTCAAAGTTAAGGGATTAACAAATGTGATATGAATAATTAAAATTGCAAAATAATTTTTGCGCCATTTTCTCCTTAGGATTATCAGCATCTCCCTGCTATATTTGAAGACCTACAAAAGGAATAAATAGTTATGAAAAAAGGAATGACAAAAATTAGTGTGCTTTACCCAAACGGAGAAGGACATACATTTGACATGGATTATTACACGCAAACACACCTACCATTAGTAGGTGGATTGTTGGGAGATTCATTAAAAGGAGCAGCATTGGAGGTCCAGAAAATTCACCTGCGGCATATCTAGTAATGAGCCACCTGTACTATGATTCTGTGGCTGCTTTTGAAGCTTCATTTGGCCCAAATGCGGATAAGATAATGGCGGATATTCCAAATTTTACGAATACCCAACCCATTATTCAAATTAGTGAGGTAATGCAATAAAACTCCAATGAAAAAAATTAAACTTCTTCAAATGCTGGGTATACTTCTGATTACGTTCGGAATTACTTTTCTAAATTTCGAAGATTTTAGTTTTAAAGCTAACATCCGCGCCTATGCTTCGATAATACTTGGTATAATTATGACCCTCGTAGAATTTTATCAAGCGTATAAATTGAAAAAATGAACTCATCCCATATTCTCTTCATAATGGGTTGAGTATAAAAACAGAAATACAGTTTAATATGATTGGTAGAATTACACTTTTTTTACTCATTAACTTTGCCGCCTTGGGTCTTGGTGGTCTCTTTACGGGCAAAGGGGTAGCATCAGATTGGTACAGTAATCTAATGAAAGCTCCATGGACTCCACCTGGTTGGGTATTTGGTGCTGCGTGGACCACTATTATGATTTGTTTTGCTATTTATATGGCACAGCTTTGGCCCAACGTGCAAAACAAAAAACTGCTCATTGGCCTGTTCACCATCCAATGGCTGTTAAATGTGCTCTGGAATCCTGTATTCTTTCATTTCCATAATCCACTGCTTGGTCTATTTGTAATTACAGCGCTAACTATTCTAGTAGGTCTTTTATTGGTCTATTATTATCCAGAACTTAAAGCAAAAAGCCTTCTTTTAATGCCCTATTTTCTTTGGCTCATTGTTGCAACATCTTTAAATGCTTATATTCTAATCCAGAATTAAGTATGGGAAAATATATAACAAACAAAATCATTTTTATGACTGGGGCAACCTCTGGTTTAGGTAAAATTAGTGCGTTAAAATCGGCAGCAGACGGAGCCACTGTGATTGTACTAGCTAGAAATAAGGATAAAGGTTTAAAGTTGACTGAAGAGTATAAATTGAACTTTCCTGCTGGTCAAGGGAAAATTGAACTGATTGAAGGTAACCTAAGTTCATTCCAATCCATTGTAAAAGCGTGTAAAGAAGTAACCTCTAAATATCCTATAATAGATATGGTTGTGAATAACGCTGGGATAATGAATTTTGACCCCTTACAATCTAAAGATGGGATTGAAGAAACCTTCCAAGTAAACTTATTGGCGCCCATACTTATTTGCAATTTATTGTATGATCAATTAAAAAAATCAAAGGGAGCTAAAATCATCTTTACTAGCTCCGCCTTGCATCAAGGTGATATCAACTTTGATAATCTGGAATTCAAGGACAATTATCGGCAGTTTAGGCAGCTATCGTCAGTCTAAACTAGGCGTCATTCTTATTTGCAGAACGCTTGCAGAATCCTTAAGAAAACATCACATCAATATTTATGCCCAACACCCCGGCATCGTAAGAACTGAATTGGGTAGAAATGCCCGTTGGTTTTCTAAAGTAATCTTTAACATAATGGGAAAGTCTCCGGAAAAAGGATCTCAAACACTCAGCTATCTCATCGAGACCGACCCCATAAAACTTCAATCTGGTGCTTATTATGCTAATAAAAAAGAGACCAAGACAACACCCCAAAGTTATGATATTGACATGGGGAAGAAGCTGATTGAGGTGGTTCAAACTTATTTAGACCAACACCTTACACCCAATGACTTCTTATCAATTGATTAACTTGATATGATTACCTAAAATGGAAAACGTACAACTCACCGAAAGGGTTAGTGCTATGCAAGGGCATTGGGTATGTTGCTGAATTCATCACACAAATGACAAAGGCTTAACCACTTGAAAATTGATGCATGTCGCTTTCACCTTAAGTAGAATATGAGCAATCGTTCAAAAAAGAAACTTTGTAATGATTTTTATGTTTTCACTAAAAAAATATTTCATCCTTATTGGCTT
Organism: uncultured Bacteroidia bacterium; assembly: GCA_943788195.1. Classification (GTDB taxonomy): domain Bacteria; phylum Bacteroidota; class Bacteroidia; order NS11-12g; family UBA955; genus CALSPH01. The sequence continues at coordinate 257,615 of CALSPH010000001.1, forward strand.
AAACATTAGTCTAAGAGTAAATACATTGCCTAAACTAAAAATATTTTAATTATTTTTTGGGGGTAAAGCCCGTTTCGATTGTATTAGGTTATGAAAGGTAAGATTATGAAAGACCAACTCAAATCGAATATTATAACTAAACACCTCGCTGGTTTATGCACCAAAGAGGAAGAAAAGTTTTTAAAAGAATGGTTAAAGCGCGACCCGCGTCACCATGAATTTTTTGCAGCAATTCAATTTCAAGCTCAGGTAAGTCCATTTCAAATGGCCCTAAAACATGCCTAAAGTAGACTATATAGAGATGGCGAAAGCCTTAGGGCAAAAGCAAGAACTTCCGCTGCCGGTAGAAGAACAAGATCTCTTTGCCCAGATTTGGGATATATCTTCGGAATACACGTCTACTTTCGATAGTGCCAAAAGTTTTGAAAAACTATCTGCTGCTATAAAAGCACCCAAAAGAAGTAACAGAAATTACATTTGGGTTGCGGCAGCTTCGGTATTGCTTATCATTGGTGTAGCATTATTTAATCTGCTTCCTAACAAAGAAGCTTCTTTCGCTACGCTCAAAGGAGAACATAAAACCATTTTACTTGACGATCAAAGTGAAGTTCAAATGCAAGGCGGCAGTGAGCTCATTCTTGATAAACAATTCAATAATGAAACCCGATCAATGCATTTAGAGGGTGTTGCCTTTTTTGATGTTGCTAAGAATCCAGAAAAACCTTTTATCATCCATACTAAACGAGGTACTGTACGTGTCTTGGGTACTTCATTCACTGTACATGCAGAAGACGAAACGCAACGATTTGCGGTTGACGTTTATGAAGGACGTGTAGAAGTTAAAAATGATCAAGGCGCTGAAGTTTTAACCAAAGGAATGCATCTAGAAATGGATAAAGATGGTCAAATGAAAATTGGCTCAACTAATGGTCTATTGCACTACACCATTGATCAATTTGTTTTTGTTAACAGTAGAGTAGCAGATATAGTGAAAGAAATTGAAAACAAATTTGGGGTTGATGTAAATTACGATCAATCACTCGCAAATCAAAAAATCACGCTTAAAACTAAGGCTAAAACTGCTGATCAATTATTGCGCATTCTATCTGGAACGCTTGATAGTGAGTTTAGCACTTCTAAAGCACCCTAGTGTTTCCATATCTTAAAAACGTATTTAAGCAATACAAATACCACTAAGCCTGCAATTACACCGATTAGCACATCTGTAAAAATGATGGTTATTACGGTAGTCAAAAACACAGCTAAATTCCTTTTCCCCTTCTTGAAAAATTTGATGAACACTTGAGGTTTAGCGAGGCGATATCCCGCTACCATTAATACAGCTGCTAAGCCAGACATCGGTATGGTGTTTAGTATAAATGGGACAAATAAAACAGCTATCAAAATTAAGACGCCATGATAAATCGCGGACATTTTTGTTTTAGCCCCAGCACTGGCATTAACTGAAGATCGAACCACAACTGAAGTCAACGGTAAGGCACCTACCAGGCCAGCAGCAAAGTTTCCAATGCCCTGTGCTAATAACTCACGATTGGGGCCACTGACGCGCTTATATGGATCAATATCATCAGCAGCCTCCAAACTGAGCAATGACTCTACACTACCCACCAAAGCAATTTGCAATCCTATTATCCAAACCAATCCATTCCCAATTCCCGCCATGTTTGGATGATTTAGGCTATTTCGAACATCTTGGAAACTTGAAAATATAGGCAAATCAACTAATACCACATCTGGATACAATGGATGAAAATCGTTGAATATGATAAGCTTATTCGCTATAATCGCAACCAATAAACCAATAAGCATTGCTGGAATTAATTGAAGTACTTTGTTCAATTTAGAAACACGTGTCCAAATCCATATACTGATTATCCCAACGATTGTTATAATAACTGCTTTATAATTAATGTACTTTAAGCTGTATGCAATTTCAGTAAAGGTATTTCTTCCGTCTTTTTGAAAGAATTCTTCATCTCCTTCAAAATCCGCATTGAACCCCAACGCATGCGGAATTTGTTTCAGCAAAAGAATTATACCTATTGCAACCATTAACCCTTTAATTACTTCTATGGGCACCCAAGTGGCAAATTTACCCGCCTTGAACACTGCAAAAACAATCTGGAGCAAACCTGAAATGAGGACAGCCAATATGAAAAGTTCATAGTTATGATTAAGGGTTTCAATACCAGCCGATACAATCACAAACAAACCGGCTGCTGGGCCACTGACACTGATATGGGAATTTGAAAAGAGTCCTACAATTATGCCTCCAATAATACCTGAAAGCAATCCGTTAAAGGCGCTGGTCCCTGATGCAACTGCAATACCCATGCATAGCGGTATGGCAACCAAAAACACAACTATGGATGAAATAAAGTCCTTTAAGAAACTGCTCTTAAAATATCCTTTCTTAAGAATAGGTATATCAACTTTATTCAACATATTTGTTTTCTTGACTTAATTTTGATGCTACTTTAAAACCAAACAATCCGTTTGCACGTTAGTTTGAATATGAAAGCTTTATTAATTGGCACAATAATACTATTTGCAATTGGTTGTACAAATTCCAAACCAACCCATAACGAAGAAATTACACACAAAATGGATAATACGAAAGAAGAATTAAACGATTCCGTTCCAACCACCGAAGCAGGTTGGAAAGCAAAACTTAGCCCTGAAGAATACCGAATTTTGCGTGAGAAAGGAACTGAACGGGCGGGTACCGGTCAATATGATAAGCATTGGGACAGTGGTGTATACGTTTGCAAAGGTTGCGGTAACGAGTTGTTTACCAGCAACACCAAATTTGATGCACATTGCGGCTGGCCCAGTTTCTATCAAGGAATTGACAAAAGCAAAATAAAAGAAGTGCTGGATACCTCATTTGGAATGTCTAGAACTGAAGTACAATGCGCAAATTGTGGAGGGCATCTTGGTCATGTTTTTAATGACGGTCCTGAGCCCACAGGTTTAAGATATTGTATTAACAGTGTTAGCCTAGGTTTTGAGAAGAAGAAATGAGATAGACCCTGAACTCAATCTCAGTGCGTCTATTCATTTCACATAATTGGTATTCATTTTAGTTCAACGGCTTTTAGAATGAGACGGATGTAAAACGTCACATAACAGGTTATCATTTTATTTCTTACTTTTGGTCAAACCAAAAAATGAAACCCACATTTAGGCAAAAGTCCCGTTATCAATTTGAACGTTTTATCAATAAAGGTGGCTCAAGCATCTTCAAAAGCCTCATTGTAGTTTTTATTTTTGGGTTTCTACTTATCATTGGCCTACGCTACCTTTTGCTGGCTTTTTTTCCTGAGCTTGATTATCTCCAAAGCTTTTGGGATCATATTTGGGTGACTTTCCTAGAAATGACTGCCCCTGGCAACATGAATCAGGATAATGCATCCCCAGTGTGGTTAAAAATTACCGCCATTCTTGCGGGTTTTACCGGAGTAATCTTACTTTCCATGCTGATTGCATTTATCACGTCATGGCTAAATTCACAACTGCACACATTCCGCAAAGGCAGGGGCAAAGTTTTCGAAGAAGAGCATACGGTTATTTTGGGTTGGAATGAACGTGTAATAGATATTATCCGTGAGCTCATTATTGCTAACGAAAGTGAAAAACGTGCTTGTATAGTGGTTTTAGCAGATCGCGAAAAAGAACATATCGATGACCTGTTGACCAAACGTCTGCCTAATACTAAAACCACCGTTGTGATTACCACCAGTGGTAACCCTTCCAATATAAATGAATTACGTAGAATCAATATCACTAGTGCCAAATCCGTCATTTTGCTTGCCAAATGCTCAGAAAACGCCTCTTTTGAAGAAAAAATTGCTTCTGATATACAAGCCATAAAATCTATTATAGCAATAAAGTCTTGTCAAAATGATGAGAATTCAATTCCAATCATTAGTGAAATATTTACACCTCAAAAACGAAAAATAATTGAGTTTTTTAACGACAAAAATATTATTGCTTTGGATAGTTGGAATATCATGGGTAAGCTAATGACACAAACCTCGCTTACCAGTGGTTTGCAGTTGGTTTACAATGAGATTCTTTCCTTTGATGGTTGTGAAATATACTTCTATAATGCAAATTGGAGTGATATGAACTTCTTTGAATTGGCTTATCATTTTGAAGATGGTATTCCCTTGGGAGTTTATCGAGAAAACGGGGAACTTATACTTAGACCAACTGAAGATTTAACACTACAACCAAGCGATGAAATCATTATTCTAGCTGAAGATGACTCCAGTATAAAATACAACCCTAAGCCCCTTTATCAATCCGTATCATTTCCAAAGTCCAATCTCAAATTAGAGCAAAAAATCATATCAACACTCATCCTCGGGTGGCATGATGTTGCTGAAATACTAATTTCAGAGGCCTCAGACTACCTACTTCCAGGATCACATTTTGATATAGTATACCATAAACCAAGTGTAAATTTAAAAACGAAAGTTGAATCGCTTCAAAAATCATCACCCGAACTTAGTTTATCTTTATTAGATAATAATCCTATGGACGCTGAACAACTTACAGCACTTGAACCTGAGAAATATGATCACCTAATTATTCTCTCACAAGATACGGAAGATCATGATGCCGATAAAGTTGATTCAGACACCTTAATCATTCTGTTGTTGTTACGAAGTATGATGAAAGAAAACTTCTCTCCAAAAATACTTACTCAGGTGCTTAATTCTGAAAACCAAGAACTCATTCATCAAACCGATGTAGATGATTTCATTATTAGCAATCGCCTTATCACGAGTATCTTGGCTCAATTGAGTGAGGAACCTAGGATAAAACTTCTGTACGATGATTTATTTTCAGAAGACGGGAGTGAGATTTATGTAAAACCTGCTCATCTATATTTTGAACAATTTCCAATAGAACTTAAATTTATGGATGCCATGTATGCCGCGAATCAAAGAGAAGAAATTTGTTTGGGTATTCGTAAAAACGATAAAATGAAGAACCCCAATTCAAATTTTGGTGTACGACTAAACCTGCCTAAAGATGAATCCATAGTGCTAACTAAAGATGATTATTTAGTGGTTCTATCTGAGGATGAATTATAAAAAAAGCCGAGGCGATACCTCGGCTTTTTACACTGTTATGGTTTATAATTAGGTGTCAATAGAACCCATTACACGTTGCATAAATTCATTTAATGCTTCCTTTTCACTCTTTCCTTCTCTCATCAGGTTTTGGACTTCCAAAGCACCAAACATATTGGACAATAACTCACCGATCACATCCAGCTCTTCATCTTTAACCGAATTGCTTTCAGAAAGATTTTCTAAAAATGCAACTGCTTCCTGAACATAATCCTCATCATGCTCTTCAATGAACTGATTGATATGTTTAATTACTGGCAGCCTCATCTATAAATGTTTTTAAATTTTCTGCTTTATTGGTCTGCGTTTGAGCCACTAATACTCCGTTCCTAAATGCTGCAAACGTAGGCAGGTTATCTACTTTGGCCAACTTTCTGGATTCTGGAAACTTTTCAGCATCTGCCAATACAAATTCGGCTGATTCCATCTCTCCTGCGTGTTTTTTAAACTTTGGTTTCATCAACCGGCAATTGCCACACCATCCTGCAGAATACTGAACAAAAACCAATTCATTTTCCTGCACGATTTGCGCTAAGTTATCTTCTGCTAATTCTTGTAACATAGTTGATAATCTAATTAATGACTGCTTAAGTATGATGCCACGCCATCTCTGTCGGCATTCATTGCATCCTTGCCTTCTTCCCAATTTGCTGGACAAACCTCACCGTGGTTTTGAACATGTGACCAAGCATCAATTAATCTAATAAATTCGTTTACATTTCTACCAAGTGGCATATGGTTAACTCCTTCATGGAAAATAGTTCCAGTTTCATCAATCAAATATGTCGCTCTATATGAAACTGAATCTCCAACAAGAATATCAGCATCCAGCTCTTCATTATAATGCACATCTGAGATATCCAAAATATCCAAAATTGCAGACAAATTACGATTGCTATCTGCTAATAATTTGTATGTTACGCCTTCAATACCACCGTTGTCTTTTGGAGTATTTAGCCAAGCAAAATGAACTTCTGCAGTATCGCAAGATGCGCCAATTACAATGGTATTTCTTTTTTCAAATTCTGGCAAGGCTGCTTGAAAAGCATGCAATTCTGTTGGACAAACGAAGGTGAAGTCTTTAGGGTACCAAAACAATAATACCTTCTTATTATTTTTGGTTGCTTCTTCAAATACATTCAATTGAGTTGTTTCACCCAATTGATCGATTGCTGTAACTGCTAAGTTTGGAAATTTTCTTCCTGTAAATGACATAGTTTTATATTTTTATTAATTCTGTACAAAGTTATGCAGAAGTTATCATTGATAAAAACGAAAAAAACTATAGTTTTGATAGACAGAATCTATAATGAATTTTCAACAATTAGAATACGCACTTGCAGTCCAGCAATATCAACACTTTGGTAAGGCTGCCGAAAGTTGTAATATCACACAAGCTACACTATCAGCTATGATAAAAAAGCTTGAGGAAGAATTAAAAATTCAGCTTTTTGATCGATCAAGTCAACCCATTTTAGTTACGGAGAAGGGAACAGAAGTTTTGCTTCTTGCCAATAAGATTATTCACGAAAAGAATAATTTATTATCTCTACAGCACGCTTCAACCACTGAAATTAAGGGAATACTGCGGTTGGGAATCATTCCCACAATTGCCAGCACCCTGTTACCACTGATTCTCCCTACAATACTCAAAGAAAATCCCGAGTTGGAATTGGTGATTTCTGAGATTAAGACAGAAGATATTGTGGAGCAACTAAAGATTGGCAAAATTGATTTGGGCATTTTAGCAACTCCATTAGAACATGTTGAGCTTGAAGAAACAATATTATACTATGAACCGATGATGCTCTATGGCATTAAAGATAAAAGCAAAAAGTACGTTTCAGGCAAAGACGTTAAAAGCAGCAAAGTTTGGCTGCTCGAAGAAGGCAATTGTTTTCGTAATCAAAGTATTACCATTTGTAACATTCAATCTAAACAATTAAAAGAAAGTCAGCTTCAATTTGAGGGCAGTTCCTTTGACACTTTACTTAGACTAAGTGATCAGTTTGGAGGGTACACCTTGGTTCCTGAGCTATATTATAATACCTTATCAAAGCGTGAGAAAAAACGTTGCAAACCTTTTGTTAAACCGATTCCAGTGCGAGAAATCTCGTTGGTTCATTCAAGACCAGATGCAAAGAAACTATCCGCTCTATTGCTCAGTGAAACGATTAAAGATATTGTTGAAGGAGTTATTTCCACCACTCATCAAAAATCCAGTGACTTATCTATTATAGGAATCTAAATGAAATTATTTAAGCTTACGCTTGATTTGCTCTTCCTCGTAGATTTCAAGATCATCCCCAACCTGGATATCTGAAAAGCTTCTGAGCTTAATACCACATTCAAATCCTTTCGCGACATCTTTCACCTCATCCTTGAACCTTTTCAAGGAACTCAATGCACCGTCATGTAATACTACCCCGTCTCTAATTACACGGATTTTAGAATCACGTTTAACCTTTCCGTCTGTAACCATACAACCGGCAACCTGCCCTACTTTAGTAATATTAAATACTTCACGAACATTTACATTTCCTATTATATGTTCCACAATGTCTGGTTCAAGCATACCCTCAATCGCAGACTTAATCTCATCGATTGCTTTATAGATAACTGAGTAATGACGAATATCAATGGATTCCTCATCAGCTAAGCCTTTCGCTTTTGCAGATGGCCTAACCTGGAACCCAATAATAATGGCATCAGATGCTGATGCCAACATAACATCAGATTCTGAAATCTGACCTACACCTTTATGTATAACTGATACCGCTACCTGTTCAGTAGTCAACTTCAATAATGCATCAGCCAATGCTTCAACAGAACCATCCACGTCACCTTTAACAATTAATTTAAGTTCTTTAAAGTTACCAACTGCCAAACGTCTACCAATCTCGTCCAAGGTAATGTGTTTAGTGGTACGAATGCCTTGCTCTCTAATAAGCTGCATGCGTTTGTTAGCTAAATCTTTTGCCTCAGATTCATCTTCAAATACTTTGAATTTATCTCCTGCCGTTGGCGCTCCGCTAAATCCAAGTAAAGCCACAGGACTTGAAGGCCCTGGTTCATTTACCTTTTGATTTCTTTCGTTAAAAAGGGCTTTCACTTTACCATAATACTGCCCGGCTACTACATGATCCCCAATTTTCAAAGTTCCATATTGCACTAAAACAGTGGTTACGATACCACGACCTTTATCCATTCTTGCCTCAACCACTGTACCACCGGCAAGTCGTTTCGGGTTGGCTTTTAACTCTAAAAGTTCTGCTTCAAGAAGTACCTTCTCTAATAATTTATCAATATTTTCTCCTTTTTTAGCTGAAATTTCTTGGGCTTGAAATTTACCACCCCATTCTTCAACTAAGATATTCATTCCCGAAAGCTCCTCACGAATTCTATCCGCATTTGCTCCTGGCTTATCCATTTTATTAAAAGCAAAAATCATCGGCACACCAGCTGCTTGTGCATGACTGATGGCTTCTTTGGTTTGAGGCATAACACTATCATCAGCCGCAATTACAATAATTACTAAATCCGTTACTTGAGCACCCCTTGCACGCATAGCTGTAAACGCTTCGTGACCCGGTGTATCAATAAACGTAATCTTTTGGCCGTCCTTTAGGGTAACTTCATATGCACCAATATGCTGCGTAATTCCTCCGGCTTCACCAGCGATTACATTCTCATTTCGCACATAATCCAATAGTGATGTTTTTCCGTGATCAACGTGACCCATTATGGTTACAATTGGAGCTCTTGGCAATAAATCTTCCTCCGTATCAATTACCTCTTCCTCTGTATCAATTTGGGCATCGGCATCCACAAACGTCACATCGTAGCCAAATTCATCTGCTACAATTGCAATCGTTTCCGCATCCAATCGCTGGTTAATACTAACCATCATTCCCAATGAAAAACATGCTGTGATTACATCCGTAACTTGTTTATCCATTAAGCTCGCTAATTCGTTTGCCGAAAGGAACTCAGTTACTTGTAATACATTTTTCTCTTGCTCATCGCGTTCTTCCTGTTCTAAACGAATAGACTCATGGTCATCCCTTCTTTTCTTTCTGAACTTACTCTTTAGGGACTTATTTTTGTTCCCTTCAATTTTTGATAATGTTCTACGGATCTTATCTTGAATCTCTTTTTCAGAAATTTCCGTTTTTTCTCTTTTATTTACTTTCCCTCCTAGTTTTCCTGTAGGGGTCTCTTTCCGTTTTCTTTTCTTTTTGTTCTTAAGGTCGATGGTATCTGTTGACGCAACCAACCTTTTTTTCTTTTCAGGTTCTTTTGGTAATTCAATTTTACCTTTAATGGTTAAGCCGCCTAATTTTTCGCGTTTCAGCTTAATCACTCCATCATCCTTCGGAGTCTCAACCGGTACTTCTTTCTTTACTTCATCAGCAGGAGCTTTTACTTCTTCTTTTGGTTCTTCAACCTTAGCTTCTACTTCTTTCTCCTTAGGCTCAACCTTTTCCTCAACCTTTACTTCTGGTTCAACTTTTGGTTTTTCTTCAACTTTTGGTTTTACCTTGGCCTTAACTTCTGGTTCAACTTTCTTATTAACCGTTTTTCCTGTATCTAGGTCTATTTTACCTAAAACCGTGGTGCCTTTTAAATTCTCAGCTTTTGCTTCTATGGTTTCTTCTGGAACATTGGATACATTATTACTGACGCCAACATTCTTGATAAGAATTTCTTTTTCTTCTTTCTTCTTCGTTTCCTTAAAGCCATCTTTCTTCACCTCTAAAGAAATCTTCTCTTCTTTAACTTTAACCGTTGTATTTATGGCTCTTGACTCTTCTTTAGCAGCCTTTTCTGATTGGAATTCAGATAGCAACAAACCATACATATCTTGGTCTATCTTAGCCGTTGGTTTTACTTCCAACGCAAAGCCGTTATCATTTAGATGTGCTATAAGAGTTTCATAGCCCACATTCAATTCAACTGCTACTTTATTAATTCTGTATGTTTTGTTAACTGCCATATAATTGCTCGTATCTCTACAAGAACGCGCAAAGATAGTCGAATTGGAAGTAAAATAAAATATTGGGAATAATTTACTAAACTCAGCATTATCAGCAATCTTACTACACAAAAAAGGGATTATACCGTCCCTGCATAATCCCTTTTTCTATCTTAAGTATTTTCGTTGCTTATTCGAATTCAGCCTTCAGAATTTTCTTCAATTCCAAAACGGTCTCTTCTTCCAATTCCGTTCGTTTAATTAAATCCTCGTTTGGTAAATTAAGTACCGATTTCGCTGTGTCTAGACCAATGCTTTTCAATTCATCTATTATCCAACCATCAATTTCATCTAAGAATTCATCCAATTCAACATCCGCTGTATCATCCGATACATTATCTCTGTAAACATCGATTTCATATCCTGTTAAACGACCGGCTAACTTAATATTATGACCTCCTTTGCCAATGGCAAGAGAAACTTGATCTGCATTTAGATAAACCTCTGCACGCATTTTTTCATCATCAATTTTGATGTTATTTACTTTTGCTGGATTAATAGAACGCTGAATAAACAATGACTCATTGGTTGTGAAATTAATTACATCAATGTTTTCATTTCTCAGCTCACGAACAATACCGTGAATCCTAGATCCTTTCATGCCAACACAAGCACCTACAGGGTCAATACGATCATCATAACTTTCCACTGCAATTTTTGCGCGTTCACCCGGCTCCCTAACAATTTTCTTTATGGTAATCAAACCATCTACTATTTCAGGAACTTCCAATTCAAATAAACGCTCCAAAAAGATAGGTGAAGTTCTGGAAAGTATAATTTTAGGGTTGCCATTATGCATTTCAACCGTTTTTACAATTGCACGTAGATTTTCTCCTTTTTTATAAAAGTCAGAAGGAATCATATCTGTTTTTGGAAGTATTAATTCGGTCCCTTCATCATCCAAGACCAATAATTCTCTTTTCCAGATTTGATAAACTTCGCCAGAAATAATTTCACCTACTTTATCTTTATACAAGTTAAAAATTTCATCTTTTTCCAATTCAAGAATCTTAGTAATTAACATTTGACGAGCCGCCAATATATTACGTCTTCCAAAATCTGCTAAATAAACAGGCTGGATGGCTTCTTCTCCCAATTCATAATCATCCTCAAGTTTTAAAGCATCTGTAATAGAGATTTGTGTATTTTCATTTTCGACTTCTCCATTATCAACAATCAATCTGTTGTGATAAATTTCTAAATCTCCACTTTCTGTATTGATGATAATATCAAAATTGTCTTCGCTTTCAAACTTCTTACGTAACATGCTTTTAAAAACATCTTCCAACACGTGCATCATGGTCGCACGGTCAATATTCTTAAATTCTTTAAACTCTGCAAATGAGTCTACTAATCCGATTTCTGGTTGTTGTGTTTTTGCTGCCATTATTAAAATGCTAATTTAATTGTTGATTCCTTAATTATGTTAAAAGGCACTGTTTTCTTTTCTGCCTCAATTTTCTTTTTCTTATTGGCTGGTATTTCAATTTGAATTTCTTCTACGCTTACCCTGAGCAGTTCGCCCTCAAACTCTTCCCCATCCATATTTTCGACACGAATTGTTCTTCCGATGTGTTTTTTATATTGGCGCTGATTCACCAACGGCTTATCTGCACCAGGAGTACTCACTTGAAAGGTAAATGCTAAATCTTCTTCCAATTCTTCATCCACTCGATTGGAAATACCTTTACTAATACCTGCAATATCCGATAACTTAACCGGCTCATCTCCATCTATCAAGAATTGATACGAGTTGTTTTTAGGATTTTTTATAAAATCGATCAAAAAAACATTCTCATTATCGCTACAAGCCTCTTCAAAAAAGGAGAGTAATTGGTTCTTTAAATCTGCTTGCCTAGTCATTTGCATTAAAAAAGGGAGCTTTTGGCTCCCTCACATTTAATTCGTTTAGTCTGCTGCAAATATAGGGTTTATCTAAGAAATCCGCAATTATATTTTGCGCATATTGTTTTCAAGGAAAATGATAGCTATTTTCGCCCATTAAATTAAGTTAGAAAGAGCGTTTTATGAATAGCTATAATAAATCAAATAATATTGTTGGATGGGTAATGTTCGCCATTTCATTTGTGGTGTATTTGCTCACACTGGAGCCCTCTGTAAGTTTGTGGGATTGTGGTGAGTTTATTTCAGCTGCGTATAAATTACAAGTAGTGCATCCCCCGGGAGCGCCATTTTTCCTTTTACTGGGAAACTTCTTTTCTAACTTTGCTCTCGGAGACCCTGAGAAGGTAGCCTGGGCAGTAAATATGATGTCCGCATTTGCCAGTGCTTTAACGGTAATGTTTACATTTTGGATAACCACATATTTCGCTAAAAAGATAAGAATTGCTCTGAAGGAGACTGATTTGGATACCTTGACCAATAAAATTCTAATATTTGGTAGTGGTGCTGCAGCGGCTTTAACGCTAACCTTTTCAGATACATTTTGGTTTTCAGCCGTTGAATCAGAAGTGTATGCGTTGTCATCCTTTTTTACTGCGCTCACGTTTTGGGCTTTACTTAAATGGGAGTCTAAGGCAAATAATGACCCTTATGCAGATAAGTGGTTGATATTTATTGCTTATATCATAGGAATCGCGATTGGCACTCACTTACTTAATTTATTGGTTATACCAACCATTGCCATTATCTATTACTTTAAGAAGTTTGATTACAGCAGAGTTGGTCTATTGATTGCTTTGGGAGTTGGTGCAGCCACCCTTTTGGCAATACAAAAAATATTAATCCCTGGCCTTCCTTGGTTGGCGGCTGAATTGGATTATATCTTGGTTAACAATGCGAGTATGCCATTCTACAGTGGAGCAATTTTGCTCTTTATTTTATTGGTAAGTGGATTGAGTTTTGGAATTTACTACACTGTTAAGAACAGTAAATACATCCTGAATTTAGTTTTTATAGCGCTCAGTTTTATGATCCTTGGTTATGGCAGTTATACAATGGTTGTTATTCGTTCAGCAGCAGACCCTGCCATTGACATGAATAATCCAGAAGATCTATATAGCCTATTAAGTTATATCAATCGTGAGCAATATGGCGACCGACCTTTGGCTTATGGACCTTGGTTTAACTCACCCCCTAGAGATTTAGATATCGTCAAGTCAGAATATATCGCTGATGAAGACCTTGAAGAATACGTTAAAGTTAGAGACAAAATTGATTATGTTTATGACGATGCGGACATGACCCCTTTCCCTCGAATGGGAGATGCAAACAAGCAAAATGGTGATGTTGGTTACCGTTTCTGGGGTGGCATGCAATCCGTGCAAAACAAAATCCAATACCAAGAAAGTGTTTTAAGAGATTTACAACAGAAGCTTAGTCAAGCTCCGCAAAATCAAGACTTATACAAGCAATATCAGGAAACGGATCAAAACCTGAAAAGATTAAAGCAAAAAAAGCCTACCATGGGCAATAACCTTACTTTTCTAATGAGATATCAAATAGGGCATATGTATCTGAGATATTTCATGTGGAATTTCTCTGGTAGACAAAACGACAATCAGTCTGATATTAATAAAACATGGGCAGATGGTAACTGGATGACGGGTATTCCTATTGTCGACAATTTCTTAGTGGGAAATGAAAAGCATTTACCGAAAGAAATGAAAGAACACAAATCAAGAAATCGGTATTTTATGCTCCCATTGATTTTTGGTCTTCTTGGACTCTTTTATCAACTCAAACAAAGCAAAGGCGATTTCTTGTCTGTATTAACCTTGTTCTTCTTTACGGGTTTAGCAATTATTATATTCCTGAATCAACCCCCATTCGAACCAAGAGAAAGAGATTATTCTCATGTGGGTTCATTCCAAACATTCTGTATTTGGATTGGCTTAGGAGTGCTAGGATTGGCATCTTGGCTAGAACGAAGATTGGATGCTAGCAAAGCTGGCATGGTGTCATTAGGTATTGTACTATTAGGCGCTCCAATCTTAATGGCACAGCAAAACTGGGATGATCATGATCGTTCTGGGCGTTATTTAGGGATAGACTATGCAAAGAACTATTTAGAGTCTTGTGCACCGAATGCCATATTATTTTGTAACGGTGACAATGATACGTATCCGTTGTGGTATGCTCAAAATGTCGAAGGTATTCGACAGGATATACGGATTATCAACTTAGCACTTTTCCCAACAGATTGGTATGCAGGATCATTAAAACGCAAGGTCTATGATTCCGATTCTTTTGATATGCAGATTACAATGAAGCAGCTGAGAAGTGGTGAATATGATTTCTTGCCCTATCAACAAATCCCATCAATCGACCCAAATAAATACTATTCATTATCTAAAGTGATTGATTTTGTATTGGATGACAACAATCCTAAAAAAGTGCAAACTCGTTTTGGACCTAGAAACCCTTTACCAACAGGTAAGTTTGTTATTCCTATCGATAAGCAAAGCATTATTGATAACAACGTGGTTCAAATGAAAGATACAGGCCGTATATTGGATCAAATCACATTTACGTATCCTAGAGGTAGAGAAAACGGGCAAATGCACAAAGGAGATTTGGCCTTGCTTGATTTAATTGCTCAGAATGCTGAAAATGGCTGGAAACGACCAATATATTTTACTGCAATCTCTGGTGCTGAACGTACGATTGGTTTAACGGATTACATGCAATTGGAAGGACTCACTTATCGTTTAGTGCCTTTGAAAAATGAAGGCCCAAGTCAGCGTAATTTAGCGGATGACCTAATGTATACCAATATCATGAATAAGTTTAGATGGTCAGGATTAAAAGAAAAAAAGAACTTCTTTGTGGATGAAAAAGCCTCCTATGTGCCGCATTCATTGCGCCAAACACTAAGGGAACTAGCAGGTGTATATGCTTACAAATATCAATTAGCAGAACAAGACACAACAGGAGTGAAAGATCCTAAAATGGCGGAATACAAAGAAAAAGCATTGAACCTCTTGAATAAATCATTATTGGAAATGCCCTGAATCTATATTGCCTTTTAATGACCCGAGAACCAAAATGTCATACGGTATTACATATATCGACCTAGGTGAGATTGAGAAAGGAAGTAAAATCTTGACAGAGGTTGCTGATTTTTGCTTGAGACATGGTAAGTACTATAAATCTCAAAAAGGAAATAAGAAAGGTTATTATACCGATGGAATAGCACCATACTACAACCAATTACTCGGTCAAATGGACCAGTATGCGGCAAGTAAGAATTTAAAAGCTGTTCAAGGAGCTATTAAATTAGCAAGAGAAGAGTTAGCTAAACCATAACCTATCACATGACTGACACACAGAAAAAAAAATCAAGCGGCTTTATTCCATTCATATTGGCCGCCTTGTTATTGACTGTGGTTATTATTTTATACTTTCAAAACCACGAATCGATTAACTTGACTTTGTTTTCAAGTCGTGTTGAGATACAACTGAACCTGCTAATTTTAAGTTGCATTATCGTTGGATTTCTTCTTGGCGCAATCGTTATGATTCCCGGGAGATGGAGACTTTATATGGCAAATCGAAGACTTAAAAAGGAAATCAAACAAATCAAGCCAGAACCAAAGGATACTGAGCTTTTAACTAAGTCATAAAATGAGTAGCCAGGATTTTGATGTATTAATTGCTGGAGCTGGCATAATTGGTTTAGCTACCGGCTATGCACTATTAACTGAGAAACCTGGACTTCGCATTGCAATAATCGAAAAAGAATCAAATCCAGCACAACATCAAACAGGCCACAATTCAGGAGTAATTCATTCGGGCATCTACTATAAACCCGGCAGCTTAAAAGCCAAAAACTGTATGGATGGGTACAAAAGACTGCTAGCTTTCTGCGAAACACATAAAATCCCGTATGAGCTTTGCGGAAAAATCATAGTGGCAACATCCGAGGAGGAAATCCCTAGGTTGGAAAAACTTTATGAAAGAGGCCTAGCAAATGGTTTGGACCGCTTGACCTATTTAAATGCTGCCGAAATAAAAGAACATGAACCCTACTCTGCTGGAATAAAAGCAATTCATGTACCCCAAACTGGCATTGTTGATTACAAAGAAGTTTGCAAGGTTCTTTGTGAAGAAATTGTAAAAAACGGTGGTCAAATATTTTATGATGAACGTGTAACCGCTCTAATCGACCACGAGTCTGATGTGGCCATTCAAACCTCCAACAAAAGCTACAAGGCACAGAAGTTTGTGAATTGCGCAGGATTATACTCAGATAAAATCGCAAAGCTTCAAATACCTGATTTGAATGTTCGAATCATCCCTTTTAGAGGTGAATACTATGAGTTAAAGACCACAGCAAAACATAAAGTTAAAAACTTAATTTACCCTGTCCCTGACCCAGCATTCCCATTTTTAGGCGTTCATTTTACACGAAGAGTGGATGGTCTAATTGAAGCTGGACCCAATGCAGTTTTTGCTATGAAAAGAGAGGGGTACAAAAAGTCAGATATTAATTTGAAGGAACTTTGGGATTCATTGAGCTGGCCTGGTTTCATAATAGTTGCTGCTAAATACTGGAAAACAGGATTCGGAGAAATTTATCGTTCCTTTTCCAAATCTGCCTTTACACGCGCACTTCAAAAATTAATGCCTGAATTAAATAAAAGTGACCTAATCCCTTCTGGCGCAGGTGTTAGGGCACAAGCTTGTGAAAAAGACGGAAAACTGCTGGATGATTTTTGTATTGAAAAGCAAGGCGCATGTATTCATGTGCTTAATGCCCCATCACCAGCGGCTACTAGCTCGCTTTCAATCGGGCATAAAATTGCTCAGATTGTTTTAGACATCAAAGTCGAGATTTAACTCAACATCCGGATTCATTTTACTATTAAATGTATGAGCGATAACCAAGGCACGTTGTTTTGCTAAATTTGCTTTTGGACCCTCAAAAAGTTCATTTATAGTAGTTGTAAAATATTCAATCCAAACTTCAAAATCCTTAGGTGCAAGCTGCAGTTTATGATGGGTGTCGTAGATGCTGTGAATTGTTGCGGGTCTATCCAAAAGAATATACTCCCAGAATGCATGCATTCTGGGTTTGTGCAGTTCCCAATCTACATGTTTAAAATAATGTCCAATTTGAGCGTCAAGGGCAACTTTACTATAGAACCTGTCCACCAATAGAATAATATCCTCTTTCGTTTTTATATCATTTTTTAACCTACTCATTATATCCACAAGTTTAGGCATTATCTGTAATATTCATAGAGAATACCCCTTTAATCATATCCTGATTCGCTGTAATTGTTTAGCTTTGTTCAGAGTCAATAATGAAATTCTTTACCTCATTTAAAACAACGCAAAAGCAAACATTAAACTTAACCCAGAAGCAAGATATCGTTTTGTTGGGGTCATGTTTTTCAGAAAACATGGAGAGTCGCTTTATTGAAAGCGGCTTCCGCTGCACAAGCAACCCATTTGGTGTAATTTACAACCCGATTAGCCTGTCGGTGCTTCTTGAGTTAATCGCTACTAAAAGCCCCTTACCTGAGCTAAGTATAATTCCGATCCAGAATGAATTTAGTTCTCTTTTAACGCATTCATTATTCAGGGCAGACACGAAAAAGAACTTGCAGCTCAAGTTCGAAAAGGCTGCCACAATATTACACGGATCCCCTAAAGTTTATGTGATTACTTTAGGAACTGCTTGGGTTTATCATCATTCTGAAACAGAACTAGACGTTGCAAATTGCCACAAATTAGACAATACCCAATTTTCTAAGCGATTGTTGAGTCTTAATGCGGTGAACCAAGCCATTTCCAATATTTGTAACAGCATTAAGCAGATCAATAGTGCAAATCAAATAATTTTCACTCTTTCGCCAGTTCGGCATCTGCGAGACGGCTTTGTTGAAAACCAAATGAGTAAATCCTTGCTTCATCTTGGAGTCCAACAAATTTTAGAAACATTTCGTTTTCATTATTTTCCATCTTATGAAATTATGATGGATGAATTACGTGATTATCGATTTTACGAAAGTGATTTAATTCACCCCAATAAGCAAGCTATAGATCATATCTGGGCATACTTTACTGACTTTTACATGAATAAGTCAACCCAAAATATAGCCTCAGAAATTTTAAGTTATTATCAACTGAAAAGACATCAAGTATTATCCCAGCATCCAGATTTAATAAAATCGCACGAAAACAAAGTGCGCCAAATCAAAGAGGAATTAATTACTAAATATCCATATCTACTGCTAGACTAATAATAGCGTGTAAAAAAATTTGTTAATCGATAGAATTTTATCGATTTTTGAGCGTTTAACAATTTAGAACAGGTCCGTAACCGTAATATATGCAATCAAAAAATTACTCCCTCTTAAAACTTCTTCCACTCATTGCGATTTTCATGCTGAATTCTTGTGGAAAGAGGTACTCTATAGAGCAGGCAGATAAAGCTTATGAGAATAAGCAGTTCGCTCTTGCCGCTCAAATGTATGACGGTATCTATAAAGATAAAAAAACCGATAAAGGTATTAAAAGTGAAATTGCCTTTAAATCCGGAGAAGCGTACCGTAATTTTGAAAGTTACGATAAAGCCTTAAGAAGTTATGATAAAGCCTTGGACAGGGATAAAAACAATGCCCAAGCTTTATATATGAAGGGTGTTGTGCTCCAAAATCAAGGCAAATACAAGGACGCTATTAAAGTATTCAATAAATACCTAGTGCTTTACCCAGGAGATAAAGATGCATTAGCTAAAAAGAAAGGTTGCGAGTTGGCCTTAGGCTGGAAAGATGATTGCACCCGATACAATGTAGAAAATTTCAAAATAGCGAATTCAAAGGAGAATGATTACGCACCAATGTCGGCTGACAAAAGAGACAAGACGATGTTCTTTACTTCGGATCGGAATCCAAATCCCAAGAAGCGCGAACGCTTATATACTTGGACAGGTAATGGTTTCTCAGAAATATGGGCTATGTCAGAACAAAAATCAAGAAGAAGAAGAAAGAGTAGTTCTGCCAATACTGAGAAAAAATGGGACAAGCCTACTGTTTTAGATGCACCCCCAAATACTAAAGCCAATGATGGTACAGTATGTTTTGATCGAAGATTTAGCACCATGTATTTTACTATATGTAATGGTGGAGACAACAAATCTGCAGCATGTAAAATATATAAATCTAGAAGAATTGGACAAGCATGGGGTGAACCCGAAATTTTAGCTTTTTGCGAAGCTGATTCGGCATCGAGTTATGGGCAGCCCACTTTATCCCCAGATGGCAATAAACTTTATTTTTCTTCAAACAGAGAAGGTGGATATGGAGGTCATGATATTTGGGTTGTAAATTATGTAAGAAGAGGAAGAACTTGGAGTGAGCCTGTAAACTTAGGTGAGACGGTAAATACTTCGAAAAATGAAATGTTCCCATACTTTAACCAGCATGATGGTAAATTATACTTCTCTTCTAACGGTCATCCAGGCTTTGGAGGTTTAGATATGTTTAATACTGAAGGCTCTGGTGAAGAATGGAGTGCTCCTGAAAATTTATCTATACCTATGAATAGTGGGGGAGACGATTTCGGAATCACCTTTGATAATATGAATCAACTGCACGGTTTCTTCTCATCTAATAGAGATGGTGGACGTGGAGGTGATGATATTTATGAGTTCTATAAAATTCCGCCAATCATTGATGTTAAAGGAGTAGTTATTGATTCTACGACCAAAGAACCTTTGCCTGGTAGTTTAGTAACTATTACGTGGAATGACACGAATAAAATCGAAATTATAACCGATGCACAAGGAAGTTATTTTGCCGAATTAGAAGAAAATAAAATTTATACAATACAGGCGTCTAATGACACCAATTACTATTTCCCTTCCAAAAGAATAGCAGTAGTAAACACATTCAAGCTGAAGTGTGATACGCATTTTGTAGAAGACTTCCAGCTTAAATCTATGATTGAAGTTTGGGAACTGCCTATTTTCTATGATTTAGATAAAGCCTTCATTCGACCAGATGCTGCAGAAGTACTGGATAAGTTTTCAAAAGAGATTTTATTAGAATATCCAAGAATTGTTATTGAAATGGGATCACATACGGATTGTAGATCTAGTTATGCCTATAACATGGACCTTTCAAGACGAAGAGCAGATAGTGCCGTAGCGTACTTGGTTAGTAAAGGTATTATGAAAGAAAGACTGTTTGCTAAGGGATATGGCGAATCACAATTAACGAATCATTGTAAATGTGAAGGTACAGAAGTAGTGCCATGTTCAGAAGCTGAACATCAGAAGAATAGACGTACTACCATCAAAATTGTGAACTTTAACTTTGACCCGAGAAACAAAAAAGTAATCGGTGGGGATCCATTAAATACAAATGATGGTAATGGCAATGATTCGGCTTACATCGCGGATAGTGCAATGTTAGCAGCAGAAAAACGAATGAAAGACTCTGCTATGGCTGTATTGCAAAAGCAAGAAGCTAAAGCGAAGAAATTGGATTCATTAAGTATCAAGATGAAGATTACGGAAGCCGATGGAAAGAAAACAGTTCCGGTAAAAATTAACGAAAAAGTAGATGTTCAATTTGCGTGGGATTTAAGAGCTTCCCGAAATGTTATCCCGATAACATTGGCAGCTGAGTGGTTAAATAGTGGTGTGATTAACAAAGGGAATTTCTCCGATGGTGATAAAATAAAAGCCCCTGATGGCACCAAACTACCCTCGAATAAAATATATATTGATATATTTGATATAGGCGGATACCTAATTAAACGAGTTCCATTTTACATTATGGGTGAAGAAACTGCACCAACTTTTGGCAAGTCTGTATTCCGTAAGTTTGATTTAACTAAAGTTAGAGAGGAAGATGGCATGCTGAAATTGCTTCCAAAACGCAGATAATTAATTAGAATACTATAAAAAAAGCGTTCCCTTTTACTGGAGCGCTTTTTTTATTAAAAGCGAGACCGCATGACAAAAGATAAATACGAATTAAGAGGCGTGTCATCTCAAAAAGAAGATGTGCATGCAGCCATCAAGAATTTAGATAAAGGATTATATCCCAATGCATTTTGCAAGATTATACCCGATGTTTTGGGCAATGACCCCAATTACTGCAATATTATGCATGCGGACGGTGCAGGCACAAAATCCTCTTTAGCATATCTATACTGGAAAGAAACAGGCGACTTGAGCGTATGGAAAGGCATATCCCAGGATGCCATAGTAATGAACACAGACGACTTATTATGCGTTGGTTGCACTGGACCCTTCTTACTAAGCAGCACCATAGGAAGAAACAAGAATTTAATCCCTGCAGAGGTCATAGCCGCATTAATTAATGGTAATGAAGCGTTTTGTGAAACCATGCGACATTTCGGAGTAGACATTCAACTTACCGGTGGCGAAACAGCAGATGTGGGTGATTTAGTTAAAACCGCCATCGTTGATAGCACTCTAATGGCTCGTATGAAGCGTGAGGATGTTATAGAGAATAGAATATTGGCAAATGACGTCATAGTAGGCTTTGCCTCTTATGGACAAGCCTCATATGAGGAAGAATACAATGGAGGCATGGGTAGTAATGGGTTAACCTCTGCCCGGCACGATGTTTTTTCCAAAATTTATCAATCCAAATACCCCGAAAGTTATGATAACAATTTGAATGATAGCGTCGTTTTTTGCGGCTCAAAATTACTCACGGACCCAGTAGAAGGTTCCCCGCTTGATGCAGGTAAACTTGTGCTTTCACCAACCCGAACGTATGCTCCATTAATGATGGAAATACTCAAGAAGCATCGAAAAGATATTAATGCAATCATTCATTGCAGTGGTGGCGCACAAACCAAAGTGTTGCACTTTGCTGGAAATGATGTCCGGATTATTAAAGACAATTTATTAGATATACCTCCATTATTTAATCTTATTAAGGAAGAAACAGATACTGTGTGGCAAGAAATGTATAAGGTCTTTAATATGGGTCATCGCCTAGAAATTTATACATCAAAAGATCAAGCGGCCAGTATGATAGAAATTGCGAAATCTTTTCAGATTGAAGCTAAGGTAATCGGTAAAGTGGAAGTAAGTGATAAGAAAGAATTGCTGATTCACTCTCCAGAAGGAGTATTACGATATTAAGTTCTGACGTAAAAGAAACTCCAATTGCTCATTTGCTTTCTTCAATTTCTCTAAAAGTTCTCTGTTTTGCATTCTTAAATCAAAAATTTCATACGCATTTTTGATAATGATTCTAAGGTTACTCTCATCCCAAGGCTTAGTGAGATATTGATACACCTGACCTTTATTAATCGCATCGATAACCGCTGTTATGTCGGTATGTCCATTACTTATAGTATTATTAATGATCTTCACAATGGCGAAATAAAAGTGAATAGTGAACTGGGTAAGGGCACTAAAATAGAACTTAAACTGCCTAAAAATTTAAAAAAATAACCAAATGGCAGAAAAAATAAGGGTGCTGTATGTTGACGATGAGGATCAAAATCTTCAAAGTTTCTATGCTAATTATAGAAGAGACTTTTACATCAAGACAGCCATTTCTGCAGAAGCTGCAAGAAAGATTCTTGAGGATGACTGGTTTCAAGTTATCATAGCTGATCAGCGGATGCCGCATGAAACAGGAGTTGAATTCTTATCTAAATATTTAACGGTAAACCCCAAACCTATTCGGATATTAATGACTGCTCAAGCAGATATCAAAACGGTAATTGCAGCTATAAATGAAGGGAAAGTATTCAAATATATTGGTAAGCCAGCTACAAATGAGTTTGTTGAATATGCTATTAAAGAAGCCCATCAGCTTTATGTTGCGCAAGACAATCTAGAAAAGAAAAACAAAGAACTCGAAAAAACCAATCGAGAATTAGATAAATTCATCTACTCCGCTTCTCATGATTTAAGAGCTCCATTGCTAAGTATTCTTGGCCTAGTGAATTTAGGCAAACAAGACATCCAAAACTCTCCAAAGTATTTAGACCTTATCGAAAGAAGTACAATTAAGCTGGATTCATTTATCCTTAACCTAATTAACTACTACAAAAACGCTAAATTGGAGGTATACCCAATCGATTTTGACTTGGTTAAGCTAGCTGAAGAGTCTTTTGAAAATGTTCTATATTTTGATGGTGCTTCTGATATAAAATTCAATGTAATAACGCACACAAATGATCGAATATTTGTAACAGATAAAACCAAGCTGGGAATTGTTTTTAACAACCTGGTGACCAATTGCATTCGTTATAGGGACAAAAACAAAACAGAGAAGTCCATAACCATTGATTTATATATAACACCAGAACATGCCAAAATTGTAATTTCCGATAATGGAATTGGGATTAAAAAAGAAAATTTAGAAAAAATATATACGATGTTCTACAAAGTATCCAAACATTCTCAAGGCTCTGGAATAGGCATGTATATTGTAAAAGATGCTATAGAAAAACTAGATGGAACCATTGATATAATATCAGATGAAAATGTTGGAACTCAATTTATTATGAACGTTCCAGCAATGAAAATTGCCAAAACCTAGTTTTTGGTATCATCTGACTTTCGCAAAGCCTCCTTCTCTTTAATATCCTGTTTTTTAAAAAAGTCTTTAAAAACATAATAAACGATTGCAATCACAATTGCATGAACCACAATAGTGGATATGATAAAAAACACATAAAAAGATTGAGGAGGCTTTTCAAACTGCTCACTGACTTGAAGTAATATAAAAAGTAAATTACCCATTAATCAATTGGATCTGCTCTTTCAGAGCTAGGAATATCATCATTTTCAGAATAACTGTCGGGCTCTTGCCTTGGTGGGGTTCTTAACACTTTGTAAAAAAAGTATCCAGTGATAAAAGCCACTGAAAGCTGAACCACAATCATCAATATTAATGCACTATTTGTCATTCTCTTTCTTTCTTAAATTTCTAAGTTTAGCTGCATGTCCGACCATTAATGCTAGGGCAGCAAAGGTTGCTAGAAGTAGCAGGCGAGACATATCAATAAAAAATGTCTTGGTCAACTTTCCGCTTGTAGTCCATGAGCTATCTACTCCAATATGCATTATGTTACCAATAATACTCCCCTTATCTAATTTCCAATTTCCTGCAAATGCCGCAGCCCAATCTCCCCCTTCTGGCTTAACAAGCGAAGCCAAAAATATAATAAGTATGAAAACCGGTGTCACATATTTTATGATAGGTCGATAAATTTTAGGGACATTCATATCCGAAGCATGTGTTATTTCGTTCCACCCCTTATCCATTCCAAACACCCATGCGAATAAGATAACCTCTGCTAAGGCAAATACAACCAGCGAAACTGTCCCGGTCCAATAATCATATTCTTCAAAGACTCCATACTCATAAAAGAATATTGTTGGCAGTGCTAATACAAATAATATCACTCCAAGTGTCCATGAAGCCTTTTTCCTGCTCCAATTAAACTCATCTTGCACAAAACCCATCCAAGGTGTTCCCATGGCTAAGGAAGAAGTAATTCCTGCGAAGAAAAGTAAACCAAACCAAGCCACTCCAGCAATGATTGCTAAAACACTTCCCCATTGATCAAAAAGGTATGGCATCGTTTTAAATGCCATATCAAATCCTGCATTTTCTTTTACCCAATCCAGGCCCAAATACCCTACTGCAATAGGAATTACAACTGAAGCACCTAACACTATTTCAACAAAACCATTCATCCAGCCAGCACTCATTGCGTTTAAGGCAATATCATCCTTCTGCTTAACATAAGAACTATAACATTGAATTGTTCCCATACCAACAGATAAAGTAAAGAAGATTTGACCCGCTGCCGCTAACCAAACCATTGGGTTTTTCAAGCTGCTGTAATCCGGTTCCCATAAAAAGTTTAATCCAATATGACTATCACAATCCACGCATCTTCCAGTGCTGCCCATGGTAATGGCCATTATTGCTAGAAAAGCACCAAATAGGATAAGAATCGGCATTGCGATCTTAGCAACTTTTTCAATCCCTCCACTTAGTCCTTTGGATAAGATATAAATATTAATTACTAAGGTGATAACAAATGCACCCAAAGCAAGCACCGGGAAATTTACTCCCCCTGAAATATCGACATACTTATCAAAAACCTGACCAACAGAGGCCAAGTCCATCCCTAAAAAATCTCCTTTTAATGAGCGGATGGTATAGGTTAAGGTCCACGACTCGATATAGGTATAATAGGCCATGACACCTATATTGGTGAAAATCCCAAAAACTCCGAAATACTTCCAGAGCTTCTTTTTGGTCATGTTATCCAAAATGAACGGAGTACTATGATCACCGTAACGGCCACCAAATCTACCCATAGCCCATTCAACCCACAGCAAGGGTATTCCCATTAATAGAAATGATACTAAATAGGGTATAATAAATGCTCCCCCACCATTCTGTACCGCCTGAACAGGAAATCTAAGGAAGTTCCCTAACCCAACCGCATTTCCGGCCATCGCAAGGATTAAACCAACTCGTGAACCCCAAGCTTCTTTGTTACTCATAGTGAATGCGCAAATTGCTGATAAATTGCCTGAATAGCAAGTTTTATAAAATAAAAACGGGGAGTTCTTCCCAGAACTCCCCGTTTAATTATTAATCTGCTGCAGCTACTTCGCCACAGTCACTTTAACAGAATAGGTTTGGTCTCCATTTGCTATGTTTAAGATATATATGCCATTATTGATACCGGCAACGTTCATACTAAACACAGCATTATTATCAAATGATTGAGAAGCAACTTGCTTACCAGTTAAATCAACAAGCGTTGCACTCACCTTACTCTCAGAATTAACCACAGGTAGTTTAAACTTAATATTGTTTGCAACTGGATTACCCAATAAGGTAGCTCCTGATGCAGGTGTTAAATCAGTCACTCCTACACCATTATTTTGGAAGTTAAACCAATTAATGGTTGCTGTTTTATTGTTATTATTCACATTTGGATCTGTGCTTCTTACATTAGGATCTGTTAAAGTTGAGCCATTTCTAACCTCACCGATTGCAGTATAAGTAACGCTACCTGAATTATTTACAAAGAATGGTATACGCGTAGAAGCGGTATAATGGATGGTATCACCCATTTTTAGCACCTTATCTGCTACTTTAAACAAAACAATAGCATTTGCACTTGGGAAACTTATTATTTGATTCCCAACGCGTATTCTCCAGCCAATAAATATACTATCTCCAATAGCAATTGAATCCGTTCCAAGGTTCTTTAATACAAATTGAGATTCAACAGTTGTACCTGCACTGTTTCCAACATAGGTACTATTAAGCATTGTTGGTTTAATAATTTCATCCACGGCTAAATCAACAGTGCGTTGAGCGGTAAGACAAAAAGCGAACACCATCGCCAAACTTGAAAGTAATACTTTTTTCATAATGAGTTAATTTACACAAATACAAATTTTATTGTTGGAAAAAAACTGCAGTATTTGTCAGTTTTTAGTCGAATAATTCTTTAAACCCTTCAATATCAAACGTCTGCTTGACATTCTCAGTTTCAACAATGATTTGTTCAGCATACGATTTTTTCCGTAGCTGCAAATTCTTGATTTTGTCTTCAATGGTATTTTTAGAAATAAACCTATAAATCATTACAGGTTTATCTTGCCCAATGCGATATGCCCTATCCTGAGCCTGTTGTTCAACGGCTGGATTCCACCATGGATCTGCTATCATAACATAATCAGCTGCGGTTAAATTGAGTCCTTTATCACCTGTTTTTATGGAAAGAAGAAACACTTTTATATCCTTATTTTCTTGGAATTTTTCAACTTGGAGGTTGCGTTGTTTGGCATCCATACTTCCATCAATGTATGAAAATTCAATACGCTCATTTTCTAAAAACTCTCTTATTAATCCAAGGTGACCTAAAAACTGACTAAATACAAGCACTTTATGTCCTCCTTCAATTGCTGTGGTTAGTTTTGAGCAGATCTGCCTTAACTTTCCACTTTCGTTTACCTCATCATAACCTGCTAGGTTTGGATGATTTGCAATTTGCCTTAACTTCATTAAACCAGCAAGAATTTTCATTCTACCAGCCTCAAAACCTACATCTTCGACTAAATGCATCAAGTGATTTCTATAATACGACTTAACCTCTTCATATAGTTCTGCCTGTTCAGGCATCATTTCGCAATATAATGTGTGCTCCGTTTTAGTTGGGAGTTCCTGAATCACTTGTTTTTTAGTCCTCCTAAGTACAAATGGGTCAATTAGCTTTTGAAGTTGCAATGCAATCTCCTTGTCTTCCTTTTTTTCTATTTCATCTGCATAAGTGCGCTTGAAATAGGAATAACCGCCTAACATTTTAGGGTTAATCACATCCATTTGACTCCATAAGTCAGAAACTCCATTTTCAATTGGCGTGCCTGTTAAACCAAAAACAACCTTGCTTTTGCACCTTTTTAATGATTTATGCAGCAAGCTATTTCGGTTTTTATAGCTTTGGCTTTCATCTGTAATTAACACATCAAATTCGCACTTTTCAAAATGATCAATATCGGAGCGAAAGGTGCCATAACTGGTTAAAATTATGTCGTAATCCGTATAGATTTTTGATATCTCCCTTTCTCTTAGTGATCCTAAATGAATATGGTATTTTAAATCTGGATAAAACTTATCCAGCTCACTTTGCCAGTTATAAATTAAACTAGTTGGTGCTAATACTAGATGAGTTGAAGACTGTTTATTGCGTTCTTTTAAATAACCAAGGAACGCAATAACCTGAACCGTTTTGCCTAAACCCATATCATCTGCCAAAATTCCACCACAAGATATGCTGTGCAAATATGCCAACCAAATCAAGCCTTCTTCCTGATAATCTCTTAACTCTGTTTTTAACCCTTTTGGAACTTCTACTTTATGATCTAATTTGGATTGTAAGCTAAGATCAACAATAGTTGATTCATCAGATAAGTCTGTAATTAGTGCTTGGTGATGCTTCTTCAATTCGATCACTTCATCCTTAACTTCACCCAAACTGCTTAAGGGTAAATATTTCGTAAACCATTCATTAGGAATGATACCAATGGAATTATCTGGTAAAACAACATTGGGGTTATTGTTCTTAATATTTTTCATTAAAGATGTAAAGGGCACCGATATTTTTCCAAAAGTGACCCTAATTTCCACATCAAAATAATCCCCCTTATCTTTACTGCTATATTCTATTCGAGGTTCTTCCAAAATATAATTTTCTGTCTCAAGGTCTTGTATTACCTTAAAACCAGCTTGAATTAGATTCTCTTTTGAATTAATCAGCAGTTCCAGCAAGTCATTGCTGCCAGATTTTTTACTTTTCTCATCCTCAGAAACATGAAAGTTTGAACCTATGGTTTGAATGAATCCACATTGTTCTAATACTTCTTTCTTTTGTTCTTCCCAAACAGCTGATCGCTGAATTCGTTTGATGATATATTCATCTTCATCCTGTTCCAGTACGGCATAAACACGTTTTCTTGTGTTGTAATTAAAAACATGCTCACCATACTCAAAGGACAATTGCAAGCTAAGCCCTTCTCCCATTTGTTCAAGTTTCAATATTGGCATAGCAACAAATCGTTCTGTGATAACATTAATCCCTTTTGCAAAAACAGGATATTTCTCAACGAGTGGAATAATGAATTTTTCTAAGTATACCTTTTCCGAACTGAATGGAATTCGAATAAATTTTTTGTTAATAAACGGTTGTATCTTTTTACTATCAACGGAATTTTCAACATGAATAAGTTGGTTTCCAACAACCATCCAAAGCGGCTGATCCGTAATTATTATACTCCCATTTTGCCTATAAGATAGCGTTTCATTGTCGTATCGAATATTCGCAAAGTATTGGAGTCCCTCGTCATTTCTAAATAAATGAAAATAAACATTTGAAGTTTCAACTGGGTATTCGAGTTTTCTTTCAGCCGGATTAAGTAAATCTTCAGAAGCGAGATAAATCTCTTCTCCTTCCAACATTTCAAAAGTCTTAACGACTCTTTCTTCAACAAATTGACGGATTTTGACTTTTAAATCATCATCATATTGCTTTTTAAAAAACTCATCTGCTGTTATGGCTCGTTTTAAACGATTGAATCTTTTGATAATCTCCTTTTTATCTATCTCTTCAAGCCAATGAACTAAGCTTTTTTGTTTATCTGAAAGCCCAAAATCATCCATTGTTGTATTATGAACTTTCTGACTTGTCAGCATAAGATTCCCAAACTCCCCCTCTTTCACAGCATAACATTCCACCATCCAACCAAATTGTGGTTGATTGATTATGGAGAAGATTATTCTGTACTTTTCATTTTGGCTGTCTATCATGAAATATTAAAAATATAAAAACCTCAAACTTAATTCTCTTTTAGCACTTTATATCTATAGTTTTGATTAATTTTAAATTTTGGATTCACACCAATCATCCATTCGTCCTTGCAAGGCTCTCACCTTACGAGGCAAAATGCTCCTTTGGATAACCAGAATGCTGGTCGGTTTTCTGTCTGTACTTACTGGTACACCTCGCAAACACCCCATTGAATTTGAAGAAAACTCGTTGAACATGACTGCCAAAGAGCTGCTGTATTTTGCCTTCAAATATTACGTTAAAAATGTTTCTAATGGCAATAAATTTGGCTACTTAAAACTTCCCGCTGGATACAAGTCTTATCATCCATCCATACCCTCTGAATTAAAACTGCATATCGGTGGGGATCTCATGCCTTATAAATTGATTCAGGAAAAGCATTGCGAGCAATTCTGGCTTGAACGAAAAGACTTCTTTAAAGCAGATATTGTAGCAGCAAACCTTGAAACACCTATAGATATTGATCGTAAAGAACAGCTTGTTCCAGAGATTATGCTTAGCAATATGCATTTCAATGGAAACCTGGAACAGTTTAATATCTTTAGCGGGTTTCCGGATTCTAAAGGGTACGATGTATTGAGTCTAGCAAATAACCATAGCCTAGATATGGGTTATGCTGGTATGGTCAACACCACTTCATTTCTTCACCAACGAAACATTCAAACCTGTGGAATAGGGAAACCGAATGAACGACACTGTATCATTGACAAAAATGGTTTCAAAATTGGATTTATCTCTTGGACTTATAGTTTGAACCATCTTAAGCCAAATGAAGAGGAGCCATTTAATGTGAATGTGCTGCCGCTAAATAAAATTGAAGGCTGCAGTATTAAGGAAATTGAAGCTGAAGCAAAGCGCCTTAAAAAAGAAGGTGCAGATTACATTATTGGCATGCTCCATTGTGGGAATGCATATCAGCCTTATCCAGGAAAACAAACGCAGAAACTTTTCGAACGTATTGCACATGAAACGGATGTAAATTTCATAATTGGTGGTCATCCGCATAATATTCAACCCTTACAAGAATTTAAAACATCAAAGGGCCCAGTAGTAGCAGCATATTCCTTAGGTGACTTTATTGCATATGACATATATCAAAGATGCCATTTAAGCATCTATCTAGAAATCAATCTTGCAAGAATCCATAACCAAGTTCAGCTTATTAATTTCAAAATCCACAGGAACTATATAGAACTTAAGAACCAAGCCTTGCGGTTAAGAAATTTTGACGATGTAAAAAAAGAGCGTCCATTTGACAAAAAAATAGCAGATTTGCAGCAACTCTATCGTCAAACTATTTCCGGCAATTGAAATCTAAACAAAAAATATGTCACATCAGCTCCGTGCATTTAGCTATGGATACGCGAATATTTTACCGCTATTGCCAAAGCCTTAGTAAATACTATGCTGTAGAACTCATCGCTTGTCACCCCAAAAAGGAAGTGGTTAAGGGTATAACAATCACTCCATACCCTAGATATAAGAATCGTGTAGTTAGAGTGCTCTTCAGTTGGCTTTTACTCCTACCAAAGGCTTTTCGAGCAAAAGCTGCACTATATCATTTACATGATCCTGAACTTATTCCTTTGGGATTGATTCTTCGATTGTATGGGAAGAAAGTCATCTATGATATCCATGAAAATATTGCTGAAGATATATTTGACAAAGAATGGATCCGATTTAAGAAAGTGTGGTATAGTCTTTACAATTTCTTTGAAAAACCTGCACTCAAGCGCTTTCATATTATTCTAGCCGAAGATAGTTACCTCAAAAGATATCAGGCACGAACTAAAAATTGTTTGGTCATCCATAATTTTTGTGATTTGCCTTTCTTTCGGCCGTTTATAACTGACACTGCAGATAGAGACCCCTTTAAGCTTTTCTATATTGGAATTCTACTAGAGAATCGTGGTATACTAGAAATACTAGAAGCGATGCACTTGGCCAAAAAAAAGGGGTACTCTTATGAATTGCATGTGGTTGCTGAGCTTTATACACAGGTTAGCGATGCAGTTGTGGCTTTACCCTTTTTCGAAGAAATTAAACATCAAGTAATCTTCTATGGCAGAAAAAATTTAGAAGATGGATATCAAATATCTAAGCAATGCGGCATTGGTTTATGCATCATCCACCCGATGAGCAACTCTATTGAGAGTTATCCAACCAAACTATTTGAATATATGGCGGTGGGTTTGCCTATAGTAACTTCCCATTTTCCTTTATACAAATCTGTTGTAGAAGAAAACAAATGTGGCTATACTGCCGACCCAAAAAACCCGGACGAAATCTTAGAATCGATGCTACGGATTTCGTTATCCAAAGACCAAAATGAAATGGCAACAAATGGTCGAAAAGCGGTCGAAAAAAAATATAATTGGCAAAATGAAGAGCCCAATTTGATTAAATTATACAAGAACATTCTATCACGGGAAAGTTAGTATGGCTGAAATACTACTTTAAAAACTTATAACATTTTGATGGCTAGTATTTTATGTCAGATTGACCGACATCGAAAAACTTTGATATCCACATTGTATGTTTAAAACATTATTTCTATCTTTGCCGACCCAAAAAATCAAGATATTAACATAAAAACGTGGAAAGTTTAAGCTATAAAACACAATCAGCCAACCCTAGCACTGTTGAAAAACAATGGTGGGTTGTTGATGCAGAAGGCCAAATTTTAGGACGTCTCGCATCGGAAATTGCTAAGGTAATCAGAGGCAAACACAAACCATCATACACACCTCATGTCGATTGTGGTGATCATGTAATTGTGTTAAATGCAGACAAAGTAGTTTTGTCATCTGATAAACTAGACAAGAAAATTTACGACCGCTATACTGGCTTCCCAGGTGGAAGAAGAACAGCTACAGCTCGTGAATTGAGAACTAAAAAGCCAGAAGCGTTAGTGGAAAGTGCGGTTAGAGGGATGTTGCCTAAGAATAAATTAGCCAGCAAGCAGTTTTTTAACATGCATGTTTACGCTGCTCCAAATCACAATCATCAAGCACAACAACCTAAAGAATTAAAATTTGATATCTAAAACTATGGAAGTTATCAATACATCAGGAAGAAGAAAGAAATCAGTTGCCAGAATTTATATGGTACCTGGAAAAGGAAAAGTACAAGTAAACAATAAAAAACTTGAAGACTTTTTCCCCGTGAAAAATCATCAATTAGTGGTTAACCAACCTTTATCAGTTACTGATAATTTAGGCAAGTTTGATATTAATGTGAATGTAAATGGCGGTGGTATTACTGGTCAAGCTAGTGCAATTAGTCTGGCAATCTCAAAAGGGTTGGTAACAATTGATGCTGAACTTAAGCCTGTATTAAGAGAGCATGGTTTAATGACTAGAGATCCACGAATGGTTGAACGTAAGAAACCAGGTCAAAAGAAAGCAAGAAAGAAATTTCAATTTAGTAAACGTTAATTATATACATACATGTCAACTGTATCTCAAGAAGAATTATTCGAAGCTGGTGTTCATTACGGTCACCTTACAAGGAAATGGAATCCAAAAATGGCTCCATTCATTTTTACAGAAAAAAATGAAATCCACTTAATCGATTTAAATAAAACCGTCGCTAAATTGGAAGAAGCTAAATCAGCTTTGCAAAATATTGCGCGAAGTGGTAGAAAAATACTTTTTGTATCTACTAAAAAACAAGCGAAAGATCTTGTAAAAAGTACTGCCGAACATCTTAACATGCCTTTTGTAACAGAAAGATGGTTAGGTGGTATGCTAACAAACTACGCTACAGTTAAGAAATCAATCAAAAAAATGCAGAATATTGATAAAATGGCCACAGATGGTACATTTGAAAATATTCAAAAAAGAGAACGTCTAGTTCTCAATAGAGAAAAAGCAAAATTGGAGAGAGTACTTAGTGGGATTGAAAAAATCGGAAGACTTCCTGCAGCTTTATTTATTGTTGATATCAAGAGAGAACACATTGCTGTTGCTGAAGCAAAGAAATTAAATATTCCAACTTTTGGAGTGGTAGACACAAATAGTGATCCTACACTAATTGACTTCCCTATCCCAGGAAATGATGATGCAGCTTCTTCAATAGAATGCTTGTTAAAACATATTTCTGAAGGAATTAGTGCTGGACTTGAAGAGAAGAGAATTGCCAAAGAAGAGGCAGAAGCCAAAAAAGCCGTAAGTGCTGCTAAGGCAAAAGAAGAGGAAACTGCTAAAAGCGAAAGCTAAGCATCCCTCTCAACCCTATTTCATTAACATTTTAATCATATTATAGAATTATGACAACTATAACTGCGTCAGAAGTAAATAAACTAAGAAAACTAACCGGAGCTGGGATGATGGATTGTAAAAAAGCACTTGTTGAAAGCAACGGTGATTTTGATATTGCAATTGATTATTTAAGAAAAAAAGGTCAAAAAGTATCAGCTAAAAGAGCCGATCGCGAAGCTAATGAAGGCGCAATTATTGCAACTACCTCATCGGATCAAACTACAGGTGTAATTGTAGAACTAAATTGTGAAACGGACTTTGTTGCCAAAAATGAAGACTTTGTTTCATTTGCACATGCATTAGCATCAGTGGCTTTAGAGAATAAGCCTGCAACAATTGATGAATTAATGGCATTATCCATTGATGGAACACCTATCTCAACTAAACTTGAAGAGTATGTTGGAAAGATAGGAGAGAAAATAGGTATTGGTACGTACGTTATTCTTAATGCTAACAATGTAGTTTCATACATTCATAGTGGCAATAGAATTGGTGTATTGGTTGAATTAAACAATGCAGCTTCAGAAGCCAACACTTCTGCAGGTAAAGATGTTGCCATGCAAATTGCAGCAATGAATCCAGTAGCTGTAACGAAAGATGAAGTAGATGAAACTACCATTGCACGTGAAATTGAAATTGGCAAAGAACAGGCTAGAGCTGAAGGAAAACCTGAGGCAATGCTTGAGAAAATCGCCATGGGTAAATTGAACAAGTTTTTCAAAGAAAACACCTTATTGGCTCAGCCATTTGTAAAAGATTCTGGTTCAACCGTAGCTCAGATGCTTCAGACTACTGAAGATGGCCTAACAGTCAACAGCTTTAAGCGGATCGCTTTAGCCTAAAAAAACAGTTTTATTATAAGTTAGAAATCCTGACCTTCGCGTCAGGATTTTTTTATGCCAATAAAACCCGAAACCACCATCTGTCTTTTTGCCTGTCATTTCAAAAACAAGGGCATTCCGAGCTATTTGAAACTCTATTTATCTGAACTAAAAAAGTATTCTGGAAAGCTGGTTCTTATTAATGAAGATGATGCTTTCCTCGAAACAGATTCTGAATTTTTAGCAGAACATGCTATTTCAAACCTCATTTTGCCTAATATCGGACACGACTTTGGCTCATGGATGAGAGCTTTAGAAAAACTGGATATGAAGGCCTACACGCACTTCTTATTTGCCAATGACTCATGTATACTAACTCAGCCCTTAAAGGCTTTCTTTGGCTGGCTAAACACCGCCAACTTTGATTTTGCTGGTTTAATTAATAGCAATGAACGTAAATTCCATGTTCAATCCTATTTTACGATCGCTAACCAGACAGGTTTAAAGGAAATTCAAAACCAGTTTAAAAAGCATGGCATTGTTAAGGACAAAAGAAAACTGATCAAGTATTATGAAATAGGTATAAGTCAAGTTCAGTTGAGCAAGAAAAATGTAATTTCAACCTTCCTAAACATTCCAAAGATGAATAAAAACAATCCAATGTTTCATCAACCTTTAGATTTGATAAAGAATAAGTTTCCGCTAATCAAAAAACAGCTCGTATTTGATCAGATGTCAGAAAGTGATGTTATTGCACTTAAATCTGCTGGTATTTATACAGGGCCTCAAGTGATAAAAGACCAAATTATTAGATATTCTGAATTCCAAAAAGTGAATTGGAACGACCTATTTCAGGATCAACCCATTAACAATTAAAAAATACGTGCAAGATTAGACTTATCAAAAAGTTACAACACGTAAAATTAAATAAAAGCAATATTAAGCAGAATGTTAAATATTGTTAACTTTGCTTTTTAATGAGCCACATTAAATACAAGCGTGTTTTACTGAAATTAAGCGGTGAAGCACTCATGGGTAAGCAAGAATTTGGAATAGACCCAGACGTCCTCGATCAATTTTCTGAAGAAATAAAATCCGTAGTTGCAGAAGGCATTGAAGTTGCTGTAGTAATTGGAGGTGGAAATATTTTTAGAGGAGTTCAAGGGGTTACCGGAGGAATCGTTGATCGGGCACAGGGAGATTATATGGGTATGTTAGCCACCGTTATCAATGCAATGGCACTGCAAGGAGCTCTCGAGAAAAAAAATGTTTTTACCCGTTTGTTAACGGCCATAAACATGGAGCAAGTAGCTGAACCCTTTATCCGCAGGCGAGCAATTCGTCACCTAGAAAAAGGACGAGTTGTTATTTTCGGTGGAGGGACTGGGAATCCATATTTCACCACAGACTCTGCCGCTTCATTACGTGCTGTCGAAATAGAAGCTGATGTAGTCCTGAAAGGGACCCGTGTAGATGGTGTATTTTCTGCCGATCCTGAAAAAGACAGTAGTGCCACCAAATTCGAAGAAATCTCTTTTGATGAAGTTTATAAACGCAACCTAAAAATAATGGACCTTACCGCGATTACATTATGTCAGGAAAATAGCATCCCAATCATTGTATTTGACATGAACAAAAAAGGCAATTTTAAATCGCTTATTTTGGGTGAAAAAGTGGGAACCTTAGTCAGTAATTAATTTAGAATGAAACAACTACTTTTATCCGCAGTTTGTACACTGGCTGCATGCTTTAGCTTTGCCCAAAACTCATTGTTATATGAATTGAGTAAGCCAGGAAGCACCCAGAAAAGTTATCTTTTTGGGACCATCCATACACAAGATGAAAGAGCATTTGTTTTCAACGACAGTGTGTTTTGGGCCATTGACCAAACTACTGCTGCAGTTTTTGAAATGAAGCTTTCCGGTAAGGAAGGAGCAAATATGCCCAAAGCAATAAAAGAGTACTTCCAGGATACTCAATTCGTGAATAAAGTAAAGAATTATACTTCAACACAATTTATGCCCTTGCTAATGAATGAAATTCCGGCTAAAGATTTGGCAGATAAAATTACAGGGCAGATAATGCCCCTCTATTTTGAAATGCTCAAAAGTGTTTCTGAACAGAAACAACGAATCTCATTTGTTGACCAACTGCTTCAAAATTACGCATACAATAGAAAGAAGAAAGTAATCGGTTTGGAAACCGTTGATGAGCAACTCAATGCACTTTTGGGTGATTTTAAAACAATGAACTTAGATTCTATGCAGCTGGCAGAAAAAATAGTTGCATATTTAAAAAAGGATCAATTCAATCTCGAATTACTCCGATCTGGGATGAGTCCAGATACTATAATCAACATGTACCATTCAGGTAACTTAATTGAAATTGGAATTTTTTTTACAAGTCCGGAAAACATCCAATCTTATGGTGCCATTTACGATCGCATTCTTGTGAAGCGTAATGATATCATGTATAACCGAACGAAAAACCTGATTCCAAAAGAAAATATATTTATTGCCGTAGGCGCTGGTCATCTTATTGGCGAAAATGGATTAATTAAGCAATATGAACAGCTGGGTTATACGGTTCGGCCTATGAATGTGCTATCTAAAACCAACACCAAAATATCATGGAACATTGTTAAGACAGAACACTTCAAAGTTGATCTTCCCAAAGGGGTGGCGTTGAAGCTTCAAGACGATGATTACTATTTTTCTATGCTCAGTATTCTTGGCGATTCAACTAAGACTTTTCATACGCTTTATACACCTAAAGGAGAATTGAGTTTTACAGTTCGTTTTGATGAAGGAACAGAAGAAGTTGCAGATGCCATGGAATATATAGATGAAGGGGTAACAGAAGCCGCAGAAGATGCAGTAGAATTGGTGGAAGAGGCAATATATGAGGTGGAGTATGACTCCGTTGAAACAGTGTATGAGGTAGAAGTAGAAAGTGATGATACAGATTATGAAGAAGAGGAAGAGGAGTATGGCATTGAAGAATACGATTATGATTCGGGTACTGAAGACGAAGATGAACTAATATATACCCCTAGAAAAAAGCCGGCACTTTTAGAAGACAGTGCACAAAACGCTTATCTCGAAGAAGTAGGGGATAGTGTGAAAGGTTACATGAAAACGCAAACTGTAATGATGATGGCAACCATGTTTAAAGGAGATCCACCCATTGACACCCTATGGAGCATTGAATCGCCAACGGGTCCAATTGAAGTAAATTATCGCTCTACTTCTTTTTCCAGTAGTCTAACACGCATAATTGAAACCGATCAAGGGGAATATACTTTAAAGATTACTGGTGACAAAAACATGCTAATGGACAAGCAGTACCATCGTTTCTTTACTCATTTTAAGTTAGGTGATTAGGTATACCAGTGTAGGATTGCAGTGACTATTAAATAGAGCCCAATAAGTGCAAAAAGTACTTGAATCCCTTTGTTTATATTGTAAATTAGCGATCCATTTATTTTAGTTCCTGCCTTTTTGGATATACTCGCGATGGATACTTCAACCATTCCAATAGCCATTAAGCTAGCCATCAGAAAGGAAATTTGCATCACATCCGAATATGCTTTGGTTACTAAAATGGACTGAATGGCTACCCAAGCGAAAAAATTTACTGGGTTGGTTACATTAAGGGTAAACCCCAATGCAACCAGTTTTAATAGATTAGCTTGATGGCTTGAAGCTTTGTATTCTTTAGGTTCAATCCTTGTAAAAAACCCAATCAACCCAAAGAGCAATATAAAAATTCCTCCAAATAGCAGCACCCACTGCTGGTTCGCTTGAATAAGTTCATTTGACCTGTTTGTAAACCAAAATGCCAACAGTATAAATAAAAGATCTGAAGCAATAACACCAGCTGCAATGGCCAAACCAGCTTTATAACCATTGCTTAACCCAAATTTTATTAATGCAAAGAAAACCGTGCCCAACATTAGGCTGAGCCCTATTCCATAAGAAAAACCTAAACCAAATGCCTCAAACACAGAACAAATCTACACTTCTTTTCGGTTTCAGAATTATATTTGCGATTCGGTCATGTATACCACCTTTCTCCTTGTCTTTATCTCCCTTTATCTACTCCTTCATTTATGGAAGTCTAAATCAAGCAAGGGTGAGGAAGGTTATTTCTTAGCGGGCAGGAAACTCGGGCTCTTTCCGCTAATCGCAACCTTAGTTGTTTCTCAATATGGATGGATTAACGGTGTATTTGAATTGTACTTATTGGATGGCCCAAAAGCATGGTTCGTACTTAGTTTGCCCTATTTAATTTTCAATCTTATTTGGGTTTTCCTTGGGAAATATCTTTATCAGCAAAAAGCCTACACCACACCAGGGCTTTTCCGGTTGCATTACGGTAAGTTTACCGGTGGATTCGCTGCCATTTTATTGACACTCATCTTTCTGCCCATTATGTATATTCATATGGGCGCTTCGGTGCTCAATCATTCTTTTGGGATGTCATTTGAGTGGGCTACGGTGCTTTTTATTTTTCTGGCCAGTCTTGCCCTAATCACTGGAGGTTTTAAGCGTATCGTTTATACGGATATATTCTTATTCTTCCTCACATATGGTGGGTTATTTGCCGTATTTATTTATTTAAAAATGGGTCATCTTAATTGCATAGAAACCATTCCAACTTACCGGCATGTGATATCGGAAACAGCTGCATCAAAATATTCTTATTGGGGATGGTGGCTCTTGGCGCTTATTGTCTTCATCGATCCAAGCATTCATCAACGACTATGGGCAACTAAAAATGAGAATCGTGTAGCTAAAGTAATGATTAGCTCCATTTTCTTCTGGCTCCTATTTGATGTATTAATCATTGGTATTATTTCACAAAAAGGACATATTGCTGAATTTGATACGGTTTACGAACTTGCGGAATTGCTCCCAACAGAAATAGGTTTGTTATTCAACTTTATGCTCCTAGCAGTAATTTTATCAACTGCCAACACCTATTTTAATATCAGTTTTAATAACATTGCCTTTGACCTATTTCGGTTTAAACAAAAGACCAACAGAATATGGTTGATTGCAGCTGCAATGTTTTTAATCACCTATTTAACCACCGTATATCTTTACGCAAATTCAAGTGTAATTGACATTTTATTTG
This sequence comes from uncultured Bacteroidia bacterium, assembly GCA_943788195.1. GTDB lineage: Bacteria > Bacteroidota > Bacteroidia > NS11-12g > UBA955 > CALSPH01. The sequence goes on from CALSPH010000001.1 coordinate 297,390, forward strand.
ATCTTTTTCCAGCAGCAATAAGCGGTTTGTTTCTTCCATTTATCAGCATATTCATCCCAAAGATTAAGCTGCCTAACCACTTTGTAATTGCACAGATGTTTGCAGCAACGCTCACATGTCTGTTTTTTCAAATAAATCCTTACAATATGAGTAACTTTGCAACTGAAACACCTGTTGCAATTGGACTTCTATCAAGCCTAATACTTCAGATAATATTTCTTATAACATGGCCAGCGGAAAACGTAACGAAAAACTAGGAAGACAAATTCAAAAAGACCTTTCTCAACTTTTCTTAAAGAATCAGCATGATTGGTTTGAGAGTGAATTTGTTACCATCAGTGCCATTTCGGTTACACCCGATTTAAGTATTGCCAAAGTGTATGTGAGTCTTTATAACACCAAAAATAAAACTGCTATACTCAATGCTTTAGAAGAGAAAAACCACATTATTCGCAGGGAGTTAGCGCGTTTAATCAAAAACTCTGTGAAGAAAATTCCAGAGCTTCGGTTTATAGAAGATACATCTTTAGATATGCTCAACAAGCTAGACGAGTTACTTGCAAAAGTGAAAAAGGAAGACGAATAAATAATTAAAGCCTCAACAAGCTTTCCTCTGGTTTCTTACCATCCAACATCATTTCTGGGTTTTCAAGCAATTGCTTCACACGCACTAAGAAACTCACACTTTCTCGGCCATCAATTACGCGGTGATCATAACTTAACGCTACAAACATAATTGGACGCACCACAACTTCCCCGTTTTCAACCACAGGTCGTTCAACGATATTATGCATGCCTAAAATGCCCGATTGAGGGGGATTTATGATTGGCGTAGATAACATACTGCCAAACACCCCGCCATTACTAATCGTAAATGTTCCGCCCGTCATTTCATCCAAAGACAACTTGTTATCTCTCGCTTTGATAGCAAGTCTTTTTACCTCTGATTCTATGCCAGCAAAGGTTAATGATTCTGCATTTCGGATTACGGGTACCACTAATCCTTTGGGACCGCTCACCGCTATGGAGATATCACAAAAGTCATTGAACACCATTTCCTCACCATCAATATAGGCATTAACTGCGGGCCAATCTTGTAACGCGATGCAACAAGCACGGGTAAAGAATGACATAAAGCCCAATCCTACTTCGTGCTTTTCAGCAAACTTCTGTTTGTACTGCGTACGCAAATCCATAATGGGTTTCATATTAACCTCATTAAAAGTGGTAAGCATGGCTGTTTGATTTTTGGCAGCCACTAAACGTTTACCCACTGTTTTTCGTAGGTTACTCATCTTATTTCTCCTGGATTCTCTTGACTGAGTAGGGTTGTCATAATTTGAGCTCGAGCTACTTCCACTTCCCAATTTTGCAGCAGCTTCGAGAATATCCATTTTTGTTATTCTACCGTTAGCTCCCGTTCCAACCACTTGACTCGGGTTTAAGTTATATTCTACTAATAATTGCTTGGCCAAAGGAGAAATGTTTTCAGCATCAAAGCTTTCACTCATCCCAGCAGAAGCAACTTCTGCGGGTTTTTCAACCTTCTTTTCCGCTTTAGGTGTTTCTTGTTTGTCTTCTAGTTTTGGTGTCTCTACTTTAGCCTTCTTAGGTGCTTTAGCAGATGTGTCTATTCGAGCTACAACAGCACCTACCCCGATGGTATCACCTTCATCACCTACCAACTCTTCAATCGCACCCGCTTCAGTAGCATTCACCTCAAAAGTTGCCTTGTCGCTTTCAAATTCGGCAATGGGCTCATCCATCTCAACATAGTCCCCTTTTTTCTTCAGCCATTGGCTTATGGTTACCTCACTAATCGATTCGCCTGGCGATGGTACAGTTATTTCAATTGCCATAGTCTTAAATATTATATCCGCAAATTTAGTTAAAAAACAAACCCCGACAATATGGGTCGGGGTTATTGATCTTTATCCTAGGTAACTTTTTAGAATTTTACTCTTACTTGATTTTCTGAGTCTCCTTAGTGCTTTCTCTTTAATCTGACGAACTCGCTCTCTGGTAAGTCCTACCTTTTCTGAGATATCTTCAAGCGTATGAGCTGGACCACCATCTAAACCATAGTAATATTTTAACACATCGCGTTCTTTTTCACTTAAAGTAGAAATCACACGATTTATTTCTTTCTGTAAAGATTCATTTAATAAACTTAAATCTGGATCAGGCTCATCGTTGTTATCTAAAACACCCAAAAGCGTATTATCTTCCCCTTCCGCCAATGGCGCATCAATACTCAAGTGACGTCCAGAAGATTTTTGAGCATTCTCAACTTCGGTAACACTAATTTCCAATAAATTCGCAATTTCATCAGCTGTAGGCTGTCTTTGCAACTGTTGCTCAAGTTTTGCAGCAGCAGCAGATATTCTGCCAATACTACCTACCTTATTCAAAGGTAACCGTACAATTCTTGACTGGTCAGCCAAAGCCTGAAGTATAGATTGACGAATCCACCATACTGCATATGATATAAATTTAAATCCCCTGGTTTCATCAAATCGCTTTGCAGCTTTAATCAATCCCAAGTTCCCTTCATTAATTAAATCTCCCAAAGTTAAACCCTGGTTTTGATATTGCTTTGAAACAGAAACCACAAACCTCAAATTGGCATTCACTAATTTTTCCAATGCTGCCTGATCTCCTTCTCTAATTCTTCTTGCGAGTTCCACTTCCTCTTGAGCATCAATCATATTTACCTTACTAATTTCGTTTAGGTATTTATCTAATGATTTGTTCTCACGATTGGTAAACTGTTTGCTTATTTTTAGCTGCCTCATATATGTTTAGTTGTTCTGCTACGTTAAAATAGCCTGCAAATATACTGTTTATTTGTCAATTTACACCTGTATAACAGGTCATTTAGACGATTGTTTGGTATGCAATTAATGCCAGAATGTAAGCCAAAGCTCCCATATACAAAAATTGAAGCAAAGGCCATTTCCAAGTCCCCGTTTCCTTTTTCATTACCGCAAGGGTGCTCATACACTGCAAAGCGAGTGAATAAAACAACAGTAAGCTAATAATGGTTCCCAATGTATATACCGGTTTACCGTCTTGTCTTTTGGCTTTTCTGAGCCTGCTGACAATACGTTCATTGCCCTCCCCTTCAATAGCATAAATGGTAGATAATGTCCCTACAAACACCTCTCTTGCAGCAAATGAAGTGATTAAAGCAATTCCAATCTTCCAATCATACCCCAATGGCTCAATTGCAGGTTCAATGACCTTTCCGATATGGCCCGCAAAACTATTTTCTAACTTTTCAGCATTTTGCAATCTGATATTCTGTTCTGTCTGCGGTTTTGCTGAATACTTCGCAGAAACTGCTTCCATTTTACTCTTCGGGCCAAAGCTTGCTAAAAACCAAAGTACAATTGAAACTACAAAAATTACCATCCCTGCACCTTTAATAAACTGATAGGTCTTTTGCCAGGCTTGACTTCTCACATTTCGCCATATCGGCAAACGATATCGAGGCATTTCAATAACCATGAAATCAGAATTAGTGTTTTTCATACGTTTGCTCAGCAGCCAAGAGGCAATTAAAGCTACTACAATGCCAAACATGTACATGGCAAAAAACACCAACCCCCTTTGGCTAAGTATTGAATTATCCTCCTTCACAAATAGTAAGCTTATCAGCACGGTATAAACCGATAATCTCGCTGAACAGGCCATTAATGGGGTGATCAACATGGTAATCAATCGTTCCTTCTTGTTACCAATTGTTCTTGCAGACATAATCGCAGGAATTGAACATGCAAATCCGCCTACCATTGGGATTACTGACTTACCATTTAATCCTACTTTTCGCAGTGTAGAATCCATCAGAAAACTAATGCGGGATACATACCCAGTGTCTTCCAGTATGCCTAAAAATAAAAACAAAAGTGCGATTTGAGGGGTAAATATTACCACACCAGCAATTCCTGGAATAATGCCTTTTACAATCAAGCTTGTTACCATTGAATCTGCAGGAAGCTGTCCCCCAACAAAATCAGCTAAGCGCTGAAAAAGACTATCTATGGCCTGCATTGGGAATTCTGCAAGAGGAAATAAAATCTGAAACATGAGAAACATAACTATTCCAAAAATCACAAATCCCCATATAGGATGTAGTAAAACTTTATCCCATTTATAGGTTCTATCTGAGTCAACAGGCACACTGTTTTTATCAAAAAGCTTAGATAGGCACTTATATATAAACAACGTATGGTTTGATCGATCTACTTGATTTGTATCTGAAGTATGCTCAATAAGATCCTCCATTGCCGGCAGATCTTTCGTCATGAAGTAATCTGTTTTTGGTTTAAGGGAGCTCTTTTCAACAATAAATTTCCTTAATATGGGTAATTCGCGATTGCTTCTTGCAGAAAAAGGTAGAATTGGGATGCCCAACTCCTCTTGAATTTTATCGAGATCTCGAGTTGCCTCTTTCTTGTTAACCTTATCCCACATGTTCGCAATAATTGCGGTGGGCATTTTTAGTGAAAGAAGTTGCCCCAAAAAAAGGAAGTTGCGAAATAATTGATTTGCATCTGCCACATAAACAAGGAGATCAATGTCATCCTTATGCTCCAATAAAAAATTAATGGATTCTTCCTCTTCGTTCGAATTAGGATAAATACTATATGTTCCAGGCAAATCAACAATTTCAAACTGCTGATTATTCACTTCTAAATTACCCTTATTTACTTCTACTGTTGTACCAGAAAGGTTACTCACTTTACTTTTCAGCCCGGTAAGCAAGTTAAATACAGAAGTCTTTCCGCAGTTTGGGTTTCCAACTAAAACAATTTTACCCATAATTATTCTGTTTCACGGGTCACCATTATATATTGTGAATCTTTGTTTCGTACAGCAAACATGGTGTTATTTATGGCAAAACAGATGTTCAACCCATCGAAGGAAATATGAGCCTTTTTAATACTGACCCCTTTAATAAAACCCAACTCAAATAATTTCCCCATATTTTCATTCGGTTCAATCAATTCTATTGTTGCAGTTTCACCCAATTTAAGATGGCTTGCTTTAACTAATTCCAAGGCCTCAAAATTAACCTTTTGAAAAATATTTAGCTACATAAAACTTATGAAGTAAAATTACTATTTTTGGTGCCGATGGATTTCGTTACACCTATTTGGTATGGATGGCTTATTGGAATTGGTATTTCCATTTTGTTATTTGGACCTGCTTTCTTTCTTCTTGTAAATACCAGCATAAGAGATGGGTTTTCCAGAGGGGTCCTACTTTCGCTTGGTGTATTCGTAAGTGATCTTATCCTTGTTTTAATAATTCACTACGGGTTGAGTTCTTTTTATGATAGCCTTCTGTTTAAAACCATATTTAGTTTTGTGGCGGGAATAGCCATGTTGATTTGGGGCATAAAGACTTTTCGCGGTAAATACCGAAATTTCCTTGCCGATTTACACAAACAATCCTCAAAAAAAGGGAGTCTTTTAAAAGGCTTTTTAATGAACATTTTAAACCCTTTTGCATTTGTGCTTTGGACTACCACTTTAGCTAACGTCAGTTCGCATTATGAGTCATCTGAGCCCTATTATACTCAGAAAGTAATCATTGCGGTAATAAGCATCCTTTTTGGGCTGTTAAGTATGGATATAATCAAAGCATTTACATTTAACCGCATTGGCAAGTATATCCCGAAACGTGGGTTTTTTAGAATCCAATCCATCATAGGTCTTGTACTCGTTGCGGCCGGAGTCTATTTTATGGTACATGGCATAAGGATGATATGGAATGCTTAATCCTGATTCCGTAAACCTTCTGCTTAAACTTACACTTGCCTTCATAACGCTTAGCCTAGGTTTCGGTGTTACTAAATCTGAAATAAAAACCATTTTCAAGCGACCTAAAGAATTGATTCTTGGGCTCGCAACACAATTGATTCTATTACCAATAATTGCAATCTTAATATGCTTTTTTGCACCCATTGATCCTATTCTAAAACTGGGTATCCTAATTATTTCATTCTGCCCTGGTGGAACTACTGCTAATCTTTTGAGCTATTTGTTTGGCGCCAATGTCGGATTGTCCGTAAGTTTGACCGCTACCAACGGAATACTATGCCTTATATCCATTCCAATATTTACCGAATTGGCTATTTGGTTCTTTCAACATCAGCAATTATCCATCACCATCCCTTACCTTGATATTATCCGAGACCTTGTTCTCGTAATTTTAATACCCGGCATGCTGGGTGTTTTTCTCAATGGTGTTTTCCCTTCCATTGTTAAGCAGGTTCAGACTAAACTCAAATATATACTCCCAGGCCTTTTAGTACTCATATTTGCTATCAAGTTTTTTGCTAAACCAAGTCAAGGTGGATTGAGTATTTCAATAGATGATATTAGGCAGGTGATTATTCCATTAGTTGTACTAAATGTTTTATCTATTCTCACTGCGTTTGTTATATCCTTCTATCTTTTAAAAAATCGTAAAAATAGTTTGACCATCTCGATTGAAACAGGTTTGCAAAACACCGCACTTGCACTGCTGATAACAGCTTCTTCTGGTAATGTCGTGCTGCAAAAACCTGCAGTCATTTATGCCGCATTCTCTTTTTTCTCTACCGCTTTAGTCATTTTATTATTGCAAAAAAAATACCCTCAATTAAATTGAGGGTATTTTTTCATGAGCATTTAAATGCTGAATTAATTTACCAGCACTTTTAGTGCTTTTTTATTATTACCTGACCCAACGCTTAATATATATGCACCTTTCGGTAAGCCATTTGTATTTATTGTTTTGGTCACTTGCCCTTTAGTTACATCTTCAATAACCTTTCGAACTTGTTTGCCATTTAAGTTGTAAAGCACCATGCTCACTTGTCCAGACGTTTCTGCCTTGAATTCTACATTCAAATAATCTGTAGCTGGATTAGGATAAGCATTTACTTCTAACGTATTGAGTTGTGCTGTTGGCTTTTCTACATTGGTTAGGAAGGTTTTGCTTTTGAAGAAACCTCTACCATGCGATGCAACGTAAACCACTGGACCTTCCCATGGTTTAAATTCATATTGTCTTATGATGTAAGAAGGCACATTTGCCGGCATTCCAATATCCTGTAACTCCCAAGTAGCTCCATTATCATCACTTGCCCAAACACCTCTTTCTGTGGCTACCACAAAATAATTCGGGTTGTCAATCAATATGATACCATGAAAAACAGGCATTCTTGGTAGGTTTCCTGTTACATTAGTCCAGGTAGGACTAGGATCTAAAACATTATTGGTAACATAGACGTAAGCTGTATTGTTATAGTTACCCAAAGTTACCAAAGCCCGATTCGGATTACTTGGGTCAATGGCTATTGAGGTAACAACCCTTCCAGCGGAAATATTCCCCTTAATGTTTGTTGTTGTAATCTTTGCAGGAATATCGAATTTAGCACTGGCCGTATCAAATGTTGCATCATTAATACTATCTACTCTAAACAAGCCACCATTACTTAAACTATAAAACAAGTTTCCACCATCTTGCGAGGCTTCGATATTTACTACCCTACGGTTACTTCCCGCACTAGATGAATTGTTCGATATGTTATACCAAACGGGTCTATTGGTTGCATCCAATACATTCAAGGCCATCCAAATTTTACCATATGGTGCCATAAACAATCTGCTTCTAGAAGAATCCACTTCATCTTCCCATAACCTAAATTGGCAATCAAATGGGGCAAAATTTGATTGAGGTGATGGTATGGATAAATTGCCATCTCCAATCCGGTCATCCCAAATTGGAGCGAATGAAACACCGCCATTAATAGATCGTGACATTGCACCATTTTGCGATTCGGCAAATAATATAAACGGTTTTGTTCTTGAAATTTCTGACTGAAAGCCATCTCCACCCAATAAAGTTACTGAGCTTTTGGGAGTGTTCCCATTTCCATTTATGAGCAAAGTAGAGTTGTCTTGCGTGCCACCCATTACGGTGCCATCTTCTCCTGCAGCCAAACCATAAAATTGTGTGGTGATGTATCCTCTATTTTGCTCAGAAAAGATATATCTATATTGCTCTGTATACATGTTAGCTGATCTAAAAATACCTCCGTCTGTTCCTATCCATAATACAGGTGGGGTTACTGTTCTATCCCATACCATTTCATGTTTATCTGAATGCACATAACTTGGGTTTACGCGAGTGGCAAAATTTGAACCGATGAACGCAAATCCTCTAACGTTATCCCATTCTGCAAGTGTTACTCCGCCCATGAATACTCTGTTCTTATTTAATGGATCCACGCTGATAATATTATTGTAGGTTCCTTGTCCATTGGTACCCATTATTTCTGTAGTGGTAGGTCCACCAGCAACTAATAATTCCCAATTGGCTCCAGCATCAGTAGATCTCACTAAACCTTCAAAGAAACTACTCCCTACGCCATTTCCATTGGACACTAATGCGTAAATATAATTTTCATCTTGTGGTGAAATTGCTATGGTTGCTCTACCAACGGATAAGATTGGTGAATTAGCTGGAATATTAAAACCGGTTAGTACTAACGTTGCTCCTTTATCGGTAGACTTCCAAATTCGACTTCCTGAGAAGGTATAGACAATCCCAGAAGAAGTAACTTGAATATCTCTGTAGTTTCCTGCATTTGTTCGTGTCCATGATGTTCCTGCATCATCGCTATAATAAAAGCCTCCGCCCAAAGCTGCATAAATGCGATTTCCATCGGTAGGGTCTGCAGCCATTTTATTTACAACAGTCCATGCAGAATTATTGGTGCTCGCTAATCGTGTAAATGTTATACCATCGGTGGACTTAAATACTCCTCCGCCTCCAAAACTAGGAGACCCATTTTTGGTTGCTGCACCATTCGGAACAAAACCTGATTCACCTGTTCCAAAGTAGATATCCCCATTTGCAGCTTGAGTTCCACTACTTACATTAATGTTGGCAATATCATCATCAACGTTCTTCCATGAAGTTCCGCTGGTTGTGGATTTCCAAATCCCTCCAGAAACTGCACCGGCATACATAATCGTATTGTCATCTTTGTCAATAATAATGGTTCGTGTTCTACCTCCAACATCATCTGGCCCCAATTCTTCCCATTCCAAATCTTTTCCAACTCTTCTAAGTTGCGCTTTTCGAGTTGCTTCTTCTGCTGCTTTGTAAGCTGCATAATCAATATCTCCAGTAATTTCGTTTACACGTAGTTCATTGATGCCTTCCATTGCTTTAATGGATCGTTCATGACCTCCGAGTGTTTTGGTTACAGGAGCCAATTGACTTTGTTCTCTTGGCTGGTAAATTTTGTCAAAAGACAAAAAATATGCTCCTGCCAAGCCTAATGCTGTAACGCCAATGATTGTGTATATTATTTTATTCATACGTAAGTTCGTTATAATAATTCTTATGGAACTGCCAAATTTAGCAATCTTCATCTAAATAAAACAACAAAATTCAAATTTGTTCATGCAAAACTTGCAAAAGCTTACTTTGAATTTACATGCGGTACCTTAAATATGTCTTTCGGCATGATAACTTGACCTCACCAAGGGACCACTTTCCACGAAATCAAACCCTTTATTCAAGCCAATTTCTTTGAAAGCAGCAAACTTATCGGGATGCACATATTCCTTCACTTCTAAATGTTGTTTCGTGGGTTGTAAATATTGCCCAAGCGTTAAGACATCACATCCATTGGCCACTAAATCATCCATGGCTTTATAAAGTTCATCATCCGTTTCGCCCAAACCAAGCATTATGCCTGTTTTTGTTCTAAGCCCGCGTTCTTTGGTGCGCTTTATTTGCTCGAGACTTCGTTCATATTTAGCCTGTGGACGCACAATGCGGTAAAGCCTTTCAACCGTTTCCATATTATGACTCACCACCTCCGGTTGCTCATCAATCACTAAATACAAGTAATCCCATAATGCCTTAAAGTCAGGTATTAAGGTTTCCATGGTAGTGCCTGGGCTTTCTTTTTTTATTTCTCGTATGGTTTTAGCCCAAATCGTTGCTCCCTTATCTTTCAGTTCATCTCGATTCACAGATGTTATCACAGCATGCTTTACTTGCATTAATCGAACCGCTTCTGCAACTCGATAGGGCTCATCCTCATCATACTCAGGAGGTCGGCCGGTAGCAACTGCACAAAAAGAACAACTTCGCGTGCAGGTATTCCCTAAAATCATGAAAGTGGCAGTTCCTGCACCCCAACACTCCCCTTTATTTGGACATTTGCCACTTTCACAAATGGTATGTAAATCATATTGGTCAACCAGTTTCCTTACATTGGTGTAATTTTTACCCGTAGGTAATTCAATTTTAAGCCAATCTGGCTTTACGCGCTTAGGAGCTTTTTCTATGATGGGTAAATCTATCATTGCTTATTCCATTATCTTTCCAAAACTGATCATTACAAACAAATTGGCCTGTAAGCCTTGTCTGTCGATTCCATTAATTATTATTTCTGGATTATTAACCCATTGCAGGTTAAACCCTACTTCCAATGCCTTAAAATTGCTTTCATAACTACCCCAATCAAAGCGCAGTGCACTTTTAAAATATGCCCCCATTTTTACTTTGGTTTGTCCTATGCCAGTTCCAAAAGAAGATTTTCCGAATATTTGTGAGGCACTGTGCACCGTTGGAGTATATCGAACATCACTGATGCCAATAGCAGCGCTGTCACTATCTGAGTACTGAACATATACCGGCTTATAGAAAGCAAAAAGAGGACCTGCACTCAACAAAGCATTTACACCAATATTCGATTTATTTTGGCGCACTCCCATTTCGAATCTTTTAATAACCCCAGCTCTTAAATAGTATAATTGATTGATTTTATTAATAACCAATCTGGAATTGGCAATAGTCTCTCTGTTTTCTTTGCGCTCACCGAAAACATTCTGAGTCATGTAATCAAAATTTAAACCATCTATTTTCCCTTTAGGTTTATTATAAAAATGAGCATAATTTACCCCCCAACCTGTGGTATGAATATTTACCCCAATAGTTCGGTGCGTCTGAGTACTCAGACCCTGAGCAAAGGTTGAAATACCATTTGCAGAAAAAATTATTAGTAAAAAAACAATTCTTATCATTGCAGTACGCAAAGATACATTAGACATGGCAACTTCAAAAGTAATATACCAAAGCAATTTAAGGACGGATTCAACTCATATTCGGTCCGGCGTAAATGTAATATCTGATGCTCCATTAGATAATCAAGGAAAAGGAGCCGCTTTTTCACCAACAGATTATTGCGCTACTTCCTTAGCAATGTGCATGTTAACCATTGCAGGAATATTTACACAAAATAAAGATTACGTTATCGATGGTAGTTTTGCAGAGGTGCAAAAAATTATGGCCAGCGAACCCAGAAGGATTAGTGAAATAATCGTAAATATTACATTTAAGTGTTCAAGACCCCTAAATGAAAAGGAAAAATTAGTGCTTCAGCGCGCTGCTGAAACCTGCCCTGTTACAAAAAGTCTCCATCCAGATATTACACAGCAGTTTCACTATTTGTATGAATAAAAAAGGAGCCTAATTAGGCTCCTTTTTTATTATTTCAATTCTTCTTTCTTTCGTTCTTCTTCTTCTTTCTTACGCTTTTCTTCTGCCGCCTTCTGAGCAGCTTCCTTTTTTGCTTTATCGGCTGCCTTCTTAGCAGCATCAGCCGCTGCTTTTTTAGCAGCTGCTTGACGCGCTGCTTCTTCAGCGGCTTTTCGTGACGCTTCTGCTTGCTTTTTGGCGGCCTCTTGCCTTGCTTTTTCTTGTGCTTTACGAATGGCCTCTTGTTCTGCACGTTTTCGTGCTGCGGCTTCAGCTGCCTTTTTTGCCTCTTCCTGTCTTTTCAATTCAAGTTCTTTTCGTATACGTTCGTTTTCAGCTCGTTTTTTGGCTTCAGCATTCGCTTTTTCAAGATCCAGTTTACGCTTTTCATCTGCTGCCTTTTTAGCTGCTTCTGCTGCTCTTCTCTGCTCTTCTGCGCGTTTTCTCGCTGCTTCTTGACTCGCCTTATCTACTTTCTTACGTGCAGCATCTGCTTCTGCCTTTTTTCTGGCAGCCTCTATTTCAACCTGACGAAGTTTTTCAGCCTTAATTCTTGCTTCCTCTATTCGTTTTCTTTCGGCCTCATCCAATTCACTTTTCTTACAGCACTTATCTTTCTCAACTTGACATTTAGTTAAGTCTGCTTTCAACCGAACTACATCTGCCTCCAATTTATTTACTTTATTCAAAAGGTTTTTATTGGTATAAGTTAAGTATTGACATTTGTCCAATAATACCCCTTCGTTGTCTTTATAAATTTTCGGACCGCAATCTGAAATACGAATTGTATCGGATCTTTTTACGGTAGATTTTAACACTGCAATTTCCCTCTCCAACTCTTTAATTCTTGCTTCTCGAATAACAATAATTTTGTCGAGCTGTGTTACTTTAGCTTTTAAAGCAGCTTTGTCCTTCTCACATTGAACACAGTTCGTTCTTCGTTCGCGGATTGAAACCAATCTTTCACGTTCAGCCACATTGCGTTCTCGCATTGCAACTGTTCTTTCTCGTCTTGCCACTTCCTCATTAACCGCTTCTTTAGTTACCAGTTTTTCTACCACAACAGTGTCAACTCTTGTTTCAATTACGCGTTGAATAATTGTGTCTGGTCGGATAATCTCTTTAATTCGAATAGTATCATTTTCTAATAATGTATTTACTCTTTCCTCACGGATCGTATCCAATTCGTGAATGGTAGTATCTGTCATTACGATTTCTTCGTCATACTCTTCTTCAACCCATAATGGACAATGACCAATACCCATCGCAATACCGCCATAAATATCTGCCCCACTATATGAACTTGTTGAAACCTTATTTAACAACCCATTAATGTTTTCTGACCCCAAGAAGAATGGACCCAAACGCGCATATAAACCCATGTTTAAGTCTTGGTAATTCTGACCCCAAACTATTGGAGTGGACAATTCAAACCCTCTGTACTCAAAACGAGGTAAAACTGCCAAATAAGAAGTTGCTCTCATTCCCGTTGCAGTGTTTTTCTTCAAGTCTTGATTCCAATTTACACCTACGAAGAATCGTTTTGTTGCTCTGATATCCAGACTCATGTTTAATGCTGTCGGCAGCTGAGATACAAACCCAGTAGATTGCGTAAACCCAAGTTTGTTCACTGTGCTTGCATTAAATGTATCGAATCCATCCACTGCAGTATTATTAAATGAGGCAACTAAACCATGATTGATTCTTAGCCCATTGGTTGTCATTGTTTTCGAGAAATTCTGAGCATCTTTATAGTTAATAAAGCCTATATCATTTACCGCAGCGGCAACTTTAATAAGATAATTATCTCTTTCTTCATTTTCATTGCAGCCAACCTGTTTAAAGTATTTCGATTTATTGGGGTTATACATATAGGTTAACCCAAAATCGAATCCTAGACCTGTTCCAGCAGAAGGATAAAGCAGTTGGTAATCATTTTCTAAAGGTTGCCTAATATTTGTGTAAGGCGTATGGCCATAATCATAATCGCCACCCACAAGCGTAATCGAATCACTTGAATTGATTGAAAACTGCCCTCCTGTACTATTAAAGTAAGCTCCTCCTAGTCCTCGTATTAATTTAAAGGTAGTCCCTACATTAAAGGTGTGCTTTTCTGTTTTAGACCAGTTTCCAGCATAGGTAATACCGAGTTCCTGGTAATTCTCAACATTGGAACTAAAATTACCTGTTGAGTACAATTGGTTGGTATTTAACCCATCAGCTCCGCCAAACAACTTAGTATTGTTGGTGTCTATACCATGTCTCAATACACGTGCAAATGGGCTTGATATTCCAAATGCTTGTACCCCTGACCTTTGCCTTAGGTTAATACTCATATTGGCATTGGGCCCAACTGGAAACATAAAGCCGGGCAAACGAATATCTCTTGTTAAACTAATTTGTTTCGTCCCTGCTTTATCCATCTCTGATAACCAGGCTTGATTAAAAGCAATATTTCCATTTGAATTTGTATAGGTACTATTATCTCCTTGAGCCCAATCTCTGATCCCAAATGGAGCTTCATAATTCAAATAATTGTTATAAATATTGGCGCCATGTCCCCATAAATTTAGGTGATAGGCGTATTTTGATTCAGCGATACTGGATGGGTTCAAATAAACACCGTTTGAACCTGCATAATTGCTGAAGGTGTTTCCAAGCCAGTTCTGCGCCATGGATTGGCTGCAAATAAGGCTCATTAAAATGGTTAGTTGTGTAATTTTTCTTTTCATAATTTCCTCCTCTTTCTGTATATATTAATGGACACTCACAAGAAATAAATTCGACTGTTTAACAAACGATACAGCTGTAAACCCTTTGAAACTGCAGTTAAATATGCATTTCTTACTATAACTAATTCTAATATCTTGCCACATCCTTGATTGAACTGCTTTGGAGTACATTTATTATCCCAAAAAAATCTTTACTTTGCGCAAAGTAAGTAATAAAAAATGGTTCAAATACTTCAAACATTCCACAGCCATAATCGAAACCTAATCCTTTTGTTGTTGATTATAATTGTTGTGGTTTCCTTTATTGGATTGACTACCAAAAAACCGTGGTCAAAGTTTCAAAAAACATTAACCCTTGTTCACCTAATTGTAATTGACATTCAATTCGCCATTGGCATGGTATTATACATTGCGTTTAGTCCTTTTGGCCTCAAGGCATTTAACAACCCAGATCTTAATGTAATGAAAGATGCAGAAGTTAGAGTAATTGCAATTGAACACTTGATACTGATGCTGGTGGCATGGATACTCATACATATGGGGTATAGCAAATCGAAAAAAGCCATAAACCCTAATCAAACTGTTGTTATTTATTACACCCTAGCATTAATCTTAATTTTCGCAGGAATTCCTTGGAGTCGTCTATAATATGAGCTTAGATTTTAAAATAAAAACATGTGCGGAATATGCCGCTGAAGGGAAAAAACCTGAAGTGCTTTTTTTTGTGGGCTGCGCAGGCAGTTTTGATGAACGCGCACAAAAAATTACCAAAGCATTCGCTAAAATACTTAATCATTGTAATATTGACTTTGCTATTCTAGGCAACGAAGAGGGGTGCACAGGTGACCCTGCAAAAAGAGCAGGAAATGAGTTTTTGTTTCAAATGCAAGCAATGAATAACATTGCTGTTCTCAATGGCTATGGAATCAAAAATATCGTGACCACTTGCCCACATTGCTTCAATACATTAAAAAATGAATACCCTGCTTTGGGGGGCGATTACCAGGTTCAACATCATACCCAGTTCATCCAAAATTTACTCGATACCGATCGATTGTCTATAGAAGGTGGAGCATTTAATGGTAAAAAAATCACCTATCACGACAGCTGTTATCTTGGCAGAGCCAACAACATATATGAAGCACCCCGCCAAGTTATGGAACGTTTAGATGCGGAATTAGTTGAAATGAAAAGATGCAAAAGCAATGGCCTTTGCTGTGGTGCTGGAGGGGCCCAAATGTTCAAAGAAGCCGAAAAAGGAGATAAAGAAATAAATGTTGAGCGCGCTGAAGAAGCATTAGGGACAAAAGCCACTACCATTGTTGCCAATTGCCCATTCTGTATGACCATGATGAGTGATGGAGTAAAACACTTCGAAAAAGAAAAGGAAGTAGAAGTTATTGACATAGCAGAACTTGTGGTGAAAGCCGCTGACTTATGATTTCATTCAGTGAACTATCGCATTTTATTCGGCCAAATCAACGCATTTGGTTATATCAATTTGAAAGATCCCTGAATGAGCAACAGATCAAAGAAATTGAAAACACCTTACAGACTTTTGTAACCGATTGGAGTTCGCATGGTCAAGCGCTGCATGCAAAATACACCCTACTAGAAGGACATTATATTTTAATCTCTGTAGATGAGAATATATTTGAGGCAAGTGGATGTAGCATTGATAAATGCACCCACGTATTGCAAAAAATAAACACAGAATATAGCCTTGACCTTTTTAATCGTTTAATCATTGGTGTTTATAGACTAGGGCACCTGAACTTCTACACTAAACAGGTCATTCAAAAACAAATTGCGAAAGGTGAAATTTCTGCAGAAGATTTATTTGTTGACCTTTCCATTTCAACTGGAAATGCCCTTACCCATATGTTAAAGCCCATCCATCAGTCTTGGTTTTATTCATCGCGCCATGCCTAAGGTTTTAGGAATTGAAACAACTGGTGCATTTTGCAGTGTAGCCCTATTCAATGAATCGCGCGTTATTGCTTCTAAGATAAATAAGCAAGCCAATTCACATAGTTCTATACTTCATTTATTGATACAGGAATTACTCCAAGAACAACATATTAAACCAAGCGACTTAGATGCCATTGCTTTAAGTTCTGGACCTGGATCGTATACCGGGCTGCGCATTGGATCAAGCTCAGCCAAAGGATTGGCCATTGCTACAGGAGCCAAACTGATTAGTATACCTACCCATTACGGTATGTTGTTTAATCCAACTTTACCTAACGATACCAAAGCGTTCAAGCATGTTATTTGTCTTACCGATGCGAGAAGAAATGATGTTTTTGCAACTGCCTATAGTCTAGATAAAGACCGCATTGGAAAAACAGCTGTGCTGGATTTAACGGATGAATTGGTTCAAACGCAATTGAACCATTCCGCATCTATTATCATTGGGTCTGGTGCAGAAAAAGCAGAAGCCTTATTGAGCCCAATACACCTTTATTTGAAAGATGATGCATTGCATGCAGCAAACTTATTTGAACCCAGCACTGCTAAATTTGCAAATGAAGAATTTGAACCGCTATACGATTTTGGACCCCTCTATGAAAAGGAGTTCTACACTAATCAAAAAGTATCTAAATGATATTATTAGAGGACAAACTGATCTCCGAAGACATTATCGAAAAATCCTTTGCTTGTGATATTCTTAAATGCAAAGGGAATTGCTGTGTGAAGGGAGACGCTGGCGCTCCTTTAGAGCCGGAAGAGGTGAATACCATTCAAAATAACTTATCTGCAATAGAACCATTCATAGATCCAAAGGGAGTTGAATTTATCCGAGCCAATGGATTCTCTGAAACTCGGGATGAACAAATAGAAACGGCTTGTCTGCCCAGCGGTGATTGTGTTTTTGTACAATATCAAAACGGTATAGCTACATGTGGTATAGAGCATGCCAATGCATCCCATGGTTTCGGATTTAAAAAACCCGTTAGTTGCCATTTATATCCAATACGTGTAAGTCAGGTTGGCGATTACACAGCCTTAAATTATCATCAATGGGATATTTGCAATGATGCATGCGAAAAAGGGAATCGATTGCAAATGCCCATTTACAAATTCTCAAAAGAAGCTTTATCTAGAGCTTTTGGAACCGAATTCTATGACTTATTAAGCAATTATGCTCAGTTTGTGCATGGCAATGAAAAATAAATTTAAATTTGCTTTTGACAAATATGATACTAAATTTGTCCCTCGTCTATGGTTGCTATCAACCTAGATAATACTCATCTCTTTTTATAATTAACTCACAAACCAAAACTTAATGGCATCTGAAGAAGCTTTGAACCAAAAATTGGTATCTGAATTGCGAACCATTGCAAAAGAAGATTATCAAATAGAAAACGCGGCAAAACTAAAAAAGAAAGAAATCATCGACTTGATTTTGGCCTCGAATAAAGATTCTGAAAAACCATCTATAAAAGAAGACGAAGTTAAACCTGCTGGAGTTGAAAAGCCCAAATCAGAGAAATCTGGATCAGAGCGACTGGGATCAGATAAACACAATCGCAGCCGGGTAAATCATCCCGAGAAGAACAACCAACCAAGACATCCAAAAGTAGGTTTTAAGAAAGAGGGATTTATAAAAGAGAATAACAGAGACGAGGATAAGTCTAACGATTTCAAATCGAATAAAGGAGAGAAAAAAGAAGAACGCCACTCTGGACCAACGCACCAAGACAGAGAACGTGAGCGAAAAGAAAAAAAGGAAAAAGCAGAACAATTGCTCGCCTTTTTAGAATTAGAAGGAGCTGTTGAAAGTCAAGGAGTGCTGGAAGTAATTCAAGATGGTTATGGCTTCTTGCGTTCGTCAGATTACAATTATAGACCCTCTCCGGATGATGTCTATGTTGCGCCCAATCAAGTGCGTAACCTTGGTCTTCGTACAGGAGATACCGTTGCAGGTACCATAAGACCTCCTAAAGAAGGAGAAAAATACTTTGCATTAGTGAGTATTAACTATGTAAATGGAAGAACGCCTCATGAAATAAGAGATCGAGTATCTTTTGAACATTTAACCCCTTTGTTTCCGCAGGAAAAATTTGACTTAGTAAACCGAGCAGATAATTACACTGCGCGAATTGTTGACCTTGTTTCACCCATAGGTAAAGGACAAAGAGGATTAATTGTGGCTCAACCCAAAACCGGGAAAACCATGATTCTTCAAAATATAGCAAATGCCATTGCAGAAAACCATCCTGAAGCTTACCTCATGATCTTGCTTATTGATGAACGCCCTGAAGAGGTGACTGATATGGCCCGAAATGTTAAGGGAGAAGTGGTCGCAAGTACCTTTGATGAATCTGCCGATAAACATGTAAAGTTGGCCAATTTGGTTTTAGAAAAAGCAAAACGCTTGGTTGAGTGCGGGCATGATGTTGTCATTCTATTGGATTCAATTACTCGAATGGCTAGGGCCTATAATACAGCTCAACCAGCCAGTGGTAAAATTCTTTCTGGTGGGGTTGATGCCAATGCGCTACATAAACCAAAAAGATTCTTTGGTGCAGCTAGAAAAATTGAACATGGCGGCTCTTTAACCATTATAGCAACTGCTTTAATCGATACCGGGTCAAAAATGGATGAAGTGATTTTTGAAGAATTCAAAGGAACCGGTAATATGGAAATACAATTGGATCGTAAGTTATCCAATAAGCGAATCTATCCAGCCATTGACATC
Organism: uncultured Bacteroidia bacterium; assembly: GCA_943788195.1. Taxonomy (GTDB): domain Bacteria; phylum Bacteroidota; class Bacteroidia; order NS11-12g; family UBA955; genus CALSPH01. The sequence goes on from CALSPH010000001.1 coordinate 316,383, forward strand.
ACAGCTTCAAGCACCAGACGTGAAGATTTACTAGTAGATAAAGACACGCTGCAACGCATGTGGGTTCTTAGGAAATTCTTAGCAGATATGAATAGTGAAGAAGCCATGAATAATCTACTTCAACACATGCGCGGAACCAAAGACAATGTTGAGTTCTTAATGTCTATGAACAGCTAAGTACTGGCTGAGTATTTCAGAATAATTTTAACGGGTATTTAACCATAGTGCTGCATGTGTGAAAAAGAACATCTCATCAAGTTAGAAAAATACTGCGCTTATCAAGAAAGGTGTCATCAAGAGGTGAGACTCAAGGCACAAAAAATGGGTATTGCTCGGATTGATGTGGATGAAGCAATGCTTCATTTGATTAAAAACAACTTTCTAAACGAAGAGCGCTTTGCCATGTTATTTGCAAGAAGCAAAATGAATCAAAAAAGATGGGGTCCCATTAAAATTGAAATTGAATTGCGCAAGAAGCAAATTGGCCAAAGACTCATAGAAAAATCTATTGGTGAAATTTCGCCTGTAGATTTTCAAAAAAATGCGAACTATTTGGCCAATAAATTCATTGCATCTAAATCCTTAGACCTTAAGAATTATATTCATACCCAAAAGTTGCGGGTGTTTTTGGTCTCCAAAGGATATTCCTTTGACCTAATCAACAAAATACTGTTGAAACTGTAAATAGCACTACAAGATTTGTAATATTTCCAAGCATTTTGATTGATTTTTGAAAAAAATAATCCCACTTTTGAAAAATAAAATTATATTTACAATCTTATATAAAAAATACACATGAAAACAAACTACTTAAAACGAAGAGAAATCATGGGAATTAAAGCGATCGCAACCTTTGCAATTGGTCTAATCTTTGCCATGTCATCTCAGGCACAAATCACAGGAAACTACGAAATTGATGCAGCAGGTACAGCTTCGTCAACCGTTTACCTCGATTTTAAATCAGTAATTGATGACTTACAAGGATTCGCAAGAACAGATGGCGGATACATTAACAGTAGAACGGGTGGTACAATTGGAGGTGCTTTTCAAGGCATTACTGGTCACGCGACATTTACTGTTAAAGCTGGTTCTGGACCTTATACCTTAGCAACCCGATTAACGATACCTGATATTGCAGCAATGTCTAGTTCAGCAACTGTTACTTTTAAAGGGAACAACGAGGTGCTTACTTATGCAGGCAGCTCATCAGCAAGAGCAACCATTCATATGAACGGTGCCGATTGGTTCCGTTTTGACAGCTTGAGTATTATCAATACACGAACTTCTTATGCGCAATGTGTTCGTTTTTCAAACAATGCAGATGATAACATCTTTGAAAACTGTGAAATTAGAACTCCAAATGTAACGGGTGCAACAACTAGCACAGCTAGTGGTTCTGTATGTATTATGTTTGGCGCTGTAGAAAGCTCGGTAAATACAAGTCAATGGGGTACTTCAGTTCGAGGGAACAATGGGAGTAGAAATATTATACGCAACAACTCCATAGGGGGTAGAGAGGGATCTGGAACGGGTTCTGGACCAAGAAACGCAATTATATTGGCAGGAAACTCTGGTGGAGATGGAACCGAAGATAATCTTATACAGGACAATTATATTTCCAACATATATATGGTTGCCATAAACATGGAAGGTGCCGATGGAACTATTATTGATGGCAATGAAATTACCAACCCAGACGTAACGAATCCTCCTTCATGGGGATCTGCGGCAATTAATATGGATAATTCCACTGCCATAACTTCTAAAGAAACCAATATTACCAAAAACAGAATACACCATCAATATGGAACCTCTTCCAGTGGGGGAGCAGTATATTATGGTATCTGGGGAAGAGATGTAGGGAATGGAGATATGAATATAAACAACAACACGTTATATGATGTAAAAGTAACGAATGAGGTTGGATTGATTATAATCGGAACACGAAATGCGGGCAAATCAATTATTTATCACAACACCGCGGCAATAAAAGGAACTGGCGTTGGAAATCCAGCACTGTTTGGTTGCTTATTCAATGGTTCAACACAAAACACAGTGCGAAATAATAATATGGAAATTACCTTTGATAGACCAGGACCGCACTGGGGTTATTTTGATAGAGGAACAAGCATATTTGATAACAATAATGCATTTATCGATCGAAGTGGAACAGGTAATCCAACCACTACGGATTATTATGGTCAGATTGGTGGAACTAATATAGCAAACTTAACCGCATGGCAAGCCCAGGGAAGAGGCCTCAATTCAACGGATGAATTTTCAAATTTCTTGAACTATGCCACAGGTGATTTAAGACCTTTAAATTTTACGCTGAACAATACAGGTGTTGGATTAGGCGTTCTTGATGACATCAATGATTCAGCTCGTTCAACCACTACACCAGACGTTGGTGCCTTTGAAATTAAACTCGATGCGAGTGTAACTGCATTCCCATGGACCGACTTTTCTGTTTGTGGCAACTTCCAAGATTCTGTGCGCATTACAATTAAAAACAATAACTTTTTCCCAATAAAAGATGTTCCTGTTTTTTACCAAATTAACGCAGCAAGAGTAGATGAAATTGATACTACAACTATTCCTGCAGGTGGCAGTGTAGATTACACATTCTCAAAAATGGCTAAGTTTAATGACCCTGGAGCAAATACGTTTTCAGCAGGTATTGGTGTCGCAGATGACAACCTAACTAATAATTCGATAAGCTATACAGTAACTGTAACTTCTTCTCCCACGGGATCAATGTTAACATCCAACCCAGGGACTGGTATTAACCAACCGATTTATAATTTATCAGGTTGCGATGTAACTGTACCCGGGGCACCATTGGATTATACCTTTAGCGCTCCAACAGGTTATACTACGTATTCAGCATCAGCTGGTGCGGGTAACTGGAGTGCTTCTTCTCAAGTAAGAACAATTGCAGGTGGCACTGTTGTGGCGGGTGCTACTGCGGATGCTCCTGGAACAAATGATATCAATGTACAAGTGGATCCTCCGGTTAACATGACCGATAGCCCATTGATGCTTTACGTAACTTTTGTAGATCCAACCACGGGTTGCGATACTACGTATGAAAAATGCATCACTGTTGCTCCAAGAGGTATTCCTGACTTTGGTTTCCCTCCGGTAATTTGTGAGAATGTATTTGAAGTATTTGATAATCTTTCTACCGTTTCTTCAGGATTCTTGGAATATGAGTGGAGAATTGATTCAATGGGTACTATTGTTGGCGGTGCATTAAACACCAATCCGGCATTTGCATTCAGTGCAGGAACATATGATGTTACTTTAGTAGTGGTTACAGACCCCTATGGATATAGAGATTCTGTAACTAAAACAGTAACCGTTACACCGATTCCTGTAGTTGACTTTGTACGTGTGAATGCATGTGAAGGCCAAAATGTTACTTTAACCAATACAACCGTTCCAATTAACTCAAACTTTACATGGGATTTTGGAGACGGTTCTCCAACAGTGAATACAGTGAATGCATTTAAGTCATACGTTCCTGGTGGATATGCGGTTACACTTAAAGCTGAGAAAAATGGTTGTGCTTCTGAAATCACCAAGAATGTGTACCAATTTGCTAAGCCAGTTGCCAATGGCTCTTTACTATCTGGTAGCTGCTCAAATGAAGCATTTAAGTTTAACAACACCACAACTATTTCTAATGGTAACACGGGTTATTTATGGGATTTTGATGAGCCTAATGCAATATCAACTGACCCAACTCCTTCTTATACGTTCCAAACACACGGAACTAAGCAAGTTCGATTAAAATCAGTTTCTGAATTTGGTTGTGAAGACACCTTGGATGCTCCAATCACGGTAATCGTGAAAGAAGCTCCTCAAGCAGCATTTGCAATTGATGATGCATGTAGTGAAACACCCACTACATTCACTAATAATTCCACCGCTCCTGCGAGTGCAACCAATAACTATACTTGGACCATTGAAGGAAACACAGCTGTGAATAACAACACAACATTCACTCACAACTGGTCAGCCTTAGGAAAGCAAACGGTAACTTTAGTTGCTGCTGCTGACAACAGTTGTACTGATGTGAACACACAAGAAATCAATGTTAAGATTCAGCCTATTGCTAATTTTGAATTGGGAGATGTTTGTCAAGGTGAAACCGTCCAAATCCCGAATTTGACTACTTGGCCAGCGGGTGATGTTACCTACAGCTGGACCATAGGTATTTCAGCCAGTACATCTACTAGTACAGATGGTGCTCCAACAGCTATTGCTGATGCTGCTCCTGGAAATTATAATGTTTCACTTACATCTACAATTACTGGGGGTTGTTCTTCAACTAAAGTGATTCCAATTGAAGTGAAGCCTTTGCCTGAAACATGTGACTTCACCATTGATGATGATTTCAGTAATGGAATCAACAATTATGATTTAAACCCAACAGGAGGAAGCACTGCTAACACAAATTACACATGGGTGTATAGCTTTGGTGGCTCTGATGTTTCAACGAACGCAGGTAAACAAGATTTATTAATCCCTAAAACTGCAGGTATTGGACCAATTACCGTTACGATGATAGCAGATAGAAATGGATGTAAATGCTCTAAAACGGTAACACGTGTAATTACCAGTAACAAGACCTTACCAAACGGAGCTGCATTTAAAGTGTATCCAAACCCTACAGAAGGAAACGTGAATATTGAAATTGCGAATAACAACCAAGAATTAGTAATTGAAATTTTTAACGCAGTAGGAACAAGAGTTGCAACGGTAGAAACCAATAACCAAAACAACGGTTCATTTAAAGCAGATTTATCTAATCTTGCTTCTGGACTATACATTGTAAAAGTTAAATCTGGAGCTACGGTTACAACTCAACGAATTACACTTACTAAATAAGAATACTAAATATATTTAAAACCCGTGATCAAATGATCACGGGTTTTTTTATGTCCTAAAAAGTGGCCTGTTTTGAGCACATCGTTCATTCAATGTCATTTTCAACCTAAAAATATTAAAAATATTGTGCAAAAATTTTTAATTCGAAGATATTTTTACGTACTTCCCACACTAATCTTAGGCAAAAACAATTTAAATTATATTATATGAGAACATTTTACACGTTATTTAACACAAAAAATGCGCTAAAATTATCCCTAGTAGCAGCCATCAGTTGGCTGGGTGGGTCTAGTTTGAATGCACAAATCACGGGAAACTACGAAATTGACAGAGGTGGTACAGCTTCGTCAACCGTTTACCTTGATTTTAAATCGGTTATAGACGACCTTCGAGGGTTGGCAAGAACAGATGGCGGATACATTAACAGTAGAACGGGTGGAACAATCGGTGGTGCTTTTCAAGGCATTACAGGGACACGCCACATTTACCGTTAAGGCCGGTTCTGGACCTTATACCTTAACCACGCGTTTAACGATACCTGACATTGCAGCAATGTCCAGTTCGGCAACGGTTACCTTTAAAGGAAACAACGAGGTACTCACTTACTCAGGCAGTTCATCGGCCAGAGCAACTATCTATATGAATGGTGCGGATTGGTTCCGTTTTGATAGCTTGAGTGTTATCAATACACGTTCAAGTTATGCGCAATGTTTTCGTTTTGCAAACAATGCAGACGATAACATCATTGAAAACTGTGAAGTACGTACCCCAAATGTAACTGGTGGAACAACAAGCACAACTAGTGGGTCTTGTCCAATATTCTTTGGCTCTTCTGAGTACACACTTAACGGTGGTCAATGGGGAACATCTGCTCAAGGTTCAAACGGTAATAGAAATATTATTCGCGATAACTCAATTGGTGGCAGAAACACAGGCACCAGTGCTGGTGCTGGACCACAATGCGCAATTAAATTAATTGGGACTTCTGGTGGTGACGGAACTGAGGACAATGAGATTAGAGATAATTACATCTCTAATATTTATTATAGAGCAATCTATATTGAAGGCGCAGACGGTACCATTGTGGACGGTAATGAACTAACTAATCCACATGTAACTACATTGAACGACTGGGGAACATCTGCTATCTACTTAGATAATTGGAACAATATTACAAACAAAGAAACCAACATAAATGCAAATAGAATTCATCACAATCATGGCACGACAGGTTCGTATCGTAGAGAGTATCATGGAGTTTACGTTTATGATGCGGGTGATGGTGATGCAATAGTAAGTAACAATGCCGCTTATGATCTTAGATCATCAAGTACGCTATACGGTTATAGAAGTGCTGGTTACAATGATGGTAAAATGACTTATCATCATAATACCTTTGCTCATGTCGATAATTCTTTTACTACTAGTCCTACTGTGTATGGTGTTTATGCCAGTCCACAAGGATCTTCTAGTACAGAGCATATCAATAATATCATTCAGATCACTGGATCTGGAGGAAGTCAAACAACCAGCCGATGGGCATTTTTTGATAGAGCATGGGGAAGTTCAACATTTTCGTATAACAATGGTTTTGTTGATCGAAGTGGAACCGGAAACCCAACCTCTGGAGACCATTATGGTTCGGCTAATGCAAATCAAAACCTTACTCAATGGCAAGCTGGTGGACGTGGTGCAAACTCAACAGAAATTGATGCGAACTTCCTAGATTACTCTACAGGAGATTTAAGACCATTGAGTTTTGCCTTAAACAATTCAGGTAACAACTTGGGTTATACTACTGATATCAACGATTCGGCCCGTTTGGTTGCGAATCCTGATAGAGGAGCATTTGAGATTAAAATAGATGCAAGTATTTCTGCATTTCCTTGGACCGACTTTGCCGTATGCGGTGACTACCAAGATTCTGTGAGAATTACTATTAAAAACGAAAACAACTTCGCAATAAGAGATGTACCTGTTTACTTCCAAATTAATGCGCTACGTACGGATGAAGTCATTACTTCTACTATACCCGCATTTGGATCAATAAACCATGTATTTGCTAAAATGGCTAAGTTTAATGACCCTGGTGCAAATACCTTTATTGCAGGAGTAGGAGTTGCGGATGATAATGCAACAAACAATACAATCTCTCATTCGGTTGTCGTTACATCATCTCCTACTGGATCAGATTATACTGCTAATCCTATCGCTGGCATCAATCAACCCATCTACAATTTATCAGGTTGCGATGTAACTGCGCCCGGTGCTCCATTGGATTATACCTTTAGAGCTCCAGATGGTTATACCTCGTATTCAACAACAGCTGGTGCGGGTAACTGGAATGCTTCTTCTCAAGTAAGAACCGTTGCAGGTGGTACTGTGGTGGCGGGTGCTACTACAGATGCTCCTGGAACAAATGATATCAATGTACAAGTGGATCCTCCGGTTAACATGACTGATAGCCCATTGATGCTTTACGTAACTTTTGTAGATCCAACCACGGGTTGCGATACTACGTATGAAAAATGCATCACTGTTGCTCCAAGAGGTATTCCTGACTTTGGATTCCCTCCAGTAATTTGTGAGAATGTATTTGAAGTATTTGATAATCTTTCTACCGTTTCTTCTGGATTCTTAGAGTATGAGTGGAGAATTGATTCAATGGGTACCATTATAGGTGGTGCAATCAATACCAATCCTGCATTTGCATTTAGTGCAGGATCATATGATGTTACTTTAGTAACCGTAACTAATCCGTATGGATATAGAGATTCTGTAACTAAAACGGTAACCGTTACACCGATTCCTGTAGTTGACTTTGTACGTGTGAATGCATGTGAAGGCCAAAATGTTACTTTAACCAATACAACTAATCCAATTAATTCTAACTTTACTTGGGATTTTGGAGACGGTTCTCCAACAGTGAATACAGTGAATGCATTTAAGTCATACGTTCCTGGTGGATATGCGGTTACACTTAAAGCGGAGAAAAATGGTTGTGCTTCTGAAATTACTAAGAATGTATACCAATTTGCTAAGCCAGTTGCCAATGGTGCTTTATTGTCTGGTAGCTGCTCTAATGATGAGTTTAAGTTTACCAATACAACTACAATTTCTCTTGGTAATACAGGTTACCTTTGGGATTTTGATGAGCCAAATGCAATATCAACTGATGCTAACCCTACCTACACGTTCCAGACACCTGGTACTAAATTGGTGAAATTGAAATCAGTATCTGAATTTGGTTGCGAAGATGATCTAGACGTTCCAATCACTGTGGTTGTGAAAGAAGCTCCGAATGCTGCTTTTGTAATTGATGATGCGTGTAGTGAAACACCAACTACATTCACCAACACTTCTACAACTCCTGCAAGTGCAACCAATAACTATACTTGGACCATTGAAGGAAACACTGCTGTGAATAACAACACAACATTCACCCACAACTGGTCAGTCTTAGGAAAGCAATCAATAACTTTAGTTGCTGCTGCCGACAATGGATGTACAGATGTGAACACTGAAGAAATCAATGTTAAGATTCAGCCTATTGCTGATTTTGTATTGGGAGATGTTTGTCAAGGTGAAACGATTCAAATACCTAATTTGACTACTTGGCCAGCCGGTGATATTTCTTACAACTGGACTATTGGTATTTCAACAAGTACTACTACAAGTACAGATGGAGCGCCAACTGCCATTGCTGATGCTGCTCCTGGTAACTATAATGTTACACTTGAGTCATCAATTGCAGGTGGTTGTGCATCAACGAAGACTATACCAGTTGAAGTGAAGCCTTTACCTGAAACATGTGATTTCTCAATTGATGATGATTTCAGTAATGGATTCAACAACTTTGATTTAACACCAACAGGTGGAAGTTCTGCAAACACCAATTACAAGTGGGTGTATAGCTTCGGTGGATCTGATGTTACTACCAACGCTGGTAAACAAGATGTTGCTTTCCCTGCTGGAACTGGAACGGTTACGATTACAATGATTGCTGATAGAAATGGATGCGAATGCTCTAAATCTATTGCTTATCAATTAACAAGTAACAAGACCTTACCTAATGGAGCTGCATTTAAAGTGTACCCTAACCCAACAGAAGGAAACGTGAATATTGAAATTACTGAAAATAACCAAGAATTAGTAATTGAAATCTTTAACGCAGTTGGAACAAGAGTTGCTACTGTAGATACCAATAGCCAAAACAATGGTTCATTCAAAGCAGATTTATCTAATCTTGCTTCTGGATTGTACATTGTAAGGGTTAAAACTGGAGCTACAGTTACTACTCAAAGAATTACACTTACTAAATAAGATTAACGCTAACATAAAAAAACCCGTGATCATATGATCACGGGTTTTTTTATGCCTTGAAATCTATAAATAAAATAAAGCTATTCCGGATTCGTTAAATTCAAACTCGTTACATTTTCCGTTCTTCCTGACTTTAATGTAATGAGTATATCCTGTGTTTGATCTGCAATGTATCCTACGATTGAAATATTATGCTTATTGGCCTCTATTAAATCATAACTAGATTGTGGCATTACTAAACACCATTCATAATCCTCGCCACCATTTAAAGCAGCTACTGTTGGATCAATCCCAAAATCAATCCCTTGCATTAAGGTTTGTGTATCTATGGGAAGCTTATCTTCGTATAACATTGCTCCTAGCCCACTTGTTCCTAACACAGTCTTAATTGATTGAGCCAATCCATCTGAAATTAAAGAAGCAGCAGAAAGTTCGAGTTTCTCTCCCACTACCATTTCAAGAATATCTTGTCTAAGGTCAGGTTTCAGCTGCCTTCCAACAATATATGCTTTCTCCTCTAAATCTGGTTGCATCTCAGGATTCTCCTTAAATATACGTTTCTCCCGTTCTAATAACATTAAACCAAGATATGCAGCTCCTAAATCTCCCGTTACACAAATCAAATCTCCCGCGTTCAATTCACTATTAATCCATGGAGTTCTTGCAGGTAAAGAGCTTGATATTGTGGTTATGTTAAAATATAAACCCGATGCTGTGGTAGTTACATCGACAATCTTATATGCACACTTGTACTGATCACATGCTGCACCAACTCCACTTACCAACTCTTCCAATGCATCTAATGAATAAATTGAACTTGTTGTAATGGATAACAACACCAAATCTGGTCGTATTCCTTTTACCAGCATTTTTGACAAGCCAGCAACCACCATTTTAAAGCCCAAATGCTTCCATGGAGTATAGGTCAAATCAAAATGCGCTGTGTTATTCCATTGTAAATGATCAATAACTAATTCTGCCCCATTATTCGCAATATGGTTTATATCAATTAATTGATCCGTATTGGAATTAAGGCGTACTAATAAATCCTCTTTAGTAAACTCCGATAAAGAAGTATGATTTGCATTTTGAAACATAGTGCAAACGTACTAAAAAACCCCGACTGGTTATTCGAGTCGGGGTTTCAATCTGGATTGAGTAAATTCTATTTTTTCTTTCTTGCTTTTCCTTTTTCCTTCCGGTCTGACTTCCATTGGTTGTATTGGGCCGTTGTTAAAGCTGCCTTCAATGCCTCATCAAAGGTTTTGCGTGCTTCTTTCATTTCTTTCTTGGCTTCATCCTTAGACTCAGACTTACCATACTTTTCTCTGATTTGCATTTTAGTTGTGCCAAACGCCTGAGCAGCTGCTTTAACTTTTCCATGCTGTTCTGCAGACACCCTGTATTTAGATTTCATTGAATCCGCCATTCTTTCACTGCGCTGATCCAACCGTTGCTTCATTTGGATTATTTTCTTTTGTTCAACGTCTGCTTTAAACTGCGTGTACTGATCAGAAGTCAATATCACCTTTATACTCGAATCGAATGTTTGCATTATTTGCTTCCGCTCACCTTTGAGGCCCTTTTTATCTTCAGAAGACTTTGCCTTTTCTTTCAAGGCTTTTTGGGCCTTTCTTTTATCGACAATAGCTGCTTTAAAATTGGCTTTCTGGGTTTCATTTAGCCCATACTTAATGGCCACGCTGTCTAATCGACTTACCTTGTCTTTGTTCTTTCTTTTCTCGTGTGATCTGTTTTGAGCATTTGTAGTAAATACAATCCCCAAAAATACTGCTGTCAATATTATTAATCTCTTTCTCATATCTCTTAGATAAAAGAAAACAAGAAAGGTTTAATTAGATGCGATTAAAAAATCAATGCAAACTCTATACTCCAGTTTTTAATGGGTTTCTTTTGGTCTGGGCTCGGCTTAACATCTTCAAAACCCGCCCAGTTATTCCGATTAATATCCGTTAAACCCCATTTGGCATTCAGTTGCAACCCAACGGAACCAAAATATTTATGAAAACCGGTCATTACAAAGAGTTCTCCTGTTTTCAGGGGTAAATCAAAATGCTTGGGTATGGGATTTGGTCCTAAGAGCATACTCGATTTAACCAAAAGCCCGCCACCGCCACCAGCCATGAGGAAGAATGGTTTCTCTTCATCCTTACCAAGGCGGTACATATATGCTAGTGGTAGTTCTGTATAGAAAAGAGCTAACTTTGAATAGGTATTGCTATCTGGATTGGTATTAAAGTTACTGCCCTTGAAACGCGCTGACAGCTCATAATAGAAATAACTTCTCTTTTTTATCCGACCATGATGATAAAATCCTGCGGCATACCCGAAATAAGGAGTAGGTTTTTGAAAATTCCCTCCCCTTACTGCACTTATTCCTGCACCAAGTCTTAATCCAAACTTAGATTTGGGGTTATATTTAATGAAATCAAAATCTTCCTGCGCTTCAATATTATTGCAAAAAGCAACCAGACTTAATATCAATACTATTTTATAGAATCTTTTTACCATGTAATGCACTTTTTACTGCTTTATCCATTAACCTTTCTGCAAAAGGTCTTGTATAGTCATTTAACGCTTCAATTGCCTTACTAATTGCATCACGCGATTCATCCTTTTGTAAAAGTTCTTTTAATTCAGCAACCATTGTTTCTGTTTCTTGTATTTCTTTCGGAGTTAAAATAGAACTATTATTTTCAATAAAACGTTGCGTTAAATAAATAAGTTGCTCCGCTTCATTCTTTGTTTCCTCATTTAAGCGCAATGTAATATCCTCCGAAGCATTTTCAATACTTGCTTTGAGCATTTCTTCCACTTCTTGGTCGGTTAAACCATAGCTTGGTTTAACGATGATTTCTTGCTGCATCCCAGACCGTTCCTCATGCGCAGATACATTTAAAATACCATCTGCATTCAACATAAACTTAATCTCAATTTTTGGAAAGCCTGCTGGCATTGCTGGAATATTGCTCAAGGTAAACTCTGCAAGCTTTCGGTTATCTTTTACCAATTCTCGTTCTCCTTGGTAAATGGTGACTTTCAGATTTACCTGTCCATCTACTGAAGTGGTGTATTCTTTCCCTACCATTGTGGGCACTTTACTGTTTCTAGGTATGATTACATCCATCAAGCCTCCCACCATTTCTATTCCAAGCGATAATGGGGTTACATCCAATAGAACTACATCCTTTCGATTGCCCGCCAATATATCCGCTTCAATGGTTGCTCCCAATGCCACCACTTGATCTGGATCCAGTTGATTGTTCATTGCACTCTTATGAAAAAACCGAGTAATCTTATTTAAAACCAATGGAATCCGTGTAGAACCTCCAACCATAACTACCTCTTCCACTTCATCTAAGCCTATCTCTGCATCCTTAAGCGCTTCTTTACACGAGTGGACAGTTTTCTCAATTAAAGGCGCTATAAGCGCATTAAATTGGTCCTGGGTGATAGAAAGATTGAAGCTGGTATCGAGATAATTGAAGCTCGTTTGAAATGTTTTGCTGGTGGATAGCGTTTCTTTGGCTTCTTTGGCCTGTTGTTTTAATAGGTCTGAATTCTCTGCATTCGTTTTCAATAACGCTGCAAGACCATCCGATTCCTTTAACCAAAAATTAATTATGGCTCGGTCAAAATCATCCCCACCTAATGCAGTATTGCCATGCGTGCTTAAAACTTCAAATATGCCGTCCTCAATTTTTAAAATAGAAATATCAAAAGTTCCTCCACCTAAATCATACACTGCAATGCATCGATTTAATTCAACTTGATTGATTCCATAGGCCAAACTTGCTGCAGTAGGTTCATTTACAATGCGCAATACATTTATTCCAGCTATTTTTCCAGCATCCCGTGTTGCTTGCCGCTGGGCATCATTAAAATAAGCAGGTACTGTTATTACCGCTCCGCTAATCTCTGCATTGAGACTTTTTTCTGCTTTGCGCTTTAATTCTTTCAGGATTTCAGCGGATAGCTCGATTGGAGAATAGTACCGGTCATGAATTTTAACCTTGACCAAACTATCCGAACCATCATCTACGATAGAATAATTCAGCTCGGTGTTTTGGTTATCCATATCTTCATAGGATTTCCCTAGGAATCGTTTTACTGAATAAATGGTGTTTTCAGGTTCTTGAATTAAATATGGCAATGCCCCTTCACCCACGGTCACTTCACCTTGCTTTGAAATATGAATCACTGAAGGAACCAGCAAGTGTTTAGCATCTCCAATAATCTCCGCTTCGCCTGATTCATTGATGTAAGCGATTAGGCTATTGGTGGTTCCAAGATCAATACCAACTATACAGGTCTTCTTTAACGTTCCATCTTTGATATTTATCGGTATTCTACCCATTGTTGGGCAAAGGTAATTTTGGTTTCAGTTAAATTAGAATAATTCCATATAATAATTCAAAATATGCTTTATAATGGGTTTCGCATGACATGAAAACTACTTAATCCCATGCCAATGTATGAATTTAGAAACCGTTGCAACAAATTGCCTGCTTTATATGGTAAAAGGCACTGTTAGTAGAGCGCATTGCGCTACTTCCTTACATTAAGGGTTACCTTTGCCCAATATAAAGAAAGCACCTAATAATGAATATTAATATAAGGCAGTGGTTGGGAGAACACCTGGGCACCAATGACAGCATTTCTACCCTCATTCTCTTGGCGATGACTATTTTGCTTGCAGTTGCTATTTGGTGGATTACCAAAAAAATACTCCATTCATTAATACCCAAACTCACTTCTAAAACAAAAACCTTATGGGACGATATTATTTTTAATGAACGCGTCATCAATTCACTGGCTACACTAATACCAGCAATACTGCTGTATAATTACCTTCCCGTTATTTTCAAAGACTCTTCGCCTGTTCTCCCCTTTATTTCAGGAGCAACAGATGTTATTATTGTTTTAGTTACGGTTTGGATTATCGCTTCTTTCTTCTCATCTGTTAATGAAATCCTATCTGAGAAAGATCGATACAAAGACAAACCTATTGGAAGTTTAACCCAATTGGCTAAAATCTTAACCTTTAGTATTGGAGCTATTCTGATTATTTCATTGGTAATTAGCAAGAGTCCTATTTACTTGTTAAGCGGTCTAGGAGCCATTGCAGCAGTGCTGCTTTTGGTCTTTAAAGACAGCATCCTTGGCTTTGTGGCAAGCATCCAACTTTCTGCCAACAATATGGTACAAGTGGGCGACTGGGTTACGGTGCCTAACTATGGTGCCGATGGGGATGTGTTGGAAATCAATTTAACCACCATTAAGGTCCAAAATTTTGATTTAACCATTACCACTATTCCAACCTATGCTTTTATTTCGGACTCGTTCACCAACTGGCGTGGCATGCAAAACTCAAAAGGCAGAAGGATTAAACGCGCCATAAACATAAAGAAAGATAGCATTCGTTTTTGTGATGAGGCTTTGCTTGCTAAATTTCAAAAAATAGAATTGATTTCAGACTATATTAAAACCCGGAAAGAAGAAGTTGCGGCCTATAATAAAAAGCATAAAGTAGACACCTCTACTTTGGTGAATGGTAGAAACATGACTAATATTGGGGTGTTCAAGGTATACATTGAAAAGTACCTCCAAGCCAACTCAAACATTAACCAGGAGATGATGATCATGGTTCGGCAGCTTCCTTCTTCAGAAGTGGGCTTGCCTTTGGAGGTGTACGCTTTCAGTATGAACAAAGAATGGAAGATTTATGAGAACATCATGTCAGACCTATTTGATCATATTCTATCCGTAGTGCCCTATTTTGATTTGCATTTGTTTGAAAGCCCTGCTGGATCTGATTTTCGGAACGTTATGTCGAAGTAAAACTTAATACGTACTACCGGTGGAATATTTACTTCCCCCGATACAAAAAGTGATTAGTGTTGACAATCAATTACTTGTGATTTTAGGGTACAAATAAGGTACAAAATACATTATTTAGACCATATCCATTAAAACAAATCCAATCCAATACAAGGTCAAATTATTAAACATAACTTGGTGAGATGATAGAGGATATTATAGAAAGAAGAATTATCGTTACAAATAGAATTATCAAACCAAGTACACATCCTGAAAATTTTTCTGCTAGAGAGCCGTTTTGCATTTTGTCGAAGTATTTATCTATCGAATCTTTCTCCGTTGGTTTACCATACTCTTCTTCTAACAGTTTGTCTTGCCTTAACATCTCTTCTTCTTCCCACTTTAATTTTTCTTTCATTTCCAAATATTCCTTTTCCGTACAGAGCCATAGACCAGCAATTGGGTCAAAGAAAAAAGCGTCTTCATCTTCTGTTAAAAATTCAGAATCGATATAATATTTTTCATCTTCATTACCATCCATAACAGTAAATATAAAAATAACTCCAAATTATCATCCAACCTCTGGTAGGTTCTTTATAATCATTCAAGGAAAATGTTGATTTCATTATATTTTATGCTTTCAGCTTTCTGTATTTGTTCCATTATTCGCAAATACTTTTTGGTTGGCTTTCCGGCATAAGTCTTTTTAAAATGCTTTTGGTATAATTGGCTATAAAGGTCATCTATTTTGAAATACACCCCGAAAGTTTTATCCAGTTGCCTGTACTTCTTACTTTGGGTTTGCGTTTCGTACATACAACCTTTAAAGGCTTCACGGTGTAAAAAGTAACCGCCTATTGAAAACAGTTTACGGCAACGCTTGTTTGTTTGAGGACAAAAGAAATACCAAATAAGCCCCTTACCTAAATTGGACGGCATAGAAACCAATCTTACTTTGTAGTTTCGAGGTTCATCTCTGTATTTATAGTCCAGTTCAATGTATGGTTGTTCGCTTTGGGTGTTTACCCTTATTGAAATACTGCCTGTTTTGTTTCCGTTCCTGCTCCAAGTTAATGTACCGCTTTTTATCTGTTCAGGGTTGAGGTACTCCCATTCTTTTAGCTTGGTAATACTTATTTGCAATGCTTCATTGTATAGGGTTGGGAATGTCGGGAATTTTGCCATATCAATTTATTTTCAGGAAACCTAAATAATTAGGGAACTTGTACTTAATCAAAGGTAAACGGTTCGCCCTCTTTTGGGTGTACTGCTTCAACTTTCGGGAATACATACGGCATAAGTTTACATACCACGTTTATACGCTCCTTTGGTTCTAATGCTTCAAGGGTTTTAGGTAGTTTTTCAATTTCGTTTTGCATTATTGCTTTAAGAGTTTCACGCAAACTATTTGTTAAAACTTGTTCTTTGGTTTTCATATCAATTTGAATTTATGGTTAATACTTCTTTGAGTTCCTGTAATCGGTTCAGGTATGGTAAAAAGGTTCTTTTGCCGTTGTTCGCTTTTACGGTGGCAAAGTGGCTTTCAATGAATAGGGAACAATCCTTTATTGTGCTGTACTTGTTCAGCTTTACGGGCTGGGTTGGCAATTCAATACCTGCAAAGTAGCTTTCAAGTTCTGCAATATCATTGCCCCAGTTTTCGGGCTGCTCTTTTATTGGTTCGGGTTGGAATACCTCAACTTTGTATTGTGGTTCAGGCTGCGTAAAAAAAGTTTTTTTGGGGCCCTTCACTTTTTTCACGGGTTGAGGTTTCAACTGGTTTAGGTTCGGGCTGTGGTGTTTCTCTTATGTCCTGCTTTCTGAATAGTCGCCAATCCTGTTTTATTAGATAGTCTGCAATGTCTTTGCCTTGTTCTTTGTCCTGCTGTGGGGCTAACTGTTCCAGTAAGTCCGAAACGTGAAAGTATGTACCTTGTAATTGCTTTTGTATCTGTTCGCTGTCTGCTATCCATTTGTCGTATGCTTTGCCGTCTTTTGATAGGTCGGGAAACAAATAAACATTCCTACCTTTTAAGGCTTTGCACTTGTTGAGGTTTAAGCTGCTCAAATTGTAAACTGCCAACCAAAGTAAGTTTGTAGGCTGTTCAGGGAAACCAAAATACAACGTGCCATAAATAGCCGTTTTCGGGGCTTCAACCAACGCAATGGGGTTGTATGGGTATTTACTTAAAAGGTGTTCGCCAAACAAACAGGAAACCTTTGTTTCGTTCTTATTGTAGGCTTTCAACCATTCGGGCAACGGCTTATTGTTTCGGCTGTGGTGCTTTTCAATTATTGAGTGTAAAAAGTCCGTGCCTGTGGTGTGGTTCTGTTCGTCAAATTGTTTTACCTGAACGGCTCTAACATTGCCCTGAATATCAATAAAAGGAAAGGTGTTTGCCCCTGCTCTGTAACCGTTTTGTACTGTTCCCAAATGATACAATGAAATAACCTTTTCAATGTCCTGCACTTCAAAAGGAAAGGCAACCCGTGTAAGTAGGTTTTGAATAAATGTATTCTGTTCATATCCTGCACGGGTACGGTTGAATACCTCAATGGGAATAAACGCCCTTTTGGGTTTGTTTACGGGCTTCTTTATTCTTTTGGTTTGCTGTGGCTTCCAGTCTGTTTTATTGCCTTGTTCCTGCTCCCAAATAGCTTTTGCGTAACCGTCTTTGTATGGGTTAAGAACATAACCGCATTTGCTTTCAAGGGAGGTTGCAGTTACAATTAGCTAACCATTCAAATCAAATGATGCAAACAGTGCAAATAACAATTAGCTATTTGTCGTTGTATAAAATATTTGGTTTATTTTGGAAGTGTGTTATTTTTCATTATGTTTAAGCAAAATATTCTACAATTATGAAGTATTCATGGTTCTTATTTTGTGCTTTGCTCTTAGTCTCATGTAAGGAAGCTCCTTTTACCGAAATATCACAAGCAAAGAATGAGTTTAACAAGTTTAATCAAAAGCATGGTCGTTGGATCGAATATGGCAGTGAAGACGAGAAATATACGTATATTAAAAGCGTTACTGGTACGGGTTTGGATCTAATAAAAAGGGGTGTTTTCAGGAATATAAAATGGCATAATGACTCATCGAATGGTAAGGATTTTTATCGACTAATAGAGTATGATCAGGGTGTGCCAAAAGGTGTTGTACGAGAATATATGTATATTGATTCAATAACTAAAGTCAACAAACAAGGAGTAGACTTCGATTCGGTAACATCTTACAGTTTACATCGATTGTATACATTAGGAAATTGCACTCCGACAGTTTTCAACGAATGTTATGTGGATACCATGTTCATCTATAACTACAAGCTGAACTCCGTTTTGCCGTATGCCATCTTTGATTCAAATAATACTGTGATACGATTGATGTCTTACCAACACGAGTATTTAGGAAAAGATACATTTAATAATGATGAAATTTATGGTCTAACCTGCATTCAATCAAATTCATATTCTGTTAACAAAAGAGAGCTACCTAAAGAGTTTCTTGATAAAATGATAGAATTGAGCAAACTGAATAGTGTAATCAAAAAATACAATTCATATTTCGATTATTTTCCCGTGAACTATGATTGGACTGGGGATTATTACTTAAATGATGATACTTTATTCTTAACTAGATTTGAGAAATCTAGAATCGATTCAATTAGTGAAAACGAGATAACATCTTCCAGAGAGGTATCTCAACCAGACGTTGATTTAATGCTAGAAGATCTCGGGTATGAATATAGTTACAGCGATATAAAACGACTTTATGACGAAGGTAGAAGTAAAGAACTCCATAAAAAGAGGATGGCTGAAACAAGTTCTTTTACCTATACTTATGGAAATCCGACATCTTCACCTAACTGTTCGGTAAATACACAGTCTGAATATGAAATTCAAAGATACCTAGAAAAAGGATTAAGAACAGAAGGAAATGGAGGTTCTGTAATCACTTACAAAACTCTGTGGGAATGGAACACGGTAGGGTTAGAAGTCAGGTTTGATAATGGCACGGTTGTAAAAGGCATCAACGTTAGGATTACACCAGGATATTCTAGCGCTAGAATAAGTGTTGATTTTCCTAGTATTGGACCAGGAGACTATTATCTTTATTCAAATGGAATATTAAAATCGGCAGATGGAACATTTACCTATAACTGCCGATAGGTAAATCAAGAAAAATAGTGTGCTATTTCTCTAAGATTTTCAACTTATCCGAGCCTATCAGAAGTTGCAATGGTTGTAATCTAAAAGACCTATTTTTAATTCGGATATCTGCCTGATATGCAAAAGTTAGCCACCGAAACCGTTATGCATCAAGCAGAGATGATTGCGGCTGAATTTCAAGACTAAATCAAGTTGAAGAATCAATAAACAAACAACCCTTCCATATCATAGAGGTCACCCACTTCTTCACGGGTAATATCCAAATAGATTCGAGTGATGGCAGTAGACGAGTGGTTGAAGAGTAAGGATAGTTTAATCAGGGATGCTTCACTATAGTTGTTCCGCCTCCATACTTCACGGCCAAAGGTTTTTATCCAAGTATGGGTTGAGATACGTTTTCCTCTGTACTCTGTAGTAATTCTATCAACTGATTATTAAAATCCTTTTCAAGAATACCAACTGGATGCCTACCTGTACCTTTTTTCCATCTTTGTAGTCTATTGAATTCCTTAAATAACAAGATGAACTCAGCCTTTCCGAATATCGAGTTATCATCCCCGTAGATAACCATCTCTTTATCCCTGACCTGTATCTTTCCTGTTTGTTTGGGAATAACTACGTCATAATTCGTGACGACACTAAAATCTCTTCCCAATATCCTACGTTTGAATCCTTTAACTCGATAGTATTTAGGGGTTTCTTCAATCCCCACCTCAACTCCAAATTTAGATTTGATTTGTTGTAATATTTTATCGCTCATAACGGAAAGTTAAGTTTATTGGCTGCTTCATTTTTCTTGTCATCAATGACCTTGGTGTATATCTGTGTAGTCTGCAAATTCTTGTGGCCTAACATTTTGGATACAGTATAAATGTCGACACCCTCAGTTAGCAGGAGAGTAGCATAAGTGTGTCTAAAACAGTGAAATGTAATGTGCTTACCAATATCGGCTCTTGTTACCCAATCTTGAATTCGTTTATTATTTCGGTCTGAGTATTTCAGATTTGGAAAAACTGGTTTATTGGATTGACTTCTTTCCCCGAGGAGTTTTCTTGCTTCCTGACTTATGGGGTGTCTTTCTAAACTATTGGTTTTCTTGTGTCGAAAATGGAGAAAGGTTCCTGATTTATGGTCATTGATATCCTTCCAATACAATCCTTTTATATCAGAAAACCGAAGTCCTGACAGGGCAGAGAATAAGCATGCTCTTCTAAGGATATCATCAGAGAATGGAGTTGACGCTAATCGTGATAGTTCATCTGATGTTAAAAATGACCTTTCAGACTCTTCTTCTTTTATCCCTTCAATCATACTTCGATAATCTTTTACCAAATATCCATTTGAGTAGGCATATCTTAAAACAGCTCTAAACTTATTAAAGTATGACAATGCCGAATTCCTGCTTAACATCATTTTTTCTCGCCTCAAGCTTTTTGCTGTGAGTAAATGAGATTTGAAACTATTGATGAAGTCCACATTAATATCAGAGCACTTTACTTCACGACCATTGATAAATTCGATGTAGTAATTCAAGGAGGATGTCCAAGAACCATGTAGGGTCTTTTGTCGCTCCTTTGACAAGCGTTGAAATAAGTCGATAAAAGGTGTCTCACGCTTTTCCCTTAGAGCCAACTGTTCCCTTTCACTTTCACTATATACCTCGGGTTTTTGAAGCTCATTTTCCTTTCTTGACCTTATTTGTTCAGCGATTAGTAGGGTTGCCTTCTTATTCTCTTTTTCGAGAGGCGTACTTGGATTTTCTTGGACATACATCTTTAGAAACTCACGTCTTGTTGTCTTGCCATCAACCCCTGTAATAGGAGGATAGAAATCAAGGTATAGGCTCAATCGTTGTTTGGAAATTTTCTTTGTTCGAAGTTTAACCTTAGTTGTGTTCATATTACAGGGTTCATTATTTCGTCAAAATGCTTTTTGGAGATGAATACCTGTCGTCCATTTTTCTTCTTAGGTACTCCATATTTTTTTGTCCGAAGGTAAATTTGGTCTCTTGACAACTTGTACTCTACCATCAATTCGGATACAGAAGACCAATCACTTATTCTTTTTCTTTCTTTTATCCGCCTCTCCATAAGGTTATCAAGATGAGGTTTGGAGATAATCAGAAGACTACCGTGATATGTGAATGGGATATTATGCCTTCGTATTAATTGATATAACCATTGGTAACTTATACTGAACTGAAATTGAGCCTCACTGGAAGTGTAGTAGGATGTTATGACTGGTTTGGGTTGCTCCGTTTTTATCACCTGACGGGACTGAAATACATGTTCTACATCCTCCTTTTTAATTAAGGTTCGATTGCCAACTTTAACAATTGGAATGGTCCCGTTATTAATCAGGTTGTATATCGTACTTCTGCTAACATTCAAGATTTTACTTAGCTCAGTAATCTTTAGGAATGGTTTTGCTTCTAAAATTTTGTAATCTGTCTTAACAGAATTAAAGAGAGCATTCTCTGTTGTCAAGACTTTCTCGTTTCTCTTCCTTTTCTTGTAATTCCTTTTATTGCACGTGGCGGAGCAGAATTGAGTAACGGTGGTTTTGGCCGTAAAGAGATTACCGCATTCGATACACTTTCTTGTTACCGTAATATTTGAACTCATAATTGTCCTATACTGTCCACCAGTGTCTTATAGTGGCCAATTTGGGAGAAATTACCACAGATAATTTCCGAAAGAGACACCATGAACTACTCAAAGGTACAAATAAGGTACAAAAATGACCGAAAAATACTCTTATTAAGGCAAACAGGAATAATTCAATAATCCATAAAACGCTGTATAACAAGTTGATACACTTTGTTTTAAGGCAAGAATACTTTGATTGTTTACTTCCCAATACAAAAGTTGCTAAACACGCTGGAGAGCACATCATCTGCAGAAATTGTTCCTCCAGTGATTTGACCCAAGTCATTGATGACTTGCTTTAAGTCTGAGGCGACTTGTTCGGCATATTTCTGATTCTCTAAACCATCAATCACTTCAACTAAAGCATGATTAGCAGATTGAAGTGCAGATAAGTGTCTCTGGTTGGTAACTAAAGAAGAATTGCCATACGAATTCAGTTCAACCGCCTGTTCCTCCAGAAATTGGATTAACTCACTAATATCACCTTGATCTGCGGATATACAAATACCTGCTGGACTGAGTTGATTAAGTTGCTTCCTCTTTGCCTGATCTACCAAGTCAACTTTGGTGAATACCACATGCACATCAGGGTCGGATGCTATAATATTTGAAAGCTCCTTTGTTATTTCATCCTTTGAATCCGAACTATCCACAAGGTATAAGATGAGGTTGGCCTTTTTTATGGCTGCTTTTGCCCTTGAAATACCAATCTGTTCAATTTCATCTTCCGTTGAATCCCTTAATCCCGCGGTATCAATTAGATTGAATTGAACTCCTTTAATATTTAACTTTTCTTCCAGTGTATCTCTAGTGGTACCGGCAATATTTGAAACAATCGCCCGATTGTCATCCAACAATGCATTCAATAGCGTGCTTTTACCTGCATTGGGCTTGCCCGCAATTACCGTTTGGATCCCTGACTTGATTGCATTGCCTTGTTTGAAGCTATTCACTAATCGAATAATTTCCTTTTGCAATTCTTGACAAAGCTCCAAGAGTTTATCCCGCTGTGCAAACTCCACATCCTCTTCGCCAAAATCCAATTCAAGTTCGAATAAGGCTGCAAAATCTATTAAGTCCTTTCGCAGTGTCACCAAACGGGTTGAGAATCCATTTCGCAATTGATTAACGGCTAGTTTATGCGCAGCTTCTGTTTCGCTATGTATGAGGTCAGCAATCGATTCAGCTTTCACCAAATCCAACTTCTTATTCATAAATGCCCGCAAACTAAATTCACCCGGTTCTGCCAATCGCACATTAGACATATTGGTAAAAACATCTAATATCAATTTGATTACTACCGGTGATCCATGGCAGGTGATTTCAACTAAATCTTCTCCTGTAAAAGATTTTGGTGCCCTGAAAACGGAAACCATCACCTCATCAATGGTTTGGCCATCGCCATCTTCTAAATATCCATAATGCAAGCTATAACCCAATGCATCTTCAATGTCCTTACTAAACAAGGCGCTGGTTTTTGTTACCACATCTTGGCCCGATAAACGAACAATCCCTAAAGCGGCTACACCACTAGGTGTAGACAAAGCAATAATATTATCATTAAGTTGATACATTTGAGCATGCAAAGATAAGATTACAAATCCTTCTTTTAATTGAACCATCAGAATACTATCATGGTATCATTATAATCCTAACACAGATAACCGGCTTGGGATTATATATTGTGAAAGAAACATTGAATACTTTGGGAGGAACGCTGCATATTACCTCTAAGTTAAAGTCTTTTACCCAAGTCTACATTACCATACCATTAAGGTCTAATTTGCTCTAACGGTTTAATTCGTTCAATACAGCTTATTTTATTTATAATTGTGGTATTAGGCTACTGAGACAATTACAACTGCGCATTATTCTAGGAGTAAGAAATAATATTCCTAGCATTGTGCCTTACCGGGCTGGTTTAAGGCGTGCAGGGTTCGCCTTACAAGCTAGTTTATTTGGGATTATCTACAGTTTGATTAACCTGGTGCTGAGTTCTTATTTTAAGAACTGGATGGGGATCTTCATTTATGTAGATTTTATTGCCATATGTTTAATTGTCGTTTACTTAATATATAACAAGCAAATCAATACTGCTCGAATGCTCTTCATTATTTCAGCTATTGTGATGAATACCATTTTTGCTTCATCTGGAGGTTATTATGCAGGAGCTCAGTATTCCTGGTTCACATTGCTTTTACTTATTTTTACACTAATTTCTATTAAGGAGAAAAAGCTATTAATCCCCGCTCTAATTGTTTTAATTGCAGCTATTTTATTCTGTGAATTCACCAATTATGAATTCCTTGGCGCAGGTTCGCGATTGATGGATACTGCTCATTATAAAAACCTTTCTCACTTTATTATTAACACCCTATTTACCAGCATCATTCTTTTCTTCCTTTCACTCAATTTCTATAACACCTATCGGGAAAAAGATCGGGAAAATCAGTATTTAAAGGCCAAAACGAATAGCCTCAGAAGGGCGAACCAGGAGCTTGATAATTTTGTATATCACGCATCCCATGACATCAGAGCTCCTTTGACCAGTATGTTGGGATTAATTGAAATCGGAAAGTCAGAAAAAGACATTAGCAATGTTCACAAATTACTGAGTTTACAAGAAAGAACCATCAAGCGCTTGGATGAATATGTCAACAACATTCTTACCTTATCAAGAGTAAAAAGATCAGAAATTGAATCAGTTGAAATCAATTTTAAAGAAGTCATTAATTCTGTTCAAGCGCATTGCCAATTCATGTTGAAGGATAAAAACATAGTCGTAGAAACATTTGACAAAGCAGAACACTTGAATTTCTGCTCAGATCAACATCGAATATTGACTATAGTTACCAACCTAATGACCAATAGCATCAAATTCTCAGATGCTAAGAAAAAAGAAAAGTTGATTTTCATTCATATTGAACCTTCGGACGTTTTTGACAAAGGCGTTAAAATTCGTGTGCGTGATAATGGTATTGGAATTAAAAAGGACAATATTACTAAAGTAACCGACATGTTCTACTACAATAATGACAAAGAAATGGGGACCGGCTACGGGCTTTATATTGTTAAAGAAACCGTTGACAAATTATTTGGTAAATTGAAAATTGAGTCCCAGTTTGGTTCATTCACTGAGGTGATTATTAATCTCCCTCATTTACCAGCAACTAAGGCTTAAAATAATAGTTATCCTGTTCTTTAATTACATCGCCACGCAATGCTCTGTAACGCTTAGACGATTCAACCACAAACAAACTGCCTTTTTCTTCCAATATTAATTTTTCATAATACTTCATTGCATTAGCCGTGTCTTTCAGTTGATTTTCGTAAATACTAGCCAATTCGAAGAGGGCATTATCATATAGAATATCTGCCTTATGTTGTTTTATAATGATTTTATATGAGGCAATGGATTGATCCCAGTTTTTAAGCTGTCCATAAACCCTTGCCTTCAAATAATGCACTTCGTCTTCTAAGCTATGTCCTGGAAACAACAAGGCAATTTTATCGGCCTCTTTCATTGCTTCAGTTGTTTTGTTCTGAAAAAGGAACAATTCTGCATTCGCATAGGCCTCCATAGCCACATAATTAGAGTCTAAGCCCAAATTATCTTGAATGTGAAGTGCTAGCTCAATCGCGTTATTAGAGATTAACTGTGAGGTCGCCCCTTTTAATACTTCCAATTGTTTCTCTGCCCAAGTAAACTCGCTCCTGAAATAAGCTAATCTGGCTTTTCTGAACTTCGCTTCTTGACCCAACGGCTCTTCTTTAAAAGACTTTTCTACTTGCGCATAAAGCAACTCACTTTCCCAAACATCGCCTGTAAATAAATACGCATCCCCCAAATCCAACTTGCATTCTGCTTTGAACTTATCACTAATTGCGGGCAGCTTAATTACTTTTTCCAATAAGTCAATGGATTTTTTACTCATTTGTAACTGCTTGATATAAATTTCTGAAAGTTGCCGCATAGCCTTGGCAGCATAAGGATTTCTATTATTGGATTCTATATATGCGAGAAAGTCCTTTTCTAACAATGCTAAACTCGCGCTATCTGGATAAGGGACAGATATAACTTCATTATACCGTGATGATAACCAACCCGCTTGCGCTTGGTGATAATAGCGTTGATTATTCCCCAATTCCAATACATATGCGTAGCATTTACTGGCAACAGTGTATTCCTTATTGTTAGTGCATAAATCCGCAAGATTTATTAAAGCTCTCCCCTGATCATTTTTCTTTTTACTGATAGATTTATAATGAACAAATGCATTGGACCAGTCTTTTTGCTGAACAAAAGCCCAGGAAAGCATTTCTTCATATAAGATTGGAAACTTCTCCGTTCTAATTTTTTTAATAAGTAGAGTCCTTAATAAAGCATAATCTTCTGAGGAGTTTAAATAAACCGGGAGATTTGCCACTACTTGCCGATAGGGTGATGCCCCTGTTACGGCAAAGGCTAGCAGCCCTTCTAAACTTTGCTGTTTATTCCCTTGCAAGTAATTAATCTGTGATATGGTAATTACATGTAAATACGGAGAAAGTTCATGGTCCTGATTTTTCTTTAAGACTTCTTTGGCTAAATCAAATTCTGACCTATTTCGCAAAGCACTGCTCAACGCAATGGCAGAATACCTGCTTTGATACGAAGTGGATACTAACTTGGAATACAGTTTACTTGCCTTCTTTTTTTCTCCAAGCATGGCATAGAAATAAGCCTCATCGACATCATAAAAAACACGCTGTGAACTGCGTGCGAAGTGTTTCGCGAGACGGATGGCACTTTTGAAATCTTTAGATTGCTCTAAACAAGATAAATAAGGATAATAAATTGCGGTGGTGGCAGTATTCGATTTAATAACCCCTTCAAATAATATAGATGCCTTCTCACACTCTCCTGTATTTGCATATTGAATTGCTAATTTTTCATCAGAGCTTTGGGCTAACAAAAATGAAGTGCATAGCAGCAAACCTAAAAACATCGCTACTTGAAAAAATCGCAGTTTCATATTGTTGCTAATATACGTTAATTGTAAATTCATTCTCCTATAATTTCAGTTTTGCAAAAACCAATTTGTGATCAGAAGGCACAATTTTACTACTGTATTCCAGTGCCTTTATACTTGGGTCAGCGAAAATATAATCAATTCGATAGGCCGGAAATTTGCCAGTATAGGTAGTTTCTATTCCAAAATTAGTTTGGGTATAAATATCATTTAATAATCTGCTCACTTGGCCATACCCATAGGATACAGGTGGCTCATTAAAGTCTCCACATAGGATCATTGGATAAGGGCTATTTTTCAGCTGATTCATAAGCACATCAATTTGATCTGCCCGAATGCACGCAGCATTTTTTATTCTCCTAAGGATGGTTTTAGATTGTTCTATTTTAAGTTCTTCCTGCGGATTTTCAATAATCCGATAATCCGCACGACTAAAACGTATGGATTGCAAATGGACATTCATCACGCGCACTATTTTATTCTTAACCTCAACATCTATCCATGCACCCATGTTGCCTGTATACTGACTAAATTCAATCCCTCCAGTTTTAATAATTGGGAATTTTGAAAACACAACCATGCCAAATGTTCCTTTCTTTCTACCATCTTTTAGCACCTTAAAATGCGCATAAGGATAGTTTAGTTTCTTCTTGAAATAGTCCAAGTCAAATTTTCCCATCGATAAAAACTCTTGAAAACATAAGACATCTGGATCCAATTGATTAATTGTACGGACCACATCCTTTTCCCAGTCTGGACGATTCTTTTTACTGGCATCAAAATATCCAAACAATTGAGTGTTAAGCGAAGCAATCTTTAGGTCTGCCTGTTCAACATTATCATCTGCATTGACATTTCCAAAATATGCCGTGAAGTTTGAATAATTAAGAACGATAACTATGGCGCTCAAAAAGAGCCATTTCCTTAACCCTAGAAGATGATACATAAAGAAAAACACATTGATAAGCAGAAAGCCAAGGAAGCCAAGTCCCAAAAAAGTCATCGGCCAGAATTGATTAGGGCTGATATATGGTACCAGTACACATGCCAATAGCAATAGAGCAAAAATGGCATTTATGAATAGAAAAAATTTACTAAATATGTTCTTCACTACACTTCGATATCACGCGCTCTAAATAGGGTTTCCTTTTCTTTAGAAGTCAAGTTATCATAACCAGAGTCATTAATTTTATCCAAAATAGCATCAATTTCTTGTTGACTGGGAACCCCGTCTGGTGTTGGCTTATGTTCTCTGGTTTGCGAAGGGCGATTGGGCGATCGGTTTATACTCACTTTATACGCTTTAATGCTTTTTGTAGATTTCCTGGGTAACATATTGGTTAATTTTCCAGTCCAAAACATAACTAAAAGAGCTCCAGCCAGACCACCAGCAATATGGCATATTCTCCCACCAGCATTGGAATCAGTGAGTATGCCCAATAAATCCATAAATGCATAGGCCACCGTAATCCACCAAACCTTAATACGCAAAAATCCATATAAGAAAAATTCATAGTTGGGGCGTAGCACTGTTAAGCCATACAGGATACCCATTACCGCTCCAGAGGCCCCAATTAAAACTGCATTGCTACTCACCAAACCTATAAAAGCAAGTGCACCAATAATCCCTGCGGCAAAGTAAATTTGATATACCCTTTTACTCCCCAGAAGATCTTCCAAAACTCTTCCAACAAAATAGAGGATAAGCATATTCTTTAACAAATGCCATAAACCGGCATGACTGAACATGTAGGTAATAAGGGTATATGGGCTTTGCGCTAATTCGCGAAAGCTATCCGGTACTTGTACAAAAGTTCCTAGTTTATCTGAGCCTATGGCACTAACAATCCATACACTTAATGAAAATGCAGCATTGATGATAATCAAACGCATAGTAGCGCTTGAATTTTTCGCCCAAAAGGATCTGATATGGTAGATAAAATTAGCCATTGCCCTTTAGAATAACCTAGTAAAACTCTCTTTTGTTGTATTTATTCCAAAAAATGACCAAAAGAAAACCAAATAATGCACCTCCGATATGCGCAAAATGAGCGATATTATCCATTGCCACAGGGTTAAATCCAAGAAACAAATCAATTCCTACCATGATAGGCACAAAGTACTTCGCTTTTATTGGAAAGGGTATGAAAAGCAACATCAATTCTGTATTTGGAAACAAATAGGCAAATGCAGCCAATAGTCCATAAAGACACCCACTGGCGCCAACCACAGGAGAAAGTATAGAGGTGCAACCTTTACTTTTTAACAGTGCCTCAACCACTCCATAGTCCACAAATTTTAAGAAATAAGCAGCAGTCATTGGCTCAGACGATGCAGCCAAATATTGATTCAACTCATAAAAATCATAATATTGTGAAGCCAAATGCAATGCATATGCTCCAAAACCAGACACGAAGTATAGAATTCCGAATTTTTTAGAGCCTAAAACGCGCTCTAAAAAATTACCAAAAATAAATAGCCCAAACATATTAAAGAAAATATGCCCCAGGCCCTCATGCATAAACATATGAGTGATTATTTGAGTAGGAATAAAATAATCTAGTCCAGGAAAGAATGCTGCTAAATAGATAAAAAGGTCAGAGTTCATCTGCACCAATATGAAAACAGCAATGTTTGCAAAAAGCAAAAATTTAGTAAGCGGCTGTAATTCTGTATTTCCTATTCTCATGATTACTTTCTTTCAAATAAAATATCCCAATCCTTTTGGGTGTAACTCAATATAATCTTTCCTCCCGCGGGGCTAATATCTGGATAATTGGAATTAAACAATTGTCCAATTAACTCCTTTAATTCCTCTTCTTCCATTTGTTTAGAAGAATCAATCAAATTATAGGATAAGGCCAGTGCAAGTTGTTCAACATGGGGCAATTCTAATTCTTGGCCATGTTGCTTATATTTCTCTAATAACCCTTCCAGCAGATCTTTTTCGTTTTTATGAGTCAGGTTGGGTGGTAAGCCATTTACAATAACTTTATTATTCCCAAAGGCATGCATGTCGCATCCCAATTTTTTAATGTCTTCTTGCAAGTTGCAAAAAAGCTCAAAATCACTAGCAGACAATACTACAGTTCTTGGGAACAACAATTGCTGACTCGCAATGGGGTTATGTTTAAGTGCTCTTAAATGCTGTTCATATTGCACTCTTAATTGGGCATGCTTAGAATCAATACATTTTAAATGCCCATTAACTCGAGCCACAATCACCTGATCGTTAACAGTGAAACAGTGGCTAATTACAAATTCTTTCCTTGCAGGATTTTCTAATTCAATTTCTTGTTGTTGGACGGGCATAGTATCCTCCAATTCATAAAATTTTTGCCAATCCGGATGAATCCGTGGTGAATAGTTTTGTGCTTCACTGCCGAATGGATTGAAGGAACGATTCACTTTTTGCTCAATTGTTGATGGAAACTCCTTTTGTTTCCCTTGATTCAAAAAATGACTCACTGCATCATCTTCTGGTGTGATATCAGCTAATAACCCAGACAACGCCTTGCGCACTACTGAACGAATGAATGCATATGCTGCTCTATCATCATCAAATTTTACTTCCGTTTTAGTTGGATGAACATTGATGTCTACGTGCCGTGGATCAATCGAAATATTCAGCATAAATGATGGAAAACGATCTTTTTCAATCAACCCTTCATAAGCCTTAAAAACGGCATGGTTAAGGTAGTTGTCTTTAATGAAACGATTGTTCACAAAGAAAAACTGCTCCCCCCGTGTTTTTTTTGCTTGGGTGGGTTCACCAATCCACCCATCGATTGAAATGTAATCGGTTTTTTCTTCAACCGTTATTAGTCGGATATGAGATTGATATCCCATTAACTCAATGAAGCGCTGCTTACTATTGGTTGGCATTAATCGGAACAATTCCCGGTCATTGCTAATCAAAGTAAAATCGATTTGGGGCTGAGCCATGGCAACTCGAATGAATTGATCTATACAATGGCGGGTTTCTACCGCATTGCTCTTTAAAAAATTTCTTCTGGCTGGCAGATTATAAAACAAGTTTTTTACGGTGATTGAAGTGCCAGAATTACATTGTATCGGTTCTTGCTTTTTAAATTTTGAGCCTTCAATTGAAATAAAAGTACCCATACTGTCCTCAGGACGTTTGGTCCTCATCTCAACTTGCGCCACAGCTCCAATACTGGCCAAGGCTTCTCCCCTAAAACCAAATGAACGGATATTAAAAAGGTCTTCCACCTGTTTAATTTTTGAAGTAGCATGTCGTTCCCAGCACAAGCGTGCATCAGAAACACTCATTCCCAATCCGTTATCAATCACTTGTATTAAGGTTGACCCTGCATCTTTAATCACTAACTTGATTTGTGAAGCAGAGGCATCCACCGCATTTTCCAATAACTCTTTTACCGCGCTTGCCGGACGCTGTACAACTTCACCAGCAGCTATTTTATTGGCAAGTGAATCGGGAAGTAATTGGATAACATCAAGCATTGGTTAGCCATTTGGCAAAGCTATCTAAGGCAGTAGATGTGAAAATTAGGTAGGCGATAAATATGAGAATACTGAGGACAATAACAAAGCGCACTGCCTGTTGTTGAAATTGTTTCTGGTTAGCAGATTTTCGATGCGTTCTAAAATCAAACTTTTTTTCTGGATTGCCGGTTCTTTCCTTAACCTTATCTCTGAAGTCTTTCAAATCAGCATCATAAGAAATGGGCTTATAATTAAACCCTCTTTCTTTTCTACGCAATTGACTTACAAACCCAAAAATCATTATTCAAATATACTATTTTGCCTTTGGAAATTAAACGGAATGTCTCAATTTTTAGTCGTTTTTAGGTCAACATTTCCATTTAAATTGACCAGTGGCTTTCTTTTTCATAAATTGCGGGGATTTTAAAATAATATGAAAAGAATTATTACCCCACTTTGCATAAGCGTACTGCTCTTTTTTGCCTCTGTTAATTATGCCCCTGCCCAATGCATGACATTGGATGTTGATCTTGACGAACGAATCAATTCTGCTTCCCTAATTGTTGATGGTGAAGTTGTTGCACAAAACTGTTTCGCACAAAATGGAATGATTTATACCAGAAATCGAGTTAAGGTATATAAAGTCTTGAAAGGGCAAGTTCCTGATAGCGGAATGATTTCATTGGTTACTTTAGGTGGCCATGTGGGTGATGATATGCTAGAAGTAAATCCATCATTACAAGTTACCCTAGGTCAAAGTGGTATGTTCATGTTAAAGAACTGGGAAAGCAAGATGTATCTGGCAGTATATGACGGGATGGGTTTTATTAGCTATGATGCAATAAACAAAACAGCCCAAGATATTTATCATTCTTATGGTGACATAAAAAATGAATTCTTGCCTTTAATCACAGGGAAGATTAACACTGAAATTACACAAATCAATACCGCATTTTACGAAAAGCCTACATTTGGCAGAAGAGCTGTACCAATCATTACTAGTTTAAGTGCAAGCACCATTGAAGCAGGTAATGATAAGATTTTAACCATCAATGGAAGCAATTTTGAGTCATTGCAAGGCACCAATGGCAAAGTTGAATTTAAAGATGGCAATAGCGGAGGAACTACTTGGTTTGAAGCCATTAAATACAAGAGTTGGTCGAGCACTAAAATTGAGGTTTACGTTCCCTCCCGAGCTGGAACAGGCACCCTCCGTGTGACCAATATTAATAATGAAAGTAAAGTTACCTCACAGAGTATAACTGTACCCTTCTCAAACTTAAACGCAACATTTAATGACGAAACATCGAATCCCTATGTAACACAACATAAGGAAGACGTTGGCACCAACAATGATTTCATTTGGCAGTTTAATACCACCTTTTTTGATTCAACCGATGCTAAGGATGCTTTTATAAGAAGTTTAGAAAATTGGAGATGCGGAACATTAATGCCTTGGAATGTATCTAACCTAAATACTGTTGTTTCAAACTATGAAGCCAACGATGGGATAAATTTAGTTACATGGGATAACTTCAAAGCGTTACCAAGCAATGTGCTGGGAAGGTGTTACAGCAGATGGCAAGGATGTGGTGCAACAGGAAGCAGAAAGGCCTATGTAAATGAACTGGATATTGTGTTTAATCGAAGTAAGAATTGGCACTATGCCTTATCAAATGCCTCTGGAGGTAAAACAGATTTCGTAAGTGTTTGCACGCACGAGCTTGGTCATGGACACCAATTGGGTCATGTAATAAGTGCCACCAAAATTATGCACTTTTCTATTGGAGCCAATCAAACCAAACGTGTCTTATCCACTGGAGATATTAATGGGGGTAATGCAGTGCATGCTAGAAGTGTTACAGCTGTTTGCAGCAGGAACGCTATTGTTCTGCTCAATTCCAACAATTGCTCATTAGTTGGTTCTACCGTTAATTTTGCCGCTAATAAAACCGAAGCTTGTGAAGAAGAAACCATTGTGTTTTCAGATAGTACTAAAGGGGCTGGAATTACTTGGACTTGGAGTTTTGGAGCAAATGCTTCGCCCGCAACGGCTATAGGAGTTGGATCTCACTCTGTTAAGTATACATCCGGGGGATCCAAGAATGTGGCTCTTACGGTTACCACATTAGATGGTCCGGTAATAGAAACTAAAAATAATTATATTACGGTAAAAAATGACCCAAGAGTTGACGCCAAAGCTATATTCTCAAACTATGGAAACAACATCTTTCGCTTTTATAGCGAAAATGGATCCAACTATACCAATAAGTGGTTTTACAACAATGATAATGACTCATTAACTGCAGATACTATTTATCTTACTTTCCCTTCACCAGGTAACTATACGGTTAAATTAAAAGCATCCAATGCCTGTAATGATACCACAATCACCATAAACCTTACCGATTGGACGGATGTGGTTGAATTGAAAAATACACGTATTGATGTATACCCTAATCCCGCTACTTCAAGTATTAAAATAAACACGCAAGAGCACCGGTTTGAAACCGTTCGTATTTTAGATTTATCGGGTCGAGTTGTGCTAAACCAAGCATTTAAAGCAAATCACAACATTGATATTTCTACATTACAAAAAGGAATGTATATCTTACAATTGCAGTTCAATAACACCCTAATCAGCACTAAATTAATCAAAGAATAATGAAAAAATTCATCCTAGTAGCCTTAATCATAAGCTCCGCTTTTGGTTTAAAGGCCGATTTTAGAAATGACACCATTCGCAACAAAAAAGATGGCGGATATTTCTTTTCAGAAATCACCAAAATTGACCATAACATCGTTCAAAATCAATGCAGAACTGGCACATGCTGGAGTTATAGTTCGCTATCCTTTTTTGAAAGCGAATTGATTCGTATGGGGAAACCCAAAGTAAACCTTTCGGAGATGTTTATTGTGCGCGGTGCATATTTGGAAAAAGCGAAAAACTATATCCGCATGGATGGTCATTTTAATTTTGGTCAGGGAGGTGCTTTTCATGACATCTTAGTAACCATGGACCGATATGGAATTGTTCCTGAAGCAGATTACAATGGACTTCAATATGGTACGGACAAACACAATCATAGTGAAATGAGTGCAATGCTAAAAGGAATGCTTGACGCAGTTAAGCGGAGACCACAAGACAAAAAACTAACCCCAAATTGGATGAAAGCGGTAGAAGGAACCGTTGAAGCTTATTTAGGTGAGGCTCCCGAAAAGTTCACCTTTGAAGGAAAAGAATATACCCCCTTAAGCTTTCGCGACTATTTAGGAATAGATGCGAGTAACTATGTTAGCTTAACCTCCTTTACCCATCACCCTTTTTATAGCACTTTTGCTATTGAAGTACCGGACAATTGGGCCATGCAATCCAGTTATAATTTACCTTTAGAGGAATTCTGGCAAGTTATGACGTACAGTCTAAAAAACGGGTACACTTTTGCCTGGGGTTCAGATGTGAGCGAAAAAGGTTTTTCATTTAAGAATGGAATTGGGATAGTTCCAACGCATGACTCTTTGTTGAAAGTAGTGGGTAAAGACAATAAACATTTTAGCGATGCAGGAGCAGATAAAATAGGTTCAGCGTTTGATTCGCCTCAAGCTGAAAAAACCATAACCCAAGAAATGCGTCAAATGGGTTTTGATAATAAAACGACAACAGACGACCATGGAATGCATGCAGTTGGCTTAGCTGAAGATCAAAAAGGAAATATGTATGTGAAGATTAAGAACAGTTGGGGCACACCTAACTACCTTAAAGGCTACATGTTTATTTCTGAAGCATATATGAAATACAAAACCATCAATATCCAGATACACAAGGATGCTATTCCTAAGGATATTAAGAAGAAGCTAGGAATTAAATAAGAATTAAAATGTTTAAAAAGTGGCCCGGGATTATGATAATTCTGGGCCTTTTTTTTTGCAGACGATTAGAAGTTCCGCATGCGTTTGTCACGGTCACCCAGCACATCTACTTTATAGACAAAGTATTTAGTGTCTCCCATCCAAGGCAATGGATTAAGCTGTTGCTTGTAATGAAAACGAATACTGGATTGCTCATGATTCATCAGACTATCAATTAAACCTTTATTACCCCCTTTAACAGAAAAATCCCAGGTATTTCCCACTAATTTGCCTCCTGCCGTATTAATGAACTCTAGATTAACGGTGCCTTCATAGGTTTTAAATACAAATCCTTTTTTTGAAAACTTGAGTAAAGAACCTACTCGTGTACCTGAGCTGTATGGATACATGCTAACTCCAATATATGCTGCAGTAGCAAGTATTACAAAGAGTATTAAAAACAATAAAAATTTCCTCATTTATATCTCAATTAAGGTGCAAAGGTAGTAAGAAATTATTAAGCTGTGATTAGTCTATGATTACTTTTGAATTTCCCAGCTTTTGTCCGCTAGCAATTTGGCAGAACATTTATATGAATCAAATGGGAGTTTACCCCATTCGCCTGGTGCTACAAGTGAAAGAATGGTTTTCTCGTTTTTGACGTACACATGATATGTGGTACCTATAACCGGTTCAAAGTTTAAATCCGCTTGGTAAATCTCATGACTAATGCGCACGCGTTCTTCAATTTCTCTGGCTTGCATAAGCAAAAGCTCTGCTTGTCTTCTTAACATGCCAATTTGTTGATCGGCCTGGTAAGTCATTACTTCCAATGCGTTACCCTTAACTAAGCGTTTATCAACCGGATTTATTTTAGGCGAACTAACATGCAAGGGATACGGTGCTAGAGCATCTGGTCCTTGATATAATGGTTCCTTTGCTGGATTTCTTGTATTCTTTTCCTCATTCATTGCTGTTAAAATAAACAATACCTTCGTTCTATTGTTTGAATGAGTAAGAATATGAAGAAAATTAAATCCACCTTTTACTTTTTAGGTACTGTTTTACCCATGTTAATTTCATCATGTGGAAATAGAAAAACTCCCGCAAATACAGATGCTTCTGCAACCGCAACCAATCAGTCTTTTCACAGTTTCAGTATCCCATCCCTTACAGGAGACTCCACCATTTCTATGGCGGACTTTAATGGGAAAAAAATACTTGTGGTAAATGTGGCTTCTAAATGCGGCTTTACCTATCAATATGAAGGTTTAGAAAAACTGCATGAACAGTATAAAGATAAATTGGTGGTCATCGGCTTTCCGTGCAATCAGTTTTTAGGCCAGGAACCAGGTTCTGCTGAAAAAATTGAAGAATTTTGCCGATTAACCTATGGGGTTAGCTTTCCGATGACTCAAAAAATTGATGTGATGGGTAAAAATCAACATCCAATTTATTCTTGGCTTACTTCTAAAAACAACAATGGTAAAGCCGATTATAAGGTTAGCTGGAACTTTAATAAATTTCTGTTGGATGAAGAGGGCAATCTTCTGGCATATTTTGGATCAAAAACCAAACCACTAAGTACAGATATTACTAGTTTACTTTAAGCAAAAATTAATATCTTGTGCCCTGCTATGGGCAAAAGAGTTCTTTTGTGTTTATGTATAACTGCAATAAAGTAGAAGCAATTCAAAAACTTCGATAGTAATTCATAACTTTGATTTGTGCTAAGATGGATTGGCTTATTATCACTTATTGTATTTTTAAATAATACTTTAAAGGCGTATCAGGTCGATACTTCCTTTTCAATTGCCATTTACAATGACTTCTATTATCAAAATGATTTTAATCAAAGTGCTAATCCACAGCAACGATTACCTTTTTTATTCAATCATAATCAGACCAAAAGCTTCGCAATAAACCAAGCTTTAATTTCATTTACCTACAAAAAGAAAAAAGTAAGAGCTCATATAGGGCTCCAAGCTGGTAGCTATGCAGATGCCACCTATGGAGCGGATAGCAGTTATAAATACATTTATGAAGCCAGTGCTGGATTGAATTTCAGTAGTAATAGTAATTGGTGGATGGATGTCGGCATTCTTCCTTCTTATCTCGGATCTGAATCTGCCATTTCTTCACAAAACCTTACCTTAAGTAGATCATTGAGTGCTGAGAATTCCCCTTACTATCTAATGGGTATTTATACCACGTATCGTCCACACCCCAATTGGATGGTGAGAGGAATCATTAACAATGGTTGGCAAAAAATAATAAAATCAACCAATACCGGTTTTGGGTATGGGATACAAATCCAGTTTCATCGAGATAAACTTCTCTTTAACTATGGCAATTATTATGGTAATGAGGGTAAGCCTTTAACGGATCGCTTAAACCGGTTTTTCAATAACTTTTATATTCAATATAAAGGGGAAAAAGGCACTCTTAATGTTGGACTTGATTATGGCAATCAACAAACCGTACTCAATGGAATGCAGACTCTAATTCATTGGTACAATGCAACATTTATAAAACAATTTCATCTCCATGAGAAATGGAATATTGTAGGTCGATTAGAGTACTATAGAGATGTATATGATCTTTATATTAAAAATTTTTCTACAGGTGAAACCATCGGAGCATCTATCAACCTTGACTTTAAACCAACTAAGAGTGTTTTACTGCGCATTGAACCTAAAACCCTATTTGCCTCGCGCAATAAATTGCATCGTGCGGGCACAGAATATCACCCTGTACCAAGTATTCTTGTTTCATGCGCAGTGGCTATTCAATAATCTTCCGTAAATTTGCCCAGTGCAAAAAGCATTAATATTTTCAGCACCATCTGGTTCAGGTAAAACTACTGTAGTAAATCATTTACTTAAAACGATGCCAGAGACATTGGCATTCTCCATTTCTGTAACCACCCGCAAGCCCAGGCCCAATGAAGAACATGGTAGAGAGTACTATTTCCTTTCTGAAGAAGAGTTTAAATCCAAGCTGGCCGAAGATGCATTTGTCGAACATGAAATGGTTTACCAAGGATTGTATTACGGTACATTAAAAACAGAAGTAGAACGACTTTGGGCAGAAGGCAAGTGTGTGTTGTTTGATGTAGATGTAAAAGGTGGTCTTAACTTAAAAAAGCAATTTGGAACAAAAGCTAAAGCAATTTTTTTAAAACCCCCTAGCATTGAAATATTAATGGACCGGCTCACCAAGCGAAGTACTGAGGTTGAGCATATGTTAAAAGAACGCATTGCCAAAGCCAAAGAAGAGCTCAGTTTTGAAGATCAATATGATGTGGTACTCGTAAATGACGTGTTGGGAGAAACCTTAAAGAATGCCGAAGCGCTGGTAAAAAATTTCCTAGATCAATGAAAGTAGGATTATTTTTTGGCTCCTTTAACCCAATCCATATCGGGCATTTAATCATTGCCAATAGTATATGTGAACAGGCCAAATTAGATGAGGTTTGGTTTGTGGTAAGTCCTTTAAATCCATTTAAAGGACAGGGCGATATGGCTCCCGCAAATTTGCGGTTGAGTTGGGTGGAACAATCCGTTATAGATAATCCCAAATTAAAAGCCTCTGGAATTGAACTGGATTTGCCTATTCCTTCATATACGTATCAAACACTTGATTTTTTAAAATCCGATGAACATACATATCACCTTATCATGGGATCGGATACCTTTTTGAGCCTGCCAAAATGGAAAAATGCTGCTGATTTCATCTATAGCTACCCAATCGAAATTTATCAAAGGCCCCATTCCGAAATAGACGACATGAACGCTTTCCCATTGGCCACATTGCATGACCTTCCAGAATTGGAGATAAGTGCAACACGCCTGCGAAACAAGTGCAAAGCAGGCAATAGTATCCAATACTATGTTAGGGATGTAATTAGGGAAGAAGTAAAATCCTTTTACTCCGCCTCAAGATAAGTCATCACCCCATCTTCAATCTGCACTTCAGCTCCTAATTTTACAGGGATATTGAGTTTTTGATGACCGGCAGGAAATTCATAAAAGAAGGGCACCTTATGCTTAGCGGCATATTCTTCTAAAATATCTAGGCTATCTTTTCCAAAAGGTACTGTATTATCATTCATATCGGTAAATGACCCGGCAACTATGGCTTTCACTTTAGATAATTTGCCTCCTCTGCTCAATCCGTACATCATGCGATCGATATGATACAAATACTCATCCAGGTCTTCGAGAAATACAATTTTATCATCCCAAGACACAGCCGATTTAGACCACAAAATACTATACAGAACAGAGAGGTTCCCGCCCATAATTTGCCCTTGAATCTTAGGGTAGGTTATGCCCTCATCCACACCCAAATAATACTCCGCTTTTTCTCCTTTTAGCATTTCAATCAAGGCATGAAAAGACATAATGGATTCTTCATCCGTTTCGGACAAATGAATTGGCATGGTACTATGCATGGATTGGATTCCTAAACTTTGCACATGCTGATGGATGGCAGTCACATCGCTATAGCCACAAATCCATTTGGGTTGTTTTTTTAATGCCTCCCAGTTTACTAAATCAACTATTCTCGCTGCACCATAACCCCCTCTAAAAAACAAAATTGCTTTCACATCCTTTTGCCCTAGCGCCCAGTTAATATCATCTGCTCTTTCTTGATCGGTTCCAGCAAACTGATGCGAGCGTTTCATAATATTAGGACCACATAACACCTTAAAACCAAACTGCTTAAAAAAAGCCACCGCCCGATCCAATTGATCTTGTTCGATAAAACGGGATGCTGCAACTAGCGCAAGCGTATCTCCTTCTTTTAAATAGGTAGGCTGAATCATGGGTCACAAAGATGAGGAAATGAATAAGTTTTGACAATTAATATTATAAAGAATACGGCTTTAAATTTAAACGACTTAAGCTTTCTTCTTTTTCTTGCTGCTTTTAGCCACCGGATTGAAGGCCAAACAGAGATCCATCCAATAGGCTAGGTCTTTATCCATATCAAATCCTTCAGGCGTAATAAATACATACCCATTCATGGGTCTACCCGTAAAATCCATGGGTTGACAGCCCGGTCTTTTCAAGGCATTTTCATATTTATCCGGGCCTATTCGCGCCATTAAAAGGTCGGATGCATGCTTTTTGTTATACAATATACCACAGCACATTTTTTCACCCACCATGATGCACAGGCCGCCCATCATCTTTAATTCACAGTAGGTTACTTTTCTTTCTTTTAGCACCCCTCTAATGCGGTCAGCTAAATATTCATCATATGCCATAATTCATAATTTATTTGAACACCAAATTACCTCTTTTTTACTTTACTAAAATAAGTTTAATTTTGAAGCGTTAAGATAATAGACATGAAAATTAAACTAATTCTAGCAGCCTTCATATGTGCACTTTTATTGAGTGCATGCGGTAGTTCTAAAAAATGCAATGGAAAGCGTGGTACACACACTGAAATGGGACCGATGTAATTTAAACATTCTCCCCCGTTGCCTTCATACGTTCTGTATTCTCCGCAATTTGAAGTTGGTCAATAATCTCTTGTAAATCCCCATTAATTACAGCAGGTAAATTATATACCGTTAAGCCTATTCTATGATCGGTAATTCTGCTTTGCGGATAATTATAGGTTCTGATTTTTGCTGACCGGTCTCCGGTGCTTACCATGGTTTTACGATGTGCAGAAATTTCTGCTTCCTGTTCCCTTACTTTTTCCTCATATAACATCGTACGCAAGGTTTTCATGGCAGACTCTCTGTTAGCTAATTGCGAACGTCCTGCAGAGCATTCTACAACGGTACCTGTAGGTACGTGCGTTAAACGCACTTTGGTTTCTACCTTATTTACATTCTGACCACCTGCACCGCCACTACGTGAGGTAGACATTTTTACATCACTTTCTTTGAGCTCAAAATCAATTTCTTCTGCCTCTGGCAATACTGCCACGCTCACTGCGGAAGTATGCACTCTTCCCTGTGACTCTGTTTCTGGAACTCGCTGTACGCGATGCACGCCTGACTCATATTTCAATACCCCATATACATCATCTCCCTCAATTTCAAACGTACACTTGCTATAACCGCCTGCAGTGCCTTGCAAAAGATCCATGGTATCTACTTTCCAACCTTTGTCGGTACAATAATTCACATACATGCGATACAAATCTCCAACAAATATGGAAGCTTCATCTCCACCAGCACCTGGACGGATTTCCATTATGGCATTCTTTTCATCCTGTGGATCTTTCGGGATCAACATGATTTTAATTTCCTCCTCCAATTCGAGTATCCTTGGCTCCAATTCATCCATCTCCATCTTAGCCATTTCCTTTAATTCGGCATCTCTTTCATTATCCAGCAGATGTTTGGCCCCATCGTACCCTTCCTTGCATTTTTTATACTCCAGGTAAGCCACAGATATTTTCTCTAAACTCCGATATTCTTTATTCAGTTGAGTGAATTTTTCTCGATCATTCACCACTTCTGGACTTCCCAATAGCGTTTCTATATCCTTAAAACGGGCGTGTATTCCGGCTAACTTCTCTAACATCTTTACTTCTCTTGGTGCAAAAATAAGCTATCGTTTCGTAATTCAAGTTTTCCATTTCCCAGATATTGAAAAGATGTATTGGCCGGCTTCTGGTCAAGCATTTGAATACTATCTGTGGTCTTTTTCGTGTTCAAAAACATTCGATGCGATTCGGACTCCAGCCATAAGGTATCTTTAAATAACTGCGCTTGATTTATGGGTTGATTTGAGTTGAGCTCTTTAATCATTTTTCCATACACATTCATGGTGACTATACTGGTTGAATCTACCAAATATACATAGGGCACATTCTCTATGATTTGCTGAATTTGATGGGTACTGGACTGCGTGGGAAGAGCAGATGATTCCAATATTAAATTACCCAGAATATCAATTTTCATCAATCGCTGACTCACCATATCAAAGGCCCAAATATGATTATCAAAACTTCTGGCAACCGCGGTAACCTGTTTATTCGCAAGGTAGCGGTTGTCATTGAAATTCAATGTGTGTCGTTGATTGAATAGGTTATCCGCAGTCACTAAAGTGTTGATGTTCTTATAAAAAAGTAACATATCAAAAACATTTTTTGCATCTATATGTGCTATATCCCCTTGAATTTTAAGGTTTCGAGAAATTACTAATTTCCCATTGTTATCAAACTTATGAATGCTGTTGTCTTTACCT
The DNA here is from genome assembly GCA_943788195.1 of uncultured Bacteroidia bacterium. GTDB lineage: Bacteria > Bacteroidota > Bacteroidia > NS11-12g > UBA955 > CALSPH01. The sequence goes on from CALSPH010000001.1 coordinate 358,809, forward strand.
ACGGTGTAAATCTGATTTAATCGGTCTGAATACACCGCTTTCACCTTCGTATCCAGCAACATTTGCTTTATACCCGTAAAACCCAAAACAAGCAACCAAACAGCTAGAATACTAGGCAATAAGATTTTCTTCATATTCCCTAAGTGTTAAGTTGGTTCCATCAAAGAGTGCATAGGTGTAATGAAAAAACCAATCCCCCGTATTGATGTATTTACCCCCATTGGGCAAGGTCATTTCTATGGGTAAATGACGATGCCCGCAAAGGTAAAAGTCTGCGGTATTGCTTCGATCCAACTCTTTAAAATAAATCTGTATAGCTTCTTTGTTCGCTCCTTGGTCAGCTAATATCTGTCCTTTGGCCAATCTGCTCCGATTGGAAAAGTACTGCGCAATTCCAATCCCAAAATTTGGATGAAGGCGTGCAAACAGCCATTGACAAAAACCACTTCGAAAGAACTTCTTTAAAAACTTATAACTTGTATCGCCAGGCCCAAGACCATCTCCATGATGGATGTAAAACTTCTTGCCCTTAATTTCTTTTTCAAGCTCATTGGAAATGATGGTTGCGCCAAATTCCTTTTCAAAATAATCAAACATCCACATATCATGATTGCCTTTAAAAAAGTAAAGAGCAACTCCGGCATCAGCTAATTCAGCTAACTTGCCAAACAACCTAGAATACCCTTTAGGGATAGCTCGTTTATATTCAAACCAAAAATCAAAGACATCCCCCAAAAAATAGATTTCATCTACTTCTTTTTGGTACTTAGTTAGCCAGTTTACTATTTTCTTTTCACGCAATCGACTGCCATCAGCAGAGGGTATGCCTAAATGAAAATCAGAAGCAAACAGCGTTTTCTTCATGAAAGTTTAATCTTGTCTTACGTTAGGAATTACCGCTTTAATAATAGTTCGGCTTGGTCTAGAGGTATAAGAAATCTTACCTTCCAATTTTATGACTGCTTCTCTGGCAATATATAAGCCCAGGCCACTTCCTTTGGATTTGTTATCGTAGGTAGTAAACATCTTGAACAAATCATTTTTGTTTTTTGGTCTAACGTAGTCTCCATTGTTTTCAACGGAAAAAATGGCCTTTGTTGGGGTTAAATCAATATCAACACGAACATTCGGTTGCTTGGCGGATTGGCTGTAAAATATTGCGTTTTCTAACAAGCTCTTAATCACAATTTCCATTCTCAATCGATCTGTAACCAATGTATGGATGCCGTTTATTCCTAATCCAAAATTCGTTTTTATATCTGCTTTGCTGTCAAATACGCCTTTGAGCATGGTGACAATTTGATCAAATGTAATGGCCTCATATTCCAAAGGCAATCGAATATTCTTAGCATACTCGCCAATCTCATTTACGATACCATACAGTTTATTGACCATAAACTCCATTTTATCCAGGACAATCTTCTCGGTCCCTTCCTTCTGGGAAGAAACATCCAAAAGGCCTAGCATATTTGTAATAGGAGCTCTTAAATCGTGGAAAGTTGCATAAACAAAGTTGTCAATTTCATCGTTTCGCTTCAGCAATTCTTTATTCTGCTCTTGTTGCCGTTTTAGGTTATTTTCCAACTCAATCAAAAAATCAGCGCGTTGTAAAAAGTATCCTAGTTTTCTAGCGAATGTGAGTAATATATTTTTCTCTAGGTCGGTCCACTTCTTGATTGAACTGCGATGGTCAAATCCTAAAAATCCATAATAATGATTGTCTAAATGAATGGGTATGATTAGCATGCTCTTGATGCCATACTTATTCATAAATGAACGCTCCAATGAATCCAATTTAGAAATATTTGAATCAGTAACTTCCTCGTTTTTAAGGGCATTGTACCATTCCATTAACCCCGATTTGGAATAACTATAATGCTTGGGTGAGTTATCCAATTGCTCTTGAATTTCAGGAGCACTATGCGCTCTTAAATAATAATCGTTGTCGTCTGAATTTTTATAAAGATAAACCGCATCAGTTCCCGTTTCTTCTGCAATATAAGCGCAGCTTTTATGCAATATGGAATAGGGCTCACCATCCAGAATTAAATATTGTTGCGCTTGATTAACAATCTCTAATAATTTGCTGTTTTTGGCAATTTGTTCTTTTACACGGTATAAATCAGTTACATCCTGTACCGTCCCAAAAAAGATTTCCTCTCCAAGCGAATTGCTTTTGTACTCGCCTTTCTTTTGAAGGTATTTAACTATCCCACTTTTGGTTATTACTCTATGGATAATATTGTAGGGCGTTCTATATTCGGTAACTTCGTTAAAATGAACTTGAAAACGTTCAAGGTCTTCTGGATGACAAATTGAATTAACAAAGCCCTCTTCAGGAACTTCTTCTAATTCTTGGCACTCATAGATTTCGAACATTTGTTTACTCCACCAGCGCATGTCGTTGGAGTTATTGTATTCAAAACACCCTAGTTTAGCTTCGCTTTCCGAAAGTTGAAGCCGTTCCGCAAGACGTTGCGTTTCATATTGCTTTCGATAGCTTTCTGATATGTCACGGATAATATTAAAAATACGATACGGCTTACCATTGGAATACAGTAAATTACTACTGATCTCCACATGCATCATCTTGTTATCCGTTTTTAGAACTGCATTTTGTTTAGACAGTTTACCTTCTCTCAGCAATTGTTTGAAGGTGCCCATGATCTTTTGTTCCGTTTGTTCTTCAAACAATTTTGGAAAATTTTGCCCATAGAGCACTTGCACTTTATCTTCAAATAATTTCTGAGCAGAAATGTTTGCTTTGAGAATATTCCCGTTTAGATCAATTTCAATGTACGCATCTGTCAACTGTTGTATAACAGTTTCAGCATCTAATCCTTGCAAATCGTACATAGTTCAAAAATAGGTTAATTTTTAAAGGTAAGAAACCTTTTTTTCATTGTAAACAATGTATAAGCTCTTTCATATACTCTTGTTGTGGAATTTCGATGGTATTAAATTGTTTTAAATGATTGGTTGCGTATTGCGTGTCAATCATTCGATAACCATTTTCTTGTAGCGTTTCAATGCAAAAGGCAAATGCCACTTTGGATGCATTCGTCATATGATGAAACATACTTTCTCCAAAGAATATTTTCTCCATTGCTACCCCATATAAACCTCCTACTAGCTGCCCTTCATAGTAGGTTTCAAAACTATATCCATACCCCATGTTATGCAAACCAGTATATACCTCAATGATTTCATCCGATATCCATGTCTCATCTCGCTGAGCACAGGCCTTCATCACACCGCTAAAATCGTGATTCATTCTACATTCAAATTTTCCCGAATTCAATTCTTTCTTCACCGTTTTAGGAATATTCACATCATCTAGAAATACTACCCCACGGATTTTTGGTTCATACCAAAAAATTTCATCCGTATCAGGATCCGCCATTGGAAAAACCCCTTGGGTATAAGCATGCAAAACTTGATGAGCAGTGATCAATCTACTTCAATTTATCCTTGTATTGCTTTTGGAACTTCTCCACTTTGGGTCGTATTACAAATTGACAATATCCCCCCTCGCCATTCTGGTTGTAGTAATTCTGATGATAATCGTCCGCTACATAAAATAGGTCGAGTTTTTCCAAAGTGGTAACGATTTTTGATTTGAATACCCCGCTATTTTCGATTTGCTGAATGTAGTTTTGGGCCAATTCCTTTTGTTCCTCATTATGATACATAATTGCGCTACGATATTGTGTGCCCACATCATTTCCTTGCCTATTTAGGGTAGTAGGATCGTGCACATTAAAGAATATTTCCATCAAATCGGTATAGCTAATCTGATTGCTATCATAATGTATTTGGATCACTTCTGCATGCCCGGTAGTTCCAGTGCATACTTCTTTATAACTCGGGTTCTTCACTGTACCTCCAGCATAACCACTAAGTACCGTATCTACGCCTTTTAGCTGAGCGAAAATGGTCTCTATGCACCAAAAACATCCTCCACCAAAAGTGGCTTTAGCATTTGAATTTATCATTGCACTGGTATCTGTATTTTCTGCTTCCATTTCTGTAATTGTATTTTTTTTACTGCTGTTGCATGCCAACACAAGTCCTAATAATCCGATAAATGCGATTGATTTCATACTAACTGGTTTGATACATCTGCGTTAGATTATCTAACATATCGACAGACATTTTGTTCAAGTCATATTCCAGGTTCCATCCCCAGTCATTCATAGCAACACTATCATCAATACTTTGAGGCCAACTATCCGCAATAGCTTGTCTGAAATCGGGTTCATAGCTAATTTCAAAATCAGGCAGGGTTTGCTGAATGGCAGCCGTGATTTCTTTGGGCGAGAAGCTGATACCCGCTAAATTATAGCTACTTCTCACTTTGACATTTGAAGCATCCGTATGCATTAATTCCAATGTCGCACGTAGTGCATCAGGCATATAAGCCATGGGCAAATAAGTGTATTCATTCAGGAAGCAGGTATACTTGCCCGTTTTTAACGCTTCATGATAAATACTTACCGCGTAATCTGTAGTGCCTCCACCCGGCATACTTTTATATCCTATTAAACCAGGGTAACGTAAACTCCGTACATCCACACCATACTTTTCAAAATAGTATTCGCAATAACGCTCACCAGCTAATTTAGTAATACCATAGATGGTATTTGGGTCCATCACACAATTTTGTGGGGTGTTTTGCCTAGGAGTATTGGAACCAAAAACTGCAATGGAGCTTGGCCAGTAGACTTTCTTTATAAAATCATTCTCTTTGGCGGCATCCAACACATGAAAAAGGCCATCCATGTTCAACGTCCAGCCCAGTTTTGGGTTTTTCTCTGCTGTACCAGACAGCAGGGCGGCCAAATGATAAATCTGTGTTGGTTTAAACGATTGAATTAAGCGGCCAAATGCGGCTTTATCTAAAATATCTAATTGGGTAAAGGGCCCATTCATGTTCTCTGGATTTCTAATATCTGAAGCCATTACTTCTGACTCTCCATAAATATCTCTAAGCGAGGTTACTAACTCTGTGCCCAATTGCCCAGCTGAACCGATTACGAGTACGCGTTCTTTCATGATTTTTTAAACTGGCTCAAAATTAGCGAATTGAAATGTAATAATTCAGCAAAAAAACAAGACTCTGTATGCTGCAAGAAATGATTATTTTTGACCCACCATGTTTTCTATTCTCATACCCACTTGGGATAATCTTGATTACCTACAAACTTGTATCCAATCGATTCATGAGCACAGTGGTATTCAACATCAAATTTTGGTGCATGTGAATGGTGCAGATCAAAAAACCTTGAGTTATTTACAGGAGGAACAGATTGAGCATACCCAAAGTCCTGAAAACATTGGAATTTGCAAAGCCCTTAATCTTTTGGCTACTAAAGTGAAGCACAATTACATTGTTTACATGAATGATGATATGTATGCTTTACCCCGATGGGATGAAGCCTTAATTAAAGAAATTGAAGCCTTGGGAACCGATGATTTTTATCTCAGTGCAACCATGATTGAGCCCAAAAAAGGGGGACACAATTGCATGATCTCTCCTCATGACTATGGCGATATTCAATCTGAATTTCGGATCAAAGACCTTATTGCAGAATTCAAGGACCTGCCGTTTTACGATTGGAACGGAGCCAGTTGGCCACCTGCAGTGGTGCATAAAAAATGGTGGGATAAAGTAGGTGGGTATAGCGAAGAGTTTAGTCCAGGCTTATACTCCGATCCCGATTTTTCCATGAAACTATGGCAGGAGGGAATTCGAATTTTTAAAGGGGTGAGTGCAAGCAGAGTATACCATTTTCAAAGCAAATCATTGCACCGGGTTAAGCTGAACAATGGCAACAAGCAGTTCAAACAAAAATGGGGCATTGCCGCTTCCTATTTCTATAAAAACTACCTGCAACTGGGCACTCCTTACTTAGGTCCATTACCTGAAATTGAAAAAGGACTACGCTATTATTGGGCACGCTTAAAGGCGAAGTTTGGGTGAATGTTTTATCGAACATTACACTCACAAATAAAAATAGTGCACTCATAAAACGCGATGTGCTGCATTCATAATTGATCTATACTTTCGATTGAGTAAAGAAAAAATATTATGGAAAATTTAACCCTATTAACCATTTGTGGGCTATCTGCCGAATCGCAGTGCTGTTTCTACCCATGAAATCGATATTCAGAATGATTTTAACACCACCGCATTTGACTCCGTATTTATTTACATATCTACTTCGTTTAAGAACACAGCCGACACCCTTACGTTGTCCAATATTGCCTTTGATTATACTACAGATTTAAAGCGTTTTCCAATTGACGCGAAAGGTCTTAACTATAATATACAGCTATCTTCAAAAGGCTTGCAAGTGACTAATGGTTCTCCGAATGCCAAAACTGTGATGGTTTACAACATCTCAGGTCAGCTGATAAAGAAAACACAAATGAATGATCAAGTCCTGATTCAAGGACTTCTTCCTTCAACCATTTACATCGTGAAAATTATTGATACCCAAAATTTTACTATATTTACAACAAAACACACTTATTATGTTCCTTAATAAAATACTCCTTAACAAAGTAGACTTTTTGTTACTATTTGTCTTGATGTCATTTACTTACCTGTTAGGTAATAGCTATATGCTTATCCTAATTGCAGTCAGTGCAGCGACCCTTTACTTTGGGCAGTTTTATTTGTGGACCGCCCAGTTATCTGATGATACCAATGATAAACTAGGTCCTGCGATTGAGTTTAGGAAAAATGCATTCTGCATGAGTCAAAGGTTGTTTGCAATTAGGGCTGACAAGAACAAACTAAAGGCTTCATACCTATACTACGAATTAACGAACGGCCATGGCTATTATCAAATTCAAGGAAGTTTGTCCGGTAGTACTGTTTTCGGTATAAGACAAGACGTGCTTAGGACTATTAAAGTAGTTATCCCGAAATATGAAATTCAGGATGAATTTGATAAAAAAGTTCTTCCTATGTTGAAAAAGATTAAAGTGATAGAAAAAGAAAATCTAAAACTAGCCGAACTAAGAGATTGGTTATTACCAATGCTAATGAATGGGCAAGTTAAAGTGAATTAAAAAATTAAAGAAGATATATGAAGGCATCCTCAGCGAATCTATTAAGTGTAATAAAAGGGCCAAAGCAATTTGTTATCCCTATCTATCAGCGAACGTATAGTTGGCAAATTGCGCAATGCGAAAAGCTATTAAAAGACATTATCCGTATCAGTAAAGATCCTTCTGTACCGGGTCATTTTATTGGGTCAATCGTTTATTTCCAAGAGGGTATTCATACGGTGTCAGATGTTCCCGAGTTGTTAGTAATAGATGGTCAACAACGCTTAACTACGGTGTCCATTTTAATTGCGGCAATGGCTGAATTCATTAAGGACAATGACGTTGAAATTGAAACGAGCTTTACAAAACTTCAAAATTACTATTTACTTAACGCTGAGGAAGAAGGTAATTTAAGGTACAAGTTATTGCTAACGAGAAGAGATAAAGAAACGCTGATAGATTTGATTAAAGGAGTTCCGTTTAGGGAAAATCACTCCCAACGAGTAATAGAAAACTTCAACTACTTTAAGGATAAAATTAATAAGGAGAATGCAGTAGATATTTATAATGGCATTCAACGTCTCTTCATAGTAGATGTAGCCCTAGAAAAAGACAAGGATAATCCGCAACTTATATTTGAAAGCTTAAATAGTACAGGGTTGGATCTGTCTCACGCTGATTTGATTCGGAATTATATTCTAATGGGGCAAGAAGTCAACCTTCAGAACGAATTGTACGAGCGTTTTTGGTATCCTATGGAGCAAAGCTATGGGAATGATTATTCCGCCTATTTCGATTGGTTTATGAGAGATTATCTGTCTGTAAAAACCGGATCTATTCCGAAAATAGGAATGGTCTATGAATCCTTTAAGAATTATGTACAAGGAGATAGCGCTCCTGAATCCATTACAGAGGTTGTAGAGGACATTTACAAGTTCTCGAATCACTACGTTAATATTGTATTGCATAAGGAAAATGATACAGATATAAGAGGAGCGTTTAAGAGTATCTCTAAATTGAAAGTTGATGTAAGTTATCCGTATTTCTTACCCATTTACAATGATTATGCAAACGAAGTAATCTCTAAGTCGGAGTTGTTAGAAATTATAGGTTTAGTAGAGAGTTATGTATTCAGAAGAGCTATTTGCGGAATCCCCACGAATAGTATGAATAAGACCTTCTCTAATTTGTATAAATCGGTTCAAAAAGATCGATACGTAGAGAGTGTAAAAGCTTCACTTCAATTACTAGAAAGCTACAAACGTTTTCCTTCGGATTCGGAATTTGAAAAAGAGATTGTATTAAAGGATGTTTACAATTTCAGAAGTAGAAATTACTTGCTGAGTAAATTGGAAAACTATAAACGAAAAGAATTGGTAAACGTGGACAATTACACGATAGAACACGTGATGCCTCAAAACCCGAATCTGTCTGAAGAATGGAGAACGATGCTTGGAGAGAACTGGAAGGTAATTCAAGAGAACTATTTACATACAATTGGTAATCTTACGTTGACAGGATATAATTCAGAACTTTCAGATCGTCCTTTTGGTCAAAAGAAAACGATAGAAGGAGGCTTCAATGATTCTCCGATACGTCTAAACGACTTCTTTAGAAGAGCTGAGATATGGCGAGAAGAAGAAATCCTCACTAGAGCGAAAGAACTGGCTGCTAAGGCTACCGGAATATGGATATCGCCAGACTTAAACGATGAGCAACTCGAGTACTATAAGCCGGAAGAGAAATCTTCTGCTACCTACTCCGTTGATTCTTATGACTACCTTAAAGGAGATATGATCGAATTGTACGAAGCTTTGAAAAAGCGAATACTAAATATCGATTCGTCCGTACATGAAGAATATAAGAAATTGTATATCGCCTATAAGTCATCTACAAACTTTGTAGATATCGTGCCTCAGAAATCGAGATTAAGGCTATCGCTAAATATTCCATTTGCGAGTATTATAGATCCTAAGGGCTATTGTAAAGACATCACCGACTTAGGACGTTGGGGAAATGGAGACGTTGAAGTTGGATTTGAAAATCTGAATCAACTAGACGATGTAATGGAGCTAATAGAGCAAGCCTTTGACAAGCAAATGGAAGCGGTATAGTGTAAATAGAACTCCTATTTATTTCGCTTTTCAGCCGTTTGTTTTTACTTGATTCCACCCCGTCAAATTTATCGGGGGTCGTTTTCGGGGTCTTTTTTTAACGATACCTCTAGGGGAGAAAAGTATATAAACTAAAAAAGCCTTAGTAAAACTAAGGCTTTTAAAGGCTTTGCGTGGATTTTTAAGTTCCACTTAGCGGTCCGGACGGGGCTCGAACCCGCGACCCCCTGCGTGACAGGCAGGTATTCTAACCAACTGAACTACCGAACCGTAATTCCCTCAATATTTGTCGAGGGCTGCAAATATAAGTGGCTTTCAATTAATTATTCAAAAAAAAGTTGCAGAATTTTTATTGCACAAATTGCCACATCAAAACGGGTCTTTTGGCCGATTGAATTAAGCTATCCAAAACTCCCATGGAACGGTTGCTCACCGCAGGGCAACCCCAGCCCTCAGGTGTTCCTGCAGGATAAATTTCTTGATCAGAAATAGCTTCCCAAGAATGCAATACAATAGTTCTTTTTAGCGCATTGTTATTGGAAGAGTCTAACCCATGAAGCAAATAGTTCACCTTAATTCCCCACTGACTTACCCCTCTTTTACCTATCCGATATTTGCCTAACGAAGAGCAATGGCTCTCTGGCACATTGCTGAATTTCCCTTTCTTCTTACTTAAATCCATGCCCCAAGGTTTGTTGCCACAGCCATGACTTACTAAAAAACTATAGTCAATGAAACTATCCACCAAATTCCAAATAAGCAGTCGATATGCACCGGAATGCCTGCCCATATCCGCCAAAATACACCAACTTTTATTTAAGCCCTTTTTATTGCAGAACTTCAAAGCTTCAATATGCTTGGTTAAATAACCTAGGGTGTCCAATTGCATTTTCTTGAAGTCATGAGAGCTTTCTAGCTTTTTTTGCACGGATACCAGAAGGGTGTTTTTGCCTTGAAAAAGCAGAAAGCTTAGTAACAAACAGATTAACCCAAGAAAGACTTTAGTCATTTACTTTATTTCGATATTGCCCGGTAGAATGCCTTGATTCAAATGCATTTTGGCCAGTAGCTGTGCTGTTGTAACGACATCTTTTTTGCAATATTGTGCGATGCGTTCTAAATTACCTTCTTCATAATAGACTTGTGCTACTTGGCTTCCGTCAATATCATCCTTAGGAGTTTCAATTCCCAATAATGCAGCCAATAATTCTAGGGACGTATAACTTTTATAATCGCCAAATTTCCAAAATTCCATGGTATCTAAATGTTGAACTTCCCAGGGTTTTTTACCTGACAGGTTGAGGATAAAGGGTAACTTAATTTGATTGACCACCATCCTTCTACATAAATAGGGGTAATCAAACTCTTTACCGTTGTGAGCAGCCAGTAAATGTGTTTTTCGATTATAATGCTTTCTTAAAAATGAACTGAATTCCTTAAGCAGCTCCTTTTCATCTTGACTTTGAAACGATTTTACCCTCAAACGCAAATGGTCTCCTTGATAAAAATAAACCCCAACTCCAATACAAACAATTTTTCCAAACTCAGCATATATGCCTGCCCGATCATAAACTTCAGAGGCTCTTTTCTCCTTTGCTATCCGTTCAGCCTTCTTGGTCCATAGTTTTTGCCATGTTTCGTCCAACTCGCTAAAATTGGAAGTTGCCGGAACGGTTTCAATATCGATTACCAAAACATTTTCTAAATCTAACATACTACTCAAATTTAGTTCAAAATGATTTTAAATGATGCTCATAAACTACTTAAAACAAAAAAATCCATCCGCCAGTGGGCGAATGGATTTTCTGTTGTTAACTATTTGTGCTTAGTAAGCTGACTCTTTACCAAACTTTTTAACCAATAAATAATAGAACATTGCTCTATATTTATTGCGGTTGCTTGCTCCTAAAGTTTCAATCGCTTCTGCTATTCCACCATCTAAATCATCACTATCAGAAAGACCTAATTTTCCTTTTAGGAAATTATTCTTAACTGTGTCCAACTCTGACTCATCAGATGCAGCAACGGTAGATGCATCTTTGTTGTAAATTGCTGGACCTAAACCTCTTGCTACTTTTTCTAAGAGATCAGCATCGTAGGATACGCCTAATTTGTCGAATTCTGCTTTGTAAGTGTCAACGCACTCTTGTAAACTTGCCATAATTTTATTTTTGTGTTTGTGTTATACGCACAAATTTACAAAAAGTATACCATCTATGCCAAACTTAGAACGATTGCACATTATAAAAAAAGTAAACTAAATCTAATTCTTATTTTGAGCGAATGTTCTGCCATGTTTGTCTTCGTACAATCGCTCTTTGGGCAAATTCTTAAAATATGAATAGGTTATCGCTAATCCTTCTGCACGAGATACTTTTGGTTGCCAGTCTAATTCTTTAATCGCTTTGGTAATATCGGGTTGACGCTGTTTCGGATCGTCCATTGGCAAGTCTTTGTAAACCACCTTCTGATCGGTTCCTGTTAATTGAATAATCTCTTCGGCAAATTCACTTATGCTAATTTCATCGGGATTACCAATATTAACCGGTGTGGCACAATCACTCATTAACAAGCGATAAATACCTTCAATTAAATCATCCACATAACAAAATGATCGGGTTTGAGAGCCATCTCCAAAAACGGTAATATCCTCTCCTCTCAAGGCTTGTCCAATAAAGGCAGGTAAAACCCTTCCATCATTCAAACGCATTCTCGGGCCATATGTATTAAAAATTCGTACAATTCGGGTCTCTAAACCATGGTAGGTATGATAAGCCATGGTAATCGCTTCTTGAAATCGTTTTGCCTCATCATAAACCCCTCTCGGTCCAACTGGATTTACATTGCCCCAGTAATCCTCCGTCTGAGGATGAACTAAAGGGTCACCATATACTTCGCTGGTACTTGCAATTAATATGCGCGCATTTTTAGCTTTAGCCAAACCAAGGCAATTGTGCACGCCCAATGAACCTACTTTTAAGGTCTGGATAGGAATTTTCAAATAATCAATCGGACTAGCAGGACTGGCAAAGTGTAGAATGTAGTCTAATTCGCCAGGGATGTGAACAAATTTAGATACATCGTGATGGTAGAAAGAAAAATTCTCCTTGCCGAATAGGTGTTCAATATTTCGAATATCACCTGTGATGAGGTTATCCATTGCACATACTTCAAACCCTTTTGAAACGAAATGGTCACACAAATGAGAACCCAAAAACCCTGCTGCACCTGTTATTAAAACTTTTTTGCCTTTTGCCATTGGCGCAAAGGTAGGAATTTTATTGATGCACTGTTGTATTCTGAAAGATGGCATAACGCACTAAGGTATAAACACAAATAACTACATTTGCCTTTCACATCCTCAAATGAACTGGCTCAAAAACAATCTGGCAAATCTATTTACCTCAGGAAATCTACTCTGTGGTTTTATTGGAATTATCATGGTGCTTCAAGGTCCGGTTGAATGGGCGTTTTGGATGATGTTACTTGCGGCATTGCTTGATTTTTTAGATGGTTTTGTAGCACGCTTAACCAAAACTACCAGCAAAATTGGAGCAGATCTAGATTCTTTAGCAGATATGGTCACATTTGGTGTTTTGCCTGGGATTATGGTCTACACCATATTGCCTTGTGATTATAATTGGCTCGCTGCATTAATCCCTATCATAAGTGCTTGGCGCTTGGCAAAATTTAATAATGACCAACGTCCTTCCGGTTCCTTTTATGGTTTGCCTACACCAGCTAATGCAATCTGCCTTGGGGGCCTTTTTGCAGCAGACCAATATTGGTCAAGCAAGTTGGATGGATTAAATCAATGGATCGATTTTTCTCAGATTCACGTTTGGGTAATTCCATACCTCATTCTATCAAGCTATTTAATGGTATCTAATGTAAAATTACTGAGCAATAAAATATCCGGATTTAGTCTCTCAAAATACAAATGGCATCTCATCGTTCTGGTTATTGGCACAATCCTCATTTTATTCTTTGGATACTTAGGTATAAGCTTAGCTATAATTTCTTATGTGCTTATCTCAATATTTGCTACATTTGCATCTCCAAAAATAGCAGAATAATATCATGAAATTTATCGCTTCAGTAAACATAATGCCTCACGCTAATTTGTTAGATCCACAAGGTAAAGCCGTAACTCAAGGCCTACACAGTTTAGGTTTAAAAACTGCCCAAAACATTCGGGTTGGTAAGCATATTACCTTAGAAATTGAAGCAGAAAACGAAGCGGAAGCAACGGAAAAAGTAACTACCGCTTGTACCAAATTGTTAGTGAATCCAGTAATGGAATCTTTCGTGATGAGCTTACAAACAGTTTATTAACAATAATTACCCTTTTTTAACAAAATAAAATTACCTTTGCACCCCATTTATTAATTGGGGTTGGTGGCTGTGGAAAGACTCGCGAAATACAAGATTCAGTTTATAAAACTGAAAAATGGAACCCATCACTTCAATTTTCAATTGGACCAAACGTTCTTTGATTGTTTTGAAAATTCTAAAATAACTGAGGCAAATATTACTGCCGATGTCAATTTACATAAGGAACAGGATCATATTTTTGACCTGGACTTTAAGGTAAGCGGTGAGGCAAAAATGGTTTGTGATCGATGTTTGGATGATTTTTATCTGCCCATCAATAATCACTTCAACCTACAGGTTAAAATGACCGAAAAGGAAAGAGAGAATGAATTTGACATTACCTACTTACCTTTTAATTCCTATGAAATCAATGTTGCAAACTATTTGTATGAAGTTTGTCACTTAGCGTTGCCAATGCAGCTCAAATGTGCAGACTCCAAAACCAAAGAGTGTAACAAAAAGATTCTTCAGAAGTTAGAAGAATTGGACATAAACAATCAAGAAAGCATTTCAGACCCAAGGTGGGATGAATTGAAGAAATTAATTAAAACGGAAAAAAAATAATTTAATACTATGGCACATCCTAAAAGAAAAATTTCTAAATCCAGAAGAGATAAAAGGAGAACGCATCATAAAATAACGAATAAACCCATGATTGCTGACCCGGTTTCGGGTGAACTTACGGTATACCACCGCGTTAATGTAGATACCGGTATGTACCGCGGAGTTAAAGTAATGAAGGGCAAAAACGAAGAATAATGCGTTTAGGCTTAGACGCCATGGGTGGAGATTTTGCTCCGCTTGAAGCAGTCAAAGGTGCTATACAGTATAGCGCAGAAAACCCTGATCATCACATTTCTCTTTTTGGTGATCAGATAGCCATTGAGCAAGTTTTTACGGAGCTCAATGCGGATTCTTCTGCCTATACAATTGTGCATTGCTCAGAACAAATTGGAATGAGTGAGCATGGAGCCAGAGCAGTGGCTACCAAAAAAAATTCAAGTATAAATGTAGGAACAAGCTATGTAAAAGAAGGCGCCATAGATTGCTTTATCGGTTCTGGAAATACTGGAGCCATGCTCGTTTCCTCCATATTTATTTTAAAACCAATCGTAGGCATCAATCGTCCTACCATTACTTCCATTTTACCGCGTAGTGAAGGCCCCAATGGGTTGATACTAGATGTTGGAGCCAATGCAGATTGTAAACCTGAATCATTGCGTCAATTTGCTCTATTAGGTTCGGTGTACACCAAAATAATAAGTGGCATAGATAACCCGAAAGTTGCCTTACTAAATATTGGTGAGGAAAAAGAAAAAGGGAACCAACTTACCCAAGAGGCCTTTAAACTGCTTGAACAGGACAAATCGCTTAACTTTGTTGGAAATATTGAAGGGCGCGATATATTTACAACTGGAGCAGCTGATGTGGTTGTTTGTGATGGTTTTACCGGTAATATTGTGCTTAAAACTTCTGAGGGGCTGTTTTATAAATTAGCCAAAAGTGGTATTACAAGTGATTTCTTAAATAAATTCAACTTTAAAAATTATGGTGGAGCCCCAATCCTTGGAGTAAATGGAAATATAATTATAGGCCATGGCATTTCAAAAGCAGATACGTTTTGCCAAATGCTTAAGCAAGGAGCCAACTTGGCTCAATCCAAACTGGTTGAGAAGATAAAATCTGCATTATAATATTTTTTATACCTTAGCAGCGAAATTACAGTGGTAGAAAAGAAGAAAATAACAGCAGCAATAACCGGTGTTAGTAGCTATGTTCCAGAAACTGTACTTACTAACCATGATTTAGAAAAATTGGTTGATACTTCAGATGAATGGATCACTTCACGCACCGGGATTAAAACACGTCACATACTTAAAGAACCTGGAAAGGCAACCAGCGATATGGCAACGTTAGCTGTCAATCAACTACTTGAGAAAAAAGGTATTGCAAAGGAAGAGATTGATTTGCTCATTTGCTGCACGGTTACTCCAGATTTGATCTTCCCAGCAACAGCAAACATCATATGCGATAAAGCAGGATTAAGCAATGCATGGGGTTACGATTTGGCCGCAGCCTGCAGCGGTTTCTTATTTGGTCTTGAAACTGCTTCAAAATTTATAGAAACAGGAAAGCATAAAAAAGTGCTCTTATGTGGATTTGATAAAATGAGCTCAATCATTGATTATACAGATCGCAATACTTGTATCATTTTTGGAGACGGTGGCGGTGTAGTTTTACTTGAGCCCAACGAAGAAGGTATGGGTATTCAAGATGCTATTTGTAAGGTAGATGGCTCAGGCAGAGAATTCTTGCACCAAAAAGCAGGTGGTTCATTAAAGCCACCAACGCATGAAACCATCGATGCAAAGGAGCATTATGTGTTCCAAGAAGGAAAAACGGTATTCAAATTTGCAACTACCAACATGTCACAAGTTTCTGCAGATATTATGGAGCGCAATAAATTAGATTCGAATGATGTTGATTGGCTTATTGCTCATCAGGCAAACAAACGAATTATTGATTATACTGCTGAGCGAATGGGATTGCCCAAAGAAAAGGTTCTCATGAATATTGAGAAGTACGGAAATACTACCAATGGTACGTTGCCCTTACTCCTTTCAGATTTTGAAAAAACCTTTAAAAAAGGAGATAATTTAATCTTCGCCACTTTCGGTGGAGGCTTTACATGGGGTTCTATTTATCTGAAATGGGCATATGATGCTAACAAATCTTAAATAATTAACAATAAAAATATAAATTGCATTACTAAAATTTAGAAGAAGGAATGGAGTTAAAAGAAATACAAGCACTTATTAAATTTGTTGCCGGTCAAGGCGTTGACGAAGTAAATATTGAAAGAAAAGACTTTAAACTTTCAATAAAGAAAAATGAAATTCAGACGATTGCACCTCAAATGGTTCAAGCAATAGCACCTGCTCCAGCAGTGTCAGCTGCTCCAGTTGCTGCTGCACCTGTTTCATCAACCGCTGCAAATGAAGGTGCACCAACAGAAACTGCTGCTGAAAGTCATTTAATAGAAATCAAGTCCCCAATGATTGGAACATTTTATCGCGCTTCCAACCCCGAAACTCCCGACTTTGTGAATGTTGGCGATGAAGTGACCGAAGATTCTGTGGTTTGTATCATTGAAGCCATGAAACTATTCAACGAAATTGAGTCAGAAGTAAAAGGAAAAATCGTTAAGGTTCTTGTTGACAACGCTACTCCAGTAGAATATGATCAACCCTTATTCTTAGTAGACCCATCTTAATTCTTTTTTGAAATACTTGCTTAGCAAGTTTAAAAATTAAATCTATGCTTAAGAAAATACTTATCGCAAATAGAGGAGAAATTGCCATGCGTATCATTCGTTCCTGTAAAGAAATGGGTGTTAAAACAGTGGCCGTATACTCCAAAGCAGATGCAGAAAGTTTACACCTTCGATTTGCTGATGAAGCAGTTTGCATTGGACCGGCTCCTAGCTCCGAATCTTATTTAAAAATACCCCATATTATAGCGGCCGCTGAAATTACCAATGCTGATGCCATACATCCTGGGTACGGATTTTTAAGTGAAAGCGCCAAATTCTCAGAAGTTTGCAAGGATCATAATATTAAATTCATTGGAGCAACTGCAGAACAAATCAACTCCATGGGAGATAAGGCGAATGCCAAGAAAACCATGATTGCTGCAGGAGTTCCATGCATACCTGGGTCAAAAGGTCTTTTAAAAGACGTTGCAGAAGGAATTGCTGTGGCCAAAGAAATTGGTTACCCCGTAATCCTAAAAGCTACAGCAGGTGGTGGTGGTAGAGGAATGCGAATAATAGCAGAAGACAGTGCGTTTCAAGCAGCTTGGGACAGTGCGCGTCAGGAAGCTGGAGCAGCCTTTGGAAACGATGGTATGTACCTTGAAAAGTATATCGAAGAACCCCGACACATCGAAATTCAAATTGCAGGAGACCAATATGGCAAAGTTTGTCATTTGAGTGAGCGTGATTGCAGTATACAGCGAAGACATCAAAAATTGATTGAGGAAGCTCCATCACCATTTATGACTCCTGATTTGCGTAAACGAATGGGAGAAGCAGCAAAAAAAGCAGCTCAATCCATTAATTATGAAGGAGTCGGAACCGTTGAATTCTTAGTTGATAAGCATCGCAATTTCTATTTTATGGAAATGAATACGCGTATTCAAGTTGAGCATCCTGTAACTGAAGAAGTAATTAATTACGATTTAGTTAAGGAGCAAATTTTAATCGCTGGTGGTGCTACTATTTCGGGTAAAGATTATACCCCGAAAAAACATGCCATCGAATGTAGAATCAATGCCGAGGATCCTTTTAATAACTTTAGACCATGTCCTGGTAAGATTACCACATTTCATAGCCCAGGAGGTCATGGAGTGAGGGTTGACACGCATGCATATGCAGGATATACTATACCTTCAAATTATGATAGCATGATTGCTAAAGTAATTGTTTCTCATCAGACCAGAGAAGAAGCTATCGTAAAAATGGAGCGTGCACTTTCAGAATTTATTATTGAAGGAGTTAAAACCACTATTCCCTTGCATTTAAGAATTATGAAAGATCCCAATTTCAGAAAAGGGAAGTTTACAACGGCCTTCATGGATGATTTTGACTTAACCCCATAAACCAATGGCAAAAGACAAGGAAATTGTAAAAGAAAAGGGAATAACCTATTTCGACTTTGAAAAACCTATTCAAGAGTTAGAAGATCAGCTTGAAAAAGCGGTTGAAACCCATGATAAAGGCAAAGTTGATATGCAAGACAATATCGAAAGTCTTACAAAAAAAATCACCAAAGCAAAGAAGGAGTTATATGGCAACCTAAATGGTTGGCAAAAAGTTCAGATTAGTCGCCATGCAGAAAGGCCCTATACCCTTGATTATATTGAAAACATATGCAAGGATTTCATAGAGCTTCACGGAGATCGAAATGTTAAGGATGATAAAGCGATTGTTGGCGGATTTGCACGAATTGGAACTCAGCCTGTGATGATACTTGGACATCAAAAAGGACGAAATACCAAACAACGCCAAATGCGTAATTTTGGTATGGCGAACCCGGAAGGATATCGCAAGGCCCTTCGAATGATGAAACTTGCAGAAAAATTCAATGTTCCTGTAGTTACTCTAATTGATACCCCGGGAGCTTCACCAGGTTTAGAAGCTGAAGAACGTGGTCAAGGTGAAGCGATTGCAAAAAACCTAATGGAAATGGCAGTTTTAAAAGTGCCAATCGTATGTATTATTATTGGCGAAGGAGCCAGCGGTGGAGCACTTGGAATAGGAGTTGGAGATAAAGTAATCATGATGGAACACACGTGGTATAGTGTTATTTCACCTGAATCATGCTCTTCTATCCTATGGCGAAGTTGGGACTATAAAGAAGTTGCAGCGGAAGCCTTGAAGCTTACGGCTGAAAACATGCTTGAAAATGGGTTAATAGATGGCATCATCAAAGAACCTTTGGGTGGTGCACACCAAGATCCGCAGGCAGCATTTAAATTAGTTAAATCTGAAATCACCAAGCAGTTGAAGCACTTGCTAGAACTAGATTCTGAAACCCTTATCGCTCAGCGTATTGATAAATTCTCAAATATGGGTGTTTATGAAGAACCTGCTGTTGCAAGTCAACCTTAATTTAAAAGACCTAGGGGTTTACTAAACTACTTGTTCTGAGCAAGCAAAATATGCTATAAAATTATGTTCACTTTACTCAATTGTGTAATTGACAATAGTTACGATGCGTTTGGACCAAGAGATTATACTGGATTCAAATCGGGCATATTTGGGCCATGAAGTGATGGGGTTGTATTCAACCGTCATATGAGAATTGAAATTGAACATGGCATTGATTTTATCATTGATAGCATTACTATCTAAAACCATCCCTTGGCTCATGGATTTGTTCGTTTGAGCCATAAATTGTCTATATTCATCTGCATCAAACATAGTAGTGTGAGTTACGTTGTAATTGGTATAACTCCCTTTTTGCACAAAATATAGATCCGTTTGTATTAATGTGTCAAAGGCTTTCATTGGATTTTTCAATTCTGTATTTATAAGTAAAGTATCTCCCAGTATAAACATCTTTCCATAGGGATACTGAATAAAATGAATATAATCCTGCATATAGGCATCGATTGCTTCTTTGCTACTCAACATCGTTTTAATAGGTGCTAACAGACTTTTAACCGTTTCTGTTTCCTTGGGCACAATATCCGTAACCAAGGTCTCTAAATCCAACATAGACTTATCTATAAAAGAACGCGCTTCCAAGTAATTGATCAATTCAAATTGCCCATTGTCCTTTCTAACCCGATACAACAGTTCTAGGTCTCTGAACCCTCTGTATTTCTTATCTACTTTTTCATATGCCTTAACTATTGATCGCATGGCAATGTTTGGTGCTTTTACAAACAATTGATAGCTGGTATCGTCTTCAGCCCTAACTATATACTTTGCCTCAAAATAATAACTGGTGTCCTTAATTAGTTTGTCCGCATCATAGGTCCTTTCACTGCGATTAAAACGCACCTTTTGCTCATCCCCACGTTTCCATTTTGGTGTGAAATAAAGACTATCCGATTGAGCAGTAAGAACACTGCATAAAAAAAACACTGTAAAGAAACTTATAAACCGCATGAAACAAATGTATAACAGATATCGTTTTGTTCTATAATAAATGTTATTAAAGTAAATTGCGGTATGAGAACCTTGATTATTTTAATGGTTGTGTTATTCTCAAATTGCTCAGGCAATAGAAACAAGAATATTGAACAGGCATGTCCAATCATTACAATGGATTCATTTTCAATTCTAAATACTACCATCCGAGCATTGCATGTGGTAAGTGAAAAACAAGTTTGGTTTGCAGGATCAAAAGGAAAATGGGGTTATACAACGAATGGAGGGAAATCTTGGCTTGTTGATAGTATTGCAACCAAGGAAAATCCCCCGACTTCAGATCTATTGCGATAACAAAGGCAGGAGATGTTTTTTTAGTTTCAGTGACCGAACCTGCAGCAGTTTTTAAAGCATCTATTCAAAATCTGGACTGGAAAATTGTATATGTAGATACTAGTATCGGAGCATTTTTTGATATGGTAAAATTTGAAAATAATAGTAAGGGTGTTATGTTAGGCGACCCCAAGAAAGGATGTTTTCATTTGGCAATAACCAACGATGGGGGTAATACTTGGCAAAAAATTGATTGTGATTCAATACCCAAAGCAATGGAAAAAGAAGCGCCTTTTGCTGCAAGCAACAGCAATATAGAATATAAAGGTTCTTCCATTTGGTTTGCAACAGGAGGTAGCACAGGATCACGCATATATAATTCAAAAAATAATGGGAAATCATGGGATGTTTCATCAACAGCCATAGTTAAGGGTGGCACCATGACCGGTTTATATAGCCTCGATTTTTATAATGAAATTTATGGTGTGGCTGTCGGAGGAAATTGGGATAGTGTTACTGAAACAACAGCTAATTTTGCGTTGACAAAGGATGGAGGAAAGTCTTGGGAAATTCAAGATACTGGACTCCCCTATATTTCTTGTGTCCAATATGTCCCCAATAGTCATGCTCAAGAATTACTTCTCTTATCGGGCAGAGGAAGGCAAGGTCAAAGCCTTATGTACTATATATATCTGGATAATGGGTTTTGGTTTAAGTTCCCCAACAGCAATTATCTGAGCATTCAATTTGCTAGCGACTCTATAGCTTGGTTAAGCGGCAGGAATAAAATAGCCCGAATGAGTTTGAAGACCTTCCCTGCTTCATTTTTGGAATAGATAAAAATAATAAAACTCAACCCTTGATTGTAATATATGCGCACTGCATAGATTATTGATCTAAACAAGATAGTACTTATGCGTATTTCATTGGATTCTTTTTAAAAAAGCACGATACCTCTATACGAATGACTTAGGGAGAAAGCTACTGTATTCTGCATTTTCAATCCTCCTTGCCAATTAAATGAGATGGATATGAGTCTAGATATCTCCATTTACCACCTCTCAGTTCAATGAAAATAAAATCTCGACAAATTCCATCTCTGCAGCTATATGAAAAAAGATAACACGCTTTATCAAATTCTTTATTAAAAACGGGTCGATATAATTTATCTCCTCTAAATTGATATGTTGTATCTTGATTTTTCTTTGGTTGAACAGCAAAAACATAATACCCCTTATTCAAGTTGGTTAAATATATCTTGTATGCAGCTTTTTGGGAGTCTATTTGACGTTTTATCAAGTCGACAAATTCAGCACTAATCGTATCTTTAAGGCGAACCATTTCATTCAAAGTGAAATCATTTTTCAAGTAGGCATATTTTGTTTTCCATTCCTCCTCATCTTTAAGATTGGAGTAATCTTTTGCCATATAATTGTATGGAAATATGGTATCATTGACTAAGACCATTATGCGTTTATTGGACAATAATTGTGCAAATGAATCTGAAATTACGTGAAGTCGTTCGATGTCTTTTTGCAATTCAACTGTATCAGAATTCAATTTATTATTAAAGCTTATTGAATTATATAATATTTCATACATGCCGTTCCCTTGAAGATATGATGCAGCTGAATTTGGATTATCGTTGAGATAGCTGAATAGCGTTTCTTTAATAACATGGACTTCAAATGAATCATTTCTTATTTGACCATGCACTCCAGCAGTTAGGAACATGATGATGTAAAATAGGTGCTTTTTCATATTCATTTCTAACATCGAGCGTATGAGTCAAAGTTAAATCAATGTTTTATAAAAAATAAGGGATTGACGTTTTCCCATTTATTTAGGGCCATTGCAACGACAACAAGCACTTACAACCATTTACAAACGAAATTAAGTGCTTCGAAACCGAATGCATCATTACCCTCACCCCATCTTTGTATCATCAATTCGAAACAGCAGTGCTAGCCCAAGTGGAGAATAGAAACATTAAATGAGCAGACGGATTGCTTCTGCGCTCAGTGCGCATCGCAATGACCAAAACTCAAAAATTAACATTAAAAACCTAAAAATTAATTAAAATGAACTCATTAAACAACTCAGTACGTCTACTCGGAAATGTAGGCATGGACCCAGAAGTAATCACATTTGACAGCGGTAACAAACTAGCGAAGTTTTCACTTGCTACCAATGAACGAAAGAAAAATCCCGAAGGCGGCTATCAAAACGTCACAACCTGGCACAATCTAATCATTTGGGGTAAAGGCGCGGACATTATTCAAACCTACATTAAGAAAGGCGCTAAACTTGCCGTAGAAGGAAAGCTAACCTACAACAAGTATGAAGACAAACAAGGTAATCAGAGAACCTCTACCGAAATACTCGTGAACGACTTTAGCATGTTGGGAGGAAGAAATGAAACCGAAGTAATAGAAACAGCTAAAACCAAAAAGAAGGCCGATTTGCCATTTTAACCTTGATCATTTAATTTATACGAATACCCAAGTGAGAAGAAATTCTCCTTGGGTATTTTTATGTTAAAGTTAATAACTCAAACGATCTCGAATTGCCCCATCTGCCCCGTGAATGATTACATCTGAATCATGTCGCTTGGCAATTACTTTTGCTTTGTTAATCGCAGTTGATTGCTTCTTATGAACTGAAGTATATGTTTTGTTGCCTTCTCTTTTAATGGCCCATCCGTCTTCATGAGGTACGACATGCTGATGCCAAGTGCGAGGTGAAGTGCGTATACCTCGATCCTTGGCCCAAGACTTGAAAATGTTTTGTATTAGCTTAACAAGAATATCTTTCCAGTTTAACCTGGCCATAACAGTAGTGGGTTATTGTTTAGTTCTTGCTAGTTCTAAATCATACTTACCTGTTCCCAATGCATTAAGTAATTTAAAATGACTGCTTAAGGCCTTACCAAACGTTTTATGGTGGTAGTATGGAACATTAAATTCTGCTGCAGTTTCCCTAACAATTTTAGAAATTTTGTTATAATGTACGTGACAAATATTTGGGAAAAGATGATGTTCTATTTGAAAGTTAAGGCCACCTATTAACCAGGAGAACCAACGACTTCTATTCGCGAAATTAGCGGTAGTTTTCATTTGATGAATCGCCCAATTATTCTCTACGCTACCATTGTCATCTGTCACGTAAAAAGAAGTTTCCTCCAATACATGGGCGGGTTGAAATATTAATGCTAGAATGAGCCCAGAAATATAATGCATCAATAAGAATCCTAATATAACTTGCCACCAAGGCAAGTCAAGTATAATCAAAGGTAAAACCAGGGTTAAAATCGTATACCACACTTTATTAATGATTAAATGGGTGAGTTGATTCTTAAATTTATAACCTCTTTTTTTAAGCAAGCCCAGTTTATTATATTTAAATAAATCAATAAAGTCTTTGGATGTATACCAGAAAAAAGTCATCAAACCATATAAGAATGGTGCATAATAAATCTGGTACCTAAATAATTTTTTTCGAGGTTGCTGAGGTGCAAACCGAAAAAAGGCGTTTTCAATATCCCCATCATGCCCATCTATATTTGTAAATGAATGATGCTGAACATTATGTTGAAGTATCCAGTTTACATGGAAAGCTCCTAAAAAATTAACCAAATACCCCATGAGATAATTGATGGTTCTTTTTTCGGAGTATGAACCATGGTTTGCATCATGCATAATCGACAAACCGATACCTGCCATTCCTAAACCCATCAGAGTCCATATTCCAAACATCGCCCATGTGCTTGTTATTAAGCCGCTCAATAAGAAACCGAGGGGAACAAAGTATAAGCAAATCATAAAGATGGATTTGAAAACCATTGTTCCATTTCCTTTCGGAGAAACTTTATTTTCAGTAAAATAATTATTTACGCGCATGCGTAGTTCTCTAAAAAACTCTGGGCTTTCTTTGGTGTTAAACCGAACTGATTGCATTTTCATAATATGGTGCAAAGATAGCGATATTAATTGTTAAAGTATCCACTTACGCTAAGGTGGATGCCTTCATATGCACTTTGTTTGTATGATAAAGCGCATAATTTATCAAATGTTACAAGCTATTAACACATTCCCCCATATTTTTGTTTTATGAGTTCAAAACAAGATTTCACACTTCGCAAGAGAATAAAAAGCTTTGCTTTTGCCTGGAATGGTATAAAACTAGTTTGGCTACAAGAATATAATTTTCGCATTCATTTATTCATAACTCTAGCTGTAATAGTATTGGGATTTGCCTTGAATATCCTTTTTGTTGAATGGATGATGATCATCTTTGCTATTTCAATTGTACTCATTTGCGAAGTGATCAATTCCGCAATCGAACGAATATGTGATTTTATTAACCCCAATATTCATCCGAAAATTAAAATAATAAAGGACATTTCTGCGGGTTCAGTCCTTCTTGCATCGGTTGGAGCTGCAATCATTGGACTGCTGGTATTCTTACCCTATGCTTTTAAAATTCTGGGCAACCTTTAGCTCTCTTTTTTGCAGCTTTACGTTCTTTTCTATCTTCTAAAGATTTGAGTAGGCCGTAATCGCTCAAATTACCAAATGCAATGCCAATAAAGAAATCGACATCTCTAAACCCGCGTGTATATAAAAAAGGTAAGAGGCTATTTGTTCCTAAATACAATGGGCCGGCTCGCATACTCAACCCCAATCTCAATGCGCGGTAATCATAGCCCAACTCGACTGGCGCAGAAACTTCAAAATAAGACCATTCCCATCTAGGAGCAAGCATTAATGTGCTTTGATAACGCATGTGCCTAGAATGCCTTTTCCGTAAACTTTGGCTGAGTGTAGCGCTCATAAAAAAGTGCTTTCTAAACTGTCGGTCATAGCTAACCACTAATCGAGTGGGTAAACCTACACGTATCGATTGCCTTCCATCAGTATAGGTGCCATGGATTCCTAGAACGCTATCTAATACGCTAGGGTAATTGTCTTGACTAATATCTAAATCAAAACTATCCGTATTAAATCCCAAGGTGTTGTTGATTGACAAGTTGGCAACATAAGCGTCTTTATATTTTACTGAGCCAATATCAATTAGGCCTACTGACAGTTTACTAAAATAACGTGTATTGTTTAATTGATATGGGCCATTCCGTTTAAATTCCTTCTTATGAAAGATATAGGTAGCACCAATATCATAGCCCCAACCTTTTGCAGTTTCGTTTTCACCAAATTGCATAATTTGAATAGAGGTAGGTTCGAAAAAAACCGAATCAATTTTATTGGAATTTAAAATCATTTTTTCAGAACTGAAATATGCACCTTGGTACCCAAAATTTCGTTTCATACTAATTCCGCCAATAAATTGTCGATTGTGCTTTAAAGGAAGGGCATAGGATAAATTTAATCCAACTGCAGCTGAGCTGTGTGCAGCCATAGTGATTTTATCCCCCTCATTGCTAAGGCCTGTTCCAAACTCATTAAAATAGATAAAGGCTCCTTTTGCACTATCCATCTCCTTGTAAATAGCATGTGCTAGATTTTCGGAGACCCCAGAAAGACGTCCTGCAGCAAACCCCCGTGAAATTAAGCCAACTCTAAAGTTTTTTACTTTTACAGAAGCCGATGGCCCATAAATGGTTGCAGCAACATCCACACATTTTTGCTTGCCATTAATGCTCTCCCAAATCCATTCATCTTCAAAACTTGCATTCCCATTTTCTGTTTGATATTGCTCTGGTATGCTGTTTGGAGCACGATACAACGAATAGGGCATGTGCAGGCTTAAGAAATTATTATTTCCATTAACCCATGCGCCCGCCAAATTTACATGCCAGTTATAAGGACTATACCCATTTAAAGAAGGGCTAATAAACTGTGATTGGGCTGTTCCATAATTACTGACAGCAATGGGTGTGATGTTCTGAGACCACAAACCTTTCAACAAAAAGGTTAAAAACAATAGGGTTATATGCCTCTTTTTAAACATCACGCTTCATATATATGACGAAATTAGCGGTCAAATGTTGTATCGCTTATAATAAATTGAGTACCTGTTCTTTAATCTTCTCCAATTCTTCTTTCATTTCTACCGTCAGTTTTTGAAGATCAAAATGGTTTGCCTTGTTCCCTAAGGTATTTATTTCTCGACCCAGTTCCTGTGCTATAAATCCAAGTTTCTTTCCAGGGTTCTTTTCATTTAAGGTTTCTTCAAAATAAACGCAATGTTGTTCCAAACGTGTTTTCTCCTCGGTTATATCAAACTTATCTAGATAAAATAGAATTTCACTTTCCAATCGTTCTTTTTCAATGTTTATCTTTTGACTCCAAATATCCACTTTCTCTGTAAGCTTTTGGCGAAGTAAATCATTGCGCATTTCTTCTAGACTTTCTACACGGATGCTTTTACTTTTAATTCTTGCTATGTTGCTCGCAAGTTGCTTAGCCATTGCGTTGCCTTCTGCCAACCTATGTTTATCAAACTGATTAAAAGCATTTGCAACGCAAGTGCTTAATTGGTGACTCAATTGCTGAATCAAACTTTCATCCATGCCCATTTGAACACCTGGTAACTTCACAATAAACGGAAGCAAAAAAGAAGGATCTAAATCATGATCTTTAATAAGAGACCTTACTTGAGAAGTGTACGAATTAAACAATTCCTTATTGATGAGCGCCTTGGGTTGTTGATAAAGCCCTGCCACTTCATCCAAAGTCACACCAACTTGCACTGTACCTCTGCCTACTTTTTTTAACAGTTGATTACGCCATTCTTGCTCTTGCATTTGCCAGCCTTGAGGAACACGAAACTTTATATCCGCATACTTGCCATTTACAGCTGATATTTCAACCTTAATAAACCACCCATCGATTTCTGCTTCGGCTTTTCCGAAGCCTGTCATTGACCTAATTTGTTGCATGTTTCTTAATACTAACCAAATATACACCTAAAAATATCATTGCAGCAAAACATACTTTCACGAGGGTAATTTCATCCACTCCTGCTATATGAGCAATAACTCCTGCCAATACGGGTTGCAAATAGATGTATGCACCAACAATAGTAGAACCACCCTGCTTTATTGCCAAAGCACTTAGCACATAGGTAACAAAAGTGGTCATAACCAAAACAAAAATAAGGCTGCCCCAATGTATCATTTCCATTCCATCATAATTTGCATTTAGGGCCTCTTTCAAACCAAATGGTAGCACCATAAGAAAACCAAAATAAAAGGCAAATTTCGTAACGGTTATGGGATGAAATTTCTTTAAAAGTTTTCTAACATAGACTAAAAAGAATGCATATGATATTGCATTTAAAATGATTAATAAATCCCCGTAAGCTGTTGCCGCTTCTATTCTAAATGAACCTCCTCCTAAAAACATTAAAGCGCCAATTGCAGCGATAAAAATACCTATGATATTCCACCAATACACCTTTTCTGTTTTGAGAAACAAACCAAAAATAAATACGAAAACAGGGCTGAAAAGCATAAGTACAGCGCCATTTATTTCATGCGTAATACTTAAGCCTTTAAAAAACATCAGCATATTTGCTGCCACACCAAAAAATGCGCAAATAATCAAATCCTTCGCGTTTTCTTTTAGTGGAATTTTTTTCTTGCTGAAAAAGGGATTAACAATCGTTAACAAGATGGCAGCTGCTGTAATACGCAGCAATATGAAACCGTAGGCTCCAATAAACTCGGGCATAATCCATTTTGCAATGGTAAAAGTAGCCGCATAGATTATTGAGACTATTATTAAATAAAAATGAACTCTCAGCAATGCCTATTAATTGATCCCTATTCCGTAATAATCAAAACCTTGATCTCTGGCATCTTCGGCATCATATATATTTCGGCCATCAAAAATGACGTTTTGCTTTAGTAACTGCTTCGCTTTGTTCCAGTCCGGTACTCTAAATTCAGGCCATTCTGTAATTACTACCAATGCATCAGCATCAACAAGGGCATCATAAGCGTTGTCGCTATAAACAATACGTTCACCTAAGTCTCGTTTGGCCTCCTCAGCTGCAACTGGATCATAAGCACTGACGCTTCCACCCTCTGCTAATATTTGTTCTATAACTACTAAACTAGGTGCCTCTCTCATATCGTCAGTATTGGGTTTAAAAGACAAGCCCCAAAGAGCTATTTTTTTTCCATTCAAGTCACCAAAATGTTTTTTCAACTTGTGGTATAAAACCAGCTTTTGGCGTTCGTTTACAGATTCTACGGATTCTAAAATTTCCATGCGATGCCCATTCTGAAGACCTGTTTTTATAAGTGCTTTAACATCTTTAGGAAAACAAGATCCTCCATAGCCCGCACCTGGATATATAAATTTATTCCCTATTCTAGGGTCTGAACCAATCCCTTTTCTCACTAAATTTACATCCGCTCCAACAATTTCGCACAAATTTGCAATATCATTCATGAAGCTAATTTTGGTTGCTAACATTGAGTTTGCTGCATACTTAGTCATTTCTGCACTTGGAATATCCATGATAATTATTGGATGACCATTTAACACAAAAGGCGTATAAAGCTTCTTCATAATCTCTCTTGCCTTTTCAGTTTCAACCCCAACAACAATGCGATCAGGTTTTAGGAAATCATTCACTGCAGCTCCCTCTTTCAAGAATTCAGGATTACTGGCCACATCAAAAGGTATCTTTTCTCCTCTATTGTCTAGGGATTCTTGAATGGCAGCTTTTACTTTTTTCGCGGTACCTACTGGAACAGTGCTTTTAGTAACAATAACTCCATAACCGTTCATGTGGTTACCTATCTCATGGGCCACAGAAAGCACATAACTTAAATCCGCACTTCCATCCTGTCCAGGAGGAGTGCCTACCGCTATAAAAGCAACATCAGCACCTACAATACCCTCTTTGGTGCTCGTTGAAAATTGCAAACGTCCATTTTCGACATTTCTTTTAACGATAGGCTCAAGACCTGGTTCATAAATCGGAATAACCCCTTTTTTAAGGTTATCTATTTTTATTTTGTCAATATCTATACAGGTTACAGATATGCCTACTTCTGCAAGGCAAGCCCCTGTTACCAATCCTACGTATCCTGTTCCAACTACGGCTATTTTCATATTTATTGTGCTAATGTTTGTTCTTTACAAAATACCAAAACGTGTTTGCAAATATATGCCAATTGTTCCTCGTCCAACTCCGTACTAATGGGCAGAGAAATCACATTTTCGGTTAAATCCATTGTTATGGGTAATTCAATATCTTGTTTATATGCCTCTTGTTTGTGCAAGGGTATGGGATAATAAATCATACTTGGTATTTCATAGTTCATTAAATACTCTTTAAACAATGCTCGGTCTATCCCTTTGAGTGTCAGTGTATATTGATGAAATACATGCTCTGACTTAACTTGTCGTTTTGGTATAATTATGTTTTGATGCCCTGCAAAAGCCTCATCATAAAATGCAGCAACTCGTTTTCTTGCCGCACCATAATCATCTAGGTACTTGAGTTTAACATTCAGTACAGCTGCCTGAATGCTATCTAACCTGCTGTTTAGGCCTATCCTTTTGTGCACATATTTTTTAACTTGGCCATGATTTACAATCATTCGCAATTCTTCTGCAATGTTATCATCGTTTGTAAATATTGCACCGCCATCACCATAACAACCTAAATTTTTAGAAGGAAAAAATGAAGTTGTTCCGATATGTCCTATGGTACCGGCTTTTAGTTTTCCCGAAACATCCATTTCATAATTTGCTCCAATAGCTTGAGCCGCATCTTCAATAACATATAAATTATGTTTTTGAGCAATTTTCATAATGGTATTCATATCTGCACATTGCCCATAAAGATGTACCGGTGCTATTACTTTTGTACGATCTGTTATTGCTTCCTCAATCTCATTTACATCTATGGTAAAGGTGGATGGGTCAACTTCAACAAACACAGGCTTATGTCCCACGTGAATAATCATCTCTGCGAGTGCTGCGTATGAAAATGAAGGTGTAATTATTTCTGACCCTTTTGGTAAATTCAGGGCCATCAGAGCTGCCTGTAAGGCGTCTGTTCCATTGGCGCAAGGAATCACATGTTTTACATTGAGATACAATTCTAAATTTGAAGCAAATTTTTTGACTTGAGGCCCATTGATAAACGATGCATTTTCTAACACCTCTTCCCAAGCTTGGTAAACCTCCGTTTTTATTTTTTTAAACTGACCTACTAAATCAGCCATTTGAATTCGTTTCATTCGTAGACTATACTCTCTTTACGCTGGCGGCAAATATATGAATTTATATGGGCAATAATGATGCCTAATTGAAGCTCTCCAATCCCTAAAAATCACCCTTCCTTTTTAAAGAATCCTTAGCAGTATCACTTAAATATTAGGAGATTCCTTGCATTTCCGTTTTAAGCAAGGGGCATATTTTGTATCTTCCCTCTTTTGTGTCTTCGTATAAAGCGTCTAGTGTCTTATAAATATTTTTAAGACCGATTAAATTAGCCCATTCGAACGGACCTTTCGGATAGTTCGTACCGAGTTTCATACCAACATCTATGTCCTCCTTAGTTGCTGTACCTTCTTGAACGGTGAAGTATGCTTCATTAATAATCATCACGATAACCCTTGGTGTAACCAAACCAATTCTGCTCGCTACATTTTTTACTTCCCATCCTAACTCCATTAATACTTGTGAGTTGCCCTTAGCTTGTGTAGTAACCTCAGCGAGTGGTCTATTAACAAAAGTGGGTAATAGGTTCATTCCAATTAATATTGATTCGTTGATCCCTTCAGCGACTAAATCTTCTAGTTTTGTACATACTGCATTAAAAACAATTTTTAGATTGGGCATTTTAATATGCAGCTTTTTAAGCTTTTTAATAGGCACTTTCAGGTCTGGGCAAAAAAGTAAATCCGTGTTTTCTTTAAGGATATCTGTTAACATAGTATCTTTGGAAACCAAGTTTAATGAGATCTTTAACTTTTCCTCAAACTCACTTAATATATTCTGGTTGTTGGATACTATTGTTACTTTCATTTAGTTGTAATTTTGCAGACAAAAATACCAATAATATGGCAAACAAAACGGTAATTACTAAAAACGCTCCTTCACCAATTGGTCCTTACAGTCAAGCGGTATGGAGTGGAAACACATTATATTTAAGTGGTCAAATAGCCATAAATGCTGAATCAGGTGAGCTTGTGATAGACTCCATACAAGCCGAAACGCATCAAGTAATGCTTAATATTAAGGCTGTATTAGGTGAAGCAGGAATGGACCTGAGCAACGTAATAAAAACAAGTATTTTCCTTCAAAACATGGATGATTTTGCTGCGGTAAATGAAGTCTATGGCTCCTATTTCACATCAAATTTTCCAGCAAGAGAAACTGTAGAAGTTGCTCGATTACCTAAAAATGTAAACGTTGAAATAAGCATTATCGCGAGTAAATGAAAAACCTGTTCATATTAGTTCTCATTCCATTAGCACTTTCATGTTCTCCAAAAAAGAACTATGATGATTCAGAATTAGATAAAATTAATAAGAAAAACTTAATCATCAAGCCTTTTGGCACGTATAAAAGTGAAGGGCTTATTGGGCCTTTTAATATTCCGATGCTATACATAGACTCTAGCTCATTGCAATTGGTCTATTTGGATAGTAATCAAAAGGAGACGTCCATTGTTGGATCCTGGCAAACACAATCGCTCGACACTCAAATTTTTAGCTACTCCGCCCCATTTAAACAGGCTATATTCACAGCAGGTGGAGTGATATTTTTGGATAGTTTTAGGCGTTATTTTTTCACTAAAACTTCAGACAGCATCATTTCCATTCCCATTCAAGATAGTTTAAATATAGTTAAATAATTATGTGTGGAATAGCCGGATATATTGGAGACCACATTTCTGAAACGCACAAGGATACCGTTCGTTCAATATGCTCCAACCTGCAACATCGCGGGCCGGACTCAACGGAAATTACTCCTACAGCAAGTGTTTGTTTTGGTCATACTCGATTATCAATTATTGACCTAAATGAAAAAGCAAACCAGCCAATGTGGAACAATGATCGGTCTGTTTTACTTGTGCTGAATGGTGAAATATATAATTTTAAAGAGCTCAAAAAAGAGTTAAGTTTTTATTCTTTTACTACACTTTCCGACACAGAAGTTGTTTTAGCCGCTTATCAAAAATGGGGATTTGATTTTGTACATCATATAGAAGGGATGTTCTCCTTGGTGTTGCATGATATCAATAAGCAGCAAACCGTTTTGATACGAGACCGTTTTGGTAAAAAACCATTGTATTATGCCCAAACAATAGAAGGGTTGTATTTTAGCTCAGAGATTAGAAGTTTACTGAAGGCCCAAATTGTTCCACCTGTCATTAACAAAGAGGTATTGGGTTACTTTTTGCAATTTCAAAGTGTACATTTCCCAGAAACAATCATTAAGGATATTAAAATACTTCCGCCTGGGACAATGATGTGCATTGAAAATGGGAGTCGCCAAATTAAATCCTATTACAAGCAAGAAGTGCAAGAGCATAGCACCAAAGAAATAAACTATAACAAAGAAACATTTCGTGAATTGTTCTTTGAGTCTGTTGAAAAGCGATTGGTTTCTGATGTTCCTTTGGCTGTTTTATTAAGTGCAGGTATTGACAGTAATTTGATTTTGGCAGCAGCATCCTCCGTTAAAAAGGTAGATGCTTTCACTATTGGCTTTACTGAAAAAGATTTTGATGAATCAAAATTGGCCAGTATATCTGCTAAAGCTTTCGGAGCTAAGCACCACATTACTTGTCTTTCAGAAAACGATTTTTTACATGCAGTAAACAATACACTAGTTGCAATGGATCATCCAAGTGGCGATGGACCCAACACCTTTGTAGTGAGCGAACAAATTAAAAAAGCCGGATTTACAGTAGCACTTTCAGGCCTAGGTGGTGACGAAGTCTTTTATGGATATCCGCATTATACAAGGTATGAACAGTTACGGACTAACCCGTTATTTAAAACCATACCCAAATTTGTTTTTCAACTATTGGATCAATGTTTTCAAAATAATCAAGTTAAAAAATTAAATGCTTTAAAAGGCATCATAAATGATCCTGTCAAAAGTATGGCTGTATTCAGGAGTAATTTTGATAAAAAGCTAATGCGAAAGATTTTTGGTTTGCCTTACGCAACATTTGACTTCCCAGACAATAGGGAATCTATTGCAAATTCTATTTCAATGACTGAAATGAATTACTATATGCATGATACATTACTTCGCGATGCCGACCAAATGTCTATGGCCCATAGTATAGAGCTTCGAAATCCATTTCTAGACCAAAACTTAGTTGCTTATATGAGAAGCCTAAGTTCTAAGCAAATTAGACCTCCCAAGAATATTTTGTT
The DNA here is from genome assembly GCA_943788195.1 of uncultured Bacteroidia bacterium. Lineage (GTDB taxonomy): Bacteria > Bacteroidota > Bacteroidia > NS11-12g > UBA955 > CALSPH01. Next base: position 392,728 of record CALSPH010000001.1, read on the forward strand.
TGATGCATTTAGCCAAGATTTACTTCCTGAAATCTTAAATAAGAAAAAAAGTGGATTTACATTTCCTTGGGATAAATGGATGCGTGGAGCCCTATATGACTTTTGCAAAAATCAAATGCTGTTTTTGGAAGAAACCGCCCTTTTTAATACAGGCAGTATTTCAATGATCTGGAATTCCTTCGATAAGGGTTCAAAAATTTATACATGGAGCCGCGTTTGGCCATTAGTTTGTCTATCATTTTATATCCAAGAAAATAACCTTGAATACTAAGAACATATTGATATTTACCGATTGGTATTACCCCGCGTTTAAAGCAGGTGGGCCAATCACATCTATCTATAACCTCGTCAAATTGCTTAAAAATGATTATGAATTTCACATCGTAACTGGAAGTCGAGACTTAGGATCAACCGAAATACTTGACGGTGTGGTTGTTGACCGATGGTGTAAGGGAAATTTTGGGGAAAACATTCTCTATGTTTCTAATGATAAACTATCCCGATCTACATTCAATAGTATTATTGAAATAACCTCGCCCAATATTCTGTTTTTAAACAGTTTATTCTCCGTAAATTTTGCTATAAAACCGCTTATTTACTCTCGCAAAATGTCCTTTTCTGTTTTTCTTTCGCCTCGTGGAATGTTGCATCCACAAGCGTTTTCCCAAAAACGGTTAAAGAAGGCGATTTTTATTAGACTTCTTCAATGCTCTCCCTCGTTTAAGCGAGTTTGTATACTTGCGACTGATGAGGTTGAGAAAACACACATCCGCAAAGCTTCCTTCAAAAATAACATCCAGATTGTGCCTAACATCCCCGATTTAGAACTTTTAGAGGCGCCTTCTAAAACAGTATTGAACCCAGTGCTTGCCATTGTTTCCCGAATTGCAGAGGAAAAGAACAGCATATTTGCTTTAGAGGTTTTACATAATGTTAAGGGTAAAGTAACCGTGCATTGGGTTGGTGACTGTAACAATCCAGCCTATTTTGAAGTGTTTAAAGGTCAAATTGCCGACATGCCGTCTCATGTAAGTTTTCAATTACATGGAGGGCGCTCTAAAAAACATATTCAAGAATTATTGGACTCGGCTTCATTCTTTTTTCTACCCACCCTTGGTGAAAATTTTGGGCATGCCATATTCGAGGCATTGGCTTCTGGTTGTCCATCCATTATAGGTGAAAACACCCCTTTCCGAGAAATTGAAAAATATAACTGCGGTTTTCTAGCAGATTTAAAAAGCTCTAAAAACACTGCTTTGCAAATTGACCAATTAATGGCAAGCACACATAATAACTTTATTGATCTTTCGAAAAACGCCAAGCGGTTTGCTAAGGAAATGTTTAATTCTGCTGAAGCAAAAAATGCTTATAAAAGTATTTGGTAGGTCTTTCCAATTTTTTTTATTCAATTTGTACCATGTCCAAAACACGCGATAAGGTTCATGAAATAATTTTTGGTACGGATACAAAGGCAGGCAAAGCCTTTGATGTAGCATTGTTATGGATCATAATAATATCCGTTATTGCTGTTTTTATTGAAAGTGTTCCAAGTATTAGTAAAAATAATCCTGGTCTCTTTACTATAGTTGAATGGGTTTTAACCATCATTTTTACTTTGGAATATTTACTCAGAATATGGAGTAGCAAGACACCTCGTAAGTATGTGCTTAGTTTTTGGGGAGTCATTGACTTACTGTCCGTAATCCCTTCATATCTAAGTTTGTTCTTAACAGGTGCACATGTATTCCTAATCGTACGTGTTTTGAGATTAATGCGCGTATTCAGAATTCTTAAACTAACGCGTTATAACTCCGAAGCCTCAACCTTGGTTGCTGCCTTAAGAAAAAGCAGGCATAAAATCTCCGTTTTTTTATTGTTTGTAGTTCTTATCATATTCATTATGGGTACCCTAATGTATGTTGTTGAAGGAGAAAACAACGGTTTTACAAGTATCCCTGAAAGCGTTTATTGGTGTGTGGTAACCATTACAACGGTTGGATATGGAGACATTGTTCCACATACGGTACTTGGAAAGATCATCTCATCTATTGCTATGATTTTAGGTTACGCAATCATTGCTATACCTACAGGTATTGTGTCTGTTGCTTTGAGTGAAGAAAAGCATAATAGTTCCATTGCTAAAACAGCTTGTGACCAGTGTGGTGAAGGAATAACAAATGAGGATGACTCTTTTTGCAGTAACTGTGGTTTCCAGTTAAATTAGGGACAATAACAAGAATTCTTTTTAACGCTAGAATTTATAAAATAAGAAAATTGCAATATATTGCCTTCAAAGAAATAGTTCTATGAAAAAACTTGCTTTGCACTGGAAAATACTTATTGGAATGGTACTGGGTGTGCTTTTTGCGCTTATCTTGGTATCAAGTAGCTGGGGCAAAGAGAAGATAGAAAAGTTCAGTGTTGTCGAAAAAGCGCATTGGGAAACCCAAATAACTGAAGGGTCAGCTACTCAAGTTTATATTGAAGCCAAAGAAAGTACCACCTATTGGACCAAAGCGGAAAAATTCATTAATCATTGGATTGCTCCCTGGGGAGTTATTTTTATTAACCTATTGAAGCTTATAGCAATCCCTCTTATTCTTGCTTCATTGATAAAGGGAATATCTGACCTTAAGAACATAAGTAAGTTCAAAAAAATGGGGCTTCGTACCATTGTTATCTATATAGGTACTACACTTGTAGCCATTTGTATAGGATTGATTATTGTAAATGTTGTGCAGCCGGGTAACGGCATTTCCGATAAGGCCAAAACAGAGTTGGCCAGCAAATACTCCAGCTCTAGTAGCCTTGGAGCAAAAATTGAGGAGGCTAAAAAACAAGGAAATAGAGGTCCTTTAGAGTTTATAGTGGAAATGGTACCTGGAAACATCTTTGAAGCAATGTCTAAAAATGGGAAAATGCTTCAAGTGATTTTCTTTACTATCCTTTTTGGGGTTAGCCTCATATTAGCAGATCCTGATAAAGTAATGCCTATGAAAAGAGGGTTCGATGCCTTGAATGAAATAATCATGAAAATGGTGGATATTATCATGCTCATGGCGCCTTTTGCAGTATTTTCCTTACTTGCCAGCGTTATTGCAAATACGGGCGATCCTTCATTGCTCTTTGCTTTGATAAAGTATGCTTTAGCGGTTCTTGCTGGTTTAGCATTAATGATTATCTTTCATTTGATTGTTATAAAGGTATATGCCAAGAAAAGTCCATTATGGTTTCTAAAACAAATTAGTCCCGCCCAATTGGTTGCTTTTTCTACCAGTTCAAGCGCAGCAACCCTACCAGTAACCATGGAGCGGGTTGAAGAGCATATTGGAGTAGATAAAGAAGTTTCAAGCTTTGTTCTTCCAGTTGGTGCTACAATTAATATGGATGGCACCAGTTTATATCAAGCTGTAGCCTCCGTCTTCATTCTTCAAGTGCTCTGGCCTGAAGGTTTAACAATGAGCAATCAACTGACCATTATATTTACCGCCCTTTTAGCATCCATAGGGTCTGCAGCTGTTCCAGGAGCGGGAATGGTTATGCTGATCATCGTATTGGAGGCAATTGGTTTTCCGTCTGAACAATTAGCCATTGGGCTCGCATTAATTTTTGCTGTTGATCGACCGCTAGATATGTGCAGAACCATGGTTAACGTAACTGGAGATGCTATGGTTTCAACGGTAGTTGCAAAATCGCTAGGCAAGCTTCATCAGCCCAAAGCTAAAAACTGGGATGATAATTACGAAAAGGTTCAAGGGTAGTTTTCTATTTTTTTGGGGCCTTCTGCTTTTTCAATCGAGCGACAAGCGCCATCTCTTTATCATTGAGTTGTCTAAACTGGCCAGGCCTTAAATTCGTTTTGGTAAAAGGGCCAAAAGAAGTTCGGTCCAAACTTTTAATATCCAACTGAATGTGTTCAAACATCCTACGAATAATCCGGTTTTTACCGCTGTGTATTTCAATGCCAATGGTCTTGCCCGTTTCATCTAAAAAAGCTACATTATCTGCTTGGCTAAACCCATCTTCAAGTTTTACGCCATCCAACAGTTGCTGAAGTTCCGACTGATCCGCTCTTCTGTCTAAACCAACTTTATAAATTTTGGTAATATTAAATTTTGGATGCGTTACTTTTTCCATAAAATCTCCATCATTGGTCAAAAGTAAAACACCAGTGGTATTGCGATCTAACCTGCCCACAGGATAAACCCTATTTGGTGTTGCTTCACTCACAATATCCATAACCGTTTTCCGGTCCTCTGGGTCATCCGTTGTGGTAATAAAACCCTTGGGCTTATTGAGTAAGATATACGTTTTTTCCTCAGTGGTTAGTAACCTTCCATCATACTTAACACGATCTGTAGGCTTAACTTTAGACCCTACCAAATTCACTTCTTTGCCGTTAACGGTAATTAAACCTTGTGTGATTAATTCATCCGCTTCCCTCCTACTACAAACTCCTGCCTCAGCAATAACCTTATTTAAACGAACTTCTGTGTTATCCAGTTCTTGGATTGTTGGAAGTTTATCTTCGTTTTTATTCCTAAACCCTTTTTTATCCAACTTAGTACGATAGTTTAAATCGCTTGCATCCAAATATTGGACCTTTTTATCACTCTTTCCGCTTTTATCAAAAACGGATCTAACTTCCTTTTTATAGTTTTTTGATTTCTTAAAACTGCCTTTATCAGACTTCTTAAATTCCTTGCGATCTGATTTGTAAAAATCTTTTTTGTCTGATTTCGTGAAAGGTTTCTTATCCGGTTTTTTTAAATCTTTACGAACGGGTTTACTAAATTCTTTTTTATCCGATTTCGCAAACTCTTTCTTGTCTGTTTTCTTAAACTCTTTTCGATCTGGTTTACTATATTCCCTCTTATCAGATTGAGTATCTAAGGATTTGCCAACTCGCTTGACTCCCTTTTTACCTTTTCCAAAGCTGTGCTTTCTCTCTGATTTTTCGCCATTTTTCCGCATGGTGCAAAGGTAGGAATAAAAATTCCCATAATACGACATCAAAACTACAATAATCCTGAGCTGAATATATATAGCAATAGTCTAAATTTGCCGCAGTGATCTCATACAAAACCTTTAAGCTTGAGAATGGCCTTCGTGTTATTCATCATCTAGATAACTCTAAGTCTTCAGCAGTGGTAAACGTCCTATACAACGTAGGTGCGCGTGATGAAAATCCCAATAAAACAGGTTTTGCTCACCTTTTTGAGCACCTGATGTTTGGCGGATCTGAGAATATTCCATCTTATGATACCGCCCTCCAAAAAGCTGGAGGAACAAATAACGCATTTACCTCGAATGATTTGACCAATTATTACATCGAGATTCCCTGCCAAAATATTGAGACTGCATTTTGGCTAGAAAGCGACCGTATGAAAAAGCTGGCTTTTTCTGAAGAATCCCTTTCCGTGCAAAAAGGTGTAGTTGTTGAGGAGTTTAAACAGAGGTATTTAAACCAGCCATACGGTAAAGCATACATGCATTTACGTGAAAACGCCTATAAGGTTCACCCCTATCGATGGGCTACCATTGGCAAAGAAATTTCTCATATAGAAGATGCTACATTGGATGACGTTAAAGCGTTCTTTCACAAATTCTACAATCCCAGCAATGCCATCCTATGTGTTGCGGGAAATATTACCTTAGAACAAACAAAAGAGCTTTCCGAAAAGTGGTTCGGCCCTATAAAAACCGGCATTCGAAACAAAAATGAATATCCGCAAGAACCTGTTCAAGTTGAATCAACCCATTTCATAGCACCTCAGATAAATGCCCAACAAGCCATTTACATGGCTTTTCACAAACCATCGAAACGTGAACAAAGCCATTATGTTGCAGATCTAATGTCTGATATTTTGGCGAATGGAAAAACAAGTATACTGTATTCCAGTCTTGTGGAACGAGATGAAATGTTTTCTTCCCTTTCTGTGTATGTTGGTGATGACCTTGACCCTGGCTTAGTTTACATCATTGGAATGGTAAACAATGACAAATCCATTGAAGAAGCAGAAGCTTCTATTTGGAATGAACTAGGAATGTTTAAGAGCCGTTTTAATAATGAAGAACAATTGAACCGGAATAGAAATAAACTTATTACTGCTAAAACATACCAAGACACCAACCTGCTGAACAAGGCAATGGCTTTATGTATGGCTGAAAATCAAGGAGATATTAGTCAAGTTAACCAACTTATTAGTAATTATAATTTAGTTTCAGTAACTGACATTAATAAATTGGCAAATAACATTTTAATAAAGGAAAACTGTACAACAATATTATACCCAAACTATGCTAAATAGACTGATTTCCCCTCCACTTTTTACACCAACCCTTCCTAAAATTACTTTAGGAGTTCAAATTGAAGATTATCCAAAAATCATTTTTGTTCCATCAAAAGAAGAAGTGTGTAGAGTAGAGCTTGTTTTTAACGCAGGATTGTTAAATCAAACGGAAAAAGGCACATACGCTTGCATTAAATCATTGTTGTTTTCTGGAACCCATAATAAAACAGAAGAACAAATCCTCAACAGCCTAGATAGTTTAGGTGCATATTATGGTTCTGAATACGATTATAACCATTTTAAGGTTTCATTATATAGTACGCCAAGTCTTATTCATGAAGCATTGCCCATTTTTGTTGATGCAGTATTTAATGCCGCTTTTCCAACTGAAAAAATAAACACTTTCAGACTAAAAGCAACTGCAGAGTATGATCAGAATCAAGAAAAAACAGGCTATTTGGCTCGGGTGTTATGTAATAAGAACTTTTTTGAAACCGAAACTCTTCGAGAACCAGCAAATAAGGAGGACATTCAAACCATCAATCAAAAACTGATTTGCCAAGAATTTGGTCATTTAGTGAACTCTGGTTTTACCATATTTGTTAGTGGAAACCTTGAAAACACCCAGTGGCTTTATAAAGCTCTGCAGCCCTATTTCAAAAGCAATACCCCTGCAAATACTCTAATTCCACAATTCAGTAATAAATCCAAAGGCCACCACCACTTCCACAAAAATGAATCAGTGCAAACAAGCTTAAGAGCTATGGCGCTTACAATTGGCAAGGGTCATGAAGATTTTTCACACACTCTTTTAGCAAATATGTTATTTGGTGGTTACTTCGGTTCATTGCTCATGCAAAACATACGAGAAGAGAAAGGATTAACTTACGGGATTAATTCCTCGCTAAAAGCGCAACATGATTATAGTATATTAAACGTGGGTTCTGATATAAAATCAGGAAGTATAGATGAGGTTATCGCTGAAATAAACAAGGAATTCGAGAACCTATGTAATGGGACTTTCTCGGATGAAATGTTAGAGAAAACAAGAAGCTATACCCTAGGAGTATTGGCTAAATCATGTGATGATCTATTTTCCGACCTTGAGAAAACAGATTCCATCGTGCTCGATGACTTAAACCCGCAATACTATCATAACCTGTTTACTGAGATCCAAAAAGCAACCAAAGAAGATGTTGTGCGTGCCGCAAAAGAGCATTTAAATATAAATGAACTTTGTTTTGCCACCTGCGGTTCGGAGCAATATTAGGCAACTTAAATCGTTTATTAATAGTCTTACAAAAGAGGTTGAATTTATTTAAACACAAATATTTAAAACAGGTGCAGCTCCTTGTGCTGTTTTTGGCGATTCTTGTCGGTAATAACTTGGCTGCTTATGATGGTCCTATCAAAATAAGACGTGCTTGTCTAGACCCTAACGATAGCACTATAACACTGTATTTCAACCAGTTAAATAACAATTGCGGTACTTTTAATCAACTGGAGGTTATGGGAAGGTTGGTTAAAACCATGCCAGATAATTATGTCCCAGTAGATACCATCCAAATTTTACCTTCAGGAGAAACACTTAGCTTTAAGCAGCCAGACTTAAAGCAATGGGAGTATTTTATTAAATACTATTTTATGTGTGATGGCGTAACTGTTCTGTATTCGGATACCGTAAGAATAGATGTTAACCCACCCGATTTTATCGAACTAGATTCGGTAAGTGTTGATGGTTTAAGTCAGAAAATACAAATCGGTTGGCCAGCCAATACAAGTATAGACCACAAAGGGTATCTGATATTCGAAAATGTAAGTTCAAATAATGTACAAGTTGCCGATCAAAACACCAATGGATATGTACATTTAGGATCAAAACCTGGTTTAGGGCCTGCAACATACACTTATAATAGTTATGATAGCTGCAACAATTTTAACATCCTTGCCAAACCACATACAAGCATTTATCTAAAACAAAACTATTCCTTTTGTGATTTAAGCATCACGTTGACATGGACCCCCTATGTAGGATGGAATACAGATAAATACTATATATATGCTGCTATAAACGGTGGTTCATTTATATTAATCGATAGCACATCAACTCTAACATACGTATTACAAAATGCACAAAAAGGAGCAGATTATTGTTTGTTTGTTCGTTCTAAAAAAGTAGGCAGTTCCTATACAAGCTCATCAAATCGTGTTTGTTTTACATTTCCCAATTACCCTGTGGTCCAGAACACGCACATAAAAAGTATCTCCGTTAGAAACACAACTACGATAGAAATTAAATGGTACACTGAGCAATCGGATGTTTCTGTAGATGCTTCTCTTTACCGAGGCGAAAGTCCACAAAACATGCAGTTTATTAAAAGCATTAATTATTCAAATGGAGATAACTATGTCACAGATTTGGTAGACACGGATAAGAGCAGTTACTTTTATCAAATAATTGTAGAAGATTCTTGCATTAAGAATCACGACACATCTTTATTAACCCAGAGCGTGTTTCTTTCAAAAAACGATAACACTTCAACCATTGATTGGACTTCTTTCATTTTTGATCAAAGTATAAACACAGGTGATCTTGTATACTTTAATGGTTCCACGTGGAACTTACAGTCAACTATTGTTCCTGGATTAAATAATAGTTTTGCTATTTCATTAGATAGCGCACAATGTTTTCGTATAATCTCTGTTTCTGCTAGAGGGGATAGTTCTATATCAAATATCGTTTGCGTTGAAGATGAACTGCGTGTATTCATACCCACAGCAATTAAGTTTAACGGGAATGGTGCTAATGCTGTTTTTGGTATATATGGAACCGGTATAGATTGGGAAAACACTACGGTAGGTATCTTTACACGTTGGGGCGAAAAAATATTTGAAATAGGCGAAAACCAGAAAACCTGGGACGGTACTTATAAGCAAAAACGAGTTCAATCCGGAATCTATCTATATACAGGGTTGGTTATTGGCTTAAAAAACGAGAAGAAATTAGTAAAGGGAACTGTGCTCATTTTAGATTAACAAAATATGATTCAAATTATTAAACAAGATACAGAGACCCCTCAAGACGGTGTCAAGACTATAGAAAAAGCTATAACAGCAACGCTACACAACACGAAATACAACGTGGTGGTAAATCTTTGTTCCGATCAATTTATGCTCGAACAAAACACTAAAAGTTTAGGTCATAACTACTATACTGACATAATCACCTATTACTATGACGAAGAAAACCCCTTGAATGATGTGGAGTTGTTAATTTCACTGGATAGAGTGAAAGAAAACGCAAATAATCTAAAGGTACCTGTATTAAATGAGCTTGCCCGAGTTGTAATACATGGTTGTCTTCATCTGACTGGTTTTAATGATACAACTGAAACTGAGCAACAAGCAATGCGTTTAGAAGAAAACAAAATCCTTCAGAAAGTGTTCCACGTGGAACGGTAATATTGTTTGAATAAAATTACCTTTGTACAGTGCAATTTAATCAATATGATGTTCTAGTTATTGGGGGCGGCCATGCAGGTTGTGAAGCTGCTCATGCAGCCGCGAAAATGGGTAGTAAAGTAGTCTTGGTAACCATGAATATGGAAACCATTGCGAAAATGAGTTGCAATCCGGCCATGGGTGGCGTTGCAAAAGGCCAAATAGTACGAGAGGTTGATGCTCTGGGCGGAATGAGCGGAATCATTTCAGACAAAACAATGATTCAGTTTCGCATGCTCAATCGTTCTAAGGGGGCAGCAATGTGGAGCCCAAGAGCACAAAGCGATCGTTACCAATTCTCAGAAATGTGGCGAGCCGTATTAGAAGCCAATCAAAATGTTTCTTTTTGGCAAGATGCAGCAGAAGAACTTATTATTGAGAACAAACAAGTTAAAGGAATCATTACTAAGGCTGGTCATACGATACATGCCAAGTCTGTAATTCTAACCACAGGAACCTTTATGGGTGGCAACATGCATATAGGTAAACAAAAAATGGTTGGTGGACGAATGGGAGAGCCCGCATCAAAAAGCTTTGCCCAACAACTCGTTGAGTATGGTTTTACTCATGCACGGATGAAAACAGGTACACCACCAAGGGTAGATGGCAGAACCATAGATTTTTCATTGATTGAAGAACAAGCTGGAGATGTTCACCCAGGTAAGTTCTCGTACACCGAAACTCCAGAGTTAAAAAATCAACGAAGCTGTCATATCACTTATACCAACCCAAGGGTACATGAAATACTACAAGAAGGGTTTGAAGACTCTCCAATGTTCAATGGTCGTATTCAAGGTGTTGGCCCGCGATACTGCCCTAGTATAGAAGACAAAATCAACCGTTTTGCAGAACGTGACCGCCATCAAATCTTTGTAGAACCAGAAGGATGGACAACCGTTGAGTATTATATCAATGGTTTTTCTACAAGTCTTCCTGCAGATGTTCAGCAAAGAGCGATGCATGAAATTGTAGGTTTTAAAAACGCCAAAATGTTTCGGCCAGGCTATGCAATAGAATATGATTTCTTTCACCCAACCCAACTAAAGAACACGTTAGAAACAAAAACAATCGAATCATTGTATTTCGCTGGACAAATAAACGGTACTACGGGTTATGAAGAAGCGGCTTGCCAAGGCTTAATGGCAGGTATTAATGCACACTTAAAAAATCATAAAAAAGAAGCCTTTATATTGAATCGGGGAGAGGCTTATATTGGTGTGCTCATTGACGACCTGATTAATAAGGGCACAGATGAACCCTACCGCATGTTTACTTCTAGAGCAGAGTATCGTTTATTACTAAGGCAAGACAATGCAGATGAACGACTGACATATAAATCATTTAATATTGGCTTAGCTGAAGAGTCAAGAATACGATTACTGGAAAAAAAATATACCAACATTCGTTCGATCAATGATTGGTTTAAAGAAAATGCTTTTAAGCCAAAAGAAATTAATCCTATTCTAGAAGGAAAAAAAACAAGTACAATTCAACAAAAAACGGTTGCAGACAAATTGCTCGCCAGGCCGCAAATCAAGATTTCCGATTTTGGCTCGTTTTTTGACTTTTCAATATATTCTGAAGAAGAGTTAACTCGCGCAGAAATAAATGTTAAATACAAAAGCTATATTGAAAAAGAAAAGGAAATGGTTGACAAGCTAATTGAGTCTGAAAACCTGAAACTGGACAAATCCTTTAATTACTCAAGCCTTTCATCTTTATCGGCCGAAGCGCGTGAAAAGCTTAATGATATAAAACCAGAAAACCTGGGACAAGCATCACGCATTTCTGGTGTGTCTCCTGCTGATATGAGTATTCTTTTGTTAAATATCCTTAAATAGACAATTTGAAACCTTTAAAAATTATTCTATTCATCTTAGTTTGCTTTTTAACAAAGTCTTGTGCGAACATAGTGCCTCTTACCGGTGGGCCTGAAGATGATACCCCACCAATGCTTTCCAAAATTGAAAGCAAGAAAGACAAACTCATTTTAGTATTTAACGAAAACATTAACCTGGGAGATCTGAATGAAATCATCTCGAATATATATCCTTCACCAACCTACGAGGTAAAACGTAATAAACTTTATATAACAGGAATACCAAAAACAGAGAAAAAACAATTAATCTATTTTAATAATAGCATTCAAGACCTGAATGCTAATAACCCATTACAAGAGTATATATACGCAGATCATGTAGGTTCTGATACGTTTGAGTATCAAGGAAAGGTTGAGTTTGCATTTAAGCCAAAAGAAAGCACTAAAGGTTGTTATGTTATTCTGACAGATAAAAGTGTTGTTATCAATACGGTAGAAGACTTATATAAGTATGAGTTCACAAAAGCCAACGAAAAGGGGATGTATAAGTTTGGATTCGTAAAAAAACCGCAAGGTCAACAAGTTTTTGCATTTCTAGATAACAACAACAATTCTATTCCAGACACTGGAGATTATTTTGGTGTAAGTAAAACCATCAACGCAGATTCCAATGTTAAGACCTATTTACACTATTTCGGCAACAACCTTATATTTAAAGACACAACCAACACAGGAATAATAAAAGAAGTGTTTCATACCGTAGAAAAAGAAATAATAAATTCAGCAACGTTAACATATAAAAAAGCCTTTAACGATACAATATTTAACTATGTCAACTTTTCTGATTCAACCATACTTAGTAAAAATGACGCTGTATTGGAAAATGAAAACATTAACTACTTAGCTAAAAGCAAAAATGCACCAATAGATAAATATCCTGAACCTTTTTTTAGTTTTGATTTTAACCTCGGTCTAGATAGCTTTCACCCCTTTATAAATAGTATTGGAGATACCCTATTTATAATCCGTGTAATTCCAAAAGCAGAAGGGAGCTCTATTACAATTACTCAAATGGGCTCCATAATCCGTGGATCAATTATTGGTAAAGATGTACAATTAACCGTAAATCAGCAGAATAAATCATTTATTGTTAGAAACGGTACTTACGCATTATTTCTATATTTAGATTCTAACACAAACGGTAAATATGACCCTCCAGGTGTTTTTCCCTTTCATTCCGGAGAATATATTATTTACAACATGAAAGATATTGACATTGGGCCCAAATTAGATGTGGAAATCAGTGCAAAACCATAAAGCAATTGGGGGTAAACTATCCGATAAATGCAATTATAAAAAAGCTGTGGGTAACCGCTATGATAAAGTACCTTTTTCAACGCACTCATCAACAGGCATAACTCTTACCCACTATTTTAAAATTTTGTGGATTCAATTATAAACAACTGATTATTAGATATTTAAAACCAATAATAGTAAACAATATTATGTTCAAAAGCCAAATTATCGGGTTTACTAACAAATCCACAGCCTATAATACTAATACTATTAGTTCTTAAATAGTTATTATTAGTTATGCTTTGTGGATTACAAAGCAATGGTTTAAACATTAGTAATTGTTTTGTAGATTTGTGATCCCAGAAATGAAGGACCAATTAAATCAAATATTGAATGAAGCTTTAAGTTTTCAACTTGAAACCAAAGAACATCTGGAAGATTTTAGATTAAAATTTTTATCCAAAAAATCTTCACTTCAAAACTTATTGGAAAGTTTTAAGAAACTGGATAAAAATGAAAAGCGTGAATTGGGTAAACCGCTGAATGTAACAAAACGAAAAATAGAAGATATTTTTGAAAGTAAAAAGCATCTGTACGATTCGTCTACGCTGGAAAGTAAAGAAGATATCACACTTCCGACAAAAGCATTTGAGTTGGGAACCCAGCACCCAATATCCATTGTTCAGGATGAGATTATTACCATTTTTCAAAAACTAGGCTTTGCAATTGCTGAAGGGCCTGAAATTGAAGATGATTGGCATAATTTCAGTGCATTAAATTTTCCACCAGAACACCCAGCTAGGGACATGCAGGATACTTTTTTTATTGACAAGGAACATTCTTTAAGAACCCATACAAGTTCTGTGCAGGTTAGGGTTATGGAAAATAACAAACCACCGATTCGCATTATTGCTCCCGGTAGAGTATATAGAAACGAGGCAGTAAGCGCCAGAAGCAATAGTTTTTTTCATCAGTTGGAAGGTTTAGTAATTGATAAAGACACCACTTTTGCTGATATGAAACAAACCTTATATCATTTTGTAAAGGCTCTATTCGGTGAACGAGAAATTCGATTTAGAGCATCTTATTTTCCGTTTACAGAGCCAAGTGCAGAAATGGATATTTATTTGGGATTAACTACAGAAAGTGATCGTAAACTGACTAAGGGAACGGGCTGGTTAGAAGTTTTAGGGTGTGGTATGATTGATCCAAATGTTTTGGAAAGTTGTGGGTTAGATCCAGAAAGATATAGCGGATATGCATTCGGTTTAGGAATTGACCGGTTGACTATGTTAAGATATGGCATTAAAGACATAAGAGATATGTTTGACAATGATGTGCGATTCTTGCGTCAGTTTAAAGGGGAGTAATTTAAAAATAAATGGTAAAAGCAAAGAGTAGTGTTGATATAGAATTAGTAAAAAAAGCTTACGAGCTCATTTCTACCGCTAGAGCAATGGCTGGTATTTATGATGAGAACAGGCAAATCACTAAATACGTTCATAGTACAAGCACAGGTCACGAAGCAATTCAAATTGCTGTAGGACTTCAACTATTACCTCAAGATTATGCATACCCTTATTACAGAGATGAAAGCATTTTACTTGCAATGGGGCTGAAGCCTTATGAGCTCATGTGTCAATTATTAGCAAAAGCAGATGATCCTTTTAGCGGAGGAAGAACATACTATTCTCATCCGAGTTTAAAACGTGAGGATATGCCAAAAATGCCGCATCAAAGTAGTGCAACAGGAATGCAAACAATTCCTGCTACTGGAGCTGCCCATGGCATGAAATATTTAGAAGGACAATCTTTATTGAAAGACCTTCCTTTGCCAATCACCATGTGTTCACTTGGCGATGGTTCGGTTACTGAAGGAGAGGTTGCAGAAGCTTTTCAAATGGCGGTATTGCACGATTTACCCATTCTTTTTTTAATTCAAGACAACGACTGGGGTATTTCTGCTTCTGGTGATGAAATGCGGGCAATGGATGCATATGAATATGCTGCCGGGTTCAAGGGTTTAAAAAGAGCTCGAACCGAAGGAAACGATTTTATTAAAAGCTACAACGATGTAGAAAAAGCAATCTCATATGTTCGTACGAAAAGAAAACCCATGTTGCTTCATGCAAAGGTGCCTTTGCTTGGTAATCATACCAGTGGCGTGCGGAGTGAGTGGTATCGTGACGATCTTGAAGAGCATAAGTTAAACGACCCTTTGCCAAAAATTAAGCAATTATTGCTCGATTTAGGAGAAAAGAAGTCTTACTTGGAAGAAGTGATGGAAGAAACTGCGGCCATAGCAGAACAAGCTTTCGAGCAAGCTAAGAACGCAGCAGAGCCGCTTAGTGAAAGTTTATACTTACATGAGTTTGCACCTTCACCTATACAAGAAGAACAAGGAGAACGATCCCCAGTAGGTAAAGAGCAGGTGTTAATGGTTGATGCGGCATTGTTTGCAATGGATGAAATTCTTAAATCGCATCCTGAAGCATTGCTCTATGGTCAGGATGTTGGAATTAGACTTGGGGGAGTATTTAGAGAAGCGGCAACATTGGCAGCAAAATATGGCCAAGACAGAGTTTTTAATACGCCTATCCAGGAAGCTTACATTGTAGGTTCAACCCAGGGCATGAGTGCAGTTGGATGCAAACCAATAGTAGAAATTCAATTTGCCGATTATATTTGGCCAGGCGTTAACCAACTGGTAACAGAACTTTCAAAAAGTTGTTATTTAACAATGGGGAAATACCCTATTCAATCTTTAATTAGAATACCCACAGGAGCATATGGTGGGGGAGGACCTTACCACAGTGGAACAGTTGAAAGTAGTATCCTTCAGATTAAAGGAATAAAAGTTGTTTATCCTAGCAATGCTGCTGATATGAAAGGGTTAATGAAAGCTGCCTTTTATGATCCTAACCCTGTGGTTATGTTTGAGCATAAAGGCTTGTATTGGAGTAAAGTTCCAGGTACCGAGGGGGCCAAAATGGTAGAACCAAGCGAAGACTATGCGATTCCACTCGGAAAGGCGAATGTGGTTTTGGAAGCGAACCCAGAGCGTATCGAAGAAGGAGACAGTGTAGCAGTAATAACCTATGGGATGGGAGTGTATTGGGCAACCAAGGCAGCGGAAAAATTGAACGGTTCTATAGAGGTATTGGATTTAAGAACACTTAATCCAATTGATAATGAAGCCATTTATGGTCAAGCTAAGAAGCACGGCAAAGTATTGGTTTTAACAGAAGAAACCTTACGCAATAGTTTAGCTGAGGCTTTGGCTGGAAGAATCTCTAAGAACTGTTTCGAGTATCTAGATGCTCCAGTAGAAACGTTGGGTTCTGCTAATTTACCGGCAGTTTCTCTAAACATGGGATTGGAAAAAGAAATGCTCCCAAACGCGGATAAGGTATATGATGTGCTTGCATCATTGTTAGCTTATTAAGTCATTTAAACGAATTGCAAATGAAAATTATAACATACAACGTTAATGGGATACGTGCGGCTATTAAAAAAGATTTCATCGGGTTTTTAGAACGCGAAAACCCAGATGTAGTTTGCTTACAAGAAATAAAGGCTGAAGAGAGCCAAATACCGGTTTTAGACTTTGAGACATTAGGTTATCATTGTTATTGGTATTCTGCCCAAAAGAAGGGATACAGCGGTGTGGCTATTCTGACTAAAACTAAACCAATGCACGTTGATTTTGGGTGTGACCATGAGTTATTTGATTTTGAAGGCAGGGTAATCACAGCAAGCTTTAAGGACTATACTGTTGTTTGTGCTTATTTCCCAAGTGGAACAACTGGTGAAATACGACAAGAGGTTAAATATGCGTTTTTAGACCATTTCTATTCCTGGACTCAAAAGCTGAAAGAGAACAATCCTAATTTAATTGTTTGTGGTGATTATAATATTTGCCATAAACCAATTGATATTCATAACCCTGTTAGTAATAAAAATAGCAGCGGGTTTTTACCTGAAGAGCGGGCATGGATGGACAAATGGTTTAAGAGCGGTTTTATAGACTCTTTTAGGGCATTAAACCCTGAACCTCATCAATATACTTGGTGGAGTTATAGAGCAGGAGCACGAAAGAACAATAAGGGCTGGAGAATCGATTATATTTCTACCGCTGAAAACCTTGAAATAAAGGATTCCGGGACCTATCACAATGATATTCACAGTGATCATTGCGGCTCTTGGGTAGCGATATAAAAAAAGGCTTAACAGATTCTGTTAAGCCTTTTTTTATAGTTTGTTGTTATTACCTATCTAATCAAGGTAACGGTTCCAGAGTATTCATACTCTTTACCATCAAAAGCAATTACAGTAGCAACGTACATGTATACATCTTGCTGCGCAGGCTCGCCTTGGTAGGTTCCATCCCATTGTTCATCAACAGGGTGTTTGGATTCAAAGAGTTTTTCACCCCATCGGTTGAATATTTTAAGGTTATAGTCAATATATCCTTGAGCAGATACAAATAACTTATTGTTTCTATCTGGTCCTGCACCATCTGGAGAGAATGCAGAAGGGATAAAGACGGTAATGTCTGGTCCAATCTTAATATTTTTCACCGTATCATCCACGCACCCTTTATCAGAGACAACGGTAAATCGGATGTTGTATTGCATGGTGTCATCTGCATAAGCAAAGGAAGGGTTCTCTAGGTTAGAGATATCATCCGGGGCAGTATATCGGGCTCCTAGATCATCAAAATCCCAAAGGAAAGAATCAATAGAACCATTGGATATGGATGAGGTATTGGTAAACTGGAATCGCGGTAAAGCAACGGTAGTATAGTAATCAGGATTACTGGTAAAGCTTGCCACAGGAATAGGGAATACCCGAATAAAGGTATCTTCTTTTGTCGTAGCACAAGCACCCGCGGTGTTGGTTACAGTAACCGAGACATTGTAAGTTCCCTCACCGGTAAAGATGATATTTTGAGGAGCAGAGTCTGTGGATGTTTGTCCATTTCCAAAGTCCCAAAGGTAGGTTACCGGATAATTAGTAGGTCTACGTAAAGGATCCACGCTAAAGTTAGCCGTAACTGGAGTACACCCTGAATCAAAGTCACCAAAGTCAAAGTCAGGATACGCATGAATATTAAGATTAATATCAGCAGTAGCAGCCGGACAATGTCTTAGGTAATCAGGTTGATTAGAGGTAATGGTAAGTGTAGTACCATAGGCTAAGTCATCTGCCGTACCCGGAGTATAAACCGGAGTAAGCGATGCGTTATCATCAAAGGTACCATCACCAGCGGTGGTCCAAGAAATCCCAGCCCCCGCTCTTTCAGCTGTTGCAGTGAGATTAAAGTCAAGTCCTTCACAGGCCTCAGCAGGCAGTGGAGTAGTGATGTTAATCACTGGAGCTACTTGAATCATCACATCTACAGAATCATTGTTTACGCAAAGCGTATTGGGATGTTGGTATACGACCGTTTGAACAAAAGGACCATAGAGCGGATCAGTAACGTTAGCTGTGACTACAGCTGCAGGATCAAAAGTAGAACCTGTGACACCATTTCCAGACCAACCGGTCAGTGGTCCACCGGCATTAAATATGCCAGCATTCGGAGTGGTAACAAGAGCAGCTAAATCAACCAGACCAGCATCAATGCAAATGGTATCTAAATCAATTACCGCTAGTTGAGGGCGTGCACTCACAATCATCTCTACCGAGTCTTTCACAGGGCAACCTGTAGTTACATTTACATATCTCCAGAAGTAGGTTCCACCTTGTCCTTCAGGGTTAAAATCATCTGTAGTTACATCAAGAACATTGATCTGAGTAGAGTCTAACATTCTGCCCACTGCATAGTTATAAGCTGGGGAAGGAGGTAAATTTCCATTGAAATTGATGAGCTCCCATCTTCCTTGGGGGAGGTTTACATAATCATCTAAATTTATGGTATCGTCTGAATAGCAGAACTTATCAAAAGGAGTGAACTCTATTTTTGGAAGTTCTTCTACAGTCACATAAACGGAATCACATGTTCTACAGTTGGTCGCTCCATCTTCATAACAGAACATCAATTTGTAGGTACCGAGTCTTTTCGGGTTAGGAGGGTCTTTTGTATTGGTTCCTGGAATCATTGGATTGAATACATAGTCGGAAAAGAATGGACTTGGGTTTTTGTCTTCTAAAATCTGACCGAGTTCAAATTGGGTTAAACCAGTTGGTGCAGAGTCAATCTCCCAAGTATAAATACCCGCATCTGGATTTTGTGGAGCACGAAGTAAGAACTGATTTACTCTAAATGATCCACCATCTTGGCAACGGGTTACATCTTGTAAAACAACCGTTGGATTAGGATTGATTCGAGAATTGAAGACAACACTATCCTCACATCCGGTTGGGTTGTGTTTCACGTGAATAAGCACTTTATCAAAATTAGGGTCAGGTACATAACCTTGATTCTTATCCGCGTCAAAGAAACGTTGGGTGTAGAACCAGTTTGGTGTAGCAAATCCTTTTCTTACCATGGTATCTCTTCTGGAGTCCTGCATGGTATACCAAACGTTGGAATTGGCTTTTTCAGACCATTTAAAGTTGGCGCCAATGGGGTATTCTGCCCCAAGGTCAAACTGGCCATCATCAAAACATTTAGGTGATGGATCTCTAACAGTAGATAAGTCAGGAAGTTGATTTACTCTTAAGAACATCGTATCATCATCTTCACACATTTGACCACCATCAGTAATCATTAAATGCAAACGATAATAGGTGCTATCAGAAGGAGAAACATCATTGACTTTATCATTGAAGACAAGGGTATTGGTGGTTAAGTCGTACCAATTCCACACATGTGTTTTAGATAGATCTTGCTCAATGCCACCTTCTAGGGTATGGGTTTCTTTGCGACAAATGGTGGCATCAGGTCCAGCATAGGCAATCACAGTATCATTCACAAAAAGCTCAAAGGTATCTCTACCAAAGCAACCTAAGGAGTCAATGGTGTGCAACCAGTATTGACCAGCGACATTTACCGTAAGGGTAGTATCCACTCCAATGGGGCCATCATTCCAACGGTAGGCTAGCATACTATCATAAGGCACGACAATTTGGAACGTGTCATAAGTACAGATGCGTTCATCTTGACCCAGCCAAGGACGAGATAGTTTTTGCCAATGAATAAAAACAGTATCTGTATTCGTACATTGATCAGCATCCGTTACAAAAATGGAAACCGTAGTATCCTGTGTCGGGAATATGGTGATGGTACTATCCGTAGAAATTTGAACTCCTGTAGAAGAATACCTCCAATCATAAGTAATAGGTCTATTAGCGTATCCAATTTTTGGGATCAGAGTCATGGAATCATTTTCACACACAAAAGTGTCACCTACTGCAAGTTCAACTTCAATGAATTTTGGAATTTCAATGGTATCTAAATACACCGTTGGGCAAGAAGCAGAATTATTGAGCACCAATTCAGCAATATAAGTACCACCTCTTCTAAATCTAAAGGAGTCTTTTTTACTACCTGAAGTATAAAAGATTTGAGTTTGAGTTAAATCTTTCAATGCCCATAAATATTTGGGTACACCTTGGAATCCATCTTCTGGGAAACATTCAAAGACCAATTTACCACAAGGGAAAGTGTCATATACTCGTTCACCTAAAGCTCTTTTCTTCACAGTTACAGAATAACCACGGATTGAAACAGCAGGTCTCGGGCATGCTTGATCTTTAGCTGTTACAGTAAAGGTATAAGGGAGGGAACTGGCTTGCCCTATTTGAGGTTCCCAGCAGAATTGCCCAACACGTTCACGCACTTTTGGATCTTTAATTTTAAATGTTGCTCCAGGAATACCTTTATTCCATGAAAGTTGAGTAGTATCAGGTGTTTGAGAAACTCCAGGAGGAGGAACAACCACCGGATCATCTTTTGATCGTATATCAAAGCAAAGCTTATCTCCTTCACATACAGAATATGCATAAGGCCCCAAAAGGACAGGGGGATTATTTTTATCACAATTTTCTACCCAAACTTGTATATCTCTTCGGGTAATACCAACGAGTTTATAAACACCACTGGTGTCTTTACGCCACTCATTTACTTGAATAGCAACAACGCCAACCTCTGAACAATCCGTAGGGGTAAAGATCATATCACCCGTCTCAGGATCTAAGAAGAATCCAATTGGTGGCTTGGCTTGTGGAATAGGAGTACAAGGAGGCGTATTACCAAAACCACAATAAACGGTCATAGGTGATTTAACCGTTAAAGGGGCAGAAGGAGGTAACGTGTTTGTTCTACTATTTCCTAAAGCAGCAACCATTTCATATGATAAAGAATCGTAATCCTTATTATCACTTGCCCCATTATTGTAAGTAAATGGTTGATTACAGCATGCAAACGCAATAGGTGGATTAGTTAATGTTGGAGAATTGTTACACAAGGTGTCTTTACTCGCTTTCATATTACAAATGTCAAGCATAGCATAGGAGTAAAAACCCCCACCAACACCTGTAGTAATTGCGCCATTTCTACAGCAACTTTGCCAAGAGAAGTAGACCTTACAACAGCCATTGGCGGCCCATGTATTATAAGGAGCCTTTGTAAAATCTACAATAACTTCGTAAGTGTGCTCTTCAATACCCTTACCAGAACCATAGGTGTTTTGAGGTGAACAAGGGCCAGAGGCAGTTACACATTTAGGCGTTACGTCATTGATTGCAATTCTAGGTGCAGATACAGTTTGTGTTCCACAACCGGGAGCTTCAATTCTAACGTTAGCAGAACCTCCTAATCCAACACCCCGGCAATCGCGATATATTTTTAAGATAAGTTTGAATTTACCAGCTCCTTCACATTTATAGGTAAAATCACTCCCCATAAGGTGAGTAGAGTTTCCTTCAGTTGGCATAAATGCCAAAAGAGAAAATGCGAATACTAGTTTGAAAATACTAAAAGTAATTTTTTTCATGCTATAAGATCTTTTCGTTTTGAGTAAAACACAACAAATTTACTAAATGTTGCCCATATATTAAAAAAATCTTAATTTGTTGAAAAACTAAGCCACAATTAATGAACAATAACGCAATGCCCTATAAACACTGAGGTTATTCCTTTTTCCAGTTACTTTTAAATTTTACAGAACCGTTAAACCAAACAAAAGGATACGGATTAGATTTTTCTAATGGCACAACTTCAACTTTAAAGTCAATAAGATTAGGCAAGTAGTGCAAGGTAGTTCCATTGGTTTGAGCAATTGCTGGGGTTAGGCTATAATTACCGGGCACCATAGGTAAATCAACGCACAACGAATATTTATTTAACCCCTTGGTTACCTCAATGGATTCATTTGCAAAAACATTGTTCAAAACACCGATTGGGTAGTTTTCGCTTGTATTTAAGAGAAACTCAATATTAATGGCCTGATCCTTTTCAGAATGGATTTCCATTTCAATTTTCATGTCCTCTCCATACATAATGCGGTTTACATTGCCTTTTGTTGCACCGGTAACAAGTATGCGTTTAAAAACACAATCCTGGGTATTTATTGTGCCCAAACCATCGGCAACTAACCCGTCAACCCCTCCTTTTTCTTGGTTTTTTAAGTAATACTGAATCGCCTCATCTATTTCACCATCAAATGAAAGGCTTCCTTTTTCAAGAACAATACCACGTTGACATAAAGCCTTAACACTTGCCATATTGTGGCTCACAAAAAGGACCGTTTTACCCTTTGCTGCAAAGTCCTTCATTTTCTTAACACATTGATCTTGAAAGTCTTGGTCTCCAACGGCTAGTACTTCATCAATAATTAGAATTTCTGGTTCTAGGTGCGCAGCAATTGAAAACCCCAACCGAACGGTCATTCCAGATGAGTACCTTTTAACAGGAGTATCGATGAATTTGGCACAACCACTAAAATCAACAATGGCATCGATTTTTTCATTGATTTCTTTTTTTGTCATCCCAAGAATGGCCCCATTTAAATAAACATTCTCACGTCCTGTTAAGTCGGGTTGAAAACCAGTACCAACCTCTAGAAGTGCACCAATTCTACCACTTATACCAATACTACCCTCTGATGGTGAGGTAATTCGGGACAAGAGTTTTAAAAGAGTGGATTTACCGGCCCCATTTTTACCAATTACAGCTACAACCTCACCTTTTGAAATGTTTATATCTAAATCCTTTAGTGCCCAGACATGGGTTGAATTCCCAGCAGCCGTGGCTCGATCGTTTTCGGAAATTTCTATGTTTTTAGACCTCTTAAACCAACGTTTTATGCCCTCAGCAAATGTCTTGCTGGAGTATTCACCTAAACGGTAATACTTTGATAATCCTTTTATTTCAATAGCGTTTTTCATCATATCCTATCGATAAAGTCCTTTTCAGTGGTATTAAATACAAAAACGCCAAATATATAAACGACTATGGCTATTGTCGCACTGTATGCTAGCCATTGCCAATCAAAGAATCCATGATTGAGAAATGCATATTTAAAGGACTCAACAACATGAGTAATGGGGTTGAGTTTAAACCAAAATTGCATGCCTTCGGGTATCCCACTTAAAGGATATGCAATAGGTGCTAACCACATGAGTAGACCAACACCAAACTGAAGCAAAAACTTCAAGTCTCTATATTTTGTGGTCAGGGATGTGAAAATCATTCCTAACCCTGAACCAAGACTTGCCATAATGAGGAGCAAAAAGGGGAGGAGTAATATATGAATATTTGGGCTTACTTCAGGTGTTTGCTGATAATGATAAAGGCAAATACCAATAAACAAAATGAATTGCACCAAAAACTTAATAAAGGCGGAAGCAATTGTTGTAAGGGGCACAATCAAACGTGGGAAATACACCTTGCCAAACACGTTTTGGTTGGTAAAAAATGTATCACTTGTTTTAATAAAAGTTTCGGCAAAGAAACTCCAGAGCAAAAGCCCCCCGAAATAGAATGGAAAATTTGGAATGCCTGATGGAGTAAGCTTGGCAATACGCCCAAAAACCATAGTGAACACTAATGAAGTTGCAATAGGCTGAATAACAAACCATAAAGGGCCTAATATGGTCTGTTTGTAGACTATTATAATATCTCTCTTGACAATGGTTTTAAGTAAGTCTCTATAATTCCAGATTTCTCTAAAATTGATATTGTACCATTTATGGTTTGCAGAGATTATTGTTTTATGCACCTTTGAGGACATCGTATTATTTAAATATATTGTACTTTAGAATGCAGTAAATAGCCCTGAAACCATCTTTCCAATTAATTTTTTTCCCTTCTTCATAAGTTCTTCCATAATAACTTATCCCAACTTCATAGATACGCACTTTAGGTATCCGAGACACTTTTGCGGTCACCTCAGGCTCAAAACCAAACCGTTTTTCTTTAAGACGGAGTGGTTTAATAAAATCAGCTGAGAACATTTTATAGCAGGTCTCCATATCTGTCAAGTTCAAATTCGTGAACATGTTGCTAAAAAAGGTTAGGAATTTGTTGCCCATCGTATGCCAGAAGAATAGGATTCGATGTGCCTCTCCACCCACAAATCGACTGCCATAAACAACATCTGCAAAACCATTAACAATTGGTCGAAGCAAAACGTTATACTCTTCTGGATCGTATTCTAAATCGGCATCTTGAACTATAATGTAATCCCCATTGGCATGTTTAATGCCCGTGTGAAGTGCAGCACCTTTTCCTTTATTCTTAGAATGCTTGAAATAATTGATTTTTCGGTCCTTGTACTTGTGTTGATAGTTGAGTACTATTTCTTCAGTACGGTCTGTGCTAAAATCATTCACTACCAGCACCTCAATTTCAATATTATTAATAAGAATTACTGAAAATACCTTGTCGAGTATGCCTTCAACGGTTCTCTCCTCGTTATATGCAGGTATGATTACGCTGAGTACCGCCATGCTTACTTTTCCCTATAAGGGTTTTGATCATAAATGCGTTCGATAATATCCACTACTTTCATGCCTTCAAGGGCATTGGTGGTTGCTGGTTTGCCTTCTTTTAGAACTTCTACTACGTTTTCAAATATATAATTGTGATTGGCAGCAGATCCTTTATAAGTGCCGTAATTATTTGCTGGATTTGCAGGGGCTAATTTCGGCATTTCATAATCCTCAATATTGCACACTTCCACTTCATTCATATATTGGCCGCCAATTTTTATAGTGCCTTTTTCTCCTATAACGGTTAGGCTACTTTCAAAATTGTTTTTCCAGATACTTGTGGAATAATTAATGGAACCCATTCCTCCATCCACAAAATTGAAACTGATGAAGCCAGAATCCTCAAAATCAATGCTGTTTGGATGGTTGAAATTGTTAAACTTACTTTGAATATCTTTTATGTCGCCAAAAAGCCAGTACATGATATCAATAAAATGAGAAAATTGAGTAAACAATGTTCCACCATCTAAATCTCGTTTTCCTTTCCACCCGTCATTCTTGTAATAACGTTCATCACGATTCCAATAACAGTTTATTTGCACCATAAAGATTTCACCAAGCTTACGTTCTTGCAATAATCCTTTAATCCATTGTGAAGGGGGTGAGTATCTGTTTTGCATCACGCAAAAGATATGTTTACTTGCCTGCATTGCCCGATAAATGATTCGTTCACAATTGGCCTTATTCAATGCCATGGGTTTTTCTACGATTATATGTTTATTGTAATCTAAGCCTAATAAACATTGTTCTGCGTGCAAACCATTTGGAGTGGCAACGCATAGTACATCAAAGTCTTCTTTATCTAAAAGTTCTTTTAGATTCTGATAAAAAGGAACGGTGTAGTTCTCAATATTTAACTCCTCTGCAGGCTTTATGTCGCATAAAGCAACTAGCACGCAGGAATCGTTCCGGCTAACCATTTCGGCATGTCTCTTACCTATATATCCTGCCCCAACAATGGCAAATTTGATCTTATCGCTCATGTTATTCTACTAATTTGTGCCGTTTTCTAATTGATAAACACGGTTGCAAGCTTCTAGTATACTTTTTCTATGTGCAATAATAAGTATGCTAAATGTATTATTCGCTAATTCCTTTAAGGTTTCAAGTACTTTTCTTTCCGTTTCCTCGTCCAAAGCACTAGTGGATTCATCCAAAATAATTATTTTATTGCCTTTGTAAATAACTCGAGCTATAGCCAAACGTTGTTTCTGCCCTTCACTTATTTTTATGCCCCCTTCGCCAACATTGTAGCTCAGCATATTCTGATTCGCAAAATCATGAAGACCAGCAAGTGTTAAGGATTCGATTATTTTACCTTCATTTAGATCATCAACTTCGGCCAATGCCACATTCTCTGCAATTGTACCTTTTAAGATATAGGGTTGTTGACCAACATAACCAATTAATTGTTGCCAAGAAAGTTCATTTCTATCCGATATTTCTTCACCATCTACTATTATTTTACCAGAATCCGCCTTATACAAACGAAGCAGGATTTTAACCAATGTGCTTTTGCCAGAACCAGAAGCGCCAGTGAGTCCAATTAGTTCGCCTTTCCGGATACTTAAATTCACTTGTTTAAAAAGTTCGAAATCTGAACCTGGATAAGTATATGAAAGATTCGAAATCTCAATAAGATCATTGAAAGTTATCGGACTGGAATGTTGTTCTACATGCGTTGCAGATTTAAGTAGTTCATCAGCGGTGTACTTGTAAATTTTAATATGCATCAGTGAAACCAACACTCGATTAATTGCCGGGATAAGCCTAAAAATACTGATTACAAACAATGCTCCTAAAACCCTAACCTCGCTTGGATTCGTGCTAAAGAAATACCCATAGATTACCAATATGATTACCCCTAGCAATGCGATAATTTCTAGAATTCTGCTAGGTACGGCCTGCACAGTCAATGATTTCATTTCATTGCGTGCATACGCATATTGTTTCTTGACAAAGTTGGCAATGAAATATCCGCTTACCTTATTCAGCTTTATTTCAGTAATACCACTGATTCCTAAATTTAATTCTTCAAGAGCTTCTTCCCTTAATTCACCACTGACAACACCAATATTCACAATTCTACTTTTTATAGATTTATTAATGAGATAAACTGCAGGGGCCAAAATTATTAACACAATAAGAAAAACCATCGGATTATAAATAATAAAAAAGGCAAACAAAATGATCACAACCACCTCAGAGAAAAGGTTAACAAATGGCAAAAGCATCCCGGTCGCATAATGGTAGGGTACATTCATCACCAGGTTTACGAAGTCCGGAGTCCCTTTGGTGATGATTTCATGGTAATCTTTGTTAACAAACTGCTTGTATTTGAGTTGAGTGGATTTAGCAACCACATGAGCTGCTGTTTTTTTTATATATACCTGCAACCAAATAGAAAAGGTGTTTTTTAACACAAAGAAGATAAACACCGCAATGATTAAAACAATAAGGAATTGAGCTTCTGATTTGAAATGAAACAATTTATAAAAGTACCTGAGCTTACTACTTTTTTCTAAAAAGTCGCCATCAATCGCTAACATTAAAACAGGAACGATTGCAGCCAAACCAACTACATCAGCTATGGATTGAAAAAAGGAAAGAAGGAGTGCTTTTTTTGCTCTTTTGCGCTCCCTTGGGTTTGCAATTTTATGAAAAGAGTAAAGTAGGTACTTTATTAATTTCATAAGGTTTTAGTATAATCACTAGTGTATTGTGGTCTAGTTTTTCTGGAAAGTTGCGCTAAACAGTTCACCATCAATTTCTAAAACAATATGATAGAGTCCTTGTTTAAATACCTGAATATTGATTTCATTATTCTTGATTTCGCTTGTTTCTAGTACCAAAGCACCTTGTAAATTATAGATAGATGCCTTTTGAATTACATGTTTAGAAGTCAATTTTAATCGATCTGAACTTGGGTTAGGGTAAAGTTTAACACCAATTTTATCTAATGAGTTTACACTTGTTTCATCGTCAACTAGTGTAATGGTGAGAATACTATCTGCACCAATAAGAACACCGTACTTCGGCTTGCGAAGTGCTAAAATAATAGTACGATCACCGTCTTCATCATTATCACCCGTTAAGTCAATTCTAAAGTTAAATGAGCTCACCGAAGGGAGCACATTAATATTAATATCGTTGAAATTGTATTCTTTTGGCTTAAACGCTGTTCCCGTATTGGTGTTTATTACCGAGAACCCAACATTTTGGAATCCAAAATTAGCAAATGAAACTACAATTTCGCCCGTAGAGTCATTGTCTTCAGGAACGCTTATGCTAGGGTTGCTGAAACGAATGGTTGGTGAATTTACCAACTGAATATCAGAGATGCTCGAAGGAATAATTAAGTATCCAGAAGTAAATGGGCTTGTGGGATCATTTTGGCTACCTATTCCAGAAATATTGTAGTACTTATTCACATCTGGGGAAGTTGAACCATCGATTGGACCTTCTGCATCAATACGAATGGTTATGGTATCACCCAAACTGTTTTTAGCGTAAACCAATACCTCTTGATCTGATGAAAGCGCTGAACTCGGCCATGTGGTTACATCATAAAAACGAACATTTGCTAAACGAATATGCTCTTGTTCTGATAGCTCACTTAATTTATTGATGGTATTCGCAGAGGTTAGATCCGCATTCGATTTATACTTAATAATGGTGTCAAGTGAGGTCATTTGAGTCACTCCGTTAGACTGATTAATCCTTCCAATTACGGTTAGACTATCTCCTTCAGCAAATGTATAACCAAACTGATCTGCAATAGTGAATACTTGCATACCACCAGTTGCATCAATTAAAGTAAATTCATTTCCTGCAGATTTTCTGTTAAACCCATGCGTTACTCCACTTATGCTAAGTTCGTCATTAAGTCTTAAAGCAACACCAGTAGATAAGTTAGTAGCGGAAGCATTTGCAATACTCACCTTTTCCTTGTCATCGCTTGTTAAAGTAATTCGTAGTGTGTCGGGTAAATAGTTAATGCAATTTACAGTTCCCTCCACCGCAAAAACGAGCATCTCATCTGCCTCAAAATCTGTATCATTCAGCAATGGAACGGTAACTGTAATCGTATCAGAACCAGAAGTTCCAAATGAATAAATCTTTGAAGTTGGGTTAAAAGTAAAGTCAGCTCCTTCGGTTACATCAGAACGTGTATCCATATATTTAAGCGAGAAATCACTCGGGTTATTGTTTCTATTTAAGAGCTCAATTTGAACATCAATGCTTCCAGAAGTTTCAGACACGGTTTGATTTAATGTAACAAAACGAACGCCTGGAGGGGCATCATCATCTTTAATTATAAACATCAAAGTTGAATCGGCACCAATAACGGCACTGCCGGAAGGGTTGCGTAAAACAATAATAATCGTGTCAGGAGCATCAATAAAAGATTCATCAACCACAAAACCATACAGATCAAACGTATCGGCTGCAACACTATTGCTAAAGCTAACCAAAGTGTCATTGGTTGTGTTTGCACTAAGATAAAACTCATTAGGAATGGTGGTTAAAGGACTCTTTGATTTAATATGTGCTTCGCAGGTTGTTGTGCCTGTAGTTCCTTTGGCAATTGCAATCTGTCCGAAGACATTAGGTAGACCTTCTCTTGTAACAATAACCGGGTTAACAAATGTGATGCTTGGTGTATCGTTATCAACTATTGTAATACTTTGAGTAGAATCTTTACCTCTAGTAGTATTTATCGGGTTTTTAATTTTTAGTGTAATAACTTCTGAACCTTCGGTTAGATTGTCATCAACAATAGCAAATGTAAATGTGTCGACAAATTCTTTTCCAGGCGCAAACTTAAATGTTTTGGAACCTGTAATATTGAAATCAAGAACATTTGTGGCTGTGCCGCCAATAAGCTCT
The DNA here is from genome assembly GCA_943788195.1 of uncultured Bacteroidia bacterium. Classification (GTDB taxonomy): domain Bacteria; phylum Bacteroidota; class Bacteroidia; order NS11-12g; family UBA955; genus CALSPH01. The sequence continues at coordinate 422,467 of CALSPH010000001.1, forward strand.
ACTGTAATCATGGCAGTATCTTCAGTTGCAAATTGTCTCCTAACTATTGATTTAAAGCTATCTGCACCTTCCCCTACATTAACAAAAGTACTACTAAATTCAACTTTAGTTGGGACCAATGCAGCTTCGTCTTCAGTTAAAATTACTGGCGAACTTGAACCTCCTCTTGGATCCTTGGTGTTTACACTTAACCATACCCCGTTGGTATCTAATTGAGTGTGAATAATAGCAGATGTTGCAAAAGACCTTCGATCTATTCTACGAATTCCCTTCGCTAAGGTATTTGGAAGAATGTTTCCCCATGCACCTACTTCTCCATCTACATTGTTGGTATAAAATGATGCCGAGCTGTAATCAGAGGACTTTAACTCATCATCCTCGATTCTAGCGATGGTTAAAGGGTTAGCAGTTGACTTGTTGGTATCATAAACCAAAACCATTTCTTTGGAAGAACCTTTAGAAGTTCCATACAGACCTGTACCGTTATTTGCTCCTGCGCTGCTACTAAATGCCAAGACTTTGATTGAGTCGTTCAAAGCAAAACGAACCGAAAAGGGAGAAGTGGCACTTTTTATTGAAATCAATGGATAGACGTATTTACCGGCTGAAAAACGCGTATCAGTTGAATTTACAAACCCAAACCATTTCGACTCAAGCGATGAAGTTATGGTAAAAGAGTCAAAGTTTCCTGCTGTAAAGTCAGGAGCACTCACATATCGAGTTGGGCTGTCTGCATGTAGGTAGAGGCTTCCACCGGCACCACCGTATGCTGTGTTGATATCACTTGCTGCGCAAGCACTTACCGTGTAATAATATGTTTCTCCTGAGTTAAGTCCTGCAATAAGTGCAGAAAAATAAGTAGCCATTCGTGTAGATCCTCCTGAAGCCATATACTGAGGACAGTAGGTACTAATGACATTTCCTTGAGTTATTGTTTGACCATTCAGTCCAAATCCAGAAAGCATTAATATAATGAGTAACGTGGTATTAATTTTTCGCATGAGATTTTGTATGAATGGCAAATTTAATGAATTATGCCTTAATCCCCTTTAACGAGAGTATAAAAAAATATGCCTTACACTTTGTAAGCTAAAGCGTATACACAAATGGATTTCGGCTGATGTTTCAGAACTTGTGCGCAAAGCGCACTGGTTGTTGCTCCAGAGGTAATCACATCATCAAGAACCAACACATGTCGGTTCATAATTGCTTCAGGTTTTAAAACAATAAATGCATCTTTAATGTTATTAAACCGCTCATATCTACTCTTTTTAGTTTGTGAAGGCGTGGCTTTATGTCGACTTACGATTTTTTTCCTTTGCTGCAAACCATAAACTTCTGCAAAACCATTGGCAATTAATTGTGCTTGATTATAGCCCCGTTTTTTTTCCTTTGAAAAATGAAGTGGTATAGGCAAAATTACCTCTGGTATATATGCTGGGGCAATACGCACCATATGGTTGGCAGCTTTGGTGCCCATTAAATGAGCTAGGTTCTTGGCTCCATTGTATTTGATTTGATGAATCAGCTTTTGAGCTGAACCCTTTTCAACAAAACTTAGATAAGCCGTTGCACCATTAATCGGAACATTATTGTAAAATAGTTTTTCAATAGGGTTTTTATCAAAAATAGTGTAAGGCAAGGCAGGTAATTGTGTTTCACAAGTCAGGCAAATGAACGCTTCATCCGATTGTAAGATATTATCACAAATCGGGCAATTTTGCGGATAGAATAAAGCTTTTAACGGATGCAAGAATGATTTAAGCATGTTGGTTAAGGTAATCTACCAGCTGCTTGGTTTTGATTTTAAAATCAAGGTGCTCTTCTGAAAGCTGATGCAATTCTAAAGGGTGATTGGGTTTTTGTTCGTATAGTTCGCTTAGCCATGTTAAAATGGAAGGAAAGTTAATAATACTATCTTCGTTAGGCATTTTATAAGCATAATTTTTAAGACTCGTATTTTCAATATCAAAGTCATTTCCGATATAAGCTAAAGGCAGCCCTCGTGCCATATACTCTCGAGATTTAAGAGAGCAGATATCCTTTATTCCCAAACGGTAGAGTGAAAAATTTCCTGAACCAATATGAACTTGATCAAAAACCTTCGTTAGTTGTTCTCCTTCTAGGTAGCCTAGTTCTTTAATAAAAGGGTAATTGGCATATTTATTTTTATTACTGCAAGTCCAAACCTCTAAAACCTCTGTTAACTGATGTTTTTGTATGCTTTTTATAAGACGATCCATCCCTTGCCATGGAGCACTCGTGCTCGTGCCATCCAGAATAAGCATAATTACTTTATTGGAGTCAATTGTTGGTGCCTTTCTAGGCGGATATTTTGAAATATTTATACCATTAGATATCGTCAGATAGCCGGTCTTTTTCGTTTTATATAATTCAGATAATTCTAAAGTAACCCCAACAATAAGAAAGGCTTCATTAATAATTCTATACATGAATAACCAATAGTAAAGTATTGGAATATATTTATCCTGTAACTTGGATAAAAAGGCTGAAATGAAACTGGTATATTTTTCTTCTTTAAAATGACTTTTTATTTCTGCAAGTTTATTTGAATTGCATTCGATTATGATCTTTTTTGGATGCTGTTTTAGGATAGAAAGTAGTTTGGGATGACTAAATGGAAATCGTAGATATACGTAGTCAAAATCTTCCTTAGTAAGTAATTGCTCCAATGCTTCTAGGAATAAGTACTGTTGTTCTAGCTGAGGGAAATAGGTTCTATTCGCTTTTTGCACAGGAATAAATTCTATGCTTTCACTGTAGTGTTCTACTTGGTCAACGTCAGTAATTAAAAAACAACCCTTGCAATCCACGCCATTGTGAATAAAACCATTAATTTGACCTTGAATTTTCTTGTAAATAGAATTTTCTTTTAAAGAGCCCCCAATGTTTATATATATAATGCGCATTGCAGTTGTATTTGGTTTGTTTCTTTTTACCTACGATAGACCTTCGTTTCCGAAGTCCGAAACAGTGTTTATTAATTAGATGTCACCATCAACAAGCTGTTATTGGTTAGCTTAGGCTTTACTATCCTTTAGTAATGCCTTCCTTATATATACTAAGTTCGCTCCTTTGGCATACTGCACAAAATCATACGATTCAATTACTGGGTAAAAAGTTGCGCTACACCCTGGTTTAAACCTATCATGTAATTCAATAATCAAAACATCCACCTTGTCTATCCATTTTTTATAATTTGCTTTAAACAATTCCTTTTCCGCACCCTCAATATCTATTTTTAATAATCCAATTCTATCATGACCGCTTTTTTCAAGTATTGTCTCGATTGTAATAGCGGACAAACCATCTTTATCATCTGAGGTAGTTTCTTCAACTCTAAAACCGGTGTTACCCGTTTCTGGGTTTACTATTTTTACACAACCATCATTAATCCAGACCGCTGAATTTAAACTTTCAAAATGGGGGTAGGTACCACAATTCTTATTTAGCATTTTGAAATTGGACGCTTCGGGTTCTATAGAAATGATCTTGGCTTCCGGAAATTTATTCATCAAAAACAAACTAGCATATCCTACATTTGCACCGGCATCAATGATGAACTGAGGAGTTAGGTAATCCGGCAATGGAAACTCAATTTGCATAAAATTCTCTTGAAAATTGTTCGCATCCGTAGTCCCCAATCTAATAAAAATTGGCGTAGCAATATGCGGAATCTTAACTGAAATTACTTTGTTGCTTTTGTTTTTTGGAAAAAGCTGTTTTGCAATTTTCGGACCATTAAATACCCCAAATTTTGAGATAAAAGCCGAGTAATTTTCAAACCAAGTAATAATATTCATTTTTTTTCAATCTATTTTAAAAGTCATCATACTATAAGTAAAGCATAGTTTCTCTTAATTATGTTAGCGATAGCGCTGTGCAAAGCTACTTTTAATTTAAATAAAAACAATACGTGTTGCGCAGTATTTTAATGCTTGCCATTTCTACCTTACAGGTCAATACATTGCAGATTAAACTTCGCCCAAGGAGTCATATCAATAGAGTTTATTTCTTTGATTAATTGCTTGTGCGGTCCATCATTGATTAAGCTTTGAACAGCTTCTTGGTGTTTGCCATTTAGCCAAGAATCTATTGGAGCTTGAACTCCTATCTTATAGTTTCTTTCAAGGGTACTCTTTGGTAGGATATCCTTTAATTCATTGCGTAAAATCCATTTTGTTTGGCCTTGGTTAATCTTATAATGATTCGGAAGGTTATAACATTTTTCAATAAGTCGATAATCCATAAAAGGCATTCTAATTTCAACGCCATGTTTCATGGCTGCCTTGTCAAATGTTTTGAGCAGCGTTGGCAATGGAGAATGGAACAGGTTATCCAAAACAATTTGACTTTCAGGCTCATTGGATTGTACTGTGTTTCTCAGCAATCTTTTAAAATACCCACTTAGGTTGTACTGCTTGGATAAATATCGCCCTAATTTAAAGAGGGTCTTGTTTTGATCTTCTGGATGATACATTGCAATCAGCGCGGATAAAACACGTTTTGAATATTTTTTTCCTTTGTATTGTGTGGCTTTATAAAATAGGTCCATCACCATATTTCTATAGCCATACAGATACTCATCCGCCCCATGGCCATCCATAGAAACAGTAAAACCGTTGGATTTCATGGCCTCGTATATTGGAGAAATAGTGGTCAAAGGAGTACCAATAATGTCATCATAGAAATTGTGGTCGGCAACAAGATTATCCATCAGTTTTTGATGATTGGTCTCTAGAAACACCCCTTCGCTATTCAGATCACTTAGTGCTGCCTTTGCAAACGGAAGGTCATTCACCCGATTATCTTCTTGCATTGCCATACAAAAAGGAGTTTGCCATTTGCTAGGCAGACGGCTTATACTTTCGGGGTTGTTGGCTAAGTGTTTTATAGTGCTATATACTGCAGTGCTATCCAGTCCGCCACTGAATGCCGTTGCAATAGGGACATCACTTCTAAGTCTAAGTCGAACAGAGTCGATGAACAACTCTCGGAATTCTCCTTCATTATACGGTTGGTCTGATTGTTCAGCACAGCTTGCCTCAAAAGAATAGTATCGTTCCGTTGTGCTAAGTCCATGTGTGTCAATTCGCATAACGCAACCTGCAGGTAGCTGCTCAATGCCATTAAAAATGCTGCTATTTATACTGTTGGCATAGTAAGGGTTATGAAGCGCTTGATTTAATACAGAATGATTGAAGCTGCGGTGATACCCTTCAAGATTCTTAAAACAGTTGGTCTCACTTGCAAAGGCAAATACATCGCCTATATGGCTGTAGAAAAGCGGCTTAATCCCAAACCGGTCTCTAGAAAGAAGTACTTCATTGTTTTCATGATTAAAAAGAGCCATTGCCCACATGCCATTGAATCGATTAAAACATTCCAACCCCCACTCTTCATAGGCGCTTAGAATTACTTCTGTATCGGTTTCCGTATAAAAGGAATACCCTTTTTCCTGAAGCTCCACCCGGAGTTCAATAAAATTAAATATTTCACCATTAAAAATGATACTCAGCTTGCCATTGGCAGATTGCATCGGCTGAGATGCCTTTTCTGACAAGTCTAAAATGGAAAGACGCTTGTGCGCTAGAGCCAATCGACCATCAACATAAAATTTAAACCCTTCACTATCTGGGCCCCGATGACTTATGGGTTTTGCAAAATTCGTGATTTCCTGCTCTGAACAGGGTGTTCTGCTAAATTTATATATACCGGCTATACCACACATAAGTGTTGCGCAAATGTGTTAAAAGATTTGGCATTAAAAAAAGAAATCATAAAAAAAGAGGACGATAAGTCCTCTTTTTTTATTCAAATCTATAATTGATTACTACCAATCGTCCTCATCCAATAAGGAAATGGGTTTATCATTCAATGCAACTTTCATCGCATCAATATATTTTTTCACCTTGTCATCAACTGCTTTTAAGTACTTATTGTTTTCTTGAACATTACGTTTAGATTCTTGGTAGTATTCAAAATACACCATTTGAGATTCCGTTTGGGTTCCGATAGGTGGCACCTCATGTACAAAATTACTAAATAGGTATTTGTATCGATATGGCTGGAACCACATCGTTAAGTTAAGCTGAACATTTCCCTTATTGTAGGAGGTGAATTTATTCGACTGAACTTCCAAAGGCAAAGTTAAAATCAGATTGATTTTAGCATATTGTTCATCAAGGTTTAAAATCTTTTTATCCTTGAAAATCTTTTTGCCAAATTCGTTTTTTGCCCAATCCTTAAACCTGAGGTAAAGGCTATCGTCTGTGCAATACTCGCAATCTTCGAGTTCCTGGATACCTTTATAAATGATTAGCTTCCGAATGGTATCATAAGGAAGTAGAACCTTTTCTTCCTTAATGAATTCTCTTTTCTTGGCAACTTGTTTGCCGTATCCCCCAGTAGATGAACTTCCAGAAGAGCCCCATGCATCATCAGAGCCTCCCCATTCTCCACCTTCAGAACTTCCCCATGCGTCCTCAGTCACTGTACTGTCAGAAGACGCAGTGTCTTTTTTAGTTTCTTCAGTATCCCCCCAGCCGCTACCGCCACCGGAATCTCCCCAAGAACCAAATTGTCCATATGCGCCATATCCAAGCACACAAAGAATCATTGTTATTGTTAGTTTTTTCATAATAGTCAGTTTGGTTATTGCAAAATGCTTACCAAATTTTATATGTAGTTTTGCAAAAGTATTTTTTTTCTACAAACAATAAAACAAAATGAGCATAATATTTAAAGACAAGAACGCGAGATTATCTTATTTATTGTACATATCCTTTGTTTTATTATTTTCCTGCAACTATAAAAAAATAAACAATAAAAACAAAACAATGGACAAAACATCAAACCATTCATACAGTAATTATCAAGATGTAGTAATTAAACATTTGAGCTTAGACCTCAATGTTTTATTTGAAACAAAGGAAATTATTGGCATTGCAGATTTGAAATTGGAAAAATTAAATTCAAACGTAAATTCGGTTATTCTGGACATTAAAGCCTTAGAAATTGACAAAGTAACTGATTCGGATGGGTTGGCTCTTGATTACAGTATTGGTAAAGAAGATGAAATATTAGGAAGTTCATTAACCATTCAACTACCTAAACAAGGGGATAATATACGCGTACATTATAAAACAACGAAAGGCTCTGAAGCATTGCAATGGCAAGAACCCGCACAAACCTTAGGTAAGAAACACCCGTTTCTATTTACACAGAGTCAAGCTATTTTGGCAAGAACATGGATACCATTGCAGGATTGTCCAGCGGTTCGATTCACCTATTCGGCCAAAGTAAAAGTGGATATGGACTTGTTACCATTAATGAGTGCCAGCAACCCACAGCACAAAAACGAGAACCGGACGTATACTTATGAAATGCCTCAGCCCATTCCAAGCTATTTGATGGCTTTGTGTGCTGGAGATTTGGAATATAAAAGCTTGGGTGATAGCTGCGGTGTTTATGCAGAACCTGCACAGATTGAAGAATGTGCCAATGAATTCGAAGACTTACAAAGTATGATAGATAAAGCATCTGAGCTTTATGGGGCATACAAATGGGGTGTATATGATGTAGTAGTTCTTCCGCCAAGTTTTCCTTTTGGTGGAATGGAAAATCCAAGATTGACTTTTGCGACTCCAACAATCATAGCTGGCGATAAAAGCCTAGTTTCATTGGTGGCCCATGAGTTGGCTCATAGTTGGAGTGGTAACCTTGTAACGAATCGTACATGGAACGACTTCTGGCTGAACGAAGGTTTTACAGTCTATTTTGAAAACCGCATCATGGAGAAGATTTATGGTAAACCTTATGCCGATATGCTAGCATTATTAGGTATGGGAGAGTTGCAGAACACCTTAAAAGATATGCAAGAGACCCATCCCAATGATACTAAACTCTATTTAGAGTTGGACGGAAGAAGCCCAGATGATGGAATGACAGATATTGCTTATGAAAAAGGAAGATTCTTTTTGCTGATGATTGAAGGTGTGGTTGGAAGAGAGGAGTTTGATTTATTTTTAAATGGGTATTTTAAGAAGAATGCCTTTAAGACCATTACAACAGCAGAATTTATTAAAACGCTGAATACGGATTTATTAAGTAAGAATCCAGAGTGGAAAAGCAATGTTAATATTGATGAGTGGATCTATTCACCTGGTTTGCCATCCAATTGTCCTTTTCCTACGTCAACAGAATTTGACAAAGTAAAAGAAGATGTATCCATGTTTAGAAAAGATGGAATAATACCCAATACAGCAAACTATACCACACATCATTGGCTCCAATTCTTGCGAGAATTGCCAGACTCATTGCCTACTGAACGAATGGCAATGTTGGATGACTCCTTTGATATTACCAATACGGGTAATTCTGAAATAGCCTGTGATTGGTTTAAGCATGCTATCATGAGTAAATATGATGTGGCTTACCCAGCAATGGAAAGCTTCCTTATCAGAGTAGGACGAAGAAAATTTTTAACTCCGCTTTACGGAAGGATGGTTGAAAGTAATCAGAAAGAAATGGCGAAACGAATCTATTCCAAGGCCAAATCCGGTTATCATTCGGTAAGCAACAATACCATTTCTGCTTTGCTCAATGCGAAATAAAGGACTGAATGAAAGTCACAGCATAGAAGAACATTTATCTGCAGGTTTAAATGAAATTTGGATTAAACGAGATGATTTAATCCATCCCATTGTTTCCGGTAATAAGTGGAGAAAACTAAAGTATGTGATTCAGCATGCTTTAAAAAATAACATAAACCACATCATTACCTATGGAGGAGCTTATAGCAACCATGCACTTGCAACAGCCTGCGTATGTTCTCTTTTCGACTTAAAATGTACCATAATTGTGCGTGGTGAAGAGCCTGCCGAACCCAATCATTATACCCTGTTAATTCGCGCTTTTAATGCCCGGATGGTATACGTTTCTCGTGAGGTATATAAACAAAAGGATCAGGTTCTAGAAAGTCTAAATTATGATTCCGATCGAACTTTGGTTTTGGCTGAAGGAGGGGCACATGAATTCGCTTCACAAGGTTGTGGCGAGATCATTTCAGTTTTAAAGAATGCATATGATGCCATATTTATAGCCAGCGGAACAGGAACAACGGCTCTGGGAATGGCAAAAAAGATGACCGAATTGAATATGAGAACGGAGCTGTATGTTATGCCTGTGTTGAAAAACGAAAGAGAAACAGCCGAATTGCTGAGTGAATTCTCCAACACACATGTATTAAACAATGCACATTTAGGAGGTTACGCAAAAACGAACGCAGAATTATTCGAAGGGATTAATCAAATGCTAGCTCAACATAGAATAGTATTAGATCCTGTATACACCGGTAAGGCATATATAGCAATGCTTAAGCATATCAAAGAAAGCAAGTGGAAGGGTAAAAAGGTTTTATTCATTCATACCGGGGGACAATTGGGCTTGTTTTCACAGCCTATGCTAAAAGCCTGGGCGAACAGTTTGGGATAATATTTTCTAACCTAATTCACTTTGAAGCGATTTGTTGGAATGAAGTATAATTTGAGAACAGGTACAATTGGGTATGCTTCTCAAATGCAGTAGGTTTGTATCATGCTCGTTAAGACCTTTGGATCGGCAGTTTATGGCGTAAATGCATATACGATTACCGTTGAAACTAATACAGGCTCCGGTAAGCCGGGTTTTAATTTAGTGGGCTTGCCAGATAAGGCGGTATTGGAAAGTTGGTTACGCATTGAAACGGCTTTTAAAAACCTGGGCTATGATTACGCAAGGAAACGGATTGTCGTAAATATGGCTCCTGCAGATGTAAAGAAGGAAGGATCCGCCTATGATTTAACCATTGCGGTAGGTGTCTTGGCTGCATCAGGAGAAATAAAAGAAAGTGATTTATTGAAACGTTTTCTAATCATGGGAGAGCTTGGTTTGGATGGTCACCTCATGCCGATAAAAGGCGCTTTACCGATTGCGATTCAAGCGCAAAAGGATGGATTTGACGGTTTTATTTTACCCACACAAAATGCCAAAGAAGCGGGTATTGTTAAAGATTTGGAAGTGTATGGAGTAGAAAACTTGGAACAGGTAGTGGGTTTTCTGAATGAAACCACTCAACTTACTCGAACCAAAGTGGACCCAAGAGCAGATTTTGCGAATTATAAAACCAATTTTGCCTTAGACTTCAGTGATGTACAAGGACAAGAAAACATAAAACGCGCAATGGAAATTGCAGCTGCGGGTGGGCATAATATCATACTCATTGGTCCCCCGGGAGCGGGCAAAACAATGTTAGCTAAACGACTGCCCAGCATTTTACCTCCCATGAATTTGCATGAGGCTTTAGAGACAACCAAAATTCATTCGGTTGCAGGTAAATTAGCAGATAATAGCAGTTTGGTGGCAACCCGTCCTTTTCGATCTCCGCATCATACCATCAGTGATGTTGCTGTTTTATAAAGTGAGGTGAAAATTGTAGTGTTATGTATATACAAGAATTGAATTCTCGTATATACGAGCTTTAAACAATCCACCTCATCTGAAAGAGAGCGTTTCAGTCTTTATATATAGATGAACTGATAAAGTTCAAAAAACAAAGACTGAAATATGAATTCAAAGAAAAGACGCTACATACAGACGAAGTTCATACAGTTCATCGCTGAAAAAAACAGACTTCAAGATGAAGATGAGGTTCAAGATGAAGATGAGGTTCAAGATGAAATTCAGGACGAAGAAGTAGAAAATCTTGAAGATGAGGTTCAAGATGAAGAAGATGACTTGCTTACTGAAATAATGAGAGACCTTAAAAAACTTGAAAGAAGAAAATGATACAGATAATAGATGAAAAGAAGAACGCTCTGTATTCGTTGAATGAAATCGCTGAAATACTGGGCGTTTCAAAATCGACAGCAAGAAGATATATGCTTCGAGAAAACTTTTCTCAGGAACTCGACTATAATGGTCAATTTCTGTTTTCTGAGAAAAGTGTTTTTCAGATGATGGCTAACCTCATCGAGAAAAAGATGAAGAAAGCAAATGACTGATTACGAAAAGATAAGGGAAATTAGAAATAAGATTGACGGCTATAAAGTGAAATTGAGAGACGAAGAGGATAACAAGAAACGAGAGGAACTGAAATACAAGATTAAGATTGAGGAAATTAGAATAAAGATTGAACGGCTGAAATAAAATCGCTTATTGGCTAACACGCTCTAAATCTGATGGTAGGCGTGTTGTTATTGTCCGGGGCGCAGTTATAGCTTCTGAAAAAAGTGCCAATCAATTCAGTTAATCACAGAGTAATTCTCTGATGATTGATTGTCCTATTAAATAGAACCTAGGTAATGACTAAGACACTCAGAACATACGAACTCAATGAATTTCAAAAGAAGATGATTTCAGATATTAAGTCTCTTCCAAGAAAGAACCTCCACTACATCACAGCTCAGCAATCCGACAAGCACCTCAACCTTACTTTGCCTCAAATGAAGAAAGCCATTAGACTAGCTATAAGACGATATATTAGAGAAGCCAACCTCAACTACTACTCAGGTCTAGAAAATGAACTGGTGAAGTTCTATTGTGTGTTTGAGACAAAGAAAGAGTTCAGTCTGTCGCAGCGTTCAGCCAAAACGTTAAATGATGAGGTTAATATGGGGCTTCACTTTCATCTTTTCATTTCTTGTCCAGACAATTATCCTTGGATATGTTTCACATCGTTGTCTTATCAGATTTTAATAGAGTTATCCTCATTTCCCAAGAAGCAAAGATGTATTTCTAAGTATGGATATTTCGAGATTGAAGACCTAGAAGAAGACTTCGTTCAATACCACACTAAACAACAAGACATCTTTTCTCGGGAAATGATAACGACATCAATCTAATTCTTCTCGATTATCAATGAAATGTTTAATCTCACCTGAATCTTCATTCCTCAATTCATAATTAACCTTAAGCACTTTGAATTTATCTTTGCTTTTAACTTCAAGAACTATATTGATATAAACACGCCCCTCCCTGTAAAAGCATCTCAGTTTATCACTCTTCGTATAAAATTGAATTTTGACATCAAAGTCTGGAAGCTCTTCACTCAACAAATAAAGCAACTTATCGATCGCTTCATCAAAGAAGTTTTGAAATTGAATTTCTCTGGACTTAGCTAAATACCCATTAATAAGTCTTGTCTTATCCTTACAGCTGAATAAAATCTGAAACGAGCCGTCTATTTTAACGACTACTATGTCTTTGTATGCATAGTGGAAAGTTTCAGTTAGATGTTTTACCCAGAAATCTTTGTGAAAGAATTGTCCATCTTTACAAACTTTATCATCGAAGACTTCATCATTTGCGTCAATGACGGATATTTGAACTATCTCTCCAATCTGTTTGACCAGATCATTTACTGGTTATAACTATTTTCCTAGGACGCAATGTAAGGGGGGGGAGATAGGTCTATAGTTTTTTGATCTCTTTTAAGATTTCACTATCTGCTTTAGGTAGCGCTAAGGCCATCACTATTAAATATAGCTCTATATATCTCGTGGGACTTTGCTCATGTACTTTTTAGAGCTACTTTCAACACTTCATAAAATCATTTATTATGTTGTTTTTAATAGGTGTAGAAACTTGTAACTTTACCATTAACTACAGTTATAGACAATCGGGATTGACTGTCCAACTTGCTTTGACAATATAAGGTATAAGAGGAAGAAGTTTCACTTTTTTCATTTATACTCCATAAAGCTAAAACCAGACTAAGTAATTCCTCTGGCATACCGACACGAGGACTGAAATTATAGGCGGCATCCACATTGGCCTTACCGTATTTGGCTGCAAGTTCTTGCTTTTCAGCCTCAAGCCTTTCCTTTTCCTTCTCCTTATATTCCGCGCTAAAAAGTACTCTTTCGTATTGAACCATATTATTATGGATAAAAAGCTTATACAGAACTTCTATATCACGACCAACAGCTGAATACCAGTTTTTTTCTGAAGTGAAAGAAGGGGCCGTCTGTTTTTCAAATAAAAATAAAAATCTTTCAATGTCTTTTTGATATTCATTATCAATCAACCATAAAATTTTAGTCTCATCTATATCAACTACCTTCACTTGGCCATCAACAACTTCTTTCCTTTTTGAGTAAAACAGATTTATTTTTATTGGTCTTTTTAAAATGACAGTACCACCTTCTTGCTTTGCATAAAGAAAATTTTTCTTAAAGTCTGCTTTGGTTAATATGGTATGCCAATATGACTCTATTTTTAGTGAGTCTGGATTATGCTCTTTTCTTATATTGGCGTAGTCTGGATAGCCGCTTCTACTCATATCGTAGGCCCATACTGTATCACTTAAACCAAAATCAATACTAGCGGTAAAGGTTAGATTTCCTAAATCTACAGTATCTCCTGCTTTGTATTTGTGCTTATAAATCCCTTCAACAAATTCACCTATAGATTTGGGTATTTTAGAGTCGTAATTTTTCATGATAACCTTACCAAGATAAAGACTATCTCTATATAAGCTATCTGGAATATCGTCATATACGGGTAAATCCCGAATAACATCGTATTCAACACCATTAATAGTTTTCTTTACTGAATGTGCAGGTCCCGTGAAGGAAGTTACAGGAATAAGGTAATCTCCATCCTTAAATATTGTCATGTCATATTTAAAAACAATACCTTGATTTCCATTGTAGCGCCCGTTGATATAAGCGCCTATTTGGTTAGTTAGTTTATTTTTATAATCTTCCACAATTTTATCCTTATACATCATCCATTCATAATATGAATCTGGAAAGCTTTCTACACCTATTTTGCCTTTATTATAATCATTTAGGGCTTCACTAAAATCTGAATATCTATTCTGTGATTTTGCACTGTATGGCCCAACAAATAAGAGGATGAGGAACAGTATAGGTGTAATATGTTTGAATTTGCATCTTAATTTATTCATATTAATGTGTGTTTTAATTTGTTTGATAAATAAGGTTAGTTCTAAGTTTTTGCAGCAAGTCGCAATCAACTGCGTTAAACCTAACTTTTCAAAGTTATTTAAGAAGTACCAAAAAAGTTACGTAGGAAGGACCTTTTTGTGAAACCTTATAGATCATATTAAAGGTACAATTATAGCAAGAAAATTTGGATTTCATTCAATTTTTAGAGTAAAGTTTAAATTGTGGAAAAGTAAAAGTGCTGAAATCGCTCTATTTGTGCGGTGTCTTGTGGATTATTCCATAATTTTACACTTAAATATAGGGGACTTTAAAATTGTGTATTATGAAAGTGTTATATGTCCGTGTAAGTAGTTTAGACCAAAAAACAGACAGGCAGAGATTAAAAGAAGATGAGTTCGACCTGGTAATTGAAGACAAGTGTTCCGGCTCAATTGCTTTTTTTGAGCGTGAGGGCGGAAAAGAGATATTGAAACTTCTTGATAACGAAGTTTTGACAAGTTTGAATGTTTGGCAGATTGATAGACTTGGACGGAATCTTCGAGACATCATCAATACAATTCACTTCTTCACGGAGAAGCACGTTCCAATTCACTTCATCAGTCAAGGACTTTCAACGATTGATAAGAACGGAAATGAGAATTCGATAACTAAGATGATTATTTCAATTCTTGGCGTTGTCGGTGAAATGGAAAGAAATCAGATTCGAGAAAGACAGATGGAGGGTATTCGTATTGCCAAGATGAAAGGAAAGTTCTTAGGTCGTCAAAAAGGCAGTAAAGAAGATGTTCTGAAATTCTTATCGAAAGACAAGAATAAGAAAGCTCTTGAACTCTTGAAGAAAGGCTATAAAATTGTTGAGGTGGCTAAAATCACGGGACTACACTACAACACGGTTTCAAAAGTGAAGAAGATTGGACTTTCAGAAGAATAGAATATGAAACAAAAAAGCTACAAAGAACAAGCATCAGAGATTGAAAAGTTATGTAAGTCAATCTCTGATAAAGCCAAGAAGTTTTCCGAGAGAGAACATCAGTCTCTCTATTTTGAAGACTTGCTCTACCTCATCAAAGAGCTGAGGGAACTAGATAAAGGTTTAAATTGAAGATGGCTATAAAAGACTTTTCAGAACTATTAAGTCTCTGTAAAAGATGTCCGCAGCTTCTTCTTCTCCCCCCTCATTGATGTCATTGAGTTTAAGGTCATAATTTTCTCTATTGTAGTTCAAATGCTCTGAGCCAAATACTATTCTATTACTCCTTTGAGAAACTACAAAACATAAAGGCTTTGTTTGGTTTATGAAGGTGAATAACTCAACGAAGACTAATTTATCTTGCTTATTATTAAAGAGCTCTTGAAGATTATGGATAAATACTGGATTGATGATAATTCGCTGAACAACCCTATTAATTGCCGTCTTCAAGTTTCGTTTATCATCTTTTATGCTTCTTAAACTGGTCACCGCTTGCCTCTGTTTTTCAATAAGCTTTTCTTTACTAAGCTTTTCCAGCTCGCAATTTTTAAGTGATAGTTCTAAGTTTGTAATACTCGATTTAATCTCCTTTAAATTTCTTCTTACTATCTCTTCATTAATCTCGCCTTCTAGTAGAAGTTCAACGGCTTTTTCTTCTTTCTTCTTAAATGAAAGGATTTGAGACTTTAAGTCTTCTATCGCATCTGTTAAAGAATTCAATTCAGCGTTTAATGTGTTTTTGCTTTGAAATATCTGTATGATGTTTGTGATTTCTTCTTCATTCTCTTTTAAAGCCGTCCAAACTCCATTATTTAATTTTGGTATTCCTATACCGTAGTTATCACAGGTCTCAGAATATCTTTTACTTAGACATTTGTAGGTATTGTCTTTATTATTTGCTCTCTTATGAGCAAAATATCCTCTCTCACAACAACCACATACAATCAACCTTTCAAGTAGATGAAAGTATTTTTTAGGAACACGCTTTTGAGTGTTTTGAAGTTTGAACTGAACTTTTTGAAAGGTATCAGCATCAATTATTGGTGGTGAATATAGCTTCAAGTTAGCAAGAGTGTTTTCTTCATCTTTCTTATTTTTCTTTCGTCTTATCCGTTTTTCTCCGATATAAGTTTTGTTCGTTAGAATAGAGTAAATTGTTCCGTCACTCCATTTGAAAGAAGATGCTTCTCTTACTCGCCCATTAATTTTTATAGTCTTATTTAAGTCCTTATTATATCTTGTCGGAATCTTTCTCTTGTTCAGTTCTCTTGCTATTCTTTTTGTTCCCAGTCCTGATAAATAGAGATTGAATATATCTTTTACAATTTCACTTTCTTCTTCATCAATAACTAATTTCTTTTCTACTCTTTTGTAGCCAAGTGGCATAAATTTACCACCTGTCCAGTGCCCTTTTTTGATAGCATTTTCAAGACCAGACACAGAGCGCGAAACAATTGTCCTTCTCTCAAACTCTGAAATACTTGTAAGAATAGCAATTAGTAATTGGTTGCTTATGTCGTCTTTATTTTTTGTCGAAACATTGTCTTTATATGAATAAAGCCAAATGTTCTTCTCCTTAAACTTATCAATTACATCAAGGACATCCTTTGTGCTTCTTCCAAGTCTCGTCAATTCAGAAACAACAACTCCGTCTAAATTTTTAGCTTCTAGAACCTCAGCTAATTTTCTTTCAGACCATTTGATTTTACCGCTTATCTCTTCTGATATAATATCAACGATTTCCCATTCTTTCTTTATACAAAGCTCTTTAAGCTCATTGATTTGTCTATCAGTATCTTGTTTAGTAGTCGAGACCCTTGAATAAATTAAAACCTTCATTTGACAAATATACAAAATCACCTCACTTTTTAAAAATGTAAGTGATGTGGCTTTGGTAGGTGGAGGTAAAATTCCACAACCCGGGGAGATATCTTTGGCCAACAATGGAGTACTCTTTTTGGATGAATTGCCCGAGTTTCAGCGAACTGTACTTGAGGTGATGCGCCAACCCTTGGAAGAACGGAAAGTAACCATTAGCCGCGCTAATTTTACTGTGGATTACCCCAGTAGTTTCATGCTGGTGGCTTCAATGAATCCTTGTCCTTGTGGTTATTTCAATCACCCAGAGAAAGAATGCATTTGTGCCCCTGGTACCGTGCAGCGTTATCTTTCTCGAATAAGCGGGCCCTTATTGGACCGAATCGATATCCATATTGAAGTGACCCCCGTGAGTTTTGATGAGTTGGCAAGTCAGGAAAGGAACAATGAACCCAGTGATGCAGTGCGGGAACGGGTAGAAAAAGCGAGAGATATTCAAATTGAGCGCTTTGAAGAACAGGATGATGTCCATTGCAATGCCCAAATGCCTAACAACCAGGTAAAGCAGGTGTGCCAGATTAGCAAACCGGGTCAAATATTGCTCAAAAATGCCATGGAACGCTTGAATCTCTCGGCAAGGGCCTATGATCGCATATTAAAAGTCTCTAGAACCATAGCAGATTTAGCCAATATGGTAAACATAGAAATCGAGCATTTAGCAGAAGCCATCCAATACCGCAGTTTGGACAGAGAAGATTGGGGTGGGTAAAACAGTTAATCTAAGTTATTTCACAAATAACATTTCTCTGTATTTAGGAATTGGCCAAAGATCATCACTTACCAATTGCTCTAGTTTATCACTGTTGTATCTTATTTTTTCAAAATAAGGTTTTACCTTATTGGTATAAGCAATGGCTCTTTTCTTGATATCAGCAATCTTATTGGCTTTTTTACGCTCTTCTACCATTGCTTCAGTTTCATGCACCATTTGGTTAATGTAATCACTCACCCGTTCAATTAAAGCTATTTGAGTGCTAAGTTTATCTTTTTTAATACTAGCAGCGGTTAATTGAGCTACGTTGCGACTCAATAGTTCTTGATACCTTACTGCAGCTGGAACCACTTGAGTAAAAACCATATCACCTAAAACACGTGCTTCAATTTGAAGTTGCTTTACAAAATCTTCATACCGCACCTCAAGTCGTGCTTCAAGTTCGGTTTCAGTGAAAATATTGTTTTCTGAAAACAGCTTTTTTGATTTAGGAGTAAGATAAGCTTTCAACGCTTCGGATCCGTTTTTAATATTATTTAATCCGCGTTTTTTGGCTTCAATAACCCATTCATCTCCGTAACCGTTTCCAGCAAATACTACTTTATTTACATCTGGCATGTAAGAACGCAACACTTCCTTAATTACATCATCTGTTTTTCTTCTCCCTTTCGAGTTACGATCTACAGTCGCTTTAAATTTATTCAACTGATCTGCAACGATAGTATTCAAAACAATCATTGGATTTGAGCAATTATCGGATGAACCAACGGCTCTAAATTCAAACTTGTTGCCCGTAAATGCAAATGGACTTGTTCGGTTTCTATCTGTATTGTCCAGAAGAATTTCAGGAAGGTTTACTATACTCAACTTTTCAATTTCCTTTTTACTAGGTCTTCCTCTCTGTGCTTTTTTATCTTCTTCAAACTCTTTCAATACTTTTTCAAGTAAGGTTCCAATAAACACAGAAATAATTGCCGGTGGTGCTTCATTGGCTCCCAATCTGTGATCGTTACCTACTGATGCAATACTTGCGCGTAATAAATCGGCATGATCATTTACTGCCTTGATGGTATTGATAAAGAAAGTTAAAAACTGAAGGTTTTGTTCTGGGGTATTTCCAGGTTTCAATACGTTAACCCCTTTGTTGGTGATTATACTCCAGTTATTATGTTTTCCAGAGCCGTTAAGTCCATCAAATGGTTTTTCATGCATTAATACTTTAAGACCGTGACGTGCAGCCACGTTGCGCATTAAATCCATTAACATGGTATTGTGATCCACTGCTAAATTAACTTCCTCAAACATAGGAGCGCATTCATATTGTCCAGGAGCCACTTCATTGTGTCTGGTTTTCAACGGAATACCAAGTTTTAATGCTTCGGTTTCAAAAGCAGTCATATAATCATATACTCGCTCAGGAATTGAACCAAAATAATGGTCATCCAACTGTTGTCCTTTTGCAGGTGCTTTTCCTAAAAGGGTTCTACCAGTTAATAAAAGATCTTGGCGATTATTAAATAGCGCTTCATCTACCAAGAAATATTCTTGTTCTACACCCAATGATATATTGCAATTATTTACTTCAGAATCAAAATATTGAGCAACAGAAACAGCCGCATCATTAATCGCATCTACAGATTTAAGTAGTGGCACTTTATAATCCAATGCTTCTCCGGTGTATGCAACAAATACGGTAGGTATACAAAGGGTTTTTCCGCTGGCTTTTTCAATAATAAATGCGGGCGAAGAAGGGTCCCAAGCGGTATAGCCACGTGCTTCAAATGTATTTCTAATTCCACCATTTGGGAAACTCGATGCATCCGGCTCTTGTTGAACTAAACTTGCTCCAGAAAATATTTCGATGCCTTTACCAAAGCCCGTGGGTTCGAAAAAACTATCGTGTTTTTCTGCAGTACTGCCACCTCTAAGTGGTTGAAACCAGTGGGTGTAATGGGTAACTCCACGAGCCATCGCCCAATCCATCATGCCATCAGCAATTTCATCTGCGGTTTTTCGATCTAGTTTATGATCTCCAGCAACAGCTTCTTTCAGTTTAAGGTATGCATCCTTGGATAAGTATTTCTTCATCAACTTGAAACCAAATACATTGGTTGCGAAAATATCTGAGATTTTTTTTGGCTTCAGATTCGTATTAACTGCGGCTCTTTGACCGATTATTTCAATTGCTTTTTGACGTGTTGCTCCCATAATGAGTGCAATAATACGCATTTAAATAAAAGTATTAAAAACAAATACACTTTTAAGCACGCATTTTGTAATTAAATATCAACATATGGGCCTATTTAAACTAAATATGCCTATTTACAAAAGAAATAATGAGGTTAATGGTTGTTTTCTTTTCGGTAAAGGGTACTAAATGGCCCTTTTCCTTCCAAGAATACGTTTCTAGGATACTATCTTGGAAATGAGCGGTTGAAAAAGCTAAGTTGACATATGGAACTAATTTGTCCTCGGTGCCATGAATGTGATACAAGGGAGTAGATAATTTATTCCAATCGTTTTCGATGCTTTTGAGCTCATCGGCATGACGATATTTTTCGGATGCACTTACGCGCCATGCTCCAGAAAAAATCCAGCGTGTGGCCTTCCAGTAGGCTAGCTTTCCTCCAGGGAAATACTTTTCATTCTCTGGATCCATTGCTGGGGCTATCATGATACTTCCAGCAATCTGATCCCCTAGCTGAATGGCTGACCTTGCCACTATGGGTCCACCAAAGCTGTGCCCAATTAGAAACACTTTGCTTTTTTGGGCAAAAGTCAAAGCTAAGTCGGCCAGCAAACCAGCTTGTTTGTTCAGTGAGGTGTAATGTCCATAATCGGAGTAACCATAACCAAAACGATCTACAACAATGAGGTTAAAATGTTGGTTTAGGCTGGTATCTTTAATATAGCCTGAAAATGATGTGGCAGAACCTGGAGCACCATGCACAAAAATCAATGTCGGCAATGAAGGGTTCCGTTCATAATGTAAATAGCGAAATGTTCTGTTCTCAAAAGTGTCATGAACGACATTTACCTCAATTTCCGATTCTTTAAATTCAGCCTGAAACTTTTTTGTGCTTCTGCGCATATTCATGCATCCCGTAAAAATAATAAGGAATAGGGCAAGCCCAACAATACTTATCAATGTAACTTTCATAAAGCGCCTAATTATTTTCATCCTATGCAATGAATTAGCAAATTTCTTAATTTGAAGGTAAATTCGAGTTAATATTTGTTAAAAACAACTATTATTCGTTTAATTCCATGCGAATATATAATTTGGTTCCTTTTTTGCGTTAGAATAGTAGTGGGTCGATTTATTTCATATATGCTTATTTTTGTATTGCTTGCTTTGTTTGCAGGTTCCACAAAAGATAATATTACCGAGGATCGTCTCAAGATCAGGAATTTAATCAAGGGTAAGGAGCATCAAGGTATTGCACTTTCCATATCTAGGTATATCGATAAATATGGTACAGATGGAGAAGTAAAGCAATTTCAAATCCAATGGTATAGACAATTGAAAAAAGATCATTTCGATTCTTCTATATTAACCACAAGGATGGTTAAATATAAGGAAGCCCCAGTTAAAGGGAGATGTTCAGCAGGCGAACTGGATACCATGGAATTCTATTCTTTTAAGCAAAACTTGAATTTTGTACGCTTGATTGCTGGTTTATCGCCCGTTCAAGATATTGATAAGGAATCGAGTGTAAATTGCCAAAAAGCAGCATGGTGCCTGACAGCAAACAATAGAATTACCCATAATATTCCTAAGACATATAAATGCTATACACCTGGCGCTGCCTCAGCAGCTTCTCGGGCCAATTTATCGTATGGGTACTCGGCAGGAAGAGCGCTTCTGGGCTTATTAAGAGACGAAGGTTCATCCAATATTTCTGTAGGTCATCGCAGGTGGTTGCTGAACCCATCGCTGACATTTCCGGGATATGGACTAACGGATAAAGTTATGGTGGTTCAGGTCTTTGGGCAAAAAAGCAATTTCAGGAAGGTATACAAAGATTTAGCCGAGTATGAAGAACGAGGCATCGCATGGCCGGTTGCTGGAATTCACCCAAAATTTCTGGCGACCAAGCGTTTTTCATTTTCACTTGCCAAGGCTAGTTTTAAAAACTGTACCATTACGGTTCGTAAAAACGGGAAGCTTATCTCCATTAAACGCTATCCTCTCAAGCCAAATTTCGCTAACCCAACAGTAGTTTTTGAAGTGAATGACTTTCCAAAGGACGGAGACTTGTATCAAATCTCGATTCGGAATGTGCTGGCAAAAGGAAATGTGAAAAAGAATTTCACGTATAGCACCACCATTAAGGACCTTTAGTTTTTGTTCATTTTATCTTTCCAGTACTTTTCTACTGAATCGGCTTTTTCTTGATCACTGCGCTCCAACTCTTCTAAATCAAATTCAGTATCTTTTGTGGTTTGATCAACATCGGTATTAGAACTACTAGAACATCCAAGTAGGACGAAACTAAAAATAAAGAGTGTGGATTTAAAAGAATGGGTCATAACGGCTTTATTTTTTTCGGAAGTAAATACTGATGGGCACACCATTGAAATTAAATTTTTCTCTAATCCTGTTTTCTAGATAACGGGCATATGATTCAGGGATATACTGTGGTAAATTACAGAAAAACGCAAATGCGACCGAACGAGATGGCAATTGAGTTGCATATTTTATTCGAACATATTTGCTTTTTTTCGCAGGGGGTGGATATTGTTGGATAAGCGGAAGGATGAAATCATTTAATACAGAGGTTGGAATTTTGCGCTGCATATTTTCATATACGAGAAGTGCATCATCCAAAGCTTTACTTATGCGCTGTTTTGTCAAAGCACTTATAAAGGTAATGGGCACATCGGTGAATGGCGTAATGGAATCATAGATTACTTCTTCGGCCTGTTTGTGCGTATTGTTTTCTTTATCTTCAATTAAATCCCACTTGTTTACCAAGATTAGAATCCCTTTGTTATTCTTTTTCGCAAGACCGAACAGAGCCATGTCTTGGGCATGCATACCCATGGTAGCATCTAACATTAAAACACAAACATCTGAGTTTTCAATGGCTTTAACGGATCGCATTACAGAATAGAATTCAATGTCTTCATTTACCTTGGCTTTCTTTCGTATACCTGCAGTATCAATAAGAATTAAATTTTTACCGAATGCCTTGTATTCACTGTGAATCGTATCACGTGTTGTTCCCGCAATATCGGTAACTATATTTCGATCATTATTTAGTAGTGCATTAATGAAAGAGCTTTTACCCACATTGGGTCTGCCAATCACGGCTATTTTTGGCAAGTTGCTTTCAACTTCTTCCTCTTCTTCAGGAAGACAAGCAATCAATTCATCTAAAAGTTCACCGGAACCACTTCCTGTTATTGCAGAAATTGGGAAAAGCTTTTCATATCCAAGGGCATAAAATGGGAAAATATCATCATGGCGCTGTGGGCTATCCACCTTATTAATGGCAAGCAATACGGGTTTTTTACTTTTTCGTAGAATTTTAGCGAACTCTTCATCCAACGGCATCAAATCGGCAGTGACATCAACTACAAAAATCAAGGCATCTGCTTCTTCCATAGCAATTTTGACCTGGTTTCGAATTTCCTTTTCGAAAACATCGTTGCTTTTTGGTACATACCCTCCGGTATCAATCACCGTAAATTGATGGGTCAACCATTCAGCTTTACCATAATGCCGGTCTCTTGTAACACCACTTACATCATCAACAATAGCCTTGCGTTGTCCAATCAAACGATTAAACAAGGTGCTTTTGCCGACATTAGGTCTGCCTACTATGGCTACTACTTTACCCATTTATTTTTTTTTGTTATAGCCAAAACGTTTGAGTTGAACTTCATCTTTTCTCCAATCCTTTTTAACCGACACTTTCAGGTCTAAAAAGATCTTTTTTCCAAAGAAGTTCTCACATTGTTTACGTGCTCTTGTACCGAATCCTCTAATTCCAGTGCCTCCGGGTCCTACCAAAATTCCTTTCTGCGATTGTCTTTCGGCAAATATGGTTGCCACAATCTTGATGATTCTGGGCTCCTCTTTGAATTCAATCACCTCTACTTGGGTTGCATAAGGTATTTCTTGTCTGAATTGCTCAAAGATGGCTTCACGGATCATTTCTTCCACGAAAAAACGCTCTGGCTTATCTGTAAGTTGATCTTTTGGATAGAATGGCGGATGATCTGGAATATGAACTAAAATCTCTTCGATGAGTTTTTCACGATCCAAACCGTTTAATGCCGATATGGCAAAGACATTTTCAAAAATATCTAGTGCTTGATATTTTGCAATAATTGGGATAATCTTTTCTTGATCAGACAGATCACATTTGTTAATCAATAAATAGGCTGGGATTTCAGATTTCCTTAGTTGTTCGATAATATCATCGGGTAAATCTGGATCGTCCATAGAAACCATTGCCAGAATCAAGTCGGAGTCTGTAAATATTTCACCCACAAAATCCATCATCTTCTCTTGAAGTTTATAGGATGGTTTAATTACACCAGGAGTGTCAGAGATAATGAGTTGATAGTTTTCATCATTCATAAACCCAAGGATACGATGACGTGTAGTTTGGGCCTTTGCTGTAATAATACTTAGGCGTTCACCAACAAAGGCATTGCTGAATGTAGACTTGCCAACATTAGGTTTGCCCACTATTCCAATAAATCCTGCCTTATGTTCCATAACGGAGTGTTTTAAATTGAAGCCCTAGTTTGTAGCACTTCAGCCATTTTTTCGCCAATGAGTGCAGGGGATGCAACCACATGAATTCCACATTCTTCCATGATTTTCATTTTAGCTGCAGCAGTATCTTCTGCTCCGCCAACTATTGCTCCAGCGTGTCCCATTCTTCTTCCTGCAGGTGCTGTTTGACCAGCAATAAAACCAACTACAGGTTTGCGCATATTATCTTTTAACCATCTAGCGGCTTCTGCTTCCATACCGCCACCAATTTCACCAATCATAATGATTCCCTCTGTCTCAGGGTCATCCATCAATAACTCTACAGCTTGCTTGGTTGATGTGCCAATAATTGGATCTCCACCAATTCCTATAGCGGTAGAAATACCCAACCCACTTTTCACTACTTGATCCGCAGCTTCGTATGTTAGTGTACCAGATTTAGATACTACTCCAATATTACCTTTTTTGAAAATGAAACCAGGCATAATGCCCACTTTTGCTTCATCTGGAGTTATTATACCTGGGCAATTTGGTCCAACTAAAGTGCATTTTTTGTCTGAAAGATAATCTTTAGCAACTACCATGTCTGCTACTGGAATTCCTTCTGTGATGCAAACGATAACTTTAATACCAGCATCTGCAGCTTCCATAATTGCGTCAGCAGCAAACGCAGGGGGTACAAATATGATACTTACATTAGCAGAAGTACTTTTAATTGCTTCGGCAACTGTATTAAAGACAGGGCAATTTAAGTGAGTTTGTCCACCTTTTCCAGGTGTAACACCACCTACAACATTCGTCCCGTATGAAATCATTTGTTCAGCATGAAACGTACCCTCGGTTCCAGTAAACCCTTGAACTATTATTTTTGAATCTTTATTTACTAATACACTCATAATATCCTATTAATTTTTGTATCCTCATTAAGGGGAGTGCAAATCTAACAATACTTGCCTAATTTTGTCCAAAAGTTTAATGGAATTAAAAGAGCAATACGCATTAATGGAAGAGGCCATTGAGCATTTAGGAGTGAAACCCGAAGATGCAAGATGTGAGGATGAAGGCCAATGGCTGGTTTATAGGGGAGATTTAGAACTATATATAGACGTATGGGAAGAGCCTGCAAGCGAGTGGACCTATCATCCTGGTGCACATGATACAGTCACATTTCAAGTGGTTTGCCCAATTAGTAAAATGCCCAGCGATGATAAATTGCTCTTTTTTTATGAGGATCTCTTGCAGATGAACTTTTATACGCACTTTGTGTCATTTGTGATTAACAAAAAAGAAGGTATGCT
The DNA here is from genome assembly GCA_943788195.1 of uncultured Bacteroidia bacterium. Taxonomy (GTDB): domain Bacteria; phylum Bacteroidota; class Bacteroidia; order NS11-12g; family UBA955; genus CALSPH01. The sequence continues at coordinate 448,031 of CALSPH010000001.1, forward strand.
AACTTGTGCTTTCAAAAGAGTAATGTCTAATATCACAAAATCAGATATAATTGAGGCTATTGATGCCACAGGCTACTATTCTAGCCTAGCATGGAAAATGCTCAACCAACCATATGAGTTAGAAAAAGTGTAATATTTTTCAGTTCAGACAACCTTTCAATGCAACCTCTCGACTATACCAGTGAATTGAACCTGAGAAGGGATGAAAATGATGCAAGTGAATGGGCATAAAGTCAAAAGAGCAAAATATAGTAAAACGATGTTTGCAAGGAGACCAGAAAGCCCAAAGGCAGCTTTATCAAACCTATGCAAATAAGATGTTTGCCGTTTGTTTACGGTACGGGTCTGGCAGGCAGGATGCCGAAGATATTTTGCAAGAAGGGTTTATAAAGGTTTTTAAAAACTTAGAAAGGTTTCAATTCAAAGGTTCTTTTGAAGGTTGGGTACGCAGAATCATTGTAAACTCCGCTATTGAGCATTATAGAAAAAATCTCAAGTGGAAATACACCGAGGAACGCGCAAGAAGTAAATATCGCTTCTAAAGAAATAGGAGTCATTCAAGCATTAAATTCGGATGATTTAATGAAACTGGTTCAAAAGCTACCCGTTGGGTATCGAACGGTTTTTAACCTATTTGTAATAGAGGGATATGCACACCAAGAGATAGCGGAAATGCTAGATGTTAGTGAAAGTACTTCTAAAACCCAGTTATTTAAAGCAAGAGCCGCACTAAAAGTAATGATAGAACAACTTGAACAACAAGAACAATAAAATATCGCAATTTGATGAGCTTTTTAAACAAGGCCTAGAAAATCATAGTGTTAATGCACCCAGCGGTGTATTTATGGCGGTGAGTGCAGGTGCTTCATCCGTAGGCGCCAGTGCTGCCAAATTGGCCATCGCAAAATGGATTATTGGCGGATTATTAGCGATTGGTGCAGCAAGCACTGTTTATTATTTATCAGATGCTGAAAAAAGCCAAGATGAAATCACAGCCGTTGAAACATCCCCTGTAACTGTGGTAGAAGGAATCCTTAGTGAAAGTGCTTCGCAAGAGACCTTAAATAAGATTGAACAGGAACAAACCATTGCAATTGGCGCTGATAACAAGATAGACGAAAGAACAGTATCAGCTGGGACTCCAAAACCAAAACTGGATAGTTATGAAGAATCCAGTTCTAAGGCAAATATCATAACTAATCCGTCTGACAAAAAGGGTTCTTCAACCAAACAACAGTTGAACGAAAAATTAATTCCAACGTATGCCCGTCAAATAGATCATTTTATTTCAATTATTGGAAATGTTTGTGCTGGTAGCAGTTTTAATATGCACTTGAATACAACCAAATCAGTTGATTGGTTTGTAAATCATGAAAAATTAAATAACTCAAATGCACAGATCACCTATCAATTCCTGCAGAAGCAACCGTATGCCATTGAAGCATATATTCAAGGCAAGAAAGTGGCAGATACATTTATAAATATGAGTGCCCCAAAAGTTACTATTCAATCAACCGATTTAGGGAGTGGAGTAAACCAACTTTCAGCCAATACATCAGGTATACGAGCTGCGGTATGGGAATATAATGGCAATGCGTTGAGCAGTGATCGTAGGTTTGCCTATGATGCACTTCTTTATGCAACCGTTCCGTATTTGGTTACTACAGACAAACATGGATGCAAGGATACATTTGAAGCCACTAAATCTAACGAGAAAGCTCAATTTGAATTTATTCAAACTGTTATCACGCCAAATGGCGATGGAAAGAACGATGATTACGAAATATCCATAAGTGGTTATGAGACGTTCACAATGATAATTTCTGATCCAAATGGCAAGCCCATTTTTACTACCAATAATCCCAAAATACACTGGAAAGGGATCAATCAAATTACTAAATTGCCATGTGAAAATGGAACGTATGTAGTATTTGTGAACTATAAATTAAAAAATTCAACTAACGAGGTAAAAGAATATGACAAGGTATTACTTACAAAATAAGGAAAAATTCGGCAACATGAACTATGTTTGTAAATTGTCGAAATCAAAATTGAAAAACAATAATTTTATGAATAAGTCACTAAGTAAATGGTTGCTTTCCGCATTCTTCATGTTTGCAGGATTAGCTACTTTTGGACAAACACTTACACCATCGGCTTCAACGCTGAATGGTTGTGAAGATGAAGCAATTCAGTTTTTTGCGAATGCACCCGGGGCCACAAGTTACACTTGGAGTTTTGGAGATGCAGGACCAAGCACCTCGAACAAAGAAAATCCAGTATTTTCTTATTCCACTGCTGGAAGCTATACGGTTACGTTAACTGCAATTCGAAATGGTGTGAGCTCATCCGCAAGTCTTCAGATTGTTATTAACCCGTTACCTAAATTTAGAGTGGTAAAAGAACCTATAGTAACACAATGTTTTGCAGGCAACGAGTATTGCTTTTGGATTATAGCAGATGACAGTATTTGTGGACCGAATAAAATGGTGTTTACGGATGGTGAATTGAAGACTATTCCAGCTTTAGCAAAGGGAGATTCATTCAAAATATGTAAGAAGTTTACCATTAATGGCTCGCAAACCACCTCATATGATATGACGGTTGAGGTAACCAGTTGCAATGGTTGTACGGCTAAAAAGGATTTTGCTAAGGTTGCAGAAGTAATTGCTCGACTAGGTTTAAGTTTTACAAGTACTACACCAAGAGGTTGCGATTCTGTAAAAGCAACATTTGTAAATAATTCCTTTGTTGCTCGATCAGATGTGAAACGTTTTATCTGGTTCTTTGGAGATGGTGAAGTGGACTCTACTTCATGGGCAGCAGCACCAGGTTCCTTAGATCATTGGTACAGAATAACGGGACCTGATAACGGTAATTTTATAACCAAACTTTATGTAGAAACCATATCAGGTTGTTCAGATACATTTATCTTTAATGCTTCTGCAACTAACTTTGTACTTAATCCAAGAATTATTGCAGACAGAGATTCAACTTGTTTGGACGATTCTGAGTTAAATTTCACTTTAACTGGTGGCCCACCAAGGGCATCATTAACCGGAGGTTTCCTGTGGAATTTTGGAGATAATTTTATGGATAATACGTGCAGTGGTTGTAACTTCAACAATGCAGATTATCCAGAAGCTTCCTATGAATTTGGTAAGTTAGGGCCCTTTGAAATTGTATTAGCAATGAGTCATAATATTTGCGGTACAATAGTAGTAAGGGATACCATTCAAATAATTGGGCCATCTACAGTTATGGAAGATCCGCCTAATGGGATTTTAATTGCTCAAAACCATAGATACCAATGTGTAATTCAAGACACGGTTCAATTCACCAATTTAAGTACATTTTATCATAATGATGAAAACTGGATTGATGATGACAGCGCATATGTGTGGTCTAGAACAGATACATTTAAAATGCTGGATGGAGAACACGGTTTATTAAACGCATCAGGTGATACCTTATACATTTACTCTGAAGCAGGAGGTGTTTACACTTTCTTGAGAACAAGATACTTGCCACCAAATCAACGTTTCCATGATGGGGAATTGGTGCACCATTTTGCAGATTACCCAATGCAAGAGGCGTATGATGTGAATAGAGGAAATAGATGTATTGTGCGGATTTGGGACTTTGCAGATCCATATTCTCCGAAGTGTACAACAGATACACGTGCAGGGATAAATGTGGGCAAGAATTGTTCCTACAGCATGGATACACTTCCTAAACACTGGTATCATAATTGGGATTCTATCATGGCTTATGACGTTATACGTCCCATGTCAATCGGTATCTTTAATTCGACCACCCAAGCATGTTCTAGAAAAAATGTTTGGTATCATGATAGTGTCGCAATTATTAAATATATACACCCATTTATGGGAAAAGACAGCTTCTATGAAATAGGGCAAGGCGGAACCTACATTCAAAATGATAGTTTTTATCGATGGATTGTTAAAGGGGATACATTTATAGTGCCTGCATTGGATTATGTTAATAAAAAGATTCTATTGCCGAAGAAGGATAGTCTAACCTTAGACACCATTCCTTTCCCATTCTATATACCAGGTCACCATGAATTGGTGAAGGTAGAAAAGTATGGGCAAATTCAGCCTGCAGATAGTGTTGATGCTGCATTGTATAGAAGGTTATTCTACAATACAATAGTGCGATGTTTCACCGTAGAATTGAAGCATTTTGATACTTGTCATCCATTTAAATGCGAGAGTGTTTCAAATCTATCATTAGCACTTACACCTCCGCGTGCCAAGGGCGTAAGATGGAGTGGTATACGTTGTTTAGCTCCACCTTCACCACCTTATGGTATTGTATTTAATGTACAAAACACGAAACCGGGTTGCACTCAGGATCATTTAGAGTTTAATTTTGACTCTGCAAGTGGAATCAATAACTGGGTTCCTATGATTGGGGGATTATTCCCAGGTAGTGCACCACCACCACCACCATTACCTGTGATGCCTTATGTTCCTCAAGGAGCCTTCCCTACCTCTTTTGTTTACTTATATACAGCAAACAATCTTACAGATAGAAAGACGGGTTGGGTAACCGTTGGAACAGTTGTGGGTAATGGTATCACTACTACAATGCCCTGCTATGATACGGTGTTCTATCACAGGATGCTAAAATTCAGATTTGCAGATGCAACCTTCACCATTACACGACCAGTGCCGCGTGCACAAAACGATAAAGCGGCTTGTAGATGGGATTCGATTTATTTCAAGATGAATAATTTAGTTCAACCTGATGTGGAAATATTCAGTTTCACCTGGGGTGATGGCAATCGTCACGTAGAAACTAAAAAGTCATATGATACGGCTCAAAGCATGAAAAAATATTTCCTTGATCGTATTAACGAAATCGAAAAGTATATCAGTGATACAGGCGATTTAGGCGGAAGGCTTTCTCCTTATGCTGCATATAAAGATTCAGTTTCTAGAGGATGGACCCCTTCACGTGTTTTTGACGCAACAGATTCACTATACTTTAATTTGCGTCTAACCTATCCAAAAGACTCGATTGAGAAATGGTTACGGGATCCAAATTCATTAATTGGTTGGAATGTTATCGAACGTCAAGTGAATGCGGATGCTATCAAACAGCAAGCTAGAGGGCAGCAATATACTGCAACACGGATTGAGCGTGATACGTTCTTAACGAGTTTAGTTATAGATTATAAAGTGAACACAATCATTGCTCCAGAGATTACACCATTGATTATTGAAATATTTAACCAACTTGGATTTGATTATTTTGATATTCCTTCGGACCAAATAGCTAAGTTCTTTGGCCCTCGAGGAAGTGGAAAATGTATCGATACAACTGGGTATTCTAACTTCATTTCATTTGAGTATGAGGAAACTTCACCAGCAGGTATTAAACGTTTCTCTTCTAGAGATACGAATATTAATAGCATTTGGTATCATCAATATCAAGTTTCAGGAATTCATTCTCCATTGGTTTTAACCAGAACTAGAATTGATGGATGTGTGCAGATTAGCTCACTTCCTATCAAAGTAGGTATTGGTAAAGAAGTAATTTTCTCTGATACAGTATTATGTAGAGATAATCCAGTTTACGCTTTAGCGAATTACTGGTATTGGTCTACCTTGTTACCATGGGAAATTACAGATATAACTGATTACTGGAGAATTCCTGCACGTATTATTAATAATAAAGAAAAGCCAACGCGTTGGGATTGGGCTGAAGGAGATGCGAAAGAATATGAAATTGACAACGATTACGGTGGTTTAGGTCTTGGAAATAACCCGCCATGGTTTAACAGATACAGACCAAGTGGTCCGGGTGCAGGTATTACCATAAATAAGAATCTAGTAAATGGTAAATTACTTGGAACGCCTTCTGCAATCTATTATAAAACAGCTGGTGTTTACAAATTAGGAATTCTTGCTGAAGATAGTAACGGTTGTAAGGATACTACGAAACAAGACATTTATGTAACGGATGTTGAGGCTAAATTTGGTTTCAGTAACAATAGACCTCAGTGTAAAACAATTCTTGAACTATTGGATAGTTCCTTCGTAATAGATGGTTGTGTTATTTCTGGAAATCCTCCATGTGATTCAATTGTTAATTGGGTTGTAGATTGGGGCGATGGTTCACCATTGGGAGGAAAGAACAATCAGAATCGAGACGCAAAGCTCGGGCATGATTATACTCGAAATGGAACCTTTACGGTTAAACTAATTGTAACATCTGTCATGGGTTGCATAGATACATTCGAACGAATCCTTATCGTACCGGGTCCAATTCCTGTATTTGAACCATTGACATTGAAAATATGTGCTGGCGATGAGATCTGTTATGCAAATAAATCAATCAACCCCACTAGTTCTGCAAGATGGATTATAGATTACGGAGATGGTGTAACGGAAGATTCAAAAGACGTGAATGATACGTTCTGTCATCAGTATACCACACCTGGTGTTTATAATGTATTCATGACGCAGTTTGATAGTATTCCAGAGGAGGGTAAATATTGTTTTGCAATCTATCCTGATACATCCAACGGGCAACAAGCCTTAATAACGGTTGAAGTAGTTCAATTGGATAGTACCAATATTATAGCTGATGATACCATCGTGTGTATTGGACAACCAATTGTGTTCTCAAACACAACACGTAATCCAGATGATACGGCTTGGGTAGCATACAAATGGATATTCGATATTGATAATGCAGGAGGCGACTCGGTAACATCAGGTGACAGTACAATTACTTATGCATACTGGAAAGCAAGCCCTCCGGGACAGCCTTTCAGAGCAACAGTTGTGCCACAGTACAATGCATTGTTGCCATTGCCACATTGTCCATATAGAGATACCATTCGCATATTTGTTGATTCAGTAGAAGCACAATTTGATTGGAATGACGATTTAAATGATCCTAATAAAGTATTTACAAATAGATCATTTAATGGACAAACTTACCGATGGTGGTTTGATAATTTCAAAGAACCAGCCTTTGATTCACTGCAGGCTCTATCTATCACAGGTGGTCCACCAGCACAAAGTACGGATAAGGATTTTAGATGGACATTTGATTCACTTGGATGTTATTGGGTAGTTCTTGAAACCACAAGCCCTGATGGTTGTGTGGATACAGTAACACACAGAGTATGCAATACATTCAAATTCAAAGTTACAACCTACAATACCTTTACACCAGGTGTAGATGGTGACTTGGATGGATTGAATGATGTATTTGACATTCCAATTGAAGGACATGAGTTGTATGAATTAACTATATACAACAGATATGGAACGAAAGTATTTGAAAGTGAAAATTCTGAAAATGATTGGAATGGAAAGCTATTTAATACCGGCCCAATGTCTGCAGAAGGTACCTACTGGTATCACCTGAAATACAAGGAAGAAAGAAATACAGAAGATCCTAAAGAGATGTACGGTATCATTACCTTGATTAGAGGGATATAGAATTAATATAACAAACTAAAAAACCCCGTTAAGTTTAATTTAACGGGGTTTTTTTATGCCTTAGTTTTGATTAGTATAAAGGAAACTGAGCCATTAGCTCATTAACTTCTGACTTTACTTGCTTAAGAATTGCTTCGTTCTCTCGGTTTTCCAAAGCTTTGTTAATGAGACCAGCAATAAGCCCCATTTCGGCTTCTTTAAGACCCCTAGTTGTAAGCGCAGGTGTTCCCAGCCGAATTCCAGAAGTAACCATAGGAGAACGCGTTTCAAAAGGCACTGCGTTCTTATTAATGGTGATATCAACATGTTCTAATGTTTTTTCCGCTGTTTTGCCTGTCAATTCAGCATCTTTAGGTCTTAAATCAATTAACATGAGATGATTATCTGTACCACCACTGATGATTTCATACCCCAGATTGGTCATTGCTGAAGCAAGTGCTTGTGCATTGGCAACTACCTGCTTGCAATAAGCACCATAAGATGAATCCAGCGCTTCACCAAAAGCAACTGCTTTAGCGGCAATAACATGTTCTAAAGGTCCTCCTTGTGTTCCAGGGAATACTGCACCATCCATTACTTCACTGAATCGTTTAACTCTCCCCTTCATGGTAGTATATCCCATTGGGTTCTCAAAATCTTCGCCCATCATAATTACTCCACCACGAGGACCTCTCAAGGTTTTATGGGTTGTACTTGTAATAACATGACAATGGGGCAATGGGTTATTCAAAAGACCAGCAGCGATAAGACCAGATGGGTGTGAAATGTCCGCCAATAAAATTGCATTATTTCTATCGGCGATCTCACGTAGGGTTTTATAATCCCAATCTCTTGAGTAGGACGAAGCTCCCGCAATAATTAGTTTTGGGCTTTCTTTTCGTGCGATATCTTCAATTTTATTGAAATCTATTCGCCCCGTTTCTTTTTCAACCCCATAAAAGCTGGGCGTGTAAATTTTACCTGAGAAATTAACTGAACTTCCATGGGTTAAGTGCCCACCGTGTGCCAAGTCAAAACCAAGAATTTTATCATGCGGCTTTAATACACCTAACATAACTGCAGCATTTGCCTGTGACCCACTATGAGGTTGAACATTTGCCCAGGTTGCTCCAAATAGTTGTTTCACACGATCTATTGCAATATCCTCTACCTGATCAACTATTTCGCAACCTCCATAATAGCGTTTGTGTGGGAGTCCTTCCGCATACTTATTCGTAAGCACACTACCCATGGCATCCATCACTTGCTGGCTTACAAAGTTTTCTGAAGCGATGAGTTCAGCTCCTCTTTGCTGTCTATCTAACTCTTGGTCTATTAAACCAAATATGGTTGTATCTTTTTTCATTAGGAACAAAACAACACATTTTTTTTCATTTTTAAAATCTGGTGGAAAGGCTAACTACAAAAAGCGCTTACATTTTATGTTTTCTTGTTTGAAAGGGGTAAAATAGAATGATACCCAAGTTTTACAAAACCCAATTCTTCCCAAAATTTTTGACCTTGCTCGTTTTCCAAATAGCAGTTCAATTCCATGGCGTCAAATCCTTTATCAATAGCTCTTTTAAGACAAAAATCAAGGAGCTTTTTACCCAATCCTTGACTTCGGTATTCAGGAAGAATAACCACATGGTCTGGTTCAACCGATCTTCCCGAGTAATGACGCGTTTGAAACCATAAACCGCAACAACCAATGAGTTTTTCGTTGGATAAAACACCTACACATTCATAATTCTGCATGAACATTTCTTCAAACCGTTGAAATAAAAGTTCATCGGTGCAGCTTTTGTTTATCAGCTTAACCAAAGGGATGATCTCATGGATGTCCTCTGATGTTAAGAGTTGGAACTGGAACATTATGACAATAATAAAGTTTTTATTAGGGTTAGAAACACATAAATGCGTTTAAAATGTGATTAATTTGTAAGATGCTAGGGCGTGTTTTTTTCGTTATTGTTATTTGCTTTTATGGGCAAATAGTGAACGCGCAAAAAGGGTATGATGCTAAGTTGCTTTCGGGCTTTTTAATAAGCCACCACCCTGAAATGCAGAATATGGAGGCCCATGTTTTTGGAATTGAAGTAAATAAATTCCACACATTAAAACATAAGAACAAGCCTTTTAATCAGATGAAGGTTGGTTTGAATGCGATGTATATGAACTTGGGTGCGCCTAAGATTAATGGGTCTGTAATAGCGGTTTTTTATAATGCCGAAGCCAATCTAACTCCAAAGGCAAAATATCCATTGCGAATGCGATTTGGAGCTGGAATTGGTTATATCACTAAGCCTTTTAAATTCCCTGATAATACACTGAATAAGGCAATTGGAACACACCTCAATGGTGCTATGCAACTGGAGTATTCTAAATATTTTAAACTAAATGAATATATGCAATTGGCCACTGGCTTGGGTCTTACTCATTTTTCAAATGGTAATTTTAAAAAACCCAATTTAGGGATCAATATGCCCCATTTGAATATTGGGTTAACCTACATACCTACTTCAAAAAAAGATGAGATGCAAAATTTTGAAGTGGGGTCAAGCAATGGTCCAGGTCATGGCTTAGCTTTAGTACTTGGATATTCAAAACGAGAAGTAGCGATAGATGACCCAAAGCGCATTCACATATTTATGGTAGGGGCTGAATATAAAATTCAAAGAAAACTAGGACATCTATATCGGATTGGAACAGATTTCTTTTTTGACCCAAGTTACCCCTACCTAAAGTTTTCTAATGAAGATGGTGGGTACAAGCCAAAAGAGGTATTAGAGCATGGCATTCGTGTTGGGTACGAATGGTATGTAGGACGAATGAGTTTAACCGCAGACGTTGGAGTGTACACCTTTCGACCCAAAAAAATCAAGCGAATGCATTATTTTGTGCTAGGCTTAGATTATGATATAACCCGCAACTTAAGTGCTTTTGTAAAGCTTAAAACGCATTTATCGGTTGCCGATTATTTTCAGTGGGGGCTAACGGTAAGTCCTTGGAAACTATAAGATGAAAAGCCGTATAGTCATATCATTCATTTTCTTACTAAGCATGGCTTGCAATAAAGAAAGTGCTCCTGACTTTTTGAGCAGTTTTGGCAAGGTAGTTACAATAGAGAAGAAGCTGCAAACTTTTAATCGGGTATTTATTCAAGACGAGTTTGATGTCGAATTGATTCAGGATAGTCAAAACCGCATTGAAATCAGTTACGGTGAAAACGTGGTCGATAAAATATCAGCGGAGGTTATGGAAGGGGAATTAATTCTAAAAAATGAAAATAGATTTAATTGGGTCAGAAAGCTGGGAAAACGCATTCAAGTGCGATTGCATTGTGGTAAAATGGATGTGTTAAAATTAGACGGAGACGGAACCATCTTTAATCGAGACACATTTTATGGAGATACCTTAGATTTTATTCATTCAGGAACCAATAGCATTAACCTTATTTTAAAATCAGAATGGGCTACATTCAGGTGTTCTAACTCCGGTGGATTGACGTTGAAAGGCTCATGCGGCATTCTCAGTGGCACGATAGAGGAAACAGCGGTATTTGACGGGAAAGACTTCTTGGCAAGCGATGCATACTTGTTTCAATTTAGTTTAGCAAATAGCTTTGTTCGGGCTGAGCAACTGTATGGCTTAAAGGTTTTTGGTAAAGGGAACATCTTTTATATGCAAGACCCCATAAGGAAGTTTGATAAAACAGAAACGGGTGCGGGTAGAGTGCTTAAGTTTTTTTAAGCTACAAAAATAAACCGATGTATCGTAAATGAAGGGAATAGCTTGGCTCCAATACATTTAAATTCAAATCATAATAAGGGTCAAAGCGAATATCAATCATTAACTTTTCATTTAACATTTGGTGATAGTGGACTCGGGCAAAAAGCAATGACTTTTTCCGTGTTGGAAACCTGCGGTCAAAAGGATTAACGGCTTGATAGATTGCACCTCCAATGGATGATTGCCATTCTGTTCCTTCCCAATAATTCAGCATAAAATCCCATTTTTTATTTGGGCTGAATTGAACGTTGTGATAATGCCCGAAACCATCTAAAAAACTTAAACTGGGAGAAATGCTCAGATCTCTATAGTCCAATAAATAACTAGAAACTTTCCACTTAAGTAAATTATTTACAGTAAAACGATATTCCATTCCAATTGCAGAATTGACTACGGTTCTTAATGGCAAAGAACTTGCGCCATTGCTTGGTCCACTATGCTTATAAAGTAATTGAATATTTGGGGATAAATTGGAGGTTCTTGATCCTTGATCGGCTGGAAGGGTCTTGTTAGATAATTGATAACGATGGTTGAGGTTAAGTCCAACAGTGAAACTTTCTAATCGGGCAATATCTCTATTGGTATTTTCTTCCCAATCTATCCATGCATCCATGAAATAATTTTCACCTTGATTTATATATTGAAATCCATTTTCATTCCGGTCGGTGTAATTCCGTTCGATCTGATATAAAGGTTCAATAAGTTGATGATGGGAAGCACCTTTCAAAGTGCCTGCAATAAACGTAGCGCTTTTATGATGATATTGGAGAGAAGCAATTGGATTAACCTTGGAAAACCCGTTATGTGAACCGTAGTTTTGGGTAGCTAAAGCACCTAAATGGAGCTCGGCCTTTTCAGATATTTTTACGAAAGCTAAGCCTTGAAGCTGATACCCGATATATGTTTGTCCATCTTGGCTTGCTTCAAAGTATTCATTATTTCTAAAAAAGGGGCTGAATTCTAGACCGAGTCTATTTTTTTTATGAATGCTGTAAAAAGAAGAGTCTTGAAATATTTGGTTTTCGAGTTGTCCAACAAGATGCAGTGAGAAAAGAAATCCAAACAAACTGAACAAAATCTGTTTCATTGGCAGCAAATATCGCTATTTCTTAACATAATCACTTTAAAAGGCAATAAACAAACACTTACCTTTGTAGGATAATGAGCACAGCAACTACAAAGGCAATTATACCAGTTGCAGGAATTGGTACCCGTTTAAGACCCCATACCCATACTGTCCCAAAATCATTGATACCGGTTGCTGGTCAACCTATATTGGGTCATATTATGGACAAAATAACGGATGCAGGTGTAAATGATTTCGTTTTTGTAATTGGATATTTGGGTGACAAAATTGAAGAATTCGTGACTCAAAACTATCCGGATATAAACGCAGAATTCGTTATTCAAACCATCGGGAAAGGGGTAGGTCATGCCATTTGGCTTACCAAAGAACATTGGTCAGATGAAGATAATTTATTGATTGTTTTTGGAGATACTATAGTAGAAATGGACTTGGGATTAATGTTATCCGGAGAGCACAATTCTGTAGCTGTGATGAAGGTAGATGATCCGCGTGAATTTGGTGTTGCTGAGATCGCCAAGGATAATCACGTTGTGAAAATGGTCGAAAAGCCTACCATGCCAAAATCAAACTTGGCCTTGGTTGGGGTTAATTTCATAAAAAACACGCGATTGTTTCATAAGTGCTTGGGACATATTATTGAGAATGACATTAAAACGAAGAATGAATTTCACCTTACAGATGCCTTAATGGCAATGATTGAACAGGGGGATACATTTCATTATATTGAAGTGGATAATTGGTTCGATTGCGGAAAGAAAGACATCATACTTGAAACCAATCGTACACTATTGCAGCACAACCAATACGTAAAGGAAAAGAACAAAAAGAATATCATCAACTCAATTATTGTTGAGCCGGTATTCATTGCTCAAACAGCTAAGATTAGTAATAGTATAATTGGCCCACATGTTTCGATTGGAGAAGGTTCAATTGTTGAACATTCAATTCTTACAGATAGTATCATTGGACCTAATTCACATATTGATTATGTGGTACTGCAAGATTCATTAATTGGGAATGATGCAAGTTTAAAAGGGTTCAAACAAAGCTTAAATCTAGGCGACAGCGCAGAAGTAAATTTTAATTAAGAATAAACGTACTATCAATTGGAAAGTATGTTGTTGAATCCGCAAATTGGAAATAGGTGCGGTTCATTTGATTTACAGGTTTGGGAAGGTCAAAAACATGAATAAAGTCTTTTTGATCAGGTGTCCCTGTGTTTCCCGATTTCAATTTGCTGAGTGTAATGCTTTTATCCAAATGCCATCTTGATAGAATAGCGCTTTCATAGGGCAAAGCCCAAGAACCGAGCATACTGGATGGATCTATTTGAGATTCTTTAATATATAATTTATCTCCATTGTATGATAAAGCATCAAGTTGAGACACTAAACGTTCATTTCGGGTAGTATACTTTTCACTTGCATGGTTAATGGTATAAAAGCTAGCAAAAAGCACCAAAGGAATTAGAACATTTAAGAACAATTTATTCATCCATTGATCATAAACAAAGACCATTGGATAAAGGCAGGTGAAACTCAAAATATACAAGGTCTTTTGCATCATCATATGGCTTTCACCTTGTGCATTCAGAATAGAGAGAATGAAATAAACACCCACTATACTTAGTAGGTAAATACCCAGTTCCTTTCGCAAGTTTTGGCGGTATAAATAGGTTGAAACAAGGTAAGTGAGAATAATGATTAATTTATAGTACTTACCGATATGCCCAATCATATATTGATGTAGGAAAGAACTGCTAAACACGGTCCAATTGCCCAAAGATTTGTAAAACTCCGTTTCATAAGATGAGCTGCCGAAGAAAGAACTTTTGATGAAATAGAGAATCCCAATGGCCACAAAATGTTGCCAAAACACTTGTTTCTTAAACATCCAGTAAAACATCAATACTACCCCAAAATAGAGAATAAATACAGGGTGGCTAAATACCCCCAAACTAAATACGAGTAGGGTAAATACGAGTTTTTTTGAATTACTTAAGGAATCCGTAAGTAGAATACCTGCATACAAAACACCCATGCCTAATGCGAGTTTCGTTTCAGTAACCATATCAAAAAATGATTCGTGCATGGCTAGCAGCAAGCAGGCAAGGTATACAATTCCAAGGGCTCTTTGTCCCAGTTTATGCTTTACAATCCAATATACGATGAAATGAAAGAGTAGGTATCCAAAACTGAGAAGTACGGCAATAAATTGGATGTCTAATCCTAATTTTATACCTATGATCGCAGGTATCTGAGGGATGATAGCCGCATATCTATAATGCTCGATTCTAAAAGAGGAGGAGTCCAACATGTTAAATAATAGATAAGCATTATCTAAGTATGTGGTTCTTTCTTGATAGAAAACAAAACCCAGAGCCAAAAAGCAGCAAAAAATGAAATCATAGATGTCATATTTTCCATATTTCTGACTAAAGTTTGTAATGGTTGCAAACATGAACGGCAAAAGTACTGGATTTCGTTTAATTCTATGCCCAGGTTTTATTTTAGGTCTATAAAGATGCAAGAAGACTTGATTTATCCATTTTAGAGGTCGTTTACCAAACGGAATTAGCTCTTCACAAAATGCATTTTGCGAAAAATCATATGCGGTTAAGCTTTGTAACCAAACAAAGGCTTAACAAGCAAACAAGTGCTAACTTTAATTATACTTTTAACAATAATTGCTTCCGGTTATGTGATGCATAAATTATTGATAAGAAGCGCACGCAAAAGAACAGAACTTCAATTGCAGTTGGTTCAATCGCAATTATCTAGCATTAAATCACAGATGAATCCTCATTTTATTTTTAATTGTATCTACTCGATTTATCATTTAGTTCTAGAAGAAAAATTTAAAGAAACCAACATATACATTGGTAAATTTGGCAATATCCTTCGATCGATTTTAGAGCATAGTGAGGTGGATCAGATTCCACTTACCCAAGAAATACGAATTTTGGAAGACTATCTTGATTTAGAAAAGTTACGATTTAAATCAGATTTTATTTATCGTATCATTATAGACATCAGTAATGAAGACAAAGAAAGGATTAGTTTGCCTCCTATGCTTATTCAACCATTTGTGGAGAATGCGATTAAACATGGCTTAATAAACAAAGCAGGGATGAAGAACCTTACCATTCATTTTAAGATTACAGGATCATTTATTTCCGTGCGCATTGAGGATAATGGTGTTGGAAGATTAAGCACTCAACACAATAAAGCACAAGAACATTGTTCATTCTCAACCAAGGCAATTGAAAAAAGAATAAAGCTCTTGAACAGTACTTGTCAGGAAAGAATAAGTGCCATGACTTCTGATTTAATGAATAGTAAGAGCGAATCAGGAACCAAAGTACTTATCATGATTCCTCTGAATCAATCCTTGGTTTATGAAAAAAGAGAAATTCAATAGAACATGCAAAAGCCCGTGAGGGGACACAGGCTTTTCCCAAATATGGGCTTGCATTATATGAGATTGTTGTTATTATCTCAGTAAGGTCACTGTTCCTTTTTTGTTGAAGTATGTTCCATCAGCAAATTTTCCTGATATGGTCCATACAAATACGTTTTCTGCAACTTTATCTTGTCTAATGGTGCCATCCCAACCTGCTTTTTTATCGCGAGTTTCGAAAATCTTTTCTCCCCAACGGTCAAATATTCTAAAGGTATAGTCGGTTTCATTAACACCTAGCATTACGGGTTTGAATACATCATTGATATTGTCACGGTTGGGGGTGAATCCTGTTGGCACATAAATATGTCCTTGTTCAAGCACTATTAATAATAGTGGTTTAGTTAAAGAGTCATGGCATAGGTTTGTGTTTGTTGCCATTAAGGTTACATCGTAATTTCCAACTTCATTGATAATGAATGAAGGATTTTTGAGTGTTGATGTTCCAACCAATTGTTGATTGTCAGATTTGTTTAACTCCCATGAGTAGGTATTTGCATTAATACTTTGGTTGTCCATGTCAAATCGTGCATTAGGCAAGTGAGCAGTATCTGGTGTTGCATAGAAGTAAACTCGCGGTGTTTTTTTAACTTCGATAATATTACTTTTCACAATTTTACTTGACCCTCCTGGACCTTCTACGATTAAAGTTACCGTGTAAAAGCCCTCATTTTGATATACATGAAAAGGATTTGCTTGTTTGGAACTGTTTCCATCTCCGAAATGCCATGTAAATTTCTCAGCATATTGTGTTTTCTCATTAAACTGCACTCCAAGGGGCGCGCATCCAACGGCTCCACCTGGATCAAAGTTTGCTATTGGTAAGCTTGGGTCAACTATAATTTGTTTTATTATTACATCTTGACAGCTGTTGTTTTTGGCCAAAAGTCTTACCTTAAAGGCTCCTGTGTCTGCATAAACGTGAACAGGATTAATAGCTGGACTTGTTGGTGTTCCGTCTCCAAAGTCCCATTCAAATTGAGTTGGAGCACTGTATATAGATAAGTTGTTGAAAGTTGCTTTTGCATCGGGAAGTTTTAATTGCCCAGGGTTCATAACAAATTCAGCAATTGGCGTCTCTCTGGCAACAAAGTTATTATTACCATACTTGATTGATCTGCATCCATTTACATCGAAAGCGGTTAATTTAACCGAATATGTCCCAGGCTTATTATAAATATAACTTGGGTTTTTATCTCCTGACCCACCACCATCTCCAAATTCCCATACATAATTAGTTGCGTTTCTGGATTTATTTGTAAAATCTGCTGCAGCTGGTACACATGCACTGTTAGGTGTTTGGTCAAAATCAGCAATTACCTTTGCATTTAATGCAACAGTTTTAAAGAGGCTATCACTACAACCTTTCGAGCTGATAGCGGTTATCTTAACGTTGAAAGAAGTGTCTGTATATGTAGATTGAGGGAAGTAATGTGTAAAGGGCTGAGCAGATTGTGCGCTCGTTTGGCTTGGGCTTCCATCATTAAATTCCCAATTGATTGTATTGATGCTACTTCCATTAGAAATGAATCCGAAATTACCACTATCGCAAATGTTTGTTCTGGTAGCTTGAACTGAAAAGAATGGTTTTGGGAAAACTGTAACGGTTGTTGTATCGATAGCATTACAGCCAGCACTTGCAAAAGTCTCTAGAGTTACTAAGTAACTTTTTGAAGCGGGTGTGTTATTAGTATAAGTAAAGTTTGGGTTTTTAACTGTTGAGGTTGAACCTTCACCAAAATTCCATTTTTGACTTGTACTATTTGTAGATGCATTTGTAAACTGAACACTTGGTTTAGGATACACGGTAACATCTAAGTCAACAGTATCTTTGCAGTTTGCCCAGTTGGTAGTGATCAACGAAATGTTATATTGAGTATCTTTAACTAATGAGGCTTGGTACAACGCGGTTGGCTCAAACAGGCTACTAGAGTTGGTGTTGCCAAGATTCCAATTGTAGCTAACGGCTCCTTGAGAGGTATTAGTAATGTTAGTTTCAAAAGGGGCACAGTTTGAAGTGTCTGATAAACTGAATGAGGCAATAGGTTTATTGGGTGTGAAAATAGTTTTTGAAATACTATCTGGATAGCAGAACCCAGCATTTTTTGTTTTAAGCTTGATTGTTATCAATGTACTATCTTGGGTTTCTACGTAAGTATTGTAAGTACTGGATGTGCTCACGAGACTGTCATTAATGTACCACCAGTAATCCGTAGAATATTTAGAATTATCAGTTATGTTAAAAGTCGCAGGTGCACAAGAGTAGGTTTTATCTAATGTAAAACCTGCTAATGCACCGGGTTTTACATTTAAGCTAAAAGTGTCTTTTGTTGGGCAACCCCCTGGCCCTTTGCCAGTTGTTATAATCTGCTTAGTTCCGCTGGTAAGGTAAGAGTGTTTAAAAGTTCCTGCATTTGCATGACTGCTTGAATTTCCATCTCCCCAGTCTATTACATATGTACTGGCAAGATCTGCTGTAACTGCAAGGCTCTTTTAGTCGCGATAGCATTAGTTATAGGATTCAATAAAATACTGTTTGCGATTATAGCCTAATGTTTTTAGATTTTTACGCGTTTCTGAGATCATTTCTTTCCAACCGCAAATATAAAAGTGCGCATTTGGTCCGTTATGATAGCGTTTAAGATATACCTGATGCACATGTCCTATAAGTCCGTTCCAGCTTTCTCTACTTAAAACAGGGAAATAGTTAAATTGCTTTTTGTTTTTCGCTAGGTTCTTCCAATGCGCATGATATAGAATATCTTCTTGAATCCGATTACCGTAAATTAAATCGATTATGACTTCTGGATAATTGGCGATTATATGATTAATCATAGGTATAAAAGGTGCAATGCCCGTTCCTGTAGCGATAAAACAAACTTTTTGCTCAATAGGTTTTTTAAGGATAAAATCACCCTTAGCCTCTGTAATTTCTAAGGCATCACCAATGTTCATATTCCACAGAAGGGCTGTGGCTTCTCCTTCTTCTTTTAAAGAAATACAGAATTCAATTGTATTACGCGCAATTCCCGCTATGCTATAGCTACGATAAGGCATTGTTCCGGGCAAATCGGGAAAATGAATTATAGCGAATTGACCAGGCACAAAGGAATAATATTTTGCAATATCGTCTGGTTGCCAAAAGAATCGTTTCACCCTTGGTGTTTGGTTAATAATGTTCACAATTTTCCCAGGAATATATTGATGCATATTACTTTTTCTTAAATATAGTTTCAAACTCCCTCCTAAAAAATACACCTACCGTACCTCTTTTGACCGAACCCAGTCCTTGCTGGTTGGTATTAGAGAATAAGGTAGAGTAGTAAAATGGAGTAAAGTTTGTCCTTAGTTTAAGGTTACCATCTCGGGTAATATTATACTCTAAACTAACATTGGTAGCATTGGACCCCACCTTATTCCCATATGCTCCTTTAAGCGTTAACCTTTCATTAAAGAAACTCTTTTCAGCTCTAACCACAAGTTCCCGTTGATCGGCTGTGTCTTTTCCAAGGTCAAAGGAAATGTTATCTATTAAGCCCACACCAAGGTCACTAAACCAATTGTTAAGTTGTGCACTTAACATTTCACTAGCGCTTTGACCTGGAGCAGATGCAACTAATCCAATTCCATCAAAACTGATAGGCAAGAACTTATTGAATACCAATAGACTTAGAAATTGTTTATTTAATTCTTGTGGATCACTAATAAATTTATTCTTTAGTTGTGTTACTTCAACCGAAGATCCCCCGCTATTATTTAAATTTGGAAACGCAATATCAAACTCAATTTTTGGCGTAAATAACAATCCCGATAGGTATATCTTACTATACACATCTACAGGCGTTTTTAACCGATCCGTTGCACGTTTGTAATCTGCTTCAGTACCATATTGACTTGGATCAACTAAAGGTGCCAGACTGGCCTTTTGCTTATAAATTGCAGTTAAGTTAATTTTTGCATTAAATGGATCTCCATCCCAAAAGATAGTACCTCCTTTTGCAATATCAAAAGGCTTGTTTACAAAGTTGAATGCGGTGAAAAGGTATTTTCCTTCTTCAACAGTTAAAGTTCCATACATGAAAAAATCGGCAGATTTGTTCACTTCAAATTTTAAAATACCGTTACCGGATCCTGTTAGAACATCGCCCACTTTACTGTCAAAAACCATTTCGGCAACCGCGTCTTTAGTTGCTTCCAGGTCAACAATAATTGAATTTATATTGGAAAAGGCCTTTTTAGCTCTGCGTTCGGAAAGGTTTTCTTCTTTTTTAAACTTAACATAGCTTAAGGAAGTTTGTGCTTCCTCATCTTCTAAGGGTAATGTGACCTTTGTCCCTTTTTCTGTTTTTACCTTTAAGTAGATGTCAATACCTTCAAGTGGGCCCGTGAAGGAAGCATTCCCACTTCCATAGCCTTTACCATAGAATAAGTCATTTTGCATTTGATTGGTATTTAGCAATTGCATATTATTTATATCATCAATATGGATGTTAAATTTCCATTTGTCAAAATAGGAGTGTTTGATGTTACCCGTAATAAGACCACTCTGGTTATTTTGGTCATATATGCGGGCAGGTTGTAAATCCACACTGTTCTTGAGTAAATCTATAGAAGCTTTTCTAACGAGATAAGTAGTATTTAGATAATCTACTTTAAAGGCAATGTCTTCTAAAGTTACTCTACCACTGATTTCAGGTTTATTAAATTTACCCTTCAATTTAAGGTTTTTCCCTTCGGCAAAACCATCAATATCACTCAAAATGCCTTTAAGAAAATAGGAGGTTAGTTTAATGCTAGACTTAGGAAGCTCAAAGCCAATATTGTAGTTCTCATGGTTCGGATTGATATCTATGGTGCCATTTATTTTGACACCAGTAAGTGGACCAGAAGTAATTTCCGTACCAGCGAGATTTAAAATTTCTCTCCCTTCGTTTCTGGCATTTACAGCAATATCTCCTAAGGTGTCTTGATTCCATTTTGCCCCTTTGAAAGTGAAATCACCTTCAAGTAAAGGTGTTCTGTACAAGTTGCTTACCAGCACATTGCCATTTGCTATACCGCTAAGGGTATCATTCGTTAATATATTAAGGGCATACAATAATTTGCCCGGTTCAAAGTTATTGAAGGCAATGTTCATCTTATCCTGAATGTTTTTACTCACACGCCCATTGAAGGTTAGTCTTTGGGTGGCATTTTCAATCACTAAGTTGGTTAAATCTAAAAATTTTGTGTGATATTTTATAGTGCCATTTTCATTGATTACCCAATTTCTACCGTGGGTATTAAAACCACTTGAAAGAAAATTTAACGTTAAGGTATCTTTAGCAAAACTTAAGTTGCCATTGATGGATGAATTGAATTTGAGTTCTTCTGAAGTTGCTTTCAGTCTAAACTTCATTAAATTGTCGAGTAAGTTGGCTTCAATGGCTAATTTATCACCCAATGCAATTGAATCATAACTGTTTGCTAAAGAACTCAATTTAAGGAATAGAGGCTGATTCAAAGGTTTATCTAAACTTAGATTCAAAGAATTAATTCTATAGCGATATAATTCAATAAAGTTAGCCTTCAAACTAGCATTGAGCGTATTCAAATCTGAATTATATTTTCCACTTAATTGGATGGGCGAGAAAACAATATCATTGGGTAAATAACTAAGCAGTAATTCGGGTTTCTTTATTTTTATTTCAAAGTCCATTACCTGGTTGGTTTTGAGGTTTTGGTATTTAAAATAATCTGGCGAAAGATTCCACAAAAAATTATTGATAGACAGGGGCAATCTTCCAATTGAAAAATCACCAATAATGCTAACATCTGCCACATCAGAGTGTAATGTGATATTTCGATAATTGGACTCCTTCTCTGCCACAAGTTGGGTATTCTCGATGAGATATGTTTTACCTGATTTATTAATTACAAGCTGACTGATATCCAAATGGCCCACTAAATTATCAATAGAATTTCCTTTTAGATCGGAATTAATTTTACCCGAAACAGTACTTTGACCCGTATCTAGACCAAAGTAGGCTAAGTTAGCTTTGTTAATATCTGCATCTACATCAATGACTGGTTCACTGGTATTGAAATCAATTTTCCCAGTGAAGGACATATCTAAATTATTGTCTTTAACACTAGAATGGCCTTCAAAAACACCCTTTTTAAATTGACCATCCACAATTGCATTTGATATTGTTTTACCTGAGAATTCAAATCGATCAATGTTCGATTTTACCGTGGCATTCATACTCATAAAGCGCAGACCCGTACCGTCCGCATCAATTTCTCCAGCAAATGTGCCTAGCCCAGCACCAGGAGCCAGCGTTTTTAAGTTAAAGCCCGTGGTTTTCAACTTCCCAATGTAGCTCGCATCAAGTATACTTTCTTTATTTGTATATTTAAATTTTAAGTCTGTGTATGCAACACCCAGATTTGTGTTCCAATTTCCCCTTGAAACAAAATCATGTGTAAACCCAATTAGATTACCTTTAAACTCAATTTTCCCGATAGACGCAATTTCTGTATTTACACTGTTGAGTCCGAATAATTGCGATAGTTCAGTTATCTCACTTTGAAAACCGCTGATATTACAATCAATCAACGTGTTTTGAATATCAGGTAGACCAGAAAAATCAATACTACCCGTAAGATTGGTGTGTTTACCATGATTTAGAATAATATCATTGATGTCGAGTCGGCTAATGGGACCGTCTGATTTACCCGATACTATGAAACTCTTATTTTGACCCCAAATAGGTTCATAAAAGTAGGCTATATCCTTTAAGCTCACATTTGAATTGATCAAATTTGCCTTTATGTCAACAGCATCAATAAAGTCACTTAAGCTTGGATAGCCGCTATAATTCATTTCGAGTTGGTTGCCCAACGTGCTGTTTGGGGTCTTCAATAGCATATTGAAAAAAGCAATACTATTTCTGTGTATTCGAGTATCTGCAGTTAAGTTGGTTACCTCTAATCCACTTTTTTCTATCGTATGTAATGATTTTATCCGGAAGCTGAGGGAGTCATTTACAATTGTAAATGAGCTAATCTCTCCATTTATTTGGCCAAATTCGAAATAGTTTTCATCAAACCTTCGATCTTTTGGCGGTGCCTTTTCTGAGTTCCGATATCGAAAAGCAGCGTTTTTAATGTTTATTTTATCCGATGAAATGGTCCAAATTTTTGGAGGTTTCGTGGTGTCTCTATTCGCGGGTTGTAAATATTTAATAAAGAAATTGAAATTGAATAACTCCTGGTCAGGATGTTTTTCGAAGTGCACGTTTGCATTCTCTAAATCAATCTTACTTAGCTCAATAATGCGTTTTTCTGGATTAAATTTTTTATAGTTTACTGATACTTTGCCTGCATGAATCAGTGTATCACCCTGCTGATCATAGATTAAAACGTTGTGTAAACTAATCTTTTTCCACCAACCTACTTTAACTTTCCCAATGGTAATTTTTGTGTTCATATCTGCAGCTAGCGGGGAAATAGCTACTTGAACAACTTTGTTTTGGAAAGTATGGCTTCGTATAGCAGTATAGAAAAGACCAATTAGCACGAGTAAGCATATTGCTACGAGACTCATTTTTTTCGCTATTTTTGAAAACACTTTCAGAACTCCAAATTTAAGGTTTAGCAACAATTAATCTAACATTGACAATTAACAAAAATAAACCATGTGTATTGGCCATAGAAACTTCCTGTGACGATACATCAATTGCTGTACTTAAGGAAGACAAAATTCTTGCCAATGTTACGGCAAATCAAGAAATTCATGCTAAATATGGTGGGGTAGTTCCTGAATTAGCCAGTCGAAATCACGAAAAGAATATTGTACGTGTTTTTAATGAGGCAATAAATCAGTCTGGAATAGATCAAAGTGAGCTTGACGCAATCGCTTTTACACAGGGGCCAGGACTTTTAGGGTCTTTAATGGTAGGGGTTAGTTTTGCTAAAAGTTTGGCTTTAGGGTTGAACATACCGCTCATTGCTGTTAACCACCTGCAGGCGCATATTGCTGCATTATATATTGAAAACCCTAACCCAACATTCCCTTTTATTTGCCTCCTTGTTTCTGGTGGTCATACTCAAATAATTTGGGTGAAGGATTTCTTTAGCTATGAAATACTAGGTTCTACGCTGGATGATGCAGGAGGAGAAGCTTTTGATAAAATAGGCAAGATGCTCGATCTACCTTATCCAGCAGGACCTGCTATCGATAGATTGGCCCAAAAAGGAGATCCAGAACGATTTAAATTTACCTATTCTAAAGTTCCCGATTTTAACTATAGTTTTAGTGGTTTCAAAACGCAAGTACTGTACTTCTTACGAGATCAAGAAAAGTTAGATGCCAACTTTAAGGCATCTAATATCAATGATCTTTGTGCTTCTATTCAGCACCATATTTGCACCTATTTATTGAAGCCAGTGGCTAAACTAATGAAGGAACGTGAAGTTTTAGGATTAGCAGTGGTAGGAGGAGTATCTGCCAATGCTGAATTACGAATTGAAATGCAGAAATTGGCTCTAAAGAATCAAATACCTTTTATGGTGCCAGATTTTCAGTATTGCACGGACAATGCAGGAATGATAGCTGAAGTAGCTAAGTATAAGTTTGAAAAAGAAGATTTTGTGACTTTGGATGTAGTTGCTAAAGCAAGGTTCTAAGCGAGCTCTTTGATCTTCCGTGGCTCAAACTCATTGGCAACTTCTGCAATGGCTTTTATGTGTTCTGGAGTTGTACCACAACATCCTCCCACAACATTAACGAATCCGCTTGAACAGAAATCTTTTAAATTTTCAGCCATTGCTTCTGGAGATTCGTCATATTCACCAAATTCATTAGGTAATCCAGCATTAGGATAGCAAGAAACAAGACATTGTGCAACATCTGAAAGAGAAGCAAGAAAAGGGCGCATCTGTTCTGCCCCTAAAGCACAATTTAACCCGACACTAAATAGATTGCCGTGCGCAATGGATATATAAAATGCTTCTGTAGTTTGACCAC
Organism: uncultured Bacteroidia bacterium; assembly: GCA_943788195.1. Classification (GTDB taxonomy): domain Bacteria; phylum Bacteroidota; class Bacteroidia; order NS11-12g; family UBA955; genus CALSPH01. Next base: position 472,842 of record CALSPH010000001.1, read on the forward strand.
TTAAAGTACGTCCACTTGCATCTGTTATTGTACCCGAAACCATCACGGGAATATCTAATCCCCTTTCTTCTTTGATTGTATTTACAGCAAATAATGCAGCCTTGCAATTTAGCGTGTCAAAAACGGTTTCAATTAAAAGTAAATCCACCCCACCTTCTATGAGTGCATCTGCTTGTTGGGTATAAATATCAACCAAATCATCGAAACTCACTTCTCGATAACCCGGGTTATTTACATCAGGTGAAATAGAGGCAGTTTTGTTGGTTGGTCCCATTGCTCCAGCAACAAATCGGGGTTTATCTGAATAGGTTGCAGCTACTTCTTTTGCTAAATTCGCAGCAGCAATGTTGATCTCTCGCACTCTATCTTCAAGTGCATAATCAGCCATGCTGATTCGGTTAGCATTAAAGGTGTTGGTTTCAACAATATCCGCTCCAGCATCAAAATATTCTTTAATAATCGACTTAATAATTTCAGGTTGGGTTAACACCAATACATCATTATTTCCTTTTTGGGGTTTTGTTAAACCTTCTAAGCCACGTGCAAAATCTTCTTCTTCCAGTTTATGTTGTTGAATCATGGTGCCCATGGCTCCATCTAAAATTAGAATTCGTTCTGATGCTATTCGTTTTAATCTTTCTGAAATATTCATGATGTTTATAATAATAAGCTTCCAATTAGAAAGTAAACAGTTAAACCAAGGATATCGTTTGTTGTCGTAATAAAAGGTCCGGTTGCCAATGCGGGGTCAATATTTAACCGATTCAGTATTAGGGGTGTTATTGTCCCAAAAATACTGGCAAATAGAATTACGCTTATTAATGCCAAACTAACGGTTAAACCCAGCATAGAATCATATCCAATAATAATATTCCATGTCAACAATATGGCTGAACAAATGAGTCCATTGATTAGTCCAACCAAGAGTTCTTTCTTTAATTTGGGTAAGATGGCTTCTGCACCCATGGTTCGATTAGCTAAACCTTGCACAACAATTGCAGAGGATTGGACACCTGCATTCCCGCCCATTGCAGCCACCAAAGGAATAAAAAAAGCCAACTTAGGAATAGCCGCTAAATCTGCTTCATAATTGGCTAAGATAGCACTGGTTAATATGCCACCAATTAGTCCAACTATTAACCAAGGAAGTCTAGCCCTGCTTAAAACGAGTACTTTATCGGTAGATTCCACATTTTCTGAAAGACCAGAGGCCAATTGATAATCCCTTTCAGCTTCCTCTTTCGTGAAATCTACTATATCATCAATGGTAATTCTGCCTTGGAGCCTGCCAAGCGCATCAACCACAGGAATCGCATCTAAATCATATTTGTACATCAGATTCGCTACTTCCTCTGCTTCTTCATATACATTTACTTTGACCAAATCTTCTACATTCTTCATCAGTGCTCCGACTTTAATATCGGCTCTGCTGAGTATGATTTGTTTAAGAGAAATAATACCCAATATCTTGTCATAATCATCGGTTACGTAAACCGTATAAACTTTTTGAACTTCCTCTGCTTGTTCTCGAATTGCTTCAATACACTCAGTTACGGTAAAAGAATCCTTTACCTTTATTAACTCTTTTGCCATTAGTCCACCTGCTGAATTTTCAGGGTAATGGAGTAATGAGATAATCTGCCCAGCAAATTGCTTATCCTCTATATATGAAAGCACTTCATTCGCTCTTTGCGTTGGTAAAACATTAATCATGTCGGCAGCATCATCCGTATCCAAGAGTGTGATAAAACGTTTTGCAATGTCTTCAGATTCATAACCCTTAAAAAAACGGGATAGAATATCATCATCCAAGGCTTCCACAACTTGAACAGCCTTTTCAGGCTCAATAGCGTCTATTATAAATTGAGCATCTTCTAAGCTTATATCATAAAAAATATAGGCAATATCTTCTGGGTGAAGATCTTCTAAAAGATCAGCTACAACCTGCACTTGTTTGTTGGAGCAGGCGGCAATTATATCAATGATATACGCTTTGTCAATTACCTCGGTTGCCATTTTGAACTAAATATAGGAGTTCGCTTAATTCAATGAATTTTGCAAAGCTAAGTTGTTCAGGCCGCATTGTAAAATAGCTCTTGTCAATGATTTGCTCAATCCCTAAAGAACTTAAGCTATTTCGAAGCATTTTTCTTCTTTGACCAAATGCTGTCTTGATTACCGCTTTATAAAATTTATAAGGGACCGGTAACTCAAAGTTTTCTTTACGCACTGCATGAATAACGCCTGACATTACCTTCGGAGCAGGGAAGAATGATCCAGGCTTAATACTAAAACAATATTCTGTATCGTAAAAAGTATTTAGCAGAACAGATAAAATCCCGTAGGTTTTACTTCCTTCTTTTGCGCATAAGCGCTCCGCAACTTCTTTTTGAAACATTCCTGTGAAGTACTTGACATTAGTCCAATTGTCCAGCACCTTAAAAACAATCTGGGATGAAATGTTATAAGGGTAGTTGCCAATGATTGCATAGTCTTTTTTTCCAAGATCAAACTCATAGGCAAGGATATCGCCAAGAACAAACTGGTCCAAACATTCTGGATATTTCTCATGCATATATGCAATGCTTTCATCATCAATGTCTATGCACAGTAAATCGCTTTGAAATTTGGGCAACAAAAAATCAGAAAGAACGCCTTTACCGCAGCCCACTTCAATAATCCTTCCTGCAGAAGACTTATCCAATAGACAGGCAACTTTTTCGGCAATGCTTAGGTCTGTTAAGAAGTGTTGTCCTAGATGTTTTTTGGGTTGAACCATAGAAAGTGACAAAGCTAAAGTATAATCTGATAAAATGGTTAGCGGGTAATTAACTAGAATAGTAAAAAATTTGATTTAAAATCCATACTTTTGCTAGGCTTTAAAGGGTGTTTCCCAAACAACATGTATTTATGGCACGATAATTGAAAAATATATTTAATTAAAACTATACAAAAATGAAAAAAATATTATTAGCGTTATTAGCAGTGGGTGTTGCATTCAGTGCAAATGCTCAAAAAAAGAAAGTTAAGAAAAAAGTAGCAACTGAGACTCATGCTGCAAAGGTGATTATTGCAAAAAAGGATTCTGTTGGGAACATTAAGTTTACCGAAACGAAACACGATTTTGGAAAAATTCCTCAGGGTACACCTGTTACTTATACTTTCAAATTTGTAAACTCTAACCCAAGTGCAGTGACTATTACAAACGCAAGAGCCTCTTGTGGTTGTACTACACCAAATTGGTCTAAAGAGCCTGTTGCATCTGGTGGTTCAGGTACAATTACTGTAAGGTATAATGCTGCAGCAACTGGAGTATTTAATAAATCGGTTACGGTTGAAACTAATATGGGAACAATTGTTCTTTACATTACTGGAGTAGTTCAAGCTAAACCAGCAGAACCAGCGCCAACACCAATAAAAATTGGTGGAGGTAACTAAAATAGAAAACCGTTAAGAAAAGGCTTGGTATTTCATATCAAGCCTTTTTTTTAAGCAAATGTTAATACGTATGAAGAAGTTACTTATCCTTATTCTGGCATGTTTTTCATTAATGGCGCTAAAGTCTGATAATCCTTCAGATTACATGCGTTTTGATAAAACTACACATGATTTTGGCAACATAGTACAAGGTATTCCTGTAACCGCAAAATTTGTAATTACTAATATAAGTTCAGAGGCCATTATTATTAATAGTATTGAAAGACAATGCGGTTGCACAACCCCAAAATTTAATACAACCCCGATTGGTAAATCTGAATCCGATACAATTACCGTTGGATATAACGCAGCCGTTATAGGAGCTTTCACCAAAAAAATCACGGTTAAAACTAACTTTGGAAATACTGAATTATTTATTCGAGGTACCGTTATTCAATAGAAATGAATTTGATAAGATGGATCGGTAAGGGGGCAATAATTTTAGGAATTGTTTCTATTCTACCTAATCAACTTAAGTCTCAGAACAGCAATAACGTTCGTTTAAAATTTAAAGCAGATACAATCTTTTTTGAACCTGTAGTTGCAGGTGTCAAGGTCCATTTAACCTATCAATTTGCAGTCCAAGGGGATAGTAGCCAAAAAACTAAAATACATCAAGTGTATACAGGATGCAGCTGCACAGCTACAGAGTATAATGATGACTCCATGAATGCAGGAGATCTGGGTAAGGTTGATTTAACCTTTGATTCTGAAGAATGGGGAGCAGATACGGGGTATCTTGTCAATAAGCATATTTATGTCATTTACAATGGGGGCAGTCAAGTAGTGTTTCTGCAAGGCCGAGTTTTTTCTAAGGATACATTAAGTAAAATAAGATATAGTAAGAAATTGCATGACTTTGGTGAGATCACTCATCAAATTCGAGTTTCCTATACATTTGTTATTTACAATGATAATTTTACCCCAATTAGAATAGAAAATGTAAGAACAAGCGCTGGCCCGTTAGTAAAATGGTCCAAGGACATGATACATTATGGAGATTCTAGCTTAATTCATGTGGCATTTGGCGCTGGAAATATGGGGCGCTTTAGTAAAGTCATAACCGTATCCACAAATTTAGGAAACCAGATATTACGTATCAATGGGGAAGTTATAGAATGAAGAAACAAGTTGGAATAAATATCTGCATAAAAAAAGCCTTTTGCTATTAGCAAAAGGCTTTTTTGTTGGTTAATAATATTCTGATTAATGCTATTAAGAATCTCCCTCTTCTCCTTCTTTAGCATCTCCCTCTTCTCCTTCAGTTGCTTCTCCTTCTTCTCCTTCAACTTCAACTTCTTCCTCAACAACAACTCTACTTGTTTTAACAGAAACAATTGCATTTGCGGCAGAATCCAAAATTTCTAATCCAGGAATTTCAATGGTTTCAACTTTAACGGATTGACCAATTAATAAACCGTCAATGCTTACTTCAATAAACTCGGGTAAATCCTTAAGTAATCCTTTAACTCTAAGTTTTTTAAGTTTAAGTCTTAATTTACCACCTTCTCTAACTCCTTTAGACTCACCAACAATCTTAACGGGGATGTTTACAACTACGGGATGCTTATTATCAACAAGCAAAAAGTCAGCGTGTAATATGGTTTCAGATACGGGGTGAAACTGAAGGTCTTGAAGAATAGCTTCATAGCTATTATTTTCAACATTCAATTGGACCTTATACGTGTTAGGAGTGTAGACTAGGTTTTTAAAGTCGGCATGATAAACTGAAAAGTTTACATTATCCGTGTCTTTTTGACCATATAAAATACAAGGAACCTTGCCCTCAGCTCTCACTTCTTTTGTGGCAGATTTACCTAACTTATTTCTAAGCTCTCCTTTTAATAAAATGGTTTTCATTATGTTTTAATTGTTTTTTAATTCTAAAGTGGATTGAACGGATCGTTCAGTTTTAAATAATGTACTGATTGAACCATATTCGTGTACATTTCGTATCGCTTTGCTAAATAAGGATGCTGTACTTAACACCCTAAGCTTATCAGTTGCTTCCTTAACTGGAATCGTGTCTAAAACTATAATCTCTTCAAGTTCTGAACCTGCAATGTTTTCATATGCCTTGCCCGATAATACAGGATGGGTACAAACCGCTCTTACAGATCGAGCACCTTTTTCTTTTAGTAGGCTAGCAGCTTTACATAGTGTATTTGCTGTGTCAACTAAATCATCAACAAGTACAATATCTCTATTAGTAACATCACCAATAACAGTCATACTTGCAATCTCATTGGCTCGTTTTCTTTCCTTGTCACAAATAACCATCTCGGCATTTAAGGCTTTGGCATATTCTCTATTCCGATAAGAAGCACCGATATCCGGAGCGGCAATCGTTAAGTTTTCCAAACCTAAACTTCTAATATATGGAACAAAAATCACAGAAGAGTCTAAATGGTCTACTGGGATTCTGAAGAATCCTTGAATTTGCGGAGCATGCAAATCCATGGTCATAACTCTATCCGCTCCTGCTGTAGTTAGGATGTCAGCCATTAGTTTGGATCCGATAGAAACGCGTGGTTTATCCTTACGATCTTGTCGTGCATATCCAAAATAAGGTATCACAGCTGTGATATAACTAGCACTTGCTCTTCTAGCCGCATCAATCATAAGAAGTAACTCCATGATATTATCAGAAGGAGCAAAAGTTGATTGGATAATAAACACATCGCAACCTCTCACGGAATCGTGGTAGTTAGGCTGTATCTCTCCATCAGCAAATTTAGAAATGGTTACTTCACCTAAAGATTGACCATAATCTGCAGCAATCTTTTTCGCAAGAACTTCAGAACCAGTGCCTGAAAAAATTTTTACTTTATTTAGAATAGCCATCTTCTTTACTTATTTGCTAAAAAAAGGCATGCTTTACACGCCTTTCACTTTGCGTTGCCCGAGAAGGATTCGAACCTCCACAAACTGCACCAAAAACAGTTGTCCTGCCATTAGACGATCGGGCAAAATTGGAGTGCAAAAATACTATTTTTTGAGTTATATACAAATGTTGATAATAATTCTAACAAAGTGACAGCCTTACATTTAAGTAACTGACTATCAGTTGTTAGTGTAGCTAAATTCCCATGAATTCTTTGAGCCAACAATTCCATACCCATTACTAATATTACTAAAGACATTAATATAATGTGCATTTGGATCATTTTGAACAAACTGTTGTGCAGTTGAGGTCCGATAATATTCAAATAGATTTTCATCAATTGCATCCACTCTAAATTTAAATTTTCTAGTGCCTGAAATTGAAAATGTAAAGTTGAGTAATGCAGAATTGCCATTGAATTTATCATCTCTTAGCAGATATCCTGTATTGGTGTAGTTGTATTCATTGATTAGGTAGTTGAAACTTCTTGTATTCAATACCTTTGTGACCCATCCATAATTAGTGTCAATCATACCATTGATATTAACTTTAATGCTTTCTATTTCATAAGCCAAGCAAGAAATCCTATAGAAGTTTTTAATCGTGCTACTGGTGTCTTCAATTGTGATATTCAGGTCAAATGTAGTGTCGTTTAATTGTTTGATAATAGTTGAATCTACAATGGAAATTATGGGTTTATTTGGTATGCAGGTAGTGCCCTTGCTAACCCCATACCCAGAATTAAACTCTACATGATAACAATTGTGCGTTTGTGCAGTATTGGATGAAAAATAGGCTCCATCCTTTCCCAGTAATTGGTAGGCCACTTGCAATCCTTGTTGATTCTTAATTAGCATACTTGCATTCGCTATAGGTTTAGCGGAATCATTGCTGATAATTGAGCTTGTTTCATATAAATAGCCACCCAAAGAACTATCTGCTGTAAGGATTACATTTACAACATTTCGTGGCTCTGCAGTGGGTACTGGGAATTCAACCACCTTGGAACAGGAAGAGAGCATGAGTAGAATTATATGAAGCTTAATTAATCTCAATTTTGTAGCTTATGGATGGTATAAAAGGCAATAAGGAAACCTGAACAAAGGCTCGCTCACCATTATCGTCCAACCCAGTGGTTATGTAAAAGGGGTTTTGTCTGTTGTAGATATTGTATACGGAAAAGTTCCAAATTCGGGTAAAATGTTTTTTGATTTTACTGGACTTTAAGCCAACATCTAAACGATGATAGTCTCTCAATCGATTAGAATTTCTCTGACCATATATATAAATATCCTGATTTTGATTGTTGCCAGCAGAAGGATAGCGACCAACGGGTAGGGTAATTGCTGCCCCCAGACCCATAAACCCATGAACTATATAACTCCAATCCGTTTTTTAGTTTACCGGTTAATACAGCACTAAAATTATTTCTTCGATCATATTTAAAGGGGAAAGTTTCACCATTGTTGATACTATCGAATTGTCGATTATTAACGCTCCATGTATATCCAAACCACCCCTTAATATGACCGATTTTTTTCTCTAGAATTAAATCAAACCCGTATGACTCACCTGACCCTTGAACGAACTTATTTTCCCAAAAACTTGAACTTCCGAGATACTCTATCCCTTCAGCATAATCAATAATATTATTCAATTTTTTATAATAAAATTCTGCACTTAAGTCAACCGCCTTATGCAATTTCTGCACTTGTAAACTAGCTTGTTGGCTTGTTTCTGGTCCCAAATTATCAGTTGCTGGCAGCCATAAATCTACAGGAAGCCCAATGGTGTTATTGGTAGAGAAATGCAGGTATTGAACCGTTTGTGTTAGAGAAGGTTTAATAAACCACCTATTGGGTAGCGCAATTTTTGCGCTGAATCGAGGTTGCGGATTGAAATAATTGGCAGTGGTTGTATGGTAGCTGCTGTAACGTAAACCTGAATTTAAAACAATGGATGGGCTTACTTTAAATTGCACTTCTCCATAAGTATACGTTTCATTTGCGAATATATTGGGCTCCTTGAAGTTTTGATTTTGCAGGGCACTATTTGTGGTATTGCTAACAAATTGAGAGGAGCTTGGTAAGAAACTATGGTAGAAATACCCCAATCCAAATTTGGCTTTAATCCTTTTATGAATCCACCACGCAAAATTGTGATTAGAGGACAGTGAAAAAACATCGGATTGAAAATCATAGTTGCTTTCTACGGACTGTAAATTTTCTCCCAAACTATCTACCTTCATATCATAGGACACGTTGTTTTTGTACTTAAAAGAGGTGTAGTACAAATTGGAATTAAGAAAAATATTCTTTCTTATCTGCCCTTTGTAATCGGCCAAAATGAGATTATTACCCCAATTTAAACTTTGGTTATTGATTTCTTCAATGGATACTAGGTTACTGGTATTTCTACTGAATTTAGACTTGTTAAAGGCTTTATCCTGAAATGAAAAAGCAGACAAAGAAATTTTATGCTGCGCATTAAATTGATGTGTTAACTTGGCATTAAAATCTGCAAAATAAAACCCAGTTCTATTATTTTCACTTAAAAAGGGTGTGATTACTAAATCAAAATAGGATCGCCTTAAGGAGACCATATAAGTTGTTTTTGGAGAAACTACTGGGCCATTACTTGAAGCTGTAATGGCGATTGGACTTATACTAAACGAATGGGACCCTCTGTATTTGTTGCCTTCTTTCAGGTCAATGCCCAAATGTGAAGATAAACGGCCTCCAACATCAGCACCAAAGCCTGAAGTTTGAAGTGAAACGTTGCGAATTGCGTCAGTGTTGAACGGAGAAAACAGTCCAAAGAAATGATTGGGATTATACAATACAGCACCATCCAGAGTGATTAAATTCTGATCGGGGCTTCCTCCTCGGATAAATAATCCATTATTCCCTTCAGTTCCTTTCGCAACTCCAGGACTCAATGTCAATACATTTATTATATCAGATTCACCCAAAAACGGAGGCAGTTGTTTGAGTTTCTTCTGAGAGATATGGATGGTTCCAATATCCCTTGCATTGCTCATGGCTACTTTTTCGGATGATTTTATTAAAACAGGTTTAATTTTTTGGGGGCGCGGTAAAATAATTACTAAAAATGAATCAAAGTTATGGGTGATTTTTATCTGTTTGCCGCTTTCATAAGCAGAGATACAAAACATGGAAAAAGTATCTCTTGGAGGTGCCTTAAAACTAAAATAGCCATGCCTATTTGCCTTATGCACCAAACGGGTGTTTTCAATATATATATATGCATATGGGATGGCTTCTCCCGTTGAGTCTTCAACCACTTTTCCAGCAATAATTCTAGTACCTAGGCCAGCTTTTTTAGTTACTGCCTTAATAATAACGGTAGAATCAATAATGGTATAAGTGGTGCTTGTTTTAGTGCAGATATAATCTATTATTTCCTGTAACTGACGTTTGCCTCTGCGAATTCGAATGGATTGACGAAGCAAGTCAGAGCGGTAACTGAATTGTAAGTGTGTTTTTTGCGATAAACTATCCAACAATTCAGATGCTTTGGTATATTTTTTTTCTAAAGTTACATAGGATGACAAGTCGGCTTGGCCCAACACCGAAAGGGAAAGAAATAATATTAAGCATAAAAAAGCACTCTGTTTTAGCATCGTTTTTGTGCTATAGCATCTTTAATTTGTTATTCAAAATATTAAGCTCATCGCGTAACCTTGCTGCCTCCAAAAACTCCATTTCTTTTGCAGCCTTGAGCATGTCCTTTTCGGTTTTTTCTATGAGTTTTTGTACCTGGTTTTTATTGTTGTAATCTATAATTGGGTCTGCAGCCATGGCAGCCTCAATTTCTTCTGGAGTGGAATAGTCATAGGGAGATTTATTACCAGCATTGGCCACAGTGGTTTGTTCCATAATCTCATCTTTACTCTTCAGAATTGTTTGGGGTGTTATGCCATGCTTTGTGTTGTATTCAATTTGCTTATTTCTTCTGCGATCGGTTTCATCTATGGTTTTTCGCATACTTTCTGTAATCACATCCGCATACATGATTACTCTACCACGCACATTTCGCGCAGCCCTTCCAATGGTTTGAGTGAGCGATCGTTGGCTTCTTAAGAAGCCTTCTTTATCCGCATCAAGTATTGCCACCAGTGAAACTTCAGGTAAGTCTAACCCTTCACGCAATAAGTTCACTCCAATGAGAACATCGAAATGACCCAATCTCAAATCGCGTAAAATTTCAACCCGTTCAATCGTTTTAACCTCAGAGTGAATATAACGGCATTTTATACCTGCATTGGTGAAGTATTTTGCCAGCTCTTCTGCCATTCTTTTGGTTAGAGTAGTCACTAAAGTACGATCACCCATTTTGATCCGTTCATCAATTTCTTCCATTAAATCTTCAACCTGCGATACACATGGTTTAATTTCTATTTCTGGATCAAGCAAGCCGGTCGGGCGAATTAATTGTTCAACAATAACTCCTTCAGATTCCTGTATTTCGTAATCCGCAGGTGTTGCACTTACATAAATAACTTGATTAAGTAATCGACTGAATTCCTCAAATTGCAAGGGGCGATTATCCATTGCTGCTGGAAGCCGAAAACCGTAATCCACTAAATTTAATTTACGGGATCGATCACCACCATACATTGCTCGAACTTGAGGAATGCTCACATGACTTTCATCAACAAACATTAAGTAATCTTTAGGGAAGTAGTCCAACAAACAGAACGGACGATCACCCGGGTTTCGCTTATCAATATACCTACTATAGTTTTCAATTCCAGAGCAATAACCAAGCTCCCGTATCATTTCCAAATCAAAGGTAACGCGGTCTTCAAGACGTTTTGCTTCAAGAAAACGTCCTTCTTCTTTAAAAAACTCAATTTGTAGTACGAGATCATCTTGAATTTGTTCAATGGTATCTTTGAGTCTGTCTTTGGGTGAAACGTACAAGTTGGCAGGATAAATCATCACCCGCTCTTGTTGCTCTATGGTTTCACCTGTATTTGGATCAAACGATATGATCTCTTCTATTTCTTCTCCAAAAAACAAAACACGATAGGCAAAGTCATTGTAGGCCAAATAGATATCTACAGTATCTCCTTTAACTCTAAAGTTTCCTCGCTTAAATTCAGCGGTAGTTCGACTATACAAGGCGTCAACCAGGGCATGTAAAAGTCTATTTCTGCCAATGACATCACCTATTTTTATTTCAATTACAGATTTTTCAAAGTCACTCGGGTTGCCTGCTCCATAAATGCATGAAACCGATGAAATTACAATCACATCTCTTCTTCCGGAAAGTAAACTACTGATAGTCCTCAACCGCATTTTTTCAATCTCCTCATTTATGTTTAGATCCTTTTCTATGTATGTATTGGAGTTGGGAATGAATGCTTCAGGTTGGTAATAATCGTAGTAAGACACAAAATATTCCACCGCATTATCAGGAAAAAACTGCTTGAACTCACCATAAAGTTGAGCCACCAGCGTTTTATTATGACTTAAAATAAGTGTTGGTTTTTGCACTTTTTCCATAACATTTGCCATGGTAAAGGTTTTGCCGGAACCTGTCACACCCAGAAGGGTTTGAGCCGATACCCCATCATTAAGCCCTTGCACAAGTTGTTTAATAGCTGTGGGTTGATCCCCAGAAGGTTTAAAATCGGAATGAATCGTGAATTTTGGCATTAACTAACAAAAGTAGCTTATTTCTAGGTCCTCACACGTCATGCACAAGTTAAAAAAGCACAAATTCTAGGGAATATTTAGCCGTTTCTCAAATGGGTTGATCTTCAGCTTTTTTGTTTTGGATAAAAACTGCATATTGCGTTTATACAATGAAAGCATTTCTTCTCTTCTTAAGTCTTTTTCTTACAGGTAGTTTGATTTTTTGTCAAACCACACCAACCCCTGATCAATTCAAAAAGGATTATGAAGCTAAGCAAATGATTCAATTTCTACCTTCATTTGATTTAATCTTTCCTTCCCAAGATCTCAACAAGCGATTTGGGACAATAAGCGCAATAGGCTTGGGGATTGGTTATAAGACCAACCGAAATGTCACCTTCAATGGATTTTATAAAACGTTGTTTGGCAATCGTGTTAAGCAGGTTAATATGTTAGATAATTTACGCGGCTCTAGTGGTGAATTAATTGATGCGAATGGAAATTATGCCTCGATTTCTTATGCCATGAGAGGGGGTAACCTTGGTTTTAAGCTAGGGAAAATCATACGCGTAGAGAAGAATGCAAATAATGGCATTTGGGTTCAAGGCGGCTTCTCCTATTTGCAACATCGGATTAAAATAGAGTATCAAAATGACGTATTGCCACAGCTTGATAACGATATGTACAAAGGATATGATCGATTAAGCGGTGGAGTGGGTTTTTTAGGTTCGATTGGTTATCACCATATTACAGCAAATAATACCATTTCGTATTTCATGAATTTTGATTTTGGTTTCAATCAAACCCAAAGTTTAAGAACCTTCAATTTTGATACAAGAAGCAAAGACCAAACTAAACGTAAAGATTATTATAATGGACTTTCATTCGGAATAATATTGCCGGTTAATTCCCAAACGGCGGACCAAGAATCGCTTTATAAGTAACCAGAATGCTTAGATTCATTTATCAAATTTCGGTTTGGCTCTTGATAAGATTATTACCCCTTATGGGTAGCGTATCCAGAAAAGTAAAAGAATTTAATGCGAGTAGGGCATCGGAAAAGGGGAGATTTAAGGACTTTGTTCGACCTATAGGCAAATTATATTGGTTTCATTGTGCTTCATTAGGCGAGTATGAGCAAGTTAAACCGGTGATTCAGGAACTCAAAAAACGGGATGGTAATTTCACGATAATTACGTTCTTCTCACCGTCTGGATATGAGATTTTAAAGCAAAAAAATTTAGCGGATACTTATATTACTTACTTACCTCTCGAGGATAAGAAAACGATTAATCAGTTCATTGAAAGGGTTAAACCAGATCAGGTTTTCTGGGTGAAATATGAATTTTGGCTTGTTGCGTTAGAAGCTATTTTTAGCCATAAAGCACCTTGCTATTTGATTAGTGCGAATTTTACACCGCACCATTTTGTAACAAGGATTTGGGCGGATCCATGGCGTATTTTATTGAAAAAATTTACCCAAATATTTGTACAGAATGAATCCAGCAGGAAGGTGTTAGAAGGGATTGGGGTTAAGAGTACTATTGCAGGTGATACGCGTTTTGATAATGTAAAAATACTGGCATCTGAAGGGTATGTAAACATTGAATTAGCTTCTTGGAAAGGAAATGACTTTCTTATTGTAGCAGGTAGTTCATGGAAAGGAGAAGAGGATAGATTGATCTCATTCTTAATCGCCAACCCATCCATTAAGTCACTGATTGCTCCACACGATATTAGTAAAGCTAATATTCAGCATCTTAGCGAACGCTTAAGAACGGCTGGTATAAATTATTCTTTCTGGGATCAACGATATGATATTAGAAGCCAAGTTATCGTGATAAATGGCATCGGAGCATTGAACAAAGTTTATAAATATGCGAACATAGCGTATGTAGGTGGTGGATATAAAAAGGGTCTGCATAACATACTGGAACCGATGGCTTGGGGTATTCCTGTGATGACAGGACCAAATATTGAGAATAACTGGGAAGCACTGGAAGCGAAGAATGAAGGATTGTTGTTTGTAGTGAATAACCAGAGCGACATTGAGGGAATTTGCAATAAAGTCCTAAGTGCAGATTCATATGCAACTAATACAATGGATTTTGTGTCTAAATATGGTAGAGCATCGGAAACGATTCTCGATACTGTTTAAATAAAAATGTATATTTGTTAACTATGCGATGAATTCCTTTTGTGGGTATAGGGTTTCACATCCTATGAAAATCGCTATATTTGAAGAAACCAAGGTATGAAAAAATTCTACAGAAGAAGTATTGTTTTAACCATTGTTGCTTTACTGTTAAGTGCATGTGCTAAGGATCAGAATATTATTTTTAATGACAATACACCTGTTGATCCAACTGGTGTGCCAACGATTGTGGTTGAGAACTATGTGAATCGATTATTTATTGATTTGTTGGGTCGTGCACCAACGGATGTTGAATTGGCTAAATACACCAACTTGCTCAAAGATAATGACTTGGCAGAGTCCACTCGTTTAGAAATCATTAAAACATTGCAATCTGATAGTATTGAAGTGCATAACGATGGAACCTATAGGGACGTTTATTACTACAATTTCCACAACAGTATAAAAGCTAAATGTATCGAAGGCGCATCGGATGGAGAATTAACCCGGTTAATAGGAAACCTCTCATTTGACTTGCGTATAGCCCGTTTATTGGGAGATTCAATTCGTGTGTTCCGCGACAGTGCGAACATTAAACGTATAGCAGGATTAGTAAGGGCTCATCAAGAATACAAGAATGGTGAAATCGACATTAGAGACTATTTTATGTTTGCATTAAATAATCCAGTATATGATGAAATTAATATGAACAGTTTCAATTTTGTTAACGCCTCTTTTGATGATTTATATTCTAGGTTTCCTACGGCTTATGAATTTCAACAGGCCTATGAGATCATTAATTTCAATCGAGCTGGCTTTCTATTTGGGGGCTCTGCAACAAACAAGAACGAGTATTGTCGTTTGTTAACGAATAGTAACGAATTTACTGAAGGAATAGTGCGTTGGCAATATATACTCATGGTTTCAAGGGAACCAACAACCACTGAATTGGCTAACTTTATGAAATCCTTTCATAGCACAAAAGATGTACAATGGGTACAACAAGAAATTTTAAAAACGGATGAATATGCGAACTTTAAATAAAATAATTTTATCATGCATAGTCTGCATGGTCTTTCTATCTTGTAAAAAGGATAGAAGAGTAAATTATGCTGTAGTTAATCAAACCGCCAATGATATAATCATTAATAAAAATAAGGCCAAGACAGAAACCCAGTTCATATCAATCTTATATGCAAATCTGTTTCAAGAGGCATTACCGATTAATGAACTAATAATGACTCAGAACGTAATTCAAAGTGTGGGAGACCGAGCCTTGGTTTATGAAATTATTTTAAGCAATTACATGAATACCAATGGGGTTAAAATGCCCTCGGATAGTGCGATGAAAGCAAATCCAGAGCAATTTATTATCGATACCTATAAACAGTTTTACCTAAGAATTCCCTCAGAATTAGAGAAGAATTTTTTCCTCAACTATTTTGAGGCAAATCCCAATGTACGTCCTGAGCTAGTATATACATCATTTGCTGCCTCAGATGAGTATTTGTTTTATTAAAAGTAAGAAGATGAGCAAAATAAAAAGAAAGAAATTTATAAAACAGGCTGCAACGGTTGCGGCTGGATCATTTGTATTGCCTTATATTCTTCCATCTGGAAGGTTGTTTGCCGCTACCCCTGACCCGAAAAGTGAATATGTCATTTATGTATTATTTGCTGGAGGTGTTCGACAACAAGAAGCTACTCTTCAAGGATACTTGCACACCAGTCAAGATTTGGACAGTTCTTTTGCAGGTAATATTATGCCTAACATGTTACAAGGGGCCATGCCAACTAAGAAAATTGCTTTTGGAACAACATCACCAGGAGGTACAGTAGGAGATACCCCAATTCCAAAAATTTTAAGTTCACCCTTACAAGATCAGGGAGTCTTATTCAAGGAAGTAAGAGCTGTTAATCCAGGTCATTATGGAGGGTTAAACTCATTGTTAACCGGTAACAGCAGTGTTGCACAAGGATTAAAAGTTCGACCTAATTTCCCGACTATATTTGAATATGCTCGTAAACATTTAGGCCTTAAGGCTACAGAGACATGGTTTATTGGGAATACAATTGCTAACAGCTATAATCTGTTAAACGGAAGTGAACATCCAGATTATGGGTTGCCCTATGGTGCTAACTTCTTTGCACCTACAATTACCTTTGGTTCCCCTGGGAGGCAAGTTTTGTCAAATGCGAAAATTTACCATCCTCAAGACGAACTTGCTCCAATGTACAAAATGAAGAACTTTTTGGACAATGCATTCAGGGTGAAACAAGGACAGATTCCAAGTATAAAAAATACAGATGATGAAAAGACTCGAATCAAAGAGTTTGTAAGAAATACCTTCCAAAAGGATAGCGCAGGTCAGATTCCAGGACCACCAGTAAGTGATAATGGAGATATGCGTACAATCAAATATGCAGCGGAGGTTATGAAAGAATTTAAACCCAAGATTTTAGTTTTAAATATGACTGCTGTTGATGTGTGTCATGGAAACTTTAGTTCGTACTTAAGAGCGCTACACAGAGCGGATCATGGTGTAGGTTGGTTGTGGAACTACATTCAAACCCAAATACCTGAAATGAGTGGTAAGACAACTATCTTATTGTCACCAGAATGTGGCAGAAACATGAACCCAAATCCCATCTCCGATGAGAACGATTGGTTTGCCTATGATCACAGTGATAGCAATACTTCTCGGGTGTTTACACTTATGGCAGGGGCTGCATTAGGAAGCAACAGAGGTACTTTTTCACCCACTTGGGATATATCAAACCCGGGTGCCTATACCACAGATAATGTTTTAACCATTGCAGATATTATGGGTATTAAAAACATGATACCTTCTGGGTTTATGCACGGACCCGCACGTTCACTTTTCGATCGATTTTAATATGAAGTATCTATCTTTTAAATACATTATTTTAGCCAGCTTTGGTTTTGCGATAGCGCTTTCAGCATGCAACAAAGACCCCAATGTTAAAAACGAATATGAGGATTGGAAAAATCCTGATAATGCCAATACCGGTGGTGGGCCAGAATTAGATGTGAACAGTATTCAAGGAATTCACTTTCATATCTTTAAACCAACATGCAGTAATAGTGGGTGCCACGATGGTACTTTTGAACCCGATTTTAGAACCGTTGAAAGCAGTTATAATAGTTTAGTAAATAATCCAGTAATAAAAGCAGACTCTGCTGTTCCTGGGCAATTCATGCTAAGAGTAGAACCTGGAAATGCAGACAATAGCATGTTGTTAAGGCGTTGTCGTGTTGATTTGGGAGGCAACTCAGGTACGATGCCACTTTCTATCGATCCGGGCAATGATTGGCTGGATCGTAAAGATGAATATTTAGCTAGAATTGAAAAATGGATAAATGATGGTGCAAAGGACCAATTTGGTAATGCAGTTCCGCCTAAAGACCTTAAACCTCAAATGGCAGGAATGGTGGTGAAAGCAGGAGCAACCACTTTTAGTCGTAGCGGAAATTATAACCCGGTAGATGTCCCTGCGGGCACGGGTAACATTACAGTGTATTTTTCATATATAGACGATAAAACGCCACAGGCTCAATTTACAAGTATGACAGCTGATACAAGTCAAAATCCAGGCTTGTTTGTAAATAGCGGTCAGTTTACTATGACCAAGTTGGGTTCTGCCTTGAATATGACTGGTTTGTTTGGATTGGACTTAGATTATTGGCATTCAATTAGCTTGAATATAAGTGCATATCAACCTGGTCAGGTAATATGGTTTAAAACCACCGTTTCCGACAATGTGAATGCCACCATTGAAATACCCAGTGCATTTTCAAGCTTTAATAATCAAAAATATTTTGCCATAAGAATTAACTAACATGCTAAAAAGAGGGTACACATATGTATTGACTTGCTTGAGTTTTGTATTAATAAATTCATGCACAAAATACGAAGAAGTTAAAGAAAGCGAGAATCCATCTATTACGTATTCAATGATAACTCCTATTAATATTAAGGAGTTTAAAGATAGCGTTCAGATTACGATTAAATATAAGGATGGAAATGGAGATTTGGGAGATGAAAATCCGGATGAACTCAATATTTATGTTAAAGATAATCGACTGGATAAAGCAGACTTTTATCATTTGCATGCATTGGCTCCTCCTGGAACTAGCATTGCAATTGACGGCACACTAAATATTAAATTGAAAAATACTTTTTTAATTGGCTCTGGTAATTCAGAAACCACAAGTTATGAAGTTAAGATAAAAGATAGGGCAGGTAATTGGAGTAATACTATCACCACCGAAATGGTTACCATCACAAAATAAAATGCTTAAGAGAATACTCATAGGGGTCATATTGACATTTTTCGCATTTTCAACAAATGCCCAAACTACCTATGAAATGTCCAATATGACTGTAACTGATTGCAGGGGTATTTTCATTGACAGTGAAGATGGACAAACGGCTGGTAACTATGATCATAATGAAAACTTTGTTTTTACTATATGTGTTCCGGGTGCTTCATCCATAAAAATGGTGTTGGCCAATATCAACACAGAAAAAGACGCAGATACATTGTCTTTTTATGATGGCAATAACACAGGAGCTGCTTCTTTAGGTAATTATCACGGAAACTACTCTAATATCACTATTACAAGTACAGGAAATTGCTTGACTATAAAATTCGTATCTGATAAAAGCTTAGCAAATATAGGTTGGAATGCAACTTGGGAATCCGTAATCACAAGCGTACCCATGCCAACGATCTCACCCATTCCCAATCCTACATGTAATAGCACCAGTATTGATATTACAATGGATCAACGTTTCAATTGCGATAGCATAGATGAGAATAATTTCGGACTTCAAGGACCTGCAGCACCAGGAATTTCATCCGTAACAGGATTAAATTGTGATGGGAACAATGAGGCAAGCCAATTTCGTGTAAATTTCACTGGCGGTTTGACCAGGAGCGGGGTGTATCATTTGCCATTTCAAACTCGATTTATTGATGCCTGCGACAGCGTTTGGATTTTGCAGGACACCTTAATTTTTAGGGTAACAGATTGTCCAATTAAGGTGACGTTGGATTTGGATAATAATCCAATTTGCCGGGGTACTTGTGCAGAATTATCCGCTATAGTTATTGGCGGTGATTCAACCATGTATGTGTATAATTGGACCCCTAGCACTTTGAGTGGAGCAGGTCCACATACGGTATGTCCTAATACGACAACGGAGTATAAGTTGGTTGTTACAGATGGGACCTCTGTTCCTGGAAGAGATAGCATTACATTAACCGTAGTAGATCCACCTACAGCTCAAAATGATACAACCGTGTGCATATCGGCAGCTGCCTATAATCTGACCGCAATTCCGGCAGGTGGCACATGGTCTGGAACAGGTATAACTAATGCGGCAAATGGAACTTTTGATCCAGGCGTTGCAGGAGGGGGAGCAAAATGGATTTACTACACCATTAGTGGTTGTTATGATAGTGTTCGGGTTACGGTTAGAAATATTTGGGCTGGACTACCTCAGGCAGCATGTCCTGGAGCTGCGCCTTTTCAAGTATTTGGATTTCCAGCTGGTGGAACGTGGTCTGGAGCAAATATAACTCCAGCAGGAATTTTTACCCCACCGATAACCCCTGGGACATATACCGTTACCTATACTTGGAATGGTTGCAGTGCTGACAAAGACATTGAGGTAGATAATATCCAAATAACGCTAAAACCAGATTCAATGTGCCGCAGTGAGGCACCCATAGATTTAGGTGCTACCCCGTTTGGAGGCGCTTGGTCGGGCCCAGGAATTACAAATAGTATACTAGGGACGTTTGAACCAATTGTTGCAGGTACTGGATTTAAAAATATACGATATACCGTACAGGGATGTGTGTTAGATACATGGATCTTTGTTAAAGATGTAAATGCGCGTTGGAACGAAGTTTTTTGTCCAGATGAGGGGATTGTAACTTTTCCAGCTGGACTGCCAGCCGGGGGTATTTGGTCCGGACGTGATGTTGTAGATGGTGCAGCAGGTACTTGGGATGTAGGTACGCGAGTTGGACATCCAACTTGGGGATATAACGATACCGCTTGGTATACGGTAAATGGATGTGTAGATGAGAAACTAATTTATATAAGGCCTACCGTAATTCTTAAAGATTCACTTAATTATTGTATCGAAGAGCCTCGGGTATTGTTAAATTATCCAGTTTCTGGACGAACTCCAGGTGGAGGTATTTGGTCAGGTCCTGGGGTAGTTGCTAATGGGTGGTTTACAGCAGCCAATGCAGGATACGGATTGCATAAGTTATATTATACTGCCAATACTTGTGTAGATTCTATGCTGATTAACATTTATCAGTTTAATATTCAAAATGACACCACGCTGTGTGTTACTGAACCATCATTTACACTGTTTAAGGATCAACCAGGGGGAACATGGAATGGACAAGGCGTGACTAATGGGATAACTGGAATATTTAACCCCTCTTCTGCAAGAGTTGGGGTGCATAAAATATTCTATACTTCCATAAATGGTTGTATTGATAGCCTAGAGATAACCGTAACTCCTAGACCAACAGTAAACTTGTCTGGATTGGATCCATTATACTGTTTCAAAGACACCAATGTAATTTTAAATTTCACTCCTCCTGGTGGAACATTCACGGGTACTCCATTAAATGGCAATGATTTTAATCCTGCCTTAGCTGGAAAAGGACCTGTAAGTATTACCTATACTTATGGGACACCGCAATGCCAGCGATCACGGACCGTAACAACTTTAGTTGGGGATACATTGTTTGCTGATATAACGCAAGATAAAGATTCAATTTGCCCTGGAGGAGGGGTTAATCTTTCTGCAGCGGGTAGAGGGGGCAAAGGGTTTGGGTATGGATATAATTGGGACAATGGGAGAACAACTTCCAAGGACATTTTTGAATTACCAACTGTTGATACACGCTATATAGTGAAAGTGCAGGATGGGTGCTCAAATCCAGCGTTTGACACTGTTTATGTTGGTATACATCCTCAAGTAAACGCAGTGTTCCAAACCTCACCAATTCAATGTTTTGGTGCCAAAGGTTGGGCTAAAGTAATTGCCAGTCCACCTTCTCCCAATTATACGTATCAATGGAATACCAATCCCACGAACACCACAGATAGTATTTATGAAACAGTTGGTTTAAGGTATCGTGTAAATATCGTAAATACACAGACCACATGTTTCTGGGATGGAGACATTCTTATCCCAGGCTACCCTCGTGTAAATGCAAGTTTTACAACCTTCCCTCGGATACCTGCTTGTATTAATAACTTAAACCCAACCGTGAGTTTAATCGATTTTAGTGATGGCGGAATTCAAGGATATTGGGACTATGGTGATGGAATAAGAATTCCATATGTACCCGGCGTAAATCCGGTGCACGATTTCCCACCAGACACCAATGCATATGAGATTAAATTATATATAGAGAATGTGGGTGGGTGCGCTGACTCAGCATTTTTCCCGGTTTGTATGATAGATACTGTACTCATTTATGTGCCAAATGCCTTTAGCCCTGCTAAAATTGATGGGATCAATGATGTATTTTTACCGGTAGTCAATGGAACAACCGAATATAATCTAGAAATTTTCAACCGTTGGGGGCAAAAGATATTTGAAACGATGGACCCAACACAAGCTTGGGACGGAAAAATTAAAGGGGTTTTAGTTCCAACGGACTATTATCACTTTGTGATTCGTTATAAAGGCAAACAGACCCCACGCAAGTACCAAACTGGTGTAATCTTCTTGATTGAGTAATTCTTCAATTGCCCCCTTCCCTTCATTTCAATAGTAATCGCTTAAAGAATTGCTATGCAAATGAAAATAGTGTAAGCAAATAATTCTTCTTTCGTCCATTCTTAAATTGTGAGTGAACCCAATGCACTTTGGTACAGAATATGTAGTTTTGTCCCCTTTAATGAAACACAGTTTTATCTCTTTTTTATGTATTGGCTTCATTGCCTTTAGCGCATCAGCACAAACCGCAAAGGACACTACCGAACCATTGTACTCAACACTTAAAGAGTTGGTGCTCACAGCTAATAAGAAGGCAGAAGCAGCAGAAGATATCCCTCAGCAAATTCAGATTTTAAAGCGAAGAAGTATTCAGCAGCTTATGCCTCAAACCACTGCGGATGCATTGATTCAGAACGGAAATGTTTTTGTTCAAAAATCCCAAATGGGAGGTGGAAGTCCGGTAATTCGCGGATTTGAGGCTAATTCTGTATTGTTGGTTGTAGATGGAGTGCGTATGAACAATGCAATCTATCGAGCCGGACATTTACAAAGTATCATTACAGTTGATCCTAATGCCTTAGAACGCGTGGAGGTATTTACAGGGCCTGGTTCAGTTATTTATGGAAATGATGCCTTGGGCGGTGTTGTGCATATGTATACCCTACAACCAGAGTTTACTCAAACAGATAGTTTTTCGTATACGGGCAACGCTTTTATTCGTTATGCAAGTGCAAATAATGAGAACACGGCCCATGCCCATGTAAACTATGGAACCAAGAACTGGGCCTTAGTTTCATCAATGACTTTTTCTAGTTTTAGCGATTTACGTATTGGGTCTAATAATCAGATCTATAATGACAGTGCGTTTGGGAACAAGAACTTTGTAGCTTCACGAATTGCGGATCGAGATACTGTTTTAAGAAATGACAATCCTTTGCGACAGAAATTAAGTGGTTATAGTCAGGTAGATTTACTGCAAAAGGTCCTTTATAAGCAAAATGACCGAACAATTCATTTATTAAATTTTCAGTACTCTGTTTCTTCCAATGTCCCAAGATATGACCGCCTTTCTCAATTCGGGACCAATGATACCCCGAAATTTTCAGAGTGGTACTATGGCCCGCAAAAAAGATTAATGGCTGCTTATAGCCTTAAGAAAACGGGTAAGAGATGGTACAATAAC
The DNA here is from genome assembly GCA_943788195.1 of uncultured Bacteroidia bacterium. GTDB lineage: Bacteria > Bacteroidota > Bacteroidia > NS11-12g > UBA955 > CALSPH01. The sequence continues at coordinate 495,967 of CALSPH010000001.1, forward strand.
ATGGATTTAACAGCGAGCTATCAAAACTTGGGAGAAAGTAGACATCAACGTAATTTTGGTAATGATGAACTAAGAAGTACAGTAGAAGACTTGCATGTATTAGGCATTAATTTGGACTATTTGAAAGAAATCAAGGAGAAACATGAATTAAGATATGGAGCTGAATTCATTTATAACAAAGTGAATAGCAGAGGTTTTTCTACTCATATTGTTACCGATCAAGAACAGATCATTGACTCCCGTTACCCAGATGGTGCAAGTACGGTGAATGCTGCAATTTATGGCAGTTATCATTGGGAAATTGACTCACATTGGATTCTTTCAACCGGGGCTAGGTTGAATGATTATCAATTAAATGCTCAATTTGACCCCAACATTTCCATTAACTTGAATAATAACAAAATAGAACAGCAGAATACGGTAGCCACAGGAAATCTAGGGGTGGTTTTTAAAGCCAATAAAAGTTTACGGTTGGTTGGGCAATTAGGTACGGGCTTTAGAAATCCCAATGTAGATGATGTTGCAAAAACCTTTGAACGTGATGCCTTTACCATTGTACTTCCGATCAATAACGTAAAGCCAGAAAGGGTACTGCAACAAGAGTTAGGGGTAGATATTTTGCTAAAAAAGAATGCTTGGATTGAGCTACGGGCTTACAATACACGCTTTCGGGACGCAATTGCAACCCTACCAACCCAGTATTTGGGCCAAGATTCATTTACAGTTAATGGGAGAAACGTATTGGTCCTAGCCAATACGAACATTGCTGAAGCCCAAATTCAAGGAGCGAACATAAGTTTCAAATACAAAATTAACCGTTTTTGGAGCGCCAAGGCCAATTTTGAAATCACTAAAGGAAGAGATCTAACCAATGCGCGTCCCTTAAGTCATATCCCCCCTGCTTTTGGGAGCGTCTATGTCAATTACAATAAGCCAAAGTATAATATACTATTCTATACCCTATTCAATCTCGAAAAACCAATCTCAGAATACGGTGCTATCACCGATAACGCAATTTTTGCACCGTCATCAGGCACCCCAGCTTGGTATACCTTTAACTTGAAAGGACGGTATAATTTTACGGATCGATTTAGAATTCAGGCGGCAGTAGAAAATATTATGGATCTCAATTATCGATATTTTGCATCCGGATTCAGTGCTTCAGGAGTTAATGGTATTGTGAGTTTGAATTATACTTTTTAAGCTTCTTCGATTGCCAAACGAGCCAATTCAGTAATCAAATCCGTAAAACTAAATCCTTTTTCCACCCATAGTTTTGGATACATACTAATATTCGTAAAACCGGGCAATGTATTTACTTCATTCAAATAAATTTCATCATCGCTCACGTAAAAGAAATCGACCCTGCTCATGCCAGAAAGTTCAGCAGCTCGATACGTTTTTAGAGCCATTTCTTGAATTAGTTTTACACTCTTGTCTGATAAGTTTTGGGCGGGTATAACCACCTTGGCTTTGTCATTTTCATATTTATTTTCATACGTATAAAAATCATCGTCAATAACTATTTCACCAACGCCAGTAATTTTTAATACCCGATTCCCTAAAATGGCTGTTTCAACTTCTCTACCCACGATGGCTTTTTCAATAAGTACTTTTCGATCAAACTGGAAGGCTCGATTTAAGGCGGATTTCAGGTTATCGGCTAATTCTACTTTTTCTACACCTAATGCACTACCCATATTCACGGGTTTGATGAAAAGGGGCAAGCCCAGTTCATCGATGATGCGATCGTAAGGTATGTCATCGCCTTTATAAGCAGTAGCACTTGGCACTACTTTGACGCCTGCTAAGGTGGCTAGTTTTTTGGTAATATCTTTATCCATTCCTATAGCGCTGCCAAGGGTATTTGGCCCAACATAGGGTAATCCAAGATGGGTCAGTATTCCTTGTAGGGATCCGTCCTCTCCGTTGATACCATGAATAATTGGAAAAATAACATCGGGTGAAATGCCTTGATTCAGATTATCTTTATGGAGAATGGCGGGTTTGCTGAATGGTTGAAGGACCAACTCTTTATGGGATTCTTCACTTCCAATTTTGCAGGTTGAACTATATTCTTCTATTGGTATTTCATACCAAATTCCAACTTTACTAACACCTATAATCAGTGTGTTAAATTTGGACTTATCAACGGCTTCAGCAATGTTAAAAGCAGAAATTAGTGAGACCTCATGCTCCGGAGATTTGCCTCCTGCAATTATGGCTATGGTTTGTTTGGACATTGACTTGTAGGCTAAATATAACTTTCCAAATGTATAGCTATTTCACTAAAAAAAATTGTACGTTTGTTCTCATATTTTTTAAAGCGTATAGTATTATGATTATTGGAGTACCAAAAGAAATAAAAAACAATGAAAATAGAGTTGCACTTACCCCAGGTGGTGCGCTAGAATTTGTAAAAAGAAAACATGAGGTTTACGTGCAAGATACAGCAGGTGAAGGTTCAGGTTTTACCAATGAAATGTATGAAGATGTAGGGGCTAAAATTTTGCCAACCATTGAGGCTGTATATGACATTGCTGAAATGATTATAAAGGTAAAAGAACCGATCGAATCGGAGTATAAATTGGTTAAAAAGGATCAACTGCTATTTACTTACTTCCACTTTGCTTCATATGAGCCATTGACCAATGCAATGATTGAGAGTGGTGCAACTTGTTTAGCATATGAAACGGTTGAGGCAGCAGATGGAAGTTTGCCTCTATTAATACCTATGAGTGAAGTTGCAGGAAGAATGGCAACACAACAAGGCGCTAAATATTTAGAGAAACCTATAAAAGGAAAAGGAGTATTACTTGGTGGCGTTCCTGGTGTCAAACCAGGTAAAGTATTGGTATTAGGAGGAGGTGTAGTGGGAACCCAAGCTGCAAAAATGGCAGCGGGTTTAGGCGCTCAAGTAATTATTATGGATATCAGTTTGAATAGATTAAGATATTTGAATGATGTAATGCCAGCTAATGTTGTTACTCGTTTTTCAAGTGAAATGAATATTAGAGATTTAGTACCAAGAATGGATTTAATTATTGGTGCTGTTTTAATCCCAGGTGCAAAAGCGCCAAACTTAATAACTAGAGATATGCTAAAAACTATGCAGAAAGGAACTGTATTAGTGGATGTTGCAGTTGATCAAGGTGGATGCATAGAAACTTGTAGACCTACTACACATGAAGACCCTACTTTTATTATTGATGATGTAGTGCATTATTGCGTAGCCAATATGCCAGGTGCTGTTCCTTATACATCAACTGTTGCACTTACAAATGCAACTCTTCCTTATGCGCTTCAGCTGGCAAATAAAGGATGGAAAAAGGCATGTATTGAAAGCAAAGAATTGAAGTATGGGTTAAATATTATTGAAGGTAAAGTAGTTTATAAAGCGGTGTCTGAGGCGTTTAATTTACCCTATACTCCTGTAGAAAAGTTCTTAGGCACTACGGCATAGAATCATGGAAACTCCATTACTGGGAGATGATTTTTTTATGCGGAAAGCCATTCAGTTGGCAGAATTGGCATATGACGAAGAAGAGGTTCCTATTGGAGCTCTAATTGTACATGGAACCGAAATTATCGGCAAAGGGTATAATCAGACTGAGCGTTTAAAGGATAGCACTGCGCATGCAGAAATGTTGGCAATTACAGCAGCATCGAATCACCTTCAGAGCAAATATTTGGTAGAGTGTACTATGTATGTTACCATTCAGCCCTGCGTAATGTGTGCAGGTGCTATTGTCTCGTCAAGGTTAACGAAAGTGGTCTATGGAGCATATGAACCAAAAACAGGCTGCAGCAAATTTCTGCCATCCAGTTATTTAAGTAATCAAATTGAATGGTCTGGTGGAGTTATGGAAGAAGAATGTCGGGACTTAATGCAGAATTTTTTTAAATCAAGAAGATGAAAATTGCATTAATAACCGATGGCATTAATCCCTACGTTCTAGGAGGGATGCAAAAGCACAGTTATTATTTGGCAAAGTATTTCAGTAAACTTGGGCATAAAACAGTGGTATTCCATTGCCTAAATGGCAAGACGCCTAATTATGAGCAGCATTTCAGCAAAGAGGAACTGCAAAATTTGACATTTGTATCCATTGATTTTCCAGCTTCGGGCAAATTACCCGGGCATTATATTCGCAATTCAATGAAGTATAGTGAGGCGCTTTTTAAGGCATTCATTAATCAAGAACAATCCTTTGATTTTATTTATACAAAAGGATTTACAGGGATGGCTTTCTATCAAAATAAAAATCAGCTAAATTGTCCAATTGGTGTGCAACTACATGGCCTAGAAATGTTTCAAAAAGGAGGCAATTTAAAACAATGGTTGGAAAAGAAACTGTTAAAGAAACCTGCCAAATATTGCCTGAGAAAAGCTGATGTCGTGTTTGCCTATGGCGGCAAAATCAGTAAAATAGTTCGAGGACTGGGTGTGGACGACAAGAAAATTATCAAACAACACGGTGCCGCAGATGATTTTTGGCTGCAAAACACAGACAATCAGCGTGCTTTTGATAATTCGATGGCATTTGTAGGGCGCTTTGAACATCGAAAAGGACATCATTTAGTAAATCAGGTAATTCCAAATATTCATAAAGATTTCAATCTTATTATGGTAGGCAATGTACCTGAAGATAAAAAGCTAAAAAATACATGTATCCAATATGTGGGTAATCTTTCTGCGGAAAAAGTATTTGATATACTGAGTAAAACTACTTATTTGCTAGTACCTAGTTTGGCCGAGGGCTTTCCTACTATTATTGTTGAAGCTATGGCCCAAGGCGTAATACCTATTGCAACAAATGTTGGGGCTGTGGCTGAGATTGTTAACTTAGAGAATGGATTTCTATTTGATTCCAACTCAGTATCTGAATTACAAAATACCATTGAAAAAGCATTATCTTTGTCATTGAACCAAAGAAAACAAATGAGTAATGAGGCTAGGAAACAGGTTGAGGAAAACTTTAACTGGGATTTTTCAGCCAAGAAATTGCTCAGTGAAATAGTCGTAATCAATGATAGTTGGAAACGGACTAATAGCGAAAGCCATTAATTCTTGCGATAGAGAAGACGTTATTCTTTTCGCTTCGGGAGTATCAAATTCAGTTTCCCCTAAGGATCATGATTTTAGGCGGGAAGAACAACTCATAAGAGAGCATCTTAATAATAATAAATGCTTTGTTTACTTTTCAACCATTAGCATCTATGACGAATCGATAAATCGAAATTCATATATAGGGCATAAATTGAAAATGGAGCAATTAATTCAGCAAAGTAATTGTCCCTATCTCATTCTTCGATTACCAAATATAATTGGATCTGCAGGCAACCCAAACACCCTTTATCCGTACTTTAAGGGGTGCCTTGAAAACAATGAGAAGGTAACCATTAAAAGGGATGCCCACAGATATTTGCTAACCACGCACCAGCTATGTAAAATGCTTAACCAAGTGCTCATGAGTAAAGAACGGGATGCAACCATAAACTGTGTCATAGAAAAGCCGTATAAGGTAGTGGATATCTATAAATCCATTGCAACGGTTTTAAAATTGAAACCAAACTTTGAATTGATTGATGGTGGTTTGCATTATGAAGTGAATGCCAATTTCGAATTTGATATTCAGGTGCCTGCGTTACTTTCTGACTTAATTGAAGAGGAAGTATTATTGCCCTTGGGCTAATGCTATTTTTTGTTTCTTGTAATACATTTTTACTTGTGCAGCTGTAAAAAAGTAAAGGAAAAAGAAAAAGAAAAACCCATTGCCTATGTAATTGCCTGTTCGCACTAATCGTACAATGAACAAGATAAATATGCCATGGTTTATCAGCACAAAATTAGCCAATTCGGGCACTTCCAGATGCTTCCTTTTTAGCCTAAACTTTAACATAAAGAAAAAGAACATGGCAAGGCCAAGTAACCCCGTTTCTGATAGTAGACGAATAAAAAGACTATTGGCATCGTACTTATTTAATTCACCAAATCGCTCTAAGTATTTCGCATCAAATTGAGAGGTAAACAACTTGTCGTAGTTTTTTGCATGAGAACCTAAACCTCCGCCTAAAAGCTTATTCTTATTATACGACTCTTGGGCAATTTTGAAATTACTATATAGGGCAAACGTGGTGGAGTTCATTTGGTCTAGTATAAAAGGGGTTATTTTGGTATTGTTAAATGCTTCAATGGTTTGATTTATTTTAGTTCTAAACTCATACATGTTTTTTTGCACGTACTGGTATGCAGAAAATACCGCAATGAGTACAAATGGGAGCAGTAAAATACGACCTTTTTTGAACGAGAATAGTCCCTTTTCCCAAGCAATGACAATGGCCATAAACCCAATAGCCATAAACCCCGCAGAGGAGAATGTAAACAAGGTTCCAGTTAATATGACCCCAAATTTCACCAAAACACTGCGATCGTTATACCCCCTGTTCCCAAACATTTTCGCACCATAATAAAACAAGGCAGGGATTAACACTACTGCAAGAAAGTAAGGTTCACCCATAATACTCCAAACCCGATGAAATCCTAACTTTACAGTTTTGGCATGTTTAAACAGTGCTCCTAATCCTGCGATTTTGGCAAATTCTTCAAAGATTCCAATACTTGCAACCCAAAAGGCAACGCGTAAATAGAGGTCAAATACTTTTTGCAAGTTAAAGTCATTGAAGCGGATAAATGCATAGTACGCTGCACTGGAAAATGTAATTCCAATCACTTGCTTTACAAATCCAAAACCAAGGATGTTCTGCTGAAGGCTCGCTATAATACTTGCTACAAAGAGCATAAGAATTGAAATCAAAAACCATCGCTCAAAAAGCTTAACTGGCTTTTTCTTTGCCATATAGTTTATGATAAAAACAAAATAAATTAAGTAATAATGATAGAAATCAAAAGGCAAACTTCCTCGCGCTATGATATACGCATCTAAAAAAATGCTCAATGCCATTAACCAGTTAAGAAATTTATCAAACTTACTCAATGATACAAATCTAAATAATTTGATGACGGGCAACCATTTTTTTATCCATACTAGGTGAAAAGTAGTTTTTTAGCGACAGAATGTTAATCGTGTGAAAATATCCATGGCTATTTATCTATTTTTGCGACCTTGTAGAATGAATCTCGGAAAGAAAAAAGTATATTTTAAAGGGCTCCATGCGCTACGATTTTTTGCTGCAGTTTTTGTGCTTATTTCACATGTTGAAATGATCAAAGGCGGGTTAAAAGTGAATAACATATATGGCAATGAGACCTTTTTTGCACATGCACTCGAGAGCCTGGGTCCGATGGGAGTAACCTTTTTCTTTGTACTCAGTGGGTTTCTAATTACGTATTTGTTATTGGTTGAAAGAAGCAGAACCAACACCGTTAATATAAAATCGTTTTATATGCGTAGAGCATTGCGTATTTGGCCCATATACATTTTGTTTACCTTGATCGCCTTCTTTTTACTCCCTGAGTTTGAAATCTTTTCACATTACTATCTATCCCCTTTAATTGACGACCATAAATCAACCAAGTTGTTGATGTATTTATTGTTTGTACCTGGATTTGTATTGGCAATTTTCAAGTCGATCCCTTGGGCAGGTCATTTATGGAGTATTGGAGTAGAGGAACAGTTTTACCTTGCTTGGCCTTGGCTTTTTAAATTAAAAAAACGCTTAACAGTTTCAAATTTATTTGCAATTCTTATCGGTATAATATTGATAAAAACCTTGTTCTCGGGCCTAAATCATTATCAGTTGATTAGTCTGTGGGTGAAAGAAATTGTTGCCCAAAGTAAATTTGAATGTATGATTATCGGTGGTATTGGGGCAATGTTTTTAATTCATGGTAAATATGCCTTGCTCACAAGTAAAATGACTAAAAGTTCTAACTTGATAATTGTTGCCTGCATTGCTTTATTTATTACATGGTTCACTCCAGACAAACTCAATGATGTAACGCATTTGATAGTTTCACCGTTATTCTTATTGTTAATCATTGGAGTATCGCAAGGCGAAAAACGAAAATTATTGGAGCACAAGTACTTTATTTTTCTAGGCAACATATCATATGGTTTTTATTTGTACCATATGGTTTGCGTGGTGTTAATCATTAAGTTGATGCCCGATTCAATTAATTATTGGTGTGCTCACAACCCCAATGGTGTTTGGTTAATGAACATACTTTATTATGTGGGTGCATTGATATTAACCACCGCTATAAGCGCAATATCATATCAATTCGTTGAACGACCTTTTCTAAGATTAAAAACTAAGTTTGCTGTAGTTAAAAGTGGGAAATCATAAATGAAGTTATTGTTGCTTTATATGGAATTAGCAGATTACACTGTAGAGTGTCTTCGAGCCCTAAAAAAATCTAATCCAGAAGTGGAAATTCATGTAGTGGCTTATCCGGTGAATCCGGAAGCTCCATTTGATTTTGACTTTTCAGATATCGGAAAATTGTATAATCGAGATAAGTTTGATCATGAGAAAATTCAATTGTTCTCGGATAAACTTGTGCCCGACCTGATTATTTGTAGTGGTTGGACGGATCGAAGTTATTTAAAGGTTATCCGAACTTGGAAGAACAAGGCTAAAACAGTGCTTTGTATGGATAATAAATGGTTGGGGACCTTAAAACAGAAAATAGCCTGTTTTGGAGCTCGACTCTATTTACCACGAATCTTTGATTATATCTGGGTGCCGTATCATCAACATGCGAAATTTGCGAAGCGGACGGGCTTTGCAGAAAACCGCATTAAACTTGGATTTTACACCGCAAGTGTATCTAAATTTCAACGATATTATACTGCGAACAAATTGAGTAAGGAGAACGAATTTCCGAAGGTGTTGGTTTGTGTTGCGCGGTATATTCCTCAAAAGAACTTAAAGATGCTCTGGGATGCCTTCACGGAGTTGGACAAAGAACACGACTTGTCTTGGCAGCTTTGGAATTTAGGTCAAGGTGACGGCTTCGACAGGCGGGTAGAACACCCTAAAATTAAACACCATGGATTTGTTCAACCCAAAGATATACCAGCTATTATTGAAAAGTCTGGGGTGTTTGTACTTCCAAGCTTATCTGAGCCTTGGGGTGTGGTTGTTCATGAGTTTGCTGCGGCAGGATTTCCAATGCTGGTAAGCAGTCATGTTGGTTCTCATGAGGCATTTGTAGAAACAGGTGCAAATGGTTTCGTTTTTGACCCAACCAACAAAAAAGACTTAAAGGAGCAGTTAATATCAATATTCAATTGTGAACCGCTAGAATTGCAAAATATGGGTGAGAAAAGCACAGAATTAGCAAACCGCTTTAATCATGAGACATGGATAAATACTTGCTATGAAATATTGAGGAATGAGTAGGCAATACGACCATATCTTAGCGCTCTTGAACCTTTTAAACCGCCTTGGTTGCCACCACTTTTTTGTTTGTCCAGGCTCAAGAGATGCACCGATAATTCATGCCTTAGGTCAAATGAATAAAGCGGAAATGTATTCTCAATTAGATGAACGTTGTGCAGGGTATCATGCGCTTGGTTTAGCGAAGCACTTGGGGAAACCAGTTGCCGTAGTTTGTACAAGCGGAACGGCAGCGCTAAACTTATCACCTGCAATGGCGGAGGCTTTTTATCAAAATGTATCCATTATTGCGATAACTGCGGATCGGCCCTTAGATGCACTAAATACTTTTGAAAATCAGACCATCAATCAATCTGGAATTTTTGCCAATTATGTTGGAGCTGAATTACATATTGAATTGGATCGTAAATTGAGCCAGCAGCTTAAAAATGGTCTCGGTACTAAAATACAAGAGGCTGTTTTTAATAATAAGCCCATTCATTTAAATATTCATCTTTCAGAGCCTTTATATCATTTTGAAGAATCGGGTTCGACCAATAAGGATATGCTGTTTAGCATTGGTCCTCAAAATGAATTGGAAGGTGGGGCTAAAGAAATTCCAGAAGCAATTTTAACACGGTTAAGAAATGCGAAACGAGCATTGATTGTTTTGGGCTTTAGTGCGCAGAAAGAGGCCTTTCAGAATCATGGTCAAATTGTTATAGCCGATGTTTGCAGTGCCAATTACCGGAATGGTAATATTGCATTCGCAGATTTTTTCATTGAACAAATGAGCGTTCATGAAAAGGAAGATTTAATGCCTGACGTATTAATTACTTCAGGGACGTACCTTCTTTCAAAACGGCTGAGGAATTGGCTAAAAAAAAGCAAACCGGCCTATCATCTGCATATTGGTCGTGCGCCTGAGTTAAAAAGTAGCTATAGTAAAGACTTTGATGTTTTGGATTGGTCAATGTCGAATGTGCTGGCTCATTTGAAAACCAACAAGGACTATTCAAATAAATGGTTCGCTCTTGAGAAAAAGTATGAAACCATTGTTCAAAATCGAAGAAGTGCTATGAAGTCCACCTTTATGGAAACACTCTTTTATTTGCTAAATCAAGTTGATCAGTCTTTACTTCATTGCGGTAACAGCATGTCAGTGCGATACGCTGCGCTTTTCCAATCTTTGCGCAGAAAGTTTGATAGCATAATATGCAATAGGGGCACCAGTGGTATCGATGGGTGTGTAAGCACTTTTTTGGGATATGGATGCAATACCGATTATCGGCAATGGCTGTTAGTTGGAGATTTGAGTTTTTTCTATGATTCAAATGCATTTTGGTTGAGTGCATTACCAAAGAAATTCGTCATCATGGTGATTAATAATCATCTAGGGCAGATTTTTAATGTGATTGATGGACCCGACCAGCTGAAAGATGGCCAATCTTTTATAACATCTCCACATCCTCACTCTGTTCAACAAATAGCGCAAATGCATCGAATTACCTACTTTAAAGTTGAAAATTTGGCCGATGCTAAACAGTTGAATCTGAATGCATCAGAAAAAGTAATTATAGAAATCTTTGATGATAACCCTGAAACCCCTGAGCACTATAAAACAATTTATGCATAACAAGTTGACGAGATACGGATATTTATTTATGCTAGTATTTATATTAGCTTCGTCATGCGCTATTACAAGAACGAATAAAGTTGACATTCAACAACCGTTGAAAGGCACATTTCAAATTCTGAAATTGGAGCATAAGTCTTTTCAAGAATCCTTTTCAGATTCAGGGTATTATATTGATATTCATGAGCACTCGATTAATGCGTTTATTGGGTGTAACAGAATAGCAGGTCCTTTTAGACAGAATGACACCTTAATAAGCATTGAGGCATTATTAAGTACCAAGAAATATTGTAGAAATATGGCAGCAAGAGAACTAAGTTTCATCCATGCGCTTGAATTAACAACTCATTTTAGTCAAGAAAACAATCAATTTGTGTTAATTGGAGATAGTTCAGCTATTTATCTTTTGCAGAAATAGGTTTGTTAGCAAAGGGCAAATTGCTCCTTCCTTTTTTAAAGATGTTATTCTTACTTGGCATTCCTTTTCGCAGCGCTCTTTGTTCTTCTAGTGGAAGGGCATTGGTTTTTTGACATGCTGTTGAACAGCAATTCTCGTATTTAGCCTTGCATTCGTCACATTGAATGAAAAGTAAATGGCAAGCCTCATTTGCACAATTGGTATGCGTATCACTTGGATGCCCACATTGGTGACAGTGCGCAATAACTTGACTGCTAATTTTCTCACTAAGACGTTCATCAAAAACAAAATTCTTACCAATAAACTTATTCTCTAATTTTTGCTGGTCGATTTGTCGTGCGTATTCAATGATACCCCCTTCGAGATGATATACATCCTTGAATCCTTTGTGTTTCATATACGCACTTGCCTTCTCACAACGAATTCCACCCGTGCAATACATAATAATGGGTTTGTCTTTTTGGCCTGTGAGGGTATTAACAATTACAGGCAGTGATTCTCTGAAAGTATCAACATCAGGCGTCCAGGCTTTTTTAAAATGCCCTATTTCACTCTCATAATGGTTTCTCATATCAATTAGCACCGCATCATCATTTTCAATGAGTTGATTAAATTGCTTTGCCTTTAAATAGGTGCCTGTATTGGAGGGGTTAAACATTGGGTCATCTATTCCATCTGCCACAATCTTATCTCTGACAAGGATTTTAAGCTTAAAGAAAGATTTCCCATCATCTTCAATTGCAATGTTAAGGCGCAGTCCAACAAAAAAGTTAATTTCATTGTTCATTTCTTGAAAGGATTCAAGATTTTCAGTAGGCACACTGATTTGGGCATTAACACCCTCAGAGGCTATATAAACTCTACCGCGAACACCAAGCAGATTATAATGCGAGTATAAATGGTCGCGAAATAAACGGGTATTGGCGATGTTATGATAGATGTAAAATGAAATTGTTGTGCGCTCTTGGGCACTTTCCATCATTTGCTTTTTGAGAATGGAGGAATCTGTATCATTGTACAATTTCATGATGCAAAGTTACAGTTTTTGACTTTTTACACCGTTAAATATGTCATAATCTTAATTTTTTGGGATATTTTTTTTTGTTTATGCAACCTTTTTCGTTTCTTGCGTCCTACTTAACATAAAAATAAACCAATATATTAATATGAAACAGAAAATTACTAAATGGATTAGACGATCAGTTAGGCTTGGAGCCGTTTTACTGATTGGGCTAATGGGAACCAATGCCTCAGCGCAAGCACCTTGGTGCGATGGTAACCCGACTGGAACAAACAAGTGTGGATGGAGTGGAGGCCCAACTATTAACCCTAACAGTCATAGAGGAGTTATTCAAGAAGTGGTAATAAAGCAAGGAACGAATGACATTTATAACAAACCTGGTGACGATTGCGATGCTAGTAACAATGGATTTAGTTTAATTAACTCACCATCCAATGCATTTGATTTAACTCCTGGTGGAGATTACACAATTACAATTTCAATTGAAAGTGCTAATATAAACTATCAGCATTATTGTGGAATTTGGATTGACTTTAACAAGGACAATTCTTTTTCATCTGCAGAGTGTATAAATCCTACTAGTACTCGAATAGGAGTTGGAAACACAACACGTACGTATGCTTTTAGTGTTCCATGTACTGGCGTGTCTGCTGGAGCATCTAGATTAAGAATTAAAGGTTCCATTAACAATATTCAAGCTACAAGTGCTTGTATACCATCTAACCCGGGTGAATGTGAAGATTACAGTATCAATTTTGCATTGCCAACAAGTTTAGCTGCAAATTTTGTTGTACCTTCTATTATCTACACCGATTATGATGTAGACTTTATAAACACCTCTCAATCAGGAATTTTTGCAAATAGCTGGGATAAAGACGCGGATGGAACGTATGATGCTACAACATCAAATTATGTAACACGATGGAGCGTAGGCAGTACATCTACAGAATGCTTAAAGTTAAGAGCTGAAAATTGCTTAGGTTTAGATAGTATTACTAAATGTTTCAGCGTAGTAGTGCCAACGGTAGTGCCAAGTGTTGATTTTATATCAAGCGCAACAATCGTTAATTTGTTCGGAGCGGTAAAATTAAATGACTTAACTGATTTTGGACCAACCTCATGGAACTGGGAAGTATTTGATAGTTCAGATGTGTTTAACATCAAGGATCAATTTTCTGGCGCATATTTCATGCAAAACGGAACCAGTTTAACCTCTAAAAATCCTGAGATCAGATTTATTGAATCAGGTAAATACACGGTATGTTTAACAGCGGGTAACGGTATCGGTTCTTCTAAGCGAATTTGCAAGGTTGCTTATGTTGAAGTATTGCCATTGCGTGATTTCACTTTAGGAAGTGGAGGGTCAGTAACCACAGAACCTGTAGGACGTATCTATGACCATGCAGGACCGGATGTGAATTACGGACCAGCAGCACGTCAACCTAACACGGATAAATTATTGATTAATCCTTGTGGTGCTACTCAGATTGATTTTGAGTTCTCTCAAATTAAATTTGGAACCGGCCCAGATAGTTTATTTATTTATGCTGGAGAGAATGCAGGTGCACCTCGAGTTGCAGCAATTGGTCGTGGAACTCCTGTTCCATTTAAGACTACCGTAATGGGTGGGGCTGCTTTTGTAACTTTCGAAAGTGACTCTAGAAACCATGATTCTGGATTTATTGGAACGTTCAATGCTAAGCTAGGACCTCAAACCCCACCATTGGTAGACTTTGATTTACCATCTGATGGATACTTTGGAGTTGAAGTTGACTTGGATGATAATTCTACGAACAAGTTAGGAATTCCTACCTATCAGTGGGACATTGAAGAGCCAGTTGGAACACCAGCTGCAACGTATGGCGGAGCAAGTGCGAAACATACATTTGTTACTACTGGTAATGCAAGAGTTTGCTTAACTGTAAGTGGTTGTGCAGGTTCAGATACAAAATGTAAAATAATTAACATTAATACACCAACTACTCCAACAGAATTGGATTATGTTTCTGATAACAGAAGACCTGGTATTTCAGATCAAATTCAAATGACTACTACTGCGGATAAAGCCAATAAATGGTTATGGTCTGTATTCCCAGTGACGGCTTCATTCTCAGATGCTACTGAGAAGAACCCAACAGTGAATTTTTCAGCACCAGGTCCTTATACCTTTACTTTAAGAGCATGGAACAGTATTGATTCTGCTGCTACAGTAAAAACATTGGTAAAAGACAAGTATGTTGTTGTGGTTGATTACTGTAAGCCAGTAGTTAATATTTTATCTTCTGATGTTGCCATCAGCAGCTTTATTCTTCGAAAAGACGCTACTGATTTAATAAACAATCCATCTAGTGTGGGTGTGAAAGGTTATAATGATTTTTCAGCAACCAGCTCTATGGAAGGAACTTTTGGAGCAACGTATAATTTCACAATCGAACGACCAAGTACAGTTGATACAGCAAATACGAAAGTATGGGTTGATTTCAACTTAGATGGTGCATTCGCTCCTTCTGAGATGGTTAAAGAATTCCCAGCGTCAAATGCGAAAGTATTAACAGGAACCTTTACTGTTCCAGATATCTCTCAATCCTTTATTGGAAACGGCATAATCCGTGTTTCTATGGCTTATGGTAATACATCAAACACTGCATGCGGTCCATTGGCGGCAGGTGAGGTTGAAGATTACGGTATGTCGTTGGATAACGATAATTTGTCTCCAATCATTGCCTTGATAGGAAGTGCAGACACAATTGTAGAAAGAGCTTCTATACCTAACTATGTTGATCCAGGTGCTACAGCATCCGATCCAACAGAAGGAGATATTACTTCTAGTATTTCTTCAACCACAGATATGGATCAAACTACTGCAGGTATTTACACGGTAACTTATTGTGTAACTGATGCATCTGGTAATGGACCAATATGTGTAACTAGAACCATCAAAGTAGTATTGGATAGAACAGCTCCAGTATTAACATTGAATGGAAACGATCCAATCGACTATTGTTATGAAGTTGATCCATCAGCTATGTTTATGGATCCAGGAGCAACAGCATCTGATTTAGTAGATGGTAATTTAACTCCTTCAATCACTGTAACAGGAACTGTAGATAGCAAGACTACTGGAACGTATGTATTAACATACAGCGTATCAGATGTTCAAGGTAACGCTACCAGTTTAACTAGAACGGTAAATGTTGTAGATTGTGATCCTCCAACAATTAACCCAATTGGTTCTGAGCAAATTCAAATCAATACTATCTGGGCTGATCAAACGACCATTACAGATCAGTATGATGGACAGCTTGGAAGACCTTTTTCTATCTTGACACCAACACCTGGTCCAAACGGAATGCCTAACACAACCGTAAGAGCTGCTTACCCAGTAACTTATACCGGGTCAGATCGTTATGGAAATGCAGCTGTTCCAGTATTGAGAAACTATGTAGTAGATGATTTTATCGCTCCAGTAATTGACTTGAAAACGTTGGATACAGTGTTCCACAGAGTTAACACGGAATACTTTAGCACACCAGCTCAAAGAAGTGATAACTTCTATAACAATAACAACGTGTCATTATCACATATTGATAAAGGCAATGTAGATGCATATACTTTGGGAACATACACGGAGACTTTTGTAGCAGTAGATGGTTCTGGAAATAGAGATACCGCTATTCGTTATGTAAAAGTAATTGATGATGTTTCTCCAGTAGTATTTGCTCCTGCCATCAACGGATGTGCTGGTTATGCAATTGATAATATGGCTGACATTCAGTTAAGCGATAACTATGATGCACCTAGCTCATTGTTACCAAATGTTGTATTTATCCAAAACAATGTAAATGTTCACCTTCCAGGTGTATATACGATGACGTATCAAGTAACTGATTTATCTGGTAACGTTTCAGTACCATTTACTCGTCCAGTATACATTACATACTGCCTACCTGGAAAAACAAGTGTACAAACGGTTAACTTAGATGAGTTGACAACTGTATATCCTAACCCAAGTGCAGGAAACATCAATGTAAAAGTAGCCGGTGCAAGCAACCAAGTAGTAGAAGTAAAAATCTACAATGCATTGGGTGCTGAAGTAGCCACGGCAAGCAACTCAAACGGAGAAGAAATCCAAGTTGACTTAGCAAATCATGCTGCTGGTATTTATACAGTGAAAGTAACAACAGGTGGTCAATCAATCACCAAGAAAGTAATCCTTACCAAATAAGGAACTGCTTCATACACTATATCAAAACCCTGATGGTATTCCATCAGGGTTTTTTTATCGAAAAGATTAAGTCTTTGGCACAGCAATTGAATATTAGATTAGTAAATTCGCATACGAAATGAAAAAAATCTTATTATATATATGTATCGCATTAATTGGGGCTCAATTAAATGCTCAACAATCATCAACTGATATGGTTGAAATACAACGAAAAATTAATGAGTTTGCTGTAATTGACTTAAAGTATGATTTAAGGAAATTACGTCCTCATGAGATGTATATTGTTCCTCACCTTTTGCGAGCAGCAGAGATTGCAGATAGCATATTCTGGATGCAGACGTATGGGGATAAAAATGCATTAATGCAACGTTTAGAAAACGACACGCTTAAACGATTTGCTGAAATAAATTATGGACCCTGGGAAAGGTTAAATAACAACAAACCATTTGTTGAGGGATTTCCTGAGAAACCCAAAGGTGCAAGATTTTATCCAGCTGATATTACGAATGAGGAATTTGATCAGTTTAAGGATTCCAACAAAAGCAGTCTTTATAGCATAGTAAAAAGAGATCCACAGGGCAGGCTGTATACCTCAGACTACAACGAGGCTTATCAGAGCTATGTAAGTGGAATAAAAGACTATTTGCAAGCGGCTGCAAAAGGAGTGGGGCGACAAGATTCATTTTTTGGCGTATACCTTTGGGAAAGAGGAGAGTCGATGGTAAACAACACCTACACGTATTCCGACAAACTATGGATGAATTCACAGAATAATATTCTGGATATTATTATTGGCCCAATTGAAACATATGAGGATCAGTTCAAAGGAATAAAGACTGCCTATGAAACCTATATTGTTGCAAAAGATACTGCATGGAGCAAAAAGCTGCAACGCTTTGTTAAGCTGCTTCCAAAATTACAGGAAGGACTTCCTATTGAAAAAAAGTATAGAACAGCACTGCCTGGTCTAAAGAGCCAAATAGGAGCATATGATGTGTTGTTCTATTCAGGGGATTGCAATAGTGGAAGTAAAACCATTGCAGTTAATTTGCCTAATGATGAGTCTGTTCAAGCCGAATATGGTACACGCAGGTTACAATTTAAGAATGTTATGAAAGCGAAGTTTGATTCAATCCTTGTGCCTATAAGCAAAGTGCTCATTGATTCGACACAAAGGGATTATATTAATTTTAATGCATTTTTTTCAAATACCATGTTTCATGAAGTAGCCCATGGCTTGGGAATTAAAAATACTATTACGACCGGGGAACCAGTATCCAAAGCGTTGCAGCAGTATTATTCTGCACTGGAAGAGGGTAAAGCAGATGTATTGGGATTATATATGATAACTGAGTTGTTGGAATCAGGAGATATAAAGGGGGGTAGCATCGAGGAATACTACACTACTTTTGTTGCTTCCATATTTAGGTCAGTTCGGTTTGGTGCGGCTAGCGCTCATGGAAAGGCAAATATGGTGCGCTTTAATTACTTTTTAGAGCAAGGAGCGATTAGCAAAAATGTTTCTGGAACCTATACTATTAATTATGAGAAGATGAAGAAAGCGGTTTATCAATTGTCTTCAATCATATTAAAAATCCAAGGTGATGGCGATATTATTGCCGCAGAGCAATTATTAAATACTAAGGGCGTTATATCTGAGTCACTACAAAATGATTTAAATAGATTAAAAGATTTCAGTATACCGGTTGACATTATATTCAATCAAGGGGGTAAATATTTAATGGATTATACACAGGCATTGAAAAACGAAGAAAGAAGAAGGAAGTAAAATGCTAGCGAGAACAAGAATAATAATTGCGGTAGTATTGCCAATGGCAGTAATGCTGGGTTTTTGCAACAGCATTAACAAAGCGCCAAAAGAGACTTTAGTAGATGGCGTAATAGGTGTAATGAAATACCAGCATTACCAACCACTAGAGATTAATGATTCTTTCTCGCAAAGGGTTTATACGCTTTTTTTAAATCAACTGGATGAAAACAAACTGTTTTTCCATGCAAAAGACTTGGACCGCCTCTCTAAGTATACCTATAAAATTGATGACGAGGTGCGTGCAAGAACTTATACAAGTGTTGATGATATTATCGCAACATATATGGAGAGAATTGCCACGGCTCAAACCTATTCAAATGAAGTATTTTCAAATAAAATACATTTGAATCAGAACAGGGTCTTTGAGATACCTGATAAAAATAGAAAAGAAAGTAAGAATACAAAGGAACTAAGGCAATATTGGAAAGACTATAATACCTTTTTAGTTATGGAAAACTATGTCCGTAAAATGATTAATCAGGAGAAATCAGTTCGACTTGAGGGAGACAGTTTTGTTCCTAAGCCGTTAGACTCTTTAATGAATCAAGCTGTTTTGGAAGTTAAAAAGAATCAAAAAGAGTGGTTTAAAAGGTTATTGCGTTTAAAGGATAAGGATTATTTTGACATGTTTGTGAATTGTATAGCGATGTCTTATGATCCACATTCAAGTTATTTTCCGCCTCGCCAAAAGGAAGATTTTGATATTCGTTTAAGCGGTCAGTTTGAAGGCATTGGAGCTTCTTTAAGCGAACGAGATGGATACATTAAGGTAGAGAATATTATTCCGGGCAGTGCAAGCTATCGGCAAGGAGAATTAAAGTCTGGGGACTTAATTACTGCTGTAGCGCAGGCGGAAGAAGAGGCGGTGAGTGTTATTGATATGCCACTGTCCGATGTGGTGCAATTGATCAGAGGAAAGAAAGGCACCGTGGTTAATCTTTCTGTAAAGAAACCCGATGGCAGTAGTACAGTCATAGCCATAAAAAGGGATGTTGTTGTTTTGGAAGAGGGATATGCCAAGTCTGCACTTATTAAAGATGAAGTGGGAAACTTGGGGTATATTAATTTACCAAGCTTCTATGCTGACTTCAATAAAAAGGGAGGTAGATCATCTGCTGAGGATATGGCTAAAGAAGTTGCTAAGCTTAAAAAGGATGACATTAAAGGATTAATTATAGATCTCAGGTACAATGGAGGGGGTTCTTTATCTGATGTAGTTGAGATGGTAGGCCTGTTTACAGGCAAAGGCCCTGCGGTTCAGATTAAATCAAAGAACAATGCATTGGATGTATATAATTCACATACGCCAAAAGCGCTATACAATGGTCCTCTAATCATTCTAGTTAATTACTATAGTGCGTCTGCAAGTGAAATATTAGCGGCCGCACTGCAAGACTATAAACGAGCTGTAGTTGTGGGAACCAAACATACCTTTGGTAAAGGAACTGTGCAACGATTTATGGATTTAGGTTCAGTTTTTAGATCCGATGATGCAGAGGGCTCCGTTAAATTAACGACCCAAAAATTTTATCGAGTGAATGGTAAGACTACTCAATTTACAGGTGTAATTCCAGATGTAATTATGCCAGACCGATTTGATTATACTGAACTGGGTGAAAGACAACTGCCTTACGCTTTAAAAGAGGATAAACTGAAACCAGCTATCCCAACTATGAAATATACTCAAGCATATTTAAAGGCTATTTCCAGTGCGCAAACAAGTGTTTCCTCCAATGCGTTTCTGCAAAAACAAAGTAAAATAGCCTTTAATATCAATGAAAGAAATCAAAAAACAGCATATCAACTCGATGCAGAAACTTATAAATTGTATTTAACTGGATTGATGGGTAAACAGGCTCAATTAGACTCAATCAAGCCAGACTATAGTATGAATCTTGACATCTTATCAAAAGACAGGAGTGTTTTAGCATCTGATTCTATCCAGTTAAAAGTTAGAAAGGAATGGGTAGCTAAATTTTCAAAAGACGCTTACTTATGGGAAAGTGTTAAAATCATAAGAGATCTACAATAAGATTTACCATAAAAAAGCCCCACTTGGAAACAAGTGGGGCTTTTTTAATATGTGTTTTTTATTATTGCGTTAACGTCAATGTTGAGTTTGATTTAAACGAAATTTTTGTACCTGCTGCACCAGAAGATTCAAAACTGTTTGAAAATGCTTGAGTAAGTACGATTTCTTTATTTTTTAATTGGTCAACAATATAGGTGCCTCCTTGGATATAATTGTTGTTTATTTGGTCGCCACTTACGGATAAATTGATAATGGACTTGTTTTTACGGCTATCCCTCCATGCCCAATTACCTTCTTGTACAGTGGTTGCACTGCTATTTCCTTCTGTTCTAGTCTGTGTATATTTCAAGGTACCATCTTTAAGCATCTCAAACATAATGGCGTAAGTCCCTTTGTCAACCGGTGGATTTGCATTAGAATTGGTGGAAGAATAGTTGCTTCCATCATACGCTACTTTTACGGTAGTAGTATTGTTGCCATTTACGCTCGCTTCATCATAGGCGTAACTTGATACTTTCCATTCTCCAACAACCCTTGCATCTCTACTTCTAAATGATAAGAATGGATCATTTTCCCCTTTTTTACATCCAGCAAATGTGGCTAGAACAATAACTGCGATTAATAGTTTTTTCATAATAAGATTTTTATAATTGATTATAGTTTTTGACAAATTTAGAGTTTAATTGGTTAATTCAACTTATTTTCTTTGATGTAATTAATTATTTCATTCATTGTCGTACCAGGATTAAAAAGCCGTGCCACGCCTTTTTCGTTTAAAAGAGTACTGTCCTTATCTGGAATAATGCCTCCTCCGATTAAAAGGACATCATCCATTTCTTTTGCCTTCATCAAGTCAATAACCTTTGGGAAAACGGTATTGTGAGCTCCAGAAAGTATGCTAATACCAATCACATCGACATCTTCTTGTAGAGCTGCATTAACGACCTTTTCAGGGGTTTGTCTTAGCCCAGTGTAGATTACTTCCATTCCTGCATCGCGCAGTGCAGCAGCAATAACTTTGGCTCCTCTATCGTGGCCGTCCAGTCCGATTTTTGCAATTAATACTCGAATGGGTTTCATGCGTGTTGTTTTAGGTTAAGTATACTTTCTTCTATGCGTGCGCAAACTTCCTGTTTCCCTAAGAATTCAAAAATCTTAAAAAGGGGGGGTCCACCGCCTGCTCCAGTTGTAACAAGTCGTAATGCTGGAAAATAATAAAATTTCTTATTGTCATTTGCCAATGCGTAACTTTCAACTAAGGTGTCTAAGTCAGCTTCTATAAAAGAGGGAGTATCTTTAAAGTGTGCTACTAACTCTTGCATTGCACTTTCCATTTCGGAGCTCCATTTTTTAGCAACGGTCTTTTCATCATAAAGGGTAGGCCTTTGAAATAGATAAGGAGCGTTAGTGTAGCATTCGCTTGGGAAGATTGCTTTTTCTTTAGTTAACTCAACGGCAGCGCTTAACCTGCTTAAGTCAAACGAAGGATACGCTATTTTTACTTCATCTTGAATTGATGAAGCAATTTGTTCATTCGCCAATTGCATCAAATAATGATGATTGAACCACTGCGCTTTTTTCAAATCGAATTTTGCACCACTTTTGCTAACTCTACTAATATCAAAAGCTTCAATTAACTTGTCTTTTGGAAACAATTCTTGATTATCTGCAGTATGCCATCCAAGCAAAGCGAGCATATTGAGGACTGCCTCTGGAAGGTATCCTTCTTCTCTATAACCAGTTGAAACCACTTCTGTAGATGGATCTTTCCATTCCAAAGGAAAAACAGGAAATCCAAGCCGGTCACCATCTCTTTTACTTAGTTTTCCATTGCCATCAGGCTTAAGTAGCAATGGTAAATGGGCAAATTTGGGCATTTTGTCTTCCCAGCCTAAGTAGCGGTATAGCATAACATGCAATGGTGCAGATGGTAACCATTCTTCACCCCGAATAACATGCGTAATTTCCATTTTGAAGTCATCCACAATATTGGCCAGATGATAGGTTGGCATTCCATCCGACTTAAGAAGGACTTTATCATCCATTTGAGTAGTATTTACTACAACCCACCCTCTAATTTCATCATGAAAACGGACTTCCTCATTTCGAGGCAATTTAATCCGAATCACAAAATCATCGCCAGAAGCTAATCTGCGTTTAACCTCATCTTCAGGTAAACTCAAAGAGTTTTTCATGGTTGAACGAGAAATCGCATCATACTTGGGCATCATTTTACTTGCCTCCAAACGTTCGCGCATTTCATTTAATTCTTCACTTGTATCAAAAGCATAATATGCATGTCCTTTTTCAATTAGATCATCCGCATACTGCCGATAATCAGGTTTGCGTTCGCTTTGTCGATACGGGCCATAGTCACCTCCTGTGTGCGGCCCTTCATCAAATTGAATACCCAGCCAATTAAGGGATTCGATGATATAATCTTCGGCACCTTTAACATATCTTTTTTGGTCGGTATCTTCTATCCTAAGAATTAGCTTACCCTTATTTTTCCGTGCAAATAAATAATTATATAATGCCGTTCTAACTCCTCCTATGTGAAGAGGTCCTGTTGGACTTGGGGCAAAGCGTACTCGTACCATAAACGTTTAATTGACTGTGCAAATGTACATATTAAAGAACAAATTTTAGACTTGAAAGAGCGTGCCTATTATGTGATCACTTTGCCACCATCCTTCAATCGTTAGCTTCAATTTGTTGTCACTAATTTGTGCTAAATTTTGTTGTAGAAATGAATGTACTGGGTGTTCCTTATTATTCATCGCATTATTTATCAATTCAAGACTAATTCCTTCTGCAGTGCGCAAGCCCACCATTATTTTTTCGTTTTGGCGCTCAATGGTGTTCAGTTGCTCCGAACTATGGTAATTAATATTGCCCGAATTCACCAAATCAATGTATTTCCAATTGTCAGAAACATTCCAAGATCGTGTGTTTATTCCATCGAAGCTGTGTGCTCCTGGCCCAATACCCATATACGGTTTTGAGTTCCAATAAGATTGATTGTGTGCACTTGTATGGCCTTCCTTTGCGAAATTGGATAGTTCATAATGTTGCCAACCCATTTGGATGGCCGTACTATGTACATATTCAAATTGTTTCCAGGCATTGGTGTCATTTACCAAGCGGATATTTTGCTTCCTTTGAATCTTAGCAAATGGGGTGTTGTCCTCAATGGTGAGTGCATAGCAAGAAAGATGGTTCAACCCAGAATCAAGCACACGTTCAACATTGTCTTTCCATTGGGCCATGGTTAAATCCTTAAATCCATAAATCAAATCAACGCTGCTTGTATCAAAACCCTTTTCCTTTGCCCATTTAATGGCGTTTGTAGCTTGTTTTGATGTATGTGACCTATTCATCCATGAAAGATGTGATGAATGAAAACTTTGGATTCCTATGCTCAACCGATTTACCCCTAAAGCTCGAATGCGATCTAAATAATCCAAATCCAAATCATCCGGATTGACCTCAAGGGTGATTTCTGCACTTGGGTTTGACTTATGATATTCCTTTATGGTTTTGAGTATTCTTTCAAGTTGAACTATTGAGAGCACAGACGGTGTACCTCCTCCAAAATATATGGTTTCAAGTTGAACTGAATTTGTGTCACCCCTGAATTTAATTTCAGCACAAATGGCCGCCACCATTTCATCCATGTTTCTTAAATTGGTAGAAAAATGAAAATCGCAATAGTAACATGCTTTTCTGCAATACGGTATATGGACGTAAAGGCCGCTCATAATAAGCAACAATAGTAAAAGCCTAAATTAAATCCTATCATTCAAGGCTATTTCTTAAATTTGTGCTACTGATGCACAGGCGCCTAGTCCTTATCTTTTTTTTATTCATTTCTACTTATCCTGCTTTGCTTGCACAAGTTGCATTGTTTGAAGGCAAGATAATGGTGGAAAATATAGAAATAAAAAGAATCCAGAGTACAGACAGCCTCACATTTGATATCGAATTACGAAAACTAGTAAAGAAATGGGTTTATAATGGGTATTTACTAGCAAGCTTGGATAGTATTGAGTTGTCTGGAAATCCGCGTAAAGCTTTTCTGCATAAAGGAAAAAAGATTGGCGGGGTTCAAGTGGAATCTATTAAGGCTCCAATAGAAGTTTCTACTCATTTAAATACGTTGTTACGGATAAAGAATAAAGTGGTTTCTATCCCGAGCTTCACAACAAAAATTGAAAAGAGCTTGAAATGGTTGGCCAATAATGGATATCCATTTGCAAAGTTAGAGATTAATGTTTTAACCATTTATGCGGAACATGTGAGATGCAACGTTCAAATAGATAAAGGAGCTTATGTAACCTATGATTCGGTCGTTCTTTTTGGGGAAGTGAAACTAAGCAAGTCCTTTATCAAGTATTTCCTGGGCATTGCACAAGGGGAGGCTTTTAATGAGAGCAAAATTCAAAACTTACCAGACCGATTAAGTTCGCTAAATTATTTGAGTTTAGATCAAGATCCGATTGTGCTCTTTCAGAAGAATAAAGCTTCAGTTATTATTCGGTTAAAAGAAGTTCAAGCTAACAAGGTGAATGCACTCATCGGTCTTGCACCTCAAAGCACAAACAATAGCAACAAATTGTTGCTAACTGGCATGGCGGATATTGGGTTGGTTAATTTAACAGGAAATAGAGAGGAAATTAGTTTGGATTGGCAACGCTTTTTAAAGAATTCACAATCCTTAAAAACCGGACTATACATTCCCTATATCCCGTATGTGAACATTGGTAACACATTAAACTTTGGATTAATTAAGTTTGATAGCAATTATTTACAAACCCAAACACGCATTGGCTTAAGCTTATTCAGCTCCAATAATTTAAAATGGAGTATATTTTATAGCGCGGATGTAACCTCATTACTATCCGCTGATACGGGCAGAATTCGCTCTACATTTAGTTTCCCCACTATAAACGCCACTTCCAATAAGGCATATGGGATTCAAGTTGAGAAAATGAAATGGAAAAATCAATTTAATCCATGGAAGGGATATTATATAAGCTTAATGGGCTCTGCTGGAACCAAACGAATTAACCGAGACAATCGAATAGAGCAAGTAGAATTTGTTGTGAATAATAGAACCGTAAATTTGTATGATACATTGCCACTAACTTTTAATCAGTATTTGATGGAAACTGATTTTCGATTTGTGCAACCGCTAAAAGGCAAAAAGTATGTACTTTTTACTCAGGTTACATCAGGTTTTAACCTTTCAAAAGAGATATTTTTTCAAGACTTATACCGTTTGGGAGGATATCGGACGTTAAAAGGTTTTGATGAACAGTCCCTATTTGCAAATCAATTTGTAACTGCTTCAATGGAACTGAGGTATCGCTTTAATGATTTATCGAATGCGTTCTTATTTGTGAATGGGATGTACTTGAAGAATGAATCAATCCAGTTTTCAGGAAACAAAGAGGATTTACCTTACGGATTTGGATTAGGGGCCAATATCAATACAGGTAATACGGTTCTTTCGATGGCATATGGATACGGTGTTCAAAAAGGAATTCCGATAAATATAAATCAAGGGAAGTTTCATTTTGGATTAGTTAGTTATTTTTGAAGCCTTGAAAGTTAAATTCAACTTAAAATGGAGTGCCTTACTAATGGTTGGATTATTAATGATGGTTCAAAGCAATGCACAAGGGATATTAGACACCCTGGCACCCCAAAATGTTGATACCGTTTTAGTTACTCAAGCCAAACCGCTTATTAAAGGTTATACGAAACGCTCCTACGTTAAAGACAGCCTTCAACTAAGCATTTTACATGATTCTTTGGAAAAAAAATGGACGTTTGACGAT
This sequence comes from uncultured Bacteroidia bacterium, assembly GCA_943788195.1. Taxonomy (GTDB): domain Bacteria; phylum Bacteroidota; class Bacteroidia; order NS11-12g; family UBA955; genus CALSPH01. The sequence goes on from CALSPH010000001.1 coordinate 522,318, forward strand.
ACATTGCCTCCAAAACGCCCAGAACAAATCAGTTTCCCAAAATGGAAAAACAGTGAAATAGGGCAGAATAACTATAAGCCCATATTATTAACGATTCTATTTTTCTTAATTACAGGATTATACGTGCTAAAATCGGCTATTTATAAGGGTAAAACCAAAATGGAATACCGTGCAGTTCTGCGTAATATTTATTATCGTGAATGGATACAGGAGCAGCAAGATACCCTAACATTTTATGTAGTATTCAGCAAAACAATTAGTCTTTTACTTGTAGGGTTATTCTTTTCCTACTTAGCCTTTAGATTGGATGTTCAAGTTTTTGAATTGCAATGGGTGACATCAATGGCAATTTTCTTAATCCCATTCATTCTTGTGTGCATCAAATATATTGGTGCAGCAGCACTTTCCTATTTATTCGCTGATACCGAAATGTTTAGGCACCATTTTTCGTATAATCAAATAATAGACAACTTCTTTTTTGTGCCGCTTTATTTGAGCTTTTTATTGGCGTATTTTATGATTGGTGTTTGGGATGTAAAAATATTTGTCGTTCTAGGATTGGCTATATTATTGATTTCTCGGCTGGTTTCCACCCTGTTTTTTATATTTCATACACTATTCAATAGACAGTATAAAAAATTGTACGTTATTTTTTATCTTTGCAGCCTTGAAATAATGCCTACCGTGATCTTGATAAGGTGGATTGCTAAATACTATACATGACAAGGGAAAATAAGGTTAAGAGCGTTCTAGTTACATTGAACTATCCTGATTCAGGAAAATCTGTGTTTGATGTTTTGAATAAGGACTATAAGGTTAAAGTTGACTTTAGGTCATTTATACATGTTGCCCCGGTGCATGTGCGCGAGTTAAGGGCGCAACAACTTAATATTTTGGACCATTCGGCAATAATATTAACTTCAAAAAGTGGAGTAGATAATTTTTTTCGAATAGCGGAAGAGATGCGGGTTGAACTGCCAGCTACTATGAAATATTTTTGTGCGAATTCAAGCATAACAAATTATATCCAGAAGTATATTACGGTTAGGAAGCGTAAAATGTTTACAGGTAAGGGGCCAGAGGCCGATTTTTTACGCCTCATTAAAAACCATAACAAAGAAAACTTCTTGTTTGTCTGTTCGAATATTCGCAAGGATACCATTCCTAATTTCCTAAAGAACAATGATGTAGTATATACAGAGGCTGTAATGTATGAGACGGTTTCAAGCGATTTAAGTGATTTAGAGGAAGTTTTTTACGATATCATTGTGTTTTATAGCCCTGCAGATATAAAATCACTGTTTGAGAATTTCCCAGGTTTTGAGCAGAATAAAACACGCATAGCGGCTTTCGGTAATTCTACCAAAAAGGCCATTGAAGCAGCTAATTTGATACTTGACATTCACGCTCCTAGCCCAGAGAATCCATCGATTGTTACGGCTTTAGAAAACTATATAACAAAAGTAAACAAGCGCTAGACTCTAATAGTGATATAAATTGTATTTGATTTATTATTTCCGAAAATAAGAATAACTCGACTCGAGTTCTCTTTCATTTGTAAAAAGGATTTAGCTGCGTTAGAATTAAGTGAGCTATTGCGAGCAATGATTGTTGCTTTATTTAACCCTATAGATTTTAATTGTTTTTTGAGTTGTTTAAGGCTCATGTTCAACACTTCATCAATTCTATAAAGTTGACCAAAATCGGAAAGTTGGGTGTCATCGCAATGAAAAAACTGCGTGTTGGGAGAAATGCACAAATTCGGGTCTCTCAGCAAATTGCTTTTAATAATGGCATTGTGTGGATGGAAAATATATTTTGACGAAACATCAGCTTGATTCAAAAATGATTTCATGTCTACAATCTGTACTTTGTTTAAAGTGTGATTGAGGGAGGCTTTAAAAAGTTCTGTTACAAATATTTCAGAAGGGATATTTTTCTCGCTTTTCTCAAGTTTTAAAAGAATTTCTTTGACTTCATTTTCTAAACTGATGATATGGATTTCACTTACCATAGGCACATTGGCTCGAATCCAATCCAAATCCGTTACGCCAGAAAGCTTAATAAAAACAACATTGCCCCTATTAAGCAAGGCAGGGGTAAGTTCTATAATATTTGGGCTAAATAATGCTACATTTTTATTTGTTGCTCCTTGTTCAGCCTGTCTATCTGGATCTAAATAAATGATACCGTTATGAATGGGATTCTCTACAAGATAATCCTGGCATGACATATTGTGACGTTCAATATGGGCTATCCCTAATTTTTGATTATTGTAAAGGCTGATTTCATGGAGCAAGGGGTCCAAGTCAATGGAAACTACTTTGGTGAAGTGTTGTGATAAGAAATAGTCATCTGCCCCCAACCCTGCGGTTAAACTAATGATTGTGTTAGATGTGGTTTGAGAGGAAATATATTTGGCTTTCCATGCTGCTACCTGGTGATGAGTTGCCTGCATGAGTGCTTTTTGCGTATAAAAGCACTTTTTTTCATTCATGAAGGGTAATTTTTCTTTTGCTTTTCTTTGGCATATTATTTGTTCCATTAGAAAAGGAGCTTCATTTTTAAATTTTGAAGATGCAACGAATTGCCGCCTTTCCTTGTTAATAGAAGTAAGAAACGCAATTTTGCTGTGCAGCTCATCGTTAATTAAGAAATAATTACCTTCGCGCATTATTTGGCGCCATAAATATAAGACCATGAAAAGAATAAATATAATATTAGCCGTAATTACCGTATTAGCCATTTCAGCATGCGGTGCTAGAAAAGACAGATGCCCATCTGTAGGTGAAAACAGTGCTCCATTGGAGCAAGTTGATAATGCCACTGTTTAAGAGGAAGAAAAATAATTGGATCGGGTTAAATAGTCCGGAGCAATTAGATTCTATTCTTAATAATAAAGCAGGTAAATCCTACATTTTTAAGCATTCAACAAGATGCAGTATTAGCACTATGGCTAAAGCGCGTCTGGATTCGATTGCTTTTGATGATGGCAGTTTTTACTACTTGGATTTACTTTCGTATCGATCTATATCTAATTCAATAGAGGAAAAGTTTGGGATAGAGCATCAATCGCCTCAATTGATTGTATTAAACGAAGGTAAAGTGATAGGTAGCTTAACGCATAATGGCATATCAGGCCCAAATATTCAAGAACTAGAAAATTCTATTTAGCCAGAACTTCATGATAAACGGTTTCATTAAATTGCTTAAGCAACGGATTTGAAGCCATTTTGTATTTATCTGATATCTGATAATTGTAGATTGAGTTTATATAAACATCATCGATAAGTTCGACTTCAAAAAGCTCTTTTAGCTCACTTACCAAATTACTAACTCTTTCCGGAATACGATCAGTACAACAAGTAAAACTAATGGCTGAGTTCTGCATAACGTGCATTCGTAATTTGTGTTTGCTGAAAATGCTAAATATGTTTTGCAAATGATTTTCTGCAATAAAGGATAAATCTTTCGATTTAATATTGATTAAGCATTGATTATCCTTAACAATGATACAAGGTATTTGGATGCACTTTTCACTTTCCAATACTTGGGTTCCTGGATTTTTTGGATTAATAAATGATTTAACAAACAAAGGAATTTTCTTCGCCTTTAAAGGTTGGATTGTTTTAGGATGAATTATAGTAGCCCCATAATAGGCCAATTCAATGGCTTCATTGAAGCTTATTTTGTCGATTTTCTCCACTTCATCAAACCGTTTGGGGTCTGCATTCATCACACCATCAACATCTTTCCAAATGGTAACTGATTTGGAGTCCAGGCAATGTGCAAGAATAGCAGCGGTATAATCTGAGCCTTCTCTACCTAAAGTAGTATTGGTTCCTTTATGGCTCCGGCTTATAAACCCTTGCATAACAACGGTGCTTTTATTGGCTAGTTTACGCAGTTGGTTTTTAACTACTTTGCATGTGCTGTCCCAATCAATGCGTGCTTCCCTATGGTAGTCATCGGTTACGATAAAATTACGACTATCTACCCAATGGCTTTTTACCTGGACAAAATTTAAGTAATGTGCTAGAATACGGCTCGCAAGAATTTCTCCAAAAGGAACAATCTGGTCATAATAAAAATCGTAACTCTCTGTTTTATTTTCCCGGTCTAAAAAGCACTCCAATTCCAATAAAATATTTTCTATATCGTTGGTGATGAAAGGGGTTTTTCCTTCAAACAAAAAATTGATTATAGACAAATGGTTTTCTTTTAACGTATTAAATAGGTCCCATTTAGCGTCATCTTCATTATAAAAAGCACGGGTAATGCTCTCCAATAAATTCGTAGTTTTACCAATGGCAGAAACAACTACAATGGTATGCTCATTAAAGTCTTTAATGATATGGGAGATGTTTTTTATACCCTCCGCATTTTTTACTGACGCTCCACCAAACTTATTTACCTTCATGGTTTATCTTTGCAGCAAATTTACACAATTATGCAGCAAAAAGGCTTAATTACCTTTGATCAGTTCATTGCAAGTGAACAGAATAAATTCCCAAATGTGCAAGGAAACCTCAGTCGCTTATTTCGTCATATACAATTAGCCAGTAAATTGGTGAACAGCGATGTGCGGAAAGCCGGATTAGCAGGTATCCTGGGTTCTGCTCAGAACACCAATGTACAAGGGGAAGATCAACAAAAGTTGGATGTTTTGGCCAACAACACATTCATTAAAATGATTGAATCAAGTAAAACTTGTGCGGCAATTTTAAGCGAAGAAGTGGATGAAGTGTATTACTGCGAAAATAATCCGAAAGGCAAGTATATCGTTGCTATGGATCCTTTAGATGGGTCTTCAAACATAGATGTAAATGCTTCCATTGGGACGATATTTTCCATCTACAAAAGAATAGATTTGGATCAACCTGTATCGGATGCAGATATTTATCAAAAAGGAAGGGAGATTGTGGCAGGAGGATATATTATTTATGGTTCAAGTACGATGTTGGTTTTTAGCACGGGTAATGGTGTCAATGGATTTACATTGGATAGTGGCATACAAGAATATTGTTTATCGCACCCAAATATGCAAATGCCAGCCAAAGAAGGAATCTATTCTGTGAATGAGGGAAATATGGGAACTTTCCCTGAAAGCGTAAAGAGATATATTGCAAAATGCAAAGGAGAAACGGGTGAAAAACCCAAGAGTGCTCGTTATATTGGGTCACTAATTGCAGATTTTCATCGCAATTTAATTAAGGGTGGAATATTTATGTATCCTTCTACCCAAAGCGCACCCAATGGGAAATTAAGGTTGCTTTATGAGTGTGTGCCAATGGCATTCGTTGCAGAGCAAGCTGGTGGAAAGGCTCATACAGGTGATATTGATGTGCTAGATATCGTTCCGAATGAGTTGCATCAAAGAGTTCCGCTCTATATTGGGAATAAATCTATGGTAGAAGACTTATTGCAGTCATAGAGATTAATTTTTGAGCCAAATACTTACTTGTACTGTTTCATGCACTAGCTTGTAAACAGAATCTTTACCAGGGTAATCGATTTTATAGGGAGTGATAATACATTCTGATGTTTTATAATTATGCTTGCCAACTGAACTAGGGATATTATGACGTGGCTTTAAGAACCAATTGAATTGGTAGTATAATTGGAGATCTATACCAATTGTTTTGGAGGGAAAATGTTTATTGCAATAGACTATGGCATCTAATGTTGCCTCCTTACTTTCTTTGTAGGTCTCAGACTGATTTCGATTAATGGCATTTGCCATACCTAAATATGCCGGTTTAAAACTAATCAAGAATGGTAGGAGAATAAAAAGAGGAGTGAATCTCCAGTACCTTTTCTTTTTTCTTGCTATTTCAGAGGCAAAACGGAAAACAAAGGGTATCAGCATTACCATGCCAATGAATAAATAAAACACCCATAACCTTTTCGTAAAAAGCATGATAGGAATTATAGCAAGGGCAGCGAAAATCACATAAGATGAATATTCTCTATGCTTCCTGAGGATTAAAGCTGCACAAATCAGAATAATCAAAACCAGAATTGCACTCAACCAGAATGGCAATGGATCATAATATTGCAAAAGCCTTATAATCCAATCTCCAAAGGTAATTTTTGGATTGTCATAAGGCTTAGATGCAGTTGTTACTATTTTAATTAGGCCATTGCGGAAATGTGGGCTAATTAATGATAATGGGAGAGCTGGAAGGGCAATGATTAGTCCAGTCAAGCCATAAAAAGCCTTATTTAAGAACTGTCTTAAGTTGATCTCTTTTTGATAAAATTGATACAAAATCACCCCAACCAAGAATAAACATCCAAATGCGATGCTGATCTTACTGCCAAATGCTAGTCCCAATAATAGCCAAGCCCAGTCTTTGCTGTTAAATGTAAAAAACAAGCCTATTAGCAGCAATTGCATAGGCTCGGGTTTGGGCATCCCGATAAAGTAAAGAGTATAAGGAAAGAAAAAAAACACGATTAAGGATAACAACCGTGATAAACCCAATTCTTTATTTATGTACCGATTGATCAGATGAAACCCGAGGATTAGATAGAAGGCATGTGCCATTCGAATGGCAAAGACTAAGCCCTTAGTCCCAAAAACATAAAAGGGAATAGCTGCTATCAAAGCATCACACATGTAATTAAACCTTCCATAAATATAACCCTTGCCAGCTATAACGCTTAGCACAAATTCTTTTAAATTTGAAGCATTCAGAATGTTATATACCTCCCTTAAGAAAATGAGCTCATCAAAAGCGGTAAAGGGGTTGCTTCCTCCATCATAGCCAATTAAGCCGATGCTATTGATCTTAGCGCACAACAGCACAAAGAAGCCAATAAGGACCCAATAAAGAAGTTTTATACTGCCCTTACCCATTTATTTTTTCAATTGATTAACGTAATTGAGTGTTCGCTTGATAATCTTAATTTTTGTTTTTAAACTACTTCCGCTACCTCCTTTGGCTTCTCCAGCAACACGAGGGAGGAATTGAACTGGAATAGTTTTTATGCTACCATTTTTCTTAGCAAAATATACCCAATGTAAATCAAGGGAAAAATCATTTGGTGCATTTGTTTTGGCTCGGTCATAAAATGATCTGCTAAACATTTTGGGTTGAGCATTAATTTCGGTAATCCATGATTTTAGTTTCATGCTTGAATAAAATGCCATACCATAAGATAAAAGGGTTTCTGCGATTCCACGCTCTATGCGAACCCCTTTAACAAGCACATTTGATGGGTTGGTTTGCTTTTGATAAACATCAAATGCCGTTATACAATCCATCAAGTCAGTTTGAAGATCAGCATGGGTCCATGCTAAAACATCTGATTTCGCAAGTTTAAGCCCTTCCAGAATACCAAACCCATAACCCTGATTTTTCTTAACATTTGCGATAGAGATATGTAGGCCATTATTTTCAAGACGAAAAGAGTTCATCAAGGAAAGTGAGTTATCCGTTGATCCATTATTTACCAAAACAATTTCTGCTTTGGGCTCTTTTCGCAGCAGATCAAGAACTCTTAGAAAAAGCGACTTAAGGTTGTCTTCTTCGTTGTAACAAGGAATAATTACACTGAATATTGGGATCATAATTCTTTTTTCAAAGCCTTTTGGTTGATGTATACTTAAACAAATGTATGATTTTAAAGGTTTTATTCTATCAAAGCAAAAGGTTACTTTTGCACCAATATATTTAACCAATGCAAAACAAAAACATATTTATCACTGGTGGAGCAGGATTTATTGCAAATACCATTATCGCTAAACTAATTGATAAAAACAAAATCACGGTATATGATAATTTTCTTAGGGACACGTTGACCGACTCTCCATTTGCAAAGCACCCGAACATTAATATAATCAAAGGGGATGTGTTGGATGCACTGCATCTAAAGGAAAGTATGAAAGGTATGGATATTGTGGTTCATGCTGCAGGAATTGCAGGTATTGATACCGTAATTAAGAAACCTGTCAAAACAATGGAAGTAAATATGATTGGTACAGCAAATGCTTTAGCTGCTGCTTATGCAAATGGGATTACAGATCGTTTTATTGATTTCTCAACTTCAGAGGTTTTTGGCAGTATGGCATTTAGAAGCTCAGAAACGGATCAAACTGTTTCAGGTAGTGCTGGGGAAGCTAGATGGACTTATGCAGTAAGTAAGTTGGCCGGGGAGCATTTGGCTCATGCTTATGTATCACAATACGGTATGCCAGTAGTTACAGTACGCCCTTTTAATGTGTATGGACCAGGGCAAACCGGTGAAGGAGCGATACAGATATTTATCAAACGTGCCATGAAGAATGAAACTATTAAAATTGATGGTGATGGCACCCAAATAAGAGCTTGGTGTTATGTAGATGATTTTGTTGATTGTTTAATTCGCTGTCTTAATAACCCAAATGCAATTGGCCAAAGTTTTAATATAGGCAATGCAAGAGCAGTTACTACCATTTTAGGTTTGGCTGAAACGGTATGTAGAGTATTGAAATCGGATTCTAAAATTGAACATATGCCTCCATTAAGTGCTGATATTGCACTAAGAATCCCTTCAGTTGATAAATCTGAAGAGTTGTTGGGTTTTAAAGCTCAAGTGGATTTAGAAGAAGGTATAAGAAGAACAGCAAAATGGTTTCAGGAAAATAATATGATTTGATAAACAGATGCTATTAAAGGATCAAATATGCACATTAAGGCCTGTAAGTCAGGATGATATTGCGCGTTCTTTGATTTGGCGTAATGATCCTTTGATCAAGAAAGATTTGCAGACCTATCGCCTTCCAATCACGAAACCAATGGAGGATGACTGGATTGAGAAAGCAATGAATGGCGATCAAGATCGGGTAGTTTTTGCAATAGATGAAAACTCCTCACATCAGCATGTAGGGTTCATCGAATTGAATTCAATTGACTATTTTAATCGTAGCGGACAGTTTGCTATTGTTATTGGTGATGTATCAGCCCAAGGCAAAGGTATTGGAATGAGTGCAACTCGTCAACTTTTAGATTATGGCTTTAATCAACTCAACCTCAATAAAGTATATCTTCAGGTGGCAGAATATAACAGGACTGCGCTAGGGCTCTATGAAAAAATGGGTTTTATTACTGAAGGAACGATACGATCCCAATACTTTAAAGATGGAGCATACTTCGATATGATCGCTATGGGCCTATTGGCTAGTGAATTTACCGCATGAATTTCAAAGTTTTAACAGATCCACAACGATATCAGAAATTCGTTGAAAATGCGTCTAATTCAATGTTATATCACACGAATAATTACTTGAGTTTTGCGAGTGACTTATTGGGTTGTCAAGTTGAAATACTTGCATGGGAGGTGAATAATGAGATTGTGGCTGCCTGTCCTTGGTTGTTTAAAGAAGGGGCATTTGGAAAAGTTTATAATTCTTTGGCTTATTATGGAGCTAACGGGGGTGTATTATATACAGAAGTTGAATCTGTAGGCCCTTTTATTGCTGAAATGGAAGCTTATTTAACACAGGTTTCTACAGTCCATACTCAAATCAGCAATCCTTTTGACGAGCATTTACTGGTTAAGTCAGATTTTACCCAGAATAGGGTTGCACAAATAACTGAACTACCAAGTCAATCTGAAGATAGTGTGGTAATGGAAATTTTCCATTCCAAAACGAGAAATATGGTCCGCAAAGGACTTAAGGAAGATGTTGGTGTTCAAGTTGCTACTAACTTGGAATTTCTTGCCGAAACTCATCTACAAAATATGGAGGCCGTTAATGTTAATCCAAAAGGAGATGAGTTCTTTAAGTTATTACCTAAATATTTTACTCAAGGGCAAGATTATCAGGTTTTCGAGGCCTTAATTGAAAATGGAAAGGCTGCGGCCTTGCTTGTTTTTTACCACCTTAATATGGTAGAATATTATATGCCCGCAATTCATATTGACTATCGAAATAAACAAGCGATGTCCGCATTAATATTAAGGGTAATGCAAGATTCCATTGACAAGGGTTATACCATTTGGAATTGGGGCGGTACTCCAATTAGCAATGAAAATTTGTATCGCTTTAAATCAAGGTTTGGTGCAATTGATAAACTATATACCATTCAAGGAAAGGTGAATGATAAATCAATCTTTTCCCATTCTATTCAAAAAATTACGGATTCTTATCCAGGGATGTTTGTTGTGCCCTTTGACATGTTAAATCCTTAACCTTAAGCATTTTTATGTGCGGATTGATTGAGTCCAATAGATAAACTTTAAAACAAGTTCTAAGACTATCCTCGAACCGATGTGCTTGAAAGTAAATCACTTTATCATTTAGTCCAATTTGACTCATGTACTGTTTGTACGAAATCTTGTATCCTTGTTTTTCCCCCAAAAGGATGTTGTAGACTTCATAATGCGGGTAATAATCATTGTCAAAAAGGAGATAATGTCTTTTTAAATTAACCTCTCCATTTATCGCCTTTTTTAATAGTAAACTGGGTTCATAATACTCGGGTCCTTCCCAACTAAAGCGTTTCGCTTGTATACTTTTGGTTGCATTATGCATATAAGGAACGACTAATAGACCGAGAATTACTATTACTAAAATATTTTTTGAATACTTGATTGATTTAGTATGGCTATAAATCATGCTTACACCAACAGCAATTGTTAAGGCCAAAAATGGCATTATAGGGGTGTCGTACCAATATATTTTAGTCACAGATTGTGAAATCAATAGGATAAAACCAACGCAAAAAAGCCCGCTAAATAAAAGAATATTTTTTCTTTGGCTGGGTTTTGATAAAAGGCCAATGAGCATAAAAACAGGAAAAAGTGCACTAAAGTACAAGGCACGCTCCACCCATAATTTTTTAAAATAATAGGGGTAAGGTTGGGCATGACCATCTATTGCAGTGCCATATCTGCCGCCAAAGTCATTGAACCAAGCAGATTGTATATAACCAGGATCAAATAATTCGCGGAATGGATACAAAAGCAACATCATGGAAAGAGGTATAACCAAGCCAATATAGAAATAGCGGGTCATTAATATTGATCCTAATTTCCTTTTATACAAGGTCCAAATGAGTAAAATCGGCAATGTTAAAAAGGGAACCGATGCTTTTGTGGCAATACCTAAGGCAAAAAATAGATAAAAGAGCATTAAATGTTTTTGGAGTCCTTTCTCAAGAAATAGGTAATACTGAATGAGAAAGAGTAAGATCCATAGCGTTATTAACGCGTCATAATCCCCAGTCCGTGTGCCGTGCAATTCAACAAATCCTGAAATGGAAACAAGAATGAGGGCAGCCAAACCACCGATTAAGGGTAGTTTCAAATAGTGTGAGCAGAACCCTAATAAGACTAAACAGCAAATCAGACCGGCTAGGGCAGAAGGTAGCCTGAGTGACAGTTCAAGGTGGTCTGTGATCAAATAAATACAGGTCTGCATTATGATAAGCAGGGGAGGTTTGGTGTTATAATGGTCAGGTGCACCTTCAAAATACGTTACCAATGGGTTTCCATTTTCTGCCATTTCTAGCATATTCATGGCTTGCCTGGCTTCGTCCCAATTAAAAACAGGATGTAATGTTAGGTTGTAAAATAAAGGTAATGCAAGAAATGGAAATAGGACTAGGGAAGTGCATAAAATGGGTTGCTTGGTACAGAACCGATTTATAACTTCTCTAAAATTCAAAATCCTAGCCTTTAAATGCTTCTTCTAGGATAGCCTCTTGTTCAAATTCGTGTACTTTCTTGAACCCAGTTGCGGGACTCGCACTACTTTTTCTAGCAATACAACGGATGCCATTAAAGAGTTCATAGCGCATTAAAAACGTATATGCGCCCATGTTTTTTGGTTCTTCTTGTACCCAAATGAACTCAGCACCTTTATACTTCTTTTCAATTTTTTCAAGTTGACTTTCTGCCAAAGGATATATTTGCTCAATACGAACAATGGCTGTTTTCTTGTCTTTTAGTTCCACTTTTCTGGCCAGCAAATCATAATATATCTTACCGCTACACATCAATACCCGCTTGGTAGTTTTAGCAACGGCACTGCTGTCATCAATAATTTCTTGAAATCCTCCTTGGGTGAAATCCGTCCTAGTGCTAACACATTGTGGGTGGCGCAACAAACTTTTGGGAGTCATAAAAACCAACGGTAAACGAATGTTTTTCATCTTAAGCTGCCTTCTTAAGGCATGAAAGTAATTTGCTGGTGTACTCACATTCATCACTTGCATATTGCAATTTGCAGAAAGCTGTAAAAACCGTTCTAAGCGAGCGCTCGAATGTTCAGGTCCTTGTCCTTCATATCCATGCGGTAACAACATCACTAAACCACTGTACTTACCCCACTTAGCTTCTGCACTGCTGATAAACTGATCAATTACAATTTGAGCTCCATTGCCAAAGTCTCCGAATTGAGCCTCCCAAATGGTCATGGTATTTGGATCTACTGTGCTATAACCATATTCAAATCCTAAAACAGCATATTCTGAAAGTAATGAGTTGTATATCTGAAATTGGTCTTGCTCTTTAATATTCGCTAAAGGGATATATTCTTTTTCAGAATCTTCTTTTTTAATAACCGCATGACGATGACTAAATGTTCCTCTTTCACAATCTTGCCCACTCATGCGAATGCTGTGGCCTTCATCAATTAATGAAGCATATGCCAAAAGCTCTCCCATTGCCCAATCTAACCGGTCCTCTTTTACCATTTTCAAGCGATCTTCAAATATTTTTTGTGTCTTCTTGATTGGTAGATTGTCCTCTGGAATAGTATTGATTTTTTTAGCTAACTCAGTTAACTTGGGTGCACTTATATTGGTTTTTACTTTAACCGCTATTTTATCATGGGTGGGTTTTACAAATTTGCTCCATTTACCTGTTTCTTTAGGCGCTTTAGAAGGGTTATTGTCGTTTTTTGCTTCGTCTAATTTGTCTTGGAGAAGTTTTTTAAAGCTTAACTCCATTTCTTTAGCAATTTCAGCATCAATATCTCCTCGCTCCAGCAAAGTGTTTTTATAAATCTCTCTGGGATTCAAGTGAGACTTGATTGCTTTATACAAAATGGGTTGGGTAAAACGAGGCTCATCGCCTTCATTATGTCCGTACTTTCGATAACCAAGTAGGTCGATGAAAATATCATCATTGAATTTCTGTCGATAATCCATTGCAAGTTTAATCACATGTATTACAGCTTCAACATCATCCCCATTAACATGAAAAACAGGACACTTTGTGATTTTAGCAACATCTGTACAGTAAATACTTGTTCGGCCATCCTGGTAGTTGGTAGTAAACCCTATCTGATTGTTTGTAACGATATGAATGCAACCTCCAACATTATAGGCATCTAGACCACTCATTTGAAGTAATTCATACAATACCCCTTGCCCTGAAATTGCGGCATCTCCATGCATGAGTATTGGTGCAATTTGATGGGTGTCGTCATTATAATCCGTGGCCAGATTAGCCCGGGCTATTCCTTTCACAACCGGCCCCACAGCTTCCAAATGACTTGGGTTAGGGCTTAATGTTAGTTTGACATTTTTATTGCCATCTGTTTTTATTTCTCGGTGATACCCTAAGTGGTATTTAACATCACCTTCAAAGGAACTATCCTGAAATACTTTCCCTTCAAATTCTTTAAATATTTCGGTATAGGTTTTATTAAAAATATTGGCCAGCACATTTAACCGTCCACGATGTGCCATGCCTAGAAAGAAGTGTTTAACACCTTTAGAAGCACCATATTCTATCACCGTATCCAAACATGGAATCAGGCATTCTAAACCCTCTAAAGAAAAGCGTTTTTGCCCGATATACTTTGTATGTAGAAAGTTTTCAAAAACCGTGGCTTGGTTTAATTTGTGTAAGGCATGCCTCTTCTCTTCTTGGCTTAGTTGAGGCTGATTTTTATTTGTTTCTAACCGTTCCTGCAACCAAGCAACACGCTCGGGGTCTGATATATATACATACTCTACGCCAATATGATCGCAATAGGTGTCTTCTAATGTTTGAATGATATCCTTAAGTGGCACATTGCCAATGCCAATCTCATGTCCAGCATTAAATTTTTTGTCTAAATCAGAAGTCTCTAAATTGTAATTCTTTGGGTCTAAAGTGGGTGTGTAAGTCCTTCTTTGCCTAACTGGGTTCGTTTTAGTGAATAAATGACCTCGTTCCCGATATGCACTGATCAGATTAAGCACATTAATCTCCTTAAGCATATCGTCACTCACCTTTAGATTGCCTTCTTGAAGTGCTTTGCCTGTTCCTAGGTCAAAACCCTCAAAAAACTTCTGCCAGCCATAATCTACCGAAGTTTTATCGTGTTGATATTGATTATAAAGTTGATCGATATAATTGGGGTCGGTATTGGAAATGTAAGATTGCGTTTGCATATAACTTATAGGAAGGACTGCAAAGGTATTTATTGCTTTGCATTTATCATAAACAAAGCATCTTAATATTGAGACACAGGGACTTTAATTAATATCTCCCGTCCAGATCTTCCTTTTTGCCCTTAACATCATCTACTTTTTCGTCAAGCACTGTTTTTCCTTCCTTGAGCAAGTCTTCAATCTTTTCAGTAACTGAATTATTCACTTGCAAGGTCTCCTTGATAAACAAACTCCAAAGTTTTTCATTATCGGTTTGCTTCAAACAAGACTTGGCTTCAGTTGCAATTTGGGCCATGCTTTTTTGAAAAACATAAGCACATTTTATTCGATCTTCCTTCATTTCGTTTATTTCAGAATGATCGAACCGGCTTTTAATATCCGCTTCCAATTTGTTAACAATACAATCGCAAATTTCTGGAGTTTTGCCAGTACAGTATTTATCTTTTACAACTTCAATATGTGCCAAATTAGACTGAAAGGGTCCTATTTTGAAATAATATAGTCCAAAAATGGCCAATGCAATAAGAACCAATATGAGCAGCAATTTAAAGAAGATACGCTTGGCAAATTTGAATAATAGAAATAGCACTACACCACTTCCTGCGATATAAATGAGTCCGTCCATTTTAGTTAAAATCAGTTTTCTTTTTTAAGATTTTTGCAAAGATAAGGTCCTGAATTTCCATAATGAGTGATTCGTCATTGAGCACACCCCAGTATTTATCGATCTCATATTCAAGAAGACCGCCTTCCTCATCCGTTGCTTCATAGGTGTTAACTTGAATGGGTTTTCTAAAAAGTTTTAGTTGGTCAATTTGTCCATTTTTTTGCGTTACAGTGATAGAAAAGAATGGTTCACTCTTGGCAATGCTGTCGGCTTTACTAGGTTCAAAGTCTTTATGATACCCCTCACAAGCTAAATTGTTGTTTTCATATACCATAAAGAGATTCAAATAAGCCTTTAATTTCAGTTCGTTTATCTCAGATAGTATGGTGCCATTAGCGTCCATTAGTTGTGGAGCGGCTGCGGTGTTCTTAATGATAAAACGGAAAGTCGGGTTTCCTGGCCAATTTACATCCACCTGTTTAATTCCTTCTCGAGGTATATTGAATATGTTTTTATTACGCCATTCTACGCTATCTGTAAAGTAGCGTGAACTTACAAAACCATTCATCCCAGGTATATGAACAACCATAGGCGTGCTGCTGCCCTCTTCCAAAATGTAGGTTCCCATCATATTGCTAGTGGGTGTTCCAATAAAGTAACTCTTAATCAACTTGTCACCCCGATATATCATGGTTTTTACCCCGTTTGCTGCTATTTGCGGAAGAATTTGTTCACGGGCACTCTTTTCAACTTCATAATTAACTTCTATATCTCGTATCGTTTCAAGCAATATTCGCATCCTGCTTTCATTAACCACCCAATTATTGTTCACCCTCCAAACGTTTTGCGGATCTTTGTGAAGCAAAGCATATTTTTTAGTCTTGTTTTCAGAAATGAATATTCGATCGATTTGCTCTAAGTTTTTGATTGCAAAATGTCCCTTTGGCACAGTTGTGTTGGTTTCTACATCCCTGTTCAGAATAAAATATACAACCGGTAGAATGACCAGAATCAGGACAAGTATTACATTTTTTTTCTTCATTTTTTATTGTTGTTTATGTAGAGTCCATAGCGCTTAATGAAGTCTGCTTTATAATCATCATATATTGCAAGTTTAACATTGTTGTTCAACTCCAGTTCAGTATCAGTGGTTTGGGGATATTTATTGACAGAATCCATTTGCACAAGATAGTCTTTGTTGGGTTGGGCAAAACTATGGTTTTTTAGTAAATGAATATACTTTGAAAAAGGATACCAAGAAACGATATGTTCCCCCTTCAAAGTAACAAATGCTGACTCATTTCCATTTTTAGCGATATAGAGTAATTCATTGTCGTTAATGAAGGTAACTTTAAAAACGTCTATAATCGGGATTATGTTAAATTGAGAATTAAGAATATTTAGGATGATACTTACATCTTCTTGAACAGTAACGATTTCTGTTTGCTTTGCTTTTACTACGGCTCTTTCTAGGTCATCAAGATCAATAGGCTTATTTAGACATGGGATCCTAGTGAAATTAATTGCTTGAGTGGCGTATTCATCAAAAGCGGTTATAAAGATAATTTTGAATTCAATTTTATTCAATTGATTGAGAATGGCAAAGGAATCCCCATCTTTTAGGCTAATATCTAAAAAAACAATTTCAGGTTTTTGGGTTTCAATTAATGCAATACCCCCAGATATGTCAGCCGCTCCACCAATAATTTCTATTCCTTCAATAAATTGTCGAATAATAGAGCCTAGTACCTCTCTACTTTTTAATTCATCATCAATTATTACTCCTCGCATTATGCTACTTCTAAAATAACTCTTGTACCCGTTGGAATATTTTCTACTTGAAGGTCAATGATTTCCATTTTTATTTTGGTATTTGCACTGGCATTTAGAATTTTAATTCTATTTTCAATTGCTATCAATGCCGTAGACTGATGACTTCTATTTCGTTTTTTATTCAGTTCTCTTGAAGCATCTCTACCGATACCGTTATCTTCAATGACACAACGAATTCCTTGGTCCATTTGTTCTATCAAAATTTGAATTTTTCGGTCCCCATTTTTAGGAAGTAAGCCGTGGATAATTGCATTTTCTACAAATGGTTGCATAAAGAGTGTAGGAACCAATGTTCGTTCTTTGTCGATTTCAGGGTCCGTGTGAATCTTAATATCTAAGGTGTTTTCTAGGCGCATATTCTCAAGTTCCAGATATAATTCCAAAGACTCGAGCTCATCTTTTATTGGCAGAAAATTCTCTTTTGAATTTTGTAATGTTCTTCGCATCAATGATGAGAATTTAGTAAGGTATTTATAGGCAGTTTTAGAGTCTGAATTCAGAACATAATATTGTATACTGTTCAATGAATTAAAAATAAAATGAGGGTTCATCTGTATGCGCAAGGCACGTAGCTCTGCATTGGTCATTTTAGCTGCATACTCCTTCCTTAAATTTTGCGTGCGATATCGATAGATATAAAATATTATTCCAAAGAATCCTATAATAAGGAGACCCAAGAACCAAAAAGTTTGATAGAATGGTGTTGCTATAATGAAGGTGAGTTCTTGGGTTTGTTCATCACAATATCCATCTTCATTGCATGCTTTTAATAAGAATGTGTAGGTGCCTGGTGATAGATTATTATAGCGCACAAAATTTTCATTAACCGCCATGATCCAGTCACTTTCTAAGCCATCTAATTTGTAGTAAAAGCGCGTTTTTTCTGGAACTGCAAAACGCATTGCTTTAAAGTAAATTTGGATATAATTCTCTTCAGACTTTAAACGCAACGGTTTATTTTGGACCGTTGAATTATGAAAATCTTTTTCTGTATCGTTGGCTTTGAAATGCGAAATAATCGCTAAGGGCGTATGCGTGTTTACAATGATTTCTTCAGGCTTAAAAAAGTTCACCCCATTTACTCCGCCAAAGTAATAAATTCCGGTGCTGCTTTTGAGAAATGCATCCTCGTTAAACTCTAAACTTTGCAGTTGAATAGGGAGGTCATAGTTTTTGATTTTGATACGATTGGCATACCATTTACTAATGCCTTTGTTTGTGCTGAGCCATAAGTTCCCTTTTGAGTCTGGTATTATTCCATATACAGAATTGTTTCCTAGTCCATCTTCCTCTGCATAGTTCAATGCAGTTCCTGTATTCATGTCAAATAAAGAAATTCCCCCACCATAGGTTCCAAGTGCTAAAGTATCTTTGGAAATTGGAACAATTGACATGACATTATTAGAACTAATCGCGTTGGGTTGATTAGAGTGCCTATAATTTTCCAAGGACCATTCTTCGCCAAGTTTGATTTTATAAAGCCCATTCCCAAATGTGGCAACCCAGAGGATATTATTCTTAAGGTAAAGATCATAAGCAGCCACATCTACTTCTAGCTGATAAACCTTGTAATTTTTTGTTTTATAGTTATACGTGGCAAGTCCTCTTCCGTAAGCGATTAGTAGCTGGTCAGTGTCATAGTCAATGATTTTTTTTATTTGGGGCAAAGGAATGCCTGGATTGCTCAATCGTTTGAAATCTCCACTTTCTGGGTCAAACTCGAATAACCCATTCTCGTTGGTGCCAGTGAAAAAAGTTCCATTTTTTGCCTGATGAATACTGCGAATTCGAATATTGCCCCCAATGCTCTTAATATTAGGTTGATAGGTGGTGAAAACTTCATCTTTCAATCTATCTAAGGTTCCATCATAATTTACAAACCAAATTGAGCCGGATCGGTCTTCATATATATCATAAACCTTACTGGAGCTTAGACTATTAAAGTTGTCATTCTGCCGGTATAGTTTGAATAAATTATACGCCTTTTTATAAATCGAGAGACCACTATTTGTGCCAATCCAGATATTATCATTCGGGTCTGCATAAAGTATAAAAATATTATTGTTTAGCAAGGACCATCGATCGGATTGGTTCTTTCTGTGGTAGTACGTAGTTCCTTTATTTATTTCAACGATTCCATTGTCTACAGAGCCTAACCACAAAGTGCCATCCTTTTGATTTGCAATTGAAATAATGGGTTCTCCTTCGATTAATGTTTTTGAAATTTTTGTTGGATTTAGAATAGTACTTTGGGTCACCTTTAAGCTGTCATAAAAACTCAGGTAAAGATTATTTCTAAACGTGTGGACTGTGCTGATTAACCTTCCATCAAAATAATGTTCAGCACGGTTAAGGTCGGGGCTGATTTTGGACAACCCTGAAGCGGTGGCAACCCAATTAAAGTCCTTTCCCATATGAACAAATTGAACAATATCACTTTTTATTAGACCAGAGGCTTGGTCTATTTTTTTAACCACTTTACCTGCCCTGTTCAGTACTATTATTCCATTTTCATAGGTGCTCAACCAAATATTACCCTGGGCATCTTCCAAAAGTTGCTTGGCAGAATACATGTCTTCCCTAAGTTCATTAATTGGGGCAATTTTCTTGACCTTTTTTGTTTTTACATCAATTTCATTAATCATTCTGCCCTGGGTAATTGCCCAGACGGTGCCATCATTAAAAGGCAATATGGCATAAACAAAATTGTCACTTAGCGAATTGGAATCATTGTATCTATTTTTGTAAACTTCAAAATTGGAACCGTCAAAAACATTTACACCGTCTGCTGTTGCCAGCCAAGTATAGCCCAATGCATCTTGTTTTATATCCGAAATGGTGGATTGGGAAAGACCATCTTCTAAAGTGAAATTGATGAAACGCCTTTCAATGGATTGCGCATGGATGAACGCAGGAACAAACAAAATGAGTATACATAAATAGCGGAGATGCTTCTTTACCATTAAATTTCAATTATACTATTTAATTGTGTCTTTATGCTCCGTTTTTTGTCCTGAAATGTCAATAATAATTAGACTTTAGACAATTGGGTAAGGAAACCTTCTCTCTTTCGTTTACTCACATCTGCACTATCTCCGTTACTCATAATCACATAACCGCCATCGCCACGCATATATTTCTTCATATGACTTAAGTTAATGAGGTATGACTTATGAATCCGATAAAAACCTTTATCACCAAGCAAATCTTCAAACTCTTTTAAATTTTTTGAAACAGTAATCTTCGAACCGCCTTCGATAAAGAAATAGGTATATGCTCCATCTCCTTTACAGTAGATGATTTCTTTGACTTTTAAGAAAGTCAGGCCTTCTGAAGATGCAAGAGCGATTTGCTGTTCGGCCGAATTCTTGAAATTTTTAATAAAGATATCGAAATTTTTATTCACTCTGTTTTCTTTGCGTTTTTCAAAAACACGGTCCACGGCAGTTTCAAGTTCTTCTACATCCACCGGTTTCAATAAGTAATCTAAGGCTGCAGTTTTTACAGCTTTAACAGCGTATTCTTGGTGCCCTGTAATGATTATCACCTCAAAGTCTATTTTATCCAAGCGTGTAAAGAGATCCAACCCATTGGCATCGGGCATCTCTAGATCAAGAAACACCAATCCAGGTTGATGCGCCTTAATGGCATCTAACCCTTCTTGAAAATTAGAAGCCTCTGCAACAATAGAAACGCCTCTGCAATAAGTGTTCACCAGTTTAGATAATACTTCCCGGCTGTTTTTTTCATCGTCTATAATAATGGCTTTTAGCATAATTGAGTTATTTTAATTGAATATTCAAGGTTGCTGTAAATTGGTCAATTTCACGAGAAATTTGGTAGTTTTCTTTCAAAAGTTCCAGCCTTTCTTCCAATAGTTGTTTGCGGTTATCTTGTTCAGCATTTAGGTGTTCAGATAGGGTTGAATCTAATCGAAAGTTACAGGTAACTTTAAGTCCCTTTTGTTGTTCATTTTGGATATGTATTTCAAGTTGATCTACATTACTTGCCAATCCCGTTAAGATGATTTGTTCTACATACGGCACAAAAAGAAATGAAGCTGTTTGGATTGGGTCGTTTAAATTTTCATCTATTTGAATAGATAGTCGATCACCAAAACGCCACTGTTCCAAAGTGCAATATACTTTTAACATTTCCCATTCTTTGGCAAAACTTCTGTGTACACTTTCAATGTCATCGGCTGTTTTCCGAATAAAATTTGCAAAAGTAGAAAGTGCTTTTAATGCCGCTCTTTTTTCATCTGCCGCAATTTGGTTTTGCACATACGTTAAGGCGTTAAAAACCGCATGTGAAGCGATGTAGGCCTTTAGTAATTGCAAAGTATTATGGGATAATTGGTTGCTTTTCATGTTTAATTGTTTCACTAATTTAGTCCAATAGGCAGGGATCTAACAAGCTAGAATAAACGGTATCCTGTTTTGCTTTGAGGAACG
Organism: uncultured Bacteroidia bacterium; assembly: GCA_943788195.1. Classification (GTDB taxonomy): domain Bacteria; phylum Bacteroidota; class Bacteroidia; order NS11-12g; family UBA955; genus CALSPH01. The sequence continues at coordinate 543,587 of CALSPH010000001.1, forward strand.
GGATGTTTTGATTGAGGAGCGGGATTTTACGAGTATACATATAAAATACTGGCAATCAATAAGTTATATTTTTTTCAGTTCAACTTCCACTAATTTGGCACTGTCTACCTTGGTCACCATATATTTCCAATTTTCATCTTGCAATACACTCCCCCTAATAGGGATGGTGCCGCTTAAATCAATGATATAACCTCCTAAGGTTTCGTATTCTCCCTCCGGTATTTGTAAATCATAGGTTTCATTCAGATAATCAATTTCATGGCGGGCAGAGAAAATGAAATGTAGATTGGTTATTTTTACTTCTTTATGGCCGTCCTTATCATATTCATCATCAATTTCACCAAATATTTCCTCCAAAATATCTTCAATGGTAATAATGCCTGCAGTTATACCAAACTCATCTACAACGACAGCGATACTTTTTCGTTTTGATATGAGCTCCTGCAATAACTCACTGGCTAACTTTGACTCATTGGTAACTGGAATAGGAATAAGAATAGATTTGATGCCCTCCGGTTTCTTAAACATGTCAATTTGATGCACATAACCAATGATGTGGTCTATGTCCTCACGATAAACCAGTACTTTGGAATGCCCACTTTCGATAAAAGTGGCCAGGAGTGTTTTGGGTGTTTCATCTTCAGCAACCGCAATAATCTCTGTTCGAGGCTGCATGCATTCTCGCACTTTTAAATCACCAAATCCCAAGGCATTTTTAAAAAGTATGGTATCTATCTCCTGTTGTTCATTCTCATCGGATTCATTATTCCCACTAATCATATGGTCTAAATCTACTTTAGAAAAAACATATGCCTCATTACTAATCTCTTTACCCAATAAATTTACAAGGACTAATTTCGATATCCGTTCAACCGACCATGCAATTGGAAGCAGAAGGTAAAAGAAGAATTGGAAAGGATAGAGGAGTAAATTGAGAATATAATCTGGGTTCATTCGGAATAATACCTTGGGTATAAACTCTGCAGTGATAAGTACGATGACCGTAGATATAATTGTGATAACGATGAGTTGCAATGCTTCAAAAGAATTGTTGAACAGGGCATTGATTCCAGTATTCAGCAATAGCCCCATAAAAATACCATACACTACTATAGCAATATTATTTCCTACTAAAATGGTACTTAGGTAGCGGGATGGATTCTTAACGTAATAACTCAGGATTTTACCTTTTCTTGATCCAGTTTGGCTTTTGAGCTCAATCCGTAAACGGTTTGCTGAAAGAAATGCTATCTCCATTCCTGAGAAGAATGCTGACAGAATTAAACTAATTACAACAACAAATAAATACGTGACCGAAGGGTCTTCCATGAGCTCTACAATAGATACTTAAGCAAAGCTACAATTTTTTTAGGAATGCTTACTATGGATTAGATAAAGAGCCCTTACTTTTATAAAATATAGCAATTACGAGGAAGATTGAGTTTATTTCAATTCTACCGCTTCGGATAAAATATCCAATCCTTCTTCGTCTTTTATTTTATTGAACCCGCCCAACACATTTTTTATCAATTTAAAGCCATTTTGCCTTAAATAACTGGCCGCAATCATACTCCGATATCCTCCAGCGCAATGGATATAAACAGGGTTTTTGTCATTTTCAAAAATTTCCAAATTATCGGCAATTTTACTTAGACATACATGTTTGGCCTTACCTAAATGAGCGGTATCCCATTCACCTTGTTTTCTGACATCCAGAACCTTGATGTCATCGTGTTTGTAGTCCAATGAAAACTCATATGGGTCTATGGAAATGATTAAATCAATCTCTTTACCAGAATCAGCATACGATTTGAATCCCCCTTTTAAAAACCCAGCAACGTTTTCAAACCCAACTCGAGCTAATCGGGTTACACTTTCTTCCTCTCTTCCTTCTGAACAAACTAAAATTATTTTGCGATCCAGGCTAAACAATTCTGCAGCCCAAATGGCATATTGCCCATTGAGTCCAATATTGATGGATCCAGGAATAAATCCGCGTTCAAAAATGTCAGGAACACGGCTATCAATAACCAATGCCCCTTTTTTCAATTCATTTTCAAAATCTTCCAAATCCATAGCATTTAGACCTGTTTTAACTAATACATCAATGGGTTTATATCCGTTTTTATTCATGGCCACATCATCAAAGAAATAGCTTGGTGGGGCTTGTATTCCGTCCAGCACTTGCTCCACAAATTCAGCCTTGTTCAGGTCTTGCATTGCATAATTATCAGCTTTTTGCTCTCCAATTGTGCTGAATGTTTCCGGCCCCAAGTTTTTCCCACAACTACTTCCAGGCCCATGCGCAGGATAAACAATTACATCATCTGCTAATGTTTTGAGCTTTGTGTTTAATGATTCGTAAAGCCAAGACGCCATAGTCTCTTTACTATGAACAGGGGTTTTATCGAGTAGGTCGGGTCGTCCAACATCACCAACAAAAAGAGTGTCACCTGTAAAGATACAATAATCATTGCCTTCTTCATTTTTCAATAAGAAGCATGTTGATTCAGGAGTATGTCCTGGTGTATGAATAGCTGTTAATGTAATATCACCCAGTGTAAGAACTTCTCCATCTTCAACAATTTGGATATCGAAATTGGCTTTAGCATTTGGGCCATAAACAATGGGTGCTCCAGTAGCTTTAGCTAAATCAATATGTCCTGAAACAAAGTCTGCATGGAAGTGTGTTTCAATGATGTACTTGATTTTCACTCCTCTTTCTTCAGCCATTTTTGTGTAAATAGAATAGTCCCGTAATGGGTCAATCACCAAAGCTTCACCATTACTCTCAACCCAGTACGCAGCTTGAGCCAAACAACTTGTATACATTTGTTCTACTAACATACTGCAAAAATAAGCATAAGAGGCTACTTTCCAGTATAAATATCTTAGCTTATTAAATGATAAATGTCTTAGTTTTTGTTTAGTAGAAGCTGTCTTGCTGCAATGAAAACAGCATCTTTACGCAATACGAAATTGGGTAATTCACTAGGGCCATAAATCACAGCACCGAGAGCGGTATAGAATAAAAAGGAATCGCTATGGTTCACAACCGAATTGGCAAATTGTGCTGATGTTGGATACTTTTCTTTCCAGTTTTGCTGATAAAGTGCAATGTCGGTTGCCCATATAAAGTGTTCAGTAGTTGGGTAGATGTTCTTTGTTGCTATAACACTAAAATCTGGACGAACTCCATAGTTTGAGTCACCCTCGATATAAGGATACGCCCGTTGAATGGATTTATTTTTTGGGGTGTAATACCGTGATATTGTCATATTGAGGCTTCCTTGGTTACTTAACACATAAGTCTCTTGAACAAGCCCTTTGCCAAAAGTATGCTCACCTACAATTTTTACTCGATCATTATCCTGCAGTGCAGCTGATAAAATTTCACTCGCACTCGCTGATTGCTGATCGTTCAGTATAATCATTGGTAGCTTAATAAACTGACCCTCACCGTTTGCTTTAAATGTTTCTTTATCCCTGCGTAAACCTTTGGTATAGGTGATCAACTTATTTCTTGGTAGAAATTCATTTGCTATGGAAACGGCCTCGCTCAGTACCCCTCCACCATTGCCTCGGAGATCTAATATCAAGTATTTCATGCCCTGTGATTTTAGACTTTTTAAACTGTCGATTAATTCCTCATGTGAATTATTCGTAAACAGATTAAATTGCGCGTAACCTACTTTCTGGGAGGTCAAGAATATTTGACTTGTGCTACTAAAGCTCATGTTTGATCGGGTCAAGGTTTTGCTATGCGTTCGATCAAAATGGGCATTGTAAAACCGAATAGTTACTGAGCTATTTTCAAGTCCCAGAACGCGTTCAATTACAGAAGTGTCTGATGCAGCAATTTGTTTTATAGGGATTTCATTTACTTCAATTATTCGGTCGCCTGGTAGCACACCAGCTTTAGCTGCAGGGCTGTTAGGCACCACATAAATAATAATGGGTGTATCTCCTTTAAATTGTAGTTGAACACCAATTCCAACGCGTATCCCGTCTAATTGGTTTTTGTTTCGTTGGGCATTTTTAGGCTCCAAATAGTAGGTATGGGGATCTAATTGGTCTAACCATTCGTTTATGGTTATACTATCTGATTTGGAAGGCAAGGATTTGTCGTCCACATAATGCAGTTGAACCAGTTTACGGATTTCCTGTTGGACGCTTTCTTTTTCGTTAAATTGAGGGTATTGGTTATATAAAAACGCAAAAATCAAAAGCCCCAATAAAATTGGGGCCATTGACATTAATTTTGAATTTTGAGGTTTAGAATCTTTCAAAACGATTGAAGAAAAAAGCACCTTCTATCATGGCATTTTCATCACTATCAGAACCGTGTACTGCATTTGCGTCTATTGATTTAGCAAAAAGATTTCTTATGGTACCTGGGGCAGCTTCGGCTGGATTAGTGGCACCAATCAATGTTCTAAAGTCTGCAACGGCATTCTCCTTTTCAAGGATGGCAGCATAAATCGGACCTGAAGTCATGAAGCTCACTAAATCATTGTAAAAGGGTCTTTCTTTATGGATTTCGTAAAAAGCACCAGCTTGAGCAGTACTCAAATGAATGTATTTTAAAGCGACTACTTTGTAGCCATTTTCAAGAATGATATCAAGGATTTTACCTGCGTTACCTGCAGCCGTAGCATCAGGTTTAATCATTGTGAATGTTCTGTTTGTTGCCATTATCTGTTAATTTTTCTTTTTTAAGCAGTGCAAAAATAGCCTTCGCAACGCTCAATATCAAACCTATTCATCGGTTATTTAACCTATTTTTGGATAAAGGGACATTTTCCTGCTATATCCTTGATTTTTCTGTGTCTATCGGAATTTCTGTGGATAATGTCAAGGATTTATTACAACTTTGCCAACTTATAAAATGGCATTTCAACAAGCAGAAATAGAGGATTTAATTGAATCTTGTGAAGGTAAGATAGTGATTACCACACATCATAAACCAGATGCTGATGCATTGGGTTCTTCACTCGGGTTAAGGAACTTATTGATTAAGTTAAATAAAAACGCGATCGTAATTACTCCTACAGATTTTCCAAAATTCTTGGATTGGATGCCAAACCGCAATGAGGTGTTGATTTATGAAGGGAATGAAGCTGTTTGCACAACGATTGTTAATGAGGCCCAGATTGTTTTTTGCTTAGACTTCAATGATTTGGCAAGAATTAATGAATTGGGAGCTGTGGTTGAGGCTTCCAATGCAATCAAGGTTATGGTAGATCACCATCAAGAACCTAAAGATTTTGCAAAATTCCAGTTTCATACCATTGAAACAAGTAGCACATGCGAATTGATTTATCATTGGATAAAAGCAAGTCCATATTCGAATGAAATGGATGCGGATATTGCTTCTTGTCTATATGCGGGAATTATGACTGACACGGGTGGGTTTAGACATGGAAATACATCTAGCAAAACATTCCACGCTGCAGCAGACTTGCTTGAATTGGGTGCAAATAATGTAAAAATTAATCAGGAAATATTAGATCAACATTCATTAAGAAGATTTAGATTGATAGGCTATAGCCTAAATGAAAAACTATCATTAATCCATAATAAAAAGGTAGCGGTACTCAGCTTAACGGCTGAAGAACTGCAACGTTTTAATGTTCAAACAGGTGATACAGAAGGGTTAGTTAATTATGGTTTGTCGATTGCAGGAGTTGAAATGAGCGCACTGATAATTGATCGGACCATTCGGGTGAAAATGAGTTTTAGGTCAAAAAATAAGTTTCCCTGTAATATCTTTGCAAAAGAGAACTTTAGCGGCGGTGGACATTACAATGCGGCTGGTGGACAAAGTGAGCTGAGTTTAACCGAAACCTTGGCTAAATTTGAACGAGCGATTGAAAATTATACAGAATGGTTAGAATAAATATTTTTTCTTTATGGTTAACTCTCCTAGTAGGTTGCGGTGGGAGTTATCAAACCTCTGAAACAGGTTTAAAGCACAAGTTTCATATTCAGAACCAAGGTGTTAAAAAGCCTCAGATTGGGGAAGTAATGTTTTTGCATTATTCGATTTTAAATTCAAATGGGGAGCAGTTGTTTTCTACTTTTGAAAATAGAAATGGACAACCCGATGTAATTAACTTGGAAAAGCCTTATTACAAAGGGGATTATTTTGAGGCATTGGCCATGATGTCAGTGGGTGACAGTGCCACATTTTTAATCGACTCAGATTCATTTTACAATAAAAATCTACGAAGATCTGTCCCAAAAGAAGTTAAAAAGGGGTCAAAACTTATTTTTAATATTCGCCTATTGGATATTAAAACGGCCCAAGCTGCAGAAGAAGAAAAGAATAAAGAGAAAGATGCACGTTTCAGAAAAGAGTATGAAATGATGGTTGAATATATGGAGATCAACAATCTTGAGATGGAAACACTCTTGCCAGAAGGTATTAAATACAAACTGGAAGAAAACGAAGCAGAAAAGTTAGATTCTGGGAATACGGCAACCATACATTACATTGGAAGGTTACTGGATGGAACTGAGTTTATTAACACTTATGCCGCTAATCAACCTCAAGAGGTGATTATTGGGGGTGATTATGAAATAGAGTTTTATAATTTAATATTACCTCTCTTAGGAGAAAAAGAGAAAGGGACATTTATTGTACCTTTTATCTATGCTTTTGGTGAAATGGGCGTGAAGAACAAAGTGCCTCCCTATGCTACAGTAATTTATGAAATAGAAGTAATAAGTACAAATAAGAAAAAAAATGAAAAATAATATTTTAACATCACTAGCTGCAGCGATGCTAGTAATTATGTCCAGTTGTTCAGGTAAGTCAATGACGGATGAGGAAAAAGAAAAAGAAGTGGCACCAAAAGAAGAAGTGGCCCAACCTGCAACAACAAATTCATTACTGCCATCTGAGTTTTCAAAATCAGTAACAGATACAGTGACTACTGCCAGCGGATTAAGAGTAGTTTATAGAAAGCAATTGAATGATGCCAAGCCAGCGGCAAATGATGTGGTGAAAGTGCATTACAAAGGCACGTTAACCAGTGGTTCTGAATTTGATAATTCCTTTAAACGTGGAGAGCCAATTGCATTTCCACTTGGAACAGGTAAAGTAATTAAAGGATGGGATGAAGGAATTGCATTATTGGGTAAAGGAGACATGGCAACATTTATCATCCCAGCTAATTTGGCTTATGGAGATAGAAGCATGGGTAATGGGCTGATTCCGGCCAACTCAACACTTGTGTTTGATGTTCATCTGGTTGATTTTTCAGAAGGATATAAGAAATATGACATCACTGGAAAAACGCCAATAACAACTGCCAGCGGATTGAAGTTTTATGTAATTAAGGAAGGCGATTTATCCAAAAAACCAGTACCGGGACAAACGGCTATTGCACACTATGCAGGCTATTTAACAAACGGAACCAAGTTTGATGCAAGTTTCGATAGAGGACAACCTTTTCAATTTCAAGTAGGCCAAGGGAATGTGATTAAAGGTTGGGATGAGGTTATTCAACTAATGGGTATTGGAAGCCAATATCAAGTGCATATACCATCCACCTTAGGGTATGGAGAACGTGGTTCAGGAGCTCAAATACCGGGCAATGCCACATTGATTTTTGACATGGAATTACTTGGAATAAAATAGCAAATGAATGTATTAATTACAGGAGGAGCAGGTTTCATCGGTTCACATGTGGTAAGGCACTTTGTGAATAAATACCCTCATTACCATATTTTTAACCTAGATAAGTTGACTTATGCAGGGAATTTGGAAAATCTCACTGATGTGGAGCAGGCCAGTAATTATACGTTTATTAAAGGAGATATTGTAGATACGAGCTTTATTGCAGACCTCTTTGCAAAATATAAATTCGATGCGGTGATTCATTTAGCAGCTGAGAGCCATGTAGACCGGAGTATTTCGGCACCTATGGAGTTTGTGATGGCAAATGTGGTAGGTACAGTCAATTTATTAGCATCCGCACGAGATACATGGTCCAAGGACGGTCAATATGATGCGAAGAACATTTTTTATCATATTTCTACGGACGAAGTGTATGGAACATTGGGAGATACAGGGAAGTTTTTAGAGACTACACCCTACAGCCCAAATTCACCATACAGCGCATCAAAGGCCTCTTCAGATCACTTTGTAAGGGCTTGGCACCACACCTACGGTATGCCTATAAAAATATCCAATTGTTCCAATAATTATGGATCGCATCAATTCCCAGAAAAATTGATTCCTCTTTTTATCCATAATGTAAAGAATAACAAACCTCTTCCGGTGTATGGAAAGGGAGAGAACGTAAGAGATTGGCTTTATGTGGTGGATCATGCTGTTGCTATTGATACAATTTTTCATGGAGGAACGTTGGGCGACACTTACAATATTGGGGGCAACAATGAATGGAAGAACATTGAATTAATCAAGTTGCTTTGTTCAATCATGGATAAGAAATTAGACCGTGAACCAGGCACATCAGAAAAACTAATAACCCATGTTCAAGACCGAGCGGGTCATGATTGGCGCTATGCAATTGATTCGAGTAAACTCATGGATGAATTGGACTGGAGGCCAAGTGTAACCTTTGAACAAGGGCTAGAAAAAACAATCGATTGGTACTTAACCAATGAAACTTGGCTGAATAATGTAACCAGCGGAGCATATCAAAATTATTATAAGCAGAAATATAGCGAAAGGTAACAATGAAAGGAATTATACTGGCAGGAGGATCGGGTACACGTTTACACCCATTAACACTAGCGATGAGCAAGCAGTTGATGCCGGTATATGATAAGCCCATGATTTATTATCCGCTATCTACCTTAATGATGGCTGGGATTAATGAAATATTAATCATAAGTACTCCTCATGATACCCCTCATTTTAAAAGATTGTTAGGCGATGGAAGTAAGTTGGGATGTAAATTTTCATACAAGGTGCAAGAGGTGCCCAATGGTTTAGCACAAGCATTTGTTTTGGGGGAAGAATTTATTGGTAATGACAAGGTAGCTTTGGTTTTGGGGGATAATATATTCTTCGGTTCAAAACTAGCCGAATTACTGCAAGCGAATTCTGATCCGGATGGTGGAGTTATTTATGCCTATCATGTTTCTGATCCAGAACGCTATGGTGTAGTTGACTTTAACGAAGAGATGAAGGCATTAAGTATTGAGGAAAAACCTACGCATCCCAAATCCAATTATGCAGTACCCGGGCTATATTTTTATGACAATTCAGTGGTTAAAATAGCGAAAGAGCTGAAGCCCAGTGCACGAGGAGAATATGAAATTACAGATGTAAATAAGGTTTATCTAGAACAAAACAGGCTTAAAGTAGGTGTTTTAGGACGCGGTACGGCTTGGCTAGACACGGGTACGCATCAATCATTAATGCAGGCTGGCCAATTTGTTCAAGTGATTGAAGAACGTCAAGGATTGAAGATTGGTTGTATAGAAGAGGTCGCTTATCGAATGAATTTTATAGATAAGAAACAATTAGCGTATTTAGCCGACCCGTTACTAAAAAGCGGTTATGGGAATTATCTCATGAACTTAATTAGATAACAAAAATGAAAAGAAAGGCACTATTGGTTATATTTTTGAGCGTTGTTGGACTTGTTTCTATCCATGCCCAGACCCCTCCTGCCACAGGATTCCCTAATATATTTGGTAATTTTGGTCAAGCACAGCAGCAGCAAGTGCAGCAACAAGCTCCAGTGCAGGATACCGTCAGACGGGCTCCTGAAATCCCGCAGGACAATGCGAAACTTAAAGCATCACAAGACTTGGAGCTGGATAATAAAATTATGCAACTTAAAAAAGAGCAGATTTTACTCAAAGAGGAACTCGCTAATCTTCAAGGTTCAGGAGATACAACAAGGCAAGATTCCATAAACATCGCAATTAAAAAGAAGAACCTTGAATTACTTTATTTAAAGGAACAGGTTTTATTGCAAACAGAATTGCAGAAATATGGATTGGCCAATAAAGAGTTACCTCAAACGGTGATTTTTGGGCAGGATTATTTTAGAAACCCTAGAATGCGTGCATTGAATACACCGAGTGAATATGCTCCCAGTGAGTTTTATATCTTAGGCAGTGGAGATCAGATTCAAGTAGATATTTGGGGGCGTGCTGGATATTCTGGAAATTATACGGTTGATGATAAAGGGTATATTACGATTCCTAAAAAGCAGCGTATTTATGTGAAAGGCAAAACCCTTTCTGAAGTAAGGTCTTTAGTGAAAAGTAGATTTGCTCAGATTGTAACCTTATCCGGTTCTAGTTTTAATGTTTCAGTAAGCAATACACGTTCAATTACTGTGCATGTTACGGGAGAAGTTTTCTACCCAGGGACCTACACGTTGCCTGCACTGAACTCAGCTTTTAATATACTTACCATAGCAGGTGGACCAACAAATATTGGCTCGCTTAGAGAAGTTTTAGTGCAAAGAGGTGGTGTAATTGTGGATACCTTTGATCTGTACAAATATCTTTTTGGGGGTGCCGGAAATACAGAAATATTTCTTCAAAATAATGATTACCTAATTGTACCAACAGTTGCTAGTTTGGTGAGTATAAATGGTGGTGTTAAAAGGCAAGGAAAATTTGAAATGTTGCCAGGCGAGAAATTTACTGACCTGTTGAGATACTCAGGTGGATTTACAACAACAGGTTTCAGAAAGGACATAGTGGTTGAACGTATTATGGACCATTCCTATTATAAAGCCTTAACGTTTAACTGGGATTCTATATCTAAACTAGGTGAGAACTATGATCTTATAGATGGTGATGTTTTCAAAATAAAGAGCTTTTTAAAGGAAAATCAGTATTTGGCTCAAATAAGTGGAGGAGTGAAAGTCCCAGGCGTTTATAAAGTACAGAAAGGAGAAAAGTTAATTGATATTATTCAAAGAGCAGGAGGGCTGCACCGCGATGCTTATATGGATAAAGCGTATTTGATTCGGACTAATAAAGATTTTACTAAAAGCTATTTTACATTTAAACCAAGCAGTGTTTCTACTAATACCTTAACACTTGAGGCCAATGACGAAGTTAAGATTTTCTCAAAGGAAGAATTCATCGATATTGCTTATTTAACGACCACTGATAATGTAAGAAATCCAATTAACATTGAATTTATACAAGGCTTAAAAGCAAGTGATTTATTAAAAATGAGTGGGGGTGTAACCGAGGAAGCTTATACGATAAGAGCTGTTATTCAAAGAACAAATCCTGATCTGACCCAATCCATTTTGCCACTGGAATTAAATGAAAAAGGGGAAGTAATCACGGATATTATCTTACAACGCAATGATATAATCAAAGTCTATGCTAAACCAAGCAAGTATGAAAAATACAAAGTAGATATTTATGGCGAGGTAAATAAACCCGCAGGTTATGCTTATTATCAAAATGTAACGCTAAAAGATTTAATAATAATGGCTGGCGGGATTAAAAAAACAGCTGAGTTTAGTAAAATTGAAATTGCGTCAGTTGTTAAACGCGATCCAGCAACGGGAAGAATCATTCCATTACCCAAAACCTTAATAAGAATCTATACCATTACGAATGATTTTGATAAAGATGAGGTTTCAAAAACTATATTGATCCAACCTATGGATCAGGTGTTTATTCGTAGAGCGGATATAAATGTACAAGATATTATTGTATTGGGAGGGGAGGTGAAATATCCGGGAGCCTATGCAATTGCCAGTAAGGATGAAACTTTGATGGATGTAATCGAACGAGCTGGGGGATTTACGGAGTATGCATTTTTAGCAGGAGCAGAGTTCAGAAGAACCTATTTGGATAATCAAAGTGTTCGAGTGATTTTAAATCTTAAGAAAGCCCAAAAACGCCCGAATTCACGTTTTAATTACTTTTTAGCAGATGCGGATTCTTTGAATGTGCCGAGAATAGATCAAACCGTTCGTATAACAGGAAGCATTGAGAATCAAGAGGAGGAAGTAATTTCGTCTTATCACGTAAAAGGGAAAAGAGCAAAGCACTATATTAATCATTACGCGGGTGGGTTTGCTCAAGGTGCTTCGCGCAAATCGGTTTATGTTAAGTTGCCTAATGGTCAGAATGTACGGACTAAAAATTTCTTTCTATTTAAAGTTTACCCGAAAGTAAAAACAGGGTCTATCATTTATGTGCCTGACCGATCAAAGAAGAAGGGCTCAAAATTCAATTTGGATGGCACCCTAACGAAGATTCTTACCACAACCACTACAGCCCTGACTTTGATTGCATTAATTAATTTAGCTATGGGTAGATAATGGCTGAGAATTTAGAAAATAGCGGCAATATTTATGACATTCTAGGACTTATTAAGCCCTATTGGAAAAAGGTAAGGTGGTTTATTCCTATATGTCTGCTAATTGGTGGTGTGCTTGGAGGATTCTTGTATTACAAAAAGTCGAAAGAATCGATTAATTTCTATGGAAAATCAACCTTTATGTTGAGTAGCGATGATGTTGCATATAGTCCAGGTGGCTTAGGAGCCTCTTTGGGAATTATGTTACCAGGTAGTGGTGGAGGAGGTAATAAAACCATTTTATTGGAGCTGCTCAAATCACACCGCATGATTGAAAAAACATTGTTATCCTCTGCCATGGTAGACGGGAAAATGGATTTATTGATCAATCATTATATTGAATTGAATGGATTTAGAGCTTCTTGGAAAGATAAGCCGGATTGGGCAACCTACACTTATCCAAAGGATTATAAGCATGATAGCATTGAAGATCGCGATGGTTTTTTGCGAACTGCAGCGATTAGCGTTGCCAATTATTATACACCAGTGAAAACGGATGCAGGAATTTTTGAAATCTCGTTTTTTTATCCAAACGAGAGTTTTACAAAGGCATTTTTAGATAATTTTATCCTAACTGTAATTGAGTACTATACGGAGAAAAAAACCGCTAAGGCTCGGGTGGCATTGAATTATGCAGAACGTAGACATCGACAATTATATGGCCGAATGAATGGACAACAGAGATCACTGGCACGAAACCAGGATCAAACCAGTGAGTTTGTTTTTATTGAAGATAAGGTACCGCAAATGAAGATGAGTAGAGATATTGAGGCAACGGCTGAAATGTTGCAAGAAGCTTCTAAAAGTTTGGCTGCCGCTCAGATGTCCTTGGTACAAGAAACTCCTTTTTTACAGGTGATTGACGATGTGCGCTTGCCATTGGCAAAACTGGAACCGAAAAAGGAGAAATTTGGACTGATTGGTTTTTTGGCGGGCTTCTTAGGAAGCCTAATTCTGATCGTAGGAATCATTGTGGCGCGAGATTTTCTTAAAAAGCAAAAAGAAGAATACCTGGCCAAAACAGCATAGCATGATTGTCGGAATTGTTAAAGGGGGGTTAGGCAATCAATTGTTTCAATATGCTGCAACCCGTACTTTGGCAAAATACCATCAAGTTCCTTTCCAACTCAATATCGCAGCGTTTTCAGCTTCAGACCATCGATCTTTTCGTTTAGATGATTTGTTAACCTTGGATCAAACATGGATTACAAAAAATGCGTTGCCGAAAAATACCTTCGCAAATCGGATATTTGATCATCTAAAACCATGGTATAAAAGGTTTTATATCAAAGAGCGAGAAGGTCATTCCAAGGATTATTTTTTCAAATTCCCTGCGCAGTGCATAATTGATGGTTATTGGCAGCAGTTGACTTTTATCAAATTAACAGATATGAAAGTCGAGCTTAGCGCAGCGCAACATCATCCAGCACATCAGGTTGCAGTGCACTTTCGGGGCGGAGATTATATGGACAATCCTGACACTGCGGATTATCACGGCAATTTGAATGAGGCGTATTACAAGAAAGCATTTGCTACCATGCTTGCCAAATTCCCACATGTGGAGTTCTTTCTTTTTTCGGATCAGCCGGAGCGATTTAAATATACTTTTTTAAAAGAATACAACGTAAATTGGATCGATGAGAAGGATGAAGTTAAGGCCTTTAGAAAATTACTGCATTTTCAAAGTTTTATCATTGCCAATAGCAGCTTTAGTTGGTGGCCTGCATTTATTAATGATGACAAAGAAGGTTTGATCATCGCTCCAAACAAATGGTTTCAAGTTAAAGCCTTGCAAAATTATTCTCCGGTTTTATCTCATTGGTTACGTTTATGAATAAGCTGACGGTTATAACGTATGTACATCGGAACGAGCAAAACTTAGATCGTTGTATCAAAGGGTTATTGGAACAAAAGACGGAGTTTAATTGGATTGTGCTTTGTTATAAAAAGATTGAAAATCTACCTAAAACAATACCCATCGACCAACTAATTCTGAAAGAAGAAATCACCAATAAAGCTGCAGCGTATAATTGGATTTTACCGCAAATACAATCGGAATTCATGGCCTATAATGATACGGACGATATATCCTTAAGTCAGCGATTTGAAATGCAAATGGCCTATTTGGAGCAACATCCCAGCATTGACATCTTGGGAACAGGCTTAATCATCGATGACTCCTATCAGGGATGGGACGTTTTTACGGAGGACAATCAAATCAAAGCATTTATGTTGATTAATAATCCAATGGTAAATTCTTCTGTAATGCTTCGCAATAAAAGTGGAATATGGGGTAAGAAGGTGCGTTACGATGAGTCCTTAGATCGAGCCGAAGATTATCAATTTTGGTTGGATTGCGCGAAGCAAAATTTAGGAATGGCAAACTTAACCACACCCCTTATCAGCTATAAAACCAATGCGAAGCGAAGTGCAAATGATACGGAATTGGTCTTATCGCGAAGTATCCGCGAAAAGGCGTTTGGTTTGTTTGATTTGAATTTCAATGAGCTGGACTTGAATGCTGCTTATCATACATTCGCTGAGAAGGCTTCAACTCGCTCGTCCAATAAAGTTAAATTTGAACATATTCTGATTCGAAATCATCCGAATAAGTCCTTGATGAAATCCGTTTTGAAAAGACACCGAAAACGATCAACGATTTGGAGTCGCATAAAGCACAGAATCATTGGATGATTGGTTTCAGTTCTTGTGTACCCGTTGAAAACATGTAATTCAAAATTCAAAAAAAATGGTTTGCTTTGAAAGACGCCATGCGAATACACTTGATTTCGATAGGAGGTGCGGTAATGCACAATTTTGCACTTGCCCTGCATGATGTAGGACATCATGTTTCGGGCAGTGACGATGCTATTTTTGAGCCATCCAAGGGAAGATTAGATCAACATGGTTTATTACCTAAAGAAATGGGATGGGATGCAGCACGTATCACGGCTGATATTGATTTTATTATTCTTGGTATGCATGCTAGACAAGACAACCCAGAACTGTTGAAAGCAAAGGAATTGGGATTGCCCATGTATAGTTTTCCAGCTTACACTTTCGAACAATCCAAAGACCAGACAAGAATGGTGGTTGCGGGCAGTCACGGTAAAACAACAACAACGGGTATGCTCATGCATGTTTTTGATGCCCTTCAAAAGGAATTTGATTACCTAGTTGGATCGCAATTGGATGGCTACCAGCGTATGGTGCAGTTCTCTGATGCACCCATTATTCTGATAGAAGGAGATGAATACTTGAGTTCACCCTTAGATCTACGTCCCAAATTTTTGCATTACAAGCCTCAATTGGCTATGATTACGGGCATTGCTTGGGACCATATTAATGTTTTTCCTACCTATGCCAATTATGTAGAGCAGTTTGAATTGTTTATGCGATCTATGCCTAAAGGTTCCGTATGCTTTTATAATCAAGACGATAAAGATTTGAATGCGCTAGCGATTACTCTTAAAGGTCAAATAGATGTAAACCTTAAACCTTATGGAATCCTGCCCTATTCTACCGCCAAGGAAGGGATTGTCATTCACTTTGAGGGAAAGGATTATCCCATGCCGTGGTTTGGGAAACACAATGTGTCCAATGTGACGGGGGCGATGTTGATGGCTAAAGAATATGGCATAAGCCATGTCGATTTTATACAATCCATGCAAAGTTTTGGAGGTACTGCAAGAAGGCTTGAAACCCTTTATGAAGACTCCAATTTGACCGTGATACGCGATTTTGCGCATTCACCAAGCAAGTTAAAAGCTACTGCAGAAGCGGTTAAAGAGCAATATCCAAATAGAAACGTCATTGCAGTTTTTGAATTACACACATTCAGTAGTTTGCAAAAGGATTTTCTACCCCATTATTCCGATTGCATGGCAAAAGCAGATCAGGCGATGGTTTATGTAGATCATCATGTATTTGAATTGAAGAAAATGCCCTCATTGGAAGCCTCAGCGATTAAAAGCGGGTTTGGTTCACCCATTCAAGTGCTCAACTCAAAACAGGCACTCATCGATGCAATAAAATCAAGCGATCTAGGAAATACGGTGTTGCTTTTGATGTCATCCGGGTCATTCAGTGATTTAGCTTTGGATGAAATTATCTAATGACTAAAAATCAACATATTCAGGATGGTGACTGGGGAGAACAAGTGGCGACTGAATACCTAGAGAATATGGGTTATGCCGTGTTGTACCGCAATTGGAGATATAAGAAAGCTGAGGTAGATATTATTTGTGTAAATCAGGAAAAGTTGGTTTTTGTTGAGGTGAAATATCGAAAAACGGATTACTTCGGGGAACCGGAGAATGCGATTTCAGATGAGAAAATTAGGAAATTGCAAGAGGCCGCAGAAGGTTTTATGGATCAATATCCGAAGTTTGATGAAATCCTATTTGATATCATAAGCATCGTTGGCCCAAGAAAGGATGCTAAATTAACGCATTTTAAAGATGCATTTTTCCCTTTTGGGGAGTAATAAAGAGCTTAGTTGGTCTTTTTAAATGCGTTTAATAAGATTCGCTTAAGTAACCATGGAGCAAACTTATGAACCAAGTAGGTTGTCTTTCCAATAGGAGAGAACACTGATTTATTGGTTCGGTTTTCAACCATTTTCATGAGCCTCAGAGCCACTTTAGATACCGGTTCTTGTTTTACATTTGAGCGGTTGGGAAGTGAAACAGAATTGCCGTCTCGGTCTAAAAACTTTTTCTCGGGGTCATTTTCAGTGAACCCCACATAGGCCAAACCAATATGGACTTCCTTGTCATGCAATTCAATGCGCAATGATTCTGTGATTCCTTTGAGTGCCATTTTAGAGCTTGAGTATGCAGAATACCCTCCAATTCCATGGATTCCTGCTACACTGCCAATGAATAATACAGAACCTTTGGTTTCAATCAAGGCGGGCAATGCTGCCTTTGTCATAAAAACAGTACCCATCACATTTACATTAAAAATGGATTGAAAAACGGAAGGGTCAATGTCTTGAATCATGGTTTGTGATGCCAAACCTGCATTGTTTATCAAGACGTCAATTTTGCCATATTGAGTAAGTGTTTGCACAATAATTTGCTGGCAGTCTTCATACTTGGAAACATCACCAACCACACCAAACACCTCTTTGCCTTCACTTTTCATGGATTCAACGGCCTTATTCAATCGAGTCTCATTACGTGCATTTAATACAACTTTGCCTTCTAATGCGGTTATTTGTTCAGCAATATTTCTCCCAATTCCGATACTGGAACCCGTAATAATCACTACTTTATTCTTCCAAAAACTCATTTATACGTAGTCATTTTCTTTAAACCAATCATAGCATTTTTGTATGGCCAAATCGATAGAAGTTTGTGGCATATTCAGTTCTTTTATGGCTCTACTGCTGTCCATAAACTGATCTACACAAGATATTCTAGCAACCTCCTTACTGATCAAGGGAGGTTTCTTGGTTAATTGGGCAATTGCACTTCCAAACCATCCACTCAATAAGATAAGTGCATTCGGCATTTTAATACTTGGAGCTGGCATCCCCACAATTTTAGAAACTTTATCAAAGTATTCCTTATAACTCATGTTTACTCCGCCTGCAACAAAATAATCTCCATCAATCGTAGATTCTAGTCCATTTACAATAGCATGGGCCACATCATTTACATACACAAAGTTTCGCCCTCCACCCGAATAGAATTTTAATTTTCCTTTGGCTAAAGTTTGAATCAATTTGCCAGAACTGGGCAAAGAATCATACGCACCAATCATAAAAGTCGGAAGAATGGCAATACTACTTAAGCCATTTTTTTTAGAAGCTTCCATTACTAAATTCAGTGCGGTATGTTTTGAATCGATATAGTCTAATCCAAATTTTTGACCGGGGAAATCATATTTTGAACCTTCAGACTTGGGGGTGTTTACTGAACTTCCTGAACCGATGTAGACAAACCGCTTAATATTGCTTTCCAAAGCGGATTTGATCATGTTTTGGGTTCCTTCAATATTTACCTTGTTAACCATTTCAGAACGAGCTGGCCAAACGCTTGTATTGGCTGCTGCATGTATGACAGCATCGCACTCTTGCATGGGTGTTAAAAGGGTTTCTGGTTTAAGGATATCTCCTTTAAATTGGGTGATGTTTAGCCCATCTAAACTGGTTGAATTGCTTGAAGGGTGCAATAAAACGGATACTTGATGATTCTTTTCTATAAGTAGGCGGACTAAATTACTACCAAGCAATCCATCAGCACCTGTTACTAATACTTTCAAGGGGGCGAAGATAAAAGGATTAAATGAGCTTTCTACTCTTGGTGGTCCACATTCAACCCATTACCTTTGTATTTCGTAATCTATGCAGGAATTAACACCATATTTTGCACATGAAACCGCTGTAATTGATGCAGGTTGTAAAATTGGCAACGGCACTAAAATTTGGCATTTCAGCCATATCATGCCCAATTGTGTGATTGGAGAAGGCTGTAATATTGGCCAAAATGTAGTGGTTTCACCTGAAGTTGTTTTAGGCAAGAATGTAAAAATTCAAAATAACGTGAGCATTTATTCTGGGGTAACTTGTGATGATGATGTGTTTCTTGGCCCAAGCATGGTATTTACCAACATTACCAACCCGCGTTCTGCAATTATTCGCAGAGGCGAGTATTCTAAAACTCATGTGGGCAAAGGGGCAAGTATTGGTGCAAACGCAACCATTGTTTGTGGACATGACATAGGACCTTTTGCCTTTATTGGAGCGGGTGCAGTGGTTACTCGAACCGTGCCAGCGTATGCTTTGGTGGTAGGCAATCCAGCCAAGCAAATGGGTTGGATGAGTGAATTTGGCCATCGATTGAATTTTGATGATACGGGTAAGGCACTTTGCGAAGAAAGCGGAGAGGCCTATTTACTTGAAGGAGATTTGGTCCGTAAATTACAGTAGTCTCGATTAAGGTTTTGCACGAAGCCGAATATCCAGGGCTCGTATAATTTTCTTCTTAGCAGGGTTTCTTAATGCATGTCGAATAACCCATTTTAATTCTTTAGAGGCATCTGTGAGCCAATTTTCACAAAGGTCTAAGGCTAAGTCCATATGATCTTTTGCAATATCGCCTAGATGATTTGCTACACTTCTTCTCACATATAAATCGGGGTCATTCTTGAGCAATTCGAGTATTGGAAGGGAAGGGCTAGGGTCCTTAGCCAAATCAACCAACTTACTTGCCCAGGGTAAGCGTGGTCGTGTTCCTTCAGAACAGAGTCTTCTAACGTGAGGGTCTGGGTCATTCATCCACAGATAAAGCTGGTCAAATGTCCGCTTCGGTTGATTCGCTATAAAGGCGCGGATTGAAAATTCAGCTGTAAATCGTTTGGTTAGTTCATATTGGGCCCGCATGGAGATGTCAAAAGGATCTTTCTGGTTATTATAACTTATGTCTAATCCATATCGTTCAATAAAGCTAATATGTGGCATATAAAACATTCCTGATAATCCTAAATCAGTTGTTTGGCTTAAAGGGGGTGTTAATGAAGCCAGCAGAATTCCTATTGCTTCTGTATAGTAATTTGGCAAATGGTTTTTTAGCACTGCTGCAATATGATATCCCCGGTCTTTTAAAGCCAATTCTTCAATCCCGTTCATGCAATCCTTTTCAAATGCTTCTGCATCAAATGTGGCATGGACCATTTTCAAGTTTAACCCCAATTGGCTCACTGCACCTAAGTCTAAGACCAATTTTAGTGGAACCCCTTTTTGGATGGATGCGGGTGCTGCTGGTAATTTGGGTTCTGACATATGTTTTTTTCGTTGTCACTTAACTGGGATTGTCCCATTACGATATAAATCCAGGGCCTCATTAAATAGTTGCTGGATGGTTTCAATGGGTAAATCCTGGTTCGCCGGTACCGGTAGCGTTTTCATTCGCTTTCTGGAACCTGCTTCCAGCATCGGATGGTCTAAGTTATTTCCTTCTACAAAAAGGATATATGGTTCCTGTGATTTTTTGTCTATCCAGAGGTAACAAAACATTTTGTTTTTGAAACAAAAGCAAGGCATTCCATATTTCCGGGTTTCGGTAACATGGCAGTCTGTGTTGAGGATTATATCCCGTAAGGTGAGTAAACAGCTCTTGTTTGGCTCGGTCAAGTTCAAGTAGAATTGCGCTAAATCGTGCATTTTTTTATGCGTTTCCTGCAATGATTTCCAAGGTTTGGTTCTTATCCTTTAGCGGCACACTTTTTTTCATTTTTTTTTGAATCACTTTAAAATGATGTTCGTCTTCAGGAGTAACAAGGGTCAGTGCTTCACCCGGGTTTTCCGCTCTTCCGGTTCTGCCAATGCGATGCACAAAATCTTTGGGGGATCGTGGCAATTCATAGTTAATCACAAAAGGCAAGAATTGAATATCAATTCCCCTGGCCAATAAATCTGTTGCAACCAGAACCCTTAGCTTACCCAATTTAAAATGATGAAGTGCATCGGTTCTAGAATGCTGACTCTTTTTACTATGCACCGCGCGTGCTTGAATGTTATGTTTATTCAATTTGTCGGCAACTAAATCGGCTTGATAAATAGATGAAGTGAAAATCAACACTTGCTCCATTTTCCGATGTGAGATCAGAGCACGTAATAATGGCCCTTTTTGTTCTGGGCTAACAGCATACGCAGTTTGCTGAATTAAATCAATATGACTCTCTTCGGGGAGAATATTAATGACCAATGGATCCTGTAAAAGTGCATTTTGCACATCTTCAATTTTTGGGCTTAACGTGGCCGAAAACAGCAAATTTTGACGTTTTTTGGGCAAAAAAGTGAATATTTCGTCCATTTCTTCCTTAAATCCGCGATTTAGCATTTTGTCTGCTTCGTCTAAAACAAGTGTTTTTACAGCCGAAAGATGCACCGCATTGGATTGAATTAAATCGAGCAATCTTCCTGGAGTTGCCACCAAAATCCGAACATTATTCATGGCCAATCGTTGCACATTAATAGAAACGCCACCATGTACCGCGATACACTTGCAGCGTGAAGGTACGGCAATCGCAAATTGCTTAAAAACGTCCGATACTTGAAGGGCCAATTCACGCGTGGGAACCAAAACTAAAACACTCACATGTCTTGCCTTTGGAACCGGTATGCTTTCCATATTTGCAAGTATGGGCAGTACATAACTGGCTGTTTTACCCGAGCCGGTTTGGGCAATGCCCATCAAATCCTTTTTAGCAAGAATAGTCGGAATGGCCTGTTCTTGAATGGGGTATGGATCGGTATAATGCTGCTTAGTTAAGACATTCAGCAAATATTCGGGAAGATTCAAATGAGCGAAGGACATGTATTCTTTTTGGATGCCCAGCAAAGGTAAGCGGAATTAAGGTCAATTGAAGATTCGGTTTACCGATCTTTTGGAAGTTATAAAATACTGCTCGTCATTAAGTTTTCGATGTCATTTAAATTCATAACTGAATTAACTATTCATATATGGACCTTTCAACTTTATTTTTTATTCCGGGGATAGTCTGTAGATATTCGAATATGGACTCGGCCTCCATATCGGAGAGTTGTGTATAGGGCATCATCGGGTATTGTAGTGCTTTTTCGCCTTTTTTCATGCCGTATTTAACTGCATTTACAAACTCCTCTTTGGTCCAAGATCCGATACCTGTTTCATTGTCCGGAGTTAAATTTGGGGTTAACATTATTCTGCCTTGTAAATCTAATGGCTTATTCCCTCCAGCAAAATAACCTTTGCTCAATTCGGGTGCTAAGAAATTATTGGTTTTAAAATCAGCGGAGTGACAAGAGAAACAGTCCAAGTTTTGCGCTAAATACTTCCCAAGTTCAACTTTATTATTCGTATCCGGCATTTCAATTTTTTCTGAAGGGAAAGTGAATGGTTTAAATGCGACACGACAGAGAATTTTTGTTAATAAGGAGGGGTCAGATGGGGTGTCTGGGCTATCGTCTGGTGTTACCATGGAGTTATTCGATTGTAAAAAGGATAAAATTGCATTAATATCCTCATCGGCCATTTTTGGCAATTTGGCCATATATGGAGGGCTATATTGACCATTTTTTTTGATCCCGGTTCTTAATAGATACACTAGTTCACCCGCAGTCCAATTTCCAATCCCATGTTCCTTATCTTGTGTGATGTTTTGAGAGTATATTTTACCGAATTCAAGAGGTGCGTCTAACATTCTTTTACCGGTTAGTTTCTTTGTTTCCTCGTTCATATGGCAATTGGCGCATAGCATCATGGTTAACTTCTTGCCTCTAGCAATTGATTCGGGGGTGCTTTTTACTTGAAAATTAATTTCCTTAACCTCATAAGAGGGGATGTCTGACATGCCAATGTAAAGAAGGGTAATCCCGATTAGTGCAATGAGAGATACTATTCCAATGGCTAATTTCTTTAAGATTTTTTCATTTCATTAATGGTTTAAGTGAGAGGATACATATTTTATGGAAAAGTTTTTTGCAGCCAAAAGAGTGGAAAAGGCCGCGATTTTCCTGGTGCTTTCCACTCAAAGATATACGGTGTGGGCGAATTTTCCAATTATCTCGACTCAACTGGCCCTCAAATTCTTGATGAATTGTGGTGTTTGTTTTGCCAGAATCTACTTTTTTTCTGAGCGCAAAATCTTCTCCATTTTACACCCTTTTGCCAATTCGTCAATCAGCTTTTGCATCTGTCGGTATTTTTTGTAAACCTCAAATTCATTCTCGATTTCTTCAATGCGATAACCACACACGACTCTTTTGATAAGATGTGCATTGGGGTGGATTTTTGCTTTTTCAAAAAACGTTCTAAACGTTACTTTCTCATTAATAAGTGTTTGTAATTTATCTTCTTCAAAACCAGTAAACCACTCGATTACTCCATAGAATTCTTTTTTTGTTCTACCATGCTTTTCCAATCTATTCCAGTATTAGGTAAACAGAAGCAAAGATCATATTGGCCACTTTTTCATTTTTTTCAGCGGTAACCTTCATCTTAAGTTTTGTTTAGTTATTTTTAATCAAACCTACACCAAAACAATTTTGCTCCCAATCATTTACAAATTCTTGATAATCATGATTCTGCTTGACTTCGTTCCAGAGTTTATAAACATTACATCTCGAGCCTTTATGAACAACGATGTCATGAAATCCGATTTTTCCACTTTTCTTGACGAGAGTTCGATATCTTTCAAAATCATGTTTTGCTCCCTCATAGGTGTGATCACCGTATATAAACAAATAATCTATTTCCCTTCCATTTAAAAGGATCTTTAGTTTTTCAAAAGTTTGGTCAGAATGAGAATCTCCTCTAATTAGTTCAATGTTTTGATTCGTTCTTGCAAAGGATTTGTAAATGGGGATTTTCCAATCAGGATAGCCACCGCCAAACTCGCCACCAGGGAGGTCTATAGAGATTATTAAGGCATTAGTTGACGCCAGTCGAGCAGCCATAAATAAGGTTCCTCCATTTGCTGTGCCAATCTCGACAATGATTTTTGGTTTCATTGTTTCAATTTGTTTTGCTAACTGCAGCAATTCTTCTTTAAATTGCCATGGGGTGATCAATTCGGCTTTTTTTGAAAAAAGGAAGTCTATTGTTTCCGCACTATCCATAGCATTCAGGTTGCCTATTTCTTTTAAAAGAGTTTTAAACCCTCTTTTTATCAAGAATTTCGAAATATATTTTTTCATCATTTTATTTGGTAATTAATCATAACGTTTTGGCTATGCAATGAAGGGCATTTCGGAGCTCTTTTCTTACAGCCGAGTAAAAAATCCAACCAAGATAATGAAAAGAATTGACAACTCACTAATCGCTCTATCTTGTATGGCCATTGTTCGCAAGCGTTATTTTCCTTTTGTGTTTCCAGCAAGGATATGTTGGGAGGGCAAATTATCCAAAGGACTGGGTGTATTTAATAGTTGATTGTGATGAACCAAAATGATTCCAGAAACTTAAATTCTAATCCAATTTTATTGTGCATTAATACCGGTTAAACTTCTCTACACTAAGCATTAGATTTACATACCTTTGTGCCATGTCCAAGCAAATTTTGGTTACTGGGGGTTTAGGATACATCGGTTCGCACACCGTGGTAGCATTAGTGGAGGCTGGGTACACTCCTGTTATCATTGATAATCTGGTAAATTCCAATCGTGGAGTACTAAAACGACTTGAAAGTATTTGTAACCAAGAACTTCCCTTTTACGAGTTTGATATTTTGGATACTGAGCAGCTCAAAAGCACGCTTGAAAAGCATTCCATACAAGCGGTGATACATTTCGCAGCTTTTAAGGCTGTTGGAGAATCGGTGCAAATGCCATTAAAATATTATGAGAACAATGTTGGCGGAATTATCAGCCTGCTTAAAGCAATGGATAATCAAGGTGTCAATCACTTGGTGTTTAGTTCCAGTTGCACCGTGTATGGTGAACCCGATGAATTGCCGGTTACGGAAGAAACGCCCATGAAACCTGCTACTAGCCCATATGGAGCAACCAAACAAATGGGGGAACAAATACTGGAGGATGGCAAACCAAGGGTAATCGCTTTGCGCTATTTTAATCCAATTGGCGCACATGAATCCGCTCAAATTGGAGAAATGCCATTGGGGATACCCAATAATCTCATCCCATATGTAACGCAAACCGCTATTGGGAAAAGAGATCAGTTAACGGTAAATGGAGATGACTATCCAACCAAGGATGGAACCAATATCCGCGACTATATTCATGTAATGGATTTGGCAGAAGCGCATGTTGCTGCCATAAAACGGCAAGAGAAAGACGCCAAGGATTTTGAGGTGTTTAATATAGGAACAGGACAAGGAAACTCAGTGTTAGAAGTACTTAAAACCTTTGAAGAAGTTAATAAACTCAAGTTGAATTATAAAATGGGTCCCCGCAGAGATGGTGATGTGATGCAAGTATATGCGGATGTAAGCAAGGCCAATAAAATCCTGGGTTGGAAACACCAACGGACCCTACAAGATTCCTTGCGCAGTGCTTGGAAATGGGAGCAATTTGCAGCAAACCTTCCCTCTTGATTCAATCCAAAGACATACGCGATGAAGCTGCCATAGCAGAAGACTTACTCAATTTTACGGGGCGGAGTTTATTTTTAACGGGAAAAGCAGGAACCGGTAAAACCACCTTCTTACTCAATTTTTTAGCTAAAACACAAAAGAAAGCAGTGGTTGTCGCGCCAACGGGAGTGGCGGCTATTAATGCAGGCGGAATGACGATTCATTCGCTTTTTCAATTTCCTCCAGGTTTATTTGTGCCAGCAACATCAGGGGGGTATGGACAGGACAATGTGTTCAATCGTTCCAGTTTAACAAAGTCAATATTTCTTTCTAAGTCAAAACGAAAATTACTCAATTCAATCGACCTCTTGGTCATTGATGAGGTGAGTATGCTGCGTGCAGATTTGTTGGATGCTATGGATACGATGTTGCGTTCCATACGGAAAAACTACAATGATCCCATGGGTGGAGTTCAGGTGCTCTATATTGGAGATTTATGGCAACTGCCACCTGTGGTAAAAGATCAAGATTGGGCTGTTTTGGGATCGTACTATCAAAGTCCGTTCTTCTTTAGCGCAGCAGTAATTGAAGAAAGCCCTCCGGTCATTATTGAGCTGACAAAGATCTACCGTCAACAGGATGAGCAGTTTATTCATCTGTTAAATAACATTCGGAATAACACCTTGCACAAGGATGATTACTATGAATTGAACAAGCGGTATCAACCTGATAATATCGACTACGATCGCGATAATTATATCATTCTAACTACGCATAATTATAAAGCCAATCAAATCAATATGGCGAAGCTTCAGCAGTTGGATGGAGATGCTTATACCTATTCTTCGGAAATTCAAGGGGACTTTTCTGAAAACAGTTATCCGAATGAAACGGAGCTAACCCTTAAAGTTGGTGCGCAAGTGATGTTTCTAAAAAATGATTCGGAAGAAAAGAAGCGATACTACAATGGGAAAATTGGATCAGTAACTTCCATTCGATTGGACAAGGATGATGAGCCTGAAATTGAAGTGACTTTTCCCGATGGGATTGAGATGATTTTGGAAAAGGAGAGTTGGAATAACCTGCGTTTTGAGTACAATCAAGAAGAGGATAAGGTAGATGAAAAAGTGCTCGGCACCTTCACCCAATATCCAGTAAAACCTGCTTGGGCAATTACCATTCATAAAAGTCAAGGATTGACCTTTGAGGAAGTAGTGATTGATGCGGGAAGAGCATTTGCGCCAGGTCAGGTTTATGTGGCCTTGAGTAGGTGTACTACATTAAATGGGATCATGTTGCTATCAGAGATCACAGATGAAGCGATTTCTACCGATGAGCGCGTAGTTAATTTTACGTCTGACCAGCCGAGTATTGATGATTTAGAACAAATCTTGGCAGATGAACGGGTGGCTTTTGAACAACAATTGGTCTTGGATGTTTTCAGATTGAATGCCTTAAAGGAAGTAGCTTATCATGCGCATGATATCTACAAAGATCGCAAACCCAGTCCAAAATTGGGCGTACAAGAATTTGCAAGCAAAGTCTCCAAACAAGGCGTTGATTTATTGGGGATAGCAGATAAATATCGCAACGAGTTAATCAAAATTTTTAGGGAAGATGCTAAAAATATTAACCGGTTGAAGGAGCGTATGGGCAAGGCGGTTCCATATTTTACGGCACAAATCATCGAACAAATATTTTACCCTATTATTCAATTAGACTTGGTGCTTTCCAAGGCAAAAAAGGTGAAAGCCATACGCACAAAATTGAACGACTTGGAAGTGAATGTGCGCAAACAAATTAATCAATTGCAACGCGTACAATACCTAGGTTCTGATCTCTATGAAGGGGATTCAATGGAATTGAATGCCTTGAAGTCTGCTTATTTAGGAGATGTTGAAACGGATGCTGAAGAAAGTGCCAAGCAAGCCAATTTAAGCAGTCATGAGGTTAGTCTACAATTGTTTCAAGACGGGAAATCAGTAGCAGAGGTTGCTGTGGAAAGGGGTTTAGTAGAAGGGACTATCTATAGCCATGCTGCTAAACTAATTAAAGATAACTTGCTGAACGTAGAACATGTGTTGGATCAAAAAAGCATCGATATCATTCAAGCTACGATTGATACATTTGAGAAAAAGCCGAGTGTAGGGCAATTACGCACCAAACTAAACAACCAGTTTTCCTATGGAATTTGTGCTTGTGTGTTGAATGTCGGCAGCTAGCAGGCTTATCTTTTTACAACAAGCTTTTGGGTTACCTTTTGGGTAGCGGTTTCAAGGGTAAAAAAGTACATGCTTCCTGCGGTTAATTTGGCAATATTCATGTTATAAACGTTTTTTCCTTGCGCTAGATTTTTCAATACGATTTTTTTAATCATCGCCCCCGTGGCATCCAAAACAGATAACGTTACGTCTTCCTGTTTAGCTAAATGGAAAGCAATATTTACAACTCCAACATTTGGATTGGGGTAAAGGCTTAGGTTTAACAAACTGTTGCTGGAAGCGTTTAAGTGGTCCGTGGAAAGCGCATTTGAATTCTTTATATAAACCTTAAATAATTGATTGCTGGCATCGCTTTGTGTTCCATTATTAATAAAAAAAATGTTGGGTAGCGTGCTGCTAATCCCTCCATAAATATATCCAATTAAGGTGCTATCCATGCTTAAGCTATCCAATTTAAACACATCATTATTGAAATGGGGGAAATCTAGGTTGGGTATAAATTCTGCACCAGCTCCCAATAGTGAAGGCATTACGATAGGCAATTTATATTCTGACATTTTACCATTTGCATCTCGAGTAACTCTTGCAATGGTATTTACAAAGGGCACATTATTATCTTGAATAAGGGTTCCAGCCGTATCATAGTATTGAGCGATACCACCGAAAAATAGGGTATGCATTGCATTATCCTTTTCAGAGTAAATGGGCAATGCGGGACAGTGGTAATGATTGTAATATTGTTTGAATGTAGAATTCAAGGCATATCCATTTGCGTCTACCAAGACGGAAGTTAAATAAGGCAGATTCACCGTTGGCTGGAAAACGCCTGAAAACATCGTAATGCCTTGTTTGCCATTCGGTAATATTTGCGGTTCAGCGTTGTAATCCCTGCGATGTAAATTAGCTGCATCGGTGTAGGGTGTTAAATGGGTAATGGTAATTAACCCATTGGTATTAGTAACATTAAACCTACGAATGGCATTGGTATAATCTTGAGTAAATCCCGGCCCGTGATTCGGTCCCATTGGGTTGTATCTGCCCATAAATTTCTGACCTCCCAACAAATAGAATGTGGAATCTATCTTTTTTAATCTACCCCCCGTAACCTGAAATTCGGTATCCGTGATTTGCGTGATAAAGCTGGTAAAGGCGGTTTGATTTATAACCGCATTGATTACTTCAGAAACTTTTATCGAAGTGAAATTTTTGAAGGTAACATGGTCAGAAGCGGTGGCACTATATCCATAGCCCCCTGTGCAATATAAATAATCCCCTTCTTGAAAGAATTGCATATTGGTAGAACTCATCTGTTCTTGGAGTGATGCAGGCAGTGATGTAATTGGGGCTGACCATTTTTTCTGCGCAATCGGATCCACCACAATAAGCTGATTATTATGGCCAGCTATATCGAAGCTTGAAAAGGGTTGTCTTTGGTGTAACCCATCCAGACGTCCTCCAACGATTAGCCATTTGCCTTCATGTTGTCCAAAGGCATAGGATTGAAGACCACCAAGGCCAGAAATATTGAACGGTTGAATACTTATTTCAAACGGTGCAGTTTGAGCGTAATTGTAACTGGATATTCCAAATAATGCGAGGAGTAATATGAGTTTAACCTTATTTTTTTTCATGGACAATTGGGTTGGATTTCTTATTTCTTCAAAGTTAGACTACTCCCAAAAAAGTAAAGGTAACAAAGGTCACAGAGCAGGTTAATTTTTTTTGTAGATACCTGCATAGGCTTTGTGTAATAATCATGTTTTTGACTCTATAATTATTAATGCTCGTTGTGGTTAAAGCACTTCAAACCCAAAACTATTTTTCAATTCTTGCGCAGTAAATGCTTGGATACTCACCTCCATCGGTATATCAACCAAGGGTTTATCATTCCCATCGGTGGCTACTTTCTCAATGGTTTCTAATACTTCAGTCCCTTGAATGATTTGTCCAAAAATCATATAATCTCCATCTAAATTGGGCAGTCCTTGTTCTTTGTTCACAATATAAATTTGACAGGCATTGGATTGTTTGCCAGCATTATTATCTCTTCCCATACCCAAAGCACCATAAATGTGTTTAAGGCTATCGTTAAACTCAGGATCCAATAGATAAGGGGAGTCTTTGAAATACTGCACAGAGTCGGGGCATCCACCTTGAATTACAAAGTTTTTTACTACCCGGTTAAACGTAAACTGATTGTAGTGTTTTGCATTCGCCAATTCAATAAATTTGGCTTTGTGCAAAGGTGTTTCATTGTGCAACCAGAAATACATCTTACCGTAGGAGGTTGATATTAAGCCAATTGAAAAGGAGGGTTCTTGATCTGGAGGGCTCGGTTTGTTCTCTTTGCATGCAAAAACACCAATGAGGAGAATGAATAATAGGGCGAATTGAATTTTCATAGGAAGGTGTTCAAATTTACAAGAATTATTATTCCAAAACAGTTAGCTTCAACATAATTTTCGTGTGTAAAAAATGGTAGTTCTATCCTATATGCAACACTTACCTTTGACAGGCATTGAAATTTGCCGCGATAGACATAGGGAGTAATGCCGTGCGTTTAATTATAGCACGACCACTGGATCCCAGCTTGTACGTTTCTACTTTTAAAGCTGTGGAAATCACGCGTCTTCCACTTAGATTAGGAGACGATGTTTTCAAAAAAGGAAAAATTTCAAGTAAAAAGGAAGACCTTCTGATTAAGGCGATGAAGGCTTTTAATTATCTTACCGAAATATACAACGTGGATGGCTTAAAAGCCTGTGCCACATCTGCAATGCGCGATGCCAGTAACGGAAAGGATATTCGAAAAAAAATTAAAGAAATAACTGGGATTGATATCGAAGTGATATCGGGTTTAGAAGAAAGCCGAATTTTACAGAAAACTATATTAACCACCATTAAAAGCAAACGTACTTATTTGCATATTGATGTGGGTGGGGGTAGCACGGAGATGACCGTGATTCGAAATAGAGAATCCATTTTATATGAAAGTTTTGATGTAGGGACAGTTCGGATGATGGAAAATGCCATTAAGAAATCTGAAACTGAACGCATGCATGATTGGTTGGATGAAATTGGCAAAAAATATAAGTCCATTCGGGCCATCGGTACAGGAGGAAATATTGTAAAATTGAACTCACTGGGCAACCCCTCCCAAACCAAACCATTGAATTTAGAAGATTTAAAAGAAGTCAACAAACGAATTAAAAAGTTGAATCACGAACAAAGGGTGTATGAACTGAAATTGAACCCAGATCGAGCACAAGTTATTGATAAAGCTGGCGATATCTTTATTGAAATATTAAAGCACGGTTCGATTGATAAAATAATAGTGCCCAACAAGGGGCTAAAAGATGGGATGATTCTTGGTTTATGGCAGGAGTACTTTGATAAGAATCTACGTACACAATGATCAGTACATTGGACAACATATTACAGAGCTGTGGCGTCTAATCTTTGGAAAGGATTAACTTTGTATAAACCGTCTTGATTTTTCTTAAACACAGGGTATTAATGATTGGCTTAATTATGTTGAGTCAATTGCTGTCGGCACAGGTAGCCGAAGTGCGGAAAGTGCATGATCAAGGGTTTACTACAATTGTCCCCAATGAAGGCCAATGGGAGGGACCGCATTACAATAGGGCTGAATTGGGTTTTGGTAATTTGTTTACTGATGATAAAGGGTACAAAATAACCCTATGGAATGGGCAACAAATGTGGAATCTGATGCATGAGTTTCATCAGTATAAGAATCTTAAAACCACTCAGGTGATTGACTATTGTGCGTTGCATTTCAATTTTTTGGACGGTAACACAAATCAAATACCTGAGTATAGTGTTCCAGCCAGCTGGAAAGAGGGATATTACTTAGATAATGATCCGGCCCAATGGGCTCCAAAGGTTCAGCCCTATTATCAAATGACGAAGAAAAACGTCTATCCGGGGATTCATTTTCAACACAGCACGCTTGGTAATTACGCCAAATCAGAATGGCATATTCAACCCAAAGCCAAGCCAAGCCAAATTAAAATATCTATCGTAGGGGCTGATAGTATTCGTCTTATTTCTGGGGAATTGATTGTGTACACACCTGTAGGGAATTTAATAGAAAAGGCACCAGAGGCTTGGCAAATTAGGAATCAGGTAAAGTGGCCCATACAAGTTGGTTATAAGCTGAATGGGAATACACTTTCTTTTGAAATTGGGGAATATGATCAAAATTACCCCTTGATTATCGATCCAGTGCTGGTTTTTTCTACCTACAGCGGGTCAGTATCGGATAATTTTGGATTTACCGCAACGTATGATTCTAAAGGGAGATTATATGCAGGAGGGATATCTGGTAAAACAGCTGCTGGAGGTAAATATCCAACTACACCCGGTGCTTTTCAAGATACCTTTCGGGGCGGAACCACTACCGCTCCGGTTAATTTACGCAGCGATATTACGCTCTCAAAATACTCATCGGATGGAACCACTTTATTGTACGCTACCTATTTTGGCGGGTCAGGCAATGATTTGCCCCACAGCCTTGTGGTGAATAGCCAGGATGAATTGTACGTGTTAGGCACCAGTTTTAGCACTAATTTCCCTACAAAAAAAGCCTACGATAACTCACACAATGGCAATGCGGATATCGTTTTATTTCATTTCAATGAAGACTGTTCGCAGCTGTTGCACAGCACATACATTGGGGGAAGTAGTGCAGATGGATTGAATGCGCCGACAAATGCAGGCTCCTTGGGATATAATTATGCAGATGATTTTAGAGGAGATATACTTACCGATGAAAATGGGAATGTTTATGTGGCCACTTGCACCGCTTCTGGTAACTTTCCTACTTCGGATAGCGCCAGTCAAAAAAGTAAGGCAGGACAGCGAGATGCAATCATTTTTAGTTTGGATAGCACATTGAAGAAATTGCGTTTCAGTACATTCTGGGGCGGCACCAAAGATGACGCTGCGTATTCCGTAAAAATTAATTCAGAAGGAACGGTTTATGTAGGTGGTGGAACGGCAAGTCCAGATTTTCCATCACGCGATTCGGTATATTTAGATACGTTTCAAGGAGGTTTAGCTGATGGGTTTATCTTAATGTTGGATAGCGCATTGGGTAAAATTAGCAAATCCACGTTGTTTGGCACAAATGTATATGATCAGGTTTATTTTCTGGATATAGACGAAAAGGATCGGGTGTATGCTGCAGGGCAGACCGAGGGAAATCTGACACGCACAAATGGAACGTATGGAAAAGATAACACCAGTCAATTTGTGGCTGCTTTTGATAAAAACCTGCGCTATCTCCAATTTCAAACTACTTTCGGCAATCGCACCAATAACCCAGAACTAAGTCCATCTGCATTCTTGGTAGACAATTGCTTCAATATTTATTATAGTGGCTGGGGGAGTGCAATTGGCGGTCATCCTGGAACAACGGAAGGGCTTGAAACCAAGAATGCCAATTGGTCTTCCACGGATGGGGAAGATTTCTATCTAATTGTAATGAACAAAGAAGCCAAAGGGTTGGTCTACGCATCTTATATTGGTGGAACGCAAAGCGGGGATCATGTGGATGGTGGAACTTCCCGTTTTGATAAAAACGGGATTGTATACCAATCGGTATGTGCAAGTTGTCCTCCTGGCGGTACATCTCAGTTAAGCGATTTTCCGACATCTGCCGGCAGTGCCTTTCCGATGAACCCGAGTGAACGATGCAGCAACGCTAGTTTTAAACTGGATTTTCAGATAACCTATTTTACAGAAGCCAAATTTACTGCCCCAGCTAAGTTATGCATTGGCAAGGAGGTGCAATTCAACAATACGGGTCAGGGAACCAGTTTCAAATGGGATTTTGGAGATGGAAACTCGGATACAGCCAGAAATCCAACCCATACCTATGCAGATCCAGGTAATTATACGGTCACTTTAATTACCATAGATTCTTTGTCCTGCAATTTGGCAGATACATTTAAACGACCAATTGAATTGTTGGAATCGCCAAAAGCAGGTTTTGAAATTGATTATAATCCATGTGAAAAGGGTAAAGTGACCTTTACGGATCAATCTGGTGGGGGTTCACAGAGTTGGGATTATGGAGACGGAATGACCGCAAGTGATTTTAACACAGAGCATATTTATACCAAAGATGGTCAGTATACCATTCGTCAAATATTAACCCTACCGAATGGTTGTGCAGACACTTTTGTAAAACAAGTCATACTAAGTTCCCAAGCTGGTGGGGCAATAAAATTATATAACGTATTTACACCAAATGATGACGGGTTTAACACTTGCTGGGTTCCAGAAGGGATTAATACAGATTGTGAGGAGGTAGAATTCTTTATTTATAGTCGAAATGGGACACGTGTTTTTTCTTCCAAAACGGATGGGGCTTGCTGGAACGGAAAGCTATTTAACACGGGGAAAGTGCTCACCGAGGGCACCTATTATTCAATAATCGATATCAAACGTAAGGACACTGGAGAGGAAAGAAAAATATATGGCGTGATTACCCTGCTCAGATAATTAGTTATGCGTGCTATTCATTTATACAAATTTACTGCTTGTTTGGTATTGGTATTAAATGCGCTGCTTCAATGGCAAAATTGGAATCTGTTCTCATTTTCTCTTTTCCCTTATTTCACAAGTGATATCGCTAACATTAGTTATTCATTAGCCTTGCTTCTAATTGTGATTCTCGTAAACGAAAAGAATTACAAATTCTTCCCTTTGTTTAATATATTGATATTTATAGACACAATATTGGTCTATGGAAATATGCGAAACTTCTTAATACATGTCATTTTTCTGGTTGCAATAACGCAAATGTTTTACTACATCTCAGTTAGGAATACAGCCCAAAAAGATGTCTTAAAACACCTAGTGGATAATGATTAATATTTTGTTTAACTTTGCAAGTTATAGTCAATGGCTCAATTTTTATATAATACGTTATGAAACTTAAATTTCTTTCGCTTTTTCTACTCTTCATTACGGGTGCTGGTCTTCAGGGTCAAACTACCCAAGATACCATAGATAATCCTTATTTCATTCAAATGATGCAGGATAGAACGGTCAATTTTTATCAGACGCAGCGAGCTGCAAATTTATTTTTTAATAATCGTGCACGTCAAAAAGGAGATGGGTGGAAACCGTATAAAAGGTGGGAGTGGCAGGCGCAACAAGAAATTGATGCATCGGGAAATTTCCCTAATGTGTACATGCAAGATGCGCTGCGCGATTTAATGATTCAGCAGAGCAAAGGAAAAGATGTGTTTATGCCTGGGATTGGTGTAAAACGCCAAATCTGCGCGTTGATAATAGGCAGGCATGGGCACAGCACTGCCACAAGACAAGTTGCTTATTTTCTTGAACATATTATTGATAAAAACCGTGGGAACTAAAGAAACATCGGGATCGTCACCCATGCGAATCACCACCATATTTTGACTTGGTATTACACATACATATTGTCCGTTTTTTCCCATTCCGGCATACATGTCTGCTGGTGCTTCAGGAATGATTTGTCCATTGAACTGTAAGGTAGATCCCGGTAAACGGAAGCTCTCTTTGCCGTTTAGCCGCCATAAGTAGCCATATGCTTTATTTAAGCTTTGCGAAGTAGTTACACTCTCGCCCAAGAATTGGGTATCTCCCAATATTTTGGCTCCATCCCATTGGCCATTATTCAGCATTAGACTGCCAAACTTGGCCATGTTTCGAGTGGTTGAAAAAAGCAAATTGTTGGGATTCACAAAAAACCATTGCCCCTTAATGCCTGTTTTTAAAGTCAATTCACTGAGCATGTATTGATTGAAGTTTTTACCTGTTGCATTTTCGAGTACATCGCGCAAGAGGGTATAGGGTGGATTATGATAGTACCATCCTGTACCTGCATCTTTCCAATAGGTCAGGCAACTGGGGTTGGTGCAGTCCGGTTTGGTGAAATCCAACCCAGAAGTCATGGTTAATTGATGTTGCACGGTAATTTTACCTTCTTGTTCTGGAGTCAGACTCGTCCAACCTTTTCCCAAATACTTGGAGCTGCTGTCTGATATGTTTAATAATCCTTGTTCTTGGGCTCGTCCGATTAAAAAACTTACCATCGTTTTGCCGGCACTGGCCCAATACCAAGTGCTATCCCGTCCGTGTCCATTGAAATATTGTTCCAAAACAATTTTGCCATCTTTAAGTACCATAAAGCCTTTGGTTTTGCCATCATCTAAAAATTGATAAAGCGAATTAATGCTGTCTTGACACCATCCCAATTCATTAGGACTCATCGTGTCCCAGATGTTTCCCGTTTTAGGTGGGAAGTAATATTGGGCATTTACTTGTGCCCCAATCAATACGAGCAAAATGGGTAGGATTAGTTTTTTCATAACTGCTTTAGTTAGACAGGCAAATTTAAAAAGGGTTGCATCTGCCAAATTACATAGAAAGAATTATTATTGCGCTGGGCTTTGTACACAGCAATGCGACATATAAAAAACGGGGCACTTCTAAGTTGCTTAATGCTAATGAGTCTGGCTGTTCAGGCACAGTTCCCAGGGGCTGCGGGCACCCAAAATTCTACCGCTATTCACAAAGATTCAACCCTTTTTATTGCATGGTCCAATCAATGTACCATAGAACGCGGATGGTTAAACGCTGCAAATCAGAGTTTAGGTAAAGCAAGTTTGGGCACTGCAATGAGTGCAACTGGGAAACCAGGAGAAAATGGGATCCTCAGTTTAGGGGATGGGGGAATAGCTATTGTGCAATTTGAGCAACCTATTAAAAACGGGCCAGGTGCGGACTTTGCCATTTTCGAGAATTCATTCAGTGACTTTTTTCTGGAATTGGCCTTTGTAGAAGTGAGCAGCGATAGTGTTTCTTGGGTTCGATTTCCTGCAACCTGCAACCTGTCTCAAGATACACAGATTGGTCCTTTTGATGAAAAAAGTGATCCCACTAAATTGAATAATCTAGCTGGAAAATATCGCGCTCAATATGGGACTCCTTTTGATTTGGAAGAGTTGAAAGATTCGATGAGGCTAGACATGGACTCCATTGTGTATGTCCGAATCATTGATGCAGTGGGGAGTTTGAATCCAAGTGTTGGTACCAAAGATAAAAATGGCAACTGGGTGAATGATCCATTTCCAACCCCTTTTCCTTCCAGTGGTTTTGACTTGGATGCGGTAGGAGTGATTCATCAGAATGTGGTGGGCATCAAAAGGCCAAAGCGAGATTTGAGCTTCATAGTATACCCAAATCCAGCAAGGCAAAATACACCTATCAACTTTAAAGGGATTGATGAACAAACAGAAATTTTAATCTATACAACTGATGGAAAATTAATAGCTCAAGGAGTG
This sequence comes from uncultured Bacteroidia bacterium, assembly GCA_943788195.1. GTDB lineage: Bacteria > Bacteroidota > Bacteroidia > NS11-12g > UBA955 > CALSPH01. The sequence continues at coordinate 580,516 of CALSPH010000001.1, forward strand.
AAAGCTAAAGTTCAGAATCTGCACTTGGTTATAGGGCTTTATACTCTTTTAGCAAATGGGAAGACTTGCAAATTGTCAGTGGTTGATTGAGTGAATTCTTGCTACTAGGTAAGCAGTAGGTTCTTTTCTAACTTTAACCCATATCCCCTTTTTTCTTTTATAAACTTGTATGTAGTAGATCCATTTACCATCCACTTTCTTTGACTTTTCTTTAAGCTTTTCTATTGGTTTGCCCTGTTTGAAATTAATTAGGCTGGTAATTTTATTTGAATCTATATCAGCTAATTTTTCTGGAAAGGCTGAATTGAAATACTTCTTAGATTTGAAATCTCCATACTTAACAATTTGCTTTTTTTGCTCAAGAGAATTGAGCTGCGTGAATGTGTAGTTAGAATACATAAAATTCTTTAACCCTTCCTTTTTTGAAAATAGCCTTTCTAGTCTAGAACTTATTAACTCTCTTCTTGTATGTTGCTGCTGTAACTTTCCCGTTGCTGATTATGTTTTTTTGGAATGAGAAGTCTGAGAAGTCCATAAATTTCCTGAAGTATCATATTTTAATTCCTTTTTTGTAAAACCTTTTTTAGTCCATTTCTTTAAATAGGTTTGGGCACCAAAACTATTTCTTTTCTGAGTGATTCTTCGGAAAGTATTATACTCCTTACGGAGTTTACCATTGGAATAGTAACTCTTATAAAAACTGTCTTTCTTTGACTTTTTTCTATGTTCTATTTTTATTCCCTCTCTGTTGAAATAGATAAAATCTTTACTAACTACTCCATTTTTAAAAACGCCTTCTGCCCTAAGCTTTCCGGTGCGATAGTAGTCTTTTATATAACCGTCTGCAAGTTGATCACAAGAGTAAAAGTGAGCTACACAAACGTGATGCTGAAAATTTAACTTATTGTTGTTATTGAATGTGTCAATAGAGTGATCACTTAAAATGTTTACTTTTATGGGTTCATACATAAACCCTGGTCTATAAGTACTTCCAAAGTGTAGCAGGTAAATTCCGTAGTGAGGCACAATTATTTGATTCTTTCCATTGTTTTTCGTCTTAGTAAATACTTTGCCCTGATTATTATCTAACCAACAATTTATGAGTGTATCTACTTTTCCAGTACATGCATCAATAAATACAGGTTGAAACTTAATTTGCGCACTAAGTATTTGTATGATCAGAATCAAAATCAGCACTGAAAACCATTTCATTAGTACAAAATTATATTAAGAATATCAGTTTTTAAAATGGGAATTTACAAAAGGGTCGATTTATTTTTAGGAGATTAAAGCAATTGAAAACCTTGTTTTTTGCATACCATTTAAAATTCAAAATTAATCATTCAAAATTATAAACCCCTACTTTTCCACAACGCTTTATCACTCTCTATAATTTATATACTTTTGCCTAATTTTAGACAAAAGATAATGCCAAAAGATAGTTCCATTAAATCAGTATTAATTGTAGGTAGCGGTCCAATCATCATCGGACAAGCATGTGAGTTTGATTATTCAGGTACCCAAGCCTCTCGTTCTCTCATGGAAGAGGGTATAGAAGTAACCCTGATCAATAGCAATCCAGCGACTATTATGACGGATCCGATTAATGCGGATAACATTTATCTGTTACCTCTTACCACGGAAAGCATAGATAAAATTTTAACTGAAAACCCTCAAATTGATACGGTTTTGCCAACCATGGGAGGACAAACTGCGTTGAATCTTTGTATCGAGGCCGATCAAGTTGGGATTTGGAAAAAACACAATGTTCAAATGATTGGTGTGGATGTGGGTGCTATTGAAACGACTGAAAATCGTGAAAAATTTAGGCAATTGATGATTGATATTGGGATGGGTGTGGCAGAATCTCAAGTGGCCAATTCTTATCTAGAAGGAAAGGAAATTGCCCAACGCATTGGTTTCCCATTGGTAATTCGACCATCCTATACCTTGGGAGGTTATGGGGGTGGATTTGTGCATACCAAAGAAGAATTTGACGAGTCGTTAAAAAGAGGTTTGGAAGCTTCCCCTACCCATGAAGTATTGGTTGAAAAAGCGGTGCTGGGTTGGAAAGAATTCGAGCTTGAAGTGCTGCGCGACAGCAAGGATAACATGACGGTGATCTGCACCATAGAGAATATTGACCCAATGGGAATTCATACGGGAGATTCCATTACCATCGCTCCTGCAATGACCTTGAGTGATACCACCTATCAGCGGATGCGGAACATGTCGTTTAAAATGTTGCGTTCCATAGGAAATTTTGCTGGAGGTTGTAATGTACAGTTCTCCGTAAATCCGGAAGATGAGGAGATCATTGCCATTGAGATTAACCCGAGGGTATCCAGATCATCCGCCTTAGCTTCTAAAGCAACCGGTTATCCGATTGCAAAAATTGCGACAAAATTAGCCATTGGCTATACCTTGGATGAGTTAAAGAATCCAGTAACCAAAACCACTTCTGCTTTCCATGAGCCAACCATTGACTACGTAATTATTAAAATTCCACGATGGAACTTTGACAAATTCAGAGGGGCAGATTTACGTTTAGGCTTGCAAATGAAATCGGTGGGTGAAGTAATGGCGATTGGTAGAAGTTTTCAAGAAGCCTTGCAGAAAGCCTGTCAAAGTCTAGAAATAAACCGGCATGGTTTAAGTGCGGATGGACGCGAAGAGCGCGATTTAGACGTAATACTTGCGAAGTTAAAGGATCCGGGCGCAGATCGCATTTTTATGCTTAAAGATGCAATTGCCAAAGGCGTTCCAATGACATCCATTGAAAAAATCACCCACATCAACCGATGGTATTTGGAACAAATCTATGATTTGGTTAAAACCGAAAACGAAATCAAACGATATACCATTCAGAATTTACCTGCGACTCTATTGCGTCTGGCTAAGGAGAAAGGGTTTTCCGATTTCCAGATTTCCTATTTAATGGGCAATACCACAGCGGATGAAGTATACGAGTATCGCAAGAAGTTCGACATAAAACGGATATTTAAAATGGTGGATACCTGTGCAGCAGAGTTTGAAAGCCATACCAATTATTTCTACAGCACCTTTGATGGCGAGAATGAGAGTATTCCCACGGACAAGAAGAAGATTATTGTGTTGGGTTCAGGGCCAAATAGAATAGGACAAGGGATCGAGTTTGATTACAGTTGTGTGCATGCCTTGTTGGCTGCCAAAGAATTGGGTTATGAGTCCATTATGATCAACTGCAATCCTGAAACGGTTTCAACGGATTTTGATATGGCAGATAAACTCTATTTCGAGCCGATATATGAAGAAAATCTTTTGGAGATTATCGAGCATGAAAATCCAGTAGGTGTAATTGTTCAATTGGGTGGGCAAACTGCGATTAAAATGGCTGAAATGCTCAAGAATAAGGGGATCAACATTATTGGTACCAGTTATGAAAGCATGGATTTGGCTGAAGATCGGGGTAGCTTCTCAGAGCTGCTCGCGTCACTCGACATTCCATACCCTAAATTTGGGGTTGCAACCCGAGCAGATGAAGCCATTAAAATTGCGAATGAAGTAGGTTATCCGGTTCTAGTTAGACCTTCCTATGTGTTAGGCGGTCAAGGAATGGAGATTGTAATCAACGATGAGGATTTAGAACGTGCAGTAATAAAACTCTTGGGCGATCTTCCTGGAAATAGGGTACTGATTGATCATTTCTTGGATCGCGCAGAAGAAACGGAAAGTGATAGTATCTGTGATGGTGATGAGTCCCATATTATTGGTCTCATGGAGCATATTGAGCCTGCGGGTATTCACAGTGGAGATAGTTCTGCTGTATTGCCTCCTTTTAGTCTTTCAGCGCATGTGATTTCCAAAATGGAGGAGTACACCCATAAATTGGCCAAGGCATTGGGTATTATTGGCCTCATGAATATTCAATTTGCCGTAAAAGATGATGTAGTATATGTGATTGAAGCCAATCCAAGAGCTTCGAGAACGGTTCCTTTTATCTGTAAAGCCTATGAAGTTCCATACGTTAACATTGCTACTAAAGTAATGCTGGGTGATATGAAATTGAAGGACTTTAAAATTGAGCCCAAATCGAATGGTTATGCCATTAAAGTGCCGGTGTTCTCATTCAATAAATTCCCGAATGTAGACAAGCAATTGGGGCCAGAGATGAAGTCTACCGGAGAATCCATATTATTTATCAAAGATTTGAACGATCCTTATTTTAGGGAATTATCTTCGAAGAAATCAATGTACTTAAGCAGATAATGAATATGGTCAAAACACTGGCAATCGGATTGGTTATTTATTTTGTTTGGAAAGTGGCAGAAGGGTTTTTTAGTGGAACAAAAAAATCACCAAGAAATAGTGCGAAAGAACGCCCAAAAAATCAAAATAGAGACGGGTTCACAGACTACGAAGAAGTAGACTGAGTAAGCTAAATATTGTATTGAACCATGACAAAGGTTTTGCAGCATTTGTCTAAATTTGCAAATCCTCAACTATGACTACTAAATTAAAAAATACGCTACTAATCCTTTGTCTGGGAGTTACTCTATTTGGGTGCGAAAAGAAACCAGATGATCCTGTAATTCCGAATGAAGAGGAGGTAATCACCACCTTAATACTCACCCTAACGCTTTCAGGAGGAGGAGTAGAACGCGTTTTTAGTTTTACAGATTTGGATGGAGACGGGGGAAACAATCCTGTTATAACTATAGATACCTTGGCTGCAAATACCACCTACAGTGGCACCTTGGTTTTACTCAATCAACAAAAAAGTCCCGAAGAGGATATTACCGAGGAGGTAAAGGAAGAAAGTGCCGAGCATCAATTCTTTTATGAGGTTAATGCGTCAAACGTTACCGTAAGTTATCGAGATAAAGACACCAATGGCAGACCTTTGGGTGTTTCAACTGAATTCGTTACTGGTGCTTCAGAGTCGGGGTCTTTAAAAATCACCTTAAGACACGAGCCCAATAAAAGTGCCGCTGGAGTAGATGCTGGACAAATTCAGAATGCAGGCGGTGAAACGGATATTGAGGTAAGTTTTAATCTTGAGGTTAAATAAACAAATATTAATCCTCTTTTTTGGGCTCTATTATGGCTTGCTTTTTGGCCAAGAATGCATTATAAACATAACCGGTTCTGTAGTTGATTTAGGCACTGGAAAAGGATTGGGCTTAGTTCATGTTCATGTGCAAGAACTCGAATTGGAGCAAATTTCTGATAGTACGGGTAAGTTTGTGTTCAGAGGGGTATGCCCCGGCAAGTACCACTTTAGCTTTAGCCATATTGGGTGCGAGTCTTACGACCTTTTTCTTGTCATAGATCAAGATACCATGATAGAAGTCCAAATGGATCATTCTTTTCATGTTTCGAAGGGCGTTGCTGTAAAGGGAAAACATACGAATCATTCAATCCAGCGTGTTGAACTGATCGGTGAGAAAGCCATAGAAGAAAATCCAAATGCCAATTTAGGAAGTATGATTGAAGGGGTAACCGGAGTGAGTACCCTGAAAAATGGAAACGCAATTGCCAAACCCGTGGTGCATGGATTATATGGCAATCGAATAACCATACTTAACCATGGCATTGCTCAGGCAGGTCAGCAATGGGGAAATGATCATAGCCCTGAAATAGATCCACAGTCTGCGAATCGCATCAGTGTGATAAAAGGGGTAAGTGCATTGCAGTATCCAGGGTCTAATTTGGGAAGTGTAATTCTCATCCAATCAAAGAAAATAGTACCCGAGCCCCACCTGCACGGAAAAGTGGGCTACTTTTTTGAATCGAATGGACTGAGTAATGGGACGCATTTGCAACTTCAAAAAGGAGCTCCGTTCCTTTCGTGGCGGCTGAATATAAGTGCCAAGCAAAGTGGTGACCGAAAGACACCTGATTATTTCTTAACCAATACAGGACAAAAAGAGTTAAACGCATCGTTACAATTGGAGAAAAGATGGTCTCAAAGGTCATTTGGGGAATTTTACATCAGCAGCTATAATACAGAGCTGGGCGTGTTGCGTGGTTCACATATTGGAAACTTAACGGATCTGAATGAAGCCTTTGATCGGACCATTCCTTTTTTCACTCAAAATGAATTTAGCTATACGATTGCTTCCCCAAAACAAGTGGTGCACCATCATTTGCTTAAAGTGCATCAAAAATTTTACATCACCGATAGTTTAAGCTTAGACTTAACCTATGCCGCACAGCTCAATAACCGCAAGGAATTTGACGTTAGACGGGGAGGACGATCCGATCTGCCTGCCTTAAGTTTAAGGCAATTGAATCAATATGCAGCAGCGCAAATAGAAAAAGAGTTGAAGGCAGATTGGAAACTCATTGGAGGGATACAGTTCAACTATATTGATAATACAAATAATGCAGAGACCGGTATTATTCCCCTAATACCCGATTATATTTCATTCAAGAATTCAGCTTATTTCTTAGTCAAGAAAAAAAGGAAACGAAGTCTGCTTGAGATGGGAGCGAGGTATGATCATGTCCAACAAAATGTTGCCACCATTTCGCAGACCTTGCCCAGAGAAATTCTTCGATATGCCAATCAATTTCACAACTGGAGTTCGTCTTTGGATTGGTCTCTTCCACTTGGCGCGCACAAGGAGTTGGTAAGTAATATCGGTCTTGCAATGCGCAATCCAGCGATCAATGAGCTATATTCAGGGGGTTTGCATCAAGGAGTAAGCGGCATTGAATTAGGAAATCCAGACTTAAAATCAGAACGTTCGGTGAAGGGAACAGTAGCATTGAATGGAGATATTCGTGAAAAGTGGTTTTTTGAACTTTTGGGCTACTATCAGCAAATAGGAAATTATTTTTATTTGCAACCTCAGAATCAATTTCAACTGACCATTCGAGGTGCTTTTCCAGTATTTAAATATGAGCAAACGGATGCGCAATTATATGGTGCAGATGGATCCATTCTTCGACAAATAAGTACATCTTGGTCAGCTAAATTTAAATACAGCTATTTAAGAGGAGATGATTTATCCAATAAGACACCCTTGATCTTTATGCCTTCAAATAATGCCGGTTTAGATTTGGTTTATGAACTGCCCAAGCACATTGAAATAGGTAAAAGCGAATTAGAAAATACTGCCATCAGCGTAACCAATCGATATGTGTTTAAGCAGTCTCATTTAAATATAGACCAGGATTTTATAGCTGCACCCGATGCTTATTTTCTATTGGGATTAAAAGCTTCTACAAATGCCCAGTGGAGCAAATCGCGTTTGCATTTTTTTGTAAAAGTGAGCAACGCATTAAATACCAATTATCGAGATTATCTAAATCGGTTGCGCTATTTTGCAGATGATCTAGGAATGAATATAACCATAGGTGGAAACTTAAAGTTTTAGGAATAGGGAAATGGGAATTAGATCTATAGAATTACAACGCGAATTGTATCTATTTTCCCTTCAAGTATAAATTGCATAAGGTATACGCCTGAAGAAAGACCTTCTGTTGATAGCATCAATTGAAATTTATTCTGAAAGTTTAATTCCAAGTTTCCTGATTTTCTCATTTTTCCTTGCGCGTCAAATAGGGTATAGGTGCCAGAAGTTTCTTTTTTGTTTTTGCGATAAAAATGGATAAATCCTGAATTACTTGGATTGGGGAAAGCTGCCCAAAGTTGAGTGCATTTCATTTTAGGCAGTTGGTCACATGGAATTTCTATTTCTTCGTCAAAATAATCAGAAAACTGATTTTTCAATACACAGGGCCTATGTAACGCGTAGAGTCGCATTTGTTCTATTTCATTATTCCATGCATCCAAGCTTGAAGGATGGCCCCAACGGTCAATATGTTGCTGCATAGCGGGTTCATATAAGGCTTTAAAGCTGTCTATTCTTTGGTTCACATGCCCATAGCTAAAGTTATGGGACATAAGGTGTTTAAAGGATGTAATAAATTGGCTCTTAAAAGAGTCGTTTTTAAGTAGATTCCTAAGTAAGTTTGTCGCGCAACCTGCATTGGACCAATGATGTTGAATAGGTGAGGTTGCATGCACTAAAGTATTAAAATCATATGCATTATCATGACCATAAACCGGATTTCCAAACGTAAAATCCAAATCAAAAACTAAGGGCGTCATTTTTTTATCTGTGTACCATATAAGAAAGTTATTTCCTGGCCAGTCGAAATTACCAAAGTAAATTTCCCCCAAATAATAATTAATAAATTGCTTTACATCTAAGGTTTCATCTATCTGCTTATAGGTATTGGGGTTGCTTAAATCAGTTGAAGATAACCAACCCACAAAATCTCTATATCTTGTATTGCTGTTGTGGCTTTTGCCACCACAGTTCCAAACAATATTAATGGAGTCTTTTTTATGGTCGTACTTTTGATGAATGAAGTCATGGTTGAGGTCATCTCGTATATTATATATTCCCCAATAAACACCATTTAAATAAAGAAGGACGGGTTTCGTATTTTGTGTTTCCAAGCCTATGTCTTTTAGAAGGCTTTGCAACATAGCATCTCTAAAAAGAGCATAGCTTAAATCGCTACCACCATTCCGAATAATTAAACGTTCATGATTATAGCTTGTGTCCAAGTCAAAGAGATTAAAGTCTAATTCATCTTTGCCATATTCATCTCTAAAGTATACTTTGAATCCTTTTCGGGCCTTAGCCGTACTCGCATTTCCATGAATTCGAATGCCGATATTCTCGTCAATTTTTATTCTACCCTTTTTTGTAAAGTATGAAAAATGTCCACCATTCTCGTATTGTTTTCCCTTCGCATTGTAATTCCCTTCGGGCATCCATGTGGTATATCCTAAGGTGTCAAAATGTTTGCCTGGCAGATATACTCCAGAGTCTATATGGAATAGAAATAGGGAATCGGTGGTTATAAACGCATAGTCAAAATGCGCTTTTTCGTTAGGGGCTATGGGGAGATAAGCACGGGTAAAAACATCACTAACAGGGGTACTGTTTTTAAAGGCTCTAAATCGAAAAATGTTTGCTTTGGAGGTTATTCCAGTTGGGGTTTTCCATATTAACTGTTTAAGCCGATCTGGTCCTTCCAAGGGGGTGGAGGGAATGAGCTCAATTTGACTTTCTTGGAGCAGGCCTACGGGAAGGTTTAGAGGGCTGTTAAATGCAGGATCATTGATGCTGGGAATATCCCCGTTTAATGTATATCTTACGGTAATATCTGGGATTGCACCAATAGTAATTTTCTGCGGATTGGAATAGGCATGGGATGGAGGGTATATTTGAAGCTGGTATTTCCCAATTTGGGTATTGTTGCTCTTTCCTGGACTGGGAATGCTGAACTTTAAAAAGGGAGTTTGGCCATCTTCCTTTCTTCCATAACTTTCATTTTCTAAGAGATTTGAATGATTGGTGGAGTCGATACCAACAAGGTTGACATTACTTAGAATAAGTTCTTCGCCTACAGCCTTTAGCTTGAAGTTTGTATGTAATTCAGTCCCTTTTCGATCTTTTCCCGAAGCAAAGATCAGCAGAAACCCTTTAGCAGGAATTTGAATAGCAGGAAACCGCCATTTATCGCGTTCATCATATTTATCACTTAAGGCAAAACCATCTAAATTTACTGCAGTATCTTCTTGATTGTAAATTTCAATCCAGTCCGTAAAATCTCCATCTTCATCAGGCCAGATATTACCATTTTTGGCCATCAACTCATTGATGAATAACTTCTGCGCCTTTCCGGTTAAGGCATTGAGTACCAAAAAGAGAGTGAATAATAGGAATATCCCTTTGCGAATCATGATTTTAAAGCGGAAGATATGAAAAAAGAAGAAGAGAACTTTGTTTAGCGCTAGGCTTTGTTCACAAATTGAGATTTTAATGACATTTTACCAAAGCCGTCAATTTTACAGTCGATATTATGATCTCCTTCCTTGAGACGAATATTCTTCACTTTGGTGCCGGATTTGATGGGTTTAGGTGACCCCTTAACAGGTAGGGTTCTATTCACGATGACAGTATCGCCATCACTTAATCGATTGCCATTGGCATCCAATACTTTTAAGCCTTGTTCTTCTTCAATCGCATTGGGGTTCCATTCATGGCTGCATTCTGGGCAGACATAGACCTCTTCGCTCATAAAATAACTATATGGTGATTCGCAATTGGGGCAAGGTTTTAATTCGTCTGACATAATAGGCTGGTTTAGAAGGTGTAAATATAGCGTTTTTATCAGCTGTCATTTAGGGCATTACAGTTTTTTCGATCCATAAAACTTATCGAAAATTAGACTTGCCGTTAAATCTCCTGTCACATTCACCGCAGTTCTAAACATACCTAGAATCCGGTCAATGCCAATGATAATAATCAAGCCGTCAATGGGGATTCCTGCGCTTTGTAATACCGATGCGAGTATGATGACCCCACCCCCAGGAATGGCAGGTGTGCCAATGGATGCCGCAACTACCGTAGCCAACATTGGAATAAACTCTATTTGTAGCTGGCGGATTGAGTTTATTTCCAATAAAAAAGCACCTTAACTCAACCCACTAATCACGCCTTGCTCATCGATATCCATGCGTTCGCTTGCAGGGATCTTAGGTAAGCCCGGCATACGCATCATGTTGCCTAAAATCGGAATCAAGAAGCCTGCGCCTGCAGCAAATTCAAATTCACGTACGGTTACTCTAAAACCGGTAGGTCGGCCCGTTAATTTCTCATTATCAGAAAAAGACTTTTGGGTCTTCGCCATACAAATGGGTAAATGCGTTAAACCCAGTTTGGTAATTCTGCGTAAATCCTTTTCCGCTTGGCTAGAATAATCTACCCCATCTGCGCCATAAATCTCTTTGGCAATGGTTTCAATCTTGCTTTTTACATCAGTATTCCAATCGTATAAGGGTTTAAACTTGTTTTCACCTTTTTCAATTTCTGCAACCACTGCCTTGGCTAAATCTTGGCATCCTTCTCCGCCATCTGCCCAACCTTTGCTCAATACCGCTTGCACGCCTTTTTCTGCACACATTTTAATCAGTACATCAATTTCCTCTTGGCTATCGGTATGGAAATTATTGATGGCTACCACGGGTTTTAAGCCCATCTTAATACAATTCTCCATGTGCTTTTCAAGGTTTGCAAACCCCTTTTGTACGCGTTCTACGCTGGCATCATTGTATTCGTCTGGTGCCGCTCCACCATGGTGCCTAAGCGCTCGTATGGTTGCTACCAACACAATGATTTTTGGAGATAGATTTCCATAACCACATTTGATGTTTAAAAACTTTTCTGCGCCTAAATCAGCGCCAAAACCTGCTTCGGTTACCGTATAATCCGCTAAACTCATGCCCATTTTGGTAGCAATAATGGTATTGGTTCCTTGTGCAATATTGGCAAAGGGTCCACCATGTATAATGGCAGGGTTTCCTTCTAAGGTTTGTACTAAGTTCGGCTTAATGGCATCTTTCAATAGAATGGCCATTGCATTTTGGCAATTCAATTCGCGCGCATAAACCGGCTCTAAATCATAGGTAAAGCCTACAAAAATATTTCCGAGTTTTTCTTTTAAATCATTCAGGTCATTACTCATGCAAAGGATGGCCATGATCTCAGATGCCGCAGTAATATTGAATCCATCGCTTCGCATTACACCATTGGCTTTTCCACCAATTCCAATAATGATATCACGCAATGCACGATCATTCATATCAATCACACGCTTCCAAATTACCGTTCGTGGATCAATTTTAATGGCATGCGTTTTATTTTGAATCACATTGTCAATGATGGCTGCTAAAAAGTTGTTGGCTTTTTCAATGGCGGAAAAATCTCCCGTAAAATGCAGGTTAATGTCTTCCATTGGTATTACTTGTGAGTATCCACCACCGGCAGCTCCCCCTTTTATCCCGAATACCGGTCCCAAGCTCGGCTCACGCAACACCACAATCGATTTTTTTCCAATCTTGTTCAGTCCTTCATTCAACCCAATACTTACGGTTGTTTTTCCTTCTCCGGCAGGAGTAGGGGTCAGTGCAGTTACCAAAATCAAGTTGCTCTGGTCTACCTTAGCTTGGTCTATTAAAGTAAGGGGAAGTTTTGCTTTGGTTCTTCCATAAGGCTCTAACACCTCTTCTGGAATATTAAGTTTGGCGGCAATATCCTTAATGGGTTGAATATCGGCTGCTTGTGCGATTGAAATATCTGACATGTTTGGTTATTTAAATTTGAAGGGGCAAATTACCATTTATGTTTTGAAAGAGAAAATAAGAAGGGAGAAATGTGAAGCGGGAATTTTGAAAGAGGATATGAGAAGTGCTTATTGTGAATAGCGAAATGCCGTCAGTCTGAGTCCTTCGTATTGCTCAGGACAGGCTCAAGTCGAAGACAAGACTTTTATTGAACAATTGAGTTTGATGTTAGATGTTTGATGTCGTTTTCTTTAAACATCTAGCATCACACAACTGACATCCATCACTTACCTACTATAGTTAGGCGCTTCTTTGGTAATTGCGATATCGTGTGGATGGCTTTCTTTGATCCCGGCATTGGAAATACGTGTAAAATTGGCTGTTTGAAGGTCTGTTATAGTTTTAGCACCACAATAGCCCATGCCTGCTCTCAGCCCACCGACTTGTTGGTAAATGATTTCACTCATGGAACCCTTATAGGGTACAGTACCTACAATCCCTTCAGGCACTAACTTGGCAATTTCTTCTTCAGCGTCTTGGAAATAGCGGTCTTTGCTTCCTTCTTTCATGGCTTCTATACTTCCCATTCCGCGGTACGATTTAACTTTTCTTCCGTTGTATATGCTGGTCTCCCCAGGAGACTCATCGGTACCGGCAAACATACTGCCCGCCATTACACAATTGGCTCCAGCAACAATGGCTTTAACTACATCACCACTGTAGCGTATACCGCCATCAGCTATAATAGAAACCCCTGTGTTTTGAACGGCTTCGGCACATTCGAGGATTGCACTCAATTGAGGTACTCCAATTCCAGCAATAATGCGTGTCGTACAAATACTTCCCGGTCCTACCCCAACTTTAATGGCATCTGCTCCAGCTTTTGCCAAGGCTTTGGCTGCTGGTCCAGTAGCCACATTTCCAACAATCACTTCCAGTCCTTTAAAGGCTTTCTTCACTTTCTTCAATTCGTCAATCACTCCTTTACTGTGACCATGCGCTGTATCTAATGTAATTACATCTACTCCAGCATCCACCAAAGCTTTTACTCGATCCAATGTGTCGGCAGTAACACCTACTGCTGCCCCAACAATCAATCGTCCGTATTTGTCTTTGCAAGCCTTTGGGTGATGTTTTACTTTTTGAATATCTTTATAGGTGATCAACCCTTGGAGAATGTCTTTGGCATCTACGATAGGGAGTTTTTCAATTTTATGTTCTTGAAGAATCTTCGCTGCTTTTTCCAAGTTGGTCCCCACCTTTGCAGTAATCAAAGGTGCTTTGGTCATGGTGTCCACTACCTTGGTATTCATGTTTCGTTCAAAACGCAAATCACGGTTGGTAATAATACCCATTAACTTGTTGTTCTTGTTCACCACAGGAATCCCTCCAATGCGGTTTTCTTTCATCAAGTCTAATGCATCTCCAATGGTAGCATCTTCTGCCAAGGTGATGGGGTCTTGAATCATTCCACTTTCAGAACGCTTAACTTTACGCACTTCGGCAGCTTGCTGCTCAATGCTCATGTTTTTGTGAATGATGCCAATACCGCCTTCGCGTGCCATGGCTATCGCCATTTTACTTTCGGTTACCGTATCCATGGCCGCTGATATAAAAGGCACGTTTAAGGTGATCTTTTTAGTCAGTCGGGATGCGGTGGTTACCTCTCTGGGTAAAATTTCGGAATAACGTGGAAGTACGAGTACGTCATCAAATGTTAAACCTTCTTGAACTATTTTGGATGTCATGCAAATAAGAATCTATTTGCGGTGCAAATCTAAACTATCTACCTTAGATAAACAATCATCTATTTTTTGTTGCTAAACCCTAAATTGCGAAGTAAGAGTTTACTTGAACTGAAATCGGCTTTTACTTTGCGTGTTCCCATACTCTTAATGGACCCAATGCCGCTCTTTAGGCCTTTGCACTGACTTGCAGTAATATAATACATATCGCCTTTGTAATCGATGGCTATGATGGCAAATTGCTGATTGAAATTGAGTGAGATGTTCTTTTGATCGAAATATTGTAGATAGTTGGGTTGGTAATACACCACGATAATCTTCTTAATATCTAAGGGTAAGCCACTCCCTTGAGTTAATACTAAGTTCAGACTTTGATAGTTGGCAGAGGTGTCTAAACCAGCTAATGCATAGGAACCCAAGGCAGTGATGCTCAGTATTTGGGTGCCACCAACAGCGGGTTTTTCATCATTGAGTTGTGTATTGTATGCGTCCAAATGTTGGGCATGAACCAACTCTCTTCGGTTTAATCGCGCTTGATACTTGGCATACATTTTATTAAATCGCTTGAGTTGCTTTGCCTTGCTCTTCTTATCACCGGCCTTCACCACAGTAAATGGCAATTGCACATAACCATCTTCATACTTGAGCTCAACCAATCCTTCGGTATCGCCTGGCTCATAAAAAATGCGGATATCATTGAAAATTCTACCGCGAAGTAAGGCCTTGGTGAACGTCTTTCTACCTTCTGAACCAGTATATTGGAACACATACTTTCTGAAGTAATGCAGCTCTGGGAAAAGGCGCTGATCAATCTTATTATAGATTCTAAAAAAGACCAGTTTCCTGCGTGCGGTGTCTTTAAAACTTATTTTTCGAGCTCCGATTAATGATTTTCCAGGACGCAAATAAAATTCGTTTTTTTCACGGACCATTCCTTTGCGATGCGGCATATAGATGCGATCTGTAATGTTGGGGTTATAGGATGGTTTTAGGCTTCTTGGAATTTTAACCCGCGTATCTGTTTTATCCAATAAGTAATAATAGGAGGGTTCAAAATAGCGCTGACTAAATGAGGTGTAATCCACCAAACTTTGCGTGCCAAATGTATCGGTAAAGGCATTGATTTTATATCGCGTTAAAGGACCTCCTTCCAACGCATTGTAGGGATACCAATACGGCATGTCTTTGCTGAGCTGCCATTGTCGTTTTTCAACGTAGGGCATCTCTACATCAATGGCAAAGCCACTTTTGAGCTTCAAAGGCACATTGTTAGACGAGGCATACAACATACAAACGGTAGGGTTACTGATCGAATACAAGTCGTTGAATGAATCAAATTGAGCAGGAAAACCGGTTAACCCAAACTCAACCAGATTGGGGATTAACCTAAAATAAATATCGATTGCATGGGTACATGCATCTCCTTTTTTAGTTACCATGCTATTGCCAGGAATAGCAATTTTATATCCCGCTTTGCTCAAAAGGGCCACATTATCGGTTGCTGAAATAACAAAGTGCTCAAACTCTGGAATGTAGTTTGGGTCTAAAGAATGGATGTTTTCATTCAATTCAAAGTACAAAGAGGGCTTGCTTTTACGATTGGTGGTGTCGTACAAAGAATAGGCACGAACCGTTTTTTCTTGTTTCTGTTCAGTAGGGGTGATGCTTTGCTCTACATCCGGTGTTTGAAAGGCATAATAGGGCAGCATCTGTCCATCCATAAAAATCGAGCTTAGGTAATCGAAATCATACGTCTCCAAGCTCACCCGATCAGAGTAGTAATCAAATCCCAGCACGATGCTTTTTTCGGATTCTTTGTCCCAGTAGTTGATGAAATGCTTTTCAATGGCCAGATCATGAAACGTACGGGAAAGAATGAAAGATAAATTATCGATCATTCCAAAGGACTTAACTTGGCTTATATCCAATATGTTATCGGGTAAATCACGGGTATAGTCTGTGCTAAATCGCAAATGGTGCAATTGCTTAATAGGTTTAATTTTGGGAACTAATGTGCTCAACTGTTGCTTTGAAAAAATGCCCAGTACATTCAGCGTGGTGACTGATTTTAACTCAAACCAGCGCTCATCAACATAAGCGTCTTGCTCAAAAACATAGGAAACCTCCGTAACAAACTGACAGTCGTTGATGGCTTTTAACCAAGTGGCATTAAAGCTATCAATATGAAACATCACGTGGCTTAAGGAGGGCAGATCACAAAACGTTTCGGTTTTGATGGGGTTATTGCCTTCAAACACCAGCTGAGTTACCTCATCCAAGTCTGGATAGGTTTCAAAGAACAAACGCGTATTCAGATTCTTAGCAAATAAAAGGGTCTGGGGTTGCCCGTTCCGTTTTAAAAACCGGTCGAAGTTCTTAATATCCTTGGCGTTGCTAATCCATACTTTGTCATCAGACTTGCTGGCCTGATGAGGTCTGGGGAGAACAATCTGTGCTTGCAGGATGGAAGCCAGACCAAGAATGCATATAAAAAATACGAGTTTTTTCACCGTAAATACAATATTAAACTAATTACAATGGGGTATTTAGCCGTATTATCAACGAAAAAGAAGAGTGTTTTATTTTTAGGAGCAGGGGTTCCTTGTGCTATGCAAGAATAAACTGGTCCAACGCTTTGATAAAACCAACCCGGTTCTCTGCATGAACCCAGTGACCCGCATTTGGGATAGATTGGAGGCGGTAATCAGAGAAATGACGACTAATTTGAATTTCATCTTGGGCAGTAATATAATTGCTATTGGCCCCTTTGATGAATAGTGTTGGAGTATTGATTGTGCCTAAAGTAAGTGCACCTACTATTTCCTCATAGCCATTCTTAATGCCTTGAACATTTATTTTTAGTTGATAGCCTCCTGCTCCATTGCTCACAATGTTCTTCATTAGGAACTGACGCACCGCAAAATTCTTTTCATACTTCATAAATGCAGCATCCAGTTCTTTGCGATTGCTTGTTTCATTTAATTGGATGGTTTCATAGGCATCAAAATAGGGATGATGTGAGGTCTTATATGTTTTTGGAGCAATATCAACCACAATCAATTTTTCTAATAATTCTGGGTAGGTTTGGGCAAATGCCATAGCAACTTTTCCTCCCATGGAGTGACCGATTAAGTAAATCTGATCTAAATCGCAGTTTTCGCAAAATCTCCTTACATCTTCCACCATTAATGCGATGCTCATTGCATTGCTATGAGGAGAGCGACCGTGATTACGCATATCTAACGTATATACTTGGTGGCTGGTTCCTAATTCTTGTGCTACCGTATGCCAATTGTCTAAGGAACCAAAAATGCCATGAATGATCACTAAGTTGGGCCCTGTTTCACCGTATTTTTTATGGTTGAGTTGCATGCAGTGCAAATTTAAGACATAGCAAGTTGATTGATGATTCAATCACATGTTTATTTTGTAATAAACAGAATTATCTATCCCTTCACATGGCGCAATCTTCCAAAATTCCATTCCGATTTTTTCTAATACCCGAATAGATGCGGGATTGTCTTGCGAAGCACGTCCAATGATTTCTTCCAGTTTTAGGTTAGTGAAACCATACTCCAAGCAAGCTTTTGCTGCCTCAGTGGCATATCCTTTGCCCCATTCATTACGAAGAAATCGAAACCCAATATCAATAAACCCTTCCGAATGTTTTTTGAGGCCACACCAACCTAATACCTCATTGCTTATTTTGGATACTACTGTCCATCGTCCTAATCCATGCTGTTTATATTGGCTGTAATTTTTAATCAACTGCTCGGATTCTTCAATTGATTCAAAAGCGTTATCACCGGTATGGCGAGTTACTTCTGGGTCGGCATTCAAGTCAAAAAACACCTTGGCATCTGTTAACTCAAATTCACGAAGTCGTAAACGTTCAGTTTCTATGATCCATCTCATGCTTTGGAGTATTTGCGTTCTTTGAGGTAAAGATACAGCGGGGCTACATAATTATATATCTAAGTTACTGTAGGTTACCTAAGACTCCCACTAATAACGGGAGTCTTTTCTTTTTAAGGGTTAATATCGATTAACTAAAACATAAAGAAGCGTAGAAAAACTGCCCTATATTTTGCCCTATTTAGTTTTTAGCATATATTCGATCTTACAACAACTTAATATGGCTACCTTTAACCTTTATCTTACCAATCCAAAGGCAACTATTCCAACCTCTATCTATTTACAGATACAATCGAAGGGTATGAAGGCAAAATTCTTTGTCAAGCAATCCGTTCTCCCTAAAAATTGGAATTATAAAAAACAACAAACAAAGGGACTAATAAATACACCTGAACTAAATGTTCTATTAGGGAGTTATATAGATGCAGCGAAAAAGGCTAATCTGAGGTTATTGGAGAGTCAAGGAATTGCAAACCCTCATAGAATAAAGGAAGACTAACAATAAAATTCTTTGACACACCACAGAGTAAAACAGATTATAAAAATATAACTAATTTAATAAGCTTTAGAGAAACGTATTTTAAGATTCTTGAAAAATCAAAAGGGGTTAAAGGAAGTGATAAAATTGCACCCTCAACCATTAAAAACTATAAGCAAACGTATAACGTATTAGAACAGTTTCACGACTATACTAAGATAAGTTTAGAATTTTCAAATATTGACCTTGTGTTTCATGCCGAACTTATGGATTATTTAGAACTTACAAGAAACTATAGTGCAAATACAGTAGCCAAACATATCAAACGCTTAAAAACCTTTCTAAATTCTGCACTTGAACTTGGCTACAATAAAAATGCTCAATTTAAGTCTTCCAAATTTTCTGCCCCTACTGAATCCGTAAACAATATATTTTTAACAGAACCCGAACTTGCAGCACTTGCAAAACTTAATCTTACAGCTAAGCCTTATTTAGACAGAGTACGGGACATGTTTCTGATCGGTGCTTATACTGCAATGCGTTACTCCGATTATTCAAAACTTGAATTTGCAAAATTTGAGGTAATAAAGGGCAAGACTTATATCATTAAGAAAATGAAAAAAACCAAAGAAACAGAAGTTGTCCCCGTTCTACCAGTAGCGCAAAAGGTATTTGATAAATATACGAACAACGGAGTTTTAAAGCTGCCTAAGAGTATAAGCAATCAAAAATTTAACGAATACCTTAAAGAGTTAGGAAAACTAATTTTTAAACTAAATGAAACTTACACCCTACATAGAACCACTGGAGGGCTTAAAACGTCTGTAAACAAGTTTAAATGGGAACTATTAGTTACACATACAGCAAGGCGAAGTTTTGCAACTAATATGTATCTAAGAGGCATAAGCCCGAACTCCATAATGGGTGTAACTGGACACAAAACAGAATCAAGTTTCTATACCTATATACAGATGAACCCGAAGCAAAAGGCCTGTTCCCTTTCTTTCACACACGGTCAGTTGAAAAAATAATTCCTTTCATGTGGGATGATTATATTGGCCCTAAGGTGTATCCACCTGCCCCTTAAACTCTTTACAAGAGTCGTCCGGGATTTGTCCGCTCAATAGAAAAGGAGCGAGGAATAACATCCGTATTCAAGCATGCTTTATTTAAAGACTATTCAACCAAAAATGGATGCGAGTAATTTCCAGTACCTATAAGCATGAGTATAGCTTCCTTTTGGCAGCTTGCTTACGTCAATGGTAGAGTTTAAGCTGGATAGTTCACCCTGTTTTACTTCTTGCCCTAAAGCATTAATAATTCTGAATTGAGAGCCGATAAGATTTGATTCAATCTTTAATATTTAACTCATTTGAGGCCGGGTTGGGGTAAATATGGAAAATCTGATTATTTCTAAGATTATCAACGCTTACTCCATATAATGAAAGCAAAGCTGCCACCGATGTATCTGAACAATACTGATCATTGACAATGCATCTAAATTTCTGATTATTATTCGCTGACGTAACATTAGATATTGATAGATTTTTAGTTTGAGTGCCACTGTATTGTCCTGCGTTGGACATTTTTTGATAACCGGTACCTATATCTGTTTGCCACTGGAATGTTAGACTTGGAGTACCTGAAGTTCCAATATCAAAGGTTGCATCTTGTGATATAAGAAGTGATTGATTGGCTGGTTGCTGGCTTATAAAGTCGGAGTTATTGATGGTTAAATTTAAGGTAACGATACTGTCACAACCAGTTGTATTCACAAAAGTATCTTTCGCTTTAGCATTGCTCTGGATATACGTTACGCCATTGGTCCATGTGTAAGAGCCACATGCCGTGATTGCATCGGTGGATGCATCGGAGTAATTGATAGTTAAATTTAAGGTAACGATACTATCACAACCAGCTGTATTCACAAAAGTATCTTTCGCTGTAGTATTGCTCTTAGTATACGTTATACCATTGGTCCATGTGTAAGAATCGCATGCCGTTATGGTATCAGAGATATACGTTTCTGTACATTCATTAAACAAATTACTTACTTCTGATAGAGTTAGGGCCCTGTTCCAAATTCCAATATCATCCAGACTACCATTAAAATGATACCAATGTCCATTAGCCATGTAAACTTCTCCAAATGTTAAATTGCCATAATTAGTTGATGAAGGAATAGAATAAGTCATAGTGATAGAAGTATCTAGTATAGAATTTAAATAGTAATTAAGTTTACTTGAATCTTTATCATATGTTATGACTATTTGCGACCAAACACTATCTGATATTTTTGTATTACCAAATTTAGGATTATTCTGGTTAAATGTGCAGTAGGTATTATTGTTAGATCCCTGTTTAGCCACTTGAAAACGAATAAAACTTGTTTTATTTCCACCATCCCAAACTCCAAAAATAGTGTGTGGTCTACCTGCAAATCTCCCCGTTTTGGGTTTCAATTTTACCCAACAAGATATAGAAAAGGCTTGGCTTTTGTAAAGACTATCCATTACTTTACTATTTTGAGTAATCTCAATTCTATCCTTTGCCGTTCCCCAACCAGTTGATGTAATATCAAATTCATAAGCGCTATTGGCTTCGCCTTTTCTATCGCTTGTTAAAGAAACACCATAAGCAATTCCGTTATTTCCATTGCCGCTACTATCGTTTGTATTCCCTGTAAAAGTCCACCAGCCTTGCAAACCATTTGATGGAACATGAGACGGCAATTGAGCAAAGGAGGGAACTGTAAACAAAAAGGCGAGAGTTAGGAGGGAAATATTTTTCATATTAACAAAGGTATTAATATTTCTAATAGACTTTATACTGGTCGGCTTTTATTATTTAGGTAGATCTATCACTAAGAATTGACCCCATGGCAGCGTATAATCAATAACTGGATGAACCTGTTTACCGCCTGTTCCCTTTTCTTCACACACAACCAATAAAGAAGTATTATTTTTAAAGTAGACACAACTAAACACTAAAAAAAGGGTTAAACTATAAAAATTGGGAAAAATTGCCCTATATTTTGCCCTATAATTACACTAATAATGGCTAACTTATTGACTACTAATGTATAGTTCGATTCCTAGCGGGAATGCACCTGCAATCCCAAACAATAGCGTGAGAATCCAAATGACTCGAATGTTTTTTATGCCGTGCTTCTTCGCATCGATATACGACCAAATAAAGAAAACCAATACAATGAATAACAGGTCGACAATGAAGGCAGTCGAAATGTGATTTGCAAACATCCCTTGCATGGTTGCCAAGGGGTTTGCATAAAGCAAGACATTACCCGTTTCGATGGTTTCCATGGCAACAAAAATGTTTGGGGCAATAAAGCCGAGAATGGTTAATACGAGATATAGATTTTTCATAAGAACTACTATTTAGTGCAAGTGGTTCAAAGATACCCATTTTCTGTTTTTTGATTTCTATCATCGCAATGGTTGATTTTAGCGTTGAACTGCCATTTTTCCCTTGCAATTCCTATATTTGTGGTCAATTTATAATCATGGAAAATACACAAACATTACGAAACCTTCCAATTCACGATAGACACGTTGCATTGGGCGGGAAAATGGTTCCTTTTGCAGGCTTTAATATGCCTGTACAATATAGCGGCTTAAATGCAGAACACATGGCAGTTAGAAACTCCATGGGTGTTTTTGATGTAAGTCATATGGGAGAGTTTGGGGTTAAGGGTCCAGAGGCTACTCAATTTTTACAATGGGTTACCAGTAATGATGTTGCCGCATTAGAGGATGGTAAAATTCAATACAGTTGCATGCCGAATGACAAAGGCGGAATTGTAGATGACCTTTTGGTTTATCGTTGGACTGAAAACGAATATACCTTAGTAGTGAATGCGAGCAATGAGCAAAAAGATTGGGATTGGTTGAACAGCCAAAATAAATTTGATTGCAAGCTTGAAAATCAGAGTGATGACATTTGTCTTTTTGCAGTGCAAGGTCCAGACGCAACCAAAGCCTTACAGAAAATAACAGAAGAGAATTTATCAGAGATCCCTTACTATAGTTTTGTGGGAGGTGCGATGGCTGGTGTAGATGATGTGGTTATCTCTAATACAGGTTATACCGGTGCAGGTGGATTTGAAATTTACGTTTGGAACAAAGATGCTGGAACCATGTGGGATGCAATAATGGAAGCAGGGAAAGAGTTTAACGTTATTCCAGCTGGATTAGGTGCTAGAGATACGTTACGTTTAGAAAAAGGTTTTTGCCTGTATGGAAATGATATCAATGATGAAACTTCACCGATTGAAGCCGGTTTAGGATGGATAACAAAATTCAATAAGGACTTTATAAGCAAGGATCATCATTTGGCGATCAAAGAAAGCGGTGGTACCCGCAGATTAGCTGGATTTGAAATGATTGATCGTGGAATACCTAGACAACATTATCCCATATTGGATGCCGAAGGAAATAATATTGGAGAAGTAACCTCAGGAACACAATCCCCTTCTTTAGGCAAGGCCATTGGAATGGGTTATGTCAATAAGCCGATGAATAAAAGAGGCACGGAGATTTTCATTGAAATCAGAGGTAAAGCAGTTAAAGCCATTACTACTAAAATTCCATTTTTAGATTAATTCGTTCGCATGCAAAGCCTGTTGGAAAACCATCCTTATGTACAAGAATTGCTTGCATTAAATGCAACGCATCAAGACCGAAAGGCTTTTCATGAAGCAGCGGCACCGTTATTACAAAAAATGGGGGATGACAAGGGTTTTATCGATCAAGTAATCCAACGCAATTTTGAAGATGATGGATATTTGAATCAAGCATGGAGCTTGTATAATATCCCATTTTTCTTTGCCCATGAAACCCCGGATTTCAATCTCAAGGTGCACCTTTTTGTACCCTTGGAGAATAAGTCATCTGAAATTGCAGCATCTTGTGTTCATCATCACAATAATTACATGCTTTCTACCTATGCCATGCATGGTAGTGGATATGAATCCTATCTGTTTGAAAAGGATTTTGCCTTGAATGAACAAGATTTGACAGTGGATATGAAAGTCCGCAAGCATTTTCATCAGAAAGATTGGCCGGTATCCTTTGTGGATGCTTGGGAGCCTCATTTGGTTTTTAATCCAACCAAATTAAGCGCAACAATGATCTTATGGTCACCTGATAAGAAAAGGGCTACTGACAACTTAAAACACAACCCCATTCTTAAGGCACTCAAAAAGCCACTGAGAAGTATTGCCAATATGCTGGGTTTATCCAACATCTTGGGTATTGCAGCTCAAAAAACCTATCAATTCTATCCAGAAGGCTCTAAATTAAAAGCCATACTCGAAGATGAATATTTTGAACCCACCCGAAATGCGGTAGGCCCTGATATTGATGTGTATTCCATCCAAACCGTTTTTCGTTTTATTCAGGAAGGCAATTATCTGGACAAGGCTTTTCTGGAAAAAAGAAAGACCAGCTTACCAGACTATTACCAACCGTTTATTGAAATGTATCTAAATGGAGTAGAAATACCAGAGACTTTTGCGAAAGCCAAGATCAATATTCCCAATGGCGCATTTAACAAGCAGGAAGTAATCGCTGCAGTGCATGTCTAAAACAAAAATTGCTCACATCACCTTGCTTGATCAATACCATCCGGGTATTTATGACAGTCAGGTATTGGATGTTTGCAGGCATTTAGAGGCACATCATGAAGTGCAGATTCAATTGATAGCATTTCTTTCCATTCGCGAATTACGTCATACATCGGCTAAAAAAACCATCAAATCAAAGTATCCCAATACTTGGGTTTTACCTGCCTTTCCAAAGTTGCGGTATTTTAGACTCACCCAGTATTTGTTGGCTTTGGTGCTGCTCTTCAACAAGCAACATGCCCTGATTTGTAGAAATGTTTTTGCCACCCAAATCGGCCTTTTTTGTAGAAAATGGGGTCTGGTAAAAAAGGTGGTTTTTGATGGACGCAGTGCAATTGCTGCAGAAATAGAGGAGTATGATGTGTTTCCTGTGCCCTATCTACGCAATCAAATAAAAAACTTTGAACAATCCTCCGTGATGGAATCAGATTATCAAATGGGGATCTCCCAAGCCTTGGTGGATTATTGGCAACAGAATTATGGGTATCAACGAAAAGTTTACAGCATTGTGCCGTGTACGTTACATTCCCAATTCAAATGGACCTATGCGGATATTTCAGATGAGAAAGAAGTTACTGTGGTTTATGCAGGAAGTAATGCGCCCTGGCAAGGTTTTGCCGAAATAGATGAATTCTTAATTGCACATCCCAACGTTAAATGCACGCTATTGACTAAGGAGTCTAAAGAGACGGGCTTAATGCAAGCTAAGTTTGGGGATCGATTAAATATTAAATGGGTAAACTCACAGGATGTCTGTGTGGAGTTGGCCAAGCATGACTACGGCTTACTATTAAGACCTCAAACCATGACCAATCAAGTGGCTTCTCCCGGTAAATTTGCTGAATATTTATCCTGTGGTTTGCCGGTTATACTAACGCCTCGGTTGGGTGATTACAGTGCCTGGGTGGTTCAACACAAATGCGGATTAGTATGGGATAAAAGCAGTTCACTCGAACTAAAGAAGTCTGGGCAAGAAGTTAAAAAACATTGCCATGAATTGGCCATGGTTCATTTTGTTAAAAATGCCCCAGACGTGCAGATTCAATATCAGAAACTAGTGAACGCCATTCATGGGGAGTAAAATGCTCAAAAAGGAACGGGTGCAGTTTATTGCTAATAAATTGGAAGAGCTGTATCCCAAAACACCGATTCCTTTAGATCACAAGGATCCTTATACGCTGCTCATTGCAGTTCTGTTATCAGCTCAATGCACAGATGCCAGAGTGAACACGATCACGCCAATTCTGTTTGCCAAAGCAGATAATCCGTTTGATATGGTAAAAATGAGCGTAGAAGAAATCAAGGAGATCATACGTCCCTGTGGTTTAAGTCCCATGAAATCCAAAGGGATTTTTGGATTAAGTGAAATCATCATTAACCAACATAACGGTGAGGTTCCACAATCTTTTGAGGCGTTAGAAGCTTTACCCGCAGTGGGACATAAAACTGCGTCCGTGGTTATGAGTCAGGCTTTCGGTTTTCCGGCATTTCCTGTGGATACCCATATTCATCGGCTTGCAACACGTTGGAGGTTAACCAATGGGAAAAATGTGGTTCAAACAGAAAAGGATTTGAAACGTTTATTCCCAGAGGAGACTTGGAATAAGTTGCACTTGCAAATAATCTTTTTTGGCCGAGAACATTGCCCGGCTCGAGGACATAATGAGGCTGAATGTCTAATTTGTTCTGTGGTAAATTAGAAGTTAAATCTCGCTACTCATAGTTTACTCCAAACCCAACTTTCTCCTCGTACTCAAACGGAATTTTTAGATTTACTCCTACGATGTCAACCACAAAGTTTCCATCGTAGCGGAGATCCACTTTTTCACCCATTAACCCTTTGATTACATTCTTTAAGAAGCCTTCGTTTTCTTTTCGCAATGTCTTGGAATCAATCGTAAAAGTCACGGGAACGGTAAATTCTTCCTTGGCTTCAAAGTTTACTTTTATGCTTTGATTGATATGAGCTGCTTTAACATCGTTCACAAAAACATCAATATCACAGGTTTTTACATTCCCTCCAAATGAATTGTTGTTCATAAAAAAAGCATTGCCTGTTACTTGCCATTTTTTATCTACGCGTTTAATTTTTTCTACTTTAAATCGAAGATAATCAGGTATAGAAGGTGTTGTGCATGAGGTAAAAAGAGCACTGCAAATGAGCATCCAAGCGCTAAGGCTGAGCAAAGAAGTTTTGATTTTCATGAAGATATAGCAAAGCTATACATTTAAGTTTGAATTTTCCGTTCTTTGCACTATGAACTTAAAGGTAAGCCTAGGATTGCTGGTTGTTGTATTACTTCAAGCTTGTTCAAGTATTGAGGTAACACAAAGTAGATATGGAAATGGAATCGGTATTTCATTTGATAAATCCAGTAAGAAAGAAGAAGCGAAGGTTGCGGAATTTAGAAAAAGGAAACGCGATGAAGCGATGGACCGGAAACATCAAGTGAATCCGCAGCCTCGGACATTAAAAGAAGTATCTATACTACCTTCTAAGTTAGCAAAGAAAGTGAACCGAGCGATTACACAAAATGGATCGCAAGCGGAACAGCATATAATGGTTAATACCGAGGGTAATACAAATACTATAAATGTAAAATTAAATGAGCCGCTGGGTCATGATGGGTTGGATGAAACTAAACCAATAGAAGAATTACAGCCTGAAAGTGTAAAAGAAAGCCAAGGCAACACCTATAACTTAGGATACATAGGCATTCTTTTAATTATAGTCGGTCTTGTGCTTCTGGTCTTGTGTATACCTCAGGCATTTTCGTTAATTGTTTTGGGAGTTGTATTAATCATCTTAGCCTATTTTCTGGGTTAAACATGAGTAAGGCAAACTCTTCCGATCAAAATGAAGATTACTATATCAATAAAGAAGGACTGCTTGTTTTTACCCGTAAATACCATTTAAAACGTGGAACATGTTGTAAAAGTGGTTGTAAGCATTGTCCCTATGGCTATGAAAAGAAGAAATAATTTAACCATCCTATTCCTTGCTTCATTGCTTGGATTAATATCTGCTTGTCAAAGTGGGAATACAAATACGAATGCTAAAATTGATGGGTTAGCATGGGAGGAAGACAGTACCCTTTTTGCCAAGAACTATGCAATTCAATATGCTGGAAAAAAGCATCAACGCTTGTTGGTTTTTTCTTCTGCGGATCGTTCCGATACCGTTTCCCGTTTCTATACGGGGAGCATCCGATGTAAAGGTGAATATGTATGTATCGATTCCATCCAGGGCTTTGCCTCATTGTCATCTACTTATGTGGGCTTTTTAGATGCCTTAAATGCTTCCAATCAGATTCAGTTTGTAGATGAAACGGATTATATCTATTCCAAAAGAGTGCGGAAATCGATTGATGACAAAAGCATACAAGAATGCGGTTCTGGTGAGCAATTGAATTTTGAATTATTGCTAGGTGCCAAGCCTTTGGTATTGGCATACCAAATTGAAGGGGGAGATGCTGCGATTTTAAACCGATTAAAAAAATTGAATATTCCTCATTTAAATTGCACTGATTTTAAGGAAGCAAGTCCATTAGGTAGAGCAGAATGGTTGAAGGTTTTCGGCCTATTATCAGGAAAAGAAAAAGAAGCAAAGGTGCTATTTAATGAAGTGTTGGAGCATTACAATGAGACCAAATATTTTTGCGCCCAAATAATTGAAAAGCCTACTGTTTTCTCTGGATCCGTTTTTGGTGGAGTGTGGAATGTGAGTGGAGGGAAATCATTCCTTGCACAGCTAATTCAAGATGCTGGAGGCAATTATATATTTGCCCAAGATACAGAACGATTGAATGTAGTTTTACCCTTTGAGAAAGTGTATCAACGAAGTAAATCTGCAGCGGTATGGTTACATCCAAGTTATTATCACACATTAAAAGAAATTGCTACAGAAGATGAGCGATATGCCCTCTTTGAAGCGTATCAAAATAAACGCGTATACAACAACAATAAAATGGAGAATGGGCTGGGAGGTAATGCATATTGGGAGATGGGCGTTTTAAGACCAGATCTCATTTTAAATGATATTGCCCAATGTTTACATCCAGCACTCTTTCAAGGGAACACTACCATATTCTATCAACCTGTTGACTAAGTTTTTTGCCATATCGTTTTCAATCTTATTGTTGCTTATAATGGCCAATGTGATGCTAAGCAATGGGCTGATATTATGGCAATTGCCGGAATGGAAAGTACTGCTTTGGCAATTTAGATTACCTCGGGTGGTTGCAGCTCTAATTGCTGGGGGGATTTTATCTGTAGCAGGATTACTGATGCAAAACGTGTTTAAAAATCCTTTGGCAGGACCAGATGTGTTAGGTATCAGCCAAGGCGCTTCTTTAGCCGTTGCATTAAGTCTATTGGCAGGCATTCATGTGGGTGGGTTGGTGCTCATGGCAGTCATTGGTGCATTGATATATCTGCTATTTCTTTTATGGATGAGCAAATACCTTCGTTCCCCCATTACCCTTTTATTAATAGGCGTGATGGGGGGATTTATGATATCCGCGTTCATCAGTACAATGGAGGTTTTTAGTAAAGCCGAAGCGTTAAAATCATTCGTGCTGTGGAGTATGGGTAGTTTTAGCAAGGTATCACCAAGTCAATTAATCTATTTATTGATTATGGGCCCTTTACTTATGGGTATCGGGTTATGGTTTTCAAAGTCCTTTGATGTCCTTTTACTTGGAAGGCAAAAAGCGAGCTTGTTGGGCGTAAATAGCAGAAGAGTTATGTTGTTTGCCATCATTGTTGCTGGAGTGGCAACTGGGCTTTCTACGTCCTTGTGTGGCCCTATTGCTTTTGTAGGTTTGGTTGCCCCACATTTAAGTAAGTGGCTTCTGAAAACCTACCAACACAAGTTACTCATACCTGCCTCATTCATAATTGGAGCAAGTGTCGCAGTCTTGGCTGATTGGCTTTCAAGTGGTGTTTTGGCTGGAGCAATTCTTCCAGTTAATGCCACCTTAAGCATACTTGCGGCACCGGTAATTTTGTATTTGATTGTTAAAAAGGCAGGGTAATGATAGCGTTAAAAAATCTTCAGGTTAATTTGGGAGGGAAGGTCATTCTTGAAGACCTGAATTTTCAATTTGAAAAAACGGGACTCTATGTCATCTTAGGAAATAACGGAGCTGGCAAAACCACACTACTCAAAACCATTTGTGGTTTGCAAAACCCAAATCATGGAATTGTTGAAGCAGAGGGAAAATCAGTCCATCAACTCAGCTTGTCCGAACGAAGCAGTATAATTCAGTATGTGGATGATCCTTCACCTATACCGGCTTTCATCAAGCTGACAGAGTACCTTACTTTAGGATATCAAGAAGATGGAATGCAAATAGAAACCGTGATGCAACAGCTTCAATTGGTAGATTTGAAAGACCGCGAAGTAGCTTCCTTCAGTCGCGGGCAGCAACAAAAAGCCATGTTAGCCAAGTTGTTTTATGGAGATCAACCGGTTTGGTTAATGGATGAGCCCAGTAATTATTTGGACTATCCATCCTTACTCCATTTTTGGGCTGAGATTCAAGAAAAGGCAAAGCAAAAATTGATTATAGCCACCTTGCACAATCCAGAAGAGGCGATAAAGCTGGATGCGCAAATTTTGATCATTGAGCAAAAGAGGTTAAATAAATTGGAAAATCCGTCTCTTAACGGCATAATTCAAGAATTGAATTGAGCGTCATTCGTCCAATTTTCAACAATGGAAGAGTATCTATCCATTAAAATTTCTATTTTCGTGACCCTTATGAAAAGAATATTCATTTCCATCCTTGTTATAGTCGCTTTAACAGCGTGTAATAACAACAAATCAGATGATCACACGCATATTAATGCACCAACTGCTTTTGACCCACACTTTGTAGATAGCACGGTGAGTCCTTGTGAAAATTTTTACAAGTTTGCCATTGGCAATTGGCAGAAAGAGAATCCAGTTCCAGAAACGGAAAGCCGATGGATGGCTTTTAATATTCTCAATGAAGAGAATCGTCAAAAGTTATTGGGTATAATGGGCGAATTAGACCAAAATGAAGATTTTGAAAAAGGTAGCAACGGTCAGTTAATTCGTGATTTTTATCGTTCAGGTATGGATACCAATTCAATTGAAGCCAAAAAGCTAAAACACATCAAGCCCATACTAGAGCGCATTGATAAAGTGGCTACCATTGGCGAACTGAATCTGTTGTTTCCAGAATTGATTCCATTGGGAATTGGCACACCGGTTGGATTCTATATCAGCCGAGATGATAAGAATAGCGAACGCTATATCACCAATGCACATCAAACTGGATTGAGTTTACCTGATCGAGATTATTATTTAAAAAAGGATGAGAAGAATGAAGGCATTCGTGCAGCCTATGTTACGCATGTGAATACGCTTTTTGGCTTGGCTGGATTAGATTCAGAAAATATGGGTGAAACCGTTTTGAAGTTAGAGACCCAATTGGCTACAGCCCATTGGACTCGAACAGATCTACGGGATCCAGACAAAGGATATAATCTAAAAGGCAGAAAAACGTGGGATGAAACCTTGCCCAATATCAATATTACAGGGATAACCAATTCCTTAGGTATGCAAGCAGCTGATACCCTCATTGTAGGGCAGCCCAGTTATTATGAAGCGTTAAACGGCCTATTTACAGAAGAGAACCTTTCTGATTGGAAAACCTATTTAAAGTGGAAAACACTTTCAGCCTACGCAAGCTTTATGGGCAACGATATGGAGATGGAGGATTTTAATTTCTTCGGAAAAATATTGAGTGGTAAAGAAAAGATGAAGCCAAGAAACGAGCGAATATTAGGTATTGTGGAAGGTTCATTAGGGCAGCCATTGGGGAAATTGTTTGTCGAGAAGTATTTCCCAGCGGAGTCTAAGCAATACATGGAAAACATGATTGAAAACTTACGTGAGGCATATCGTGAAAGCATTCATGATTTGACTTGGATGACTGCTGAAACCAAAGAAAAAGCCTTGAAAAAACTGAATGCTTTTACGTATAAAATTGGATATCCTGAAGAGTGGAAAGACTATTCAACTTTAGAAATTTCGGAGAAAGACTTTCTATTAAATGCCATGAATACCGCCAGTAATAACTATCAAAAAATGGTAGAAAAACTGGGTAACCCAGTGGATAAGAAGGAGTGGTTTATGAATCCACAAATGGTGAACGCATACTACAGTAGTAGCGGGAATGAGATTGTGTTTCCTGCAGGCATTTTACAACCTCCTTTTTTCCATCCTAGTTTTGATAAAGCAATTAATTATGGTGGAATTGGTGCAGTAATCGGACATGAGTTTACCCATGGTTTTGATGATCAAGGAAGTAAATATGATTGGGATGGTAATTTGAATAATTGGTGGACCGATGCAGATCGCACCGCGTTTGAACGCTTATCTAGCCAATTGGCAAATCAGTATAGTACGTATAGTCCAGTTGAAGGAATGAATGTGAATGGCGAAATGACTTTGGGGGAGAACATTGCCGATTTAGGTGGTCTTACTTTAGCATTTAGTGCTTTGAAAAAGGACTTGGGAGAGAATGAACCGGAAGATATTGATGGCTTTAATTGGAAACAACGATTTTTCTTGGGCTGGGCAAGTGTATGGAAAGGAAATATCACCCAAAAAGAACTGCAGAATAGATTGATAACTGATTATCATTCACCTGCTGAGTACCGAGTAATCGGACCACTATCCAACTTTGAGCCGTTCAATGAAGCCTTTGGTGTTTGTGAAGACGGTCAGATGTATAAGCCAGATAGCACGCGGATTAAAATTTGGTAAAAGCACTTATCCTAATCGATTCGTTTAAGCACCGCTTCTTGATATCCTATGAATGGATATAATCCGACACTGTCAATTTCAGGATTGTCTTGTCCGGTATATTGATGAGGCGTTTTTCCGTATGCATGAACGGAGTAAGTGATCTGGTCACTAATTCTGAAGTCATAAGTAACCAATAATGTGCTTTGCATCACCGTAAAATAACTCGTTAATAACCTCGAGTGTATATGCGCAGTTAAGGTAATTTCATTGTTTTCATCCACTTCATATTCCCCTGTTGATGCATTGGTTAACCGCAGATAATAATTGCGAAATGTTTGCGTATCGTATTGAATCTGCCATCGGTATTCATTTGCACTATCCGTTGGTAATAAATTAAGACGCATTGGAAGTGAGTTTACAATCGAATCTGCATTATAAATATTCAACACACCTTCATACCTACCCACGTGGGTGTCAGTAAATGATTTATCATCATTCGATATTCGTTTGTAAGGGGAACAACCCAAAGCAAAGATCAAGGAAAAAAGGAGTATATTTTTTATCACAGATCGATTCGCATTTTAAGTGCAAAGGATGGATACGGGAGTAATAGGGATTCAATACCTGTCATTTGAAGCTGTAAGGAGTGTCCATCTTTTTTTAAGAATTGGTTGTATTGTAGATAGGAGTTGAGTAATCCCCAACCTCCTGCTTTAACTCCAATGCCATAGGTATTGTTCTTTGGAGTGAAAAATTTACGAACGTAGTGCAGTTGAGGCAGGTAACCAGGCATGGCAGTATAGTTTATGCCATAATTCTTTTTAGGGGTCTGAATATCGTATGAGATATGCACAGGCAAGAGAATGATTCTTGCATCCGATCTGGTTTCATCATAAAGCAATGCATTAATGCTGTCACCTACTGAGGAAAAATTTTGTTGTGCCCCAAGGGTGAAATTTAAACCACTGTAAGTCCAAGCGGTGTCTTTAGAAAAGACTTGCTCATTGCCTTTGATAAAACCAACCCCTAAGTTTTCGATACGCAAAATCTTTGCGCTGGCCCCATTTCTTGAATAGGCATAGGTGCCTATTCCCAGACCTGCCCCTTTAAATTCGGTTTGGTTGTTGGCTTGATATTGATAATCCAAATCACCCTCTACATCGATACCGCTTTCAGAGGTTAGTAGACTATTGGCGCCATTGGTTTGGACTCTAGCGTATTTGGTGATACCATATAAACTAACGTGGTGCTTATAGACCAAACTTTGTTTTTTCGTACTTAACCTGGATTTCCATCTGCCTAAGGAGTAGCTCGCCTTTCCGTAACTCAATTGCTTTGCATTTACTTTCAAGTCCATTTTTTTCCCTGCAAAAGGGGCATTCCCTTCGAAAATTAATTGAAAGGTGTTTTTGGAATAGCTGGCACCCAAAGTGGAGTAATAACCCAAAGAAAATTCGTGTTTCCCTGCCTCAAATTTAGTTTCGATGTGTGAGGCAGTTCCTGTACGGTTCCTGTTAAAAATAAAGGTACTTGAGTTTTCAATATCTTTGGAATCAACCCCGCTTTTGAAAGCAAAGGGGAGGACTGCGGTGCCCGTTAAATGATTGGATCCATATCCTGCATTCATTTCAAAACGGACTAATTTAAAGGTGTTTTTTTGGGCACTATCATTTTGTCCATATGAAACAAGCGTAATACAGCATAATGCGAGACCCAAGAAGGTGCGATACATTTTTGTCATTGCTTTATTGGCTGCTCAGTTCGTAAATAAAATCTGCACTAATGTCAATTTTACATCGGTCCTTGGAGTTGATTTGCTTTTGAGCATTATTTGGCGTGTTAACTAAAAGGGTGATATAGGCATATTTGGCCCTTTTAACTGCACCGATTTTGGAACTTGGAATAATTAACTCCGCCTTTCCTTTTGTTGGATTATTGGTTTGTCCAGCTTGAATTAAGTTCACGCCTTCATTACCTAAAGTATCAAGGAAAACTCCGTTTTCATCATACAATTCTAAGAAGTAATTCACAGAGAATGGGAATTCATTTTCGTAGAATAAATTAAACTTGCCTCCTTTAATACGATCTTTATTCTCTACTTGTTGAATATCAAATCCTACAGAATCTCTAAAGCTTAAATTGTCCAAAGAGAATGCGGCAGGTAAGGTCATCTCGAGATTTACTATGAAACGAGAATTGTAATAGATAAAATCGCGCCAGTTATTTGTATTACCATTTGGGCTAATGGCTACTTGCATGTTATATTTAACCTGGTCGGGAAGGTTCTCTACAAAGCTCTTGATGTTACTATTTCCTGTATTGAATTCGATAACCTGCTCATTCGGAGTAAAAGGACTGAAAATGGCACTAGAAACAGGATAGTTTGAATTAATTAATGATGCGGTTAATGGCACTTCTGTATTCTTACGTGAATTATACGAAATTAAGCTACGCGTTAACACATGACCTTCTGCACCAATTCCATTGCTAATATTTAAACGCATGGTAAGGTCTGCCAATCCAATGTTCCCCCCCAGCTTACTAAAGATATCTAAGTCCGTAATTGCATCACCTGTTTCGTTTGTATTGGAACCCATATACCCAATTCCGTATTCTGGAACCAGATCAACAAGGCTATATGAGATATTAATTGAATCTTGTAATGAGATATCCAGTTTCCTTCCTGAAGAATCTAAAGTCAATAACATGATTTGATGAATGGTATTCACTGTGTCGGTAACATTGGGGTTTTTACCGCGATAATCAATGGTGTATCCGTTCATGTCAATTTCTCGAGTCACAATATTTGGAACGCCACCAACGGCTCCAGCAAGCTTAACAACCTCATTGATGATCTGACCGTTTTTGGATGCCGATGGTATCTGAAGATACAAAGTCATGTTCTCAGCAATACTTGAATAAAGGTCTAATTTTAATTTACCGCTTCTTACTTTAACATATTTTAATTGGGCACCTTCCATGTACTGGGTTGTGGCCACATCTTCACTCAGCACCGTTTGATTAGGAAACGCTGCAGTTGCCTCTTTTGCCTTTAAATTGCGCACAGAAATTTTAATATTAAGTCCTTTTTTGGCATCAATTTTAACCGGTCCATTACTTGCATCGGTCTCCAATAATTTGATGACTGCTTGCATGGCCGCATTGACACGTTTGCCACTTAAATCAATAATTCGTGTAGCAATTGAATTTGGGCCAACATTGGTGAAACTTGAGCTGGCAATTAGGCTTGCATCTGATTTATTGACTAAATCAAAGGTGAGCGTTTTTAGATTTACAGGAAGCTCATTGGTGAATTCAATAACCATTTCACCGCTTTCGAGTAGTGCTGTTTCAAAAAACTCAGTGCCATCAATATCAATTGGGGTTAAGTTAGATTGAGTTTGAGCGGCAATAGTAGTTGTAGATCCATCTAAGAGCAGAAACAATGGATTTATTTCGCCCAAGGTGATATATCGGTTGATGGTTCGGTCACCTAATTGAAGCGAGTTGAGTGTAAATGATGTAGCAATTCCGGTATCAGGGATTTCGATCAAAGCCGGGCTATTGTTATATAGTTCTTGGCTATAGACAAAGTCCAGTTGATTGTTTCCAGTATTGGTTCGAGTATAGTTACCAAAGGCATTGTCAACCCCAATGGATGTACGCGCGATCGGCAAGAGGTAGTTTGCGTCCCAGGTAGTGGCGCGGTCCTTCTTACACCCATTAAGCATAAGTCCTAAACCAACCAAAAGGAAAACAATCCGTAGAAAGGAAAATTTCATATTAAACAAAGCTAAGTAATTCTATTTATCCAAAAGACGTATTATTGTAAAATATGTTGCACGGCAGTGCATAAAAAACACAAATTCATGTCATCACATCATTTTGTTATTGATGGGCAAGAGCCCGCTCTTATTATTGCTGATGGGCAGCGTTGTGAGCAAAAATTATTAGATCAACTTCTGGAATGGTGCCCTTTTGTAGTTGTGCTGGATGGGGCATTACAAGATGTTTTAGACAAGGGAATAGCATTTAATGTGGTGAGTGGTGATTTTGATAGTGAGCCAGATGCCAAAGGCAAGACTGCCCATATCCAACATGTTGAGGTGATTCATACACCCGATCAAGATTTTACGGATTTAGAAAAGGGCATTCAGATTTGTAAAAATAGAGGGTACAAGGATGTGCATGTGGTTTGGGGCACTGGTAAACGCATGGATCATAGCATTGGGAATCTAGATTTGATTGCACAGTTTCAAGGCGAGGTAAATGTAATTTTTTGGGATGATTATCAAAAAATATATCTGGCTCCAAGTGGATTTAGAAAATGGTATCCGAAAGACACCCCCTTATCCCTTATTCCATGGCCTAAGTGCGCGGGTATACAGGCTGATAATTTGAAATGGCCGCTACATGATTTAGAACTTACCATTGGGCAACGTCTAGGCACATGCAATAAAATTTTGAATGAGGGGATTCTTGAAATAACTTACCAGACGGGAACATTGATACTATTTGAACAACTGAGCCAGTCTTAATTCGCTTAAATTATTCTTTTTTTACTGGGGGGTCTTTAAAGATCCATCGACCGGTATAGTTAACCGGTTTTTGTGCTTTTACGGCCGCAATAAAACCTTTTACCCGTGCAGCTGCAGGATGACCTTCGCCAAGTGTTGAAAATTTATCATAGTAAGCAATCATTTCACTTAATTCCAGTTTTGTAAGACCTTTGGTACGCAAGATTTTTTCATATGCCCTACCCACATAATAGTATCCTTTAATGACTTGATTATTGGGCATTTTAGTGCGCTTCAGATACTTTTTCATGTAAATAATAGACATGCTATCGCGGTCCCAATAGAAATAATTGAGTCCTTTAAACCAAAGCGCTCCTAAATAATTGGGGTGTTTTTTGAGAATCACATCCAACACACTATCCGCTGGATTATGCTTTTGTTGCATCATCATCGCATTGGCAAGACTTGGGTATAAAATATGCAGGCTGCTGTCAATTAATATACCTTCTGCAAATATCGCTTCCGCCAAGGCAAATTGCTTTTGATTCATGTAAGCATTCCCTTCTTGATAATAATCTTTGTGCTGTGCAGCAATTGAACTGCTTAAAAAAAGCAGTGCACTAAGAATAAATAACTTTCTTGCCATGGCTATGGCAAATAACGGAAAGCTTTTGATATTATTGTAAACAGGCATTCACAGA
This sequence comes from uncultured Bacteroidia bacterium, assembly GCA_943788195.1. Classification (GTDB taxonomy): domain Bacteria; phylum Bacteroidota; class Bacteroidia; order NS11-12g; family UBA955; genus CALSPH01. The sequence continues at coordinate 617,432 of CALSPH010000001.1, forward strand.
TATGTATACATAAATGGTGCCGAATAGAATATGAAAGTAAAAATATTATTTGTGTGCCTGGGTAATATTTGTCGATCTACCATGGCTGAGGCTATACTTCGGCATAAGGCGAAACAATCGGGTTTAGAGATTGAAACTGATTCGGCAGGTACTGCTGGATACCACATCGGTTCGTCACCAGACTACAGAACAATGGACGTGCTTGCAGAACATGGGATTGATTATACCCACAAGGGAAGGCAAATTTCAGATCGTGATTATTACTATTACGACTATATCTTGGTAATGGATGAGTCTAATTTCGCCAATGTTAAGCAGGAAGAACCCATCGATGGGATTGCACATATCGCTTTAGTACGAAAATATGATGCAGACCAAACCAGTTTACCTGTGCCTGATCCATATTATGGCGGTGCACAAGGGTTCAATGAAGTTTATCAGTTACTGGATGAAAGTATCGAAGGCTTTCTGGGAAGCATCAATTACTAATCCAGTATACAATAGCGCACAGAAAATTGACAAAATGCTAAAGCGTTTTTAAGTATAACCGTTCTACTTTTTCCCTTGCCCAAGGCGTTTTGCGCAGGAATTTGAGACTTGATTTGATGGAAGGATTACTTATGAAACAGTTGATGTTTACGATTGCGCCCAACTCTTCCCATCCGTAACGCTCAACTAAGGTTTCCAAAATGGTTGCCAACGTAATCCCATGTAGTAGATTATTTGCTTGCTCCTCGGGCACTTTATTTTTTGGCTTTTTAGGCTTTGGCTCTGATTTCTGGGGTTGTGCCTTTTTAAATTTAAATTTAAATTTTCTTTCCATACCGCCTAACTATTAAACCAATAACTTAACTTAATGGTGAGCGCTCTGTTTTTAACACTCAAGAATGGGAAATTGGGGTTTCCAAAAACCATGGCTTGATTGGGTAAGTAATTCTCGCTGAATACAATAAACAAATCGCTCATGGGAGCAAAGCGATATTGTAAGCGTGCATTGATATTCATATTTTCAGCTTGGGTATTGTATTGCAGGAACAAAGTTGAGAATAATTTCCTGCTAAATGAGTACTCAATTTTTGGACCAATAAGCGTTAAGGCCGAGTTGGTGTTAGGCGAGGGTAAATTTACTTGGTCTCTTCTAAAATCCAACGAAACAACTGCCTTAGGTTGCATTCGAAGCACAAGTCCAGCTGAGGTGGAAATTTTTTCACCACTATAAAAGGACCCGTAACCTGCGCCAACATAGTAACTGAGTCTCTTTCTTCCGTTGCTGGTGAACGAAGCACTTTGTTCTTGATAGAAATATCTACGCGCAGCCAAATTCCCGCTTTTCCCAGTAACATCCACAGGGTAATAAAGCAAGGTATTGTAGAAGCGATATGCCATATTCAGCTTAGCGGAATTTTGGAAATAGATATTACTGAAGATAGAATTCGTCATATCATTAATTTGAAAAGAAGAATCGGTATAGGTGCTGTTGTACCAAGCTACATCAACTTGATTTATAAGCTTCGATTTTGGATAAAACCTTCTGCGTAATTCAGGTTCTAGGCGCCAATAACTCTGTCTATAGGTGATATTATTGGCCCCGTCACGTATAAATATGCGTGGGGTAAAACCAACCTCAGCATTGTAATTTTTTCCTACATATTCATGATTCCACATCACAAACCAATCGCGGGTTTGACGCATTAACCAAGATGCATGGGTTTGACTTTGTTCTTTAATATTACCATTTAGAAGTGATTGATGATAGAAAAGCTTACCCCGCCATTTATTGCTTTTTGATACCAGATTGTAGTCCAAGCCGAGTACCGTATTTGAATATCCCGAGGTAGAATCCAGTTGTTTGACCCATTTGTTTACGGCTATACCTGCAATGTTGCTCGCTGCAAATACTTTGCGTTGAAATGCTAGCACACTATTATTTGTGCTGGCATTACCCTCTGATTTTTGTTCTGTGGTTTGCATGTTCATCACACCGATGCGCCATTTGGTGCCAATTTTACCACTTAACCTTGCACCTGCAATGATGGGAATTTGTTTCCCTTGGTTTAATCCAATTCTCCTGGAAAAGAATGGGCGGATTTGCCGAAAGCCAAAACTGCCAAAAAGGTCACTATTTTCAATAAAAAACTGTCTGCGTTCAGGAAAGAATAAACTGAATCGCGTTAAATTAAGCTGTTGAACATCCACGTCCACTTGAGAAAAATCGGGGTTAACGGTTAAATCAAGATTTAATGAAGAAGTAAGTACAATCTTAGCATCAAAACCTGCATTCAACTTATTGACAGCTGGCGTATTTGCACCATAATCTTTGGAGGTTGAGGTATTGAGGTATGGTATAACGGCAGCATTTATACCTGATTTTTTCGGATTACTTTGCCAGTCTAATTTACCCATATGACTTAGCACAGCGATGTTTAAGATACGAGGAACCGGAAACCAGGTGCTGTTCTCATTGGTTTTTAAATTGTTTCGTGCAAAGTTGATACGCCAATGCATAAGGTGCTCATTGTATCGGATACTTTTAAATGGAATTTGAAATTCTGCAGTCCAATATCCATTCTCTCTGCGTGTTTCGGCATACCATTTATTATCCCAAGCGGTAGTAACTCCAAAAGATCCGCCATTTTCTATAAGGCCCTCACGTTGGGCACCAAAGGGATTAACGCCAAATGAAAATCCATTGCTATAATCTAAAAAAGGTTCAATGCTCACCACAAATGCATCACTCCTGGGGTAGCTCCAATCCCGTTTCAAGGATTGAACTACGTAGTCTTTCTGAATACTGGTGTCGTAACAAATGGCAAAAACATATAAGTTTTCATCATCATGCAATAACCTAACTTGAGTTTTGGTTTCAGCAAATGCAGTATCATATGGGAAGTTTTGAAAAAAGCTGTCTGCTACCGATGCATTATCCGCCCAAGCTGCTTCACGGTCTAAGCCATCTATGGTAATGACTTCTTGCGTAAAGGCTGATTTTATGTGATACCGACTGGTATCAATATCTATGGCATTCACTTTGCCAAATAAGGAAAGGAAACCTAAAAATAATCCAAAGCGCATCAGATGTACCACCAATTAATCTTTTCTACGTAATTTTTGCTTTTGGGTTGCACTCATTCGGTTGATTGAACTATACAAACCGTATTTATTCGCTGGCACTAAGAACTTAAGCCGTTGGCCTCTAACAATGGTATTACTTCTTAGTTTATTCCAACGTTTGACATCGGCTAAATTAGCATCGAATAAATCGGAGAGTAAATAAAGCGCATCCCCTTTCTTGACGGTATAAAAAACCCATCGGTTGCCTGTGGCGTTCTGTCCATTTGCATCAGTCTTAATTGGGGCATCGGGATCGATTTTCTTTCCAGCAGAATCCAAAACGGTGAGCACTCCGTCCATCACAAGAACTTGATATTTTGTTGAGTCAGGTCTAAATTTATCAATAAGTTTTTGTACTCGAACCATCGAGTCTTGGATCCGCTTTTGCTCTGCTTCTTCAGCTAGTTTTATTAAATAAGCATTAAAATTGGCCGTTTTTGATTTGGGTATTGTAAAGCAATGTGGATGTGGAAGGTGTGGAACAATTTGCTTTCTGTATTGTCTATTTAACTTAAGCATGAGCGACATTGGGGTTTGCGTTGCAGTTGCCAATTCCCGAAGTGAAAAAGTCTGTGGAGTGCATAAGGTGTCTAGCTCAGGAAGGATGAAATTGTCAGGGGCAATATGGTGTTTGTCAAAATAATTTGTGACATACAAGAATGCCATAAATCGGCTTAAATCTTTTCTGTGCGAAGACTCAATGAATGGTTCAACCGTAAAATAATCCATAGAATTACTGGCCATACGAATTGCTTTGTTCATTTCAACAGGTCCACAGCTGAATGCTGCTATGGTAAAATACCAATCGCGATAAATATGAAAAAGGTCTGCCAAGGCTTTGGCAGTCGCTCGAGTGGATGCTATAATGTGTTTACGTTCGTCCACATAAGAGTTGATCTTAAGGCCATATTTCACCCCAATATAAAAGGGCAATGGCCACATGCCTGTTTCACCGCTGCTTGCATTGAAATCATTCTCTAACCAAGTATTTGATAATGCGATTAGTTGAAGCTCTGAAGGCAACCCATATTCGCCAAAAATTTTGGAAATAGTATCTTGGTAGAAGTTGTATTTACCAAGCGCCAATGGAGTTTTGCTGTTTCCTAAAACCTCTTTGATCTCAACTTGTACCTGTTCGTCAAAGTAGGGCGGAATAATTGTACGAATGGTAGACATCCGCTTCCAATAAACATTATTCACATAGGCTGTATCCGTTTGATGCGTTTGGCCATTGGCAAGTGTTTGCCCCAAAATCAGAATGGTTAGAAGAAAAAGACGCTTCACTGAATAATGTCCTCCAAATATTTGGCCATTTCAAACATCCCTTTCTCATCATGTCTTGCCGCTATGAGTTGAATGCCAAAAGGCATGTTGTCTATCGAATGCGTGGATAAAGGAATCGAAATAGCTGGATTTCCGGCCAACGGAGCTTGAACCGTAAATAAATCAGCGAGGTACATGGCAATTGGATTGGCTGATTTTTCTCCTATTTTAAATGCAGGTGTGCTTGTTGTAGGTAGAAGAATAAAGTCAAATTCCTTCAATATGTCATCTGTCTTTTGCTTTATAATCTGACGCACTTTTTGTGCTTTGGTATAATATGCATCGTAATGATTGCTGCTTAGCACAAAGGTGCCTAGCATAATTCTTCGTTTTACTTCAGGACCAAATCCCTCGGTACGAGACAAGGTGAAGGTGCTTTCAAGGTCAGTGCTATTAGAACTTCTATAGCCAAAAGTTAAGCCACTATAGCGAGCAAGGTTGCTGCTTGCCTCGGCAGTGGTAAGCACATAATAACATGGCACCATTTGATCTAAATAAGGAAAATCTATTTCCGTTAAAGTATGCCCTTTGGTTTTAAGATCGGAAATCAATTCAAGTGTCTTTTCTTTGATTTCAGCATCCATGCCTTCATGATTTAAACAATCTCCGATATAAGCAATTTTTAGCTTGCGGTCCATGTTTTGGAGTGGAAGATATGGCGACACTTCTTGTTGAGATGATGTAGCATCATTTTCATCATAGCCTGCCATAAGTTCGGTTAACATTGCGTTGTCAGTAACCGTATGAGTTATTGCACCAATTTGATCAAATGAAGAAGCATAGGATAGCAATCCCCAACGGGATATTTTACCATAGGTGGGTTTCGCTCCCACTTGACCGCAGAAAGCTGCAGGTTGTCTTATACTGCCTCCCGTATCACTTCCCAAAGCAGCGAAACACATGTCAGATTGCACTGCAACTGCTGAACCTCCTGAGGATCCGCCTGGAACATACTGTATGTTAGCCGCATTCTTAACATTGCCATAAGCACTATTCTCATTCGATGCCCCCATGGCAAATTCATCGCAATTTAATCTACCAATTACAATAGCGTCTTCATTTAATAAGCGTTGAACGGCTGTAGCAGTAAATTGGGATTCGAATCCTTCTAATATTTTACTGGATGCGCTTACATGATGCCCTTGGTAACATAAATTGTCTTTTAATCCAATGACTAAACCAGCAAGAGAACCGGTGGGTTCACCATTTTGTATTTTATGATCGATTGCTTTGGCTTGCTGTTTAGCTTCATCAGCATACACTTCCAAGAATGCATTGAGTTCACTATTTTTAAGTTCTATCTGGCTTAAATAGTGATTAACCAGTTTTTCTACCGAAATTTTGCTAGCGGTGAGATCAGACTTAATCTGGTCGAATGATTGGTACAACACAATAAATTAACGTGATTTACTCAGAAGTATTCTCTTTTGAGTCAGATTTTTTGGTGTCCTTAATGCCATCTTCAATATGTTCTTTAACATTCTTTTTGGCGCTATTAAACTCTCTTATTCCGTTACCCAACCCACGCATTAATTCGGGAATTTTCTTTCCTCCAAAAAGGAGCAAAACAACTCCGAGAATAAGTATCCATTCGGGTAATCCGGGCATTCCTATTAATATTACTAGTAACATAACTTGCTTCCTTAAATTACATACAAAAGTAAGCAATTATTTATCAAATTTTGTGGGCTAATCTTTTGGCTTTATTTTTGCCCCAATAATAATATTATGGCTGATACATTAACAGACGTTTTTGACCTTTTAGAAGATTCTCTTAAAAAGAATATCGATCACACGTATGCCGAGTTTTCCAAGCTCCGTGCAGGGAAAGCAAATCCAAGGATATTGGATATGGTAATGGTTGATTATTATGGCAATCCAACTCCCATGAGTCAGGTAGCGAATGTTTCAGCTCCTGATCCAAGAACATTGATGATTCAACCTTGGGAAAAATCTATGGTGGCTGCAATTGAAACGGCAATTATTAATTCAAATTTGGGGTTCAACCCAAATAGTGATGGAGATTCAGTTCGCATAAATATTCCCATACTTACTGAAGAGCGAAGAAAGGACCTCGTTAAGCAAGTACGAACAGAAGCAGAAAACTCCAAAATTGGGATTAGAAATCTTCGCAAAGAAGCTAATGAAAGCATCAAGAAACTAAAAACGGATGGATTGTCTGAAGACGAGGCTAAAGATGGGGAAGATCAAGTGCAAAAGCTGATTGATACGTATATTACTAAGGTAGATGGAATTACTTCTGAGAAGGAGAAAGAAATTATGACCGTTTAGCTTTTAGCTAGAATTAATTATATTTGTTCAAACAAATATAATATGACAACACCAAAAATTTTTGCGAAGAACCCAGTTCCTGTTGAGTTAGAGGCGGGCAAGACCTATGCGTGGTGCGCATGCGGGTTATCAGATAACCAACCCTGGTGCAATGGTGCACATCAAGGAACTGGTCTAAGTCCTAAAGTATTTAAGGCCGAAGAAACCAAGACCGCATACATGTGCCAATGTAAAGCTACAAATAATCTAGGCATGTGCGATGGAACACACAATAGCATATAGTAAATCCATTCATATTCGATCGAAAAGAGGTTGGGTTAATTAGAGCCAAAATTGCATATTTGCATTGCCCATTTGCTCAACTCTAGTTCTATATTATTCATCTTAGCATCGTACTTTATTGTACTGGTTCTAATTAGTTGGCTCACATCACGAAGGGCAGAAAACAAAGACTATTATTTAGGGAATAAAAAATCTCCCTGGTTTGTGGTTGCGTTTGGAATGATTGGCGCTTCCTTATCTGGAATTACCTTTATTTCTATACCAGGATGGGTAGGTTCCAGTGCCAAACAATTTGGGTACATGCAAATGGTTCTGGGATATCTGGTAGGCTATGTGATCATTGCTTATGTGCTGATGCCTTTGTATTACCGGATGAATTTGACATCCATTTACACTTATTTGCGCAAACGATTTGGGGTGAACACCCATAAGATTGGGGCAGTATTTTTCCTGCTTTCAAGAATTACAGGAGCCTCCATTCGACTATTATTGGTAGCAAATGTGCTTCAGCGGTTTGTTTTTGATGATTTGAATTTGCCTTTTGAATTAACCGTGCTAATATCCATTGGGTTGATATGGCTATATACCTTTAGAGGTGGAATAAAAACCATTATATGGACCGACACGTTACAAACCTTATTCATGCTGCTTTCACTGGGGTTTACCTTTTGGTATTTACACGGAGAATTGTCTATAGAGCATACCCAAGGAATTATAAGCACAATTAAAGATAGCGAGTATTCACAAATCTTTTTCTTCGATAATTGGAAAGGCGGGAATCACTTTGTTAAAATGTTTTTTGGTGGAATTTTTATTGCAATCGGAATGACTGGTTTAGATCAAGATATGATGCAAAAGAACCTGAGCTGCAAGAACATTAAGGCAGCACAGAGCAATATGATGACGTTCAGTGTGCTGTTGGTTATCATCAATCTGATTTTTCTTTCTCTTGGGGCATTGCTATACATGTATGCAAGTCAAAAAAACATTGCAATGCCATTGGATGAAATAACGGGCAATCCAAGAACGGACTTGCTGTTTCCTCAAATAGCCTTGCGAAGTGGTATGCCTATATGGGTTGGCATTCTGTTCCTATTGGGCCTAATTGCTGCGGCATATTCGTCAGCTGATTCGGCACTTACTTCATTAACAACATCGGTTTGTATTGACTTTTTGGAGGAGAAAGAAGAAGTGAGTAAAAAGAAAAGAATGCTTGTGCATCTAATCATGTCTGGCGTATTGTTAATCACTGTAATTATATTTAAACACACACTTCAAGATGCAGCAATATGGCAGCTAATAACATTGGCTGGTTATACTTATGGACCATTGATTGCCTTATTTTTCTTTGGTATTTTAACCAAACGGTCACTCAACCAAAAGTGGGTTATATCTGTTTGCATCCTAGCACCCGTGCTTACTTTTTTTATAAATCAATTTGTAAGTTCAGGGTCATTAACCATAGGGACCGCAGAATTATTTTCAGTCTCGGCCGTTAAAGAATTTGGGTTTAGTTTCGGAGCCACGCTCATTATTCTAAACTCATGCTTAACCTTTGCAGGTCTTTTCCTTATATCACAAAAGACCAATTCACTCGAACCTGAGGTAACCAATAAATAAAAAATTATGACACAAGATAAAAGAATAAAGAGAGCGTTTGAACGTAAAAAATGGCCAGATGTAAAAAGTAGTAACAGCTGGAGCATTTTTAAAATAATGTCCGAATTTGTTGAAGGGTATGAGACCTTGGCTAAAATTGGGCCTTGTATTAGTATTTTTGGGAGTGCAAGATCTACACCCGAAAGTGCGCATTTTAAATTAGCGGACGAGATTGCTTATCAACTCGCGAATGAAGGATGGGGTATCATCACAGGAGGTGGTCCAGGAATCATGGAAGCAGGTAACAAAGGTGCCAAACGGGCCAAAGGAAAATCAGTGGGTTTAAATATCAACTTGCCTTTTGAGCAAACATCAAATCCGTATATCGATAACGATAAGTTGATAAATTTTGACTATTTCTTTGTGCGGAAAGTGATGTTTGTGAAATATGCACAAGGTTTTGTGGTATTGCCAGGTGGTTTCGGAACATTAGATGAATTGTTTGAAGCGCTGACATTGGTGCAAACCAATAAAAAGGCAAAATATCCTATCATACTGGTTGGAACAGACTATTGGAGTGGTTTACTAGATTGGATTAAAAAAGTTTTACAGGACGAAAATGAGTATATCAGTCCTGAAGATCAATTCTTGTTCAAATTAGTCGACACACCCGAAGAAGTAGTAGAAGCAATTACTTCTTTTTATGAAAAATATGATATTGATATCAACTTCTAAAATAATTGGCATAATTGATGCGTTAAATTAAGTAAGGAGGAAGTTGTATGAGAGGAATAGTTGTAATAAGTTTAATATTTTTAATGGCGTTTACTACGCCTGTAGAAAAATCAGTGCCAGCTGTGGAAGCTGCACCTAAACGCAAAGAGTTGAGAATTAATGATACGATTACTAAAATCATTATTAACAAAACACAGCGAAAATTATACGCATTTTATGGGGACACATTTAAGTGGTACTATTGCGCATTCGGGGCAAATCCGGTAGGGTACAAACAGCGTGAAGGGGACAATAGAACACCCGAAGGGAACTATTACATTTCTTTAAAGAACCCCCAAAGTCGTGGTTATCGATCTTTGAAAATTTCCTATCCCAATGCGCAAGATAGAGCCAAAGCTAGAAAAATGGGTGTGAGTCCAGGTGGAGATATTTTTATTCATGGGCTATGGTGGCCAGATCAAAATCCAGAAACGCATTGGATGTATGATTGGACTTGGGGCTGTGTTGCATTGAATAATGAACAAATAGCAGAACTTTTTAAGTGGACCTTTGTTAAGACTCCAGTAACTATTAGCCCTTAATGCAAATAGAACCAATTGAGGAACAAATTCTGAATAAGCTCACCTTTGCAGAAAGTTTGGAGTCATTATTCGAAGAAATTGATCAACCCAATCACATTATATCTGATGTGCTTAAACAGCTGATCAGAAAACGATTGGTCGCTACAGTCAAAGATAAAGAGAGTAAGAAAACTCAGATTTACTACGACAGTGATCACATGGACTCATTTGCTTATATCATCACTGCATCAGGCCTAAATATGTTAGGACATTAAAAAACACATTATGTTTGGATTATTTAAGAAAAAAGACCCTTTAAAAGCACTACAAAAACAGTATGCCGATTTACAACAGAAATCCTTTGATATGAGTACCAAAGATCGGGCTGCTTCAGATAAATTGAAAGCAGAAGCCGAAGAAATTGCAAAACAAATAGAAGCATTGCGCTAGTTTTTGCGCTATCATGACGAGGTTGCTGAACAGGTATTGCGAATACTTTAATACCTTTGTCTTGATATCATGCTCCCGAAAAAAGCAACGCTTCTACTTCTTTCAATTTGTGTTTGGATGTTAAGCTTGGCAACTACGCCAGTTAAGCCAGTAAAACTTCGGTTAATTGTTTTTCAGGGGTCCGATTCGTTGTTTATTCGCTATATAACGGAAAATGATATTACGATTGAACGCATAGACTTTCCGCAAAGAATTAAACTCGATTCTGTCACACAGGAACGCAATGAGGGCATGGCTGATAAATTTGAATTCCAAGGTCAGTTTCCAACTGTGATATTGGCCAATTCGGCAGACAGTGCGTTGCTGAAGATGAACCCCAAACGGAATCAAACCGTGAAGGAATTCATAACAATCCTTAAAGAGAAAATACCCTAATAAACATGAAATGTTTTAAAAAGGAGTGCATCCGAATGGGTTCAGTTTTTGAGTTAGGTGTTGTTACTATTGACGAGAATTGGGCAACCAAATTAATTGAAATAGGGATAAAGGAAATCGAACGGTTTGAAGATATTTTGTCTGAATTTAGGCCGGACTCTATGACAAGTAAGATTAATCAGAATGCAGGCGTTGTTCCCACAAAATTGAATACAGAGGTTTTTGAATTGATCAAACGGAGTATACAAATCGCTCAAATATCCAATGGTGCTTTTGATATTACCGTTGGACCTTTAAAGAAATTGTATCAGTTTAAAAACGCAGACTTCGTTTTTCCAAAATCGAAAAAAATCACTCAAGCATTGAATCTTGTGGGTTATGAAAAGGTAAAATTGGATGATTCAAGAGGAGAGATCCAACTTGAAAAACCTCAAATGAGCATAAGTTTTGCGGCCATTGGCAAAGGGTACGCGGCAGATCAAGTACGAAAAATATGGAGATCACACCAGGTTGAATCGGGTTATATTAATGCGAGTGGAGATTTGTGTGCATTTGGCAAAAATGCAAAAGGCAAACCATGGACCATTGGTATAGCTAATCCGAATGATCGAAAAAAGAACCTACTGCATTTAGATTTGAGTGATAGAGCCATTGCTACTTCTGGGGATTATGAGCAGTTTTTTAATTATCAAGGGAAACGCTATTCGCATAGTTTAAATCCAAAAACTGGCTTGCCATTGAGCGGAATCAAAAGTGTTTCTGTAATTTCGCCTAGTGCTGAATTGTCAGACGGTCTGGCAACAGCGGTTTATACATTGGGTGAGAAGGCAGGCATATCATTTGTGAATAGCCTTCCTCAAACCCATGCAATAGTCATCAATGAAAATAATGAGGTCCATTTTTCTGAAGATATCAATTATGAAGGCATACGTTAAGTTGATATGTATCACATGCGTATTTTTAATGGTCAGTTGCACTAGTTTGAAAATGCATGAGCGCGTTTATGTAAATGACCCAGAAATGCAAATGGGCGATGGCTCAGCAGCTCAATTTGAAGATTATGTAGAGTCCATACGCGGATCATCTGTCCCAGCCAAAAGCAAAAAAGGCAGTGGAGGGTGCGGATGTAATTAGTCCATGCGCAGAATACTGATTTTGGCTTCTTTGCTGGTGTTCAGTTGTTTTACAAAAAACGCTTTTGGCCAGAAAAAAAACCAAGCGCCACAACCCACTAAACAAGAGATTGAACTCCTCTATAATCATTACATCCAAGATGGGAATAATTCTGCGGTAACAGGTGGAATTGGCACAGAAAAACTCAATGTGTATGGCCCTTCTGTTCGCATTACTCGTCAAAAGGGAAAAGGGATTTGGAATTTTAAAGGAGGTACGGATATCATCAGTTCAGCATCAACTGATAATATTGACTCCATTCAATCTTCCGCCTCAGTTCTAGATGCCAGAACCTATGTAAATGCCAATTATGCGCGATACTTTCCGCAAAAAAAATGGACCATCGATGCAGGTTTTGGAGGCTCAATTGAATCGGATTATTTTTCTTATGCCCCAGAAGTTGGAGTAACAAAGGGATCAGCTAATGGATTACGTAATCTTGAAGTTCAATTTAAAACGTATTTTGACGACTTGCGATGGGGCAGATTGAATCCAGGTTACAATCGTCCGGTTAAACTGATTTATCCTGATGAATTGCGCTACAAAGAATGGACTGATCAGTATAAAAGGCAATCGTATAATTTAAATATTGGGGTAACACAGGTGTTAAACAAACGGAATGTGTTGGGCATATTTGCATTGGTTGGTGTGCAAAACGGTTTGCTGTCAACCCCGTTTCATCGGGTTTATTTTAATACGGACTCCTTAGCAGTTGAAAAATTACCGAACCAGCGAAACCGGTTCTCATTAAGTATAAAATGGAATTCATTTGTCGGTGGAAGGTTTATTCTTAAGAATACCGCTTATGCGTACACCGATAACTTTGGTGTGTTGGCTGCTTCTTTACAGCATGAAACGGCTTATAAAATAAATCGAAAGTTGACTGTCTTAGGGGATCTTAAATTGTATTCCCAGCGTGCTTCAGATTATTTTGCACCTTTTAAAGAACATGAAATCACGGATTTGTATTATACCTCAGATTACGACATGTCGCAATTTCAAACGCTTAAATTAGGCGGAGGGTTCAAGTTTAGGCCTTATCTGTACAAGGCGCAACCACTTATTAATCTAATAACACTTCGCTACCATCATTATCTCCGCTCCAATGGATTACGCAGCCATGCTATTTCATTTGCGATTCAGTTGCCAATTGGCAAAAAGATGAATCCATAAGCGGTGTTAGATTGAACCTAAGTTCAATAGGTCTTCTGTAAACTTTGCTTAATTGAATAATAGTGTAGAACTCTGTTTTTTTGAATAGTTTTGAACAATGCGAGCATTAAGAAAGAGTTTATTGGGGATGGTGTTTTTTACTTCAATACAAATGTTGCTCGTTGGGCAAACTACCCAAGAAGTAATCAACCAAGTTAATCAAGACTCCTTAATTCACACGGTTAGTCAGTTTTCTGGAGAAGATTCATGCATCGTAAATGGCACTCAAGTACTTATCAAGCATAGAGTAAGCTCACGTGGCAATAATTTGGCAGCAGATTATTTGGCAGAGCGATTACGTGGATATGGGCTCTCAGTTGAAGAGTTAAATTATCGACCTGGGGGCAGAAATATTGTAGCCACACAAATTGGCAAAACATTTCCAGATAGTATTTATTTAATTGGAGCGCATTATGATGCAGTGGCAGATTTTTGTGCTGACGACAATGCAAGTGGAAGTGGAGCGGTATTAGAAGCAGCTCGGATTTTATCTCAATATTGTGTGGACTATACGATTAAATATGCTTTTTGGGATGAAGAAGAAAGGGGATTGATAGGAAGCGATTATTATGCGGATACTGCTAAGGCTTATCAGCTGCCAATACTAGGAGCAATTAACTTAGATATGATGGGGTATGACGGGAATGGAGATAAAATATTTGATATCCATACGAATAATTTGCCAGCAAATCTTCAGTTGAAGGATACGGTTTTATTTATTTTGGACTCATTTAAAATTAACTTGGTTCCACAAATACTTAATCCAGGGACTAATCGCAGCGACCATGCATCATTTTGGCGTAATGGGTATCCAGCCATTTTATTTGGAGAATCGGTTCTAGGTGGCGATCCCAATCCAGAGTATCATAAATCAACAGATCGACTGGCGCTTTTTGATACTTCATATTACTTCAAATTAGCTCAATTGGGTATTGGTACTTTGGCACAATTAAGCGGTATTATCCCCGCAACTGAAGTTAGGGATACACTGGTAGCTTGTGATTCCTTTTATTATTCAAATGCTTGGTATGTGGAGTCAGGTATTTACGTAGACAGCTTAAAAACCAGCCAGGGTTACGATAGCATTTATACGTTTGATTTAAGTATAATCAACACGAATGATTCAGTTGAACAATCTGTCAATTCATTAAGATCATATCAATTTGGAGCGCAATATCAATGGTTAGACTGTGATATGAATTATGTGCCAATTAGTGGAGCCACAACACAATTATTTGAAGTTCCTTCAAGTGGGAACTATGCAGTTGAAGTCACCAATGGAAGGTGTGTAGATACTTCTAAGTGCTTTAATGTTCAATATGTGGGTGTAGAATCACTAAAGCTAAGCGGAGTCTCCGTTTACCCTAATCCTACCGATGGCCTAGCGAAAGTGGACTTTGGCAGGATGCTGAATAATGTGCGCTATGCAGTCTATTCATCCACAGGGAGTATGGTAGAAAATGGGAAATTGGATCAAGCCAAGTACATACCTATTCAATTGCATGTCAAGGGGATGTATTACATCATGGTTAGCTCAGAAAATAAGGTGGTTTGGTTAAAAGTGATAAAAAATTAATGGATTATACTAAATTCGTTTCTTATGAATGCACCTTTAGTAAACCCGCTAGATATAAACAGCAGCCCCGAATTATTAGAATTGGCTACCTTCTTTAATGAAACCTTGGGTTTCTGCCCCAACTCTGTGCGCACGATGCACCACAGACCTGCCATTGCAACTGCTTTCATTAATCTAAATAAAGCAGTTATGGCGAATGATGGACGGGTGAAATCAGCCTTAAAACGTTTGATAGGATATATTACTAGTCAGGTTGCAGGATGTAATTATTGTAAAGCACATACGATACGGGCGGCAGAACGTTATGGAGCAGAACAGGAACAATTGGACCATGTTTGGGAGTATAAAACCCATAATGCTTTTAATGATGCTGAACGTGCAGCTTTAGATTTTGCTTGGGCGGCAAGTACTATTCCCAATGGAGTGGACGCCACCATCAAAGAAAAACTATACCAACATTGGAATGAAGGAGAGATTGTAGAAATGCTGGGTGTGATTTCGCTATTTGGATATCTAAATAGATGGAATGATAGTATGGGAACTACTATAGAAGACCCAGCGATTGAAAGTGGCAATCAGTGGTTAGCAGAAAACACCGATTGGCAAGTGGGTAAGCATGGCTAGCCAATGATAAATTATCAATAAAAAACCCGAAGCTGACTTCAGCTTCGGGTTTTTTAGTTAAGGTTAATTGGTCTTTAGCTTTTGGCTTTATCTTGGCAACAAGAACGCTTTTTTGAAGTACATTTCTTTTTTTCATCTGTGTTTGCGTTGTTACTTTGTGTGCCACTGTTATTGTTGGATGCCGCCGCTTTGTCTTTGCAACAAGATTTTCCTTTGCTACATTTCTTGCCGTTTGCTTCACCACTACACTTTTTGCCTGTAGCTGCTTTGGTTTCTGATTTCTTTGTATTATCTCCTGCCGCAGCATCATCACTCGCTGGAGTTTTAGTTACTTTAGCTTCAGTTTTCTTTTCTGCCGTATTGTTTCCAGCGGTTTGTGCTTGAGAAATTACTGCAAGGCCTAAAAATAGGCTCATCATTATTAATATCTTTTTCATATAGTAATCAAATCTACAAAAATTCGGCCAATATGGTTTCACCCCCTCTTACTTTATCTCCAATCTTAACGTTTATTTTTACATTCTTAGGACAAATCACATCCACACGGCTACCAAATTTAATGAAACCCATCTCAGCTCCTTGGCGTACTTGGTCATTTTCTTTAATGTAATATCGAATTCTTCGTGCAACGGCTCCTGCAATTTGACGGAATAATACTTGCCCATTATGATTTCCAATAACCATTGTGGTGCGCTCATTATCTGTAGATGCTTTGGGATGCCAGGCTACTAAATATTTCCCTGGGTGGTATTTGGCGTATTTCACTATTCCGCCAATAGGATTGCGATTTACATGCACATTAAGAGGTGACATGAATATGCTGATTTGTACCCGTTTATCTTTTAGAAATTCCGTTTCTTCAATTTCTTCAATCACCACCACCTTGCCATCGGCTGGGGCAATAATATGATCATCATTCATAGCTGTATGTCTTTTAGGGTCTCTAAAAAACTGTACTACTAATCCCAAGAACACCAATAGACCTATGGATAATATTTGAGCCAATGGAACGGGTTTTAGCCATGTCATCATTACGTATGAAAGACCAACACAAATTAAGCTAGCTCCTAATATTATAATAAATCCTTCGCGATGTATTCTCATAATTTAACCATAAACTCCTCTTAGTTTTTGGGTATCTGCTACTTTCTTGATTGCCACGATATATGAAGCTATGCGCCAATTACAGCGATGTTTTTGCGCTGCTGCATACACCTCGTTAAATGCTTGTTTCATTACTCGATCAGCTCTTCGATTTACGCGTTCTTCAGTCCAGTGATACCCCAAACGGTTTTGTACCCATTCAAAATAAGAAACGGTAACACCTCCTGCATTGGCAAGAATATCAGGAACCACATAAATGCCTTTTTTATCTAAAATATCATCGGCATCACTACTAGTAGGGCCGTTTGCGCCTTCCACAATAAGCTTTGCTTTAATCTTATCGGCATTGTTGCGGGTAATCTGATCTTCCATAGCAGCGGGAACTAAAATATCTGTTTCCAGTTCAAGCAATTTATCATTGCTGATTTTGCGACCGTCTTTGAACCCCTCTAAGGTGCCATTATTGCGTTCCTTAAATTTGATGGCCTTTTCAATATCAATTCCCTTTTTGTTGTAATACCCTCCAGAGATATCTGAGATGCCTATTATGGTAACGCCAAGCATTTCGATCAGTTTCGCCGATATGCTACCTACGTTTCCAAATCCTTGAACTACACAGGTTGACTCTTGCGGATTCATACCCAACTTGGACATGGCAGAACGACAGCTTACCATTACACCTCTGCCCGTAGCTTCTACTCGCCCTGCAGAGCCACCCATTGTTAAGGGTTTTCCTGTAATAACTGCAGGTGTGAAAGCGCCTTTAATTTTAGAGTATTCATCAACAATCCAAGCCATTTCTTGAGGTCCCGTATTCATATCTGGAGCTGGAATATCCTTGTCAGGTCCAATCACATCAGACATTGCTGCTGCATAAGATCTTGTTAAACGTTCCAATTCACCCTTACTCATTGTTCTCGGGTCGCATTTTATACCTCCTTTACCGCCACCAAAAGGCATACCTACTACGGCACATTTCCAAGTCATCCAAGCAGCAAGCGCTTTAACCTCATCTAAGGTAACACTCATGCTATATCGAATACCTCCTTTAGAAGGTCCAAGGGTTTGGGAATGTTGGACACGATGTCCTTCAAAAACTTTTACTGTACCATCATCCATTTGTATCGGTAGGTTGGCTGTAACGATACGTGCAGGATTGATTAATACTTGGTAAATAGATGGGTCAAGCTGGATTTTCTTGGCCGCAATTTCAAATCGCGACATCATTGACTCTAATGGATTATAGACTTTTCCATTCTTTTTAGAGACAGTCATATTTTAGGTTTATTTTAAGGTTAGCTTAATGTTACAGCAAACGTAAAGAAAAATATAATGCCACAGAAAGAACCCTTCATTTATTTAACCTGTTTTAAAGGTTTTTTAATGAAAAATTATTGGAACATATTGTTGACAATAATCCAGAAGAATAAACTGAATGGAGCAGCAAGTAATACTCCATCAATGCGATCTAAAATTCCACCATGGCCAGGGATAAGGGTGCCACTGTCTTTAATGCCCATATTTCTCTTCCATAAAGATTGAACTAAATCGCCCAAGGTGGTTGTACATGCTAATAAGGCGCCAAATATTGCGGCAATATACCAAGTGCTAGTGCTATTGAAAACAGACAAAAAAAGAATTTCAAAAACTACGGTAACAATCAACCCACCTGCAAATCCTTCAATGGTTTTGTTTGGGGATATGTGAGGGGATAATTTGCGTTTGCCTAGCATGCGCCCACTTAAGTAAGCAAAAGTATCACTCACCCATATACCGATTATGGTTGCAAAGCTTAAAATAATCTGGTCTGTACTTTCGCTGTTAATCAGGGCGTTATGTCTTAAAAAGCCCATGCTTAATAACCCAAATCCAATGTAGAATAATCCAAATACCTGGAATTGTAAACGATTGATTCTTGCTTTTTCCCCTTTTCTAATCTCAAAATAAGCAAGTAATAAGATAATAGGTATGCTTAAAATAAATGCAAAAATGTATCCAGCAGGTAGGGCTACTTTATATGTGCCTAATCGTTCGAAATAATCTAAAAAGTAATAATGGCCTGCAAGACTGGCTGCAAACCAAATGGTAATCATGGCAATGGAATTGGTGTGTTCTAAAAATCCACTTTCTGGTTGTTGAGCTTTAAAGTATTCAAAGCAAGCCAAAAGAAACAACACCGTTAATAGTGCCATCCAGAACCATGAACCTAAATAAAGGCACAGGGATAAAAGGGCAACATAAACTGCCCCAGAAAGGGCCCGAGTCATCATATTACTCATAATCCATATTATTTAAGTGATTTGCGATAGGTTGGCTTTCGTCCAGTTTGTTTTTTGAAATATGCTTGAAAAAGTAGTAAAGTCCAATACCCAAAATAAGCACGCCCAAGGCATATTGCCAATAAGGCAAAGATTCATCTGCATTCATTTTTTTGGCCCATTGGTAGGAATCAGCATAAAACAATGCTATAACTGCGATGGCATTATTCAAGAAATGTATGAGCACTGAATACCATATGCTCTTGGTTGCATAAGTAATATAGCCAAACAGAATACCCATTCCCATAATTGGCAGCATTTGGCTCATATTGAAATGCATGAAACCAAACAGAATACCTTGTGTAATTATAGCGGCATGCTTATTTCTAAAAGTTCGATCAAGCAGTTGAAGGGTCACACCTCGAAAAGCGAATTCTTCGAGCAGGGCAGGAAGCAAAGCCACCACAAAAAGACTGGTGAATAATTGGCTTATACCTTGACCCTCGATTAAGGCTTTTTGTTGGGCGATATTCTGAAGTTCCTTTGATTTCCAAAAATCAGAAATGGGAAAAAGTTGATTGATTTCATGCATCAAACCAATAGAAATTAAGGCTCCATAGAAAATAATAGTTCCACTGAGTATCAAAAGAATTGGTTTTGCTTTTGCTAGATGAGCGAATTTTTTTAAGCTGTATCCTTCAACAAAATATGAAATAACTAAACCGGGTACAAGAAAACCCCCTAGGGTACTGATTACTTGAAAAATGTAGAGGGATGATTTGTGGTTTTTGAGTAATTCAACATCTATCGGGTCGGTTAAAACATCGCTAAGAGAAAAACCACTATCCAACAAAGAAGCAATAAGAACACCCAATTGGCCAAATAGAAGCAAGCTGATTACGGTCAATCCTGCAAAACAAAGCAGTACACCTAAAGGATTTAATTGGATCTTTTTCATGTGTTCGCAGTAATTGCGCTATTTTTGCAAAGTAAGCATTAATATTTTTAATGGTAAAAATTGGTTCAATAGAATTACCCGACTTTCCGTTACTTCTGGCTCCCATGGAAGATGTTAGCGACCCTCCGTTTCGATACTTATGCAAGAAGTTTGGGGCTGACATGATGTACACTGAATTTATTAGCAGCGAGGGACTCATTCGAGATGCCATTAAGTCCAGGGAAAAACTGGATATTTTTGATTACGAACGACCTGTCGGGATACAAATTTTTGGAGGAGACGAAGAAGCCATGGCACTTTCGGCTAAAATTGTAGCTGCTGTTGGTCCAGATTTAGTAGATATTAATTTTGGTTGTCCGGTAAAGAAAGTAGTTACCAAGGGTGCAGGAGCGGCTGTATTAAAAGACATCGACTTAATGGTTCGATTAACCAAGGCTGTGGTAGATTCTACCGATCTGCCGGTGACCGTGAAAACGCGATTGGGCTGGGATGATGGCAGCAGAAATATAGAAGAAGTAGCAGAGCGATTGCAAGATGTTGGAATAAAAGCATTGAGTGTGCATGGAAGAACCCGTTGTCAATTATACAAAGGGGAAGCGGATTGGACTTTAATCGGAAAAATCAAAGAGAACCCGCGCATCCAAATACCCATATTTGGCAATGGAGATATTGATACCCCAGAAAAGGCTTTGGAATATAAAGAGCGCTACGGGGTGGATGGCGTGATGATCGGGAGAGCGAGTATCGGGAACCCTTGGATTTTTAGAGAGATTAAGCATTTTTTAAAAACGGGGGAAAGGTTGGCTGCACCGAGCATATTAGAACGATGGGAGGCTTGTAAAATTCATCTGGAGAAAAGTCTGGAATGGAAGAATGAAATCTTGGCTTTGAATGAAATGAAACGTCATTATGCCCCTTATTTTAGAGGCTTGCCTGGGATCAAAGAATACCGAACCAAGCTTATGGCGGGCAGAACCGCAGAGGAAGTTTTTGCAACCCTCGAGGAAATCAGAGATGGGTTTGCTGGCGTGGAGGTTTAGCTTTTGATGAGCTTAAAGCTTAGGCTCATACCCATACTCGGCTTTAATTTCTGCCAGTGTTTTTTCCAAAACATTCACATCCATTTTTATATCTGTAAAAGGACGATTGTTGCTTGTTTTCTTGGGTTGAATTACGACAGAATCTACTACTTCAATACCTTTCATTACCATTCCATATACCGTGTAATTGCCGTTTAAACTTGCGGTGCCTGATGTACTATGGCAGATATAGAATTGACTTCCACTGCTCGCTTTGGTTGGGTTATTTGTTCGAGCGGCCGCAAGCGCACCTCTTTCATGTTTGATGGTGTCTCTAATTTCAGCAGGGATGGTATATCCGGGTCCACCTTGACCATCATTATTGGGATCAGTATCTTTAGAATTTGGGTCACCACCTTGAATCATAAACCCCGAAATGATACGATGAAATGTAGTGCTATCATAGTAATCCTCACTGGCTAACTTGAGAAAATTATCCCGATGTAAAGGAGTTGCCTTGTATAACCATATATACATATCCCCATATTGCGTTTTTATTTCAATGATTTTTTCAGTAGGTATGGGATCTGACTTGATTTCTTCTTTGGGCTCTTCCTTTTTGCAGGCGGTTATTGATACGATAACAAGGAGTAGAAATAATTTGGTTTTCATTTCCTCAAATGTAGCAATAAATAATTAGGTACTATCTAAGAAGTGTCACAGTCCCTTTTTCTTCAAAGAGTGTTCCATCGGCAAATTTGCCGTTTATAAGCCAAATGTAAGCATCCATCAATACCAGATTGTCTTTAACCCGACCATCCCAGGCAGCATTTATGTCGTGGGTTTCAAATAATTTCATTCCCCAGCGGTCAAATATTTGGAACGTATAGCCGGAGTCAAGAACTCCCAAAATAACAGGTTTAAACGTTTCATTATTTCCATCCCCGTTGGGCGAAAAGGCATTGGGAACTAATACCCTGCCTTCTGCCGCAACATACAATAAAGCCGTTCTCAAAGAGGTGTCTCTGCAGCCATTTGCATTGGTAACAATGAGACGCACTGTGTAGTACCCCGGAACGGTTAGTTGAAATTGTGGGCTTTGATCGGTAAAGGTATATTGAAATTGGGGTAGGCTATCATGTGTTATTAAATATTCCCAGCTGGTAGCATCTGCACTGCCGTCAATTAAGGTAAATATTGCACTCGGTAAATAACGCGTTCTTGGGCTCGCAGCAAAAAAGGCATTCGGTTTTGGGTATACATAGATAAAGCTATCTTTGGTTTCGAAAGAACTTCCACCTGGTCCAAATGCTCTAAGGGTAATGTTATAATATCCCGGAAGCATGAAGGTATGCGTTGGGTTAGGGTCAGTGGATTCTTGACCATCATCAAAAATCCATCGGAAGGAAGTTGCATCGATTGTATTTTCAAAGAATTGAACCGTAAATGGTCCACAACCCGCTGTATCTGAGGCCGTAAAGTCAATAGACGGTATAGGTGGTTCAACATAAATAGTCTGCTGAATCGTATCCGCACAAAGGCCATTGGTGACGGATAGTACTATGGTATAGTATCCAGAATCGGTATACATATGAACCGGTGATAATCCCGTGCCTGTTCCTCCGTCTCCAAAGTCCCAAGTATGTGTTAACCCATTAGGCGAGCTTAAGCTGGTAAAGAATACATTGGCATTTGGTATTTTAGGACTTGCAGGGTTAAAGGTGAAATTCGCTCTTGGTTTTTCCAAAACTTCAAGTATTGCGGCACTTTCAAAGCTATCAGGGCAGGAGTTTCGGTCATAAGAAACCAATTTTACTCCAAATATTCCGGGGTCAACAAAAATATGGGTGGGAAGAGAGTCTGTGCTGATTCCCCCGTCTTCAAAATGCCATACTTGATACAGTGCATGGGTGGTGCGGTTCATGAAGGGTACTGATGCGGGTTGACAAACTGTTCTGAATGGAACCGTATCGAACCGTGTGACCATGCGTACCGGTAAAGTGATGGTTCTGCTAATCTGCTCAGAACAACCGTAACTGTTGGATGCAGTTAAGGTTATGGTATAACTGGCGTCTTGATAAACACTTCGCTCAAATTTATGTCTTGGGTTTGCAGTTGTATTTGTACTTCCATCACCAAAATCCCATAAATACTGAGGTGCATTCACGCTCCTATTGACCAAATCATAGTATCCGGAATCGCAGATGTCTGTGCGTATGGCAACAAAATCTGCATAAGGAACTGGAATTGTAGTTAAATTAATGCTATCGTAATCGACACATCCATATTGATTCGATGCTCTTAATATCGTGCGATAGGTAAGGTTATTGGTGGTGTAATTATCGAAACGATGTGTTGGGTTTTCTAAAGAACTGGTGTCTCCATCACCAAATTCCCAAAAACTGGCGTTGTGATTGATTGAATTATTGGTATACACAGCGATCAAAGGTGCACATGCAGAATCAGGAGTTACCGTAAATTGCGCATTGACTGCAGGGAATACATATAGATCCCTTCGAAGACTGTCTTTGCAACCAAAGAAATTAGTTGCTTCTAGCTTAACACTATATACGCTTGGAATAAAAGGATTGACTGCAGGGGGGTAATTATATACGGGATTATACCTCGTGCTTGAATCGCCCGTTCCAAAATGCCACTTAAATTGACTTGCCCCTTGTGAAAGATTATAGAATAAACTCAGTTGTTCTACGCAAATACTATCATCACTCATACTAAAATTAGCAATGGGGTTGGCTCGCACCACGATAGGCAAATCAAACGTATCGTCACTCTGACAGTTTCGATTACTGGTTACATACAATCGAACATGGTAAAGCGTGTCTGCTAAATCAATGGATTGGAATGTTTGCGTCATGTTAGCTTGACCCAAATTGAATCCACTGCCAAAGTCCCAATAATATTCGTTTGCTAATGTGGAGGAACTGGTAAAATTAACCGTCAATGGACCGCAACCATTAAATCGATCTGCAGTAAAGAAAGGGTAGGGTTTTGGATGCACAGTGCTCGTGCTCGTTGCTGTATCAAGGCACCCGTGCTCACTTGTGCCAATCAATTGCACGTTGTACGTAGTGACATATAGGGGCTGGTCTAAGAACCGCACCAATGTGTCTCGTGCATTGGATTGTGTACCATTGCCAAAATCCCATAAAAATGACATGATTTGAATGGATCCTGTATCATGTGGAGTAGAATTATTGATAAATTGAATATCCAATGGACTGCAACCAGAATCTGCACTTTGTGTATATTGAACGGTGGGCTTCGGGAAGATACGAATGGTATCAACCGCTGAATCGCGGCAATTATGTTCAGACATACCAATGAGCTTAATTGGGTAAATGGAGTCTTGCGTTAAAGAGGCTATGTATGAATTTACAGGGTTTTGTAGACTGCTGCTGGATCCATCTCCTAAATCCCAGTTAAACGTCATAATCTGTATTGAACCCGTATCATTGGGTGTGGATTGGTTGGTAAAAGATACAGCCAACGGAGCACAACCTTGTGAATCGGATAAGCTAAATGCTACTGTTGGATTTGGATATACCGTTATTTCCACACTGTCTTCGTTTACACAACCATGTTCAGAGTTTCCAGTCAATAGTACACGATAGATGGTATCTCTTAATAAATCTGCACTAAAATTGTGATTTACTTGAGTGCTTGTAGAAGAGTTGCCGTCACCAAAATCCCAATTAAAGGCCATTATTTGGATTGAACCCGTATCATTTGGGGTTGAATTATTGGTAAAAACTACATTCAAAGGGCCACATCCACTGGTGACGGAAGCGTTGAATTGAGTGGTTGGCAATGGATATACTTTGCGTGTTGCCAATGCGGTGTCTTCGCAACCCATCCAGTTAATCGATCTTAATACAATGTTATAATTCGTGTCTTGTGTTAATGAGGCTACAAAAGTTTCCGACGGGTTGGCCATATTGGAAGTATTGCCGTTCCCAAAATCCCATATGTAGCTGCTTGCAAATTGTGAAGTGTTGTTGAATGTATCCAAAAAAGGACCACAATTTGAATCAAGTGGGTTCGCAATTGTTGCAATCGGAGATCTACTGGTAAACAATGTTTGCTCAATACTATCTGCAAAACAGCTGGTAGAATCAACTGCCCATAGTTTTACTCGAATAAAGGTCGAATCTGTGCTAACCGTGATTGGGTTTAATGTAGAAGTAATGGAACGCAAGGTATCGTTCACATACCATCGATATTGGTTGGCCAACAGACTGGTATTAGTAAAAGTAAATGTGAAAGGTGCACAGGCTTGGGTTTGGTTTACCGTAAAATTGGCTTGTGCACTGGAGCGCACTAAGATGGATTGTGTATCTCGATGCTCACATCCAGATGGGCTTTGAGCAATGTAAATGATTTGTAAATTACCTGGATTTGAGTACACATGATAATACGTGCCATTGGTAGTAAGTGTATCCCTTGTGCCATCTCCATACTCAGTAATTAAGTACTGATATTGCAAACTGGTATTTGTAAACCAGAGGGTGTCAAAGGCGCAGATTGTAGTGTCCGCGAAAACACTCGCGACAGGAGTTGTATCTACTACTATTGTAGCGCTAAGCGAATCCGCACCGCATAAATCGGTAACGCGTAATTTTAAACTATACGTTCCCGGTGTGAGGTACGTAATGGCTCCGGGACTAGCATTGGTGCTAGTTCCTCCGTTTCCAAAATCCCAATAATACAGTGGAGGAATAAAATCAGAGGTAGATAGATTAACTGGGTTAATGGTGTGGGGCGCACAGCCTCCAGCAGTGTCATTGAAGCCAGCAATGGGGTCGTTGTATATGTTTATGGTATCTCGTGCGGTAACCGTTCCGCAGCGGTTGGTTATGGATAAAACCAAGTAATATGTGCCAGGAGTGTTGTAATAATGCGTTACGGTATCCGCGGTGCTGTTTGTGCCATCACCAAAATCCCAAGAACGCGTTGCGTTGAATCCACTTGACGTATCATCCACAAATACAGTTGCACTTCCGCATCCGCTTGTGGTGTCAATTATAAAGCCAGCTTGAGGAGTAAACACTACATCAAAGGAATGTTGTATGGTATCATCACCACAGTTATTTCTCGCAATTAATGTGATGGTTTTGGGGCCTGGAGTTGCATAGATATGTGTTTGAGCTGCTCTTGTTCCAATCCAACCGCTATTGCTTCCATCACCCCAATCCCAGTAGTATTGCTTAGGGTCAGGTATTAAACAATATTGGTCGGTAGAAAGGTTGTTAAAAGTGAAAGGCATTGTTGGGTCGCAATTTGAGCTATCAATGCCAAATTCAGCGAGATCCGTATCGGAAATATTAATGGGGTTCCAAGTGGTAAATGAGCTTCCGCAAGCGTTAGTGGCAGTAAGTCTTACATTGGCATTACACAAGAATGCAAAATAGGTATGATTAATTGGAGTTGTATTCTGTGTCCAGTTTTGGCTCGAGGTAGTACCATCTGCCCAATCCCATGTAAATTGAGTACCCCGACTGATATTGGAGGAATTGTTGGTCATGGTTAGGGTGTGAGGTACACATCCTGCATTGTTAGATCCGGGTCCTATTAAGCCTGCTGTAGGCTGACGCAGGTTGACAACTGTCCCATATATGGTATCAGTACAAGAGCCGCTGCGTTGTACAATGCGCACCGTGAATATGCCAGTTGAAGTGAACCAATGGCTGAAGTTTGTATTTGGATTTTGATCCGTGCTGTAAACATCTTGGCTGCCATCTCCCCAAATAAATATTGGCCTTCTTAAGGTGTCATTACTAGATGTTGTAATTTGAAAACTATCTGGCGCTGCAGCCAATTGAATGCAATTGATCCAAGTTGGAGTATAGGATAATAAATTATTTTGATCACGCAGTTGTGCTGCGTTGGTAGTTATTGTTGTGGTTGTAAAGCTAGAATCTACACAACCGCTGGTGTCGGTTACAATCATACTAATCCGCTTTAATCCCGTACCTGTAACTAATACTGAAGTACCTCCTGTTCCCACTATGGTAGATAGTAATTGTCCATCCACAAAGTACCTATAAGTAGATACAGCAGAATCTGCTCCTGTAGTAGTGTTCGTTATGGTTGCTGTGCGTGGTGTTCCACAGGTATTGCTGTAGGTAATCGTAAAACTAGGGGATAGTCTTGGGCATGCGGAAACCGCACCGGCAGCTAGGGTTAGAAGAAATAGGAGTAATTTTATGCGCATGCTTGAATTACTTAGACCATGTAAAGATAAAAAATGTTGCATAGTGTTGAAAGAAATATTTAAAATCTTTCACCTTTTTTAATCGCAGGCACGCCCGCATAAATCATACCTTTCTCTAAGTCTGAATTTGCAAAACTATGCGGAGCCAAGATGCAATCGGGATTACAAGTAACTCCTGGCCCAACGGTTGCCTTGCTGCAGATCCAAACACCATCTAAAATTTGGATGGGTTGCGTAAATAAATCAAAGGTTGATTTTTTATAGTTGTGATTACCACAAAGCAACATCGCACCTTGTGAAATACAAACATTGTCTCCTATGGTCACTTGGTCCAAATTGTCAATCCAAACTTCTTCTCCAATCCAGATATGATTTCCCATGCTCAACTTCCAAGGGTATTTTATGTTTACATTTGGTTTTACAAGGACTCCTTTTCCTAATTTCGCCCCAAAAACGCGCAAAAGTATTCGTTTTAAACCATAGAAAGGGAAGAAGGCCGACTTAAAGAAAACGGCATTGACCACATACCATAGGCCTTGCTTGATGCTGCTTGCACCACGTTTAAACTCAGGGTTACTGAATGATTTTAATTGCTGCGATTCTGCGGCCATTTCTTTTACAAAAATAGAATAAAGAGTTGCATTTAGTGAGAGAATATTTAATCAATCCTTTTTTTTATGGTTTGGGTTGATATTAATATTAAATCAATTACCTTTGCAGACCTTTAAAACTCAGAGGTATGAAAAGAACATTCCAACCATCCAATAGAAAAAGAAGAAACAAACACGGTTTTCGTGAAAGAATGTCAACTGTGGCAGGTAGAAAAGTGTTGGCTTCTAGAAGAGCAAAAGGAAGAAAAACGCTTTCTGTATCAGATGAATACAGACATAAGCGTTAATTAACCAAGCTTAACCATGAGTTTCAAGTCGGATTTTGCTTTGCCAAAATCACATAGGCTTCGTTCTACTTCATTAATTCAACAATTATTTAAATCACAGCATACCGTTAAGGAATTTCCTTTATTGGTACATTATTTTTGGTCTTCTGATCAGAATTATCATCAGTTTATGCCAATTGTTTCTAAACGAAAGTTCAAACGAGCTGTAGATAGAAATCGTTTAAAAAGGCAACTTAAAGAAATTTGGCGCTTGAATCAACATTTAATCCAATGCGAAGGGAAAGAGTTTTTAGTGATTGGTTTAGCGTATATTGCTACAAAGAAATTGAAATACAATCAAATTGAAACTGCTTTTCTCAGTTTGGTGAACTCTTTAAACAATGAAACTAAGAACCATTCTTAATTTCCCATTAGTTGTCTTAATTAAGGTGTATCAATATTTGATTTCACCTTTAATTCCTAATGCCTGTAGATATGAACCGACTTGTTCTGTTTATTATATTGAGGCATTGAAGAAATATGGTCCTTTAAAAGGCTCTTATTTAGGTATAAAGCGAATTCTGAGTTGTCATCCTTGGGGAGGACATGGACATGATCCTGTACCTTAAATCAGCCAAAGTAAACTACTATCACCATAACTTAAAAAACGATACTGGTTTTTAAGGGCTTCTGAATACACCCGTTTCCAATCTTTTCCAATGCATGTGGCAATGAGCATCAATAAGCTGGAACCAGGCTGATGAAAATTGGTAATGAGGCCGTCAATACTGGATACTTTTTTACCCGGGTAAATAAATATTTGTGTAGCGGCCAATTGATCGCCATTTACTTCTAAATATTCTGCAAGAATCTCCAGACTTTCAGAGTAGCTTAGCCCGGCCAAAGGGGCATCATTTTGAAGAATGATAAAGGGGTTTGCCTTACCGAGTTTGATTTTTGATCCAATCAAATAAAGGCTTTCAAGCACTCTTAAGCTAGTTGTTCCTACTGCAAATCGAGGAGCAGAATGAGCCATTAGCGACTTAACTTGTTCAAGCCTAACCTCGAACCTTTCGGAATGCATATTATGCTCTAATATATTCTCAGATTCAACAGGTTTAAATGTTCCTGCTCCGACATGCAATGTGGTTTCAACAAGATTGACATCTTTTTTACTTAATCGGGCCATTACTTCTTTCGTAAAATGCAATCCAGCGGTTGGAGCAGCAACACTCCCTGCAATTTTGGCATACATTGTTTGATAATCAAGGCTATCTTGTGCTGTGTTTTTTCTGTTTAGATAAGGAGGAATTGGTATTTGCCCTATGGATTCAACCAGACTGGAAAAAGACGTTCCATTTTTCCATTTTAGCTCTACGGTATTATTCTCACGATCGACCCACCGAATCTCTAAGCGATTGGAGATATCAAAAATGCTACCTTCTTTCCATCGTTTTTTGTTTCCTACCAAAACATGCCACTGGCAAGAATCCGTTGCTGAAAAGCAGGTTTCATAATCATCAATGGGTTCAAGCAGAAAAATTTCAATAGACGCTCCTGTAGGTTTTTGGCAATGAATTCGTGCAGGAATTACTTTGGCATTATTCATAACCAATTGCGATTTTTCTGGGATCAATTGATCTAATTCTAAAAAGCTATGATGACTTATTGTACCATGTTTGTGCTGCAAGAGTTTGCTGTTGTGTCTTGGGTTAACAGGATGTTTGGCAATCTGTTTATCAGGTAAATCATAAAGAAACTCGGTTCTATTCATCCAACAAGAAATCAATCATTTTTTGCATGGCTTTGGCTCGATGACTCACTTTTTTCTTTACTTCCGCACCAAGCTCAGCGAAACTTTTTTGATAACCTGCTGGAATGAAAATGGGATCATATCCAAAACCCCCTTCTCCCAAAACCTGGTTCCCTATGGTGCCCTTGCAAATACCCTCGAAATAATGAATATGCTCATTTAACTTTAAGCAAATTACAGTCCTGAACTGACCCTTCCGATTAGGTGTATCTTTTAATTGAGCGAGTAATTTTATCATATTTTCAGAAGCATTGGCATTGTCCCCAGCATATCTGGCGGTGATTACTCCAGGTGCTCCATTCAGTGCTTCTACTTCCAAGCCAGTATCTTCTGCAAATATATTCCCTGAATATGCCGATTGGTAAGCATCTACTTTGATGCGTGCATTCTCTTGGAAAGTGGTTCCAGTTTCCTCAACATCATCTGTAAAATGTATATCACTTGGAGTAATAATCCGATAAGAATTCCCCAGAATATGCCGAACCTCTGTGACTTTGTTCGCATTATGTGTTGCAAAAAGTAACTCGATCATGATTAGATTATATTGAAGACCGCTTTCATGCTATGCCAAAGCAATATTTTTTGTTCTTTGTTTTCCTTAATGGCACCGATTTCTGGGCAGTGAATGCATCCGATGTTCCCTAGGAAAAGCGGAGTAAGGATGGATTTTTCAACCCCTTTTAATCCTGTCATATCTCCCCAAGTAATGAGATGTTCAGGTTTATACTTTTGAATGATTTGCAAAATGCTTACGTCTTTTCCTCCTAAATTAAGGATGCCTATTTGGGCAAGATCAATTGGATCAGTATTGGGTATTTGTTTGAGTATGCTTTGGATAAAAGTGATGTCTTGTTCGTTTATAGGTTCGGGGTTATGATGATTTAAGATAAATAATAATGGGAAAGTGTACCCGCCTGATAACTCAATAGACGGGTTCTCAGGGATGATAAAAAGTTCATCTTTAAATAAATTTCCTTGGGCTATATCTCTTGTATATTTATCCACGCCTTACTATAAATGCTTAAATAAAAACCTTATTTTTGCTTGCTATGAGTGAGTTCAAAATTAATATTAATCTAACTAAGAATTCAAATATTAATTCGGTTGATTTTGAGAACATTAAATTTGGAAGAGTAAACACAGATCATATGTTTATTTGTCATTTTAAAGATGGGAAATGGCAAGATGGTGAAATCAAACCTTTTCAGAATATCTCACTAAGTCCAGCTACTTCCGCTTTGCATTATGGTCAATCCATATTTGAAGGGATGCGTTGCCAAAAATCAACGGATGGAGAAGACATTCTATTGTTTAGGCCAGAAGAAAATTTCAAGCGGTTGAATTTATCTGCTAAACGGATGTGCATGCCAGAGATTCCAGAACAGGTTTTTAATAGAGGATTAGAAACCTTGATTGCTATAGATCATGAATGGATTCCAACCACTCAAGGTTCTGGCTTGTATATTAGACCTTTCTACTTTGCGAGCGATAATTTTCTTGGTGTAAAGGAGTCTGAAGATTATATCTTTATCATCTATTGTTGTCCCGTGAATGCCTATTATTCCAATCCATTAAGTGTATGGGTGGAGCAGCGGTACAGCAGAGCAACTAAACAGGGTGGAGTGGGTTATGCGAAATGTGCGGGTAATTATGCAGCAAGTATGTATCCTGCAAAATTGGCTAAAGAAAAAGGCTATGATCAGGTTATGTGGACGGATTCTGAAAAACATGAATTGATTGAAGAAACAGGAACAACCAATATTTTTGCTCAGATAGGGGGTATAATAGTTACCCCTTCCCTAAGCGACTCCATTTTACCTGGAATTACGCGTGAATCTATCATTACCTTCCTCAAGTCTAAAAATTATGTTGTAGAAGAACGTGAGCTGGATATTCATGAGTTGGTGGAAGCATCAATAAATGGTATGCTAAAAGAAATGTGGGTGAGTGGCACAGCTGCTACAGTAGTTAATATAAAACGGTTCCACTTCAATTATAAGGACTATGAAGTTCCTATGCCAGAAAATGGTTTGAAAGATGAAATTTTACAAGCTTTGGTAGGTATAAAAAGAGGGGAAATAGAAGATTCTTTTGGGTGGATGAAGAAAGTAAAACCAAAAACCTCAGCTAATCTTGCTTAAGTACTTCTTTCTTTGTTTTCTAGTTGTGTGCTTTTATGCATTAGGGAACGCCCAAACAAAGGTCAAAGGAAAAGTAACGGATATTGAAACTAATGAAGGCGTTTCATTTTGCAAAGTGTTTTTTGTGGATGCTAAGAAAACTACCAGTGCAGATTTCGAGGGAAATTTTAGTATAATTGGGCCAGTCGGTAGCAAGAAGTTGGGTTTTGCTTTTAATGGTTATGATACCGTTTTTGTTGAATTAATTCCTGATACGCAACAATATATAACGGTGGATATGTCACCTGTTCGCAATGAGGTTAAAAAAGTTTTAATTACAGGGGGAAAAAAAGAGAATCCAGCATTTCGCATCATGCGAGAAATGGTAAAAAATAAGAGTAAAAACGATGGTTATTTGCTGGATGCCTTTCAACATGAGAGTTATAGTAAAATTGAAATTGATATTGATAAGATGTCACAGAAGTTTCTGGAGAAAAAAACGGTTCGGAAAATTCTTGATCAACTGGATAGCAATAACCGACTAAAAAGTGAAAAGGGGACGTTGTTGTTGCCTGTTTTTTTCTCTGAAACGCATAGTGAATATTTCCATAACCATAATCCAGAATTTTATCGTGAGAACATTTTGCGAACGAAAATATCCGGGGTGGGTATAACCGATGGATCATTTACTTCGCAACTCATCGGGTCTTATTTTCAGACCTATAATATTTACCGAAATTACTTGAATATAGCTGGTCGAGATTTTGTTTCACCAGTAACCGATCGTTGGAAACTATATTATGACTATGTATTGGAAGAAGTAGTGGACAAGGTGGATGGCAAATTTTGCTATCGCCTCAGCTTTACGCCAAAAAGAACACAAGATCTAGCCTTTAAAGGAACCATGTGGATTACTCATGATGAGTATGCATTGCGACAAATTGATGTGAAAATCGGTAAAGAAGCCAATCTGAACTTTATTGAAAAAGTGAACATAACGCAGGAGTTTAAACAAGTGCAGGACTCAGGGGCTTGGCTGCCGAATAAAACACGTATTGTATTAGATGTAGAGCAGATAGGAAAAACCCCTGGGTTAATTGCCAAGTCTTATGTGAGCAATTATAATTATGTGATCAATAAAATTAGACCAGCTGAATTCTTTTCCTCTAAAATTGTTTTGGACGAGGATGCTTTATCTACAGATCCAACATACTGGAATACGCATCGATCTGATAGCTTAACACCAGAAGAAATCAGAGTGTATGGTATGATTGACACCATTAAAAATGTGCCTGTAGTAAAAACCTATACCCAAATTGTTGATTTAATTGTAAGTGGGTATAAAGATGTTGGAAAGCTTGGTATCGGTCCACCGCTCACCTTATATGCTTTTAATAATGTAGAAGGTCACCGATTTAGACTAGGCGCCAAAACCAATCACAAATTCAGTCAAAAGTTCTTTGCTAAAGGGTATGTGGCATATGGAACCAAAGACGAGACATTTAAATATTACTTGAGAACGGAGGCCCGATTACTTAAAAAGACCTATACGATCTTAGGTGCTCAATACAAAAAAGACCTAGACCAAGTAGGGGTGTACAATCAATTTAGCGTTAACAATTATTTGTTTGATGCATTCAATCGATGGGGTACTTTGCGTCAGCCATTTATGCTTGAAGAAAAATCGGTTTATATCAACACGGATTTGGTTAAAGGCATGCGTCAAATGCTCAAACTTTCGAATAGAAAAATCAATCCTTTATTTCCGTTTCGTTACTATCCAGAACCCCTAACATCTCCCCATTTAGATTCCCAAATCAATGTAACCGAATTGGTTATTGGCTATCGTTTTGGATTTAAAGAGAGTCATTTATACAATGATTTTGATCGAATCACTGTGCCCATGGCAAACAAACCCGTTTTTAAGATTTATGGAATTTTTGGTTTCAAAGGCTTATTGGGAAGTACATTCGAATACCAGAAGTTTTATGCTGACGTAAAACATAATTTTAGATTGGGTCTATTTGGCAGATTAAATTATCAAATTAAAGCAGGGTATACCCCAGATATTTTGCCCTACCCACTGCTGGAAAATCATTTAGGGAATCGCACGTTTTTCTATAATAGTGCGAGTTTCAATATGATGCGCATATTTGAATTTGTGAGTGATAAATTCGTATCCCTTTCTATTTATCATGATTTTGATGGGCTAATTGCCAATCGCTTACCTTTATTTAAGCGCTTGAAATGGAGGTTTCATGCAACATCAAATCTATTGATTGGCAGTGTGAAAGATGAAAACAAAGCTTTGATTCCATTAACCGATGAGAATTTACGACCTCTACAAAAATTTAATGGACTTACAGAAAATAAACCTTACGCAGAATTGGGATATGGGATCAACAATATTCTTAAATTTGTACGTGTGGACTTCATTCACCGGGTAAATTACCTACAAGGTGGAGCCAGCCCTTTTGGAGTGAAGGTAAGTGTTCAATTCAGTTTGTAGTAGCTGAATATCTTAACTTTGTCTGCGTGAATCGCATTTTTTTACTTTTTGTATCGCTGTTATTTTCGGGTAATCAGTTTGCCCAAATTCAGGAAGATTTTGAACGAACTATTTTTTTTCCATGGCAGGGTGATACGGCCAAATTTCAACTCATAGGTGGCAAGCTTCAGTCCAATTCCACCACGCTAAATGATCAATTTTACATAGCCCATCCGAATACAATTGCTGCAAGGGAATGGTTGCTGGATATCGAACTTAAATTTAATACAAGCAGTGCCAATTATGTGGATTTCTATTTGCTCGCTAACAATCAAAACTTAAGTACGGCTGACACCGCATTGTACATCAGAATTGGCAACACTAAAGATGAAATTTCATTGTATCAACGGCAAGGAGGAGGGGATGTATTGCTCATTGACGGATTGGATGGAACAACCAACAGCAGCAGCACAGACTTGCGCTTGCATGTGAAATTGAGCAATGATACACTAAGCTTAGATTATTCAACAGACTTGGTTAATCCCTTATTCTCATCCCTGCAATCCATCCCATTTGACACCAACAAATTAGCTAAAGCCAATGTCCACTCGGGGCTGTATATTCGTCAATCAACGGCATCCTTTTTTAAGGATCATTATTTTGATTATTTCAGGGCAGCATCCATTCAAAAGGATACCCTCAGACCAATGATTTCTGCATTCAAATTGCTCGATAGCAATCGAGTGAGTTTATTTTTTTCGGAAGAAATTTCCAGCGACATACTCAACCGATTATCGAATTACATAATTCTGGAAACCAGCGAAAATCCCATATCCATTCAAACCCAATCCTTGGATTCGGTCCAGTTACAATTTGCGGATGCGTTTGTTTCAGGGCAACCATTGACCCTTCAAATAGATACTTTAAAGGATTTGTCTGGCAATGGCAGCTTGCAACAGCAGCGCACATTTACCTATCGAAGGGTTGTTGAACCCACTTACAAATCTTTGCGCATATCTGAAATATATGCAAAGCCAATTGGTTCAGGCTTGCTATCGGAAGCGTTTGAATTGTATAATGCAACCGAAGACTTCACTTCTACAAAAGGCTTAATTTTATCAGATTTAAGTACAAAGGAAGTATTTCCAGAACTGGTTTTACCACCCAAAAGCTATTGGGTGGTATGTGATGATTCAGACACAAATATTTTTTCAGGATTGAATACCATAGTACTTAAAACCATGCCCAGTTTGAATGATGCGGAGGACTTAATCCGGATAGAGCATGCTACGTATGGGTTGGTCACTCAAGTGCTTTACCAGAGGGGTTGGCACAATAGTGCAAAAGGTGATGGCGGTTGGTCTTTGGAAATGCGCGATTTGGTTAAGGGTTGTTGCACCCAAAATAATTATAGTTCTTCAATTGCATCTGCAGGACATAGCTTAGGAACAGTCAATAGCTTAAGTGGGCCCATAAGCAATGCAATATCTCCTAAAATTGAATCGATCTATTTAAGCAACGCAAGACAGCTTACCCTAAGATGGAATGAAACCATTGATTATCAAACAGCAACAGATAAAAATAATTATATATTTAATCCATCCATAACGATTGACTCAATCGGAGTCGATAATGCAAAGCACAACGAGGTTACGCTTTATTTAAGCGTTCCAATTAGCGAGGCTACTGAATTCACTGTAAATCGGTTTACAAGTTGTGAAGGGGTTGTGGTGGATGCCCAAGTGTTCACATTAAACATGCCACGTGTCCCGAATTCAGGCGATTTACGCATTACCGAAATAATGTTTAATGCTGCATCGGGTTGCAGTGAGTTTATTGAAATAGATAATACTACAGATTCAATCCTTGATTTGAAAAATACATTTTTGGGCATTGGGTCTTCCACAAAATCCGAAGTGCTTAACATTTCTTCGACAGGCCATCTTTTATTTCCAGGACAAAAACTAGTTTTAGCACAAAGCGTGGAGGCTTTGAAACAGTGCCATGCCGTTTGTGATGAAGCGCTCACCTTAGAACTAAATAATTGGAGTAGCCTAGATGATAAAGAGGGCAATCTGTGGATCACCAACTTTGCCACTACACAAATTGATTCAGTCAGGTATGACTACCGATATCACAGTGCATTGCTTTCATCAACGGATGGAGTATCGTTGGAAAAGCTGGATACTTCAGCAAGTGGTTTGACACAAAAGGCATGGTCCAGTTCTAATCTAAGTCAAAACTTTGCCAGTCCGGGTTGTGTAAACACTGTAATGGTATTTTCTGAATCAGAAGAACCTTTTAGTTTGAGCAATCCATATTTTCAATCTAAATCTAACCAATATTCTCAAGCAGTAGTTCAGTACCAGTTAAGTAAATCGAACTATTCTGCTCATATTGAGGTCCGCAATCGGAACGGGCAGCATGTAAAACAGCTTGCGAACAATGATTTAATCGGCACAAAAGGAATTTTTTTCTGGGATGGTACTAATGACGAAGGGCAAAATGCAGCGCTTGGCATCTACTTTATTTATATCAAAGCGGTGCATGGCGATGGAAACTCGCTCAAGCAAGTATTGGAAGTAACCAAATTGGATTAGTATTCTGGGCGATTTAAAATAGCACTCAGAATTACTGCTTCACGCATATCAGAAGCGGTATAATGATCCTTTATTTGCTCATTCTTTTCAATGATCAATTCATTTCTTTCAAGGTGCATTAATCGATCATTTTCATGGTCCATTAAGATCTTTTCTGTTGCTTCTCGTTCTTTTTTAAGACCAGAATGATTCTCGGCTTTATATTCTGCTACAGATTTTTCTCTAGGCTTGTTGGTATCATCTTGCTTGGGTTGTGAGATGGAACGTCTAGAAGACTCTTTCTTAATAGGTGGGGCTGGTGCTTCATTTGTACCTGCCATTCTGCTTTCAAGCTCTCTTAGTACCTCTTCAATGGATTTACCTGGTTGAGGTTCATTAGGTGCTGTTTTGCCTTCTTTCTGTTGTTTCTTTTTACCAGCTTTATACAAAGAGTAAATGGCATAAATTACCATAGCCGCGATATAAAACGGGCTTAATGCTGCATATGTAAATTCAAGAGGCATTTTTCAAATATAGGGGATATTATATGAATTGCTATTGTACTTCGATAAAGCACTTAAAAAGGCGCACTACGGAAACTGAGGAAACTGATCAAAGTCCGGCTTGCGTTTCTCAAGGAATGCATTTTTACCTTCCTGGGCTTCTTCCATCATATAGAACATCAATGTAGCGTCTCCTGCAAACTCCATTAATCCTGCTTGGCCATCCAGTTCTGCATTTAAACCGCGCTTAATCATGCGCAAAGCCATGGGGCTACGTTGTAAAATGAGCTCGCACCATTCTACTACTTCATCTTCTAATCGATCTTGGGCCACCACTTTATTCACCAATCCCATCGTTTCGGCTTCATGCGAAGAATATTGCTTGCATAAGAACCAAATCTCGCGTGCTTTTTTCTGACCTACGTGTCGTGCCAAATAACTGCTTCCAAAACCTGCATCAAAGCTTCCTACTTTGGGTCCAGTTTGTCCAAAACGCGCATTTTCTGAAGCGATACTTAAATCGCACACCACATGCAGAACATGTCCACCACCAATAGCGTAGCCATTAACCATAGCAATAACGGGCTTAGGTAGCGAACGAATTCGTTTGTGCATATCTAGAATGTTTAATCGAGGTACCCCATCATCTCCAATGTAACCCCCTTCGCCTTTTACGTTTTGATCTCCGCCACTGCAAAACGCTTTGTCTCCAGCACCTGTGAGTACAACTACACGCAAATCAGGGCGTTCTCGTACAATGTCCATGGCCTCAATCATTTGTGTATTGGTTTGGGGACGAAATGCGTTATGCACCTCAGGACGATTAATGGTAATTTTAGCAATTCCGTTATAGCTTTCAAAAAGGATATCGGAATATTCTTTAATGGTTTCCCAATTTCTCTTGCTCATGTTATTTTAGTAATTTCTTTTCGGATGGTTGATCTAACTTATAACCACCTTCAGAGGTAATTTGTTCAATCAAGACATTTAATTGTGCATGTGCAGCAGCGATTAATTCACTGTTATTTACTTTCGTCTTAATATGTTCTTTACCTGCTTTAAGGATTTCGGTATAATCTTCAGATTTAAATTTATTGAGGATGCCATTATTGATATCATAGAATTTAAAATCTGTTTCCATAGACAGCACTTCAGGCTCAGGTAGATGGGTGAATTTAATGGACCGAGAACGTTCGTCTATTTCTAGTTTAACTTTCTTAAAGTCAAAACCAATCAACACTTTAGCATCAACAATGAGTAAAGATTTTTTTGTGCTAGACAGAAGCCCAAATAGCTTTTTATTCTCATTCCTGAAATCAACAATTTCACTAAAAAAACCTTCGGCCAACACCAGTTTAAATACCTTCTCCACTCGGTTCAAAAGTACATGGCTCTGCAATTCATTCCGATTGCGTTTCCTAAAGAATCGCTTGCCAAAAAAGAACCAAACCATGCCAAGTAGGATCAGAAAACAAATGGTAAAGAATAGAAAATCAAACATAGACTCTGGTCTGCAAATCTAACTAAAAAATAAAACCCATCCGCCAATAGACGAATGGGTTTTACCATTGGGATTAAATGAGATTAATCGTCTTCATCCTCTTTGTAGTATTTAAGTGTTGACTTTTCATAAAAGAAACTCAAATCTTTGTATTTGGCGATGTAGGCCTTAAGTTCTGCAGCAGATTCGAATTCCTCATCAATGTTATCGGTTACTTCATACAACTTAACAATGGTACCAGAAGAGTTTGCATTCACCTTATAAATGTAATAATCTGCATTGTCTTTCCCGTAATCTGTTGAGTTGACAAAGTCTGATTGTGTTTTACGTGTTACTAAGAATGGAGTTCCTTTAATTGTCGTGGTATATCCTTCGTAGGTATAAGTTACTTTGTCATCACTGTTTTTAACTTCTTCAATCTTATATAGATTAGCGCTTTTTTTAGAAACGACATAACGATACGTTGTGCTACCTTTTTTCTCGTAAGATCCTAAATAAGAAGATTTAACCGCTTCACTTGGATCGGACTCTAAGCTAACCTTGGTTTTGTACGGGCAACCCATGA
Organism: uncultured Bacteroidia bacterium; assembly: GCA_943788195.1. GTDB lineage: Bacteria > Bacteroidota > Bacteroidia > NS11-12g > UBA955 > CALSPH01. Next base: position 656,821 of record CALSPH010000001.1, read on the forward strand.
ATAGGAATGACAGTGTTACAATACTGAGGGTGTAAATAAGTTTTTTCATAGTATATAATTTTTTATTTGGTTCAAATATCAAATAACCCGTTGGGTATATCAATACGCACTATTGCGTATTTTATTCCTCATCCGCTTTGTAGTATTTATCTATTCTCTTCTGGTAGAAAAAGCTTAGATCTTTGTGTTTTTCAATATATTTTTTAAGATCTGAAGCGGATTCAAATTCTTCTGAAATGTAGTCAGTAATGCCTTGAAGCTTCATAATATAACCACTTTTTGAAGGCATGAATTTATATATATAGCCTTTCTTTTTATAGTAAATTGAACTGCTGCTAGACTCACGTTTTACATATAAAAATTTCGTGCCTTTTATATCGTAAATTTTACCAACTCCGGTTTCACGAAGTTCGTCATCTTTAGTTCTAAATTTTTCAATTTTGTACTCGTTTTCTGATTTTTTAGAGATAACGGCATAATAATATGAGCTACTTTGTTTTTCAAAATTGCCCATATACTTACCATCCACTTTTTCAGCACCATCCATTTCTAGGTCCGTGCTGTAGGGACAGCCACTAAATAGAATCATGGCTAACGCCAAAAAGCTCAAATGGGTCAATTGCTTAATTATAAGACAAAGTTAACAAAAAAAATGAAAAATTACCTCTTAAGTTGCAGAGATACAATGTTTTCGATATGATGGGTTTGAGGGAACATGTCAACCGCTTGGCTCAATTCTACCTCATACGACTCAGATAACAAGGCCAAGTCTCTTGCTTGGGTTGCCGGATTACAACTGATATAAATGATTTGTCTTGGGAGGGCAGTAAGCAAGGTTTCAATCACCTCTTTATCCATTCCATTTCTTGGCGGATCAACCATAATCACATCTGGTTTGCCTTCTTGGGCAATAAGTTCATTGGTAAAGGCTTTTTTCATGTCACCCACAAAGAAGGTGCAGTTATCAATGCCATTTTCTTTGGCATTTTCACGCGCATCGTCAATCGCCTGAGGCAGGATTTCAATTCCAACGACCTTCTGAACACTTTTAGCCATAAATAAGGCGATAGATCCCGTTCCGGTATAAAGATCATATACCACATCGCTTGGGTTAAATTGGGCAAGTTTAAGTGCAGCTTCATATAAATGAAAAACCTGGGTACTGTTGGTTTGAAAAAAGCTTTTGGGTCGTACTTTATATTTTAGGTCGCCAATCTGATCATAAAGCAGCTCATCTCCACTATATCGAACCACATCTAAATCAAATATCGTATCGTTCTTTTTGGTATTTATAACAAAATTTAAACTACTGATTTCGCTGAATTTTTCATCTAAGTTCTGAAGCAGCTGATCAATGAGGGCTGTTTTTTCTGTAATCACAAGAATTACCATTAATCCCCCTAAAGAAGAAGTGCGCACAATAAGATTACGCAAAATCCCAGTATGCATGCGAATGTTGTAGTGCTCAATTTCTTGTTCTTTGGTGAACTTTCCTACATATTGAATGATATCATTTACCGACTGGTTCACCAAATGACAGTGTTCTACGTTTAATACCTTATCAAACCGACCTGGCACATGAAAACCCAAAGCAGGTTCCTTAAGAACACTTTTGTCTGTAACATCTTCAATCCAACCTTCATGGCAAAAAGAGAGTTCAACTTTATTTCTATACTCAAATTCACTTGGGGCACCAATGATTGGAAGCAGTTTTTTGGGAGTTACTTTTCCAATTTTATCCAATTGGTTAATCACTTGTTTTTCCTTTTGGATTAGTTGCTCTTCATATGAAATATGTTGCCATTTACATCCTCCACAAACGGAAAAATGGGCGCATTTGGGCTCGATTCTTAAATCACTCCGTTGGTGAAAATGCGTAGCTCGTGCTTCTAGATAATTCTTTTTTTTACGTGTAACTTGCGCATCAATAATATCTCCCGGGGCAGTAAATGGAATAAAAACAACTTGCTCATCTAGCCTGGCAATGCACTTACCTTCGGCAGCAAATTGGGTGATTTCTAAGTTACTTAATGGCCCGTACTTGTGTTTTCTTCGACTCAATTATTCAGCAGATTTGATTCTTTTTTGCTGAAAGACTGTTCAGTATCGCTGCAAATGCAGTAGGGTCTTTATATCCTGGTATAACTTCTAGACGTTCTTTTTTGGAAGGGTTAATCCAAAAGGTAGTGGTAGGATAACCACCGCTTCTTCGATCAAATAAAAATGCCTTGAAGTAAATTATTGTCAATCGTAGCGGTATCAAAACACATAATCCTTCTTAGCAATTTCTGGATTAAACTTAACACATACAAAATCTTTGTTTAGTTGCTTTATGATTGATGCATCTTTATATGTATTTCGATCCATCACCTTACACCATCCGCACCATTCGGTATATACATCAACTAGGAGTATTTTGTTAATGCGTTTTGGCTTTTAAATAGCCTGTGTTCCAATCATAGAAAGTGAGTTGTGTATCTGTTTCATGAGGCAATTCGCTCATTTTCAACGGACTTTAGCGTCTTTTTTAGATAAGCCCATCCTGACTCTTGCATGCAGACCAAACTAAACTAAGTGAAAGAAATACAAATAAATATATTCTTGAGTTTCATTCTTACAAAGGTAATAAAACAGATTCTCGAAATTCTAGAAAAATGAAATCCTTCCAATTATTCGATGGAATATTACCTAAGGCTGATTTATGTCACTGCTGCCAACCAATAAATTCAATATATTTGCGTTATATAGATTTGCAAGCAACCAACCAACTTATATCATCCCTAGAGCGCTTTATACGCAAGTTCTATATCAATCAAATATTGAAAGGGTTGGGGTTGCTTTTGGTTATTTTGTTACCCCTTGTTTCTGGTCTTTGTTTATTTGGAATATCTAGGACATTTTTCCATTGAGATTAGGACTTTTCTTTTTTACACTTTTATTCTGACGGGTTCAATTATTCTAATTCGATATATACTTTTTCCATTGTTCAAACTCTATGGGATTTCAAAGAATAGATTAAGTCATGATGAAGCTGCTGGAATCATAGGCAACCACTTTTCAGAAATTAAGGATAAACTTATTAATGCCATGCAACTGTCGGTTGCTTCAGTAAAGGCAGATGAGAATGAGTTGCTGATTGCTGGTGTAAATCAAAAGATGGATGAAATAAAGCCGTTTAATTTCACCTTAGCAATCAACAAAAAGGAAAAGTGGTAAAATGTTGCGTTATGCTGGCCTTGCGATTTTATTGTTGGCCATAGTGTCTATTTTTCAAGGAAAACATGGTAACAGAAGGGTCCAAGAGATTAATTAATTATAATCGCGAGTTTGTGCGAAAAGCGCCATTCTTGTTTCATTTTAAAACCCCAAAAACATTAAAAAAGGGGGATAATTTAAACTTAATCCTTTGAGTTTAGGTGGGGATGAAATCCCTGCTGATGCATACCTTTTTGTGAATAATGAATGGGTGAAAATGAAATCAGATGTGGCAGGCAAGTTCTCCTTTGAACTGCGCAACTTGCAGGCAAACAAAGTGCTTAAGTTTAGAGCTGATGATTTTGAAAGTGTAACGTTTGAAGTGCCCTGTAATATCTGCACCAAGCTTATCGCAAGTTCAAATAGAATTGGACTATCCAAATTATATCGGTAGAAAGAGCGAGACCAAAAACACCACATCTGATCTGATTATCCCAGAAGGAACAAAAGTGACATGGAATTTAAAGGCTTTGAACACCGATCAACTGGATTTTATCTTGGGAGGAAAGAAGTTAACGGGGGAATGGTTATTATCAAAGTAGCATTCGAAGCAATACGGACTATCGTGTATTACTGAGGAATAAAATCCTAAATGAGACCGATTCAATGGTCTATGGCATTGAGGTGGTTAAAGATAAATTCCCGGTGTTAATGGTAGAAAAGAGAGAAGATTCGCTCAGTAGCAAGCTTCTTTATTTTGTGGGTACCGCAAATGATGACTACGGTCTGAGCCGACTCACTTTTCATTATAAAATTGAGAATGAAAAGACGCGTGCAACTACAGGTTTCAAAAGCATAAAAGTGCCCATTGGTAAAAGCAATAGCGAGGTTTTTAGTTTTGTGTTTGATTTGTTCAACCTTGACTTTGAGTTGGGCAGTACCATGAAGTGCTATTTTCAAGTGTATGATAACGATGGTATCAATGGTGCTAAATCAACTAAATCTGCCGTTATGGAATACAAGGCTCCTACGGCCGAGGAGTTGGAAAACTTGAGTGATCAGGGCAATTCCAGCCTAGTCGCACAGATGGATAACGCGATCAAGGAGGCCCAAGAAATTCAAAAGATGATAAAGGAGTTGCAAGTTAAAATGAACGACTCCAAAACGATGGATTGGCAAGAGAAGAATAAAATCAATAACCTATTGCAAAAGCAAAAAAACTTGCAAAAGAAAGTCGATCAAATTAAACAGCAACAAGAAAAGATTAGAACTAGGGAAGATGAGTTTAAAAAGATTAATCCTAAGGTTAAGGAAAAACAAAAGATTTTGGATGATATGTTTAAGAAGACCATGTCTGAAGAAATGAAAGAACTGTTTAAAAAATTGGAGGAGTTATTAAAAGATAAGAATAAGCAACAAATCAATAAGCAGCTGGATAAGATGAACCAGGCAGACAAGGATGTCTCTAAGGATCTCGAACGACTGCAGGAGCAACTTAAACAGCTGGAGCTTGAAAAGAAAATTGAAGAAACTGCAGATAAGTTGGACGAGCTTGCAAAAAAGCAAGAAAAGCTAGAATCACAAACCAAGATGAAAGCAGAAAACAACGAGACCTTGGCTAAGAAGCAGGAAGAGTTGAAGAAAGAGTTTGATGGGATTAAAAAAGACTTGGATAAAATCGAAGAGAAGAACAAGGAATTGAAGGACAAATTGGATTTGAACTCTACCCAGGAGGATCAAAAATCCATAGAACAAGAGATGGGTGAAGCCAAAGAGAGTCTGGATAAAGGGAAGAACAAAAAAGCTGGAGAAAGTCAGAAACAAGCAGGGGAAAAGATGAAGCAGCTTTCCAAAAAGATGAAGCAGAACCTGGAATCTGAAATGAAAAAGCGCGAGGCGGAGGATTACAAAACTTTAAGGCAATTATTAGAGAACCTAATTGCATTAAGTCATGAACAGGAGAACACCATGAAGGAATTTAAAAAACAACCTGGGTATTCACCACGATTTATTGAGTTAGCAAAACAACAGCAAAAAATTAAGCGGGATGCCGAAATGATTGAAGATTCGTTGCTGGCACTAAGTAAAAGAAATATTAAAATCCAGAGTTTTGTAAACACTGAAATAGGCAAGATCAACCACCACATGGAAAAAACGGTGAATTGGCTTAGTGAGCGGAATACCTATATGGCCGCTGCAGATCAACAGTATGTTATGACTTCGGTAAATAATTTAGCTGTAATGTTGAGTGAGTCGCTTAAAAATATGCAGATGGAAATGAACCAGAAACAAAAAAGCGGTTCTAAAAAAGTAGGTCAATGTAAAAAGCCTGGAATGGGAGATGGTAAAAGTGGTGCAAAGCCAAAGAAAGGCGGGAAATCACCAAGTATGGGAACATTGAAAGAGCTTCAGGGCGATTTGAATAAAATGGGCAAAGAGCGCAAAGAAGGTAAGAAGAATGGCACAGGAAAGAATGGAGCCATGACTTCGGAAGATTTTGTGCGGATGGCAAATCAGCAAGAAGCCTTGCGTAGAGCAATACAAGCTGTCCAGCAAAAACTAAAAGAAGAAGGCAAAACAGGTGCCTTGGGCGACTTAAATAAGACCCAGAAGTTGATGGAACAAACCGAGAAGGATTTGGTCAATAAAAAATTCGATGCACAAACCATTCAACGACAAAAAGAAATTGAGATACGCTTAAGCAAGCATGAAGAGGCTGAAATCAAGCAGGAGCAGGATGAGAAAAGACAAGGCGAGACGGCCAAAGAAAAACCAAGAGTTGTTCCGCCTTCACTTCAACCTTATATTGAAGAGCTGAAACGGCAACAAGAGATTCTAAAGACATTGCCAGCCGAAATGCTTCCTTATTATCAAAACAAAGTAAAATCATATTATATTCTATTGTAAATGAAGAAGTGGCTGGTGCGTATTGTTAAATGGGGGTTAGTTGCACTTTTATTCACCTACGCATTAATTTATTTTGGAAACAGAGCGGTCATTCTGCGTTCTCAAAAGTATTTATACGGAGATTTAAAGGAAGTACCAAAACAAAAAGTAGGCCTGCTCTTGGGAACCTCTAAATATGTGAGCAATGGAAATATTAATCAATTTTACGCTTATCGCATACAAGCAGCCGTTGACCTATACAGGGCAGGGAAAGTTTCATTCATTTTAGTGAGCGGAGATAATGGTACCACATCGTATAATGAACCAAGAACCATCAAGCGTGATTTAATTGCTCGGGGAATCCCAGCAGAAAAGATTATTTTAGATTATGCAGGTTTCAGAACCTATGATTCTGTAGTGAGAGCAAACAAGGTATTTGGACAAAACGGTTTCATTGTGATATCTCAAGAATTTCATAACCAAAGAGCCGTTTATATTGCTCGTAAAAGAGGGATTGAAGCGTATGGCTATAATGCAAAGTCTGTGGGTTCGCGATATGGTTTCAAGACAATGCAACGCGAAAAATTGGCTAAAGTAAAAGCGATATTAGACGTAATGGTCAATAAGACTCCTAAATTTCTGGGAGATAAAATTGTAATTGAGTAGTTCATTGAATTGCGTTATTTTTGCTTCTCTGAAAATAGCCATTATAAATTACGGACTTGGAAACTTGGGGAGTGTTAAAAACATGCTCAAGAAGGTGGGTTGCAATAATGCGGTGATTACCGATGACTTGAATGAGATTGGGCAAGCCGATAAACTAATTCTACCTGGGGTAGGGTCTTTTGATCATGGAATGCAACAATTGCATGAAAAGGGTTTGGTAGAGGGACTTAATAGGATTGTTTTAAAGGATAAGAAACCCATCTTGGGTATTTGTTTGGGTGCACAGTTGATGTGCAAGTCCAGTGAAGAAGGTGAATTACCTGGACTGGGATGGTTTAACGCTGAAGTAAAACGGTTTAGTCTAGAAGACAAAGCCTTAAAAATCCCACATATGGGTTGGAATAGAGTTCATATGGAGAAGAAACATCCGTGGATGGAAGGCCTTCCAGAACCTGCACGTTTTTACTTTGTACATACATATTTTATAAGGCCCAATGAGGAAAATGATATACTATTAACGTGTAAATATGGGCAATCTTTTTGCGCTGCTTTGCAATATGAGAATAGAGTAGGAATGCAATTTCATCCTGAAAAGAGTCATAAATTTGGCATGCAAGTTTTTCGTAATTTTATAAAATAAAGGAATGTTAGAAAATCGTGTAATGCCTTGTTTGCTAATGATTGATTCTGGTTTGTATAAAACCGTTCAATTTAAGAAACCGGGTTATGTGGGCGACCCTATTAACGCCATCAAAATTTTCAATGATAAAGAAGTGGATGAATTGGTGTTTTTGGACATTACGGCTACCGAGAAGAAAAAGGAGCCCAATTTCAAACTCATTGAAGACATCGCAAGCGAGTGCTTTATGCCTTTGGCTTATGGCGGGGGCATTTCAACATTGGATCAAGCCAAAAGAATATATGAAATTGGGGTTGAAAAAATAGCATTAAATAATGCGGCAATCCACAACCCAAAACTGATTGAAGATATCGCTAACATATATGGAAGTCAGGCTGTAATTGTAAGTATTGATTACAAAAAGAATGTTTGGGGTAAAGTTCTTGTGCATGGACAGCGAGGTAAGAAGAGTATTGGTAAAACACCAGAAGTTTTTGCCAAAGAAATGGAGCAAGCAGGTGCTGGGGAGTTGTTAATTACAAGCATAGATAGGGAAGGAACATGGCAAGGATTGGATGTAGAAGTCCTCAAAAATATTACCGATAAAGTAGATATTCCGGTAATAGCGAATGGTGGTGCGGGCAATTTACAGCATGTTGAGGCAGTAGTTAAGCAAGGTGGAGCCAGTGCGGTTACATTGGGAAGTATGAGTGTTTATCAGAAACAAGGATTAGGAGTTTTGATAAATTTCCCAAAGCGATCGGATATTTTGAAGGTTTTGAACTAAACTGTTTTCTAGAATTAAGGTCTTATAGTTTCGCTGATTATTATATTGTAATTAGGCATTGATTAGTTTTAGGGACGGTTTATCTTTGTGACATATAAAAAAATGAATATAATTTCAAATCTTCGGTATTACGTTTCTAAATTATTTCCAACTAGTTTAAAATGGAAATTGATTCGTATTTTACCCGAAATCAATAATTTTACTGGCAAGTTTTTTCAGGGCATACGGTATGCATGGGAAGAGGACAAAGATTATTACCCATTATATCAGCAGGCAAAAGAACGCAGTTTATTGGACAAGAAAAGGGGTTTTATGATTTATCAGACTGCCAAGAACAGTGCAAATGTGGAAGGCAGTATGGCAGAAATCGGTGTATACAGAGGCGCTTCAGCATTTGTGGCTGGTGAGGCAGTAAATTACTCCAAGAAATTTTATCTTTTTGACACGTTTGAAGGATTGCCTAAAACCGATGCAAAAAATGACCCATACTGGAAAGAGGGTGACATGGATGAACCCGATTATCAAGACGTGAAAAAGTTTTTATCCCAAGACTGTTTTGAATTTCACAAAGGGTACTTTCCGGATACAACAGTAAACATCAGTGCGGATGAAAAATTTGCATTTGTACATATCGATGGGGATATTTATCAAACTACTGTAGACGCCTGTAATTATTTCTATCCAAAAATGAATAAAGGGGCTTATATGATGTTTGACGATTACGGTTTTTTATCTTGTCCTGGAGTAAAAATAGCAGTAGATGATTTTTTTAAGAATAAGCCAGAAACACCTCTGTATGTGGCAACTGGTCAATGTTTGGTGATTAAACAATAAATAATATAATGCAAGTTTGTAAACGTTGTTTGTATGATGAAAACATACCTATGATTAGCTTTGATGCTGATGGGTTGTGTAATTACTGTAACCAATATGATGATATGTGCGCTCAATACCCGACAGGTAAAGAGGGTATGTCTATATTGGAAGCAGAAATAGTAAAAATTAAAAAGGACCAGAAGAACAGTAAATACGATGTAGTAATAGGTGTTTCTGGCGGATGTGATTCTTCTTATATGATTCATATGGCACACAAAATGGGCCTACGGATTCTAGCAGCGCATTTTGACAATACTTTTAACTCTAAAATTGCAGTTGAAAACATTAAAAATGTTTTGGACCCTTTGGGTATCGACTTGTACACGCACGTGGTGGATAATCAGGAATATCAGAGGATATTTAAATCCATGCTTTTAGCTGGAGTGCCAGAATGTGACGCCCCCACAGATTTAGCATTGGCAGTAACGCATTATATGGCTGCATCTAAACATAAAGTGAAATACATTTGGGAAGGACATAGTTTTAGAACAGAAGGTATAACACCACCCGGTTGGGTTTATATGGATGCGAAATACGTTTCTTCAATTCATAAACGATTCGGTGATGGAAAAATCAAAACTTTACCCATGTTCTGGTTAAAGAAGTGGTTGAAATGGATGGTCATTGATGGGATTAAAAAGTTTAGACCTTTGTATTATTTGGACTATGATAAAGAGGAAGCGAAAAAAATGCTGGCCGAAACATATGGTTGGCAATGGTATGGGGGGCACCATATGGAAAATAGGTCTGCATTTTTTGCTGATAACTATTGGGCTTTACTTCACGACATTGATTTGAGAAGTTGCGAATTTTCTGCGCTAATTAGATCGGGCCAAATGAGTAAAGAGGTAGCAGAAGTTGAAATAAAAAAGCCTAAGAGGATGGATCAGGATGTAATGGAAGAAGTTAAAAATCGATTAGGTTTTTCAGATTCAGAATGGGATGATATGATCAATGCTCCTAAAAAGCATTATACCGCATACCCAACATATAAGCGCACCTTTGAAAAACTGAGGCCCCTGTTTTATATACTGTATAAAAAAGGGTATGTAACTCGAAGTTTTTATTCGAAGTTTTGCTTTCCACAATCATTTAATAATTAACAAAATTTTTTATGAAAATTGCGTGCATAGGAAACATGAATAATATGATATTTCCTATTTGCAGGTATTTAAATAGCTCTGGATACAAATCTGTCCTGTTTTTATTAGAAGAATACGAGCATTTTTTACCAGAAGCGGATACAGATAAAGTAGAAATTGAAATAGTAAAACTTGGTTGGAATGAAGCCATGTTTGGACAGGTCTCGCCAGAACAAATTCGTTGCACTTTCAAAGAATTTGATTTTTTTATTGGCACGGATTACAGCGCCTCTTATTTAAGTAAAGCAAGAATTTCGTTAGATATTTATATGCCAGCTGGGAGTGATTTATTTCAATACCCTTTCAAAAAATTTAATCATTTTTTTCCAGAAGTTTGGGAAATAAATAAATATAAATGTGCAAGGAATCAGTTTTGGGGTATTAAACAAGCAACATATTTAAGTTTGGATACTACCAATGATCTAAGTGAAGAATGCATTAGTAAAATTCAGCCAATTGGCAAGCGGATTCAAGTTTTACCGTTTTTATACGTTGAAAATGGTCAATACAATAAAGTAGAGATTCCTGATAACTTAAAGTCTTTTGCAAAGGAAATTTCTAAAGCTGATTTCGTTACAATTCAGCATTGCAGGCAGGCTTGGGGTTATAATGTGTCTAACCCTCATTATAAAGCGAATGACATACTAATTAGAGGGTTTGCATATTTTTCTAAAGATAACCCCAATGCATTATTAGTACTTTTGGAATATGGTGAGCATGTTGAAAATAGCAAGGCCCTGATAAATGATTTGCAAATAGCACATCAAGTACTTTGGCTTCCTAAAATGCAAAGGAAACATTTAATGCAATTTGTTAAAATGGCAAATATTGGTGTAGGTGAATTAGGGCATAGCTGGCTAAGCTATGGCGCTGTTTATGAGACTCTTGTTTGCGATGTGGCATTTATGGGATTTAGAATAGATGAACTTTATAAAGAACAGTATACTGAATTATATCCTATGATTAATGTGAAATCATCTGTGGAGATTTCTGATAAATTGGAGTACTATTATAGTAATCGGGAGGGGTTAGCGGCAATGGGAAAAAAGGGACATACTTGGCTATTGAAGTATGCCATTCACCCTAGTGTTGAGAAAGTGCTAAAAATAGTGGAGAACCATCAAGGAAGATCCAAGCTGCCAATTGATTGGAAATTAGTGTTTATACAACCTTACTTTTGGGTTATTAAGATCTTTAATTTTTTCAAAATAAGATTCATGCGGTCATGAAAAACGTTATTTTATGCACGAATGCTTATCCGGGGCCATATGAAGAGCCTTTTCTGGCTGTCGAGGTACCTTACTTGGAAAAAATTTTTAGTAAAATTTATGTGCAACGTTATGAAACCAAACTTACACCATACGATGTGAGCAACATTTGCATGCTCAATCTTCGATACAATTCAATGAAATTAAGGACCTTGTTTTGGAGAAACAAAGGTTTACTTATTAAAGCTTGGTTAACCGAACTATTTAAGAGTGGTCGTCCTCTATTTTACTTGAGTAATATGAAACGGTTTATTCATATCTGGGTAGGGTGGTTACAGGATTCATCTGCCTGGGAGGAGGCCCTCAAGTCATTTGATCCAAAGGATACGGTCATATATTCTTATTGGTATGAAAACCAGGCGATGCCATTATCTATTTTGAACGCTCAAAATAAACTTAATTTTACATGGGTCTCAAGAGCACATGGGTGGGACGTTGATAAACGCCAGAGAAACGATGGAGTAATTCCTTTCCGGCATTGGATGCTAAAACATAAACCAGATAAATTAGTGAGCATTTCTGAATTTGGAAAAAACATTTTTAACAATGATTATAATGTTGATGTTCAGGTTCAACGCTTGGGTACAAAGGATTTTGGAATGGCTTCCCCTCCTTCTTTAACTGATCCATTGAGCATTGTGAGCATTTCAAGCTTAATACCTCTTAAAAGGGTACATTTGATTATTGATTGTTTAAAACAGTGTAATGTCCCTATAGTATGGACTCACTTTGGCGAAGGTCCATTGAGAGGTGAATTGCCATGGGAAAGTTTACCGAAGAATATAAAAGTAATACGTAATGGGCATATAGAACATGATCAATTATTGCGCGAATTAAAGCGGACTACATATGATTTAATGATCCATTTAAGCGAATTAGAAGGAATTCCAGTTTCAATAATGGAATGCATGAGTTTTGGTATTCCAGTAATAGCCTGTGATACAGGTGGAATATCAGAAATAGTTGACAATGATTGTGGTTGGTTATTGCCGGTAAATTTTGAGATAGAAAGGGTGAGTAATTTATTGGATGAGATTGTTCAGAATAGGGAAATCGCCAATCAAAAACGCCCCTTAGCTAGGGCTAAATGGGAAAAAGAGTATCAAGCGGACGTCAATTTTCCAGCATTCATCCATAGCTTCTTAAGCAATAACAAGAAATAGGTTATTTTTGTGCCCAATTGATTAAAAATATGAAAAATTATATCCTAATTTTACTTACGAGTTTTGCGCTAAGTGCCTGTAATGATTCGGAAAGTGTACTTACGGTTGGCCAATTTTCAGAAGCAATTTTTGCAGGAAATATACAGTTGGTTGATGTGCGTACCCCAGGAGAATATCGAAGTGAGCATATTGAGAATGCCGTAAATTATGATGTGAATGCTGACGATTTTAGCAAACAAATCAGTAGCCTGGATAAAAGCAAACCGGTCTATGTTTACTGTCTTTCGGGTTCAAGAAGTTCATCTGCTACCAAGATTTTAAGAAGTCAGGGACATACTCAAGTATTTGATTTAGACGGGGGCATACTGGCATGGACCAAAGCAAACAAACCCGTGGTTGCGGATAAGGCCAAAACTCAAGAAAAAGGAACCATAGGTGAACGACTCGTGGCTAAGTCAATCGCAAATGACACATTGACCATGATAGATTTCTGGGCAACATGGTGCGGTCCTTGCCTTAAGATGAAACCTTCAATTGATAAACTTGAAAAGGAGTTGAAAAGAGATGTTGAAATACTTTCTATTGACGTGGATATAGAAAAAGCGCTCTCCGTTAAATATGCTATATCTGCTATGCCAACCTTAGTATTTTTCAAAAATAATCAAGAAGTGCATCGCATTGTGGGTTATCAAAACGAAAGTCAATTACGCAAGGTTATTGCCAAATATAAATAATGACGGATGCTCAATTTTCTGAGTTTCGACAATTAATTGCTCAAGAGCAATTTAGCGAGGCACTGGCAATACCGAAGGATGTACTTGCTGCCAACCCTAATAATGCTGACGCACTCGGAGCTCGTGCTGTGGCGAAGTATCATTTAAAAGACCTCAGTTGTATGTCAGATCTCAATCAGGCCATTGAGCTGGATCCGGTCAATGCTTATAGATATAGCAGCAGGGCCTATATTCTTGATGCCTTAGGAGATACAGAAGCTGCCGTGGTAGATTACTTGAAAGCCGTTGAATTGGATCCAGAAGATTTTGTGGCATTCAATAATTTAGGATTATTGGAAGAAAAATTAGGTCGCAAAGGAAAAGCACAATCCAGCTTTGATCAATCCGATGCTTTGATGGGATTGAAGAAAAAAGAGGGGAAATACCATTTCCCAGAAGCTCCGTTGCAACAAAAATTAAACGAAGCAAAAGACAGGTCTTTGTTAAGTAGTTTCAAAGAAACCTTCACTTCTAAAGAAGGTTGGCAGTCTTTTTATACGTTTCTCAGGCAAAAAATTAAGCGAAATTGAAAGACTTGAGAATGAAGCTTTGGTGGGTGCTTAAATCTCCTTGGGCCATAAAGTCGGGTAAATTCAATTCGTTTTATAGCTATATCCTTAGCTATTTTTCGAAGTCTTTTGAACCAGCAGAACTCTCAATTTGTATTTCATGTGCAGGGCGAATGGCTATGCTGGAAAAGGTGTTTATACCCTCCTTTAGGGGATTGAATGATAAGCATGGCGTCACTGTATATTTAGCATGCCCGGAAAATGAGCTAGATGAAATAACCGCGCTTTGCGTCAAACACGAGGTGCAATTCAATATAGTGCCATGCCCGTTTAAGTTTAGTAGAAGTGGTTATCTTAATGAGGTGCTAAAAAAGGCCAAAACTGACTTTATTTTTATAAGTGATGTGGATGTTGCATTACCAGCGAATCTTTATCAATTGTATTTTAAACATGTGCGCACAAAGCGGGCTTGGTACCCAATATGTCAAATGTTGGGTGAAGATGAAAAAGAAACGAGGAGTTACCCAGAAGGGGTAGGTTTAGTTGGGTTTAAGCAATCCGGCAATTTTAGTTTGAATGATGAGATTAAAACTTGGGGCAATGAAGATTGGGAATTCCTTTTTCAGTTGTACCATGCTGGCATTTATCCCATCCGAAACCAGAACGGCAATTTTCTACATTACTACCATCCTCCGGTAGATAAAAAAAACTACAAAAAAATATGGTAAAACATCTTATTCTTACCATTAATTCTTAATTTGGCGATTGAATGTATAAAATGAAAAAACGGGCTCTTAGAGCCGCACTTAGCCTTATCATATTGACTTTTAGCCTAAGTGCATTTGGGCAAATTGATTATGTTACACCGAGAGAAAAAATAATAAAAAGCCTTGAGTTTAATCAAGAAGGGAATTATGCCAAAGCGCAAAATTTACTAAAAACATTTAGCGCGAATGATTCATTTTATGAATTGTCGGGAACCCTCTTGTACCTTACCCATTATCAGCTTTCTGAATATAATGAAGCATTAACTGTTGCAACTCAATTCGCGAATGATTTAACCATTAAGAATAGGGAGAGCTTTTTTAAGAAAGCTGGTAAAGCAGCTTTCTATGGCAAAGAATACAAAAAAGGTGTAAGTGCATTGTTGCAAGGCTTAAACAGCTTTGAGGATGATGTTAACCTTCTGGACTATTTAGGCAAGAACTACATAATGCTTGGAGAAGATAGCTTGGCTTATGAGACCTGTATGAAGGGGTTGCGAATTAACCCATTCCATGCAGGCGTTTTGGAAAATTTGGGTGAATTGAACGCCATCCAAAGTAATTATACCCAGGCAGGTATGGCTTGGTACTTGAGCTTGTTTACTACTTTTCATAATTCTGACGATTATTACAAACAGACGAAAACGTTCAATCTGATGCAGAAATTCGAAAGTATTATGAGCGGAACTTATGAAAGAGGGTTGTTCCCATTTAATTGGGATGGCAAGAAAGAATCTAAAGAGGATTATGAAGACCTTAAAATCCCTGAGCCCGTATCCTCTGGTTTTAATATTCTTAATTATTACCCAGAAATTGACCAGGTACTTCAAGGGGATGTGGCATTAAATGCGAGATACAAAACGTTGTCTAAACTAAAATATAAATTTGCCAAGCAAAGCCAAATGATGGGTGAGATGTTGGTGAAGGCAGATAAGCCAAGAGAGACACAGGATGATTACTACGTTTACAATAACCTATTGGGTAACTTAATTGCTGAGATTACTAAAAACAAGGTTTATATCACTCATTTTCAGCAGTCAATTATCTTATTGTTTGACTCGAAATATCAAGTTAAGATGTTGAAGAAATATACTAAAAAAGCACTTCCAGTGAACCGTCAAATTACCAAAATCATGAGTGAATCGATGGAAGACATGAAATTGCCATTTAATGGAAAAGTGCAGAAAGTAAGTAGAAGATTCAGCCCATATAGTTTCAATTGGTATGCGATTGGAGATTTGATTATCGAGTCTGGGACTGATGAGTTAGAGAATAGAAAGGGCGTTTGGGAGTATTACTATAATAACGGCAAACTGGAGTCAAGAGGTAGATATAAACTTGGGAAAAAGGATGGAGCTTGGAAAGAGTTTGACAAACTAGGTGTTCTTACGGAGGCCTATGAATATAACAATGGAGAATTGAACCAAATCAGAGAATATGAAAAGAATGGTGTAATGCTTGAAGAGCGTAACATAAAAGATTTGGCTTTGATCGATTCTTTGTTGATCTATTATCCAGATGGGGCTTTGAAAAAGTGGTATTACCTTCCAAAAGGATCCAAAAACATGGGCAAAACTGCAGCCTTTCATCCAAATGGCGTAAAGCAGCTGCAAGCGGATATAAAAAACTTTGATTATCAAACCGGATATGTATATCACAACGATAGGGGTATTGGTGTTTTTGATGTTAAGTTTAAAAATGGCGAAAAGAATGGACCCGTGCTAGAAAATTATTCGGATGGGAAACTTTATTTGAACGGTTTTTATAAGGATAATGAAAAAGACGGAAAATGGGAATATTTTGACCGAGAGGGAAAAACTTCAGCAATTTTGAATTATTCAAAAGGAGAGCAAGATGGCAAACAAGAGTATTTTTACCATAAAGGAAAAATCAGTGAAATTGAAAACTTTAATGATGGAGAAAAAGATGGCGATCAGTTAATCTATCAAAAAAATGGAAAATTAGAATCTAAGCGAGTTTATGAGGATGGAGTGCTTAAGTCCATTGAAAATTTTGATTTCGAAGGGAACTCAATATACAAGAAGACCGTAAAATCGAGCACGCAAATATCTCCTAAACATCCGAATGGAACCATTAAGTCAAAAGGAAAATTAGTGGACGGAAAAAAAGAAGGGAAATGGGAGTTTTTCTCAGAGTTTGGTGTGTTGCTTTCTAGTTATGAATATAAGGATGGAAAGATGGACGGTAAGGTTACAAAGTATTACAAGTCTGGAGTAAAATTTTCAGAATTTTTTGCAAAAGATGGAGATTATAATGGGAAGTACATCGGTTTTTATGCAAATGGCAAGAAGAGTACTGAAGGGTTTTATAAAGAAGGTGAAAAAGTAGGGGAGTGGTTTAACTTTCATCCTGATGGGTTAATTAAGGACAAGATGTACTTCATTGATGGAGAATTTTATGGCTTTCAATATAGTTATGATGTAAAAGGGAAACTAAATACGTCCAATTACATGAAGGATGAATGGAGTTACTACCGTGTTAGTTATGACAGCACAGAAAGGGCATTTGATACCTTGCATTATGTAACTCCAATTAGCTCCATTTATTACTCCTTAAATGTACTTGGAGATACCACATTTGTTTCTGGGCTTAAGAACAATGAGGTGAATGGAAGAGGGGTCTTTTATCCTGGAACTAAACAGGCCTATGTTCAAAATTATATCAATGGAAGCAGAGATAAGACCTGGGAAGTTAAAAACGTTTTGGGCCAGGTTACATCCATAAAGACCTATGATTATGGCAATATTTTAACCAATACGTTCTATAACCCGGTCAACGGAAAAGTTACTTATTCGGCAAAATACAAGGATGATGATTTGGATGGCACAGTTTCCGACTATTATCCCGATGGGTCTATTAAACTTACCTCGGAGTATAAAAAGGGCTCACTAGACGGGCCACAAGTTAGATATGCACCGGATGGAAATGTAGTATTAGTGCTTATTTATGATGAAGACGATCTGATTTCTTATGGAGAATCTAAAGATAAGCAGAATAAGGCTGACAAGGCTGTGATTAATATAAATTATAGCTATGATAATGGTAACCCTAAAGCAATAATGACTATTAAATACGGCTCATACGATGGTGAGTGGAAAGTGTTTAATAAATCAGGAACAGTCGGAGAATCTCGTGTTTACAAATATGGCTACCGTAATGGTACAGATAGTGTTTATGATAAGCGCGGAAAGATTATGAAAATCATTCCAAACATTTATGGTGAAACCAATGGAGCGGTTAAGGTTTATTATGCCGGGAAACTAGTACGAAAATCGCAATACTTAAATGATGAAAAACAAGGTTGGGAGTTTCTTTACAAGAATGGAAAATTAATTAAGAAGGTGTATTATTACAACGGAGACCCAATAATAATTGAATAAAAGAATGAGAAATATAATTTTTGCAGCCTGTTTAGCTGTGTTCACAACAGGAATATCAGCCCAATCATTTGATCATGAAAGTTGGAAGCTTTCTAAGAAAACCCAAATGGATTCTGTAGATCCAAGTGATGTGAAGGACTTTCCATACCATTATTTAAAGTATGAGGAAAGTGATCAAATATTTATCAATAAGAAGGAGAATAGCTATAATAAATTTCATGCTGTTCATGCGAAGATTCATATCAATTCACAGAAAGCGGTTGATGAATTTAAGAGTTTATACCAATCTGGGTCTAAAGAGTTTTTTCAATACCGCATTGTTAAAGCCAATGGAGATGTTTTGGACAAGAATGATGAAGAGGAAGATGAGGATGAAACGGCAACATTTGATTACAGTAATTTTAACATCAACAGCCTTGCCTTACTGAGTTTTCTTGGAGGAGATGCAAGTATATCTGGATTAGATACCAATTGTCAGCTAGAATATATCTATGTAACCAAAAAGAAATATTTGAGAAATGATGGAGACTTCTATGGGGTGAATTTTATTCAATCGAAAGTTCCTATTTACAATTATGAATACAACTTAATAACTTCGGATAATTTAGTTTTCAAAATTTCCGGGTTCAATGGATGCCCTGAAGCAATTGAGGATGAGAGTGATGACAAGAATTACCTGACTATTGGAATGGATAAAGTAAATCCTTTTTATAAATCTCCAATAACAGCTACGGGCGCAAATAAAACGGGTTTCCTGTTCACCCTTTACAAAAATGAATTTGAAAGTAAGACTAAAATAAGGTACAAATACAGCAATTATTCTAGAAGTATTTTTGAGATTTATATGAAGCCAGATCCGGATAAAGATAAATTAATTAAGAGCTATTTAAAGGACAAAACAGAATTGGCAAACAAAAGTGGTTTGGAGCGCATTCAGCTTTTTGAGTTATTGGCCAAGGAAGAATTGGAGTATAGTTATCTTCAAACACCTCTTTCAAAAGTGGTAAAAGAAAGGCGTGCTAATACAACAGGTAAATTGCATTTGTTTTGTGCGACTCTAAATTACTGGGGGGAAAAATTTGAAATTGTAAGTGTTACAAGTCGAAGGTACATCCCATTTGATGAAACCTATGATAATTATGCCTTTTTAGATGAGGTATTGATTTATTTACCTAATTATAATGCTTACATGTCACCAACCAATAGCTATAACTTTCTGGAGTTGATTCCTTCTGTTTACCGTGAAAGAAAAGCGGTGTTTACAAAGAAAATGGGGGTGAATGATTTTGTATCTGGAACGCATTATATAGAAACGATACCTCCCTTGGATCCTAAGATTAACTTTTTTGATCGGGCGATAGATATTAATCTCTCAGGCGATAAAGCCAAAGCTTCTATTGTTTCTAAAACAGGCGGAATGCAAGGTTTAGTTTATTGGAACACGCTTAAGGATATTAATTATGAAAGTGAAGAAGATTTTTTCACTGGACTTAGCAAAGTAAAATATGCGGATGCTATTCTTGTGAATAGTAGTATTGATGCTGCTGAAAAAAATAAAACACCCTTAAACAATCCAGTTGAGTTTAGTTATAGCTTTGTATCTGATCAGTTAATTACGAAATCAGGCAACACGATGCAGGTAAATGTTGGTGGGTTTATCAATGAGGCCAAAGGGTTGCAAGAAAGTCCAAAAGCGGAATATCCGCCAGATATATATTCTGGTTATTACAAAACCCGAATCATTTCAATTCAAATACCTACAGGTTATAAATTGGCCAATATGGCGGATTTAAATTCAAATAAAACGTATGGCTCAGGAGATAATAAGGAAGCGATGGTTTATAAAATGGCCTCAAAAGTGGAGGGGAATAAGCTGATTATTCAAGTTACCGAAAAAATGGCCATGGGGCATTTTGAGGCTAAGGATATGGACAACTTCTTAGCAGTTTATAATTCAGGATGGAACTTGAGAGATTTGGCGGTAGAATTCGTTAAAAAGTAACCTTCCATCAATTAATGGAGGAACGAATTAATGAATAGCTCATGAAATTGTACGGCCTCTTTTTAGTCATTATTGAATTGGTTCCAGTTCATGCCATTTAGAAAACCTTTATTTGAAACACTTTAAAAAGATATTTGGCCCATATAAGGATAGTCCAAGCGGTCCTTCCATTCTCTTTCAGCGAATGCTTCACTTCTTTATTCATCAACTGTTTTTTATTCAAACTTCCAGAGCTTGCTCCACCGTGTTGCATATTAACCGCAATTAATTTAGCGGTTTTCCATTTTAGATTTGGATTCGAAAAAACACGTAGCATTAAGTCAAAGTCGCCTGCTATTTTATAGGATTCATTAAAACCATTGAGTTCCTTTAAAATGAAAGTTTTGCAAAAGAAGCCGGGATGTGGAGGTTGATGTCCAAATAAAAACATCCAAGGCTTAAACCTAGAAGCACAGTAATTTCGGTAAAGGGATTTTCCTTTGAAGATCTGTATGCTAGCACAAAGTAAATCTAGATTAGCACTCGATTTGACTAGTTCGGTAATTACATGATTAGAATTAAACTTGTCATCCGCATTTAGGAACAAACAATATTCTCCTTGTACTTGATTGAGCCCTTTATTCATAGCATGATAAATACCATGATCAGGTTCGCTAATGAAATACTTGGGAAGATAGGATTGAATGATTTCCTGTGATCCATCGGTACTGGCTCCATCAATAATTATATGCTCGCAAGCTTCATATAATTGTTCTTTTACTGATGAAAGACAAGCATCAATGGTTGAAGCATTGTTATATGAAACGGTTATTATGGATACAAGTGGTCCTTGCATAAATTAATCGTTCAAGATAGGAGAAAGCCATTGCTTGGCTAATTTTAAATCGATATTTTTTCGTTTTACATATTCGGACAGTTGATCGTTTCCGATTTTGCCTAATCCAAAATATTTACTTTCGGGATGGGCCAAGTAATAACCAGAGACAGCTGCCGCTGGATACATAGCCATACTTTCTGTTAGACTTATGCCAATTTTATTGGTTACGTCTAAAATGGAGAATATAGTTTCCTTTTCTAAATGGTCAGGACATGCTGGGTAACCTGGAGCGGGTCGAATTCCTTGATATTTTTCGCTTATGAGTTCAGAATTGCTGAGTGATTCATTCTTAGCATATCCCCAATATTCTGTTCGTACCAATTGGTGCAGTTTTTCAGCAAATGACTCTGCTAATCGATCTGCCAGCGCTTTGAGCATTATGGAATTATAATCATCATGATCTGCTTCAAACTCAGCAACCTTTTTTTCAATCCCTAAACCAGCAGTAACTGCAAAGCATCCGACATAATCTTTTTTGCCAGAGCTTTCTGGGGCTACAAAATCGGCAATGGATAAGTTGGATATATTCTTCCCCATCTTTCTTTGTTGTCTCAGGCAAATAAATGTTTGGTCTTTGCCTTGATCATCCGTCAATTTAATATCACCAGCCGCATTCGTATTCGCCTCGAAAATTCCAAAAACACCGGAGGCAGTTAACCACTGCTCATCAATGATTTTATCTAACATTTTTTTAGCATCATCCAGCAGTTGCTTAGCATGTTCGCCTACTACATTGTCTTCCAAAATGTCAGGATATTTACCACTTAATTCCCAAGTTTGAAAGAAGGGAGTCCAATCAATGGTTTCAACTAATGATTCCAAAGGATAGTCTTCGATGGTTTTAACACCTAAAAAAGAGGGTTGTTGTATATAATCATAGGAGAAGGTAGGCTTATTTGCTTGAGCCTCTTCAAAGGGAAGTAGGTTTTTCTCTGCTTGACGGGCCTTGTGTTTTTCTGCTAGATCTAAATATTCGTTATTGTATTTGGTCTTGAAATCTTGATTTTCTTTTTGCAGGAGCCCACTTGCTACTGCAACAGATTTACTAGCATCAAGCACGTGAATAACAGGACCACTATATTGAGGATGAACTTTTACTGCAGTGTGTATTCTACTTGTTGTAGCGCCTCCAATTAATAAGGGAACTACAAAATTTCTGCGTTCCATTTCTGCTGCAACATTTACCATTTCATCTAAACTTGGTGTAATCAATCCACTTAATCCGATGATATCAGCTTTGCACGCAATCGCTTCGTCTAATATTTTTTGGGCAGGAACCATTACACCCAAATCAACAATGTTGTAATTATTACATGCCAGCACCACACCCACAATATTTTTGCCGATATCATGTACATCTCCTTTTACGGTGGCCAGAAGAACTGTTTTTTGCCGAGAGCTGGTATCCTTATTTCTTGCCTTTTCTTCAATCAGATATGGCTCTAAATAAGCAACTGCTTTCTTCATTACGCGTGCACTTTTAACCACTTGAGGTAAAAACATTTTACCGCTTCCAAAAAGATCACCTACTACATTCATCCCATCCATTAAAGGCCCCTCAATTACTGCTATGGGAGACTCAATTTCTTGAAAAGCTTCTTCAGCATCAACTTCAATGAATTCATTGATACCATTCACCAAACTGTGTGTAATTCTTTCTCGAATTGGCAAATTGCGCCATTCCTGCTTGTCTTTAACAACTTTTTTGGTTTGTTCAACCGTTTCTGCATAAATGAGTAGACTATCTGTAGCGTGATTGTTCCGATTCAACAAAACATCTTCTACGAGCGTCAATAGCTCCTTTGGGATTTGATCATATACCGTAATCATACCAGCATTCACAATCCCCATATCCAGTCCTGCTTTAATAGCATGATACAAGAAAGCGCTGTGCATGGCTTCGCGTACCGTATTATTGCCTCGGAATGAAAAGGAAATGTTGCTTACCCCACCACTTACCCGAGTTCCTTTTAGGTTCTGTTTAATCCATTTGGTCGCCTCAATAAAGTCCACTGCATAATTATTATGCTCTTCTATACCCGTTGCTACTGTAAGGATATTGGGATCAAAAATAATATCTTCAGGATTAAAATTGATACCGATTAGTAGATCATAGCATCGTTGACAAATTTCAATTCTGCGCTCAAAATTATCAGCTTGCCCTTGCTCATCAAAAGCCATAATAACCACAGCAGCACCATAGCGCCTTACTAACTTAGCTTGATTGAGAAATTCACTTTCACCATTCTTAAGGCTTATTGAATTTACAATTCCTTTTCCCTGTAAACATTGTAATCCAGCTTCAATAATTTCCCATTTACTGCTGTCTACCATGACTGGAACACGACAGATATCGGGTTCTGCAGCTAGTAAACAAAGGAATTTTACCATAGCAGCTTTCCCATCCAACATGCCTTCATCCATGTTTACATCGATGATTTGTGCGCCATTTTCAACTTGCTGACGTGCTACTTCAACTGCTTTGTCGTATTCATTGTTTAATATGAGACGCGCAAATGCCTTGCTTCCTGTAATATTTGTTCGCTCTCCAATATTTATAAAATTTGTATTGGGGCTAAGTATGAGAGGTTCTAGTCCACTTAATTGCATGCTCTATTATTACTGGCTTTTGGTTGCAAAGGTAGCAAATTGATTGACGATTATTTGCGGATTAAAATTTGCAAATGTGCTTCACCCATGAGGCCTGAAACATGCAGAAAATAAACGCCTGGTTTTAAATGGGTTAAATCTAATACTGTATCGTTTTTGTTGGTTTGATTGTACCCGGTTTCAGGATGTTTTTGATTCACTTGCTTTCCAGTTGGGTCCATTAAATTTAACGAATGGATTGGATACTTAGATTTGATATGCAAGAGAGCGTTCGTTGGGTTTGGATAAACAGACAACCCCATTTGTGACAATTTTTGAACGGATGTGGGGCGTTTTGTTTTAATGACCGTAATAATAGCAGTGTCTTCAGCAATGCAAGAAGTAGCTGGGTTGGTGGCAGTCATGATAAAATTATTAATCCCTTCTGGTGTAGCAAATTCACGTATTAATCGTGTTGGACTAATATTTCCATTTTCCCATTTAAGATTTAGACCAGTTCCTTGACTAACTTCTAAAAGGATAGTCTCACCCAAGTATAGAGAGTCTTTGTTGATATTCAATTGTAAGCCTGGGCGTTTGTTTACAATCATTTCTAAGGAGTCTCGGTTTGGGCATTTCTCGCTTTCGTTTACATATCGCCAGAAGTAAATCCCACCTAAACGGTCCGGGCTATTGATATCAATTTGTGTGCTATCCATCATTCTAGATAGTGCAGCATTAAATGCGAGACCAGTAGAATCATTATTGAAATATTTTAGTTCCCAGCGTCCTTTTTTCAAACTTACATAGGAGTCCAATTGAACAATCGGGTCGTTATAGCATAATTTTGGAAAAGCAGTAAATTCAATGTTTGGTGTAGGCGATATAGTTATATAAGAATATGCGCAAGATTGACAATGCGTTGCACTATCTGCGTAGCAAAACTTCAATTTATACATTCCTAATCTAGTTTGATTGGTTGGATTCGATGGATGACTCCCTTTCATAAATGGATAGAAATGATAATCGGTTTTTATAGGATGCGGGTCTTCATCAACTAATATTTGACTCAGATCAAATGAGTTTAATCCAGCAGGTGCAGAATCAATTAACCAGCTATGTGTGCCGACTTCAGGGTTAGATGGGCTTGTAATAAGAAGTTCATTTGGTCTAAACGATCCGGTCGCTTGGCAAAGGTTTAAATTATTCAGATCAATAACCGGATTTGCATAAATTCTTACCCAGAACGGTGCGCTGTCAATACAACCGTTGTTTAGGTCTTGTGCATAAACACGGACTGTATCCACATTGGGGTCTGGGATATAACCATTATTTAGACTGGCATTATAAAAACGTTCTGTTTGATACCAATACGGAGCTCCTAAACCTTGTTTTACCATCACGCTTCTCCGTTTGTCCACTGTATTAAACCAAATTGCCGAAGAGTCCTTTGTGATCTGATTTAAGTCAATACCGGTTGGATAATTTTCATATAAATCGAATCTGCCTTCATCAAAACAACGAGGTTCGGGGTTCTTTATAGAATTAAGGTTGGGCAGCTCTTTAGCGGTTATGGAAATGGTTTCATAATACGTTTGATTGGTTGCATCCTTTGCATTTAGGACATAGGCAATGTCTGCATTAATTTCTACAGATAAAAAAGAGTCACTGGAGATTTGATTTGCACTTCCACTCACATACCACTGATAAATTATAGGTCTTTTGGCGGTGAATAATTTAGGCCGGATGATCAGATTGTTTTGTTTACAAACTTTAGTGGGTACACCATCAAAATTGAACCTAAAATATGGATCAATTACAATTGAATCAATTATATTAATATCACAATTGGTGGTGTTCTCGACAAGCAATCGGACATAATATTTTCCCGGTTCCAAACGGATAATAGAATCAACTTCTTTCGTACGAGTTATTGGTGTTGTAAAGTTACTTAAAGTGTCAATTGACCAAGTAATGCGATTCGCCAACCTAGGCGAGCCTCCTGAAATAGAAGCATCTAAAAACAGTGTCCCATTTTTTCGATCTATGATTCGATAATCTGATTTTAAACTATCCACGGCATACAATACAATAGATTTTGAAGTGCTTGTATTGCTGCTGCAATTGCTTTCTGTAACCAACAAATGGACATATTCATCGTTTTTTAAAATATCTGATTTTGCTGGAGTCCATATTAAAGTGGCTTTTTGGTTTTTGGCATTTACATCGTTAATAAATAAGCTCGCATTTGCTACAGAATGCTCCCATGAGATATATGTGCTGTCGCTAAAACCACCTGTTGGTGCTTTGTCTTTGCTTTCAAATAAAATGTTTACACTATCGCCTACACAGCCATAATAGGCTTCTTTGGTTTCTAATGAAGGTATAATATTGTTATTTAGTTGAGATATAAAGATGAGTTGATCTCTTCTTGTCGTACCAATTAATCGCCAAATTCCTCCGGTATCTTTTCGATACTCATCGGTTCGGTTTACAAATGTAGAAACCTCCGTGCACTTTTTTGGTGTTAAACGGATGGTATTGGTGATACTGTCAAAATCGAAACCAGTGTAAAATCCAGAGATAAATGCGGGCACACAAGCTACACTTAGATCTGCGCAAACAGGAGTGATAGGGATAGTAGGGCTGAGAGGTGTGTTAAATAATATTGAATTTGTCCTGCTTGAGCCAAGGGGTGAATCCAAGCTAAATACCAGTGAGTCTCCATCTGCATCAATTGCAAAGGGACTGTACTCAAAAGTGGTATTGCAATATGCATTAAGGGCAATTTTATTATTGTAATTAACAGAAATGTTACTCTTTCCATAGCATCTGTTCAGATATGCATAATTTGTTGCTGAACCAGTGATTCCTGTTGTTACTGCTCCACTCCTACAACAGTCACTGTAAACAAAATAGATGTCGCAGCAATTGCTGTCCAAAACAACCTTATAGGGTGCGCTGTCAAAATCAATCGTAGCTGAATAAATTTGCTCTTCGACACCAATATTACCTACTCCATTCTGAATATTGCAACTATTGCCTGATGAACATTCAAACGTTCCGTTAATAATGGTGTCTCGTGTTACATAAAAATTAATGGCATTGAAACAGTTATTATCCCCTTCTACTTTCATCAGCAGACTATCGTTATAACCAATACCGCGACAATCTCGATAAACGTGAAGTGAAACTTGGTACGCATTGCCATTAACATGTTTATAAGAAATATAATTGGCTAAATTGCTAATTGAATAGCCTGATGAACAAAAAAGTAGGAATATAAAAGTTGTTAGTAAAGGTATTCTGGTTTTCATTAAAACTGTGACTATCTAATTAAAGTTACTGTACCGGAGTATTTATAGAGTTCTCCATCAAAAGCAATTACTTCTGCATAATACACATAAACGCCTTGTTGTACGGGCTCACCTTGGTAGGTTCCATCCCATTGTTCATCAACAGGGTGTTTGGATTCAAAGAGTTTTTCACCCCATCGGTTGAATATTTTAAGGTTGTAGTCGATGTATCCTTGAGCCACAACTAAGAGATTGTTATTGCTATTGGGTCCTGCACCATCTGGAGAGAATGCAGTAGGGATAAAGACGGTAATGTCTGGTCCAATCTTAATATTCTTCACCGTATCATCCACGCACCCTTTATCAGAGACAACGGTAAATCGGATGTTGTATTGCATGGTGTCATCTGCATAAGCAAAGGAAGGGTTCTCTAGGTTAGAGATATCATCCGGGGCAGTATATCGGGCTCCTAGATCATCAAAATCCCAAAGGAAAGAATCAATAGAACCATTGGATATGGATGAGGTATTGGTAAACTGGAATCGCGGTAAAGCAACGGTAGTATAGTAATCAGGATTACTGGTAAAGCTTGCCACAGGAATAGGGAATACCCGAATAAAGGTATCTTCTTTTGTCGTAGCACAAGCACCCGCGGTGTTGGTTACAGTAACCGAGACATTGTAAGTTCCCTCACCGGTAAAGATGATATTTTGAGGAGCAGAGTCTGTGGATGTTTGTCCATTTCCAAAGTCCCAAAGGTAGGTTACCGGATAATTAGTAGGTCTACGTAAAGGATCCACGCTAAAGTTAGCCGTAACTGGAGTACACCCTGAATCAAAGTCACCAAAGTCAAAGTCAGGATACGCATGAATATTAAGATTAATATCAGCAGTAGCAGCCGGACAATGTCTTAGGTAATCAGGTTGATTAGAGGTAATGGTAAGTGTAGTACCATAGGCTAAGTCATCTGCCGTACCCGGAGTATAAACCGGAGTAAGCGATGCGTTATCATCAAAGGTACCATCACCAGCGGTGGTCCAAGAAATCCCAGCCCCCGCTCTTTCAGCTGTTGCAGTGAGATTAAAGTCAAGTCCTTCACAGGCCTCAGCAGGCAGTGGAGTAGTGATGTTAATCACTGGAGCTACTTGAATCATCACATCTACAGAATCATTGTTTACGCAAAGCGTATTGGGATGTTGGTATACGACCGTTTGAACAAAAGGACCATAGAGCGGATCAGTAACGTTAGCTGTGACCACAGCTGCAGGGTCAAAAGTAGAACCTGTGACACCATTTCCAGACCAACCGGTCAGTGGTCCACCGGCATTAAATATGCCAGCATTCGGAGTGGTAACAAGAGCAGCTAAATCAACCAGACCAGCATCAATGCAAATGGTATCTAAATCAATTACCGCTAGTTGAGGGCGTGCACTCACAATCATCTCTACCGAGTCTTTCACAGGGCAACCTGTAGTTACATTTACATATCTCCAGAAGTAGGTTCCACCTTGTCCTTCAGGGTTAAAATCATCTGTAGTTACATCAAGAACATTGATCTGAGTAGAGTCTAACATTCTGCCCACTGCATAGTTATAAGCTGGGGAAGGAGGTAAATTTCCATTGAAATTGATGAGCTCCCATCTTCCTTGGGGGAGGTTTACATAATCATCTAAATTTATGGTATCGTCTGAATAGCAGAACTTATCAAAAGGAGTGAACTCTATTTTTGGAAGTTCTTCTACAGTCACATAAACGGAATCACATGTTCTACAGTTGGTCGCTCCATCTTCATAACAGAACATCAATTTGTAGGTACCGAGTCTTTTCGGGTTAGGAGGGTCTTTTGTATTGGTTCCTGGAATCATTGGATTGAATACATAGTCGGAAAAGAATGGACTTGGGTTTTTGTCTTCTAAAATCTGACCGAGTTCAAATTGGGTTAAACCAGTTGGTGCAGAGTCAATCTCCCAAGTATAAATACCCGCATCTGGATTTTGTGGAGCACGAAGTAAGAACTGATTTACTCTAAATGATCCACCATCTTGGCAACGGGTTACATCTTGTAAAACAACCGTTGGATTAGGATTGATTCGAGAATTGAAGACAACACTATCCTCACATCCGGTTGGGTTGTGTTTCACGTGAATAAGCACTTTATCAAAATTAGGGTCAGGTACATAACCTTGATTCTTATCCGCGTCAAAGAAACGTTGGGTGTAGAACCAGTTTGGTGTAGCAAATCCTTTTCTTACCATGGTATCTCTTCTGGAGTCCTGCATGGTATACCAAACGTTGGAATTGGCTTTTTCAGACCATTTAAAGTTGGCGCCAATGGGGTATTCTGCCCCAAGGTCAAACTGGCCATCATCAAAACATTTAGGTGATGGATCTCTAACAGTAGATAAGTCAGGAAGTTGATTTACTCTTAAGAACATCGTATCATCATCTTCACACATTTGACCACCATCAGTAATCATTAAATGCAAACGATAATAGGTGCTATCAGAAGGAGAAACATCATTGACTTTATCATTGAAGACAAGGGTATTGGTGGTTAAGTCGTACCAATTCCACACATGTGTTTTAGATAGATCTTGCTCAATGCCACCTTCTAGGGTATGGGTTTCTTTGCGACAAATGGTGGCATCAGGTCCAGCATAGGCAACCACAGTATCATTCACAAAAAGTTCAAAGGTATCTCTACCAAAGCAACCTAAGGAGTCAATGGTGTGCAACCAGTATTGACCAGCGACATTTACCGTAAGGGTAGTATCCACTCCAATAGGTCCATCATTCCAACGGTAGGTTAGCATGCTATCATAAGGTACGACAATTTGGAACGTGTCGTACGTACAGATGCGTTCATCTGGTCCAATGTACGGAATAGAAAGTTTTTGAAAATGGATAAAAACCGTGTCATGGCTCGAGCACCCTTCACTATCAAATACACTTAGACTTACTGAAGTGTCTGTAGTTGGACTTATGCTGAAATATGGGAAGCTATCTTTATTACTGACTACATGTGGAACACCCCATTGATAGTTAAAACTAGGGTATCCATTTAATACCATTGGGTTAAAAAATATACTATCATTCTCACAAACAAATGTATCATTCAAAGCAAGTCTCACCTTTAAAACTGGAGGGATAATTACGGTATCAATATATAAAACGGTACACCCATTTTTAGAGATCATAAGAAGCTCTATAAGCTTTTTTCCACCGTCTTCAAATTTAATGGTATCCGTTTGGCTGCCACTTGAGAACAAAGGAGCTCCCATACGAGTACTGTCAAATCCTGTCCAAATATAGCTGATACTTGGTGCATTGGGGTGAGTTCTTTTGTCGTAGTACTTTTTGTCTGCCTTGGCGCTATCTGCATAGGCATGATCATCTTCAGCATGAATGACCAGTTTACCGCAAGGAAGAATCTGGTAAAATCGATCTGCAAATGGACGCGGTTTAACGGTAACTGAAACACCTCGGACACTTCTACCATTATCTGGGCAATTATTGTCCTTGGCAGTAATTGTAAACGTATATGGCAAGTTAGATACACGATCATCTGTAGGTGTCCAGCAGAATTGCGCTCTTTGCAAACGAGCGCTGGTATCAACAATTTTGAATGTTGCACCTGGGATTCCTTTGTTCCAGCTTAGCGTTACGGTATCTGGGGGTGGAGCAATCGCAGGGGGTGGAGGCACTACACGAATATCATTGGTATAATAGGTTTCACAAATCGTGCTGTTTGCGCAAACCGTTAATTGGAAGTTTGAATCTAAAGTTGGGGGATTATTGGCTCCGCAATTTTTAGCAATCACTTGCATGTCCCTACGTGTTACACCTATTTTTTGGTAAACGCCATTGCTGTCTTTTCGCCATTCATTCATTTGCACCACAATGACACCTACCCAAGGGCATGAACCTGCAGGTGTAAATACGATATCTCCATTAATAGGATCTAAGAAAAAACCAACCGGTGGTTTTGCCTGTGGGATAGCAGTGCATGGAGCAGGCACTCCAAAATTACAATATACTGGAACTGGATAAGTTGCGCTTAAGCCACTGTTATAACTGGTTGCATTTCCTCCAATTTGATAAGCAGGTGCCAGTTCATAGCTTATTGAATCACCATCTAATATGTCTGTAGCTCCATTATTAAATCGGAAAGGTTGGTTACAACATGCAATGGCAACAGGATCGTTGGTTAGTTGAGGAGAGTTATTGCATGTAGCCCTACACGCGTCCATTTCTATAAAAGTACTGAAACTCTGTTGTTGCTGACCCGTTGTAATGATTGCAGAACGAACATATAAATCAACACTCACTTTAAAGTTGCAACATCCTGCTTTCATTGCAGTTCTGAGATCTAATGTTCCCTCGAAGGTGTGTTTTTCAATACCATAGGGGTAACTACCGCCACAAGGCTGAGCACAACGACTTTTTTCAGAAGAACAAACGGGTGTAATATCTTTTATCCCCGTT
The DNA here is from genome assembly GCA_943788195.1 of uncultured Bacteroidia bacterium. Classification (GTDB taxonomy): domain Bacteria; phylum Bacteroidota; class Bacteroidia; order NS11-12g; family UBA955; genus CALSPH01. The sequence goes on from CALSPH010000001.1 coordinate 688,119, forward strand.
CGGGTCATCGTTAAATTTGGTATAGTACATGATCCGGGGCTGGTGACTTTTAAGCTGGTTGGTGCAGTTTGGCTTGAATTGCAATCTTCATTTGTTCCGCAACGTGGGCTTTGCCCGAGCACATAACACCCATTGCAATCCCGGTAAAAATTAACAATAACTTTAAAAATACTATCCTTAACACAAGTATAGGTAATGTCACTGCCTATGATGTGGTCAGCTTTTCCTATAATAGATAATAGGCCAAATACAATGAGTAGAAGAAATTTCTTCATAGAACAAAGACGTAAGTCGCCTAGATTATGTTGCACGAACAAATGTAATAAATAAATTGTTACCTTTGAAGCCTTAACCGGGGTGCTAATTATGTTTGGCTGAGAATATACCCGATAACCAGAACAAGGTAATGCTTGCGTTGGGTGTTTAATTCTCTGCTTATTTTCGGTATCATTGGTTACGGCACATTTTTATGAAATATTATGAGGTACATTTTAACTTTTTTTTTAAGCATACTAATACTTCCCCTTGCAGGGCAAATTACGATTCAGGGAATTGTGGCTGACGTAAACAACGAAGGCATAAATGGCGCTACTATCTATACTGAGTGGATTGAAAAGAATCAAGTGAAGCGGAAATTTGCTCAGACATTGGCAGATGGAAGTTTTTCGCTCGTAACAATGGAGTTGCCTTGCAAACTTGCCATTGAACATACTCAATATGAAAATATTCAGATCAATTTAAAAGACAGCACGTTTAAATTAATTACCCTCTTTAATTCTGGAGCGGTGCAGACCATTAAACCTTTAGTTTTAACCACGGTTCGCGCCTTGAATCATAACCCAAGTCAAACCAAGATACAGAGCAAACAAATAGCCACTCAAAATTCAGCAGTGGATTTACCTTTGTTGCTCAAATACCAACCTTCAATAACCACTACAACCGATGCGGGAAATGGTGTGGGGTATTCAGGAATTCGAATACGGGGGACAGACGCCACACGAATAAATGTTACTCTGAATGGTATTCCTATGAATGATGCTGAATCACAAGGCGTTTGGTGGGTGAATACGCCAGACCTTGCCTCCGGTTTGAATAATATTCAAATAACCCGAGGGGTGGGCAGTTCCACCAATGGTGCAGCTTCTTTTGGAGGTACGGTAAGTTTGGAAACCATTGACCCTGCAAACGAATTGAGCAAAGCCGAAATAGCCTACGGGAGTTTTAATACCTTGCGTACAACATTCAGTGCAAATACCGCTTCAACCAATGGACTATCTGGTGGTGTGCGTATTTCCAATGTGCAAAGTGATGGCTATGTCGATCGGGCCAGTTCATCCTTGCAATCCGTGCAAGTCAATTTGGCCTATACCGTTAAAAACACAAAACTCCGTTTTATTCATTTGAAAGGAAGCGAAAAAACATATCAAGCATGGTATGGTTTGCCTAAGACATCACTGAAATCCAATCGAACCTATAATTCTGCGGGTGAATACATCGATAATAATGGACAAACCCAGTTCTATCCAAACCAAACGGATAATTACGGACAGTCGCATTATCAATTTTTTGTAGATCGATCCATATTAAGTGAGCCCGACTTGCGCATTGCCACATCCGTGGGGGTTCATTATACCAAAGGAGCGGGTTATTATGAAGAATATCAGTCGGGGCAGTTTTTGCAAAACTATAATTTACCCAATGACACCACCGACTTAGTACGCCAGCTATGGTTACTAAATGATTTTATGGGTGCAGTTTATTCGGTTACCGTGAATACACCCAAAACTTCATGGAATATTGGCGGAGGGGTTCATTCTTATTTTGGCAATCATTTTGGAAAAATTGTACGGGCAGATCGAGGCACCCAAGTTGATTTTACACAGCGCTATTACGATTCGGATGCCACCAAAAATGAGTGGAATAACTATGTGAAAGTGGCGCATAGTTTTTTGAGAGGCGGCCATCGGTATAAGGTGTTTGGCGATGTGCAATTGCGTGGCGTAAATTATAGTGGTATTGGAGTGGATGACAATCAGTCTGCGATCGATTTCAGTGAAAATTTCTGGTTTTTAAATCCAAAAGTAGGTTTGTCTATTCAAGGCAGACAAAAGGCGATTTCCACTTCATGGGATGTATTTGTGGGCATGGCCAATCGTGAACCCAGCCGAACTGATTATTTAAATCAAGCGCAAACACCCCAAGCAGAGAAATTGATTAATCTAGAAATTGGCCGGTCGTATTTGCATCAGAAATGGGCGATTATTACCAATTACTTTATGATGTATTACTTAAACCAATTGGTGTTAACCGGTGAATTAAATAACGTAGGAACCCCATTGCGTGAGAATGTGGGCAGAAGCTATCGAACAGGGATTGAACTGGTTGGGCAATATAAAATTAATCGAAAATGGGAAGTGGGTGGAAATGTAACCCTCAGCCAAAATCGTTTAATGGATTATAAAGAGGATGTGATTAATGAAAATTTTGTTTTCGATACACTCATCAGTCGACCAAACGCTACTTTGGCTTATTCGCCTTCATTGAATTCTGGCTTAAGCATCAGCTATAAAATTAGAAGAAATCTTACGCTATTGATCCAAAACAAAATGGTTGGACGTCAATATTTAGATAACACCGGTTTAAAAGAGAAAAGTTTAGACCCTTATAATACAACGGATATCATATTGAAATTTCATTCCAATCTAAGACGCATATCCCGAAGAAATACGCCAATTCAATTCAGTGCATTTTTCTATAATGTGACGAATAGTTTGTATGAAAATAATGGATGGGCGTATAGTATCAATGATCAAGGGACGTATACCAGCTTTGTGAATGTATATCCTCAGGCCCCTTTTAATATGATGTTTAAATTGGGAGTGTTCTTCTAATTTATTTATTGATCGATTTGCTCTCCTCCCAATACGCATCCATTTCTGTTAAAGTAAGTTCACTTAGGGTTTCATTGTTTTCTTTGGCGCGTTGTTCGATAAATTGAAATCGGTTCTTGAATTTTTTATTGGTGTATTCCAGCGCATCATCTGGGTTTATTCCCTCAAAACGGGCATAATTGATTAAGGCAAAAAAAAGATCACCGAGTTCTTGCGATTTCCGTTCTTGGGTGTCTGCAGTTTTAAACTCGTCCAGTTCTTCTTCTACTTTGGCCCAAACTTGTTGTTTGTTTTCCCAATCAAAACCCACTTGGGATACTTTCTCTTGCATCCGAGCTGCTTTTACCATACTGGGCAATCCCTTGGGCACGCCATCCAGTAAACCTTTGTTCCCTTTTTCTTTGAGTTTAATCAGTTCCCAGTTCTGTTTCACGGTTTCTTCATCTTCGGCCACCACATCACCATAAATATGTGGATGGCGATGGATTAACTTTTCTACTAAACTATCCATCACGTCTTTAATATCGAACCAGCCTTTTTCTGATGCAATTCGTGCATAAAAGACAATATGCAATAACACATCCCCCAACTCTTTTTTGATTTCCTCAGGTTCCATTTCTTGAATGGCCTCAGAAAGTTCGTAGGTTTCCTCAATGGTCAAATATCTAAGCGACTCAAAGGTTTGCTTTTTATCCCAGGGACATTTTTCCCGAAGGTCATCCATTACTTCAAGTAGGCGGGTAAACGATTGCGTTTTGGGCATGGAGCAAAGGTATTTTAAATTTAAGAATGCAGCATTAAGATTAACTGATGTACCGTTTCTAATTACCCTTCTACCGCTTCATTGGTTTTTTCCTGGCCATTCCAAATACGGTATTGTATGTCGTAACCTGCGGGAATGATGAGTATTATGGGCAACGTACTGTTATATCGCATTATCTTCGATTCAGACGCAATAAATTTCTCTTGCAACTCCTCTTCCGGACAGGCCATTTGCGTGCTCATAATTAAACCTTTTGTCTCGAAATAATAATAGGAATACCCCCAACCTTGAATGGATTTTTGAAGGAGTTCACCTGCCAAACGATGCTGATTGCAGTCTACCTTCATTTTTTTTCCAGGAATCAATTCTATTTTACAAAATTCTTCGTTGTCCTTGGGTTCCAGCTCAATACAAATACGTTTGAACCCATTGGGAGGATTTGGATACATGCTTAAATCAATTGTACTCATCAGGTTAAATGGTAGGGCAATTTACTATTAATATCGAATATAGTTGCGCTTAACTTGATAGTCTCAATACTTTATTACCTTTGTGTTTCTTTTGAAAACACAGACCATAGATATAAAAAAAACAGCACAGGAAACCTTGCAAATTGAGATTGAAAATTTACAAGCCTTGCATGACAATTTAGATCAAGGAATTGTTGAAGCAGTGGAATGTATATTGCAAAGTAATGCACGAGTGGTAATCTCCGGTATTGGCAAAAGTGCCATCATAGCCCAGAAAATTGTTGCGACATTAAATAGCACAGGAACACCAGCTATATACATGCATGCGGCAGATGCAGTACATGGCGATTTAGGAATGATTCAAAAGAAAGATGTGGTGATTGTGCTGAGCAACAGTGGAAACACACCAGAAATAAAGGCTTTGGTTCCATTGATTAAAAGTTTTGGCAATGCACTCATTGGCTTTACTGGGAATGACACTTCATTTTTAGCAGAGAAAAGTGATATCGTGGTGAGTTGTAAAATAGCACAAGAGGCTTGCCCAAATAACTTGGCACCCACTAGCAGCACCACAGCTCAAATGGTGATGGGAGATGCCTTAGCCGTATGTTTGATTAAATGCAGGAATTTCAGCAGCAGCGATTTTTCCAAATATCATCCAGGAGGTAATTTGGGTAAAAAGATGTACACTACAGTCCAAGATTTATGTGATCGACATGAAAAACCGGCTGTTCAAAAATCGGACAAATTGATTGATGTGTTGAATGAAATCAGTAGCAAACGGCTAGGTGCTAGTGCGGTTTTGGATGGAGATAAACTGGTGGGTATCATAACCGATGGGGACATTCGAAGGGCATTGCAAAAACAAGCTGATATTTATCAATTGGAAGCTAAAGATATCATGGGAAATTCTCCTCAAACGATGTTGAACACAGAATTAGCGGTGAATTGCATCGAAAAATTCAAGGCACATAACATTTCACAATTGATTGTAATGGATAAATCCAATACCTATTGCGGTATCATTCATATTCACGATTTAAATAAAGAGGGAATTTTATAATGGACAAAAACTTCGTACTTATCATGGCAGGTGGAATTGGGTCACGGTTTTGGCCAGCGAGTCGCACTGAGCGGCCGAAACAATTCATGGACTTTATGGGTACGGGGAAATCGCTATTGCAACTTACTTATGATCGGTTTAAAAAGACTTTTAAAGATGAAAATATTTTTGTGGTTACCAATTCAGCTTATACCGATTTAGTAGCAGAACATTTACCCAAGTTGCCAGCTGATAATATTCTAGGAGAGCCTGTTGGAAAGAATACAGCCGCAGCAATTGCATATGGCTGCTACAAAATTCACAACTTATTTGGCAAATCAAATGTGGTTGTTAGTCCTAGTGATCATCTGATTACGGATCAGGATGTTTTTTTAGCCACGATAAAAAATGCAATGGATTTCGTGGAGAAAGACAAAGCATTGGTTACGATTGGGATTACACCAACACGCCCTGATACAGGATATGGCTATATCCAATATTTGGATATGCCTGTAGCAAATGAAATTTATCAAGTTAAAACTTTTGTAGAAAAGCCCAATAAAGAAATGGCTGAAGAGCTGGTTAAGAGCGCTGATTTTGTTTGGAATGCAGGTATTTTTGTTTGGAACACCCAAACGATTATTGATGAATTTGAAAAGCACCTTCCTGAAATAAGTTCCTTATTTGGACACTTGAAAGGAAAATGGGGGTACCAAAGACGAAGACGCTCGGATTAATGAGATCTATCCGCAATGTCGCAGTATATCTATTGACTATGGAATATTGGAACATTCCAAGCATGTGTATTTAAGTCCAGGGAGTTTTCCATGGTCTGATTTGGGCACTTGGTTAAGCTTATACGAGAACTCGCCCAAAACAAGCAATGAGAATGCCATTTTAGGCAAATCCATTGAGGTATATAACAGTTCTGGGAATTTAATTTACAATGACGATGGCAAACCTCTGGTTGTCAATGGAGTAGACAATATGATTGTGGTTAAGAGCAATGGAATTGTGATGGTGTGTAACAAGGAACGCGAGCAAGAAGTAAAGCAGATTGTGAACGATTTGAGCGCGAAATACAAAGACAAGTTTAATTAATAATCCCTAAAGAAATGTTCGGAAATATTCTTAAGATGAAAGAGCAGATGGAAGAAGCAAAGTTATTGCTTGAAGAAATCTTTGCACATGGTACAGCAGGTGAAGTAACCGTGAAATGTGACGGTACACGAAGGGTTTTGGATGTTCAGATTAATGTGGATAGCCTTGCAATCATGGATAAAACGGAGCTGCAAGATTTAATTGTACTTGCCAGCAACCGTGCGTTTGAAGAAAGCCAAGTTAAGGCAGCGGAAATCTTTAAAGATAAGTTTGGTCCAATGGCCCCAGGATTGCTCAAAGGCTTAATGTAATCCAATAGAGCTTAGCGCATATTTGGTCTAATTTTGGCCTCCTTTCTCGTCAAATCATCGCTTTTATCTAAAATACACAACATTTTAAAGGAGGGCTAGTTAATCTTGTTGTTCATTGACACAGTGACTTCATGAAAAAAATACTTCCAGCTCTACTATTTGCCCCCTTATTTGCGACAGCTTTTTATGAAAGCGCATTCGGGATTAATGTATTGATTATTGACTTGGCATTAGTGGTTGCCTTGGTCGTTACCAGAAGCAAATTTTTTGAAAAACTGAACTGGGTTAAAACATTTGTGCTAATGAGTTGGCTGGCCACTGCTGTTTTTGTAACCTTATACGCCAGCAACATAGCCATTGGAATTCATTTTATTTTTACAGCTATTTTTTGCGGTTATGTTACCTCCTCGTATTGGGTTCAGCCCCTTTGGGCATTTTGGTCTGGGTTGGTATCCATGTGCACAGGACTGATTCATTTTAGAAAGGTTGAAATCAAAACAGACAAACGCAAGAAAATGAATTTAAAATCATTGGGGATATATGTAGTGCCATTTGTAATTGCCATGGTTTTTTTCACTTTGTATACCCGAGCAAGTTCGAGTTTTGCAAAAAATATGCAGCAATTTGCGGCTTATTTAAGTGACATCTTTAGTTGGTTACCAAATATCTTTAACCTCAAGTTTATCTTACTTTTTTTATTGGGTCTCAGCATTGTGTTTGGGTTCCTATTCCCCAAATTAAAGGCACTGATATTGTCCGCAGATATTCATAAAAAGATGAATTTACAGCGGACTAAAACGCGTATGAACCGTTTTAAAAATATGGATCTTCAGAAAGAATACAAAGCACAGTTGTTTATGTTTCTACTTCTTAATCTGTTGCTTGTAATGCTCAATGTAGATGATCTACTCAATGTATGGCTGGGCTTTTCATTTGATGGGCAGTTCTTAAAGGAATATGTACACAATGGAACCTATATGCTGTTGCTCAGTATTGTACTTTCTATTGTTTTGGTGCTGTTTGCATTTCGCAGAAACCTTAATTTTTATAAATCACCCTGGCTTAAAACCCTGAGTTATATCTGGCTGGCTCAAAATGCGTTTCTTGTACTGAGTGTTTTACTCAGAAACTGGCATTATGTGACTTATTTCAATTTGGCGTATTTACGTATTGGATTGTTCTTTTTTCTGAGTTTCGTTTTTGTTCTACTGTGTCTTATAGGCGTGATGATTTACCGTACTAAAACACGCTATTATTTACTGAAACATTCATCTTTTGTGGCCATGGCGCTTTTATTAATGATTTCCTCTGTTGATTGGGACAAGACCATTTGCACGTATAACTTTGATCATGCAGGCAAAGCTTTTTTACACCGCAGCTGGCTGATGAATAGGGATGAAAAATGCCTGCCCATTCTATTAGAAAACAAGGAAAAAATGGTCAATGGGGTGGATAATGAGATACACCAATATTATATTGAAACTACATATAATGAGCGGATTAATGAAAAGATTGCTCTTTTTAATGAGGATTTCGAACAACGCAATTATTGGGAATGGAATTATGCAGATTGGAAGGCATATCAAGCACTCAAACCCTAACAATTTATGGCTAACTTTGCAGCGTGAATATAGACGTTTCTGCATTTAACACTTCTCCAAGGCTCCAAGAAAAATTACGCAGTTTCGGGTTCGTAAAAACCTTCGAAACAGAAGAAGTCATTCTGACTGAAAATGCCTTCATCAAGGCCATTCCTATTGTTGTGCATGGTTTGATTCGAGTGATGCAAACCGATGAAGATGCGCATGAAATACTGCTGTACTACATCAATGCTGGGGAGAGTTGTGTCATGTCTTTTTTAGGAGGAATCCATGGGGATGCGAGCAGGGTGAGTGCAGTTGCAGAAGAACCTACCGAAATTTTGTTTATTCCCTTAGATAAGGTTGAATTGTTGATCAAAGAATATCCCGAATGGGTTAATTATATATTTAAGCTCTATCATAAACGATTTGAGGAATTGTTGGATATGGTGAATGCGGTTGCATTTAAACGCATGGATGAACGCATTTTGGGTTTTATAACCACCAAAGTACATCTGACGGGCCAATCCATCTTAAAAATCACCCATGAACAAATCGCCAATGAGTTGGGTACCGCGCGTGTAGTGGTTTCCAGAATATTGAAACAGATGGAGCAAAAGAACCTGATCGAAATTGGGCGTGGCAGTATCACGCTATTGTAACCTAGGTTGCACTTCTTTCATTTGCCAACCATTAACTTCGTAGAAACGTTATAACTATGAAAAAGAATATGGGAAACATGGACAAGCTTATTCGGCTCATTGCCGCATTGGTTATTGTCATTTTGTATTACACCGAGGTAATTTCAGGAACGCTGGCCATTGTGTTATTTGTGATAGCTGCTGTTTTTGCAGTGACTTCATTTATCAATTTTTGCCCGCTGTATAGCTTGTTCGGGTTTAGTACCAAGAAAAAGGATTAATAATGTTCAAGCGCTCCTATTTATGGATTATTGGTGCGGGAGTTGGAGCAGTTGCATGTTATCTGTATTATGTTAATGTGGGCTGTGCAGATGGTTCATGCTTGATTACGTCCAAACCCGTAAATAGCACCTTATATGGTTCGGTAATGGGTGGTCTTTTGTTTAGTATGTTTAAAGGGAAAAAGAAGTGAACTTAGTGAGCTCATAAATGCAATAAAATAAAAGATACAAATGAATAATAAGCATCAAATCAACATCATAAACCTCAATTGCGAAGGATGTATAAACACGATAACTAAAGCGTTATCTAAAAAAGAAGGCGTACATCAAGTATCCGTGGATTTGGAAAAATCTGAAGTGACTATTGATGCAGAGGATAGCGTTTCACGCGAATTATTGCTTGAATCGCTCAATAAAATGGGTTATCCAGAAGTAGGTGCAGATCATAATGCAATACATAAAGTTAAGAGCCTGTATAGCTGTGCAACAGGTAAGCTAAATAAATAGTAAAATGATATCAGGATTAATAGGGTTATTTAAAAAACAGCCCACAGTAAATTATGCCGCAATGGTGCAGGAGGGTGCACAAATAGTTGATGTGCGCACACCACAGGAATTTGGGTTTGGCCATATTGAGGGCTCTAAGAATATTCCATTACAAACGTTGCAATCCAGTCTTATACGTTTGGATAAGAAGAAGGTGATCATCACCTGTTGTGCCTCAGGCGTACGCAGTGCGAATGCGCGTAAAGTATTATTGGCCAATGGTTTTGAGCATGTGTATAATGGAGGCGGTTGGTTAGGCCTCGATAGTAAGTTATAGATTTTGAACAACGCATTTCAAACATTAATCAACGGACAAACTCCCGTTTTAGTCGACTTCCATGCCGAATGGTGCGGGCCTTGTAAAATGATGCCACCCATTCTATCTGAGCTGAAGTCAGCATTAGGAGATGGGTTAAAAATCATAAAAATAGATGTCGATAAAAATCCCGGCATTGCTGGGCAACTGCAAGTGCAAGGTGTGCCTACTTTGATTTTGTACCAAGCTGGGCAAATTAAATGGCGGCAGAGTGGGGTAGTGCCTGCACACGAACTAAAGAAAATTGTGGAATCTAAAACTTCTTAAGCGAAGAGAATTTTTTAATGCCTTTGGCATAGTGCAACCAGACTATCGAACCGGAGATCAGTCCGTCTGGTTTTGCGTTAACATTGTTAAAGGGTTTTTTCTTCAGCCAATAACTCAAGCGGAATAAAAAGTGCCAATGTGCTTTCACAATGGCCCAAACGTCTTTTATCTTTCCTTTGGACAGGAATAACAAAGCCGCTGGAAAATCCATAACCATTCGCAATAATACTTTACATACGGCCGTAAAACCTGTGTTATAACGGGCTAAAAGCACCAAAGAGTTTCTAAAATTGAGGAATGTCTTTTTGGCGTTTTGAGCTGACAAGGTGCCCCCTCCAATATGGTATACTTCACTTTGTGGAACGCAGGCTATTTTCTTACCCATCAATTGCAAGCGCCAACATAAGTCGATTTCCTCCATATGGGCGAAGAGTTTTCCATCTAAACCACCCGCTTCTTGATAGGCCTTTAATTCAATAAATAATGCGGCACCGCTGGCCCAAAAGATATCAATGGGTTCATTATATTGTCCTTTGTCTTCTTCCAACTCATCAAAAATACGGCCTCGGCAAAAAGGATAACCCAAGGTATCCATAAAACCACCCGCTGCTCCTGCATATTCAAAATGGCCCTTCTGATGAAAGCTTTTTATTTTGGGTTGCAAGGCAACATATTCAGGATTTTTCTTGGCAAAATCAACCAAAGGCTCAATCCAACCTGGAGTAACTTCTACATCTGAATTGAGCAGTACTGCGTATTTGCAATCCAATCCTTCCAAGGCACGATTGTACCCTTCGGCATATCCGTAATTTTGATCTAAAGGCAACCAACGGGTTTTAGAGAACTTTGCAACAACGGCTTCCGATGTATCGGATGAGCCATTATCTGCCACAATAAATTCTGCATGGGTATAGGTGCTTGCTTCTAAAGCAGGCAGGAGTTGTTCCAGAAGTTGGGCCGTGTTATAATTTAATATTACAACCGCAACTTTATCCATTACTGGGTTCGGTGGTTACTGCATTGAATGGATAAAATACAAATTGCTGGGTTTTCGTGGTCAGCATAAGCACGCAGGCAAATTCATCCGGGTTTTTGTAGGATTCCTTAAAAAATGCAGCTTTATCTTCAGGAATAATCTCTTTTTTGGTTAGATCTTCCAATGTGGTTGCCATAATACTGTAGGTTCTACCCATTTCTTGCCCATCCAAAATAAGCTCGCCCAATTCATTGTGAAATACAGAAGCCACAAAAATGGGGTATTTCGAAAACCCTTCTTTGCGAATTTCAGTAGAAACTTCTTTGATGGAGTCCTTGTAAAACTTTAAGTCCGTGTTTAGTACCTTAAGATATTGTTCAATCACAGGGCAAAATTACGGATTTGTAAACGTTAATTGCTATGAACCCAATTATTTAAGATGATCCCGCATAAATCCTCTAGTAAACACCACTCATCTATAATGTGGATAGGTTCCCTGCGGCAATGGCTAATATTGTAAAGCAAAATGAATCTATTTAAAAAATTAGCAGGTCAAACGGCCGTCTATGGATTGCTGACTATTGTTGCGCGGTTTATTAATTTTTTATTGGTTCCCATTCATACGCGTTATTTATCCATTGAAGACTATGGAGTCATCGGAGATATCTACGCCATCATTGCCTTTTTTATGGTGATTGTTACCTACGGGATGGAGACCACCTTTTTTAATTTTACCCGAAAAAAGAATCAACTTGCACCGGTTTTTGGAACATCCATTAGCCTGTTGCATATCAGTTCAGTGGTATTTCTTGGACTAGCATTGTTTTTCAGGGAACCGTTGGCTGCATTAATCGACTATGCAGGACAAGGGCAATATATCTTGTATATGGGTATTGTACTGGCTTTTGATGCCATGTCTGCCATTCCATTGGCATACTATCGAAAGGTAGAAAAGATCTGGAAATTCACGCTCATCCGGGTATCTGGGATATTGATCAGTGTATTCCTCAATGTGTACCTCATCGCACTCAATCCTTGGTTCTTGACCAATGGATATGAATACCTCTCATTCGTGAGCTATGATGCCACTAAATTGATTGATTATGTGTTTATCGCCAATTGCGTGAGCAGCGTATGGGTATATCTTTGGGTACTGCCTACGATTCTCAAACTGAAGTTCAGTTTCGATACAGCCATTGCCAAAAAAATATTGAACTATACCTGGCCCTTATTATTTGTTGGAATGGCAGGGATCATCAACGAAACCATCGATCGTACCCTTTTGCGCAGGATGTTGGTGGATGGCGCATACCAAACGGGGATCTACAATGCATTTTATAAACTGAGCATTGTAATCACCTTAATGATTCAAGCCTTTCGGATGGGAGCGGAGCCCTTCTTTTTTGCCCAATTGGAAAGTGAAAACAAGGAAAAAGTGTATGCGGTAATTCTGAAATACTTTGTCTATGCCACGGTGATTGTGTTCTTGCTTACCTCCTTATTTGCAGAACCGATTGCAAAACTGCTCATCCGCAAAGCGGAGTTTTTCGAACACCCAACGGGACTATTAATTGTGCCTGTGCTGTTGTTGGCCAATGTGTTTTTGGGTATGCATTATAACTTGAGCATCTGGTATAAAGCCGAAGAAAAAACCAAAAAAGGCGCATGGATTGCCGTGTTTGGTGCAGCCATCACCTTGATTATTAATATCATCTTCATACCCATTTATGACATTGTGGCCAGTGCTATGGCAACATTGGCCTGCTACGGAGGCATGACGGTATTGAATTACAAATGGGGCCAAAAGTACTTTAAGGTGCCGTACCCCATGAAACGGATAGCACTCATTATCAGTAGCGCAGCCATTTTGGTGGCTGGCTATATGTGGGCAGACCAAGTGTTTGAATGGAGCAATGCATTAAAATATGGATTAGCCGGGTCACTTTCCATCCTATATCTATTCGGCTGGTGGCAGGTGGAGAAGAAGGAGTTGAAAGGATTGTTGTAGGGTTGGTTGGGCCGTTTGGCTATGTTTTATAACGTTTAGTATATGAAGCGTAGCATCCCGCAGGGTGCTATGCACTATACACATTGTTGTGCATTTGGCTTTTATCTTAGTTTTTCTTTAAAATCTTTGAACTTTATTTCATTTCCGTCAATTATGTAAAGTTCCGATTTTTTAAAAATAGTCGTAATTCCTCCTACTGTAGCACCCATTACACTGCCGGTAACTAAGCCCACAATTGCATAGTCAATTGCAGTAAAAACACCGAATACACCATCACCCTGAGAGAAGCCTATAAGTGCACCTGAGGCTCCTCCAATTACTGCACCTTTTGCAATAGAATTTCCACCAGAACGCTTTGTTTTAATTTTTCCTATTTCATTATAGGGTATTGATATAAAATTTCCTGAAGGTAATTCTTGTAATTCTATTGATGTTTTAGAAACTGACTTTATCCTTCCTTTCTGTATTTTTTTGCCTTCCAAATTATAAATCCGGACGAAAATATCCTTCCCTTCTACCTTACCATTAAAAGTATCTGACACCTCATTAATCAAGGTATCTGACACCTCATTTTGAGCCGCAACATTGATTGATATAGTTAAGAGTATTGTAATTATTAAATATTTCATAATATTCTGTTTACTGATTTATAGTGTCTGATTCGACTTTTTTTGCTTATGTACAACGTTTAGTATATGAAAAGTAGGCGATTGCGAAGCACAAAACTTTCGGTTAAGCACAAAGTTTGATACGAGCCCAAATCCTTGAATTTATTACTGTTTCGCCTATTTTTTATATACATTGTTGTGTTTTCGTACTTTATTTTCCGTTCTGTTTGTAGCGTTGGCAAAGACATACTCTTTTGTAATTTTTGGCGTAGCGTTGGCATGAGCGAATTGCAAATGTGTATGGCTTTTAGCGTTGGCTAATTATTTTTCAATTAATTCAATTTCCTCTTTATTAAAATTAAGTTCCTTGTAAATTATATTGTTTATTTCAGATTCAAATTCTGCAATATTGCCTTCGGAATTATGTTTTTTAATCTCAATGATTTTATCAACGAGTTCGATAACTTTCTCTGCTTGTTTTAATGATAAATAAGGTGTTTTGTCTAAATACATTATTTTCAAGTTCACATCTAAAAAGTTCTTTCTAAAATAAAAATTGTACAATTCTGAATTCAATAAAGCCAATGCTAGTTTCAGCTCGTTTATTTCTTCGGATTTTGATGTTAAAAATATTACTCCATCTCCTAAATAATAGTTTGATGTGTCTAAAGTTCCAACTAACCGCTTATGTAAAGTTTGATTTCTTATTTTCTGAAATAATATTTTAGGCTGTTCAAACTGTTCTTTATCTCTGGGCCATTGAAGAGAATACCAAGGAATTACACCCTTTTTTACTTCACGCCTTTTTTCTAATCTTTCTTTAAAAGGAATTAGCCATTCTTTTGTATTTGGAAAACTTTCAATCTCTATATGCTTATTCAAATAAAGTATTTGTTTTTTAGATGAATCATTAATTGAGTACTTTTTAAAATCAGAACCGAGTAAATATGGCTTGAGATTACTGCTGTCTATACTTTCAGGCAATTCCGAATCAAAAATAAAAGCACCATTTAAGCCTGAAACTATACCTTGATATATATTGAAATGTGCTGATAAAAGACTTTCTGAACTTTTCATAAGTTTCTCGCAAATTTTCAATTCCTCATTTGAGCTTAATGAAATTTCAAAACCATCTTTTTCAAACAAGCTTTGCTTTGTTAAAAATTGCTCATTTGTAATTAGTTCTATACTATTATTGCTAGAAATTGAAATTTCAATGTTATGGTTTTCTTTTGGTTTTTCTTTTTCGTATTCTATGATGATAGTATCATTACTTGCATCTTCAAAAACATCAGAACCAACATAATTAATCTTATGTATTGAAGAATTAGTAATTAGGTTTTCTCGAATTTTTGCAAAAGCTGAATTTTTCAGTAATTGCATTGGTATTATATATGTTAGTAAACCCTTTGACGATAGTAGAGATAACCCAAATTCTGTAAACAAACCGAAAAGGTCTATTCTGCTAGAAGCATTTTTATAAAACGAGAATATATATTCTCGTTGGTCTTTTGGAATACCACTAACTGCAACATAAGGTGGATTTCCAATTATTGCATCAAACCCAACAAAGTCTCCGTTATCATCTAAAACTTCAGGAAATTCAAAACGCCATTCAAAAGCTTCTTCATAGATTTTATTATTCTTAATTTCCTCAAATATAGCAAAATAACATTCATTTTTTTGAATAGAACTCTTCTTATACCTACACTGCCCTGTGTGTTTAACAGTTTGATGCTCATGGGTGCAATACTTCACTTCTAAGATAGCGAAATTCAATGATAAAATTATACTCGTTGAAAAATTAATCGTTCTTAACGGTTCGGAACGACTAATAGCTAATCACAGTATTAGTAAAGATTGCAACAAAAAATAAGTACAACTATTTTATAATATCCTCCTTGTTTATTCCGCTTTGATGTGGGGCATATACCTTGAATGCTGAGAACATGGGTAAACAAAAAAGGCCTGTCGCTAGATAGGCACCTCTTTAATATTAGCAAACTATTTTTTTGAGCGATTTGAACGTTTACGCATTCAATCCTTTTTTGCATTCTACGTGTTCAAAACAACTTACTCTTCAATGATTTTATCCAAGAACTTCGCACAGGCCACTTGCGCTTTTAGGATGTCTTTATAGCTATTTTTATCTTGTTTGGTTGCTGCTGAACTCAAATACACATTTTCCGCTCTACTAAAATTCATCTTGGCATTGATGCCTTTATTAATCATCAAAAACACATCACCCAAGGTCAGCAATTCTACATAATCCGGTTTTTCCTTTTGCTCGATTAGTTCAATGATTTTTAATAGAATCTCCTCTGCCTTAGCTCCGTGTTTTTTAGCGAGCTGTATGGGCAAATGTAAATCTTTGAAAAGAACAAGATGCGTAATGGCTTTGGTTTTAAGGTAAACAGTGTGGTCTGGATTTAGCGTTAATGCCATGTTCAGGTTTTTTAGCGCTTCTTGCTCTTTTCCTTTGGTATGCTGTAATGCTATTCCCTTGTAATAATATCCTGCGGCATTTTCAGCATCCAATTGAATGGCAAGGTCAGCGTATACAGTCAAGTCTTGTATATTCTTTGTTCTTTGCAAGCACTGACAAGCTAAAAGAACGAGTTTTATGTTTTTAGCATCGTTTGCTAATTCGGCAATGATTTTAGTTAATGTGGGCTTCACCTTACCCGAGTAAAACTCCGCGCGAAGTGATTCATATGTATTTTTCTTTTTCCCTTTAATCGCTTTACTCATGATGCTACTGCTTTGCTTTTATGCTAAGGTGCAAAGTTACGAATCAAAAAGCGTAGGATTGCTTTTTAATATGTTTAGTATTTCGCTTCACCCTTTTGCTTGGGCAAACATGCTTTGATACATTTCAAAACCAAAAAAAGCCTGTGTTTCGACAGGCTTTTTTTAATAGTAATAAATTATATTTAGTGAACGATTTTAACGTTTACTGCATTCAATCCTTTTTTGCCTTCTGCTAATTCAAACTCAACGTCATCGTCTTCACGAATTTGATCGATCAGTCCGGATGCGTGCACAAAGTGCTCTGTGTTTGTTTCTTCTTCTTGAATGAAACCAAATCCTTTGGTTTCGTTGAAAAATTTTACTTTTGTCATATTATATTGTTTTAATGTTGCCGGTTAAAATTGTCCGACACCTTGCCCCTTGCAAGAGTTGAGCCAAAAACAGAAAAATAGCTTATTACAAGATAAACGGGGCTGTTTGGGGCATGAAATGATGATTAAAAATCAAAAAATATGCTAACTTTACCCATTCGTTCCCAAATAGAGCCTTATGAATAAACAAATACTACGCATTTTAATAATCCTTTGGATCGGAATATTGAGTTCCAATCAAGCCAAAGCACAGAGCCCCCTTTCTGGAACCTATACCGTAGGCAGTAATATTGGGGATGACTTTGCCAGTGTTTCGGAATGTATTGATTCATTGGAGTTGAAAGGGGTGAGTGCAGCAGTTATTATACGGATTGATACGGGAACTTTCACCGAGCAAATCAACATCGCAGCGATAGCTGGGTTAAGCAGCACGAAAACCCTGACCTTTGTGGGCAAGGGAAATGAAACGGTCCTGCAATACACGCCAACTACTGCAAATCGGGCGGTGGTGAGTGTAAATGGCACCAGTCATATTATTTTTGATAGTTTGCAAGTGCGTGCCTTAGGGAATTACGGAATCGGGTTTAATCTTTATGGACAAGCAGATAGCATCACCATTCAGCATTGTTTTATTGATTTGCCCAGTACCAGTGCAACCTATGCCAATACAGGTATTGCCAACTATGCAGCCAATGATGGCACGGGCACATCGGAGACAAAGGGTTTAAACATCTTGAATGATAGTATTGCGGGTGGATATATCGGTATACGCTTGCATGGCGACTTAAGTGTGGTCAATGACTTCAAAATTGAAGAAAACAGCATCATCGGTTTTGGGTTCTTGGGAATGTCGTTATCCAGCACCAAAACGATTCTAGTAAAAGGGAATGAAATATCTTCTTCTATTGCAGGTGCAAGAAGTGCCATAACCATGTGGCCTACGGGTACAAATGTTTCTATTTTGAGTAATAATGTGGCGCTAGGCAGTCAGGTGAATCATACCCGCGTAATTCAAGTGGCGGGTGCACCGGGTTCAGGTGGTTCATCTTGGACGAATCAATGTTTGATAGCTAATAATATGGTGCGATATCATGGAAGCCAAACGAGTAACGTTACCGGTATTTACATCAAACATGTGAACTACCTCAAAATCTACAATAATACCGTACACATGGCCTCAGGCGGGGGTGTTAAAAGCCTATGGCTAGATGCCTTGAGCGCCACAGGAAATACGGATGTAAAAAATAACAACCTGAGCAATGCGATTTCGGGAGGGGAGCTTCTAAGGGTTCATGGTTTATACACAGCTTCGATTGATTATAACAATCATTACAATTCAAATGGGTTCAGGGTTTGGTGGAAAGGCACCACGCATACTGCCCTGGCAGCCTATCAATCGGCCAGTCTTCAAGATTCCAATGCTGTTACGGTTAACCCAAATTTTGTTTCTACCACCGATTTACGGGTAGATTCCTCCAATGCTGCCTTAGATGATCGAGGGACTTATGTAAGTGAAGTAACCACAGATATTGATGGTGCGAATCGGAAAAACCCCAATCCAGATATTGGAGTGAATGAGTTCAATGCGCGCACAGATATTGCCATGGGTTCCTTGGCTTCGCCTATGCATTGTGTTAAATTATCATTTTCTGTGCCTATTTCGATTTGGATTAAAAACGAAGGTCCATACAGTGTAAGTAATATACCTCTAACGCTAATTTTTAATGGCACAGCGGCTGTAAATGAAACCCACACAGGGTCTATTGGTCCAGGTGATTCAGCCTTGCATACTTTCGCTGTTTCTGCAGATTTAAGTACTGCCGGGCTTTATGGCATAAAAGTGTATTTTAATTTACGTGCAGATCAAGATTTGAGTAATGATACGGGCAATTTTAGCATTGCTGCTACCAGTTTACATGTATTCACAAACCTAGCAGATACCATTGGTATTTGTAAAGGGGATTCGCTAAATATTGATGCCAAGGGATTGTCAAGCACCACCTATTTATGGTCGGATAATTCTACTTATCAAATCTTAAAGTTGAGTGCAGCGAATATTGCCCTGGGAACTACAGCATATTGGGTCAAAGCAACCGATGCGTATGGCTGCAATTTGTATGATACCGTTCACGTCATTGCATCCAACCCAGCGGATGTAAATTTAGGAGCGGACACTACCTTATGTGCTGATATAAGCCTTACCCTCGGCAATACCATTTCTGCAGGAACGTATCAATGGCAAGATAACAGCACCAACAAAACATTTGATGTGCGTGCTCCGGGCTCGTATCATGTGCATGTGAATACGGGCTATGGATGTACTACATCGGATACCATTGCGGTGAGTTACTTCAACGCCATTAACCTGAACTTAAGTCCACAATTAGAACTCTGCAGAGGAGATAGTCTTGCCTTGAATGCCGGACTAAACTTTGCCAGTTACCAGTGGAATGATATGAGTACACAGTCAAGTTTATTGGTCCTGGATGCAGGGGTTTATTTTGTAACTGTGGAAGATACAGCTGGGTGTGAAGCTTCGGATACCACGACCGTTTCAGTGAATGAAGTACCCGTTTTTACACTCGGCACGGATACAATGTTTTGCGATGGGAGCAGTATAATCTTGGATGCCACGCTAAGCGGACATACCTATCAATGGCAAAATAATTACCCAAGTCCAAAATTTACGGTAACCGACAGCGGGACCTATTGGGTGAAGCTAACCAATGCCAAAAACTGCAGTGCGCGAGATACCATCTATATAGCAAAAGGAGCAATCCCTATGGTGAATTTAGGTGTAGATACCACCATTTGTGATGGTACTACATTGGCCTTGGATGCACTGAATAGTGGAGCAACCTATCTATGGCAAGACAACAGTAAAAATGCCATTTACGCGGTGCAAGACTCGGGGACCTATTCGGTGCAGGTCACTGGAATGAACGGATGTGTAAATTCAGGGATGATTAAGGTGTCTACCAACCCAAGACCCAGCGTATACTTAGGAAGAGATACGGCAATTGGATCGGTGGTGCTCAAAAATCACCCTTTACGGATACAAGCGGATTTGGGGTATGACAGCTATCTCTGGTCTGATGGTTCTGCCAAAACCTACATAGACATTGACGAGACCTTAGCCATTGGCGTCCATGTATATTCTGTAATTGTCACCAATGGTTTTGATTGCGAGAGTTATGATACCATTCAAGTGGAGATCTATGATAACACCTCAATAAACCGCTTAGGCAACACGAACCTGAAGGTGCACCCGAATCCAAGTACAAGGCATTTTACGATATCGCTAGACGAGGTACATGAGGAAGTGATGTTTACCATGCATGATGTGTTTGGAAGAACGTTGCTTACGCGAAAAGTCTTTGCACAAAACAATTCAATAACATCAACCATAGATGCGAGCGATTTGCCCAAAGGCACCTACTTGCTCATAGTAAAAGGGGAAAAGATGCACCAAACGGTTAAGTTGATTGTGCATTAGATCACCTTAAATGCTAATTCTCTTCATGCTTGGATTGCTTGCTTTCCACCAATTCTTGAATCGGCTCGCCATTCACTAACACATCCTTGAGTACGGCTCTGCCATTCTTGATATACACCAATGCATAGGTGTTACTACTCGTGTCCATTTCGGTTTTCCGGTATTCCAACTCAGCGTCATAGGCCTTGGATTCTTCCATATAGAATCGATTAAAAGGATAATCTATGATTAGTTTATCCTCACTGCCTCCTTCATAGGAAACGTAATCAATCTTGGTTTTAAGAAAGTCAGCGTCCGTAGTTGGCATTTCTCTTGAAACCGATTTGATTTGAGCAAAACCCTCCGCGTCCACAAATAGGGTAACATATACCTGCTCGCCATTTTGCCAATCATCTGCATTTTCAATTTTAATTGAATTGTCAGAGTAATTCAAGGTGATGTATTTTCCTCTAAATGGATCCGTAGGATCTACAGGTGCTGTATTGAATTTATATGCGGTTCCTGCTGCAATGACCCCTTCACTTTCCCAAATCATTTGAGCAGGAACGTATAATTGCACCAATGCAACCACTATAAATGCGACCCAGAGTATTGTTTTACGATTCATCTTTCTTTCTTTTTTTAAGCATCCAATAGTTAGTGGCAAAAAAGCCCACACCCACAGTAACAAAGAGTAATCCCCTTATTACAAAACTGATATTGGAATCAAAGAACCGGCATATGACCAATGCAGTGATAATAAGTAGCCCGTAATTAAGGATACCCAGGTGATTTTGATTTGCTCCCTCCCGAATGGTTAAAATGCCGGTTGCCAGAACAAAGAAATTCATAAGCACCACCACAAACGAAAAGTTCAACCCAATAATGAAGGTGATAATGAATAGGATAAAAAAGGGCTCCAGAGGCTTTATTTCCTTAATGGGTTTGCTCTTGATATTCAGATACAATAGGATGAATGCCAAGAGGGTGAGTATAATAGTGGGTAAATAATCAAGTGATGTAAAGACTTCTTTAAGTTGAGGAGGGTTACTGCGTAAATCTTCCCAAAACCAATCAAAACTAAATGCGAGCATGAGCACAATAGTTCCTAAGGCACCTAAAATTTTGTATCCATTATTCCTGAGTTTTTGTTGAGTAAAGATCGGGTGGTGCCCTATTAAATAAAGGACCCCAAATAGACTGAAATACGTAATCGACATAAATTCATGGGTATCTCGGATTACCGTTCCAAGCACAATGGCAACGGATACCGGAATGATCCAATTATGGAATGCCGTAAAATTGCTGTTTGGCTTATGCTTAAGCAACAAGTAGTAATGAGGTAATGCGAGTAATATGAGCACCCAAAACACGTATGGGGTGTCAGAAGAGCTAAAGAAATGGGAGAAATAGCCTACTTCGCATGCGTAATACGTAATGCCTATGAGGTAGAAAATGGATATAATCGAAGATTTCATCAGATAGATCAACGGAAGGGCAAGCAGCATCCAAGTAAGTATGA
Source organism: uncultured Bacteroidia bacterium (assembly GCA_943788195.1). Classification (GTDB taxonomy): domain Bacteria; phylum Bacteroidota; class Bacteroidia; order NS11-12g; family UBA955; genus CALSPH01. The sequence continues at coordinate 710,039 of CALSPH010000001.1, forward strand.
ATGAACTTATATTTCCCGGGATGTTATAAATCTGGCTGATCATGGATATGCTAGACCCGATCGCAAAGAACAGGAATGCAGCAGCACTTTCTCGCCATGAAACGCTGACCGATTTTTTTAGTAGGGCGAATGCACAAAGTAACTGACCAGCAACCAGTGGCACAAAAGCCACAATGGTTTTGGTGAAACGGGAAAGGTTATCCCAATTATGCGCTATTATGAGTATGAGTCCAAGGCCAACGAGAATCGCACCAAAGAGGCCAAAAACAATCACAATTCGGTTGGTGGATGCCCCCCCCTTTGTTTTTATAATACCCCTCAATGCGGTCTGCAGTATCTTGCGAGATTACTTCTGCTTTGATCAATTCAGGAAGGTCTTTTAGTATACTCATGATCTATTTGATTGTTTCGTTAAGTGCATGCTCTTAACATTTCGAAATTAGGTATTTTAATGCACTAAACGGAAAGTGTATGGGTGTTATTTCTTTCTTGCGATGAGTAGAATCGAATCCCCATCCTCAAATTCATTGTAATATGCAATGGATATGATTTCGAAATTTGCTTCATAAAAAGCCTTAATGTTATTCACCTCGTGGAAATTTACAAAGAGCCCTTTGAAAATTTCTGAGCCTTCGCCTTTCCAAAAAGAATGACAAATGATGCCTTTTGGATGGAGCAACTCAAGTTGTCGTTGAATGGATTCCCTCATTTGGTCATCTGTTAAGTGATGCATTACCTTATTTGAATAAATACCATCAAATTTCCGATCCGTTTTTAGCGAAACCGCATCCAATTCAAGAAATTCTCCCCTGGGATGTGTTGACTTTAGATGAATCAGGAATTCAGTTGAATTGTCCGACCCAATAACATCATAGGTCTTGTTTAGGATTTTCCAATCTGAACCTGGTCCTGAGCCAATTTCAAGAACAGTGGAATTGGAAGGTAGAACTTCTGCCAGTTTTTCAATCAGATCTTTCCCATCAACGCCTTTGGCTAATTTGATGTACTCATTGACGGATTCTTTGGTTTTATAATATGCTCCTTCCATATTTTACTTGATAGGATAGTCCTCTTACGAGAATAGCAAAATATTACCAACTAATCGGTCGATAGTCTTTTAGAAATTTACCACACCAGTGTTTTCCGGTGTTAATTCCATCAAACAAGGGGTCCATCACCCGGGCAGCTCCATCTACGATGTCCAATGGGGGCTGAAAATCATGCACTTCTGCTTTCTTTTTGGCCAACTCAATGGGGTCTTCATCGGTTACCCATCCAGTATCTACGGCATTGGTATAAATTCCGTATTTGGCAAAATCTGCAGATGAGGTAAGGGTCATCATGTTTAATGCAGCTTTCGCCATATTTGTATGCGGATGGCGCGATTCTTTGTGGTATTTATGGAATTTACCTTCCATGGCCGAAACATTAATGATATGTTTCATTCCTGTGTTTTCCTTTTTCATCAAATTCACTAAGCGATTACAAAGGACAAAAGGAGCGACCGAATTAACCAACTGCACTTCAAGCATTTCGTTGGTATGAATCTCACCTAATTTTAACCGCCAACTGTTGGTCTTGCGTAAGTCCACTTGTTGCAGGTCTGCATCCATTTTTCCGGTAGGAAACACTTCTGAAGTGGTTAACGAATGATCAATGGAATAAGCAATTTGAGATAATTTAGCCGAAGCACTCAGGCCGATGCCCACTTGCTTTCCATGCCAGGATACCGGTAAATTTTTATCATGCTTTTGCACCTCAGCGCTAATGACCCCTAATGCTTGTAAGCACGCTTCGTGGTCGGACAATAGATTTTTTACATGGGGTGTTAGGTCGGAGATGCTGCTTTCCTCCATGGCTAATAAATGCTGATAAAACCCAGCAGGACGTCTAACCGTCTGAGCCGCATTATTGATCAGTACATCTAATCGGTCGTACTGCTGTTCGATATAATTGCAAAATATTTCTACGCTGGGGATATGCCGTAGATCTAAACCATGTATTTTGAGCCGATGGCCCCATTGTTCAAAATCTTCTTCTTTGGCATATCGAGAAGCAGAATCTACAGGGAAACGAGTCGTTGCAATTACGGTAGCACCAGCGCGCAACATCATCAAGGTAATGTGATAACCTATTTTTAGGCGTGAGCCCGTAACTAAGGCTACTTGTCCTTTAAGGTCTGCTGTTTGAAAACGCTTGGCGTAGTTAAAGTCGCCACAGGTTGCACACATGGTATCATAGAAATGGTGCAATGTGGTAAATGTTTCTTTGCATACATAGCAATTTCTAGGTGCTACGGATGTTTTAACAGCTCCTGCTGCATTTTCGGCACTCGGGCCTATCATTTTAGGTGCAACAAATACCGAAGCTTCTCGTGCACTTCGGATCCCCGTTTTATTGCGGGCATGTTTGTCTCTTTCGGCAGCCTTTCTTTTGCTAATCTTTTTAGCGCTATTTTTTCGTTTTCTAAACTCGTTTCTTTGGGGACGAGATAGCAGTCCTGCTTGCTTAAGCAGTTCTATTCTGCGTTCTTTTGGAATCTCAAAGATTTGATTGGTGTCACCATTTAATGTTTCCAAAATGGCAATGCATTGCTCAATTTGCGCTGGGCTCAATTGATTTTGTTCTTTGTTGCTGTCCATTGTTTAATAGCGGATTACGGCAAAGAACGTTGAATAATAAACGCTTAATGCTGTGTGTTAACTTATCTGCAGATATAGTTACCGATGGCAAGTACATCTAATTTGCCTTCTTGAAATCCAGCGATTGCATCTTCAGGTGAACAAACAATAGGTTGTTCGTGCACATTAAAACTGGTATTCAATACAACCGGAACCCCTGATAACTTGTAAAACTCATCGATAATTCTATGATAGGAAGGGTTTATATCTGCTTTTACAACTTGAGGACGTGCCGTTCCATCAATGTGAACCACGGCAGGTATTTTCTCCTTCATTTCTTCCTTTACATTGTAGGTAACGGTCATGAATTCAGCGGCAATATGTTCATTTGAATAGTTTTCAAAGTATGTACCAGCATGCTCCACATTAATGCTTGGTGCAAAAGGCATAAACTCTGTTCTTTTAAGTTTTTTATTTAACCAATTGTTGATGCTTGGATCAAATGGAGATCCTATAATAGAGCGATTTCCCAAGGATCTAGGCCCGTATTCCATTCTTCCATTAAAACGTCCCACTACTTTGCCCTCATTTAAGATGGTGGCAATTTGTTTTTCGACATCTTCAAAATATTCGAATTGGATGTTTGCCTTTTCTAAAGCAATTTTGATTTCATCATTACTAAACTCGAGACCTTTATTTATATCTTTAATTTCAGAGCTTTTCTTGTCTTTAACCTCTGGTTGGTTATAGTACGCTAATAAAGCTGCACCTCCGGATAATCCATCATCACCCATTGCAGGATAAACAAAGATGTTTTCTACTCCAGGTATTTCATGGATGCGCTGATTGGCTTTTACATTCGCAAAAACACCACCTGCTAAACAAACCTTGTTTAGTTTGTGACCCATTTTTTCGGCTTTTTTCAAGCCAGCTTTTACCATTTCTACCACACCGTCTTCCAGCATTTTTTGGGCTGCTGCGGCCAAATCTTCCCTCGGGAACTTATCTAATAAGGGGTAAAAGAATTTTGATTTATTACTTAAATCTTGGTTTGCGTGATGTGCGGCAATGGGTTTGCTTACAAACCTAAGTTTTTTGTGGTCGAACTTAATTAAGTTCTCCAACCCAAGTCTTTTTAGATCGCTATTGCCATATGCAGCAAGTCCAGTAATCTTGCCTTCATGTCGATGTCTTTTAAAGCCTAAATCGCTAGTAATAGCGCTATACATGGTTCCAGGGGATTGAAAATGAGGTACAGTGAACACCTCAGTTAGTTTGGTGCCTTTACCAATGTATACACTTCCATCCAATCCGTCTCCACCGCCGTCAAGCGTTACAACCAGCGCTTCATCAAACGGGGAGCAATAATAGGCGCCTGCCGCATGGCACTTATGATGATCATACAGTTCTAGTCTGAATTCTTTACCGTTTAGATTGTACGAGAAGTTTTTTGGAGATTTAAGCGCATTGTAGAGGGTATACCAGGAAAAGTTTTTGATTTTACGTGTAAGAAATACTCCGGTATCAAAATATGCTTTCCAAGCACTTTTCAAATAAGAATAGTTAGATGTGGTCGGATGTGAAAAAGGAACTGCAATTACATCAATATCTTGGGCAGTTAAATTTTCGTTTTTTAGTACTGCTTCAATTGCATCTTTAGGAAAATGTCCATCTAATTTTTTTCGAGACAAACGTTCTTGAGCTATGCAAGTGGTAAGTGTTCCATCTTGCACTAAAGATACGCTACTTTCATTGGTCGTACCATTTAAGTCTAAAAAGTTTGCTTGAATTCCTAGTATGTTTTTTTTCATTCGTGAAATAGAAAACGGGGTATTTTTATGTTTTGCTTTTAAGCAATAAAACTCCCTAAATTAGGGAGCAATATTTTGTAAAATTGTATAAGCCCATCAAAATTGACAGGCTTATACAATGCATGGATGATATAAAGTTTATGTATTAATCTACTTTGACATTTATTGCATTCAAGCCTTTTGGACTTTCTTCTACTTCATAACTTACTTTATCTCCTTCAGAAATCTCGTCTGTTAATCCATTTTGATGTACAAACACATCTTTGCCACCATCATCAGGTGTAATAAATCCAAAACCTTTGGCGTTGTTAAAAAATTTTACTGTACCGTTACTCATAATTATTGATTTTAATAAGCGGCAAAGGTACTACTATATACCACATTATAATAATCATCACTATATTTTTCGCGTGGGGTCTAATTATTTATACCCAATTACAAAATCAAACTATTTTTTCTCGACAAAGAAAAACTCATGACCCATCCAACCTTTTTCAAAGCACAAACGATTGGATTGCTTCCAGAACGCCTTAGCCCAATATCCGAAATCCTTATCGAACATGCCATGAATTACCAATCCAACTACCTTGAACCATTTGGAAATGGGTGTAATTCTATTGAAGTGCTTTTTCCAACCACGCATAGTCCATACATAGTGTTTTCTTCCATCCACAATCTTAATCGTCTTAAATGTTTCTGGACTTGCGCAAGAGATAAAATGCTTTGCATCTCTGGGTAGCCATGCATCTGGATACCGATATAGCAATAATCCAATGTGATAGTTTTTCTGCGTCTCATCGTCTGTGCCTTCTTTTTCTACTTGCAATTTCAATGGGTCGCACTCTTTCCCATTGAAGGTCATAAACTGCCCTCCGATTCGACCTCCAGGTTTAAGTAGTTTGTGGCAATAGTCAAAGAAATTCTGGTAAATCTTGTCTTGTTCTCCATTGATATACTCCTTGGGAGAAACGAAATGTTCCGGAGAGCCCATGGATACGATGGCATCAAAGGGCCCATTTTCTGGTGTAAATTCTTGCCAAACTGCACGATGTACATTGTGCCCAGATTTTTTCAAGTAGTTATATTGAGCCTCGCCAGGACAAACGGAAGTAACATCCACTCCTCTTGCTCTGCAGTAATCTGAAAAAGGCCCCCAACCCGGTCCAATTTCATATAGTTTCATTCCGGCATTTTCCTTTAAGCCAACATGTTTGAAATATTCTGCATATTTCACTTCTTGTGCTTTTTCAATGTTCGCTAAACTTGCTTCCCCGTATTCGCCTGGCCAAGAATTGGAAATGGAGGGGAATTCACCCATAATCAAACGGAAAATCTTATCCATTGGATTGTAGGCTGCGTCATGTGGTTCTATTCGGTCTTTACTTTTAGGTCCTATATCCATAGTTTAGTTTTTTAATAAAATGCATTGACATGGTATACATAATGGGGGAGTGATTTTTTCCTTCATCAATCAATTCCTATTTTGTGTTATACCTTACCGAAGATAGTGCTAATTTATGGATTAGTTCGACTTATAATTGCTTTATACGCTATAGATTACCGGCATCTGTCCTTTCCATTTATTCCAAAGATTGACATCTGTAATCAGTTTGGCCATAAAGTGACCAACATTTATTCGGCTGATTTTACCAGCATTGAAAATAGCACTTCGCGTAGGTGAAGGGTGTATAGTGTAGTCTGTAACCGCATCTTCATCAGATAAGCCGTCTGGTCGCACAGCGGTCCATTCAATGAAGGAATTCTTTTGACCAACCTCACAGCGCAGGTAGTCAGCAGCAGCTTCATTATCTACATGAGGTGGTAAGAGCAATCGAAGCAATCCAATCACACATTTTTGAGCAAACGAGATGGGTTCGTTTAGATCTCTATTGGAATTACCCGTGGTGTTCATCAAAACAAACTTTATGGGAGTGGAAGGCTCATTGGCCTTTATTGCATTGCAAAGTCTACGTGTTGCATCTGTAACTAATTTGCGTGGTTGTCCGAAGACCCCCTTCAAGTCCATATTGTGACCAAGGCAGGATGCTACGGAAGAACAATCCGATACAAGGTTGCGCATTTCTTGGTCACTTAATGCCAAAATGCTCGCTGGAATGATTTCCAATTGAGTATTATTTTTCCAATGTTCAGGTAATTTTTCGGGCGAACGCAGCACTGCCTTTACCTGTTGTCCATGCTCCAGGAGTTGCTCTACAAGCTGACTGCCGGTTGCGCCACTCGCACCTACTACTAATGTCTTCATATGTTTACTTTGCTTTATTTATGTGTCTTTGGATTTGCTAGATAATTTTCGAAAGGTATACAATTAATTATGTAGTATTGAATTGTGAAACTACATAAGCTTTTAGCACCTCTGTTTTATTTTTTCCTAAAACGGAGGTATCGAATTACGATTAAAGGAGGTGAATTATTCAAATTAGAAGGAGCAAAGCTGGTGATTCCAAATCATCCGGCTCAAGTAGATGCGCAAATTCTGACCGCCATGACCTTAAAATATTGGGATCTAGTGCCGGTGTCTTCAGAGCGATTTTTAAAAATGCCATTTGTGGGATTTTTAATGCGGAGTATGCACACCGTTGCGGTGAGTGATTTAACACGCGGAAGTAGAAATTCAAATGCATTGATTGATATAATTAATGGGTCCAAGCATGCATTGAAAATGGAGCGAAGTGTGATTATTTATCCAGCAGGAACCATAAAAATGCAAGCCGAAGAAAAAATACGCAATAAGAAATCAACCTACGAACTGGTAAAAGAGTTTCCTGACCATGCCTCAATAATAGGGGTGCGGATTACTGGACTTTGGGGAAGCGTATGGTCTGCAGCTTGGTTGGGTAGAAAGCCAAATTTTGGTCTAACCTTGCTTAAAAGCTTTGGTTATATGTTTGCCAATTTAATTTTCTTTTTACCTAAAAGGGATGTGACCTATGAGTTTGTTGACATTACTGAAATGACAAAAGAATTTGCCAAAGAAGATCGGAAAACCTTTAACGATTATCTAGAAAATTTCTACAATGCCAATGGGATTGAAGAAGTCAAGTTTATACGGCACTTCTTTTTTTTACCTTTAAAAAAACCGAAGGGAAGTATTCGCTAGTTTAAGGTTCAAAATAAAGGGGCTCTATTTTTCAGGATAGGGCATTTTAACCACATTCTTTGAAGGAAATATTTTTGACACAATAAATCCAACTATCATTGCTAGGGCAAACGATGGCGCTAACACATCGAGTTCTTTAAAATAAGCGCCTACACTATCCATATTAGACACCACAAACTTGAAAAACATCACTGATGCGAAACCTGTGATCATAGAAGCAATAGCTCCTTTTTCAGAATACCCTTTCCAGAATAAAGATAGAATGATAACAGGACAGAAGGTGGCTGCAATACCGGACCAGCCAAAGATCATAATCCAAAAGACTTTCCTATCGGGATACAAGTTATATAATAGAATGGCGATGCCCAATGCGGCTAAAGCCATGACGACCGTAACTATTCGAGAAAATTGGGTAAGATCTTTATCTTTTAAATCAGGTCTGAATATTTTCTGGTAGAAGTCACGTGTAATGGCACTAGATGCAAGTATGAGCAATGAATCAATGGTCGACATAATTGCCGAAAGTACAATAGCAATAAAAATAGCCACTAGAATGGTCGGTAAAAACTCGTTGGTCATCATGCTTAACACATTTTTCCCGCCAATGCCTAAAAGGGCTTCTGGGTCATCTCCATGCTTGGTGAAATAGATTCGGGCCAATATACCAATGGTTACGGCTGCCGCATCGGTTAATAGGGTAAAAAGCAGTGCAACTCGTTTCCCTTTATCAATCTCCTTTTCGCTTTTAATTGACATAAAACGAACGTAAACCTGAGGGGAGCCTAAGAAACCCAATCCAATCATGGAGAAGCCCAGAATGGTAAAAAGGTTCATCAGTCCATCGTCACTTCTCCCCATGATCTGAGTTAGTGTTGGGTCAATGGCATTTAAGCCTTCAGTTATTCCGGTACCATGGTCCATCGAAAACCACACTACAATGGGGAGTAAAACCAATCCAAAGAACATCAAGATCCCTTGGAACATATCAGACCAAACCGCGGCAACAAACCCGCCTATAAAAATATAAACCAGGACAATAATGAAACCAATAAGGGCGCCAATTTTATAGTCCACATTTAGCATGGATTCGAATGCAACTCCAGTTATATCCATTTGGGAGGCAACATAAATAACCACAAAAACCACTAAGGTAGAGGCTGCTATAATTCGAAGCGTATTGGTGGAAGATTTAAAATGACTTTGAAGGTAGTCTGGGATGGTGATTGCGTTGTATTTGTCAGATCTTCTTTTAAACAGTTTGGCCATAAATTGCCAAGAAATAAATACCCCCAGTAACTCTCCAAGAACTACCCAATAGGCGGAGTAACCCGCCATTGCGCCCATCTGTTAAACCAATTAAAAGCCAACCCGATTCACCTGTGGCTCTAGCAGAAAAAGCCACCGCCCAAAAGCCCATTTTCTTTCCTCCTAAATAATAATCGCTCATGCTTTTGACTCTTTTGGAGGCAATAATTCCGATTAAAAATAGCATAGCTACATAAATTGCTAGGACGATAAACTTAGTAATCATTTTGTTGTTTTAATGAACTGATGAAGGTAGGCTTTCTTGAGCAAATACATATTGGAAATGGATATTTCAAGTAATTTTCTCAATGAAAACCTGCCGCTTCATCCAGAATTAAATACTTGCTACAAAGTCTAAAAATACTTTTTTATGATGTTCAAGATCCATGGTAGGTGAAAGCGACACACGGGCAATGTAATCTTTGTCTCCCTCTTTCGTGGTCCCTTGGGTAGATGTTGCAGGAATGGTCCAATAACAGCCTTTTAGCTGCCCATAGCTTACACAATACTTGCTTTCATCGGGAATTTCGGTAATCATCATTTGGATCAATTTATGATTGAGCGCTCTTTTATAGGCCTCTCTTTCTTCATCTGTATTCCCTTTTGAAGGAAGATCTAAGGAAAAAACAGAGGGTGTAAATCCATGTGTGGCCAATTCCTCGGAAACAAAATTGATCTTCGCCTCGGGTAACGCTTCTTGGATGAAGTTTACAAACTCGCGAGTGTTTTTATATGCATCTTGAATGCGTTGATTCATGGATGGCAATTGATTGGCTAAAATTTCTATTTGTAATGGAGTTGCCTCATTGTCACAAAGTTGAAGATGTTGTTCTATTTTACCTATCAAAGCGTCTACCTTTTTATTTCCTACCACATAGCCTGCCGTACATCGACCCCCACTTGGGAATTTGGAACCGCTCACATAAGAAATGGCACTGATGGATGAACTAATTTCTCCTTCGCCTAAGAAGAGGGCATTGGGACAAAATGTTTGATCTAAAATGAAAATGGGGTCAACCGCAATTTTTCCAGCACTCGTTCTGCGTTCTTTGGCTAAGGCATCTTTTAATTGGATCATGTCCGGAACTTCTACCCGCGGATTGGTGGGTATTTCTGCGATGATGCATGGGATTCCATCTTCTCTTGCAATTTCTTCTAAAACAAGCTCGATACTTTGAACCATGTCATGATCACCATCCACTGGTAAATCCACAACTTCCACATTATCTATGCAAGCTGCCACACGTCTTGCCTGATCATTGGTGCCTCCATAACAATTGGGTGGAACCACAAATTTGATTGCCTTTCCGGTATAATTTTCTTGCGCATGATGTACAATTCCCATCATAATCGCATATTGAATGGATAAGCCACTGGAACCCACGAGAGCCTGGGTATGTGCTCGGGTTATTTCTTTGACGGAACCCAATACGCGGGCTTTATTTTCTGCTAAATTACTGTGTTGAATGTCAAATGTGGTTAGTTCAATCAATGCTTGTAAGGCTATCAAACAATTGGCCGGAGTCATGGCAATGGTCTCTCTTCTACGGACATGCTGAATTTCTGAAATATACCTTTCATTATGTTCGCCATTGACTAAAAGAATACTGCCGAGCGGATTATGCAGCGTAATATAAAAGTCAACGTTTGGGTTAAGATCAATGGTTGAGATTTGGTCTTCTTGTGCAATGAATATGGTGCTGCCTTCAAATACTCCAGCAGCTTCATCTGCCCCTATTTTTTTTAATTCAAATTGGTATCCATACACATTCTTGAGCACCTCGGCATCGAAGGAATTGGGTAAGGGATCGGTGTATAGTATTTGTGTGTTTTTTTGGTCCAATAAGTTTTTCCGAAGAACAGCTAAAATGGGAATGGTCTTAGAGGAAAAACTAATGACATTATTTGGGTTCAACCCGTTGCGTTGTGCAATGGCCCATTCCAATATGCAAGATAAAGGATGACCTAATCGGATATAGTCGAAGGCCGTTGGGATATTATTGAGTGCAGCTGTTTGTGCGTTGTTGTTATTAAATAAGGATTCAAAATGTTCTAAGAATTGAGTTTTGGCCAATTTCTCATCGTAAATATCCAGTCGATGTGTGGTTAGACTTAACCAGCCAGAAGGCATGTTTTCTAATACCTCTTTAATGTAATTAAGCATTTTACTCGTGTCCATAATTTTCCCTTAAAAAAGGGGGCAATCTACATGAATTTGATTTGGATTAAAAGTGCTAAAAGGCGTTTTGGTGAAATTTAGCGATTCTACAATACCTAGTTATTTTGCTTTCCATGTTTGAAAACAAGAAGCAGCATCACTTCTTGTTCTTTTTCTTCAGATTTAAGGTTTTGTCGCCACGCCTAATGGGTTTTTTATACTTTGCCTTGAGCTTTTTTTCGTAAGCCTTAAATTTGGGTTTTTCTTTACTGTTTTTGGCTGATTTTTCATGAAATGCAGCTCCACCTTGAATCCGCAGCTTCTTGTTATTCATTTCCTCCTGATCGATCGGGGTGTCCTTTTCTTCAGGGGTGAGTTCGGTAGACTGTTCCACTTCATCCGGTAATTCAATGAATGGAATGGTGTAATTCATCAATCGTTCAATCTCGTCTTTTAAAGGGGTTTCTTTCTCGCTGCACAAGAGGATGGACTGTCCTTGTTCATCCGCTCTGCCGGTTCGTCCTATGCGATGGATATAGTTTTCGGGGTAGAATGGAGTATCAAAGCTAATTACTGTAGAAATCTTATCGATATCAATTCCTCTGGCAATTACATCCGTGGCGATTAGAATTCTACAGGAATCGTATTCAAATTTTTCGATGGATTTGGTTCGATGATTTTGTTCCTTGCTGGAGTGGATCACTGCCATTTCAGATTCAAAGTCTAAGGTTTCAAATAGCCGGTCTGCATTTTTTTTGGTCCCCACAAAAATCAACACTTTGCTGTACTTGGGTTTATCTGCCAACAAATGATTCAGTAAGTTAACCTTTGTGTAGAAATTTGGAACTGTATACGTTTCCTGGCTAATACTTTCTAAAGGGGTACCGCTAATGGAGATGGTTTTTTTAACTGGATTCACCAGAAAATCATCTATTAGTACATCTACATAATCTGTCATGGTTGCAGAAAACAGGATGTTTTGCCTTTTGGATGGCAGGTAATCAAAAAGGTTGTCTAACTGAGTTTTGTAACCAAAATCAAGCATAATATCCACTTCGTCAATCACTAGTTTTTTAATCGATTGCAAGCGCAATACATTGGAAATGGCCAAGTCATATAAACGCCTTGGCGTGCCTACAATGATATCGAGTCCTTCTGAAATTGCATCTTTTTGGGGTTGTATTTTTGCACCACCAAAAACGCCTAGTACTCTTAAGCTAATGTAGGGAGTTAATTTAGTGATTTGTTCTACGATTTGAATAACAAGCTCTCGAGTTGGAGCAAGAATCAATACCCTGGGATGATGTTGATCCGAAAACTTCAAATCCTGTAAGATTGGGAGCAGATAAGCAATCGTTTTTCCGGTTCCTGTTTGCGCTATTCCCACAAAATCAAAACCTCCAAGGATAGGAGAATAGGACTCCTGTTGAATTGGAGTGGTCTTTATGAACCCTAATTCATCAATGGCATTCAATAGTTGTTTTTTGATCTTAAGGTCTTCGAAATTATTCATTCACCACAATAATCGATAAAAATGAATTAGAAAACTTAAATACCATAATTTTGCGGTGTGTTAGAAATAGGCAAACAGAATAAATTAGAAGTTTTACGCATGACTTCTGTAGGGATGTTCTTAGGGGGTGAGGGGATAGAGGATGTTTTATTGCCGCTTAAATATATTCCTGAAGGATTAGAGGTAGGAGATGATATCGAAGTGTTTATTTACACCGACTCGGAAGACCGGATTATTGCCACAACGTTAAAACCAAAAATTGATTTGGATTCCTATGCAAGCCTAAGGATTGTAGCGGTAGAAAGTATGGGCGTTTTTTTTGATATTGGATTGGAGAAGGACTTATTTGTGCCTGCTAGAGAGCAAAATGCCGAAGTGAAGGTAGGAGAGCACCGAATCGTTTATATGTTTTTGGATCCCGAATCAAATCGATTGGTAGGAAGTATGAAATGGAGAGAGTTCTGTTTTAAAGAAGATCCAGTTTTTGAAGAAAAGCAAAAAGTGCAGATCATGATTGGTGAGAAAACCGATTTGGGCAGAAACGTGCTGATTGAAAATGCATTTTATGGATTAATATACCACAATGAAATCTTTGAAAAACTAGAAATTGGGGATATCAGAGATGCGTATATCAAAACATTAAGAGAGGATGGAGATATTGACCTCTCGTTGCAAGAATTGGGGTATGGGCATGTGCTCAGCTCATCCGATAAAATATTAGAGCTTTTAAATGCAAACGATGGGGTCTTGGAAATAGGAGATAAATCCAGTCCTGAAAAAGTTACAGCTATCACCGGCATGAGTAAAAAGGTATTTAAAAAGGCAATTGGTGACTTGTATAAAAAGAAGCTGGTGCTCTTGGAGAAAGAGAAAGTTACCCTGGTGGTTGAAGAATAGTGTAAATGCACATGTTTGCTGCGAAGATTTTTGGTTGAAATTCTACAACTTTTACCCCCAAATCCGATTTAAATAATGCATCGCATTTTTATAGCTGATGTCTTCAACCAAGTCTGGTGAAATCTGCTCTGAAATCTGATCAAGTATAGAAGGATAGCATGTAGCATTTGCATGTGCCTTAAAGTAAAATGGTGCACGAGATCGGTCTGGATGATCATCTGTACCGTAATAATCAGCACCAAAGCAAATGGAGTTAGCCCCTCCTAATTTCATTCCGTGATTCATGTGCTGATACAGTGCATTGGGATCATGGTTATTTACAAATGCGCGTAAAAAATTAACTCCAATAAGTCCTCCTCGTTTTATAATCTCTTGTGCAAGATTGTCTGGTAGGTTGCGCACATGATCGAAAATTGTTCGGTAGTTCGAGTGACTGGCTAGGATAGGTATATCCAACTGATGCTCTGAAAGGTAATTCAGGATATCATTGGCCATGGCATCACTGGCATGCGAAAAATCGACCGCAATTTTTCTCCTATTTAAGTACTGAAGTAATTTTTCGCCATCCTCCTTTAATCCGGCAGTGCTGTTATTTCCTCCACCAAATCTGTTTTCTGCATGGTGCGTAAATCCGATGTATAAAATCCGCTGGGTGTTCGTGATGATTTGCTCCAATCGCTCAAATCCAATTTCAAGCGCTTCATCCTCTTCGCAAAAGCCCGAGGCGTTTTCTATTGCCGCAATCATGCCTAATTTTGATGAAGTGGCTATTTGATTTAATGTGTAGATGTCATCAACTAAAGTGCAGTCATCGGGGTATTTAGAGAGGAACGATGCAAAGATTTCGCTTTGTCTTAAAGCCAATGCAGTGCTTCCTTTTTCGGTAGCAGTAAAAATTGCCATCACTTGCAGTTTTACATTTCCTTCTGCCAACGCTGGAAAAGAACACCCAATGCCTTTTCGTTCAAAAGGGTCTGGATTGGGTGTCTTAAGCATATGTGCGAGTAAGTCACAATGTAGGTCTATGGTTGGGTGATTCATTCTAATATTTCGTAGTCAATACTTAGTTTTCGCTAAGCTCTGAATGCAGAGCCCGAGTTTTTATCACTAACTTCAATTTCTACCACATCCCCATCTAGAAAGATATTGGTCAAGTTATTTGCCATGGAGCTACTGTTGTCAGATGAAATTTCTGTAATGCAATTGGCTATCGCTCTTCGATCTGGCCGCTGCGCATCACAAGACAATAAGTTTAATTTCATTACCGTGAATTATTAAGAATGCAATATACCCGTTTGAATCTATACTTTTACTATTATTATGCCCAAAGCATTAACGTGCTTCGTCCATATCATTTGAATTATTTCACTACTTTTGACCCAGCAATATTTGCCCTAAAAGATTATCGTTTATGTCGCATCAAGAAGTGTTTGATCTGTTCTGGGAACAGGTAAAAGAGAGTGTTCAAGAAAAGCGCTTCGCTAAGCTAACCATGGCAAAAACCATTGGTAAGCCTAATCTAAGAAATATTTTTGTGCGACCGGTATATGCTGAAGAAGGTTTTAAAGTCTTGCTCAAATTGAGGTATAGATCCAGAGAAAAGGAAGACCAAGAAGATGAGTTGAGTTTAGAAGAGGCCTATGAAGTGGTAAAATCCCATCTTATAAAATCATTTTCATCCGTACTGCTATTTTCAACCACAAAGAATGTCACCTTTAAAGTGAATAAAAAGGGAGCCGGTAGTATATCAGAGGGTTTACCAACATTTAGTGATGCCATACCCAAGAAGAAAGCAGAATAGCTGAGTCTTTTATTCTTTGTCAATAGTTTATTTTGGTAATACATATCTATATCAATCTCCTCTACACCAGATTTGAATTAATATTTTTTTGTAAATTTGGACAGAACCAAACAATAAATCATGAAAAATATCTTAACATTAATTCTTATTGCTCTATGGTCATTTGCACCATACCAGGCAGAATCTCAAACGGTTGATAAGGAAGCAACCTACAAATTAAGCGGTAAAGCAAGAAGAGGAAAGTTAGCCCATGAGAAGCAAGTAACCAATGGGGATTATGAATTATACTATATAACCAAATCCACCTCAAAAAAGGCCAAGGTGCAGGTTTACACATTTGACAAGGACTTTAATTTTAAGGACAGAAAAGAGGAAGAAATTCTTTTCGAAAAAATGAAATCCACGTATTCATGGTTTAAGTTTAATGGTGAATTGTATTCTGTTGATGCAATAACCATATCATGGAATCCAGCTGTGCCTTTAAAATTGAAAAAGAAGCGCATCACGTACAAGTACGATTGGCTATTTTTAGGATATCATAAAACAGTTGAGGTTTTAGAGAAAGTAAAACCCAGAACAGATGATGGGATGAAGTATTATGCATTCAAATATATGGAAGATGAAATCACAGGCGATATATATATTGTTGCTGGGGCTGCACCGGGTAATGTAAGTAAAGACGCAGCAAAGAGATATACCGATATTCGTTTGTTGAAATTTGATTCAGACCTGAATCGGCTCGGTGAAACAAAAATCCCATTTGAATATGGTCAAGAGGTTGCTTTTGCACAAGCCTTTGCTGAACCAGACCCAGAAAACCCTCAAGCGATGGGAGTAACCGGTGGTGTATTGGTATTTGCTCCAAATGATTGGAAAGGGAGTTCTGCACCCAAGGATAAAAATAAAGGGAATTTTACCTATGTTGAATTTGATAAAAACTTAAAGCTTACCACCAGAGAATCATTCACCTCTCCTTCTCCGGGATGGGAAATGAGTGGTATGAGCTGGATGAGCAAACCAGATGGCACAAAAGATGTTTACATCTATGGTGCAGCAGCATTGGGTAAAGATAAGTATCATATATATGCGGTTCAGTCCGCGAAGAAAAAGTCCATTCAATTGCTTAAAGTGAATACTGGAAAAATTGAATATTTAACGGAATCGGATTTAGAAGATATTTCCAGTGCCAAAAAAACACCTTCCAGCAATAAAAAGACCATTGATTATTCAGGGAAACAAAAGTTCGTATTCCAGTTCTCATCAGTAAGTACAGGGAATATTATTCTGTATGCTCAGTACTATAGTAAAGAAGGTCAGCCAGAGGATTATACTGCCATGGAATTTGACAAATCAGGCAAATTAGTGGCCAATTATATGCGCAATATGGTATTGCAACCCAAGGCTTCTTTTGGGATTCAACATAGCTTATCTGAAAACAAGAACGGGGTTTTCTGGACCGCTTTTGAAATTGATGAATCCAAAGGGATCCAATCTGTAGCACCGGTCATTTCAAAAATTGATTTAAGTAATAAGACCATTGGAGTGCCTTTGGTTTTGGGTAAAGTGGGTAAGAAACCCACTTATTTTGTGGATCGTTCTTTCCCATTGCTAAATATTTCGAGTGACCAGCAGGTGTATTTCGGAAGCGATAAAAGTGGTAAGAATATATGGTTTTGCAGAGTTAATTTGAAATAAACCTTGCGCGGCACCTATTGCGCAGTTTTTCTATTGACTACTGAACCTTTTTAAAGATATAAAGGTCTGCGTATTGGGCAAAGCAAATACCGGATTGAATTTATGGATTGTTGAGATTCGTTTTTTGAAGCAATAGGGCTTTGATCATTTTCGCTTTATCTGCCATATTTAAATCAGTAAGCCATATTCCCAGCTTTGTTTTCTTAGAATGAATGACAAGTTTGGCTTTTTTACAAGATGCTGCATCTGGGAAATAGGGTACTCCATTGAGTATCCATGTGGTAATCCTTAACCATTTTGCGAGTCTAGGAAACCAAACCTGTTTTAAGTCTATACCTTGTAAATCATGATAAGGGTAAAAGCCTGAATTTTGTTCTGATTGACCATCAATAAGTTCAAATCCGTTATCAAGAAGATGGAATTCGATTTTTGGGTTCTTTTTTATAGTAATGTTTTCATTCATAAACTTTCACAACTCATCCCCCGCAATTTACGCAAATAGATCCGAACAGTTTAAATAAGAGTATTAGCTAACGATTAGTTATTTTAAATGGAAGGATTATCTTCTCTTACGGGTTTTGATATTATTCTTTCTTCTTAATCACCTCCCGGTAAAACTTGCCTAGAAATAGTTTTATCCCTGTAGAGTAAAACAGTCCATCAAACTGTGAACTGGTTGAAAGGGCCTTTCGCATCCCTAAACCTGCACCTAGACCTACCCAATTGGTCAGCATATAATAGGCCTTGCCATTGATCTCAACGGGTAGGGTAGGAATAGTCTGTTTCTTCACCAGGAGGCTGTTTTCAAACACTTCACGTTGTGCATTGCCTAATCCAAATTGTCCAGTGGTTTCAAAGTACCAATGCTTGCCTGCCCAGTTGGAGTAGGTAAAACCTAGGCTTAAATAGCCAAAACGTAAATTTTGTTTTTGCGTATCAGGCACAAATTGGGTTTGGTTAATTAATTCTGTGCTGGTAATATCTTGTCGTGTGGCATAAAAACCTAGAAAGTAACTGAATTTCTGATAATTGACCCCAATTCGCAAACCGTTCACCTTGGCCGATTTTGACCCTAAAAAAGTTACCCGGTTATCAAATCCCAATAAAAAATTGGGTTTTTGATGCTTTTTATAATAACGAATACTATCCAACATTTGTCCATAGAAATTGCGATTCTGAGCTTGTGCAGAAAAGGCAAATAACATCATAAGAAAGAGAAGCGTTATTCGTTTCATGTATAATCTGATAACCTCACTTTTAAGGTAAAAGTTTGTGATACGGTTCCAAACATATTGGGTTTATCGGTGCTGCGAGGCACATGAAGAAATAACGAATTTCGGCTTGTTTCATTGTATATGGTCAATTCTGCCCATTGCTGATCAATTTGTTTCATATTGACCATATAACTGCCTAAAAACAATTGGGCAATATTGGGTTTAAATGCCAAGCGTATATGCTCCTTTAAGGCAAAGCCTGTTTGTGTAAGGATGCTTTGAGAAGTGCTCTTACGTGGAGTCATTACATAACGATAGTTCAACATCTGACGCAGTTGTGTTGCAGTATCGAGATATCTGGTATCTTTCAAAAAGCTACGCATTACATACTTAAACCCAGCAGATTTTAACAACGATTTTGAAAGGGCATGACTGGTATCAAAATGACGATGTTGAATCCCATCGGGTTGAGCAAATTCATGCAATAAAATGGCCACAGTTTTCTTGGTGTCTTCTTTAAATAAATTGCCTTTTTCTCGTTCACTCAATTGAGCTACTGTAGGCAATCTTTTTTCGGCATAATGGAATAATTGCTGTTGCCAGAATTTGTAAAAGATATTGTCTGCTTGCAAAGTGCAGCTGCCTAATAATAGGAATATTGGTATGAGTAATATCTTTTTGATATTACGAAAGTAGCAAAAAGCGTGCTTATTTTAATATAGTGCGTGAAATCACAATACGTTGCACTTCGCTTGTGCCTTCGTATATCTGTGTAATTTTAGCATCACGCATCAAGCGTTCCACGTGATATTCTTTTACATATCCGTAACCTCCATGCACTTGAACCGCTTCGGTAGAAATGCGCATAGCTGCCTCACTGGCATACAATTTAGCAATGCTACTTGCCAACGCGTAATCGCCCCCATTGTCTTTCAGCCAGGCCGCTTTTAAGCATAACATTCGTGCTGCTTCAATTTCTGTAGCCATATCAGCTAATTTAAATTGAATCGCTTGATGATTCATTATTTCTGTACCAAATGCCTTGCGTTCTTTTGAATACTGAAGTGCAAGTTCATATGCACCGCTGGCAATTCCCAGAGCTTGGGCCGCAATTCCAATGCGTCCCCCAGCAAGTGTTTTCATTGCAAATTTAAAACCGAAACCATCTTCACCAATTCGATTTTCTTTGGGCACTTTAACGTCCGTAAACATGATAGAATGCGTATCAGAACCCCTAATTCCCATCTTATCTTCTTTTGCCCCTACTGCAAAACCTTCCATATCCTTAGTCACAATAAAAGCATTGATGCCTTTATGTCCTTTTTCTACATCAGTTTGTGCCATTACAATGTATGTGCTGGCAGAGTTTCCATTGGTAATCCAGTTTTTGGTGCCGTTTAATAGGTAGTAATCCCCTTTGTCTTCTGCAGTTGTGCGTTGTGAAGTTGCATCAGAACCTGCTTCGGGCTCACTTAAACAAAATGCCCCATGCACTTGACCACTTGCTAAAGGAACTAAATATTTCATTTTTTGCTCCTCATTCGCAAAGGTTTCTAGTCCCCAGCATACCAATGAATTATTCACAGAAACCACCACTGATGCACTTGCATCTACTTTGGATAGCTCTTCCATAGCTAATACATACGAAATAGAATCCATTCCACTTCCACCGTATTTAGGATCTACCATCATTCCCAGAAATCCCAATTCGCCCAAGGCTTTTATTTGTTCTTTTGGAAATGTTTGTGTGTTGTCACGTTCAATTACACCAGGAAGCAATTCTGTTTTTGCAAAATCACGGGCTGCTTGTTGCACGGCTAAATGTTCTTCGGTTAGTTCAAAATTCATGTAAAATGGATGCTTTAAAGGTCTATTTTGGGCATGCAAAGATAATTTTTTTGCTCATTTTGCCATAGTTCTAAAATATAGAACCCAAATAATACAATATTGTTTAGCATGCCGCTTAATATTACTCCAAGCTCGGGTGGATGCTGGTATGCTTTATTGGAAGAAGTGCTATAGTTTCAAATCGTCAACCATAGGCTATTGATAGGCAAAGAACCAATCTTGAAAATGGGTATAACCTTCATTGCAGTTAGACGGGTCCATTTCTGCATCGCTGCCGTGGCTGGTATGTTTTATTGAGACGCGGATATTGAAGTGCAAATAAATCCCATTAACTCAGATGAGTAAATGAATTGTACGCGCAACTGATTTAAAAGGATGATTGTTTTTATTACGGAGAAGTGAATTCGAAAAAAAATAAAATCGCTTGGTAATCGTTACTTTTGTGAAATATATGTTTGCTAGATTTTTTTCGCTTTTCTGTTTTGTAAGTATAAGCTTTTTGGTCAATGCTCAGAAAAGTATTCCTACTGGTAACTGGCGCGTGCATGTACCATATTCCAATGCTTTTCAGTTAACGGAAACACCCACAGATTTATTGGTAATCGCCAGGTATGGTTCATTTTTATTGAATAAGGAGGATGCAAGCATTAAACGACTCTCCAAGGTAGAGGGCTTTTCGGATGTACAGATGAATGTGGCGCGATATAATTATGAGCGAAATATTTTGGTCATCGCATACCAAAACGGCAATATCGACCTGGTAAAGAATAATCAAATTGTTAATATCAGTGATATCCTGGATGATAACTTGATACAAGGCGAGAAAATAATTAATCACATTCATTTCTATAAGCAATTTGCCTACCTGAGCACGAGCTTTGGTTTATTGGCATTGGATTTAGATAAAGAAGAGATTAAAGAAAGCTATACCAACATTGGCCCTGGAGGCAGCAAGATTGATATCAAGGCATCCGTTACGTTAGGTGACAGCATTTATATAGCAACACCTGAGGGGATTTTTGCTGCACTCAATAAAAGCAGTGTAATCCTCGGCCAGTTTACCAATTGGAACCTTTTAGGGCCCAGTAAAGGAGCCAATCACATTGCAACTTTTAACAATCAATTGTACGCAGATCCAGACACCAATTTTTCGGTTTATACTTCGGGTGGTTGGCAAGATGTAGAAGCAGATGGAAGGGATACCCTTACCAGTCTGGAGGTAAATCATGGTAAACTGATTGCAGCTCAACGCGGTTCCATTCAAATTTACAATACCAATGGTTTGGAACAATCATTGGCCGTAAATTTAGTGGACAAAGCAATACAAGATGAAGAGGGGCAAGTGTGGTTTGTGGTGAATGGTATCGGCTTAGTTAAAAAAGGTGCAACTGAAACCCTTTTATTGCCCAACGGGCCCAGCGGTGGAACTAGTTTTGGCATGTTGCCTGTTGGGAATGATTTGTGGGTTATGGGTGGTGGATATAACAGAGGGTTTGACCCCTTGTTTGATAATATTGGGTATTATCAATTTACGGAAGGACGTTGGAAAAATAGAGGGAATAATCCGCTCACCGATAACATGCGTGATTTTACACATCCTGCATACAGTAAAAATTTGAATGAGTTGGTGATTGCCACACAGTCTACTGGAATTTTGAGTTTTGATCCGAGCCTAAATCCCAAAAAAGTATATGACGAAAGCAATTCTTCCTTGCGTAAAAATCCAGCCAATGGCTTTTTAATTTGTAATGGTGCCGCCTTTGATGAAAAAGATGTGCTGTGGGTGAGTAATCCTTCGAATCGAGATAGTAGTTTGGTGGCTCGAACGAAGGGAGAGACTTGGATTAATCTACGTATTCCAGCACGAGGCGGGAAAATTGTAGTGGATGAAAATAATTACAAATGGATTATTACTCCCCAAAGCAATAGCATTGGAATCATCGTATATGATGACAATAACACACCAACCAATCGCTTTGATGATCGCTACAAAATTTTGAATACTGCAGAAGGGCAGGGCAATCTGATTAACAATAATGTGGTTTCCTTGGCTTTGGATAAAGATGGAGAAATGTGGATAGGAACAACCCAAGGCATTTGTGTAATTCGGAACCCTTCACGCATTTTTGGTTCTCCGGGTGAGTTTGATTCAGAACGATTAATCATTACCCAAGGAAATAATACCGATTATTTATTGGGAGACGAGGTTATCAATGACATCGAAATAGATGGTGGAAACCGAAAATGGATTGCGACCCGTAGAGGTGTTTTTCATATCACAGACAATGGCGATAGTATATTACGGAGATTTAATGCAGAGAACAGTCCCTTGCTGGATAATTTGGTTTTAACCGTTGGCATCAGCCCAACCAGTGGCGAGGTTTTCTTTGGCACTCAAGAAGGGATTATCAGTTACCGAGGTGATGCAACCGAACCGGTTTCCAATTTTGATAACATTAAAATATTTCCCAATCCAGTAAATTCTGGATATACTGGGGCAATTACCATTACCAATTTAAAGGATAACACCTTGCTAAAGCTTACGGATCTCAGTGGACAGCTGGTTTATGAGGGTAAATCAAACGGAGGGACTTTTATCTGGAACGGGAAAAACTTGAATGGAGAACGCGTTTCCAGTGGTGTATATTTTGTGTTTGTGGCAGATGATAAAGTGGAGGAAACCAATATTGCCAAAATTCTATTCCTAAAGTAAATGTTTACTACCCACAAAGCGGTTCTAATAAATACGATTAAGTATAGTGAGTCTGCGGTGATTGCCAAATTTTTTACGCGAGAAGCGGGAATAGTTACGGTGATGTGCAATGGCATACGCAATGCTAAAAAAGGCGGTAAAATGGGCTTGTTGAAACCGGCAAGTTTGTGTGAGATAGTAGTTGCTGGCAAGCCCAATAAGAGTATGTCCATACTCAAAGAAATTAGAAATACACCTCCCTTGGTTTATTTGAGTGCACAACCTGAGATGATTCATTTTTGTTTTTATGTTTCAGGCGTTGTCGATCAATTTGCCCATGAAAATCACGATGATACCAGCTTGTTTGACTATGTCTGGAATTACATTGCTTCGGTAGAAGAACACCAATACCCCATCGTTAATTTGCCTTTGCATTTTTTAGTGGGCGCTTTAAAAATTGAGGGTTATTTGCCCTATCCTGATTTTAATACCGCCAATAATCAAGTTAAAATGGCTGATGATGATGAGTTGAACGCAACCTTAATTCAGTTATGCACCGAACAACCCATTGGCTTAATTTCGGAAACGAAGTTGGATGCAGAATCCAGAAGAGGCTGTTTGGAATATTTGGTCAATAGTGCTTCAGGTACTTTACAGAGCAATCGATTAAAATTGGTTTACGAACAAATCAAGATGTTGTATTAGGGCTATTCTTTGGTCCACTTGTCGCGATCCATTGCAGAGAATTGCCATGGAGCTCCATTGTTTTCTAAGTTGCTAAGCATGTTATTGATTTCAGTTGGCGCTATGGCTTCTTCCATCACTTTATACTGTCGCATACCCACAATAATTTCTACCGGGTTTATTTCTACCGGACAGGCTTCGGTGCAAGCATTGCATGTGGTGCATGCCCATAGCTCTTCAGCGCTGATGTAGTCGTGCAGTGTTTTGGCATCTGCGGTATCTTCTGCCTTGCTATCCTTGTGCTTGCCATGTTCTTCCAAACGATCTCGGGTATCCATCATCACCTTTCTTGGGGAGAGCAGCTTACCGGTTTGGTTTGCTGGGCAAACGGAAGTACAACGTCCGCATTCCGTGCATGTATAGGCATCCAGTAAATTTTTCCAAGTTAAATCCGTTACATCTTTTACGCCAAAGCTGGTGGGTGCTTCATAACCTTCTGGTGGAGTTGCCGCTGGGTCCATCATGAGGTTAACCTCTGTGGTGATGGCTGGGTTATTTTCTATGACCCCTGAAGGTTTTTGACGGGCATAATAGGTGTTAGGGAATGCGAGAAAAATATGCAGGTGCTTGCTGTAGGGCACATAATTTAAGAATATTAAAATTCCTACAATATGGATCCACCATGCGGATCGTTCTATGATATGTAAACTGGTGTCCGAAAAGCCATCAAATAGAGGGGCAATCCAAGATGAAATGGGCATGCTGCTAGAAGCTTGAAATGCCCTGTCTGCAGCATTCATGGTAAACAATGCAACCATCAATACCAATTCGATGATAAGTATCAGCCTTCCGTCCAGTTTTGGCCAACCTTTCATCTCCGGCATATTGAGTCTCCTTAACTTTATCGCGTCTCTACGTATGAGAAAAACAATGCAGGCAATGATGACCAGTACACCTAGAATTTCAAAAAATGCCAGGGCTGTATTATATAAGCCTCCTAATGGAGCTTGAAACAATCGATGGGTGCCAAAAATACCATCAATGATAATTTCGAGCACTTCAATATTGATGAGTACAAAACCGATGTAAATCAGGATATGAAAAAAGCCAGCAATGGGACGTTTGACCATTTTGCTCTGTCCAAGTGCCACGCGACCCATATTTTTCCAGCGAAACTTTGGACTAGAATCAGGGGTAAAGGGTTTCCCCAAAAAGATATTTCTTCGAATGGTTTTAATACTTTTAACAAAGAAAAAGGTTGCGATTCCTAGTAAAACAACGAAAATAATTTGTCCGGCAATTTGCATACGAAGGGTACTACTTGGAGACAAAACTACCGATTTTTTTTGATTTTAAATTCACAATAAAAAAAAGGATGAATTGATTGGCTAAAACGAATTTTCATGTATTTTTGCACACCTTTTAACGCCCTCGGGTGATAAAGATGAGCTATGGTACCTTAGCTCAGTTGGTAGAGCAAAGGACTGAAAATCCTTGTGTCCGCAGTTCGATTCTGCGAGGTACCACAAAGCAAACCCTGACTTTTTAAAGTTGGGGTTTTTTGTTGCCCCTTATTCTCTTCGTAGAGTTAGCGCAGCGTTCTACGAAGAACAAATAAACATAAGTATATTACTCCCCCGCTGGCGCAAGTCTGTGACATACTCATCAGGAGCACCACATAGCGCAATATTGTTATTCTGTAATCAAATGATCAATCTCTTTTACCTCATCCGGATTTTCGCCTTTCAACCTTAGATAGAAATGGGTGAGTAAAATACGCATGTAAGGTATCAGGAATATTAAGCCAATGCCCAAAGTGATGATACTAGCAATGCCCAGAAGCAAAAAAACCAAATATATTCCAAACAACTCGGCTCGGTTTCCCTTCATCATTTCGTGGCTTTTGCGCAATGCATCAGAGGGTTTGATATCAGGATTCTCAGCCATTATAAAGAAGCTCTGAGATAAGGACAAAGCGGCAATGATACCCGGAATGATAAGTAATAATGTAAATCCAATGATAATAAGCATTTGAAGTAATCCCATGGCTAAGGCATTCCCAAAATTATTGAATCCAGCAAAAATGTCATCATAATCAAAGTTTTCATTGCGCACAAACTTGAGTGCCCAAATTGCGGCTCCCAGGTAAAGTGCACCATATATGATTAGTGATCCAAGTGGAATAATACTGGACACGCCACTAACAATCCCAATTATTAGAGCAGTAAGTATTGCGGGAACCCATTTGCCGCGCAAGGAATTTTGGGCCAATGTAAATAAGCTTACTTCTTCATCCCGAAATGGGTTTGGGTTTTCATGTTTTTTAGGTAGTTCTTTTTCCATAGCCAAATTTAAATAAATTATATCAGGCGCATGATGTATTCAGATAAAATGAATGTTTAGAACGTTAATCGTTCCGATTTTCCAACTAGGTGTTCCCGGGGTGCATGGTGATAGCTCGGGCAACAATTCTTTTTATAGCAGTTTTTTGCCAGTCACGTATTCAGAGAATTAGAATGTTCTAATTTCAATTAAAGTTTGACGAGTTTAATTACCGTTGTCTTCTGATTTACAATCGTTTGCACAAATTAGATGTCCGAGGGTAAAGAACTAAGGTCGATGGTGATTATGGAATTAGCAACAGAATACTGAGGGGTGTTTTGGGTAAGGATTTTTGCACCTTGCTTATTATAAAGTGTTACTTGAATAGTTTGAATGTCTGCTATATTAATTTGAATCTTAATTTTACCTGTGCTTGGGTTAGGAGAAATGATTACTTCCCTTTGAGTTATATTTTTCCGTCCGCTTACTTTTATAACCTTGCTGTATTCAAAAGAGCCATTAAAGTCTATTTGTTTTAGTCTGTAGTAAGAAATCAATTGAGCGCTATCCGAATAACTGTACTCGATTACTTGATTTGAGTTTCCAGCACCTTTTCTTTTGGCAATTGTTTCGAAGTTAATACCATCAATGCTTTTCTGAATTTCGAAATGAGAATTGTTGTATTCGCTGGCCGTACTCCAAGCTAATATATTATAGCCACCTTGAATTTTTGCCTCAAAATTAATTAAATTGACAGGAAGTGGCCCAGTTGAAGTGCCACCACCAGCTGCTGTAAATGCGGTAAAAGTAGAGACTGATCCTCCTCCTCCGCCATTACAACTAACTACTGTTGTACCTCCAAAAGAAATTCTTTTAGCCGCATTACATGAACCAGAACCATTTAATAACGATCCTCCATTTATAATAAAAAAAGTTGAGTTGATACCAACATCTAAATCTGCACTAGCGTTCCAAGTGATTGAACCCCCATCAATAATAAAAACGATATCATTACTGGCTTGAACACTATGACTGGCAGTGAGTATTAAAGTGCCAGTAATTAACATGGTGTCTCCACTCGTCAGCGTATTGCATGTAGTGGCACTGGCTGTAACCGTAGTACTAATAGTACAAGTTGTTGCATAAGAAAAAGTTTGAGCTACAAGAGCTATGAAAAGGAATGTAAGTTTTTTCACTTCGCAAAGGTAGGTATGTGTTGGGAAGTATTCGATATCCGAATAATTATTTAGTTTAAAAAATAGCATAAATAATAAACAAAAAAGTCGTTTAACATGAAAAAGTATTGCGATTGAGGTGCATTTAGATTGAAAAGAAGGCGCATATTATAAAAAAAAGTGATTCTATGTTCTCTCATTGATTTTTTTATCTTCGCGCAGAATTTATGAGCTTATTAATTATTGGAACCATGGCATTTGATGCCATTGAAACCCCATTCGGAAAAACAGATAAAATCATTGGCGGAGCCGCAACCTATATTGGTTTAGCTGCTTCTAATTTGTACAAAAATATCAACACCGTATCGGTTGTTGGAGAAGATTTTCCAGCAGATTACATGCAATTGCTTCGCAATAAATCCATCAACTTGGAAGGCGTGCAAGTGAAAGAAGGCGAAAACTCGTTTTTTTGGTCCGGTAAGTATTCCAAAAATTTAAATGAGCGCGAAACCTTAATTACCGAACTCAATGTACTTGAACATTTTGATCCGATTATACCCGCAAGTTATGCTGGGGCAGAATATGTAATGTTGGGTAATTTAACCCCGGCAGTACAGAAAACCGTTTTAAACCGTTTGACAACGAAGCCAAAATTAACGGTGTTAGATACCATGAATTTTTGGATGGATATTGCTATGGATGACTTGTTAGATGTGATTAAAGACATCGATGTGTTGGTGATTAATGACGAAGAGGCACGCCAACTAAGCGGGGAGTATTTTTTAAGCAAAGCTGCAGAGAAAATATTCACCATGGGACCTAAATATTTAATCATTAAAAAAGGAGAACACGGTGCATTATTGATGCATGAAGATAAGATATTTTCAGCTCCAGCTTTGTTGTTGAATGATGTTAAAGATCCAACAGGTGCTGGTGACAGTTTTGCCGGTGGATTCATTGGCTATCTGGCAAAAACCAATGACCTTAGATTTGAAAACATGAAAAAAGCAGTGGTGTATGGGAGCGCTTGTGCTAGTTTTTGTGTGCAAGAATTTGGTACAGATGGTCTAATGAACATTACCCAAGAATCGCTGGCAAGAAGAATCAATGAATTCAGAACAATTTCTGAATTTTAAGTTTGGTTTAACATTCTTGCTCATGCTTCTTTGGCGCAAGCCAATTAAGCATTAAACATAAAGAATTAATCCTTCTTGTCACTGCACATTTCAATCAAAACTCCATGCGTTGATTTGGGATGAATAAATCCAATTTCTTTGTTATCGGCACCGGCTTTGGCATTTTCGTTAATTGTGGTAAAGCCCAATTCATTTTTCTGATTTAGGCTGGCATCGGTATCTTTTACTTTAAAAGCGATATGATGAATTCCCTCTCCTCGTTTGGCGATGAATTTGGCGATTGCAGAATCTGGTTTAGTTGCAGCTAATAGTTCAATTTTAACATCACCTACTCGAAAAAATGAAGTGACAACTCCTTCACTTTCTACTACTTCGCGTTTATAAGAATGGACCCCAAGTAATTTAGCATAGGTTTCTTCAGCTATATCTATATCTGCAACAGCTATTCCTATATGCTCTATACCTCTCATTTTTACTTGATTTTAAAGACAAATTTAATCTTAAAAATGTTTTTTTAATAGTTCTTTTGTGATAATCGTAGAAAAGTCAACCGTGAGTGAACTTTTTAACTATGAAAGTGTTACTTTTGTAATTCATAATAATTCTAAATAAGAGATCAGAAATGAGCACAGCGCAAGGCAAAGTTAAGTTACCCATATACTTGGACAATAGTTCAACTACACCAGTAGACCCGCGGGTTTTGGAAACCATGGTCCCTTATTTTACCAATGTTTTTGGAAACGCAGCAAGTCGAAACCATAGTTTTGGCTGGAGCGCTGAAGACGCAGTAGATACTGCGCGAGATCAAATTGCATCGCTGATTGGATCAAGTGCTAAAGAAATTATTTTTACTTCTGGAGCTACAGAATCAAATAACCTTGCTATAAAGGGCGTGTTTGAAATGTACGCACAGAATGGGAATCATATTATTTCTGTAGAAACAGAGCATAAAGCAGTTATTGATACTTGCCTGCATGTTGAGAAACTGGGTGCTGAAATTACTTTCTTGAAAGTAAACGAGAAAGGCTTAATCAATTTAGATGAGTTAAAAGCGGCTATAAAACCGAATACCATTTTGATTTCGATTATGTATGCGAATAATGAAATTGGTGTGATTCAACCAATTCGTGAAATTGCAGAAATTGCAAAACAAGCAGGCGTTTTGTTTCATACAGATGCTACCCAAGCGGTTGGTAAAATACCTGTTGATGTAATTGCAGATGGAATTCATTTAATGAGTTTTACCGCACATAAGATGTATGGACCCAAAGGGGTAGGTGCACTGTATGTGCGCAGAAAGAATCCTCGGGTTAAGGTAACCGCGCAGATTGATGGTGGAGGACATGAACGGGGAATGCGTTCTGGTACATTAAATGTACCAGGGATTGTCGGTTTTGGAAAAGCGGCAGAATTATGCGAACAAGATATGGAAAAGGATACTGCGAGAGTAGGAGCTTTAAGAGATCGTTTGGAGGCGGAATTGACCACAATTGAAGAATCGTATGTGAATGGTTCCATTGAACACCGTTTACCCCACGTAGCTAACATTTCTTTCACTTATGTGGAAGGCGAAGGTTTGATGATGGGCGTGAAAGACTTGGCAGTAAGCTCTGGGTCGGCATGTACCTCTGCGAGCTTAGAACCCAGTTATGTATTAAAAGCACTTGGCTTGGATGATGAGTTGGCACATAGTTCATTGCGATTTGGGCTAAGTAGGTTTACAACAGATGAAGAAATTGACTTTGCGATAGAATGTGTAAAAACGGCCGTATACAAATTAAGAGACATGAGCCCGTTATGGGAAATGTTTAAAGATGGAATTGATTTGAAAAAAATCGAATGGCAGGAACATTAATAATTTTGAATCATAAATATTAAAAATCAAAAGGACAAGTAAATTATTAACCGAATTAAAAATTTAAACTCAACATTAAAAATTATAACAAATGGCATACTCAGAAAAAGTAATAGATCACTACAGCAACCCTAGAAACATTGGAACCCTTAATAAGGAAAGTAAGACCGTTGGAACAGGGTTGGTAGGCGCACCTGAATGCGGAGACGTGATGCGTTTGCAAATTGAAGTCGAGGAAGCAACTGGTCTAATCAAAGATGCCAAGTTTAAAACGTTTGGCTGTGGATCAGCTATTGCTTCGTCATCATTGGCAACGGAATGGCTCAAAGGAAAAACAGTTGATGAGGCTTTAACGATTGACAATATGGATATCGTAGAAGAATTGGCATTGCCTCCTGTGAAAATACACTGTTCTGTTTTAGCAGAAGATGCAATTAGAACAGCGATCAATGATTATCGGATTAAGCAAGGTCTTGAGCCGATAGAATCTGATAAAAAACATTACTAAAAACGATTTACACGTATGATTACGATAACCGAACAAGCAACCAAAAAAGTAGAAGAGCTAAAAGCCGAAGGGAAACTTGGGCCCGAATACTTTATTCGTGTTTCTGTGAAAGGTGGCGGATGTAGTGGCTTATCTTATGATATGGATTTTGACAACGAGATCAAGGATGGAGATCAAGAATTTCCTCATGGGGATCATAAAATTGTTTGCGATCTAAAAAGCTTTTTATACCTTTCGGGAACTGAACTGGATTTTTCTGATGGATTAAATGGAAAAGGCTTTGCGTTCAATAATCCAAACGCAAGTAGAACTTGTGGTTGTGGAGAAAGCTTTGCGGTTTAAAATAAATTTGAAACATTAAAACGACAACTATAATATGCATAAATTACCTGAATTAAATTACGATTACAACGCACTAGAACCACATATTGATGCCAGAACAATGGAGATTCATTATTCGAAGCATCACAATGGTTATGTTACCAAATTGAATGCTGCATTAGAAGGAAAGCCTGAAGCTTCAGATAGTTTAAATGACTTAATGAAGAAGGTGGGAAGTTTAGGAGCTGGAGTAAGAAATAATGGCGGAGGTCATTTCAATCACAGCTTGTTTTGGTCACTTATGTCTCCAAATGGTGGCGGACAACCCACTGGCAAAGTTGCTGAAGCAATTGCCAACGAATTAGGCGGTTTTGACTCTTTCAAAGATCAATTTAGCAATGCTGCTGCGACACGTTTTGGTAGCGGATGGGCTTGGCTTTGTGTGAAAGCAGATGGTACACTTTGCGTTTGTTCAACTGCTAATCAAGATAACCCAGCAATGGATATTGCAGAATGTCCAGGAACACCTATTTTAGGATTGGATGTTTGGGAACATGCTTATTACCTTAATTATCAAAACAGAAGACCCGATTATATCAATGCATTTTTTAATGTAATTAATTGGGAAGAAGTTAATCGCAGATACGAAGCGGCTTTATAATATAGTCATAAAGAAATAAAAAAAGGCTGCCCATGGGGCAGCCTTTTTTGTTGGGTAAATTTTCGTAATCTTTAACAAATGTGCAACCATTTAAGCGTGAGCCTTGTCAAATAGTTGAATTCGGGTTGATAGACGTCTGCTCAACTAAACACTCACCTTTTAAGAAAACTATTATGAAAACTATTATGAAACCAACCCAAACTAAATTCTACATCACATTTATTCTATTATTTGCTCTGGTGCTGCAAGTCAATGCAGAGTGTAATACTTCTACGCCTGTAGAGCCAAACATTAATCCCGGGGGCAATTTTGAAATAGCAGTTAATTTTCATACGGCAGGAGGTAATCTAAGGCGCATGATAATTGAAAATGAAAGCTATTATATTAACACCTTGAATGGTTCACTTACTAATGTCGATGAAATCGAAGGAAATACAAATAATAATTTTCCATTAGCCACTCATGTCCTATACGCAGATGATTATCATTTGGGAGGTGGAGATCATGACTTGGTGTTTTCTGGTAATACATTGTCTAGTGTGCCCTGCGGTGTTGTTATATTCTTTAGAATTAAATTTCAGAAAAAGGATATTTTTTGGTGGACTGAGTGCAGCAGAACTTTTTATATCAACATTAACTCAGAAGGTAATGTCGATATTCAGGCAGGCGATGAGACTTGCGGTCTGGCACCTTTAACCTTCAATGTTAGTGGTTCATCGGCAAGTGAATATGTATGGACTTCTTCAAATCCGAGCTTTACCTTAAATGGAAGCAGCGATTGGCCGATTACTACAGATAATGCCAATGTGGTTATTGCGCCTACAAATCTGGGGAGTTCAACAAACATTAGTGTTGCGGCTACAGGTTCCTCTATTTGTGGTGTAGCTAATGCAAGTCATTCAATTCAATCCATCGATGCAAGCATTACCTTATCTGGGGTCCCTTTTACCTGTAATGCTACAGGCAATCCAATCACGGTCCAAGCCACTCCACTTGATGGTGCAATTTATACTTGGTCGTATAGAAATGTCATTTCTAATAATTGGTCGCCACCAATATCTTCCATGAGCAATCTGTTTACTGTGCCTGGTTCCAATGTAGCAGCAACATATTTAGTGAAGTGTGGCGTTTCTTATAATGGCTGTAATAGTAAAAGCAACCTTTTAGAGATTAAATGGTGTGTAAATACGAATCCAAATATTCCAAGAGCCTGCTGCATCAAACACGTGCCTACAGAAAAGAAGAAAAGCATTCGGAGATCTGAAGAAAACAGGGATATGGGTCAAGCGATTGAGGTAGACGTTTATCCGAATCCAACCAGCGGCAAGCTTACGATAAGCAGTAATACTGCAATTCAACGCATCCTAATTGTTGATTATCAGGGTAAGGAAATGGTTCAAGTTCAATTGGATTCTAAATATTCCACTGAATTAAATTTGGCCAACTTTCCGGCCGGTATGTATATGGTTCGTGTTATTACTATGCATGATTCTAAAACCATTAAAATGGTTAAAACGGAATAAATAACCCCTTTTATTCTCATATTCAAAAAAGAGTGTCATTATGTGATACTCTTTTTTTATTTTTGACGTTAATCTATTGAGATGAAAGTAATACGTTTGGTTTTGATTATTTGCTGTTTAGGGTTGGTGCTAACTTCAATGAGTTCATGCGGTGGGCGAAAAAAAGCCAAGGGTAAACCATGTAATTGTGATTTTTAATAAAAGTCTAAATTTGATTCGAAAATCAGTTTTCATCTTATCTCTAATATTGGGATGGTTTTCTGTTGATGCGCAAACGGTTGAATTCAATGAATTGCAATACAGGGCATACGAAAATCCAAGATTAATTAAGATAGATACATTCCAAAGCAAAGTGTATGTGGCAGCTTTAATCGAGCAGCAAATCAATATTCAAATGTTTGAAGGCGACAGTCTTAAAAAGTTAAAGGAGGTTAATATTCCTATTAAATTGGGGAGCAATGAAAAAATTGCTGAATTTGTGGTGCTGCATCAGGGGAAAATGGGTGTGCTGCTTAAAAGTTATACCTCAGAAAAAATATGGGTTAAATCGATTCATATAGAAGCACCGGGTTTGATTTCTAAACCGAAGGTTTTATTGGAACTGATTAACCGGCAGTTGAATTTAGTGATTGATGAGAAGAATAGCACGAAAGCGGTAAATAAACAGGTGCAATTTGCATACTCTCCCAACAAAAAGTTTTTCTCTGTGGTTAATCGACAAAACTTAGTTTGTACAACCAATTCAAATGAATTGGCAATTCACAATTTTGATCACAATCTACATTTTGTTGACCGCTTTAATGGATCCAATTGTGCCTATGAGAACTTGCACATTTTTAATAATGGTAAAATTGCATTTACACAAAACGAATACGGAAGAATCGTTTTTCAGTTATATGACCCCTACTTTAAAAAGAATGTTTACACCTACTTGTTTCCGGAAATTACAGGACAATCCATAGAAAATGGTAGCTATAGGCAAGACACCTTTGATCAGCAGGTTCAATTCTATTATGACGATACGGAAATGAAGGTGTATGCCTTTATAAAGGGTTTTGTCAATAATAATTACATCACGCATATCGGTATGTATGTTTATGACATCAACCAGGGCAAACAGGATCAACCTACAGGCACTGCCATGGCTATTAAAGAGTTGATTAAGTATAATTTAACATATCGCGATTTTTACAAAGGCTATAGTTATGAATATCCAATGCATTTGCGGTTGCGTTACATCAAGAAAAAACCGGATGGTACGTATGAGATGTTAGGTGATTATATGAGTTACGGTGCCATGCCCCTTGGAAATGATTTTGCAGGTGTTGCTCAATCGGAGGCCACCTACATTATTCATTTAGATCAAAATGGGCGATTGATTTCAACAAAAATCCTTTTACATAAACAAAGTATTTTATCATATCCTTCCGATAGCAATAAATGGAGTAGTTATGAAATCAGTCCAGATCGTGTAGATAATCGAGTTGGACAAATTTACCTGTATGATAGTTCGGCAAATTATGTATTGCACAATGAAGACAAAAATGCCTTTATAAATGAAGATCGACTCTATCGATATGTGTATTATGGCAACAACCAATCTGTGGCTGTTGTGCAGTTTACTCCAAAATCAAAAGGGAAAACAAAGAACAAAGAATTAAGTGTTTATACCTTATTACCCCAACAAACCACACTTGCCTTAAATTCGAATCGAATCGTGTGTTTTGCAACCCGTAAGAAAAAAGTGAAATTGCTATTAGTATCTCTTGCTAAGCCATAAAATAGTATACTTTTGCAGGCGAAATCGTGTTTCAAAAATTAAAAGAACGTTGGAAAGTAAAATCGATAAATGACGTAGTCATTATTCTGATCGTTTTTGCGCTTACCGGAACCTCTATTATGCTACTTCGAAGGCTTTTAGTGGCCCATTTTGAATGGGCAGAGTCTAAGTGGTTTACGTACACCTATTATTGGGCAATTATTCCCTTTTACAATGTGGTGTTATTGGCCTATGGATATATTTTTGGGAAGTTCAATTTCTTTTGGGAGTTTGAAAAAAGAACAATGAAACGTATTAGGAATTTATTTGTTAGAAAGAGTACATGAGCGAATTTTCTTCAGCCGATATATTGAAAGCCTTAAGTCATGTAGATGACCCTGATTTAAAAAAGGATATTGTTACGTTAGGAATGGTGAAACAATTGGAATTTGATGAAAATCGCATCAAATTTGATGTTGAACTCACGACACCAGCATGTCCAATGAAGGATATGATTGAGAATGCTTGCAGGAATGCAATTACCCATTTTATCAGCAAGGATATAGAGATCGTCATTAATATGACTGCCCAAACCACTTCAAGCACCAGTTCTGATCTATTGCCAGGAGTAAAAAATATCATAGCGGTTGCCTCCGGTAAGGGTGGTGTTGGTAAATCAAGCGTCAGTGCGTTACTTGCCTTGTCATTGGCAAATTCAGGAGCTAAAGTGGGCTTATTGGATGGGGATATGTACGGTCCAAGTATTCCAACGATGTTTGGTTTAACGGATTATAAACCTAAATCAAAAGACGTAGACGGAAAGCCTATAATGATACCCGCAGAAGTGAATGGGATAAAACTTTTTTCAATCGGGTTTCTTGCTGATCCAAGGCAGGCGATTGTTTGGCGTGGACCTATGCTTAGCAAAGCATTTCGCCAGTTTTTAGAAGATGTGGCATGGGGCGAATTGGATTACCTAATTATTGATTTGCCTCCAGGTACAGGTGATATACAACTTACCATTTGCCAGACATTACCTTTGACAGGCGCAGTGATTGTAACTACACCACAAGATGTTGCATTGGCTGATGCGCAACGTGCGATTAGCATGTTTGGAATGCAAGGAATTGAACGCCCTGTGCTCGGGGTGGTTGAGAATATGTCATACTTTGTGCCGGAAGATGCCCCTGAGAAGAAATATGCAATTTTTGGTGAAGGTGGAGGCCAGAAATTGGCAAAAGCCAATCAAGTACAATTATTGGGTCAAATTCCAATAAACATTGGAGTTGGGAAACTTTTTGACACAGGAAATATTGCAATTGATGCGCAGAAATTGACGTTTTTTAACGATATTGCAGGTAACATTGTAAGACAAATCGCCATAACCAACAACCAAGCAAAACATAATGGACAATAACCAGAAAATATTGGATGCTCTAGAGACCGTCCGACCTTTCTTAAATGCCGATGGCGGTGATGTTGAATTGGTTTCACTTGAATCAAATAAACTCACGATAAAACTTGTAGGAGCTTGTAGCACATGTTCAATGAGTGAGATGACCTTAAAAGCGGGTATCGAAGAGGCCGTAAAAAATGCCGTCCCTGAAATTGAGGAAGTGATTGCCATTTAGCCTATGAAGGGTAAATTTATTGTTTACTCTTTGGTGGCAGCTTTGGTAATAGTAGGATGCACTTTTCTTGTGGGAATACAATTTAGAGTAGGTTATACCAACCTAATTGCCCTAGCAACCTTCTGTTTTGCTTTTTTTACCTATTCATTAGATCATTATTTCGATGCTTTGCATGCCAAGGATAAGGACCATTTGCATCAACGCCATCAAGTAAGTGATAGTGCATATAAAATGACCCTTAAAGGACTTGTTTTAACAGCTCTATGCAGTCTATACTTTTTTTCCTTCCTTCCCAGAATGTACCTCTTTACAGGAGTTTTTATTGCAATATTGTCAGGTCTGTATTTTCTTTTTATTTTAAAATTTTCACTAAAAGCGTGGCACAAGCAGTTGATATCCGCTTTTATTTTAACCTTGGTAATGACCATTTGGATTTTAATTTATCCCCAAGATCTTATCCAATCTTGGACATATATATTGATCGTTTTTTTAGCCGTTTCTAGTAACCTGTTAACGTTTGGGTATACCGATCAGAAGTATGATATTTTGCTCAATCAGAAGGAAAGTAAAATGAGTAAAAAGAGTTTGTTGATTTTTCTGGCGCTTGCTACAATAAGTATTTTTGTAATCGGTTTTTTCAACGGAGTAGGCCAAACCTGGATGTTTGTGCCGCTTGTTTATTTTTTAATTATTGGTTTGACGTCTAAACGGCTTTTGCAAAATGAGACCCTAAGAATTGGGCTTGATTTAATCATGCTTTTGCCCTTGCTTAAGTTATTTATTTAACTTTTTAAAGCGCGTGACAAGTCTCACACCTGCATTCATATAGGTCAGCTCCACCTATTAAAACCTGCGGGTCTGAACTCAGCTTACGATAGGTATGCGTTGCTTTTTTGCCGCAATTTGTACAAATTCCGAAAACTTCAAGCTCCTGAGATGCGAGATTTTTAAGCAAAGGCATAGGCCCGAAGAGGTTGTGATTAGAATCCCTTAATAAGCCAGAGGCAACCACTTCAATATCCTTAATCATCAGCTCTTGAATCACATGCACAATTCCGTCATTAAAAAACTGAATTTCATCAATTGCCACCATTTTTACATCATCATTTAATAGGTAAGAAATTTCTAAAGGCAGCCGCACTGGGTTGCATTCGCGCCTATCACCTTCATGACTTACGATGTAATCCTGTTGATAACGTGTATCAATGGCATGTTTAACGAGTAAAATTTCCTCGGGCATAAGCCCGCTTTGCTGCACGTGGCGGAACAAAGACTTGGTTTTGCCTGCAAACATGCAGCCGTGTATAAGAGTAAATGGTGCCATTGGATAACTTTGGCAAAAATGATTGATTTTTTTTGCTTGTTTCGAACAATCAATCTACATTTTTACGTTATTAAAGGGAACTACTATGGGAATTTTGGAAGAAAGAAAGGCATTTGAGGAAGGATTTGAACGCCTTCAACGGATTTATAAGGAGTGGCAAAGAAACCCATCTGCTCTTGTTAGAGATTCTTTAAAGAAATATTTAATTGATTGTTACGATCATCTTTTAAAATTAGATCGCATTGATATGGATGCAGGTATGTTTGAAGAATCTATTATAGCTGGTACCAATAATACGATGACTGATCCGCAAATTCAACAAGTAGATACTGCCCATAATTCTACGGTTGTTGAAGAAACGGAAAGCATCAATATTGTATTAAATAAAGAAGAAGAGATTGTGGAAGAGTTGCCAGAAATAGAGGCAATAGAGGCAGAGATTGCGGCTGAAGAAGTTGAAGAGGAAGTAATTGAAGAAGAAGTTGTTGCAAAGGAGTCCGAAGAAGAAATTATAGAGGAAAGCGTTGCTGAAATAGAATCAGAAGCCACAGAAGGTGATTTAGATCCTTCTGAGGTTTATTTGTCGGGATCAGAAGAGCGAGAAATTGAAGAATACTTTAAAAGCAATTTTCCACAAAGTGAAATTGATGAAGTAGAAGTGCGAAAATCGGAGGATGAAGCAAAAGATGAAACCATCATTGCTGAAGAAGAGATAGAAGCAGAGGAATTAGAAGAAGAGAATGTAGTTAGCGAAGTTACGGAGGAAGAAACCATTGTTGAGGAAGTGATTAATGAAGTTGTTGCTGAAGAAACTGAAGTAGAAATTGAAGAGGAGACTGAAGTTGAATCAAAAAGCAGATGGTCATCATTCTTTAGTAAGGATGAGCCTAAGCCTTATGAAGAACCAGCTTCCCATGGGGAGCAAACGCAATTAACCTTAGCAGATAAGTTGGCGGTGACCAAAGAAGAAGTGGGTGTTCACTACGAATTAAAGGAACAAGCCATAACTGATTTGAATGGAGCCATTCCAATTGCCAAAAAGTTTGAATTTATTAGAGAATTGTTTGCGGATGATTCAACCAATTATAAAACAGCTGTGGCTAGTATAAACGAAGCCGGAGAAATTCAAAAAGCCTTAGACATTTCTGAGAACCTTGCTGAAACATACAATTGGAGTACAAAAGAAAAACTTGCAGAAGAGTTTAATACGTTTGTGAAACGCAGATTTACTGCTTAAATAGCAGTACTCAGTTACTACTCTACTCATTTATCGAATATCCCCATGTAGGGTATGCAGTTTGTGGCATGTTATTAGCATGTTATCATGGCAATCTGTCCCTTTTTTGAAAATAATCATTCCCTTTCTTATGGGTGTGTTCACAGCAATATACTTTCAAGTAAATTGGGGCAATTTCTTAGGTTTAATTCTACTGGGAATGCTCTTACTAAAAGGTATTGAGTATAATGTAAATCGGAAGTTAATTGCCTACCCATTTCTTAAAACCCGTTGGATATTATTAATTATTCTAATTGGTCTTGGTTTCTTTAGGGTGGATATTTTTCGAGACATCAACAGAGCGGATCATTTTTCAAAATCAGAAGCAAGTGCCTATAAAATCAGTGTAGAAGAATTTGGAACCACAAAGTATGGATATCATCGATTCAAAGCAAAAGTGGTAAAATCCAAAACTAAGGATAAAGTAAAATGGACCACGGGTAATGCGCTCGTCTATTGGGATACCGCATTGCAAGTTTTACCCAAACTGGGTGAAACGTATTGGATAAAAACGGAATTTAAAAGTATACCTAAACCTAAGAATCCAAATGAGTTTAACTATAAGCAGTATCTGTCTTATTACAATGTGTATTTTAAAGCATATGTAAAGTCCAGTGCATCCTATGTATCATGCCATGAAGAGAGCCCGTGGTTTACTAGGCTATTAAATTATGCAAGACATAATGTGCAATTCATCTTTCAAAAATTCTTACAAGATAAAAATGCTTATTTAATTGCTCAAGCATTAATTCTTGGAGGTAAAAATAGTTTGGATGAGGATGTTAAGTCCAACTTCGCTCATACGGGGACACTTCATGTATTAGCTGTTTCCGGTCTTCATGTTGGGATTATTTACCTTATTGCACAATTCATTGCTGGTCTAATAATTTCAAAAAGGAGTAAAAAACGATTTGTACCTGTGTTAATCATTCTGGCTTGTATTTGGTTTTACGCATTGGTCACAGGATTTTCACCTTCCGTTCAAAGAGCTTCATGTATGTTTACTTTACTAAGTCTTGGGGATTTGTTTCTTGGCAAGGCCAATGGGATAAACAGTCTTTGCGCATCTGCATTTATTATGCTTGCGTATAACCCTTATTTAGTTGTAAATGTTGGATTTCAGCTTTCCTATGCTGCGGTTTTGGGGATTATGCTGATTCAAAAACCAATCTATATGTTAGCCAGTTTTAGCTTCATTCAAAATAAATATCTATGGATGTTGGTAGACAAAGCTTGGGGGATATGTTGCATTTCCTTAGCCGCTCAGTTGGCAACTCTTCCCATTAGCCTATTCTACTTTGGACAGTTTCCATCCTATTTTTTATTTTCAAATCTGTTCGTGATCCCTGCAATTTTTGTTTTAGTGCTTTTGGCTTTTTTACTTATTGCCACGGCTCCTGTATCGATTATTGCTCAAGGGATTGCTTATGTATTCAGCATTATTGCAAGTGCCGTATTATACATGGTTAATGCTATTGCTCACTTGCCGTTTGCTTATGCTTCTGGATTGCACTTAGCGTTTGTTCATGTGCTGATATTGTTTGTTGTTCTTGGATTTTTCATTCGATGGTTGCACCTGAGAACCCAAATAGATTTTAATATTGCGGCCTTGTTTCTTATCGCTTTTTTGGTGATGTTCAATGTTAAATACATTGGACAAAGTGCACGAACCAAGCTTTATGTTCATTCCGTCAATCGCAATCGCGTGATATCTTATTTACAAGGCAATCAAGCGACCATAATTACAGATTCCACATTTGCCAAGAATCTAAGTGCTCAGAAATTTTATCTTGACCCATATTTCAGAGCTCATTACATTAGAATCATTCGAAAGGTTGTAGTCAAAAATACATTAGCAGCCATGCGAATGAATAATGACACCCTTCAGCTGTATACCCATACTACCAAATATCCTGATCTAAATTTATTTTCAAATAAGAACATGGAGATCTACTGGCTTTTCAATCGCAATTCATTTACAGACACATTGGTTAGAAGTTATAATGGGAAAATATTATGGAGCGGTGAAAGTCCATTCTTTGAAGGAGGCTATAGCAAGTTTCCATCCTTGGATAGTTTTGCGGTGGATATGGCAATGTAAACCTTTGCATGTATTTTTGTTGTCAATGGTTACTACCGAAATTAAGAACCGAATTGCGTATATCGTTCTAGATAGAGCAGAGAAAAGAAATGCACTTAATGATGAAATGGTTGCAGCGCTCAAGTCAGCCTTTAACCAAGCTTATGCTTCAGATGATTGTAAAGTGATCGTGCTAAAAGCTGCGGGTGAAGTCTTCAGCGCAGGAGCTGATTTAGCCTATTTAAAACAGCTGCAAAAGAATTCATATGAAGAAAACTTAGCAGACTCCTCCTCACTTGCAGAACTATTTAGCCTCATTTATAATGGCCCTAAAGTGGTAATTGCAGCTATACAAGGACATGCAATTGCCGGTGGGTGTGGATTGGCAACGGTATGTGATTTCGCCATTGCAGATAGTCAGGCAAAATTTGGGTATACCGAGGTGAAAATTGGATTTATTCCTGCGATTGTTTCTTACTTTCTATTGCGTAAGATTGGCGAAACTAAAACCAAAGAATTATTGTTAACAGGCAAGTTAATAACCGCACAGGAAGCAGTAAACATAGGAATGATAAATAATATTTCTAATGGTGACTTGGACAGTGCTGTTAACACGCTTTGTCAATCATTAATTGATCAATGCGCTCAGGAGTCTTTAAAAAGGACCAAACACCTGGTGGCGAATCTATATCACCTTTCCCCAAAAGAAGCAATGAAGTATACATCTGAGATGAATGCTGAAGCGAGAGCTTCTGCAGATTGCCATAAAGGAATTAACGCCTTCTTAAGTAAAGAGAAAATAAAGTGGTGAAACTAGTCGATACGCATTCCCATATTTTTGTAGACGAGTTTGATGACCTTGTGAGCATAATGAAGCAGGCGAGTGAAGCACAAGTAGCCAAAATATTGATGCCAAATATTGATGAGGAAACCATTGATCAGGTGATTGCTACTCATCATCTGTTTCCGAAAGAAACAGCTATTATGATGGGTTTGCATCCTTCATCTGTTAAAAGTGATTTCAAGGATCAATTGGCAAAAATTAAAACGAGTCTAGATAACCTGGATTGTTGTGCGGTAGGGGAGATTGGGTTGGATTATTATTGGTCTGACGA
The DNA here is from genome assembly GCA_943788195.1 of uncultured Bacteroidia bacterium. Lineage (GTDB taxonomy): Bacteria > Bacteroidota > Bacteroidia > NS11-12g > UBA955 > CALSPH01. The sequence continues at coordinate 752,082 of CALSPH010000001.1, forward strand.
ATTTAAAAAAGAGCAGTTGAAGGCCCTTGAGATACAACTGCAATGGGCGATTGATAAGGGTCTGCCAGTCTCATTGCATACGCGAAATGCAACAAGTGAGACCATAGATATTTGCAAGAATTTTAAAGGACTAAAGGGCGTGTTCCATTGTTTTGGAGGGTCAGTGGAAGAAGCGAAACAAATCATTGATTTGGGGATGTATTTGGGTATTGGCGGGGTCGTTACTTTTAAAAATGCGGGTTTGGCAGAAAGCTTGGCACAATTGGACTTGTCTAATTTAGTTCTTGAAACGGATTCACCATATTTGGCACCGCATCCAAACCGGGGCAAGCGGAATGAGCCGGCCTACCTAAAGTTAGTAGCACAAAAATTGACAGAGGTTTTTAATACATCATTTGAAGAAGTTGCCCTTCAAACCTCTAGGAATGCAGAAAAAGTATTTAATTTTACATTATGAAAACAAGCGTAGCAGATATTCTCAATGAGTTGCAAAATTTAGCTCCGCTGGAGTATCAAGAGAGTTATGACAATTCAGGGTTGCTAACTGGGAATAAGGCGATTGAGGTTAGTAATGTTTTACTAAGTTTGGATTGCATCGAAGCCACCATTGATGAGGCCATTGAAAAGAAATGCAATGTGGTGCTTTGTCATCATCCCATAATTTTCAAAGGGTTGAAATCGATAACTGGAGCAGATTATGTGCAGAGAACAATAATTAAGGCCATTCAAAACAATATTGCAATCATCGCATGGCATACCAATTTGGATAATGTGCTAAATGGTGTGAATCAGAAAATTGCAAACAAGCTCAAGCTAAAAAATGTAAAAATTCTTAATCCAAAAGTGGATACCTTGTTTAAATTGGTGACCTATGTTCCTCAATCTGACCAACAGAAAGTTTCCAAGGCGCTATTTGACTTAGGATGTGGTAATCTAGGAAATTACAGTCATTGCAGTTTTAACGTAGAAGGAGAAGGCACATTTATGCCAAAACAGGGTGCTCAACCAAAAGTGGGTACTATTGATAACCTGAGCAGGGAAAATGAGATTCGGTTCAAGGTTTTGGTGCCTGCTCCAAAAATAAATGAGGCTGTTGAGCTATTAAAGAGAACGCACTCATATGAGGAAGTGGCCTATGAAATTTACCCCATAGCCAATGCGCACCAGGAGATTGGAAGCGGGATGATTGGCGAATTAATTGAGCCTATGAAGCCCACTGAATTTTTGGCTTGGTGCAAAGAGGTTTTTGGTTTAGAAGTAATCCGACACAGTGATACAGGTAAAAAATTAATTCAAAAAGTGGCAATTTGTGGAGGGGCAGGGAGCTTTTTAATCAAACAAGCTAAATCCTCTAGTGCAGATGCTTTTGTGACATCTGATATCAAGTATCACGAATTTTTTGATGGGGAAGATCAGCTGATGATTTGTGATATTGGACACTATGAAAGTGAGATCTCAACTTTAGTGCTATTTCACGATGTTTTAAGCAAAAAATTCACTAATTTTGCAGCCCTTTTTACACAAGTCAATACTAATCCGGTAAAATATTATATATGAATCCATCAGTTGAAAAAAAGCTCAAAGCACTTTATAAGATCCAAACTATCGATAGCGATATGGATAAACTTACAGCCATTAAGGGTGATTTACCTTTAGAGGTTTCTGATTTGGAAGATGAACTCGAAGGGTTGAAAACTCGTTTATCTAAAATTGAGGATACTATTTCTGAATTGAATATTGAAATTGATAATAATATCAATACGATTAAAGATAAGCAAAAAACGATTGTTCGATATAAAGAACAATTGAACGATGTTAGAAATAATCGAGAGTATGAGGCACTATCTAAGGAGATAGAAATCATGGAATTGGAGATTCTTTCAATGGAAAAGTCGAACAATGAAGCGAAAGAAGCTATTGTGCTTAAAAAAGAATTGCAGGCTGAAACCAAAGAGATACTTGAAACTAGACAGAAAGATTTAGACTTTAAGATTGAAGAGTTAAAAGTAATTATAAAGGAAACTGAAGCTGAAGAAGATAAACTCAAAGCAGATCGAGCAGTAGCTTTTGCAAAAATAGACGAACGTTTTCAAATTGCATATACTCGAGTTAGAGGAAGTGTACGAAACGGAATCGCAGTTGCTCCTATTCTTAGAGGGTCTTGTGGAGGTTGTTTCGCAAGTATTCCACCGCAAAGACAATCTGATATCCGTCAACATATGAAGATTATCGATTGTGAGAATTGCGGTAGAATTATCGTGGATAGTACTATTAGTGGTTTGGAGAACATCATCCCAGAAAAAACTAAGAAACGTAGAGTTACTAGAAAAAAAGCAACTACTGAAAAAGCCACAACGGAAAAAGCAGCCACTGAAAAGGCATAGTTTAACAGACCCTGTTAAAAAGTTATTTCTTGTAGGAAAGAAGTTAAGTCATTCTTTCTCGCCTAATTATTTTAAGCAAAAATTTCTTAAAGAGAATATTGTAGACTGGAACTATGCTGCATTGGAGCTGGATCAAATCGAGAAGATTGAGAAGCTCAGAGCTCAGATTGACTTGGCAGGTTTTAATGTAACCATTCCGTATAAAACATCCATTATGCCTTTCTTGGATGAATTGGATACAGATGCAAAGCAAATTGGAGCGGTTAATACGGTAGTGCCAATTTCTAAAGGCGATGGAATTGCATTAAAGGGCTACAATACCGATAAACCTGCATTTATGGCCACATTAGAGCCAATTAAAGAGCAAGTCATAGGTGCAATGGTGTTGGGGAGTGGGGGAGCCGCAAAAGCGGTTAAAGCAGGCTTAGATGATTTGAAGATACATCACGTCTCCATTTCTAGAACTGGTCAACTGCGTTATAAAGATATTGATTCCAAATTGTTAAAGAACTACAATCTAATTGTCAATTGTACACCTTTGGGTATGTTTCCTGATACGACTACTTGCCCAGAACTGCCATATGAAATGCTTAATTCATCAAACATACTTTATGATTTAGTGTACAATCCTGCTCTAACTACCTTTCTGCAGAAGGGTAAACACAAAAATTGTTTTTGCTTGAACGGATTGAGAATGTTAGAGATTCAAGCAGATTTATCATTTGAATTATGGAAGAAAAATTTAATATAATAACTTTGGTACGCATTTTGTATTATGTGGAATGTAACAGTATATAACACTATGAAAAAAGTAAGTAAGATAATTTTAGGAGCAGTATTAGGCATCTTTTTGATGTCCTTCAGCACAACCAACTTAGGTACATATTCTTCAGCCGATTCATTCGACTATAGAAGTATCGGAAATTATGCATTTACCTACAATGAGAAATTGTCTTACCGCGTTCATTACGGTTTCATTAATGCTGCAAATATTAAAATGCAAGTAGGTAGTAAGCCATTAACGGTGAATGGTAGAAAAACATACTATATAAAAGCCGAAGGTAAAACGCTCAGCACATTTGACTGGATGTTCAAAGTGCGTGATAAGTTTGAAACCTATTTAGACCAGGATGCTTTGATTCCTCAGAAGTTCATCAAAGCGGTTCAAGAAGATAACTACAAGGATCATGATTTAGTTTATTTTAAACATGACAAAAAGAGTTTATACAGCTCCAAAGTAAAGGGCAATATGAAAATGCCTCAGTACACGCAGGATATAATTTCAGCATTATATTATGCTAGAAATTTAGACTTTGCAAGTGCAAAAATTGGGCAGGAATATCCGCTTAATATATACTTAGATAAAGAGATCTATAACTTGAAGTTTAAGTATGCAGGCAAACAAATTATCAAAACAGATGTTGGTAAAGTTAAATGCATTAAATTAGTGCCGAAACTTGTAGTAGACCGCGTTTTCAAGAATGAAGACGATATGACCGTGTGGATTACGGATGACAAAAACAAAATCCCTGTTAGAGTTAAAGCCAAGATTGCCGTTGGATCTTTAAAAGTAGATTTAACATCGTACAGCAACTTGAGACACCCTTTCAGCTCAAAAGTGAAAAAGTAAAGATTGTTCATAGCATACTTTTTAGGGTCGTGCAGAAATGTGCGGCCCTTTTTAATGTCTTATAGATTAATCATTAGGGACAGCAATTTCTAATTTGACGTTGTGCTTAACAGATTATACCAGTTGCTCATCTTATATTTGTAATTAATTTTAAATTCAAGCGTTTATTTATATATGATCCGATTATCACTCACTTGCTTATTAGTCATAATGCTCTCGCTACATTCTGTAGGGCAAATTGATTTTAATACATATATGCCCATAGTATGTAAGGGTAAAATACCTGCAGATTTAACTGCAAATGCTAAACTGAATTATGAGCGCAAGGCAATAAAAATTGAAGATTCTGAAAAAGGAAAAAGAAGACAAAAAGATGAAAAGGAATTCTATTTGCAGAATAACTTCAGCATACAAGATTTTTTGGTGAGTGGTCAGGTGCTTTACAATGATACCTTCACGCGTTATATTGAAAAGATTGCAGATGTTTTGTTAAAAGATAACCCTAAATTAAGGGCTAAACTGAGATTTTATACGGTTAAAAGCCCTGAGGTAAATGCATTTGCCACCCAAGAGGGGATTGTTTTTGTGAATATTGGTCTTATTTCTTCTGCCAAGTCTGAGGCTCAAATTGCATATGTTTTGGCACATGAAATTTCCCATTTTACCGAAGGCCATGTACTCCAAGGTTTTTTGGAAACGAGAAGAATTGTGCGTGGTGAAGGGTACTATCGCTATCAAGATTATTATTCTCGATTGAGATCATTTTTCCGTTATTCTAGAGACAGTGAATATGAGGCAGATGAAAAGGGATGGGAAATCTATAGTAAGTCACCTTATTACAAGGGTGCAGTCGATGGAGTATTTGATATGTTGTTGTATGCACACGTCCATTATGATTCAGTACCATTTGACCCAACTCATTTTGCAGAAAAAGACTACCACTTTCCAGCTAATTATACATTGGAGAAAGTAGAGCCATTATTTGTGAAAGAGAACCGAGAGGATAATTTCAGTACCCACCCAAATGCAAAGGATCGTAAAAAGAGAGCTTATGAAATGGTTGGCAAGGATAGTATTGGTGGTGATATGTATGTGATTTCTAAGTCAACTTTCGATAATTTACAGAAGATCGCACGATATGAAATGCTGCGTTATTATATTTCAAATACCAATTTTGCGGATGCATATTATCATGCCCTTTTGTTAGAGCAAACCTATTCTAAGGGAGAATATATTGATTTTATGAAGGGTATGGCCATGTATGGCTTAGCAAAGCATTACAATACAAGGGGCAAGCGTAGAAATATCATTTTGCCATATGAAGAAGTACAGAGTTTGCCTCAACGATATTATTATTTCTTGCATCAATTGAGTAATAAGGAAATGACTGTTTTGGCACTTAGAGAAAATGCCAAACTGCATAAGAAGTATCCCAATAGCTCGTTTTTCAAGAAAGTTCAAAGTGATTTAATGCGCTTATTAATCGTTGAAAATAAGTCAAGACCTGAAGAGTTCTTTAGCCGCTGGAATGCAGACCAGGATAGTGCACTCCGAGCCATGCAAATCAAGCAATATTACCGTTATGCGTTTGTAGAAGAAATCCAGGATCCACAATTCTACCAACAGCTACAATCTTTTGAAACGTATCGAAATAAAAAAGACCGGTTTTATCAAAAGTCTAAATTTTCAAGAAAGGCAAGTTTAGAATTGGGTAAGCTAAAGGGAGTAGAAGTAGTTGAATTGAGTTTGTTTCAACCAGCATTCCAGCAAGTGACAGAAAGCTTGACCGATATGCCCAAAGTAGATTATTTGGCAGCATTAGAGGAAACCAATTATTTGAACTCCGAAATAAAAAGTTCAGCAATTAAGCAAAACATAAATATTCAATTTGTCGAAAAGAAGCCAGAGGATTATACCACCCAGAGTTACAATTTGTATTCAGATTATGTGAATTGGTTTATGGAAAGAACCAATAATAATATGAAAATGGTGTATCACGATATGAATGCATCATTGGATTCTATTAATTCAGAGGAAGAATATATCGGAGTTGTTGAAGTGCAATCCATAGTGCGAAATTTTGTCATTAAGAAATACTATGCATGGGAGTATACGTTTCTCGTATTCAATAAGGAAACGGGCGAAATGGTGTTTTATCAATCGCAAGAAAACTTGAAGAAGTATACCCGTAAGAAGGCAAAAAAAGCATTGGATATGTCGTTTAAGACATTGAAAACCACTTTTGAAGAGGATGATGAGTAGCTAGCTTAATCGAATGGGCGAATTTATTTATCGAAGCGTATGATAAAGAGCTCAAATGTTTGGGTTAAAATTGTTGTATGCTAAGAATATCATTTTCACTGTGTCTATTCATACTGTCATTTTCCCTTCAAGCTCAAACCAAAACATATTCTTTAAAGGATTGTATTGAACTTGCGCTATCACAAAATATACAAGTTAAACAAGCTAAGGTCGGCTTACTGCAAGCGGAGAGTCAGGCCAAAACAGAAAAATTAAGCTTTCTCCCTACTGCGAATGCGTCTGGAAGTCATGCGTATAATTTTGGTCGAAGTATCGATCGATTTTCAAATGAATTTGTGACTTCTACTGTACGAAATAATTACTTCAGTCTTAATACCAATTTCATGGTTTATAATGGACTGCAGAAACAAAACACCCTGAAGGCAAGAAAGCACAATGTTGTGGCTGCAGAAAAAGGCTTGGAGAATGCACAGAATCAAATTGCTATGCAAGTAGCGGATTTATTTTTGAGATATATGTTGTCTCAAGAAAATGTGGGCATAGCCGAAAATCAAAAGAAACAATCCAATGAACAGTTGAAAAGAGTTGATAAATTGTTCGCAGCTGGAAGTATAGATCAAGGTCAAGTGTTAAATATTAAAGCACAAATTGCGAATGATGAAATGAATATAGTAACTGCCCAAAATAATCTGGAAACATCAAAATTGAGTTTGAAGTTACTGATGTTTTTGGAGCCTGAAGAAGAATTTGAGTTAGAGTTTAATGATAGTTTAGACGCTGCTCCTGCCTTAACCTCAGATGTACAAGCAATTTACAATGCTGCCGTTGCTGCAATGCCTCAAATCGCTCAGGCAGAAGCGCAATTGAAGGTTAGCGAAATGAGTTACAAAACTTCTTTGGGTGCACGTGCACCCAATGTTTCAGCATATGCAAACATGAGTTCTGTTTTTTCCGGGAACGCGAAAGAAGTTACGGGGGTTACTTTAGCGGGTACAAGACCGGTTGGTACAGTGGATGCGACTGGCGATGTAGTTTCTACTCCGGATTTTGCATTTCAAACAAAGACCATTGGTTTTGGAGATCAATTGCAAAACAATTTTGGTCAATCCGTTGGACTTCAGGTTAGTATTCCGATTTTTAATGGAAACCAAGTGAATAATGCTATATTAAACGGACGCACCAACTTTGAAATGAATAAACTCAATTTAGCGAGTGCTAAACAGCAATTAAAAAATGATATAAGTCTAGCTGTAAATAACTCCAACTTAGCTTATAAAAAGTTTAATGCAGCGCAAACGAACCTTGCTGCTCAGAAATTAAGCAAGGATTTTGCTGAAAAAAGATACGTTGCGGGGACCTTGAATTATTTTGATTATAACAATGCAAGAAATTTATATATCAATGCGATAAGCAATTTGCAATCAGCAAAATATGAATTTTTATTTCGCAAGATGGTGGTAGAGTTTTACAGGGATAATGTATGGAAATTATAAGATGAAGAAATATTTGATGATTGCAGTGGCAGCGACACTGCTGTTTGGCTGTAAAAAGAAGGCAGCGAGGGTTGTAGTTGAGAAAGTGGATACCCATACTATTGTAGAAACTGTTTCTGCTATAGGTAAGATATACCCAGAATTGGAGGTGAAAATATCTTCTGACGTGTCTGGGGAAATCATTGACATTTTTATTAATGAAGGGGATAGTGTTAAGAGAGGGCAACTGCTTGCTAAAATTAATCCTGACTTGTATGAAAGTGGGTTAGACCAAGCACAAGCGGGTTTTCAAAATGCAAAATCGCAACAAAGTAGTTCTGCAGCTAATCTAGCAAGAATAAATGGAGCCTTGAAATTAGCGCAGCAAAACTATGATCGTCAGAAATCACTTTTTGCAGATAACATCATTTCTAAGGCTGAAATGGAGCAGGCAACCAATAATTTAACAGCAGCCAAGTCTGAGTATAAGTCTTTTCAGCAATCTTTAATTGCGCAAAAATATACGGTTAAATCGGCTGGTGCTCGAGTGGATGAGGCCAGAAAGAATTATAACAGAACTGTTATCTACGCCCCAATGGATGGCATTATTTCATCAAAAACGAGTTTCAAAGGAGAACGCGTGGTTGGAACCTCTCAAATGGCCGGTACAGAAATGATGCGTATTGCTGATATGAATAAAATGGAAGTACGTGTGGATGTAAATGAAAATGACATCGTACGTGTAAAAATTGGAGATACGGCATTGGTGGAAGTGGATGCTTATTATGGGAAAAAGTTCAAAGGGGTGGTTACAGAAATAGCCAATTCAGCGAAATCATTAACCGGGAATGCAATGTCTGCGAGCACTAATGATGTGGCAAATTTCGTAGTTAAAATTAGCATATTGCCATTCTCTTATGAGGATTTAATCAGTGCAAGGCGTCCTTTTCCTTTTCGTCCAGGAATGTCTGCTACAGTTGAGATTATTACAGCTGTAAAAACGGAAAGTCTAAGTATACCATCAGGCGCTGTGGCCTTGCGTGTCAAGCAAGATAGTGCAGATAGAAATAGTGCGGCAAAAAAGAAGAATGATACGGATGTGGTTGATGGTGGGGAGCAAGTTGAAGTTGTTTTTGTGAGTAGTGACGGCAAAGTTGAAAAACGCGAAGTAGTCACTGGTTTGCAGGATGCAGAATATGTCGAAATCCTATCCGGACTAAAGAAAGGGGAGAAGATTGTGGTTTATCCATATATGGCGATTTCAAAATCACTTGAGGATGGATCAAAGGTTGAGGAAACAACTAAAAGCAAAGTATTTGCAAGGTAACTTAGCGATTAAAGAACTCCCGCATAGGTACGAAGTGATTTTCTTCCCAACCTGCAATATATTGCGTTTGCCCTGAAGGGATATTCGAATGGTTAAGGGTAAGTAGCGTCCCTTTATCGTTTTCTGTGAAGTAGAGGTGAAGCACTGAATCTTCGTCTGCTGAATCAAATTCGGTTGTGCGCCAGGATTGCAATATTTCTTCATTTTCAATTAAGTCCATGTTTTCACCTGTAATGTACCCTTCCCAAATATCGAATTTCCCTCCGAGTTCATTGCTGCATTTTGCAACAGCTCCAGTCATTTTAGAGTGCTTTTCACTATCCAACCAAGCATTATAAATTTCTTTTACACTTGCATTTAATTGCACCGTGAGTTCCATTGATTCTTTCATAGTTATTTCTTTTTTAAACTAGACCAAAAGAGAATAACTGGAAAAACGGGCATTAAAAATCGAGCCGTTGAAACAGGTCCGCTGATTCCTGCAAAATAAACCAAAAGAAACAGGAATAAAAGGGCCAATGGTTTCTTTCGGAGCAGAATGGGCAGGTTTTTAGTGAGCAGTATAATTCGCGTTAAATTCCATATTAAAATCAAAAGAATAAGGGCCAAGAGGATGATGTTTTCTTGCTTAGCGCGTTCCCATAAACCAGAAAGTCCTTTTTGATAATAGGTTCGCGTCCACCCTTGATTTCCATCTTCATTGTATATAGTGAAAAAGTTAAGCAGATCAAATCTGCCTGGATCAATAAACCAGCGTAAGGACCCTTGAGTATGAATCGATAAATATGTGCTCAAATTTGATTTTATAATTTGGGTGGCCTGGTTCTTTTTGTAGTTATATGCTGTTTTAAAACCAATTTCTTTTTCAAGTTCAGCACCTTCCAGATCAATTTTGCTTACCCATTCTGATGCTTCATGCGCATTCTTCGTTTTACACAAAGTAAAATATGCGTTGTATTGCACCAGATTTATCCCAGGCATACTGCTTATGATTGGTGCTTGTGTGTATGTGAAATTCGCAATAATTTGTACTCCAAGCAATAGCATGGGCAAAATTGCAACTGCAATAATTTTAGGTTTTCGCGTTTTAAAATAATGCCATGTAAAACCAATAAGCCAAAGGAAAAGTATAAATACCACTGCTGGTTTCGTATATAAGGCAAGACATAGGAAAAGGGTACTTAAAAGGTAGGCGGGTTTGGGTTTTGCAAAGAAATAGATGCAAAGGCTTAAGCAAAACATAAAAAGGGTTTCAGCCATAATCCAGTTTGCATAGATCCATAAAGTAGGGAAAAGGAGTAATCCAATGGTTGCAATTGCATAATGGATTTTAAACCCATGTGCACGAATCAATTTTTCAATACATAAAATAGAAAAAATGGATAACAGATTCTGGATTAACAAAGTGAGCAGAATGCTAATACTGAGACCCCCTGTCAGCCAAATGAAAACGGAGTATAAAATGGGTCTACTTGCAAAAAGACCCTTATTGGGGAGGTCTTCTAAGTTAGCATATTCAGTAATTGTACCGCTATAGGGCAATTGATAATCCTTCAAGTTTTCAGCAAGATTGATGTAATCATCACTATCTAAGGTAAACGCATTGGTTTCAACCGTTTGCTTGATGAACCCTAAAACGTGAAGGCCAATTAAGACCAATAGAAAAAGAGGACGATATGAACCTTTTTTAAGCATCTTAAAGCGCCAAAGCTTTACTGGGGTCCCAAAAAAGTTCTTGAAAATGCTGTACTTGGTTATCTACAACAGTTATGTTTTCATTTTCCAATCGATTTTGCATTTCATCTATTGAACTGAAATGAGCTTTACCAGTAAGCAAGCCATTTCGGTTCACAACCCGATGCGCAGGTATTTTTTCTGTCAAATTATGCGATTTATTAAGAGCCCAACCTACCATTCTAGACGAGCGTTTAGCACCAAGATAGGCAGCAATAGCGCCATAGCTAGTAATGCGTCCTTTAGGAATTAGTTTTACCACTTCCAAAACTTGGGTAAAAAAGTCGTTATTTGTATTGGGTTTGGGCAACTTTTTGGAATGTTATTTGCTCTTGAATATACAAATTAAACAAATTATAATTTATGCAAGCAATACGAAGTATTTTATTCGCGATTTTCACGGTTCTTTTATTAAGCCCAATTACTTCTGGCTGTAAGACAAAATCAGCAATTCAAACGGCTGATACTACCTCAAAAGATGGCTACAATGTTATCCTTAAAATGGATGATATGAAAGATAGCTTGGTTATCATGGGGAATTATTGGGCTGACCGAAGTGTTGCCTTTGATACCGGCTACTACAACAAAAAGAAAAAGCAATGGGTCTTTGAAGGAGAGGAAAAGGCACCAAGGGGAATCTACTTCTTGATTTTTGAAGATCGATCCATGATGGAATTCTTAATGAATGATGATCAGAATTTTACCATTTTAGGTGATACCGCAGATAATTATACCAAAAATTTACGATTTGAAGGGAGCGATGAGAATAACAGATATGCTGATTACAAGAGAAAATCCATGTATTACGGTAAGAAAATAATTTCACTTAATACTCAAATTGCCGCAATGTCTCCAGGCGATGCTCAAAATGAAAAGGTAGAAGAGCGCAAAGAAGTGTTTGGCGAACGCATAGCATTTATGAAGGGATTTATTAAGGATAATCCGAATGATATTTTCACCAGTTTTATAACTGCCATAAAACCTATAGATGTGCCCAAGATATCTAAAGAGAACGGTACAACTGATACCCTTGGACAATATCATTATTACAAAAATCATTACTGGGATAATTTTAATTTCTCAGAGGATGGTTTGGTACGAACTCCAGAAAAGATGATTTTCAATAAAATCAATGGATTTTTTATGAGTGTTTTGCCTCAGCATCCAGATACTGCTATTGTCCATGCAGAAGCACTGCTGGCTCAAACCAAAGGACACAAAGAGTTAGATAAATACTTTATTTTTAGAATCACACAGATATATGATACCATTTCTTTAATGTGCATGGATCGCGTTTTTGTGCATATGGTTGACAAATATTACTTAGGAGACCGAGCTTATTGGATCGATAGCGCAACACGTGAACGAATGCGAACCGCTGCAGATAAAAAGCGTTATTCTGCTTGTGGTGCTACTGCCCTAGATCTTAATTTCTATGACTTTGACAGTGTTCCTCATCGGTTGTATGATAATATGGGGACTAAGTACACCATTATAGCTTTCTACGATCCTACCTGCGGACATTGTAAAAAAGAAATGCCCATTTTACATGAATTGTATTCACGCAAAAAAACAGAAGGAATGAAAGTGTATGCCATTTCTGCAATGAATAAAAAGAAAGAATGGAAGAAATATATTCTTGAGGAGAATCCCACTTGGAAGGATTGGCGAAATGTCTGTGATATTGTGCCTTACCGGATTTGGGTAGATAATCGCGAGAAGTACAATATTTATGCGAACCCGACTTTGATTGTTCTGAATAGTAAAGGTGAAGTCATTGCTAAAAAGATTCCTGCTAAGAATATTGAGCCCTTCTTGGAGCAGTATGAGAAGCTGCAGAATAAGCCTTAATCTAATGTATCGTACCAAATGGTTACAGGACCATCATTGGTTAGCGTAACTTGCATATCTGCGCCAAAAGTACCTGTGCTAATACTTTTACCCATTGCATTCTCAAATGAAGCAATGCATTTTTCATAAACTGGTTTAGCAATTTCTGGTTTAGCGGCTTCTATAAACGAAGGTCGATTTCCCTTTTTTACATTACCATATAATGTAAATTGGCTTATCAAGAGTATTTCACCCTTGCAGTCCAGCACCGATTGATTCATTTTATCATCTTGATCTGCAAAAATGCGCATATTTATCACTTTGCTAACCAGTTTTTGGATGTCTATTTCAGAATCATCCTCTTTAATGCCTAGGAAGATCAGTAAGCCTTGTTTAATACTTGATTTAAGTAATCCGTCAATAACCACTTCCGCTTTGCTTACGCGTTGAATAATTGCTCTCATTCGAATATGTTTTCGTTAGCGTTAATGCTTAAATATGAATGATACCTTGAAGCCGCGATATTCCCTTCCTCCACCGCTTTGATAACGGCACAACTGGGTTCATTGATGTGTTTGCAATTATAGTATTTACATCCGCCTAATAGGGCAAACATTTCAGGGAAATACGTGGGCAATTCTTCATCTTCAATTTGAATTAATCCAAAATCTCGTATTCCAGGTGTATCAATAAATTGGGTGTGATCATTGAGGTCGAACATCTCAGCAAATGTGGTGGTGTGCTTCCCTTTTAATTGGGTTGCTGAAATAGCCCCAACGCGCAAATCTAATTTAGGCTGAATGGCATTAATAATAGAACTTTTACCCACCCCAGAATGACCAGATAAGATTACGCGCTTACCCTCCATAAGTTCCCTTAAGGTATCTATACCAATATTCTCTGTGGCAGAGCAGGAAATTACCTGAAAACCAGCATTTGTGTAAATGTCTTTATACTCCAAATACAATTTCTCATCTTCTTGGCCCCATAAATCCTGCTTATTAAAACAGATAATAGGTTCAATTTTATAGGCCACGGCCGCTACCGTTAATCGGTCAATAAAACCTGAACTTGTTTTTGGGTTTTTAATGGATGCAATGATTAATAGGGCATTTACATTGCTGGCTAAAATCTGCGTTTGTTTGCTTAGCTTATTACTTTTACGAATGATATAATTCTCGCGTTCAGCAATTCCATTGATGACTGCTTTATGTTCACCTTCGAAGATAAATTCTACTTTATCACCTACCGCAATAGGGTTGGTGCTTTTAATGCCTTGTAGTCTTAATTTACCAGCTACTCTAGCCTCATGCCATTTTCCTTCGTCCGTTTTAATTAGATACCAACTGCCGGTAGATTTATAAACGGTGGCTAGCATGTTTAGAAGATTTCTTTAGCAATAGCGCTTATGATTTTACTTTTACCCATGGTGTAAAAATGCAAAACGGGTGCTTTTGCTTGCATGAGTTCTTTACATTGACCAATACACCATTCAATGCCTACTTGTTCTACTTCTTGATCTGTTTTGCACTTGTCTATTGCCTCAGTTAAATCTTCGGGAATGGAGATGTTAAAAATCTTCGGCAATTGCATGATTTGACTCTTTTTTGTGATAGGTTTAATACCGGGTATGATTGGGATATTAATTCCCAAGTCGCGACAGTTTTTTACAAAGTCAAAATAGGCCTTATTGTCAAAGAACATTTGAGTCACCAAAAATTTAGCCCCAGCATCTACTTTTCTTTTCAGAAACTTCAGATCCGTTTTTAAATTAGGCGCATCCGCATGTTTCTCAGGGTAACATGCCGCACCAGTACAAAAAGCAGTATCCGTCCCATTGATGAGTTCCTCATCAATATAAATACCATTGTTCATGTTCTCTATTTGATGGATCAGTTCTAAACTGTTCTGGTGTCCATCAATTTCTGCTTCAAAGTTTCGATCACCTTTTTTATTATCACCTCGAAGTGCGAGTACATTATCAATCCCCAAAAAGTTTAAGTCAATTAATGCATTTTCAGTATCTTCTTTTGTAAATCCTCCGCAGATCAAATGAGGTACCGCATCAATTTTATATTTATTCATGATCGCAGCACAAATGGCTACTGTGCCGGGTCTTTTACGAGTTGAAATACGGTCATATGTACCGTCTTTCCTTGGTTTAAGAATGAAATCTTCTCTGTGATACGTAACATCAATAAATGCAGGATTAAATTCCAATAACGGATCGATTGCTGAATATATGGCTTCGATACTTTTACCTTTCAAAGGAGGTAAAATTTCGAAGCTAAATAGGGTGCTCTTCGATTTATCGATGTGGTCTGTAATTTTCATGCTTATAGAAAGGTTAGCTTTTTTGTGATGGATATGCCGTTGCGCAATATTACAACATCTATGGTGTCTCCTTTTTTAAATTTACTGAGCGCATGCATGTATTCTTCAACATTTCCAACTTCATGTATTCCCATTTTTGTGATAATATCATTGCGCAGCAGACCTGCCTTATCCGCAGATTTTCCTGATGATACATTGTCTAGCCGCATGCCTGCTCCGCCAAAAGTATAATCGGGCATAACGCCTAAGGTCACTTTGAATTGGGTTGGTGTATGGTTTGTATTCTTAGTAGTCCTAAACTTTCGCTTGCGTTTGGGTATTTTACATATGAGCTTAATGGTGTAATCCTCAATGAGCAACATTCCTGGATAATTAATCAGTTCTACATCATCCTCGGGCATGTGATATTCACGGTGTTGGCCTGAGAATAAATGCACTGCAGGAATGTTTGCAAGATAAAACGAGGTATGATCTGAGGCTCCAATTCCTCCATCGGTGGTATTAATTCTAAATTGGCTCGTATCTAACTTAATTCTTTTCATACGTTTTTTCCAGTATGGAGATGTTCCAATGCCATTTATCACAGCAGTATGATTGGATATGTTTAAGCGACCAACCATATCAAAATTAATCATTGCAAGTATTTGCGCGGTGTCAATAGGGCAGTTTTTCACAAAATATTTGGAGCCTAGTAAGCCAAGTTCTTCGCCTGAAAATGCAACAAAAACCAGGTTGTATTTTTTAAAGGCCTTATGGTTTGGGAGTGTTTTTGCCAGATGTAGCATCATAGCAATTCCACTGGCATTGTCGTCTGCGCCATTGTGAATTTCTTGACCAGTTGAACGGCTATTGCCTAGTTCCGCGCGACCAATATGATCGTGATGTGCGCCAATTACGAGGTATTTCTTTTTTGGATTGCGCACATAAACGCCAATTACATTATGACCCTGCTTTAGAACGGTCTCAATTCTGGCCTCAATGCCTATTTCAACTAAATTTTTAGTTTCACCAAGATTCAGTGAAGTAAAAGCAATGGGTATTTTAGAAGGAGTTACGTTCTTTTTTAGCTTTCCCGAGGGCACATTCTCCAGACTGTCTGGATTGTGAAATAATATACCTGAAGCTCCATGAGCCAGTGCATTCTTTATTTTACTCTTGATTCCAGAGACAAAACCAAAGGCACTGTGTGGATTGTCATTTTCAGGATGGCCCAATTTGATAAGAAAGACTTTACCGGAATCCGTATTTTCAAATTTGTCGTAATCATCATGTCCCTTTTTGGCATATGTTATACCGTAACCTGCATCATAGACTTGCGCATTAATAGATGCTCTATTTGCACATTCTGAAAGTAAAACGAACTCTTTACCATATGCAAAATCATTTGCCCCTGTTGTATCGCCAATGAACAGTTTGCTTTTGGAACTTGCAATGCGTAGATATGGATAGTCAAATTCTTGAATAAAGGTATCATTATTGCCTCCTTTAAGCCCAAAATTTATCATCTCTTGTTGGATGAATTGGGCAGATTTAAGTTCTCCCGGCATACCGGTTAGGCGTCCTTCCAATTCATCAGACGCTAGGTATTCAATAACTTTTTTATAGTAGACCATTTGGTCTGTTTGGCCCAATAAGGATAAATAGTAGCAAGTTAATAGTGTAAGAAGGATTGATTTTTTCACAGAAGTAATATTTTAATGATGTTAATAATAATAATGGCTGCAAAAATACTCTTCGTAAGCCAAAGTGGAAACTTATGATTCATTTTTACACCCATTTGTGAAAAAATGATAATAAACGGAACCATAGGTAGGATTAAATTCCAGCAAATATATCCGCTTTGTGCTGAAGCATCGATCATCAGTTTCGGATTTAGTATTCCATAATAAATCAAAGAGGGAAAAATAAACAATGTAATAACGGTCGATGATAGAGAAGTAGCAGCGCTGTATTTAAGCTGGAAAATATTATGAAATAGGGGCAACATGATAGTTCCTCCACCCAGTCCTGTAATGCCACTAAAGAACCCTACAATTAGACCTGCCATTGATTTTTTCTGTGAACTAATTTCGCTAGGCTTTTTATTAAAAGCATTGCTTTTTTTATTGATGAAACTTTGAATAACTATAAAGATAAGAATACATAAAAACATTCCTTTAAAAATGGATGTCAAGTGATTCCCTTCGGTGTTCAGTAATTTACTGATAATGTAAATGATTAGTAAAGAAATTACTGTTGCGGGGATTGCCGTAATAAGTGCATCTTTAAAGAAAAGATTTTTTAGTTTGAAGTGCCGATACGATGCGGCAAAACCAGCAACAAAAACCACAACAAAAGAATTGGCCAGCAGGTATGGAACACTTTCCTCTCCAACATTGGCTAGGCCAATATGGTGTGATAATATCGGAATAAAAATCAAGGCCCCACCAATTCCTAGAAGGCCGCTTAAAAAGCCACCAATTGCTCCGGTAAAAGCATATCCGATATAGTCTGAAGTTGAAATAACTAGTTCAAGTAATTTTGATAACTTGCCTTATTCTGAAGTATTTCTACTGCCTTTTGGGTCGTTTTGTCTTTGTTAAATTGCCCTTTGTAATACAAGCTTTGCAGTCCATAGACACGGATGATTTCTAAACTGAGCAAATCTAAAATTTCAGATTTGTTCGCTTTAATTTGATTGGTTTTATGTTTTATCGAGGCGTTGGTTAATGCCTTAATTCCTTCAGCTGTATTGTTAATATGGTCATCTTTGATTGATTGGTTAAGATGTTCAATATGGATATCAGTTTTTGTTTTAATCCGATGAAAAAGACTTTGTGCAAACAAGGTAAATTCATCAAATTGTGCAGCTGGTAGTGTAAAATCCGATCCGATTTCGATGGATTTATTACTCAAGTATTTTACCGCATAGTCAAAAATGATTTGTTTGTTCCTAAGTTCTTTAATGATCTGTTGATTTTCATTAAAATCGACAATCTCATCGGGGAGTATTCCTCCTCCATCAAATACAGTTCTGCCGCCTTTGGTTTTAAATGCTTGACGCAAAGAATCGGCAACCTTGCCCACACTGCCATCGCTGTTTCGATTGCCATAGTCTAAAGCCTGAATACACCTTCCTGAAGGGGTGTAGTATTTTGCCGTTGTAAGTTTCATTTGACTCCGATATGGAAGGGAGCGTGTGGATTGAACCAAACCCTTGCCAAATGAATTAACGCCTACAACCACCGCTCTATCCAAGTCTTGCAATGTCCCGGAAACTATTTCTGATGCGGAAGCGGAACGTTCATTAACCAACACAACCAAAGGAATGGTAAGGTCTAAAGGTTTATTAACGGTTTTATATTCAAAATAGTCCTTTTCAGTTCTACCCTTGGTAAACACCACCAGTTCGTTCTTTGGAATGAAGAGATTAACAATGTCACGTGCCTCTAATAGCAAACCTCCTGGGTTGTTTCTCAAATCTAACACCAATGATTTTGCGCCTTTTTTCTTAAGATCAATGATGGCCGTACTGACTTCTTTTGCAGCCGATTGCATAAAGTTAGTTAAGTGAATATATCCTGTTTCATTATTTACCATACCGAAAAATGGCACATTTTTAAGCTTTACTTCAACCCGTTCTATTTCCTTTTTTATAATACCAACACCAGGTCGATCTAGCTCAATCGAGAGAATACTACCCTTTGCTCCTTTCATAACAGGGCTTAAGTCCGCATTGGATTTTCCGATGAAAGATTTGCCACTCACCCGAACAATAATATCACCAATTTTAACACCTGCTTTTTCCGCAGAGTATCCTTCAAAGACATCTGTTATTACCAAATGTTCTTCTATTTTGGTCACAAAAATTCCAAGACCACCATACTCCCCTGTTCGCTGGGTAAGCGCCTCCTCAGCCTGCGCCTCAGAATAAAATACCGTATAAGGGTCCAATGAATTAAGCATCGCATCAATGCTCTTACGCATTAATTCACCCGGCTTTGTTTCGTCAACATAAGACAAGTCGACCTCTTTATATACTGCAGCGAATATTTCTAGATTTTTACTTACTTCAAAACGGTTGTCAAGAATTTTGAATCCTGAAAAAACAAGGATAGATAGGCAAGCTGCCCAGATTAGTTTACGTGGATTAGTCATCCTGTTAATTCTTATTTATTGCTATAACGCAAAAAGCGGCATCTGCATTGCTTGTGTTATAATTAAACATAATTTTTCCGCCAACTAATTTAGCATTGCTATTAAATCTACTAGAAAGACCTGTCTTTATTTTTTGATAGAATGAGCCACTTTGTCTATCCATTTTACTTGTTAACGCATTTATATCTAATGGGTTTTTGGTAACAATAACTGCCATGTAGTCTTTGCTGCCTACCTTATCAGGATACATGCTAAAATCTTGCGGGAAAATCCGTGATCCAGTAATTCCACAATATGCGCTGTGCTTATCTGTATATGGAAATAAGCGATATGTGGTTTTATCGGTTTCTTCTCCAATAACATAAGTATAGCAAGGGTTACTGTTTTTCACCTCAATTTTAAATTCATTATTGATATTCACGGTACTTGATTCAAAAATGGATCCTGCTCCAGATAAGGAAATGGATGAGCCATATCGTGCGGTCCCTTTTACATTGGGTTTTATATTAATCAATGAAACTTGAGCTTGAAGTATATTTTGTTGTGCTGAACTTTGTTTAGAAGCCAAGGGGTCAATTCCATAAGCTTCCACGCAAAAGTGGTTGAAGTCATCATAACGTACCCATGCAATGCCATTCTGGCCCCATTCTGGGCCCCAGCTATTATAGATTTGAAAAGATCCACCATACTTGTTGTCATCATATCCTACTAAACACATGCAATGGCCTCCAAAACCTTGTTTTTTATAATCATAGTCACTAGGGGTCCAAAGGGCTGCCCCCATCATTTCTTGCATAAAACTACCGCCAACTAACATCCCTATCACTACAGGGCCTCCTTTGGCTATATTTTGTTTTATAGCCAGCATGTCCACACCATCAGGTCGTTCAGAACTTGTTAAACGATTGTATCCATGAATGTTAAAGTTTCTTGCAGCTTCCACCATTTGATTATTTGGCCTCGTATTACAATTGTTTTCGTCATACTGGAAATATTTAAAGGGGAGTGCTCCATTTTTTTGCTGAACGTCCATCGCCTTGTTTATATAGGCACCTTGACAATCAGGAAGATGGATTTGGTTATACAAATAGGATGGACTGAAAGCAACCGCATCAGGATTTTTACCTGTTGCAAGAGATTCCATTATGGTTCTTGCGGCATATGCACTGCCCCAACCAACACAACTGCCCTGTTGACCTTGATTCCTAGGTGTGGGGCAATATTTCGCCAACGATGCTTGTGCGGGAAGTTTTTCGCGATCAGATAATGCAGCAAAAACATATGCTTTACCATATTCTTCTGGTTTCATTTCACAGCCTTTATATAAGGAGCTTTCAGAAGAGGTATCAGTTGTGCTGGGTATAGAAGTATTACACCCTTTGCTAAAGAAGTACCAGCCACCAAAGATAAGGATGGCTAAAATGAGCAGTTTGGGTTTTTTGAAGAGCAAAGGCAAAAGGAAAGTAAGTAAACCTCCACCAGGTATTTTACCGCCACCTCCGCCACCGCGATTTCTTTCAGGAGCATCCTCACTTTGATGCTCATCTGGTCTCATTCTTATTGGCATATTCTTTTTTAGACAAATATAAGAATAGAACTTTGGATTGACTAGAAGGAAAGAAGTTCTTTATAGTGGCTAACTACTTGAACCGCAATTAGAATAAACAACAGGGTGTTTCTAAGTCGCATTTTTTGACTTGAACAGAAAAAATATGCGAGTGTTAAACTGCCAGGTAGGCACACTAATTCAATGCTATGAAGAGTTCCAGTTAACAAGTATATGGCGAGGGCACTCAATATAAAAAGGAGCATGGCCACAATTTGAATCAAGCGTCTGCTTTTTACTGTATTTCTGCCTGAGTTGTCCACCCAAATAAATGCGGCAGCCACAATAATCACAAAGTAAACGGAGATGATGATCATAGACGTAATATCTAACGCTATGCGCGAAATTGGAAAGGGTTGAATATGAACTATATCAATTAAATCTGGATTGGTATATCCAGAAACCCATAAAATAACCCATGGAAATAATGCGCCAAGAATTAAAAGTGTTATTGGTCTAAATTTTAATGGCAAGAAACGGGTATAAGAAAAAATAACCACAAGAATCAGTGGTGCAAAGCTCAGGTGAATCATGCTTCCAATACCTACCAAGATACTTGCTTTAAAAACCAAATAACTCGGGGCGTCCGAATCATGAAAATGAACAATTTGATTAAAAATAAGAACAGTTATTAAACTGAGCAGGGAAAAACTAGATAGATATGCGTTGGAAGGTATTAGAGTTGAAATGAGAAGAAAGAAAAAATATGGCAATGCGGTATGTTTGTAAATAACGTCATTACGTATTACCGTATTAGCAAGCAATAGTGCACTTACTATAACGATACAGTTCTTAACAAGGAAAGCAACAAATGGTAATGTATTGAGTGCATTGATGGGTTTAGCCAAAATGCCAAAATCTAATGAGGCCTCTGGAATATGCAACCAAATGGCCAATTGCAAAGCAATATAAATTGCTGTTGCAAGTACAAATGACTTTAATTGTATGGTTTGAAGAGCCCTGAGCACTAATAAATTATTTTTAAAAGGCCTCTTTCGCCATTGGATAAGAACATGGGTATTGCAGCTCTGTTGTATCCAATGATTCTGCTTTCTGAAGGGATGACCATATAAGAAGCCATGTCTGTTCTAAAAAGATTTTTTTGAGAAGTCTGGCCATCTTGGTTGATACTATACTGAATTACATCACCATTGTAGACCAGTTTCTCATTATATATAAAGTGGACCCTGTCTGGTGCAGGGACTACAATGATTGAACTAAAGTACCCACCATCATTTATACTACTTTGTCTTTTTAGAAGCACCTTATTCCATTGAATTCGCCCGTATTTGTTGTTTGAGAAAACCAGCACTTCTTCAAAATTATATACATTTCTACTCTGTGTTACAGGTATACCGTTTTGATAAAAAGTTTCATTTTGATCGGTTAGAAAAAAGCGTTCGGCAATGATCATAGATCCGCTATCGGAAGTTGGAACAATATCTTTGATATAAAATGAATTGAGTTCCTTCTCTTTTCCCAGCTTACCCCCTGCTATTTGGCGCGAAAATTCAGAATTAATTTTTTGCCTGCCTTCATATATTCTCTTTTGATCATTTGAATTATATGCCGAATTGGTTAAGCCATAATTGCCGTTTTTGTAATTTGGACTATAGAAGTATGAAAGCAGGACTCGTTTATTTTGGATGTCTTCCTTCAAATAAACAGAACTGATAAAAAGTTCCTGACTATTCAGTTCTGTATTCGTCCATTCGTTATTTTTTTTGTTGTACATCAACAGATAATAAATGGAATTGTCTTTGGCGAAAAAGCCACCCTTTTGGGCAGCATAAATGCAATAATAATTCCCGTTTTTATCCATAATTCTACTCATTACCTTTGTGTTTTTTGCACTGAAGTTAAGGGTATACTGAACCGGTTTCTCTAACTTAAGTGCATCATCAAAATATTGAATGAATAGGGTACTGTTTTCATCTTCTGCCTGAATATAGTTAATAAGGCCTGCGTTGCGGGTATGATTATATATGATATCGTAACCATACAAACGATTATTTTCAATGGGGATATTGACCCATTCTTTTAAT
Source organism: uncultured Bacteroidia bacterium (assembly GCA_943788195.1). Lineage (GTDB taxonomy): Bacteria > Bacteroidota > Bacteroidia > NS11-12g > UBA955 > CALSPH01. The sequence goes on from CALSPH010000001.1 coordinate 774,843, forward strand.
TCCTCCTTGTTTTCTTTGGTTTCATAATCAAGGGCCTTGTAGAACAGTTTCCTGTTCGCGTAATTCGGGTAATGATAAATAACATAAAGCTGGTTCTTCAATAAAAGGACTTTGTCCACCTGTTTTTTGCGCTCACTAATTGCGAAGGTGTTTTTCAACCGCAGTCCGTGATCATAAAAGTCGATATAGACATTTCGTTTTAAACTCTTGTCTTTATAACGCAGAATTAGGACTCCTTTATCATTCTCACCAATCACATTGCAATGCGTATTGGATCCAGAAAATTTATCAAAGGAAGCCCAAACCATTTGTTGAGAATAGGATATGACTGCAAAAAATGACAGCGTTAAAGAAAGGATAAGCTTAAAAATCACTTAGGCGCAATTTACAAAAGAAAAAATGTTCGGCACAGCCTTATTCCTTATTAATTAATTTTACTTTTGAAATGATTTGAGAGAGAAGATTGCATTTGGTAAGAAAAGAGAAATAGAGCGATGCATTCTTGTATGTGTGGGAAATAAAAATTCAGCTTTAGATAAGAGTTCGGAGTATTTAGATGAATTGGAATTGCTTGCAGAAACTGCTGGTGCTGTTGCAGTTGCTCGAATTGTTCAAAAATTAATCCATCCGGATCCGAAGACCTATTTAGGAAAAGGAAAGATGGATGAGTTGTCTTTAATGACAAAACAGGAAAAAGTCAAGTTGGTAATTTTTGATGATGAACTTACCCCATCTCAAGTTAGAAATATAGAAGGCAGGCTGAAAGAGGTTAAAGTATTGGACCGAAGTGGTTTGATTTTGGACATTTTTGCAGCCAATGCACAAACCGCACAAGCGAAATTACAAGTAGAGTTAGCACAAATGCGCTATTTGATGCCGCGTTTAACAAGAATGTGGACCCACCTTTCGAAGCAGACAGGTGGTATTGGAACGAGAGGTCCAGGTGAGAAAGAGATTGAAACGGATCGTAGGATTGTACGAAATACCATAGATGACTTGCAAAAGAAGTTGGACCGGATAGAGAGGCAGGGTAATATACAGCGAAAACGAAGACACGAAAAAATCAATATATCCCTGGTTGGGTATACCAATGCCGGAAAATCTTCTTTGCTGAATGCATTAACGAAAGCGAATGTTTTAGCAGAGAACAAGCTTTTTGCCACCCTAGACGCTACGGTGAGACAATGGCAAATCGTGGATGAAGAAGGGAAGTATTATCATTTCTTGCTTTCGGATACGGTAGGCTTTATCCGCAAATTACCACATACCCTGATTGAATGTTTTAAAAGCACGTTAGCGGTGGCTGATGAGGCCAATATTTTGTTGCATGTGGTGGATGTGTCCAATCCTTATTTCGAGGATCATATTGCAGTCGTCAAAGACACCTTGGCGGAGATTGGAGTGGTCGATAAACCCACCATCTTAGTGTTGAATAAGATTGATGTACTAGAAGAGCAAGAACGAGAAGAAGGGGAGGAGCTAATTGACTTTAAGAACAACTGGATTGCGAATCAAGAATGGCCGGTAGTATTTGTTTCTGCCTATAAAAAAACGAATTTAGAGACATTACGCGATTTGATATTGCAAGAATCTTTGAAAATCGTAAAAAGGGGCATTAAAAAAGTCCAGTGATTTAAAACTGGACTTTTTCTATTTGTATTTAATGAATTTTTCGTGTTAAAGCTCGTCTTCGTTGTAAAAATAGTCGTCTGCTGTTGGATAATCCGTCCAAATTTCCTCAATACTTTCAAAAGGATCACCGTCATCTTCCAATTCCTGCAAGTTCTCAATCACCTCTAAAGGAGCTCCAGAACGAATGGCATAGTCAATCAACTCATCTTTGGTTGCTGGCCATGGTGCATCATCTAAATAGTTTACTAGTTCAAGTGTCCAATACATAATTTCTCCCTACAATTCTGCGCGAAAATATATTTTATTTTGATATTTACAAATTTGTTTTTCACATTAGGCAAATCGTCAAATTTCGTGCCGAATTTAGGGTTGGAGTATTATAGGGATTAAAAATAGAACCAACTTGGCTCAGTAATAATAATATAGATAAGAAATCCGACCAAGTAGAGTCCCAAAGTAAACAAGATAATAATACTTGTTGCTAAACCTTTGCCTTTAAGTTTCTTATTTTCATTTTTCTTGGCTTCTTTAATTCGTTTTAAAGCGGTGATTGCCAAAATAAAACCGACTAACATTCCTACTAATGCTAATGGGCCCAGAATGGGAATAAAAAGAAGAGATCCATAGAAGACAAATCCTGCAGCTTTTGCATTTTTCTCATATTCAATTTTGGAATCTTCTTTGTGCTTGACAGCTGGCTTTGATGTGCCCAAAGGGTGTTTAAGATGATCTTCAGGGCAGTAATTAATTAGGGGTAAATTATTACTACCTAAATCTAACTGAATTGAATCATGGCTTAATGTTGGAGCGTTGTAAAGGCTTTCATTAGGTAATTTTTCTTGAGATACCTCAGACTTTGCAGTTGTTGGGGAAATTTTTTCTTTTAACTTCTGTTTGCGTAATGCTTTTCTGGCTGTTATTGATTTAAAATAGTTTGAGTCAATTTGCTTTGCCTTTTGGCCGAACTCTAGATTGAGTTTAAAGCCATTGCCATATCTCGTTTTTGAAATTACTCCGCAATGCGAAAAACCTATAATGATAAAAGCAATCATTACTAGCTTGAGAAAATAATGGTTCATAATCCGAAGGTAGGATTTAATTCCTTAAAGTCGCTGTCTCAATGTCTCGTATAGAATGACACCTGCGGATACGGATACATTCAACGAGGCTATTTTGCCCAACATAGGTATCTTAGCTTGCTCATCAGCCGCTTGAATTAACTTTTCTGAAACTCCTTCTCCTTCATTCCCCAATATAACAGCAAGGGGCATATTTAAATCTAGTTGGTCAATACGTTTATCTGCTTTTTCTGTTGCAGCAATAACCTTAAGTCCAGCATTTTTCAAATACTTTATGGTATCAGATAAACGTTCTGATTTACATATGGGCAAGGTGTTCAAAGCACCTGCGCTAGTCTTTATAGCATCAGCATTTATGGATGCACTGCCTTTGGAAGGCATAACAACGGCATGCGCTCCAAAACACTCTGCTGAGCGAACTATTGCTCCAAAGTTTCGTACATCTGTAATCCCATCACAAATAAGAACCAAAGGATGTTCTCCATTTTCGAAAGCATTTTGGATTACATCATCAATTTGTTGATAGGTGATGGCTGAAACATAGGCCACAACTCCTTGATGATTTTTATTTCTAAACTTTAAAAAGCGGTCTGCATGCGCGTGAATAAAATGGATGTTTTTATCTTTAACAAGGTCGAGTAATTCTTTGATCAAGTCTCCACTGGTTCCTTTTTTAATGATTACTTTCTCTACCGTTTTACCAGCCTCAATAGTCTCTATAACAGACCGTATTCCATAAATTGTTTGCATGTTTCTTTTATCAAAAAGCGAAATGCAAAATTAAGTTGTTTAATCAACTATCGCATGATATATATTTTGCCAATATTTTTCTTGAAATATTTTTTGCGATTTTCATTATCAGCATCATCAAAATTGGCTTCTTTCACATCTTTACCATTGGCATCCGTGATGTCTACTTTATAGAGATAAACTCCGTTGGCTAGTTTGTCACCAAATTGATCGGTACCATCCCAGGCAAAATCACTGATGTTATTACCAATTTGCAAATTACCTAATTCCTCCTTGGTAATTTGTCTAACCACTTTCCCACTCAATGTCATTATACTTATGCGAATATCTTGTGGGGTTTCAGCACCGGTTAAGGTAAATACAAACCGCATACTGGTGCTAAAAGGGTTGGGGTAAGGGTAGAAATTAGTGGCAGTTTGCTCATTAATGACCCTAAAACTAATCTCGTAGTAGTTTTGACCTGCAAGGTTATCGCTGCCATCTTTAGATTGGACACGTAAGGTATAATTCCCGTCTTGTAGATTTTTTGGTCTATACTCTAGTTTTGCCAAATTGGCTTGGTCTGCTGCAGGTATGAATGTGATATCGTCTGAACCAATAGGCACCTCTGCAAATGCACTGCTATTTGGGTATTTGAGCATTACGGTAAACGTACTTGTATCATTTTGAAGCAATAATGATATATTTGAAGCTTATTCGCAAATTTAAAGAATTTAGAACTTATATGCGGGTTATTTATTATGCATGACGTAAAAAAGACTCAAAAGGTGCTGTTGCTTTTACCCAATTATATCGGGATTAAGCATCCTGATGCTTGGCTGCCAAGTTATTTTAGGAAAGAATTGGAAGACATTGATTTAATTTTCTGCGAAAGTTACCGAAGTGCAGAAACATTACTAGACCGCCAAAAAATGCCTGAAATTGAGTTGTATGAAATCAATGAACATACCAAATGGAAGAAGCAAGAATTCGAAATAATGGGATTGATGGGCCAGTACAATAAATTGGCAATAATATCTGATGCGGGCTTACCTTGTGTTGCGGATCCTGGAGAGCGAATAGTCCTTTTAGCGCATGAGATGGGCTTTCATGTAAAGCCTTTGCCGGGAGCAAATTCTATGATATTGGCTCTTGCAGCAAGTGGGCTAAATGGAGAGGCCTTTCGTTTTAACGGATACTTGCCCATTGATATAGATCTATGTAAGAAAAAGGTCGTAGAAATGAGCCAAGCTGTTAAGCAATCAAATGAAACCCAACTGTTTATGGAGACCCCTTATAGAAATGAAAAGTTATTAAGAAATTTGATGAACTGGTTGCCTGATGCTATGCTTTTAAGTATTGCTGCCGATATTTTGGGTAGAGATGAGTTGATAAAAACATGTTCTGTGGCTGAGTGGAAAAATAGTATTGAAAATGAATCTATTAAAAAACTTATTGGGAAGAAACCAGCAGTTTTTTTAATTGGGAATCCCTAATCCTGTTTTCCTGCTAGTTGACCACAAGCGGCGTCAATATCTTTTCCGCGACTTCTTCTCACATTGACAATGAGGTTATGACGCTGTAAAATGGCAGCGAAATTTTCGATTTTTTCAACATTGGCTTTGTCAAAATCTGCAAAAGAAATGGGGTTATATTCAATTAAATTGATTTTGCATGGAAATTGTTTGGCAAATTTCACCAATTCGATGGCCTCTTCTTCCTCTGCATTGGTATCAGCTATAACACAATATTCTAAAGTCGGGCGTATTCCAGTTTTACCCACCCAATACTGCATGGCAGCTGATAAATCAGTTAAATTATTGCTGTCATTTATAGGCATGATCGCACTGCGTTTTTCATCATTTGCAGCGTGCAATGATAAGGCCAAGTTCACATTGAGATCTTCATCAGCCAGTTTCTTTATCATTTTGGTGATACCTGATGTACTGAGGGTAATACGTTTAGGAGAAAGGCCCCATTTGTGCTCATCGGTGAGTTGTTTAACGCTGTTTACTACATTTTTATAGTTCAGAAGGGGTTCGCCCATTCCCATATATACAATGTTGCTGAGCTTCTGGTCGTATTTCTCTAATGCTATTTGGTGAATAAGTTTAACTTGGTCAAAGATTTCAAAACTTTCTAGGTTGCGCTCCCTTGGTAAGTAACCGGTTGCACAAAATTTACAATCCAAACTGCACCCTACTTGTGAACTTACGCATGCTGTCATGCGCGTTCCAGCTGGGATTAGAACGCCTTCAACTATCTTTCCATCATGTAGTTCAAAGATTACTTTTATCGTTCCATCTGTACTCACTTGACGCATTTTTTCTTGAACTGCACCTATAGAAAAGTGTACATTCAATGCCTCACGCAAGGCTATCGGTATATTGTTGATTTGGTTAAAAGTTTGAACGCCTTGTTTCCAGATTTTTTCGAAAATTTGCTGTGCACGAAATTTTTGAAATCCATTTTCTACTAGCCAAGATTGGATATCCGCTAGAGAACTATTTCGAATAAATGGTTTGGTTGGCACTGTGTTAGCTCATATTAGAGATAAACTGAATCTTCATCAATTGTACCTCTTCATGCGAAAGATCCCCATCAAAAATTTGAATAATTTCATCTGGATTGTGTTCGTCCTCATCTTTTAGGACATCGTAAATCTCATCTTTAAATTCATCATCAAAGATTTCATCGATGTAATAATTGAGGTCAAGTTTAGTACCAGATGCCACAATATGATCCAATTCATTCACTAATTCGGCAAGCGAAAGCCCAATGGATTTGGCAATGTCATCCAAGCTTTGTTTTTTGTCAATATTCAGAATGATGGCTACTTTCTTTTGGCTGTTTTTGGCAGATGATTTAACTACAATATCCTGTTCACGTTCGATTTCATTCTCCTTGACATATGTAGCAATAAAGTCAACAAATTCTTGACCGTACTTTGTAGCTTTGTTTTTCCCAACTCCATTGATGCTTTCCAATTCGGCTATTGTAATTGGATATTTGGCAGCCATATCTTCTAAGGCCGGTTCTTGAACAATAACGTAGGGGGGCAAACTGTTTTTCTTGGCAATGGATTTGCGTATATCCTTGAGCATCGCAAAAAGTTGTTTGTCGTAAATATTCTCAATGGTTACACTTTCAAAGTCAACATCACTAACACTCTCAAATTGGGCATCTACTGCCATCTCATGTTTTACCGGTTTTTGAATATATTCTTTACCTAATTTCGAAACACTATACAAGCCGTATTTTTCAATATTTTTAAAAACATAATTGTTGGTTTGAGCCAAGCGTAAAATACTTTTCCAATAGATTTTGTCTTTTTCTTTGCCAAAACCAAAAGCGGATTGCTGATCATGGCTATGCGACTTTATGGAGTCTGTTTTTTTGCCGATAAAGAAATTAACCCAATGGGATAGCTCAAATTCGCCACCTACCTTATCCATAGTTGATAGTGCTTGTTGTAAATCATCCGTTATGTCCGTCCGAGGTTTCGAACTAATACAATTGTCGCAATGGTTGCAGTCTTCTTTTAGATTTTCGCCAAAATAATGCAACAAATATTTCGTCCTACACATACTGGTTTCAGCATATGCACTGGTTTCGTCAATTAAAAGGGTCCCAATTTCGCGTTCAGCAACGGGTTTGTCCTTCATGAATTTTTCCAGCTTCTCAATGTCACTTGGGTTGTAGTAAAGGACACAATCAGCGCGTATTCCATCTCTTCCACCTCTGCCAGTTTCTTGATAATAACCCTCCAGACTTTTTGGCACATCGTAGTGGATTACAAATCGAACGTCTGGTTTGTCAATGCCCATGCCAAAAGCAATGGTAGCTACGATAATATCGCAATCTTCCATTAGAAATGCATCCTGATTGGCAGCACGTGTTTTGGCATCTAATCCAGCATGGTAGGGCAATCCTTTAATATCGTTTAGTGCTAGAAGCTGTGCAACCTCTTCAACTCTTTTACGACTTAAGCAATAAATGATTCCGCATTTATTTGCTTTGTTCTTGATGAACCCAATAATGTCTTTGTGAACTCTGTCTTTTCGTCCCTTTGGCCTTACATCATAAAACAAATTGTCTCTGTGAAACGAGGACTTGAATAAAGTAGATTCAGTCATGCCCAAGTTTTTTTGAATATCAACTTGAACTTTTGGAGTCGCTGTGGCTGTTAAGGCTATAATGGTTACATCATCAATGGCTTTAACCATTTCTTTAATCCTTCGGTACTCTGGTCTAAAATCATGTCCCCATTCTGAAATACAATGGGCTTCGTCAACCGCAACAAAACTTACTTTTATTGTTCTAAGAAAATCTATGGTTTCTTCCTTTTTAAGGGTCTCTGGTGCCACATAAAGCAACTTTGTTCTACCATGAATAATATCATCCTTTACTTGCGTTATTTGAGCCTTATTTAAGGATGAATTAAGAAAGTGAGCGGTTGCATCATGCTTGGCAAAACTACGAATGGCATCTACCTGATTTTTCATTAATGCAATTAATGGACTTATGATTATGGCAGTACCATCCTTCATTAAAGCAGGTAACTGATAACATAAAGACTTACCTGCACCTGTAGGCATTATTACAAAACAATCTTTTTCGTCTAATACACTTTCGATAACTTCTTCTTGTAGTCCTTTAAAACTATCAAAGCCAAAAAATTCCTTAAGTGCTTCTTTGGGGGTTTTATATTTCAATTCGGCAGCTATACTCATTTAACCATTAACGATTGTAAAGTTAATATCAAATGTTAGAACTGCAAATAATTTTTACACAATCTTAGACTCCTGCATCGTTGATGATATTGAAATGATATTGAAGGGGTATTATTTCATTTTTTATTTCTGAAGTATCCTAATTAACGTCTGGCCTAAGTATAATAATAGTTATTTTTTTCGGAATAAATAAACCGATCTAACCCAAAGAACAACAGGAATTCCGATCCAAATCAACTCACTTTTAAGTACTTGTAGCCCCCATGTGCTGAAAAATTTACTGGCACCTAAGGGAGAAACTTTAATCGGGCGCCAAGGAAAAAAGTAACGCGAATTATCTAAAGGGGAAAAAAATGCAACGCCCAAACCACCTGTTGTCATTGCATCGAGCAATGCATGTGAGCTGGTGCATAAAAAATAATAGGCTACGAATAAAAGGAGCCGGGTAGATTTAAGTTCACTCCTGTGAAAAAGTAGTGTGATCAAGAATGCCAATGCCAGGGCAAAAGCAAATGAATGGGTGAAACCACGATGTCCCCAAAAGCTACCATAGGGTACATCATATAAAAACCCTATGACATCTGCATCCGGCAGAATACTGCAGATGATACCAAGGATCCAGAATTTAGTAGAAGTTAATTTTGAAGGGAAGGTTTTTGCAATCCCGATTGCCACCAATGTATGTCCAAATATCGATGCCAATTTGTTTTATAATAGTTGGTTAATTACTATATTTATTTCATCGTGTATGGGATGAAATACTTCAGGAATATTTGCTTTGATCTGGTCTAAATGCCATTTATGGATTTGATTGTTTTTCTTAATTTCAATATACATGCCTCCTTGGTCCAGGCAATCTGGGCAACCAAAGGTACTGTCTGGTAGATCAAACATTTCATCAGAAAATGCGGTTTGAATAGGGCTTGCTTGATTAAAATCAGAGTTGCTTCGCAAAACAAACTGATAGGGTGCCTTGCAAGGGTAGAAGTCATTTGAATCTTCAGATAGTTCTGTTGGAGTGAGTTTGTAGGTTTCTATGCAGTTTTCACTGCCGTTACATAAGCCCGAATAAGTGCCAAAAACGATATAGGCGATTTCATTACTATGATCATCTTTTTGACAAGAACTGGACAAAATGATGAAAGCAAGTAGAGCAAGAAAGATTTTATTCATTTGTAGCTATACTGAGCGCGCCAGAAGGACATTGGCTCACTTGCGCAATAATTTCAGCCTTGGTTGCTCCTTCAGGCTTAATCCATGGCTTATCGCGCGGATTGAACACTTGACCTAAACCTCGTGCGCAGTTTCCTGCATGGATGCAAACGTCAGGTTTCCAAACTATGCTAATGTCTTCTTTACTATATTTTTTAGTTGTCATATCCTTGAAAATTGAGGTCTATCAAAGTTAATAAATATTATTTGTTTTTCATTGTACCTTAAAGGATGGTAACACGGAAGCCTTCCAATTCAACCAGATCTCCAACACGTAATTTATTTCGTTTACGCAGTTCAATTGCCCCGTTTACGCTTACTTGACCTTCTGATACCATGATTTTTGCGTGTCCACCACTTTGGGCGATGCTTAGGGTTTGTAAAAGTTTAATGAGTTCAATATAAGGTTGGTCATTAATAATCTTAAAGGATATTTCTTTCATTAAAATAGTTTAAGAGGAACCTCAAAGCTACGGATCTAAATGAAAAAACCCGAAGTGCACTTCGGGTTTTTTCTTATGCGGTGAAGGCGGGATTCGAACCCGCGGTACCCGGTTAGGGTACGCTTGTTTAGCAAACAAGTCCTTTCGGCCACTCAGGCACCTCACCATAGACTTATTTAGGGTTTGCAAAAATAGCAATATTATGATTTAGTACAAGCTATACTTTCAAAAAATATTTCTGCAAATCCAGAGTTGTATCAGCTTTCTGGCATTTATTTTTTTTTGCTTTTCAACTATGATAATTATTAGTAATATTGAAACAGTAGTATGGCCAAAAATAAGTTCTGGAAATATAAAGATATGAAGACGTATGCTAGCACCGAATGGCTAGCGCATAATTCAAAAAGATATCGCTCTGTCTTCGATGAACAGGAGGCAGCGTATGTGTATTGTGAGTTTTCTTTTGTCAATAAAAAGTTTGATGAAGCCAACTGGAATGTTGTCTTAAATTTAAAGTGTTTTAGTGATAAAGGTGAAGAGGTTTGCGATTTAAATTGTGACCGCACTGTTGACAAAAGAGAAAATGTAATTTTTGTAAGAGAAGGTTGGGGTGTTAAAAACCCAGGAACATATTGGAAAGCAGGTCATTATAAATGGGAAGCTTGGATCGAGGGTGAATTAGTGGCCACAGTGCCTTTTTTCATTGAGGCTCAAGGGTTGATACGAAATGGGTTAAACCCATATTTTAAACTTGAAAGTATCAAATTGTATGAGGGACCTGATGCCAATCTTAAGCTGGAAGAACGCAAATACTATCTCGGTTTTAACGCCTTAAGCACAAGGTATATTTGGGTAGAAATTAATATGAAAAATTTAGTGCGTAAGTCCAAAGATTGGGCTTGTGAACTATTGTTTAATTTCAAAACGGATAACGGATATCAAAAGGGAAGCATAACTAAGTTGTTTTTTGTGAGACCTGATGAAGACTTCTTTAATACCACGATTGGTTGGGGCAGTGATATGGTTGGGACTTGGGGTAGAGGAATCTACCGAGTAGAAGTAGTCTTTATGGACGAACTCATTGCCAGCATGCCGTTTGAAGTAGGAGATGATTATGTAGAAGCCGAGGAAGAAGATTTTTTACCAATGGTGCAATTGGAGTACTTCCCGGATGCAGAGGATACCATGGCGGTGCAAGTTGAAAAGGAAGCAGAGAAACAGGATGTTAATCAAGAATTGGATGGATTGATTGGGCTTGAAGCAATAAAGGAGAAAATTGCTGAATACACGAAATATTTGGAGTTTATTCAACTTAGAAAAAGTAAAGGACTGGCAGATGTAGAGCAAATAAATTTACATGCAGTATTTAAAGGAAACCCAGGTACGGGTAAAACCACTGTTGCACGTTTATTGGGTAAAATATATAAGGAATTGGGTCTCTTAAAGAAAGGCCATGTTCACGAGGTGGATCGAGCAGATTTAGTGGCTGAGTTTATTGGTCAAACAGCTCCTAAAACAAAGGAAGCGGTTAAAAAGGCCAAGGATGGCATATTGTTTATTGATGAGGCATATAGCTTGGCGAGAAAGGATGATGACAGTAAGGATTTTGGTAAAGAGGCCATAGAAGTTATCCTTAAAGAAATGAGCGACAATGATGATTTTGCAGTTATAGTTGCGGGCTACCCAGAAGAAATGGATATTTTTGTTAACTCCAATCCAGGGCTTAAGTCTAGGTTTAGTATGACCTATGATTTTCCGGATTATGTACCGCAAGAATTGCGTGAAATTGCAAGTTATTCAGCCATGAAAAAAGGGGTGAAGTTAGGAAATGCTGCGGAGGAATTCTTGTATAAAAAATTAGTAAATGCTTACCGCGACCGAGATCGATTTTTTGGCAATGCTCGCATGGTAAATTCATTGATCGATGAGAGTAAAATGAATCTTGGACTTCGTGTAATGAAAGAAAAGAATCCAGATAAGTTGAGCAATGAAATACTTTCTACAATTACCGAAGAAGATATTATTGCAAGCTTTGAAAATCGTTTGGGTAAGAAGGCAGATATCCCTATTGATGAGGAATTGCTGAAAGAGTCGATTAATAAACTGAAAAGTTTAATCGGATTGCAATCGGTTAAAAATGATATTGAGGATTTAGTAAAACTCGTTCGATATTATAAAGAAACGGGCAAGGATGTTAGGGAAACATTCTCCTTGCATACGGTTTTTACGGGTAATCCTGGAACAGGTAAAACTACTGTTGCGCGTATTTTAGCACAGATCTATAAAGCCCTTGGTATTTTAGAAAGGGGTCATTTGGTAGAATGCGATCGCCAATCGATGGTTGGAGGATATGTTGGCCAAACTGCAATTAAAACAGCGGAATTGGTAGAAAAAGCAATGGGGGGTGTCATGTTTATTGATGAGGCCTATAGTTTAACAGAAGGAGCTGGAAGTGATTACGGTAGAGAAGCGGTTGAAACGTTGTTGAAACGGATGGAGGATGAACGGGGGAAATTTATCGTGATTGCGGCAGGTTATACTGCTAATATGGAGAAGTTTATGGAGTCTAATCCAGGTTTGAAGTCAAGATTTGACCGGGTGTTCTTGTTTGAAGACTTTAAACCTGCCGAATTATACGAAATCGCAATAAACCAATTGTCTGAAAACAATATCACCGCAGACAAAGCCGCTTCAGAGCATCTTATGGCTTATATCGAGTTTATGTATGACAAGAAAGATAAGTACTTTGGCAATGGTAGATCGGTTCGTAGGGTAATCGAAGAGGCCGTGCGAAATCAACATCTGCGCCTAAGTGAGGTAGCAAAAAGCAAGCGAACTAAGAAAATGATCCAAACCCTTACCTTGGATGATGTCTTGGAATTTGATTCTAAAAACATACCGAAATCCACTACCGGAATAGGATTTAAGTAAGCAAAATGTTCTCAGAAATCACCTCGTATCAATGGATTTTACTATGTATTGTCCTTGTGCCCTTATTAATCCAATGGATATATTATGTAGGTTATTTTTCCGTTTTATTTGTCAAACCAAAAACGGTTAATCATGATGCATTGCCATGCTCAGTAATTGTATGCGCAAAGAATGAAGCCCAAAATTTAAAGGAGCTTATTCCCTTATTATGTAAACAAAACCATCCCAAACATGAAGTGATCATTGTTAATGATGGCAGTTGGGATGAGTCTAATCAGTTAATAGAAGAGTTTAAGTTGACTTATTCCAACTTAAAAAATATGTATATAGACCCTGAGAAGAAATTGTCTTCTGGAAAAAAATTGGCAATTACCTTGGGAATTAAGGCGGCTGAATTTGAACATTTGGTTTTTACCGATGCAGATTGCAGACCTGCCTCAGAGAATTGGTTAAGCCACATGTCACAGCAGTTTGACGAAAAACATGGCATAGTTTTGGGCTATTCTCCTTACCGAAAAAAGAAAGGACTTTTGAACTGGTTTATCCGCGTAGAAACGCAACTTACTGCATTTATGTATTTATCTGCCGCTAAACGAGTGAAGGCATATATGTCTGTTGGAAGAAATTGGGCCTACACTAAATCACTTTTTTACGAGGTGAAAGGGTTCGCTGAACATCATCATATAGCCGCAGGAGACGATGACCTTTTGTTGCAGGCAATGGTTAAAAAAACGAAAGCGAATATTTGTATTCAACCTGATGCGTTTTGTTATTCTGAACCAGAAACTACCTATACTTCTTGGATAGATCAAAAAAGAAGGCATTTGCAGATTGGGAAGTATTATAGGGGTTTTGCTAAGTTTTATACGGGTCTTTTTGTGTTCAGCCATTTTTGGTTTGTTTTTGCAATCATTGGATTATGGATTGCTCTACCGCATTTATGGATTGTGTTCTTGATTATTTTGGGAGCGCGTTATTTGATCAATTGGATTTCATTGCTATTGTGTTCCAAGCGCCTAAATGATATAGTTCCAGCAGCAGGCTATCCCTTTGCTGATTTGTGCATGTTGCTTTACTGGTTTGGAATGAGTGTTTATGTTTATTTCACGAAGAAACAAGTATGGTAAGCGTAGATAAAATATTTGAATATTTTCCTGATTTAAATGAGTTGCAAAGAACTCAAATGACATCCTTGTTTGATATCTATAAAGAATGGAATGATCAGATCAATGTGATTAGTAGAAAGGATTTTGAAAATTTTTATGAGCGGCATGTTTTACATTCTTTAGGTATTGCCAAAATAACTTCATTTGCGCAGGGCCAAAGCATATTGGATGTTGGAACGGGCGGTGGTTTCCCTGGTATTCCATTGGCGATACTCTTCCCAGAGGCCCATTTTACGCTTTGTGATTCGATTGGGAAGAAAATAAAAGTGGTTAAGGAAGTAGCCCATCATATTGGACTAAATAATGTTACGGCTGTGCACTGCAGGTCAGAAGAGTTAACAGAAAAATATGATGCGATTTTGAGTAGGGCGGTTTCACGGTTTGTTCCTTTCATGCATATGACCAAACATCTACTTAAGAAGAATAATGCCGGTATGTTTTACTTAAAAGGGGGCGATTTAGATCAAGAAATTAGTGAATTGAAGGACGATTTTCCTGAAAGAATCATAAAGTTAAATAGGCTCTCCGAACATTTTACCGAACCCTTTTTTGAGACTAAATATGTGGTTGAAGTAAAGTAGGGTACAAAAAAACGGATCCAATTCGAATCCGCTTTTTATGCTATCATTTAAATCAGTTGTGCGTTTAGATCTGAAAAGTTAAACCGCCTTGAATTACTCCTTTGGCAATACCTGCTTCCATATAGATTCCGATATTGGGATGAGGTAGAAAGCGTACACCAAAGGTCAAGTCTCCACCAAAAGGAGAACTGGGTAAAGTGCTCAAAGCAACATTGGCTTCATTCTGATTATTAATATCTAATGGGTCATTGTCTGAATAGTTCCATTTTACTGATCTGTATCCAACACCTAATCCTATATATGGATCAATCTTATCATGATCCATAAAGTGATAATTGAATCGAACGATACCGCTGAATGTTGTGCATGACAAATCTGCATTATATTGGTAATCTTGCCCCATATTATTTGTGTTGGTTTCATTATAATTGATATTGTTTTTCATGTAGGCCAAGTTTATTCCAAAACCAATTCTTTTGTCCACCATATTTTCATATTTGAAAAACAACGGGCCGGTTGCAGTAAATTTAACAGAATTGTTATTGCCTAAGCTTACTGCGTCTCTCAAAATTTCTTGAACAAGATTTCCTGTACCAATACCTATTGAAATATTATTTGCACCTTTTCTTGTTAAAGAAGGAGCAGATGCGGCTTCGTTAACCCCTTTTTGAGCCATTGCACTTAAGCTAAAAGCGCTAATAATGGCGAATGTTAATCCTAGTTTTTTCATAATCAAGTCTTTAATTTTACAATAGTACGAAAATCATGCCAGCAACTTATAACTTCCCTGAAAACTTATAGGCAAAATATCCCACCCATTCCTTCAAAAGGACTTCCCATTTCTCAAAGGCCATCCCATCAGGGATCAATAAATTGCTTGGTGAAAATGAACTGCTCCCATCCATTAAGTAATCTACGGGATAAGGCTTATGCTTGATGGATTGCTTATTAAAACAAGCCGTAGCACGTGGCATATGAAAGGCGGAAGTGATTAGGATTACCTTTTCATTTTTTCGTATTAACGGAGCAGTGTTCGCTGCATTTTCGAACGTGTTTTTACTATTTGCTTCGACCTGAATATAATCAGTCTTATAACCGACCGATTTGAGATAGATTAATACCTCTGCAGATTCATTGATACCCGTTTTATATAAACTACCGTCTCCACCACTTAAAATAATACGTTTCACTTGCTTGGTTCGAAGTAAATCGAGTGCAGCGATAAGTCGATCCCCCGCCTCATTGAGTTCCAAGCGACCATTTTCAAGCCGGTTCCTGGAATAACCGCCCAGTACTACAGCCACATCAAATTGTTCTGTTTTTCCAAGCGTTTTTTGAGGATATTCATAGGCGCTGACTACAGTATTTACCAAGAATTTATTGCCAAATAGAAAGGTTAATATCGCGGCCCAGATAAGGCATTTTCTGCGCCATTTGCTTTTCCATAAGCCAACCATAAGCAGCACTAATATCCAAAGGATAGGCTTTATAAGAACACCGACTATTTTAGAGAGTATAAAGAACATTAATGTCCAAATCTATGATTTTTTGGTTGATATGCAGGCTCTCCTTTTTTAAACTTTTTGATATTATAGAGCACTTGTATCATTGCATACCGCTGGATAACTAAGCTATTGACATCTTCTACATAGGTTTGTTGAACCGTTCTACTGATCGCTTGATTTTGATTTAATAAGTCAAAGGCAAAAAGTTTAACTTCCCAAAGGTTCTTCTTCGATCTGAATCCCAAGGAAGGATTCAATAACAATACATTGGTATTAAACCCATCATTTAAACCGATATAACTGGTATAATTTGCATCGGTTTCTACAAACCAGTTTTTGTAAAATTGCCAAAATATCTTGGCATTCGCACCAGGTGCGGTAAAGTTATAATTGAGGTCTTTTTGAAGATTGTTGCTCACGTAGGTTTGAGTTACAAAGGCTCCAATATTGAAATCCAGCTTTTTGCTGATATTACTAGTGAGATTTACTTTGAAGTTTACGCCTACATTTTGATTGATGTTTTCCGCATCGTTGATTAAGGATGGTGTTCTATTCACATTTAATCTAAGATTTGTGTTCAGGTTTGATTTGATTTTTCTAAGCTTAAACCCCTGGTTCACAGTGGCTAATCCTGTAATATAACCCGGAAGGTTAATGGGTTGAGTAAATTGAGCTCCTTTGGATAAAGTTAAGCCGTTGATGGTTGTTCTTTCTGTAGCAATGGTAGTGTTATTCCCAATATAATTATTGGAAGCCTGCATTAAAGCAAAGGCAAAGAAACTCTTTCCTTCAAATGGTTTTATATTGCTGTACCTAGCAATCATGAAATGGGTGTTTTGTTGTTTTAGATTCGGATTCCCTTGGGTTAGACTTAGTGGATTGGTATTATTAACAACTTCCTGTAATTGCGTGATACTGGGAACATTCGTTCGCACACGATAGAATGAAAATAATCGCTTGAATTTAGAGGGTTTATAACGCAAAAATAATTTAGGAACCAGTGCATAGAATGTTTTGTTCCCCACATTAGAAAAGGGGAAAGTTTGTTGGTTCTCTAAGCGCGTTTGTTGTACGCTTAATCCATAACTATAGATCAAGTTTTTACTGGAATTGTGTCGTATGCGCAAACCAGCTTCGGTTGTCTTGGTTACATTATCCCAAAGACTGGATAACCCAGTATCAATTTGGTTATACTCGGCATTTCCACTTGTAGTGATATAATTAATACGATCGCTTTTATTGAGATTATATCCATAAGCCCCAAGCACTTCCAATTGATTTTTAGGACTGAGCAGGTAAGTATATGATATGTCCGCATTATAAGTGGTTCCATTCTGTTGATTGTCGGTAAGTTGATCAATCAGACTACTGTCGCTCAACCCATTTCTAAAGAAAATATTTTCGGCTCTTAAAAATGTTTCTCCGTCAGAGGGTCTAAAGTTGGCATTCGTACGCAAAGTGATGGTTTGGCCTTTTGACTTAAAACGGTGCTGATAAATCAAACGATTATTGAAACTAAACCCATTATTGTCTGTATTCGAGTTGTTGCCCGTTAGGTTGGCTAGCGAGTCTGCAATAAAAGTGTTGCCAAATATGGATGAAAGTCCTTTTATTCGCTGAAAACTTAATGCAGGGGTGTAAACTAATTTATTGTTGGTGTCTAAATTAAATTCAAGACGGCCGTTTACTCGATGTGTTAGAGTGGTGGATTTGCCCTTAGACTGTTCAGTATAAATTTGATTCTGGGCTAAATCTCCAAAAAAGTTTTGGGTAATGCTTTGTTCATTCGTATTGTCTAGGTCACTTATAAAGTAACTGCCACTGGCCGATATTTTGGAACTGATTACCCCTGCATAATTAACTCCAATTGCATTGGTTGTGGTAATACCGTTCTGGTTGTCTACATAAAAGTTGTAAAGTTGACTTCCAGGCCGCGCGTAGGGTGCACCATTACTTTGACGTGCTCTTCCTTTGTATCTTGAACCGGATGAGCCAATTAAACCCAGTACGTCATCTAAACTAAAGTTTTGCTGATTGATGTTGTTACTCTGACCAATCACTGAAAGCCTTCCCTTGCTGCTGGTTTTACTTAAGCTTAAGCCTGCACTATAATAATCATCGGTGCCGTAACCTGCATAAGCCCTGCCGTAAAGCCCATTTTGCATTCCAGGTTTGGTAATGATGTTGATGGTTTTTACACTTTCTCCATCATCAAAACCAGTAAATTTAGCTTTGTCTGTTTTCCCATCATACACTTGAACTTCCTTAACTCCTTCGGATGGGATGCTTTTTAGGGCTGCCTTGGGGTCATCTCCAAAATAGGCTTTCCCATCCACCAAAACGCGCTGCACTTCTTCTCCCTGTGCATTTATTTTTCCGTTTTCGGTAGTTACACCTGGTAGCTTTTTAATTAAATCTTCTGCACTTGCATTGGCCTGTGTTTTAAAACTGTCTGCAGTATACTGTATGGTATCTCCCTTAATGACTATGTCTGAGGTTGTTTCTACTTTAACCTTCTTAAGCAAGGTAACGGTGGGGTATAGATAATACTGTTCTTCCCTGCTCTCCATCAAACGCAGAGGCTGTTTTTTCGTTTTATAAGTACTTGCTTCAAAGGTTAATATATAGAATCCACGCGTTAAATTTTCAAATGAAAATTTCCCGTTGATGTCTGTTCGTGTTGTGAATTGTAGTGTATCGCGACCTTTTTTGAGCGTCACTTTAACATTGGGTGCTGGTATAAATGAGAGACTATCCGTCAGTGTACCTTTTATGCTTATATCTTGAGCTGCAGCTGCACCAAATAGGCAAAGCATGAATAGTGTTAGGATGGTTTTTTTCATTGATGGTTGAACTACTAACCCCTTTGACGCTGTATTGTTTGAATTCATTCGATGGATATGGGATTTAGTATTAGAGTGAATAACACTTCAAAGGTTTAATTCATTTCATAAAAAATCTTCCTGCTTCATTTTGAGCCATGAAAGAGCAGATCCTGAGAGGAGTTTTTCTTTAATTGGGTTGTTAAATTCATTCTGATGAATCAGCAATCCTGCATCAGGTTCACCCAATGGGTATGGGTAATCCGTGCCTAAGGCAATTTTATCTGCACCTACTAATTCAACCAAATAATCTAACATTCTTCGATCGTGTACAATGCTGTCGAGCCAAAACTGGCCTAAGTATTTTTTGGGATTATGTGGGTTATCAATGTGTACTAAATCAGGACGAGCTTTCCATCCTTGTTCAATTCTACCTATGGTTCCCGGAAATGCACCCCCTCCATGGGCAAATGCAACTCTTAGTTTAGGGAGTTTTTCGAAAATACCACTGAACAGCATACTGCAGATAGCAACGCTGGATTCGTACGGCATTCCGCATAACCAGCTCAGCCAATAATCCGGAGTTTTGTCCTGAGACATCCACCACCAAGGATGAACAAATACAGACATATCCAAGTCTTGCATTGCCTCAAATATGGGGAATAATGCGGGTTCATTTAAATTCCAATCATTGATATGCGAACCTATCTGCACACCTTTCATGCCTATTTTTTTGCAACGCTCCAATTCTTTGATAGCTAAATCGGGGTCTTGCATGGGCAGATTCCCAAGTGCCACAAAGTTTTTTGGATATTTATGTACGCAATCCATCATATGGTCATTTAGAAATTGTGAAACATACAAGCCGTCTTTTGGCTTGGTCCAATAACTGAACATTACAGGTACCGTGCTGAGCACATGAACATCTACACCCAGTTTACTCATTTCTTCGGTCCGTATCTTGGGGTCCCAATTGTTGGATTCAATTTCTCTAAAGAACTCGCCATCCATTTTCATTCTAGCACAACACGGTTTATGATGTTCTAGTTGGATCCATTCCCCATAGCCAAATTTTTGCTTAAAATCAGGGAGTTCTTTGGGGATTATGTGGGTATGTATATCAACTACAAAGAAATTTTTATTTTCTTCTGCAGGATCAATGGGTTTGTGTTTAAGTAGGTCGGACATAAAAAAGCAAAGTTAGTTATTTTAGGATAGAGGGAATAACGAAATAGGAATCAGGAAATGTTTTCAAAATACCACTCATTTGGATTAATTATTTGCCAAAACCTAATGCGCTTCCAACCAAGTTTCACCAGCTCCGGCTTCTACCAATAAGGGCACTTTCAATGGCATGGCATGACTCATTTTTTTAATGACCAAGGCTTTAAGCTGTTCTTCTTCATCTTTTGGCACGTCAAATACCAGTTCGTCATGAACTTGCAAAATCATTTTGCTTTTTAATTCACTTTTGGATAGCGCTTCATGAATTTCCAGCATGGCAATTTTTATCATATCAGCCGCGGTACCTTGAATAGGTGCGTTAATGGCATTCCGTTCTGCAAAACCACGTACGGTGGCATTGCCTGAATTGATATCGCGGATATACCGTCTTCTTCCTAAAAGGGTTTCTACATAACCGTTTGCCTGAGCACCTGCAATGATATCATCCATGTAGGTTTTAATTTTCGGGAATTGTTCAAAGTAGTTATCAATAATTTCTTTGGCTTCAGTTCTGCTGATTCCTAAGTTTTGTGCCAAGCCAAATGCCCCTTGACCATAAATTAGGCCAAAGTTTACGCTTTTGGCTTTGTAGCGCTGCTCTTTGGTTACATCATCTAGGTCAACATCAAAAACTTTGGCTGCTGTGGCGGTATGAATATCTAAACCATCATTAAATGCCTGAATCATGCCATCGTCACCACTCATATGCGCAACTACCCTCAATTCAACTTGAGAATAATCTGCAGAAACCAATACATTTCCCTTACTAGGTATAAATGCCTTACGGACTTCTCTGCCACGTGGAGTCCGAATGGGAATATTTTGCAAATTAGGGTGAACACTGCTTAACCTACCGGTAGCGGCAATCGTTTGATTATAAGTAGTATGTATTTTTCCTGTAGTTTCATTAACCAAAAGCGGCAGCGCATCTACATAGGTTGATTTTAATTTTTGTAACTGCCTAAACTCCAATATGTGTTTTACGATATCTGATTTATCTGCAAGCTTGAGTAATATGTCTTCTCCAGTTTTATATTGACCCGTCTTCGTTTTCTTGGCTTTTTCATCCAATTGTAATTTGTCAAATAGAATTTCACCTAACTGCTTAGGTGAGGCTATGTTGAATTGCACTCCAGCGAGTTCATAAATCTTTTTCTCGTGGGTGTCTATTTCCGTGGCAAGGGTTTTTGAATAATCATTTAGAAAGGCGGAATCTAAACAAACTCCAGCGCGCTCCATATCGGCTAGTACAGAAATTAGGGGGACTTCAAGTTCATCCAAAACACTTTTGGCATTCAATTCTTTTACCTTAGGCTCCAGTATCGCTTTTAACCGCAAGGTGATATCCGCATCTTCCGCTGCATAATCGGTTAATTTATCAATGGGAACATCCGTCATGCTGAGTTGATTTTTCCCTTTCTTACCAATGAGCGTTTCAATACTTATTGGGGTGTAATTCAGGTATTTTTCAGATAGGCGATCCATGCCATGTCGTTGGTCTGGTTCGATGAGGTAATGCGCTAACATCGTATCATAATATGGAGGTTGCACATGTATGTTAGAGTTGATTAACATGTGCAAATCAAACTTCAAGTTTTGGGCAATCTTAAGCAGTTTTCCTTCAAACAATGGTTTGAGCATTTCCAGTCGATTTTTGCCCTCCTCGTTTTGTGGGATCGGAATATAGCAAGCTTCTCCCTCTTTGATGGCCAACGAAACCCCAATTACCTGGTCGGTCATGGTATTGAGTCCTGTGGTTTCTGTATCAAAACAGAACATGCCCGCTTTTTCGGCTTCTGCAATCCATAAATCAATGGTGGCTTTATCCTCAACTAAGGTGTATTTGGCTTTGCTGGGATCAAAAGTACTCAAAGATGCGGTTGCCGCTTCTCCAGAATTTGTGGATTGGTCTGAGTTCCCGTTGCCCACTACATTACCGAACAAATCTTGCTGAATGGGCTCAATTACTTTCCCAAACATGCGCTTGGCAAGTGTTTTGAATTCCAGCTTTTGAAATAGATCGGTTAAAAACGGTTCATCGAATGGTTCAACATCATAATTCTCTGGTTCAAATTCGATAGGTGAATCCAAATCAATGGTGGCAAGTTTTTTGGAGATTAAGGCTTGTTCAATATTCGCCTCAAACTTCTCCTTCATTTTGCCTTTCATTTCATGAATGTGTTCGATGGTGTTTTCGATGCTACCGTATTCAGCAATTAATTTTTTGGCTGTTTTTTCACCCACACCGGGTACGCCCGGAATGTTATCTGAAGCATCACCCCACAGTCCCAAAATGTCAATCACTTGATCAATACGCTCAATTCCCCATTTCTCTAGAATTTCGGGCACGCCTAATATTTCGGCACCTTTACCCATGCGAGCGGGTTTGTACATGAAAATCTTATCACTTACCAATTGTCCAAAATCTTTATCAGGCGTCATCATATAGGTAATAAACCCTTGCTTTTCTGCCTTTTTTGCTAAAGTTCCAATGACATCATCAGCCTCCCAGCCTGGAAGCATAATGGTCGGAATATTCATTCCTTTCAGTAATTCATAAATATATGGAAGGGCACTTGAAATTCCTTCAGGCATTTCTTCGCGATGTGCCTTGTAAAATTCGTGTTCTTTTGCACGATTGGTTTTTTCTCTGGTATCAAAGGCTACAGCAATGTGAGTGGGTTTCTGATTATTTAATATGTCCAATAGGGTATTTACAAATCCATAAATTGCGCTGGTATTTAAACCATAACTCGTGATTCTTGGATTTTGTGAAAAAGCGAAAAATGCTCGGTATACCAAAGCCATACCATCAAGTAGAAACAATTTTTTTTCATCCATTGTGGGCGAAGTTAATTATTTATAAAGAGATATTTAGGACTAGATTGGACTAGTTTTTTGGTAAAATGCATATCACATCATATTCCAAGTGAATGGTATGAGTGGGTAAATGTTGGTCGACCCATTTTCTTAAGGTTTCCAGTTTGGGATAATCGTTCGTTCCATTAAATAAACGAGCATCATCTATGAGTATGATCGACTTTGATCTATGTTTATGTAAAGCGATGGCTTCCAACTCTTCCATTACCGGACTTTGCTTATCACCTAGGGCAGTATTTGCTCCAGAGTAATGCCCATCGAGCCAAAACAGGGCAGGCTCAGAAAGGGTTGAAAGTAGCTTGGGCAGTTGTATTGAGCTATCTCCTTCTGTGATATTAATATTTGATTCCTTTCTAAATTGAACTTTTGCATTTTCCGCCAATTTGGGGTCTAATTCTATGCTATAAAGCAAAGAAAAGAAAAAACGCATTGCACTGACCATCTCTCCTAAAAATGTTCCTGTTTCAATAAATATTTTTGTCTTTTATTTCTGTTGGTAGGAATAAATTAAATATTGCTTAATACGGTGATCAATTAATCCTTTCTGATCTATATTCTTGAGCGCCATTTTAATCTTGAAAATGGTAAGCCATTTTTTCAATTTATAAGGGATGAAGGGAGAGAATTTAAGCATGATTTCAAAAGTAATCAATTGTGTCATCAAGTATTTTGTCTAATTTCGTTTGATGAAAAAAACGGTACTAATTTCACTGCTTTTGATTTCTTTACAGGTATTGAATGGGCAAAGTTTGAGCGATAGCCTGATTGCTCACTACAAGTATGCTAAAAATGCAAGAAATGCCGTAGGCGTTAATGATGGCCTTGTGACAGGAGCAAAACTTGCCAAAGATAGGAATGGCATAGACTCTCAGTGTTACTATTTCGATAGAAACGCAAGTACAAATATTAACTTTGGAAGATCTTCAGATTTTGAAATGGGCACTAGGGACTTTTCCATTTCAGTTTGGTTTAAGCATGTAAATGCGAACTCATCATGGGGGTATGTAATTGGGAAAAGAGGGTGGAATTCTGGCTTGTCAAAAGATAAAGTGTATGGATTGATAATTTCGCCTCAAAGTAAACTTATGTTTTATTATCGTTTTGATGATCACTCTCAACTAGGTTTACCGCTTTCTGCTGTTTTGGATACGAATTGGCATCATGCGGTAGCTACTATAGATCGTTCTGATAGTATTAAATTGTACATTGACAAGAAATTGGTTGCTGGAACAAATATTTCTGGAAATTCAAATACATTTAATGCCCCAGGTGGAGATCTTATGTCAGGGAATTGTACGCATATCAACGAACCCTTCAAAGGATATATAGATGACATAAGAATTTATAAAGGTAGGGCTTTGAGCGCAAAGACTGTTTGTGATTTGTACGATTTAACAATCACAAGTCTTGAGAAGGTCTCAAATAAGAAAGCGATTTCAATTTATCCAAACCCCATTAGCGATATTTTAATGGTTAAGGTCCGCTCAAGGGAGTCGGGTTTTAACTACTCTTTATATGATTTGAACGGGAGAGTGCTGCTAAATGGGGCTGCAGAAGGCCATTTGGCTCAGCTTGACTTGTCAGATTTAGCAAACGGGGTTTACATGCTTTGTGCAAGAAATTCTGATGGGGTCATCATTGACAAGCAAAAGGTGACAAAAAACTAGAATAACCTATGAAACAGTTCGGATCTATTTCTTGGGTTAAAAGTGAGGTGAATTCTTTAGAAAGGTTGACATTAAAATACTTAGTTCGCCCAATTAATCAATTTGAAAATTAGAAGGGACTGTGAGTAGAAAAACCTTTGGTATATTGATTCCTTGTTACAATGAAGCGCAACGCTTACCTATTAATAAATATGCGCAAACCCTAAGAGGGACTAATTTTCAAAAAGAAGATTGCAAAGTGATTTTTCTTAATGATGGTAGTACAGATCAAACCTTAGCAGTGCTGGAAAAATTAAAGTTGGAGTTTCCAGAGTTGGTTGACATAATCAACTTCAAACGGAATAGCGGAAAAGCAGAAACAGTTCGCAAAGGACTTCTCCAAAATGCGTATAATTTTGAATATTTAGGATATTTGGACGCAGATTTGGCAACAAGCCTACAAGAATTTTATGAAATAGGCACATTTGCTAAAAAGGAAGGTTTGATGATTTGTTTTGGGTCCCGGATTAAAAAACTTGGATCCAGTATTGATAGAAAATTAAAACGACATATTATCGGTCGAATATTTGCCACCCTAGCCACTGGAATTATTTTGGTCCCTGTTTATGACACGCAATGTGGAGCTAAATTTTTTCACAACTCCCTTATTAAGGAAAACTTCACAACACCCTTTATCAGCAAGTGGTTGTTTGATATTGAAATAATTTGCAGGATACTAGTGAAGAGAGGGCAAGCTTACTTCATTAGCAATTCTATTGAAGTACCGTTGAAGGAGTGGAAAGACGAAGGGGAAAGTAAAATAAGGTTAAAGGATTTTTTAAACTTTCCTTCAGAACTCTTAAAAATCAGAAGGAAATATACTAAAGGTATTAAAGCTTAGTTATTTAAGTAAGGTAACATTACCCGTTTTTTGTCTGCGCTTATTGTCGCAACCTATCCAATTCACCAAGTAAATGTATACACCTTCGGCCATGGGCTCACCTTTATATATTCCATCCCAACTATAATTTGGGCTGTTAAAATCTTCCAGTTTTTCACCCCAACGAGTAAATATTTTGAGGTTATACTCTACCCCAATATCTTGGTATTGATTGTTCGGGTAAACATCATTAAGACCATCCCCATTGGGAGAAAATGCGTTTGGCATAAATAGATCAGATGGCAAGGCATTAGGGTCTTTAAATATCTCAATGGTGTCACCGTTTATACATCCATTGTGATCTGTTAGCATTACATGATATATTCCAGATTCGTAAGCAGTTAGTGTACGTTCAGAACTCTCATCTTGCCACAAATAAGCGATTCCTGGCCCCGGATCTAAGACCGGATTAATTGCTTGGCAAACCGTGGTATCAGGCCCCAAATTTATTGTCGGCAAAGGATTTAAGCCAATGCGCATACTGTCTGAAACGATACAGCCCTCTTTGGAAGTAAGAATTACACTATATGAGCCTCGGTCTTGTACAGTTATCGTTGGTGTAGATTCGCCTGTGTTCCATTGGTAGCGTGCAAATTGACTGCCAGGGTTAAGCACCATAAAGACCTTATTGCAAAAAGCTGTATCGTTGGGCAGCCCATAAGGACCTACATCAACATTCTCTAAAGTTGCCGTATCATAATTATAGCATCTGCCATCGAAAATGGTTACCCAATAAGAGCCTGCAGCCATTGGGCTAATTGTGGCATTGGTTTCTCCTGTACTCCAAGTATAAATCACCTCATCAGAGCCCGCATCAAACCTGCCTGGAAACCCTGGACATACTAATGTGTCCCGAAGATTAAGCGCTGGAGGTAATTGTTGGTTGATGTACATGCTATCGCGATACACGCATCCGTTGCTTGTGGTTACATCCACATAGTGCAAGCCTGGAGTCGAGGTCGCAATGGTTTGGGTCACTTCGTTGGTGTTCCATTTAAACTTTTTAAACCGCGCCCCAGCATCAATTGTATAAATAAAGGGATCATTATTGCAAAATATTGTATCTAAAGGCAATTCAGGAAAGTCTAGATCTTCCGTTAGGTAGACACTGTCTTTATAAGCGCAGCCTTCCTTTTGATAGGTGGCAATATATAATCCCTCCTTATTCACTGTGATACGACTGCCGATTTCGCCCGTATTCCAAGAGATGGCTTCCGTGTTAATGTTGGCGTCCAAAACATGTGTAAAAGGAGAACACAATGTGTCGTCTGGTCCTAATTGCGGGTAAACGGGATCCACAATGCGTACTATTCGTGTGTAGGTATCTGCACATTGTGATGTTTTTGCTATTAATTGGATTTCATAGGTTCCAGATTTGGAATAGGTATATGTTGGAAATGTTTGATTGCTTTGATCTGAAATGTCGTCTTTTTCACCAAAATCCCAGGCGTAAGACAGACCAGAAGTTCCTGAGCTGTTATTGTTAAAACTAACCGTAAAAGCACAGCTTTTTACGGGTGCTAAAAAGGAAGAAACTACTTCAAAAGTGCAATCGGAAACATTGAATTGAAAGTCTCTTCGAGTTGTACCAACCAATACTCCATTTCGATACTCCTTTACCAGTATTCCAACAACAAATTGACCTGTTTGGGTAGGCGTAAAGTTGAGTAATCCTGTGGTTGGGTTTAAGATGAAATTATTGGTTGCATCAATTTGTTTACTCGCGCTATACCCATTTGCCCAATTTACCTGGGGAAAGGGAGGAGGGAGGAACCCCGCTCCGGTTGGTTTGGGTGAACCGGGTCTTGCACCACTGTTTCCTTGATAAGAGTTAAAAGGATGGAATAGTTCATATACGAGACTATCTCCATCGGGGTCAACTGCAGAATGATCAAAAACAAGGGGTGCGTTGGTGCATAAGAAATTCGGAGGAAGCTCTTTAAAATGGGCACTACTATTCTTCCAATTTTGGGTTCGTAGGTCTTCTATTTTAGTCCAAAAAGTGGATCCTGTCAAATCTGGATTCAATAGATTCGTAATGCTGTTATTGCGGCAGCATCGCTGAAAAGCAATAATATATCCTCCCTTAATCGGAGGCATATTCAAAACAAAACTAAATTGATATCGATCTACACAAGCATTGGGTTTTGTAATGATACATTTATAATTGGTTTCACTTACACGTTTTGGCAACCCTGCTGCAATGGTACGGTCAAAAGAAGAAATACGTTGATTCGTAGAGCCATTAAAAACAGCGAAATTTGATCCATCAAGATCGGGTTTTATTGCACCAGGATTTCCGTTAACACAATCGATAAAATAATCTAAGGTTACGCTGTAATTATTGTTACCTAAGTACTCGTAATAAAGCTCACCACCAACAATATGAGTAGCTTTTAAATTCAAACCAAGCGCCACCAGCAAAACCATTAGGCTTATCTGTTTTAATATTTTTGCGCTTATTTTTTTCAATTTAGTGTAGGATAAAAATGGGTCAATATCTCATTTAAAACGAAAATTTCCGTCTAATTTTAAAATCAAATTGGCGCATTCAACTTGCAAGGTACTACATATTTGAATCAATTATCTGTCATAATTTATACAGATAATTCGAATTATTGAGTTGGCGCACTACCAAATAGTTGCTGGTACCTTTGCATTACTTGATTTGCCAAGTTTGCATTACCCTGTTTTTGATATGCGTCAGCAAGTAAACGATAGGTATCTGGATTAGGTCTTTTTTTGTATTCCTCGATACCCATGCAAGTGCTTAAAGCAATGATGGCAGAATCTAGTTTCCCCACACTAGCATATGATTGTCCAAGTGCTTTATATGCATAATCTGCATTGGGGTCAGCCGCAATTGTTTTCCTGAAATAGGAAATAGCTGCATAGTCATTTCTTTCTGTCTGGGCTATATACCCAAGGAAGTAATATGCAGTATAAAAGTTGCTCTTGTTTTTGATGGTTTCTTCTAAGTATTTTTTGGTTTTACTAACCAATTCTGGTTTGATTGCTTGACCTGTTGCTAAACCTGATTTGTTGAGATAGCATTGTGCCAATCCAAAACTTGCCTCATAGTTGTGATCTTTAAGTTCAGAAGCAATTTGATAATAAAATAATGCGCTATCGAATTGGCTGAGTCCTTTATAAATGTCTGCAATCCCTCGAGCGTATTCCTCTTCTTTTGGATTATTTTGATACGCTTTGAACATTAATCCGAGTGCGGTATCCAATTTCTGTGCCCTGACCAAATATCCAGCATTAGCAGCATAGTCATTTTGTTTCTTAGCCACAGCTCCAATGGTTACACCATCAATTTTAATTTCATGAACGGTGCCTTTAGGAGGCCAATTGCCATTTAAAATTTGGCTTTTTGATAAAGTCCTTGTGGTAAAGAAAACGTAATCACACCGCTTGTCATACCATTGCATTTCTCTGCACCAAATATGCTGGAAACTATCGGTTCCGGGTACTTGACCTTTGAATGTTTCCCCAATGTTATTGCTAGCAAAACGGATTTGTCGGTTCTTTGCTTCTGGAATGTTCTCTGTCATCCATTCCATGGCTTCTCTTGGTGTTTGCGACCAATAGTCAAATTCATAATTCCCATTAGCCCCTTCAATACCTCCTACTAGTTCATTGTAATACATATAGTGGTAAGGGTGATTTTTGATTTGGAATATTGCTGCTGGTATTAATAATACCACTGCCAAAATTGGAATTGCGATTTTTGTTATTTTAATTGAATTCAATAGTTCAATTAATTTCTCCCAACCCCAAACGGCCAGCACAATAAGTATCGGGTATATGAATATAAAATGTCTCCATCCGTTGTATAAATAAGATTCCTTGAAAATTGCATAAGCCGTTGGTGCAAATGCCATAACAAGCAATACAAAAAGGCCAAAAGTTCGTGCTTTTTGTTTTTTAAATATGCTGGTTAATGCAAAAAACGCCCATCCAATCACTAGCATCAGA
Source organism: uncultured Bacteroidia bacterium (assembly GCA_943788195.1). Lineage (GTDB taxonomy): Bacteria > Bacteroidota > Bacteroidia > NS11-12g > UBA955 > CALSPH01. Next base: position 804,347 of record CALSPH010000001.1, read on the forward strand.
GGTGCTGTGATTAGGATTAACTTTGGTTCATAGTACCAAGGTTTATCTTTCAAACGGACCCCCTCAAACAATTCCATATAATGTAAGGATTGAAAATTACTGAACTCTTTGAATGCATTTAAAGGGCCTGATATTGGATTACGAAGTGCTGAAGGCCAAAGCGAAATCCCTATAATATAGGCAGTAACCGAAATGGCTAAGAACCACCCAATATACTTTAAGAAAGCCTTACCTTTTTCTTTGTTAAATAATAGCCAATGGAGACCAAGAAATGCGAAAACAAATCCAAACTGTGCTAATCCAGATGCTCTTACACTTAATGAAAACCCAACCCCTAAGGCTAACATGAACATGGTTTGATATTTGGGTTTAGGCAATTCGGATAACAATTGTATAAGGAAATACGCAGTCATAATATACCCCAAAGCAAAAGGAATATCTTTGTGATTGTTGAAGAAATGTCCGTGAAAAGAAGGAGAAAAGAATCCTGCTAACAAAGCGAGTAAGGCTGCACGCCAGCCAAAAAAGTGCTTCGCTAATAATGCAATCATAAGCAACATTAAGAAACTCACAATTCCATTCATATATCTTCTGACATTGTAAATATTTCCACCTGTAATAGAATGAATTGCATGTGAAATGGTATCAATTGAGGCTCCGTACCATTGATAATTGTCGACATAGCCTTTGGATTTGTCTTGCGCTTCAGATACGAAAACAGTTGTATCGTCTCCTAAAGTGCTCATATAACTGGCAATATCTTCGCCATACTTTATATGACCTGGTTCATCCCATGTGGCGTTAAAGTCGGTAGCGGTAAACATCATTACGATAAAAAGCAGGATGGCGGCAAAGAAATAACTGAGTTTGTAAACCGGTGAATTACCTTCTTTCCAGTTTAGGCCATGTTCTTTTATTTCTGCCAAGGGCGCTTGAATAAAACGTTTTGGTAGTGTCTGTGCAACGGCTAATTTAGATTTTATAATTGCGCTAAATCCAGCCCCAATTCCAAATGCATCATTTCCGAAATCACCATCTATGGACTGAATTTCATTGCCTGATTCGATACCAAGTTTTAGTAGGGTTAACTCACTTGTTTTTTCACCATAAGTGCCTCGTAAGGCATTGAATTTTTTAATGCCAAACCCGATAATTCCACTCGCAATATTTGGAGTATTAATCCCATGAATTATACGCGCCCATCCATTGGCGAAAAAACCAAATACTCTTCCGGTAATTGCTCTTTTGTTAAACGTGTTTTTGCCTAAACCATATAATCCATTTTCAGTCGGTTCAATTCGACTTAATTTGGAGATGATTTTACTATAAGAAGAACTATCTCTATTGAAACTGAGTGGTAAAAAGAAAAGATTTTCAAATGATTGCAATTCCAGTTCATTCAGGCTTTGGGCCGTTTTAATGCTTCCATTTTCAAAACATGCTTTAACAGTTTCAACACCAGACGTCAATTCCGTCCATTTGTCGGAATCTTTACCTACTAAATATACTTGCGAAGTTGATTTAATTTGCGCCAAAGCCTTGCACAGATTGCCAAGGGGCTTTAGTGCCCCTTTGGATGCGTTTGCTTTAATAACAATTATATTGTTGCCAATCGAAGCGGTGTTTTTAGCAGTTTTAACAATCTTCTTTTTGTTCATGGATGTGCCTTTTCTTAACCTCAAACTTAATGAATACCAATGAAAAAGCTAATATACCAATGCAAAATATACAAGTTGCTGAAAACCAATCAGAAGTAAAATTGTTTCTACTTCTATGCATAGCGTAAAACTAGCATTGGACTGGTCCCCAAATACCCTACATGCAGGGTTCTTTTATGCCCTATTAAAAGGTTGGTATCTAGATGCAGGGATACAACTTGATTTAATCAATCCAGAAGAAAATGATTACGTTTTAACTCCCGCGAAACAAGTAGCAAACGGTACGGCCCATTTTGGCATCGCCCCAACTGAAAGTGTGTTAAGCTATCAAACCTTATCCACCCCTATTCCGCTGGTCGCGGTAGCAACACTTTTACAGGAAGATACCAGTGCAATTGTTACTTTAGCAGAAAGCAATTTAACCGAACCGAAGCATTTGGACGGTAAATTGTATGCCTCTTATGGAGCGAGATATGAGGATTATATTGTAAAGAAATTAATTCAGAATGATGGTGGCTTTGGTATGCTTAGAATAGCAAATCCTGCTAAACTGGGCATATGGGACACACTTCTTAAAAACAAGGCAGATGCTACTTGGGTTTTTATGCCTTGGGAGGGTGTAATCGCAAAGCAAAATGAAATTGAATTAAATGCATTTCAACTAAAGGATTTTGGCATTCCATATGGTTACTCACCCCTTTTAGTAACGCATGGGGATGTATTGGAAAATTATCCAGATGTATGTAAATCGTTTTTGTCTATTACGGCCAAAGCGTTTGAATATGTAGCAGGAAATAGCGATGAGGCTGCAGCATTTTTGTGTGATGAAATGAAACACCCAAACTTTGATAACCCAGATCTTATTCAAACGAGCTTGGCAATGCTTCAAGACAAATGGATGCTAAATAAAACTTGGGGTACTATGGAGGATCATGTTTGGAGTGATTTTATCCAATGGCTTTCTGAAAACAATGTGCTTTGTAATTTAGATGGTGAATCTTTGAGTGAGTTAAATTTGAATATTACAAGTTTGTATACGAATCAGTATTTGCCCTAATTACTCCGGTAACCCTAAGCTATTCAGGTCATCCAGAAAGTCGGTGTTGTTACCAGCAATTCCCTTAATATTTCCATACATATTTTGCGCATTTATCAAGAAGCGTTCAATTTGTTTTTCTCTCGCTTTCCATATCCCTTGCATTGCTCTTTTTTCTTTCTCAAGATCTGTTTGCATTCCATTAAACACGCTCATCATGCCATTAAAGGTGTCTTTAAAAGCAGAACTTGTAAAATAGTCATACAACATACTCATTTTGTCACCTTTATTCTCTTGGCTATGTCTTACTTCCGATATTCGGATTAATCCTTCGCGTAAAGCATAGCATAAGCCTTTAAATTCATCAAAGGTGCAAATCCAAATGCCATTTTTCATTCCAAAACGATCCATTTCTTTTGGCATTGCTTGAGTAACAATAACGCCAATATCGGCTTTGTGGTCTCGGACATCATCCTTAAATTTTTCTATCCAAATGGGTTGAAAATCTTTGGTTCTTTTGCTTTCATAATAGATTTTACCACAAAGCATGCCCATGTTATTATTAACAATCTGCATGCAATCTCCGCCCCGTGCGCCTTTTTTAATTTCAATTATTTCATCTACAATAAAATGGCGCTGCAGGTATTCTTCTATAGCCAATTCTTGTACTTCACCTTGAAGCTGCATGCTCCCTTGTTTTTGCTTGCGAGCCATTTCTTCGGTAAGCTTTTTTTGATCTTCAAGTTTCTTGAGCAGTTCCTTTTCCTTCAACTCCCAACGTTCGTTCTCTTTTTTGCGCGCGTCAATTTCAATTTGTTCTTTGGCAGCAAGCAATTTTTTCTGAGTTTCAAAAGCGTGTTTCTCTTCTTGTTCTTTGAGCTTGCTCTGCACTTTAAGCAATTCAATTTTGGCGATGTTTAGCTCCTTGTTCTTATCTTTTTCTTGGTTTAAAATTTCATGCAACGCCTTCAATTCGGCAGCACTTTTTTCTTCGCTTTCTTTTCGGATTACTTTTTTCAGTTCGAGCTCTTTCTCAGCAAGATTTTTTTTAAGCTCTTTCCTTAAACGTTCTGTAAAAAGTTCATTTTCCCTTGCTCTGTTTTTTTCGAAACTTAGCCGGGCTTCTTCCAATTCTTTGGTTTTGGCATTCAAGGTTTCGTGCTGTTTTGAAAGTTGCCCTTGCATTTCTTTGCGTACCTTTTCCTCAGCTTGATGCGACAACACATCATCAATATCAATTAAACTTCCGCAATTAGGGCAAGTAATGTGATCTTGGGACATACTACAATGTTAATACATCAGCCTTAAAAAAAACAGACTGCTTTGCTTTTGTGAATAAAAAACTAAAGGCTGGCAGTTAAACCCAAACGGAACATTCTTGGCATGGCCGGACGGAGGCCAAAGGGTCTAACGCTTACATGATTGGTATTATTCAGTGCATTAAGGATGCTGGCTTTCAGTTTGATGCGTGGGTGAACATGATAGGCGAAATTGAGATCCATAAATAAAGCTGATGGAATTTTTTGAGCAGCACTTAATTCGCTCTGTCCAGGCTGTGTTCGCATTGCATCAATGAACTTATTGCTTACGTTAAAAGCGAATTTTGCATGTTCTAAACTCAAATTTAGAAAGGCCTGATGTGGAGCAAAGTAAGGTAAGTGATCATTCTTGGTCACATTACCCCAGCCTTCAAAACTGCTATTAAAAGAAGATTTAAACTGAGCTTCCGTATATGTGTATCCTATCGTAATCGGCAAGGTAAATTGTTTAGATTTACTGAGAAGTTTGGTAGTAGTAGCAGAAAGCTCTAAGCCATAACTGACAGCTGCACCGCCATTGAATAGATCACCAGTACCTGACCCGCCTGATGCATTTAGATCAGAACCCAAAAGGTTTTGGTAATCGGTATAGAAAGCAACCGCTTGACCACTGAGTAGTGGGGTTTGTGCAATATACCCTGCTTCATAGTTTGTAGATATTTCTGGATTTGCACCTACCGCGCTTCCAGCTGGAGAAAAGCCCTTATGTAAGCCTAAGAAAACACTATTCCCTTTCCTGAGATCATAATAAACACCTATGCCTGGAATGAAAATAGCTATTTCGTTTTCTCTTTCCTTTAATTTGGTGCCGTTTCGATTCACATCATTCTTGCCATAGTCAAGTCTGGTTTGATTTATGTTTTCAAAGCGCAGTCCGGGTTTAATTTCTAATCGATTGGTTTGAAATTGATAAGTAAAATATGAGGCCAAGGCATTTGCAGTCTCAATGCGATTGCTTTCAGTGCCTGCAATGCCCTTATTCTGGAGGGATAAGAATCCGTTTAACATGCTATACCCATCTTGCCATTGAAATCGATCAATTTGGTCTTGGTGAATACGAATTCCCCACTCGAATGCATGAACAAATTCTTTCTTGGTCGGAATCTTATAGTTGATGTTCATTTGTACACCTTTACTGTAATAACTACGATTATTGGCTTTTAACCACAAGATTTCGTTGGCACTACTTTCGCCTTTCAAAATGGACAAATAGTAGGGGTTGCCTTGCTCGGCTAATACGTTGCTTAAGGAAACCGTTGAGCCGGCAGAGTCAGTTAAATGGTTCAATTTGTACCAATTTCTATGAAATGTATTGGAATAAGCAATGGTAGAAATATTCAGATGTTTTGCTAGTTTTATACGGTGATGAATGGATAACTGCCTTTGTTTGGAATTCATTACATCATTCTGGGATGAAGCATATCGTTGAAATGGGTCTTCATTAAAATCAACTGCATTTAATCCTAAATAAGTCTCATTAGAGGTTTCATCGGTTTGCCCAATTTTGAAGGTCATTTTTTGGGGTGTTTTAGCATCAATTCCATTTCTCAAACTAAGTTTTACCAAGTAATCTGATTTGTTAAATCCCGTACTCTGGTTACTGGGTAAATTTTTAAAGCCATCGCTACGCTGTTGAAGCGTTTGAACCATGAAACCTAAATATTCACCTTGATGGCCTAAACTAGCCAGCATATTTTGGGTGTTAAATGATCCCGAATTCATGCTAAGTTTGGCAGAAAATTCTTCGGGAATTGGAGCAGAAATAAAGTTGATTGCACCACCTGTTGTGAAAGGTCCGTACTTAATTTGCGAACTGCCTTTAACCACTTCAACTCCTTCCATTCTGCCAACACTTGGGAAGTAGTATGCTGCTGGAGCCGCATAAGGTGCCGGGGCTGCTAATATACCATCTTCCATTAATGTTATCTTCGAACTGCGCTCAACACCTGTAGCTCTTAAGCCGATGTTTGGTCTTAAACCAAAACCATCTTCCTGTTGAATTTGAATTCCAGGAACATTTCTCAAGACTTGGTTTGCATCAGAATATGCAAATTTGTCCAATTCCTTTGGGCCAATATAAGAAGAGCTTCCTGTTATGTTATCAGAGCCCGAATGTTTAGTCATAAGCAATACCGGATCTAGGGTATTGATATTTTCATTTAGGAAGACATGAACAAATGTGTCTTTATTTCCTCCAAATCGAATGGTTTTGTGATGGAATCCTTTAGCTAAAAAGAGGAGCGTGGCTTGATCTCCTTGTTTCAGGTTAATTTCAAATGAACCAAAGCTGTTACTCAAACTAAAAATGGTGTTGCCAAGGTCAGAAATCTGAACACCAGGAATCACTTTTGTGCTATCAGAATTATAAATTTTTCCTTTTATTGTTGTGGATTGTGCCGCTGAAGAGCAGGCAAACACAAGAATAAACATAGAAAAAGCAATAAATCTATTTAGAATCATTCTTAATAATTTAGTTCGGGCAAACTAAAACCTTATTTAGATTAATTACAAATAAAATGACAGGAAAAAGGATGATTTATATCATCTCTTTAAAAGTGCGCTCAATTATGGCAAGTGCTTCATCCAGCTGTTGTTCGTTTATGGTCAATGGCGGTGCAAATCGAATAATATGATCATGGGTTTGCTTAGCCAATAATCCGTTTTCTCTAAGTTTAAGACAAACGTCATAGGCCATGTGTCCGTTGAAAGGTTCGATCACAACACCATTTAGGAGACCCTTCCCTCGAATAGTTGTCATGATTGAAATATTCATGTTTTTCAATCCTTCTCTAAATCGCTCTCCTAATACAAAGGCATTTTCAGTTAGGCCTTCGTCCTTAATTACATCTAAAGCGGCCATGGCAACTTTACAACCCAACGGATTACCCCCAAAAGTTGAACCGTGTTGACCAGGTTTTAAAGTCAACATAATTTCATCCGATGCTAAAACTGCTGATACGGGCATAACTCCACCGGAAAGTGCCTTTCCTAAAATCAAGATATCTGGTTTTACATTTTCATAATCACAAGCAAGCAGTTTACCTGTTCGCCCTATTCCAGTTTGCACCTCGTCAGCTATAAAAAGCACGTTATATTGTTTACAAAGTTTTGCAACACCTTGCAAGTATCCTTCATCTGGCACTACAACTCCTGCTTCACCTTGAATGGGCTCTACCATAAAAGCAGCCACATTTGAATCTTTAAATTCATTCTCTAAGGCAGCTAAGTCATTATAAGGGATGGTGTCAAAACCAGGAACAAAAGGGCCAAAACCTCCATAACTATCTTCGTCATCTGAGGTACTAATAGCCGCAATAGTTCTTCCCCAGAAGTTGCCATCTGCGAATATTATTCGGGCTTTATTCTCAGGAATTCCTTTTACATCATATCCCCATCTACGGGCTAGTTTGACAGCGGTTTCTCCTCCTTCAACACCAGTGTTCATTGGTAATATGCGGTCATAGCCAAAGTAATTGCACATGTATTCTTCATAAGAGCCCAAGACATCATTGAAAAATGCTCTGGAAGTAAGTGTTAACTTTTGAGCCTGATCCGTAAGGGCCTTGATAATTTTAGGGTGACAATGCCCTTGGTTCACGGCACTATACGCTGATAAGAAATCATAATATCTATTTCCTTCAGCATCCCAGACAAATACGCCTTCTCCTCTGGTTAAAACAACCGGTAATGGTTTGTAATTAAAAGCTCCGAATTTTTTCTCTAATTCAATGTGGCGTTCTGATTGGTTTGTGGTTTGCATAGTCATTTATAACTGCAATATTACATTAATTTAGGCTTAAAAAACTACTAAAATCCTTATATTCGTTCACGTGTTTAAGCGGGTTGCTGTTTTTCTTTTTTTAGCCTTTATTACTCAAAGTATTTTAGCTCAGGGGATGTATACCAGTTTTGGTAGAAACCGAGTGGGGAGCAATAACTATCAATGGCAAACCATGTCGAATTCATTGGTTAGCATTTATTTCCATGATAATGGAACCGTGGTAGCCAAAAATGCCTTAGAAATATTAACAAGTGAAACAAGCAGCGTAGAGCGAATAATTGGCTCTTCACTCAGTCAGAAAGTGATTATAGTGCTCTACAATAATATCAATGAGTTGAAGCAGAGCAACACCGGAATTGTAAATTCACCTATCAATCCAGCAGGTTACAGCCGAATTCGACAGAATATATTTCCAATCTATTTCAATGGCGATTATAATCATCTGAAAATTCAAATAAGGAAGGCTCTAGCTAATGCGATATTGACAGATCTGTTTTATGGAGGCAGTGTACAGGAGAAGGTCCGCTCCAATGTGTTGATTTCCCTTCCAGATTGGTATTATCAAGGATTGCTCAGTTTTATTAGCGACCCTTGGAATGTTGTCATTGATGATGTTATGCGGGACAAGGTGGAGTACAACAGTTTTAAAAATTTCAATAATCTTAATAAAGAAGATCAGATTATTGCAGGCAAGAGTCTCTGGTTCTTTATTGACAAGAAATATGGCAAAGAAGCCTTAGCCAATATTATTTTTTGGACGCAATATGAACGAAGTGCAGAACAAGCTTTAGCCAGAACTACGGGCATGGGCATGGGGAATCTTTTGCAAAGCTGGCGATTGTGGTTCAGAGATCGGTATAGTAAAGAAAATCGATTGGGTCAGATGCCACGAGGAACGGAAAGTTCACCTGAAAAAATCGCAAATTATAAGCATACGCGTTTTGCTATTAGTCCCAACGGGAAATATTTGAGTATTGTTACCAATGATAATGGATTAGTTAAAGTGTGGCTCTACAATCTCGCGAATAGATCCACGAAATTGCTGAAGAAGTCGGGTTATCGCTCTGAGCATCACTTGAACCAGCAGTATTATCCAATCATTGCCTGGCATCCTTTCAGTCGGAAAATTGGAATTATCGATTTTAAGGGTGGTAAGGAAGTGCTGGAGCAGATAAGCATAAACTCGGGTAAGTCTACTTTTACGAATCTGAATTTTTATGATGGAATTAGAGATTTCTGTTATTCGCAAGATGGCGACTCGATTATCATGAGTGCATTTTTGAAAGGCCAATCTGACCTTTATTTAATGGATCTTAAAACGGGCAAGAACACTCAATTGACCAATGATTATTATTTAGATATAAACCCAAGGATGCACCCAAATGGGGATATACTTTTTGCGAGTAGACGCCCTCTTGTTCCAAGTACTCAGGAGAATATCCTTAAAGTTTCAAACTATCCTTTAAGTATTTTTAGTTTCACCTCGGGAGGAGCATTAAAGCAATTGGGTAAACCTAAAAATGGAGCAAACTACACCAACCCTTTGTATTATGGTGACGGACTAATAACTTGTTTAACGGATGAAACAGGGGTAATTAATGCAGTTGTTGCTAAGGATAACGAAGCATCTCCATTTACGCTTGTGTCCAATTATAAGAGAAGTGTCTTATATCAAGATATCGCACAAGATGCTGGTAAATTGGCGGAGTTGGTATTATACAAAGGTAAATATTATGTGTTTCTATCCCATTTAGCAGAAGATGTAATTGGCGAATCCAAAGTCTTTAAACCCTTAATGACCACCTATCGATTGAAAAATCCAGTGGGTTTTGACGCAGATGTTGAGCCGATTAAAAAGAGGAAAGTAGTCATACCAAAAGATTCTACTCAAACGAAGAATGTGAAGGATAGTGTAATCCAAAAAGAGCCTTACTTTCTTTCAAATTTTGAGGTGAAAGATTATGACATAAATACCTCAGTAACTGCTCCAGATTTGCCTATAGCTGTTCCTCCAGAGCTTTCGGAGAAGAACATATACTTTGTTAATTACTTGATTACGCAAACCGATCATTCAAATTTAGGTTATGCATATTACCTGATAGAAATGGACTCGAATGCAATGTGTGTTCACCCGCTTAGTTTTAACGTTGCTGCTGAAGTATCCGACATATTCAGGAATTACGTAGCAACCGGTGGATTTAGAATTCATGGTGATTTGGCAGGTCATGATGCATATCTGAAGTTCAGAGCACTGAAGCATCGCATTGATTTTGAAGGTTCCGTTATGCGCAGGATGCGCATTTATGTAAAATCTTCCAATACGATTGAAAAAGCAGCTCAAGCTAAATTTTCTGTTGGAGCAAGTTACCCTTTTTCAGAACGCAGTAGAATAAGCCTTGCCTTAGGCGGTCAACAAGATCAAATTGTAGAGGCATTGGACTATTCTGAAGCCATCAATGAGCCTCGAACCAATCGACAAATGATTACCTCTAAACTGGAATATGTTTTTGATAATACAGTGAATAGGGGAGTGAATAAAGTTTATGGTATTCGGGCAAAGGCTTATGCAGAACATTATCAATTCATCAAAGAGAAAAGCAGTTTAGTTAATTTGGGGTTTGACATACGTAGAACGGTCCCCATTTCTGGAGAGCTTGTTTGGGCAAATCGGCTTGCAGGAGGTATTTCTCCTGGAAAATTTAAAACCATTTATTACTTGGGAGGTATTGAGACTTGGATATTGGACGAATACAATCAAGACTTAGGGTTTGCTCGTGATCCAAACTATAAGTTTTTGTCATTAGCACCAAATTTACGTGGATTTAACCGAAACATTTCTCATGGCTGGGCCACTGGCGTATTTAGTAGTGAGCTCAGATTCCCCATCATATCTAATTTTTATAAGGCACCCATTTATAGCGACTTTTTTAGAACCTTTACGCTGAGTTCATTTATGGATATTGGGTCAGCTTGGAATGGTTTTAACCCTTATACTTCTGAGAATCCATTCAATACCAAAACGTTTGATTATCCTAATTATACCGTTTCTGTGACAAGCCCAAGAAACCCGTGGTTAATGGGAACAGGTATAGGCGTAAGAGCAAGTGTCTTAGGCTACTTATTGAAAGTGGAACGCGCATGGGGTAGATTAGATAAACAATGGAATACGGGTATTACATACTTTTCAATCGGTTTAGATTTCTAATTCATGCAATTTTATCCTTTTACTATTCCCAGTTTTGTAAACTCCTTATTTCCTAATTTGGAATGGCGCATAAAGAATCCGGTTGGGAGGCAAATATTTCTCACATTTGACGATGGACCTCAGCCTGAAGTAACCCAATGGGTGCTCAAAACCCTTAAAGAACATAATGCCTTAGGGACATTCTTTATGGTAGGTGAAAACATCATAAAACGTCCAGAAATAATGCAGGAAGTGAAAGCTGCTGGACATGCTATTGGAAATCATACTCATCGGCATAATTCAGGATATTCGAGTAAATTGTCAGACTATATTATGGAAGTGAAGGAGTGTCAAAAATATACTCAAACCAATCTGTTTAGACCTCCATACGGAAGAATAAGAACAAACCAAATCAAAGCGCTAAAAGACGATTATCAGATCATCATGTGGAATCAGCTATCAGGTGATTTTGACCAAAATTTGAATCGCAAGAAAAGCTTGGCGTCTTTATGTAAGAATGCAAAACCTGGGAATATTGTGGTTTTTCATGATAGCATGAAGGCCTTCGAAAATATTAAAGAAATTCTGCCACCATTTTTAGCATATTTGCAAAAGGAAGAATTTATTTGCAGCCCCCTACCGTGTGATGAGTATCTGGTTGATTAGTATCATTCTTTTTTTATGCATGTATCTTGGATTGCAAATATGGCAATTATTTTGGCTGCAGGCTAAACGGGAAATACCTTCAGAACCTAACGTATGGCCCAAAGCAAGTGTTTTACTAGCCGCTAGAAATGAGTCTGATAACATTGAACGTTGTCTAAATGCGCTAATCCAGTTGGATTACCCTGACCTGCAAATTATTGTAGGGAATGATCGTTCTGAAGATGATACCAAGCTTAAGGTTGAACAATTTATTAAAACCAATCCAACTGCGAAAATTAAAGTGGTTGAAATAGTTGGGAAGTATCCCAATACCATGGCCAAAGCTGCAGTATTAGCAGAAATTGCACATCATGCTGAAGGAGAGATTTACTTAATTACTGATGCAGACATTGCGGTTCCAAGCACTTGGGCAAAAGGGCTCATTCGACATTACAATGCAGATAATGTGGGTATTGTAAGTGGAACTACCTATATCAATGGAGTAGGATTATGGGGAAGTTTGCAATCAGTGGATTGGATTTATTTTATGTGTTTGGTAGAAACTTTTCACCGTGCAGGGATTAATACCACAGCAATTGGGAATAATATGTCCATTCGAGCAAAAGCATACTGGGAAACGGGTGGCTACGAAAACATTCCATTTTCGATTACAGAGGACTATAAGATTTATCAAAAAACTTCAGCCTTGGGCTGGCAGGCGAAGAATATTTGTAATACGGACGTGTTGGCTTTATCCAACCCAATTATTGGATACAAAAATCTATTACATCAAAGGAAACGTTGGCTGATGGGTGCAAAAGAATTACCAAAAAATTGGTGGTTTCTATTCATCGTTTTTTCATTTTATTACCCCTTGAGTTTAGTGCTCTTTTTTATTGCCCCAAAAGTGGCAATAGCTTTTTTGATTATTAAATTCTTTTATCAAAACGTATATATTCTTAAAGGTTTGAAACGTCTTAAATTAAGTATTTGGAATAAATTAGTATACTTAGTCCTCTATGAACCCTATTTATATACCGTAACCATAACCACCTTGCTATTCTTTTTATTGCCCTTTAAAACAGAGTGGAAAGGGAGAAAATTTTAAACCAATGAAAACCAAAATATATCACAACCCCCGTTGCTCTAAAAGCAGAGAAACATTGACCTTACTAAAAGAGGCAAAAGAGGATATCGAAATTGTTGAATACTTGAATGATATTCCAAGTAAGACAGAACTCAAAGCAATCCTAAAACAATTGGGTTTAAAGCCGGAGCAATTATTGCGAAAAGGCGAAGCTATTTTTAAAGCGCAGTTTAAAGGAAAAACGCTATCCGATGAAGCATGGATTGAAGCCATGGTAGCTAATCCAAAGTTGATTGAGCGCCCCATTGTAATCAAAAATGGCAAAGCAGCATTAGGCAGACCGCCTTCTCGAGTGTTCGATATTTTGTAAAATATTAAGAAAAACCCTAAAATCATAACCGTCATCTTGAGCCGAGTCGAAAGAAAGGGTAAATAAAACTTGAATCAGTTAATGCGCTGATATTTATTTTATTCTTTGCCATAATGACAAAAAAAAACTTTGCTTTGTTAGGTTCATAAGAAACAATCATGTCTAAAAAAGAAAAAATAATTGTAGTAGGTGGAGGTTTAGCGGGGTCACTATTTGCGGTATGCCTTGCAAAAAAAGGGTTTGACGTAGATGTGTACGAACGAAGACCGGATATGCGTAAGGATGATGTGGATGGTGGGCGGTCCATTAACTTGGCGCTATCTACCCGAGGCTTGCATGCCTTGTCAAAGATTGGTTTGGATCAGGAGATATTGAAACAAGCCATACCAATGAACGGTCGAATGATGCATAGCATCGATGGGGAGCTAACCTATCAACCGTATGGAAAGGATGGACAATATATCAATTCAGTTTCTAGGGCTGGACTAAACCGCAGGTTGTTGGAATTAGCAGATGAAAATGAAAATGTGGATTTACATTTTAATCACCGATGCGATGATTGCGATTTAGAAAAGAATGAAGTGTATTTTACCGATGAAAACGGGCAAGCCAAAACCGTAAAAGCAGATTATATCATTGCAACAGATGGAGCTTTTTCAGCCATTCGCTTGCGCATGCAAAAAACCAATCGTTTTGATTTCTCCCAAGATTATCAAGATTATGGATATAAGGAATTGGAAATAACTCCAGAGGAAGGAGGAGCTTTTAAAATGGAAAAGAATGCCTTACATATTTGGCCTCGCGGAAATTATATGATGATCGCATTACCCAATCCAGATGGTTCATATACATGCACCCTCTTCATGCCTTTTGAAGGGGAAAACAGTTTTGGATCCTTAAAAACCGATGAGCAGATTATGGAATTCTTGGCACATAATTTCGCGGACTCTATTCCACTAATGCCAAACGTGCTAGAGGATTATAAAGCGAATCCGGTAGGCAGTTTGGTCACCGTAAGATGTAATCCTTGGGTTCGAGGAAATTTTGCGCTGATGGGAGATTCGGCTCATGCCGTAGTTCCTTTCTATGGACAGGGAATGAATTGTGCATTTGAAGATGCTGCAGTATTGGATGATTTAATCGGGAAGCATTATCCGAATTGGGAACTTATTTTTAGTGAATACGAAAAAGAACGGATTCATAATGCCAATGCGATTGCAGATTTGGCAATAAAGAATTTTAAAGAAATGCGCGACTTGGTTGGCCAAGAAGATTTCTTAGAAAAGAAACGCATAGAACATGAGTTATGTGAATTGTATCCAGAACATTATAAAAGTCAATATGAACTGGTCACTTTTTCCACAGAAGACTATAGTTATGCTCAGGCCATGGGAGATGTAAATGATGGAATCATTGAAACGATTAAAGAAAAAGGCTTGGCAAATCGCTTATCTGATAAAGATGCGATTCTTCCGATATTGCAATCGGCTAAACGATGAAAAGGCATATTAGCTCTGGTTCAGATTTCGAGCGCAAAATTGGATATTCACGTGCAGTTGTAGTAGACAATTGGGTGTTTGTTTCGGGCACAACTGGATATGACTATGAAACCATGCAGATTTCTGCAAATGTGGTTGAACAAGCGGAGCAATGCTTTAAAAATATCATCAATGCTTTAGAAGAGGCAGGGTCTAGTTTGTTGGATGTAGTGCGTGTTCAATACATTTTTCCTAATGCCACAGACTTTGAATTGTGTTGGCCGATATTAAGGAAATACGTGGAAGATGTGAAACCTGCGGCTACTATGATTGAAGCGGGTTTAGCAAATACTGCAATGAAAATTGAAGTAACTGCATTTAAATCAGCGCCTTAATCTTCATCCGTAATCTCGAAATCGTCTTCATATTTTTCCTCATACTCTTCCTTAATGCTTTCCTTTAAATTACCATCGTCATTATAATCACTATCCTCTTCAATGATGGATTGGGCTTCTGAAACGGTCATACGGACTAAATAATACTTATCTTCACCTTCAAAAGGAAGGGCGCTGACATTCTTGCCTTCAGCATTTTTGAAAGAGATGAGTTCATCTTCAAAACCATACGGGTAGGCTAATTTAATTTGCTCTTGGACTTCAACTTCAAGTCTGTCATAGTCCTTTACAACGCGAGGTTTATTCATTGCAATTTTCTTTGTTTATCAAAAATAGATAAAAAATCGAAAATGTAAATCCCTTTTTTTAAATTTAGGGGAAGAGAATATTAAATGGAATATTGAGTTTAGGATTCTTAATTTCTTAGAAGGCTACATAAAACTTCAAGTTAATCCTTCGGCCAGTTAAGTAATTGGGTACACCGTAGTAATTGTTCGCATAGTCTTTAATGATATTGAAGGCAACGATGTTGTTATTCGCCAAAAGGTTAAAGACGTCTAATGAGACAAATGCCGTTTTAAAATGCTTGCCCCATTTTTTCTTATTATTAATAATATTGGTGTCTTGAGAAATGAGAATTTTTTGAAACCCAATATCCACTCGCTGATATCCAGGTATCCGATTTCCGGTTGCTTGGTATCGATTGCTTTCTAAAAAGTAATAGGGTAGACCACTTACAAAGTTCAAGGTCATAGACATTCTAAAGTCCGGTTTATTAGGTAATTCGTCTTGAAAAAAGATACTGCTAACCACTCTTGCGTCCGTTTGTCTTCTGAGCCAATCCGTTTCTTTTAACACACCATTCTCGGTGTAGGTGAATTTTTCTTTGGTGGTTAAAATCGAAAGATTAAACCATGATTCTAAATCCTTGATGAATTCACCATAAATTCGATTGTCCATACCCGCAGCGTAGCCCTTTCCACTGTTTACCGCAAAGTATCGAATCCGAACATTATCTATAGCGTAAGGGATTAAATTGTCAAATTGCTTATAGTACAAATCTCCTGAGTATTTGAATTTACGTCCCCACATTTTGAAGAAATATTCCACTCCAGCCGTGAAGTGAAGACTCTTTTGTGGGGCTAAATTGGTGTTAATGTTCCCTTGAAGGTCCCGCATCTCACGGTAGAAAGCAGGCTGGTAATAATATCCAGCGCTAAAAGTCATGTTCATATCCCTACTGCGCGAATCCTTTAGGGAGTCAGGAAGGTTTTTGTTACGATGGCTATATGGGCTCAGTGTTAATCGGACACGTGGACTTAAGAATGATTGGTTGCCTAATGTGCGATGGGTAAATCGAAGGCCGTAATTTAAGAGGCCATTCATTTTTTTAAGCACTTGCCTTTTTTGCTGTATGAATGCCGCATATTGATTGTTTTGTAAGGTTGCTTTCGTGTTTAAATAGGAGCTTAATCGCAAGGTGTCATCATGCCGTGAAAAAGGACTCAGATTCAGTTCGGCAGAATCATTATACTTCCATTCTAAAACGCGATCATCAAAATTCTCTTGACGATAATTAACGCCCCATTCAATAATATTATTGGTCGCTCTGCTTTTGTGCGTTCCTTGAAAAGAGCTGTTGTACACCCAACTTTCAAGGTCATTTCTTGCATGGTTGATAAAATACCCTAGGCCCAAAGTTTGTTTCCGTTGTCCAAAATTATCTGATCCAAGGTTATTGTCTAATTCTCCTAAATTGTATGCTCCTTCTACCGTGTAATATTCATTTTCCAAAGAGTTGAACAAGCTATTGGTGAACTTATACTTGTTCATTGTGCTTGCCGAATAGGAAATGGATAACGCATTAGTTGCCGTAGTATAGTTCATTACTTCTAAGCCAGCGAATCCGATGGTTAATTCCAAGGGTCGGTTTATGGTTCCAAATTTGGTGGTTTGTTGTACAGGAGCGAAGCTGAATTTATTTTTTGCGATGTTACCCAAGTACTCAATTTTCCAATTTTGCCAAACCCTATCCTTACGCTGGGGGATAAATGTAAGTAAGGTTTGAAGATCATAGAATATCGGTCGATATTGTCCAGTAGCATCTAAGGAATTTAAGATATAGTTATTTGCCCGATAACGTGCTCCAAACACATAAGAAAATCCTTTGCTTGGTTTGTTGTGTAAGGATAGATTGAGTCCCAAAAAACTTGCCGACACGGTTCCAGAAACCTGCGTGTCTGGCTCAAGATATTTAACATCTAAAACACTGCTTAATTTATCTCCGTAATTGGCAGCAAATCCCCCAGCATAAAAATCAATATTTTGGATGAGGTCTGAATTAATGAAGCCGAGACCTTCTTGCTGACCGGTACGAACTAATTGGGGACGATAGATTTCAATGCCGTTCACATAAATAAGGTTTTCATCATAGTTGCCTCCACGAACATTGTATTGTGAGGTAAGTTCCGATCCTGAGAACACGCCTGGTAATAATTTAATAAAGTCGTATTGGCCAACGGTAGGCAGGAATTTTAGGGGTTTGCTACTGAAGGTTAAATCGTCATCTTTGCGCCTGACCACAACTGTTCCGATGGCGTTAGCGTCTAGAAAAGCAAAAGATTTTTTAAAGACACCAAGAGTGTTGAGTGGTAATGAGAAGTATTGACAGTTGGTAGCAGCGAAAGAATCTTTGGTAAGTAAACAAACACTATATCTCCCCGCAGGTAATTTTAAGTTAACATTCCCTTTCGAGTTGGTAGTTAAGATAAATGTATCCACCGAAACCAATCGATTTGCCAATGTTTTACCTTCTTTCGAAACAACGCGTAGTTCTGTTTCAATTTGGGTAATGGCTTGTTTGCTGATTGCCAAAAGCATTATCAGCCCTAATATCTTTAAGCTGTTTTTCAGATTTCTACCGTGTTTTCAATGGGCTTTGCAAGTTGAGAAATGGCAGCTCCTGGGTTTTCCGATTTGAAAACAGTGCTTCCCGCAACCAAAACATTCGCTCCAGTTTGCACAAGTTTTTTGCAATTTCTAAGTGTAACACCACCATCAATTTCAATATGCACATCGGTATTTTTACGTTGGCATAATGCTTTGAGTTGTGTGATTTTTGAATAGGTGTTTTCTATAAAGCTTTGTCCTCCAAAACCTGGATTTACACTCATTAAGCATACCAAGTCAATTTCAGTAATGATGTCTTCAAGTGCTGAGATTGGAGTATGTGGATTTAATGCAACACCCGGTTTCATATCTAAATCACGAATCGCATTAACTGTTCTGTGCAAATGAGGACATGCCTCATAATGAACCGTTAATATATTTGCTCCTGCTTCTTTAAATTCTTTTAAAAATTGGTCTGGATTTACGATCATCAAATGCACATCTAAAGGTTTATGACTTACTTTTTTCATATGCTTGATAATATTCATCCCAAATGAAATATTTGGGACAAAGACGCCATCCATAACATCAACATGAAGCCAACCGGCATCACTTTTATTTACCATCTCAAGATCTTTTTCAAGAGCTAAGAAATTTGCAGACAAAACGCTTGGGGCTATTATATGACTCATGGGTTTATTTTTAATGGATAATAATATCGGTGATGTGATCGATTCCTACGGTGTTATTTACCCTCTCAACGAGCTTTTCTTTATGATATTGTAGTTCATTCTTTAATACTGAACTAGAAATGACAATATGCAGGGCACGATTTTTAATCCATAACCGATCTGTTCTACTTGAAATGGTTGTGCCAGCAATTTTTGGCCATTGATCAATGATATTAACTTGTATTAATTTGCTTTTATGCCGATGCTGCGACATGAATTTTTCAAGAGCAGCTTTTAAAGTAGTACCATTATCAGCCATGTGTCAAAGGTATTGTTTTTATCTTTGAATTTAAACCGTAAATATGTTTTTCTAGTCGGCTTTCGTGGGTGTCAGAAATAAAAATCTGCCCAAAATGCGATTCGCTGACCATTTCCATTAAATTTTGGGCTCTTTGCTCATCAATTTTCTCAAAAATATCATCTAACAACAGCAATGGTTTTCGTTTGTTTTGCGCATTCAAAAAATCAAATTGGGCAATTTTAATTGAGATTAGAAAGGATTTTATTTGTCCTTGTGAAGCAAATTTTTTCAAAGGCTCCTGGTCTAAAGTAAAAAGCAAATCATCTTTATGAATACCTTGCGTTGTTCTGCCAGCACGGATATCTTGTTCCAAGTTTTTGGCAAATTGTTCTTCGATGTTCTGCCCTACCAAATCGTTGCTGTATTCAAACCCTATATCCAAAGGTTCATGAGCGATGGAGTGATTGGTTTTTAGAAATAATGGAGCCAATTCTCGAATGAATCCATGTCGTGAATTATAAATATAATTTGCCGGCTCAATCATTTTTTCTGTGTATCCTTCTAATAACGTTCGGTCTTTAATACCGCGATCCAACATTTGCTTTAAGAGCTTATTTCGAGCTTCGAGAAGTTTCTTATAGAGTGCCAATGATTGAATATATTTTGAATCCGTTTGGCATAAGACTATATCCAAAAATCTTCTTCGCTCTTTGCTGTCATCATAGATCAAATTGATATCGGTGGGTGTTACCATTACCACAGGAAATGTGCCTACATGGTCAATAAGTCTTTTATATGTTTTTTGATTGCGTTTGATGGTTTTCTTTTTTCCAGCCGTAAATTGGATGATTACATCATCTTCTGTTTGGTCTTCCAACTGAAAAATTCCCCGCACAGAAAGCGCGTCATGCCCTTTGGTGATTACTTTACTATCTGTGTTGGTGAAGTAACTTTTGCCGTTGCACAAGTAATGAATGGCGTCTAAAATATTGGTTTTACCTGCTCCATTTGGGCCATAAATTGCATTTATACCGTCCACGAATTTCAGGTCGTTTTGCAGATGATTCTTGTATTGATGAAGCCAAAGCTGCTTAAGGAACATAGGTGTTTGTTATATAATGAGAATAAAGTATTTTTGCAGCCTTTGAAAGCCAAGGCAAAAATACAATTTGATAAACAAACATACCTTAAATGGTATGAAATGATGTTGTTAATCAGAAGATTTGAAGAAAAATGTGCACAATTATATGGCCAGCAAAAGATCAAGGGTTTCTGTCATTTATATATAGGACAAGAAGCTGTGATCGCGGGTACCATGTCAGTTATCACAAAGGACGATTCAATGATTACTGCTTACAGAGACCACGGTCATGCATTGGCATGCGGTCTAAGTCCTGAAAGTGTAATGGCAGAACTTTTTGGTAAAGTTACTGGTTGCACCAAAGGAAAAGGGGGTAGTATGCACATGTTTAGCAAAGAACACAATTTCTATGGAGGTCATGGAATTGTGGGTGGACAAGTTCCACTGGGTGCTGGGATAGCCCTAGCAGAGCAGTATCGTGGCACCAAAAATATCAACGTTTGTTATATGGGTGATGGGGCGGTAAGGCAAGGAGCTTTGCACGAAACCTTCAATATGGCCATGCTTTGGAAGCTGCCAGTTGTATTTGTTATTGAAAACAATGAATATGCTATGGGCACATCGGTAGAACGAACCACCAACGTTTTAGATTTGTATAAAATTGGGTTGAGTTATGAGATGCCGAGTGAGCAGGTGGATGGAATGAAATGCGAAGATGTGCATCAAGCCATTGAGAGAGCAGCGGATCGCGCTAGAAAAGGTGATGGCCCAACACTCTTAGAAATTAAAACCTATCGATATAAAGGACATTCTATGAGTGATCCTGCGAAATATAGAACCAAGGAAGAACTCGCAAAATATAAGGCGGTGGATCCAATAGAAACAACAAAAGCAACTATATTAAAGAAGAAATATGCCAATGCAGCGTATTTTGATAAACTCGATGATGAAATTGCAGAGCAAGTAAATGCTGCTGTTAAGTTTGCCGAGGAGTCTGAATATCCGGATCCATCAGAACTATATACTGATGTTTATGTAGAAGATTATCCATTTATAATAGAATAAAATAACCATGTCAGAAGAAATACAAAACCAGGAACAAAAAGAACTCGTTCCCAGAATTATAGATTGGTACAAAAAGAATGAAAAAGTCCTAACCTATGTGGTAGTGGGATTGTTGGCAGTTGTTGCTGCATATTACGCTTATAATTACTATTTAAACGGGCAGAATGAAGAAGCTCAGGAAGAATTATACTCTATTGAGCAATCTTTTAAAGCGGATAGTATTGATGCTATTTTGAAAGGTGCAAATGGAGGGATGAGCGCAATTGACTTGGCCGCAGATTATGGAAGAACTAAAGCAGGTAATTTAGCTAAATTCTATGCGGGTTATGCATTCTTTAAAAAGGGAGATTATGACGTGGCTATTAAATATTTGAAAGATTTTAATGCAGAAGGTGATCCACTTGTTGGGCCCAATAGATTGGGTATGATTGGAGACTGTTACGCAGCAAAAAAGAATTTTGATGAGGCTGCATCCTATTTTGAAAAAGCAGGTAAAGAGAATGTAAATGACTTGACCACACCACATTGGATGTTTAAAGCAGGTGCAGCATATGAAAAGTTAGAAGATTTTGAAAATGCTGTTGATGCATATGAGTATATCATTGCTAAATGCCCTAAAGTGGTGGCTAAAATGCAAGTGGAGAAGAGTCTTAGTTATGCCAAGGCGAGAGCTGGAGAATTTACCGCTGAATAATTACCATGGCAACGGGTCATAAGAATCTTTCATCTTTTGATAAAAAAGTATTGCCAAGCATGGCAAGCAAACGTATAGGTATTGTTTGCAGTGAATGGAATGAAGCGGTTACCGGAGCACTTTTAACAGGAGCCATTGAAACACTTACTGAAATTGGGATAGAAAAAAAAGATATTCACCTTAGTCATGTTCCAGGAACATTTGAATTGCCTTTAGGTGCTCAGCGACTTGCTCAGTTAAATGATTTGGATGCGATAATTTGCTTGGGTTGCGTTATTCAAGGTGAAACGCGGCATTTTGATTTTATATGTCAAGCCGCTGCAGATGGAATTATGCGGGTGGGGTTGCAATACGATAAACCGGTTATTTTTGGTGTACTTACCACAGAGAATCAGCAACAAGCATTAGACCGCTGTGGTGGCAAGCATGGGAACAAAGGGGTAGAAGCTGCTTTGACCGCAATCAAGATGTTGGGGTAAACCTTTCTAGTTATTAGTATTTAGTTTTGAGTTGGGCGGGGGGAACCTTAGTGTCATTCCAAACTTGATTTGGAATCAGGTTGTGCTGCAGTCACACGTTTTTTAATTACTAGAAGGAATCAACTCAAAACTCTTTTCTCAACTTCTCCACACCTATTCCAATCCCAATTTTTATGACTTAATTTCGTAGCCATGCCCAATTTCTCACACTTGCACGTGCATACGCAATTCAGTCTCTTGGATGGAGCTGCTGACATCAAAAAATTGATGAAAAAAGCAAAAGAAGATGAGATGAAAGCCATCGCCATTACCGATCACGGTAATATGTTTGGCGCATTTCGTTTTGTTGCTGAGGCGAATAATGCAGGGATTAAACCCATTGTCGGCTGTGAGTTTTATATGGTTGAGGATCGGCACCAACGGCAATTTACCAAAGAGAAAAAGGATAAACGCTATCATCAACTTTTGCTGGCTAAAAACGACAAGGGATATCAAAACCTATCTAAGTTATGCTCATATGGCTACAAGGAAGGTTTGTACTCTAAATGGCCGAGAATTGATAAGGAGTTACTGCTTAAGTATCATGAAGGATTAATTGCTACATCTTGTTGTTTAGGGGCTGAAATTCCCCAAGCCATTCTGAACCACGGAGAAGACAAAGCAGAGGAGTTACTCAAATGGTGGTTGGATTTATTTGGAGAAGATTTTTATATTGAAATACAACGCCATAGTTTACCGGATCAAGAAAAGGTAAATGCAGTTTTACTCAAGTTTGCCAAAAAATATAATGTAAACATCATCGCAAGTAATGATTCACATTATGTGGAGCAAGAGGATGCGAATGCGCATGATTTACTGTTGTGTATCAATACCGCTGATCTGCAACAAACACCTAAAGCAACGGATGAAGAAGGCGGAAAAGGCTATCGCTTTGGCTTTCCGAATGAGGAGTTTTATTTCAAAACACAGGCAGAAATGAGTTCACTGTTCAGTGATATTCCTGCTGCAATTGCCAATACCGAGGAAATCGTAGATAAGATTGAGCACCTTGATTTAAATAAAGAGTTGTTGCTTCCGGCATTTCCAATTCCACCTGAATTTGCTGATGCTGATGCATATCTGAAGCATTTAACTTTCGAAGGAGCTCGCGAAAGGTATTCTGAAATATCAGCTGAATTAGAAGAGCGACTGAATTTTGAGCTGTTTACCATTAAGTCCATGGGTTTTCCGGGATACTTTTTGATTGTAGCCGATTTTATTAAAGCAGGAAGGGACTTAGGCGTGTATGTTGGGCCTGGAAGGGGTTCTGCAGCAGGTTCCGCAGTGGCCTATTGTATCGGAATTACCAATATCGATCCGCTTAAATACGGATTGCTTTTTGAGCGTTTCCTGAATCCTGAACGAAAATCCATGCCTGATATTGATACAGATTTTGATGATCATGGTCGTCAAAAAGTATTGGATTATGTAATTGATAAGTACGGCTATAATCAAGTCGCCCAGGTAGTAACTTATGGCACCATGGCAAGTAAATCCAGTATTAAGGATGTAGCACGAGCCTTGAATTTACCATTGAATGAAGCCATTGCATTAACCAAGCTCGTACCGGACCGTCCAGGGAGTCCTAGTTTGGTTGAACTGCTCACGGCTGAGGAGAGCAAAATGAAAAAAGCGCTTAGCTCAGATGACTTTGCCAATATGCTTAAAATGCGCGAGTTGGCAGGTGGAGTTACTGCTGAAGCTGCAACGCTTAAGGAGGCCATGAAGTTGGAAGGGTCGGTTCGAAATACAGGTATCCATGCATGTGCGGTGATTATCGCGCCAAGTGATTTAACCGACCATATACCGCTTTCTACATCAAAGAATTCAGATTTATGGGTGACTCAATATGATGGGAATGTAATTGAAGATTCTGGATTGCTTAAGATGGATTTCTTGGGTTTAAAAACGCTAACCATCTTAAAAAATACAGTAAGACTGATCAAGCAGAATCACGACAAGGATATTGTATTGGACGAAATTCCATTGGATGACAAAGCTACATTTGAGTTGTTTCAAAAGGGAGAAACCATTAGTGTATTCCAATATGAGAGTGAAGGCATGCAAAAGGTGCTTCGGGATTTGCAACCGGATCGATTTGAAGAATTGATTGCGGTAAATGCGCTCTATCGTCCAGGCCCAATGGACTATATTCCATTGTTTGTTGATCGGAAACACGGTCGCAAAGAAATTGAATATGATTTTGAGGCGATTGAAGGGATTATGTCGGAAACTTATGGTATTACGGTATATCAAGAGCAGGTGATGCTAGCTGCACAGCAATTAGCTGGATTCAGTAAAGGGGATGCGGATGGTCTGCGAAAGGCCATGGGTAAAAAGAAAATTAAGGAACTGAATAAATTGGCCGACTTGTTTTTCGAAGGTTGTGAAAAAAATGGGCATGATTTAGAAACCGCAAAAAAAGTATGGAATGATTGGAGAGCGTTCGCATCGTATGCCTTTAATAAATCACATGCAACCTGTTACGCATATTTAGGTTTTCAAACTGCCTACTTAAAGACCCATTATCCCTCGGAATATATGGCTGCAGTTTTAAATAACGCAGGTAATATAGAATCGATTGCTTTCTTTATGGAAGAATGTAAGCGCATGGGAATTACGGTTTTGGGCCCAGATTTGAATGAAAGTTTTGCTGATTTTGCTGTAAATAAGAAAGGCGAGATTCGTTTTGGGTTGGGTTCCATTAAGGGTTCTGGAGAAAAGGCGGTAGATTTTATTATTGAAGAACGCGAAGCTAGCGGCCCGTTTGAAGACATCTTTGATTTATGTGGACGGGTTAATTTGCGATCTGTAAACAAGCGTGTTTTAGAGTCGCTTGCCAAAGGTGGAGCCTTTGATTTTGACAAGAAACATCACAGAGCCCAATATTTTAAAGTAGCACTGAATGAAGGGTTAACTGGAATTGATGTAGCCATCAAACACGGCATAGCGCAGCAAGCCAATGCGGCCAATAATCAAGCAAGTCTTTTCGGTGGAGACCAAGGGGCCAGTTTGCGTGCGCCTTCTTTGCCCACGGTTGAAGCCATGGGTATGATTGAAGAGTTACGCCACGAGCGTGAGGTTGTCGGCATGTATATCTCTGGTCATCCTTTGGATTTGTATGGTTTTGAATGTAAAAGGATCGCAGATTCCAATTGCATTCAAATGGCTGATTTAGATGAAATTGTAGGCAATACCATAAAGCTGGCAGGAATTATTACTCAAGTGGAAGAACGAGTTAATCAGCAAGGAACCCCTTGGGGTAAATTTGTGTTGGAGGATTACGTGGGTAGCTATGCCTTTAATCTATATAAAGAAGATTACGCACGTTTCAGCCCGAAGCTTAAAGCAGAGAGTCATGTGCTGATTACAGTGGAGGTGTATCAATATAAGAAGTACAGTACGGACGAAACAATAACTGCAACTAAATTTAAAAATGTAGAAGCCCTGGAAAATACCATGCAGATTTATGTGCGCAGCATCGCTGCTCAAATGGATTGGAAGGCATTGGATTATGAAAAAGTAGATCAAATGGTGGCCGTGATTGAAGAAAATAAAGGAAATACGCGTTTTAACTTTAAGTTTTTTGACAATGATGATGGAGGAGAAGTAGAATTAGGCAATGAAGATTTGAAAGTGAAACCCAGTCTAAAATTGGTAGAAGCCTTTGAGGAAATGGGATGTAAAATGAGTGTGGAGATGAATTAATGGACTGATACAGCCTATTTCGTTTCTGACAATTATGTTATCCCATCGTGAACAAAATAATATTATTGGAAGAACTGGATTTATTTAAAAAATTCAAGCACCTTTTTAGCTCGACTTTCCCCAATAACTATTGCTAAGTTGGCCAAACCCTGTTCTTTAATTTTTTTAACACTTTTAAATTTAGCTAGAAGCGCATTTGCACTTTCCTCTCCAATTCCAGGTATATCGTCTAAAACTGTTTTAAGACTTCCTTTATTTCGCTTCTTACGATGCGCAGTTATGCCAAAACGATGCGCTTCATCGCGCATCTGTTGGATAATCTTCAGGGTCTCTGAACGCTTATCAATATACAAAGGCAACGGATCCTCAGGGTAATAGATTTCTTCCAACCGTTTAGCAATTCCTATGATGGCAATCTTACCATAAACCCCAACATCTTTTAAAGCTTGAACCGAACTGCTTAACTGGCCCTTGCCTCCATCAATTACAATCAATTGGGGTAAAGGTTGATTTTCGGCAACAAGTCGACTGTACCTGCGCGTTAAAACTTCATACATGGTGGCAAAATCATCTGGACCAACCACGGTTTTAACATTAAAAATGCGATAATCTCTTTTACTGGGTTTCCCGTTTTTGAAAACAACGCATGCCGAAACTGCATTAGTTCCTTGTAGGTTACTGTTGTCAAAACATTCTGCATGAACTGGGGCCTCGGTCAGTCTCAATTCTTTTTGCATTAATGTCATGATTCGCTCTACCTTCAAATCTGGATTGAGTTTTTCATATTGACTCATCTTCTCTTTCTTGTAGTACATGCAGTTCTTAAAAGATAAATCAATGAGTTTCTTTTTATCACCTGCCCTTGGAATAATCATTTCAAAACGATCATCCTCTAGGTCAAGATTGAAGGGTAGGATCAGCTGCTTATTAGGCGCACCGTACAAATTATGTACTTCTGCAATTGCGGTAAGCAGAATCTCCTTTTCGGTTTCATCGAGCTTGCTTCTAAGCTCAATATTTCGGGTTTGCACAATAATGCCGTTGCTGACTCGGAGAAAATTGGCAAAGGCATAATTCCCTTCCTTAAGAATATGGAAGACATCTACGTTTCCAACGGTATGACTAACTATGGTTGATTTAGCCTGGTATTTTTGGAGATGCTCAATTTTTTGTTTGTAAAGGTGCGCTTTCTCAAAATGCGTTTCCTCCGAAGCGGTTTTCATTAAGGTCTTCAAATGTCGAGAAACCTCTTTTAAATTACCTTTCAACAGATAACGGATATGCTGAATGCTTTCCATATAGTCCTCTTCAGATTGCAATCCTTCACATGGCCCCAGGCAATTCCCAATTTGATATTCTAAACACACCTTGAACTTACCTGTGTCTATGTTCTTTTGGCTCAGGTTTAAGTTGCAATTCCGAATCGGGTATAATTGTTTTATAAGATCCAAGACGGTATGCATAATACGCACCGATGCAAATGGGCCAAAGTATTCAGAGCCATCATTCATGGGGTTGCGCATCGGAAAAACCTTTGGAAATCGTTCTTTGGTAATTTTTATAAGCGGATACGACTTGTCATCCTTTAAATTGATATTATACTTTGGCTGGAGCTCTTTTATCAGGCTGTTTTCAAGGAGTAGCGCATCAAACTCAGTATCCACAACAGTAAATTCAATGTGATCTATTTGAGAAACTAAAACGGCTGTTTTTCTGTTCTCGTGTTTTTTGGTAAAGTAGGAACTTACCCTTTTCTTTAAGTTTTTGGCCTTGCCTACATAAATTATTTTCCGTGCTTTGTCG
Source organism: uncultured Bacteroidia bacterium (assembly GCA_943788195.1). GTDB lineage: Bacteria > Bacteroidota > Bacteroidia > NS11-12g > UBA955 > CALSPH01. Next base: position 832,030 of record CALSPH010000001.1, read on the forward strand.
TGATATTTATAGATACCTGGGCTGGTAGGTAGATTAGATATCTGAGATTGCAAATGCGCTTTTTCGGCCACAAGGCAAAGTTAGGTATTTTTCAAATCGCTCTTTCTAGTTTCCTCAGAAAAGGGTAAATATGCCAAATGGATAAGTGTACGGGCTAAATTGCTTGCATTTATTGCCGGCAAATTATAATTATTCGTTTTTACAAACGTTTGACCATCAAAACCTACGCAATTTTTTGTAGGTTTGAGAAAACTACCGTTGCTATGAAAAAACTGCTGCTGTTAATCCTGCCGATTTTACTATTGAGTTACGCTTGCAATCAATCCAATAAACTGAATAAAGATTTTATGGATGCCTCGCATCAATATTATCCGTACATCAGCTCTTACACTTCAGGTACTGTTTCTAAAAACATCCCGATATCGGTTAAATTAAGAGCGCCTATTTCATCCTTGCCGGAGAAGGTGCTTAGTTTTTCTCCAAGTTTGGACGGGGATCTCAGATTGGATAAAGACAGTCAAACATTAATTTTTATACCCAATAAGGCCCTAGCAGGAGGCAAAGTGTATACGGGTAAACTAAATCTCAAGAAATTGGTCCCAGAAATCGACAAGGAATTGGCAGATTTTAAATTTCAAATTCAAGTAATAAAGCAGGATTATTCTTATAAGATTTATAGTATGAAGCCCTATAATGGCAAGAAGCTAAAATACAATCAAATAAAAGGCGAATTGACTTCTGCAGATGATTTGACAACTGAAGAGCTGATAGTATTCTGGGTGTTACCCAAGCTGGAAACAACTTTGATGTAAAATGGCAAAGTCCCAATAGCAATAAGCATTATTTCACTATAGATAGTGCTGTGCGTAATAGCAGTGCACAGGATGTGAATTTTGCTTTTGATGGAAAGTCAGCTGGTGTAGATCGCAGTGAAAGTGCAGTATATACCATACCAGCGATTAACAGTTTTGAGTTAATTAGTTCGCGTGTAGTAACCTCGGATGAGCCTTATGTTTCTCTTATTTTTTCAGACCCAATAAAGGAACAGAGCTTAACGGGGTTAATCAAATTTGAAAACAATGGTCCTGGAGTTAAAAACCTGGAAGTTGATTTGAACGAAATAAAGGTATATCCCAGTGCAAATCGAACGGGAGATTATCAATTGTTAATTAATAAAGGAATTCAAAACTATGCGGACGGAAACTGAATAAGTCTTCAAGCCAGTTGGTGACCTTAGAAGATAACAAGCCATCGATAGAATTAATTGGTGATGGAAACATTTTGCCTCATTCGGATAAGTTGTTGTTTCCGTTTTACTCAACGGCCTTAAAAGGGGTGCATCTGTCTATTTTTAAAATATATGGAAACAATGTAGTTCAATTCTTTCAAGAGAATAATTATGATGGATCATATCGCTTGCGACAAGTAGGTCGACCTGTTTTTGAAAAGGATATTTATTTCACCCAAAAAGGAGGGGTGGATTTAAACGAAAAGAATCTTTTCAGCTTTGATTTAAGTAAGTTTATAGAACCCGATCCGGGGGCAATTTATCGGTGTAGACTTGAGTATGAGACCTCATCTATCCAATTATAAATGCATGAACAATGATGGGCAAAAAGAAATTGAGGAAAATGACCCAACAGATGATTGGGACATCGGATTATTACAACAAATTACTTTTATCCTGACGGCTATGAGTGGAGAAAGAGAAAAGATCCGTGCCACGTGTCTTACTATACAAGTAATAGAGCAGTCAGTCGGAATATCGTCGTGGCCTCAAATTTTGGTATTATCGCCAAGCAAACCAATACCAAAGAGTTGGATGTTACCATCACGGATTTGCGAACTACTGCGCCATTGGCCAATATTAAAGTAAAAGTGTATGATTTTCAACAGCAAGTGATTGCTGAAACCCAAAACCGATGGGAAAGGATTTGTACGTATAAAATTGAAGCGCAAGCCGTTTGTTGTTGTTGCTGAACATGGAAAGGAAAAGGGTTATTTGAAATTGGGATATGGTAGTGCATTGAACATGAGTCGATTTGACATTAACGGAGTAACTACAAAAAAACGGATTGAAAGCATTTATTTATGGTGAACGAGGTGTTTGGCGGCCTGGAGATAGTATCTACCTAACCTGCGTGCTTCACAACGCGCAACAAGCATTGCCTGAACATTACCCAATTACCCTTGAGTTATATAATCCACGAGAATCAATTATTCGAAAAGAAGATCAATGCAAAAAGCAAGAATGGATTTTATTCTTTCGCCCTAAAAACACCAGTAGATGCCCCAACGGGAAATTGGAATGCAAGTGATAAAAGCAGGAGGGGAGTCGTTTTTCAAAACGAATAAAAATTGAGACCGTTAAGCCCAATAAATTAAAAATTAAACTGAATTTTGATAATGAGCTACTAACGGAAAGCAGTAATATGGCAAATCTAAATGTTGCTTGGTTGCATGGTGCTGTGGCTGCAAACTTAAAGGCGAATGTTACTGCCACCTTACAGAATACAAAAACCGAATTTAAGAATTTTGAAAACTATAACTTTGATAACCCAGGCAGGGATTTTGAGATTGAAGAACGCGTGGTGTTCAACAACACTGTGAATGCAAATGGCAGTGCATCTTTTCCAGTAAAATTAAATCTTGGCAGCAGCCAAACCTGCAGGCATGTTGAAGTTGGGGTTATTCACCAAAGTATTTGAAAAAGGGGGAGAATTCAGTACTCATTTTCAATCCAAAACATATTCTCCTTATGCATCTTATGTGGGTATGTTTATCGACTATACCTACAAAGATTGGGATATGTTGGAAACAGGTAAAAAGCATAAGGTAGCCATTGCCACCGTTGATCAGGAAGGAAATAAGCTGAGTAAAACAGGTGTAAAAGTACGATTGTATAAAATGAGACACAATTGGTGGTATTCGAGAAGTCGGGGTAGCAATGAATATATTAATTCTTATTACAGTGAATTGGTCGATGAACAAACGATCAATACCACCAATGGATTAGGTTATTATTCCATTAATATGAGTAATGATAAATGGGGTCGATATATGCTTAAAGTGGAGGACCCCTCAAGTAACCATATTGCAGCGCAAATATTTAGAATAGATTGGTCGGATTGGAGATCACGTGGTTCAATGGGAGAAGATGTTTCTACTTTATCATTTGAAGCTGATAAGGAGAAATACAATGTGGGTGAAACTGCAGAAATCGTGATTCCTACATCAAAAAGCGGCAGAGCATTGCTGAGCATAGAAAACGGAACCACCATTATTGAAAAACGATGGATAGAAACCGAAGAAAAGCAAACAAAAATCAGCATCAAACTTACACCTGAGATGTCTCCAAATGTATATGCACATATGACCTTGATTCAACCCCATGCTCAAACCGCGAACGATTTGCCTATACGAATGTATGGAGCCACACCCATTATGGTAGAGGACCCCAATTCGCATATCAAACCTGTACTAAAAACACCAACTAAAGTGCAACCTCAACAAGATTTTGAGGGTTACCGTTTCAGAAGAAAATAGGAAAGAAATGACCTATACACTTGCAGTGGTGGATGAAGGTCTGTTAGACTTAACATCATTTAAAACGCCAGATATTTGGGGGCATTTCCATCAAAAAGAAGCGTTGGGTGTGCGCACATGGGATATGTACCATGCTGTGCTTGGGGCATTTGATGGTAAGATGGCCAATGTATTTGCCGTGGGTGGTAGTGATGATGCCATGAAAGTCTTGGACAAAGCAAATATGAACCGCTTTAAACCAGTGGTTAAATTTATCGGACCATTTACTGTGGCAAAAGGCAAATCTAGAAAGCATAAAAATACATATGCCGAACTACATAGGAAGTGTAAAGGTGATGATCGTGGCGGGTAATCTAAATAATCAATTTGGTAGCGCAGTGAATGAAATTAAAGTGAAACAACCTCTGATGCTAACAACAACTTTACCCCGGGTATTGAGTCCAGGCGAAACGATAAATCTACCCATCACTCTCTTTGCGGAGAAAGGCATAAATAATGCTACGGTTACCATAGAGACCAATGATTTGTTAGTACCACAGCAAAACTACCTTTAATGTTAAGCTAAGCAATGAGGAAGAGACCATGCTTTATGTGCCGGTAAAAGTGCCCGCTAAAATGGGTGCTGCATTTATTAAAGTAACGGCAAAATCAGGCAAGTATGTGAGCACTGAAGAGGTTAATATTCCAATTCGTTTACCCAATCCACCTATAACTCAAGTAAATTCAGATGGTATCGAAAAGGATGAGTCAAAATCTTTTGATTATACCCTTTTTGGAGTGGAGGGAACCAACAAGGTTACCTTGGAAGTGTCATCTATGCCAAATATCAATTTGACCAAACGCTTGAATTATTTGATTCGGTATCCACACGGTTGTGTTGAGCAGACCACGAGTTCTGTATTTCCACAATTGCATTTAAGTACCTTATTGGAGTTGAATGCAGATGAGAAGAAAAAAATAGAATCGAATATTAAAGCAGGAATTGAGCGACTACGGAATATGCAACTGAGTAATGGAGGTATTGGGTATTGGCCTGGAGCAAATATGGCAAATGAATGGGGTACCAATTATGCCGGACATTTTATGATTGCTGCCGAGAAAATGGGATATGCATTACCAGTAGGATTTAAAAAATCGTGGTTGAAATATCAAAAAGCGAGATCGAATCAATGGAATGGACGTTCCAGTGCGTATAATTATGGTTTGGGTTCACATCAATTGAATCAAGCATATCGATTGTATACGATGGCCTTGGCAGGTAAACCGAATTTGGGCGCAATGAATCGACTGAGAGAAGATGATAAATTAATCAGTCAAGCAGCGTGGCGTTTGGCCGCGGCTTACGCCCTTGCCGGTAAATCATCCATAGCTAAAAACTTAATTACATTGCATCCTACTTTCGAGAATTATAGCAATCCATATTACTATTATTACACCTACGGTTCACCGGTTCGAGATCAAGCAATGAAGCTGGAAACCTATGCCATCATGAAAGAATTTAGTGCAGGTATGCCAGTGTTTAATCAAATTACTCAATCATTGCGCAATCAGAACTGGATGAGTACGCAAACCACAGCATATGCTTTACTCGCGGTTGCACAATTTGCAGGCGGTCAATCCAAAAAAGGAATTCAGTTTAAATATGTAACCTCAGATGGAAAATCGCACTCATACAAATCCAACACGGCTACTTTAGCAAGGATTAATTTAGTGACTAAATCGGGTTCTGTTAAAATTGAAAACACCAATGGAACGCGCTTATTTGTCAATTTAATCAATCAAGGAACTGCCCTGGATGCAAATATTCCAAGTACGAATAAAAATCTGAAGATGACTGTTTCGTACCAAGATATGCAAGGCAATTCGGTGAACGAAAAGCGCTTGAGTCAAGGAACTGATTTTAAAGCAGTCGTAACCATAACGAATACTAATACGATCGGAAATTATCGGGATCTTGCCTTATCGCAAATTTTCCCTTCCGGTTGGGAGATCATCAACTTACGATTAAATGATCGCTCGTCTTCGCATCAAAAAAGTATTCCTACATACCAAGATATTCGGGATGATCGTGTGTATACCTATTTTGATTTGCGGATCAATGAATCCAAAACGTTTGTAGTGTTATTGAATGCGGCTTATAAAGGCAGCTATCATTTGCCAGCCGTAGAGTGCGAGGCAATGTATAACAATGATATTCAGGCCGTGCAAACCAATTCGAAAGTTGAAGTAAACTTAGTCTTGTTCAGGCACAAATGGTTTAAGCGGGTTTGGAAAGGGTTGGTACTCGTGTTTTTGGCATGGTACATTTTCTTTTCATTGCCTGATCCTTTGTTCAGTAATTCTTCTTCCACCATCTTATTGAGTGAGGAGGATATTTTATTGGGTGGTGTTATTGCCGATGATGAACAGTGGAGATTTCCATTAACCGATTCAGTATCCAACAAAGTAGAGCAATGCATTTTACATTTTGAGGATGAGTATTTTCGATATCATTTCGGATTTAACCCGGTTTCTTTGTCAAAAGCATTTGTGCAGAATATCAAAACGGGTGGAATTGTAAGTGGGGCTTCAACAATCACCATGCAGACCGTCAGAATGGCGAAGGGCACACCGCAACGGAACTATTTGCAAAAATTAATAGAAATCATTGTTTCTACGCGAGTAGAATTAAAGTATTCAAAAGATGAAATTCTGCGTCATTATCTTTCGAATGCGCCATTTGGTGGAAATGTAGTTGGAATTGATGCGGCAGCTTGGAGATATTACAGGCGAATGTCGAATGAATTGTCTTGGGGCGAAGCGGCCACCTTAGCCGTTTTGCCCAATGCACCTTCTTTAATTTACCCAGGGAAGAATCAAGAAAAATTACGTAAAAAACGAAATCGATTGCTTTTTAAACTTTTAAAAAATGAGGTTATTGATCAATTTACTTATGAATTGGCCATTGAAGAACCTTTGCCACAAAAACCCAATGCGATGCCTCAGGATGCACCTCATTTGTTGCAAAAGGTAAAAAAAGACCACCCCGGTGAGCGAGTGAATAGTAGCCTCCGATATGAAAATTCAACAAAAGCTAAATCAAGTGATTCGGAAGTATCACAATAGCTATAAAACTTCAGAAATACATAACATGGCAGGCATTGTGGTTGAAGTGAAATCAGCAAAGGTATTGGCCTATGCAGGTAATACATACGAGAAAGCGAATGACCATGCTAACAAGGTGGATATCGTACAGGCTTACCGAAGTTCGGGCAGTATTTTAAAACCATTTCTTCACGAACGCATGCTTTCTGAAGGCCAACTGTTACCGAAAATGTTGCTTCCAGATGTGCCTTACCGCGATATTAAGAACTACTCAGAATTATATGAAGGTGCAGTACCGGCAGATGAGGCATTGGCCAGATCTTTAAATATACCGGCAAGTGTACTATTAGGTCGTTTTGGATTAACAAAATTTAAGAATGAACTCAAGGATCGCGGATTTACTCAATTTACAAAAAGCAGTACACATTATGGGCTGTCGATGGTGATTGGAGGAGGTGAAGTGAGTTTATTTGAATTGGCCCAAGCATATTGTAACATGGCCAGCAATCTTAATGTCAAAACGGATCCATATAAATTTACTTTATTGAATTATACCCAGAGCTCTTCAGAAAGAAGGCGCAAAAAGGCAGTTGAGCCTTATGCCACCTATTTAACCGTAAAGGCGTTGAAAGAGGTGGTCCGTCCATCCAGTGAAGTAGGGTGGCAAAATTTTGAAGGCACTGGTGTCGCTTGGAAAACTGGCACAAGTCACGGGTTCAAAGATGCTTGGGCGGTTGCGATTACACCCGAAATAATCATTGCCATATGGGTTGGGAATGCGGATGGCGAAGGAAGACCTGGGATGACAGGAACCAAAGTAGCCGCACCTGTATTATTTGACATGTTGGATTATTTCCGGCCGCTTGCACAATTCAACGAACCAGCGGCTGAAAAAAAGGCCGTAGAAATTTGCACACGCAGTGGATACTTCCGCAGTGAACATTGCGAATCGCATAGCGTTGAAGTGTATCCCAGTTTTTTGGCCGATGGTAAACTTTGCCCTTTTCACCGCACTTTATATTTGGATACAACATTGCAATACCGTGTAAATAGCAAGTGTTATGAAGTAAGTCAGATGGTGAAGAAAAAACAATTTGTTTTACCACCGAAACTGGCCTGGTTCTATCAACGGAAGCATCCCAATTATTTTGTTTTGCCCCCTTATTTCCCGGGTTGCGAATCGGGACAGGGGGTTATTGACTTAATTTACCCCAGGGAATTGTCATCCATTTATTTGCCCGTTGCTTTAGACGGCCGCAAGCAAAGTGTTATTTTTGAAGCAGTGTATGCAAATCGAGAAACTACTTTGTATTGGCATGTCGATGAGAAATTCATTACCGAATCCAAAGGAAGTCATCGAGTTGCATTAAATCCATTGGAAGGAGTTCATAAATTAACCATTACAGATGCGATGGGAAATGAATTGATTCGTAAATTTGAAATCATGCCAAGTAAACAATGAAAAAAATATACTCTCAGGTAAAAGCATTTATTGCCACCAGTTCTCCATGGTTTATTTTGCTCTGCGCGTTATGGGCGGCTTTTTTGATTGTATGGAATTATGGGTATGGTCTTGAAAAAGAAATGGTTGACGATTTGTCTGGATTCAAAGCCTGGAGAAACCACAGTTTAATTTATACGCTAGCATATTTGCCTCCTTTGTTGATGGCAGTTGTATTTGCAAAGCGCAGTTCAAGCTTGAAGAATCCGTGGTTTTGGGTTATTGCTTTAGTCAGCCCATGGGTTTTTGCATATACATCCCATATCAATATCTCGAGAATGTTGGATTACAGCAGCTCCAACCTGAATATGCTTTATTACTATAGCAAAATTAGTTTTTGGATTAGCCAGGTAATTATTGGTTTGGCATTCAGTTATATCATCTGGCGGTTAAAGGATCGAAATAAAATGGGCTTTTATGGATTTCAATTTAAAGGACACAAGCTAAAACCCTATTGGATCATGCTGGCCATTATGCTAATTCCGATACTCATTGCTGGAACAACAGATAGTTTTTTACATATGTACCCTCGGCTTAAACAACTTTTACACGAAAATTATGCTGCACTACCCCGTTGGAGACATCTCACCTATGAATTGGCATATGGGTTAAACTTTGTGGGTATAGAAGTGTTTTTTAGAGGTTTTCTGGTCATGGCGATGGTCAGCTTATTAGGCAAAGAAGCCATTCTTCCTATGGCGGTATTTTATGTAAGTATTCATTTTGGAAAACCTATGGGAGAGTGTATTAGCTCTTTTTTTGGGGGTAGTTTATTGGGTATTATAAGTTTTCATTCCAACTCAATTAAAGGAGGATTATTAGTTCATATGGGTATAGCATGGTTAATGGAAATATCAGGAGCTTTGGGTTTGTGGGTATGGTAATTCGAATATAACTAGTCAGGATTTAAATTCTGCGTACGAATCCTTATTCACTATTGGCGAAATGCACTACTTTTGTGGTCTTGAAAAAACAAATTGTAACTGCGGCACTTCCGTATGCAAATGGTCCTTTGCATATAGGTCATTTGGCAGGGTGTTATTTGCCTTCGGATATTTATGCCCGATTTCAAAAAGCGAAAGGGAATGATGTTGCATTTGTTTGTGGGAGTGACGAGCATGGTGTTCCTATTAGTTTAAGGGCAAAAGCAGAAAATAAAACCCCGCAGGAAGTGGTGGATTTTTATCACAACTTGATGCAAGAAACTTTTGTACGGATGGGTATTGAATTTGACCATTACAGCAGAACAAGCAGTAAGGTGCACCATGAAACCGCTCAAGAATTCTTCAAGAAATTGTATGATCAAGAAACCTTTTTAACACAAACATCGGAACAATTATATGATGCGGAAGCAAATCAGTTTTTGGCAGATCGCTATATAACTGGCACTTGTCCAAATTGTTCGTATGAGAAAGCATATGGTGATCAATGTGAAAATTGTGGAAAGGCACTTAGCCCAGATGAATTGATAAATCCAACTTCTGCTTTAACAGGAAACAAGCCTGAATTAAAATCGACCACCAATTGGTATTTACCTTTGGATTCAATGCAAGCGGATTTGAGTAAATACATTGAATCCAAAAAAGGGATATGGAAAAACGCAGTATATGGTCAATGCAATAGTTGGTTAAAGGATGGTTTAAAGCCCAGAGCAATGACCCGAGACCTAAACTGGGGTGTTTCCTTACCTGTCCCAGATACAGAGGGTAAAGTGATGTATGTGTGGTTTGATGCGCCCTTAGGTTATATTAGTGCCACTAAAGAATTTATGCCCGACCAGTGGGAAGATTACTGGAAAGACCCCAACACTGAATTGATTCATTTTATAGGGAAAGACAATATTGTATTTCATTGCCTCATTTTTCCAGCCATGTTAATGGCAGAAGGTTCCTATGTGCTGCCAAACATCGTTGCTGCCAATGAGTTTTTAAACTTGGAAGGTGAGAAAATTTCAACATCCCGAAACTATGCTGTATGGGTCCACGAATACTTGAATGATTTTAAAGATCGAGCGGATGAAATGCGTTATGTGTTATGCTCCATCGCACCTGAAAATAAAGATGCCGATTTTAGTTGGGAGGGTTTTCAAGCCCGTGTCAACAATGAGTTGGTGGCGATATTCGGTAATTTTATCAATCGGGTAAGTGTGTTAACCCAGAAGTATTACGAAGGTGTGGTTCCAGAAGCAAATAATTCTGCAGTTGAAGAAGATTTATGGAAAGAGGCATTTTGGTTTGTAGAAGCTATAGAAACTCAGATTGTGAATTATCAATTCAGAGATGCGTTGGCCAGTTGGATTAATTTGAGCAGACTTGGGAATAAATATTTAGCAGATCAAGAACCCTGGAAAACCATAAAGACGGACCAAGTAAGAACCAACACTATCATGCATAATGCCATAAATTTGGCAGCACTCATAGGGGTGTATTCTAAACCGTTTTTACCCGCCACTTACAGTAAGTTGGCACAGCCACTGAAGATTGAGAACGCGCCTTTAGAATATAGCGCTCTTTCAGTTCCATCAGGAACTCAAGTAGAAAATATACCCTTATTGTTTCAGCAAATTACAGATGAGGAAGTAACCCAGCAACAAGAAAAACTTAAACCAAAAGATTTATTTAAATTAAAACCTATGATTCAGTACGATGATTTTGCTAAAATGCAACTGGTTTCAGCAACCATTAAAGAGGCTAAAAAGGTGGAAAATGCAGATAAATTGCTTCAAATCACCTTGGCGGTTTCCGATGATGAAGACAAAACGGTTTTATCAGGGATTGCAATGCATTATAAACCGGAAGAGATTGTTGGAAAACAAGTTACTTATTTGGCGAACCTTGCTCCTCGTAAAATGCGGGGAATTATGTCTGAGGGGATGATTTTAATGGCTGAGTCGGAAGGGAAATTGGTTTTTGTTTCGCCAGAAAGTACGATAGAAAATGGAAGTGAAATTGCATAAATTAATAATTCTTGGATTAGTTGTATTGATTGCTGCATGCAATAACAACAATAAGACCAAAGAAAAAAACAAGGAAACTGAGACCAAAGACGCTGTTCTTAATACTTCAAAAGGCGAAGAATTGGCGAAGGCATATTGTGCCTCATGTCATAAATTTGTGCCACCATCTGCATTAGATAAACAAACCTGGCAAACAGGAATTTTTCCAGCAATGGGTCCTCGAATGGGTATTTATAGTCATAAAGGGATCGAATATGAGAGCGGCAAAGGTGCACAAAACACTGACGGGATTTTCCCAAATGAGCGGATGCTGGATGAAGACCAATGGCAGAAAATCATAGAATATTATATTGGAAATGCACCAGTGAAAACTGCTCCCCAGCAGCGGTCAGAAAATTACACCTTGGATTTAAGCCTTTTTTCTGTCATGACCATCGCTTCAAATAGTGTTAGTCCGATTATTAGCTTGGTTAAAGTGAAAGAGTCGGGAGGGTTTTTTATTTATGACGCAAATTCTAAAGGATTGGCAAGCATGAACGGAAAAGGAGAAACTGAATTTTTTACCAATATCCCTAATCCTGTTTCCTCCATAGTGCCTTATAAAAAAGGGTTTTTAATTACCAATATTGGTTCTTTAATGCCAAGTGATGTATGGAAAGGGCAAATAAATTATGCAACGGTTAACAATGGTGCTGTAATACTGAATAAGCAAATTAGAGACAAAGTTGAACGGCCAGTAAAAATTGTTTTGGCAGATTTAAATGGAGATAAAGTGGATGATATTGTGGTTTGTGGCTATGGACACAATAAAGGAGATTTCTATTGGTTAGATGGAGTAAGTTATGCCAAAAAGTCGATTAAAAATATTCCTGGTGCAATAAGTACTCAAGCAGTAGACTATGATAAGGATGGTGATATGGATTTGTTTACACTCTTTGCCCAAGGCACAGAACAAATTGTTTATTTTGAAAACGATGGCAAAGGTAAATTCAAGGAAACTACCATTAAGGAATTCATTCCAGTTCAAGGCAGCACAAGTATTCAAATTGTGGATCTTAATAAAGATGGTCATCTGGATATATTGTATACCAGTGGTGACAACGCGGATCATTCTGTGGTATTTAAAAACTATCATGGAGTGTACATTTATCTTGGGAACGGAACAAAGCAATTTGAACAATCCTTTTTCTATCCAATGAATGGTGCATTTAAGGCTTTAACGAGTGATTTTGATGGTGATGGTGATTTAGATATTGCGGCTATTTCCTTTTTTGCCGATTATGTGAAACAGCCTTATGAAGGTTTTCTGTATTTTGAGCAAACCAGTGATATGAAGTTTAAAGTGAGTACAAATCCGGAAACCTACAAAGGTAGATGGCTCACTATGGATGTTGGTGATATAGATAAAGATGGGGACGATGATATTGTTTTGGGCAATTTTTCTGTGGGACCAACCATTATGCCAGAAACCATTTACAAAACGTGGATGGAAGGACCAGCTGCAATGATTCTATTAAATAATCGAGTACAACAGTAGCAAATGCTCAGTCGTACTATAAAAATATCCTTAGGTGTTTTATTAATCCTATTTGCCATGGTGCAATACAATGATCCAGATCCGGGTTTATGGATACTTTTTTATGGTATTGGTGCATTCTTTTGTATTTCTTCAGCTTTCTACCGCACGCAATATAGTGACCTGGCCATGTATGTTTATATCGCCATTTGTATTGTATTTGCAATAATAAACTGGCCAGAGGTTTGGATGGGATTTGATCAAGATGCTGTTTTGCCTAACCCTAATGTAGAGCAAGCACGTGAGTCTTGTGGTTTATTAATTTCTGCATTGTTTGTTGCAGTATGTCGATTCATAAAGTAATTCGATTTTTTCAGGAACAACTTAAGATTAATGTTGATATTGTTCCTTGGTGCCCAGAAGGAGATTCGAACTCCTACGCCCTTGCGAGCACAGCCCCCTCAAGGCTGCGTGTCTACCAATTTCACCACCTGGGCTATTTGTCTTTATCGTTTTTTTCTCTTTCAAATATATGAAAAGAGAAATTGTGTTTATGTGTTTCGTCTTGCTCATGAAATTCTTCGAATGTAGTATCCCATACTGCAAGATTAATTTCAGGATAGAAAGCATCCGCATCATCAAAACGCGCATCCACCTTTGTAATGTATAATCGATGGCAGATATCTAAGCTAGAGGCATATAGTTTGCCGCCACCAATAATATAAATTTCATCAATCGCAGTTCGAGTTGCCATTTCTATGGCCTGCTCTAAACTTCTAGCCCATTCAAATCCCGGTAAAACCAAGTTAGGATTGCTTGAAAGAACAATGTTCCGTCTTTTGGGCAATGGCTTTTTTAAAGCCGTCATGGTATTTCTTCCCATAATCACCGGATGAGTAATGGTTTTTTCTTTAAACCATGCCATGTCCTTAGGCAGATGCCAAAGCAATTGATTGTTTTTACCAATGGCTAAATTTTCTGAATGAGCGACTATTTGAGAGATTATCATTAGGGCTGCAAATGTAAGCTTAATTCATTTCAGAAAGGAAAGAAATACGGAACAATTTGAATAAAAAGATTCACTCCGAAATCCGACCATTTATGTGACCTCGCTATCTGGAGTCAGGTGGGTTTAAATTAAACCGAATGGAAAATACATTACTGTATAAAACAGTGCCTTTGCCTGCAAAATTTGCGATGGCATAATCTAAGGTAAAAGTTTTGAGCTGAAGCCCTACACCAGCCGAAGGAAGCAGATACAAGCGGTTCTTGTCGCCTTTGGCATTCAGTATACGTTGGTAGTTTCCTACCCCAGCACGCAGTGAAAGTTATGTATCTTCATTAAAAGCATAAATACCTTCTATCCCTGTTCGGGGTCCGATACTAAATAAACCCGTTTTTATTAAGGTGTTTCTTCTGCCATCAAAAGTAATTTCTAAACCTATCTCAGCTTGAAGGGTCAAAGCATCGATATCTATTTTTTTGGAAATGCCCGTAACGATTCGTGGAACAGTTATCTCTAAAGAGTTAACGGGAATTTCATTCCCAGTTACAGCAAATACTTCGCGTGCATAGTCCTTATTCCCACCTGTACTTAATGCATCCATATCAAAACGCCAAGCGGTAAAAGTAGAAGTAGCATCGTATAGCATAGCTCCAAAACCCAGTCCAGTCTTCGTGTTATTTAGCTGGATGCTCGCATCCAAACCGAAACCCCAAGCTTTGGCAAATTGTCCCCCACGTCTACGGATTATTTAGGTGTTAACCCCATAGGCAAAGTCCAAGTGTCGTTGGCCTTTGATTTGTATTTTTTGGCCCATGGATCCAATCAAGGCAAAATCTACTGCACTAAATGAGGATACACGACTGTAATTTATTTCACCATTTTCAATCAGGTTAATGGTATTCAATATTCCATCCACCCCCATACGAACAAACGAAAGGGCAAATCCAGTTTTCTTTTTTGGGCCTCCAAAGGCGATACTGCCGTAATCATAGTTGGCTATGCCACCAAAATAGGCAGCATGCATAAACGTAGCTTGTATGTTGTCATTGATCTTGGTTAAGGCTGCTGGATTCCAATATCCAGCTGTGGCATCATCAACCAAAGAAGTGATTGCGCCCGACATGGCAAATGCACGCGCACCCGTACCAATCGTCAGAAAGTCATTGGAATATTTTCGAATATTCTGCGCCTCTGCCTGGCTACAAAGTAAAAGGGTCAGGATTAACGATAATCCTTTAATCCCCCTTTTACCGTTTGTAATACACTGGGTAAAGAAGCTATTAAAGCTTGATGTGTCTCTTTGTTCCATTCTTCAGTAAAACCAATGCGAAAATACACCCTATTGAGTGATTTTGGCAACATGTCATCTTCTAAGTATTTATAAAGCCATTTATGCTCAATAAATTTATTCAATTTTTCGGTGAAAACGTCTGCCTTCGACAACTTATTGTGCTCGAAATACATTTTTATTTCATCTTCTTTTACCCCTTCGAGTTCGGCATAAAATTCATCCAGATAGCTGATGTTTTCTTCCATCAACAAACGATCAATGGCCATTTCTAAAAGGATATGTGCCAAGAACCAAGTCTTCGGAATTGATTTGGCAGGAGTTTCATCTATGATTCCGCCTATTTTTTCACACATATCATCAAAAAATGCATGCGAATGAAAATGTCCATCCCGCTCGATATGTTTCATTGCACCCAAATAAAGGGGATGCTGCGTGTCATAAATGGGTTCAGGTTTAAAACGCTGCAGGGTAAGCATCTTTAAAAAATCTGGAAAAACCAGTCCTAAATGGTATAGGGAATTCCCAGAATCTTTTCGATCATAATGAAAATGAGATAAAAAATTCAAGACTACGAATATCGCTAATTACGGGCATTAATTCATTATGGACAATGGAGTTTTGCGAAATTTGACCGAGATGGGAGGGTAAAGGGAAGGATATGCAACGGTTGAGTACTGATGACTTTGCGGGAAATTCCCGTTTTCTTGCTTATTTTTTTTTAAAGAAATTGAGCGGGATAGTGATGATTGCACGTACACCCCTACCTTCTTCTATCGATTTTTTATCGATGATTTGAAGGGTAGCTTTACGATTCAACTTATTGGATGCCTGTATAATGTGCAGACGTTTTTTGGTTATGGCTATACCCTTTGATTTATGCTGTTTTAGTGTTGGATTTACATTGAGGCCTATGCCATTGTCTTCTACATGTATTACTAACTCTTGAAATACTTTATGAAAGCTAATTTCTAATTTGCCGGGATAATCAATTCCAGAAAATGCATGTTTGGTTGCATTCTCAACCATTGGTTGAATAATAAAGGGTGGAATTTCCACATGGTTCGCATCCAGTTCAGGATCAACTTTGATAACGAATTCAAATAAATCGGGTAATCGGATTTTTTCTAAATTTAGGTATTGTTCTAAGAACCCAATTTCTTCACTCAAGGTGATGGATTTCTTATCAGCAAATGAAAAACTATTGCGGATGAGTTTGCCAAAGTTACCAATGTAAATGATGGCAGAATCCACTTTATTTTTTAGAATGTAAAATTGAATAGAGCTCAGTGCATTGAAAATAAAATGCGGATTCATTTGGCTCTTTAATGCATGAAGTTCCATTTCTTTCTTTTCAATAGCCAACATTCGATTCTCTTCATTCTTTTTTAATAGATTGAGCTCGGATATAGCTTTCGTTTCCTTGAGTTGATTGATATTGTATCCAAGTACAAAGGAGAGGAGAAATGTTTCAATGATTGCACCTAATGGGGTTAAATAGAGTTTGAATAAAGAATAATCGATTAATCCAAAATTCAATCCTGCAAAAACAAATCCTCCGAATAACAAGAAACTCCAAGCAATAATAAATGAAATAGCCAAAAATCGGTTATACCTTATTGAATCAATCATGATCCAAAATGCCATGAAGTAGCTTAATAGATATATAATATTTAGTAATTTATACCCTAAGGCTATCTTTGATGTATAGAAAACAAAAATCAGAGTTATTATATACAATAAGGAATGCCATTTAAACAATTTGTGTATTGTTTTTTTTATAGCAAAATCAAAATATTTGAGTATAAAGGAAATTGCAAGAGGTCCTAAAATTGAAGAAAATAGAATAGCATCATATTTGGCCAAGAAAACAGAGAAAGCAAAGAAATGCCCTAACCCATTTCCAAAGAGGGTTGAATGTGTTAGAGCAATAATTATTATGTAAAAGACATAATGAAGTTGCAGCTTATTCCTTACAATAAGGAATAGAAAAAGATTAAAAAATGCCATCAACATCATTATGCCCACAAACAACCCAAAGAATAATTCTCGCTGCGCAAAACCTTTGTAATATGAGGTTAGCGAATATAAATGAACGGGGATAAGTCCTTCCTCATCCATAAAGACTTTTATATAAAACGTTTTTGTTTCTCCCTTATTTAATGAGATTCGGTAAGAAGGATATGCCTCTTTTAAATCACGTTGAACCCATGGATAAATATCTCCTGACTTATGTATTGAGTAGGTGCCAAGATTGCTTTTTTCAAAGATTTCAAAGTGGTCAGTATTTGGGTTTTCACAAGAAATTACAAAAGTGGATGATGCAATGGTCTGGGTCAATTCTACTTTTAATAAGTATGCATCTCTTTCACTGTTGAAGAATAAGGACTGTTTGCCTAACTCTTTCCATTTCAGGCTATCTTCAGGTAACTGAAAGGAGAAATTCCTATTTACTAGGGTGATTGGGCTGTTTTCAACTAAGTTTATTTTTTCTGCATTGGTGTCAATTGGCTTGGCTGCATAAACATGCAGGGATGAAAACCAGATGAGGCAATGAAAAATATGGTTTAGATATTGCTTCATTGCTTTGCAGGTAAGGCCCATTTCCAACCGGCCTTCATTTGCTGTTTTAATTCCGTTACTATAAGTCCGTATTTCGGGTCATCCACCACATTTTTGTTTTCATCGGGGTCTTTTACATTGTCATACAATTCATGGGTTACAAAGTCTTCGGCTTCATGGGTTTCATTGTTCCACCTGTACCAAGCTACATAATGATGGGTTTTGGTGCGGATGGAATAGCCCATATAGCGCCCGCCATCGGGTGTAATTTTGGGTCGTCTGTGAAATTGACTGAAGGCCGCTTTTTTCCAAGGACGCGTTGGGTTTTCAATCAAAGGGACAAAACTGGTGCCTTGCATATAACTGGGGGCAGGGATATCTGCCAAGTCGCAAAGCGAAGGAAACATATCAATGAGCTCGGTAATTTCAAAGGTCTGGGCTCCTGCATTGGCTTGATTGGGGCTATACACCATCATGGGTACATGGATATCAATATTGTAATTGGTTTGCTTGCACCATCCGTTGTGCTCGCCCAATTTCCATCCGTGGTCTCCCCATACAATGATGATGGTATTGTCATACAGTCCTTCATCTTTTAGGTGCTGCAGAATTTTGCCAAATTGGGTATCGATGTAGCTTACACTGGCGTAGTAGCCCATCTTCAACATGCGTGCAGTGTCTTCAGCCATCACATTCACACTGGGGTGCTGCAAGTTTTTAAATCCATCGTAACCGCGCAGTTCATACATTTTATTCATGGACATCACCGGTGCCATTTCAGGTAAAAAGGGATTTCGCGAAAGTGGGATGCTGTCCTTGTCGTATAAATCCCAATATTTTTTGGGTACGGCAAAGGGCAAATGCGGTCTAAAATAGCCCAAAGCCATAAAAAAGGGTTGATCTTTTTTTGCTAAGCGGGTTAGGCTGCGCTTGGCCAATTCGGTTTGAGCGCCATCAAAATACATGCTATCATGCACATCTTCCATTTCCCAAGCGGGTCCATTGTTCCATCCGTCTGCGTAATAGTTGGGTCTTTTTTTCACCAACTCATCTCGTCTTATTTTTTGCTTGCGCTGGGTCTCTTTGTTCACATAAAACGTCTCGCCATCGCGTTTCAACCATTCGGATCGTTTGTATTGTTCGGGTCTTAGATCGGGTTCATCCCATGAAATGGAATCGGGCATATAGTTGTGAAAGATTTTGCCAATGCAAACGGTATGGTATCCATATTTCTGAAAGTGCTGGGGCATGGTAACCACATTGGGATGTTCTACTCTGAACTGGTCTCCCAAATGCCACACATGGCTGGAGTCGGGTCGCAAACCCGTCATCAAGCTGGCCCGGGAAGGCGCGCAAACGGCTGCTTGGCAGTATGTGTTGCGAAAAGTCATACCTGTTTTGGCAAAAGCATCCAAGTTTGGTGAATGGATGTACTGGTTTTCATAGGCACCGAGATTTGGACCTAAATCATCAATGGATACAAAGAGGATGTTGTATTTATTTTTAGCAGGTTGCTCAACCTGCGGGGTATTGCAAGCATAGAAAGTGAGGTTGATGATCGCTAAGGTTAGAACTGCAAGTTGTTTTTTAAGCATGGGTATCAAATATAGGAAAAGGAATGATTTCCATGAAAATTACTTCATGAATGCATCATTCAATTTGGTAATCAGCAACTTGTTAAAGGGCATCACATCATTTTATTTCAACCGTTATACTTTGTATATTGCCATTGGCGTCTTCGTAGTAGACTTTCACTCCGCATGGATTATCACTGGGTTCTGAACTGATGAATTTGCCTGGAACAGTAGGAGGGGTGCAATTAAATCGCGAGCCATCATTGATGTTTATGGCACGCACATAGATTCTTCCTTGCCCCTCTGCCATTAACGCTTTTATGGTTCCACCACATGTGATGGAGGTTCCCTTAAGCTTGCCATATACTGTAGTTTACCCAAGTCGGGAGGCATCTTTATCCATCATTTTAGTAACATTATTGTTAGAATCATACACTCCTGAAACAAAACGGTTCCCATTGGGAAGTAGATTGGTTTGTAAGTCAAATAATGAATCACCCAGAATTCCTAAGCCTGGGCTGATATGCACAATGGGAGAATCGGGACAAATAATATACGAAGTAAATGATTCTCCATTTTAAACTGCAGTAGAAAACCATTGCACAAATAGACGAAAAAACACTTACCACATTTTGGGAGTTAGGAGGTAAAGCAAGAGAGTGGTGTCTATGAGGCAGTAGGAAACTATTCGAAAATCAGCTTCCCCTGCATCGGGGTAGGTTTACCGTCTAAGAAAATTTGGTAAATGTACGTTCCTGGACTTAGCTTACCTCGTTGCACAAGCGTAGTACGAAACATTGTTGGGGTTTGCATTACCACTTGCCCGAGAATATTGTAGAGTTTAAGTCGTATCTTTAGGTTGCTGTCTCCTTCAATAAAAACGGTAAAGCCATTTGCCACAGGATTAGGACCTAGTTTAACGTTTATTGGACCCCTATTAACACTATCTTTTATAGGTTTTGGTTCAAATACATAAAGACCGGTTTGCATGTCTGAAACCAATATCTTTCCAGAAGGAAGTAGCGGGTAAACACCCCAAGCTCCGCAGAAACTTCTGCAGTTTGAATCAAGGTAAGTGTCATAATAGGCATACCTCCTAGGTTGTTTAGGGTCTGAAATATCGTATACATAAAGGCCCTCATTGTAGTAGGAAACATACATAAGATTTCCTTTGATGATGAGATTATGCACCATTGAGGAATCAGGAGGTGCTTTAACCGTACTCAATACTTTAATATCAGGAAGGGCACTTGCATCACATATTTTAACAGGGCTAGTGGGCGTTTCATCTGCAAAAGCATAGACCGTGCCTTCTTCATTAAGCCAACCTGAATGATTGTATCCGATACCGGGGTAAAAGAAGAGATGATCCAATTCTTTGGGGGCTTCTGGATTGGCAAAGTCAAATACCTTAAGACCCTCGGTGGCCATATTTAAGTAGACGGTGTCGTTTCTCACGAAGGCATCATGGCAATCGCTTTGGGTAACATAGTCGCCTAGAAATCTAGGTTTTTGAGGGTTTTCTAACGATAAAATACGAACGCCTGCAGTACGGTTAAAAGTCTTTTCGGAATATACCGCCATAGCATATAAAAGGGCACTGGACGAATCAATAAAAATGTTGTGTGCAATATTGATAAATTCATCTGAATCGTAGACGAGGTGAACTGAGTCGGGAAGATATTGCAGATCTACAATTTGCATTGTGCTATTCCCTTCTCCGCAAACCATGTATAGATAACCCTTGTAATCGTGATAATCGCGGTGAATTACTCTATATCCAAATAGGGCTCCCTGCACGAAATCCACTTCTCGTAAGTCGCTGGTATCTGTGACATCAATAAAATGGGTTCCTTGAGTTGAACCGATTACCGCATATTCCCTTGTTCCTTGTTTAAATCCCCAAACCTCATTGTAGGTATTGTTGTAGAGCACGGTAGAAGGGAGACTGTCTTTAGACCAAGTGCCTACCAGATTGATATTGGGATCTAATTGAGCACTAAGTGTTCCACTCATTGCAAGCAGGAGAATACTTAAAATTGTCGGTCGAAAAAAAAGCTTCATGATTGTGGTACAAAGTAAATCTTATTCCAAAAATAAACCAGTTCTATTTGAGCAGTTGAAGGAATCGATTTAGCAACGGGAAGTCAATGCCTTTAAATTTAATATGGCTGGATATTAACTTAATTGTAAGAAATGAACTATGGTTCTCAATGTCGCCAGAGGTAATCATTGGTTTATTAAATAAGGCATGATTAGTTTTTTTTCTGAAAAACTAAAATATTCTAAATTCTCTATCCCTCAAAACAAATCCTTAAATTTGCCCATCTATACCCATGACCAATTTTATACAAGAACTGAAATGGCGCGGCATGATCCACGATATGATGCCCGGAACCGAAGAGCAATTTGCCAAGGAGATGACCTCCGCCTATATTGGCTTTGACCCTACAGGAGATTCGCTACATATCGGTAGCTTGGTGCAAATCATGATCTTAGTTCACCTGCAAAAAGCAGGACATAAGCCCTATGCTTTGGTAGGTGGTGCTACAGGAATGGTAGGCGATCCTTCAGGCAAAAGCAAAGAACGGAACTTGTTGGATGCGGAAACCTTAAATCATAATTTAAGCTGTATTCAATCGCAATTAGAACAATTCTTGGATTTTGAATCGGTTGATAATGCAGCTGAAGTAGTCAATAATTATGATTGGTTTGAAGGCATGAGTTTTTTGGATTTCATCAGAGATGTTGGAAAGCACATATCTGTGAATTATATGTTGGCCAAAGATTCCGTGAAGTCACGTCTTTCTACAGGTATGTCGTTCACCGAATTCAGTTACCAATTGGTACAAGGCTATGATTTTTATTGGCTGTGGAAACACAAACAATGTAAAGTGCAATTAGGAGGAAGTGATCAATGGGGCAATATTGTAACCGGTACAGAACTCATCCGCAGAAAAGGTGGAGGCGAAGCATTTGCATGCACCACGCCTTTAATCAAGAAAGCAGATGGTTCCAAATTTGGGAAGACCGAAAGTGGAAACGTATGGTTGGATGCCAATAAAACATCACCTTACCAATTCTATCAATACTGGATTAATGCATCGGACGAAGATGCATCCAACTACATCAAGATCTTTACCTTGAAGACCCAGGAAGAAACAGAAACCATCCTTGCAGAACATGCAGAAGCACCGCATCAGCGAAAATTACAAATAGCTTTGGCAGAAGATATTACTACCCGGGTACATGGAAGTGAAGCTTTGCTGGAAGCACAACAAGCCAGTAAAATATTGTTCGGTAAATCCAGTTTAGATGATTTATTGACGGTGAAGCCTGCTTCATTGGAATCTGCTTTTGATGCAGATCGCTCGTTTGAAATTAGTAAGGAACAGATTGCTGCAGGTATGCCTGTGTTGGATTTAGTGGCTCAAGCGATTCCTATTTTTGCAAGTAAGGGAGAAGCTAAACGCATGATCAAGGGCAATGGCCTAAGCATAAAAAAAGAAAAAGTAACGGATGATACTGCCATCATTAATGAGGCGCATTTAATCCACAACAAATATTTATTCGTACAACGTGGAAAGAACTTTTATTTAATCAAAACGGTATAATGAGCAATTATAAAACCATCATTCCAGCAGAGGTGAGTGTCCCTGAGATACATCACGCTCTTTTAGGGTCCATAGGTCCTCGACCGATCTGCTTTGCCAGTACAGTCGACCTAAACGGGACCCCAAATTTGGCGCCATTTAGTTTCTTCAATGTGTTCAGTGCTAAACCTCCGATTTTAGTTTTTTCGCCTGCTCGAAGTGGAAGGACGGGAGAGGCTAAACATACCCATTTAAATGTGAAGCAAGTTCCAGAAGTAGTTATCAATGTGGTTACCTATGAGATGGTGAACCAAATGAGTTTGGCGAGCAGTCCTTTTGAACGTGGTGTAGATGAGTTTAAGAAAGCGGGATTTACACCTGTGCCATCTGATTTGGTAAAGCCTGCGCGAGTAGGTGAAAGCCCAGTGCAATTGGAATGCAAGGTCAACGAAGTGATTGAATTGGGCGATAGTGGAGGTGCTGGAAATTTAATTGTAGCAGAAGTTTTGAAAATGCACATCCGCGAAGATATTTTGATGGACAATGGAAAAATTGATCAAGAAAAGATCGATTTAATCGCCCGAATGGGGGGTGATTGGTATTGCAGAGCGAATGGAGAGGCATTGTTTGAGGTGGCCAAACCGATATCTACTATTGGTATTGGCATAGATAAATTGCCCAAACATGTCAAGGATTCGCATAAACTTACGGGCAATCAACTGGGTCTTTTGGGTAGTGCCGAGCGCGAGCCCAATGACGATGAGATAGATGAAGTTCGCAGTTTAGGACTCAGCTTTGAAGAGCGCCTAAATATGGCTATCGTTTCTTTAGATTTTGACATATATAGATCCCTATCATTGGTTTGGTTGCCTTAAATGGATAATTCAGACATCATATTGAAACTTGCGGAAGGGGATGTCCGAACGATTGCTAAAACATTAACCTTAGTTGAGAATGAATCGGAGGGGTCTAAAGAATTGCTTGCGCATATGCCGTTTGATCGGAAAGTGCCCATTATAGGTATAACTGGTCCTCCAGGAGCAGGTAAAAGTTCGGTAGTCAACGCATGTATTACTAAACTAATGGAACAAGATAAGAAGGTTGCTGTCTTGGCGGTTGATCCTTCTTCACCATTTAATTATGGGTCATTATTAGGTGATCGGGTTCGTATGGAAGCGCATTTCAACAATGAAAATGTGTTTATTCGTTCCGTTGCTTCACGGGGACATTTGGGTGGATTGAGTACACGCATTTATGAAATGGCTGATGTACTTCGCAACGCGCATTTTGATTATATATTTATCGAGACCGTAGGTGTTGGGCAAAGCGAAGTGGAGATTGCGGGTATCGCTGATATTACCGTTGTTGTACTGGTGCCAGAGGCAGGGGATGATGTACAGGCAATGAAATCTGGAGTGATGGAAATTGCGGACGTTTTTGTGGTTAACAAAAGTGATCGGGAAGGGGCCGGAAGGTTTGCGAGTACACTTAAAACGCTCATCCATACGCAAGATAGAAATGTAGAAGTGATCTCTGCGGTTGCTATAAAGAGCGAGGGGATAGACGAATTGCTGTTGGAAATTGATAAGCTGCATCAAAACAATGGGTTGGATGAAAAGAAGGTCCATTTGCTGGCTCATCGAACTTGGAGTCTACTTTCTGCACAACTAATGAAGCGCTTTCAATATGAAGAAGTGGTAAATGAATTGAAAGGAGCCATGCAGCAAACAAATTTCAATATCTATCGTTACATTCAAAATAAGCTACAATGATTACAATCCTCAGCGGTTCAGCAAGACATAATGCCAATACACTTCGCGTAGCGAAAGCTGCACAGCAGGAAATAAACAACGCGAATATTTCAGCCGAGATCATTGACTTTAAGGATTTTGACATTCCCAATTATAATCAGCGTTTTGATCCTGCGAATTTAAGCACATGGCAACAAGGCGCATTAGATTCAATACTCAAATCTAAATTGGTCATTTTTATTTCACCTGAATACAATTGGATGCCCACTGCAGAAATGATTCAATTCATCAATCGTTTCAGTGGGAATGGATTAAACCATATTTGGGACAACCGAACATTCGCAACCATTGGATTGTCTTCTGGCATTGGAGGGAGATTGCCAGCATTGCATCTAAAAAATATGATTGATGAGGTAATTGGGTATTCTAAGTCTTCTGGTAAAACTGTGTCCGCAATACAAGAAGTTAACTATGTGATGGATGTTATCGACATTGATGGGAACCTCTTGGAGAATGAATTGTTTAATCAATCTTTTAGCGGCTTTATTAAAAGCCTGTGTGCTTTAGTATAAAACTGTTTCAATAAGAAATTAATTTCTTTAGCATCTATTTTTAAATATAAAAGAAACAATATCTTTGCAGCAAATAATATAAAGGAATGATTAACGCAGAAGCAAACACCCTGATTGAAAAAATTCAAAAAGAAGCAGCCAAAAATGGTTTTGGAGCGAAGGTTGTAAAACTACTTCAAGAATTGCGTCCTTTGGCATTGGCAGAGGAAGACCCTTTACTTACCCGCAGTGTGCGAATCACCTATGAGTTCATTGAGTCTATGGAAGGATTTGATATTCCATTACCAGAAGAAGCAGAAATAGAAGGGGACGCTGCTGAATTATTTGATTACTTATGCGGTCTTTGGATTAAATCTGACAATAAATATAACCGCGATGAAATTCGTGAGTTGACCGATAGCATGACTAATTCGTATTAGTTTAAACTGCATTAACCTGTTCTCGATTTTTTAAATAGGCTTTAATTTCCTCTAGGAGATGTGGGCTATTCGATAGGCGCGGTACCTTGTGCTGGCCTCCCAATTTATTTTTCTGGGTCAACCATTGTTCAAAAACGTTTTCATCAACTATTTTGATTTTCGGAAAACTCATGGCCAAATCACCTTTTCTTTTAGCGGCATAATCTGAATTTAATGTACACAAAGCGGCATCAAAGTCTCTTTTAAAAGCCCACTCATCTTTTGGAAGTTTGCTTAAGCAAATGAGCCATTCATGTGTGCCAACAGCCTCCTTTTCCGCTTGAAAAAACAAAGGAGCAGCAGTATAATCGATTAGTTCTGTGAAGTGTTTTTTGCAGGTAACCTCAAAGGCGTTATCTGCGTTGTGCACCATAAGTTCTTCCCCAAATGCATTGATGAAATGTTTGGTTCTGCCCGTAATTATAAACTGTGGTGGAGAGGTGCAGGTAAATCGAATGGTATCTCCAATTCGGTAGCGCCATAATCCCGAGTTAGTGCTTATTAATAGTTCATAATTCACACCTGCCTGAATATCATTGACATCGCATACTTCCTTGGTTTTTAGATCAATAAATTCATAGAATATTCCGTATTGTGGCATTAATGTAAGCACAGGTTTTTCATCAATTTGCAATCCGAAAAAACCCTCACTGGCGTTATAGGTTTCTATAAAACTAATGTTTCGATGCCCAATTAATTTGAGAAATTGCTCTTTATAAGGTATCATGGAAATTCCCCCATGAATAAACAATTCTAGGTTGGGCCAAACTTCTGAGATGTATTTTTTACGCGACAATTCCAGTACTTTTTTCAGCACCACTATGGTCCAAGTTGGAACACCTGAGATACTGGTCACATTCTCTTCAATCGTAGCCCGTGCCATCTTTTCAATTTTCTCATCCCAATCTTCCAATAGGGCGATGCTTAAATCAGGAGTTTTGGCCATATTAGCCCAAAAGGGCATCTCATTCATAAGTACTGCGGATAAATCGCCATAATTTGAGCCATTTCCTAAGGGATTAGTTTGATTGCTTCCTCCAATTAATAAACCTTTACCGCCAAAAAGCATGGAGTTGGCATTTTGATGGTATTGAATGCACAGAATGTCTTTTCCGGCCTCAAAATGGCAGTTTTCAAGCGTTTCATAGCTTACAGGGATAAACTTGCTTCGGTCGTTTGTGGTACCACTGCTTTTGGCGAACCATGCAATGCTTGATGGCCAGCTCACATCCTGCTTGCCGGTCAGCATGCGTTCGATATATGGGTAAAATTCTTCATAGCCCATGATCGGCACTTTTGCTTTGAATTCAGCATAACTCTTAATGTCAGCGAAACCGTATTCACGTCCCATTTCAGTTTCTTTTGCCATTGCCAAAAGATCAAATAGCGTATCCTTTTGAATTTCAGTATAATTAGTCAGCGCTTTGGCGATATTCTTATATCTGCTTTTAAAATACCATGAACCCAATGTATTGACCAATCCCATCAATACAAAGCTATTATTAATAAATAATATATCAATCATATTGGAAAGCAAAAATGATAGCGGTATTTTGCGGTATGCAAAACGCTATTTGTTCACTATTTGGGATTAGATACCCATTGATTCAGGCGGGCATGATTTGGTGCAGTGGCTGGGAGTTAGCAAGCGCAGTAAGTAATGCGGGCGGGTTGGGAATTATTGGTTCAGGAAGCATGTATCCCGAAGTGCTTAGAGAGCATATTAAAAAATGTAAAAAAGCAACGGATCAACCTTTTGCAGTGAATATCCCCTTATTGTATCCGGATATTGATCAACATATCGATTCGGTAATTGAATTGGGTGTACCCATTGTTTTTACAAGTGCAGGAAATCCAGCCAAGTATACCCCACGGCTTAAAGAAGCTGGCATTATTGTAGTGCATGTAATCGCGAACGAGAAATTTGCCTTAAAAGCGGAGTCTGCTGGAGTGGATGCAGTAGTAGCGGAAGGCTTTGAGGCGGGTGGACATAACGGTCGTGAAGAGACCACAACATTATGCCTTATTCCATTGATTAAAAGAGCGGTTGATATACCGGTTATTGCTGCCGGTGGAATTGCATCGGGTGCATCTATGGCTGCCGTTATGGCGCTAGGTGCAGATGGTGTTCAAATAGGAAGCAGGTTTGTTCTTTCCGAAGAAAGCAGTGCTCATATCAATTTTAAAGATGCCGTTTCTATTGCTGGGGACGGTAAAACTCGATTATCACTTAAAGCATTAACCCCTGTTCGATTGCTGGATAATGCTTTTGCAAGAAATGTGTATGAGGCAGAAACTGCATGCAAAACCAAAGAGGAATTGCAAGCATTATTGGGTAAAGGTCGCTCAAAGAAGGGGATGTTTGAAGGAGATTTAGAAGAGGGAGAGCTGGAAATAGGTCAGGTTTCCGCATTCATATCCCAAATCATGCCTGCGGCAAAAATTGTAGAGGAAATCATATTGGACTATCACTATACCATTGAAAAAAGCGCCCAAAAGAAGTTTAATTAATGCAGAAATGGATTCTGGATTAAGTAGTCATGTTTTCTCAAACGGACTGAAGTTAGTTTACAAGCAAAGTTTTGGAACAGCAACCAGTCACCTTGGTTTTGTAATTAACGCGGGTTCTCGTGATGATGGAAAGCACCCAGGCATCGCTCATTTCTTTGAGCATATGTTGTTTAGGGGTACGCATAAGCGAAGTTCTTCTCAGATTATAAATAGAATTGAATGGGTAGGGGGTGAATTAAACGCGTTTACCGCAAAAGACATTACCGTGGTTTATGCGAATGTGCTTTCAGATTACTTTAAACGGAGTGTTGATCTTTTGTCGGACATTGTATTTAACTCCAAATTCACAGAAACGGCATTAAATAAAGAGCGCAATATTATTCGTGAGGAGATTAATTTGTATCTGGATACACCAGATGAATATTTATATGATGAGTTCCTGAACCATCTATATGCAAGTCATCCGATGGGATATAATATTTTGGGAACGGAAGAAACGATTGCTAATATTGGCATTAAAGAATTGAACACGTTCTACAATACCTATTACCAGCCACAAAACATGGTGCTGTCGGTGATTTCTGATTTGCCATATGAAAAAGTATTGGAACATTGCCAGATACTCGAGTCAATTCAGCAAAGTAACCTCAATCCAAAGCCTAATGTCCAAGGGCTAAAAAAGTCCAGGCATTTTATTCAATCTTTGGAAAAAGATTTCAATTTGGCGTATGTATGTCTAGGTAAAGATGCATACTCTTACAATGATCCAAAAAAGTATAATTTAATGTTGCTGAATAACATACTCGGAGGACCTGGTATGAATAGTAAATTAAACATGACCATTCGTGAGAAAAAGGGTTTAACCTATCAGATTGATTCATCTTATACGAGCTATGATAACACAGGGGTGTTTTATATCAATTTTGCCACGGAATTGCATCAATTGGATTTAACCATTGCTTTGATTGAAAAGGAAGTCAATAAACTGTGTAAGGCACCACTTAAAGAAAGTGAATTGAAAAAGTCCAAACAGCAGTTCAAAAATCAACTACGCATGGCTGAAGAGAATAAGAATGCGCTCATGGTTTATAATGGAAAACAGATGTTGCTGCATAATACAGTGCAGCCGTTGAATACGTATTTGAATTTAATCGATTCGGTTCATGCTGAAGATTTGCAGCGTACCGCAATTGAAATTATCCAATATGATCAACTTTCACTACTTAAAATAGTGCCCGTTTAATTTTGCTTCCACGCTATATTCAGGATATTATATTAAATGGGGAAGGCTTGACGGTTGATTTTAAGCATTCTATTGCTGACAGTTATAAAATTGCCAAATCGTTGGTTTCATTTGCGAATTCGGCTGGGGGAATGCTGCTAGTAGGCGTTGATGATAAGGGAAGGGTTGTTGGCGTGGATGAGGATGAAGAAACGTATATGTTGGATGTTGCAGCCTTGAAGTATTGTAAGCCGCAATTGAAATTACCTATAAAAAACATACAAGCAATGACGGTAATACGGTGTTGGAGTTTAATGTGCAGAAGGGTAAACAGACTCCTTATGCGTGTAAGGAGATAGATGGAAAATGGAGAGTTTATTTTAGGCAGGATGATGAATGCAAATTAGCTTCTGTGGTACGGTTTAGAATGATGGAAATGCAGGCCTCAGCAAAGGGCGATGTAGTATTTAATGAGCAGGATAAGCAGGTAATTGAACTTGTTGAAAACAATCCAGATGGTTTAACAAAAAAGCAAATTGTTAAAAAACTTAGTATTCCTTATCATCAGATAATCAGCATTATAGCAAGATTAACGTATTTAAATGTTTTAAAAGAAAAATATAATTTAAACAAAATAATTTACTTGCTTCGGTAGAAACACAACATTTTACCCTATTTTCGCGTTTAATTCAAAATAGACGATTGAAAATAAATAATTTATATATCTGCCTTGGCTTGTTTCTGATCAATATTTCAGGCTTAACGGCTTATAATCTTGGTATCAATGTGAACCAGAAAAGTAAAGGCAATAGATCACGTCCTCATTTAATGATTGGATTAGGTTCATCCACTTTCTTGGGTGAATTAGGTGGGAAGCCTACTTTGGGAACGGATGATCCATCAGATATCGATTTAAGCACGACTCGGTATGCCATTAGTGCTGGTTTATGGGTTCCTATGGGTAGAACTTTTGCTTTTAGAGGTTTGCTATCATATGCTCGACTAAGCGGGGATGACAAGTATACAATTAACCGAGAACGCAGAGGCAGAAATTTAAACTTTACAACGCCTTTATCAGAAGGAAGTTTAGCGTTAGAAATAAGCCCCGGCTCTAGTAAGCGATTTTATGTTTATGCTGGATCGGAATGGCTTTTTTCAATCCTTATACAAAGTTAAATGGGACCAAGCATTATTTGCAGCCATTGGGGACAGAAGGTCAGAATTATGACCAAAATAATCCGCCCTATGCACTGTCTGCAACAGTATATCCATTTGGTTTAGGTTATCGAATACCGGCGGGTCGTGGACAGCTTTCTTTTGAATTGGCCATGCGCAAATCAACCACGGATTATATTGATGATGTAAGCACAACATTTAGAGACCCTGCACTAATTCAGGCAAATGCTCCTGCTGGACAAGGTCAGACAGCTGTGGATTTGGCTGATCGAAGCATTTCAACTATTCCTGGTTTTAGCGACCCTGGTGCTATACGAGGTGACCCAACGGATAACGACAATTATTTTTTTATTATGGTGTTTTATCACATTCCATTATCAGCCGGGGGCAACAATGGTAGCTTTGGTGGTGGAAGTAAAAAAAGAAAAGGTGGTTTATTAGGGAGCAAAAGAAAATGCGTTGAATTTTAACCAACGCATTTCTATCAATTATTATGATTGTATCTTTTCTAGCCCAGCATAGCTTCATAGCTGGCTGCATCCATAAGTTCGTCTAATTGACTTGAGTCACTCATTTTTATCTTAACCATCCAGCCATTTCCATAAGGATCAGAATTTACCGTTTCAGGGTCAGTTTCTAGGCTTGAATTAAATTCAACAATCTCCCCACTAATCGGCATAAATAAATCTGAAACCGTTTTAACTGCTTCAATGGTGCCAAAAGTTGCTTCTTGGTCAAGGGTTTCCCCTTCTGTTTCGATTTCAACAAATACGATATCTCCTAATTCGCCTTGGGCAAAGTCTGTGATGCCTACTGTTGCTACGTCACCTTCAACTTTAATCCATTCGTGGTCTTTGGTGTATTTTAAATCTTGTGGAATATTCATGTGTTCTTATTTTATGATACGAAATTACGTGTTTCTTTAGGAATAAATCAAATTTACCAAGGTAGAAACTTTAGCTTTTAGTTCTTTCCTGTGAACTATAAAGTCAACAAATCCATGCTCTTGCAAGAATTCGCTGCTTTGAAAGCCTTCGGGTAAATCTTTGCCAATCGTTTCCTTAATTACTCTTGGCCCTGCAAAACCAATTAATGCTTCTGGTTCAGCAATATTAAAATCACCCAGCATTGCAAAACTTGCTGTAATACCACCCGTTGTTGGGTCGGTCATTAAGGATATGTAAGGAACGCCCTCTTTTGCTAACAGCGCAAGTTTGGCAGACGTTTTGGCCATTTGCATAAGCGAAAATGCAGCT
The DNA here is from genome assembly GCA_943788195.1 of uncultured Bacteroidia bacterium. GTDB lineage: Bacteria > Bacteroidota > Bacteroidia > NS11-12g > UBA955 > CALSPH01. The sequence continues at coordinate 863,602 of CALSPH010000001.1, forward strand.
TCCATCATTCGGGCACCTCCTGATTTACTTATGATCATTAAAGGTTGCTTATTTTCTCGAGCGTAATCAATGGCTCGACCAATTTTTTCACCAACCACTGAGCCCATGGAACCGCCAATGAATCCAAAGTCCATACATGCAACAGTCCATTCGCGTTTGTTTATTTTACCTGTAGAGGTCCTAACAGCATCTTTCAAGCCACTTTTTTTGGTGCTTTTAATAATGCGATCGGTATAAGCAACATTGTCCTTAAATTTTAGCGGGTCTGCTGAAACAAGATTAGGGTTCAATTCCACATACTTGCCTCGGTCAAAGAGAATATCAAAATAGCCTTCAGAGTCCAATCGATTGTGTTTGCCGCATTCAGGGCATACATGTAAATTGGCTACAAAATCTTTTTGAGGCGTTATGGCTTTGCATTTACCACACTTAAACCAAAGGCCATCCGGGGTAGGCTTTTTGTCTTGAGTTTTAGTTACTATATTATCTTTTACCCTTCTAAACCAACTCATATATACTCGTTACGCGAAATCAAAAGTAAATTAAAATTGTGGCTATGCCAAGTCAATTGAAGTATCCAAATAAACGTCTTGAATTGCATTCAATAATTCAATTCCTTCATTCATTGGTTTTTGAAAGGCTTTTCTTCCAGAAATAAGACCATGACCTCCTGCGCGTTTGTTAATCACTGCAGTTGCCACAGCTTCAGCTAAATCACTAGCGCCTGAGCTAGCACCTCCACTGTTGATTAAACCTTGTCTTCCCATGTAGCAATTAGCTACCTGGTAACGAGTCAAATCAATGGGATGATCTGTAGTTAAATCAGTGTAAACTTTTTTATGTGTCTTTCCAACATTGATGGCATTATATCCGCCATTATTGGTAGGTAATTTTTGCTTGATAATATCAGCTTGAATGGTAACCCCTAAGTGATTTGCTTGTGCAGTTAAATCTGCAGCAGCATGATAATCAACACCATCTTTTTTAAAGTCACTGTTTCTTAAGTAACACCATAATACGGTAGCCATTCCTAATTCGTGAGCTCTTTCAAAAGCTGCTGCAACCTCTTGAATTTGACGATTACTCTCAGAACTACCAAAATAAATAGTAGCACCAACAGCTCTTGCCCCTAAATTCCATGCTTCATCAACACTTCCAAACATAATTTGGTCAAATGAATTGGGGTAACTTAAAAATTCATTGTGATTGATTTTAACAATGAAAGGGATTTTATGCGCATATTTTCTGCTGCATGCAGCCAAAACACCATACGTAGATGCAACCGCATTGCAACCCCCTTCAATAGCTAGCTTAACTATATTTTCAGGATCGAAATAATCTATATTCGGAGCAAAGCTTGCACCACCACTGTGCTCTATTCCTTGATCAACCGGTAAAATAGATACGTAACCTGAGTCAGCAAGTCGTCCATTTCCGTAGAGATCTTTTAAGCTTCGTAGAACTTGTGGAGAGCGGTTCGTTTGAGCAAAGACCTCATTAATAAAATTGGGGCCTGCAGTATGAAGTTTGGATTTATCAATGGTAGCACATTTGTGCTCAAGTAAATGGGCAGCTTCTGCGCCTAAAATTTCAGCTGTTTTTGACATAATTTTTCTTCTAAAAAACGGCTGCAAAAATAGGTAGAATACGGCTAAAAAGCAAAGAAAGATTAGGCCCTTTTAACGATCAGTTTTTTGGTGGCCTTTAGTGTGCTTCCCTCATATATCTTAATAAGGTAGATTCCGCTTTGAACGTTAAGGTCCAATAAGCGAATGATATGATTTTCAGTAAACTGAGATATAGTCGGACTTTTATGAACCACGGTGCCTAAAATATTGCTTATAACAATATGATAATTGGCTGTGGCCTGGTATTTAATATTCACCATGTTCACCGCTGGGTTAGGGTAGATGGTAAAATCATATTCTTGTTGAGCTTCCCAAAATGAATGGTTTGCTTGAACCTGCTGCGCAATTGTAGCCATCAGAATCATTATTAATCCAAAAGTTTTCATTATTCCGTTCATAGTCCTTCCCTCCTTAAGTTAATTACGGCAAAATGCGTACCAAAACACGATAATTAAGTACTTTATTTTCTATTTTACCGATTGATTACCAAACTAGCTAAAAGAGTTTTAATTTTGTTTGCATGCAAATCGCCATAGAAAAAGTGAATCCAACCAAGAAAGATTTTAATATCCTGCGAGCAATTCGTCAGGAAGTGTTTGTAGTGGAGCAAGAAGTGGATCCAAAAGAAGAATTTGATGCTTTTGAAGAAGTATCAACTCATTTTTTGGTTCGTATGAACGATGAACCAGCCGCCACTTGTAGGTATCGAAAAACGGATAACGGAACCAAACTAGAACGCTTTGCCGTGTTGAAGCAATTTAGAAGGAAAGGGGCTGGAAGCATTATGGTCCAGGCTTGTTTAGCTGAGTTGGATAAATCACAGAAAATTTATCTGCATGCGCAAGTTGATGCCATACCGTTGTATTCTGCGAATGGGTTTGAGGCCTATGGAGATTTGTTTTACGAGTGTGATATACCGCATTATGCCATGCATTGGACAGGTAAACAGAAAGGATAAACCTAAAATGAAAAAAAATACCTTGCTTTGCTCTATAATTTAGCTTTATGTACGCAACACTTTTTGATCTAATAAAAAACACCATTGGAATTGAAATAAAACCACTGGCCATTGTAAATACATTTGGTTTGTTGGTGGCCATATCCTTTTTCGCTGCATACTATGTAATGAGTCTAGAACTAAAGCGTTTAGAAAAGGAAGGGAAAATAAAGGCGAAACGGGTTAATAAACGATATGAGGCAGTAATCAATCCAATGGAATTCATTTTTAACGGAATTTTGGGTTTTGTCTTTGGTTGGAAGATTGTTTATATGCTAACCAATTTTGATTTGGTACGTCAAAATTCGCAAGAAGTGATATTCTCAACCCAAGGAAGTATTATGTGGGGTTTTATCGTTGCCGCTGTTTTTGTTGGGCAAAAGTATATGGAATACAGAGCCCAAAAGAAGCTCTATCCTGAACCGGTTGAAAAGGAGATCACCGAACACCCTTTTCAGATTATGGGTCAAATAACCATTGTTGCCTTTATAGCAGGCATATTGGGTGCAAAGGTGTTTCATATTTTAGAAGATTGGAGCAACTTTATACAGGATCCCATTGATGCAATATTTTCATTAAGCGGCTTAACGTACTACGGTGGTTTGATTTGCGGTGGCTTGGGTGTGGTGTATTATGCGAATAAAAATGGTATAAAACCATTGCACATCTTAGATGCAGGAGCTACCACTATGATGCTTGCCTATGGTTTAGGAAGATTGGGTTGTCATTTGGCAGGAGATGGTGATTGGGGTATTGATAATTTGGCAGCTAAACCGGGTTGGATTCCACAGTTCTTGTGGTCTTCTAAATATCCCAATAATGTATTGAATGCAGATCCTGGGAATGTGATTGAAGGATGCGTTGGGCCCTATTGTAATGAGTTGATTAACCCTGTTTATCCAACACCACTCTATGAAGTGATGATGTGTTTAGTGCTTTTTGCCATTTTATGGTCTATTCGTAAACGCATAAAAATACCAGGGATGTTATTTGGGGTTTATTTGGTAATGAATGGTGTAGAGCGATTCTTAATTGAAAAAATTAGGGTGAATAGCCTGTATAAAGTGTTTGGGGTAGAATTCACTCAAGCAGAAATGATTAGCAGCATCATTGTACTTTTGGGTATTGCCTTGATTCTTTATAGTAGGAAAGTATATAAGCCCGCACTTGTATAGTTATAGTAAGGAGAGTGTTCTGCTCACTCTATAGCAGTTCTCAAGTGGGAATATTAAATTGCAATTGATAAATGCTTCAAGACATAGCCATATCTATTCAAGAATACTTCAAACAAAATTTAACGTTTGAAACTTTTAGCCTAGAACATATTGTTACTCTTATTGTATGCTTGATACTGATCATTTTTATTCCACGTTATGCGAATCGTAAGCTGAATGAAATTCAACAAAAAAAATTGGGTGCCTTTTTAGGCTGGCTCATTGCGGGCACCTACATTTTTAGTCTTTTATTAATGCTAGCATCAGGCAACTTTAATGTAAAGACTGACCTGCCTTTACAGCTTTGCAGGTTTACCAATCTTGCTATAGTATTGGTAATGGTTTGGCGCAAGTATTTTTGGTTTGAGATTATCTTTTTTTGGGCATTTGCTGGCATGTTGCAGGCCTCATTTACACCTGAATTAGACCACAGTTTTCCGCACTGGTTTTTTATTCGGTACTGGTTAGGCCATCCTGGAATTATATTGTGTATGGTATATGCGGTAGTGGTTTTTAAATTTATACCAACCCTTAAAAGCATAGGAAAATCCTTTGTGGCTGTCAATGTATTTATGTTATTGATAGTTGGATTTAATTACTTGTTAGATGCCAATTATTTATGGTTGAGGCACAAACCTGTTTTTCCAACATTGATGGATTTTTGTGGCCCATGGCCCTATTATATAATTATTTTAGAGTTGTTGGCTTTGTTTCATTTTATACTAGCGTATTTGCCATTTGCAATATCAAATCGCATGAAACGCATAAAAAACGGGCGTTAATTTTTTTTCTTAGCAAGCAGTTCTTCAATTTTCAATTCGAGCGCTGGGCCATGCAAGTTCTTTCCAGCAATATTACCATCCTGGTCAATTAAGAACGTAGCCGGGATGCCATGTACACTATATTTCTTCGCTGCTGCATTACTCCAATATTTTAAATCACTCACCTGTTTCCATATAAGTTTTTGAGCGATAATAGTATTGGCCCATTTAGAACTATCGCGATCTAAGGATACACCATAAATTTCAAATCCTTTGTCCTTGTATTTTGCATACGTATTTTTCAATCTGGGCATAGAAATCATACATGGTCTGCACCATGAGGCCCAAAAGTCAATTAGAACCACTTTACCTTTTAAAGAGGAAAGTTTAAGTACTTTTCCCTGAGGTGTTTTTTGGCTTATTTCAGGAGCAGGAGAGCCTATTGCAGTTGTTTTTTCTGTTTCGCTCCAGCTTTTAAGAATCTGTGTATACGCCATTTGTTCATCGTACTTTTTGCATTTTAAATATGCTTGGTTTATGGTTTTATAATCCGGCTCCTGAAGTAAAAATTTGAGCACAAAATATGGAGCGGCAGAGGGCTCTGCTGCATTCATTTCAGCAATAATCGCTTTTTGACGCTCACCTTCCATTGCAGCCATACTGAGGCGTGCGTTATTCAATTGTTCTTTGGTGGTTACATTCTTGTCATAACCCATTACTTGACGCTGCAATGTGTTCAGTTTGTACAGGTAGCCACTATTTAATTCCGTTAGTTTTTTGATCTGTTGGGCAGATTCTATATGTGTGCCTTCCAGTAAATAAGATACACCCCCTTGAACGGTTTTAATTCTAAGCTTCATTTTACTTTGATTGTTTAAAGCAGTAGGGAAACCTAAACGTTCGCCAAATTGGATGTAACAGATCTGTTCATTCCCCAAGACTTTTTGCATCCGGAAGTATCCTGCGGAATCCGTTCTAGCAGAATCAATGAAGGTTAAATTTTCTGGAGTGTATTCAAATACAACAATCAAGTTGTTGGGGCGATTTACTAAGGTGCCTTCAACTACAAAACCATTCTCTCCAAGGTCTGGTTTAATGTCATCAGCTACGTATTCACCGCCATTAAAAATCTTAGCATACATCCTTTGATAGCTTTCTTGCGTAGTTGTATGTGCGCAGGAAATAAATAGAATGGGTATCAACCATAGCAATTTCTTTTGTATTAACTTTTTCATTTAATCTAGTCTCTTTCTTATTTCTTCATTAACCACTTTCGGATCGGCTTTTCCTTGCGAACCCCGCATAACCTCACCCACAAAAAGGCCCAATAAATTGGTCTTACCATTTTTATAAGCCTCAACCTTATCAGGGAACTTATTGAATGCAGCTTCAATGAGACCTCCAATAAAGTCGGTGTCTGATGTCTGTATTACATTCAATTCTTGTGCCAAGCTCAATACATCCTTGTTTGGGTTTTTAGCTAATGCAGGAAAGACGTTTTGAGCTGCAGAAGAGTTGCTTAGTTTTCCATCATCTATAAGTAAAATTAATTCAGCAATTGCTTTTGGACTAATTTCGAATCGTTCAATGGGTATTGCATTTTCATTCAAATAGGATTTAATGGATCCCATAACCCAGTTGGCTGCCGCCTTGTAGTTGTTGGTATGTTCTGCAATTCGCAAGAAATATTCGGCAATTTGTTTATCCTCCGAAATTACTTCCACATCATATTCGGGAAGCTTCATTTCTTCTCTCAATTTTTTACTTACTGCTTTCGGAAGCATTGGCATTTTGGATTGGATTTCATTTTTCCAATCATCAGAAATGATTAAAGGAGGTAAATCCGGTTCAGGGAAATAGCGATAGTCGTTGGCCATTTCTTTCGCACGCATACTAAAGGTAGAGCCATCCAATGGGTTAAATCCTCGCGTTTCACTGATAAATGTTTCTCCTTGGTCCAATAAGTCTGCCTGACGCTTAATCTCAAATTGGATCGCGCGTTTAACATTGCTCATGGAGTTCATGTTCTTAACCTCTACTTTGGTTCCAAATACCTCTGTGCCTTTTTTCATTATTGAAATATTGGCATCACATCGTAAACTGCCTTCTTCCATGTTGCCATCACAAATGCCTAAATACCGCACTAATTTTCTCACTTCAGTGATGAATTGATAGGCTTCATCTCCACTTCGTATTTCGGGTTCAGTAACGATTTCTATCAAAGGCGTGCCAGCACGATTATAGTCTACCAAGGTATCATAGATATCTTGGTCGTGCATGCTTTTACCCGAATCTTCCTCCATGTGAATTCTCGTAAGACTAATTCGTTTTTTTACACCATCGGTGATAATGTCAACCGCACCATTGGTGCAAATTGGGGTTTTGTCTTGGGTAATCTGATATCCTTTCGGCAAATCAGCGTAGAAGTAATTCTTGCGCGCATATTGATTGTGCTCTCGGATATCACAATCCAAGGCTAATCCCATCATAACCGCATATTCTACAGCAGATTTATTGTGTTTGGGCAAAGTGCCAGGATGCCCCAAACTAATTGGACTTACCTGGGTATTTGGCATCATGCCATATTCTGTAGCATCTGGACAAAACGCTTTGGATTTCGTTTGGAGTTGAGCGTGAATCTCTAAACCGATGACTGCTTGATAATCTTCTACTGGCATTTTTAAGGTTCGCAAATTTACGATATATCCGATAGAAATGCGCATTTCCCCACATTAGAAATCAGATTTTGATTTGCTTAAATTATCTAATGTTTTCTTGATTAGCGCTAGCTACAGAAGAATCTCATGAAATATCACTGACAATTATTGGCTTCACTACCCTGCAATGAAATGGATATTATATCTTGGCATTATTACTTTTGAGTACAATAAATGTATATATTAGTGCCTTATTGCTATGAACCATAAAATTTTCCATGTTAACCGACCATTCTTGTTTTTAACACAAAAACCAAGGTGGAGTCTCCTACTCAGTGGTTTACTATTTCTGGGAATTTCATTTTCCGGAATTGCTTCCACCCTCAATCCTGCTTTAAATATCAATACAAGTGGTTTTCAAGTAAATGTAGGTCAATTTTTAGACCAGCAAAACCAACGAAACAACAAAGTGCTCTATGGCTTATCCATTTCAGGGATGAACATTGGTCTAACCAAAAATGGCTTCAGATATACCACTTATACCTTAAGTGAAATTCCTAAAAAACAGACATCAAGCCCTGTCCTAAATAGAACGCCCAACCTAAATCCCAAAATGAATGTGCACCGCATTGATGTGGTGTTTGAAGACTACAACAAAAATTGTAAGGTGATTTCTTCAGGCGCATTGGGAAAACCAGTACGATTTATAAAGGGAGGCATCAATGCCTTAGCAAATTCTTAACAGAAGATTACCTACCTTAATATCTATCCAAATATTGATCTAGAATTCATTGCCAGCAGTACTAAAAACAAACCTGTTGAATACAATTTCATTGTGCGTCCCGGTGGTCAATTATCGGATATCAAAATGCGTTATGCTGGAGCCAAGAGCGCCCGAATTATTGAAGGAAAACTGGTGTTGGAACTGGCGCATGGTTCATTGACAGAATCAATCCCAGCCAGTTGCTTTTAACCGTTCAGCTATAATAATAAAGAACCCTGCATTCATCCCTTTTAACTGGACCCCCAGACACCAAAACAGTGCGAATAATGCGGTGAATACTTCATACGAATTTGAAATGGTTGAACTCTTGGATGACAAAGTAGATCCAAATGCCGGATTTGGATCGTCACGGATACTGTATAAAGCCAAAGTACAAACCAGCTCCTTATTGTATGGACCCAACCAGCCCCCCCCTTGCTTGCGGGTAAGCGGTATGCTTGGCTTGTAAGAGCCGTTCCAGCTGATCCGAACAAAGCCTATGATGCATTTAGAAATAATGGGTATAGCGATGTGTTTAGTTTTTATTACAAACCCAGTTTGCCAAAATTTGAAATAGAGGTTTTTGAAATAGAAAAGAACAGTCTTTCAATAGAATGGAGTCGCGTTAAAGATTATACTGGATTGTACTATGTTCATTTTGGGTATAATGGACGCATGTCACAAAAAACAGCAACTAGCCACAACAATTTGACCATAGCTGATATCCAGAAAGAATTGATTCCCGAATTGAATATCAGTACCCATGGTAGAAAGCGCATAACGGCATATGTCACCTATTTTAGTACTTCAGGTGAAATCGTTGCAGAGGCAATCGATTATTTTAATATTGATAGCATAACTCCACGTAAACCAGATGAAGGCTTTGATTTTAAAATTACGCATGTTCCTGAAGGGCTTTTTCTGGAAATTAGTAATGCAAGTAAAGCGGATGGAAGCATCTATAAGATTTATAGAAGAAAGCAAGGAGAACCTGAATTTCAGTTGCTGAGCACGCTTCCTCCCAATAAGGATACATTTCTGGATGCAGCAGCTAAATCGGACACCGCATACATTTACGCAGTAAGTGAAGTGAAGAAGGATGGAAAAGAAAGTCCAAAGGAAGAAAAGGCATCGGATGTGGTCCATATTGATGATGATTTTAGTTTTAAGAAATGGATTTGTGTAAACGGAGGAATTCATGCGGGTATAATTGGCTATGGAGGCAGCTCAGAAGCGGATCGTAATCCATTTACCTACAGCATTGCTGGAAACTTAAATGTGAAATTGTTTGATTTGGTGACGGTACCTATATCCATGAATATTTCAAACGGGAATAGAAACTTAAATTTGGCAGTCACCCCAACTCGTTTTAGCATGAGCCCTAGATATAAGGCAGCCACTACTCATATAGGTGATGTTAACTTGACCTATTCTCCGTATACCTTGAATGGGCATCAATTTACAGGTGGTGGTTTGGATATAGAACCTGAGAAGAATAAAGTAAAGTTCAGAGGAATGTTTGGTAGAATGCAACGTGAGGTAGATTACGACACATCAAAACCAACCCAAATTTCCTCCTACGAACGATGGGGAATGGGTGGTAAGTTGCAATATGAACGAAAGGATTTTGATTTAGGATTAAACGTTTTTACGGCTAAAGATCGGTTGAAGGCCAAGGAGGCGCCGGTTGACCCGGCAGACATAACTCCACAACAAAATTTGGTGGGTAGTTTAGAGTTTGACTTGAGACCTTTCAAGGGATTTGAATTTAAATCGGAGTATGCCATTTCTGCACTCACCACCGATTTGCTGGATACGACCCCAGTTGCAGTGAGGGAAACGGGGGCATTCAATAATATTTATCCAACCAACAACTCCACGTATTATGCACACGCAAGTAAATTCAGTTTTAATTATAAAATAAAGCGAACCACGGTAGGTTTGGGGTATGAGAAAATTGATCCGGGGTATCGAACGCTGGGGGCATATTTCTTTGCAAATGATTTGGAAAATTTTACCGCCAACTTTGTAAAAGTGTTTCTAGATAATAAACTGAATATTAAATTCATTGCAGGCTTGCAAAGAGATAATTTAGATGGACTTAAATCGGGCACAAATGAACGTATCGTTGGAGACATTTATCTAAATATTATACCAAACAAAAAGTTCAATATGTCCATCGATTATTCAAATTTCAGGACCTATATGCGCATCAATTCGCAGTTTCAATTTGTCAATATATTGAATCAGTTTCAAGCATTGGACACATTCAATTTCACTCAAATAACGCAAGATTTAAATGTGGCTTTAAATTATAAGATAAAGGAAGGCAAAAGAAACACACATAGCCTGTTATCTACCTTGAGTTTACAAGATGCCTATTCTGAGCAATCTGGGAATGAATTGAAAGATATGAGTAACATTTTTTACAATGGAAACATATCCTATATGTATGTCCAAAAACAAATCAAACTGACTTTGGTAACCACATACTTAGCAACCTTTAATACCATTGCGCAAGATGAATTTGTTACCCAAGGTCCGGCTGTTTCAATAGCCAATAAACTCTTTAAGGAACTCTTTGAAATTGATTTTATGTTTAATTATAACAATACTGCCACCAATAACCCGGCTATTGCCGATGTCAATATTTTGAATTTTAGGTTGGGCTTAGATGCATTGATGTTTAGAAAGCATCATGTTTCAGCCAGTATTACACATCAGGCAAATGGTAAATTAAATAACCAAATTGGGAACGTGATGTACAACTTCTATTTCTAAAATAGCGAAGCGGTTACTTTTTTCTGGGCACCCATATGCAGCCCTGGAATTAAGAAGTTGATTCGAGTATAATGTTTTTTGCCTCTTCCAAAGCCTTTTCAATCCCCTCTGGATTTTTACCCCCAGCAGTTGCATAAAAAGGCTGTCCTCCGCCACCGCCTTGAATGTGTTGGGCTACTTTTTTAATTAAGTCACCCGCTTTGAAGTCTGTATTTTTCAATACCTCATCACCGCAAAATGCGGTGAGCATAGCCTTGCCATTGTTTAAGCTGCCAATGATTCCCAAGAGGTTGGGTTTTTGTTTCTTGACCCCGAAGATGATATTTTTCAATTCGTCTGGAGCAATTTCTCCCGTTTTAAAAATAAGGGTTTCAAAGTTGCCTTGCCTAGCGATCGCTTTTAAGATGTCTTCTTTTACTGCACCGGCATTGGCTTTTTCAAAAGCCGCTAGTTTTTCCTCCAGGGACTGAATTTGCTTTTCCTTTTTGTCCAAAGCCTCTATAATATTCTTGGGATTATTTAATGCCTGTAAGGCTTGAGATAAGATGTCTTCCTTCTCATTTAATAGGGCAATCGCGGCTTCACCAGCCACTGCTTCAATTCTTCTAACTCCAGCAGCGGAAGCACTTTCAGCGTTGATTTTGAATAGACGAATATTGGATGTGTTGCTTACATGCGTTCCCCCACAGAGTTCAGACGAATACGCCTTGTCAAATGAAATTACGCGTACAAAATCTCCGTATTTTTCGCCAAACAAAGCGGTAACACCGCCATCAATGGCTTCTTGGTAGGGAATGTTTCGCTCCTCGGTAAGCGAAATGGTTTCAGCAATTTTTTGATTGACCTCGTTTTCAATTGCTTGCAGCTCACTGGCCTCCACTTTACTGAAATGGGCAAAGTCAAAACGTAAGTAATTTTCATTAACCAACGACCCTTTTTGCGAAACATGTTTACCTAAATGATTTTGAAGAGCCGCATGCAATAGATGCGTTGCACTATGATGAATGGTTATGAGTCTTCGTCTCTCTGAGTTAATCTGAGCGACTACTTGATTATGGTTTGCATCCGGTTGATTTGGACTGATCTGCAAATGCAATTGTTGCTCTTTTTGGGTATCAATGATGTTCAACACCGTTCCATCTGCATAGGTCAAGGTGCCTTTATCGCCAACTTGGCCACCGCTTTCTCCATAGAAAGGCGTACGATCCAGCACGATTTGATATAAGGTTTTCCCCTTTTGTTGTATGGGTCGATAACGTAAAATTTTCGCCTTGGTTTTAAACTCATCATATCCTACAAAGGTGGAATCCCCTTCTTGGATAATGGTCCAATCTCCCATAGTCTTTTTGCTATCTGCGCGTGAACGTTCTTTTTGTTCGGCCAAATGCTTTTCAAAATCCACTTCATCAATGGTTTTGTCATGATCATCAGCAATCAATGCGGTAAGATCCTTTGGAAAACCAAAAGTGTCATAGAGCTCGAAAACAGTTTTACCGTCAATTTCATTCAATGATGTATTGCTGTCAAAGTATGCATTCAGCATTTCTAAGCCATTGCTTAAGGTCTGTAAAAATGATTTTTCTTCTTCTAAGATCACTTTCGTGACAAACTTTTCCTGCGTGGCGAGTTCTGGAAATACATCTGCAAAACTCGACATCAAAGTGGTGTAAAGCTGATTTAAGAATGGTTCTCTAACGTTTAAGAAACTATATGCATAGCGGATCGCTCTGCGAAGAATTCTTCGAATCACATATCCCGCACCCGTATTCGAAGGCAACTGCCCATCTGCAATGGTAAAAGCAATGGCACGGATGTGATCAGCGATTACACGAAAAGCAATGTCTTCTTTGCTTTGTGTGCCGCCATACTTGAGTCCTGTCAGACTTTCAATCTTCTGAAGTAGCGGTGTGAAGATATCGGTATCGTAATTGCTTTGTTTATCTTGCAATACCCGAACCAGTCGTTCCAGCCCCATGCCTGTATCTACATGTTGTTCAGGTAAAGCGCTTAAGGATTGATCGGATGCCCGATTGTATTGAATAAATACATTATTCCATATTTCGATCACTTGCTCGTGGTCTTTATTTACTAAATCAGCCCCAGCACTTCTTTTTCGCTCCGTTTCTATCCGATTATCATAATGAATCTCGGTGCTTGGTCCGCAGGGTCCAACATCACCCATTTCCCAAAAATTGTCCTTTGCATTCCCTAAAATGATATGATCTTCAGGCAAGAGTTCCTTCCATAAATCATAACTTTCCTGATCAAATGGTATCGTATCATTCCCTTCAAATACCGTTGCGTATAATCTGGATGGATCAATATGCACCACTTTAGTCAGGAATTCCCAACTCATTTCGATAGCTTCTTTCTTAAAATAGTCACCAAAACTCCAATTGCCTAACATCTCAAACATGGTGTGATGGTAATGATCCACACCCACTTCTTCCAAGTCGTTATGTTTACCACTTACTCGCAGGCACTTTTGGGTATCCACTACTCGGGTTTGGCTTGCTTTACGGTCGCCTGTGAAGATGTCCTTAAACTGATTCATACCCGCATTGGTAAACATCAGCGTAGGGTCTTCCTTTATTACAATTGGTGCGGAAGGGACAAGCGTATGCTCTTTTGACTTGAAATAGTCGAAAAAAGCTTGTCTTATATCGTTTGCGGTCATGCTCTGTCTTGCGTTCACTTTGATTTGATATAGAATTATTGTACATTTGCACCCTTATTAGCACGGTGCTTGTTTATGACTGAGGCAAAGGTAAATTTTTACACAGTTTTATTCTAAACAAATACTTTTTTTAAGTAAACTGCGTTAATAGAAAGGTAATATGAAGAAAAAGGCGAATTACTATTTTGATCAAAAGACGCTTAGCTACGAAAAAGCTGAGAGGAATTATTTTGCAATGACCTTAAAAGTACTGGGTTTTATAAGCCTTAGCGTTATTGTCGGTTTTATATTTGCATTTCAACTAAGAGATCGAATTGATTCTCCGAAAGAGCTTGCACTTAAAATGCAAAACGCTAAATACAAGAATGAACTCGCACAAATTAAAAGTCAATTGAGCTCAATTGATCAACGTTTTGATGATTTATCAGAGCGTGATAAGGAAATTTACCGTTCTATTTATGAGGCTGATCCAATTTCGGATGAGATAAGGGAAGCGGGTATTGGTGGTACCGATAAATATGCATATTTGGATAACAGCAGTTTATCGGATGCCGAACTAATCAAATCGATTCGAGAAAAAATGGATGCCTTGGATCGTCAATTTGAAGTTCAAAAGAAATCATACAAAGAGTTGGCTGCATTAGCTAACGATAAAGAAAGCTATCTAGCTTCTATTCCTGCAATTCAACCGGTTTCTAACAAACAATTGAAGCGCATTGCGAGTGGATTTGGATATCGAATTGATCCTTTTTATAGAACCCCAAAATTACACGCGGGTATCGATTTTACTGCACCTAGAGGAAGTGCCATCAATGCTACGGCAGACGGAGTTATAAAACGCGTTGAGCGCAGAGCTTGGGGTTATGGCTTGCATATCATTATCGATCACGGTAATGGTTATACTACATTGTATGGGCACATGAGTAAAACCATGGTGAGAGTTGGACAAAAAGTAAAACGTGGTCAGCGTATAGGTAGTGTGGGAAGTACTGGAAAATCTACTGCACCCCATTTGCATTATGAAGTAAAGAAAAATGGAGCTCATCAAAATCCAGCTTTTTATTTCTTCAATGATTTAACTGATGCTGAGTATGAGTTGATGTTAAAGCAAGCTTCTGCTCCAAACAAATCATTCGACTAATTTCATGGCTTTACAAGACGGTAAACTTTTCTACAAAATTAGTGAGGTTGCCAGTCATTTAGGCGTTACAGCGAGTACATTGCGCTTTTGGGAAAAAGAAATACCCAATTTAAAGCCTCGTACCAATAAAAAGGGGAATCGGCAATATACACAAGAAGACATCGATAAGATTCAAAAGATCAAGTTTCTTGTGAAAGACCAAGGCCATACAGTGGCAGGTGCAAAACAAAAATTGTCCCTCAATAAAACCAAAGTAGAATCTCAATCTGAGATAGCTGAACGGTTAATGGACATAAAGAAGTTTCTCGTGGAATTACGAGAAAAGCTGGGTTAATCAAATATTTTTTGCGTTTCAGAAAGAAGTAATGGGTGTATAGGCGCACTATTTTATTCCCCCTATATATTTGTTTTGATGAAGCAATATTGCTTATTAATAGTTCTTATTCTAAGTGAGGCATCAATCCTTAAAGCGCAGTACCAAGGAGCTAATAACAGTTCCATGGGAGTTTTAGGTGTCGCTACTAATCAATTATTTAGCGTCAATATCAATCCTGCCAATTTAGGTTTGTTGGATTCATCACAAATCGGTATCCATATAAAAAAAATGAATTTTGCCGGCAGATCTCTAGAAACTGGATTACAGGTGGCTACGCCCTTTAAGAAGATTAATTTAGGCGTTGGCATTTATAACTTTGGCAACAGCTTTTACAATTTTGGTAAAATAAGCGTTGCTTTAGCCAAACCACTTGATAACAAGCAAGGTATTGGCATCAGTGTTGATTTTTTTCGAGAGTTTGTATATTTAAATAGCGATGCAAATGCAGTCAATGCTACAATTGGGTATTATTATAAGATCAATGAGAAGCTGCAATTAGGCGCTTCTATACGCCAGGTTTTTTATCGCTCTGATGAGCGATTGGAACGCATTTATAGTCAAATATCTGGTCTGGGTTCTTTGGGGCTTTCGTATCGTGCAATGCCAAGTCTAACTTTTACAGGAGAGTTAAGAAGCGATGAAATTAATACAATGGGTTTGGGTTTGGGTATGCAGTTGCAAAAAGATAAAATGGCGCTGTTGATGGGCTTTAGTAATCAAGAAAACTTGATAAATGTCGGTCTTAGACTCCCCATTGGCCCAGTTCATTGGACCGTTGCCTATGCCTTTCGCCAACAATTGGGTAGCTCAGTTCAATCATCACTCATCTATCTTTGGTAAGGAAGGTTATCATACTGCTATTGCTGTTTTATTTTCAAAATGGAATTGCCCAAACTGAGGATGAAGCTTTCAATCAATTGATGGAGAAATACGCGGAATACACCTCACGCAGTGTTGATTTTTTAGACCTCTATGATCAAGTGGCCAGCTATAAACGAAACCCTATCAACATAAATGAAGCAAGTTTTGCCGAGTTAAGTGCATTTACATTAATTGGCAGAACAAGAGCTCACCTTATTATAGAACATCGAAAGAATTACGGGGCCTTAATCAGTATATATGAACTGCAATGCATCCCCACCTTTACACCTGATTACATTCAGCTCATCCTGCCATATGTATCCATTAAAGAACAGCGTGTTGGCAAATTAAGCCAGTTGCTCAAGGAGGGACGGCATGACCTAATTATTTTGGGCCAGTACACAGATATCAGTCATCTCCAACCCGTAAACCCAACGGATAGTTCACGCATTTTAGGCGATGGCATGCGCACATTACTGAGACATAAATATGGAATGCCTGGGAAGTATAGTTTTGGAATAACTGCTGAGAAAGATGCGGGGGAGTTATGGCCTGTATCAGAAAATGGGCTGAAGTCGGGTTTTTTATCTGCGCATGCTTTTATCCAACCGAAGGGAAAAATCTTGCATAGCTTGGCCTTGGGAGATTTTCAGGTGAATTTTGGGCAAGGACTTACATTTAGCAGTGGATTAAGCTTTGGTAAATCATCTTTGGTGTTAAAGTCATTTCGGGCACGAGAAGGCATTCGAGCCTATCGATCGGTTAATGAGAACCAATTCTTAAGAGGCGCAGCTGCACGAATTAACTTGAGTAAGAAGGCCAATATTACAGGGTTTGTGAGTCGAAATTATGAAAATGTAGTTATTGGGGATGATGGCCAAGCAGGTAGTTTGAATAATTTCGGTTACGTAAGAACACTGCGCGATTTGAGTAGAAAAGACAATCAACAAATTGATATAATCGGGGGCCATTATTCCCAACAAATCAATTCTTGGAGCATCGGTTTTACGGGAGCAGTGCAGCAGTTTTCGGTGCCTTTTAGAAAACGATCCGAACCGTATGCCGTGCATCGTTTTTCTGGGAATCAATTGCTGAATATTGGATTTGACTATAAAGGAAATGTTAAGAATGGGATGTTTTACGGGGAGATTTCAGGGAATGATTTTCAAAAAAATCCTGCAATGACCCACGGAGCTCTGATTGCCTTAAATAAACCATGGAGTGCCAATATCCACTATCGGAGTTTTCCGAAAGACTACCACAGCATTTTTAGCACAGCATGGGGTGAACAGACGACACCTACTAATGAACAAGCTATTTACCTGGCCCTACAATATGAGATCTATCGCAAATGGAAGCTTTCTGTTTTTGCAGATGTTGTTTCATTTCCTTGGTTGCGTTTTAGAGATGATGCAACTGGGTATCAGCAGGATTATTTCGCGGAAGTGAAGCAGGATTTCACGAAATACAGTCATCACTATCTAAGGGCCAGAAGTACATTGTTCTCAGACAATTACACCACGGAAAGTAAAACCAAGCAGCAGCAATTAAATCAACGATGGAATTTCAGGTATCATTTTGATCGAGATAAACCGGGGCATATGGCTACTGCATTTCGCGCAGAAGTGGTGCATTTGAAAAACAAGGAAAAGAATGTGTTAGGCAATTTAGTTTTTGCCGATTTGGGGTATAAATCAAAAAAAGGAAAGTGGAAAATAGTGGGACGTTATACTGTATTTAACACACCAGATTTTGATTCTAGAATATACGCCTATGAAAATGATGTACTCTATGCGTTCAGCATACCTGCTATGTATGGTCAAGGATTTCGCACCTACTTGGTGCTTACAGCAAAGCCTTTTAGACGTTTTACTGTATGGACAAAGATCACTGTTGAGAAAAATGAACGAAAATCTACCTTAGATCAATTAAATTTCAGGCCTTTAGGAAGAGTACAAATAAGATACACATGGTAATATGACAATATTAAGCGTAAACATAAATAAACTAGCCACACTGCGCAATGCAAGAGGTCTTAATAATCCAAATGTGCAGGAATGGGCCTTACGGATTCAAAACTGGGGCGTAAAAAGTATAACGGTGCATCCAAGACCCGATGAGCGCCATATAAGAAAGCAAGATGTTTATTTGCTTAAAGAAGCATTGGATGTTGAGTTTAATATTGAAGGATACCCAAGTGACGATTTTTGTAAAATGGTGCTAGACGTCCGTCCAGATCAAGTAACTCTTGTACCCGATGATCCAGAGCAGATTACTTCCAATCATGGTTGGAATACCATGAAATACCAAAGTGAATTAACTAAAGTGGTCGCTAAGTTTAATGATGCAGGAATCCGGACCAGTCTATTCCTAGACCCAAACCCGGATTTAGTTTCATCTGCGGCATCTACAGGAGCGAGTCGTATCGAATTGTATACTGAGAGTTATGCTCAAGCCTTTGAACGTGATACAGCTCATAAAGTTATTCGCGGTTATGCAGAAACTGCACGAAGAGCTGCCGAATTAAATATGGGAGTGAATGCTGGACATGATCTGGACTTGAACAATTTGCAAAATTTTTTAAACCAAGTACCCAATGTACAAGAAGTTTCTATCGGTCACGCTCTGATAAGCGATGCCCTAGAACTTGGGATGGAGGAAACAGTTAAGCGATATTTAATGATTACAGAAGGATGAAAAAAGGAGGGGTCCTTTTATTCCTTTTAATTTGCATTCCTTTACTAGGAAATTCATGGGGTTTTTATGCGCATAAGGGAATCAATCGATTGGCCACATTTACCTTACCGCCTCCATTAATCGGCTTTTATAAAGCCAATATTCGGTATATCACAGAACATGCTGTAGATGCAGACCGGAGAAGATATTTGATGAAAGGTGAGGCGTGCCGGCATTATTTGGATGGGGATCATTATGAACAAGCCTTGCCTTTTGATACATTGCCGCATTATTGGAAGGCAGCAGTTGCCTTGTATTCAGAAGACAGTTTAAAGGCAAATGGAATTGTGCCTTGGCATGTATTTTTTGCCTACAAAAAATTGATTTGGGCATTTGCAGACACCTCTAAAAGTAAGGAAGAAAAGACAAAAAGTATTCTTAAACTTTCATCGGACTTGGGCCATTATGTGGGGGATCTTCATGTGCCTTTGCATACCACTTCCAATTACAACGGACAGAAAACCAATCAGCATGGAATCCATGCATTATGGGAGAGCAGGTTGCCGCCTTTATTTGATAGCAGTTATAATTTTTTTGTGGGCAAAGCGCAGTTCTTCATGAATCCAATAGACTCCATTTGGAAAGCATTGGAACGCAGTCATTTTCTAGTTGATTCAGTATTGGCTTTAGAACGCAAGGCAACCGAACTGGTTAAGGAAGAGCATAAATACACTTTTGTAAGTACAGACTATAATACCAAACGCGATTATAGTATTCCGTTCTGCAATGTTTATAACAACCTAATGGGCGATATGGTGCAAGAACGCATGACTAAATCGGTGTTGTTTTTAGGTAGTTTATGGTTCAGCGCTTGGGTGGAAGCTGGACAGCCCAATTTAAATGGGTTTCCCATTTTAGAAGAAAAAGGAGACAAAATTGATGTTCCTGCAGGTAAGGAAATGATAGGGCGGAAAGAATAGTTCGGTTGAATACGTGCAATTAAGAACGAATTAATCACCAGTACCCTGCTTTTTAGCGTAAAATGTGCATAATCTTAACCAAAATGTTGAGATAGATTCTAGAATTTTCCATAATCTTGTGGATTATAATTGTAAACAAATAAGGCGATGAAATTTATAGTACCCTCACAAGATTTACTCGAACGATTATTGCTCGTAAACGGAGCAGTTGTTTCTAAGCCTGTCTTGCCTATACTCGAAAACTTTCTATTCAAAATTGAAGAAAGTAAATTAACCATAAGTTCAACTGACTTGGAAACAAGTATGACAACAAGTATGGAAGTGCAATCAAAAGACAGTATTTCTGTTGCAGTACCTTCTAAGCTTATTATTGAAACGTTGCGTAGTTTGCCATCTCAACCAGTTACTTTTACCGTAGATCCAGCGAATTATAATATTGAATTAAGCACAGCAAATGGGCGTTTTAAATTAGCGGGCCTTAGTGCAGATGATTATCCAAAAATTAGCGATATCGAATCTACCGGTTCATTTAACATGCCAGCTAAATTATTGTCTAGAGCAATATCCAAAACATTGTTTGCTACAAGTACAGACGATTTAAGACAGAATTTAACCGGTGTATTTGTAGAGTTGTTCGCGGACCATATCAATTTTGTGGCAACAGATGCAAACCGTTTAGTGAAATTCACCCGCTCAGACATTAAACCGGGTGTAGAGTCTAGTTTTATTATACCGAAGAAGGCATTGAATCTTTTAAAATCAGCTGTGCCCAACTCAGATGATGAAATTGAAATTGCTTTCAATAATTCAAACGTATCTTTTAGCATTAGTAACTTACAATTGATTTGTAGGCTAATTGAAGAGCGCTATCCAGATTACAATGCGGTTATTCCTAAAGATAATGATCAAACCTTAACAATAGAACGTTCAGGTATGTTAAGCACAACCAGACGTATTTCTATATTCTCAAATAAGACTACGCATCAGGTAAGATTGGGAATTATTGGGAGTGAGTTGACCATTTCTGCTGAAGATTTAGAATTGGCAAACGAAGCGCAAGAGCGTATTGCATGTGAGTTTGATGGTGCGGATTTAGAAATAGGCTTCAACAGTAAGTTCTTAGTAGATATGCTGAGCAATTTTGATACGGATCAAGTACTTCTTAAATTGAGTGCGCCAAATAGAGCTGGAATTATGGTTCCATCTGACAACGAGGAAAATGAGGAAATTGAAATGCTCATTATGCCAATGATGTTGAATAACTAAACATGCTTATTGCCTTATTAGGCGCAAAAAAAGCATTAATCTTGCTTCTAGGTTTATTGGAAACTTTTTAAACTTTAATGAAACGTAAGCACACCCAAGTGTCGCGTTCTGCGCTGCGGTCTAATTTTAATCCCAATTCATTTGCATGAGATTCAAGAAGGGCTACATCTTCTTGATGAAATCCACTGAATAGAATGGTGCCGCCTTTTTTTAACTTATGTACGTAGGTGTCCATATCTGCCATTAAAATATTGCGATTAATATTCGCTATGATCAAATCAAACTTAGATTCTTGGTCCAAGTGATATGCATCGCCATGTACAACGTCAATTTTATCCGCTACTTTATTGATAGTTATATTTTCAAGCGTATTGGTTGCACACCATTCATCATTGTCAATTGCCAGTACAGAATGAGCACCCTTTTTAATTGAGAATATGGCTAAAATACCAGTGCCTGTTCCCATATCAAGGCATCTTAGGTTTGTCAAAGTTAACTCATCCAGGGCCTCAATCATGAGTGCCGTGGTTGCATGATGCCCAGTGCCAAAACTCATCTTTGGAGTGATTACGATTTCCATTAGTCCATCATTGATAGGTTCATGAAAATTGGCTCTAATATGACAGATGCCATTAATTTCAACAGGGTTAAAATTACTTTCCCATACTTTATTCCAATTACTTTTCTCAATAATTTTCTGAACGTATTTTGGGGCACATAAACCCAAATCCAGCAGAGAAGTGAGCTCTGCTTTTATTCCTTTTAAACTGTATTCTTCACCGGGTTTATAGGCTTTGATAAGACCTTCGTCTTGTACGGTTTCATAATTCAAATCATTCAACAACGCAGCAACAATTTCACCATTTTCAGTAATAGGCTCGTTTAAATTAAAAGTAAGTTCTAAATACATATTAAACCGCTACTGGAGCTTTAATGCCAGGATGTGGCTCGTAGTTTTCAAGGACAAAGTCCTCAATGGTGAAATCATTAATGTCTTTAATTTCTGGATTGATTTTCATATTTGGATAGGGTCGTGCATCTCTGCTTAACTGCAATGCAACTTGTTCTTGGTGATTACTATAGATATGCGCATCACCAAAGGTGTGCACAAAGTCACCTAGCTTTAAGCCACATACTTGGGCAATCATCATCGTTAACAAGGCATATGAAGCAATGTTGAACGGTACCCCAAGAAACATATCTGCGCTTCGTTGATATAATTGACAGCTTAATTTTCCTTCTGCTACATAAAACTGGAAGAAAGAGTGGCAAGGCATTAATGCCATTTGATCCAATTCCGAAACGTTCCATGCCGAAACAATAATCCTGCGGCTATCGGGATTCGTTTTTAACGCATCAATCACTTGTTGCAGTTGATCAATCCTAGTTCCATCGGGTTTGGGCCAGCTACGCCATTGTTTCCCATACACCGGTCCCAAATCACCATTCTCATCGGCCCATTCATCCCAAATACGCACGTTATTTTCTTTTAGATATTTAATGTTGGTTTCCCCCTTGATAAACCACAACAATTCGTGGATGATGGATCGCAAATGAACTTTTTTGGTTGTAATAAGTGGAAAGCCTTCATTCAAATTAAATCTAAGTTGAGCGCCAAAAATACTTACGGTTCCTGTACCCGTTCTATCGGTTTTCGGTGTTCCGTTATCACGGATATAGGCTAATAGTTCCTCGTACTGTGTCATGCTTTCCTCTTACAAAGTAACAACAAAGGTTAGGGCAAATGGATGCCCCTTTTGCAATGTTTTCAACAAACACCTAACGCTACCTTAAGTCGTTCTATAGTATAATAAACAATAGGGCATACAGCATAGTTATCCATAGTAGTATTGATTCGATATTTAAAATGGGGCTGATGTAAATGTGGGTAGTCCGCACAAGCTTGAGGCCTTTCATTATAGATGTTGCATTTGTTGTCATGGAAAAAGTGACAGGGACTTTGCTTTAAATAATACTGTTGATTTGACGGGTCTAATACCAACAGTTCAATAATAGAAGTGTGCTCAGTTTCAATTCGTTTAATATCTTTTTGAGTAAAAGGGGGTTGCAAAGTTTGGCAGCATTTACCACAGGTTGTACAATCTGTTTTTTGAGTCTCTTCTGCTGCAATAGCATGAGCTATGGTGTCGATATCTGCACTTTTTAGCGCACGTAGCTTTTCTTTCAGAGCTAGATTTTCCGGATGATTTTTACTTTTTTGCATAAAAAAAGGTTTCCCCAAGGAAACCTTTAAATCAAGGTAGTTTTTTGTTTAATTTACTTTTTTGCTTAGATCGCTTCCAGCTTTGAATTTCACAACATTCTTGGCTGCAATTTTAATTTCTTGGCCAGTTTGAGGGTTTCTTCCCATACGGGATGCACGTCTATTTACAGAATATGTACCAAAACCAACTAAGATTACCTTTTCACCTTTCTTCAATGCTTGAGAGGTTCCTTCAATAAAAGCATTGAGTGCTGCAGAAGCTTGCGTTTTAGTGATTTTGGCATCATTAGCCATTTTGTCAATTAAGTCTGATTTATTCATAATGGTGGTTTAATTTGGTTTCTCAATATTATCTATTCAAATATAAGCAGTAAATATGTTTATATACAAGCGGTTTCCTCGTTTTTTTTAGTAAGCCACTAACATTTTTATTTCTTGAACACCTTGGCTAAATATTCAAGCATTTCAATTTCATTCATGTGATAATGCGCACGTTTGTAAAATGAACGTCTATTTTCTAAAAGTTCAGCCAAGTTAACAGCGGGTTGATTTTTTCTGTTTTGCCCTGCTAAGATTGGTATAGGCCTTCCCGATTTTGCGATCCGTTGAAGAATCAATTCTAAAGGTGTTTGAAGCCATAGAACTACACCAGTTGCTAGCATGTAATCTATGTTGTCAAAGTAACATGGTGTGCCACCACCGCAAGAAATCAGTTGAATTTCCGGCATTATGCTTTTTAATCGTTTTCGTTCTAATGTTCTGAACTCTAAATGGCTTAAATCGTTGAAAATTTCATGGATGGTTAATGAATTATTATGTGTGGTGTTATAGTCAAGTGTTAATGCTTCATCTAAGTCGTTTTTTTTAACTCCAATAAATTGATTAACTAAGGTACTTTTACCTGAACCTGGAAGTCCAATAATAAAATAACGATTGTGCTTCATATTTTAACACGTGGATCAAGCAAAGTATAAATATAATCTACCATTATATTTACAACAATGAAAATGCATGCCGTAAAAATGATGCCACCCATAACTACCGGAATATCTGAGTTTTGAACTGCCTCGATGGTTACTTTTCCCAAGCCTTTCCAGTTGAAAATGTATTCAATAAAAAATGCACCTGCAAGCAGCGAGGCAAACCAACCTGACAAGGCCGTTACTACTGGATTTAATGCATTTTTTAATACATGCTTCTTAATTATTTGAATAGAACTCAACCCCTTGGCTTTTGCCGTAAGTATAAACTCTTGCTTTATAACCGCAATTACCGAAGAACGCGTAAGCTGTGTTATGATGCCAATAATACGAATGGCTAAGGCGGAAGCAGGAAGAATAAGATTTTTCCATTCAATATCGTAACTCGTTCCCAATGGATTCAAACTGCGCATACTTCCTGACATGCTTAATCCTGTGTATTTTGTTAGGAGGAATCCAAAGAACCAAGCAAAAATTATGGCTACTAGAAAACTGGGAAATGATATTCCAATGTTTGAAACGATCATAATGGTTTTATCTAACCAGTGCCCCTGCTTTAGCGCAGCAATTGTGCCTAAAATAATACCTATAAAACTAGCAATAAGTAAACTAGTTAAAGCTAACAGAAGTGTCCCAGGCAAAGCTTCACCGATTATTTGACTCACTTTCTTTTTGTATTGAAATGATCTACGCATATAGGGTGCTTTGAGGTATATGCCTGAGTTGCCCGTTGGAATTACTTTGAAACCTCTTATGTTCTTGCTTTTGGCAGTTTCTTCAGTGTAATAAGAAATGGGAGACAGGTCATTTAGATATAACAAATATTGAATGTGTGCAGGTTTGTCCAGGCCAAATTCCTTGTTAATGGCTTCTTGGCTCATGATATCACTCCGTTGACCTGCAGCCAAAGTGGTAGGATCCGGTAAGAGCAGTAATAAAAAGAAAACTAGGGTAACTACTCCCCATAATATGAGCAGCCCTTGCGATATTTTCTTTAAAAACCCGCGCAAAATTATTTAGTGTAACTGAGTAGCTTTTCGGCTGTAGGCAATGATCTAAAACACCATCGCTTAATAACCTTACCATCTTTTATTAAAATAAGTCCTGGGTTCGAACGTATCATCGAAAGTAACAACTTGTTATCTGCTGATCCATACATGTAAGGGGTCTTGTATTTTTCTCTATACGCTTGTATTTCAGGCTGACCAGAAGAAGTTAGTGCATAAAAGGCATTTCCTGTAGTTTGCCATGCGTTATATAGCGCATTGATTTTTGCAGGAGCGTTTTTATGCACTTCATCTACATAAACAGATGGTACCAGTAAAGTGAACCCCTTATTTTGAAGTAGCGTATCAGCAATGTCGTTGCCCCAAGGACTTGTAATATTTTCAAAGTCATGTATAGGCAGAACATATGCTTTTTCGATAACCTGCTCACTCATTGTTTTAACAAATTGATCGTTTGGTCCTGGTTTTGGTTCAAACAGATTTGTTTTCGAACTCCATTTGGATTCAAATTCTTTACCCTCACCATTTTTGTATAGGTAAGTACGCTCAACAATGTCTTGTTCTAGAACTCCTTTGGGGTAAGAGGTTTTTTCTCTTAAATCACTGCCCTCACTATATTGCAAGAAATCAAAAACAGGTAAATATAAATATGAATAAGCCATAAACAAGGTACAAATACCCATGAGTACTATAGTTAATGTTGTGCCAAATTTGGATGAAAAGATGGGGTTGATATACTTGTATGAAAAGAACAAGAATAGGATCATGATGGTGAGTACAACATCTTTTTGAAAGGTTTCCCAAGGTTTTAGTTTAATAAAGTCTCCAAAGCAGCCGCAGTCGGTTACTTTATTGTAGTAAGCCGCATAGAAGGTAAGGAATGTAAAAAACAAAGTAAGTAATAACAATAACCAAACGGTTAATTTTGGCTTAATGCCCAACAACAACCAAATGCCTAAAAGTATTTCTAATAGACAAATAAACATGGCCAATGCGGTGGCATAACCACCCATTTTTTCAAAGAATCCAACCAACCAACTGCTTGTTTTTAAATAGGATTTAACATCAATGGCCTCCATTATCTCAGTGGGTAGCAAGTCTAATTGATGGGTTTTGGTGTGCACTACTTTACCAGCAATTGAAGCGGTTACTGTTACCGAACCAGCATAAGCCGAGTCGTTTGGTGCATACATGGAGTCGCGCAAAATGCTGTTGGTAGCCTGCAAATAATTCACCGCCATTTCACCCATTTCAACGTAATTCTCATCTAAATCTTCCATAGTATCTGGAAGTATATCATAACGGTCGCCTGTTAGTGATGTTTGTATGG
The DNA here is from genome assembly GCA_943788195.1 of uncultured Bacteroidia bacterium. GTDB lineage: Bacteria > Bacteroidota > Bacteroidia > NS11-12g > UBA955 > CALSPH01. The sequence continues at coordinate 889,921 of CALSPH010000001.1, forward strand.
AATAGGTCTTGCTCGTTTCTTTTTCATACAAGGGAATTGCATATGATCCTTCATGATAGACACTTTTAAAATGAATGGAGAAAGTATCTTGATTTGCCTGTGCGTCTTTGGCAAAGACTTCAAAATATTCGTGCAATTTTATAGCAAAGCCTTTGGTGTCATTGCTTTTTATGAAACCTGAAAAAATAAATAAGGCTCCTACTAAAAATCTAAATATATAATTGATGTATTTCATCTTCTATTTTATTAATAAACAAAGTTATGCTTGTTCTGATTCATTTAAGCGGATTAAAGCAAAAATGGCATAATTAATCATATCCTGATAGTTCGCATCCAATCCTTCTGAAATTAATGTTTGACCATCGTTATCTTCGATTTGGCGCGTACGTAAAATCTTCATTAAAATAAGATCGGTTAAAGAACTAACACGCATTTCGCGCCAAGCCTCTCCATAATCATGATTCTTATTTAGCATCAGATTTAACGTATCATTCACGTGTTTGTTGTAGGCATCTACCAATTCTGCATTACTAATCTCTTCGTCTGAATTTAATTCCAAATTAATTAGGGCAATGATAGCATAGTTCACAATTCCGATGAATTCGCTATCTATTCCTTCGTTTACCTTACTGCTACCTGCTTCTTCAATGCTTCGAATGCGCTGTGCTTTGATAAAGATTTGATCGGTTAATGAGGTGCCACGCAAAATTCTCCAAGCAGTCCCGTAATCGTGGTTCTTCTTAACGAAAATATTTTTACAACGCTCTACCTGTTCCAAGTACTGCGTTTTTGTTTTTTCTAATTGCGTTTCTGTCATGTGCTTTCTTACCTTTGCAAAGATAAAAATCTAAAGCAGATAAGTGCAGTTTCAATTAAAATCTAAAGGAGAGTTATGGTCATTTAATCAACCTGTTGCCATGGGTATTATAAATGTTACCCCAGATTCCTTTTTTGAGGGCAGTAGAGCAAACACAGAAGTTGAAATTAAAACCAAAGCGATTCAAATGATTAAAGAGGGTGCTGCTTTTATAGATTTAGGTGCAATGAGCACCCGCCCAGGTGCAAAAGAAATACCGCTAAAACAGGAGTGCGAAGCAATCGCCTTTGGATTAAAGTGCTTGACTCAAATGGATCTAAAAGCAGCAATCTCAGTAGATACGTATCGCACTGAAGTAGCACGAATTGCTATTGCTGAAGGAGCAGATTTTATCAATGATATTAGTGCTGGAGATGATCTGGGCATGCTAGATTTAGTAGCTGAAACACAGGTCGGGTATATGGCCATGCACAAAAAAGGGATGCCAGCAGATATGCAAAAGAGCCCAACTTATGATGACGTGACACGAGAAGTAGCGTATTACTTAATGCAAAAAGATATTGAATTTGTCGAAAAAGGAATTACCTCTTGGTGTGCCGACCCTGGTTTTGGTTTTGGGAAAAAACAAGCGCATAATTTTCAACTCATGCGTGAATTACGCATTGTTAAACAAATGGTAAATAAACCATTGCTAGTGGGGATCTCACGTAAGGGAATGATTCACAAAACCTTGGGAGTTAAGGCCGAGGAAGCACTGAACGGCACAACTGCCTTGCACATGACAGCTTTAATGAACGGAGCGGATATTCTTAGAGTGCACGATGTGAAAGAGGCTATGGAAGTAATACATCTTGCTCAGGCACTAATTTCCTATTGAGCATAAGCGCTTGCAGCACTTATACGGGTCGTATTATGGCTTTGCAATGCAGAGACTGCTGAGTTGAAGTTGCCAATCCCATTTACATAGCTATACCCACTGCGTTCTGCTGTGGCAGAGCTGGTCAATAGAGATTGTTGACTGGTATAAATTCCACTCATTCTACTACTTGCAAAAGATGAAGTAATAAATGACTTGATATGGGTCTTATAGGTTGCTTCATATGTATTATCCGCAATCAAGAAGCTGAGTAAAGGCCAGTCTGTGCCAACTTCGGACATGCTCAACGATACTGCACCACCTTGTTTACCCGTTTGAAACGCTTCATTATTATCCCATACAATCCATTTAATTAATCCATCTTTTGGATCGTGATAGAGATAATAATTATGGCTCATTTTACCATTCGTATCCCAGTTTTGAATGGTGTTATTTACCGCCAAGTATTTAAGAAACCCATCTACATCAAACACCCTTTCTAAATTACTTCTCCATTGTGCAGCATCCGAAGTACGTAAAGAAGAATGTAAAATGTCATACATTTCTTGGATTTCACTTCGGTCCGCTATAGTTTCATTCGTCTTTAACTCAAAATCATTCAGTGTAAAATTACTTGCGGCAAATTGTGCTCCATCGCCATCAGGTTTATAGCAGTTGCCCGAATTACTGCCAAACCAATCATCTAGAAAGGTATCGTCTACCATTTCGAGGACCGTATATAATCCATAGTATTCTAAGGTCCCAGAACCATTGTCTATATAAATTTCGTAAAATACGGTTCGTACTGCTGGAACCCCAAAATCTCTAAATACATCGCAGGCAGACTTTTCTCGCATCAATGCGGCATCATTATAATTACTGCTTAAAGAAAGGTCTTTAAAACCGTAGAACCGCTGGTTTTGAATTTCTGGAAACTCATCTTCCCATTTATCAAATTTTAAGCGCAAAGGAAGTTTGCCACTTCGTGCATTAAGGGAGGAATTGCCTTTATATCTAATTCCCACATTGTTCCATACTAAATCATTGAACCTTACAATACAATGAAAATAGTCTGGATTTTCATCATTAAACTGTCCAGGAGGTCCTCCACCTCTTTGTTTCGTGCTTAAGTCAGTTTGCATGGCCTGCCATTCAGCTGAAGTAAAAATGAACTCGAGACGGTTCACTTTTGATTCATCAAAAACGATTTTATAATTTGCAGGAAATCCATTGGAATGACTGGCAGAATTGACAATAACATCACTATCTGCTACAAAAATTTGTTTTTTGCAACCAGGTACAACGATAAAAAGTAGTGCAGCAATTGAAATATTTATTAATACTCTTTTCATTTCTTTTTTCTTTTTAAGGTGTATTGGTAGTTGAAGCCAATTACGTTCGTCAATTGCGGGTAGCTCTTATTAAGCTCTTTTTCCATTCTAAAAAAGAAGCTCAATTCTCCTGCTTTCTTTGTCTCATAACTAGTTCCAATGGTTCCTCTTATTTTACTAAAGGCCCCATTCGTTCCAATGGTTCTAAAAATCTCGCCAGAAAGAACCGGGTCAATTTTCCATTTTTTTATATTGTACGCTCCGCCAACTTTAAGCCTCAATTTTTTAGTAGGGTCATTATTGATAGAGGCTGTTTGGCCCATCTCTTTGCTACTTTGATACTGAAATCTGTATTTGAACTCAAATCGATTCACTTTATGACTGAACTGAGCGTTTAGTGCATGTCTTAAATGGTTTTCATAGCCTTGAACTTTACCTTCATTGTCATTGGATCGTATAAAACGAAGTTCTGCACCAAGCTTTAATGGCTTTGCTATTTTGTAGGTAAAGAAACCTTCCGTAAAGTATTTGTCTACTTCTGAGGTGTTGTTTTCTAATCGAAGTTCCTGGGAAATGCCAAGTTTTACCTTTTTATTGAGCTTATAGGCTAAAGTGGCTGAGCTCCATGTTTGAAAGTCACGAATGGTATAATATGTACCCGTCTGAGCAGACAGTGGAGTTACCCCAATGATAGAGACAGCAATTGCCAGGATATATGATTGTATTTTCATTATTTAATAAAGTAAGATATTTTAAGGTTTGCACTGTCTTTTAAAAAATCAATGTCTAATATCTCTATTGTGCTAATCGAAAGACCAGTGCGTTCTTCTAAGTCTGCTTTCAGTAATGTATGATTTTCTGGTTTGATATTTTTGATGTTATCATATTGTATTTTTTTAAATTCTGTTGTTTGAAGCAGCCATTTCTTTTCAATAAAATAGAGTAGCCCAATAATTATTAAGTTGCTAGCAATGATCTCAGCATAACTCATTTTTTGATTTGCCAATGAGTTCACAACTGAAACTCCGATGACTATAAATAAGTAAGTCATCTCTTTAATTTCAACAGTATCCGTTCGATAACGGATAATGCCGAAAATGGCAAAAAGGCCTAAGGCCATGCCTAGATCTAGTTCAAATTTCTTGAGTGTAAAGCAGATGAAAAACACAATTATTCCAATCATGTAATAGGTGAACAGGAAGTCTTTCCTTCGGCTTGTGGAATAGTATAAACCCCGAATAATAATACTCAAGAATGTGATGTTGAGGAAAAAACGGAACAACATCTTGTAGATATCGTTGTCAAAAATAGGTATGCCTAAGAATTCATTCATATTATGCTATATTTTTAATGATGTTTCGAAAAACAGGTTTAAAATTGTTGGTTTTAAGGGATGGGTAAGCTGTGCTCATGCCAAGGCAATACTTACTGATACTGGCAGGGTGTATTTGTAATGCTTTGAGCTGGTGAAAAATGGAAGAATTGCGATTGAACTTTTTCTGCTTAAGTTCAATAATTGCCAGTTCTTGATTCCACAACTTACCGTTGAATTTTATGTTGGTATCAATGGTTATGCGTTCCTGTTCTGCCACATTAACCAATGTAAAACGATCAAACTCATTGCAGATGACAAGCTTTAGGTCGATATTATGTCCAAGTATTTTGGTGTAAAATGTATTAATAGAATCCATGTTCCCCAAGGATGCCATTTTGGGGGATATAATTCGCCTTTTGATGGTCTGACCTTTATTATTCTTTTGTTTTACTTCAATGAAATTTATATTGCTATTGATGTATTCTCTGAGGCGAACTTTAGCTCTTTTTTTTCGCCCTCTATGGTGATTATTATAAAATTGAAAACCTTCTGTATCAAAATAAGAGGTGAAATATTGCATTAACCGATTCTCTTTAATTTCAAGTACTTGGTAGGTATGATGGATTGCATCTAGAATGGAAGGCAGTTGGTTCACCCTTACTACAAATTTGGTGTCCACCCTTTTCATTAAAGCCACTTGATCCATCTCATCTAAAGTGATGGGTTCAAATGAATTGATATGCTTGAGTAGGTTGGTCAACGGTTACTTAGGTATTAAATTGATGTTAAGTCTAGCTTATTATTTCATTAGACGTGGTTTTTCTATAAACCCTTCATTTAACATGACAATAATTTTAGTAAGAGGTTAAATGTCGCTTTGAGCGTTAGTTTTTCTTTTCGGCTTGCCGAATAAAATCATCTAACCTTCCCATGAATTTAATGCTGAATTCTGCATCTTTCTGATGTACGCCATTGGGATAAATCGCCAAATATTCTTCATAGTATTTAACTGCCTCATCATTCATTTTGCGATTCTCTAAATCTATCGCTAAGGTGATTAAAGCATCCTCTCCAGATTTTGTTGTTGGATAGGTTTGTTGTGTTTTCTTGTACCAATGCACACGATCACTCAATTCCTTTTGCAAGGTTGCATACATCAGCATCGCTTCTGCTGCACTAGCACTTTGTCCAAAGGTTGTGAAAACCTCTTTTGAGTAAAACTGAGCACTGTCCATGTGCTTAGTTTCACTCTGGTAATAGCGAGCTATTTCGAGTAGGTATTTAGAATTGATACTATCTTTTGGGTGCTGATAATAGAATTGCTGGTATTTGTTTTTCAATACAATAGAGGCCGTATCCATGGATTCCAGCTTGGCTATTTCAATTTTTAAGGTTTCACCTCGGTTCGAACTATTGGAGCAAGCAAATAAAAGCAAGCCAAAGCTGAGTAAGAATAAAATTCGCATGGGACAAATTTATAACAAAAAGAAGAAGTTGAGCATCAAATTATATGAACGGAATTCTACAGAGAAGGCAAAATTTGATTACTGTGCTCTTTCGTTTTTACTTTTCGAATAATTTCTTCAATCACCCCTTTTTCATCAATGATAAACGTAGTGCGAACTACACCCATGTAGGTTCGTCCATACATTTTCTTTTCTGCCCAAACCCCATAGTCATTGAGTACTTTTTTCTCTGTATCTGCTAACAAATGAAAAGGTAAATCATATTTCGCTATAAACTTCGCGTGCTTTTTGGTGTCATCTGGGCTCACACCCAATACTTCATAACCTTGTGCTAAAAGACGCTTGTAATTATCGCGCAAGTCACACGATTCTGCTGTACAACCTGGGGTATCATCTTTCGGGTAGAAGTACAATACCAATTTTTTGCCTGCGAAATCAGTAAGTTTTATAATAGTCCCATCTTCGATGGCTCCTTCAAAATGGGGTGCTTTATCTCCTTCGTTTAATGTCATAAGTAAAAAATGTATTTTGATGTATTTATGTTTCCTGCTTTATCTTCAACAGTTAAAACAAAAGTATGTTTGCCTTTGCCAAATCGTTCTGCAGTAGCCTTTCCGGTTAATCGGGCATATTTACCATCAAAGGTCATGGCCATAAATTTACCATCCACCTCTGCACGATATACCTTAATTCCAGATTCTCGGTCAGAAATAGCGAATTTAAAGAATCCTTTATAGCCCATGGAATAGGCTTTTACGTAGGGTATTTTTAAATCGAGCCCAATGCTATAAGTGCCTGCATACTTGGCGTCTGCATAAAGCCATTTGCCTGAGCGGGCGGTGTTAATGCCCTTGCCATTTTGACGGATATAGAATTTATTTAGATTTTGACCTCCTGCATAATTAACATAAAGACCCACTTTAATGGGTTTGTGAAATGGGATTTTTTTATTGTATACAGAAATGGTTTTGCCATAGTTATTTGAACCAAGAGTACGCTGCAAGTACATTGAGTTATACAAGGTGTGGTTTTTAATTAAGAGTGAGTAGCCGGAGCCATGGTCAAAAAAATCCATATGATAATAAACCAAAGGCATATTAGGGGTGTCGTTCTGGAGGACCATTTTTGATGCTACACTTGAATCTGCTTTTAGAAAAAAACTAATTTCCGTCTTTTTCATGTTTACATCATATGCACGCAGCGTGATTTTTAAGGGTTTCTTCTGGTTGGCCTTTAAATCTATTATGCCATACTCAGGACCATGTTTGGGATACCAAGGCAACATATTGCCTTCATCTTTAAAGAAGCGATAAGCCATTAATCCACTTTTTTTATACATCGCATAATCGATCACACTATTTAAAGCACGGGTTTGCTCAAACGTAAATTGTTCAATGCTCATTTGAAAAAACACGGAATCATCCGTTAGCATTTCTAGGTAATTGATACCCATGTTTTCTCCATAGCTTTGAAAGTAATCGCGTATTCTGGCTGAAAGGGCATATTTGCCGGGGGCAACTGTTTTGGTAATATTCCTGGGTATACCAATATAGGTATATGGAAGCGATCCTTCGGTGCGCAAGAAATGCGCATTATAGGTATGTAAATAAACGGACAGAAATTTGGGCCCAAGTTTTTCCGTGATATTCATATCAAATAACAAGGGGTTTGTTGGTGCTTCTTTGGCGGTTTCGCGCACTTCAAAATGCAAGTGCGGTCCACTGCTTCCACCCGAATTACCTGAATACGCAATGAGTTCCCCTTTTTTTACGGGTATAACATCTTTTTTGGGATAGGCTTCAATTTCACTTAACTCCTCCTGATACTGTACCTTGGTAATCCAGTCTTTAATTTTAGGGGCAAACTTGCTGATGTGTCCATAAACAGTGGTATAGCCCACGGTGTGATCAATGTATAAGCTATTTCCATATCCATAAGCTGAAATATTAATCCTTGAAATATATCCATCTGCTGCTGCATAAAGCGGCACCCCTATTTTACCTCCGGTGCGGATATCTAGGCCTCCATGAAAATGATTTCTTCTTAATTCAGCAAAACTCCCAACACAGGTAACGTATCCTTTTACAGGATTGCCAAAATAACCATCCAAGCTACTATCACCCGGAATGCGAATTTGTTGTGCGTGGGAATGCATAGCAAAAAGTGCTGTTATAGAAATAAATATAATTTTATACACGTTGAGTAGTTTCAAAATAGGGGATTATACTAAATTTGCACAAAAATAAAGCCATATGCTGGTAACTATAGGAATACTTATCATAATCTTGTTAATAATTGTGATCTTTTATCAGAATTTGGTTTCTGCCAAAGTAAAGGTAGAAGATGCCGAAGTGCATGCGAGGGCATATTTGGCCAAAACATTTCAATTGGACGAGGATAATATTGAAGCGGAACTGGCCAATTGGCAAAAGAACGGATTGAAACTGGATAAAGAGGCCATTTTTTTACTGGATTATTTGGAATACACTAAAGGGCTGTATAATAAAAAACTGAAGCAATTTCCGTATTCTGTAATGGCGGAGTTGTTCAAGATTAAGTCAGTTTAGACTTAATTAGATTCGTTTCTCTATTTCATCCACTGGTTCCTTCAAATATGCGGTTGTATTCAAAGGAGTAATGCCTCATTTAGTGCAATCATATAAATAAAATGTATTACTTTTGCCGTATGAACACTAAACTACTATTCGTTGCATTACTACCTTTATTAATACTTGGCGGTTGCAAAAAAGAAACAGAAACAAAAACTACTATCGTAAATAAACCTTTTGTAGCACCTACACTTCCTTTTTGGGGGCTTTGGTTGGAAATTAAATCAGATCCAACAGATACCACAAAATCATATGTTGAGTTAAACCAAACAACTGGTTATAGTGCAGAAATGTCAACGAATGCAAATGGATTCAGAACATTAAACTGGGCAACTGTTGTGGCTACGGATAAGTTAGTTCGTTTTGGTGGGGATGCATTTAGACCATACGAAATGAAAGGCGACACCTTTATTGTATATGAAGATAATGAACCAGGAGTTGTTGATCAGTCTTTTATTAAAATACCAGATGGAACTGTAAAAGCTGAAGATTGGATGGGAACTTTAAATGTTACTCGTTACGTTAACCTTGGAAACCCTTCAGGTTATAGCTGGAATACTAGTGCATCTTTTGGAATTGATGGTGACTTCTTGTATTTGAACCATTATTATAATGGCACGCGAAAATTTTACAAATTGAATACCTTGAATGGAATGTTTGTTGATAGTGTAAATGCACCGGTAAATACTTTGTATGCATTGCATTATAAAGGAAGCTCTAATAAATTATATCATACACGTTACTCTGGGTCATTTAATATGCTCCAACGTGTTGGGTTAATGGGAGCAAATTCTAATCTTTCCAGTAATTCATTGGGTAATATCCGAGCCATATCAACAAATGGTACTTCAGGAACAGTTTATGCCACAACAAGCAATGGACAAATCTATTCAGGATCAGAGGGAGGAAACTTCAGTAGCTTGTATTCATTTACGGGTCAATATCCACGTTGTATTGTTTATTATAAGAGCGATCAATTTTTAGGTGTGTATAATGGTACTTTAGTTTTGTTTGAAATATCCCCAAACTTTAAAATTATTAAACAATATAAATTGGTGGATGAAAACGCAAATGGGTACATTTATGAATCTATTGCTACCAATGGAAATGACATTTGGGTGATGGCCTATAATAATTCGAGTAATTCATATTCATATTATAAAGTAACACTTCCTTAAGTCAGGCAGTTTCATATCATTTAAAATGAACAAGATGAAAAAGAATTTATACCTTACAGGAATAGTGGTGGCTCTTATACTAAGTGCTTGCACAAAAAAAACGATTATTGAAGAAACCGTAACCGTTGTAGGCCAAGGTCCTGCAGAGGTTGATTACTATGGTGTTTGGAAGCAACAGAACAATGATCCTGGAGCTCAGGACAAATATTATTTATTTGAAAAAGGTTCTGTTTATGGAGCAATATTGACGGAAGATCAATATGGCTATAGAAGAAAAAGTTACCAGACGGTGTTGGTAACTTCAACGATGTTCCGTGTTGCCGGAGAACAAAACAGACCTTATAAATTAGTTGGGGATACACTCACCTTTTTAGGGGGCTGGAATGGTCCAGAGGAACGCACTGTGTTTGTTAAGGTAACAGACAGTTCAGTAACTGCCGGTAATTGGTTAAAGGACTTAAAAGTGCTTCGCAGTGTTTTGGTGCCAAAATATCATCAAAACAATGTGAGTACCCGATCTTCATTGGGCATCGATGGTGACTTTTTATACATTAGTGCTTATAACAATTTATGGAAGATTTATAAGTTGAATACCTTAAATGGGATGAATGTAGATAGTGGTGCTGCCATGAGTAACAATATTAATGCATTGTATTTCAAGGGAAGTTCAAATAAATTGTACCATACAAGTTATAGTGGCACCTCTAACATGCAACAACGGGTTGGTTTAAATGGAGTCAATTCTAACCTTTCCAGCAATGCATTGGGAAACATCAGAGCAATTTCAGTCAATGGAACATCAGGAACAGTGTATGCCGTAAATTCTAGCGGACAAATTTATTCCGGTTCTGAGGGAGGTAATTTCAGTAGCTTGTTTACGATTACAGGAAATACTCCACAAAGCATCGTTTATTACAAGAGCGATCAATTTTTAGGAGTTTATAATGGTAATTTGATATTGTTTGAAATATCTCCAACCTTTAAAATTATCGAACAATACAGTTTGCCTGGAGGGTTGTATATGAATCAATCTATAGGTACCAATGGAAGTGATATATGGGTTCAGACCTATAACAATCCTATGAATCGATATGAATACAAGAAGGTTTCAATAAACTAGGTTAAAGGAATAAGCAAATAAAAAAGGGCTCAGCATATGCTGGGCCTTTTTTTTATCAATAATCTTGCAGAATAACTTGTTAGGGTTATTCGGGATTCTTGTTATATTTGTGGCATGAACACTAAATTACTATTCGTTGCATTGTTGCCTTTGTTTATACTAGGCGGTTGCACCAAAGAAACAACAGAAACTAAAACTACAACGGTTAATAAAGCTTATGAAACTCCTGCTTATCCTTTTTGGGGATTGTGGCAAGTAATTAATTCAGACCCCTCCGATACATCAAAATCGTATTTTCAATTAAATAAGGAAACCGGATATTGCGCAGAAATGTCAACGGAAGATAATGGCTTGAGAAGACTAGAATACAGCACTATTTCTGGTGATGATAAATTAGTTCGATTTGCTTGGAATGCTTACGCTCCTTACACGGTTATGGGTGATACCATGGTTGTATACAATGGCTGGACACCTGGCACAATAGAGGCGAGACTTAAAAGAGTCCCAGATGGTACGATTACTCCAGAAGCTTGGATGCCTAATATGAATTTTGTTCGAAAGGTAACCATACCGTATGCTGGTTTTAGTTTTAATACTAATTCTTCGTTTGGAATAGATGGCGACTTTTTGTATGTGAATCACCGTTTTAACGGTACATACAAATTTTACAAATTAAATACCTTGAACGGCATGTATGTAGATAGTGTAAATGCACCGTTTACTTCATATTATGCAATGCATTACAAAGGAAGTTCCAATAAATTGTATCATACACGTTACTCCGGGACGTATAATATGCTTCAACGTGTTGGGTTAATGGGAGCAAATTCTAATCTTTCCAGTAATTCATTGGGTAGTATCCGAGCCATATCAACAAATGGTGCATCAGGAACAGTTTATGCCACCACAAGTAATGGACAAATTTATTCAGGATCAGAGGGAGGTAATTTCAGTAGCTTGTATTCATTTACGGGTCAATATCCACGTTGTATTGTTTATTATAAGAGCGATCAATTTTTAGGTGTGTATAATGGTACTTTAGTTTTGTTTGAAATATCCCCAAACTTTAAAATTATTAAACAATATAAATTGGTGGATGAAAACGCAAATGGGTACCTTAGCGAATCTATTGCTACCAATGGAAATGACATTTGGGTGATGGCCTATAATAATTCGAGTAATTCATATTCATATTATAAAGTAACACTTCCTTAAGTCAGGCAGTTTCATATCATTTAAAATGAACAAGATGAAAAAGAATTTATACCTTACAGGAATAGTGGTGGCACTTATACTAAGTGCTTGCACAAAAAAAACGATTATTGAAGAAACCGTAACCGTTGTAGGCCAAGGTCCTGCAGAGGTTGATTACTATGGTGTTTGGAAGCAACAGAACAATGATCCTGGAGCTCAGGACAAATATTATTTATTTGAAAAAGGTTCTGTTTATGGAGCAATATTGACGGAAGATCAATATGGCTATAGAAGAAAAAGTTACCAGACGGTGTTGGTAACTTCAACGATGTTCCGTGTTGCCGGAGAACAAAACAGACCTTATAAATTAGTTGGGGATACACTCACCTTTTTAGGGGGCTGGAATGGTCCAGAGGAACGCACTGTGTTTGTTAAGGTAACAGACAGTTCAGTAACTGCCGGTAATTGGTTAAAGGACTTAAAAGTGCTTCGCAGTGTTTTGGTGCCAAAATATCATCAAAACAATGTGAGTACCCGATCTTCATTGGGCATCGATGGTGACTTTTTATACATTAGTGCTTATAACAATTTATGGAAGATTTATAAGTTGAATACCTTAAATGGGATGAATGTAGATAGTGGTGCTGCCATGAGTAACAATATTAATGCATTGTATTTCAAGGGAAGTTCAAATAAATTGTACCATACAAGTTATAGTGGCACCTCTAACATGCAACAGCGGGTGGGTTTAAATGGAGTCAATTCTAACCTTTCCAGCAATGCATTGGGAAACATCAGAGCAATTTCAGTCAATGGAACATCAGGAACAGTGTATGCCGTAAATTCTAGCGGACAAATTTATTCCGGTTCTGAGGGAGGTAATTTCAGTAGCTTGTTTACGATTACAGGAAATACTCCACAAAGCATCGTTTATTACAAGAGCGATCAATTTTTAGGAGTTTATAATGGTAATTTGATATTGTTTGAAATATCTCCAACCTTTAAAATTATCGAACAATACAGTTTGCCTGGAGGGTTGTATATGAATCAATCTATAGGTACCAATGGAAGTGATATATGGGTTCAGACCTATAACAATCCTATGAATCGATATGAATACAAGAAGGTTTCAATAAACTAGGTTAAAGGAATAAGCAAATAAAAAAGGGCTCAGCATTTGCTGGGCCTTTTTTATTTACACTTTATCTCAAATGCAAGTTGATTATTGATATGTCCGGTTAGCACATCATTCACTTCCACCTTTCCTACACCTGCAGGTGTTCCGGTATATATTATATCGCCAATCTTTAAGGTAAAATATTGGCTGATATGTGAAATAAGATGGTCCAGATTAAATATCATATCCTTGGTGTTCCCTTGCTGAACCAATGTTTCATTTTTATGCAATGTGAAGGCTAAATCATTTAGATTGAATTCCTTCTTATTAAACCATTTGCCGATCACTGCGGAGCCGTCAAACCCCTTGGCAATTTCCCAAGGAAGACGTTGTTCTTTCAGGCGAGTCTGAACATCGCGTGCAGTAAAATCAATGCCCAAACCAATTTCCTTATAGTATTTGTGCGCAAACTGTGGTTCGATACGCTTACCCAATCGATTGATGCGCACAATCAATTCGCATTCATATTGGATATTTTGAGAAAAGGACGGAATGAAAAAGGGCATTCCTTTTTGCAATATGGCAGAATCCGGTTTCATAAAAATTACTGGTTCTTTGGGCGTTTCATTGCCCAGTTCTTTGGCATGATCCGCATAGTTTCTTCCAATACATATAATTTTTCCCATACTACGGTTTTAAAAAGCGATAATGATGCGGTTGATGGTTAATTTGAGTTTTAATTACAAAGCTCTGTGCCTTAATCTGATCAAAGGTGAAGGCATGATTGCCACTGGTTAATTGCTGTTCCTTAATCAGCTTACCATCTAAGGTATAAAATTGGACCTTACTGGAATGGGGCAAGCGCAGCGTAAAGCCATCTTCATCTAAATGCAAATATGAACGAAGCGAAATACTGGCGGTTTGAATAGAGCTGGAACGTAAGCTATCCACTGCATATTGATAAAGTTTACCTCCACCAAAAACGACATTCTTTTCATCGGTTATCCATAAATGAGGTTTAGCATATGCCACCGCCTCTTTTTGTCCAAACTGACCAATTACAATTCTTTTTGATTGGCTTAAACGGTTCTGTTGGAAGCTGTCGAAGCGCATTACAAATCCATGCGATAGCAACCATAAGGTATTTGAGTCTAAACATGCATCTGTTATCCAATCGAGCTCTTTAGGGCCGCCACCTGTGTATATGCTGTCCATTAACACGGTTTTATGATTGCCTTTCTGCAAAGGTAAACCATGCATATAGGAATAGCCATTATAGGGATTGCTTCGGTTCTTGGTGAAAATATAAAGGCTGTCATTAAAAGCAATAAAAGCCTCTGCGTCAAAATGCAATTTTGAACCAGACGGGGGGAAATATGTTTGGCCGACATAGGAGAATGTGATGGTATCTGCAGTGAGTGTGTTGCTCCCAGCATTTAGGAAATCTTTTATCCAATAAAAACGCAAGTTTTGCCGATTGTTCCCATTATTGCCAATATCACCAATTAATAAGTCACCTGCACTGGTTATTTGCATCGCTTCCCAATCCAGATTGCTAGCATTTTGGATGGTATACGTTTGTTTCAATAATGCGTTGGTATCTAAAGCATATACCTCGTTTGGGTTGCCACCATCATTATGCGTGTATAGAAGCCCTTTATAAATAGCTAATCCACTAGACTCATTCAAGCCGCTGGGTAAGGTAAACGTGCGTATAGGAATGAGCTGCCCGAAGACTTGGGTGCTAAATAGTAAACCAATTATAACAAGGATTTTCACTCAGTACAAATATCTCTTTTTTTTTCAATTACCTTTGCTTCATTCAATGAATCAACGCCAACTTTTTCTTAATTCGATTGCTCAAACATCTACAGAACCCATGGGGATAGAAGTAGTTAAAGCCAAAGGCTGTTATATCAAATCTGCGAAAGGAAAACGTTATTTGGATTTGATTTCTGGAATAGCTGTAAGTTCCATTGGGCATGGTAATCAATCTGTGGTGAACGCGATAGCAAAACAGGCAAGAAATTACATGCACACCATGGTATATGGAGAGCATATCCAGGCGCCACAAGTAAATCTAGCAGAAAAACTAAAACATCATTTACCAGATAGTTTAGATTCAGTATATTTTGTAAATAGTGGCTCGGAGGCCATTGAAGGGGCTTTAAAGCTAGCGAAACGATATACCGGCAAGCACCAATTTGTTGCACAAAATTTAAGTTATCATGGAGGAACAACAGGTGCACTGAGCTTAATGAGCGATGATTTTTTTGCTGCAAAGTATCGCCCCTTGTTGCCCGATGTTTTGTTTATTGATCAAAATGATATGAAAGGGATAGATACCATTACGGAAGGAACTTCTGCTGTAGTTATGGAATTGATTCAAGCCGAAAAGGGGGTTTTTCCTTGTAAGGTTGAATATGTGCAAGCAATTCGCTCAAAATGTGATGAAACCAATACCTTATTGATTATTGATGAAATTCAAACCGGTATGGGCAGAACTGGGAAATGGTTTGCTTTTGAGCATTATAACATTGTACCAGATATTTTAGTTTTAGCGAAAAGTTTCGGAGCAGGACTCCCTTTGGGTTGCTTTGTAGCGAATAAGAAAGTGATGCAGTCCTTTCAGGAAGATCCTCCTTTGGGTCATATTACTACCTTTGGCGGTAACCCTGTATGTTGTGCAGGTGCAATAGCAGGGTTTAAGTTCATGAATAAGCATAAACTAGTGGATAGGGTAGAAGAGCAGTCTAAACTGTTTAAATCGCTGCTAAAGCATGAAATGATCAAAGAAGTAAGAGGCATTGGATTGTTATTGGCCGTTGATTTCGGAAATGCCGAATTAAATCACAACGTAATTGACCGATGTATAGAACGGGGATTGCATGTGGATTGGTTTCTTTACAATGAGGAATCGATGCGCATTTGTCCGCCATTTATTATCACGAATAAGGAAATAAGATCTGCTTGTAAAATTATTTTAGATATTTGTAAGGAATTAAGTGCCTCATGAGAATTATAATCGCTATAACATGTTTCTTAAGTCTCTTTCAGTTGTCATGCAAGAAAGAGAAAGATGCTGTATCGCTTGCATCTGAAGTAGGTTTTGCTGCAGCCCAATCAGCTACTGAGGCAGATGCGATGTTGACGGCAGCGTTAGATTTAGTAAAAGATTTTAAGAATCCAAGTAATTGGACTGTAATTCCATCTTCAGCTAAAATCACATACATTGATTCTAGTTTCTCAGATTTTACTGGAGTAAGCTTCCGCATTGATTTTGGGCCCGTGCGCTCAAATAAACCGCGGGGCATGTTATGCTTAGACGGAAAGTATCGTGCAGGGGTATTGGAGTGCAGTATGCGTGCACCTTATCTGGATAGTGGCAATCGAATTAATGCACATCACTTGAACGAATTTTATACTGGGAATGGCACAGAAATGTTTCTAATGAAAGGAAACATTAACTTGTTAAGAACAGGGCAAACATCTTGGCAGGTTAATGAGGATTTGGAAATCGATGCTTTGCATCTAAGTGTTATGTCTTGGAAAGCAGACTTGACCATGAATCAAAACAACGGAAGCCATAGCTATTTGGGGACGTCCAGTGGTGTAAGTTCGTCTGAGGGTAAATCATACAACTTGACGATTTCAGATCCGTTGGTCAAAAAAGAAAACTGTCCAAATACATTCATTAAAGGAATCTGTGATATTTCCGTTAATAGCGAGGTGATTTTTCTCGATTTCAATCCATACAGCGATCAAGTTTGCGATGAGGTTGCCCGAACCAGCTTAAACCGATTTGAAAAGATATTTTACATACATTAAATTCAATCCCCTTTCTTTGTAAGCGATAAAATGAAGCAACTATTAATCTTATTGAAAGGCATCGCGATGGGTGCCGCAAATGTTATTCCTGGTGTTTCAGGAGGTACCATTGCATTGGTTACAGGGATTTATGAGCGATTGATCCAAGCGGTTGGGAATTTTAATCTACCTACACTGAAACTGTTGTTAAAAGGAGACTTGAAGGAGTTTTCCAAAAAAACAGATTTGGTATTTTTATTGGTATTGCTCGCAGGTATTGGCGTGGCAATTGTTGGATTAGCAGGCTTACTTAAACACCTCCTATGCAATTATGAAATTCATACCCTGGGTTTTTTCTTTGGCTTAATTATCGCCTCGGTAGTATTGGTTGCCAAACAAGTCGGGCAATGGAATGTCATGTCGATTGTGATGCTTATTTTAGGGGTCATCATTGCGGTAGGAATAAGCTTTCTTAATCCAGCAAGTTCAAATAGCAACTTTTGGTATTTAGTACTATGTGGTATTGTGGCAATATCAAGTATGGTCCTTCCGGGTTTATCCGGTTCTTATGTACTCTTATTGATGGGTAATTATATACTCATCATGTCTGCGATTAGTACCATGAATTTTAAGATCTTGTTGCCCGTGGCTTTGGGAAGTATCATTGGGCTACTCTTATTTGTAAAGGTGATATCGTTTCTTCTCAAGCGATTTAAGGATGGCACCATAGCATTGCTCTTGGGCTTTGTATTTGGTTCATTGCTGATTATTTGGCCTTGGAAGAATACAACCTATAAATTAAATGCCTCGGGTGAAGTAGTCAATAAAAAATTAGAAGTAGTAGCCGATGCTTGTAAAGATGGTGTAGTAATGAGTTATGAAAGATACATGCCAGAAATGAACACAAGTACATGGCTCACCATTGGCATAATCATAGTTGGGGCCGGGGCCGTGTTACTGCTAGAAAAATACGGTTCAAAAATTAAAGAAGCTTAATAAAAAGGAATTATTCATTTTTTTAACAATAATTGCTACTTACAATTACAGTGTTTGTGCTTTTTGTGCTTACCCTTTTTATCAATAGTTTCGGCAACACGTCCTTCATCATTGTAAATCCATGTAAACACAAGAATTCCGTTTTTGTAACGCTCCCGTTTAAGTAAATCTTGATTGAGGGAAAAGTACGACCATTTTCCACAAGGGTGTCCATCATCAAACTTTTGAATGATGTTCTTCTTTCCATTGGCAAAACGAAGGATGGAAGTGCTATCGCATGAATACGAGAAACCTGCGATAGTAAAAAGTAAAGTTACTAGACTAATCTTCCTTAATAAGGCCATCTGTGTCGGATGTGCTGTTATCTTCTTGAATTATATCGTCTACTTTGGGTTCATCAAAATCACTGATTTCTAAACCTTTGCTTTCTTCAACAGGAGCTGGAATAACCGATGATTTTGGAGTTTGATTGGTGTCAGGATCGATGAAGTTTTGTAATGTCGTTTTTTCATCAAAGGGTCTTTTACCAATTAATTTCTCTAAATCTGCTTGGAAGATTATTTCCTTTTCAAGGAGTTCCTTAGCGATTGTTTCTGTTTTGTCTCTGTGTTTGGTAAGCAATTCTTTGGTACGCTCATAAGCTGCTGCAATCATACTCCTAACCTCGTCATCAATTAACTCAGCTGTTTTATCACTATACGGTTTATTAAACCCATATTCACCTTTTGGGTCGTTAAAGGAAACATTTCCTACTTTTTCATTCATGCCGTACATAGTAACCATACCATAAGCGGTTTTGGTTACACGTTCTAAATCACTCAATGCACCTGTGCTTATTTTGCCGAAGAATAAATCTTCTGCAGCTCGTCCTCCAAGCATCATACAAATGCTATCGGTCAATTGCTCTGTGCGATATAAAAATTGCTCTTTTGGAAGGTATTGTGCATATCCCAAAGCGGCTATTCCTCGTGGTACAATACTTACCTTAACTAAAGGATCGGCATGCTCCAAGAACCATCCTGCAACGGCATGACCCGCTTCGTGGTAAGCAACAATCTCTTTCTCCTCAGGGGAAATCAATTTGTTCTTTTTCTCTAACCCACCAATAACCCGATCAATAGCATCTTGAAAATCTTGCATTTCAACAGCTTTTTTATTTCGTCTAGCTGCTATCAATGCGGCCTCATTACAAACATTGGCAATTTCTGCACCCGCAAAACCTGGCGTTTGGGCGGCTAATTTCTTAGAGTCCACATCCACGGATAATTTGGTCAAGGGTTTTAAATGGACATCAAAAATAGCTTCTCTTCCTACTAAATCGGGTTTGTCAACACCAATGGTACGATCAAATCTACCTGGACGCAAAAGCGCAGAGTCAAGCACATCGGGTCTATTGGTTGCTGCCATAATGATTACGCCAGAATCGGTTCCAAATCCATCCATTTCAGATAGAAGTTGATTCAACGTATTTTCTCGCTCATCATTACCGCCTTGCATTTGGTTTTTCCCACGGGCTCTACCTATTGCATCAATTTCATCAATAAATATGATACATGGGGCTTTTTCTTTGGCTTGTTTAAAAAGGTCTCTTACACGACTTGCGCCAACTCCAACAAACATTTCTACAAAATCAGATCCAGATAAAGAGAAGAAAGGAACACCTGCTTCACCCGCAACTGCCTTAGCCAATAAGGTCTTTCCTGTTCCAGGAGGGCCTACCAATAAACATCCCTTTAGGTATTTTACCTCCTAAGTCAGTATATTTTTTAGGGTTCTGTAAAAAGTCGACAATTTCCATTATTTCAACTTTCGCCTCTTCCAATCCTGCCACATCTTTAAACGACTTGTTAACGCGTGTGTCCTTGTCAAATAGCTTAGCTTTAGATTTGCCAATATTGAATAATTGACCAGCACCTCCACCAGCACCGCCACCACCTGCCATTCTGCGCATTATAAATATCCAGAAAATGGCCAGAAGACCAAAGAATAGCAACCAACTTAAGATGTTGCTATAATCAGCCCTACGTTCAAAATCAATCAGTACACGATACTCTTTATCTACCCCTTCTTGAATTTGTGCCAATTGCTTTTGGAATATTTCTCCATCTACCTCTAAACGATATTGTGCAATATCACCGGTCCAGATTCCATTCGCTTTACTGGCATCTTTGTATTTCTCATTTTCTAAAGATTCTTTCTTTAGAAAAACTTCAGCATCTCCATTATTGATCAGTACAATACGTTCAACGTCACCTGCTTTTAGCATGGATTCCAATTGGCGCATATCGACTTTTTTAATCGGACTATTCGGTCGGAATAGCATAAGACCGATGAGTAAACCAATTAAGCCAATATAAATCCAGTTACCTTTGAACTTGGGCATTGCACTTTTAGGCGTTTTTTTATTTTCTTTCATTAATATATGTTTAGGATTTTAACCTCTTGCACTACTGCAAATTTTAAACCAGTGCAAAAGTAGCAAGTTAAACGTAGCTATTTATCGATAAATAAATAAAAACAGGTAAAAATGTCTCTAGTTCCTACAAAGCATATATTTTTGCATGACATATAGACAGAAACAAATGTACGGAAATATTAAAAATCAGTTGAGTATTCAGTTAGAGGAATTAAGAAATCAGGGCCTATATAAAAGTGAACGGATTATTACTTCAGTGCAGGATGCAGAAATAACATTGGAAGATGGAAGTAAGGTTCTTAACTTTTGCGCCAATAATTATTTGGGTTTAAGTAGCCACCCTCGGGTCATTCAAGCAGCTAAAGATACGTTAGACAGCCATGGTTTCGGTATGTCAAGCGTGCGGTTTATTTGTGGAACACAGGATATTCACAAAGAGTTGGAGAGAAAGATTGCTGTTTTTAATCATACCGAAGATACTATACTCTATGCTGCGGCTTTTGACGCAAATGGAGGGGTGTTTGAGCCTTTATTAAACGATATGGATGTCATCATATCAGATTCATTGAATCATGCCAGCATAATTGATGGAGTGCGTTTGTGTAAAGCAAAACGTTATCGGTATGCTAATAACGACATGGCTGATTTGGAAAAACAATTAATTCAGGCGAATGAAGACGGAGCTGTGAACAAGATTGTTGTGACTGATGGCGTTTTTAGTATGGATGGATATGTTGCTCAATTAGATAAGATTGTGGCATTGTGCAAGCAATATGATGCACTTGTGATGGTGGATGAATGTCATGCGGCCGGATTTATTGGTGCTAACGGAAAAGGCACACCTGAAGTTTGTGGGGTTTTGGGTGAAATTGATATCATTACAGGTACATTGGGCAAAGCCTTGGGAGGAGCAATGGGAGGTTATACCACTGGTAAAAAAGAAATTATAGATATGCTTCGGCAGAAAAGCAGACCCTATTTGTTTTCAAATTCTTTAGCACCTTGCATTGTTGGAGCTTCCATTGAAGTGTTTAATATTCTAGATGAGACAACCACTTTGAGAGATCAATTAGAAGAGAACGTTAAGTACTTCAAAGAGGGTATACGAGCGATTGGTTTGGATTTCAAAGACGGGGAGTCTGCTATTGTACCGATTATGTTGTATGATGCTAAACTTTCGCAAGAAATGGCGAACAAATTATTACTTGAGGGTATTTACGTGATTGGCTTCTTTTTTCCTGTGGTACCTAAAGAACAAGCAAGAATAAGAGTGCAATTAAGTGCAGCACATACCAAAGTGCATTTAGATAAAGCTTTAGCTGCATTCAAAAAGGTAGCAACCGAGCTTGGAGTAATCAAATCAGAAACAGCATAATATGATACAAATAGATTTAAAAGGCCAAACAGCATTGGTATGTGGAAGTACAGCAGGTATTGGCAGAGCAATTGCGTTAAAAATGGCAGAGGCTGGAGCAAACGTTGTGTTATGCGCTAGAAATAAAGAGAAATTACAAAGCCTTCTCACGGAAATTGATGCAATCAATGGCAAAGCAAATGGCTATGTGGTTGCAGATTATACAGATACCGTTCAAGTGAGTGCAGCAGCAGCATTAGCAGTGAATCAATTCAGTCCAACCATTTTGGTTAATAACACGGGTGGACCTCCTGCTGGTCCTGCAAATAGTGCACCGTTGGAAGAATATTTAAATGCATTTCAGCAACATTTAATTAATAATCAGATCATGAGTTCTGCCTTAATTCCAGGCATGAAGGAAAAAGGGTGGGGTAGAATTATAAATATAATCAGTACTTCTGTAAAAGCGCCTTTGCCTAATTTGGGTGTAAGCAACACAATACGAGGTGCGGTAGGGAACTGGAGTAAAACATTAGCGAATGAATTGGGGTCATTTGGTATAACTGTGAATAATATACTACCAGGCGCCACGGGCACAGGTCGACTTACTTCAATTATTGCGAACAAGTCATCCAAACAAAATAAAACCATTGAAGAAGTAGAAAATAAAATGCTAGCGGAAATACCTGCTGGTCGATTTGCATTGCCAGAGGAACCCGCAAATGCAGCCATTTTTCTTGCAAGTGATTTAGCAAGTTATATTAATGGTACCAATGTGGTAGTGGATGGTGGAAGAACCGCCAGTCTATAAGTATTTAAACCAAGCGCCCCATTTCCTAGATTTCAAGTAGTTGAAATCCTTTTCATGCGCGTATGCTTCTTTTTCAAAGCATACATTATAATAGGCCTTCTTATAATTCAAGAACCTAATTATGCTAAAGAGGAAATGAAGGAAATAGATCAAATAAAAGGGTACTACCAGTAACTCCTTTTGTTGTTGATGATGGATGAGTTCGTGATTTTCGATCTCATAGATATTGTGATAGTTCAAATGACGAAAAAGGATGAATGGCCAATAGGCCATTGCCGTCACTTTTTTATCATTATAAGATAGGATATTGATTATCCAAGGCGAAACAATCCGTATGTACTTCCCCGCTTTTATCATGGGTTTTGAAGGAGTAAAATTAGGTCTCTCGTATTTAAGAAGCTGCATTTCAACCGATTGGTTAAAACTATGATGCATTCATCAATTTTCATATTAAACCAAAAGTAGGACCGGTAGCCACGCCATCATCCATTATGGTAATGCCATTGTTCACCATTGTCTAATAGCGTAGTGCGAATGCCAAATCCGTAATATTGGTTTTCTTTAGCTTTGATTTGTTTGGAAAGCATTTGTTCCATGAATTGCTGATTAATAATTAAGCCCTTGCGAAATGCCTTATAAATTTTAAAAAGTTCAAGGCAGTTTATAAACACACTTTTATCACCATAGATATGATTGAGCTGGTGATCCGGAATGATGCTATAGTCTCCACGCAAACCTTTGACAGGGTATGATTCGATGGTTTTATTTTTTGGATTATATATATGCATAGAATCTAAGCCAGCTGGAATCTTAATGTATTGGGTAACCAATTCAGAAAAGTGTTTACCAGTTGCTTTCTCGGCTATGTATGCAAGCATCATATAATTAAATTACTGTTACAATAATCAAATCTTGTACCTGCTGTATAATATGCGTCCAATTGGGTGTTTGAGAGCAGTTTTACTGCATCCTTATTAGTTTTAGGCAGCGTATCGTTCAACCAACCTGAGTCAGTTAAGTAGGTGTACTCTGGCAAGCCTGAATTATGGGTTAGTAACTGGCGTATTGTAATATGATTAAACTTAAAATCTGGAATGTATTGTTGGATGGAATCATTGAGATTAATCACGCTGTCTTGGCATAAGCGGGCAATGCACAATGCAGTAATAAATTTACTGACTGATGCAATTTGGAATACGTCCTCTGTAGTGATTTCTTCAGAATGCCTGCCAACTCGTTTACCAAAAGAGTTTTGATAGATTAAATCTCCTTTTGCAATTAGGAAAGATCCGGTTAAGTGACAGCTTAATTGGCGGTTGCGGAAAAAGGTATCAAATCGATGGCTTATTTTCTTAGGCAATACACCAAGTTGGAGTTGTAGTTTATGACTAGAAACTTCCTTAATCTGAATTGGGCCTTTATTGGCATTGGATTTATCTGAGTTGCAAACGCTAACCAGTGATAAAGTAAAGATAAAAGGAAGTAGTTGACGTAACACAATCTCAAGACAAATATATGCGCATTCCGGTATATAGAGCAAAAAAAAAACCCATCCGGTTTATAACGGATGGGTTTTTACTATTTGAATTGAAATTACTTCATTTGAACTTCAACAGTTTTCTTATTGTTATCATCAGTAGTACCAGCTTCTGCTTCGAAACGGTCTCTAGAGATTCCGTATTTCTCTGCTAAGAAATCGATTACTGCATTTGCTCTGCTAAGCGATAGTCTTTGATTAGCTTTACTCTTAACGCCATTATCAGCATATCCTACAACTGATATTTTCTTGTCTGGGCAATTTCTCAATTTATCAGCCATCAAATACATCATTGCATCATCACTTGAGCTAATTTTACTGCTACCTGTTCTAAAGCTTACTTTAGGAAGAATTTGACCTTCGCAAGGGGTACCACATGTAGAGCAATCCAACGGACAACCATCAATAGTAATACCAGCTTCTTCTGGACAAGCATCTTTATGATCAGGAACACCATCTCCATCAGAATCAATCATAACACCATTTTCGTCAACAGAAGCTCCTCTATCTGAGAATGGCTCCATATCTTGACAATCAGGAACTCCATCATAATCAATATCAACCCATTCACCACTTCCGTATACTTTACAGCTATCTGGAGTTTCAGCTTGCTTATCATGACAATTAGCAACACCATCGTTGTCATCATCTTCGGTAAGACAATCTATCTTTTCAATTACCTCTGTGAAACTTCTTTCAGCATTTAACCAATCATAATGTTGAGCATTTTTATTTCCAAATTTAAAAGTAATGTTAATAGAGTTAGAAAGGTAAGCATCCCACCATCTGTTTTGCCAGATTGCGGTATTGTAAACATCAATATCATCTGATCTAGTGTAGTTGTATTTCGTTTCAAAACCTAAGTCAAAGTTCTTGTTCAACATAGTAGAGAAACCCATACCCATAGGAACAATCATGTGTCTTCCTTGGTATCTTTCTGTAACGCTTTGGCCAATATTTGGATTAGCAGTTCCTTTACCTAAGTAATGCGTAAGGTAGTAATCTCCACCCACATATAGTCTTTGGTCAACAAAACGAGCTAATGATTTGAAACTTCCTTGCCCCAATCCTAAGAAAAAATGTAAATGAGTTCTTCTTAATGGTCTTAGGTTTGAAATATTGCCTAGGGTAAATACCATTTGAGTACTCCAATCCTGGTAAGCAGAATGGAAGGAGAAGTTATCTTTGAATAAGGTTGGTGCTTGATAGTCACGTTGACCTCTTAAATCACCCCAGTTATACTGTAGCCTTAAACCAAAAGTTTGTGAAATTGAATATTTCAAAGAAGGTCCAATCATCCATCCAAATTTTATTTTGTCTGCATCACCAAAGAAATTAGTAGCACCAATGTTTAGTCCTAGCATCCATTTCTTAGCTCTTCTGTCTTGAAACCAGCTATTTTGATAGAATTGTCCGCTATCTAAGCTCTTGTCCTCTTTACCTGCGGGCCATTTAGATTTAGCGTAAGGGTGCCATTGTTTCTTTTCTGAAGAAGTTCCCTCCTCAGCGGTTTGACCGAACAATGCCACTGTTCCCATCATTAGGGTTATTAACAATGTAGTTTTTATTGCTTTCATGTTTAAAATTAGATTCGTTGTTAATCTTTGATAAGCCGCAAAACTAATGTTTATATCTAAATCAAACAATAATTATTTACTTTTATTTTTACATTATTTAAATGCCGATAACACTTAGTTTTCAATAAGATAATAGTGCCCATGCTGCATTGGGCAGGCTAAATATTCTTCCTTAAGGCAATTATTTTGATTAAAGTTCAACTCTAGGCTTAGGCTTGACAGGCTTCTTTCTTGCAATTTTTGCTTGTCAAAGTAGGTATTGTATAATTTATTGATCGTTTCAACTGAGGATTCATACGTTTTACCCGCTAAAAGTTCTTTTTTTAGACCTCTAAATTCTTTTTTAAGTGCAATATTGATTGCTTCAAATTGATTATGCAGGTTTGTCCAAACTTCCGAGTCGGTATCATTCTTGATTCCTTTTATTATTTGACCGGATTCATCCATTTGCTCTAAAAGACCTTTTGGGAGTTCTTCGGCCAAGTATTGGCTTTGAAATGATACTTCATCGAAACGGGCGATTTCTTCAATGGATAAATGATGCTTTAGCAATTGATTGACTTTCTTAGCCTTTGCCAAGTGTATGGTGTCTCTTAGCCAAATTACAGGATAGGGGATGTGGTAATATTCAAAAATAGGTTTCAATTGCAACCAATAATTCACCTCGGCCATTCCTCCTACATAGGTTATGTTTGGCAAGATTTGCTCTTGATATAATGGTCGGAGCAGTGCATTAGGCGAATAGTCCTTTGCTGCATCATATACGCCTTCATTTGCAATACTTCGTCTATTGGATTTATCAATCTCAAACAAGTTTGTTCCTCTTGGCATCACCTGATAGTGATATTTTTTGGCATCAAACACGCTTTTTACTTCTTTTTGGATAGTAGTGGTAATCTGTTGGATACTTTCTGTTTTAAAGACCGAATCCATTTGCTGTTTAAGTTTTGCATCATTGGCATCTATAACAACAATGCCATATTCAGCAAATAGCTTGTAAATGATATATGCGGTTGCTTTGCTCAAAGTGGGTTGGCTTAAATATGCCGTTTTGCAAATTTGAAAGAACTCAGCATCATTCGCTTCATCTCCAAGACGGGTCTCTAATTCTTGTATTAATGTTAGTATTTGCCGTGTGTCTTGTTCACCTGTAATTTTACCTTTTTCGAGTTTTGCGGTTTGGATGCTTCCAAATAACTCAACACCCGAAATTTCTTCGATGTCATGATCTTCAGAAGCCATCCAGAACAATGGAATTGCCCTGTTGCCAGAGTCGCTTTCATTGTATTTTTGGACAAGTTTTATACAGGTAAAGATCTTGTTAATGAAATAACCAGGACCAAGAAATAGGTGAAGTTGCTGGCCAGTAGTGATCGTAAAGGTGTTTTCTTTGAGTAATGAGTTAATGTTTTGCTTAGACTCTGATAAATCTAAATCTGGAATGGCTAAATCATCCAATTGCACCTGAAGAATTTCAACTAAGGTTTCACGTTGTTGTTTTGAATAATGTGTTTTCTTAACCTCTGCCGTTTTATTCATACCCTCAATCGTGGGCTGCTCGGCAATGTAATCGCGAATGCTTTCCTTACCTTCAAGGTAGGCATCAATAATGGAATGAGTTAGCCCAAGGTCTTTTAATGGCCAATGGTGGATCATACTTCAATTATACCATATAAATCAAAGGCGGTACAATCTGTGATTTTTACATCTGCAAAATCACCAACCCGCACAAAATGTTCAGCGGCTTTTACTAATACCTCGTTGTCTACTTCTGGGCTGTCTGCCGTTGTTCTGCCTATAAAGTATTCTCCTTCTTTACGATCAAAAAGCACCTTCTGTGTTGAACCAACTTTAGCTTGGTTTAATTCCTGAGAGATCTCCTCCTGAATAGCCATTAATATTGAAGCACGTTCTTCTTTTACTTCTGCCGGAATATCATCTGCCAGTGTATGGGCATGCGTATTCTCTTCATGCGAGTATGTAAATACGCCAAGTCGGTCAAATTTATGCTTCTTAACAAATTCGCATAGTTCATCAAAATCATATTCTGTTTCACCTGGATGTCCAACCATCATGGTTGTTCTTAAGGCTACTCCTGGAATTTTCGCCCTTACTTTTTCAATTAACGCTTCCGTTCTAGCTCTGGTAATCCCTCGCCTCATGGTTTTAAGCATATGATCCGTTGCATGTTGCAACGGCATATCAATGTAATTGCAAATATTGGGTGTATCTGCAATTGCGTCCAAGGCATCTTCAGGAAACTGAGAAGGGTAGGCGTAGTGTAATCTAAACCATTCAACTCCTTCTACTTTACCTAATGCTCGAAGTAATTTTCCTAAAGCACGATCCTTGTACAAGTCTAACCCATAATAAGTGCTATCTTGTGCAATAAGCATGATTTCTTTAGTGCCTTGTGCAGCCAAATGTTGTGCTTCTTTTACCAAGGCTTCAATCGATTTTGAAACATGCTTTCCTCGCATTAATGGGATTGCGCAAAAGGAACAAGGTCGGTTACACCCTTCTGAAATTTTCAAATATGCATAATGTTCTGGAGTGGTTGTTAGGCGTTCTCCAATTAAATCATGCTTATAGTCAGCACCTAATGTGTTTAGAATATTGGGTAATTCTAACGTGCCAAAGAATGCATCTACCTCAGGTATTTCTTTCTCTAAATCTTCTTTATATCGGTGTGAGAGACAACCAGTAACATAAAGACGTTCAATGTGTCCCGATTTTTTTTCTTCTGCGTAATGAAGAATGGTATCTATGCTCTCTTTCTTGGCATTGTCAATGAATCCACAAGTGTTAACAACAATCACTTCGGCATCCTCTTTTTCACTTTCATGAGTTACGTCAAATTCATTGGCCTTTAACTGAGAAAGAAGTACTTCAGAATCAACAATATTTTTGCTGCACCCTAGTGTGACGATGTTGATTTTTTTGGCTCGTAGAGATTTAGTACGCATTTAGGCATTAAATAAGGTGGAAACATATTGGGCGGCATCAAAGAGTTGTAAATCTTCTTTCCGTTCACCAACCCCGATATATTTAACAGGGATTTTAAATTGATCACTAATTCCAATGACCACCCCACCCTTAGCTGTACCATCCAGTTTAGTCAAGGCAAGTGTGTTAACTTCAGTTGCTGCGGTAAATTGTTTGGCCTGTTCAAAAGCATTTTGGCCTGTTGAAGCATCCAAAACCAACACAACTTCTTGAGGTGCTTCAGGGATTTTCTTTTGTATAACTCTTTTTATTTTACCTAACTCATTCATTAGATTTACTTTGTTGTGTAACCTTCCAGCGGTGTCAATAATGATAACATCAGCTTCCTGGTCCACTCCTGCAACCGTTGCTTCATAAGCAACTGCAGCAGGATCGGTATTCATTCCTTTAGAGATGAATATGGCCCCGGTTCTTTGACTCCAGATTTCCAATTGGTCTACTGCAGCAGCTCTGAACGTATCAGCCGCACCTAAAACTACTTTTTTACCGTGCTGAGCAAAATTATAAGCCAGTTTCCCAATAGTTGTGGTCTTGCCCACACCATTTACTCCAACAACCAATATAACATAGGGCTTTGCGGCACCAGCAAGAGAGAAGTCGATAAAATGCGGGGATTTATTTTCATCCAGAATTGCTGTAATCTCCTCTTTTAAGAAGGTGTTTAATTCATCAGCTTTCAGGTATTTGTCTCTTTTAACGCGTGCTTCAAACCGATCGATTATTTTAATTGTAGTTTCAACACCTACATCACTCGTGATGAGGATCTCCTCAAGTTCATCTAAAAAAGAAGAATCAACATTGGTTTTCCCAATGATGGCCTTGCCTAATTTCCCGAAAATACTCTCCTTGGTTTTCTCAAGCCCAGATTCTAGATTGGCTTCAGGAGAAGATTGTTTTTCTTGAATTGCCTTAGACTCGTGGTCTTTTTTCTTTTTTAAAAAATCAAATATTCCCATGACTTAAAATAAAAAAAGCTTCCTAACATGATATACTGTCAGGAAGCTTTATGTATAAAACGGAGTAAAGTATTAAGATTTTAATATCTCTTTAGCTTTATCACCGGTTACAATTTCTTCTTTAAACGAATAAGCACCTGTTTTTGGAGATTTGAAGGCTTTTATAACCTTGACATATTCTACTCCACCTTGTTTCTTTAACGTTGCAACTACTTTCTTTGCCATAATGCTTCTACTATTTTAATTCTTTGTGTAAAGTTACTTTATTTAAATAAGGATTATACTTCTTTAGTTCTAAACGTTCAGTTGTGTTCTTCTTATTCTTCGTTGTAATATATCTTGAAATACCTGGAACACCTGTAGTTTTGTGCTCAGTACATTCCATTATAACTTGAATTCTATTTCCTTTTCTAGCCATTATATTCTACCTTCTTTTACAAATTTTCTTAAACAATTCGCGATTCCATTCTTGTTGATTGTTTTCAACGCACTTGTTGAAACCTTAAGTGTAATCCACTCATTAGTTTCTGGAATAAAAAACCTTTTTGTATGTAGATTCGGTTGAAACCTACGTTTGGTTTTATGATTTGAATGGGAAACTCTGTTTCCTTTCAATGATTTTTTGCCTGTGAGCTCACAAATTCTTGCCATATCCTTGAAATTTTAAGGGCTGCAAATATCGATAATTTTCTGATTAACCCAAAAGATTATTCAAAAATTCCACCTTTTTCTTTATACCCATATAGTAAGTACGGAGCCCTTAGTGTTTTAAAGGCTTTCAGGTCGTTTTCCCAGCTTAAATATATTTCATCTTGGCTCTTTCCAGCGATGATTTGTTTTCTTAGTTCGTCCGTGCCCGCTAATTTGTCAAAGAATGAATTAAACATTTTCGAATTATTCTTTTTGGATTCAGCGTAACAAAGGATCAACCAATCCAAATAGAGCCGTTGAGAATTGGGAAGATAGTTTACCCCAAAACTAGTCAATAAAGCACCCGAACATTCTACTCCTTTATGAGGAGGGTTGGCTGCGACACCTGGAATCGATTTTGGCGTAAACGTATATTTTCTACCTTCAAGTCCAGGCCTTCCAAAACATTCAAATGGCTTGTCTGTCCCTCTTCCTACACTAACATCTGTTCCCTCAAACAAACACAGTGAGGGGTATAGATAAATACTAGCCTTGGTAGGCAAATTAGGGGATGGTTTAACAGGCAAGGTGTAAATGCGATTATGATGATAGTTCTCAACCGCAATTACCTTGAGTTGTGTTTGAACTTTATTATTAAGCCATCCTGCTCCATTGATCATTTTGGCAAGTTCGCCCAAGGTCATGCCATGCACAATGGGTATTGGATGCATGCCAACGAACGACTTAAATTTGGGGTCAAGAATTGGTCCATCCACATAAAAACCATTCGGATTTGGACGATCCAAAACCATAAATGGGATGTTTTCTTCAGCACAAGACTCCATCACATAATGCATGGTAGAAAGATAAGTGTAGAATCGGGTACCAACATCTTGGATGTCAAAAACTACATAATCGATTTCTTTTAAATCTGTGGAAGTGGGCTTCTTATGATTTCCGTATAAAGAAATAATAGGCAAGCCAGTCTTCTTATCTTTACCAGAAGCTACATGAGCGCCTGCGCTGTGATCTCCTCTAAAGCCATGTTCCGGAGCAAAAATGGTTTTTATCTTTAACCCTAAACGGAGCAAACTATCCACTAAATGTACTTCGCCAATTCGACTCGTTTGATTTACAACTAACGCAATGCTTTTCCCCTTGAGTTCATTAATATACAGATTAGTTTGATGTGCTCCTGGTGCGATTTTCTTGGCAAAATAGATCCGTTTAGCCTTTACAAGCGTATCAAGTTTGACCTTGACACTATCAGATTCATTTTGCCCATCTTGTGGTGATGTAGTTTGCAGCTGAGATTTGGGCCGAGCACTACAATTCATCAGTAGAACGAGAATAAGTAAAGGTTTGCTAATTTGGATAAAGTTTAAAATCATACTCATATATAAAGACTGCGTTCAGTTAAAATATGTTGTCTTATAATCATGACAAAGTTGGTGCCGAAATCGATATTCTTATACACAAAAATAACAGCACTGTTTTCAAATGTAAATTATGATACTATTATTGTGGTCTAAGCGGTAAAGGTGTCCTGGATAAACTTTATATCAAATAAAAAAAATGTATTTGCAAGTCAGAGCTTCTCAGCTGTGATTAGCAAAGTGGCGGCTATTGCCATTGCCATTAGCGTTACTGTGATGTTATTAAGCATGTCGGTGCTGAAGGGTTACAAAGGATTGATTAAGGATAAAATGGCAGGATTTAGCGGCCATATTCAGATTCTTAGTTCGAAAACGGCAAAGAATTATGAGTATGAACCTTTTTTGATATCCAAAAAGGAAATTGATGATATTGCCTCAAACAATCAAGTGAAATCGGTTTATCCCGTTGCACAAAAAGTGGGCATAGCCAAAACAAAAACAGATTTAGAAGGGATAATTATTAAAGGACTGTTTCCTAAAAATGATAGCGTATTTTATTCAAAGGCTTTAAAATCAGGAAGATTACCCATTATTGGGGAGAATGGTCGAAGCAATGAAATTGTCATTTCTTCAACCATAGCTAAACGACTTAAATGCGAAATAGGGGATGTGTTGAAAATTTACTTTTTTAAGGAAAATAAAACACGCGGATTTGCCCCAAAAATTGTGGGTATTTATAGCACAGGGGTAGAAGAGTACGACAAGCTTTTTGCACTTTGTTCGTATCGCGATCTCGCTAGTCATGTCATTCCTGCTGAACTATTTAAATCAGCCAGAGACAAAAACTCATTGGCAATTACACAATTGGAAGTGAAGGTAAAGGATTTTAATCGACTAGAGGAAACCAATGCTCAGTTAAATGATGGATTATCGTATGAATTAAGATCTGAAAGCATTCGTGAGTTGCAATCTCAGGTATTCGACTGGTTGGGTTACTTAGATAAAAACATACAAATCATCCTATTACTTATGGGAATTGTTGCGGCCATCAACATGATCACTTCTATTTTAATTTTGATTGTAGATAATACCAACCTGATTGGTTTGTTAAAGTCTTCTGGGGCAGAAAATTTTGAAGTTCGCAGATTGTTTCTAAAACTTGCGTTAAACGTAGTATTTGTAGGTTTAATAATTGGGAATGTTTTGGCAGTTGCATTTATTTTTCTGCAAAAAACCACACATATTTTTAAGCTAAATGAAGCGAATTATTATACAGATTATGTTCCGGTATCATTTAGCATTTGGGATTTTATTTGGATCAATGGGTTAACCATATTGATTTGCCTTTTGGCGATGCTCATACCGAGCCGCTACATTGCTAAAATCAGTCCGGTGAAGGCCCTTACTTTTAAATAGCTTGTAAATCCATTCCAACCGTTCCTCAATTGTGACACGTAAAAGGTGTTGCTAGACCCTATTTTGCACTAAATTGTCATTCAAAGGTTTGAATTTTTCGATCATGACCAATTGTAAAGATATTGGATTATTTTCGCAAACTTTATAAGGCATGTCCAATGGGTAGAATGTTTGAAAAACGTAAGCACAAGATCTTTGCAAGAAATGCAAAGATGAGCAAGATGTTTACGAAATTTGGTCGAGTAATTGCAATTGCGGTTAAAGAAAGCGGTCCAGATCCAGATAACAACGCCAGACTGCGAGCAATTATTTCAAATGCAAAGTCAATCAATATGCCCAAGGCAAATATTGAAGCGGCTATCACTCGGGCAAGCACCAAAGGCGGTGATGATTATGAAGAAATAAGCTATGAAGGCTTTGGAAACGGAGGAGTTAGTATTTTTATTGAGGCGGCATCGGATAATCCAACGCGCACCGTGGCAAACGTTCGTAGTTACTTTAATAAATGCAATGGTTCATTAAGTACAAATGGGTCACATGATTATACCTTTGAACGCAAAGCCTATTTTAAAGTAGATGCAGAAGCAGTTGATCCCGAAGAGTTTGAATTTGAGATGATAGATCATGGATTAGAAGAACTTACTTTATCTGATGGTTTCTTGCATATATATTGTCCTTACAATCAATTTGGTGCAATGCAGTCTGCTTTAGAATCGAAGGGGGTTGAGCCATTGGAAGCTCTGTTGACAAGAGAAGTAAATACATTTAAGTCAATCGATAAAGAGCAGCTGGAGGATAATTTGAAACTTTTGGATAAGCTAGAAGAAGATGACGATGTTACCAATGTATATCACAATATAAGCGAAGAGAGTCTTGAAGAATAGAATGTATAAAATCATACTAATGGGCGTAATGATTGCCTTTAGCTCTGCAATATTTGGACAAGGGGATGTAGGTACTTTGCGAGGTGCCGTGAAGGACAAAACATCTGGAGAGGTTTTACCGTACGGATACGTCAAGATTCTTGAACTCAACAAAAAAGTAGAAGTTGATTTGAATGGTATTTATACCTTCATTAAAGTACCTGTTGGCACCTATACGGTTTTTGCCACATATGGGAATTATGATACGTTTAAATCCAAAGTTACAATAACAAGTGGCAAAATAACACGTCAAAATATTGCATTGGGTAAGGTGATTAGAGAAATTGGTAAGGTTAAAGTTAAAGGAGGTCTAAGCAAGAAAAGTGATAAAGAAGTTGATATAGGTTTAACACGAGTTACACCAAGAGAAATAGCAGTTTTGCCATCGGTTGGTGGTGAGCCTGATCTGCTTCAATACCTACAAGTTTTACCCGGTGCTGTGTTTTCTGGAGACCAGGGAGGACAATTATACTTACGCGGTGGTTCACCGGTAATGAATAAGGTTTTGCTGGATGGTATGGTGATCTATAATCCTTTTCATTCTATTGGATTGTTTTCTGTTTTTGATGCCGACTTCATTAGTTCTGCTGATATCTATACTGCGGGTTTTGGCGCACAGTATGGTGGACGGATCTCTGCTGTTGTAGATGTGAAAACGCGAAACGGAGATTTAACTAAGGTTAGAAAAAAGATTAGTGTCAACCCATTTACAGCAAAATTTAATATTGAAGGACCTATTAAAAAGTATAGTTATGGTAAGCCCAATAGCTCCTATTTGTTTTCATATAAAACTTCCTATTTAAAACATACCGCGTCAACCTTTTATCCCTATATTGATAAAGTAAAACT
This sequence comes from uncultured Bacteroidia bacterium, assembly GCA_943788195.1. Classification (GTDB taxonomy): domain Bacteria; phylum Bacteroidota; class Bacteroidia; order NS11-12g; family UBA955; genus CALSPH01. The sequence continues at coordinate 924,578 of CALSPH010000001.1, forward strand.
ACCCTATACCTTCAATGATCTTTATGGCAAATTGAGTTTTAACTCTCCGAATGGGAGTTATTTTAAAATGTTTGGATTTCACTTTAGGGATAATGTAGATTTTCCAAATACCACATCATATGCGTGGAGATCATCAGGTTTTGGAACCCAGATGTTCCTTTTACCTGAAGCCAGTAAAGTAAAAGTGGAGGCAAATGTATCCTATTCTGGATATGGAATCGATCAAAAGGAAGTCAATGATGATAAGCCAAGAAAAAGTGATATCAATGCGTTTGATTTAGGACTGAATATTATAAATTCACTACCTAAAGGGGATTTTATAAATGGGATTGAAATTAATTCAATTCAAACAAATTTTGAAATCTTTAATTCCAATGATCGCAAAATCACACAAACGGAATTTACTACACAATTTGGGGTGTTTAGTCAATATAAAGTTAAAACCAAGAACAGTGTAATTGATGCCGGTATGCGCCTCCAGTATTACCCTTCATTAGGCGATGCCAACTTTGAACCAAGGTTACAATATAGGCTCACCTTAAAAAAGCAAAAGTTGTACTTTAAAATGGCAGTGGGTAGATATTCCCAAAACCTGCTTTCGGCCTCATCAGATCGAGATGTAGTAAACCTCTTTTACGGATTCTTATCCGGACCTAACAACCTGCCCAATCAGTTCAATGGAAAGGAAAGAACCCATAGCTTACAAAAAGCAAATCATGCAGTAGCAGGTTTTGATTACATCATTGGTGAAAAAAGTGATATAACGGTGGAAGGCTATTTTAAGGACTTTACCCAGTTAACCAACATCAATCGCGATAAACTTTTTGATAACAATTCAACCAATGCCGATAAGCCAGATGCCCTAAAACAGGATTATGTTTTAGAAACTGGACAGGCTTATGGTGGGGACTTTAGATATCGATATAACAATGGTCGCTTTTATAATTGGATTGTTTATTCGTTGAATTACGTAACTCGAACGGATGGTACACAAACGTATTCACCGGTTTTTGATCGAAGACATAATATAAATATAGTCACCAGTTACTATTTAAGTAGAGACAAAAAGCATGTTACCAGTTTAAGATGGAACTATGGTTCTGGTTTCCCTTTTACGCAAACACAAGGATTTTTTGAAAAAGTAGATTTCAATAATAATGGAGTCTCCACCGATTATACGGGTCAAAATGGCGATGTAGGAGTAGTTTATGGAGGTTTAAATCAAGGAAGACTTCCGCAGTATCACCGATTGGATTTTAGTTATAAATGGAATTTTTTGGTACATAAAAAATACAAATCGCAAATGATTGTTTCCATAACTAATGTCTACGATCGAAACAATATTTTCTACTTCAACCGTTTTGAGTTTAAACGGGTAGATCAATTGCCTATTCTGCCTAGTGTTGGGTTTAATATGAAGTTTTAAACCTTGGTATTATGAATAGCCGGGGGTTTAAGATATTTATAGTAGTTTTTTTAAGTTTCCATTGCCTTCAAGGACAGGATATTCGTGTACCCTATCGGAAAGGAGATAAATGGGGATTGGCAGACTCTTCTGGTGCAATCACAGTAAAACCGCAATTTGATAGTATATCTTTCCCGATAAGTTACAGTACAGACTTTTTCACATTTTTCAGTTTTAAAAATGGGAAAGTGGGATTGCTTGGAAACGATTCTTTTTTAATCAAGCCCGAGTACCAAGTAATTAAGAGATACAATTCATTTTTACGGGCAGGAAAAGATTCAAGCGGATTATTTATTTGGCAATTGTATAGTAAGAAAGGAGAACTGCTATTAACCGATTGGTTCTATGAAATTAACCCTGAAAGAATTGTTATTGGCGCCCCAAGCAGTTTAAATTTTTACAAGTTAACCCGAACCGACCAAAAGTTTCAATTGATTTCTTATAATGAAAAGTCAGGAATATTTCGAAAAATCGGCAGCCCGTTTATCACATGCAATGTAGAAATGGCCAACTATTCAACTTCATTTTTACATTTTTACGGTGAGCAGAAGTTGCAAGAGCAACTGGAAGTGTCTTATATTTCAAATACACGTAGGTTATGGATTGAAAAAGCCAAAAAGGGGAAGTTGGATTTATCTGAAGAAGACATAAGAACGAAAAAAGGGAAAGGTGAAACAATAAGTGTGGAATTTGATGACTACGATTTAATCATGCCAGAACCAGATAGGAGGCCAATTAAGACAAAACAGATAGTATCCTTTGGGTTCAATAAACAGGGTAAGCTAACACAAAACATGTCATTCAATTTCAATGAAGGAAATGCAACGCTATTGACGCGTTATAGCTTCAAAGAAAAGAATGTAAATATCTTGCCTTATAAAGGTGCACGTGGAGAACTGTTAGGAGCATTAATAGCTGATTCAGATACCTCATCTACATTCGTTAAGAATTATGCAGTTTATAAGAAGCGAGGATTAATCGGGATAATTAACCAAAATGGTGCAACCCTTGCAATCTATACTTCTGTCCGAGGATTTAGAAATTACTACGATCAAGGAAGAACCTATTATAAAGTTTCATCGTTAGGAAAAGGCAGCACTAAATACGGGTTGTTAAATGATAGTTTGGAACCCATCGCAGAGCAGGTATATCAGGTAATTGATCCAATCTTTTCAAGAAGACTTATTGGGTTTCAGACCCAGCAAGATGACGGACGGAATATTTTGAATTTGCAAGGGGTGCAGCTTTTACCTAAAAATGTAGATAGTATTGCCAGCCAAGGACACTCCAACTATATGCTCAAGAAAGATGATGCATATGGATATTTTTGTTTTTGTCAATCGAGCTATCATCCTAGCCTCATTATGCCAATATATCCATATAAAATTAAGCATTTTACTGAAATAGCTTCGAAGTCCTTTGCGATGCTGTATGATGATAACAACCGATTTATGGGTTTTGCAGGTCTGGATGGCAAACTTTTTTTTGAGGATTAAGCTATTTATCCTTTAAAAAGAAAAATCAAGACCAGGTATTCAACGTATTACTTTATCACTGTCACATTCCCTTTTTGAGAATACTTGCGCTCATCCCAACCCGTATAGTAAGCAATCCAAACGTACACATTGTCGTTCTGGTCATCCCCTTTATAGACGCCATTCCATTGGGCATATTTGTCTTCACTGTCATACACCTTTTCACCCCATCGGTTAAACACCAATATTTGATAGGTCTTTACAAAAACATCAACAATGCCCCAGTCATCGTTACGTCCATCACCGTTAGGTGAAAATGCACTAGGCACATGAAGCAAAGGAGGTTGTATTAAGTAAATGGAGTTGGATAGACTGATACGCGAGGGTGTTGTATCATTGGTGATGTTATATGCTCTGTACTGATAGTTATAGCCGCCCCAGTTATAATCCAAATCATGATCCTCAGATTGCACTTGGCCATTGGGTGCAGCAAGGGTTTGCTTGTAACGCATCAATCCAGTATCTACCTTACTCCATAACTCATATTCCTTGACACCGGTGGGCCAATAGATATATGGATTGCTGCTGTGTGTAAAATAGAAGGGCCATTCTACGCCTTTAAGCAGAATACTGCAACTGGTATCTTGAGGCAAGCTTTTATTCCCGCAATCGTCTTCTACGATGACATAATAACAATAGGAGTGGTCATCAACTAAAACGTTTTGATCAATAAAACTCGTATCGTTAATTTGATCAATGTACCCTACAGCCTTAAATGTTTCACCTTGACCATCATCGCGCTTTCTGAAAATTCGGTAACCACCAAAGTCACTTTCATCGCTTCTATTCCAAACGATTTTTATATTTTCATCCTGCTCAACGGTAACTAGTACAATGTTTTCTCCAGGAATAGGATTGGTAAACTCTTTTACGGTACAGGCACGAGCAGCACTGGTTTGTTGCATGCCACAGATATTCTCGCTGATGAAATAATAACAATAATCATTTTTTGTGTAATCGGGTCCTACGGTTTCCTTAAAATCTCCCGCAGCATTGCTGGTGAAGTTCTTTAAGGTGCTCACATTGCCATTGGGGCTTCTTCGCATTAAACGATACGATTTAGCATATGCATTGGTTCCAAAAGCTTCCCAACTAATTTCAGGAACGTTGTTGGCATCAAATTTTATGCAGATAATATCTGGATTTGGCGCCAATGGAGGAGCTTCTACCAGAATCTTAATCTCCGCAAAATTGCTATCCGTTGTAGGGCATCCTTGATCATATACACCCACTTTTATAGAATAGGTATCGCTAGAAATGTAGTCACAGTTTGGCGTCCAGTTAAAAAGGAGGCTTGCTTTTGCTATATCATTTTGAATGATTATGGAAGGTTTTGTAGCAGTATTTGTGAAGGTGTCGAAATCGCTCGTGATTCGCATAAATAATGAATCATACTTATCTGGATCGCTTGCTTCGAAAAGAAAACTCAGGTTTTCGGTTGCGGTTACTTTAAAGAAACTGTCACGAACCAAAGGTTGACGATTAAAACTTTCAAAATCAATTTTGAATAAGGCGTTGTTACAACCTGGTGGGGGTGGACTTGGAGGATTGCTCCATGGGCGTTTGCCTTTATTGGTTCTACTCCAGGCATCAATCGTAGTTGGAAAACCGCTATTTGATGAGTTACAACTTGCACAAACGGATTGATAAATCACCCCTTTTTTGTCAAAACGACTGGTGCCGCCATCCACATGTTCTTGATTATTGGGTCCAGTACCGCCAAAATAAGTGCCATAGAGCAACTCTTCTAAATTCTTTGAGAATACTGCTAAATAGAAGTCTGAGCCTTCTGTATTGAGCTGTATTGCGTCTGGAGTTGTTGGCATGTTTTGTGTGCTGCCGCCATTATAACTTGAGTTGGTCGTTCCGCCCCAGCCACTTACGAAAATTCGATCACATCGATCAACCAAAAATGCCGAAGGGGAAATATTAGCAGGAGTGGTGCCGCTTCCAAATACCATACTCTTGTCAAAAGCGGTTAAATCCGGGTCAAGTCGAATGATAAACTGCCCGCTTCCAGGGTTCTGATAAGTATTGGTGCTAATTGGCCATGCACCCGCGGTTTGACCAAAGACATAGGGTCTGCCAAATTGGTCAGTTTGTACCAGATAAGCCTGATCATCTCCAACAGTCCCTAAATAGCTACTGATTCCAATTCCGGTGAGTTTATTAATATTAGCAATGTATCCATCAAATTTGCCGCTTTGAAAAGTGCTTTGATACTTTGATGCAGATGTTATTAATCCATTTTGTGTTATTCCGCCTACCACAAAAAGAGCGTTTCCGTTTCCAAAGGCTAAACCATATCCTGAGCATTCGCCTTGACCCCAAAAGGTGCTCCAACTCAATTCAGATAAACCAGAGTTCATCTTAAAAATAATTGCATTCTGAGTTCCAGTGAATGTAGAAGATGATCCTCCTTTATATGGAAAGTTGGCTGATTTTGTGCTCGAAGCAACGTAAATGTTATCCAAACTATCTACAATTACTTCTCCTCTAAAATTATCCGCATAATTATTGATCAGCGTACCTATCGGGTTGTTTGTACTATTATTCCCATTTAGCCCATCATCCTGATCGCCTCCAATGAATGTGGAGCCAGTGAGGGCAGTGCCAAATGCATTGAGCTTAAAAAGGAAGATGTCAAATTTACCAGTAGCTGGGTTGATATTGTTATTTATTACCCGGTCATAGGCTTGGCTTGTTGTAGGGAAATCTATTGAAGATGTACTACCCATAACCACCAATTCATTTTTACTGTTTACCACCATAGAATGAGGGTGGTCTTCACCAATTCCACCAATATATGTGGCATAAATCCGCGATTTGCCATCCGGGGTGTACTTGCTTATCGCTATATCTATTACTGAACCTTTAAATAGAGTTTGGAAAGCACCAATAGTTGTAGGATAACCAAACCCATAGACAATTCCTCCTGCGTAGCCATTGCCAAACGTGTCGTAGGTTGCAGTATATCCAAAATTATCCGCTACCGATCCACTATAGGTAGAAAAAATCAGCTCAGGATCAATCAAGACTGTATTTCTGCGTTGTGTTCGTGTGAGTTCATCTGGGAAGATAAACCCTAAGGTGTTCCCTTCTAATATGTATGCTGTTTCAATTTTTTGGCCGCCAACTCCATAAGATATGGGTGCTTTTTCAATGATCTCGCCCAAGGAAGTGCGAATGTGAACCTCGCCTTTCGATAAATACACCTTTTCAGCTCCCTGATATGTAAGTTTGATTTGAGTTGCAGATTTTGGTTCATCAACAATGAAATTGTACTTCAATGAACCATTTTTATAAAAGAACTCAAGATCGATACCATTATATATATTATGAAGCTTAACCTTGTTGTAATGATGTACATTCGATCGCCAATTAGATTCATGACCTACAAAATAATTTGAATAATCTGTAAATGGCTGCAGTCCTTCAGCAATAATACTTGAATTACTTCCTGAATAAGTAACGACTATGGCATGGCGTTTTATGCTATCAGGTACTTGCTCGCCAGAACCATGCAGAGCGTTTAATGCAACTGCATCATACAATGAGTATACAATTTTATCATTACATATATAAACATCACCACCAGCGTAATGCGTTTTAAATAAGACGTCACTGTTCCATTGTCCTTTGTTTTCTTCAAAGTAGTTTCCACCAAATGTCGTATTCATTTGGAAAAGCAAATAGATCGTCAATAGAAATTGCCTTAATATTCTGCACATGCGGATGTATAGTATAAAATGGATTTTCTAAGATAAAAGTTGCTTTTCATACCGAATTAAAATAATATCGCCAAGGCAAAAGAATAATTAGACACTTGAACAAATTTAAGGAAAAAGTACTGTTTTATGGCACACCAGGATTCGCAGTTGAGTCATTAAAAGGTCTAATGGAAGGTGGATTCAATATTATTGGGGTAGTAACCGCCCCTGATAGAAGAGCCGGCAGAGGCATGAGAGTGAAATATTCTGATGTAAAAGATTATGCTTTAGATAATAGGATACCTGTATTTCAGCCAACTAATTTGAAGTCTGAAGAGTTTCAAAATCAATTGAAGGAGTTGGATCCAGATGTACAAGTGGTGATTGCCTTTAGGATGCTCCCAGTGAAAGTATGGGATTTTCCACGTTTGGGTACATATAACGTGCACGCTTCACTCTTGCCAAGTTATCGTGGGGCTGCTCCCATTAATTGGGCATTATATAACGGAGAAAAAGAAACTGGGGTAACAACGTTTAAACTCAAACATGAAATTGATACTGGAGATATAGCATTGCAAGCTTCTATTGCAATTAGTGATACCGATAATTTTGAATCATTGCATGATAAACTAGCATTGCTTGGTTCACAAACCATAATAGAAACTCTCAAGCAACTTTTTGAAGGGTCCATAAAATTACTACCGCAAGACTTCGATAAAGGGAATTATCCCAAAGCACCTAAAATAAACAAGGCAGACTTGTTTTTAGATCTCGATCAAAAAGCTTCTAAAGCATATAATGCGATAAGGGCATTTTCGCCGTATCCTGGCGCTCGGATTTCGTATAATGATAGATTGGTTAAAATTATTTCTGCATTACCCGATTTTGTACCGCACAAAAAGAGTGATAAAACGATGTACAATATGGAGAATGAATTGTACTTAAGATGTTCTGATAAGTCCTTGCAAATAACCAAAGCCCAGTTTGAGGGAAAAAAGGCAATGACTGCTGCAGAAATTATAAACGGGAGGCTGATTTAAATCACTGATTATTAGTGATATACAATAGTCATAAAAAAAAGTTTAAAAAATATTTGAAATAGTTTGCAGATATCAGAATTGGGTATACTTTTGCCACCCCGTTCACAACAAGTATTGCATCATTCAAAAAAGTTAAAAATATTTCATTTTTTTCTTTGCTGATAATAAGAAAAGGTATTACCTTTGCAGTCCCTTTGTGAAAAATGGGAAGATTAGCAGTCAATTAATGAGGTCAGATTCATTAAAAAACAGCTAACTTACGTTCTTTGAAGATGTTAGAAATAGCAGAACCCTCAGAGATTTTTCTTTGAGATTTTAAAATTCTTGATAACGAATCAAATTCTTTTACAATGAAGAGTTTGATCCTGGCTCAGGATGAACGCTAGCGGCAGGCCTAATACATGCAAGTCGAACGATCGTTTTTAGTTTACTAATAACGGAGTGGCGCACGGGTGCGTAACACGTATGCAACCTACCTTTATCAGGGGGATAGCCTTTCGAAAGGAAGATTAATACCCCATAATATTATCGAATGACATCATTTGATAATCAAAGTTCAGGCGGATAAAGATGGGCATGCGGAACATTAGCTAGTTGGTGAGGTAACTGCTCACCAAGGCTACGATGTTTAGGGGGTCTGAGAGGATGATCCCCCACACTGGTACTGAGACACGGACCAGACTCCTACGGGAGGCAGCAGTAGGGAATATTGGTCAATGGACGAAAGTCTGAACCAGCCATGCCGCGTGAAGGACGAAGGCCCTATGGGTCGTAAACTTCTTTTATAAGGGAAGAAAAATCGTTACGTGTAACGCTCTGACATTACCTTACGAATAAGGATCGGCTAACTCCGTGCCAGCAGCCGCGGTAATACGGAGGATCCAAGCGTTGTCCGGATTTATTGGGTTTAAAGGGTGCGCAGGCGGACTTTTAAGTCAGTGGTGAAAGCCGACAGCTCAACTGTCGAACTGCCATTGAAACTGAAAGTCTTGAATGCGGTCGAGGTAAATGGAATGTGTCATGTAGCGGTGAAATGCTTAGATATGATACAGAACACCAATTGCGAAGGCAGTTTACTAGACCGATATTGACGCTCAGGCACGAAAGCGTGGGGAGCGAACAGGATTAGATACCCTGGTAGTCCACGCCCTAAACGTTGATCACTCGATGTTGGCAATATACCGTCAGCGTCCAAGCTAAAGCGTTAAGTGATCCACCTGGGGAGTACGTCCGCAAGGATGAAACTCAAAGGAATTGACGGGGGCCTGCACAAGCGGTGGAGCATGTGGTTTAATTCGATGATACGCGAGGAACCTTACCAGGGCTTGAAAGTTAGTGACAGACTGAGAAATCAGTCCTTCTTTCGAGACACGAAACTAGGTGCTGCATGGCTGTCGTCAGCTCGTGCCGTGAGGTGTTGGGTTAAGTCCCGCAACGAGCGCAACCCCTATCTTTAGTTGCCATCAGGTTATGCTGGGGACTCTAAAGAGACTGCCTACGCAAGTAGTGAGGAAGGTGGGGACGACGTCAAGTCATCATGGCCCTTACGTCCTGGGCTACACACGTGCTACAATGGTTGGTACAATGAGTTGCTACATGGCAACATGATGCTAATCTCAAAAAGCCAATCTCAGTTCGGATTGAGGTCTGCAACTCGACCTCATGAAGCTGGAATCGCTAGTAATCGGAAATCAGCAATGTTCCGGTGAATACGTTCCCAGGCCTTGTACACACCGCCCGTCAAGCCATGGAAGTTGGGAGTGCCTAAAGTCGATAACCGCAAGGAGTCGCCTAGGGTAAAACTGATAACTAGGGCTAAGTCGTAACAAGGTAGCCGTACCGGAAGGTGCGGCTGGACCACCTCCTTTCTAGAGAATATCCTAGTTATATTTAATGTATTTGTTACCAGAAGGTTCTGCTATTTCTACTCTTTAATACTCGAGCTATTAGATGTCCCGACATCTGCTCTCTACCTAACCCAGTCCCGTAGCTCAGTTGGTTAGAGCACTACACTGATAATGTAGGGGTCAGCAGTTCAAGTCTGCTCGGGACTACCATAATAACTCGGGGAATTAGCTCAGCTGGCTAGAGCGCCTGCCTTGCACGCAGGAGGTCATCGGTTCGACTCCGATATTCTCCACACCGTTATCCAATGCCTCGGTAAAAAGATAACAGTATCACGCATAGCGTGACCGATCTTTGACATATTGAAAGTAAGAAACAACTCCTTAAGTTTAAATAATAAGTTACTAAGGGCGTATGGTGGATGCCTTGGCTCTCAGAGGCGATGAAGGACGTGTAAAGCTGCGATAAGCTTCGATAAGGTGCCAAAAACCGTTATAATCGAAGATTTCCGAATGGGACAACCTGACCACTTTTAGTGGTCGCAATAGCGCAAACCCGCTGAACTGAAACATCTAAGTAAGCGGAGGAAGAGAAAATAATAATGATTCCCCAAGTAGTGGCGAGCGAACGGGGAACAGTCCAAACCATATATGTTACGGCATATGTGGGGTTGTAGGACTTCAACATTTGTATATATTTGAATTAGAATATCTTGGAAAATTTAACCATAGAGGGTGAAAGTCCCGTATAGGTAAGAATTTATACAATAGAAGTATCCTGAGTACCGCGAGGCCGGTGAAGCCTTGTGGGAACCTGCCAGCACCATCT
>CALSPH010000001.1:940000-1789883 GCA_943788195.1 uncultured Bacteroidia bacterium
AGTATTAGACAATATTAAAGGTAGTTCAAATAATATTGGGAGTTTAGGGATCGCTACTATTTTAAAAAGCCAAATTGCGGATTCTCGAAAGTCAGCTTTAATTATAAGTACGGAGGGTAGTACCTACCAAATTACAGCTTATCACAACAAGAAATTGGTCTATTATAATGTAATTCTAACTGAACGATTGGAAGAAATATTATACTACGTTTCTGCAGTTTCTGAGACATTCTTGAATGAATCACCCCACATTTTTATTGAGTCTGGTTTGGAGAATTACAAGACTTTGAAAGATGTGTTTTCCAAGTACTTTCATCACATATCGGCCATAAATGAACCCATTTCTGAAGTTTGTGACGGCTTGAATGTCGAAAAACTTATTGATTCCAATTACGCTGCATTAAAGTACCACATTGCGCAGCAGACCAGTGCATCTCAATGAGAATTACTGGAGGAGATCTTAAAGGACGCAGACTAAAACCCTTTAAATGGGATGGTACAAAGCCTAGTACAGATAAAACACGTCAAGCGCTTATAAATATTCTTGGTCCTGACTTCGGTTATAGTGAATTATCGGTTCTAGATTGTTACGCAGGTACCGGAATTGTGAGTTTGGAATTTTTATCAAGAGGTGCAGCCCATGTTACTAGTGTTGATCGCTATTCAAAATGTGTAGATTACATGCGTGATGTGAAGAAGGACTTAGGTTTAAGTAATTGGGAGACTAAGAAATCGGAGGTATTTAGATTTTTAAAAGAAACCAATTTAACTTTTGATCTGGTTTTTGCTGACCCACCTTATTTGGATGATCAGATCGATGAATTCGTTGATTTCATTATAGAAGGCAATATATTATCGAAAAATGGTATTTTTGTCTTGGAACATGTAGCAAATAGAAGTTTTAATCGCAACGAGCTGTTTAAATCAAAAAAGTATGGTGATTCAATGCTTAGTTTCTATAAAAAAATATGAAAATCGCAGTATTCCCCGGCACTTTTGACCCCGTTACCATTGGGCATCAAAACATAATTGATAGAGGCTTATCTCTTTTTGATGAATTGTATATCGCCATAGGAGTGAACCCGAATAAAAAGACATACTTTGATTTAGAATCAAGAATTGGTTGGTTAAATAAGTTATATGAATCAAACCCGAAGGTAAAGGTTAGGCACTATGAAGGTCTAACCATCGATTTCTGTAAAGATGTGGGTGCAAACTATGTATTAAGGGGTTTAAGAAGCTTCGAGGATTTTGAGTATGAAAAAAGAATTGCACTGGTGAATAAGGAACTTTCTCCCAATCTTGAAACCGTATTTTTATATTCTACCGCTGAATTTGGGTCAGTGAGCAGTTCATTTGTTCGTGAAATTCTATCTTGTGGAGGTGATGTAAGTTCCTTTGTCCCCAAATCTTTATCAGGAGATATTAAGTAAAGTGAATTAAATTAATCACTTCCTTAAGTGATTTGTACGTGCTTAAACCTGGCGTACTGAAAAAGTCCGATTTCACCCATTTTACTTCATCAATACCCTCTTCTTTTTGTGGTGTAAGTTTCTGATCGACAAGGCATGTCATGTTATACCAATTGGTTTTTTTTAGAATTAACCCACCTTTAGATGCATAGATGTGATAAGTTGAAATTAATTTGTCGTTAAGTTTCAAATGTTTAATTCCGCATTCTTCTTCAACTTCTCTTATTGCCGCCTCCCGGGTAGATTCGTCTTTTTCTACTTTACCTTTCGGGATATCCCATTTATTATTACGATAAATTACGAGAATTTGGTTTTTTGCATTTCTCACTACTCCACCCGCGGCTTTAATGATGCGAAAGTCTTTTTTCAAGGTCGAGACCAACTGTGATTTATCTGCAGCCATTAGAAAAAACGAGGAATTTTTCCCGTATACGTTTTTGTGTTCAATCCAATTTGCCGCAAAGGAATGTAAGTCCTCTATAGGCACAATAGCCCTATCCAGAACCCTATTTTCAGATTCATAAATTACCTCCATGACAAGATCATTGATGAATATTTTCATACCTTTGCTTAAAGCTTCAAAAGTAATGAATTTAGGACAAGAGGTAGCAAAAGGATTATTGAAAATCGAGGCGGTGAAGGTAAATATCGGTGAACCGTATACGTGGACTAGTGGTCTGAAGTCACCCGTGTATTGTGATAATCGTGTAACTCTTTCCTATCCACCATTGCGTTCAACCATAATTGATGGATTTGTAGCTTTAATTAAGGAACATTATCCGCAGGTTGAGGCTATAGCTGGTATTGCTACTGCAGGCATAGCCCAGGGTGCCCTGATTGCGGATAAACTGGGTCTACCGTATTGTTATGTGAGACCCGAGCCTAAAAAGCACGGAATGAAGAATCAGATTGAAGGTAGGCTTAGCGAAGGTGCCAAAGTGATTTTGATTGAGGATTTAATTAGCACCGGATTAAGCAGCTTGAAGGCAGTTAAGGCGTGCCGGGAATATGGTGCGGAGGTGTTGGCCGTATTGAGTATATTTACCTACGGTTTTGACGTATCCAAACAAGCTTTCGTGGATGCCGATTGTGAAATGCACAGTTTATGTAACTTTGACATACTCAATCGAGAAGCGGTTGAAATGAATTATATAAAGGAAGCTGATATTCCCAGCATTCAGTCTTGGCAAAAGAATCCAAAAGATTGGAGCGATAGCCAAACCCAATAGATTCAATCATTTTGTTGAACACAATTAAATATAGCTATCACCTAAAGCGAATTATAAAGATTGCCCTTTTATTTTTGGCATTGATAATTGGAATAGTTACGATTTATTATACGTCAAGTCTAGCAGATAAGTTAAAAGCCGAGGAAGTTAAAAAAATGGAATTATGGGCAGAAGCCATGCGCGCAATTGCCGACCCTGAGGGTGATATTTCCAATTTAAGTTTTTACGATAGAATTATTACGGATAATACCACTATTCCTGTGGTACTGGCCAGGTCAAATGGCAAACTACAATCGCGTAATTTAGATAGCTTGATTGCAAATGACTCCATTCTCTTAAGACAGAAGTTTGAGCGATTGAAACAGATTCATGAGCCCATTGTAATTCAGTTGCCGGATGGAGAGAATCAATACGTTTATTACGATGATAGTATCCTACTTCAAAAATTAAAGTATTATCCCATCTTTCAACTTGGAGTTGTCTCTATATTTTTACTCATTGCTTATTTGGCATTTTCCTATGCACGAAGAAGTGAACAGAATAAAGTTTGGGTTGGACTTGCCAAAGAAACGGCGCATCAATTAGGGACGCCCATGAGTTCATTAATGGCATGGATTGATTTAATTGAAGATGATCCAAGTCAAGCCAATGATATGGCATTTGGTGAGATGAGAAAGGATGTAGATCGACTTAAAATTATTACGGAACGATTCTCAAAAATTGGATCTGACCCTGTATTAGAAATCAGACCAATGGATGTGGTATTGAAAAATGCTGTAGCCTATATGAGTAATAGATCGCCTAAGTTGATTTCAATTGATTATCAAAATAAAGCAGAGGATTTGTATTGCGAAATAAATTTACCATTGTTTGAATGGGTTGTAGAGAATTTGGTAAAAAATGCAATTGATTCGATGCCAAAAGGAGAAGGAAGCATAGTAGTGAAATTGAGGAAACATAAAGGGAAGGCAGTGATTGATTTTACCGACAACGGGTCTGGAATTCACCCTTCTAAATTTAAAACTGTTTTTAAACCAGGTTTTACGACCAAAAAGAGAGGTTGGGGTCTGGGACTTTCATTAGTAAAACGAATTGTGGAACACTACCACAAGGGATTGATCTATGTCAAAGATTCAACGTTGAATAAGGGAACCACATTTAGAATTATATTACCCATTGATAAAAATGGCTAGGATACTTGCAATTGATTATGGGAAAAAGAGAGTGGGTATTGCAGTTACAGATCCACTACAAATAATTTGTAAACCACTGATCGTTTTGGCAGAAGATGGCTTCATAAATTGGTTAGATCAATATATTAAAACAGAAGATGTTGAAGCCATTGTGCTGGGCATGCCATTGCGACTAAATGGAGAGCATACGCACATTACAGATGACATAATAAAAATTGAACAAGTACTCCAGGAAAAGTGGCCAAGTATACCAATTCATACCATGGATGAGCGATTGACAAGTAAAATGGCCCATCAAAGCTTAATAGACAGTGGTGTTCCTAAGCAAAAAAGAAAAGAGAAAGGAGCTTTGGATAGTGTAAGCGCTGCCTTAATTTTGCAAACCTATTTAGCAAGAATAAAATGATTTTACCTATCGTAGCATACGGCAGCCAAGTTTTAAGAGCGAAAACTGAAGAAATTGAGGCTTCGTACCCTGACCTGAAGGAATTACTTGAGGATATGTACGAAACGATGGAGGCAAGTAATGGCATTGGTTTAGCAGCCCCTCAAGTTGGTAAGGCTATTCGATTGTTTCTGGTAGATGCCACTGCAATTGAAGATGTTGAACCCAGCGGATTTAGACAAACATTTATTAATCCCATTATCGAAGAGGAATGGGAAACACCTTGGGAGTTTGAAGAAGGTTGCCTAAGTATCCCAAATATTCGTGAGAATGTGAAGCGGAATGCAAATATTCGAATTACTTATCAGGATGAGAATTTTAAAACGCACACCAAAGAGTTTGATGGCATGATTGCCCGAATTATTCAACATGAATATGACCATATTGAAGGCATTCTATTCACCGATCGAATTCACCCGTTAAAACGACAATTCTTGAAGAAAAGGTTGGAGAATATAAGTAAAGGCAGAGTTCAAGTAGCCTACAAAATGAAGTTTCCCAAACGCAGATAGTTTGATAATAAAAGCCTTTCGACCTGTAAATATACTTGCTGTAATAATCCTGCAGTCCTTGTGCTATTATGTGGGTGGAGTTGGGTTAATTAAAGATTTAATGCTGTATATCATCATCCCCACAGTTTTAACCACGGCTGCTGGATACATGATTAATGATCATTTAGATCAAGGGCGCGATGAAGTGAATCAGAAAAAAAGCCGGAAAATCAATTTCGGAAAAGGTTTGTACTTTTACTATGTACTTTTCAATTTGATTGCTCTAATCCTTACCTTTATGGATGGGATAGAACTATTTTTAGTGGTACTTGGTATTCAAATAATGCTATGGGCTTATAGCAAATTCTTAAGTAGCATTGCATTAATCGGGAATGCAGTCGTGGCGATTTTAAGCTGTTTTACCATTTTAATTTTTTATTTCAGCCAAACGATTGTACTTCAAATTGATAATATTTGGGTCGCTTTAGTGGCAATTTTTCTGGTAAGTATGGCTAGAGAACTCATCAAGGATAACCAGGACTTTGAAGGCGATAAGGCAGATGGTGCCCAAACCTTACCGATTATGACCAGCAAGAATTTCACACATATTTTTGCAGATGTTTTTATCTTTTGCAACGCTTTATTTATTGCCGCATGGACTTTCTATGATTTCTATTTAAATGATGTTGTCGCAACCGTTTATGGGATGAGTATCGCAGTCATTGGTATAGTAATCATTATTATGGGCCACGTTTTGAATAAAACTAAAAGGTATGGTATGATGAGTAATGCACTAAAAATTTATATGTTTCTGGGGATGATTATGTTGTTTTATTTGGACCATGTTTAACAAACTAAAGAAAATATCATTCGTGTTGGGGTCGCAATCACCAAGGAGACAACAACTGTTTACTGATTTGGGTTTAGATTTTGTGGTTAGAACGGCAGATATTGAGGAGATTTTAAGCACGGATGATCTTGCCACTAATACCGAGCACCTTGCCCGGCAAAAGGCCTTGGCAATTGATGTACTTGCCCATGAATGTTTAATAACAGCCGATACCTTGGTTGGATTGGATGGGTTAATGTTAGGCAAGCCAGGTAATCTGGATGAAGCACAAAAAATGATTCGGCAGCTCAGCAATAAATGGCATGAAGTAGTAACTGGGGTTTGTATCTCGTATCAAGGGAAACAGATTACGTTCCATGAAAAAACGGAGGTGCTTATTAAAGAAATTGCAGCGGAAGATTTAGAATATTACATTAGCCACTACAATCCAGTGGACAAGGCGGGGTCATATGGGATTCAAGATTGGTTTGGATTGACGCATGTTGAGGCGATTAAGGGATGTTATTACAATGTGATGGGATTCCCAATGCCCCGATTTTATAAAGAATTAAAAAATATAGTTATATGACTTATACGAATATCAAAAAGGAAAATGCAGGTGCAATATGTACCATCACCATTGACAGAGCAAGCAAGATGAACGCGCTTAATATTGCGACTTTACAAGAAATTAAACATGCAGTATTGCAAGCTGAATCAGATCATAACATTGCGGGAATCATTTTGCGCGGGGATGGAGAAAAGGCCTTTGCAGCTGGAGCAGATATTTCTGAGTTTGCCAATTTTAATGTGCAGGAAGCCGAAAAAATGAGTAGAGACGGTCATGAAGTGATGAATACCATTGAGAATTGCAGTAAGCCTGTTATTGCAGCGGTGTTTGGTTTTGCCTTGGGTGGAGGATGCGAATTAGCCATGTCTTGTCATCTTATTGTGGCGGCAGAGAATGCAAAATTTGGTCAGCCGGAGGCCAACTTGGGCGTGCCTCCCGGATATGGTGGGACGCAACGCTTGATCCAACTGGTGGGCAAGTCTAAAGGCTTGGAATTGCTTTTAACTACAGATATATTGCGGGCAGATGATGCCTTGCGCTTGGGTTTGGTTACATCGGTTCATCCGGTTGAGGAGGTAATAACGCATTGCGAAGCAATACTAAATAAAATAGCTACTAAGTCACCGAGCGCAGTGGCCATGATTATCGATTGTGTGAATGATTATTACAAAAAAGGCACTGGCGGCATGGAAACAGAGATCAAATACTTTGGAGAGGCCTTTGGCACTGAAGATTTTAAGGAAGGTACGGATGCGTTTTTGAATAAAAGGAAAGCCGAGTTTAAGAGGTAATCAATAATTAATAATTGAAAATGAATAATTATTTTACTTCATAAACAAACTCGAATGGCAAACCCATTTCAGCTAGATTCCCATCTGTTTTAATCCAGATAACACCTTCTTTCTTAAATTGACCTTTTTTACGTGCAATTTTTTCAAAGGTTGGAATTTTATTACTGTTTCCTCCTATCGTATCATTTCCAATAATGGCGTAATACGGATCAAGGTCCCTAATTCCAGCAATAAATAAAGGGACTTTTATTGTGTCGCCAATTTCATAATTCTCCTTATTATCAGCAATTGCCATGACTTTACTGAATCCAATCCTGTATTTATAATATCGATGAAGCTGCATATACCCAAATAGAATTTCAAACTGTAAAATGTCTTTTAAAGATTTAACATTTTCCAAATAGCTACTGGCATCTATATTCGTAAGTACACCTTGCGATTCATATTTTCTCTCAGGACAAATAAGTATCAAATTGGAGATGTCTTTTTCAGTAAAACTATCTGAAAAAGATGAAATAATACTATCCACTTTTGAGAATAATACATATTCAGGAATTGAAGTCAAATTATCTTTGGATAAATTTCTATAGAGTATTTTTAATTTATCAATGTCATCGTAGAGGTAAGTCAAGTCTTCTTTTTCTTTATGAGCTTCTGTTCGTGAACAAGATGCTAATAATGCTGAAAGTGTAATTAATATTAAATTTACATATTTCATAATTATTTAATTCTTCCCACTCCTTTTCCTCAAAAATGCACCAATCGTACTTTCCAAATCTTCATTGATATCGGCAAAATGGCAGTCTATTTTATACTGCGTACATTTCTCAATAAGCTCCTTTCGATGGGCCATTTGTGCTTGCGTATATTGACTTCTGATTTCTTGCGGATTCAATTTAATGCTATCTCCAGTTTCAGCATCAACAAATTGCGTGGGCACATCATCATAATCCAAATCGAGCTCCAGTTTTTTGTCAAATACATTGAAAAGTAGAATGTCGTGTTTTCTGAAATGCAAATGCTGCAATCCTTTAATCAGTTCTTCTTTATGTTCAATTCGTTCATTCAGATCTGTGAATAAAACCACCAAACTTCTGCGATTGATTTTTTCTGCCAATAAATTTAAAACTGCACCCGTATTGGTTTGGCCTTCGCCCATCTCTTTATTCAGGCTGTTCTGTAATAAGTTGATGCAATTGGTAAAATGAGAGGTAGATGATTTAATGGGTGTCATTTCTTCGATTTTATCAGTGAAGAAGGTTAACCCATAGGCGTCTCGTTGTTTTTTCAATACTTGCATAATGCAAGCGGCAGCTACAATGGAAAATTGGTGCTTACTGTATGCTGCCTTTGGCACAAACATCGATGCAGATTGGTCAATGATGATATGGCAACGAAGGTTGGTTTCATCCTCATATTTCTTGACAAACAGTTTGTCGGTTCGGCTATACAGTTTCCAATCCAAGTCTTTGATGGATTCGCCCGTGTTGTATTCCCGGTGTTCAGCGAATTCAACTGAGAAGCCATGAAACGGACTTTTATGCAGGCCTGTTAAAAACCCTTCCACCACCTTTTTAGTGAATGCATTTAGGTTTTTATACTTATGGATAAAAGTCGAGAGGTTCATGTTTAATTCTTAATATCCTTTAGAAACGGGAGTGTTTCACGCAAGTTGGATATTTCCGATTTATCCAAGGTAACGTAGGTGATGCATTCTTTATTCTCGGCCATCTGAATTAAATCACCAAAAGGGCTATAGGCCATACTGTGTCCAATGTGTTCTACCTTATTTCCATCTGTGCCTACTCGGTTGATGGCCAACACATAACTTTGGTTTTCAATAGCACGTGCTTTGAGTAATGCATCCCAGTGGGGCATGCGCTGTTTAGGCCAACTTGCCATGAAAACTGCTGCATCGTAATGGCTGTAATTCCTTATCCATTCTGGGAATCTCAGGTCATAACAAATAAAAAATTGAATATTAAAACCATTCAACTCTAATTCAAGATGTTGGTCGCCAGATTGAAAGTGTTGATCTTCATCACCTAATGTAAACAAGTGTTTTTTGTCATAGGTGCCAATGCATTTCTGATTTTGGAAGACCCCAATTCTATTCAAGTATTGGTCGTCCTCCTTTACAGCAAAAGATCCTGCTATGGTATATTTCTTGCTCTTTTCTGCCATCCATTTGCCTACGCTAGCGTTCATCGGTTCTGCTATTTTAGGCGTATCCATGCTAAAGCCCGTATTAAACATTTCAGGTAACAAAACCAACTGGGTATCCTTGTCTAAAGATGCTAAGAGCAAATCCAGTTTGGATAAACTGGCCTCACTGTTTTCCCAAACGGGTTCAAATTGAACTAAGGCAACTTTTAAACTTGACATAATATTTCGGCAGCTGCTTTCAATGTTTTTTCTTCTTTGGCAAAACAAAAGCGCAGTGCATGATTATTTATTTTATTTCGATAGAAAACGGAAGTTGGATTACTTGCGATTTTATGCTGTTCGGTGAGTTTTTTGGCAAATTCAAAATCATCTTCATTGCTAATTTTTGAGAAATCCAAAAGCGCAAAGTAGGTTCCTTTGCAAGGCAGCACCTTAAACCTAGATTTCTTTATTTTCTGTAAAAAGTAATCGCGTTTTTGACCATAGAGACTTGCTAGATTTATGCGGTCTTCGTAGGTTTCAAGATATTCATTTATGGCCATTTGCAAAGGGGTATTCGCTGAAAATATCATGTATTGATACACTTTTCGTATTTCGGTCATTAGATTTTCTGGGCCCAAAAGGTACCCCAGTTTCCAGCCTGTGGTGTGAAGGGTTTTGCCTAAACTGCAAGCAATGATGCTTCGTTCAGCCAAGCGGGGATATCGTGCAACACTTTGGTGCTCATACCCATCAAACAAAATGTGCTCGTATACCTCATCGCTCAAAATCCAAATATCCGTATTCTTGGTAAGTTCAGCAAGATGACGCATGTCTTCAGCACTAAATAAAGTACTTGTTGGGTTATTGGGTGTATTAATAATGATTGCCTTGGTTTTAAAATTCACCAAGCGTTTCACATGATCCCAATCTATTTTGTATTCGGGATGCTGCAGGGTAACATAAACCGGTTTTGCTCCTTGCAAGCGAATGGCTGGCACATAGCAATCATAATTGGGTTCAAAAATTATTACTTCATCATTTTCCTTGACCAATGCAGTAAGGGCCGCATAAATACCTGCTGTTGCTCCAGGTACTATGGTTATTTCTGTTGCAGGGTCATATTTCTGGGTATACCAATGTTCAGCTAGCCTTGAAATGGTGTTTCTTAATTCAGGAATACCGGCCATGGGTGCATATTGGTGATTCTTTCCATTAAAGTACTTTTTGCAAAGTTTAATCAACTCTTTGTCTGGTGAAAAATCAGGAAACCCTTGTGCTAAATTTAACGCGCTGTTTTTATTGGCAAGCTGGGTCATGGTGCTGAAAATGGAGCTGCCCATATTGGGAAGTTTAGAACTCATCTGACCTTGGTAATGCGGCATGGGACAAAGGTAGTTTTTTCTGTAAAATTCTATTGAGTTACTCAAAAATTCAGTTGAATATCAGAATCGCAACAATGGTAAAAGGATTCATACAGGGAATTAAAGAGATAATTGATATTTATGATAATAAAATTGTACTTTTGCAAGTTCTTAAAGCAATGGCAAGTAAAGGCGTAAGCAAGATTTTAGGGTTTGTTTTTTTAGGGTTCATTTTGATGGGTTGCGGAGACTATGCAAAGATTCTTAAAAGCCCGGATAATGATCTGAAATTTAAAGCTGCAAAAACGTATTATGACAACACAAAATTTGACAAGGCATTGCCTTTGTTTGAGGATGTATTGGCAGCTTGGAAAGGTCAGGATAAGGCTGAAGAGGTTTATTACTATTACTGCTTTACACAATATGGCATGGGCAATTTACCTGCGGCAAGTTTTCATTTTAAGAATTTCACCGAATCATATTTCACCAGCAAGCATCTTCAAATCTGCGCATTTATGCGAGCGCATTGCGAATACGAGATGGTTATGCCAACTGAATTGGATCAAAGTCAAACCCATGTGGCGCTGCAAGAGTTGCAACTGTTTGTGAATTTGCATCCCGATTCAGAGTATGTAGATAGTTGCAATACGTTAATGGACAATTTGCGTCAACGTTTAATCACAAAAGACTTTCGTAAAGCCATGCTGTATTATAATATGGAAAAGTATCGAAGCGCAATTAAATCCTTTGATAATTTGCGCAAGGACTATCCGGATGTGAATAATAGCGATGAAGTGGATTATTATATCATCAAAGCTCACCAACGCTTGGCTGAGAATAGTATTTCAACGAAAGAAAAAGTGCGCTGGGAAGACACGGAAAAGAAATGTGTTAGTTTCTTAAGCCAATATGGAGATTCAAATTCGTATACGAAAAGAGTACAAAATATTCAAGCGCAAGCTGAAAAGCGCATAAAACAAATTACTGCAAAATAATATCATGGAAAATAATAAAGTTAAAAAACCTGTAACCGCTGCAATTAGTAGAGACCTTTCTGAGTTAGAAGAAGTAACTGGAAACATCTATCAAACGATTGCCATAATGAGTAAAAGAGCAAACCAAATTTCTAGTAATATGAAAGAGGAATTGCAGGGTAAACTGGAAGAATTTGCTTCCGATCATGATAACCTTGAAGAAATCTTCGAGAATAGAGAGCAAATTGAAATCAGTAGCCATTACGAACGTTTACCAAAACCAACGCTAAAGGCAATTGAAGAAATGTTGAACGATAAGATTTATTATCGATCAACAGAAGAAGAAAGTGCTGAAGAATAAGAAAATACTATTAGCTGTTTCGGGCAGTATTGCTGCATATAAATCAGCATTTCTTGTACGTTTGCTTGTGAAAGAAGGAGCGGATGTAAGAGTAGTTCTTTCAGATGCTGCTATTTCTTTCGTTACACCACTCACCTTAGGAACATTATCTAAAAACCCAGTGGTTACATCTTTTGTGGATGATGACAATGGGACATGGAATAATCATGTGGAATTGGGATTATGGGCGGATGCAATGATTATTGCACCTGCCACTGCTAAAACACTATCTGGAATGGCGAATGGCTATTGCGAGAATTTGCTGCTGGCTTGTTATTTAAGCGCCAAGTGCCCTGTCTTTTTTGCTCCAGCAATGGATTTAGACATGTTTAAACATCCAAGTACCACCGAGAATATATCTAAGTTGGTGTCAATAGGAAATACCCTTATACCTGCGGGGAAAGGCGAGTTAGCCAGTGGTTTGGAAGGGGAAGGAAGAATGGCTGAACCTGAAGAGATCATTGTTCAGATGCAGGAATATTTTAAGAGCTTATCCAATGGTAAACGTGTAGTTATTACTGCAGGACCCACTTTCGAGCAAATCGATCCAGTTCGTTTTATTGGAAACCGTTCAACAGGTAAGATGGGATATGCTATTGCAGAAGTTATGGCAAATAAAGGCTATAGTGTAAGTTTGATTAGTGGCCCCAGTACAATAGAAGTTCCAGAGGGAATTGCCGAGTTTATTTCGGTTGAATCTGCAGCGGAAATGTTTAATGCAGCGGTTGGACTTTCTCATGAAGCAGATATTTGCATACTTGCCGCAGCTGTGGCGGATTATACGCCAACACAGGTTGCAGAAGAAAAAGTAAAGAAATCAGAAGGGGATTGGTCCATTGACTTAAAAAGCACAAAGGATATTTTGGCATATATTGGATCCAACAAGAAGCCGAATCAAGTGGTAGTTGGCTTCGCGCTTGAAACCCAGAATGAAGAAGCCAATGCAATGGGTAAATTGGAGCGTAAAAATGCAGATTTAATCGTGTTAAATTCATTGCGCAAAGCGGGTGCTGGTTTTGGTCATGACACCAATCAGGTTACTTTTTTTACTAAGGCAGGCAAGCAAAATGAATTTCCATTGAAATCGAAGCTTGCAGTTGCCAAGGATATTGTGCTTTTTATCGAAAACGAATTAATTTGATATTCAGCTGAAATGAAACCTCTTAAATGGTATTATATTTGAAAATCGTATGATGGTGAAGAAAAATTGGACTCGTTTTTATTTGTGTATTGTTTGGTCTGCAATCTCAGGCGCAAGAATTAAACTGTAACGTAACCATTATTTCGCCAAGTATTCAAATGTCCAATAAGCGAATCTTCAATAGCTTGCAGCAAAGCATTTGGCAATTTATGAATGCAACAAAATGGACTTCGAATAAATATGAGAATGGAGAGAAAATTGAGTGTAACCTGCAAATAGAAATTACAGGCGCTTCAACCGACCAATTCACCGCAAAGGTTCAAATGAATAGTTTACGACCGGTTTATGGAAGTGGATACAAGACTATTTTATTTAACCACCTAGATCAGGATTGGGTTTTTAATTATGTTGAATTTCAGCAATTGAATTTCCAGGAAAATACAGGAGGAACTAATTTGAGTGGTTTCCTTGCTTTCTATGCCTATATGATGATTGGATTTGATTATGATTCATATAGTCTGGAAGGTGGATCACCGTATTTTACGGTAGCTCAGAATATTGCCAGCTTAAATCAGAACAGTCCAGGTTGGGAGCCCACCGCTGGTAGCTCATCTTTAAAAAATAGATACTATTTGATTGAAAATGTAATGAACGCTCGATACAAGCCTATGCGCAAAATGTATTATCAATATCACCGCTTGGGACTGGATATCATGCACAAAACACCTGATGATGGGAGAGAAGCCATTACGAAAGCCATTAAGCTGATGGAGCCTGTTGCGGACATTTTGCCGAATGCCATGTTTATCAAAGTGTTTTTTAATTCAAAAGTGAATGAGTTGGTGAATATTTACAAGGGAGCTCCGGCATCCGATCAGAACAAAATGATTGAATTGCTCAGCAAATTAGATCCCGGGAATAAACCCAAATACGATAAGATTAAGGAGAAGTAATACCTCTAATTCACTTTGAAAACCTGCTAAGCAGATGGCATTTTTCTGCCAAATTGACAAAAATGAGATGATTTTATGGGTTAATTGATGCAAAAGTGTCAAAATGAGGGCATGGCATGGCAATTGAAATAGTGGCAATAGACAAATTGATAATTAAAAAATAAAATTTCATGAATGTAAAACCATTAGCAGATCGAGTTCTAGTTGAACCCGCTGCAGCAGAAGAAAAAACAGCAGGCGGAATTTATATTCCAGATACTGCTAAAGAAAAACCTCAGAAAGGAAAAGTAGTAGCCGTTGGAAATGGGAAACCAGATGAACCGATGACAGTAAAAGTTGGTGATAGTGTATTGTACGGCAAATTTGCCGGTACTGAACTTTCTGTAGAGGGAAGGGACTATTTAATTATGCGCGAATCAGATTTATTCGCAATTGTTTAATTTTAAAATTTAAAAAGAAAAAATATTATGGCAAAATCAATTCATTTCGACATTGACGCAAGAGACGGTTTAAAACGTGGTGTTGATGCTTTGGCCAATGCGGTAAAAGTTACCCTTGGACCCAAAGGCAGAAACGTAGTAATCGATAAGAAATTTGGTTCTCCTTCAGTAACAAAAGATGGAGTAACTGTAGCAAAAGAAATAGAGCTTGAAAATCCAATCGAAAATATGGGTGCTCAGATGCTTAAAGAAGTGGCATCAAAAACAGCGGATCAAGCTGGAGATGGAACCACTACAGCAACGGTACTTGCACAAGCAATTGTAACTGCAGGATTAAAAAACGTAGCAGCAGGTGCAAACCCAATGGATTTAAAAAGAGGAATTGCTAAAGCAGTAACAGCAGCAGTTGCATCTTTCAAAGAATTATCTAAGGAAATTGGAGACGACAATAAAAAAATTCAGCAAGTGGCTTCTATTTCTGCAAACAACGATGAGACCATTGGAGCCCTTATTGCTGAAGCAATGAAAAGAGTAGGCAAAGATGGGGTGATCACAGTAGAAGAAGCAAAAGGAACGGATACGAATGTTGAAGTTGTTGAAGGAATGCAATTTGATCGTGGTTACCTTTCACCTTACTTTGTTACCAATACAGAGAAAATGCAGGCCGATTTAGATGGTGCATATATCTTGATTTATGATAAAAAGATTTCAAGTATGAAGGATTTGCTTCCTGTTCTTGAAAAAACCAATCAGACTGGAAAACCTCTTTTGATTATTTCAGAAGAAGTAGAAGGAGAAGCATTGGCTACTTTAGTGGTTAATAAGATTAGAGGAGCACTTAAAGTTGCTGCAGTTAAAGCACCTGGCTTTGGAGATCGAAGAAAAGAAATGCTTCAGGATCTTGCAATCGTTACCGGAGGAACAGTGATTAGCGAAGAGCAAGGAAGAAAGCTTGAAGATGTAACGCTTGAAGATTTAGGGACAGCAGAAAAAATCACCATTGATAAAGACAATACGACTATTGTAAATGGAGCAGGTGAAAAGAAAGCCATTGAGTCAAGAATTTCACAGATTAAAGCTCAGATTGAAAACACAACCAGCGACTATGATCGCGAAAAGCTACAAGAGCGTTTAGCGAAATTAGCAGGTGGAGTGGCTGTTTTATATATCGGAGCGGCTAGTGAGATTGAGATGAAAGAGAAAAAGGATCGCGTGGATGATGCGTTGCACGCAACACGTGCTGCTGTTGAAGAAGGAATTGTACCAGGTGGTGGAGTTTCGTTTATCAGAGCAATTGAGGCATTAGAGGGTCTTAAAGGAATCAATGAAGATGAGAACACGGGTTTTGCGATCATCAGAAGAGCATTAGAAGAGCCTTTGCGTCAGATTGTTGCAAATGCTGGAGGTGAAGGAAGTATCATTGTTCAAAAGGTTAAAGATGGCAAAGGTGACTTTGGTTACAATGCCAGAACGGATGAGTTTGCTAACTTGATTAAAGCAGGGGTTATTGATCCTACTAAAGTGTCCAGAGTTGCATTAGAGAATGCAGCTTCGGTAGCAGGCATGATTTTAACCACAGAATGCTTATTAGTAGATATTAAGGAAGCTGAACCAGCTCATCATCACGCAGGTGGAGGTGACATGGGCATGGGAGGTATGATGTAAATAAAATCAAGCATTTCCAATGCTTAGATTTTATTTATGCTGATTGAGCTTTAGCGAAAGTCAGTATCTCAAGCCAACTATTAGGAGAGTCAGACAGGGATGTCTGCCTCTTTTTTTTTATCAAGCATTTCCAATGCTTAGATTTTATTTATGCTGATTGAGCGATTGCGAACATCAGTATCTCATGCCTTAAGTCAGGTTGTAAAACCTGACTTAAACGAAACGAAAATAGAATCAAGAAGTCAGGTAGCAGTACTTGACTTCTTTTCTGCAGTCGGGTTTTCCAACCCGACTGCAATAATCAAAAAAAACCGACTGGATTTATCCAGTCGGGTTTTTTTGATGTTGATCTCTTTTAAGATTATTTCAATACAAACGGATCTGCAAATTTGGGGTCATCCAAAAGTGAATAGTCCGTTAATGTTTTCAAGAATGCAATGAGTGCGGTCTTTTCATGTTCGGTAATATTAATCTTTCTAGCTTGTCCATTAAAACGAAGCTTCGCATCTAAATTAGGATGATTCTTAATTCCATGGCTATAATGATCAATCACTTCAGATAAAGTGGCAAATCGTCCGTCATGCATATATGGTCCGGTTAATTCAATATTACGCAAACTAGGAATCTTAAACTGACCTTGTCCAAAACCATTGTCCTTGTATACCTCATCTAAACCAATATTTGCAGTACCCTTTGGGTCATTTGGGTTAAAGGATTGCTGAACGGGCTCCGTATGAGGCATGATGTTTGGGTTGGATACTCGCGTTCCACCACCATATGCACCACCTGGATGATCAGGTGCTGAGAAATTTTGCGTAGAATGACAAGAAGAACACAACATACGTTGACTTTCAAACAGGCTTTTGCCCATTTTTTCTAAAGGGGTAAATCCTACAAAATTGTTTTTCTTTTCTCGGTCGAATTTGGAGTCTTTAGAATATACTGAACTCAAGAAATTGGACAAAGCCAATGAAACTTTCTTCTGGGTGATTTCTTCAGAGCTAAATGCCTCTTTAAATAAGGGCTTGTAATAGTCGATGGTTTTAAGTTTTGAAACCAACATAGCTTCAGTCTCCATTCCCATCTCTAAATGGTTGAAAACAGGTTGTAGGGCTAGATCCAACGGTGATTTAGATCTGGAGTCCCAAAACATATTGTTATTGTCCGCCACATTTAAAATAGCCATACTATTTCTTGGAGTGGTTTGATTGGCAAAACCTGGGCTAGCAGCTAAACCATCTGAGAACGCTTTGGATTGGTGATGACAGCTCCCACATGAGATGTTATTATTAATACTTAAATTTTTATCATAGAATAATACCCTTCCAAGGGTGGCTGAGGCATTTGAGAAAAACCCTTTGGATTCGTCTTTAATCTTGAGCTTAACATCCACCATCTTACCCTCGTCCTTAACTTGTCCATAATTATATAAGGTACTTGGAAGCTGCAATACAGGCGTTCCTGTGCCCGGTAATATCTTCCGACAACTATGCATAGTAAACATAATCATGGTTGCTGGAAGCGCTAAACTCAAAAATATTTTAAAATTTCTCATGACGCTGTTATGATATCAAGAACGATACCAAATTTAATTTATTTTCTTGGGATAAAAAAATGACATTGTAGGCTAATCGGGGGCCGTAGGCTTACAACCGCCTCTGCGAAAGGGCCTGGGTTGATGCCGAATTCAAAAGCGGTCTCTGTGGATATACTAATGGCATTGTTTATTTGATATTCGATTCCCCAATAATTGGCGATTCCTACAAATTCATTTCCTAAAGTTGTGCTTGCTGGCAGATTGAGTTGCCTGTTTATCGCTCTAACTCTAAATTCAAACCCTGAAAGCCAGTAAAAGTTATTGTATAATTTTTTACGGGAACCAATGCCCATCAAACCACTAAAGGCGATTACGTCCAGTGTGTTTACATCGGTGTTAATCCCAATAGCCAAACGGGTTCCAAATTTCTCGCGATATGATCTAAAAATTATAGAAGGATCCGTTACCCCTTGATTGATGTTGTTGAATGGCATAACTTGACTGAGCAACGGGTTGATGTTAAAGCCAATGAATTTTTTTCGATATGTACTGTCAATGATATTCTTCCTTTGACCGTAACCTGTATTGGCAAGGAAAATAAACAGCATAAAGCTGAAAGATATTTTAATCAGCTTTTTCAAAATCGATAGGAGAAGAATATGGAATTGGGTGCAATGGGTCTGAATTGATGTATCAAGCGATCCTCAAGTACCTCGGTGAAAGGACTCCCAGCCACTTTAAAGCTTCTGAAATTATTAAGTGCATAATAGGCCAAACTACCTTCAGTAAAAAAGCTGATACGAGGTGTAATGTTAAAACTAAAACCCAAAAATAAAGCGGCACCTGGACCATTATTTCGGGTATAGAAAACACTGGCCTGGTTGGGTCCTGGAAGCCCTAAACTCGAGAAAGTATTGGTCTCTCGTGTTATTTCAAAATACCGGGCTTCTATTCCTCCATAAACTTCGAACTTGGACATGGTTTTTCTGCGCCATTCATATCCAAAATTACCGGTAAGATATTGCTCACGGGTTTCAGAAAAAATTCCATTGGTGTTACCTGTATTGTCAATCAGGTTAAAATCGGTTCCAAATCGCCATGCACCCGTTCCTTTTTTATTTCGAAGTTTCACCCCAACAAGAAATGGAGCATCCAGGATGATTCCATCCGAATTATTCCCCGTAAATCGGGCAAGAGAATTCGAAATATTTAAAAAGACTTCAATTCGTTTTTGGGGTAGACTATCCTGTTTCGCGTAGCCATGGCTGCCTAGTATTAGAAATAAAAGTAATGCAACAATGGTGGGTCTCATCTATAGACTAAATGTAAAGGTAACTTTTCCTACTTGGTCTGGCGCACCAAATTTAGCATCGTATTTTGCCTGATAGGCCAAT
Organism: uncultured Bacteroidia bacterium; assembly: GCA_943788195.1. GTDB lineage: Bacteria > Bacteroidota > Bacteroidia > NS11-12g > UBA955 > CALSPH01. The sequence goes on from CALSPH010000001.1 coordinate 959,035, forward strand.
TGCTTTGCTAGGGATTGTAATTTGGGATCGTTCGATGAGGGTCGATCAATTTGCGCATTGATTACCTTACCTGAACTATTCACGGTAATTTTAATGGTTACGGTGCCATTGGTGTAGAAGTCGCTGCTTTTAGGTGGGGCTTGTACGACTCTTCGTCCTGCCAAATTGGATGAAAAGCCTGTTCCTACACCATCACTTGTTCCAGTACCTTTTCCACCAGTGCCTTTTCCGCCATCTCCATTTCCGCTTTCACTTCCATTTTTCTGGCCTTGATTACCGGTTTGACTTCCATCACCGGTACCTTGTGTTTTTTTACGATCTTTTAACCCGCCTAGGATATCACTTAAGTCAGAATCCACTTTCTTTTCCGGTTTTTTAGTCGGTGTCTTTTGTGTAGTCTTCACGGTGGGTGCATCATCATCATCTTGGGATAATACGGGATCATCCACCTGTTCTTGTACGGATTGGGTCTTTTTACTTTGTGGTGCACTCGCTTCAGTACTTGGCCCACCTGCATCCGGTTCTCCTAAGCTTACCGCTACGCCTCCGCCACCTTCAAGATCATCGTCTACTGTGGTAGCTCCAAAAACTAGGAAAAGCATTAAAACAAAAAGGAGTATAAGAATCACCGCGGTACTTATTCCAGCAATGGTTTTGTTTTCCTTCTCGTCTTGTTTTTCTTCTAATGTTAGTTCACTCATGTGGGTTTATTCCATTAAGCTCTGAATGGTAAACGTTTATCTGCCGGGTTTATTTTCTGGATGAAGGAACCGAACCATCTTTTTCAAGGGCTAGAACAACCTTTGCGCCCAATTGGTCGCACATTTTAACCATTTCCATTACCTTGTCATATTCAATGCGCTTATCAGCCCCTACACTCACCGTTGGTTTTGCTGTTTTTGCCAATTCCTCAGCTATTGCATCCGCTAATTGGTCAAAAGGCACTACCCTTTTTTCAACAGCATATCTCAAGTCTTCGGTAATATAAACATGCGTAATTTTATCAACTACCTTAGTGGTTACAACGCCTTTGGGCAGAATTACTTTTAATACAGATTCTTTGGTCACCGCAGAGGTAAGTACAAAGAAAATAAGCAACAGAAAGATCAAATCTGTCATGGATGACATATTGAACTCTGCGTTAATTTTACTTTTTTTCTTTAGTGCCATGTCGTTTTATTTTGAAGCAGGTTGTTGTAAAATATCAATAAATTCAACCGTGCTAGCTTCCATCTTATACACTACTCTTTCAATACTTGCGGTTAACAAGTTAAAGCCCAAGTATGCAATCAATCCAACAATTAATCCAGCAACTGTAGTAACCATGGCTTCGTAAATTCCACCACCTAATGCACCAGCCGTAATCGTGTCGCCTTGCTTGCTCAATTCAAAGAAGGTTTTAATCATCCCAGTTACCGTACCTAAGAAACCAATCATTGGAGCGGCTCCTGCTATGGTTGCTAGAATGGGCATTCCTTTTTCCATTTTGTAGAGTTCTAGATTTCCTACGTTGTCTATGGCAACCTCAATATTTTTCATATTGGAGCCAATTCTGCTGATTCCCTTTTCAAGCATTCGCGCGATAGGGGTATTATTCTTTTCACAAAGCATACGTGCTCCAGATATATTCCCATTAATCACCATATCTTTAATATTGGCCATAAAATAGGGGTCGCTTTTACCTGCTTTACGGATATTTAACCAACGCTCAATAATGAGGAAAATGGCAATCGCCAATAGAATAACAATCGGAATCATTATTACACCCCCTTTAGTCGAAAGTTCGAGTATGTTAAGTTCTTGACTCGCTTGAACTGCTTGTTGCAAGCTGTCCGCTGGACTCGCTGCATCGGTTGTGCCAATTTGAAATAGTATGGATTTCATATTATAGTTTTTCGTATGCTTTAGTGTTAATTATTTCAGCCTTTGGAAATTGGGCTTTTATAGTAATCAATTGATTTTCTAGCTCTTCCATCTGGTTTGAACTTGCAATGCCCACTCGATGAACAAAGCTATTTGGTATCGATAAGTAATAAAGTTGCTCATTCTCAAGCATTTTGTCTGCATTGGACTTAACAACGGTTTTGGATACCACAATGTGATATTGGTCATTCAGGTCATAGCTATATGCATTGTTTGCGGCCTCTTCATAGGGCTCATCAATACTTGTTGTTTCTGCTATAGGTTTTTCAATTACCTCAGGAGTAGGTTCTTCGTAAACTTCCGGAGTAGTAGGCTCAGTGATTGGAGTGGCCTCTTCAATGGTTTCTGTATTGGCAGCAGCAGCATCTTCACTTACCCACTCTGACTCACCTTCTTCTTCAGGCACCGTCTCCAATGCCAAAGTTTTGTCTGTGTTATCGTTTTCATTTACGTCAGTCTCTGGGTAATATTGGGTTGTGTTCTCCACAGTACCTTCTTCAGCCAAATCAAAGTTAATTACTGCAGCTTCTTGGGTAACATGAGTCTTGTTTTCATTTCTAATTCCAAAGAATAAGATGGTTCCAATTACAGCCGCAGCAGCAATCCAACGTATAAAGCGGAAGTTGCTTTTTTCTGCTTGCATTGGAATGGGTTGATCTAGTTCGGGTTGAAGTGCTGTTTTTTCATAATCCAAGGCGGGTTCTGAAACAGGTGCTGCTTCTTTAGTAGGAGCAGTTTCAATGATAACAGGTTTCGCTTCAGCCTTAACTTCTTTGATTTCTGTGGCCAGCTCAATCAGTTTAAGTTTAATGGGCACCAGGCCATAGGTCTCACGATCAAAATTGATTTCTGTTTTCGGAATAAAAAATGTTTTATCAGCAGAGCCAAAAAACTCGCCCAAGCTAGCCCACTTGATTTTTTCTCCTGCAGCAATCTGGTCTTTTAAACGTTTAACTTCATCATCAATCATTTTAACGGCATCTGGATATGAAACACCAAACTTTTCGGTAAGGTAATTCGCCATCAAGCCATCCGTTTGGTGAATGGTGGGGTTAAAAAAGAAGGATTTAGATTTAGGGCGCACTACATGAGTTGCTGGATTAATTGAAGCTTCATGGTCTCTTCTAATTAATCCACCTAAACCAGGTAAAATAACACATTCACTTTCCCATAAAAGTGTTTCTGCTAATTGCTCTAAATTTAATCGTCCCGCTTCTATCATATTATGCAATATTAAAAGGAAAAGTTGACACCTGCCAAAATATTTAAGGCATATACTGGATGGTTGTACCATCTTTGAATTTTGCTCGATGTTATGTTGTTGAAATCAGCAAAGAAAGATAGGTGCTTTCTGTGGCGATAATCAAAGTGTAGGTTGAAGTCAAAAAAGCCATCCATCGTTCCAGAGGGTTGACCTACTTCAGTTTGGTCACGTGCTCCCCAATAAATGGCTTCTGCTGTAGTATAGATTTTTTTGGCGATGTTGTATTGCACACGCATTCTGACTTCACTAGTGGGCAGTTGCCACGCTTTTTGGGTTAAGGCGTAATCGTTTACACGTGCAAGTAAGTATGCACGGACTTTCGTACTAAATGTATATCCCAATTGAGTTCGAAAGGAAATGATATCTCCATCTGCATACACCGTGTTAAAACTATTGAAACTATCTGAGCTGGTTATATTGAGGGCCAAATTTTCAACATTCGATATACTGATTTCTCCTAAGAATTCAAGGTTTTTGGTAAGTTTGCCTTCAAACCCCAAGTTGGCTGCGTAGTTGTTTATGGTGCTTTGCTGCACAAACGTGTCATTGATAAATGGATTGGTATATACTTGTGTGCGCAATAAATTTCGGTCCATGCCACCGGTAAATCCGCCAAATATCACCACATAGTCTTTGATTAAATGATACCGCCCTTGAATGTGCGGGAATATCAATAAGGTAGAATCTACCCCTGCAGGTACGTAGTTTACTTTTAATCCAGCCGTAATATCTAAATCTTCGGTAGGGTGTTTGAAGGTGTATCTTGGAAAAAAGTTCAGAAAAACACGTTCTTGAAAATGATTAATGGTGCTTAACTTGGAATGCATAACTCCTAAATCAGCCAATATTTCGCCTTCAAATGCGCGCATTCTAAAGTCGATGACCCCTTCAAAACTGGTTTCGTTGGAACGATCGGATGTGGCAAATGAATGATAATCTAACAAGAAGCCAATTTTTGGGGCTTTCTTTTTCCCTCTTAGGCGATTAAAACGGAAACTTCCATTCCAGTCTTCAAAATTTCGCAAAACGCGTTCTTTATCGAAACCAAAATCTGCGCTATCAAATCCATAACGCCTGATTGAGTTGCGGTCATAGGCTAAATTAATGGTGAATTGATTGTTCTTAAGAATTCGTGCGCCATAAAGTTTGACCGTATTTTGGCTAAAATCTTGGAACGACTTGGCTTTATTAGCGGATAGGTGTTTGATTTCTGCACCGTATATGAGTTGATCATCTTTTAAATTGAATAAATAAGCTTCTGCCAAGGGCATGTTGAAGTTACCATATCCCAGTTTGAAATAATTGCCTCTCCAGTCTTCTTTTTCTTTGCTTCTATACTTTAAAGGCGATAAAGGCGTAGCAACACGCTTCGTACTGGCTTGGTGTTTTGAGATGTCATAGTTGAAAACAGGCGCTTTCGTATCGATGGGGTCAGATGTTGGTACTGTTGTTATTTTTTCTGCTTTCTGCAGTTTTGGATCAAATTGACCTCCTACAATTTCAAAAGAGCGATCGTCCAAAGTTGACGTATCTTTTTGACCCCAAACTGATGTAGGGGCTAAACAAATGATTCCTATGCAAATAAGTATAAAACGCATCAAACGAAAGTAGATTAATAACGTGGCGCAATCAATGAAATTGTTTCCACAGGAGCGCTTCTTAAAAAAAAAGTGGTTACAAAATTGTGCATATTTAAGTTGGGTATAATAGGTGATTTCCAAAAAATTGATTATTTTGGGAGCAAGAAAATTGACAATAAAATGAGCAGTAACGAAAAATTGAAAGCATTAAAGCTTACCATAGATAAGCTTGAAAAGACCTACGGCAAAGGGGTTGTGATGAAAATGGACGAGGGTTCGGTGGTTCAAATAGAAACCATCCCCACCGGTTCTTTTGGGCTGGATTTAGCCTTAGGAGTGGGTGGATTCCCAAGAGGGAGAGTAGTAGAAATATATGGTCCAGAAAGTAGTGGTAAAACAACTTTAGCCTTGCATGCAATTGCAGAGGCACAGAAAAAAGGTGGATTGGCCGCATTTATAGATGCGGAACATGCCTTTGATCGCACATATGCAGAGAAGTTAGGGATCAATACTTCTGAATTATTGATATCTCAACCAGATAACGGGGAGCAGGCTTTGGAAGTTGCGGATCATTTGATTCGTTCAGGCGCAGTAGATATTTGTGTAATTGATTCAGTGGCAGCATTGGTTCCAAGAGCGGAAATTGAAGGTGAAATGGGCGACTCTAAAATGGGCTTGCAAGCACGTTTGATGTCGCAAGCCTTGCGGAAACTAACCGGTACCATTAATAAAACAGGTTGTGTATGTATCTTTATCAACCAATTGAGAGAAAAAATTGGGGTGATGTTTGGGAACCCAGAAACCACTACGGGTGGTAATGCCCTTAAGTTTTATGCGTCCATGCGAATTGATATTCGAAGAATCGGTCAAATTAAGGATGGGGTGGATATCATTGGGAATCGTACCAAGGTTAAAGTGGCTAAAAACAAATTGGCTCCACCTTTCCGAATTGTAGAATTTGATATTATGTACGGCCTAGGAATATCACGTGTGGGTGAAATCTTAGATATGGCAGTGGATATGGATGTAGTTAAGAAAAGCGGTAGTTGGTTCAGTTATAAAGATACGAAACTTGGTCAAGGCCGTGATTCAGTTAAAGAACTGCTAGGAGATAATCTAGAATTACTTGAAGAAATTGAAGCCAATGTAAAAGCGAAGCTCGGAATGGGTGAGGCAGAAATTCCGGTAGAGCCGGGCGAGGCTTCGGAGGAAGCAGCAGCAGAATAACCAAGTATATTTAAATCGTTATTAAGGGAGTCCAAGATTAATTTCTTGGACTCTTTTTTTGAGAATAGGCAAAACCTGCTCCTCAAACCAACCATGTTTCTTTAGCCATATACCATTTCTAGGTGATGGGTGTGGAATAGGTAAGTATAAGGGCAAATATTCATGAAAATTCCGAACGGTTTCAGTCAGGATATGCTTGGCCAGATCTTTTAAATAATAGTCTTGGGCATATTTACCAATGAGTAGAATTAATTCGACTTTTTTCGAATGAGCTAAAAGTTGCGCATGCCAAAGCGGAGCGCATTCTTTACGCGGGGGTAAATCACCACTCTTGCCTTCACCCGGATAACAAAATCCCATCGGCATAATCCCAAATAATGTGTTGTCGTAAAATTGAGATTCATCCACACCCAACCAATCTCTTAAGCGTTTGCCGCTCGCATCATCCCATGGAATGCCGGATGCATGTACTTTTGTTCCTGGTGCTTGACCAATTACTAATATCTTGGATGATTTTGACATGGATACAACAGGTCGTGCACCTAAATCAAGATGTGGCTTGCAGATTTTACACTGGCTAATTTCTTGCAGAAGCTGCTCCATGAAAGCAAAACTATGCGATTCACGAGATAAAACATATCGTTCACCAAAAACTATTACCCATTTACAAATACTTGTGAATAAATAGTATCTTTGAAATTATGTCTAAAGAAAGAGCCTGTCTAGAGTGCGGTGAAAAGCTGAAAGGTAGAATTGATCAAAAGTTTTGTTCTGATCATTGCCGGAACGCCTATAACAATGCCCTGAACAGCGATGCAAATTCGGTGGTCAGAAACACCAATAATGCACTTCGAAAAAACAGAAGAATTTTAGAAGACTTGTTGAAGCATAAAAAGGATGGTAAAGGCATCACCAAATTATCAACCTTAAGTAAGCAAGGCTTTAACTTTGATTATATCACATCAATCTATACTACCAAAACAGGTAACGTATACAAATTTTGCTATGAGTACGGCTACCAAAAACTGGAAGATGATAAATTCATGTTGGTTACCCGAGAACAATAGGAAAAGGTTAATTTTGAACCTCGAATGGAAACACTTGCAGAGATAGAAAAAGATTGGCACCGCGTAGTGCAATTTGTAGAAGAGCGGTTCGATAAGAAACCGGATACACAAGCTATTTTATACCTTATTGGCATGCGTGAGTTAGGTTTACTGCCTGATGTGAAATTCAGTAAAACCGATAAGGTTGGATTAATACACATTGCAGTTTGTAAAATTTTGTCATATCAAGGGTATTATGAATTAGAAGGTACAGATCAAGATGGCTGGCCTCACTGGAAAAAAGTGCAAGAAATGCCTTTCGTAAATATTTTTGAGCAAGAGCTTTTACTCAAACAGCATATCGTTCATTATTTTAAAGAAGAAGAAATCATATTATGAAAACAAGTATACTAATTGCCACTATTTCTATTTTTTTATTCGCTTGTGGCGATAACTTAAGAGAGCAAGCGAACAAGAGTAAAGTATTAAATGTTGAAAAAGTAGATTCAGCTGTTGCAGATAGTTTGGCTCGGGTAAAAGCCTACGAAGATTCTATATATTTCGCTGGACCAATGGTGGCAATTGTAACAAGCAAAGGAACCATGAAGTTTAAGCTTTATGATAAAACCCCTAAACATCGCGACAATTTCCTAGAATTAGCGGCTGCAGGTTTCTATGAAGGGCATAAATTTCATCGTGTAATCAAAGATTTTATGATCCAAGGGGGTGATCCAAATTCCAAGGATAATGATCCACGTGATGATGGTTTGGGTGGACCAGGTTATAAAATTCCAGCAGAATTTGTGCCTCGACTCATTCATAAACGTGGTGCTTTGGCTGCCGCTCGTGAAGGAGATGGAATTAACCCCAAAATGGAAAGCAGTGGGTCACAGTTTTATATTGTGGATGGTAAAAAGTATGATTTGAATGATCCAATCTTAAGTAAATTTAGCCTTCCTAAGGAAGAACGCAGTATTTACCATACCATTGGAGGTACACCTATGTTAGATCGCTCATACACCGTCTTTGGTGAGATTTTGAGTGGATTTGATGTGTTGGAATCCATTGCTGGAACCAAAACTAAAGCACATCCTTTGGATCCCAAATCGTTGAGCGTTCCAGTTAAACCGATTACCATTATTAGGGTTGACATTATTGGAGCAGATACCACTCAGATAATTAAGTAATGCAAAGGATTAACATAGGGGGTGTTCCGGAACACTTTAATTTACCTTGGCACTTAGCCAAGGAGAATCATTTTTTTGAGAAAGAAAATATCGATTTAAATTGGGTAACCTGCAAAGGAGGCACGGGCCAAATGAGCGAAATGCTGGCTAATCAAGAATTGGATATGGCCATTTTATTAACTGAAGGTTCCGTTAAACATATCATTGAAAATCAAAAATTTAAAATAGCGCAAGTGTTTATTAGCACTCCATTGGTATGGGGGATACACACAGGGTATGATTCGAAAATTGAATCCTATGGTAGAAAGTATATGAGCAAAGAGTAATCTAGCGAACTAACTTCTTTAAATTGAACTCCAATAATTTTATTTCCTAATCGAAGTAAAGTATATGAAAACGCCAATAATCCTAAAATAATAATTGTATTTTCATAAGACTCTGGAAACAAGGACTTGGTGATTAATAAGCAAAAAAACAGAATAACAGCTATTGAAAAATAGGCTGTGGGTGGACCATATAATTTAAGGCTTCTCATTAATAGATTTCGCTAAATGTTGCTTGGGTTGTATAGGTTACGTTTTGAAGTTTGTAATATATGGTTCCATCTGTTGTATGTTGAATATCCGTATCTTGAGCGATAATATTGATGTATTTGGAATATCCCGAAGTTGCAGGTTTAATACTGAAACTTTTCCATACATTTCTTTCTGGGATTGATGCGCCATCTATCGGTGCAACATATAATGTATCTGGTTCTGAGGAAAAATTTAGATAGTCGGTATCTCCTTCATGGTGTGAGCCATCTTTATTTGCTACTCCCTTACCTAACTTAATTTTAACTGTGCAGTTATCACCAAAGCCAATACAAGGTATAGACATCTATAAAAAAACATACTATTAAAACACCATTCACCGACACCAGCACATTCTTTAAAATCATGTCCACATTTGAGGGTTACTTCAATGCTTCCCAATAATTTAGTTGCTATTGCATCTTGGGAGATTTTAGAAGAATCTGGGTTCCAAGTGTGTGTTGTTGAGTTTGTGGATTCATACTTGCCACAACTTAAAATGATTAGACTAGCACTGATGATTGCAATTAATGTTAACTTTTTCATAATTTTTTTTTCATCAATATTCAAAAATCAGCATAATTGAAGCAAGAAGCTTTTTATGAGAGTGTCTTCATTTTTTATGAGCGTCATAATCTTTTTGAATTTCACACAAAAAAGGTCCATTTGCTAAGCAAATGGACCTTTTTTAAATATTATTAGCTTAGCTACAACCCATGCTGTTCCCACAGTTTAGGCATTTGTAGCAAGTGCCAGAACGCAAGGTAATGTGCCCGCAAACATTGCAACTTGGTGCATCACTTTGCATGCTCTTCATATGCGCTTGGGATTGGTCTTCTCCATCCACCACTTTATAGGTTTTATTTGCACTTGAAGTTTCAGCAACTACTTCTGGCTGAGTCACTGGAGCCACTGGAGTTTGTTTAGGTACAAGAGCTGGTGCAATTGCGTTCCATTCAGTGGCCAATTCAATTCTAGATTTATGTACGGTATCTGGCTTGATTTGAACTAAATCCTCTCTGCCTAAGTATTCAAATCCAAGCATTCTGAAAATGTAGTCAATGATTGAAGTAGCATTCTTGATGTTGCTATGCCCATCTACATAACCACTTGGCTCGAAACGCGTAAATGTAAATTTGTCAACGTATTCTTCAACCGGCACTCCATATTGCAGTCCAATAGAAATTGCAATCGAGAAACAGTTTAATAAAGAACGGAAGGTTGCTCCTTCTTTGTGCATGTCTACAAAGATTTCTCCAAGGGTACCGTCATTATATTCACCGGTGCGAACAAAGATGGTTTGCGAGCCTACCTTGGCTTTTTGCGTAAACCCTTTTCGTTTGTTCGGTAGTTTTTTACGCTCAACAATATTTGAAAGTTGTCGTTTAAATTTCGTGTCAGGCGTATTGTTGATGATCAGCTTAGCTGCTTCCAACACCATTTCAGGGGTTAAGTCAGCAATACGTGTTTCTGCATTTGGTTTAGCTTGTACTGCTTCATCACTGGTTTCTTCAGCAGTATCTTTTGATTTGCTTTTCTTTTCAGACTTGTTACTCAATGGTTGAGATAATTTGCAACCATCTCTGTACAATGCATTCGCTTTCAAGCCTAATTTCCAACTTAATTCGTAACTCGATTTAATGTCTTCTACAGTTGCTTCATTCGGAAGGTTAATGGTTTTAGAAATCGCTCCAGAAATAAATGGTTGTGCTGCTCCCATCATTTTTATGTGAGAATGCGCATGCAATACGCGTCTACCGATATTACCACAACGGTTTGCACAATCAAATACGGGTAAGTGCTCATCTTTAAGTTTTGGTGCACCTTCAACCGTCATGGTTCCAGTTACATATAGGTTCACTTCGTCAATTTGCTCATCTGTGAATCCAAGGTGATTCAATAAATCAAATTCAGGGTTACTGTAAACGGTTTCAGCAACGCCAAGTTTTTCCATTGCTTTTTCACCCAGTGTGTATGCATTGATTGCATATCCAATTTCAAATGCAGATGGAATCGCTTTTTCAACCGTTTTGATATCCGTTTTACTCAAGCCTGCTTTTTCAAGGGTTTCAAAGTTGATATGTGGTGCACCTTTCAATGTCCCATGTCCAACGGCATACTTTAAAATGGCATCGGCATCCGCTTTAGAGTAGCCTAAGTTTTGTAAAGATAAAGGAACACTTTCATTGGCGATTTTGAAATATCCACCACCACTTAATTTTTTGAATTTAACCAATGCAAAATCAGGCTCAATTCCTGTAGTGTCACAATCCATTAATAAGCCTATCGTACCTGTTGGTGCAATTACAGTAGATTGTGCATTTCTATATCCATGTTTTTCTCCTAGTTGAAGTGCCTTGTCCCATGCATTGCACGCGGCTTTTAACAGCTCTTCTGGACAATGTTGTGGATCAATTCCCACTGCAGGAACACTTAATCCTTCATAGGCAAGTGGCGTATTATATGCTGCATAGCGATGATTTCTCATTACGCGCAACATGTGTTTTTTGTTCTTTTCGTATTGTGCAAATGGGCCTTTTACAGCAGCCATTTCTGCAGAAGTAGCATAAGCCGTTCCTGTAAGTATGGCAGTAATTGCACCGCAAATTGCATTCGCTTTTGGACTGTCATAAGGTATGCCAGCTACCATTAATAATGAACCAAGGTTTGCATAACCCAATCCCAAGGTTCTGTAATCATAACTTAATTGTGCAACTTCTTTTGAAGGGAATTGCGCCATAAGAACAGAAATTTCAAGTACTGCAGTCCAAGTTCTTGCAGCATGCTCAAATCCATCAATATCAAACTCAAGTGTAGTGTCGTTAAAGAATTTTCGAAGATTCAATGAAGCAAGATTACAAGCAGTATTATCCAAGAACATATATTCTGAACAAGGATTCGATGCATTGATTCTGCCCCCTTCTGGGCATGTGTGCCATTCGTTGATTGTAGTATCATACTGCATTCCAGGATCTGCACAAGCCCAAGCAGCATCTGCTATAGTATCCCATACTTCTCTTGCTGGAATTTCTTTCATTACCCTGCCATCTGTTCGAGCAGTTAATTCCCAATTTGTATCGTTTTTAAGCGCCTCAAAAAACTTATTAGGCACACGTACCGAATTGTTAGAGTTCTGTCCGCTAACGGTCGCATATGCCTCTCCTTCGTAATCGCTTGCGTATCCTGCATCGATCAATGCAGCAACTTTTTTCTCTTCTTCTTTTTTCCATTGGATAAACTCCATGATTTCTGGATGATCTAAATCAAGCGTTACCATTTTAGCTGCTCTTCGTGTAGTTCCTCCAGATTTAATGGCTCCTGCGGCTCTGTCTCCAATTTTTAAGAAGGACATTAAGCCACTTGAAGAACCTCCACCTGAAAGGGTTTCATTTGCTCCTCTTATTCTTGAGAAGTTGGTTCCAACACCTGAGCCATATTTGAAAATACGTGCTTCACGAGTCCATAAATCCATAATACCCCCTTCGTTCACCAAATCATCATCTACAGATAAGATGAAACATGCGTGGGGTTGAGGTCTTTCGTAAGCACTTGTTGAACGTTGTAATTTCCCTGAGTCAGGATCTACATAATAATGACCTTGTGGCTTGCCTGTGATTGCGTATGAGCTATGCAATCCAGTATTAAACCATTGGGGTGAATTTGGTGCAGCTTGCTGCGCCAATAGAGAATAGACCAATTCATCATAAAAGACCTGAGCATCATTGTCTGTTTCAAAATAATCGTATTTGGCTCCCCATTCTCTCCAGCAATTTGCCAAACGATGAACGGTTTGTTTGGCAGAATTCTCTGCTCCAAGTGATCCATCTTCTTGAGGAACACCTGCTTTTCTGAAGTATTTCTGAGCCATGATATCAGTGGCCACTTGTGACCAACCTTTAGGCACCTCAACATCATTCATTTCAAAAACTTTATCTCCATTTGGGTTTTTAATTACCGATGAACGCAATTCATAATCGAACAGATCATAAGGGGAAACGCCATCTTTGGTAAAATGTCTTTTAAATCTCAAGCCTTTTTTTGAGAATAGGGTGTCATTGGTTTTGCTCATGTTTTTTTATTTGTAATATAAGTCGAAAAAATTGGAGAAAAAAGAACCCCTAGGTCAGAGGGGTTTCTTAATCTTACTTCAAAAGTATTTTATCCATTGATATGAGCAAATACCTACTTATCCACAAAAGGGTGGAGATGGCATAAGAATGGGCTGTCAAGGCTGTTGAAAAATCAAAAGTTTTTTACTATTCCGAAACGTATATTCCGACCCTTTTTTTTGATATATGTTTCAACAAATATAGCTCAACCCCCGCTACGAATACAATAATAACTAAATTTGGTTTTGAACCAATGATATTGAGTATATTTGCTTCCTCAGTTTTGACAAAATCTATATTAGAACATATTCAAGAAGGAAAGCTGCAAAATAGAAAATCGTTAGCAGTATTAATTGATCCTGATACCAGTAATGATAATATTAAGGAAGTTTGCATGCTTTGCAATTCTTTAGAAGTGGACTACATTTTTTGTGGTGGTAGTTTGGTAACGCAAGGCCAAACCGATTCCTGTATTCAATTAATAAAACAATACACAAAGGTACCGGTTTTGATTTTTCCAGGGAACGAAATGCATGTATCCAACAGAGCAGATGGCATCTTGTTTTTATCTTTAGTAAGTGGACGAAATGCCGAATACCTTATCGGAAAGCAAGTGGTTTCAGCACCATTCTTAAGACGATCAGGTCTGGAGATATTGTCCACCGGATATATCCTTGTGGATGGAGGAAGAACAACCACGGTTAACTACGTGAGCCAAACCATACCCATTCCTTCCAATAAGCCGGATATTGCAGCAGCGACAGCAATGGCATCAGAAATGTTAGGGCAGAAGTTAATTTATATGGATGCAGGTAGCGGAGCAATGTCGCCCATACCAGCTAAAATGGTTGCAAAAGTTGCAAAATCTGTTGAGGCTCCTGTAATCGTGGGTGGTGGAATTGATACTGCCGAAAAGGCGTTTAAAATATTTGATGCAGGCGCCTCTTTAGTTGTAGTTGGTAATGCCTTAGAAAAAAAGCCTGGCTTGTTGAATGAGTTGATTGCAGCCAGAGATAGCTTCAAAGTATCCAGTGCATCAATTAATAATGCTTAATTTTTCCAACAGAATTGATCTTTCTCATAGTAGAAAGGCCGATCAAAGTTTTCTTTGAACAACGATCCAGTACCCAAACCTTGAGGCAATGATAATTTGTACTTACTCAACCATAATGCAATATGGTATAAGCCGATATTGCTTTCAAGGGAACTAGTCGCCCACCATTCTGTATTATTTCGTTGCGCATGATGGATCCATTGATCGCAATGTGCAAAACCTCCGTGTAAAGTAGGTTTTAGAATGATAAACTGAGGCTTGATTTTTCGCATCAACTTGGCTTGCTGATCGGCTTTAATATCGATTAATTCTTCATCCAAACCGATGGCAATTTCACTTTCCTTACAAACCATTTCCATGGCATCCCATTGTCCTGGCTGTATAGGTTGTTCTATGGAATGAATCCCAAACCGACTTAAATCCTTCAGTTTATGGATGGCGTCATCTAAATGAAATGCGCCATTCGCATCCAAGCGCAACTCTATTTTCTTGGCGTAATGTTTACGCACTTTTTCCAAGAACCGGCATTCCGCATCAAAGTCATGTTGGCCAATTTTTACTTTAATACAGTCAAAGCCAGCATCCACTTTCTTCACAAGCTCATCCCACATTTGGTCAAATCCATTCATCCAAATTAGCCCATTGATTTTAATGGGTTCTTTATGTAACGGCTTACCATGTAATTCCCTTTCCAATTGCATGCCTTCAAAAGCAAATTTTAAGGATGACGGGAAAGAAGCAGTAAGCTCAGTGGTTTCTTTTTTGTTTTTAGGAAAGCGATCCATTTCATTAAGAATGGCAATGCATTCCTCAATTTTCTCTTTGCTCAGATGTACTAAAGGGGCACATTCTCCTTGTATAACCTGATCTTCAAAAGCCGCAGAAATGAGCACAATGTGTTTATCCAAGTAGTCAATTTTTGACGTCTTGGCGGGTTTAATAAACTGTAATTGATGTTTTATGTACGACTTCATGAGCTGGTTGCGAATATAACCGCACTACTGAAAAGAATGATGGATAGCAACATGGTGAGTAATGAGATATACTTAAGCTGTTTATTGTATTCCATAAACTCATCTTGCTTTAAGTTCATGAATGCATGTAAAACAAGAACCAGTAAGAAAAGAGGAATAGCCAAATACGGAGAATTGTATGTTAAAATCAATACAATCCAACAAAATGATCCTATCGCAGCAAGAATAATTTGATAAATTCTGCTGTTTACAAATCCGATTATTACAGGAATAGTCCTTTTATTATTCTCCGCATCTTTTTTGATATCCCGCACATTATTGATGTTGAGTACCATAGTTGAAAAACTGCCAATAGCAATTGCACCCAATATTGCCTCCCAGCTCAACGTGCGCATTTGGATATAATAGGTGACCAGAACAGAAGCCAGTCCAAAGAATACAAAAACAAATATGTCTCCAAAGCCATTGTACCCGTATGCTCTTTTACCCATGGTGTACGCAATCGCTGAGCCAATTGCCGTCAAACCAATTAAGAATAAAATCCATTGGTCGGTTGGTGTTAAGTCGGTATACCAAATTAGTGAGATACCCGCTACCAAACTTAATAATGCCGTTATAACAATGGCGGCTTTCATTTGGCTTTCTTTTATGTCGCCATTTGCTAAGGCTCTATCCGTACGATTTGCCAATTGATCTGTGCCTTTTTTGAAGTCACCAAGATCGTTAGAAAAATTACTTAGAATTTGAAGCAACATCGCCACCAGTATGCATAAAACTGCTTGAAAAGGATTAATACTTGAGTTTTCAAATAGGGCTAAGGATATCCCTGTCAGAGGTCCTGCAATAGCCAAGGCTAATGTTTTGGGTCTTGAAGCAGAAAGCCATGATTTGAAAACATTGGACATGGTTGTTATTCTTAAATAAATAGTATATTTGCATCGCAAAATAACTATAAACAAATAGACTTATGAAAAAAATTTTACTACCCCTATTGGTATTGACTCTAGTTTTGGGTTCATGCAATAAGTATGAAGAAGGACCGGGTTTTTCTTTGCGTTCTAAAAAAGCAAGAGTAGCAGGTGACTGGAAACTCGAAAAATTAATCTATAATGGACAAGATGAGCCTTTAGACGCAGATGATAAAGACGATGTATGGAAATTTGATAAAGATGGAACATTTGAAATTCAAGATCCTGGGTTCTCAACGGAAAAGGGGAAATGGTCGTTTGATGACAAGAAAGAAAATATAACATTAACATTTGATGGTGGGCCATTTGCCCTTGTTGCTGAAGTTGTAAGGCTTGCCAACAATGAGTTTTGGTATAAGTATACGGACGGATCAGATGTGCAAGAAGTACATTTGATGCAATAATTAAAATTCAATCTTAAAAAAACCTAGATGCAAATGCATTTAGGTTTTTTTTATGCAATAGGTTTTTTTGTTTTAAGCTTATCTTTGCCCGCATCAATGGAACGTGATATTCTTGTAAAGCCAACAACCGCAGAAGGTCTTAATATAGATGCAAAGAAACTCTATATCGAGAGTTATGGCTGTGCCATGAATTTCAGTGATTCAGAAATAGTAGCCTCTATTTTAGTGGAACAAGGATTCACCCCAGTGAATGATGAGTTTGATGCGGATGTTATCTTCTTAAATACTTGTGCCATTCGAGACAATGCCGAGAAAAGAATCCGGGACCGCTTGATTCATTTAAAAGGGAATAAGCGTAAAAAGCGTGAATTAATCATTGGCGTTTTGGGATGTATGGCGGAGCGATTGAAGGAACAATTGTTAGAGGAGGAGAAGTTGGTCGATATTGTAGCTGGTCCAGATGCATATCGTGATTTACCTCGATTGATTGAAGAGGTTGAAACAGGTCATCGAGCCATTAATGTTTTGCTATCAAAAGAAGAGACCTATGGGGAAATAAACCCAGTACGTTTAAATAGCAATGGCGTTTCTGCCTTTATTTCTATTACCCGTGGATGTGATAATATGTGTAGCTTTTGTGTGGTGCCTTTTACAAGAGGTAGAGAGCGCAGCCGGTCTCCGCAAAGTATTATAGCTGAAGCTGAAGCTTTAGCCCATGCAGGTTATAAAGAATTCACACTACTAGGCCAGAATGTAGATTCGTACTTATGGTATGGAGGAGGCCCTAAAAAAGATTTTAAAAAGTTAACCGAACAAGAGCAAATGGAAAGTGTAAGCTTCGCTCAATTGTTAGAGCAAGTAGCTCAAGCCGTGCCAAACATGCGCGTTCGGTTTAGCACATCGCACCCCAAAGACATTCATGACGAAGTTTTATTTGTCATTCGGGATAATAAAAATATTGTGAATCAAATTCATTTTCCTGCACAAAGTGGTAATTCAAGAGTGCTTGAATTGATGAATAGAACGTATACGCGAGAATGGTATATTTCAAAAATAGACCGAATCAAAGAAGTGATACCGGATTGCGGGATTAGCGGTGATATCATTGCAGGGTTTTGCACCGAGACAGAGAAAGAGCATAAGGATACGTTAAGCTTAATGGAGTATGCTCAATTTGACTTTTCGTATATGTATACCTACAGTGAGCGCCCAGGTACTTTGGCCGCAAAGAAATATGAAGATGATGTGCCTAAGGAAGTAAAGGCTAAGCGTCTCACGGAAATCATTCTTATGCAAAATGCAATTTCTAAAAAGAAGAATGCCGCACGTATTGGATCCGTTTATGAAACTCTTGTAGAAGGCGAGTCCAAGAAATCGGATCAAGATTGGAAAGGCAGAAACTATGAAAATATCATAACGATATTTCCAAAACGGAATGCTAAGATTGGGGATTTTGTTAATGTGAAGATTACCGATTGCACCACAACCACACTGAAAGGTGAGATAGTTTAATCCGCAATCCTATATTTAAATATTAACTATTTCTTAATACTGCAACCTATCGCTTCCTAAAAGAAGGATTCGGAGTATTGCCGGCAATCAAAGCATCAATCGCTTTTTCTAAGTATTTTTCCGTAACCTCAGCTGCTTTCGTGTTGTTGTCAATCGCCCCAATATATTTTACCACTCGTTTTTTATCGAGTAGAAATACATGAGGTGTTCTAGTTGCCCCATATTTAGGATAGATTTTTTGTCCTTTATCCATCAAATAAGGAAAGGTAAAGCCTTTCTCATTTGCACGTATTTTCATGTTTGCAAAATCATCTGATGGATAGCTTTTCGGGTTATTGGGATTAATGGCGAAGACCGGATATCCTTTCGACTTGTATTTATTATCCAAGGCGATTAAACGATCTTCATAAGCCACTGAAAAAGGACAATGGTTGCAGGTAAATACAACTACGTAGCCTTTGGCATCTTTAAAGTCTTTAAGGGAATGTGTTTGGTCATCCGTTCCAATCAAGGCAAAATCGGGTGCTTTATCACCCACTTTAAGTCCTTTTTTCTTTTGAGTAAAACTGAGGCATGCAAGTAGCATCAGTGCGATGGTGAGATGTTTAAATGTCATTGGGTTATATTTTTTTAATGTCTTTAAGAATTTGTTTTGTAGAATGATAGCTTTTTTCGTGAAACGCTTTTTTACCATCTTTAAGTATTAATGTAGCAGGGATTGCTCCGCTCCAGTTGCTATCTATTTTGTTTATCCAGGCATTGGTATTTCCATCACCAAGTATAACTACCTCAGTGTTTATGTTTCTTTGTTCAAGGAAAGGCTTAACTCGAGTATCCACTGTACTTGGCATATCTAAACTAACTAAGATCACTTTTACTGGTCCTAAAGAAGTGTCATGGTCTAAAGCGGTAAAATAAGGTAATTCTTGAATGCAAGGTTTGCACCAAGTTGCCCAAAAATTAAGCACCACAATGGTATCATTGGGTCGGTTTAGGATGAATTGTTTTTCGAATGCATCAAACGTGTCTATCACACGAACCTCTTTGTCTGTGTTGATAAACAAGCCGAAAGAAAATGCAAGAAATAATAAAACCACTTTTATGAATACAAATATGAAACAAATAAAGAAAAGAAATGTTGCGGAGATTAAACATTGCGATAAGATAACAATGCTAAGGCCTCTGGCGGATTATAATAATACTTTGTCTAAATGCACAGTAAAAATCTGCCAAAATGGCATAAAATAGCTATCTTCGCATTGCTTTTGTAAAATAGCATATATGGCGACATTAGAGAACGAGGTAAAGGCTGTAAAACAGCGATTTGAGATAATAGGAAACGCATCCAATTTGATTCATGCAATTGAAACTGCAATTAAGGTTTCACCCACAGATATCAATGTATTAATTAATGGAGCCAGTGGAGTGGGAAAAGAATCCATTTCAAAAATAATACATAACTTGAGCACACGTAAACATGGTCCTTTTATTGCGGTGAATTGTGGCGCTATACCTGAAGGAACTATAGATTCAGAGCTTTTTGGACATGAAAAGGGAGCCTTCACAGGAGCAGTAGATAAACGGAAAGGTTATTTTGAGGCGGCCAATGGAGGAACGATATTTTTAGACGAGGTAGGTGAATTGCCAGCATCTTCACAAGCGAGATTGTTGAGGGTTTTGGAAAATGGAGAGTTTATCAAAGTAGGCAGTTCTCAGGTTCAAAAAACAGATGTTAGAATTATAGCCGCTACCAACCGTGATTTGCTTGAAAGGGCCAGAGAATCTAAATTTAGGGAGGACCTGTATTATCGATTAGCAACGGTAACCATTGCGGTTCCCAAATTGAGCGAACGCAAAGGAGATATCTATTTGCTTTTTCGCAAATTTGCAACTGATTTTGCAGAACAATACAAAACAAGTCTAGTTCAGCTGGATGAAGAAGCGCAACAAGTGCTGGCTAATTATCCTTGGCCAGGAAATATCCGACAGTTAAAAAACGTAACTGAGCAGATTTGTGTTTTAGAACAAACTCCGCTAATCACTAAAGAAATTCTACTACGGCATTTGCCGAAAGTAAATAAAAATTTACCCGTACTTTTTTCTGGCAGAGGCTCAGAAGATATGAGCGAACGTGACATTTATTATAAGGTGCTCTATGACCTTAAAAAGGATGTAAATGATTTGAAACAGGTGGTTTTTGGTATGCTTAGTACTAACAATGATTCAAGTTTTAAACAGCCTGGTCATGATGTTGCCATCAAGCAAGCTGAGTTGCGGATTCTGAATGATAGTCCAAATATAGAGGAGCAACCCGTATCAAGTTTACCCGATGTGCATTATCAATCCCCGAGTGAGGATGCTCAGGAGCATATTACCATTGATTCAGATGACCATGTACAGTATGATGAAAACTTTTCTTTAGAGCAACAAGAGATTAACATGATTAAAAAAGCCTTGTTGCGACACAATGGAAGAAGAAAGAAGGCTGCTGAAGATTTGGGTATTTCGGAACGAACTTTGTACAGAAAAATTAAGCAATATGAACTGGATTAAAAGTTTTGCTCTGATCTTTTTAACAACTTTATACGGATGTGGAGGGGTTAACTATAGTTTAAGCGGAATAAACATTCCGCCCGAGGTTAAAACGGTTTCTGTTAAATTATTTGTAAATAAGGCGCCATTAATCAATCCATTATTGGCACAGGTCTATACAGAAAAATTGAAAGATAAATTCATCAATCAAACTTCACTTTCTGTGATTAATGAAAATGGTGATTGGGCATTTCAAGGCTATATTTCAAATTATGTTGTGGAGCCTGTAAATCGTCAATCGATAGGTGGAGGAACGCGGAATAAATTAACCATAAGTATTTCCGTTGCCTTTGAGAATGCAAAAAACAAGGACGAGAATTTTGAACGTGTATTTACACGGTTTAAAGATTTTGAGGCCTCTAGTGATTTTTCAAGTATAGAATCTAGTTTAGTGGATGATATTACCGACATATTAGTTCAGGATGTTTTTAACGAAACCGCGCTCAAATGGTAGAGGTGAGCAAGAAGAATATCGATAAATGGCTCGATGAGGGCAATGCTTTAGGTAAAGAGCATATTGGCCTATTGGAGCAATTTACGGGTGAGTATCCCTACTATGGGCCCACCCAAGCTTTGTTGGCTAAGGCGTATTTTAATGAAGGGAGTGATGCTTTTGATAAACAACTCAGAAAGGCGGCATTAACAACAGCTGATTGTGTTTGGTTGTATGATTTTATTCACAATTCAGCTCCTCTTGTTGAAAATGAGCAACCCGTTGAAGGGACAAAAGAAGTAAAAAAGGCCGTAAAAAGAACTAAAACAGTAAAAGCTCAAAAGAGCAGCTCGGTAAAGGCCAAAACAGATCGCCCAAAAAGTAAGCAGCCCTCGAAAAAGATAAAAACAAAAGAGCCCAGTGCTAAGGTTAAGGAACCTGCGGTGCAAGCAAAGCCAACAAAAAAAACCAAAGTGGCTAGTCCAAAGATTAAAAAGATTCGAATTAGTCCGGGTGAGGGTGAGGTGATTTTAGATCTCACAAAAAATCAGGAATCGCTTAAGGCAAAAGCGCCAAAACTGATACTTGATGAAACTCCAGATTTGGAAGGGAATCAGGAAAAAGTGACCAAGGTTAAAAGGCAAAAAAAACCAGTATCACCATCGAATAATAGTTTTTTGGACTGGTTAGATTATACCAATCTATATGAAGCAGGAGAAAAACAGATTTCCATCGTCAAGCCATTGGATCAAACCGAACAAGAGGATGCACAGATAGTTGGTGATGAAACGCCAAAGCCTGAAAACAATGTTGGTAAAGCGGTGGATCTGTTGGCAAAATTTATTGCAAACAAACCCAAGCCGGGGGAGATTAAACTAGAAAGTTTTGATCCAGAAGAAAAATCACTTGCAAGTGATTCTGCCGAAAATATACCCGTGAGCGAATCCCTCGCAAGGGTCTATATAAGTCAAAATGAGGTTGAAATGGCGGAAGAAGTTTATCAGAAATTAATCTTGAAATTTCCTGAAAAAAGCGCTTACTTTGCAGACCTTATTCAAAAATTGAATAAAGTATAAATATTATGGTAAGCGTATTAACAATCATCTCACTTTTAGTTGCAATATTATTGATATTAATTGTACTAATCCAAAAGCCTAAAGGTGGTGGAGTAACGGGTAATTTAACCGGTGGTGCAAATCAAATTTTTGGGGTAAAGAAAACTTCAGATTTGGTAGAGAAAACAACTTGGATATTAAGTGGTATTATAGCTATAGTTCTATTAATTACAACGGCTTTTAATAAGCCTATGGTGAAAGAGGATGACTTAGGAGAGCAAAAGCAATCTGAAGAAGTTCAGAAAGCATTAGATAATCCAATTGCTCCTGCCGTTCCACAAAATCAAGGAACTAACCCTGGAAATGCGGTTGAACTTGCTCCTTCAACACCAGGAACAGAGCCTGTTTCTACCCCTCCAGCCAAATAAGTAATTTAATTCTCACATTTTAATTGCGGTAGCTCAAATGCTATCGAAAGCGTATGCTTTATCATATCTTTGTATGATGCGATATCTCATTGCTTTTATTGGGTTAGTTTTCTTGCAAAATACAGTCAATGCTCAGGTTTCTTGTGGGCACCACAAGTCTGCGATCAACCAATTAAAAGTTGATAAATATTTAAGAAGATCAGCTGCTGATTTGCAGAATTATGATTTGATCTATCATCGTTTAGAATTAAAAGCATCGCCCAAAGTGTTTTGGTTAGAGGGTAATGTGACCAGCTATTTTAGATTTACACAAAGCTCCAATCGCATTGCCTTCAATCTACGTCAGCATATGAAGGTTGATTCAGTTAAGCAACGAGGGGTGCATGTAAATTTTACTCATGTTTCAGATGTTGTAACTGTCAATTTCCCCTTAACCTATTCAGCAAATTATTTCGATTCAATTACGCTGTTTTATAGTGGTAATGCAACGCAAGGTAAATACCGTTCCTTTTTTATTGAGGGACATAAAACAGGTAGATTATTGGCAACCCAGTCCGAGCCC
Organism: uncultured Bacteroidia bacterium; assembly: GCA_943788195.1. Lineage (GTDB taxonomy): Bacteria > Bacteroidota > Bacteroidia > NS11-12g > UBA955 > CALSPH01. The sequence goes on from CALSPH010000001.1 coordinate 981,925, forward strand.
TATGGTGCCCCAGATTGGTGGCCGTGCAAACAAGACCTGAATGATAAGTTCGATTCGTGTGATGTTATCATAGACACCGATACAGGTTTGTTGGCTGGAGGGCCTGGTTTATTAATTACCAAAAGTCAAATCAATGATACGCAAATGCGATTTCATTGGCGGCACAGATATCCTTCCAACTTTTATTTAATAGCATTGGCTATTAGCAATTATCAAGAGGTTAAAGACTCTGTTTTACTAAGGGGAAAATGGCTCCCTATCATTAATTACGTATATCCGCAGTCTGTTAATCCCTCCATTAATCTACTAAAGAATACCGGTCCAATATTGTCTTTTTTTGACAGTGTATTTGGTGCCTACCCATACATTAATGAGAAATATGGACACATGCAGTGGAACACCAGTGGAGGAATGGAGCATGCAACTATGAGCAGCATGGGTTCCTATAATTTTGATTTAGTGGCTCACGAAGCTGCTCATCAATGGTTTGGAGATAAAGTAACATGCTCTAGTTGGCAAGATATATGGATTAACGAATCCTTTGCAACTTATTTAAATGCCTTGGCTTATGAATCATTTTACGGAAGGGATAGTTTCAATCGGCATATGGGGGATGTTTTAGAACGCGCTAAGCGCGAAACAAACCTTTCTGTTTTTGTGGAGGATACAACGGATGTTGGGCGTATATTTAATCAAGATCTAAGTTATCAAAAAGGTGCGATGGTTTTGCATACTTTGAGATATTACATTGGAGATGAAGCATTTTTTCAAGCATGTCGGAATTTTCTAAATGCACCTAATCTTTCTTTTGCCAGTGCAAGTACGCAAGATCTAATAGATCATTTTCAAGCATTGACCACAAAGGATGTTAATTCGTTTATTTCCAGTTTTTATTATGGAAAAGGGTATCCAACCTATTTGGTGCGTTGGAATCACAAGAATAAGCAAACCCTTGAATTGCAAATAACCCAATCTCAAATCAATCCTGCTACTGCATTTTTTAGGCATGATATCCCATTGCATATAAATACAGATACTGGGGTAATGCAATTGCACATTGAAGTAATGAGTGCTTTTGAGAAGATAGAGATTCCTTTAAACGTGAAAGTGTCGGATGTTTTCTTTAATCTAAATAATGAGGTTTTGGCCACAGGAACAGTAGCTAAAATTGAGGAATCACTGGACGAAGAATTTACGATATCTCCTAACCCAAGTGATGGAAATTTTACAATTAGAAGCAACAAAATACCACTTCAAAGTGTTATTATATATGACAGCCAAGGCAAGAAAGTAAAGAGTTGGACTGATATTAATCAGTATTCGTACCCTTTTTCATTAGCGGAATTCAGCACAGGAAACTTTATCTTGCAGATAGAAACTGAAGAAGGAATATTTATAAAGAGATATGCTAAACATTAACCGAAATATTGGACTGATTTTATTACTGGTCTTTGGATTGGTTTCATGTAACAATGATCCCAAAGTTGAGCCAGATATGGCCAAGGAGGATGTGTTTCTAACGTTGGATTTTGTTAGCGCATTTAATAATGCATCAATAGATTATAATCAGAATGAGTTTATTACAAGTTCAAAGGATACTATTATACCACAGAAGTTTAAATTTATATTCTCAAATTTGCGCTTTGTTAAAGCAGATAACACGGAAATTTCCTTCCCAGATCGATATGGATATATCAGCTATGATGAAGGAAACACTACAATGATTTTGCCGGAAGTGCCTGAAGGCAGTTATAAGGCCATAAAGTTTTACCTCGGCTTAGACTCTGCGATCAATGTTTCGGATCCATCTATCTGGCCTGCCAAGCATCCATTGAATCCCTTGTATAATTCCATGCATTGGGGCTGGAATACAGGCTATATTTTTATAACACATGAAGGGCAGTTTTTAAATAATGGAGTGAAAGATAATTATACCTTTCATATTGCCACATTAGCATTTAGAACAGAAATTGAAATACCCTTAACCTATATACATAATAACGGCAATTTGGATATTATCCAGATAAAAGCTGACCTGGCGAAATATTTTGATGGAGTGCATGCCTACAGTTTAAAAACAGAAATTCCTGCTTCGCATTCAAATATCGCCCAAGCCCCATACATCAATAAGTTGAGGGCAAATATCCAGCAAATGTTTAGTGCCAAACAAAACTAATGAATAGGCCGAAGCTCTGCATATTGGCAACGATGGGATTGCTTTTTTCGACCTACTTTGTAGCTTGTAAAAAGGACCCAGTTTTTCAAAATTATCAAACAACCCCTTACGAACTCGAAGTGCCGAAGTTTTTTTTGCCTTTTTTACCTGTTCAAGAGAATGAACTTACGCAAGAAGGCGTGGCACTTGGACGTTTCTTGTTTTATGACCCCATCCTTTCTGAAGATGGTTCCCAAAGTTGTGCTTCTTGCCACAATCAGCAATTTGCCTTTACCGATAATGAATTGGCCACGAGCGTAGGAATTAAAGGAATTGCAGGTAATCGTAATAGTATGCCTTTGTTTAATTTGAATTGGCACGATAAGGGTTTCTTTTGGGATGGAAGATCACCCACCTTGCGTGATCAGATATTAGAGCCGATTGAAGATCCTATTGAAATGGCAAGTACGGTGACTGGTGCTTTAGAACGCATCAATGGTAAACCTTTTTACAGAGATCTCTTTTATAAAGCATTCGGGTCAAGAACCGCAACTTCAGATAACTTGGCGAAAGCAATCGAGCAGTTTATGTTGACTTTTGTTAGCAGTAATTCTCGATTTGATAAAGGAAGACGTGGAGAACTTGCGCTCACCCAAGACGAATTGGATGGATTAACATTTACTCAGGCAGAAAATGATCCATCAGTTGGTGCGAGGGGTGGAGATTGTTTTCATTGCCATGGTACAAGCGGGGAATTGTTTTCAGATAATGATTATAAAAATAATGGGTTGGATGAAACTTTAACCGATCTCGGTCGGTTTAGTGTGACTGGCTTAGAAAAGGATAAAGGCAAATTTAAGACCCCGAGTTTGCGAAACCTTTCCTTCACAGCTCCATTTATGCATGATGGTCGTTTTAAGACCATTGAAGAAGTGCTGGATCATTATGGTGAGCATGTGGTTCAAACCAGTCCGAATATCGATCCCAATATGAATAAGGCAAGAAGTGTCGGACAAATAAAATTCACTCCAGAAGAGAAGCGCATTATGCTCGCCTTCCTAAAATCGCTAGATGATTATGAATTAATCTCGAATCCAGCATTTAGCGACCCATTTACGAATTAAAGAACGAATAATAAAAGCGTTGTTTAAAGCTTCGTTTTACTTTACTCTTATGATTAATGAATTCATCAAAAGACTCCTTCATTAGACCGTTTTTATAGTATTTGAAATAAATATAGTGCAGGTCGGTTTTTCCTTTTTTTGTGATTTTAATCTGAGAGTTTGATATGGTTTTATCTGGGTTGTATAGATTGGTTCGGCTAATTGTACGTGTTACTTTTTTTAAGTTTGAGTTGTATTGATAGCTAACATTATAGGATGAGTCATTGTTGACTCTGTAAATATTAAAGGGCAATTCTTGACCATCTTTAATGATGTATTGGCTAGATTCGACCAGTTTATTCTTTGGGTCATATACATGCGTTGTTTTATACAATCGATTCTGATTTTCCGAAAAGCTTGTGTAATAGGTATACCCGCGGTCATCGGTTGCTTCATTCTTGCACACCCTGGTAGAGTCTTTTTTGGGCGGTGCCTTTTGATTCGTTAAATCGCAGTCATAGACATAGGTATGGCTGATTTTGCCTTTATTGAAATATTCAATTTTGGTTAATTCTCCACTATCGCTTCTGTAATACCTTTTAAGTCGATAGCGCATTAATGTGGTATCCTTTTTCTTGTAAGAAGTCTGCATGGAGGTTAATTTACCATGATGGTTATATTCTGATTTAGAAAGACGCATGGATTGGGTTGTGCCATCCTTCTTTTTAATCACATATAGGTTAGAAATGATTTGAGATGAGTCATTGTATCTTCTTTCGGAATAGGAGTAACTTGATTTACTGATAATTTTGTTTTTAGTGGCATAATCAGACTCAGTTGAATAGTTGCCATATTGGCTCGTCCGATATGTTTTTACTTTTCTGCCTTGTTCATCATAGACCACCTGGGTGCTCCGGATCAGTTTATTCTCGCCCCTATTGCTTTGTTCTATAATTTCTACTTTTTCTTTTACCTCATGGTTCCTTGCTAGGGTGTCAATTTGATAAATGCCATAGATATAATTGCCATTAGTAATACAATCAGCTCCAATGCAATTGGAATAGTAGGAGGGGTAGTTTGTGTATTGTCCCATAGCGCAGATTTGAATCAAAAAAGCGGACAATAAGAGAATGGATTTAGGCTTTTTCATAATCACTGCAAGTATAACGATTTGTTAAAAGGAAATGTTATATGAGGAGTGATGTAAAATTATTCTCGCTAATATTTCAGTAGATTTTTCCGCAAGTGATTAGTAAGAAACTGTTGCTATGCCAAAACGAAATAATCAATTGATTTCTGGTAGTTTCTGGAATGCAAAAAATTATGTACATCCTTTTGGTCGTCAAGGCTAGAGACGGTGAGCAAAATAGCTAATTTAGAATCATTATATGGAAGGATTGTGTACTCTTGAAGTATAATAGAATAGATATCATGGCCTACTTTATTGTTGTTGTTGGTAACCCAAATGGGGGTGATATTTTTTGCAAGTAATTCCTTAACCAGTGATTTTCCTTTTTTTCCGGCTCCCCACACAATCCATTGTCTTTTCTGAATTTCCGGCATCATTAACATATGGTTAACTTTAAGCTTAAAGTAGGTTTGGGTTTGATACACCTCAGAATTCCGCGAAGTCCGTGCAGGATGGTCCCGCCACAAATGCAATACATCAGCGGATGATATTACTTCAATTTGGTTCCTAAACATGCGCCAAACTAAATCGTAATCTTCAGGATAGTCAGAGCCAAATCCACCAATTTGATCAAAGCTTACGCGGTCCATCATCCAGCAAGGCGAGGCAATCACACATTCTTTATAGATTTCTTGCCAATGGTTGTTGAGGTCAACCAATGAATTAATCCAGATTTCATATGCCTTGAATCCTTCTTTGATTTGATCCACTGGAAAATACTGTACTTTACCAGTAGCAACTTTTTTGGCACTTTTGTTTTGCAGCAGTTTGACCAATGTTTTTAGCTTGTGCTTTGGCATAATATCATCTGCATCCATACGAGTTACAAAGAACCCTATGGCTTGGCGATAAGCCAAGTTTAGCGCGTCCAATATACCCGCTCCAGTATTTTGAATTACCGCTATATTATCATGTTTTTTCTCAAATGATTGAAGAAGGGTAAGGGATTGATCACTGCTGCTATCATCGCAAATGATGAGCTCCCACTGAGCGTAAGATTGTTGAAGAATGCTGTTGATGCAGTCTTGAAGAAATGGCCCAGCATTTTTGCAGGGCATAATAATACTTACCAGCTGTTGGTTCAATGATTCAAACTAATGTTGAATTGCAAAGGTAGTGGATGAAAATCCATCTGACATGATGTAAATTCCATTACTGTACTGACTTAGATTAACCAAGTGAGTTTCAAGCGTGTTTACCAATATGGTTTGCACCAATGCGCCTTGGCTAGTGTAAATTTTTAACTCCTTTGAATGCCTGTTAAAATTTTCAACTTGTAACGATTGGTTGCAAGGATTTGGGTAGATTTTAATACCCATTTGATTGGTTACTGGAGTAACATTACTAAATTTCTGAAGAACACTTGTTACCGTATTGGTCTTTTCTTCTTTAACGTAGTCAAATACAACCGTAGCAGTATTGGTAAAAACTTGATCAATGGCCTTTTGCTTCACGTCCTTCATCAAGAAACTGTACTCAAAGAAACCTGAAGTAGATGCTTTGCCAAATTCGGCAGGGAGTAAATTGACATCTTTGAAGGTAACGGTATAAATGTTGCCATTAATCTTTCTTAAGGTGTTATGCGATTGGTTTAATAATCGCATTTCATAAAGTGGTAGATCCGTATCTAATGTATCAATAATGGTCACTGAACGAGCAATGTAATTACTTGGATTAGAGAAATAGATGCCATAATCTAAATGATCAACCTTTACAAAGTCGCCTTCTGTTGAAACGGTTTTATAGGCCAATGGAGTGTAAATATCTACTGTGGTATTGAAGGTGTCATAATTGTCTGTTACGTCACTGTCGGCCATTATTGCGCCAGTCCCTGTTCTAGATCTGAAGTTAAGGGTTGTCTTAATTGCCTTACTTATTGGGTCTAATATAATTTTATAGATAAACGTTTCACCAGGTTTCAAATTATTAACCGTCCAAGTAATCGATCCTGGTTTTGCATCAGCGGGTATGGGTTCGGTATTCTGGATGCTCAACGTTGAATCAAAATCTATATGGATTGATTTGCCGTTGATTTCAGTGTTGCCTGTATTGGTGGCATAAAAGTACAAGATGCTTTCTGAATTATTCGGGCTAATTTTTCCAAATAGATTAGCACCACTTACTTTTAAATCTGTATTGGCTTGACTAAAATCTAAAGCAAGATTGATTTCTTTTATTCTAGCTCCATTTGTTTGAGCTCCGATGTCTTTTTTGGTGCAGCCTTTAACAAATTTATCCTTCGGAAAACGTGCTTCAATGGTATACGCTTTTGACGAGCTTACTTCAACTTCCCATTTGCCATCAGCATCGGTTTCAACTAAATAGAATTCTTTACTAAAGTCTTTGCTTCGAATAATCACTTGAGCGCTGATTCCATTTTCATTGCTGTTAAAGATGCAATCATTGTTTTCATCGCCATATACATTTCCAGAAATTAGAATATGATTATCCTTCAAACCAATTAAATTATTGAATTTAACGTCATTATCAGTATGGACAAAAGAACCAAAGGCAACATTGTAATTGGCTACTTGCTGAAACCTGATACCGTCCGGTAACATAACGTTTGTATTGTTCCAAGCACTGTTTTCGCTCAAAACCAAATCCACGGTATCCGTGCCATCCAAGAACGGGCCGTAAACATAGAGTTTATTATTTATTACCACCGGCTGTGCTACACAATTAGATTCTGCACAAATGAGTTCATTTAATCCACCAGGTAATTCCCAAAGCCCGTTTTTAAATACGCGAATGTCTGGGTTCCCAGAAACCTTTTTACCTACGGCAACAAGATCGCTTTTAAAGGATTCTAAATGGTAAGTAGGCGTTTTGTCAAATGGGTCCCCCAATCCCCCCCATTCACCGAATGAAGTCCATCTCGCGACACTACCTGTATTTTTACCTGCAACTTCATCGAAATCGCCACCTATAAAAATGTTGTTGTTGATGAGTTCTAAATCATTAATTTCACCATTTGCACCTTCAAATCCAGAGCCATTCCCTAAGAACGACCAATTGGTGCCATCAAAGCGTGCGATATTTGATGCGGAGCTAGTTCCAGCTTGTGTAAAACTACCTGCAGCAATGAGTGTGTCTTTCCACACAATCATTTGATTGATCCCTTTGTCCTTGGTTTTTATATTGTTTGCAACCGTAGTCCAGGTATCATCCGCAACATCATACTTAAATAAATTCGATTGCTCAGTAAGTACTGACCCATTGACAAACTTTCCGCCTATATAAACTTCTCCGCGAAACTCGATTACTGAAGTTATGGTATAATTTGGATTCCCTAAAGTTGGGTATGGCCCGGGAACGTTAAATTCAGGCAAGCAAGTCCAATAATTTCCATTGTAAACGCAAACCTCATAAACTTCTTGCAAGGGCGTTGCATCTTTAATACTAACCGTGAATAATTTAGCCCCCTCACTATGTGTGGCAACTACTGGATTATCTGAACCATATGATAATGGCGCTTTAAGTTGACCTTGAGCAAAACCAGCCCAAAGCATAACAAAACTCAAACAAACACACTTAACCCATGCCATTCTTACAAATTTATTGAATATGTCGTAGTATTTATTCATTGTTCTGTAATTTTAAGTTCAAGCCAATATTCAGTCCATAGGATATGGGTTTTTGATTAATTACTTCTGTATTACTTTTCAGGAACCTGTGATAGAAAGGTTGAACCTGTACAAATATGTTTTTGCCTAATGGGTATTCAATCATCACAGAGCTGTTAAAGCTGTACCCTGTTTTGTTTACTTTAAACAGGTCTTTATGCGGAATCAAAGTCAAATACTGATAGTCTATCGTGGTGCCACCAGATTGCTGGGTAAAGTTCAATCCAGCTCCGAAGCTAGGTGATATAAGTACTTTACCTGTATTGAAAGTGTAGCCAAGATTCAGTGGTATCTCGGTGAAACGGCTTGTTCTTCTTCCTTGATAATTAATCGTTTCTGGTGTTAGGTCTACCAAATAGGGCGTTTGGTCGTCTAAAGGAAATCTACCATTTGCATCAGGCGTATTCCCTCCTAAGGCAGAAGTAATTGGAATCTCATTGATCTCATATTGATAGTTTTGAATGAATCCTCGGTTTAGTTGACTGAATCCAGTTTGGATAAAGAAGTTGCCAAAATTCTTTCTAACATATAGTTCAAATTGAGCGTTCATCATCATTCGCTCACCTTGCTCGCGTAATTTGAGGTAGCTCTTATGCACAAAAGGTAAACCTTTGTTGTCAATACTAACTTTTTCTTGGGAAGGGCTAAAACCAGCGTTAAAACCAATCGACCATGGGTTATTTAATACGATTTCCTTGACAGGATCTTTTTTATCGTATGAATTAATGTCAAAAGGATCAATACCGACTAGGTTGGGTAAGAAATGGTCCAAAGTTACGTTATTCGCTTCTGGTTTAATAGGGCTGGTAAACCATTGCAAAGCGATAACAGTATTTCTAGTTTGTGTTTGATGTGGGTTGACTGTGTTCGGTTCAACATCTTGACTTTTTTGATCTGTTGGATTATTTCTATCTCCTTGCTCCAAGGGTTTAGTGTTGTCCTCTTGCGAAAGGTCATCTGATTTTGAATTTGAACCTTTGTTCGAGTTGTTATTTGAGGAAGTGTGGTCTAATTCTGAATTATTCACATTCGCATTCGTTTTAGCATCTTCATTTAAAGATTCGGCCTTCGTTGTGTTCTGTGCAACTGCATAATCAACATTTGATTCATCTTGCGACTTGCTATCTAGATTAGGAATATCCTTAGTATTTTCGATCTGTTGCGGATGGTCTACTGATGGGTTGTTGCGGTCTGATAAATTCAGGTATGCAATTGTAAATACTCCAACAAGGGCAGCTGCACCAAAAAGCCACCACATGCCAAAACGTTTTTTCTTCTTTTTATCTAAAGAAGCGCTCACTTTGGCCCATATTGCCTCCTTTTCACTTGGAGGTGTTTGCTTAAAACTTTGTTTAAGCCACTGATCTATGGGATTCTTTTGATCCAATTTTATTTTCCTTTTACTAACTCAGTTAGTTTTTTTCTTGCCCTTGCCAATTGTGATTTGCTCGTTCCAACGGATATATTGAGTGCTTTTGCAATTTCCTTATGCGAATAGTTTTCTATTGCATACAGGTTAAGCACCATTTGATATCCCTCAGGTAATTGTCGAATTGCTTCGATCGCCTTATTGAAATCCGGTTCTTCATTAAAAACATCATCTTCAGCAACCAATGTTGCTGAATAATCCGCACTATCGAGATCGACTAGTTTGAATTTCTTGTTTTTTTCTGAATTCAGTTAAGGCGGCATTTACCGCGATTGAACAAACCCAACTTGTCAAAGAACTGTTCCCTTTAAATGTTCCAATTTTATCATAGACTTTAATGTAAGTCTCTTGAATTAAATCTTCGGCATCCGCATGGGAGTTCGAATAGCGTAAGCAAACATTTCGAAGTTTAGCAAAGCAAAACTCAAACAAAGCCCTTTGAGCTGTGGAGTCTTGTTGTTTGCACCCTTCAATAATCTCTTGTTCACTTAACAATTTTCGATTTCAATTTTAAGACGCTAAAAATAAGAAAGGTTGCACTGGGTTAGGTTATTTTTCACAAAAAAGATTTGGATTGCGTAAATAGTTCATGCATCTTTTACATTTGCAACTTTATGTATGTAACCAAGAATTTTACTTTCAAGAGTATAATGACGTTTTCTGGAGGGCATTTGATATGGTTAACGCTATGGTCTATTATAGCTACTTGTTTTATTGAGCTGCTTCATTATTTCAATTTTGACGACTTTCATGTGCCGTGGTTGCCAATTTCGGTAGTGGGCACGGCAGTTGCTTTTTACGTAGGTTTTAAAAACAATAGTGCCTATGATCGCCTTTGGGAAGCACGCAAAATTTGGGGAGCTGTGGTTAATTCAAGCCGCTCATGGGGGGCTTCTGTTCGTGGTTTTGTAGGCAATCAGTTTACGGAAAAGGGTCTTTCTGAGGCTGAGCTTAAAAGTATTCGGAAAAGATTGATATATAGACATATCGGTTGGATGTATGCCTTGAGAAGCCAATTACTCATCCCAACTGAATGGGAGCATATTAACCAGAATCGACATGTTAAAAAAACCACTGAAATGCGACAGAAGAACTTTGGTGTAGGGCTATATGCTGATGAAATAACAAAAATTGAGCTTTCAGAATTTTTGCCTGTTTCGGAGCATGATGATTTAATAAATTATAGAAATACGGCTACCCAGATTATTGATTATCAATCTCAAGATTTAAAAAGGTTACGCGAAGCACATTTGATTGATGACTTTCGGCATATGGAATTGCAAAAGATAATGAATGATTTTTATACTCATCAAGGCAAGGCAGAACGGATTAAAAAGTTTCCATTGCCCAGGCAATATGGAAGTATGAGTTTTATCTTTATCGGTATTTTTATTTTTCTCCTTCCATTTGGAATGGTGACCGAGTTTCACAAGTTAGGAGACTGGGGTGCCTGGTTGTCCATACCATTTTCGGTGATTGTATGTTGGATCTTTTTAATGATGGAATTGGTAGGAGATTACTCAGAGAACCCTTTTGAAGGATTGGGCAATGATATTCCTATGTTGTCCATTTGCCGAACCGTGGAGATTGATCTTAAAGAAATGATTGGTGAGGAGGTTCCTGATGCCATAGCTCCCGTTGATGGAGTACTCATGTAAACCATCTGGAAGAATAGGATTGAATACTATTTCTATTTTAGAGAAAAAACTTTATTGTCAATAAGCCGAATGCCTTGGACAAAACAGGCAGCAACAATAACTATTTCATCTGGTGTGTTTGTCCAGCTTGCGCATGGGTTTAAATTGCTGGCATCGGCAAAATCAATGTATTCTACATCTATGCCCATTTGTTGCATGTGCTTTTTACCTGCTTTTAAAGCCTCTAACGGGTTTTCTTCATTGAATTGGGCTATCGCTATGTCAAGTCCTTTATTAAACTCTCTGGCTGTCTCTATTCCTTTATCACTTAAACGTTGATTTCTAGAGCTGAGGGCTAAGCCTTCGGAATCGCGAAAAGTAGGTACCTTGTGTAATTGCGTATCGGGAAAGTAGGTTTCAAGGAGTCGTTTCACAACCATGCATTGCTGATAGTCTTTTTGGCCAAACATCACATGATTTGGTTGAATGCAATCGAACAGTTGATATAGCACTTGTACCACACCTTCAAAGTGTCCTTCTCTTTTCTCCCCTTCATAGATGTTTTCTAAATGTTCAAGATCTAATTCAACTTGGGAATAATTGGAGTCATAAAGGTCTTCTGGGGAAGGTAAATAGACTGCATCGCACCCAGCTTGCTCCAATTTATGGTTATCTTCAGCCTCTTGTCGGGGGTATTTGACTAAATCTTCCTCATTATCAAATTGCTTTGGATTGACAAAAATGCTCGCAATCGTCAAATTCGCTTTTTCATTTGCCGCCTCTATTAGGCTTAGGTGTCCATCATGCAATGCGCCCATGGTTGGGACAAAGGCAATCGTCTTTGATTGGTTAAATGGTTCACTAAGCCATTTATCCATAATATGTTTATAATGAAAAATTCTCACTTATCCAAGAAAAATAGTTTTGGCAAATAACGCTAAAAGTCGCGTAAATGTTATGATTATTCAATTATTTTTCGTTAATTTTGTAGTATCAAAAAAAGCAAACCAAATAAATTTATTAACATATATGAGTAATACGTCTGAAAAGAAAAAGGTGTTGTTTGTCAGCTCAGAAATGAGCCCCTTTTTAGAAGAGTCACCGGTTTCTACCATCGCAAGAATGATTCCGCAAGCAATTCAAGAAAAAGACAATGAAATTAGAGTTCTTGTACCACGTTTTGGTGTGATAAACGAAAGAAGAAACCGCTTACACGAAGTGGTGAGGCTCTCTGGAATGAACATTGCCATTAATGAGACAGACAACCCACTAATCATCAAGGTTGCGTCCATACCAGGTACGAAAATGCAAGTTTACTTCCTAGACAATGAAGATTTCTTCCATCGCAAGGGAATCTACCGAGATAAGGTAGAGAACAAATTTTTCAAAGACAATGATGAACGCACAATCTTCTTTTGTAAAGGCGCATTGGAAACAGTTAAAAAATTAGGCTGGGCTCCAGATATCATTCATTGCCAAGGTTGGATGACCAGTTTAATCCCCTTGTATATTAAAACACTTTACAAAGATGAACCTGTATTTAAAAATGCAAAAGTGGTTTATAGTGTCTTTAATGATGACTTCAAGGAAAGCTTGGGAGATAATTTTGCTCAAAAAGCATCACTTAATGAACTTGAAGATACTGAGTTAAAAGCATTCGAAAGTGCAAATTGGAGCAGCTTAAATAGGGGCGGTATATTGCACTCTGATGCTGTAGTAAATTGCTGTAATGGAAGTGGGATGAATGCAGAAACTGTAGGTCATCTTTCAGAGAAAATGGTTCTTGAGCACAGTGATGATTCAACCGCAGATAAATATCTGGATTTTTACGATAAAGTATTAACTGAATCGTAAGAAATCAAGCTATTTTGATTAAAATTGCGCTTTCATCGCGAAAGATCATAAGAATGAGATTTATAAATTACAGAAAGCCCTTAATATTGATATTAGGGGCTTTTATATTGCTGAATGCCTGCAAAAAGAAATCAGACAATTTGGTTTTACCTGATCAGTTAGGAAACGAGCAAGTGGAGCCGAATACTGATTCAATGCTCGTGGTAACCAGTTCAATTGCTGAAGATAGCTTTGAGACGGATCAACTTCCTTACCAGCTTTTAGGAGCAATGCACGATCCAAATTATGGAAGAAGCAAATCTGAAGTCTATTCTCAATTTACCATTACTGATTTGCTCGCCAAATCTTAATGCTGTGGGTAATACCTTGGATTCTGCAGTTTTTAAACTATACGATATACATCCAAAACTGCCTTTTAATGGAAATCTGACATCAGCACAAAACTTTACTGTGCTTCAATTGACGGAGGACTTTCCGGCCAGCGGAAAATCGTATTTTTAGCACCCAAAAATTGGCCTATGATCCAACCCCAATAGGTACCTACAATCGAGTGGTTAATTTAGGAGACAGTAGCACAGTAAGACAAGGAGGTAATTTGGTTTAAAGTTGCTCCGTGTTTCAAAATAACACTCACATCTGCTTTTGCCAATGCAATTTTCAATGCAACCTGCAACAAGTTATGATAATGACGCTAATTTTAAGAGTTTTTTCAAAGGAATTGTCATTAAATCAAATACAAATCACAACGCTTCTGAAGGAGCAGTTTTTGCTTTAATAGTGGATGATAATCTTTCAAAAATTGCCATTCATTACAATGATAGCTTGCAATATGATTTACATATGAAGTCATCTAGGAAGTTTGCAAATTATGAAATTGTAGAATCAAAACGTGTCCATTACAAACCAACATGCCAATTCAAATCAGGATTATAATATTGTTTATGCGCAGTCACTAACGGGGTTCTAAAATTAAAGTTGAAATACCGAATTTGATTGATTTAGCCAAAGATAAAACGTTAGTAGTTCATAAGGCCGAGTTAATTGTGCGCCCTCAACCAGGTTCATACAGCTCAACTTACCCTTTGCCACAACGTCTTTTAGTTCTGCAGCCAAACGATTCAGGAACAAGCATTGCCATTCCAGATTTGTTTTCAGGTAAATATTAATGGCGATTTGCGAAGTGGTAATGAGTATATTCTCAATGTTACAGATTTTATTCAATTTCAACTTTCAAATTATAAGGCAACAGGGACCTTAAGAAACAAAACTGCATATTGTTATTCCAAATAGCGATCCAATCGCTCCATCAAGGATAACTGTTGATGCGAATAAAACACCTGGCCAACCCAAATTTGCGTTGCGCATTGTGTTTTCTGAACCCTAATTCAATATTTTTGTGTAGAATACTAGCATGAACAAATCAAGGAAACCATATCAATTAGTTAGTAAAGAATGGCAAGCTGATGATACAATCTTAGAAGTAAATGGTTCACATATTGGTGGATCCAATTTTACATTGATTGCGGGTCCTTGTGCAGTAGAGAATAGGGAACAGTTGGGAGCAATTGCCAACTATTTGTCCAAAAAGGGCGTGCATTTTCTGCGAGGAGGTGCATTTAAGCCGCGAACATCCCCATATTCTTTTCAAGGATTGAAGGAAGAGGGTTTAAAGCTTTTGCGTGAAGTAGGAGACCGGAATAAACTTAATATTGTAACTGAAGTAATGGGCACAGAAACGATCGATTTAGTTGCCGAATATGCAGATGTTTTACAAGTAGGTACTCGAAACATGCAAAATTACCCACTGCTCAAAGGCTTAGGGAAGATAGATAAGCCCATTTTGCTTAAACGTGGTATGAGTTGCACGGTTGAAGAGTGGCTCTTAGCAGCAGAGTATATCATGGTCGGTGGGAATCCTAGGGTTATTTTATGTGAAAGGGGTATTCGGACATTTAACAAAGCGACACGTAATACAATGGACTTAGGTTCTATGGCTTTAGTAAAAACACTGACCCATTTACCAGTTTTCGCAGACCCAAGCCAGGGCACCGGTATCCGTGAGCTGGTATTGCCGATGACAAAGGCGGCCATAGCTGCGGGAGCAGATGGGGCTATTGTTGAGGTGCACAATCAACCCGAAGAGGCCTTGTCAGATGGCGATCAATCGCTATATTTTGATCAGTTTGATCGATTAATTAGTGCATGTGAGTCCTATTGCCAATTGGAAGGAAAGCAATTTCAAATTTCCAATCCTACATCCAAAACCATACAACAGAATTGAGTCCAGAATTAGTTTCTATATTGATAAAATCAGGTTATATAATTGCCATTGCAATGATGGTATCGTATGTGTTACGCAAGTCATTGCGCAGTATTAAACGGTATAACGACAAAAAGGACATTGATAATACCAAATTGATTTTTATCAGGAACTCACTCAATTTTTTAATTTATACCATTGCATTTGTTATTATTTCGCGTACCATTCCGCAGCTTCGAGATGTCGGCACTTCTTTGTTAGCCGGTGCAGGAATACTTGCTGCTATTATTGGTTTTGCCTCACAGGCTGCATTTAGTAATATTATAAGTGGCGTTTTTATTGTGCTTTTTAAGCCCTTTAGGGTAGATGATATCATCGAATTTAAGGATGGACTGAAAGGCACGGTTACAGAAATAACATTTAGACATACGGTGATTAAGGATTTTGAAAACAAACGAATCATAATACCTAATACCATCATTTCGAATGATACCATTATCAATTCTTCTATTGATGATGAAATGATATTAAAACACATCCATTTTGGTATTGCTTATAATGCGGATGTAGATTTGGCAATAAAAATCATTCGCGAAGAAATTGAGAAGCACCCATTGTGCATGGAAAAGCCTATGAAGATGAATGAATCATCGGCTGCAAATGAAAATAAAGTGGCTGTAATTTATGACTTCATGGGAGTCTAGTGCTATACAACTTAGAGCCAATGTTTGGACACGGAATAGTGCAGAGGCATTCGAATTAAGATCTAACGTACTTTATTCTATTAAAAAACGGTTTGACAAAGAGGGCATTGAGATCCCATACCCATATCAAAATGTGGTAATTAAGAAATAAACTACTTTACACGTAGTTTACTACCTACACTTATTTCGTTACTGGTTAGATTGTTGAATTGTAGAATAGACTCAACAGAAACGCCATATTTCCGGCTAATTGAGTAGAGCGTTTCTCCTTTAAGCACGATATGATATAGCGGCAGTGCTATGTCGCCTTTTTCGATTACCCTTCCACCATTATCAGGTACCAAAAGAGTTTGTCCCAGAGAAATAACTGGTGTGCTGAGTTGGTTGATGGCCATTAATGTATCAACGGATGTTTTGTACTTTTTAGCTATGCCGTATAGCGTTTCATTGCTGAGGACTATATGTGGTTTGGTTTTGCCCTGATAATTTATCTTGTTTTCGTTCGCAATAATTTGATCAATTAAGTTTTGTTTTCCTTTTAATTTGGCGGCTTGGTCGGCCTTGTGCCGAAGATTCAGCAATTGTCCTGCAGCCACTTCATCTTCTTCATTCAAGTGATTTAGCTTATACAACCGCTTTAGCTTTATGCCATTGTCTTGAGAAATTTGCCATAAAGATTGACCGGCAATCACCTCGTGATATGTTTCTGTCGCCTTTCTTTTCTTACGCCTCAAGTAAACAATGTCACCAGGTTCAATTTGTTGCCCCTTCTTGAGGTCATTTAATTTCCGTATCCGATTTTCTGTACGTTCATTAACTGCTGCAATTTGGGCAAGGGTTTGGTCTGATTTTAATCGAGTTGCCAAAATGCCATTTATTTTCTCTGAGCTCTTAAATAATCCGAGGACCAAGGTGTCGTATTTTGCTAGATTGTATTTTTTTACCATGTCAATCAGCATTTGAGGATATCTGGGATTGGTTGCATAACCTGCTTTTCTAAGGCCATGTGCCCAGCCTTCATAGTCTGTTATGGATAGTTGAAATAGAAATGCATAACGTTGGTTGTTATGTAAAAACAAACTGTGATCTCTGTAAGAGCTGGCAGCATTGTCATAGGCTCTAAAGCATTCTCCAACCGCATCATCATCTTCGTACATCACTTTCCCGGTCCAAGACTTTTTACACTTTATGCCAAAATGATTATTTCCTTGAGAAGACAATCTACTGTTGCCATAACTGGATTCAAGACATCCTTGTGCTAAAGTAATACTTGCTGGAATCTTATGCGTACGCATCTCATCCATTGCAATATCTTTAAATTGATTGATATATTCTAATGGAGTGTTTCTTTTTTGATTTTGAGCAAAAGATCCCAGTGATATTCCGATTGCAAACAGAAAAAAGAGCGCTTTGTACTTCATATTAAGGTAAAATAATTAACGGGTATTAAACGGCAGCTGCTTTAATAACGTTCTTCAAAGGTAAAGAGTGCATTTTTGCCTAAAATTGAGTTTTACCCACAGACTTTTTTATTGATGCGTTTTGTGTACTTTTGTTTTTAGAAGATTCAAATTCAATTGATAGTAAGATCTTATTACATGAATAAATATAGACTGGTTATTCTGTTATTATTAGCCTGCTTTGCGGGCAAACAAGGTTATTCTCAGCAAGGTATTCCTGAGTTCACTTGGAATGTTACCTCCAATAAATCTAATGTAAAAAATGGAGATGTTATTACATTAACTTTTACCTCTGAAGTGCCGAAAAATTGGTACGTTTATTCAAGCAATATCTTATGTAAGATTGGTCCCATTAAACCCAGTTTAGATATATTAGACACATCGATCCTGCAAAAAGTGGGGGATTTGATTTCAGTAGGAGATATCAAGGAAATGGATGAGGTTTTTGATTGCCAAATCGCTAAATTCACAAAAACAGTAATTCTCAAACAGCGCTTTAAAGTATTAAAAGGAAGTACTGAATTAAAATTAAAGCTCGAGGTGCAGATTTGCAGTAAGATAAATGGGATGTGTTCTCAAGTAAAAGAGAACTTTAATGTCACATTGAACAAATCAAAAAATATCGGAACTCAAGGATTGCATATTAGAAAAGCGGGTTCAAGCAACTCAATTAGGCTGGAGAAAAGAAATCAGGACGAAATGAAGCATGAGCCTAGCCTACAATAATTAATCCCTCGTAAATAGGAAAAATGAAACGAATTCAAAATATATTAAATCTTAAATTACTTTTCTTTGTGTTACTACCCATGTTTTTGGGTCTTGGTTTTGCTGCCTCAGCGCAAGGACAGGATATCCCAAAAGTAACATTTAACTATAGTTTAGATAAGGCAGAGTGCAAAGATGGCGAAGAGGCCATCATCAAGATAACTGCCAATGTGCCAAAAGATTGGTATATCTATTCAAGCAATATTGAATGCCAAATAGGACCAATCCCGCCTTCATTGGAAAAAATGAAAAATTTTAAACTAGTGGGTGGTTTTGTTTCAGTGGGTGATTATAGTTACACAGATGATGTGTTTAATTGTAAAGTTGCCAAATTTAAGAAGAAGGTGATCATGACGCAGAAGATAACCATTGCAGACGCGAGTAAGCCCATTTCCAGCAAGTTTGAAATGCAAATGTGTTCTGAGGTTACAGGTCTTTGTACTCAGTTGAGGGAAAACATCAGTTTAAGTTTCAAAAAAGCAGGTAAAGCTGCGGCAGTCAATACATCAGACAAAGATCCTAAGGCTGTAGATACAATCAAGGATGACAAAGATCCGAATGCAACTGATGTTCAAATAGAAAAAGAGGGTAACCCAGATTCAATAGTAGACCCTAGCGCAATAGATTCGGCAGGGATGGATACACTTTCTAGAGATTCCATGGGAGCGATGGATGAGCTTGCTGTGTCGTCTGACACATCACTACAGCCCATTGGTCCTTTTGTAAACAATAAAGATTATATCGCCAAATCTGCTGCAGACCTTGGCCAGTGTGATACTCACCAGAAGTCGTATAATGGAGTAACGGTAACTGACGATTTTAATAAAGGGGGTCTTTGGGGAATGATTATTCTAGCATTCTTGGCAGGCCTTGCAGCCTTGATAACGCCTTGCGTTTTTCCAATGATACCAATGACGGTTACATTCTTTCTAAAGCAAAGCAAGACCAGAGTTGGCGCAATTAAGAATGCCTTGTTCTTTGGGCTTTGTATTGTTGTGGTGTATATGCTCATTGGGCTAATTTTTGGAGCTGCATTTAATGATCAAACGATCAATTATATTGCAACTGCTGCTCTGCCAAATATTATTTTCTTTTCAATTTTTATGATTTTCGCATTCTCCTTTTTTGGAGCATTTGAAATTACATTGCCCGCATCCTTAACAACCAAATTAGACCAAAAGGCAGATAAAGGAGGCTATGTTGGAATTTTCTTCATGGCATTGACATTGGCAGTAGTTTCTTTTTCTTGTACAGGACCCATTGTGGCAACAGTATTGGTTCAAAGTGCAGATGGTCAATTGATTAAGCCTTTATTAGCGATGGCAGGGTTTGGTTTTGCATTGGCCTTACCTTTCATGTTAGCGGCAATTTTCCCAACCATGCTGAGTTCTATGCCAAAATCGGGTGGATGGCTTAACTCAGTAAAAGTGTGCTTAGGGTTCATCGAAATAGCTTTTGGTCTTAAATTCTTAAGTGTTGCAGATCAAACGTACCATTGGGGTTTGTTAGATCGCGAAATTTATCTTGCCATATGGATTGCACTATTTACTTTAATGGGTTTATATCTGATGGGAAAGATGAAGTTCTCACATGATAGTGATGTAAAATTTATTTCTATACCGAGACTCATGTTCATAATAGTAACATTCACTTTTGTGGTTTACTTAGTACCTGGTTTATGGGGTGCGCCTCTTAAGGGACTTAGTGGATATTTGCCACCTATGAGCAGCCAAGATTTTAAGCTGGGTGGTAAGCTTGCTGAGGATGGAAATCTCTCCGAAGAGCCCATGTATGGTGATAAGCTAGAAATACCTCATGAGTTACAAGGATACTTTGATTATGACCAAGCATTGCGTTGTGCAGCAGAAATGGATAAGCCCCTGTTTTTAGATTTTACAGGTCATGGATGTGTGAATTGTCGTAAATTAGAGGAAAGTGCTTGGGATCATCCAAAAGTGCTCAAGTTGTTACGTGAAGAGTACGTAGTGGTTTCATTGTATGTAGATGATAAAACGATACCCATTCCGAAAGAAGAGTATTTCATAAGTATGGCATATTCATCTGATATGCAGGATACCATTAAAACATTAGGAGAGAAGAATGCCTCCATCCAAAAATGCTTATATGGCATTTTAGCACAACCTCAGTATGTGGTTATTGATTATAATCAGAATTTATTGGCAGCCCCAAAATATTATAAAGACTTGAACGGAGATGGAAGTGAAAGTTTTATTAAATTCCTAAAAGCAGGCGTAAATCAATTTAATGCGAAAAAAGCATTGGCAAAGTAGATTGATTTGGCATGTGGATAAGGTGAATTACCCTTACGGTATCAATCTGTAAACATATTCTTTTTCAACTTTTTCAACGTTTTTATTCAACAATATAGACTAATGTTTCGTTTTGTTTAATAAAAATAAATATATTCGAAGTGTAGAAAATTTATGTCTGCGTTAACTTCCGTAGAAGCTTTAAATCACTGATATTCGCACTGTTTAAATAATATATTCTTTTGTTTAGAGATTGCTAGAATTACAACAAATATTACTCGTGGAAGATAGCCAATTAGATGCTATGCTTTTTGAACGTACGCTCCAGTTAAATGGTTTTCAAGGAAACATTAAATCCTGTGTTGCAGTTAAAGATGCCATTGATTATATCAAGAATACTTCAGGTGATCCTAAATCCACTACCAAACTTATTGTATTAGATATGTTTTTGAATGGTGATTATGGAGGTGAATTGTTGTCATTCTTGAGTGATCCCCAATATGCTCATTTAAAGGTTATTGTGGTTACAGCATCTAAACCATTAATAGACAACGAACCGATTTTAAGTTGTGGCAATGTAATTGGAATTTTGGACAAGCCCTTCAGATATGACGACTTTAGGGAATTGTTGCTCACAGAAAACGTGTACAGCTAATTATCGGCTAAAAGGGAGAGTCCTCTTCATCGTCATCTGAATTAAACAAATTATCCCCTTCATCTTCTTTTTCTGGATCATCCGTAAAATCATCAAATCCAAAGGATGAATTTGCATTATCCATTTCCGTGCAGTCTGTCACGATTTTTTCTTCCCCTTCAAACTCATCAAAATCATCAGTGGTAATATTGCAATCCTTGTCTTTTAATACACTTTGCATAAAATACCCATAAATAGGGAGCGCTTGTTTAGCGCCTTGTCCTAATCCAGTGCTTCTGAAGCGAACCCAACGATCATCAGCACCTACCCAAGTTGATGTAACTAAATTTCGTGTGACTCCCATAAACCAAGCATCTGAGTTTTGATCGGTGGTACCCGTTTTTCCAACCACGCTGCCTTTGATGCCAAACCTTCTCCATATATCTTTTGCAGTGCCAAATTTTACAACACCACGCATAAGTTCAAGCACAATACGTGCTTTTTCTTCCGATAATACTTGATTAATAATGGTTGGATTAAATTCTTTAATAATGTTTCCGCTTTTGTCTTCAATTCTAGAAATATATTGTGGTTCGATCCAAAATCCTTTGTTTACGAATGTGGTATATGCACTGGCCATTTCTAAGGGTGAAATATCTTCGGTGCCCAAACACATTGCTATATTTGGGTTCATTTGACGACCTTTTATCCCCATTTTATTGATGTACTTTACCAGGTTTTTACTGCCATTTTCACCCAGTCTAAGCATCAAATGAACGGTAACCAAGTTGACAGAATGTCCAAGTCCTTTGAACATATTCATTGCACCACCAGCACGGCCGCCTGAGTTCCTAGGTCGCCACATTTTCCCCCCGCCCATGGGCAGTGAAATAGGTGCATTGGATATTTGAGTACAAGGAGAAATACCATAATCTACCGCTAAAGAGTAAACAAATGGTTTAAATGTTGATCCTGTTTGCCGTGTTCCTGTGACGTGATCATATTGAAAATAATTATGATTCATGCCACCTACCCAGAATTTTACTTGACCAGTTGTGGGAGCAACCCCTACAAATGCAGCATGCAGGAATTTCTTGTAATAACTTAATGAGTCAAACAAGGTCATCGATGTGTCAATATCTCCATTCCAAGAGAATAGAGTCATATCATACTTGTGCACCCTTGTATAATATTCCATTGAATCTTGGTTGTCGCCATATTGTTTTTTTAACTCTTTGTAACGACTGGTTCTAGAAATCTTATTTTCAATAAAGGAGTCAATTACACGCCACTTATCATCTCGCCATGGCTCTCGATTCCCCCAATGTTGATTAAATAACTTTTGATAACGGGTTAGATGTTTTTCTACTGCCGCTTCGGCATGTTTCTGTAATTTGCTGTCAATGGTAGTATAAATTTTAAGCCCGTCTTTGTAAATATCATAATACTCACCATTGGCCTTTTTATGGGTTTTGCACCACTCTTTTAGCTTATTGCCAATAACATCTTTCAAATATTGGGCAATGTAAGCCTTAGAGCTAAAGCTTACATAGTTTAGTTTTATTTCTTCCTTACTGAGTTTATCAAATTGATCTTTCTCAAGAAACCCATTTTTCATCATTTGGCCCAGGACCACATTGCGCCTTATCTTAGATTTTTCAGGATTTCTTTTTGGGTTGTATCTTGTTATTGCTTGTAATACGCCAATAAGTGTGGCGCTTTCTGTTGTATTTAGCTTGTCTGGTTTCTTATTAAAAAACTCTTTAGCAGCCGCCTTAATTCCAAAACTATGCCCTGAGAACTGAACGGTGTTCAAATACAATGCAATGATTTCATCCTTGGTATAACGCTTTTCGAGTTGAACAGCAATAATCCACTCTTTAAACTTTTGAAAAATTCGTCCTGTTTTAGAAACCGGTCTGCGGTCCTCCACATGAAATAGATTCTTAGCTAATTGCTGAGTTATCGTACTTCCCCCACCATCACTGCCACCACTTAGAACCGCCCTGGCTATACTTTTCCAATCGATTCCAGCATGATCATAAAACCGTTCATCCTCAGTCGCAACTAAAGCATCTGTTAGGTTGTCGCCAATTTCATCAAAATCGACCACCGATCTATTTTGCAGAAAGTATTTACCCAGCATTAACCCATCTTCTGAATAGAGTTCACTTGCTAGTTTGCTCTTGGGGTTTTCTAATTCATTTATATCAGGTAGACTTCCAAATAGACCATACCGCACCGCAGTAAAGAAGAGAACCCCTCCTAATAGAAAGATGATATATATTTTCCAAAAACGTTTGGTACCTCTGCTAATGGCCATAATATTATACTAGTATATGCAAAAGTAAGCGGTTTGCTCAACTTTTATATTGCATGTTGGCAAATTTTAGATAGTTGTCTAATTCTCCTAATTTTAGAAGACTTCCCAAATTTTTTGCACTAATTGGAACCAGTTCTTCTAGCTTACTTTCTTTGCCAAGAATCTCCTTAGCTTTAAGTACATTCATGTAATCCTGATTCTCTTTAAGGTTTTCAAATCCTTTGATAATGATGCATTTGTATTGACCTAATACCATCTCAGTTACTTCAATGTTTTTTAAACTGTAGTTTCGCTTATGGTAATCATTGAGAGTGTTTTTAATCTTATTGGTAGTACTCTTTAATGGAAAAACTAACATGCTAAAATGGGGTGCGTTTTTATCTAAACTATATTCGTCTTTCTTAGTTGTTGATTTTACTGTGGAACCGCTGTCTTGGCTGGTTTCACTTTTAATAAAGAGAAGATTTCGACTTGCATTCTCGCTTACCAAAGTGTTTGGGTAATTGGCAATAATAAGCTCAAGTTTTTTCTTATAATCATCCATGCGTTTCATGCGAGCATAGGTTAATGCCTCAATATATTCAAAATTGGATTGTAGCGCATTGCCGGCATACTTTGAATCATATTGCTCTTTTATCAATAGTACATTTTTATATTTCCCGGTTTTATAACTCCGGTATGCCTGGTCATATAGATCTTGAACTTCCTTACTTACATTGTTTTTACTTGATTCATTATCAGCAATAATCTCATTCTTCAACACCTTTAAAAAGTTACTGTTAGGGTAAGTGCGAACTAATTTATCGTAATACGCGTTATAGTCATCACTTCTGCCCACATCTTTATAGTATTTAGCCAATTCAAAAAAGGTCCTTGGTTCATTGGGATGATTGGGGTAGCGTTTTTGTAGTTGCTCCAAGTAGCTAATGCCCTGTTCAGGTAAATCTAAAGAATATAAATGAAGTATGCCTAATTCAAATAAAGCCAATTCATTCTCTTTGTTTAATTGGTTCTTCTGCGATTGAGTGTATGGAATACTTAGATAATACTTTTTTCTATCTTCTGAGATATTGGAAGGTACTGCCTGGTTTAAAATAACTTTTGTGGTGTCTTTTGTTTTGGTAGAATCTTTTGTGGGGTCATTAATCGGGTCATCGATCGAATTACTGGCTATTGCACTTACTCGCCAATTGTCATTCAAAACACGATCACCCCATTTCGCCTTAAAATCATTCATTCCTCTTGCGCGTAATGTTGGGTCATAAAAGGGAAAACTTGCATTAGCACTGGCAATGGCGGTGTTATTGTTATTTGGAGTAGGAAACGGGTTGTTTGTCATTGAAGGGGGCAACGAATTGTTGCTTTTCAATTTCTCAATCTCTAGCGCCTTAAGTCTTCGTTTTTCTAATTCAATTTGACGATCGATTTCATTTTCAAGCTTAGTGGGGTTTTCAGCCAGCATCAAAAGGCTATCGTTGGTTTGGATGGTGACTAAATGGTTTAATAACTCAGATTGATTTTCTCTCTTTTTTGAGAGTTCGCTGAATTTTGGATGACTCTGGTCTAAGGTTTGATTGGCACTATCAAAATATTTGTCAGCAATGAGATAATTCTTTTGATTAAAATAGATTGTCCCAATTGCATTATAGGCATTGGTTCTTATGATATTTGTATTTCCTTTTTCATGGATAGATTGCTTATAATTGGATAACGCGGATTTTGTGTTGTTGCTCAACTCGTCCACCTTGCCTAATTCATAATATATACGGCTATAGTAATCAATGTTTTTATCATCTTTTAACATGGTGTTAAGCAGGGATTTGGCCTTTTTATAAGATTGTCCTTCACTTTGAACCAAAGAGGAGGCCATATTGATTTGCGCGTTAAAGTTGAAGTCATATGGTGGATTGTATTTGATCACCTTTTTATAGTGATAGGTGGCCTTTTCAAAACTGTCGGCATTTTGATAAAGTTGAGCAAGAATAAAATTATATCTAATCTTTTCATCTTTCTTTTTTACAAATGGCATGGCTAATAAAAGATTGTCGATTGCAAGGGTTGGTTTATCTTGCTTAATGGCAATATCTGCTGCGCAAGCATACAAACCTTTCTTGTACTCCTTGGGGAATAATTTTTCATTTTTTAGTTTAGAAATGATTGCCAAGGACTCGCTTTCTTTGCCCATGAGAATATAACTATATAGTGTCCACAAATTGGCTTGATATGCAATGTTCGTTTTTTTGTATTTACTAGCCACAAACTCAAATGTTTCTATTGCAGCAAAAAAGTCACCTCTATAGAAGTAGGATTGGCCCATGAGAAACCATGCATTATCTGTCCATTTACTCTTAGGAAATTTTTCGATAACACGAGAAGTCTTTTTAAGTACATTGTCCATATCACCGCCATTACCTTTCAATGAACTTTCATTTCCAAGGTTTAAAATTGGTAGTGTTTTGTTGAAATCATCTACAAAGGACTCTTTTACTGTTTTATCCGTGCTACGGATCTGTTTTTCAGAGTGATAAATACGATTATATCTTGCAACAGTATTAACATATTGTTTCCCAACCCATGTATTACAGCCCGATAGAACCCCTATCACAAAGAGGTATGCTATTATTTTTTTCAAAGTCTTTTGTTTACTTAGCTAATTATGTAACTTTTGCAGAACGTATTTATTGTGGCAAGAGTATAATTATTGCAAAGTTAAATGTCATCTCAGAATAAAAAAAAGTTATTTGGTAGACTAAAGAAACCCTATCGGCTTCTTATTGTTAATGAAAACAACTTTGAGGAAAGGGCGTCATTTCGATTGACTACAATTAATGTTATTCTCCTTTTGAGTTTATTGTTTCTCGTATTTTTTGTTATTTCCTTTTTCATTATGGATCGAAGTAAGGTGGGCACCTATATCAGTAAAAAATCAGGTGTAACAGGCACTGACGAGCTTATTTACATTAAGAATAAACTGGATAAAATCGAACGACAGAATCGAATTGAAATAAAGAGACGTGGAGATATCATCAAGGTGTTTAAGGGTGAAAAGAATAAATTGGATACCAGTAATATTACCGTAAGTCAGGATGTTTTGGCCCAAGAGGATACGGCAATTGCACCCGAGATAGTTCAAGATCCAATTGATCGAACGTCAATTGAAGCAGATTTTGCTTTTGAATCATTGCTTTTCTTTCCTCCATTAAAAGGGGAAATAAGTCAGGCGTATGACTTGTATAATCACAAAGCCGTTGATATTACCCCAGTCATAAGTGATGAAAGTGTCAAGTCAACCTTAGATGGGACGGTTATCTTTACTGGATGGACATATGATTTTGGCCATGTAATTCAAGTTCAACATGCCAGTAACTTAGTTAGTATCTATAAGCACAATGCTTTTTTACACAAGCGTGTTGGTGATTATGTGAGTGCCGGAGAAGTGATTGCCATTGCCGGAAATAGCGGAGAGCTTACATCGGGTACCCATCTGCATTTTGAGTTATGGTTTAACGGAAGACCATTAGACCCAAGCAATTTCATTTCTTTTTAATAGGCCTCACTTATTTTTTCGTTTTGAATAGCTTTGCTATAATGCTTTACAAAATATACCTTTGCACCCCGTATGTTTAATCCTAAAAACAAAGCAGAACAAGCAAGTGGAAGCCTAAATACTATTGGTGCTGGCACAGCAGTAGATGGTAATATTAGTTCCAAAGGCGATCTAAGAATTGATGGTACAATTAATGGCAATTTAGTGTCAACAGCCCGCGTTGTAATTGGTTCAAAAGCCATTGTTGTAGGGAATATTAATGCAGCAAATGCAATTATAGAAGGTAAAGTAAATGGCAATGTATCCGTTGAAGCTGTGCTTTCCTTAAAAGGGAGTGCAATAATTGAAGGAGACATCGAAATGCAAAAATTAATGGTCGAAAATGGTGCCATATTTAATGGTTCAAGTAATATGACCACAGGGCCTGATAAAAAGGAGACCTCCAATGAGTCAAAAACCTAACTTAGGAAGAGCTTACGCCAAATGGAGCACATTTGCTATACAAGGCGTTGCTGTCATCATTGGGCTGCTTTTTTTGGGACGGTTTATTGATCAACATTATAATCTTGCACAACCCTTATGCACCATAAGTGGAATTCTATTAGGCGTATTCTACTTTTTTTATAGCCTTTTTAAAACCATAAATTCAGAAAGAAAGTGAAAAAATTAAATTCCATTCAACTAAGTGGAGTTGCACTCCTTTTATGTGTGGTTCTAACCGGAATTACCCAGCTGTTTATATATGTGAATTTGCAGTTATGGTTGTATCCAGCAGCATTCTTCTTTTTCTTATTGAATGTTCTCATTTCAAGAATTTTCATTAAGAATAATCACAAGCCCACAGCAGCTGTTAACAACATGATGATATCTTCTGTCGTACGATTGTTCGGAAGTCTCGCATTCTTGTTGGGTTATTTTCTTCTAAGCTCTAGAATTGATAAGGTATCTGTGATTTTTTTTCTTTTTTATTATTTATTCTTTATGGCTTTTGAAATTTACTATTTAGTGTATAACTTGCGCCCTCGAAAATGAGAGGGTGAAAACTCTCGAAACTTTAGATATATCAATGATTGTAGACAAAAAGAGCAGGTTATTTTTAGCAGCATTTATCGCCTTTTTAGGAATAATGTTTACGCCTAACGCTGTTTTAGGGTCAGGGCATGATTCCAAAACTGAGGAAAAAGCAGCCCATGCCGACCAATCGGCAGACAATCACCACGCAAATGGTGCACAAGATCATGATGTGTCTACTGCGGCAAATCAGGCAGAAGGATCAGAAGCTCATTCAGCAGATCACGGTTCAGAGAAATTTGACGCAGGCAAAGTGATTATGGATCACGTTACCAATTCACATGGTTGGCATATTGCTGGCGATTTGGAATTGCCTTTGCCAGTTATCATATATAATAAAACACAGAAAAAATGGCAAGTGTTTAGTTCATCTAAATTTGAACATGGACATGCTGCATATTTAGGATTCACTGCGCACCAAGGCAAATTAACCAGCACTACTAATGAAGAGTTTATGGATTTTTCGTTAACCAAGAATGGATTTTCGATGTTTATAGGGGCAGCGCTCTTATTAATTGTTCTATTGTCTGTTGCAAGGAACTACAAGAAAAGAGGGGTGAAATCTCCAAAGGGAATTGCATCATTTATTGAGCCCCTTATATTGTTTTTAAGAGATGATGTTATTAAACCAGGTATTGGAAAAGGATATGAGAAATTCTTACCTTATTTATTAACCCTTTTCTTTTTTATCTTCTTTAATAATTTATTGGGTTTGATTCCTATTTTTCCTGGAGGGGCAAACTTAACCGGAAGTGTGGCCATTACGGGTATACTTGCGTTAATCACATTTATCATTGTAACTGTAAATGGCTCTAAAGATTATTGGATGCACATAATATGGCCTCCTGGAATTCCATTTGGGCTTAAATTTTTATTGATCCCAATTGAGATCTTTGGAATGTTCCTGAAGCCAGTAGTGCTTATGATCAGGTTATTTGCAAATATCACTGCGGGGCATATTATCATACTTGGGTTTTTTAGCTTAATATTTATATTTAGCGAAATAAATGAATGGATTGGAAGTGGAGTTACTGTATTTTCAGTAGCATTTTCAATTTTCATGAGTATGCTAGAATTGCTGGTTGCTTTTTTACAAGCCTATGTATTTACACTTTTGTCCTCTTTATATATTGGAGGTGCAAGAGAAACCCACGAACACGAAGAATCACATTAATTACAATTAAATAACAAATCAAAAATAAATTTTTAAATCATGACATTATTAGACATTTTATTTCAAACAGTAGTACAACCTTGGGATCAATTTGGTGCAGGTGTTGGAGCTGGACTAGCTGCAATTGGAGCAGGTATTGGTATCGGTAGAATTGGTGGATCAGCTTTAGAAGCAATGGCTCGCCAACCTGAAATTTCAGGTGACCTAAGATCAAACATGATAGTTGCTGCTGCCCTTGTTGAAGGTGCGGCATTTTTCGCAATTGTTGTTTGTCTTTTATTAATATTCTTATAGAATCAAATATGGTGCTTGCATGTGATTTGCAAGCACCATAAATAAAAAAAATAAAAATGGGATTATTAGAATCAAATTGGGGCTTACCATTTTGGATGTTAATTACATTCGGACTGGTTGTATTCGTTCTTTCAAAGTACGCATGGAAACCTATATTAAAGAGTTTGCGCGAACGAGAAGATGTTATAGATGGTGCAATTCTTCAAGCTGAAGAGACCAAATTAGAAATGGAGAAATTGAAATCTCAAAACAAAGATTTGCTCAAAGAAGCGAGAGGCGAGCGTGATCGCATTTTAAAAGATGCTAAATCAACGGGAGAAAAGATGATTGCCGAAGCTAAAAAGAATGCATCAATTGAAGGGCAGAAAGTAATGGAGCAAGCTAAAGCTGAAATTGAGCAACAAACCGCTCAAGCCATGACTGAACTTAAAAAGGAAGTGTCTTCACTTTCCATTTCTATGGCTGAAAAAATCATTGGAAAAAAATTCGAAGATCCAAAGGAGCAATCAATATACATTGAGCAACGATTGAAGGATTTAGAAACCATGCCATCAGCAAGTAAAAATTAAGCAATGTCAGATAATAAGGTAGCATATAGATACGCAAAGTCTTTGTTTGAAGTAGCCAACTCTGCTAAGAATGTAGAAGCAGTAAATCAAAACATGGTAGACTTTCAAATAACTTGCAAGCAAAACATTGAATTAAAGAATGTGCTTAAGAGCCCTATTGTTTCAAGCGAGCAAAAAAGCAATCTTTTGTCAACTGTATTTGCTTCCTATGAAAAAGTAGTGATTGACTTTTTCTCATTAGTGGTTTCAAAAAATAGAGCGGGTAGTTTACCTCAAATTGCAAGCAAATTTGAAGACTTGTATAATGAGTACAATCAAATCGTAGAGGTTGATGTGCAGTCTGCACAAGCATTAACTGAGGGTGAAAGAAAAGAAGTTGTTTCTTATTTAGAAAAACAAACAGGAGCCAAGGAAATTAAAATAGCAGAACAAATTAATCCAGATTTATTAGGCGGGTTAGTTATTAAATATGGTGATTCATTGATTGATAGCAGTGTTTCATCTCAAATTAAAAATCTAAAGAAAGAATTACAAATAATATAAATTATGGCAGCGATTAGACCAGACGAAGTATCTCAGATCCTTAAGGATCAACTTCAACAAGTAAAATCAGAAACAGAACTACAAGAAGTAGGTTCCGTTTTACAAGTTGGTGATGGGATTGCACGTATTTACGGCTTAACACAAGTACAAAGTGGTGAGTTAGTTGAATTTGAAGACGGTATGAAAGCCATTGTTCTTAACCTTGAAGAGGATAATGTGGGTGCGGTACTTTTCGGAAATTCAACTCGAGTAAAAGAGGGCGATACGGTTAAACGAACAGGAAGAATTGCCTCGATCAATGTGGGTGACGGAATGTTGGGCCGTGTTGTGGATGCATTAGGAATGCCTATTGATGGGAAAGGACCAATTGAAGGAAAAACATACGAAATGCCTATTGAGCGTAAAGCGCCAGGGGTTTTATATAGAGAGCCGGTAAAAGAGCCGCTTCAAACAGGGATTAAGGCAATTGATGCCATGATTCCAATTGGTAGAGGTCAACGTGAGTTGATTATTGGAGATCGTCAAACAGGTAAATCGGCAGTTGCAATTGATACCATAATTAATCAAAAAGAATTTTACGATAAGGGTGAGCCTGTATATTGTATTTACGTTGCAATAGGACAAAAAGAATCCACCGTAAAACAAGTAGTTAAATCATTGGAAGAATCAGGAGCGATTAATTATACTGTAGTTGTTTCTGCCGCTGCTTCAGCTCCAACACCACTTCAATTCTTTGCTCCACTTTCTGGTGCTGCGATTGGAGAATTCTTTAGAGATCGTGGATTACCAGCATTAATTGTTTTTGATGATTTGTCGAAACAAGCTGTAGCGTATCGAGAGGTTTCTTTGCTTCTTAAAAGACCACCAGGTCGTGAAGCTTATCCAGGAGATGTGTTTTATTTGCATTCACGGTTATTAGAAAGAGCTTGTAAGTTAAATGCAAGTGATGAGATCGCTCAGGGAATGAACGATTTACCGGAGTCCATTAAAGGAATGGTAAAAGGTGGAGGATCATTAACTGCTTTGCCGATTATAGAAACGCAAGCGGGTGATGTATCTGCTTATATTCCAACCAACGTAATTTCGATTACAGATGGACAAATATTTTTGGAGTCTGGTTTATTTAATGCTGGTGTTCGACCAGCGATTAACGTAGGTATATCAGTATCTCGTGTTGGTGGAGCTGCACAAATTAAGCCGATGAAGAAGGTGGCAGGTACATTGAAATTAGATCAAGCACAGTACAGAGAGTTAGAGGCATTTTCTAAATTTGGTTCTGATCTGGATGCAGCAACAAAATCTGTATTGGATAAAGGGTCTCGTAATGTAGAAATTTTGAAACAAGGCCAATACTCACCATTACGTGTTGACCAGCAGGTTGCTATTGTTTATTTAGGATCAAAAGGATTGTTAACTAAGATCCCAGTAAATAAGGTGAGAGAATTTGAATCCAGTTATTTAGATTATTTGGAAACAAACCACAAAGAAACTTTGAATCAGTTGGCTGCAGGTAAATACGAATCTAAGTTAACGGATGTTTTAGAAGAAGTTGCAGCAGAATTGATTGCTGGAATGTCTTAAATTTATTTCAATAAGCATAAGAAGAGATGGCGAATTTAAAAGAGGTTAGAATACGAATTAGCTCTACAATCAGCACACAGCAGATTACTAAAGCAATGAAATTGGTATCTGCAACCAAGTTGCGTAGAGCAACTATGGCAGTTACTCAAATGCGCCCTTATGCAGAGAAACTACAAGAAATATTAAGTAACCTTTCAGATTCTATAGATGATGAGCAATTGAGTGCTTATTTTGAGTTGAGAGATACACAACGCGTATTATTTGTGGCCGTTTCTTCAGACAGAGGATTATGCGGAGCATTTAATGCAAATATTGGTAAAAAGGTAAAATCATTAATTGCAGGCCCGTATAAGAGCCAATATGAAAAGGGGAATGTTACCATAATGCATTTGGGTAAAAAATCATATGAAGCATTGAGGAAACTGGAAACCTTGCAATTTGATAAAGAGCACATAGCTATTTTTCAAGATTTGAATGCTGATAATGTGTTTGAAGTAGGGCAGTCTATATTGGATCAATACAAAAATGGCGATTTCGACAAGGTGGTCTTGATTTATAATCGATTCATCAATGCTGCAACCCAGGAAGTAATGGCAGAAAATTTATTACCGGTTACCCCGGACACTAGTTTAGAAAATAAGTCTACTCAAAAGAATGACTACATTTTTGAGCCCAATAAAGTAGATATCTTGCATGATTTGGTTCCACGGTCATTAAAAACTCAATTGTATAAAGCAACTTTAGATAGCTGGGCGAGCGAGCATGGAGCGCGTATGGTTGCAATGGATAGTGCAACTGAAAATGCAGGTGAATTGTTGAAATCCCTAAAAGTAGAGTACAACAAAGCACGTCAAGCTGCGATTACCAATGAGATTTCAGAAATTGTGGGTGGTGCAGCTGCTTTAGAAGGCTAAAATCGCCAATTAAACGGTTTTAGAACTGTTTCCTTACTTTATTTATTATATTAACGCTATGAGCGCAAATGGATTTATAGGACCTTACAAGTACTCTGTATCATCTATGTATTTATTCCGGAAGTAACAGATGCAATTCCTATTATTGGATGGTTAGATGAAGCCACGGCAATCGGCTTTGTGATTTACTTGAATAAAAAGATCAATGCCCTGGATAAAAAGCAGGATGATGTGATTGAAGTTGAGTGATTGTGTTAAACTTGTTTGATGGGCTACACGCCATGCAAAAACGGAACTAATCTCGAAGGGTCAAATCGTTGCGATCAAATTTTTTGTTAAAATTACGCACCCTTTTACGATCATCAAACGAAGATTTATTTATATACTCGGCCCAAATACAAATATCCCTTGGGTAGGTGCTTGCATTGTCAATATATCTATAGAGTTGTTGAATGTCTTTATCAGCCATAAAGATGATGCAGCGAATTATTCTTGCACTGCGCAAGTTCTCAAATTCTTCCAAAGCCGTATTTATGATCTCAATGGCTTTGTTTTTATCGTTAGTAAAGTCAGACTCAATTTTTTTCAATATATCTCCAGACATATGTTCGATCGTACATGGTTTCTTTTTAAAAAAGCTAAGCATCCTTTGTTTCTTCTATTGTGAACATCTACGAGCCATGGTGGAATCGTAATTGCCAAAAAAAAGGGCAATTGCAATTTTCCAACTGTAAGCACTCAAAATTAACACAACACAATCTATAAATCTATTCGAATTTCTAATATGGCCTATAAAAGGTTGAATATTTGTAGCTAATTTAAAGGTACAATAAATGAAGGTTAACAATATTGCGAGTAATCAAAGATGCAGAGTTACCTCAATAAGGTAACCTTGCCATTGTAGGTATGGTATACTCCATCTAATCCAAGCGCATCAAACGCGCCAAATGTACAATTCCTGCTGGTACAGATTTTCCTTGATATTTACCATCCCAATAGCCATCTACATCATTGGTAGAATAGAGTTTTTCCCCCCCAGCGGCTGAATACTTCAAATTGGTAATCATAAATGCTGTTGCTTTTATCATTGTATAAGAAAAATCGAAACAGGTTTAAAGATTTCATTCACGCCATCATTATTAGGCGAAAAAAGCATTCGGAACAAATACCCTGGATTTAGGAGCAATGCAACCGATGTTACTGTAACTGGAATCTGCGATAGTACTGTCTTCAATTGCAATCACACGGAAACATAAACTGTCTGTAATGTCCAGCGATAAACTATTTAGCTTAAACGTATTTTGTTACCGGAAATTTGATCAATGGTTTGCATAGCACCGGAATTGTCTCTCATTTGGATGATGTAATCTTTAATTCCATTGGACCAATAGGTGTATGGGTTCCATTCGATAAACACCGTATCATTGTTGTTTTTTCCACCTAAGAAAATGGTGTGACTCGGGATACTCAGGTCACTAGTAAAGCCACATAAATCATCCACACTCATTCGATAGGTGTAAGCCGTTTCATCAGCTATAATATTAGGATCTGTAAATGGACTGGTTACTTAAGTACCCACTTTCGTTCCATTAGATCCATTGGCACCTGTACTACGATAAATATTAAATTTAGTAATAGTTGCACCTGTAGGCGGAAGGTGCCATTTAATTTCTGCGCGTGTATTTCCTCGTATAGTTGCATAATCAATAATTGGCGCAGCTTTTACTTTTTCTATTTCTGGGATGTTGCACGCATTATTACTCTGACTTTTCCATACACCATTCATATGAGTGCAAATTACGTAATAGCAATAGTTAAATCACAAAGAGAATCGTCAATATAAACATTTTCATTGCCCTTCAAAGTGGCAATTAAAATGAACCCAGTATCAATTGGGCTTTTCGGTAGACGCTGTAACCAGCGCGCTGAGGCCAACCTTCATAATGGGACCAACGCAATTGATTTGCACCTAAGAAAGTGTCTAATGCACGCAGAATAGATATTGCAATGAGTTGAACTAACCGGTCCAGTTCGCAGGCAGGTGTCTGTTATTTTGGTAGTATAGCAATATCTTCTAGTATCCACTTCAATTCCATTGTTTATGATTAAAACCTGGTGTCATTGATATCATTGGAGTTATACAAGTTGGTAAATTAACCCTGCTTCGTCATTATATATATGGTAATTATTGAAGATACTAAGTTGAGACTTTTTCCAATTCAATTGCAACTGATTTCCATTGATTACCGTGATGTAAGAATATCCATTGTTATCAGGATCTAAAGTATCGCGAATGTGAACTAATTTTTTAGCTGAGTCCTGGCATCCGTTATCATCAGTGATTGTATAAGTGATTAAATTCCCTCCAATTGTGGTGTAATTATAGAATGCATTTGAATTGCTAGAGGTGTCAGTGAGTTTAAATTCTTCTCCAAAATCATAAAACCATTCTTTTATTTTTGCACCATCTGCACCTTCCACTACTCTGATCCCTAACCCCTACAGGGAAAATTATAACAGGTTGTATCAGGAAAAATAATAAAATTTGCATCAGGTTTCGTATGAACATATAATTCTACATGATTTCGCAAAGTATCATAGCAGTTTGTCGGGCTTTTTGCAATCAATGTAGGATAATGCTTTCCAGCTCTATAAAATGCATTAGGGTCTTTGTCAGTATTGTCAGTAATGCCATCATTGTCGAAATCCCATTCATAGGAAAACGCTCTTCTTGAATTGTTGATGAATGACGCTCGGAAAGTTTCGCAGCCTGTGTCTTGTAAAACTGAGTAATCTGCGGATAGCATTTTGAACTACATAGATGCTATCATCAGGTGCGTATTCTACAAGCATCCATTGTTGTCATACAAAACAAGTTTAGGTTTATAATATTCGCCCAAATTGACTTCATCATAAATTCGGTAGGTGTGGATTGGCAGTATTAGTTGAGTCTAAAGTTATCCCATCCCCATATTCAAGATAGACCCGTGAATAGAATTTACTTTCATGGATGAACTCTACATTTAATGGTTCACATCCCGAAGAATTATTAAATCGTAAGGAAGGTATAGGACCAAGTACTTTTACATACCCAATCTTTTCAAGCGTATCTGCACAGCCATAATTATTTTGAACAATCAATTTAATATTGATTCCGGCTGTATCTGTATTGTTCAAATAGGCATGTGATGATCTAGTAATCAATCCTGTTTGGGCAAATGAACCATCACCGAAATCCCAATACCGTTTCGTGATGTTCGGATTGTTGCTGGAATCAATAAATTCTACAATCACTGGAGCACATTGGTTAACTGGTTGTGGAGAATAGAACTTTGCTTTTATGCTTACGGAAGTCACATTCCGTTTAAAGGGTATCTGAACAACCATTTTTAGATGCAACAAGAGTAACAGTGAACCTTCCTAATGCTGTAAATTTTAAATCAACATTTTTTGAGGGTATCGTTTGGTATAATTGTAATACTTGGGTCATTCACAATCCATTTGTAATTCGTTGGGTTTAGGGCCGAAACGTTAGTCATGCGAGTTAAGCCATTTAAACAGGCTTGTGGAGTTGTGTTAAAATCGGCTAAAACACCAACGTAATGAGGCAAAAGGGGTGTTGAGTCTTTACATCCTGATTTGTCGCGGTATACCAGGCTTACATACTTTTTGCCTCTTTCGCTCATAGTGGCTTTGGTTGAAGCATTGAGTGGTGTGGTAAATTTGATGCTTGTATCACTTGCTTTCCATTGATAACTAAAACTAGGGAAAAGGTTTTTGTGGTTTTGTGTTCTTACGACAGAAGAACTTAAATCTGTAACTAAGGGTATGCAATCATCATCGTTACTTGTAATGACATCCAAATCAGTTCCACTAACCTTTATAATGCCCTTGCCTGTAAATGTATCTTTACATTTAGGCCCAATTCGGGCATAATAAATATAGTCATAATCATAAACCCCAGGGTGTTTAAATATTACATCACCACTATCAGCTAATAATCCTGTATTATTTAATGGGTCTGAATATGTTTTGTTGGTGAAGTTCCAATAATGAACCAAGCCAATAAGTTCATCAATATGTGATGCGTCAAAAGTGACTTTTTCTCCCATGCATGGCGTGCTGTCCGATATACTGATCTGAACCTTAGGCTTGATGATTTGAATGGTGTCTTCTTTATAAATAGAATCATAACAACCTAAAGTGTTATAAACAACAAAACTGTATGAATAAATACCGGTATCCTGAAAGGAATAATTAAAACTATCTAAGGTAGAAGTCTTTAATGAGTTGTTTTTTTTATCAAAGATCTTCCACTTATACAAATTGGGAGTGGTACTCGAACCTACTGGAGTGGTGTTTAAAAAAGTGACCCTCTGCGAAATACAAGACACATTTGGTTTCACATTCGTCAATGCCTTGAGTGATTTAAGTTGAATGTATCCTACTTCTTCCAGTGTATCGCTGCAACCCGCTACATTGGAATAGGAAATCAAGGTAACTGTATACTGTCCAAAACCATCGAATTGGTATGAATGATCCCTAGTAAGTGCGCTATCTAAAAACACCCCATTGCTATCTTTGATGTACCATTTATAAGTAATCACAGATCCAACAGGCTCTATACTTTGATTGGTAAAACTGATGGTTTCTTTGTTAAAGCAGCTAATGGTTTTATCAGCCTCAAACCTGGATTCAGGACCAATTACTTTTACCTTGTTTCTACTATCCGTTTGAGAAAGACAACCTTTATATTTCTGGGAAGCACGAACTACTTTACTACCAGCTGTTCGATGCTCACCCGTAAGGGTCGTATCCGTAGCTCCGTAGATTTTGAAATCATCTTGAAAAAACTGCCAAGTAATTTTTTTACTTTGAGAATTTGAAACACTATAAGTCAAATATTCACCAACACAAGGGTCGGTTTGGGTTACATTAATCGCTAAAGAGATAGGTTCTTCCAAGGTCATAAAGTTCTCCTTAAGCACTGTATACTCGCATCCTTCATCTGTACTTATTTTTAGGCTTACATCCGATGAGTCCTTTAGACTATAAAAGATATTCTGCGGATGGCTATCTGCACTGGTGTTAGGTGTAGCATTCTCAAAGATCCATTCAAACTTATTGGGTACTTGCCCCATAAGCAAAGGTTTATAAGTGAAATTTGCGTATCGGTCAATGCAACCTGTGGTGCTATCTGTATCAAAATCAAAGCTAAACGGATCTGGTATTGTAACAATGTTTACATAATTATCAATGACATTGCATCCAAGGCTGTCTGTAATAATTACGGTAATATCTCTTGTGCCCGGTGTAGATGAAAATTGGTGTACGGATACTTTCGGTTGATTCGTGTATTTAATTCCTTCAATGATATAATCACGAATTTCAGAATTGGGCGTGAGATCTGTAATTGTTACAGAGTCATTAGCTTCACATAAAACTACTTTATCTAATGTAATATTGGCAAAAGGGGTTTTGCCTACTTCGATGAACTCTTTTTTGGTAATGATGCATTTAGTATTGTTAGGGAAACTCATTTCCAATCGCACATCATACTTTCCAGGTACGAAAAATAAAAATGAATTGGAATCTACGCCTGGGTTAAAGCCTGAGCCAAAATCCCAACGGTATGTGGTACCTACTGGAGGATTGCCCGTTACTTTAAACCGGATAACTTGTGGAATACAAGCGGTACTGTCATTTGCGCTAATATTAAAACCTCCACACTGCCCGAACAAGATACTGCCCGAACAAGATGTTGAAGGGTAACAGCATAAAAGCAACTATTAGAAGCAATTTTGAAATGCTCTTGTTTAAGAATTTCATATAAAATGCAAACATACGATTAAATAATCACTATTTTCATACCTTAGACGTAATAAACAGGTCAATTGTTGCTCCAAATACACAGTATTTTCAATAAAAGGGTCTTTAATCTGTTTTTTTTAAGAAATCGAAGATACGCTATTGTGATAAATAAAAATTAAAAGTAGGTTTGTCGATATGAAAAAGGTAACTGGATTTTTTCTCGTAGTGGCTGTAATTCTTAGCTTTTCAGCATGCAAGGAAAGTGTTGACAAACAAAAAAATGATCTTTTGAAAAAGTATAAACATGTAATTGGAATGCAGGATTACACGAGTGCCGCTTTTTATCTACAGGAATATTTATATCTAGATACAGCCAATGTTGTATATAAAGACAGCTTAACACGTATTTTTGTTGCCCTTGAAAATGTTGCTGCTGCTGAATATATGGCTAAACAAGTAGTTGAAAAACAACCACTTAACGAGGATATGCAAAGCCTTTTGGCTCAAATTGATATTCAACGTGGCGATGTATTAACTGGCATGGCTCGATTTGACAAACTATTTGCAGAGACCAAAGACTATAAATACATATTTAGCAAAGGGCTGATTTATGCTCAAGGTCAACAAGCCAATAAAACACTTGAAATAGTAGAAGAATTATTAGCCGTTCCTGATAATGAGTTAAAAACAATTCAAGTGAAGAAAATCTCAAACCCTGCAGAAGAGCAGGCTATAAAAATTAAAGCAGCTGCACTATTTTTAAAGGCATATGCTTATTTAGGTGGACAAAACCCAGACTCACGTAAAGCATTTGACTTATTTGAAGAGACGTTTGAAGTCCAGAATGATTTTGAACTTGCTCGCGCATTAGCACAGCAAGCATTCCCTCCTGAACAGAAGCAATAATCTATCTAGATTCCCAAACGATTTCTTGGCTACCCATGTTATACGTGATAAATCGCGAAAGGGTAAAAAGGAAATCTGAAAGGCGATTCAAATAGGTAATTATTGAAGTATCCACAGGTTCAATTTTGTGCAGCGCAACTACCAATCGCTCAGCTCTGCGGCAAATACAGCGTGCTACATGACAATGTGCATTGGCCATATCGCTGCCAGGCAATACAAAATTCTTGAGTTCAGCTAATTCTGAGGTCATTCGATCAATTTCAGTTTCTAATTCAATAACCCACGAGGTATTAAATTCAGGCAGTTTGAATTGACTATTAGCCCCATTGGCTAAATGAGAGCCTAAGGTGAACAGCTGATCTTGCACTTTTTTCAATACAGGTCTTGCTGCCTCATATGAGCACATTACTAATCCTATTTGTGCATTTAATTCATCAACGGTTCCGTAAGATTCAATCCGAATATGATCCTTAGAAACCCGATTGCCTCCGAGTAATGAAGTTTCTCCTAAGTCACCTTTTTTAGTATAAATTTTCATATGATTATTTCGTAAAAGTTTGTTCATGAACAACATCACTGCTCACGCGCCCATCAATGAGACGTACTATGCGTTTTGCATGTTGGGCAATTGCTTCTTCATGGGTCACCACAATAATGGTATTGCCTTTCTCATGCAATTGATGAAAAAGACGCATGATTTCATCAGAAGTGGTAGTATCTAAGTTCCCTGTTGGCTCATCCGCCAAAAGAAGCGAAGGTTGATTAACTAATGACCGAGCTACTGCCACCCGTTGACGTTGTCCACCAGATAACTCATTGGGCTTGTGGGTCATTCGGTCACCTAAACCAACGCTTTCAAGAACTTCTTGCGCTCTTCTTTTTCGTTCTTTCTTTGGAACGGATGCGTAAACCAGAGGCAATTCTACATTTTCTAAAGCTGTCATTTTAGGCATTAAGTTAAAATTTTGGAAAATAAACCCAATGGATTCATTTCTCACTTTGGCCAAGTCATCATCTTTTAATTTACTTACATTTTGATCTTGCAGAATGTAATCACCAGCACTTGGTATATCCAGGCAGCCAATAATATTCATTAAAGTAGATTTTCCAGATCCAGATGGACCCATCAAGGCAACAAATTCTCCTGCTTGAACTTCTAAATCAATGCCATGCAGAACACGCAGCTTTTCTTTCCCTAGCTTATATTCTTTAATTATATTTTTTAAAGAAATAACACTCATGTTAGTTACGGGCTGTATTAATCACCTTAGGGACACGAAAGAAGTCGCTATCTGCTTTAGGTGCATTTTTTAACGCTTGCTCTTTAGTAAAATCTTGTTTTACTTGATCTTCACGGAGCACATTTACATTGTCGGAAAGATAAATCAGCGGTTCTACTCCTGTTGTATCTACTTCATTAAGCAGTTCGCAAAAACCGGTGATTTTTTCTAAATCTTTTCGAATAGCTTCTTTTTCTTCTCCTTCAAATGACAATTTTGCCAAATGAGATAGTTCTGCTATTTTTTTATCATCAATTTTCATTGGATATAATTTGATGTTTTAATAAAGTTTGCTCAATTATACGATAAACTTTCATTTTAAGCATTTCTGCATCATCGCTCTTTAGATTGGTGGTCGAGATGGGACGATGAATGATCACCCGCATTCTCCCAGGTCTTCCTACTAAAGGTTTTTGTTCTGGAAAACGTGCGGCATTATCTAGCATGGTTACTGGCACAATAGGGACTTGTTTTTCTATCGCAAGTCTAAATGCACCTATTTTAAAATTGCCTAAGTGTGGAGATTTTGCAGGAATGGTTCCCTCAGGAAAAATGAGTGGTATTTGACCTGTGTTTAAGCGGTCGCCAATTTCTATAAATGCTTCATAGGCTTTACGGGCATTGCCTCGTTTTACTCCAATGTCTATGGTTTTAAAAAAGTAACCGAATATTGGAAATTTGGTCAATTCATCTTTGGCCATATAGCACAAAATGCCTGGTAAGGCAATGGTGCTCGCTGGGATATCAATGTATGAACTGTGGTTTGGTGCATATATAA
Source organism: uncultured Bacteroidia bacterium (assembly GCA_943788195.1). GTDB lineage: Bacteria > Bacteroidota > Bacteroidia > NS11-12g > UBA955 > CALSPH01. The sequence continues at coordinate 1,023,802 of CALSPH010000001.1, forward strand.
ACTGGTTAAGACCCTTTACATGCTCTTTACCTGAAACCGTGACCCACATGCCAATGGGTAGGAATATGATATACGCCCATAATTTGCGCAGAAAGTGGCCAATAAAATAGGTACGTTTGAAACTAAGAAAAATAAGGTTAATGGGCATAGTGATGATAAAACCAATCACGACCCAAAAGATAGCCCATACTAAATATAGTGCATTAAGCATTTTTATTTTTTTCGGAATCTACCTCGTGGGCAATTTCAGTTGCCTTACGTCCCATTATAAGAGCAAGCCCACTAGATGCTAAAATGCCAATTGAGAAATACATAAAAATGGAACTTCTAATCTGCATTTTTTGGGTAAATACTTTATCTAAATCAGCCTTAGTTTCTTCAATTTCTTTGGGAGTCACTTCCTTCGCATTGGCTGCTGCAAAATCAATTTTACGTTGCAGAATAGTTTCTTTAACATGCGCGATTGCTTCTGGTTTCTTCTGTGTGTAGGCAAAGTAAAATACCGGCCATACAATGCAAACCACAGCAGTAAATAACATTCCATTAAAGCCAATTCTTCCCACAGACATGCCATTAGGCGATGTTTTACGCAAGCTTAAATTTAAAAAAATAATTCCAAAAATGAGTATCAGTAGTGGAATAACGTTGCCTACAATAAAGTACTGCGTAAAGGTTTTATAAAGTTGATTCTCGAAATAGATGAATGTAGTTAAACACATTAAGCTTGCAAAAGCGAAGCCATAAATAAGAATTTTACGTGCCATAAGATTGAGCTGCAAAGCTAAAAGAATCCCAATACAATAAAGTAAGAATGTACATTAATCTTAAAAAAATAAATTAATTTTGGCCACCATGAGAAAACCTATTGCCTCACGCGTATTGTTCAACTTTGTTTTATGTGTAATTTCACTTTCATTGTCTTCATCTGCTTTGGCGCAATATGGGGATGATCATATCGGTACTACGTCCTTAAATGATTATACAGCGAATTCCTTTTATTGGAAAAATAGAATACCTCACACTGGTTATTGGCAGCAAGATGTTTGGTATACTATTAAGGCAGAACTAAATGATGAAACGGAGATTATAACAGGATCAGAGAATTTGTTGTACACGAACAATAGTCCAGACACCTTATATGAACTCTATTTTCACTTATATCAAAATGCATTTCAACCCGGTTCGTATTACAGTCAATTGGGTGAAGCCAATAAAGTGAAATACAAATACGGACCCTATGAGTCACAAAAATTGGGTACATCCATTTCCGCAGTCAGCGTCAATAAGAAAAAAATGGAATTCAGTATTGATAATACCATAATGAAAGTAACATTGTCTAAACCTATGTTGCCTCATACAGATATTGAAATCGGAATTGAATTTAGGACCTATTTCGATAATAAGGGAACTATGCGCAGAAGAATGAAAACCTTTGAACATGATGGCGTTAAGCAATTTGATGGTGTACATTGGTATCCAAGAATATGTGTGTATGATCGAAAATTTGGTTGGACCAAGGACCAACACCTAGGGAAAGAATTCTATGGAGATTTTGGTCAATTCGATGTGGAATTAACCATACCCAATAATTATATCATGGAGGCTACGGGTGTTTTGGTGAATGAAAAAGAGGTTCTACCAGAAAGCCTAAAAAAGAAAATTGATATTTCTAATTATGCCCGTAAAGCCGGTGAAACCAACAGTTATTCATTTACTATACCCAGGACAGGGATGAAAACATGGAAATACAATGCCATAAATGTGCATGACTTTGCATTCACTTGTGACCCAAGCTACCGGAGAATGGTAACGGTAATTCCAGAACCCAAAAATCCCTTTGGTAAAATTGAGTGTATTGCCATAGCCCAAGAACACATTGCACATGCATGGCAACCCACCAGCAAGTTTATGGCCAATGTGGTACAAACCTATAACAGAGACTTTGGTGTTTATTTGTACAATAAAATTGTGGCAGCAGATGCACGCGATGGGATGGAGTATCCCATGATTACATTAGATGGTGGTTCGTATCCGAGTCATCAAGGACTCATTGCACATGAGGTAGGTCACAATTGGTTTTTTGGTCATATTGGAAACAACGAGACCTATCGGGCTTCTTTGGATGAAGGATTTACACAGTTCTTAACGGCTTGGAGTTTACGCAACTTTAGAAATGATACCTCTTCGCCAAATGTTTCGGATTACCACAGTGTATATAGAGGATACATGGGAGACGCGCAAAAATTTGAGCATACCTGCTTAAACACCCATAGTGATGATTTTGGATCTGCCTTGGGTCATGGGGGTGGATATCGGCAAGTGTATTATAAAACGGCAACCATGTTGTTTAATTTACAATATGTCTTGGGCGATGAGCTTTTCAAAAAGGCCATGCAAAATTATTTCTCAACCTGGCGTTTGGCGCACCCATATTTTAATGATTTTAGAAACAGTATCATTCAGTATACTAAGGTTGACCTCAATTGGTTTTTCGATCAATGGTTGGAAACGAAAAAAGAGTTGGACTATAAATTATCGAGGGTGAAATCTAAGAAAGGTACGGGACGGAATCAAAATCAATTTGAAACGACTATAAAACTAAAACGTATAGGAGCTATGGTAATGCCATTGGATTTAGTTACTACAGATAGCAAGGGTGTAACAAAAAATTATATTATATCGAATACTGATTTTGTGAAAAAAGGCAATCTGCAGTCATTGGGTAAATGGACCGGCTGGGGTAATTTAAACAAGACCCATACAGTTACTTTCATTACCAACGAAAAAATTAAGCAAGTAGAAATTGACCCCACGCAGCGTTTGGCGGATTACAACCCCAATAACAATGTTTGGAAGAAAAACCCAATTTGGTACTTAGATAACGGAAGGTATCCTACTTCAGACCTGCGCAAGGTATCCATAGGCGTTCGTCCAGATGTGTGGTATAATACGGTAGATGGGCTTAAGGTTGGAGTTAATATAGAGCGGAACTATGGCTTGTTAAATACCACGAATGCGGCTGCATGGTATAGCACGGGTGTTGGCGGCTATGGCGGTAATATTGAGCAAATGCAAGAGGTTCAATACCAATTCGATCATTCTCGTAAATTGAATATGGGTTTAAATTGGAACTTACAACTTAGAAACAAAGAAGGTTTGGCTTTTTATAGCACCCAACTTCAAAAAACACATGGCCACTCCATATTTACAGGACGGATTAAAGCAATGAATCGCCCTTTCAGGTATTCTTCTTTATACGCTCCACTAGCCAATAATTGGGGAGCCAATGCTTGGAACAACAGTGTGCAATTAGGCTATGAGCGCATAATGCGTTATTTCGGTGGCAACGCTCGCATTAAATTACATACCAAAAACAGCGCTTTGTTTTCAGATTATAACTTTGCAGAAGCAGGTTTGGAGTTAAAAAATTTCAATACCATTTTTGGTATGCCATTGAGAACACGTCTATACGGGATTTACCAAACAGGGAATAACATCCCTATGGAGTCTCAAGTGTTTTTAGCCGGAGCAAATCCAGCAGAAATGATGGATAATAAATTTACAAGTGCAGCTGTGCTTTGGGATCAAACCTCATTTGGAACCGACTTTGGCAATTATCAATGGCTAGGCGGGGGGTTGAACATTCGAGGAATGACAGGATATTTAGCTCCGGTGAAGGAAGATAGCATTTTTGTTTCTCCATTATTCGCTGGGCGCAGAGGAATATCTTTCTCGGGTGAACTAGACTTTGATCAATTTATTAAATTGAAACCAAAGTGGTTTAAACACTGGTTGCATATTGATGCCTATGTCTTTGGTGATGCAGGGTTTATTGCAGGAAATGGGCAAACCAATAAAATTATTGGAAGTAATATTACAGCAGACGCTGGATTGGGAACGGCCTTTACGATTAAAAGTTGGGGCAGAAAAATGGGTAAAGCTAAGCCGTTCACCTTTCGATTGGACTTTCCATTTATTGTGAATCGCTTACCAGCTGCATCAACCGCTGACTATCTTGATTTTAGAATGGTATTTGGAATAAACCGTAGCTTTTAGTAACCATCATATGCAAAAGAGCAAGCCAAGTAAAATTTGGAATACTCTTTGAACTAAACAGAACAAGAAATAAAAAAATAATATTATGAAAAAGAATTATGCAATTACAATGGTAGCAGCGCTAATGCTACTTTCGGGTGTTTTTATGTCATTTAAAGCAGCATCAACAGATGAACCTGCGAAAACTGAATTTACTTCATTGACCGTGGTTGAATCCATTATTCCAAGTGGAATTGGAAGGTCTAGAATTATTCAAGCCTTAGAAGGAAGAGATTACACAGAATATACTAAAGTGATGTCAGAAGATGACAACGGTCGTAATAAGTCCAAAAGAGGAGATATTCGAGTAAAGAATTACGAAGAAACTAAATTATTGAACTTGTACAATATGGGAGGTATTCGTTTTCAAAATATTGCTGCAAATGATGCAGTTCTCAAATCAAGAGTCAATGCAATGTTGGCTGAAGGTTGGGAAATTATCAGCATCAATAGTGCTGTTGAGGCCTATGCAGGTAAAGATGATACGGATGGGATCTTCTTAACGCGTTACTACTTTAAAAGAGCAAAGAAATAAGGGGTATACCCAATCTTTAGATTTAAACCGCCTCAATTCTGAGGCGGTTTTTTTTTGTACTGTACCTTTCGCAAATACAGGATCGTTCTGTATTTGCTTTAACAAATATTAAGTCCTATTTTCGCGCACTTTTTAAAGAGAACATAATCTAAAATACTATGGATAACGTAATTATAATACCAATAGCACTTTCTCTTGTAGGGCTGCTATTCATGTTTATTAAAATGGCTTGGGTAAAGAAACAAAACCCAGGTGACGAAAGAATGCAATTCATTTCAAAAAGCATTAAAGAAGGCGCCTTGGCTTTTTTAAAGGCAGAATATCGCCTGTTAGCCATTTTTGTGGTAATCGCTGGAGCTTTGCTTTTCTTAATATCCATTATGGTTGAGTCCACTAGTTGGATGATTGTACCAGCATTTGTAATTGGTGCGTTCTTTTCTGCTTTAGCAGGAAACATTGGAATGCGGATTGCTACAGATGCAAATGCAAAAACTGCCGAAGCAGCAAAAACGAGTTTGCCAAAAGCATTGAAAGTGTCTTTTGGTGGTGGTACCGTAATGGGATTAGGCGTTGCAGGATTGGCCGTATTAGGTTTGAGTTTACTTTTCTTCTTCTTCTTAAGTAAGTTTATGGGAGTTGATGGTAGTTTCTATAATAATATGACGGTTGTATTGGAGACCTTAGCTGGTTTTTCTTTAGGTGCAGAATCCATTGCTTTATTTGCAAGAGTGGGTGGAGGTATTTATACTAAAGCAGCGGATGTTGGAGCTGATTTAGTGGGTAAAGTAGAAGCGGGTATTCCAGAAGATGATCCTCGTAACCCTGCTACAATTGCGGATAATGTTGGAGACAATGTGGGTGATGTTGCTGGAATGGGTGCTGATTTGTTTGGTTCTTATGTTGCAACTGTTTTAGCTGCAATGGTGCTGGGAAACTATCTTATCAAGGATATGTCAGCAACCACACAATTTACAGATTCGTTTAATAATATGGGCCCAATTTTACTGCCAATTGTAATTGCAGGTGTTGGAATTTTGGCTTCAATTATTGGAACCTTTTTAGTTGGAATAAAAAACAATGATGCTAAAGAAGCTCAAGTTCAAAAAGCATTGGATCTAGGAAACTGGGCTTCAATCATAATAACTCTAATCTCAAGTTTCTTCTTAATAAAGTGGATGTTGCCAGAAACCATGCAAATGAGTTTCTTTGGTGTTGAAGGGCTCGTGGATATACCTTCAATGAATGTTTTCTGGGCTGCATGTATTGGATTAGCAGTAGGAGCGCTTATTTCTGCGGTTACGGCATATTATACAAGTATTGGTAAAAAACCAGTAAATGATATCATTGAAAATTCTGGAACAGGTGCCGCAACGAATATTATTGCCGGGCTTGCTGTTGGAATGAAATCAACCTTTGCATCTGTATTATTATTTGCAGCTGCAATTTATGGATCATACGAATTGGCTGGATTTTATGGGGTGGCACTTGCTGCTTCTGCTATGATGGCGACAACGGCAATGCAATTAGCTATTGATGCTTTCGGACCCATTGCGGATAATGCAGGCGGGGTTGCTGAAATGAGTGAATTAGATCCTTTGGTAAGAGAAAGAACAGATATTTTGGATTCAGTAGGTAATACTACAGCAGCGGTTGGAAAAGGATTTGCAATTGCTTCTGCAGCTTTGACAGCATTGGCACTTTTTGCTGCATTTGTAACATTTACCGGAATAAAAGGAATTAATATATTTAAGGCAGATGTGTTAGCCATGCTCTTTGTAGGTGGGATGATCCCTGTTGTGTTTTCTGCATTGGCCATGAAGTCCGTAGGGAAAGCAGCCATGGAGATGGTAAGAGAGGTGAGAAGACAATTCAAAGAAATTCCTGGTATTATGGAAGGAACTGGAACTCCAGAGTATGCTAAATGTGTTGATATTTCAACTAAAGCAGCTTTAAGAGAAATGATTCTACCTGGTTTACTAACCATTATTACTCCAATAGTAATTGGATTCGTATTTGGCGCTGAGCCTTTAGGAGGTTATATGGCAGGTGTATGTGTTTCTGGTGTAATGTGGGCCATTTTCCAAAACAATGCTGGTGGTGCTTGGGATAATGCAAAGAAATCATTTGAATCGGGAGTTACCATTGATGGTAAGCAGTACGAGAAAGGTTCTGAGCCGCACAAGGCAGCAGTAACTGGAGATACCGTTGGTGATCCATTCAAAGACACTTCAGGTCCTTCAATGAATATTTTGATTAAACTTACTTGCTTAATCGGTTTGGTAATTGCCCCAATTTTAGGAGGTGGACACCAAGGTGCTGCAGCAAGTGATTGTGAGCAAAAGTGTGATAAAAATGAGATTTGCATAGGAAAAGAAAAGAAAGCCTGCTGCACTGATAATGGAGCAGTTGATACTGCTTTATATGGCAATTGCGATATAACCCTTTGTGCAACCATGACTCAGGAAGAATGTGCAGATTATTGCGATTCAATGGGTTGTGAAGGAGATGCGCGCGCTAATTGCATGGCTTTGTACGGAGAGGATGGTAAATATATTGGACCCAAAGAAGGTAAAGCTTGTAGCAAAGGTGCTAAATGTGACAAGAAGAAAAAGGCATGTTGCAAAGGAGATAAATGCGATAAAGAGGCACAGAAATGTTGCGGTGATGATGCAAATTCTTGCAAAGAAGGCGGAGAGTGCCATAAAGGGGTAAAATGTAAAAAAGATAAATCTTGCTGTAAAGAGAAATCTAAGTAGTTTCTAATTCATATGTTTAAAAGGGAAGGCCAATTAAATGGTCTTCCCTTTTTTGTGCCATAAAAATTAAATGATATTGAATGATTTGGTCACAATACTAATTGAATTATATGATTTCTAATTTTTTGTGTTCCTTTGCACTAAAGTAAATATTATGAAAATTAAATTATTGTTATTGAGCTTGTTGGCAATCACTTTTGTGGCTTGTAATTCAAGTAATGATTCTGCTGATGGCGATTCTGCTGCTACAGAAGAAGGAATGAAATGTTGCAAAGATGCAGCAGAGAAGGGCGAGAAATGTGCTAAATGCAATCACGATGAAGCAAGTGATACGACCGCAGTAGCTGAAAAAGCGTGCTGTAAAGAAGCGAAAGAAAAAGGGGAAGATTGTGCGCATTGCGCTAAAAAGGATGGAGAAGGAGATGCGGCTGCAACTTGTTGCCCAGAAGGTAAAAGTTGCGATAAATGTGCAGATGGAGAAAAATCCTGTTGCAAAACTGCGAAGGCTGAAGGAAAAGAATGCAGCAAATGTGCGCATAGCTAATCTACATATAGGATAAAGAGAAAAGGGGCTGTTACAGCCCCTTTTTTTTGGATCGATTAAATATAGCTGCCTGTATTAAACCAATCGATTAAACTGCGGAAACTATTTATAAACGGATAGTTTCCTGTTCTTTTTTTCTCTTTATTTGCGGCTTCAATGTCGTTCAAAGAAAAGATATTAGATTCTGCAGAAACACTGTTTACCCGGTTTGGGTTACGAAGTGTGACGATGGATGACATTGCCAGCGATTTAAGCATTTCCAAAAAAACATTGTATGGTTGTGTTAAGGATAAGAAGGAATTGGTTCTTCTTACCATGACTAAGAACGTATTGAGTCACAAAAAGGAAAGCGAAGAGATCTTTAAAAACATTTCGCACCCCATAGATCAGATGTCGGCCATTTTTGATGCAATGTATAAACGCACTGCAGAAATTAATCCTTCCGTATTTAAAGATTTACAAAAATCTCATCCCAAAGCCTTTCATGTTTTCAATAGTTTTCGAGAAGATTTTATCTTTAATAAAATCAAAGAAAACTTGAATATGGGGGTATCAATCGATTTGTATAGAGATGATATGGATATTGATTTGATTGCCAACTTTTATATTCGCGGAGTTGATCATATAATTCTAAGCGAAAGCAATCAAGGAATAGATGTTGTCCATAAACAGTATGAATTAATGAACTATCATCTTCGAGGAATTGTAACTGAAAAAGGACTTGAATATTTAAAAATCAACCCAATTAACCATGGTATTAAAATATAAACTAATTTGGATTCTGTGCTTTGGCATGTTCATGAATGTAAATGGTCAAAACGACAGTACATCTAGCATGTCTTTACAACAATGTATAGATTATGGAGTGGCCAATAACATGCAACAACTTATAGGTAAGAGTGATATTGAAATTGCGAAACAAGATGTTCGTGAGGTTAAAGCCATGGGTCTTCCTCAAATAAATGCGGGAGCCAATTTTACTCATAACCTTAAAATTGCTACACAGGTATTACCCGATTTCATAAGCCCTAGTGTTTATGGAGTCTTGTATCAAGAAGATGTGCTGGATCCTCAGACCAATCCACTACCAGTGCTTGGATCTAATCCAGTTCAGTTTGGTGTTCCATATTCATTTACTGCTTCTGCATCACTCAGACAACTCATATTTGATGGCACCTATTTTTTAGGACTTAAAGCTGCCAGTCAATATGTTGAAATGAGCAAATTGCAATCGGAGAAAAACACTGTAGATCTTAAAGAAAACATCGTAAAAAGTTATTTACTCATTTTAACCACCCAGGAAAATGGGAGGCTTATTAATGATAATATGGCCATTGTAGACAAAACATTAAGGGAGGTAAAAGCACTTTATAAAAATGGGTTTGCAGAAAAGTTAGATGTGGATCGCGTTGAGCTTTCTAAATCATCTTTGGTGATTAGAAAAAAGAGCATTGCTCAGCAAATAGAGATTTTATCGCAAAGCTTAAAATTGAATATGGGCATGGATGTAAATGCTCAACTCACACTTACTGATAGCCTAAACGGTTTAATAAAAAGCGATTTGGTGGCTAATTCTAGCCTCAATGTGAAGGAATTACCCGATTATAAAATCTTAGCGCAGAATCAGAAGTTGCAAGAGTTGAATAAAGACCGTTACAAAGTAGGTAGGTACCCGAATGTAATGCTGAATGCAACTTATGGACAACAAAGTTTTGGAAATAAGGGCAGTGTTGGTGACTTGACGAAAGACTTTTTCCCGCTTTCTAATTATCAAATATCTGTAGGTGTTCCCATTTGGGATGGCAATGCACGCAGGGCGCAAATTGCAAAAGTAGAGCAGAACTTGGTGAAGAATGAATTGATGATGCAAAATCTGGAGAACCTAGCAAAGCTTCAATACAACTCAGCATTAAGTAAATACAATACCTCATTGGAATTGATGGATTTACAAAAAAAGAATTTGGCCATTGCCTTAGATATTTATAAAAAAGCAGGGATCAAATTCAAAGAAGGAATTGGAAGCAGTTTGGAATTAGCCCAAGCAGAAAATGATTACAAAGCAGCTCAAGTGGGCTATTTGAACAGCATATACGATTTGCTAGTAGCAAACGTAGAATTAAAAAAATCAACCGGACAATTAAACTAAAATGAAAAATATTTATTTAATCACAATCGCAATAATATCTTTAAGCACATTTGCTAGCTGCGGTGGTAAAAACAAAGATGTTTTGACCCAAAAGAAAGCGGAGTTAAAAGAACTGCAAAAAGAGATGTCTGCCTTATCCATTAAGGCAGATAAGTTGGAAAGTGAGATCGATAAGCTGGACAGTACTAAAACTGCTTTTTTTGTTGATGTTAATGTGGATACCATCTCTTCTGAAACCTTTAAAAACAAGGTAGAACTACAAGGTGTTGTTGAATCAAAGAATACGGTAGATATTTCCGCGGAAGCTTCTGGTGTTATTCAGAGTATTTCCATAAAACAAGGTTCACGTGTTCGAAAAGGTCAGGTTATTGCTACTTTGGATAATAGTACTTATCAAAGTCAAATCGCAGAATTAAGAAATGCATTAAGCTTGGCCCAAACTACTTCTGATCGTCAGGCAAGATTGTTTGAGCAAGGCATTGGTACAGAAATTCAAGTACTTCAAGCAAGAAACAGAGTAAATGATTTGAAGCAAAAGATTTCAACTGCTCAAACCATGGCGGCTAAATTTGTGGTAAAGGCACCTTATTCAGGGGTTATTGACGAGGTTTATGTTAGCAGAGGTGAAATGACCGGCCCAGGAATGCCAGTTGCTAGATTAGTAAATCAAGGAGATAATGTAATTAAGATACAAGCATCTGAAAAATTTATTGGAGCCTTTAAAGCGGGAGATAAAGTAATGGTTAGTTACCCAGTATTGGGAATTAAGTCGGAAGAGGTAATTCAAACGGTGGGACAAACTATTGATCCTGGAAATCGATCTTTTAGTATTTTCATCAAACCAACTCAAAACCTAAGTAAGATCAAGCCTAATTTGTTGAGTATTGTAGAGGTAAATGATTTCGAAATGCCTGGAGCTATTACCATTCCTACTAAAGTAATTTATAAGTTAGGAGATAAGCGATATGTTTATGTTGTAGGTCAGAATGAAGAAGGGCAGGCTATTGCCGAAAAAAGAGAAATTGTAATTGAACGATCATTTATTACAAATACAATTGTTAAAAGTGGATTGAAAGCAAATGATGTAATTATTACTTCTGGATTTCAGAATGTAAGTGCAGATGACTTGCTAAATATTATTGAAGAATAAGGCATGCTTAAAAAGAAAATAACAAAAACGTTTGGGCTTTCTAATCTAGCCCTAAATAATAGTACCAGTATCTATGTGATTTTGGCTATTGCTCTGATAGCGGGAATTTCGGCATACACCAGTATGCCAAAAGAGAGTTTTCCAGAGGTTAAACAATCTATTATTTATGTAAATACTGCGTATCCAGGTAATTCGCCAGTAGATATTGAAAACTTACTTTCACGTCCTTTGGAGAAAGAGATTAATGCAATAAGTGGAATCAAAAAAATGAATTCACAATCCGTTCAGGATTTTTCTGTTATTGTGGTTGAGTTTAATGTAGATGTACCCGTAGAAGAAGCCCTCTCTGACGTCAAGGATGCAGTGGACAAAGCTAAAAACGAATTGCCTAGTGATTTACCTGCAGATCCAACTGTATTTGAATTGGATTTTAGTGAAATGCCAGTAATGAATGTAAACCTTTATGGCAATTTACCTTATGAAGATTTAAAAGAACATGCAGAGTATTTAGAGGATAAGATAGAGGATCTTCCTCAAGTAACAGGTGTTGACATTGCAGGATTACAAGAAAAAGAAGTGAAGATTATGGTTAATCTGCCTGGTTTAGAAGCCTTGCAGTTAAGCTTAAACGATGTTATCCGTTCAGTACAAGGAGAAAATGCAACGATATCTGGAGGAGACATTAAAATGATTGATGGCAATGATATTAGCCGCAGAACTATCCGTATAGATATGGAATTTAATGACTTTAACAAGATCAGTGATATTGTTGTAAAGAATGAAGATCAAAAAGTTGTTTACTTAAGGGATATTGCTGAGGTTAAATTTAGCGAAGTAGAACCAACCAGTTTTGCTCGTTTAGATGGGGAGCCTGTACTTACCTTAGATATTAAGAAGAAGTCTGGTGCCAACCTGATCATTGCAGCTGATAAGATTCAAGAAATAATTCAAGAAGCCAAGCAAACCCGTTTTCCAAATGATTTAAAAACGGTAATCACCAATGATCAAAGTATTATTACCAAGAATATGGTTTCCAACTTGGAAAGCAGTATTTATATGGGAATAATATTAGTTGTTTTAGTGCTATTGTTTTTCTTGGGCTTGCGCTCTGCACTATTTGTAGGAATAGCAATTCCTTTAAGTATGCTTCTTGGTTTCATCTTTTTGAATCTGGGTGGCAATACCTTAAATATGATGGTTTTGTTTTCCTTAATTCTCTCATTGGGTATGTTGGTAGATAATGGGATTGTTGTTGTAGAAAATATTTATCGTTTACTGAATGAGGGCTACAGCAAAAAGGATGCAGCTCGATTAGGTGTAGGAGAGGTAGCAGTACCTATTATTGCTTCTACTGCAACTACCATAGCAGCTTTTTTTCCGCTCTTGTTTTGGAAATCATTGGTAGGAGAATTTATGAAGTATTTACCCATAACGGTAATCATTGTGCTTACTGCCTCTTTATTTGTAGGCTTGGTAATAAACCCTGTGATCACACGTACCTTCATGAAAACGCAGGAGGAAGAAAAGAATATGAAGCAAACCTTTTGGCGAAACTTTATCATTGCTGTAGTTGCGGGCTTAATATTTGTCTTCCCAGAAGGAAGTAGGTTAATAGGAGGTTTGTTGATCGCAATAGCGATATTTATGATCATTAATAAGTACGTGTTTGAGCCGGGTTCAAAGCGTTTTATGAATAATGTCTTACCAAAACTAGAGAGTGGCTATTCACGTATTTTACGTTATTGTTTAAAAATTAGAGGGCTACTCGTCATCTTAACTGTCGTGTTACTTTTTGCAAGTGCAATAGGATACTTTATGAGTGGTCCCAAGATTTTATTCTTTCCAGATAATTCACCAAGAATGGCGATTACCTACATAGAAACACCATTGGGTACTGATATCGAAACTACGGATAGAATTACCAAAGAATTAGAAGAACGCATTACTAAAGCTGTTGATCCTAATATCAACATTGTAGAAGCAATAATGGCGCAAGTAGGAGAGCGTACTGGAGACCCTATGGAAGGACCTCAAACCGGAAATTCTCCTCACAAGGCCAAGATAACGGTTTCGTTTTTAGAATATAAGGATAGGCAGGCTATCAGCGATGTTTCTACTTCCGATATCTTAGAAGACATTAGGAATTCAGTAGCCAATTTCCCAGATGCAAATATTACGGTTACCAAAGATAACAATGGACCACCTGTTGGAAAACCGATTAATGTAGAGGTGAGCGGAGAGGATTATTTAGAATTGATTTCTTATTCAGAAAAGATAAAGAAATTGATGATTGATGCCAATATTGAAGGCGTAGATAAGCTAAAAACCGATTTGGAGACGGGGAAGCCAGAACTAATTTTTACAGTAAATAGAGATGCCGCGGGACGTTTTGGTGTAAGTACTCAACAATTGGCAATGGCCATAAGAGATGCTTTGTTTGGAAGAGAAGCAAGCAAGTATAAAGAAGGAGAGGATGATTATAAAATTCAGGTGCGTTTGTCTGATGAGTTTAGGTATAATATCAGTGCATTAGAAAATATGAAGGTGACCTTTAGAAACAACAAAGGGAGAATGGTGCAAATTCCTATTTCTTCCGTTGCAACTATGGAGTTTAGTAGTACGTATGGTGCCATAAAAAGGAAAGACATGGACCGTATGATTTCTGTGTTTAGTAATGTAAAAGAAGGCTATAATCCTACAGAGATTGTAACTGAATTGAAGAAAGTTTTAGATAAAAACGCAGCTGAGGTAGAAGGGATTAGTTGGAAGTTTGCTGGCGAGCAAGAAGAGCAAGGCGAGTCATCTTCATTTTTAGGTAATGCGATGTTGATGGCACTTTTTGTGGTGTTTTTAATTATCGTAACCCAGTTTAATAGTATTTTAAATCCAATTATCATTATGGTAAGTATTCTGTTTAGTACGATTGGGGTGTTCTTGGGTTTATGGGCATTTAACATGCCATTTGTTATCTTAATGTGCGGTATTGGAATTATTTCCTTAGCAGGGGTTGTAGTAAACAATGCAATTGTATTGATAGATTATATAAATCAATTAAGAGGGAGAAAGAAAGAAGAGTTAGGTATGGATGATGATGATATGTTGAGTGGAGAAGAAATTACTGAGCTGATTGTTAAAGGAGGGTCCACGCGTCTGCGCCCAGTATTGCTTACAGCAATTACAACCATTCTGGGATTAATCCCTTTAGCAACCGGTTTGAACTTTGATTTTGTAGGTTTGTTAACCAAGTTGAATCCGAATGTGTATTGGGGTGGAGACAATGCGGAATTTTGGGGCCCGATGAGTTGGACCATTATTTTTGGTTTAACCTTTGCTACGTTCTTAACCTTAATATTAGTTCCTGTCATGTATAGTTTAATGGAGCAGTTAAACCGTTTTATTAAGGGAAGCAATAAAAAAGGACGAAGTAAAAAGCTATCCTAAAATTAGCAACAAATGGAGGGGTGTTGTTAATAATAAACTATGTAATTGAACCTCTGCCTTCTACACATTATTATTAGAATAAGCATGTCAAAAGTTACCCATTTAGACGATTCTGTATTTAAGTTCCTTAAAAACTTAAAGGGAAATAACAATCGCGATTGGTTTGCAAAAAACAAACCGAAATACTTAGCTGCCAATGAACATTTCAAGGCCCTTGCTGATGAAATAAACCAAGGTATGCAGAAGCAAGATAATATTGAGAAAATGAAATTGTACCGGATCTATCGTGATGTACGTTTTTCAAAAAATAAAGATCCGTATAAGAATAGTTTCTCAGGAGGGTTCAGTCGAGCAACCAAGGCACTCAGAGGAGGGTATTATTTCCATTTACAGCCCGGGGGAAAATCTATGGTTGGTGGTGGGTTTTGGCAACCTGAAGCAGCAGATCTGAAAAGAATTCGCCAAGAAATTGCGAGTGATGCAGCTCCACTAAGAGAAATTTTGAACTCTCCCGATTTCAAAAAACACTTTGGGAAATTAGAAGGTCAGCAACTCAAAACCGCGCCCAAGGGTTTTCCTAAAGATCATCCAGACATTGACTTATTGCGATACAAGTCTTTTATTGTTACAAAATACTTTACAGATGAAGAGGTGATTGCACGAGGTTTTGCACAAGAGGTACTGAAATACTTTAAGGCCACAGGTCCATTTTTTGATTACATGAGTGAGGTATTGACGACAGACTTGAATGGAGTTTCTACCCTTGAATGATTCGAATACTTTTTATTAAATTGCCGACCGTTAAATAGGAAACATTGAAAATAAAATTTTATGGTACCAGAGGATCCATTCCAGTTTGCGATCGAGATTTTTTAGAATTTGGAGGCAACACCACTTGTATAAAGATCACAAGGGATAATGGCCGTATTGCAATAATTGACGCAGGTACAGGTATACGGCAGTTGGGGATGGACCTTATCGAAGAAGGATTCCACCAAGATCGTCTCTTTATAGGTTTTACACATTTCCACTGGGATCATATTCAAGGGTTCCCATTTTTCGAACCTGGCTATAATCCTGATTTAGTAATTAATGTATTAGCAATGGGGAAAGAACGAACCATTGAGAATCTGCAAGATATTTTTAAAGGACAAATGAAAGAAGAGTATTTTCCAGTACCTTTAAAAAGTATGGGTGCCAAATTCAATTTCATACAACCGAGTGAAAATGAATTGAGCATAAATGGGAGCGTTATTCGTGTGATTAAACAAAATCATCCGGGTGATTCATATGGCTATCGGATTGATGATAATGGAAAGGCTTGTGTATTTTGTACGGACCTTGAACATGGTGAATCGGTACTCCCAGAAATTGTAGAATTTTGCACCGGTGCGGATATACTTGAGCATGAAGCGCAATACACCACGGCACAATTGAAAGAGAATTTAGGCTGGGGGCACAGCAGCTTTGAACAAGCCATAGAAGTGGCGCAAAGAGCTGGCGTTAAGAAACTAGTGATAACGCATCATGACCCTGACCATAACGATGCTATCTTGGCTAAGTATGAAAAAGAATGCCAAGAAATATTTCCCAACTGTGTTTTCGCAAGAGAAGGGATGGAGCTAGAAGCATAACTCTGTAATCAAACAGGTGTAATAATTTTCAAATTTAGCAGTTCTACATACTTGTTAGAACTGCACCCATTATTCTACGATTGTAATTGTTTATTTTTTGATGCGTAGGCATCCAGCCCAGTAGAAATCGTGTAAAATCCGTACAGGCAATCGGGTACATGGTTCGCCATTCTTGTTCCAAGGCGTTGAAATTAATATTTTTTTGAGCCGATGCAACCGCCTTTTGAAGCACAGAAAAATAGAAACCCAATAACTCGTTTTCATACCGCTCGCATGCGGAGCTAGATAAGCAACTGCCCAAAAAGTAGGCAACATCTTTCATGCCGCATCCTCCACCCACATATTGAAAATCAACTGCTGCTACACGCGGGTCTCCTTGGCTTGTTAAAGGATCCGAAAAGCAAAAATTGGCGAGTTTAGCATCTCCATGCACAATGGTTTGATAGCTGCATTGATTCAAAATTGAATCTATTTCATGCGCCTTCGCTTTTAAATCTGCATGTTCAATTTTTTCGAATTCATACGGCCGGGTTTCCAAATGCCAATATGTCCCTGTTTCCCATAATCCGATTGGTTTTTGGTGCAAGAAGGTCGCATGAAAATGGGCAAGCCATTGCAGGCACACTTTAACTTCATCTATACCTAGCTCCTGTTTCCGTAAGGGGTAATGTGTATTGAGATCTTCCAGAATGATCCATTGATTTTCTCCTTCGGTGTAGGAACCTAAACATATAGGTGTACGACATGCTTCAGTACATTGTTCATTCCATTTTTCGTACCAATGTGTTTCCACTTGATACGATTTAACTTTCCTTTCATGAGATAAATTGGTGTTCCAGCCTCTCGGATGTGTATTGGATTGATCTAGAGCAATGCATTTAACCACAACTGTTTTGTGAACAGAATCATGCAACTTATATCGCGCAATGGTTCCATAGCCACTCCATAAGGTTTGAATAATTTCAATTTCCTCACAATCAGAAGATTGAGTAACTTTTAATAGATGCTTTTTGAAGTTGGGATTAAGTTCATTTATTGCAGAGATATTCATTACCCTTCAATGGCTTTTACCCCTGGTAAAGTTTTTCCTTCAAAGTATTCCAATAGTGCCCCACCTCCAGTTGAAACATAGCTAACCTTATCAATATAATTGAACTGTTTGACGGCGGCTGCGCTATCTCCACCACCAATTAAGCTAAAAGCACCATTTGAAGTAGATTCCGCAACTGCTTCAGCTACAGCTTTGGTGCCATTTTCAAAAGCGGGCATTTCAAAAACACCCATTGGGCCATTCCAAAGAATGGTTTTACTGTTACTTAAGACCTCCTTATATTTGTTAGCGGCTTTTGGGCCAATATCCAAGCCCATCCAGCCATCCGCAATAGCGTTGCTATTTGCAACCGCAGTGTTTGCATCTGCGGCAAAATTATCGGCTACAATACTATCTTCAGGTAGCAATAGATTTACGCCCTTTGCTTTGGCTTTGGCAATGATTTCCAATGTCAATGGCATGCGATCATCCTCGCACAATGAATTTCCTATTGTGCCGCCTTGTGCCTTCATAAAAGTATAAGCCATTCCGCCACCAACAATGATATTATCCGCAAAATCCAAGAGGTTGTCAATGATTAATAGTTTATCGGAAACTTTAGCACCACCTACAATGGCCGTCATAGGGCGTTTCGGGTTGTTTGCAATGCGTTCAGCATTTGCCAATTCACCAGCCATTATGGTTCCAAAGCACTTGTCCTGGAAATACTGGGCCATGATAGCTGTGCTTGCATGCGCGCGATGTGCTGTTGCAAATGCATCATTCACGTAAATATCACCATAGCTTGCTAAGGTTCTTGCAAACGCATCATCGCCCGTCGTTTCTTCGTTATAAAAACGTAAATTTTCTAATAGTAAAACTTCACCGGGTTGAAGTTGTTTAGCCATCTCCTGGGCTTCATCACCCAAGCAATTTGAAGTGAATTTTACTTGAGTGCCTAGTAGTTCGCCAATTCGTTCTTTGATATGAATTAGCGAGTATTTATTCTGAGCTTCGCCCTTAGGTCTTCCTAAGTGTGACATCAGTATAATTGAACCACCGTCATTCAGTATTTTTTGAAGTGTAGGTATGGCCTTAGCGATACGGCTATCGTCCGTAATTTCAAAAGCTTCATTTAGAGGTACGTTAAAGTCAACACGAACACTTGCTTTTCTATTTTTAAAATCGTAATCGAAGATGGTTTTCATATAATGCAAAAATACATTTAGACTTCACAAATTCAAGCCTAGTTTTATATCAAAATGTTTTGATCAATTGTAGCACAAGTCTAGGATTCAATAAAATTATAGTACTTTTGTTATCCTTTTAATAGAATGGAAGATAATAAAGCAAATACCGAGGCTGAGGAAGAGCAAATCAGTAAAATCCTTGCGGACGCATCAGATGATGAAAATGATTCAAAGGCTGAACTTGAAGAACACCATCACGAGGATACTGAAGACCATACCATCTCAGAAGACTTTTCAGGTTTAAACAAAGAAGAAATCGCTGCCAAAGCAAAGGACTTTGTACATTATCCTCACATGAGCAAAGCGAATAGTATTTTTCAGCAATTGAGAAACTATTTGGATGAAATTTTACGCAAAGAACGTGAGACATTGATTGCTCAATGGGTTTCTGATGGAAATGAGGCGAGAGACTTTACGGCTCCAGCCGATGATTCAAAGAATTTGTTTTATCAGCACTTTCAAAAATTCCAAGACCGTAGAAAGGAAGAACGTATCAAAGCGCAGCAAGAGCGTGAAAAGAATTTGCATGCAAAAGAAGATATTTTGCAACGCATTAAGGATTTGGTTGAAAAAGAGGAAACGGAAGGTAGCTTAAGTGATTTGCGTGAATTGCAGCGTGAATGGAAACAAATTAGACAAGTGCCCCGTGAGCAAATGACTCATTTGTGGGAAACCTATCGCTATTATTTGGATCGGTTCTATGACAATTTAACCATGAACAATGAGTTAAAAGAGCTGGACCGTCAAAAGAATTTGGAGATAAAAATTGAGCTCTGTCTGAAAGTTGATCAATTAAAGGAAGAAAAGAACGTAAAGAAAGCCTTGATCTTATTGAATAAGTATCATGATGAGTATAAGAATACTGGTCCTGTGCCAAAAGAGGCTACTGAAGAGATTTGGATACGATTCAAAGCCATTTCAGATGAGGTTTTAAATCTTAAAAAAGAACGCCTAAATACATTAAAGGAAGACCGAAAAAACAATTTGGTTCAGAAAGTTTTGCTTTGTGAAAAAGTAGAGCAAATTGCTGAAATTCCATACGATAAAGCAAGTGATTGGAACAAGAAAACCAATGAAATAAGCGAAATTTTTGATGCATGGAAAAAAACAGGACCGGCCCCAACTTCTCAAAATGATACCATATGGAAACGATTTAGAGATGGAAGGGATGCTTTTTATAAACAAAAGAAAAAATTCTTTGCAGGTCTCAATGAACAGCGAGATGGGAACTTGATTCTCAAAGAAGACCTATGCAAGAAAGCTGAGGAAATGATGAATAGCTCAGATTGGTCCAGCACTACTAAAGCCTTAATTGCATTGCAAAAGGAATGGAAGGAAATTGGTCCTGTTCCAGAGAAGGTGTCTGGTGCCATTTGGAAACGATTTAGAACCGCATGTGACCATTTCTTTACTGCCAAGGATGATGCATTTAAGGATCAGAAAAAAGAGGAGATAGAAAATTTCAATAATAAATTGGCAATTATTAATGAAGTAAAGGCACTTGTAGAAACAGGCAGTGAAGACACTGTATTAGAGAATCTAAAAGCGTTGAATACCCAGTGGAATGCAATAGGTTTTGTGCCTTTTAAAAAGAAAGATAAGCTCTATAAAGATTATCAATCTGCAACGGATGAGGTATACAAAAAATTCAAAAAGAACAAAGATGAAATGCGTGGAGCACGGATGCGTGACCATTACAATGAGTTGGGTTCTCATCCGCAAGCTGAGCAGAAATTGAAAGATGAATTAAGAAGAGTTGGTGGCAAAATCAGGTTTCTACGAGATGAGTTAAAAACGATCGAAAACAATATTGCCTTTTTTAGTAACTCAAAGGGATCCGAAAAACTATTGAAGCCATTCTTAGACAAAATAGCAAACACCACAGCACTAATCAAAAAACTAGAAGAGGAGAAGAAGTACATCAGTTCCCAGATTAGTAAAGCGAATGGCAGCTAGTCTCCAACATCTCTTAGGTTATCTGGAGTATATTTTTGCTGCTAAATCCAAGCACGGGGTTCATGCACCTTTCGCTTATGAATTTGTAACACAGGTGCTCAACCAGAATAATCTGCATCCCGATTTTGAACAAATCGAACGATTGCGTTCGGAAATGTTAAATTCTTCCGCATTTTTGGAGATAGAGGATCACGGTGCTTCTTTAAAGGATGGCTATCAAAAAAAATTAGCGGATGTAGTGAGCAATGCTGCTAAGAAAAGTAAGTATGCCAAATTACTATATCGAATTATTGCATATTATCGGCCCCAAATTTGTGTTGAATTAGGTACCAATGTTGGGTTGAGTAGTTTATATCAAGCCCTAGCTTTGAGCGAAGATGCTTATTTGCATACCATTGAGGGAAGTAAGGCACTGGCTGATATTGCGCAGTTTAATATCGAAAAACTCAATTTGCAACATAAGGTTCAGGTGCATCATGCTACCTTTGATGACCGTTATCCAGCTATATTAAAGCATGTTCAGCGATTGGATTATGTATTTATTGACGGTAATCATCAGGAAGAAGCTACGTTAAGGTACTTTGAACAAAGCTTGCCGTATTGCCATAACAATACCATCCTAGTTTTAGATGATATCAATTGGTCTACAGGAATGCAATCTGCTTGGATGCGTATTAAGGAGCATGCGCAAGTTACCACAACCATAGATTTATATTTCATGGGTATTGTATTTTTGCGGGAAGAGTTGAGTAAAGAAGATTTTTTAGTCCGATTTTGATAGTAAAGTATATTGAACGTATAAAATCACGTATTGCAAATCACGCAATTACGGTTCAAGTGGTTAAACTCCTTAAAAGATATAACCCGCCAGGGTTTAAAGGAAATTCGCTTTATGCAGTGGGTAAGTTTTTTCTTGACTCTTTGCGTCAGGAGAACATTCATTTACGGGCTTCATCATTGGCATACAGTTTTTTTCTTTCCCTGTTTCCATTTTTATTATTCTTGTTAACCCTCATTGCATATATACCAATAGACCAGTTAAAAGAGGAGTTTCTGGTTAGTTTGAATCTAGTATTACCGGAATCTTCTTTTTCTGCTCTGAAAGGAACTGTAAATGATATCTTACGAAACCAACGCGGAGGCTTACTATCTTTAGGTTTGATAGCTGCAATATATTTCTCAAGCAATGGCATAATGACCATCATTTCAGCATTGAATCGGAATGTGCCGAAAATTGAACGTAGAGCATTGATCCAGAAACGTCTCTTGGCCATAGGTCTTACGTTAGGTATGATGATCATCTTAATTATTATCGTTGGATTACTGGTGCTAACGGCCAGCGTTGAGGGGCATTTGCTAAGCATAGAATGGCTTCCGGGATGGTTATGTGCAATTTGCTTCTTTTTAATCAATACCCTCATCTTAACCATCGGCCTTTTGGTGATAATTTCAGGATTCTATTATTTAGCTCCGGTTAAACGAGCTCATGTAAGTCAGTTTACATTTATTTCGCCTGGGTCCTTGCTTACTACATTTCTAATTATTTGTACAACGCTCATTCTGCAGTACTATATAAATAATATTTACGCCTACAATACTGTGTATGGATCCATCGGTGCAATTATCGCGTTACTTGTTCTCTTATATTTTAATGCAAATTGCATTTTAATTGGCTATGAACTTAATCGTAGTATAAACAAAGCCATTGATTCTCGGCTTGAAAGTAGGCCTTATATTATCAAGAAAATAGAAGGATAAATTAAATAGAATAATAATTGTAATTTTTGAATTGTTTTAGTTTATTTTTGACAGAACTAAAAGAAATACTGCATTATGAAATTAATTTTACTCCGCAAATTTTTTCTGTTTTGTTCAGGAATATTGCTTTCAATTGGTGCTTATGCACAGGTAAATATTGCCGCAAACACAAATGCTACTTTCACGGCTAGTGGAGGAAATACCTTGTATGGAATTACACGTATCAATAATGGGCACATCAACCCTTGTGGTTTTCAAGATTGCTGGATTCCAGGAGGATCTGGTGGTACAAACAATTGGATAGTTTGTACATTTAACCAAGCAGAAGATGTAAACGCAATTCGCATTTGGGTTGCTGAAAAAGATCGCAGATATTTATCAGGTGGTACCGTTCAAGTATGGTCGGGCGGTGCGTGGGTAGACCATCATCGATTCGAAAATCCATATGATGATGTAAACGGTAATGCAAATCCATGTGACTACATGGTAACTTTTCCGAGGGTAAACACAGATAGAGTGCGAATCACAAAATGGATAGTTTCTGGAGCAGGTTTTAACCAAGCTACTAACCCAGATTTCCGAGAAATCGAAATGTATAACTTGAAAGGACACGATGTTGGAGCAACATCAATATTACCATTGTTTGAATCCGGTAACAAACCCGTTCTTTCCAATATTAGAAATATTGGTAACAATGAAGTAGATAGTTTTAATCTAGAATGGTCAGTGAATGGCGTATTTCAGAGTTCAACGCAAATTATACCAGGCAGTAAATTGTTTTATAAGGATACATTAAAAATGTTTAGAGATACCGTTTTGAATGTTGGCTTATATAATTTTGTTGCCAATACATCATATGATGTAAAGGTTTGGACATCATTACCGAATGGTATGGTAGATTCAGTTCAATTAAATGATACGGCATTATTTACGTTTGTAGCGGTTGGTAAACCAGCCCCACCGTTAGTGGAGGATCAAGTATATTGTGGTATTTCCAAACCTTTGTTGAAAGGTAAAGGAGCTCCGTTATCCGAAATAAACTGGTACGCAGATCCATTAGGAACCCAGTTTGTTGGAACTGGAGACTCCATCCAGTTAACTTCAGATTACTATCCTACGGATACCATTCCTTTTTATGGTCGAAGTGCAATTACGTTTAAATTGAGCCATGAAATGGCACCAATGGGTGGTTTATGGTCTTTTGCAGGTGGTGCAAGTCCACAAGATAAAGGCGTGTATTTGAACATTACTCCTAAATATGATATGCTTTTGGATAGCATGGACATTGGTTTTACAGCGCCAAATGTTGGAACCGCAGGTCCGCATACGGTAGAAGTTTATATTAAAACAGGTACACACAATGGATTTGAAACGAATGCTGCAGCATGGACCTTAGCAGGTACATCAACCACAACATTAGCAGTTACGCCATTATATAATAATAGGTTAACGCCTGCAAGAATCTCAGGAGGTCGTACCGTATTAAAAGCAAATACACAATATGCACTTTACGTTATGATTAAGGATGTGAATGCGGCAGTACGTACAAATTGCGGTGCGGGTTCTGTACAAAGTAATCAAACCAAATTTGAGAATGAAACCTTCATTATGGAGGAAGGTGCTTTAAGTGCTGGAACATTTGGAGCAAATGGTGTTGCGCAAGGCTATGTTCCAAATATTCATTTTTTCTATGAACTCTTCTTGGAATCGGATAGTGCTATTGCAACTATATATGTGCATCCTAAGCCAGTAGGAGCGAGCATTGATGGCAAAACAGGATCAAAGGGAACTTTCGTAGCCGGTACAAAAGCAAATCCTGACTATGTAACGAATAGCGAAACCATCGAATATGAATTTGCACCTCCAACAGGTTATGCAAATGTTGATTTTGGAAGCACATGGACCATTTCCACATTTACAATTGAAACTGAATCTGGTACTCCAATAGACATGGCTGATACAACAGCAACCCCTCCAGGTGCAAATCCAGGTTATTTAGCGATTACTCCTCGAATTACTGAAGTAGACAGTCTATTCAAGATTACAATGATAATAAGCGACTTAGGGCCGTATAATTGCGATTCCGTGGTAGAACGTTGGCTTTATGTTGCTCCAAGACCATTTGCAAACATACTTCCACCAGTAACTTCTTGTGATGGTGATGGATTGTTCTTTGATAATAAATCAACACAGACCAGTGGATTTATGACGCATAAATGGTATTTTAAAGATATCAATGATGTGCTTTTGGATAGTTCTGATGCGTTCAATCCTGTTTATACGTTTCCAACGTATGGCTCATTTAAAGTAAGCTTAATTTCAACTAATGCCCAATATGGTTATTCTGATGATACCACCATAATTGTTGTTGTTGGAGAGATTCCAACTATTGACATTAAAGCGGTAAATGCCTGTGAGGGTATTGCAGTTAGCTTTATCAATAATACTTCGGCCAGTACAGCTACGCCAACCTTTATATGGGACTTTGGAGATGGGAGCCCAACAAGCACAATAAAATCTCCAACCCATTTATATGCAAGCCCTGGTGGTTATCAAGTTAAATTGATAGCATCTGCCGGTGGATGTTCAAGTGAAAAAGTAATCAATGCATATCAGTTTGCTAAACCAGTATCAGGGTATACGTTCCCATCGGGTCAGATTTGTAGCGGGATTGAAGTAAAATTCATTAACACGACTACTATCGCAAGTGGTGCAGCTGGAGCTTTCTGGGATTTTAAAGATGTGAATGAAATCAGTACAGATCTTAGTCCAAGTTATGCGTTCTCTACGGGCGGAACATTTGATGTGAAGTTAAAATCTGTATCGGAGTTTGGTTGTCAAGATAGTACAACACAAACAGTAAATATTAATTTAGCCCCAAAGGCAGCTTATATGGCAGACAAATTCTGTTCTAGAGAAGCCACACAGTTTACCAATCAAACTCAAGACGCAGGAAGTGGATATGGCGTGGTTTGGGATTTCGGTGATGGAAGTTTAAGCTCTTTAGAGAACCCAAGCCATAACTGGTTAAGTGAAGGAGAGAAAACAGTTAAGTTAACCATTACTTCTGCAAACGGTTGTAAAGACGCAGAAACCAAAAGTGTTAAAGTATTACCCCAGGCAATCGCCAACTTCAACGTGAATGACGCTTGCTCTGGTCAAGAAATAAGTTTTGAAAATACAACCGATTCAATCATTGGTAATGCTACTTATTCTTGGATATTTGGTGATGGTGGAGTGAGCACGGCAGGTTCGCCTAAGTATGTTTACAATGTAACCATATCCACTTCATTAAATGTTTCATTAACAGCTAACTTAACTGGAGGATGTCCTTCTACTATTACTAAACCAATCAATATCGAGCCAAGCCCAACATGCGGGTTTACTTGGAGAGACACATTCATCAGTCCACAAGGTAGAGGAATTTATTTTGAGGCAGCCTCTCAACCAGGTGCTGTGTATAATTGGGTGATGGGTGATGTAGGACCCGGACCAAAACAAGCTGCATTCTTCTACCAATTCCCTTATTTCAAACCATATAATATTTCATTGGGAATTCAGAATTCTGCGGGTTGTGAATGCAAATCAGCTTCAACTGTTCAATTCTCGCCAACAGGAGTTAAAGGAATTGAAGAAATTGGTGTAGTTGTTTATCCTAATCCAACCAAGGATATGGTAAAAGTAGAAGGAAAAAGTATTCAAAGCATTACTATTTACAATGCAGAAGGTAAGGCTGTTTACACAACCAATACCATTGAGTATACCAATACAATTGACTTGTCTCAATATGCAACGGGAGTCTATCAAGTAGAAATTGTATCCTTAAAAGGCAAAAGTACTGTCAAATTGATTAAGCACTAATCAAAAATACTGTAATTGTGAAAAGGGGCGTTTTTATCAGCCCCTTTTTGCTTTTAAGTCGTCTAACAAATATTCTTCAATTTTTTTTTTTATGAATTTAAATTTGTTGTAAACTTGCAACCAAGCTCAATGAACAAAACTAAAGCACAATTTGTGGAACATTTAGGTGTCCGTATGGAGGCTCTGGGAAGAACCCCGATGGAAGGTAGAGTGGTTGCTTTATTGTTAATTTCAAACCCTCCTGCAGTTCCTTTTGATGAAATTGTGGAATTCTTACAAGCCAGTAAAAGTGCGATTAGCAATGCACTAAAAACCCTACAATTGGAGAATGCGGTGACGTACATTACTAAAAATGGTGATCGAAGAAGATTTTTTATGACCAATACAGAGAATTGGATGAATAAACTTCGTTCATCTTCTGAAAATTTTTCTTATTTTAATGACTATATGCGGGATGTATTGTACTATCGTAAAGATATGGACAGCCCAAAATTCAATAAAGAAATCGCAGAAATATTGGATTTTCAATCTTATTTAGCTGATGCCTTGGAAGAAGCGGTTAGAAAGTGGGATAAAAAGTAAATATTTTTTTGAATACTAGGTTCTTTATATTCTGAACAAAAAATTAATTATGAAATAACATTATATTAAAAATAAAAAGTATATTTGGAACAAGCAATTTAAATGCACTCAACATGAAACAAAAAATTATGAAATGGATTAGGCAATCGGTAAGGCTAGGAGCCTTATTAATGATTGGTTTATTTGGAACCAACGCTTCGGCTCAAGCACCTTGGTGTGATGGGAATCCCACGGGGACTAATATGTGTGGATGGAATACCGGTGCAACAATAAACCCTGCGAATTATAGAGGAGTAATTGAGCAGGTTGTGATTAATCAAGGAACTAATGTTGTTTTTAGCAAGGGAGCAGATGGTTGCAATCCAGGAACGAATGGTTTTAGTTTGCAAAATACGCCTGCCAATGCATTTGATTTGACCCCTGGTGGCGATTACAGTATTACTGTTACCATACAGAGTAACAATATTGGCTATCAGCATCGTTGCGGAATTTGGATTGACTTTAACAACGGGACAACTCTTTTTCAATCTGCCGAGTGTGTAAATCCAACCACGGTGAATAACATGGGAATTGGAAATACAACACGTACCTATGATTTTAGTATTCCTTGTACGGGCGTGTCTGCTGGAGCCTCTAGATTAAGAATAAAAGGTTCTATAAATCCCATGACTGCCGCCAGCGGTTGTATAGCCACAAACCCTGGTGAAGTAGAGGATTATAGTATCAATTTTGCTTTGCCTACCAGTCTAGCTGCAAATTTTGTTGTACCTTCTATTATCTACACCGATTATGATGTAGACTTTATAAACACCTCTCAATCAGGAATTTTTGCAAATAGCTGGGATAAAGACGCGGATGGAACGTATGATGCTACAACATCAAATTATGTAACACGATGGAGCGTAGGCAGTACATCTACAGAATGCTTAAAGTTAAGAGCTGAAAATTGCTTAGGTTTAGATAGTATTACTAAATGTTTCAGCGTAGTAGTGCCAACGGTAGTGCCAAGTGTTGATTTTATATCAAGCGCAACAATCGTTAATTTGTTCGGAGCGGTAAAATTAAATGACTTAACTGATTTTGGACCAACCTCATGGAACTGGGAAGTATTTGATAGTTCAGATGTGTTTAACATCAAGGATCAATTTTCTGGCGCATATTTCATGCAAAACGGAACCAGTTTAACCTCTAAAAATCCTGAGATCAGATTTATTGAATCAGGTAAATACACGGTATGTTTAACAGCGGGTAACGGTATCGGTTCTTCTAAGCGAATTTGCAAGGTTGCTTATGTTGAAGTATTGCCATTGCGTGATTTCACTTTAGGAAGTGGAGGGTCAGTAACCACAGAACCTGTAGGACGTATCTATGACCATGCAGGACCGGATGTGAATTACGGACCAGCAGCACGTCAACCTAACACGGATAAATTATTGATTAATCCTTGTGGTGCTACTCAGATTGATTTTGAGTTCTCTCAAATTAAATTTGGAACCGGCCCAGATAGTTTATTTATTTATGCTGGAGAGAATGCAGGTGCACCTCGAGTTGCAGCAATTGGTCGTGGAACTCCTGTTCCATTTAAGACTACCGTAATGGGTGGGGCTGCTTTTGTAACTTTCGAAAGTGACTCTAGAAACCATGATTCTGGATTTATTGGAACGTTCAATGCTAAGCTAGGACCTCAAACCCCACCATTGGTAGACTTTGATTTACCATCTGATGGATACTTTGGAGTTGAAGTTGACTTGGATGATAATTCTACGAACAAGTTAGGAATTCCTACCTATCAGTGGGACATTGAAGAGCCAGTTGGAACACCAGCTGCAACGTATGGCGGAGCAAGTGCGAAACATACATTTGTTACTACTGGTAATGCAAGAGTTTGCTTAACTGTAAGTGGTTGTGCAGGTTCAGATACAAAATGTAAAATAATTAACATTAATACACCAACTACTCCAACAGAATTGGATTATGTTTCTGATAACAGAAGACCTGGTATTTCAGATCAAATTCAAATGACTACTACTGCGGATAAAGCCAATAAATGGTTATGGTCTGTATTCCCAGTGACGGCTTCATTCTCAGATGCTACTGAGAAGAACCCAACAGTGAATTTTTCAGCACCAGGTCCTTATACCTTTACTTTAAGAGCATGGAACAGTATTGATTCTGCTGCTACAGTAAAAACATTGGTAAAAGACAAGTATGTTGTTGTGGTTGATTACTGTAAGCCAGTAGTTAATATTTTATCTTCTGATGTTGCCATCAGCAGCTTTATTCTTCGAAAAGACGCTACTGATTTAATAAACAATCCATCTAGTGTGGGTGTGAAAGGTTATAATGATTTTTCAGCAACCAGCTCTATGGAAGGAACTTTTGGAGCAACGTATAATTTCACAATCGAACGACCAAGTACAGTTGATACAGCAAATACGAAAGTATGGGTTGATTTCAACTTAGATGGTGCATTCGCTCCTTCTGAGATGGTTAAAGAATTCCCAGCGTCAAATGCGAAAGTATTAACAGGAACCTTTACTGTTCCAGATATCTCTCAATCCTTTATTGGAAACGGCATAATCCGTGTTTCTATGGCTTATGGTAATACATCAAACACTGCATGCGGTCCATTGGCGGCAGGTGAGGTTGAAGATTACGGTATGTCGTTGGATAACGATAATTTGTCTCCAATCATTGCCTTGATAGGAAGTGCAGACACAATTGTAGAAAGAGCTTCTATACCTAACTATGTTGATCCAGGTGCTACAGCATCCGATCCAACAGAAGGAGATATTACTTCTAGTATTTCTTCAACCACAGATATGGATCAAACTACTGCAGGTATTTACACGGTAACTTATTGTGTAACTGATGCATCTGGTAATGGACCAATATGTGTAACTAGAACCATCAAAGTAGTATTGGATAGAACAGCTCCAGTATTAACATTGAATGGAAACGATCCAATCGACTATTGTTATGAAGTTGATCCATCAGCTATGTTTATGGATCCAGGAGCAACAGCATCTGATTTAGTAGATGGTAATTTAACTCCTTCAATCACTGTAACAGGAACTGTAGATAGCAAGACTACTGGAACGTATGTATTAACATACAGCGTATCAGATGTTCAAGGTAACGCTACCAGTTTAACTAGAACGGTAAATGTTGTAGATTGTGATCCTCCAACAATTAACCCAATTGGTTCTGAGCAAATTCAAATCAATACTATCTGGGCTGATCAAACGACCATTACAGATCAGTATGATGGACAGCTTGGAAGACCTTTTTCTATCTTGACACCAACACCTGGTCCAAACGGAATGCCTAACACAACCGTAAGAGCTGCTTACCCAGTAACTTATACCGGGTCAGATCGTTATGGAAATGCAGCTGTTCCAGTATTGAGAAACTATGTAGTAGATGATTTTATCGCTCCAGTAATTGACTTGAAAACGTTGGATACAGTGTTCCACAGAGTTAACACGGAATACTTTAGCACACCAGCTCAAAGAAGTGATAACTTCTATAACAATAACAACGTGTCATTATCACATATTGATAAAGGCAATGTAGATGCATATACTTTGGGAACATACACGGAGACTTTTGTAGCAGTAGATGGTTCTGGAAATAGAGATACCGCTATTCGTTATGTAAAAGTAATTGATGATGTTTCTCCAGTAGTATTTGCTCCTGCCATCAACGGATGTGCTGGTTATGCAATTGATAATATGGCTGACATTCAGTTAAGCGATAACTATGATGCACCTAGCTCATTGTTACCAAATGTTGTATTTATCCAAAACAATGTAAATGTTCACCTTCCAGGTGTATATACGATGACGTATCAAGTAACTGATTTATCTGGTAACGTTTCAGTACCATTTACTCGTCCAGTATACATTACATACTGCCTACCTGGAAAAACAAGTGTACAAACGGTTAACTTAGATGAGTTGACAACTGTATATCCTAACCCAAGTGCAGGAAACATCAATGTAAAAGTAGCCGGTGCAAGCAACCAAGTAGTAGAAGTAAAAATCTACAATGCATTGGGTGCTGAAGTAGCCACGGCAAGCAACTCAAACGGAGAAGAAATCCAAGTTGACTTAGCAAATCATGCTGCTGGTATTTATACAGTGAAAGTAACAACAGGTGGTCAATCAATCACCAAGAAAGTAATCCTTACCAAATAAGGAAAGTTTTTAAACTTTCCTAACATAAACATTAATGATGTGATATTAATATAATTAAAGTTTAGCAAAAGCCACCTTCGGGTGGCTTTTGTCATTATATAAATTTGGTATGTTTTGCTACCAGTTCCTTAAGAAGTTATGGACTTAAACGCTTTACAAAATAAGTTGTCTATAAATCAATTTGATTTTTAATCAGGTCATCAAACGTCTCTCGTTTGCGAATTAATTTGAATTTCCCGTCTTTAATTAGCACTTCTGCTGGTCTGTACCTGCTATTGTAATTGCTGCTCATAGAGAAGCCATAAGCGCCCGCATTGCGTATGGAAAGGATATCTCCTTCTCGCACTTCATTGAGTTGACGGTCCCAGCCAAAGGTGTCATTTTCACAAATATACCCAACGATAGAATAGATTCGTTTCTCACCCTTTGGGTTACTAATATTCACAATATGATGGTATGCATCATACATTTTAGGTCGTAATAAATGATTTTGACCACTATCTACCCCTACAAAAACGGTGCTCGTAGTTTGTTTAATCACATTTGTTTTAACCAATAATTGACCTGCTTCACTCACTAAATATTTGCCCGGTTCAAACCATAACTCCAACTCACGTCCATAAGATTTGCAGAATGAAACAAATCGCTTAGAAATTTTCTTCCCAATTGCTTCAATATCAATTTCAATATCTCCGGGTTTATAAGCCACTTTGAAACCAGAACCAAAATCCATAAACGTTAAATCCTTAAAGTTCTCAGCAGCTTCAAACAAGAGCTCAGCGCCCCTTAGAAAAACTTCAGCATCTAAAATATCACTTCCCGTGTGCATGTGTAAACCGTCTACATTAATATTATAATTCTCAACGATACGAAGTAAATGGCGCATTTGGTAGATTGAAATACCAAACTTCGAATCGATATGGCCCACAGAAATATGACTATTGCCACCCGCCATGATGTGTGGATTTAACCGAACACATACATTCACCGTATTCCCATAGCGATTGCCAAATTGTTCGAGGATTGAAAGGTTATCGATATTAATGCGAACACCCTCTTTAACAGCTAGATCAATTTCTTCTATTGAAACGCAGTTTGGAGTGTATAAAATGTCCTGTGGTTCAAAGCCTGCTTTCAGTGCCAACCATACTTCTTGGATAGAAACAGCATCCAAACCGGATCCAAGCTTCTTTAATTCGCTCATTACGTGAATGTTGGTGCACGCCTTGCAAGCGTAGTTCAAACGCACCTTTATTCCATCAAAGGCTTTAAGAAGTTTATGATAGTTCTTCGCGATGTCTTTTTGGTTGTAAACATACACTGGGCATTCAACTTGTTCGGCAATATCCAACAAGGAAACTCCATCAACTATTTCACTCACTTCATTTTTCATAGGGCTGCAAATATAAATTGATTTTAGCATTGTGTAAAACTTCATTGTATAGTTAAATAAATATCTGATCAATGGTGAATTTGCCATGCAATAATTTCTACCTTTGCATGCTCTATATTCATGCAAGCTCCTCCTTACTTAGATTCTTTAAATGAAGCCCAAAAACAGGCGGTATTGCATACCAGTGGTCCGGTAATGATTATTGCAGGAGCTGGGTCTGGTAAGACGAGAGTACTCACTTATCGAATTGCACACTTAATTCGACAAGAAATACCTGCTTATAATATCTTGGCCCTAACTTTTACCAATAAGGCAGCTAAAGAGATGCAAGCCCGGATAATGGAAATTTGTGGTTCAGAAGCTCGCAACCTGTGGATGGGCACTTTTCACTCCGTTTTTGCTAAAATTTTACGCATTGAAGCAGATCGATTGAATTATCCATCGAGCTTTACAATCTATGATACGGATGATAGCAAGAGTTTGATTAAGGCAATTATTAAGGAGATGCAATTGGATGATAAAATCTATAAGCCCAATATTATCTATAATAGGATTTCCAATGCAAAAAACAATCTAATAACGGCTGAAGCTTATGCATCAGCATCCGATTTGGTGTCTTATGATTTCAAATCGGGGAGACCCAAATTTATAGAAATATATCGAGCATATGCTAACCGCTGTTTCAAAGCAGGAGCAATGGATTTTGATGATTTACTTATGAACACAGACAAATTATTCCGTATGCATCCGGATGTTTTGCTGAAATATCAGCATAAGTTTAAATACATCATGGTGGATGAGTATCAGGATACAAACATTTGCCAATATTCAATCATCAAAAGACTGGCAGCTGCTCACGAAAATATCTGTGTGGTTGGGGATGATGCCCAAAGTATTTATTCATTTCGGGGTGCTACGATTCAGAATATATTGAATTTCCAGCGCGATTATAGGGATGCATCCATCTTTAAACTGGAACAGAATTATCGATCGACACAAACCATTGTTGGTGCGGCTGGACATATCATCGCTAAAAACAAGGACCAACTTGAAAAAGAGGTATGGACGTCCAATGAAGAAGGGGAGAAAATACGAATCATTCGCGCGGTCACGGATAATGAAGAAGGACGATTGGTTGTTCAAAGTATATTTGAACAGCGAATGAAAAGCCAAGAATCGTATGGTTCTTTTGTTATACTATACCGGACAAATTATCAATCGAGAAGTTTTGAAGAAGCCTTGCGCAAATTATCGATTCCTTACCGGATATATGGCGGTACAAGCTTTTACCAACGTAAAGAAGTTAAGGATTTAATCGCGTATTTACGTTTGGTAGTGAACCCAAATGATGAGGCAGCCCTAAAGCGGATCATTAATTACCCAGCTCGAAAAATAGGGAACAGTACCTTAGATAAAATAATTCTCACCTCAAATCAGGGAAATACGAGTTTATGGGAAGTGGTGAAAAATGTAGCTCAATTTCCTCTTATTGGAAGATCTGCAGCTCATGTACAGCGTTTTTCTTTAATGATGCAAAGTTTCATGAGCATGAAAGACGCGCATAATGCTTATGATCTCGCTAGCCATGTTGCCAAACAAACTGGATTACTTAAATTTTTACATGAGGATAAAACTACTGAAGGAATCAGTAAATATGAAAATTTAGTTGAACTACTCAATGGAATTAAAGAGTTTACGGAAGATGATACCTCCGAGCTAAGTAAGGATTTAAGTACATATTTACAAGAAATATCGTTACTCACTGATGCAGATAAAAAGGAAGATAATGAGACGCCCAAAGTTTCATTGATGACAATCCACTCAAGTAAAGGATTAGAATATCCTTTTGTGTATATAGTGGGTTTGGAGGAAAATTTATTTCCTTCTCAAATGGCCCTAAATTCGCGCGCAGAATTGGAAGAGGAGCGAAGATTGTTTTATGTTGCCATAACTCGTGCAGAGAAAAAGCTTAATCTGAGTTTTGCCACATCTCGCTTTCGGTTTGGCTCCTTGCTTTCTTGTGAGCCTTCACGATTTATTGATGAAATTGACAATCAATTTTTGGAATTACAGCCCATTAAGTCCAGTTCACATCAACCTTCTGCTTTGAATAAGGGGTTTGGTAATAACAAGAGTTTGATTTCTTCCTTGCAAAAAACGGGAAAAGTAACCTCGCAATTCAGTAAACGACCTATTGATATAAATTTTAAGGCTGGGGATACCTCAAATATTGATTCTGGTGATCAGGTTGAACACAATCGATTTGGAAAAGGAAAGGTTATATTGCTGGAAGGAGAAGGGAATGCGAGGAAGGTTAAAGTATTATTTGAGGAAGTAGGTGAAAAAACATTGGTGCTAAGCTTCGCTAAATTAAGGATTATCAGTTCCTAAAAAAAAAGAAACTTTTTTGCATTTATGAGGTTGTAAGCCTTATATTTGTGCCAAAATAATTAGAGAATGAAGAAAATAGTTTATTCAATCGTTGCTTTGTCAGTATTGTTAACTGCTTGCAAATATGAAGAAGGACCGGGGATTAGCCTAAGATCTAAAAGAGATAGAGCTGCGAACGAATGGGTTGTAGATGCTTACACTTACACTCCTGATGGCGGATCATCTGAAGATAGAAAAAGCTGGTACAATGTAACTAATGATACATTTTACAGATATACTACTATAGTAAACCCTTCAGATACTACGCAGCAAATGCTAGACAGTACAATAGTGGTTAAAGATTACCAATATGTATTGGTGTTAAATAGAACAGGTGCATATAGTCTTGAAGTGATGGATATTATTGCTGGTGAAGCTAAATCTGTGGATCCTAGAGATATGCATTTCTATGTTTCTAACTCTACTGGTAGAGCCAATGCGAACAGCATTCCTGATCCATTAAGCATCCACCAAATTGGACGAAGAGGAGATTGGAGCTTTTTATCCAAACATGGTAGAATGCAGTTGAAACCGGATAACAATGGTTCAAACTATAATGCAGATGGTATCATCGCTGGATACCATGTTCCTGTAATTTATGATATTGTTATGTTAGCAAATGATAACCTTAAATTATTGGCATTGGATGCTTTGGGTGGAAAACACGAATACAGTCTTACGCCTTTGAGCGAAGAAAAATACATCAGCTTTAAACCATTGAACGACTAATACATCGTTTAATCATATATGAAACTCCATTGATATTTATCAATGGAGTTTTTTTATGCCTTTCAGCCAATTCAGAACTGTTTATTACGTATTAATTTCCGTAGGTTTGTGGCATATGAAAGGTTTAGAGTACAACTCACAGCGGCCACCTCTGTTAATTAACGAATACGGTAGAAATCTACAGCGATTCGTTGAGCATATTATGAAGGTTGAGGACCGAATAAAACGGACCAGATTGGCTGAGTCCTTAGTTATTTCTGTGTTGCAAATAAATCCAGAGCTTAAAGAGATTGAAAATGGGGACCAAATAGTTTGGAGTTATTTACATGCGATTTCCAATTTTAAATTGGATGTAGATTGTCCATATGAAGTGATAGATACGGTGACCCACCAAAGCAAACCGCAACCCTTAACCTATCCAACATCACGAATACGTTTTAGATATTATGGCAAAAATTTACAAAGGCTTGTAGACAACGTTCAAAATATTGAAGATGAGGATCAAAAGAAGAACTACATAGATATGTTAGGTTCATTCATGAAAAATTCTGGTAAAAATTGGAATGACGATGCCGTAAGTGATACTCAAATTGTAGAGCACCTAAAAGTGCTCTCTCAAGGCAAGATTTCTTTAACAGAAGATGAAATCAATGCAGATATTGAATTGCGTCAAAGGAATGTCAATGCACCTTTCAAAAAGAAGGGTAAAAGGAATCACAACAACAATAATAAATACAAAAAAAACAATAATAGAAGGAGGTAATGGGATTCTTTAAAGTACAAGGTGGTAAGAAATTAAAGGGTGAAATTATACCTCAAGGAGCGAAGAATGAGGCTTTACAGGTTATTTCAGGGGTTTTACTGACGGATGAAGAAGTAGTAATATCCAACATACCTCAAATTAGAGATGTGGTTAAATTGATAGACCTGCTTAAAGCTATGGGTGTTGAGGTGAAACAGATTGATCAAGGTACCTATTCATTTAAAGCTGCAAACATTAATCTGGAGTATTTTCTTTCTGATGATTTTAAGGCCCAAGGTGCAAGTTTAAGAGGTTCTATTATGATTGTTGGACCGTTACTGGCAAGATTTGGGAAAGCCTATATTCCTGAGCCAGGAGGGGATAAAATTGGACGAAGACACTTGGATACGCACTTTCGTGGTTTTGAGGCTTTGGGTGCCCGTTTTGATTATAATTCAAAAGATCAATTTTATAGCGTTGATGCATCTGAATTAAAGGGAACCTATATGCTTTTAGAAGAAGCATCCGTTACTGGAACAGCAAACATTGTAATGGCAGCTTCCTTGGCAAAAGGTGAAACTACTATATACAATGCGGCCTGCGAACCCTATTTACAGCAGTTATGTAAGATGCTGAACAGCATGGGTGCAAACATTATTGGAATTGGTTCAAACCTACTGAAGATTCAGGGTGTTGAAAGATTGGGTTCTTGTAACCATAGAATATTGCCCGATATGATTGAAATCGGTAGTTTCATTGGTTTGGCAGCAACTACCAACTCAGATATTACCATTAAAGATTGTGCCATTAAGGAACTGGGGATTATTCCTAGTGTTTTCCAGAAAATGGGTATCAAAATGAATTTTATTGGGGATGATATTCATATCCCATCACAGGATTCATACGAAATATCTAAATTAATAAATGGGTCGATGTTAACTATACGGGATGGGATATGGCCAGCATTTACACCTGATTTGATATCGATTGCTCTTATTACTGCAACACAAGCAAAGGGTTCAGTGCTTATTCATCAATGGATGTTTGAAAGTCGCTTG
This sequence comes from uncultured Bacteroidia bacterium, assembly GCA_943788195.1. GTDB lineage: Bacteria > Bacteroidota > Bacteroidia > NS11-12g > UBA955 > CALSPH01. The sequence goes on from CALSPH010000001.1 coordinate 1,061,091, forward strand.
TTTTTTGTCGACAATTTAATTGATATGGGTGCTAAGATCATTCTATGTGACCCGCATCGTGCAGTTGTTATCGGTAGTGACCGGCAAGCCAAGTTGAGAGGTATAACTATGTCTTCTCCTGATATTCGTGCTGGCGTTTCTATGTTAATTGCAGCCTTGGCTGCAGAAGGCACAAGTACCATTCACAACATAACACAAATTGATCGAGGTTATCAGTTTATTGATAAGCGTTTACAGGATATTGGTGCGATTATTGAGAGATTTGAATAAAGATACTACAATGAATAAGAAGAAATTAATAAAAACACTTTTAATTGTATGCATACCTATTCTGGGTTTTGGTGTTGTTACTGGGGTGTATAATTCAACACATGCTATAGTTAAAAAGGCCCCGGAATTTACTCTTGCTGATACAGCCGGAAACAATGTTTCATTAAACTCATTTAGAGGGAAATATGTATTGTTGGATTTTTGGGCTTCTTGGTGCAGAGATTGTCGAGTAGAAAACAAGAATCTAGTGAAGGTTTATAAAAAGTTTAAAAATCAAGATGACTTGGTTTTTTTATCTGTTTCACTTGATTTTGACAAAGAAAATTGGATTAAGACCATTGCCATTGATGGTCTTGCTTGGCCCAACCATGTCTCTGACTTATTGAAATGGAAATCTCCTGTGGCTAAAGCCTATGGTGTAAGATCAATCCCACAAGTGTTTTTAATTGATAAAGAAGGGAATATTATTGCGGAAGGATTGACAGGAAGTAAATTAGAAGAGAAACTATCAAGCGTTTTTACAAGCAATTAGTGACAGATTGACATAGAATCATACTTTCCATTGATTTGGTAAGAATATTGAAGGCTCTAGCATAATTGTTAGAGCTTTTCTTATACAAGAATGAAAGACAAAAAAAAGGATACTAAGGCCAAATTGGCAAAGGAAAAAACGAAGACTTCAGAAGCTGAAGTAGCTAGTAAGATAGAAATCATGGAAACAGAACTTGCCGAAAGCAAAGATAAGTTTGCGCGTCTGTTTGCGGAGTTTGATAATTATAAAAAAAGAACTGCTAGAGAGCGCCTCGAATTAATGAATACGGCTAATTTGGATGTATTGCAGAGTATGATCCCCGTTCTAGATGATTTTGAGCGTGCGTTAAAAGCTACTGAGAATGAGAAAGAGTCCGAAGGATTAGTATTAATTCAGAATAAGTTAAAATCGATTTTAAATGGTAAAGGACTTATTCCGTTAAATACTGAAGTGGGAGCTGATTTTGATTTGGATATGCATGAGGCCATTACAACAATCCCAGCACCAGAAAAAAAGTTAAAAGGAAAAGTGGTAGATGTTGTTGAGAAGGGATATAAGCTAGGGGATAAGATTATCCGCTATGCCAAAGTAGTTATAGGAGAATAGAATGTCGGGAAAAAGAGATTATTATGATGTGCTAGGTGTGAGTAAATCCGCTTCGGCAGAAGAAATAAAAAAGGCGTATCGCAAATTGGCCTTAAAGTATCACCCTGATAAAAATCCAGATGATGCCAGTGCCGAAGATAAGTTTAAAGAAGCTGCCGAGGCCTATGAAATACTGAGCAACGCAGATAAAAAGCAGCGATATGATCAGTTTGGCCATGCAGGTATGGGTGGCGCAGGTGGAGGTGGCGGTTTTAGCGGTGGTGGAATGAGCATGGATGATATTTTCAGTCAGTTTGGAGATATTTTTGGTGGCGGGGGCAATCCTTTTGAGTCATTTTTTGGCGGTGGAGGTGGCGGAGGCGGTCGTAACTCAAATGTAGGATCCAACATTCGTATAAAATTAAAGCTCAGCCTGGAAGATTTGCGATCTGGTGTTGAAAAGAAAATTAAATTAAAGCAAATGGTGGCTGCACCTGGGTTAAAAACATCCACATGTACCACTTGCCAAGGAAGAGGGGTTGTGCGCAAAGTAAGTAACACCTTTTTAGGCCAAATGGCCACAACTTCATCTTGCCCAAAATGTAATGGCAGCGGGCAAATGGTTACAGGCAGACCGGCAGGAGCAAATCCAGATGGTTTAATTTACAAGGATCAAGAACTTAAAATTAAAGTCCCTGCTGGTGTAGCCGATGGAATGCAATTATCTATGCAAGGGCAGGGTAATGCAGCGCCAGGTGGCTTAGGACCAAATGGTGATTTACTTGTTTTGATTGAAGAAGTACAGCATGATAGTTTCATCCGCGATGGTAAGAACGTTTTGTATAACTTGAATATTAGTTTTTCAGATGCTGCTTTGGGTAATTCAGTTCAGGTGCCAACTTTGGATGGTAAGGTAAAGATTAAGATAGAACCAGGCACACAACCAGGAAAAATTCTCCGATTAAAAGGAAAAGGATTCCCGGACTTGAATGGATATGGGACGGGTGATCAATTGATTTATTTGGGCGTTTATATTCCTGAAAAGGTTAGTTCAGAAGAGAAAAAGATTTTAGAAAAATTAAGAAATTCTGAAAATTTTGAGGCTAAAGAAGTGCGAACTGATCGCTCATTCTTTGATAAACTAAGAAGTTTCTTTGAATAACTCAGGCAGAGATTTTTGAGCTGATTGATAATCCTCAGGTATACCAATGTCGATGAAAAATGCATCTTCTACATGGGCTAAGAATTTCCATTGATTCACAAATTGACTTAAAAAGTCCTGTTCAAAGGAGAATTTTCTAGTAAAACCAATACACAAGAAATCTTCTTTCGATATACAATAGATACCTGTATTGATTAATCCAGATTTACAAAATTCTTTTTCATTAAACGCTTGAACTATACCGTTTTCCTGAACAACAGAGCCATAACGATCGAAGTTATTCATTGGCTTAAGTGCCATAGTGAATTTGCTCTTATTGGATAGATGCAATTCAGTAAAAACCGAAAAATTGATATCGAAATATGAATCACCATTTAAAATAACAATGTCATTTGATTCGCAGTAGGATAAGGCATATTGAATTCCGCCACCCGTTCCCAACTGTTCATCTTCAATTGCATAAGTTATTTTTATGCCAAGGAAATGATCGGCATAACGTGCTTGAATTACTTCATACTTAAAACCAACTGAAAGAATAACATGGTTTATGCCGTTTCGAGCACATTGTCGAAGTAGGTAACTAAGAAAAGGCTCATTATGTATGGGAGCCATTGGTTTAGGAATATCACTAATGACACTCCTTAGCCTTGTACCCTGGCCTCCTGCCAAAATTATGGCTTCTTTAAGCATTGGATATTTTAAAATATTCTTGCTCCACTAACTCACAGATCAAATGCCCAATAACGATGTGTGATTCTTGAATTCGGGGCGTGTCATTTGAAGGAACTTTAAAACAGATGTCACAAAGCTCGGCCAGTTTGCCGCCTTTTTCGCCTGTAAAGCCTATAGTTAGAACATCTTGTTGGTTTGCTTGTTCTATAGCGCGGACTATATTTTCTGAGTTACCTGAGGTGCTTATTCCAAATAGAACATCTCCTTTTCTACATTTTGCTTTTACCAAACGGCTATACACTTCTGCGAAACTATAATCATTTGCTACTGCTGTTAAGTATGAAGTATTTGCATGCAATGCTTCTGCAAAAAGAGGATCACGGTCATGATAAAACCTACCAGAAAATTCAGCCGCCAGGTGCTGGGCATCTGCAGCACTTCCGCCATTTCCGCAAAACATGACTTTGCCGTCACGCTTAAAGCAATCCACAATTTTGGCTACACTATCTAAACACATCGCAATGAATTTCTCATCCTTTGCTAATGCCATCTTAAGTGAAGCGGATGTAGTGAGTATATTTTTTATTTTTTCTATATTTTCCATGTTGTAAGTCCGTTTTTAACAAATCGGTATGGCATTGTTTTACCGCCTAATTCTTCTAAAGCTTTTGCTACTTGATACCTTTTGTTTACTGGTGCAAAGCAAAGCATAAATCCACCACCTCCAGCACCCGATATTTTTCCACCGGTAGCTCCGGCAGAAAGAGCAGTTTCATATATATGGTCTATTTCAGGGTTAGTAATTCCTTCGGCCATTTGTTTTTTCTGTCGCCAACCAAAATCAAGAATTTTTCCAATATCATTGATTTTCCCAACCAATAGCGCTTCTTTCATTTGTTGCGCTTGTTTTTTTAATTGGTGCATTGCTTCAATAGAGGAACTTTGCTTGTTGGTTACATTTTTTGCTTGCTGTTCTATAATCGTGGAGGATAATCTACTGGTTTGAGTATAGTATAAAACCAAATCATGTTCTAGTTCATTAACAATATTATCCTTCATTCGCAATGGATTAACAATAACTTTATCATTATCGAAAAATTCCATGTAGTTGAATCCTCCAAAAGTAGCTGCATACTGATCTTGTTTCCCGCCCGCAAGACCTAAATCAACTCGTTCAATTTCATAAGCAAGTTTGGCTATGTCATATTCGCCCAAAGGAATTTTAAGCCATTCGCAAAAGGCCCCAATGATACTAACTGTTAAGGTGGAAGATGAACCAAGCCCTGAACCGGGAGGGGCGTCAACATAAGTGCTCATTTTAAAAGACAAAGGTTTCTTTGGCTTAAAATTTCTAACAATACTGTTATAAACTCCCTTGAGTAAATCCAATTGCCCGTCAATGGGCAATTCTGAATCGGAGTTATATTCCAATATAACATTGTTATCTAGGCTATGTAGCCCTATTTTACCAGAGTCATTGGGTTCAATGGTAGTCCGTGCATACATACTTATGGTTGCATTCAGTATAGCTCCGCCATGAATATCAGAATAGGGGGAAACATCAGTTCCGCCTCCGGCCAATCCAAAACGTAAAGGTGCTATGCTTCTGATTATCACAGGCGCAATTTCCGTTTTTTTTTCCTTTTTTATATAATCAAGTTCAACATAATATACCGATAGTGAATTATTACCCATAAAATGATAGTATCTTGATTTTTTGGAACAACTTTTGAAAGATATAAAACGTTATATTTGTAAGTCTCAGCAACGGATGTTTAAAAAACTAATCTTTCTATTACTTGTACTTGCTTTCAGCTCAACAGAACTGCTTGCAACTCATTTAGTTGGAGGTAGTATGAGTTATCAATATATTGGTACAACTCCTGCTGGGAACGTTCGGTATAAAATCACATTGACCCTTTATCGAGATTGCGCAAGCAATGGTGCCAATGGAACTCCGGTTCCCTTCGATGATGACATTAACATTTGTATTTTCGACAATTTTGGCACAAAGAATTTGCGACTGGCACCTACTTTTTCAAAAGTAAGTGAAAAGCAAGTAGATCCGCCAGGTCGAACGGATTGTCCAGAAACCCAATCTGCGTGTTTGAGACAAGGGGTGTATGAAAAATTGGTTGATCTACCCCGATCTAATTTTGGCTATGTTTTATTTTGGGAACGCTGTTGCAGGAATGATATTAAAAATTTACCCAATGATGGCAGTGGATCGCCTTATCAAGGACAGTCCTATCAAGCAACCATACCTCCTACAAATACAGTAAATAGTTCACCTTATTTCTCTGATGTTCCGGTTCCGTTTATATGTGTAAACGATACCATTGAACTAAGTAATATTGCCAAAGATCCTGATGGGGATGCATTGGAATACCGCTTGGTAGATCCTTGGACAGGGGCAGAAGGCAACGCAGTTCCAGATTGCGCTCCTCGGTATGTAGGCCCCAAATCAGTGCGATACAATGCCGGCTATAGTACTGCATTGCCTTACGGAGTAGGCGGTGTTTCAAAAATTAATTCAAGCAACGGATTAACCACATTCTTTTCTAGGCAAACTGGGCGTTTTGCATTAGCCGTTGAGGTCATCGAACGAAGAAATGGTGTTATTTTGAGTAGGGTGCGTTTGGAATTACAAATTCTAGTGATTGATTGTTCCAAAAATGCTAAACCAACCATAGTAGGTGGTGACAATCAATCGTATACCATTGATGCGGGAGATTTACTCTGTTTTGATGTAACTGCTAATGACGCAGATGACCATAACATAGAATTAACTGGAACAGGGCAAGTTTTAGATGGGAGCAACGGCTTCAAAGGCAATAAGGGCACTTTTACTAAAAAAACAGGTAAGTCAACTGTTACTAGTCGATTTTGCTGGCAGACGGAATGTCTGCATGCAAGAGAAGAACCTTACTTAATGAGCTTTGAGGCTATTGATGATGGATGTCCATCAAAACGAAAAATTGTTAACGTTGCTATTTATGTAAAACCGTTTAATAGTGATATACGCATTACAGGGCCAACCTCAGTTTGTGAAAATGCCTTAAGTCAAATATATACCGCATCGAATCGGGTTGCAGGCTCTGTGTTGAAATGGAGTACTTCGGGGAATGGGAGTATAACATCAGGTGCAGGTACCGCAAATGTGGTGGTAGATTGGAGCGGTGGCTTAATTGGGTATATTTTTATTGAAGAAGAATCGGTTAAAGGGTGTCCAGGGAGCAAGGATACCATTGAAGTAGAATTACGTCCATCGCCACCAGCGCCAATATTGATTGGGAATGGAGATGTTTGTCAAAACAGTATTGAAATATATGATATGACCAACCTGCAGGCGGGTAATGCAACCTTATGGGGCATCAGCAATGGGTCAATATTAGCTGGACAGGGCACCAATAAATTAACTGTGAACTGGGGTGTTAGAGGTCCAGCAAAGGTATTTGCTACACAAACAAATATTTTAGGTTGCGTAAGTGATACAGGATTTTTAGATATTACCGTACATAAGCCAGATCCACCTGTTATAGATGGAATTCAATCGGTATGTCCTTATGTGCAAGATGTGCCCTATAAAGTTACCAATGCGCAAGCAGGTTATACTTATAACTGGTCCGTTAGACCAAACGGTGTCATCGGAAGCGGTCAGGGTACAGACAGTATTACTGTAAATTGGGGGCCACTTTCAACCAATTTTGTTTCGGCAATGGCATTTGATCAGTTTGGCTGTCCATCTGATCCAGATTCAATTCGAGTAGACGTTGAATATGCATTGGATGGTGAAATTCCCAAAGAGGCGAATTCGGTTTGTGAGTTTACGCAACATGACTACTATGTAAGAAACACACCTAAATCTGTGTACCGTTGGACCGTGAGTGGTGGGACAATCATTGCGGGTGATTCGGGTAATGTTATTACGGTCTTATGGGGTGCTCAAGGACCAGGTCAAGTAGCTGTGATTGAAGAAAGTCTGGATACCGTAAATGATGTACAATGTATAAGCTTGCCAAATATTCTTAATGTAACTATTCATCCTTTGCCTACTGCGGATAAGCTGAATGGAATATTTGCTATTTGTCAAGATCAAGGAGCTTTAACTCCAATAAATATTGCTGGTTTTACAAACTCTTCCTTTCTGTGGAAAATCAATGGAGATTCAACAGGGATTTTAGGTCAAGGTACCAATACCATTCAGTTTCCATTAAGTGCAGAAGGCACATTTATCATCGAAGTATTAGAAACAACGGAATTTGGATGTACACGAAGCATTGTTGATTCCACGATGATAGTTCATCCTAAGCCAAGAACTACTCCAATTCTGGGTCCAGCAACCATTTGTTATCCAAATTATAACAATGTCGATTACAGCGTAACGGGTTTTGCAACATCTACTTTTAAATGGTTTGTAGATGGCGGTGTCGAAACACCTGCGCCAAGCACAATAAGTAGCACATCCATCAACTGGTCAGGTCAGCAATTGAATTCAATTAAGGTATTGGAAACATCAGATTTTGGCTGCCTAGGTGACACACAATCTTTAGTCGTATTTGCCGATCGCCCTAGTATTAAATTTGATGTTGTGACGGTTAATCCACCACCAGGTGATGATCGATCTATGCGCATCTATTGGACGCTCAATAATGCTCCGAGATATAACAGCAAGTTTGAAATACAAAAAAGAGTGAGAGGAAGTTCTGCTAATTTTACCAAAGTAGGGGAAGTAAACCATCCGCAAGATAGCTTCATAGAACAACCGCTTAATACAGACAACACGGCATTTGAATATAGAATAGTAGGTTATGACCTTTGCAATCAACAAATTGTTTCTGATAGTCATGTGAATGTGCTATTACTTGGCAGTAAAACTGGACCCTATGAAGTTAATATGAACTTTACAGATTATTCAGGCTGGACGAATGGTGTTTCAGAATATGAATTGCACCGATACTTACCAGGGAAATCAGGTTGGACAAAGATCGAAACATTTGCTGACGCTCAGCCAAACATTGACCTAGCAAATGGTTTAGATAACTATACGCAATGTTATCGGATTAAGGCCATTCAGAGCAACTCCAGCGGACAAGACACCTTCTCATGGAGCAATGAGGTCTGTTTCGATTTTGATCCAGTGGTATGGATTCCAAATGCGTTCTCAGTTAATGGGGATGGATTGAACGATGACTTCAGAGTAACTATAGGAAGTATAAAATCCATAGAAATTAGTGTTTTCAATCGATGGGGCGAATTATTGTATCGCTCGAATGATCCAAATGAAGGTTGGGATGGTACCTATAAAAATGAAAATTGCCAGATGGATGTTTATATGTACTTGGTGAAATTCACTGGTTTTGACGATAAGCTGTATACCCAGTCTGGTACGCTTCATTTAATTAGGTGATATTTTGCCTAGTCAGAAATACTTTAACCAACTATTTACTCTTTATGCTCCACTTTATCCTTGGATCTCTCGTTTATTTAGACTGGGCAGAAAAAAGCAAATAGAATCAATTGTTAGAATTATTAATATCGAATCTATGCGAGTTTTATTGGTTGGCGGGGGTGATGGGGTGGATATTCCATATTTCCCAAAAAACGCACAAATTGTTTATCTTGATGCTGCAAAAGGGATGGTAAATAAGGCGAAAAGAAAATTTGGCAAAAGACCGAAAATCACGTTTATCCATGAAGACATCAATCAATACAAAGAGGAGACGAAATTTGATGCGGTGTGCCTTCATTTTTGTTTATCCGTAACTTCTAATCCTGAAAGTATGCTAAAAAATGCAGCAGATTTAATAAAAGAAAGTGGGGTACTCTCTATTATAGATGCTTCAGATAATAAATTGAAAAAAACGAATCGTTGGGTGAATACCTTCACTAAGTGGAGCATGTTTGACTTGAATACGAATATTGAGCGGTTAATAGATCGCACAGAGTTAAATTTGCAATTGGTTGAAAAAAATGTGCTTTCTGAAGTGAAATTGTTTAACTCATTCATATACAAAAGGATATAAAATGAAAGAAATAGGGCTAAGTAAAGAATGGATGAAATCATCTATACGTTTAGTTTTGCTAATCCTCTTTTGCGTTATTATCCAACGATCACATGCTCAGAAAGTCTGGTTTAAAGATTACAGTCCAACCAATAATCATTTGCACATTGAAACAAATCAGTTTACCGCATTTACCATTCGGGTTATAAAACCATTTGCCCAAGGAATCAGGGTTCAGGGCATAAATGCAGATATAGTATGGGATGAACATGTGATTAATGAAGATTATAGTCAGACCATACTTTATGTAAAAACGGATTCAGTTCTGGAATTGATCAACTGTAAGGGAGTTCAACTTCAGGTCATTTTTCAGCATGTGCCCGAAGTACCTTCCAAAAACCCAAAAGTGGATCGAAGAAATATGTGCAGTCAACCAGTAATGGTACATCCTTCCCAATGGCGTCAAGGTCTTGCAGATCCTGCACCAAACCCACTGGGCACACAGTTGAGACATTGCATTGTGCACCATTCAGCCGGAGGCAATGGAAACACCAACTATACAACATTGGTTAGGAATTACTATGTGCAACACACTCAAGTAAATGGGTGGGATGATATTGGGTATAATTTTTTAATTGCTTTTGATGGTACGGTATTTATCGGTCGTGATAAACAAAATCTGAATGGACCTCAGTACAATGTAAAAGGAGCTCATTTTTGCGGTAAAAATGATGGGACTGCTGGGATTGGTTTAATAGGTAATTTTAATGATATCAAACCTTCGGATACGATGTTAAATTCGCTTAAGAAAGTGATTGCTTGGATATTTTTTCAAGAGGAGAGAAGTGCCTTGGACTCAACTCAGCATCCCAGTCCAACCGATCCATACTTGGATCATATTGCTGGACATCGACAAGGGTGCGCAACCGCATGTCCTGGGGATAGTGTTTTTATGACGTTGGACTCTATTCGAGCTCAGATTGAAGTCCTAAGAAAGGAATGTATCCGATTGGTTGGAGTTAAAAAAAAGCAACCTTCCACATTAAAATTCATCGTTACAGCAGGTCAATTATTTATACCTAAAGAACAAAACTGGCAATTGTATAATCTAGTGGGTGAGCGAGTTGCATTTTCAGGTTATCCTAAATCGTATGATACACGGTTAAATCTGAAAACCGGAATTTACGTTCTCCGATATGATGGAGGTTCAAAAAAACTTCTAATTCCCTGAATCACCCAGATGGAATGAATCAAATTATTTCGTGATATCGCTGTTCCAAACTCTAGCGTTGTTCACTTTTGTGCTTAACAAGGCTTGATCTAAGACTTCTTGCATACTATCTACATAGGTAAATTTTAGACCTTTCAAGTATTGGGATGGAATATTGTCAATATCTTTTTTATTACTTGAGCTCATCAATATTTCCGCAATTCCTGCTCGTTTAGCTGCAAGAATTTTTTCCTTAATACCACCTACCGGCAGAACCTTTCCGCGCAAAGTAATTTCGCCAGTCATAGCTAATTTGTTCTTAACTTTTCGTTGTGTATAAAGAGAAGCTAGTGAGGTAAGAATGGTGATTCCTGCACTTGGACCGTCTTTTGGTGTTGATCCAGCCGGGAAATGTATGTGAAGATCATAATTGTCAAAAATAGCTGGATTCAAATTCAACTTGTTGCAATTCGATTTTAGATAAGTATAGGCAGTTGATGCGGACTCTTTCATTACATCACCTAATTGACCTGTTAGTTGTAATTTGCCCTTGCCTTGTGTTAAGGTGCTTTCTACAAAAAGAATAGAGCCTCCAACTGAGGACCATGCCAGTCCGGTAACCACACCTGCGGTATCATTTCCATTATAGATTTCTTTTTCTATTTTTTCTGCTCCCAAAATGCGTTCAATATCATCACCGGATATTTTTGGGTTATATTTTTCATTCATTACCTTGCATTTTGCTGTATTACGAGCAACGGCTGCAAGTTTTTTATCTAGGCTTCTAACCCCAGATTCACGCGTATAATCTTCTACTATTTGAGAAAGCACTTTGCCTTCAATTTTTAGATCATCCTTGGTCAAGCCATGTGCTTTTATTTGTTTTGGAAGTAGGTGCTTTTTCGCAATTTGCACCTTTTCTTCAACAGTATAACCGCTAATGTCAATAATCTCCATACGATCTAATAAAGCAGGTTGAATGGTCTCCAATGAATTTGCAGTGGCAATGAACATCACTTTACTCAAGTCATAGTCCACTTCCAAATAATTATCATAGAATGTAGAATTTTGTTCAGGGTCTAAGGTTTCCAACAGGGCGCTTGATGGGTCACCTTTAAAATCTCTAACCAATTTATCAACCTCATCCAATACAAATACAGGATTGGACGTTTTGGCCTTTTTAATATTTTGAATAATCCTACCTGGCATAGCACCTATATATGTTTTGCGATGTCCACGTATTTCAGATTCATCGCTCATGCCGCCTAAACTCATTCGTACATATTTCCGGTTAAGGGCTCTGGCTATTGATTTGCCCAAAGAGGTTTTTCCAACACCTGGAGGTCCGTGCAAACAAATGATCGGACTTTTCATGTCGCCTTTTAATTTCAAGGTGGCTAAATATTCCAATATGCGATCTTTCACCTTCTCTAGACCATAATGATCATTGTCCAGTACCTTTTTAGCACGCTTCAGGTCAAAATTATCCTTAGTGTAATCATCCCAAGGTAGGTCGAGTAATAATTGGGCGTAATTTAAACTTACAGAATAATCCGGTGAAGCAGGATTAATTCGAGAAAGTTTATCCAATTCTTTATTGAAATGTTCGTCAATATCTGTTTTCCATTTCTTCTTCTTTCCACGAAGCCTTAGATTTTGAATTTCTTTATCAGGACTATCTTGGCCTAATTCTTCTTGAATTGCTCTGATTTGTTGTTGCAGAAAGTATTCTTTCTGCTGTTTATCCATATCTAGTCTTACCTTATTTTGGATCTCATCTTTTAATTCTAATTCCTGAATCTCTTTATCCAGATGACTTAAAACCAGCTCTGCACGTTCTTTGAGTGTAGCACTTTCTAAAATGGCTTGTTTGTCATTGTTATTAATATTGAGGTTGCCAGAAACAAAGTTGATCAAGAAACTGTCGCTTTCAATATTCTTAATGGCGAAAGAAGCCTCAGAAGGAATATTTGGACTCAATTCAATGATCTTTAAGCTCATATCTCGAATGCTCGACATCATGGCCTTAAACTCCTTGTCTCTTTTCTCTGTAGCATTGGCAATTGCTTTAACCTTTGCCTTCATGAATGGTTCGGTTTGTGTGGCTTCAAGAAGTTCTATTCTTCGCTTGCCTTGAATAATAAGCGTAATGTTACCATCAGGCATGCGCAACATTTTAACTATATGTGCTAATGTTCCAATTTGATATAAATCGTCAAAACCAGGATCTTCAACTTCACTTTTCTTCTGACTTACAACCCCAATCTTCTTATTGCCTTTAAAGGCCTGTTTTACTAGTTTTATGGATTTGTCTCTTCCTACCGAAATCGGGAAAATGACACCTGGAAAAAGTACAGTATTGCGAATAGGTAAAATAGATAGCTCCTGAGGAACTTTTTCCTTATTCATCTCATTTTCCTCTTCTTTAGAAAGCAGGGGCATAAACTCAGGCCCGTCCATATTTTCAATATCAATATCCTTAGAAGTCAAATGAATCATTTTTTTAAAGCTCATAATGTAAATTACTTATTAAGTAAACGTCAATAGATATGCCAAGACCGAAACAGGACAAAAGGGCAGATATTGATGTCTTATTGTCTTAATTTTCGAAGACGTTCTTATATCTGATTAGATAAAAGGATAGAATTCCACTAACCGCCAACAAGACTGCATTGATTTGGATTGCGGTTGGATTGGAAAGCAGAATATTGCCAATGATGAATAGTGCATTATACCCAAAGGTTAATATGGCAATCCAAAGGATGAATTTAAAATACAACGATTTATTATTAACTTGACCTTTTGCCTGTAGCGCAATGGTGTTCCATTTTCCTTGTGGACGAATTTGTTGGTAGAATTTTATTAAATGCGCTCTTTCTTCCTTGGATTCTTTTCCAGAGGTCATATATGTTACGATGAGCCATGTTGCAGTCGTAAATACAACCACAATTAAGATGCTATACGGGGCTTCTGCATATTTCCAAGAAATGAGTTCACCATCACTGTTCAAATAGCTCATCTTTAAATTGATAATTTGAAGAATGGTATAAAATACAGCAGGAGCAATGGTTGCCGAAATCTCTGACCAAGCATTAATGCGCCACCAGTACCAGCGCAGAATCAATACCAGTCCTAAACCAGCTCCACATTCCATGATGAAGATCCACATATCTGAAATGGAATCCATAAATAGACACACAATGGCTGCACAAATCATTAATAGTATGGTTACCATTCTTCCATACATAACCTCCATTTTACCTGAAATCGAAGGTCTCTTTAGTTTGATAACATCATTCACGATATAAGAAGCGCCCCAATTCAAGTGGGTTGAGATAGTACTCATATATGCCCCAATAAAACCAACTAACATGAGCCCTTTGAACCCGTTGGGAAGGTGATCTCTCATAGCAAAAACATACCCGTTTTTAAAGTCATCCCCATTCAATTCTGGATATAGAACCATGCAAGCTAAAGCAACAATAATCCACGGCCAAGGACGAATGCAGATATGGGCAATTTGGAAAAATAGTGTAGCAAGGGTGGCATTTTTTTCATCTTTGGCAGCAGCCATTCGTTGGGCAATATAACCTCCACCACCGGGCTCTTGACCTGGATACCAGCTTGCCCACCACACAACACCGATTAATGTTAAAAATTCCAAAAAGGGTTTTTCTATACCATCGTCAAAATTGAAGCTTGGGAAAAAGGCAAGTTTATCTGCCGGAATTTGAGCTTTCAGTCCAGAAAGTCCACCTATTTCCGGTAGATCCAAAACCATATATGCTAGCACAATGCTTGCGGTAAGCGCCAAAATAAACTGTAGAATGTCAGTATAAACCACTCCAAGAAAACCGCTTATGGAAGAATATATCATTACCAAGACCATCAGTCCTGCAGTTAGCATAAAGGCGTCTCCGGCCTCTATACCAAAGAAATGCTGAAAAATAGTAATCATGGCTAGATTGACCCAGCCCATTATAACCACATTCATAAAAACACCTAAATAAAGGGCCTTAGCAATGCGTAAATTTTTTGCAGCAGAACCAAAGTAACGCAGTGAAATAAACTCGTTTTCCGTCACCACTCTACTTCTCCGCCACAGGTGACTAAAGAAAATAGCGGTTAAAATACCTCCAATCATGCCATACCACCAGACCCAATTTCCTGATATTCCCTTCTTTCCAACTAGTTCGGCAACCGCCAAGGGGGTATCGGCTGCAAATGTGGTTGCCACCATACTCAAGCCAATTACATACCATTTAAGATTCCGGTTTCCCACAAAAAAAGACGACCCCGACTGAGATGCTTTTTTTCTAACAATTAGTGAGATTGTTAGAGAGGCCAAAAGGAATAATGCAATGATTATCGCGTCTGTGCTGTTAAGCGATTGAGGTAGGAATGAGAGTAAAATGACGTGCATTTTCCTTACAAAAGTAAATTGGAATTCAATAATAAATTGCCTTACTTTTGCACAAACAATAAAGAAAAAACTTATATAATGAAAAGATTCAAATTTTATTCAATGTTAATAGCAACTGCAGCTGTTACATTTTTAGCTTCATGCGGAACCGAAGACACGGATGATCCGAAACCAGACCCAGCAGTTAACCTTAAAACCACCGCAGGGTACACTTCTTCTAATGTTACCGTTACACCAGACAGCACTTTAAAAGCAGGTGTTATTATTAATCACGATCGAAGAATCAAAAACGTTAAATTTCAAGTAACCATTTCCGGTTCTACTTTTACTGTATTAGATACTACCGTGAATGATAAAGTAATTAACATGGATTTTGTACGTAAAGTTATTCCTACCCCAGGAACTGAAGGGTGGACTATCACAGCAACTGATGCGGATGGTAAAACAGGAAGTGCTTCTTTTACAATTACTGTACAGGGTGCTGATCAAACGTTGATTGATTATGTAGCTTCTGGAATGGGACAATCCAACAGAAAGATTTACAGATTCCAAAGTACGCGTCCATCTTCTGCTTTTGATTTAGATGATTTAGTAGTTTATTCTGCTGCTGATCCTGATGATGGAAAGAAAGATGTTTTTGATAATACAGCTGGTTCAGGAGATGTTTATGCTCCGAAATGGCAATCTAAAACAGGTGCTACTTTTGTTAAAGTAACCGGTGGCTTAGATTATGCAACAACTACAAAATATAGTGCCATCGTTAACTATTTTAGTTCTAAAACCGTAACAACTGTAACAGAAACGCTTGCTAAAGATAATATGTACATCGTTAAAGGTGGATCAAAAGACAGATACTTCTTAATTTATGTGGTTAATGTTGATGATGCAACTGGTGTAAATGATGACCACGTTGAGGTTAAAGTTAAAACTATCGATATTACTAAATAGTATTTCGAACGAATAAAAAAAAGTCCTACAATCGTAGGACTTTTTTTATGCCTTAAACTTAAATTTGTCCAATGCCATCTACACTTAAGAATATTGCCGTTTTTACATCTGGGGGAGATGCACCGGGTATGAATGCTGCAATACGCGCTGTGGTTAGAACGGCTATTCATGAAGATATCAATGTATTTGGAATCTATCGTGGGTACTACGGAATGATACATGACGAGTTTAAAGCACTGGACTCCTTTTCTGTGGCAAATATTATACAACGTGGGGGAACGATATTAAAATCAGCAAGGTCAGAAGAATTTAGAACTGCAGAAGGTAGAGCTTTGGCTATTCAAAACCTGCGTAAGCATAAAATTGATGCCATTGTTGCAATAGGTGGCAACGGAACTTATGCAGGGGCACAATTGCTGGGAGAGGAGAGTGGCATACCCATCGTCGGTTTGCCAGGAACCATTGATAATGATATTTATGGCACCGATTTTACTATCGGATATGATACTGCATTGAATAATGCCGTCAATGCCATTGATAAAATTAGGGATACAGCAGATGCGCATGAGCGGGTATTCTTTGTTGAAGTGATGGGTCGCGATTCAGGATTCATTGGGTTGAATGTAGGAATGGCAGTTGGTGCAGAGTCGATTTTAATCCCGGAGATTTATGATGACAAGGAAAAATTACTTGAATATTTTAAGAGTAAGAATACGCGGCAAAAACTGTTTAGTATTGTCATTGTAACCGAGGGCAATAAAGAAGGCAATGCATTGGATTTAGCAGAAGAGGTGCGAACTAATTTCCCTTATTTAGATATTCGGGTATCCATCTTAGGTCATATTCAACGGGGAGGCAGCCCTACTGCTGGAGACCGACTGTTGGCCTCTAAATTGGGCTATGAAGCGGTTATGCAGTTGAAACAAGGCAATAGAGGCAAGGCACTGGGATATAGAAAAGGTGAACTAAGTCAAACACCTTTCCAAGATGCAATTCAAGAATATGATCATTTGGATAAGAATTTATGGAAAGTTGCAAGAGTATTGAGTTTATAATATGTTAAGGTCTTTAGACATACAAAATTTTGCATTGATTGATCATCTTGTTTTTGAGCCAACAAAGGGATTTAATGTGGTAACTGGTGAGACCGGAGCAGGAAAAACAATTATTTTTGATGCACTGGGTTTGGTACTTGGGAAACGTGCAGAAAGCAATCATATCTTAGATTCAGCGCGCAAATGTGTTATTGAGGCAGAGTTTCAGATTCAAAATGCAGCCGTAAAGAACTTTTTTAAGCTATACGACTTTGATGAAGATGAGTTCATCATATTAAGAAGAGAAATCACTTCTACCGGTAAGTCAAGAAGTTTTATCAATGATACACCGGCATCTTTGCTACAGGTTAGAACATTAGCCGCAAGTATAATCAGCATTCATAACCAAAATGAAACATTGGAAATATTTAAGTCCGCTAATCAGCTAGAAATATTAGACCAATGGGCTGGTGCAAAGGATTTAAGAGAAAAATACACCAATGGTTTTAAACAACTCGTGCAATTGCGATTGCAGCTCGTTCAATTGATGAACACAAAAGAAAGCAAGGATAAAGAGCATGATTACCGTCAATTCCTACTCAAAGAATTGGATGAGTTTGAACCCGTTGTAAGTGATGAAGGTTTGGAGGAGGAAATTGATGTATTGAGTAATGCTGAAATAATAAAACAATTGGGTTTTGAATTGAATAATTATTTTTCTCTAGCAGAACAAAGTATTGTAAATCAATTATCGGAACATGATAAATCAATTTTAAAACTGGATACCTTTCTTCCCAATAAGCAGCTCTATCAACGCTACAAACAAATAATAATTGAATTGGAAGATTTAGCAAAAGAAATTGATAGAGAAACCAGTGGATTGGATTTGGATGAAGAGCAACTTCGGTCAGTTGAAGCTCGTTTTTCATTACTTCAAGATTTATTCAAGAAACACCAATCAAAATCTGTACATGAATTAATGCAAACGCATTCCTTTTTGGCCGATCAACAATTAACTGGGGTGCAATTGGTAGAGGATATTGAAAAAATGCGAGGTTTAATTGTAGAAAAAGAAGGGATGCTTCATCGCCTAGCTACTCAGCTATCTGGTTTGAGGAAAAAGGCTATACCGTCATTGGAGAAAAGAATTCAAGAAAACTTAAGCGAGTTGGAAATGCCAAATGCCAGCTTTACTATTGAGTTAAGACCTAGCATCGATTTGGTTGAAACAGGAATGGATACCATATCAATTTTGTTTTCTGCAAATAAGAATCGAGCTGCTCAAGCTTTATCAAAAGTGGCAAGCGGAGGTGAAACGTCTAGGTTGGCCTTGGTGCTAAAGTCAATTGTTAATCAAAAATCGGGAACCTTAATATTTGATGAAATAGATACGGGAGTTTCCGGGAAAGTAGCTAAGAAGGTAGGGGAACTTTTTAATGAAATGGGACAAACCCAGCAAGTTATTTCCATCACACACTCACCCCAAGTGGCCAGCTCAGCTGATTCACATTTCTATGTATACAAACAAGAGGAACATAATCAGACCTTAACCCGACTTAAAGTTTTAGATAAGCATAGCCAAATAGAAGCCATAGCTGAAATGCTTAGCGGTTCTAATATTTCTGCAACTGCAATTGCAAATGCTAAAACCTTGTTAAATCAAGACTGAAGCAAATTGTAATTAGGAATTATTCGTTATTGGTTTCTTCCTCTTTGTCCATGAACTCATCATAGTCATACTCTGGCATCAACTCACTTTTTACGTGTCCTAATGTTTCTTGTAAAGCTTGAGAAAACTTATTAAAGTCTTCTTTGTATAAGAAAATTTTATGCTTGATAAATGATCCGTCTTCGCTCTTTCTCTTACTTTCAGTAATGGTTACATAGTAATCGTTGTTTCTCGTAGATTTAACATCAAAGAAATAAGTTCTTCGCCCTGCTCTAACTTTTTTTGAGAAAATCTCATCCTCTCTGTCCTGATACGCACTGTTTCCGTTCTCCATATTATTGAATTTGTATTTCAAAAATACGGAAAAAGGCCTGTTTTATTCGCCTTGATTGGATTTTTTTTGTTCGGATTGAAGAATTTCATTCAATTCATATGGAAATTTTTCGACTAATTGATCAATGTGGTCCATACCAATTAACTTTCCTTGCCATATTACGCCTACCTTATCCAAGAGCGGTAGAATAGACATTCTATGCGTACTGATTAGAATTGTTTTGCTATTGTCCTCTATTAAATATTTCACAATTTTTTGCTCGGTTTGGCTATCTAATGCACTAAAGACATCATCAAATAAAAGCAAATCGGCTGACTTGTATAAACCTCTGGCAATGGCAAGCCGTTGTTTTTGGCCTCCTGATAGCGTCACGCCACGTTCGCCTATTTCGGTTTGAGTTCCATCCTTGAAATCACTAAAGCTTTGATATACCTGTGCCGCCTTCAATACATCAGTTGTAGAACCGTTTTCTTGATATAGTGTAATGTTGTTTTGAATAGTATCTGAGAACAAGAACGTTTCTTGTGGCACATAGGCAATGGTTTCTCGTAACGATTCTAATTTAATGGATTGGTAGTCTTGGTCATCAATCTGCAATGAGCCTTCTGTAGGGTCATATAAACGCGCAATGAGGTGAAGTAATGTACTTTTACCTGAAGCGGTTTTACCGATTATGCCAATTTTTGCTCCTTTTCGTATACTTAATGAAATATGCTCTAATACATGCTCACTTGATTCACTATACCGAAATGAAACATTGTTCAAGTTTAAATGCCGTTTAAATTCAATGTCATTGGAGCCTGAAGTTAGATCCACAGTTGCATCCATAAACTCATTAATCCTTTTTTGTGAGGCGGCTGCTCTTTGAACTAATGCAGTTACCCAGCCCAGTGAAGCTACAGGCCAAGTAAGCATATTGACATAAATGATAAACTCGGCAATATTTCCATAGCTAAAACTACCATCCACTACCCCTTTAGCACCAAAATAAATTACGGTGATATTACTTACACCTATTAACCCGATCATTAAAGGCATAAACAAGCTTTGCGCTTTAATTAATTTGATATTTTCATTTTGATAAAGCTTACCTAAAATGCTGAACCGTTTGATAAACGAATTTTCTTTTGCGAAACTTTTAATGACTCGAATCCCTGAAAAGGACTCTTGTGATGAAACCGACAGCTTTGACAAGGTTTGTTCAATCACTGTACTCTGTGTATTTATATATCTACTGACATAGTAAATGAGTACCACCAAAATAGGCACCGGAATTAGGACTAAAAGAGATAACTTAGCATTTACGCTAAACATCATGTAGAAAACAAAGGTAAAGGTGAAGGCTAAGTTGATGGTGTACATAATTGCTGGACCGAGGTACTCTCGGGCCCTGCTAACGTCTTCACTGATTCGGCTCATTAAATCGCCAGTAAAATTTTTCAGATAGAAAGATGGACTTAATTCTAGGTAATGTTTGAATATATCCCGTTTTAGGTCGTATTCAATTTTTCGTGAAATTTTAATGATACCTTGTCGCATGAAAAACATAAATACCCCTTTTGTCAATGCAAGCCCAACTAAAATGGCAACAAATAGTAGTATTCTTCGAAAGCTTTCAAGTTGAAATATTCGTACATACTCGAATGAGCTGATGCTTTGCTTTATTTCGTTTGAAGCAATGCAGTAATTGGTCAAATTACGTATAAAATAGGGTATAGATACCCCTAGAATATTGGCAAAAATGATACAAGCCAGACCAATTAGGAGGGGCAATTTATATCTCAGCAAATACTTATTGAGCCTTTGTAATTCTCTCATCTATGCCGGGCAAAGTTAAGCGAAGTTTTTGCCTCCTAGATGCTCTTTTAAGAAGATTTGATTTTATTTGTGGGGGTTTGAATATTAAAGTGATTGGAATTGCCGGCGGCAGCGGAAGTGGAAAAACTACTTTAGCAAATGAATTGATGAGTCAATTGGAGCCGAGCACACCAATATTAAGTTTAGATGATTACTATAAACCGCTCCAAGAACAATTCATTGATACGAATGGTTATCATAATTTTGACTTACCCACAAGTTTAAACCTTGATCAGTTTGAAAAGGATTTGATACTTTTAAAAGGGGCTAGTAATAGGTTAGAAATTGTGAAGTATGATTTTAATAACCCTGATGCTGAGCAGGAGTTGGTGAAAATTGAGCCAAAGAACTTTCTTATTACCGAAGGGATTTTTCTTTTCGAAAGACCAGAGATTACTGCCTTAATTGATGTGTTGATTTTTGTGGAAACCGATATAGACATCATGTTTAAAAGACGTCTCAAAAGGGATGTTGAGGAAAGGAATATCGAAAGTGAACTTATTCGATATCAGTGGATAAACCATTTTGTACCCGCATACGAACAGTGTATTCTGCCTAAAAAAACTCAAGCTGACCTGATTGTGAGCGGAAACAGCTCTTTCGATGTTGGTCAAATCATAAATAATTTGGCATAAAAAAAGTCTGGTTTATAGAAAACCAGACTTTTTGTTTTGTTTGTATAATCTTAATTTAAAAGAAGTTTCGATTTATATAGATTGCCCTGAGCATCTTCAACCATAATTGAATAAATGCCAGCATTTAGTCTGCTTACATTTACCTGATTTTCAATAACAGAGCCGCCTAATACACGTTGCCCATTCAAGTTATAGATGGTAAAACTCAATGCGTTTGAAACGCCGTTTATTTGAACCGAATTACTTGCAGGTTGTGGATAGATGCTCAATGGATTAATATTAGTCAATTGAACCGAAGCAGTATTGTTAATAGTGATATAATCCGTTTTTATTTCATCATCGCTTCCATTGGCATTTGTTGCAGTTAACTTAACGGTGTATTTTCCTTCGTTAGCAAATTGTAAAACAGGAAATTTAGATGTGTTATCTGTACCACTTTGAAACGTAACACCTGCAGATGGTGTGATGGTCCAAAGTCTAGATGTTGGTGTGTTACTGCTTAAATCCGTTAAGGTAATATCTGTATTTGCACGTTGAAGAACCCGGTCGGCAACAAAATCTGCTACTGGGGGAGCATTTATAATGGATACATTGATATAACCACTTTTCTTTAATTCTTCTGAACCACCTGAGTAAGTATAGGTAAGTTTAACCGTGTATGATCCTGTTTGACTAAACTCAACTTGAACCGTCTCTGAGTTTAAGGTGGTTGAGTTAACTAGGGTATAATTGGCAGGTGTAATCACCCATTTACGCGTTCCTTTTCGATTGGTTGTTTGGTCTACAATACTTACCACCTGGCTAACCGAAGCACTTGTAGGTGTTGCAGTAAACTTTACAATAGGTTTTTCAAATAGTTCGATTTTTTTGATGATCCCATAGCGATAATCTGCAACATAGAAGGCATCTTCTTTAGCATTATAAAGGATTTTTCGAAGATCTGTAAATCGAGTTTGAGATAAAGTACCAGCTGTTGTGTCCGCAGCAAATCCATCACCCGCAAAAATAGATTTAGTACTATTTTCATATTTGGTGATTTTTGTTCTTTCGGTGATATATAGTTTACCATTAACGGAAACCACATCTTGCGGACCAACTAAACCAGAAACCACTGTAGTTACATTTTTAGTGGTTAAATTTAGACGTTTAATTTTGCCATTGTTATAATCAGCAATAAGAATATTGTTTTGATCTTCAATACACAAACCACGTGGATAGGTAAATCTTGCGGCACCGCCAATACCATCTACGTCTCCCATGGCAGAAGCTGAACCAGCAACGGTACTAACCATTCCACCAGAGATTTTACGAATCGTATTATTGTCCTCATCAGATATATACATATCGCCATTGTTCATTATAACAATGTCATTAGGCCCATTGAATTTAGCACTTGCCAATGCACCATCTGTAGAGCCTGAATTACTACCGCTATAGGTTCCTGCAAATGTGGATAGGTCTTGTGCATTACTTGAATTTACGTAACGACTTACCTTTCGGATTAGATGATTTCCATAATCGCAAATGTATACCTCATTGGTGCCGGGGTGAACGGCAACTCCTCGTGGGTCATCCATTCTTCCAGCAATACTATTTAAATCGCTATGTCCACCAGAAAAAACAGGGTCACCTGCTCCACCAGCTCTACCTCGCAGTTTTGATCCATCAATAAGCATTAATCTGTTCCAGTGGGTAATATAGGTTCTGCCGTTTGTGTCTAAAGCAATTCCATTTGGTAAATTAAGGTACGTGCTTCTAAGTCCTTCATTTTGCGAAGTTGTATAATTGGCATTATTATTTGCCACGTTGTCGTATGCAATTCCGGCATAATTGTAGGATAATTGAGCAGTAACCCCTTGGTTTAATGCTAGGCCTAATAGCCCTATTAAAATGTATTTTATTTTTTTCATAATTCTTTTAATGCGCTTAAAATGTTTTCTTCAACTCTTTCATTAATGTCGAGATAACTACGGCCTTCAAATTTCGTTCCTACAATCGATTTATACAAGTGCGTATAGCGTTCCGAAACTTTTGTGACAAAACTGTCTGGTATATTAGGCATTTTTTGCCCATCCAAACCTTGAAAACCATGTTCTATAAGCCATTGACGCACAAATTCTTTTGAAAGTTGCTCCTGCGCCAATCCATTATCTTGCCTTTCTTGATATCCTTCTGCATAAAAATATCGTGAAGAATCCGGTGTGTGTATTTCATCCATCAAGCATAATGTTCCATCTAACATCCCAAATTCATATTTGGTGTCCACGAGAATTAATCCTTGATCTTTGGCATGTTGGCTGCCAAAATCAAATAATTCGTGGGTTTTCTGGCACAATTCAGTCCACGTTTTTTCATTTACAATCCCATTTAATAGAATTTCTTTTGCGCTAATATCCTCATCATGTCCTTCTTCCGCTTTTGTGCTCGGAGTAATAATCGGAGTGGGTAAAGGGTCGTTTTCTTTAAGACCATCGGGTAATTTAACGCCACATAATTCTCGTTTCCCGTCTCGATAGGTACGCCAAGCATGTCCGGCTAGGTATCCGCGAATAACCATTTCAATTTTAATTGGTTCGCAAATTCTTCCAATGCTAACATGTGGATCAGGCGAAGTAATCAACCAGTTTGGTATTATATGGCTCGTCTCATTCAAAAAACGTGAAGCAATTTGATTTAGCACCTGCCCTTTATATGGAATACATCGCGGAAGAATATGGTCAAAGGCAGAAATACGATCACTGGCAACCATGACTAAATATGTGTTGTCAATGGTATAAACATCTCGAACTTTTCCTTTGTAAAAGTTGGATTGTCCAGGAAGATTGAAAGCGGTTTGTTCTAAAACGTGCATTTTCGGTTTAATCATTTGAATCAGTTATAGTTTGGTAGGCTTTGATGATTGACTTAACAAGTTTATGTCGAACAACGTCTTCAATGGTCAACTTAATCCATGCTATGCCCTTGATATCTCGTAATATCTTTGAAGCTTCAACTAAGCCAGAATTGCTTTTTCTTGGCAAGTCAATCTGCGAAAGGTCTCCCGTTATTATCATTTTGGCAGAAGGCCCCATGCGGGTTAAAAACATTTTTAATTGAGCCGTTGTACTATTTTGAGCCTCATCAAGAATTACATAGCAATTGTCTAAGGTTCTCCCTCGCATAAAAGCCATTGGGGCAATTTCAATCACACCAGATTCAAGATATGCTTTAAGCTTTTCAGAAGGAATCATATCCTCTAAACCATCATATAAGGGACGCAGATAAGGATCAATTTTTTCCTTTAAATCTCCTGGGAGGAATCCCAAACTTTCACCTGCTTCTACAGCAGGTCTAGTCAAAATAATACGTTTCACTTCCTTATTTCTCAAAGCACGTACGGCAAGGGCCACAGCGGTATATGTTTTACCTGTTCCTGCAGGTCCATGAGCGAAAATAATGTCATTCTTGTCTACGGCTTTCACAAAACTAACTTGGTTTTCAGTTCTTGCTCGTATCACTTTGGCATTATTGCCATAAAGTATGATGTTATTTAGTTTACCGTTCTCCTCATTCGTGCTGTTTGGATTAAAAACCTTTTTTTCAAGATCTCCTTCAAAGATTTTTTCCAACACATCTTCATTAATATCAAGTCTGCGTGAGGCATACTCCAATAATTTGTCAAACTTGGATGAAAAAGCCATTATCTCGCTTTCGTCACCTATGAGCTTTAGTTCACTTCCTCTTGCAACTATCTTCAGTTTCGGGAAGCGTTTTTTAATGAAATTAATATTGCTGTTATTCACCCCAAAGAGAAATTGGGGGTTCACATTTTCTACGGTAATCAGTTTTTCTAACAATCAGCCTCTTTTATTAGTTAACAATAATATATTTGTGCAACGAAAATAACGTAATTTTCTCCTTGAAAAAAGTCGCCCTTTTATCCGATTATGGGAATTCCTCCTTTGAGCTTATTCATTTGAAATCCAGCTTGTTAAGTGTGTCTGATCGTTTTGAAAATGTTGATTTAACGCATGAAGTAAGGCCATTTGATATTATGGAGGCCTATTTTTTTATTAACATGCTTTGGACAAAATTTGATGAGGGGACTTGCTTTGCCTTGCTAGTGGGCACTTCAATAAGCAGAAATAAAGGGTATATCCTTGCAAAATGTCAAGAAAGATATTTCATGGCTCCTGATAACGGCTTATTACCTATGTTCTTGCCTTTGAAGGAAACCGACTACAAAATTGTAGAAGAAGGAATGGATTTGGCCCAAGTTCTATCGAACATTTCTGGAGATAACCAATGGTTCAATCAATTAAATGATCCACTTGAAATGATTCAGCGTATTGCTGAAAGTCCGCAGTATGACGATAAGCTGATTAAAGGGGCAATAATACATGTAGATCGTTTCGGCAATTTATATACAAACATTAGTGAGGCGCTCTTTAAATCACAAGTAGATAAAGGTGCATACTCAATACGGATTAAACGAGATGAGCAAATAAGAAAGGTGTCCGAGCGAATTAGCGATGTTCAAGATGGAGATATTCTAGCCTTTTTTGACAGTACACGAACTCATCTTGTTATTGGTGTAAATAAAGGCAACGCGAGTAGATTGTTGGGGTTAGATCGAGGCAAATATATATTTATCGAAAAAGAATGATAGCAAGATTGGTTAAAATGACTTTTGTACCTGAACAGGTTAGTGATTTCATGGATATGTTTAACCAGAGAAAGCAGCACATTCGAAACTTTGAGGGTTGTACCCATCTGCAACTATTGATGGATCAAAACGAAACGAATGTGATTTATACCTATAGTGTTTGGCAAAGCGATGAGGCCTTAGATGCGTATAGGTCGAGCGAATTGTTTGCAGAAACTTGGAAACAAACCAAGACTTATTTTCTTGCAAAAGCCGAAGCGATGAGCCTTAATGAATTGCAAAATGTATAAAAGTCTTGAATAATTATATCAAAACAGGTTTTAGTTTCGTTCAATAATAAATCAATGAAAAAACACATTCAATGGATATGTATCGCTTTTTTAACCTTTGGGGTTGTTTCGCTTCATGCACAGAACAAGCATTACACCAAAGCGAAGGAATGCTATGAAGACGGAAAGTATGAAAAAGCATTTAGACGAATTGAAAAAGCGAAACAGGATAAAAATCAAACGAAAGATCCGCAAACCTATTTATTAGAATCAAAAATATTGTTGGGTCTAAATAACCTCAATCCCCAAGAACAAACAAAAAAAGATGCCGTAAAAGCAGCTATCAAAGCAAAGATAAAGGCGGATAATGATCAGTTTGTACGAGATAATCAAGCCCATTATGATTTAATCTCGCAGATTAACATAGATGAGGCCTTAAATTTTTACCATAACAAACGGTATAGTAAAGCAATCGTTTTATTTAAACGCAGTTTAGAGTTGGGTGAAGATAGTTTCGCCCTATACATGTTGGCGAAATCATATTTACTTAATAAGTCCAATCGTAACGCTTTGCCACTATTAGATGAATTGGTGAATAAGCAATATGCTAACTTTCAGAATAACAATGAGCGCCCAGATTTTATGGCGGATGCGTTTAACATTTATACCGGAACCTTATTTCAAAAACAGCTTTATGACTCTGCAGAGTTTTATCTGTATATGGGCTTGGAAATGTTTCCAACGGATCAAGCAATGTTGATGAGACAAAAGAACGTATGGTACAGCAGGTTGGGCCAAATTCCATTGAGTTATACGCTCTTTGATTTTTTAGATAAAGCCACCCAAACGTATCGGTTTGATTCGGTTTTTACCTTTAAAAAGAACGGAGTTTATCTCATGTTTATTAGCAATAATATAAAAAACGGGAATAAAGTAGCTGCGGACTCATGGTTGCAAAAAATATTGATTGAGAAAATGGATTTGGCCTTAATGAATCCTACTGATCAACAGAAGAAACAAGACTTTTTTCTGGAAAAGGATTCAGCTATTATATACGAGAAAATGTTGTTCTATTTCGGTAATTTCAAAGAAGTAGAAGTCCAAAAGGTTTTATTCAATAAATATAAAAATGCTAAATTTAGTAGCTCATCTGCATTGGCATTAAAACATCTAGAAGGTCTATTCCCTGCAGAAATTGTATCATCTCTATACAAAGATGAGATACAATCAACTAAAAGTAAGCCTCTTGTAAAACAACGCTACATATGGTATCAAGAATTGAAAAGTAAAGGGGCTAAAAAGCCTTCGGATTATGAGGCATTACTGGCAATTAACAAGGAAATTAGGACTTCGGCAAATTCAGCTATAATGAAAAAGGATTATGCGGACTTACTATCTGAATATTGGAAGCAATCAGTTGAGCTAGAAGATTTCTGGAAAGCATTTGAACTAGGCGAAATTGCCGATAGAGAAAACGTAGAATCCAGATCAGACCTATGGAAGTATACCATTCAAGCAGATTTTAAAGTGAATTATTTTGGCTCTCGTGTCTTACTTAAGACTCCGGCTTCTGCACCATATGGTTACAGCTGGAATGGTTCAACAGAGAACTGCAACCCGGGTTTTTTACCTGATAGCATCTTAAAGAAAGTGTCCAAACGAATCAACTACTTCAGACGAGAGGCCCACCTAACTAACCCAATCGGTTTAATGGAGAATTATAACCGTGCTTGTCAATGGGCAGCTTTGTTTTATACGGCAAATAATAATTTAACACATAAATTAAGTCCCGATTTAACATGTTATACGCGAGGTGGAGCACAAGCTGCAAGGTTGGGTTTACTTACACAAGGCGTGCATACTTCCATTGCGGTGACGGAGTTTATGAATGACAATAATCCAAGCGCTGGAAACAGAAGATGGTTGCTTTACCCACCAACCCAATTTATGGGTTTTGGTTGCACCGACAACCAAAGTGTCTTGCAATGCGTTGAGGAAAAAATGACTTGGGATACAAGCACATACATCAATAAAGGAGTTGCATGGCCACCGGAAGGGTATAGTCCAAGCATATTTGCATTTAAATATTGGTCCTATTCAGGGTATCAAGATTTTACCAATGCGAGTATTAGCATGACCCATATAGAATCTGGCGAAGTGATGCCCTGCAGAATTCAAGAAATTAAAAATGGATATGGAATGCCATGTTTGGTTTGGCAGCCAAAAGATTTGATTCGAAAAAGTAATAGGGATGCATCATATCGGGTTATCATTACGTTGAAAAATAGTAAGACGATCAGTTACATAGTGCATTTAGTTAAAGTGGAATTATGAAAAATGGAATAATCATAACCTTGTTGGTTATATTAATGGGGTGTCAACAAAATGAGCCGAACTATGCGCACATCATTCTAGAAGAGCAGGGAGATCGATATGCACCTCAATTAGACATTCTTGTGCAGGCAAACACATTAAGCATTCAGATTAAGTTAGATGGCACTTCGGTGTATGATACCAGCCATATCTTAACACCTGAAGAGACTAACCAATTGTATCAAGAGTTAAAAGAAAATGGGGTTAAAATTTACAACCATGAAACCCCAGAGTGGAAAACCCGGAACACAACTATATTTAAGGATAGCCAATTACTAAAAGCCTCACAATTGGCCATCAAGTTAAATGCCTATGACGGACAATATCATACCGTATATCGGTCTTATGTTGAGGCGGCAGATGAAGCTTCAGAAGAGTCCAATTATACCGATGCTCAAATCTTGAATGAAGCTGAGTTGTTAGATTCATTAAAGGCAGACTAGGTGTTTGATAGAGGAAATATGTTATTTCATAGAAGATTATATAATCATTCCTTTAGAATTTGCTCAATTTATAAAGAATGGTATGGCATTTGTCCTTACATTTGCAGCCAATCATTAAAATAAACCTGGTGATTATGAAAAAAATATTAATACCGATTATCGCAGCTCTGTGCACTTTGCCAAGTGTTGTAAGCGCTCAAAAATTCGCCTATGTAGATACCGATTACATTTTAGGTAAGATGCCTGAATATAATTCTGCACAAAAAAAGATCGAAGATCTCAGCAGTCAGTGGCAAACAGAAATTGATGAAATGTACGCCAGTGTAGATAGGATGTATAAAGATTATATTGCAGAAGAACCGTTACTTACCCCAGTCCAAAAGAAAACTAGGGAACAAGCCATTGTTGACAAAGAAAATGCAGCTAAAAAGTTGCAACAAGATCGATTTGGCGTAGATGGGGATTTATTTAAAAAACGACAAGAATTGATAAAACCAATCCAAGACAAAGTATTTGAAGCGGTTAAATCCGTGGCAAAAGACAATGCCTTGGATTTTATTTTCGACAAGGCAAGTGGCGTTGTGATGTTGTATAGCAATCCAAGGTATGATCGAAGTGATGAAGTATTAGAGGAGTTGGGGGTTGCATTAAAAGATGAAGATTAATAATGAATAACAATAAATACATGAAAAAAATAATATTGATTGCAGTGGTTTTATTGACTGCAGGAATGAGTACCGCTCAAACTAGAACAGCCACTAAAGTGGGTTATGTCGATTTTGCCTTACTAAGAGATACACTGCCTGCAACAGATACATTTGAATATGAGATTCAATTGGCTACATATCAATTTCAGAAAGACATAGGTGAAATGCAGTTAAAATTGCAACGTTTGCAAGCTGAATTAGATACCACATCTTACAAGCCTTTTATTGCATATTTACAAAAAGACATTGCCACGACACAGCAAAAAATGCAGGAAACCTATCAGCAAGCAGAATATGTTATCGGCCAATTGCAGCAGCAAGCGGTAGCTGAACTCAATCAGCGGATTAGTATTGGAGTGAACCGGGTAGCCAAGGCCAGAAACTATACCATTGTATTGGATTCATCCAGTGGAACCATTGTGTATGGATTGCCCCAAGATGATCTAACCAAAGCGGTAGCTGCTGCTTTAAAGATTAGAATTTAATTACATGAGTGATGCTTCAAGACCTATAGGAATTTTTGATTCAGGTATTGGAGGACTCACTGTTGCCAAAGCAATTAAAGAAACCCTTCCCAATGAGCAGATCGTTTATTTCGGGGACACTGTGCATATGCCGTATGGCGATAAATCTTCGCATGCAATAAAAACGTATGCTAAACGAATCACAAAGTTTTTACTGAATCAAAATTGCAAGGCAATTGTAATTGCATGTAATTCTGCTTCTACTGTAGCGTCCAATCTATTAGATAAGGAATTGAAATTGAGTGTTCCGATTATTAATGTAATTGACCCAACGGTTGAATTAGTGGCCAAAAGTAAGAAGGCTAAATTCATTGGCTTAATTGGAACAAAGAAAACAGTTAGCAGTGGAGTTTATGCAAAACGGTTGAAGTCGTTGAATGCCAATCTGAAGTTATATTCCAAAGCAACCCCCTTGCTTGCGCCTATGATTGAAGAAGGGTATTTTAACAATAATATCAGTAGAACCATCATTCATTCGTATTTATCAAGTTCCCATTTAGGGACGATTGATACGCTTATTTTGGGATGCACCCATTATCCTTTAATAAAAAGCGAAATTGAGCAATACTACGCACAACCAATTCATATCATCGACTCATCCATTGTGACGGCCAGGGCTTTAAAAAATAAGTTGACTAAATTGCATATACTTAACAAAGAAGCGCACACAAAAAATGATCTTTTTTATGTGACGGATTACACCACTGGTTTCGAAAAAGCTGCCCAATTGTTTTTTGGTGAAGAGATTAAGCTAAAGGAAAGTAGAATATTTGATTAAAGATGAGCCTACTTATTATTGATGATTTTCATGAATCGCTTTTAACCGGTTTAAACAAACTTAATATTACCTATGATTACTTGCCAAGCATCGCGCCAGAGGAAGTAATGCAACTTAATAATGCGTATCAAGGTTTGTTGCTTCGTTCTAAACTTAAGATAGATGCTCCTTTTATAGCTCATTTTAATAAAATAAAACTAATTGCAAGAGGAGGTGCTGGTTTAGATGGAATTAATGAAGCAGCTTGTTTGGAAAAGGGCATTCATTTAATCAATGCGCCTGAAGGGAATCGTGACGCAGTTGCTGAGCAAACAGTGGGGATGATTCTGGCCTGGCACCATAAAATTGTATGGGCCCATCAAAGTGTTCAAAAAGGAGAATGGCTTAGAGAAGATCACCGAGGTTTAGAGATAAAAAACAAGACGATCGGGATTCTAGGTTTCGGCAATACGGGAAAAGAAGTAGCGAAGCGTTTTGCTTCATTTGGGTGCAACATAATCTGTCATGATATCGATGAAACGCAATATGATGATTCATTGGCCAAAGCTGTTTCTCTTGAAGAATTACAAGAATCTTCTGATATTATTACCATTCACATACCGCTTTTAAAACGAAACCATCACTTGGTCAATTCTCACTTTATAAGTAAGATTAAGTCCTCATCTTTGTTAGTGAATATGAGTAGAGGATCCATCTTAGATACACCCAATGTGCTTGCATTATTAGCTCAAAATGAGTTTGCAGGGCTTTGTACAGATGTTATAGAGGGTGAGCAAAAAGACGGATTTCCTAAACTTGATATGCAAAGCAAAACACGTTTGCCTGAATTGAGAGATCGAATTATCATGACCCCACATATTGGTGGGTGGACTCATGAATCGTATCAAAGAATAGCTGAGGTGATTTTGCAAAAAATCACACCCTATTTAGAGATGAGCGATAATGAGAAGAAGAGTACCCACTAAAAACATTTTTTATCCAGTTGTATTATTGATTTGTCTTGCATTTGCAAGCCAAGTATCTGGACAGTCTGTCTTGGGCGAATTAAGAGGCCAAGAACCCTTATCAGCTCTTCATCATGTTTCAAACAACAATATTGAGTTTACTTATGTCCAAATCTCTACTGGAGCTTGTCATATGCAAAATCATGTTCTTAATAAGGGGAAATGGACTTGAAATGGTTCAGTGTCATGCGTTTATTAGATTTGGATTCATAGTGAAAATCACGCTTAAGCAATAAAAGTATTTTAAATGGAAAAAGGGTTGAAAAAAAAACAGATATATATTGATTTTATTAAAAAGTATGTTGAAATTGCCACACTGTTTATCGATAGGATTGGTATGCTCATCTATATCTTAAATCATTTTAATAAACCTCAAATCAATAAACGATTAAAATATTCATTGAAAAATAATTTTATGAAACAAAACATACTATCAAAACTTCTAGGTGTTTCTTTTCTAATTTTACTTGCTTCTACACAACTTGTTGCACAAACAGGGTTAGGGGAGATAAGGGGTAAGATTGCCACAAGCGATGAGCTTGATCAAGGAAAAGTTTTAGCGGCAAAAGTATTTCTATACTTACCTGACAACACGCGCAAGAAAACGGTTTATCCAGAGCCCGGAGGAAACTATTATATTAAGAATGTTACTCCCGGTGAGTATTTCATAAAAGTGATGTTAAAAGGGTATGATACCGCACAAACTGCATTGTTTGAAGTATCGGCAGACAAAATCACTGATTTTGATATAACCTTAACTAAAGTAGAGGATAAGCCAACGGATGGAAAAGTTACAGTGATAAAAAAGGTAGTGGTGCGATCGAATTCTGCTTTAGGTAGAGAGGATAATGGAGCGCCGCCAATCGGTTCAAACCAATTGGTAAAAGGAGCATCTCGTAGTCCAGGTGGAATTATTGCTGGAACCGTTGCTGGTGTGAATGCCAATGCAGGAGGCGCATTGTCTTTTCTGGGTTCTCGTACAGATGGTACTGCAGTAATTGTAGATGGGGTTCGTGTTAGGGGTGGATCAAATGTAAATACACAATCTTTAGGTCAAGTGAATGTGATTATAGGCGGTGTGCCTGCACAATATGGTGATTTTACTGGAGGGGCAATATCCTATACCACTAAAGGAATATCCAATAGACATAATAAGTCTTTTGAGATATTGTCCTCTTCACCATTTGGACCATATCATCATAACACTGCAGAGTTTTTTGCAAATGGACCATTGTATATTAAAAACAAAGGAGCTGATGCAAATGACACTACAACAGGTCCAGAACGCACTGTTTTGGGTTATTTGTTTAACGTGAGCGCACGTTATAGAAAAGATCCAAGTCCTAGTTATATTGGGTACTATATAGTGAATGAAGATAAGCTGGCTGAGATTCAAGCAAACCCACTTGTGCCAAATACCAATGGTGCAGGATTTGTTCATGCGGGTAACTTTGTTACTGAAGCAGATCTTGAAAATATAAAAGCTAGACCGAATGCGCGTTCTTTAGGAACTACAATTCAAGGAAAAGTAGATTGGGCGCCAAGTAAGAACACATTGATTACTTTTTATGGTAGTTATGGTTATGGCGATGGATTAAATGCAGGAAGATCATTGTTCAATTACAACAATAATTCACGTAGCATTTCTACAAGCAGTTTGGCTTATATTCGGTTTAGACAAGACTTACCTAATCCAAGTAATGAGGCGATGCTCAAGAAAACAACCTTAAGTAAGGCATGGTATAATATCCGTTTTGATTATCA
The DNA here is from genome assembly GCA_943788195.1 of uncultured Bacteroidia bacterium. Taxonomy (GTDB): domain Bacteria; phylum Bacteroidota; class Bacteroidia; order NS11-12g; family UBA955; genus CALSPH01. The sequence continues at coordinate 1,094,934 of CALSPH010000001.1, forward strand.
ATCCTCTTCAAATCTTACCAGAGATCAGGTGCATTTGGATAATATTTTTGACTATGGATATATTGGTGCTTATACCAAGTACCCTACTGAATTCTACGGCTATTATAACAATAACAATAATCCATTTGCTGCACCTCGAACCTTCGTTGATCAGAATGGAGATACCGTTACATTGACTAATTTCCATGAACAAATTGGATTTGTTGATACGGCATTAAGATTTACCCGTTCAGAACTGAATCCACTCAGAGCAAATTATACAAGCAACTTGTTTGAAGATTTTGATCGTCAAGGGTTTGCCTTAAGAAGTGAATCAAATATCCGATTGTCACAAGGTTTGGTTAACGGAGATAACCCACCAAACTTATATGGTTTATGGGCAGCACCAGGTCAAGTATCTTCTAATTATAGTAAATCATCCAATGAGTTCTTCTCAGTCTTGGCAATGGGAGAAGCGAGTTTAACGGGTCCATTAGAGAAAGATTTAAATCGTAAGCCTCATGATTTGCAATTTGGATTATTCTTTGAGCAATCATCTTTTAACTCCTATGGATTAAACGCAAACGGTTTATGGTTCTTAATGCCACAATTGGCAAATACACACATCCAACAATTAGATCGGAACAACCCAATTTTAACCTATAACAGTGATGGCGTATTTACAGATACAGTTAAATACAATCGATTGGTACAAGCAGATCAACAAACGTTTTTCGATCAAAAATTGAGAGAGTCATTAATTAATAATGGCGCTAAGGATGTGTATGGAAATCCATATAACTCGACTACTTTCATTGATGTAAATGGTTTATCACCGGATCAATTGAACATTGATATGTTCAACGCAAATGAATTATTAAACAATGGTAATTCATATGTGAGCTATAGAGGGTATGATCATCTTGGAAATAGAGTAAGAGGAAGATCTTCTCTTAATGATTTCTTGCAAGATCCAAACAAGCGAGCAGTGAATGGTTTCAATCCAATTTACACCGCTGCATGGATTCAAGATAAATTTGATTTCAAAGACCTTATTTTTAGAATAGGATTAAGAGTTGAGCGTTACGATGCAAATCAATTGGTATTAAAAGATCCATATTCTTTGTATCCAGTAAGAACTGCTGCTGAAGTAAAAGAATTGAATGGTTTACAAACTCCGCATCCAGATGGTATTGGTGACGAGTACAAAGTATATGTGAATGATGTAGACAACCCAACGAAAATATTAGGTTATAGAAATCAAGATCAATGGTATGACGCTCAAGGTAATGAGATTTCTAATCCTGATTTAATAGCAAACCAAACAAGTAATGGTGAAATTGCGCCTTACCTCGTGAATACAAATGATCAAGAATTAAGTGAGAATTCATTTGAAGATTATAAACCAGAAGTGAATATTTTGCCTCGAGTATGGTTCTCATTCCCAATTAATACATCTGCTCTTTTCTTTGCAAATTATGATGTGTTGGCACAAAGACCATCCAATAACTTCATGACCATTGATAATTACTTCTATTTAGAGACCAGAAATAATCAAACATTCGCAAATCCAGCACTTAAGCCCAGACTGAAAACCAATTATGAAATTGGTTTTAGACAAGTATTGTCTGAGCAACGTTTTGGAAAAGGAATAGCAAGTATTATTGGCATCACGGCATCTTATTCTGAGATTCGAAATGATATCAATCAATTCTTTTTTAACAATGCATATCCGATTAGTTATATCAGTTATTCAAACATTGATTTCAGCACAGTGAAAAGTTTTAGAACAGATTTTCAACTGAAAAAAGATAAAACATTAACGTTTAATGCAAACTACTCATTGCTCTTTGCAAATGGAACAGGTTCAAACCCGAATTCATCCAGAGCATTGATTCAAAGTAATCAGCCCAATTTAAGAACCTTAATCCCATTAGGTGATTTGGATATTCGTCATAGTGTTAAAGCCAATTTAAACTATGATTTTGGAGGAGGAAAAAATCCAAGAACAGGAAAAAGCAACTACTTTGGTCCAGAGCATTTAAAGAAATACCTAGAGTTTGCTTCTGCTGGATTAATTTTCACAAGCTTGAGTGGATTACCTTATACTGCTAAGGCTCAACCAGAACAAATAGGAAGTACGGATAGAGCTCAAATTAAAGGAAACCCGTTTGGTTCAAGATTGCCTTGGACATCGAATGTGAACTTGCAATTAAGTAAGGGATTTGGGATAAATTATGCCAAGGGTCAAAAACAAGGTGTTCTATATACGTTTGTGATTATATCAAATGTGCTAAACACTGAAAATGTAGTAAGTGTATGGCCTTATACAGGTCAGCCAAATGATGACGGTTTCTTATCCTCACCAAGAGGGCAGCAAGCTGTTTCAAATCAAATCAACGCGGAATCTTACCAAGCTTTATACAGAGTTATTAATAACAACCCTGGATTTTATAGAGGACCAAGATTTGCACAATTAGGACTAAGGTTTCAATTTTAAGTAAAGCGTTACAGAATTTAAAGACTAGAGAAATGAAGAGAATATTAACAATAATAGCGGTTGTAGCACTAGTGAATCAAGTGAGTGCAAGGGAAATCTTGAATTATAAGACGGACCCAACCAAGAACAAGAACAATACTTCCAATCGACTGAATGCATTGGCAGCAGCATGTGAGCCTGCAAGCCAAAGTGCAGATTTGGATATCAATAATGTACGTACCAAAATTTTGAATGGTGGTGATATGTGGTGGGATTTGAACACTGCACGTTATGAGATTCCTAAAATTAATGATGCAAATTCAATTCGTAAGAATTCATTATTTGCAGGAGCCTTATGGATAGGGGGACTTGAAGATGGTTCAAATAACTTAAAATTGGCGGCAATGACCTATCGTCAAAGAGGTTCCGATTTTTGGCCAGGTCCTTTGGATGTGAATACAGTGAATACTGAAGAGTCCCGATGTGAGTCTTATGACAAAATTTGGAAAGTAACCAGAGAGGAAATAGAAACTGCTGAAGAAAGTGGTTGGACTGATCTTTCAAGCGGAATTCTTGAATGGCCCGGAGGTATTAATAGAGGATTTAGCGGAATTAGTTCTGCAAATGAAGCTATCAGCATGGCTCCATTTAATGATTTGAACAACAATAATGTGTATGAGCCTAATAAAGGTGAGTTCCCTGTTTTATACACCGATAAGCCAGATGCGAACAATACGCCATCAGATCAACCCGATATGATGTTGTGGTATGTATACAATGACAATGGCAATATTCATAGTGAAACAGGTGGCATACCCATCGGTCTTGAGCTTCAGTTGCAAGCATTTGCTTATGCAACCAATGATGAAATCAATAATATGACATTTTATCGTTCTACTATTATTAATCGAGGTCAGACTGAATTAAAGCAAACATATATGGGACAGTGGGTTGATCCTGACCTTGGAAACTTTGCAGATGACTACGTAGGATGCGATATTAAAAGAGCATTGGGAATTTGTTATAATGGTGATGATAATGACGAAGGTGTTTTAGGGTACGGGTTGAATCCACCGACTATTGGAATTGATTATTTTGAAGGACCATTGGATGAGAACGGCAATGAGCTTGGATTAAGTAATTTTATGTACTTCAATAACAACGCTGATCCAATTGCAGGAAATCCAAGAATAGCAATTGACTTTTACAACTATTTACAGGCTAAATGGAGAAACGGCCAACAGATTAAATGGAATGATAACACGGGTGGTTCTGGTGGAGCAACTGAAACCCATTGGATGTGGCCGTTTGATAGTGTAGGGCCTCAAGGGATCTGGACAGAGCAAACATCTGGAAATACACCAAGTGATCGTAGATTTGTTCAATCATCAGGACCATTTACCCTGAAACCTGGAGTAGTAAACTATATTACCGTAGGAGCAGTTTGGGCAAGAGCAACTTCAGGAGGTTCTTTGGGTTCACTTGAATTATTGAGAAAGGCTTCTGATAAAGCACAAAAATTATTCAATAACCGTTTCGATTTAATTGATGGACCAAATGCGCCAGAAATTGCGGTTCAAGAATTAGAGAGTGAAATCATTCTTACCTTTTTGAATACAAATAATAAAGATGTTGAACTCTATTCAGAAAAAGTATTGAATGAGCAGAATGATACCCTTGAATACGAGTTTCAAGGATATCGTGTATTCCAATTAAAGGATGCAACTGTTGGAACAGGTGATTTAGATAATATTGATAAGGCCAGAGAGATATTCCAGTGTGATATTGAAGACAATTTTGATCAAATCATTAATCAAGAATTTGATCCAACCGTTGCAGCTAATATTCCTGTAGAAAAAGTGAATGGAGCGAATGAGGGCATTGTAAATACTCTTTCCATTAAAGAGGATTTATTTAGTACTGCTTCGAATAAGACACTTATAAACTTTAAGACCTACTATTTCATGGTGTTGTCGTATGCAGTAATTACAAATGACTTGACCAAAAATGATCCTAACCAATACCTAGCAGGTAGAAATAATATTCAGGTTTACAAAGCGATACCCCATAAGAATGAGCCAGAGAAGACGGGTATTGGCTTAAATTCTGATTACGGTTCTGGACCAAAAATAAAAACAATTGCTGGTGTAGGTAATGGTGGTAATCGTCTTGAGTTTACACAAGAAACCATAGATGCTATTTTAGCGAATGGTTCAATAGATCAACCTGTATATTTGGGAGGAAACGGACCAATTAACATTAAAATAACGGATCCTGTTAAGGTACCAAAAGGGGATTTTAAGTTAGAGATTTTAGATACAATACCAGGATTGAATGGCACAAGTCAAGATACCATTAGAGCAAGCAGTACCTACTGGAAATTAACCAACTTAACAAGTAATGAGGTTGTTTACAGTGATAAGTTTTTGAACGAGGAGTATGAAAGTGTTCAAGGTAAAGATGGAATCAACGGAAACACTAAACCAAGTCCGAATTTATTTGATTGGGGTATGGCAATTACTGTTAAGCAACTTAAGAATTTGGCTTTTGATACATTTGGAGCTAAGAATGCCCTAATAGATTGGGAATTGATTTGGGAAGACGAAGGAAGACAATGGATGACTGCATTGGCTGATAATGATGGATCACCATTGTTTAATTGGATTCGTTCTGGAAAGACACAAGAAGACGCTGCATCAGGTTTCAATGAGGGGGATTATATATTTAGTGCTGGTCGATATCGTGACCCTTTTGAGGATTTTGAAAAAATATGGAACGGAAGAATTGCTCCTGGAGCAATGGCTGCGAATCAAGAGTACATTCCCAATGGCACCAATGGTCAAATTCCATATTACTATCCTGCTCCTCCAGCATTTTTAGGATTTAGTAGTTTTACAAGACAAATGAACGGGCTAGCCTCTGTAGATTTTGTAATTACACGTGATAAATCTAAATGGTCTGAATGTGTAGTGTTTGAAACAGGAGAATCTAAAAACACCAATGGAACTACCTTTTTTAATATTGGGGGTGCAGAGAAATTTGAAATGCGTAAGTCTACATCAAAAGATAGAAACGGAAACGAAATTCCAGGATCAGTTGGTAAAAGTTGGTTCCCTGGATATGCAATTAATGTGGAGACAGGGCAACGACTAAATATTGCTTTTGGAGAAGATTCAAATTTACCGGGTGCCAATGGAACAGATATGATATGGAATCCAACTTCTCAATTATTTAACGCTTCCAATCCTTATCCTGTGTTTGGCGGTAAGCATTATATCTACATTATGGGTGCTTATGAAACCGGGATATCTAATTTTACAGGTAGTGCATATGACGGAGGAGCACAATATCATAATATTCTCCTGAACAACACGCAATCAAACCAACAGGTGCAAAATATTTATCGACAAGTTATGTGGGTTATACCGTCTTATTTGTCAAGTGGATTCACAATTGGCGAAGATGGGATGCCACCAACCGATTTAACAATCAAATTAAGAGTGCCAAAACCATATGCAACACGGGCTGATGATAAACTTCCAGTTTATGAATTTAATACGAATGATATTGTAGCAACTGAAAATGCAGAAACTTCCAAGAATGCCCTGGATCTAATCAGCGTTGTTCCTAATCCATATTACGCATATTCAGAATATGAAGGAAGTCCAATTGACAACCGTATTAAAATCACAAACCTACCAACAAAATGTACCATAAACATATTTGGGACACAAGGCGTTTTAGTTAAGACATTTAATAAAGATGACGATGCCACTTTTGTGGATTGGGATTTAAAAAATAATGCAAGAGTGCCAATTGCCGGAGGTGTTTATATTATTCATATAAATGCACCAGGACAAGGTGAGCGAACATTAAAATGGTTTGGTGTAATGAGGTCATTAGACTTAGACTCGTATTAATTAGAATTTAATTTAGAAAAGATAGAGAGATGAAAAAACAATTGAAATATGGCGTTATAGCCGCATTGATTTTAAGTGCGAGTACTGTATTTGCGGGAAATCCGGAAAGAGCAGGTCAGGCTGGAGCATCTGAGTTGCAAATCAACCCCTTCTCAAGAAGTAGCGGTTGGGGTATGGCAAATACAACAGGTGTAAGAGGCCTTGAGGCATCATTTTTGAATATCGCCGGATTGGCAGGTGTTCAGAAAACAGAGTTCCTTTATTCAAGAATCAATTATGTGGCTGACATAAATATCAATGCATTTGGCTTTGCCCACAAATTGGGTGGAGAGAATGGGAGTAGCGCAATAAGTTTAGGCTTAACCAGCTTTAATTTCGGTGATTTTGTAAGAACAACTGCAGATCAGCCAGACGGAGGATTAGGAACGTTTAAAGTTGCTACATCTATTTTGGCTTTGGGTTATGCAAATCGTTTTACCGATAAAATATACGGTGGTGTTCAGTTCAAACTATATAGTCAAGGAACGGCAGATGTGAAAGCAACTGCATTGGCGATAGATGCGGGAGTTCAATATGCAACAACCACAAACCCAAGTAGTGTTAAGCAAAATGATCTAAGATTTGCCGTAGCGGTGAAAGATATAGGTCCTGATTACAAGCCTAATGGAGACGGTTTATCTGTTAAAGCAGCGCTTTTTGGAAATGATTATGAAACTACTACGCAGTTTAGAGCTGCGAAGATTGAACTACCAACCTCAGTAAATATTGGGATGGCATATGATTTTCAATTGGATAAGGATAAAGCGCTTTATAGAAATCGATTGACAGCTGCATTCAACTTTACCAATAATGCATACTCCAGAAATCAATCAACATTAGGTTTGGAATATGCTTACAATGAGTTGTTTATGGTTCGCACAGGTTTTGTATATGAGAAGAATATGTTTGATGAACTTGGACCAGACGGAAGAACCAGCTTCTTTACCGGATTTAATTTTGGAATAAGTGCAGAACCAAGTATTTCTAAGGAAAATGGAAATACAATTGCAATAGATTTAAGCTACCGAACTACAAACCCTTTTAATGGTGTTTTAGGGATTGGCCTCAGAATTAATTTTGCAGATAGCAAAAGAGGTTCTTCAAAGAAAGTAGCATCCAAGTAAACAAAATTTACTAGTTTTGCATTGATTTAGCACCCGCATTCTTGTGGGTGCTAAATTATTTTAATCAATTTAGATATTAGCTATGAGTAAGAATTATTTAAGCCGCGAGGGTTACGAAAAACTAAAGCAAGAGCTTTACCAGCTTACAAAAGTTGAAAGACCTGCAATTTCTCAACAAATTGCAGATGCAAGAGACAAGGGGGATCTATCTGAGAATGCAGAATACGATGCTGCAAAAGATGCGCAAGGATTACTGGAAATGAAAATTTCTAAATTACAGCAGCTTTTTGCCAGTTCCACCATATTAGACGAATCGCAGATTGATACCAGTAAAGTAAGTATTTTCACAACAGTGCGTATTTTGAATACCAAAATGAACAAAGAGTTTACTTACACCTTAGTATCAGAGAAGGAAGCCGACTTGAAACAGAAGAAAATCTCTGCACGATCTGCAATTGGAGCTGCGCTCTTGGGTCATACTCCAGGAGATATTGTTTCAGTGCAAGTTCCTGCAGGGCTCATGGAGTTTAAAGTACTTGAAATTACGGCTTAATGGCAACGGTATTTTCCAAAATTATTTCAGGCGAAATTCCCAGTTATAAAATAGCGGAGGATTGGAATCATTTGGCATTTTTGGATATTAACCCATTGCGATTAGGGCATACTCTAGTCATACCTAAAAAGGAAATAGACTACATTTTTGATATGGATGATGATGCTTTAGCCGGATTAATGCAATTTAGCAAGAAAGTGGCTAAAGCGATAAAATCGGCAGTTCCTTGTAAGAAAGTGGGGGTTTCCGTAATTGGTCTCGAAGTGGCGCATACCCACATACATCTCGTTCCAATTGATGCGGTTTCAGATATGAATTTTGCGTTTCCTAAACTAGTATTGAACGATAGCCAATTGAGTAAAGTAAGCACTCAAATAAGAGCAGCGTTTAATAGTTAGTCACAAAGTTTAGCCACATATTCTTTGGCTTCTTTATTTCCCAACTCATATGCTTTTTTGAAATTAAGACAGGCGTCTTCTGCGTATCCCAGGTTATTAAAATTTACTGCCAGAATAAAATAAGCTGTGGCACTATCTTCATAATTTAATTCAATCGATTTTTGGATAGCAACTTTTGATTCTAAATATCGTTTGCCTTGCAGAAGGTAAAATGCTTTGTCGTAATAGTAAGTTGCATTTTCTCCTCCGTATTGCAATGCCTTATCCATTGATTCAGCGGCATCGTTAAATAATCCAAGTTTGTATTTTGCCTCAGCTTTGGAGACATATAAACTTGCATTGCTGCGATGTGAGGCAATTGCCTTATCATAACTATTGGAAGCCTCTTCAAATCGATTTAGGTCAAATAGATAGTCCGCTTTAATTTTATTGAGTTTTGAACTCAGCGGTTTATTGTCAATTGCTGAATCTATCATGTTTAATGCTTCCTTGCTATCCCCAAGTTGTTTGTGTGCAAAGAATAGCGCCAAATAAGCATCTTCGTTGGTTTTGATAACACTAGTATAATATGAGATGTCAATAATGGCTTGCTTCGTATCATTCTCTTGAAGTAAAATTTTACCTCTGGCAAAATGGGCTTCATGATCATTGGGGTTTGCGTTTAGGTAAACATTGTAGTCTGCTAAAGCAAAAGATGTGTTTTTAAGCAACTGATGCACGTATGCTCGATTGAAATATGCATCGTAAAATGTGCTGTCTAAAGATATGCATTTATTCAAATCTACTATAGCGGGTCCATACTTTTGTATGTAGATATATGCTAAGGCTCGATTATAAAAAAGCTTCGGGTTGGTTGCCTGAAAGTTTAACACACTATCATATTTAGTAATTGCCTTTTTATATCTACCATCTTTTACCAATAAATCTGCTTCTTCAAACAAACGCGTAACAGTGGTTTGAGCATTTAAAGAACTAAATGTTCCAAAGACTATTACCACCAGGATAACGTTCTTTAAAATATATTCTTTTGAGTTTCTTATTCTATTCATTAATATCAATCTTTGCAAAGATTAGGTAATACTAATTCTATACCAAACTAATATACAAACCAATGACAACTAGCGTTCAATTTTTTGGAGCAGCCCAAATGGTAACTGGCTCTAAGCATATGATAACAACACCACAAGGGAAAAAAGTGCTCTTGGATTGTGGTCTCTTTCAAGGAGCCGGCAAAGAATCAGGCGAATTGAACCGAATGTGGGGATTTGATCCATCTGAAGTAGATTACTTAATATTATCACATGCGCATATTGATCATACGGGTTTAGTACCAAAATTGGTTAAGGATGGATTTAAAGGAAAGATATTTGCCAACGATGCAACACGTGACTTGTGTGAGATCATGCTTGCCGATTCAGCCTATATTCAAAAGTCAGATATAAAATATGTCAATAAGCATCGCAAGAAGAAGGGTTTGCCTAGTCTCGAGGCACTTTATGACATAAATAACGTTGAAAAGGCTCTTAGCTTATTCCACATTGTTCCAATGAAAAAGAAGTATTCAATTGATGATGAAATTGAAATACTTATGACAGATACAGCTCATATACTGGGAAGTGCTGCCATAAATTTGAAGATTAAGGGGCCAGACAAAGTGCTTAATATTACTTTTACTGGTGATATAGGTAGGCCGAATGATAAAATCTTATTCGGACCAAGCCCATTCCCACAGGCGGATTATATTATTTGTGAAAGTACGTATGGAAATAGACTGCATGCGCCACAATCCGAAGTGGAAAGCAAGATTTTGGAATATGTAAATCAAATATGTGTTAAGAATAAAGGCAAATTGATTATTCCAGCCTTTAGTGTTGATAGAACCCAAGAATTGGTTTACGCCCTAGACCGTTTAGAACATTATGGCAAATTGCCTCCAATAAAAGTATATGTAGATAGTCCTTTGTCAACGAAAGCTACGGCAGTTATGAATCGAAATCGGCACTATTTCAACAAAGACATATTGAGCTACATTACGCGAGATGGCGACCCATTTAATTTTGATAATTTGGAATATACAGGAAGTGTTGAGGCAAGCAAAGCAATCAATGAACGCGATGAGCCATGCATTATTATTTCATCCAGTGGAATGGCAGATGCTGGTAGAATAAAACACCATATAAAAAACAATGTCGAAGATGCTCGAAATGCAATTTTGCTTGTAGGATATGCAACACCCGATAGTTTAGCAGGTAGATTGAAAAACGGCTACGAGACAGTGCGCATTTTTGGGCAGGAATATCCTGTGAACTGTCAAGTTTTTAGCATGCAAAATTTTAGTGCCCATGCGGATTATCAAGAAATGATTGATTATCTAAAATGTCAAGATGCTTCAAAAGTGAAGAAGCTAATGCTGGTACATGGTGATTATGAGGTTCAACAGGAATTTGCATTGAAATTAAATAAAGAAGGTTTCATGAATATAGCCATTCCTGAAATGGGAGAAGAAATAATTTTAGATTAAGCTCCATGCTGACCAAGCAAAATAAATTATTGCTCATATTGAGTTTTGTATTTATATGCAATGCATTGCTGGCGGAATTTATTGGAGTGAAGATTTTTTCTTTAGAGGCAACCTTAGGGATGAAACCGATTAAATGGGCACTGCCTAATTTTAATCTCACCGCGGGTGTGCTGCTGTGGCCGGTAGTGTTTATTATGACCGATATTATCAATGAGTACTTTGGAAAAAAGGGGGTTCGCTTTTTAAGCTTTTCAGCAGTAGGGGTTATTGGGTTTGCTTTTCTTGCAGTAAATTTTGCCATTTATTTAAGCCCAGCTGAGTTTTGGACTGGTGCATATCAAAATTTTGGGGTGGTTAATATGCAAAATGCATATTCAGCGGTTTTTGGTCAAGGACTCTGGATTATAGCAGGTTCCATCATTGCATTTTTAATTGGTCAACTTTTGGATGTGTTCGTGTTTCAAGAAATAAAAAAGCGAACAGGGGAGAAAAAATTATGGCTTCGTGCAACGGGATCTACACTGGTATCTCAATTCATCGACAGTTTTGTGGTATTGTTTATTGCCTTTTACCTTTCCAATCGGATGGATCTCTCAACCGTAATACAAATAGGCATTGTCAATTATATATTCAAATTCATCGTGGCGATTGCACTTACCCCTTTGCTTTACTTGATTCATGGTGTGATTGATTCGTATTTAGGCGATTCTTTGGCAAGCGAGTTGAAAAACGCAGCCAAGGCATGACCAATTTATCACTTAAGAGGACAAATGATGGCTCATACACGATTTTTAATGATGCGTTGAAGGAAACCTATCATTCTATTCACGGAGCGAGACAGGAGGCATTACATGTGTTTATTGAAAATGGGCTATTCAAAATGCCTATAAGTCCTGTGCGGATTTTAGAAATAGGCTTAGGAACAGGTTTAAATGCATTATTAACTTGCAGGAATAAGCGAGAACGATTAATTGACTATGTTGGGTTGGAACCCTTTTCGCTTTCAAAGGAACTACTCAAAGACTTCATTGAAAAAAATGCTGAGGGCCAAGAGGAAAAAGACCTTTGGACTCAACTCATGGAATCGGATGATGTAATCCAATTGGAAAATTTTAGTTTAACCAAGGTGACATTAGGTATCCAAGATTTTACTTCGATTGAGCCATTTGATCTAATTTATTTTGATGCATTTGCACCTTCTAAACAGGAAGAAATGTGGCAAGAATCTGTATTTCAGCATATTGCCGCTTTATCCCGAAAAGGCACACAGGTAGTTACGTATTGTGCTCAAGGACAATTTAAGCGAAACCTAAAAATGGCAGGTTTTGAAGTAAAAAGTTTACCTGGACCTCCCGGAAAGCGGGAAATGACCGTTGGTATTAAGGAGTGAAATTCTTACAAATAGTCAAAAGAAAAGCCTGTTTCACTGGGTTGAACCACCATTACAGCGCATTTAGCTCTATTTACAATTAACTGAGCGTGACTGCCAATTACGAAATCCATGAAACTTCCTTCCAATTGAGTCATAACTAAGATTAAATCAGCATCAATTTGTTCTGCATATTGCAAGGTGTCCTTATATAATTTACCAGGGAACGTATCGTCTTCAAGTTTGAATAGTTCATGCTTTACACCAGCTTCAGTTAGAATGTCAGATACCTGATTGATGTTGGCTTTGATGTTTTTTTGGAAATATTCATCATCTTCTTCCTCATAAATAACATGAATTGTAGAATCATATTTCTTTGCTAAATGTTTTGCCCAGCCTACTTTTTGTTTGGATTCAACAGATAAATCAACCGGCATAACGATTTTATCATAACCATCAAAAGTTTGACCTGTCTTTACAACAATTACTGGGATTTTAATGGATCGGATTACTTTAGAGGCATTACTTCCCATAAAAAGCTGCATTCCAGAAGATCCACCACTTCCCATCACAATGGAATCGTAGTTCCCGACTTCTGCTACTTGAGCAATCATATCACTCACTTTACCTGATTTTAGTAGGGTATGTACGTTTACGTTTAACTCGTTCTTAATATTACCCGCCAATTCTATTAATCGGCTTTCTGATTTTGCGGTATCATCTTCTATATGCAATAATGTGATTTCATTATTGTATTTAACTGCCATTGTCTTAGCATGCTCCAAGGCTGAGAATGATATCTCAGAAAAATCGATTGGCACTAAAATGTTGTTATTGTTGTGAACTTTTCTTGTCATTTCTTCAATTTGTAAAAGGCTCTGCAAAAGTACACTTTAAAATTTCAAAATAATTTTTTTGAAGTAAAATTCTATTAGGCTTGCGACAGTGACGACCAAATAAAAATGCACCTTGGAATTGGTAAATTGTTAGCTTTGCATAGTGAATGTTTACGAAATTCTAGAAGTATTGAGTTTGCTCATTATCTTATCTTATATCTTAGATTTGATAGCACACAAAATCAATTTTCCTTCAGTTTTACTCCTTATTGGAACAGGGGTCATTATAAAGTTGGTATGTAATTACTTTAATTTTCCGATTTATGATTTTTCGGATATCATACCGGTTTTAGGAACCATCGGTTTAATTTTGATTGTTTTTGAAGGTGCCTTAGATCTAGAAATAAGTAAGAAAAAAATCCGTCTTACTTTATGGGCATTCTTTGCAGCCCTAGGTGTTTTGGTAATAACCAATTTAGTGCTTGCAATGCTTTTTCAAATAGTAACCATCGAATCATTCTATAAATGTTTACTTAATGCACTTCCATTTTCTGTAATAAGTTCAGCAATTGCTATACCTTCAGTAACTAAATTAGCTGAAGAGAGTAAAGAGTTTATCATTTTTGAAAGTTCATTTTCTGATATTTTAGGAATTGTATTTTTTAATTTTTTAATTTCCACAACAACCTTCGAAGCTTCTTCTTTTGTGAAATTGGGCGCGGACATGCTGTTGCTAGTTTTTCTGGCAGTAGTATGTAGTTTGATCTTAGCATTCGTGTTAAGTAGGTTAAGGCATAGTGTCAAATTCTTTCTGATTATCGCCATATTGATTTTCGTATTTGCAACAGGCAAAATTTTTCATCTTTCTACTTTGTTAGTTATTTTAGTATTTGGGTTAATGCTCAAAAACTTAAGCAAATTCAATAAGTATTTCAAATATGAAGGGTATAAAGAAGATTTTAAAAACTTGCACATGGTCACATATGAAAGCACATTCTTGGTTAAAACATTCTTCTTTCTGATTTTTGGTTATATCATAGACCTAAATGAATTAGCAAATTGGACTGTTTTTAAGAATGGTATAATGATTTTTACAGGTATTCTATTTTGTAGATTCCTATTTTTATATGTGTTTAGCCGAAAAAGTATATTTCCAGAACTCTTTATATCTCCTAGAGGTTTGATTACAATTTTGCTCTATTTCATGCTCCCAGAAGAGCTTAAACTGCCAGAAGTAAATATGGCTTTATTGATGTTTGTTATATTAAGCACCAATGTTACCATGCTGATTGGCATCTTTGCAGGATCCAAGGCACCTATTGAAGAATTTGACTCTGTACTTATCAACGAAAGTTTTGAAACTAGTTGGGATAAAGAAGAAACGGATGTTTAAGGAGGCTCAATTTTCAAATACTGATATGTGTCATTATTTTACTTGATTTATTGACAGAAGAAAGCATTGAAAATGCAGCAACTTTGTAATACAATTATGAATAAAGATAGAATAATAAAGGATATTGTAACCCACCTTGAAGCTACAATTAAGGATATTAATACAGCTTATCAAGCAAATGCAGGTGCTGCAGACATCGATGAGGAGAGTGTATTAGACAAAGAAGACTACTCACATCAAAATGAAGCAACTGACATGAAGTTGGCTTTTAAGGAAAAATTGATTCATGCAAAAAACGAATTGAACTTTGTACAAGGGCATGCTGAACAGTCATTTACCGAAGCCAAGCCAGGAGCAATTATTCAATCGGATCATGAAGTATTCTATTTAGGTATTGCTTTTAAATCTTTTGAAATGGAGGGTATAAAAGTATTTGGCGTTTCTCAAGAAGCTCCTATTTATTATGAACTAATGGACAAAAGAGAAGGAGATACATTTGAAATTAATGGGCAACAACATATTATAAAAAGTATAAGCTAACCGTTTTTTAAGGGGTACACCAATTCAATCTTAAGGTTGGGCCAAAATGATGCAGTGCAACTTTTTTCACAAAGTTCATTTGCAATAATATCTATATAGAGAAAAAGTAGGTTGCCGCTTTACGTAACTTAGGATTGCTTATCCGCAAATATTTCCATGGCCTCTTGAGAGATTCCCATGTTACTAAAGCCACCATCGTGAAATAAATTCTGCATGGTAACCATACGCGTTAAATCACTGAATAAGGAAACGCAATAGTCTGCACAACTGGCTGCATCTGCATTGCCCAATGGACTCATTTTATCTGCATAATTGTAAAATGCATCAAAGCCACCCACACCACTGCCAGCTGTAGTCATGGTAGGAGATTGACTGATGGTATTCACCCGTACCTTATTCACCAAACCGAAGTGATATCCAAAGCTACGCGCAAATGATTCCAATAACGATTTACTCTCAGCCATTTCGCTATAATCAGGGAAGGTTCGTTGCGCAGCCATATAGGTTAATGCAACAATGCTACCCCAGTCATTCATTGCTTCCTTTTTATATAGCAACTGCATAACGCGGTGAAATGAAATGGCAGAAATGTCAAATGTTTTGTGCATCCAATCATAGTTTATATCTGTATATGCCTTCTTTTTACGCACATTTAATGACATACCGATGCTATGCAATACAAAATCAAGTTTGCCGAACTTGGCAACCGCCTGATCAATTAGGTTTTCTAAATCTTCGTTTGATGTAGCATCAGCTGGAATAATTTCAGCATCACACAGTTTGGCCAAATCATTGATGGCACCCATGCGCATTGCTATCGGAGCATTCGTTAAAATGAATTCAGCACCATGTTCCTTTGCTTTTAAAGCTACTTGCCAAGCGATGGATTTTTCATCCAATGCTCCAAAAATAATCCCCTTTTTACCTTCTAATAATTTTGACATAATTCTATAATTTGGTAGGGCAATTTTACCCCTTTTTTGCCAGAAAAATATATTCTGCTCAATAAATGATATTACATATCAAATGTAATTCCTTGTGCTAGTGGCAGATTGTCACCATAATTTATGGTATTGGTTTGCCTTCTCATGTATGCTTTCCAGGCGTCACTTCCACTTTCACGCCCTCCACCCGTTTCTTTCTCACCGCCAAAAGCGCCTCCTATCTCAGCCCCGCTAGTACCTATATTGACATTGGCAATTCCGCAATCTGAACCTTTATAGCTGAGGAAATATTCGGCCTCTTGCAACTTGTCTGTAAATATCGCAGAGCTGAGTCCTTGTTTCACATCATTCTGCATAGCAACCGCCTCTTCAATCTTTTCATATTGCATAATATACAAGATTGGCGCAAAGGTTTCTTCTTGAACCATTTGATAGTGATTTAAAGCTTCAACTATTGTTGGGGTAACATAACAACCACTTTTATATGCTGCACCTCGTAATACTTTGCCACCATATAATACTTTACCGCCTTCTTCTTTTACACGATCAATAGCTCGGGTATACATTTTTACCGCGTCTTGATCAATTAATGGCCCGCAATGATTATTCTCGTCTAACGGGTCTCCAATTTTGAGCTGTTTGTAAGCCTTAATTAATAAGTCTTTTACTTTCTTGTATTGCTTTTTATGGACAATTAGTCTTCTTGTGCTTGTACACCTTTGTCCACATGTGCCTACAGCACCAAAGAAGGTGCCTTTAATTGCCATTTCTAAATTGGCGAATTCTGAAATAATGATGGCATTGTTACCACCCAGTTCTAAGATTGATTTGCCTAAACGCTTGCCTAAGTTTTCTCCAACAATTTTACCCATTCGAGTACTCCCAGTAGCGGATATTAATGCCACTCTTGGATCGTTTACCATTTGATTTCCGATTACATAATCACCCTGAATCATATTGAAAATTCCTTCGGGTAGATTATTGTCTGTACATACTTGTTTCATTAACTGCATGCAAGCAACAGCAGACAAAGGAGCTTTTTCGCTAGGTTTCCAAATGCTTACATTTCCACAAACAGCAGCAATCATTGCATTCCAAGCCCAAACAGCCACCGGGAAATTAAATGCGCTTATGATTCCAACAATTCCCAAAGGATGCCATTGTTCATACATTCTATGCTCTGGTCTTTCACTATGCATAGTTAATCCGTGCAATTGCCTGCTGAGTCCAACCGCAAAATCACAGATGTCTATCATTTCTTGCACTTCACCTTTTCCTTCTGCTAGACTTTTTCCCATTTCGTAGGATACCAAAGTGCCTAATGCGTTCTTGTTTTCGCGCAAAATATTACCATACTGCCGTACGATTTCTCCTCTTTTGGGAGCAGGAACATCAGCCCAAGATTTTTTTGCAGCTACAGCTCTTTTTAAAATGGCTTCATATTCAGTGATTCCTGAAAAAACAATACTACCAATTTCCTCGCCATCCGTTGGGGAAAATATTTTCTCTGTTTTCGTATTAAGGGCAGTAATCCAATTACGTCCTGTAAATACACTTTCATTCTTCGATTTTACCCCAAGTTGAGTTAAAATTGATTTGATTTCTTTTTTAAGTGCCATTGTTACAAAGGTACCACAGATATCATGGCCAATCAAAGGGTAAATATGAAAATTACACCCAAACCTTTAAGATGTCCATCTAAAATTAAAAAGTCATCAGATCGCTACTATCAAAGGTCCATTCCGGGGTGTAAATGGATTTTTGATTGAGATTGTACCATGGCGAATGGGCAGGATCATTAAAATTTTTAAGGATATGAATCTCTTGTGCAGGCATATAACTTTGAGCCAACAATGCGAGTGTATTACCCAAGGTGTCCCGGCATAAATCCATTATTGTTATGGCATGCCCATAAGGAATACCAGATTGAATTAGAATATTACCAATGCTTATTTTTTTAAGGGGTTGCGAAATCAATTGATCTTTAAGGGAGCGGGTATTTGCATAGGCAAAGACATAATTCATATATTTTCTGAATTTGGCATAACTGGTATCTCCTTTTCGATAAGCATTTAAAGAATGCAACTTCCCATCCCCTAAAAACCGAAATGTGATTTCATCGAATCTTTTTTGTTGAAATAGGTATTCTGCTCGTAAGCGCATTACGGCATCAGCACATTGTTGTAAGTCCTGATTGCCCACATCAATATCTAAAACAGCCGCATGAACCGGATTTGGTTTTATAACACCGTTGTAATAATGAACATTTCGGTTAGTACTGTGAAGTTTAAAGTTTTGTAGGAAATGCGCATAACTCAGCGGGTGAATTGAATCTCTTTGATAACCTGCCGGACACTTAAACCGTTCCTTGATAGTGTTATCTATGCTATCGATTGTTTGTGAATTGGCAGAAGATTCAGGATGAGACAAACTTCCAGCACAGGAAATGATTAGAACAAGGAAAATGATGAATGTGATTTTCATATTAATTAATGACTCTGCCAACAATTTAACGCCTGGATTGTAGTTATAGTATAAAACTTTAAAAAACCTTGATTTATCGACTAATAACTAGTCCAGCGTTTAGAATTGCCGTCAAAAACAAGTTATTTTGCGCCATCATTTCAATGAACATAAAACATACTATTTTAACCAGCCTGTTTCTTTTAGTTAGCATGGTTACTTTCGCCCAAAACTATACAGTTAGTGGTTATGTAAAAGACAGTGCAAGTGGAGAGGCTTTAGGCAATTCTTTTGTGAGTACGACCTCAGCAGGAAAATTTGTAGATGCATTTCCCAATGCGTATGGATTTTATTCGTTTACAGTGCCGGCAGGTAACTATAAAATAAAGTTTAGCATGCCAGGTTACATTTCCAAAATTGAACAACTTTCTGTTTCTAGTAATACGACTTTAAACATCAACTTAGCCAAGAAAGTAAATACCATAAAAAAAGTAAGGGTTACTGGCAAGAAAGCAGGAGAAGATGTGGGCAAAACTGAAATGTCAGTTAACAAGTTGAGTATTGGTCAAATTAAACGTATTCCCGCATTGTTAGGCGAAGTCGATGTGGTACGTAGTTTACAATTACTTCCAGGGGTTTCAACCGTTGGCGAAGGAGCAAGCGGTTTTAATGTAAGAGGAGGAAATATTGACCAAAACTTAGTATTATTGGATGAAGCACCTGTATTTAACTCATCACATCTCTTTGGATTTTTCTCTGTGTTTAATCCAGATGCTGTGCGGAATGTTACCTTGGTAAAAGGTGGGATTCCTGCTGCGTATGGCGGTAGACTATCTTCAGTCTTAGATGTAAGATCAAAAGAGGGGAATATTAAGAAGTTTGCAGGAGCAGGGGGTGTGGGTGCAATTTTCAGCCGGGGTATGATTGAAGGACCAATCAAAAAGGACAAGTCCTCGTTTCTGTTAGCAGGAAGACGCAGTTATATCGATGTATTGGCTAAGCCATTTTTAAATGAGGATTTACAAGATGCCGTATTTAACTTTTGGGATGTTACTGCGAAAGTGAATTATATCTTTAGTCCCTTAAACAGGGTGTTTGTGAGTAGCTACTTTGGTAGAGATAAATTTGCTTTTCCAGGAGCCTTTGGTTTTGATTGGGGCAGTCAAACCTTAACCGCTCGTTGGAACCATACCTTTAATACCAAGTTGTTCTCAAATACAACAGCAGTTTACAGTAAATATGACTACAGACTTGAGTTTGGAAGCGGCAACGATCGATTTGATTGGAATTCAGATATTACGAATTATAGTGCTAAAATTGATTTTGACTGGTTTGCCTCAAACAAACAAAAAATAGATTTTGGGGTTATTGGTACTTATTATGATTTTAGACCAGGCGATGCAGTTGCAAATCAATCCAATGGTACATCATTTGATTTTAGCTTACCTCATAAATATGCCTTTGAAGGGGGTATTTTTATCGATGATGAATACAAGGTTAACCGGAACATAACCTTGAAAGGTGGACTTCGACTTTCATATTATGATTATATAGGAAAGGGAACGGCTTATTATTATAATCCAAATCCTACCGATGACCTAAACAAACCCTTGGACCTAGATACGGCAATTTCGTTTGGGTCTTTAAAAAGTATGCAGCGCTATTTTAATCCAGAGCCAAGGTTTTCTGCTAAATTCCAATTGGATAGCAGCAGCAGTTTAAAACTATCGTATAACCGTATGGTGCAGTACATTCATCTTATTTCCAATACAACAGCAAGCGTACCCTTAGATGTTTGGACACCTAGTACAAATAATATTAAACCAGAAATTGCAGATCAAGTTGCAATTGGTTTTTTCAAGAACTTTGGTAAAAAGGCGTTATTCGAATTCAGCGTAGAAACCTATCATAAATGGTTAGGCAATCAAATCAATTATGTTGATGGAGCGGATCTTTTACTGAATGCACAACTGGAAGGACAATTGTTATATGGTGATGGTCGAGCCTATGGAGCTGAGTTTTACATTAAAAAAGCCAGCGGTAAGTTCACAGGTTGGATTAGTTATACCTTAGCTAGAACCGAAATCTTAATCAATGGATTGAACAATAACGAATACTTTCCAACTCGTTTTGATCGACCCCATAATTTAAGTGTGGTGGGCAGTTATGATTTCAATGACCGCTGGACTGTCTCGTCAACTTTCTCATACCAAGCAGGTACTCCGGCAACATTTCCTACTTCTCAATATACCGTTCAAGGCTTTACAATACCCCATAACGCTTTAAATAGTAGAAACGATGTTCGCATACCAGCTTACCATAGATTGGACGTCAGTGCGATCCATCAACTGAAAAAATGGAAGAAATGGGCGTCATGGGAGCATGAAATCGTGTTTGGTGCCTATAACGTGTATAACAGAAGAAACCCATTTAGTATTTATTTCCAAGGACCAACGGACGAAATTACAAGAAATCACGCGATTCGTTATTCTATCATTGGAAGTATTGTTCCAAGTATTACCTATAATTTTAAGTTTTAAGATCATGAGAAATATATTATACCTATTTATTTTAGTTAGCATTTTTACTTTGGGCTGCGAAGACCCTATTGAAGTAGATCTTAGAGATGATAAAAAAGAATTGGTTATTGATGCAGTGTTAAACAATGATTCGGGAATTCAAAAAATCATACTTACTAGGACGGTAGGGTATTTTGAACCTAGGGGAAGTAATCCTCCAGTGTCAGGAGCAAGCATAGCATTGTTGGACGCAGATTCTTTTCCATATTTCTTTGTCGAGTCTGCTACAGAACCCGGTACGTATATTTACCCCAATGGGCAAGATTTTAATCGAATCGGGGAACAGTATGGATTAGTTGTTGCAAGCAATGGAGATACTTTCGTGTCTATTTCAACCATGGCACCTGCTGCACCTTTGGATAGTTTATTGTGGAGGTTTGAATCTGGAAATTCATTTATCGACCCATACTATGAAGTTGAATTTGCGGCAAAAGATTTAGTAGGTACGGGTAACACGTATTTTATTCGAAGTTTTAAGAATGATACGCTCCTTAACTCTGGTGAAAGCGCAAATATTGCATATGATGCTGCCTTTAGTCCGGGGGCAGATTTTGACGGCATTGAATTTATTGTACCCATTAGACGGATTGGAATAAACGATTTCGATAATACGTTTCAGTTAGGAGATAAAGTAGAAGTGCAAATGATGGGAATATCTAATGAGTTTTTCCTATTTCTGAACTTAGCTGAACAGCAAATTAATAATGGCGGATTGTTTGCGACTCCTCCATCTAATGTTCCCTCAAACTTTGTGAATAGAACAACTAGTTCAGAGAATCGTGCGAATGGTTTCTTTGTAATTGGAGAATCAAATAGAATATCAGCAATTATTCAATAATATAAACGCTTCCTGATAATTTCCCTTTTTGATTGTTCCCCGGAATGGGTAAGGTGTAATAAATAAGGTAGTAATAGTTTTGATTCCCTTGAACCAATTCTTCTTGATACTTACCATCCCAGGAAAACTTGTTTTTATCTCCTTTAAACAGAATTTCACCATAGGTATTAAACACAATCATTTGTTCGATAATTATACTGTCTGACAGCAGTACAGGAGTAAATAAATCATTAATCCCATCTCCATTGGGTGAAAATGCATTTGGAACCAATACATTGCAATCGTCTTCCAATTGATTTACATTGAATGTGGCATTGGTTGTACCGCAGGGATTTGTTGCAGTTACAGAGTATAAGCCACCACTGGTAATTAGTTTAAAGGAATCCGTGCTGCCGTCATTCCAGAGATATTTGGTGTCAAAGTTTGAAAATCGGAAAGCTATAAACGAGTTTTTACAAATAAATGTATCGCTGATTGCTGGTAGCACTGGTGGCTGACCAAAATATATATAAACACTGTCTCTGCCTGCGCAGATTCCATCATTCACTTCAAGCCAATATGTGCCTGTTTTGGTAATCAAAATATTGTTGTTCGAACTACCATCACTCCATAAATATGTACCAGGAATTGATTCAGAAATGGAAATATTGGGCTGATTGCACAAGTTTTGATCAGAGCCTAAATTAGGGGATGGTGACAAAAGTACATCCACAATTACTGATGTTGTGTCTGGGCAAAATGCATCGGGAACAATATAAAAAACAGTATCTCTACCAATATTATTAGGTATATAGCTAAGGCCACTTACACCTTTGCCAATGAATGTCCCAGTTAGATCACTCGCGATAAGAGGTATTGGCACTTGACTGTTACATATTGGACCGCTTAAACCAACGAATGAAGATATCTTTCGGTTGCGTGAATAAACATTTACCGTGTCTTTTGAAATGCAACCGAAAGAGGACTCGGCTGTATGGATCACAACATAATCCCCTGTTGCGGAATATTGATGTGAGGCTGTTTTATTCGAATTGGTATTTCCATCCCCAAAGTCCCAATGATAACTGATGACATTAGTGGCTGGATTATCAAAAATCAGTGTGTTTTTACCGATGCAATGTATTGTATCTGAAACGGTAACACTACCTGCAGGATTAGGAAAGACAATTACTTTAAAGGTACCTGTATCATAACACCCTGATGGTCGATTATTATATACCATTTCAATATAATTGTATATGTCAAACGTATCGGCATATGTATATTTCTTTTTTGGTTTTGAAGTCACGTCTGTTGTTCCATCACCAAAGCTCCATGTGCGTTGCAGACCAAGTTTATTTATATTCGGATATATTGTGTTATTCGTAAAATCAAACTGATTACCTGTTAAGCATTGTGTGCTATCGTTAACACCAATATCAATGGTAGGCTCTGGAATAACTAAAGAGATAGAAAACGCTGTATCCTTGCAACCATAATCTGGGAATACCGTTAGCGATATTTTATAAACACCTCCTTTGGTATATACATGACTGGGATTTGCCGTTGTGGTAGTGTTGCCATCCCCAAAATCCCATTTATAGTTAGTGCTTGGAAATGTGGAAACAGAATTGTTTATGAAATTGTACCCATTGTTATACCAGCATGAGTCTTGGGTCGTTTTGCTAAATGCCATGGATATACCCAAGGTGGTGAAACTGTTTACAGGTGGGCTAGTGGGCAAATAATCGGGTGTGCCGCCATTATCGAAATATTCGTATGCCTTAATATGGTAAGTAGTGTTTGGCTTAAGTCCTTGCACATTTACCAAGCTAACGGGACCAATAAAAACGACAAAATTACCTGTTCCTAATTCTTGCCCATTGCCAAATAAGGAATTGGAGTTATAAGTTGTGCCATCGCTCGGATTCTGATTTACAGCAGCGGACTCTTTAATAATAATAATTCTGCGATCTCCATTGCCATTGGTCCATCGAATCAATGCAGAGTTACACGTAATGTTTGAGGCTGCAAGGTTGCTTATTTGAACCGTTGGTTCTTGCCCCCAAACACCAGTGAATGCTAGGAAATTAAGTGCCAAAAAGGTGATATAATGCTTGAATCGGTTCAATTATTGCAAATATAATGAATTACTTTATCTTAAAGTAAACACTTTGTAAAGCAATTAGGTTGTATGCAACCCAAAATAATTAAAAGTGATGAAGCTCTTCTGTATACCACTTTTCCTGTAGTTTGAGTACTTTCTCCAGTATTTCTCTAGCGCATCCTTTGCCCCCTAAAAATGAACTAATGAAGAGCGATTTATGCTTAATGTCCGAAACGGCATCAGCTGGACAACATGGCAAGCCACAAATAGAAAGTAAAGGTAAATCGGGCATATCATCGCCCATGTAAGCAATTTCCTCGTTGGTGAGATTATACTTCTTTTTGAAATTTTCAAAGGCTTCTGTTTTATGTGCTTGTGCCAAGTAGATGTCTTTAACGCCTAATGCTTTAAAGCGATGTTCTATACCTTTACTATTTCCTCCGGAAATAATGGCTATTGGGTAACCTTGCTTTATTGCATGCTGTACTGCGAAACCATCTTTAATATTAAATGTACGATAGGCTTCTCCTGTTTCTGTTACTTGGGTTGTGCCATCGGTCATTACACCATCGCAATCAAAGGCGAAGGCCTTAATATGCTTCATTTTATTGATCATTTAATTAAAGATATATTGTAAACGCATTCCTAAACTAGTTAGTGCAGTTGGGAATGAGTTATTTACGAAAGGTTCAGTTACTTGTCGATTGTAATAGAAATTGATATTTAGGGCATCGTTAATTTTGTATTGGATATTGGGTTTAATCGATACCATGCGTTGTCCACTATTTGGAGTGCTAGTTACTTGTTCAATATTTCGTACCACAGATAGGTTGCTCATGATAGAAACATCCACATTGAAATTAAAATCATTCGGTAGATAAATCTTCTTTCCGTTTGATCTGAAAGGAAGCAATAGACCCGTTACTCGATAGCCTCCTGAAATAACAATTTCTTTCCGTTGATTTTCATTGATTTGAAAACTTCTTGGAACAAAAGTTAACAGCCTAGATTTATTATAATTTATTCTTCCTGTTATACCACTTTTGGTGGAGAAATTAACTCCAATTAAAGGAGAAAAACGTTCACTTATGGTGATAGCTGAAATTTGAATGTCTGGGTCATAACTTTGACCATGTCCAAACGTATCTACCTTGTATAATGCATCCACTCCGTTGTATCCACCAATGGTGTAACGTCCTGTATAAGAGTGTGTAATAGCAATATTGCTAAATATCTTTTTAATACTTTCTATTTTGGATAGGCCATTGTAATTAATATTCCAAGAAGGTAATGGGAACCTAATAAAAGGAGATAAGCGGGCATTATTTACATCCTTACCTGCATAAGATTGTAAGAAATTAATATAATACATACTTTGACTCGTTTTACCATATCCTAAAGGGTAACCGTTAATAGTATCACGTCCTGTTCCAGCTACGCGGGTATCTTCGTTTTGCAGTCGTTGAGAAATGGTAAAGCGATTATTCAAGAATTCTGTAAACGCGTCACTTGCATAATCATTACTCGAGTTTCCAGCCGCTTCAAAAGCCGTTCTAATAAATACATAAGTGGAAGAGAAGGTTCCCGTTTGATTTGAGCTTAAGTCTCTGAAGTCGTTAAAATTATCAGTGGTATCGAATCTGAATTGACCTTGTTCGTTATCTGAGAATGTTTGTTCAAACGTTAGATTAATTCTGAAATTTCGTATAGGCTCTATCGTTGAACGTAAGTTAAAATTCCGAGTGCTTGATTGTTGGTAGAAATTGGTGATTAATAAACTGTTACTCAAATGACCGTCTCTTGCCATATTGTATCTAAATGATTCATCTTGCTCACCAAATGAATAAGGTAATCCTGGGGCATTCCGCAAGAAGTTATTGCCTAAATAGTCAATACTTCGATTAAAACCAGGTAGACTATTGCCATCTCTTTGTGAGTATGACAAATTAATATTCCGAACCATCATTATACCGCGCAATACATGGTGGAAACTATTGAGTTCTTTCTTCTTTTTAGACCCTTTGTCTTCTTCTTCCTTGTTCTTATCTAGATTCTTTTTATCCTCTTTCTTCTTTTTCTTTTTTGGAGCAGGTGGGATACCTCGGTTAATATTCCGTAAAGCTGGTATTTTATTGTAAAGCTTGATTAAATTCAAGTTTGCATTTGCTGATTTGTCCCCGCTATTCCCAATGGTATTTCCTACTTCTTTCAGGTTTGGAGGAGCTTGATCCCAACTGAATGTAGAGCTATATCTCAGATTTGATGTGATCCAGTTCAGTGGTTTAATTTTGCCAAATGGAACATTATAAGTAAGATTTGCTTGTTGGTTAAAGCGGGTCATTCTTCCGAAGTCATAGAGCTCCTGACGCACCGTATCTCTTTTCTCTTCGGTATTCAATTCGCCAATCGGTTCTTGTATACGCGCATTTGTTGTGGCGGTATAATCGAGCCCTATGGAAGGCATTAATTTCCAGTTTAAATTATAGAATCGATTCAAGGTAAAATTCTTATCGTACAATTTGGGTGTAATACTCTTGAATAAATCATTACTTCGATTCAATAATTCACTGTATAAACGATCTGCATCCATCCTTAAATTGATGTTTTGTGGCAAATAATCGAATTGGGCATCCTTTAGTAAGGACCATTTATTTCCTTTAATCAACTTCGCAAAAGGTTTAAATGGTTTTGCTCTTGGTGAATAGGTATAGCCTAGACTTGCCCGATAGGTTTCAATTAGGTGTTCTTCAATTTGCGGACTTCTATTAAAGGCCCTTGAAAAAGCATAGCTCACATTAAAATTGGAAATATCCCAGGGTAGGGGAGCTTTGTCGCTTGTTCTTCTTTTGGCGACATTGGTGAAATTAATACTGTATCTCGATTGATAGGTTTGGGTTAATCGTTTTAAACTGTCGGATGCAGATCCATTTAGTAATGAATAGAGGGGTTTCAGTTCAACATCTGGGTTAAATGGATTGTATTTAGGGGTAATAAATGTTTCGGTATATCCAACAAACATTGGAATTGTAACCCCAGCTGCTTGCGGAAAGAATTTCCCTAATTCGAAATTTGAAGAAACATCATATTGCCATGTTTCTTCAAGATTACGTTCATTCAATTTTTGCTGGATACCACCAAAGCCAATTGTACTAGCACTTCCGGTTAGGTTTACCGTTCCAAAATCGGCCAGCTTGGCTTGCATTCTTCCAACAGCAGCCCACCCACCTTGGTTATTGTGCCCAGATAACCGGAGCTCATTAAACCAAACTTCAGGACAGATTACTTTACCCGATTTATTACGGATACCAAGCATGATAACGCGCACATTACTCAAATCAGGTAAACCTAACAAAGTAATTGTAGAACCAGTGTTTGGGTCAATACGCGTGAATGGTTTGTTTAATGAACCTCCTTGATTCAAACGGTCTGTTTTGGCTGCAAATAATTGATTGAATTCAAGATCTAGATTATTGGCATCTGGCCATACATCAATGGGTAAATTAGCTCCGCTAGGAGTAATTTGCAATGGGATTTCATACTCGTAATAATTGCTTTGTAAATCTGTACCAAAACGGATAAAAGCAGTTAATTCACCGTTGTTTATATTTTGGCCTTCTGCATGCACATACATTTGTAGATTCTTGTAATTCCGCATGTCATAATTGGTAGTTCTAAACACACCTCGTGCATCATCCGGTTGTAAATCACAAGCTACAACGGACAGTGATTGTTCGTTTTGCTGCAAAGCGCCTGGTTGAGTAGGGTCTATTTCTCTAGAAAGTGTGGGCGGTAATACATAAGGAACGGGTTTCCGATTACTATTGTTTTCTACATTTACAGTATTCACTAAAACAGTAGTTCGATCATTTGGGTCAATTGGAATGATGGGTCCTGGAGCCTTTAGAGAATTTTCATAGATACGCCAATCTGTTCTCACCAATTGCATAGCAGCGAAACGGCAAACTAAAGAGGTGTCAAAGTTTTTAAGGAACATTCGCATAAAACGGATGCTCTTGAAATCATCAATATTTCCAACCTTACGTTGGTATTCTGTAATAGGTATTTTGAATTGATACCAACTCACCAATTCTTCAGCTCCATTTTGAAGTTTAACATTTTCTGTAACCACATCAGTAATGAAGTTGTCGCCTACATTCATTTTCGCAGGATCTAAATCAACCTTGTATTGAAAATAGTCCTCATTGGTGTTCATGGTAAAATCGCGATTTACGTCTTCATCATCCGGCACTAAGGTTGATGACATAGCAGTACCATCCGCTAATTTGTTCGAATTGCTATTACCTTGCTGGCCGTTAAATCGTGCATAACGATCTGTTATACCTGTTAGAGTAGTACTATAATTCGGATCATTGTAATATACATAATTGTCATTACAAGGATCTCCATTCGCTTGGATAAAGAATGGAGATGAAGCACCAAAATTAGCCTCTATTTGATCTAAATAATCTGTTTTCCAGAAGCTACGTTCTTCAGCATCATTCATACCGTCCAATCCCAAATCTTGATTGTCTCTGGCACCGGCAGCATTATCAAAAAAGTTATTCAAAGTGGTAACAATTGGCACGCGTGCTAAAGTAGTTACATCCGCTTTGTTGGTATTATTGCCATCCGGAGCTAATCCGTTTTCAAAACTTTTTCTTCTATCGGGCAATTGATCTTCAGATATTTCACCCAAATTAAAATATAGCTCTCCAGAGTTTTGTTGATTGTAAATAAAAGGATCCATCAACCAAAATTCAAGATATGCTATGTTAGCTGCTTGAAAATCATTGGTTTCAATTCTTCGCATGATACCTCCCCATGTTTTATCGGGTTGAGCAAAGGTCCCATCACTTTTAAGGTCTGATGCACTGGTATTAAAATTGTATGACCCGCGTTGATTTGGATAGAATGCTAAATCCAATGTTGGAATAATATTCGGCATCCCTTGTTGGATATTTCGATTGGGAAAAACTTCATTAATCAGCACTTGCCGTGCATAATGGTTCGATTTATCCTCAATGGTTAAATGGTCAGGCGTATTTCGATCATCTCTAAAGAAAACGGGATCAAGAGAATAGTACGCAAGTCTTGCGTTAAAATCATTCCAATTAATTCGATCTGCAGAAGTGGTCCCAATTACTTCAGGAAAAAGATCCGGTTGCTTTTGAGGAACACTAGCGTAGCGCCAATTGCCTGTCGACCTTAAATCATACTGCGTTTCAGATGCCTCAAAATCATCTACTAGAGATATTCCACGCAAATTATTGTTTCCGTTTTTCTGAATAGATTTTGGTTCATGTGCAATGAGCTTGGCATATTCCCCCTGTACAAGGAAGGTTGATTTCTCCTTGGTTTCAATAAATGGTATTTTGTCTACCATTTTCGTTAAGAACCTCGAATCTGTCGTATAACTTCCATCAAAACCGATAATGGTATTTAAGATAGGTTCACTTCCAATATTGGTTTTTGGTGTAAGTGGACGCTCATACATATGCATAATCGTGCTACCAAATAGTAAATTGTCATTTACCGTATAATCAAATCGTCCACCAAGCAATGTTTTTTGCTGCAGGTTAAAGAGCGAATTGTTTTCAGCGGAGACCTTTATTGTGCTCCCACTCGATAGAATACCTTGGTTTATAATGGTAACCTTACCAATATTATAATCAACGATGAAGTCTATTCCTTCAGTAAGCCGTAAACCATTTGAGGTTACTGAAACGGCTCCTTCAGGGATATTAAAGGCACCAATCATTATTTCTGAACTGGATGTACCCGTATAGTTACCGCGCAGAAAGAATTTGTTTTTACTTACATCTTGCTGTGCTAGCCATTTAGTTGAATCATATAAAGATTGGTATGCATATTTTTTGGTTAAATCCGCATCGTTCAGTCGACTAGCCAAATGCTTACCAAATGGTTCTAGTACTGGGAAAATGACCAGTGCTTTCTCTTTGTTGATGGTCACTCGGTCAATCATATCAAAAACTCCATCGGGTTTAGCTTCCTGCTGTCGATTTATTTTATCTAAATTGAGAACGGTGAGGAGTGGTATACCAGAAACTCCAGGCACATTTTTTACAGGCAAATAGTTCAAATCTGATCCCGAAGGGTCATCTGCGTAAATCACATTCAATTTAAAATCCTGAAGACTTAAGTTATAGGTACCCAAAGAATAGACGTTTTTCATCATCAAGTCCCACATTGGCAGTCTTGTTCGAATTGTGGTCCCCTTTAACATCTTGGTAAACAACATTGCTGATCTACCTTGATTTCCAGCAGAAGTATCCGAACCAAAATCTCGGGAGAATTCACCCACTTTAAAAACGCGTCCGTTCACTGTATACTCATAGGCAACTGCTAAAATTTCAGTATTATTTAATGACGAACTTAACGAGACGTATCCAAGCGTTGGATGATAAGTAAATTCAGTACTTCTCAGTAATCGTGCATTGTTCAAGATATCCCAATCTAATCCCTTATTTGCCTCAGGGAAACGAGTAGTCATTACTTCTTCGGCCTCAGAAGATTTTCTCATTCCAGCCTCCTTGTCAATTAATTCGGATTTGATCAGGTTGTTATTGTTGTCGGAGAATGTTTCGGAATTGGTGCCATTGTCCCAAACAGTATTGTAAGGTTCTGCCTCACCTAAATCCATAAATGTGACAATATCTCTTGTGTCTGTAGCGCTTGCATTGGTGTTGGTAACCCAAACTTCAATATAATTAATAAAAAACGGGCTGCTGATAATGGGCAGATTGGTTAAAGCATTATCATAATTGTTTCTAAATGAATGGCCTAAAAAATAGTGTCTATTCTGATCGTAATTATCCGCTTGAATATCAAATTTGGTTACTTGAGCACCACCAGAAACTTCCGTTTCTGTAGTTTGACCCCTGCTTTGGGTAAAAATTACGGAGGTCTTAAGTCGGCCAAACTGCATGCTGGTTTTTACACCAAATAATGCATTACCTCCTTGAATCAAACTTCCATTGAGCGGTAAGCTCACATTACCCAGCTCAATTCCTTTTATAATATCATCTTCTTTACCCTGCCAGTTTAGTTTGGTTTGATTTTCAAACTCGAAGGTTGCATCAGTATTATAATTAATACCCATGTTAATATATTTTCCAATCGAACCCCTAACATTCATTTGCAATTTTGGCTCGAATATCAATTGACCAGGTGGTTTTTGCTGTTGTGTAGGCAGTTGAGGGTTACGAACGGTATTCCATGAAGCACCTAAATTCATTTCGGCCATTCCACTATATTGAATATCAATAATGCCACCACCAAAAAGCTTATCTAGGGCTTGAGGTGCGTCTAAAATGCTTGGTTTATTATTACCGCGTTTACCAAACCCACCGACATTGTCATCAGCTTGACTCCGTTCTTTAAAATATTGGCTTCGTTCGTTTTTTTCTGAAAGCTTTAAATATTCTGTCAGAGAATAGCTTTTGCCAGTAAAGGTAGTTTTATCTCCAACTGTGCGATATACATCATACCTTTTGGTATTGATGTTATATTTAATGGTTTCCGAAATGTTTTCAGGATCTTTTAAATCCAGGGTATTTTTATAGCCTTCTTTCTTTGGTTTTAAAGGGTACTTTAATTTAGTACTGTCGTTATCTGAACTATCATTGGCAAGGATTGGTGCTTTTACAAAATCCAAATAACTCATTTTATTTTGAAAGGCATAGGTGAACAAGCCTCCAACTAAAGTAGTTAGGGTGATTAATGTAATAGTCCGCCTTAGGCGGATAGATTTCCTCATGATTGAGATAGCCAATGAATTATTAGTTTGTGTAGATTTTTTCTATAGGCTCTTCAGATTGGGTACGCAAAGTTATAAAAGTTTTAGCGAATTTTTTATGATGCTTTCAACGCTAGAATCATCCGGATTTGAGGCCATTGATTTTTGAATAGCATGTTCAGCTTTTTGTCTATTGAAACCAAGTGCAATTAAAGCGTGCAGAGCTTCATGATTTGGTCCTTCACCTGCACCCACTGCAGCACCTGCTGCAGCACCACCCAATTTACCTACTTTGTCTTTTAACTCAAGAACCATTCGTTGCGCCGTTTTTGGGCCAATGCCCTTTATGGAACTAATTAACGGAACGTTGTTATTTAATATTGCCATTACTAAGTCATTTGTTTTCAATGATGACAATATGAGTCGCGCAGTATTTGCTCCAATACCACTTACGCTAATCAATTGAATGAATAATTGTCTTTCTCCTTCTTCCGCAAAACCATATAGCGCGTGATGATCTTCGCGCACAATTTGATGCACATAAACGCGCAATGGATTGGTTTTTTTTACTTTGTCAAATGTGGCTAAAGAAATATGAATTCGATATCCAACGCCTTGGGCGTTTATTACAACAGAATCTGGTTTTATGCGGTCAACAGGACCTTCAATAAAGTCATACATAGGTGTGGTAAAAATAAGGTTTATTCAAGGATTATTAAAGCGACTAGACATAAATCATAGACGTTTTATTCTTATTTTTTGTTGGCCAATAAGAATAAAACTGCCATACGAGTGGCAACGCCATTTTCAACCTGATCTAGAATTAAGGCATGTTCGCTATCTGCTATGTCGCTGCTAATTTCAACTCCTCGATTGATGGGGCCTGGATGCATAATAGTGATTTCCTTTTTAAGTTTGTTCAACCTAGGTATGGTTAATCCATATTGTAGTTGATAGTCGGTTAAGCTCGGGAAATAGCTAATTTCTTGCCGCTCCAATTGAATGCGTAGCATATTGGCTACATCGCACCAGGCTAGAGCCTCATCCAAATTATGACTTACCTCTACACCCAATGACCTGATATGCCGGGGTATTAAAGTTTGTGGACCACATACCATCACTTCTGCACCTAATTTTTGCAAGCAAAATATATTTGATAAGGCAACCCTAGAGTGCAAGATATCTCCAACAATAGCTACTTTTTTACCCTTAACCGTACCTAATTTTTCTCGTATGGTAAACGCATCAAGAAGTGCTTGTGTAGGATGCTCATGGGTGCCATCACCAGCATTGATAATTTGAGAATCAATATGCTGGGACAAAAACTTTGCCGCTCCTGGAGCAGGGTGTCGCATGACCACCATATCTACCTTCATAGCTAGGATATTATTAACAGTGTCAATCAGGGTTTCTCCTTTATTTACTGAAGATGAAGATGATGAAAAGTTGATTACGTCTGCGCTCAATCGTTTTTCTGCAAGTTCAAACGAAATACGTGTTCGAGTTGAGTTTTCAAAAAACAGATTAACAATGGTGATGTCTCGTAAAGAGGGGACTTTCTTTATGGGTCGATTTAATACATCTTTGAAATTATCTGCAGTGGAGAATATTGTTTCAATATCCTCTTTAGTAATGTCTTTTATACCGAGTAAATGATCTGTACTTAAAGCGCTCATTTTTTACTTTCTACCATGGTTACTTTCGGAGTATCTCCTTCTAAATCTACTTGAACACGCAGCCCAGTTCCTCTGGTGTCTACGGTTTGTCCAACATAATCTGCTTCAATCGGTAATTCTCTATTGTATCTGCGATCAATCAATGCCATCAGCTCAACCTTTTTAGGTCTGCCAAAATCAGCAATTGCATCCAATGCCGCGCGTATGGTTCGTCCAGTGTAAAGCACGTCATCCACTAGTAGGATATTTCGTCCTTCAATGTCAAAATCAATATCTAATTTGCTTGGAACTAAACTGGATTCATTTCTGCGATAATCATCCCTATAAAATGTGATATCCAGCTCTCCGTATACTAAATTTTTTATTTTCCCCTCGTTTTCAAGCATGCTTTTTAGCATTCTCGAGAATAAAACACCTCTGGGTTGTAAGCCAATAATTGCAAAATTGTCAAAGTCTTCGACATTTTCTACAATTTCAAACATCAACCTTTTGAGCGTAAGATTGAGTTGTGATTTATCTAGAATTTGTTTGGGTTT
Source organism: uncultured Bacteroidia bacterium (assembly GCA_943788195.1). GTDB lineage: Bacteria > Bacteroidota > Bacteroidia > NS11-12g > UBA955 > CALSPH01. The sequence continues at coordinate 1,128,963 of CALSPH010000001.1, forward strand.
AGCCATTGCTCATTTTTAGAATTTCATTATACTCTGCCTTCGAAACTGGACCTACGCTTAACCTACTAATTCGTACCAATGCCATCTCTTGCAATTCAGGGTTTGCTTTAATTTCAGCTAATGTTACGGGCTTCTTGAGCGTTGCTATGGGTTTTACGTCTACGGCAACCCAACGGTCATCATCAGTGGTGGGGTCTTGGTAGTGTTCTTTGGTTACTTCTGCTATCCCTACAATCTCTTTACCTTTATTACTGTGATAGAAAAAACAATGATCGCCAACCTTCATGGATCTTAGATGAATGCGGGCAGCATAATTCCTAACGCCATCCCAATAGGTGCTTTTGTCGTCAATGAATTGTTGCCAAGAATATTTGTAGGGTTCTGATTTAATTAGCCAATAGTTCACTAAAAGGCAAAGATGCAAATATTTATTTAGAATTGGGCAAACATTGCCTTAAAATAAAAACAAGAGATTAGGAGCAGCGATTAATTTGTTTAATTTTGCATTATGCGATATAATGCAATAGATAAAGCTCTTTTTGAGCTAAATAGAAAACGATTTGCCGAGCAAATGAGCTCGGGAGGGATTGCCCTTTTCCATAGCAATGATTTTATGCCAAGAAATGGGGATGCTTATCATAACTGGAAGCAAAACAGCGATCTTTTTTATCTGAGTGGGGTAGATCAGGAGGAAACTATTCTAGTGCTTTTTCCAGAGTGTCCAGTTCCAGCTTACCGCGAGACTCTTTTTATCCGCAAGACCAATCCTACAATCGCGGTTTGGGAGGGTAGAAAACTAAATAAAGAAGAAGCTACCAAAGCTACAGGAGTTACTAATGTCCAGTGGTATGAAGATTTTGATAAGGTGATGCATCAATTTATTTTGATGGCTGAAACCATATATATTAATTTAAACGAGAATGATCGATTTAATAATGTTGCGCCATACAATGGCTTGCGTTTTGCAAATCAATTAAAAACGAAATATCCTGGGCATCAAATTGCTCGAAGTGCTCCAATACTAGGTCGTTTGCGAGCTGTGAAGTCGAAGTATGAAATAGATATGATGCGTGAAGCATGTGATATTACCGCTAAAGCGCATCAACGAGTACTAAAGTTTTTAAAACCCGGTGTAACAGAATATGAAATAGAAGCAGAGATTACACATGAATTCATACGGAATCGTTCTACGGGTCATGCATATACTCCAATTATCGCGAGTGGTGCAAATGCCTGTGTGCTTCACTATATTGACAACAACAATGTCTGCAATGACGGGGACATAATCTTGTTTGATTACGGTGCAGAATACGGTAATTATTGTGCAGATTTATCCAGAAGTGTTCCGGTAAATGGAAAGTTCACTAGTCGGCAAAAAGATGTGTATAATGCGGTACTGCGCGTACAACGTGAAGCAATGAAAATGCTAAAACCTGGAGCTTTATGGGGAGAGTATCAAGAAAGGGTTGGTGAGTTTATGACCAAAGAATTGATTGACTTGAATTTAATCACTAACGAAGATGTAAAGAACCAAGATCCAAGTTGGCCTGCATACAAGAAATACTTTATGCATGGAACCAGCCACCATATTGGCTTAGATGTGCATGATTATGCATTGAAATGGGAGCCAATGGAAGTAGGTAACGTATTTACGGTTGAACCAGGCATTTATATTCCTGAAGAGAACTTAGGTATCCGTATTGAAAATGATGTAGTTATTTTGGCAGATGGTTTGGACGACTTGATGGGTCATATTCCAATTGAGGTAGAGGAGATTGAAGAAATAATGAATAGTTAATGCGTCTTCTTTTTTTATTGATATCCATCAGTTTAAAGATGTTTGCCCAAGGGCAAGCACAATATAAAGAACATTTTATCGAGGCCAATCGTTTGGCGAGTAATGGAAATTATGAAACCGCTTTTGCCCTATTAGCAGGTGAAGCTGAACGAGATTTAGATTGTCATGCCTTGGGATACTACTGGAATTGGTGCCTGCAATTCGGTCAAAAAGTGGATGACAGTACCTATACATTTCCCTCAAAAACGGACCAGGTGTTTGGTAAAGTGTTTATTTACCAATTCGAAGTTCGGCAAATGCTTGATCATGCCTTAGCTACTTGTCCTAAAAATGGGCTGCTCAATAAAGCTAAAGGGTATCAGTTATACCTTGAGGCACTTGAAGCGAGTGATTTAAATATTGAGGAGAAAAAGATGGGAGGGATGATCGCTCATTTTAAACGTGCCTTACAAGGTGGTGCCAATGATACGATTACCAATTTTTATTTGGGTCAAGGTTTAGAGTATCAATCGAAGTATGGAGAAGCGATACGATATTATAAAAAAGCGTTTCAGTTAGATGATGGGCATTTACAGAGTCTACTTAAAGTTGCCGCCTGTTATGGAAAACTAAGCGAATGGGATTCATGCTATGCCTATGCAGATTTCGTATTGCCAATTGCTGCATCTAATTTGACCAGAGCAACAGCAATGCGTTTAAAGGCAGAGGCCTTAACTGCATTAGATCTGAGGAAACCTGCGAAGAAACTCTTTAACCAAGCCATGCACCTTTCACCAGACAATTATGACAATCACTTGGCTTATATTGATTTTTTATACCCAATCAAAAAAAGGAGGGCATGTAAAGAGGCGGTCGCTTTATTGCAAAAAAATATATATCATCGCCATATTTATTTTGCATACGAATTTATATTTGACAAGACGGATCGGGAAGAGATTTATAACAGGGTAGAAGGTGATCTGTCACCGAATGAAGAGGCATTGAAATGGCTCCAACAAAAAAGAAGAGTGAATCTTTAGTTATTTGGAGCGATTCACAACAAAATCTACTAAATCAAGTAAATCACTATTTGAGGCGTCCGTGAGGTAAGGGGCAATGATTTGTTTGGCTTCATCACGCAATTCAAACATTTTTTTCTCAGCATAAGGAATACCGCCATACTGATTTACTAAGGCAATTATCGCATTGATTTCGTCCTTGGTAATGGTTTTCTTTTTAAATGTTTTAGTAACCTTTTTTCGCTCGGTATTGGTACAGTTATTCAAGGTATAAATAAGCGGAAGCGTCATTTTTTTCTCCTTTAAATCGATAGCCAAAGGTTTGCCAATATCCGATGTGCCATAATCAAAAATGTCATCTTTAATCTGGAAAGCCAATCCGACCTTAGTACCAAACATGGCAAACTGATCGATAACCAATTGGTCTTGATTTTTAGATGCGGCACCAAGTGCGCAACAAGAACTGATTAATGATGCTGTTTTACCATCAATGATGCTGAAATAAACTTCCTCTGTGATGTCTAATCTACGTGCTTTTTCAAGCTGCAGCAGCTCACCTTCGCTCATAGCTTTTACCGCATGGGACATAATATCCAACATGTCGTAATCTTTGTTATCAATGGCCAGTAGTAATCCTCGCGAAAGCAAATAATCACCCACTAATACGGCAATTTTATTTTTCCATAGTGCGTTGATGCTAAAAAACCCCCTACGCTGATATGAATTGTCCACCACATCATCATGGGCTAGGGTTGCAGTGTGTAATAATTCAACCATGGAAGCAGCCCGATATGATTTAGCATCAAGTTCGCCAAATAGTTGAGCACACAATAAGACGAATAGCGGTCTGACCTGTTTGCCTTTGCGTTTAATCACATAGCCCATTACAGTATCCAGCAAGGATACATTGGTTCGGGTACTATGCTTAAACTCCTTTTCAAAAAGCGCAAGCTCCGTAGTGTACTTTTTCTTTATTTGGGCTATTCGATTAGACATCTAGCTATTGGCAAATTTGCGCTATTTTAATGGTAAAAAGAAACCCATCCGTCAGCTGACAAATGGGTTTCTTTAATATTATTATAAGCTATTATTTCTTTTTTGGTTTTCTATTGGTATAGTACATCATTTTTAACTGATTCACTTCCCTAAGTTGTGCCTTGATATCCGTGATAATACCTGCTTTTACTTTTACGTCACCTTTTATAGCGGTAATTGCTCTTGCTTTATCCACCTCATCCAACTCTGCGATTTCTGACGAAACGTAGGCAGGTATATCTGACTTTAATATCAACGCGTCATTTGCCTGAATACGTGTTCCATCTCCTCTTCCTTTGTCCAATGGTGCGCCAACGTATAAGTAATGTACCAATCGTTTTTCAATGATTTTAGTGATTTCGGTTGCTTGAGGTATTTTTACTTTTACCAAAATCTCCGTTTCACGCATCTTAGTAACCGTCATAAAAAAGAAAAGCAGCATAAAAACAATATCGGGCAATGAAGCCGTAGATATAGCTGGCGAATCTTTTCCTCTTCGTGTATTAAACTTTGACATATCTTTTATTATAAATCTCCTCCAATACTAGCGGGTTCCGCTTCAGAAATCTTTTGAGGGATTACCTTTTTAATATATTTCTGCTGCTCGTCATTCAAGTCTTCAAATGGCACCCCAAATACCTTGATTGATTCATCATTTCGCACGGTATTATACGCCACTCTTAATTCATTTTGAACCTGAATATAGCGGTCATATGAAGTTCCTCTATCATTTTTTAATGAAATGACTGCTTTCTCTGGACTGTCAGATGATTCTGGATCAGCACCTTTGTTGGTTAAAAACTTCACCGTAGCATCTGCCAATTCATCAATTTGCAACCATTGGCCTTCAACCAATAAATTATCATCCTTGTTCACCAAGATTTTCATGATGTTTTTTTGCTTTATTATTGGAGGATCACCTATTAATTTTGGTGGCAGTAAGTTGAGAATACCTTGTTCACTAGCCATGGTAGTTGTGATAAGAAAAAATATCAAAAGTAAGAATGCAATGTCAGCCATTGAGCCTGCATTGATTTCTTGTAAACCTCTTTTTTTCTTTTTCATGAACCTTGTTATTTTTTAATTAATCTAAGGAATGGGCCAAAAATGATAATAAGTACACCCACAATTAAACCAATGTACATCATGATCAACGATCCACCAATGAACTTAGATCTACTGGCTGTTTTAACACCAAATTCTTGCCAGTTTGCAGGTGTAGCACCTCCATCTATTAAATAACCTATTAAGAAAAGAACTAAAATAAGACCAGCACCAATTGCCGTTCTGACTGCTGACTTTGGTTTATCCATCATGCCTTTTATAGCAATCACAGCCATACCAATTACACCAATTCCAGAAAGAACATAAGCCAATCCCATCCCGAGAGATACGCCAGCAGACTTCTTTGTGGTTTCTATGGTTTTACTATCCTCTATTCCGAATATGATAACAAACGTTGCCAGAAGCAAGAGTATTACAATACCGAAAAATATCATTTTTCCAATTTTTGACATAGTTTTAATCTTATTTCCCTACAACTTTATTCTTCAACATCATATCTACTAGATCAATGGATGAATTCTCCATATCACCTACCATAGAATCGATTTTAGAGGTAATAAAATTATAAAAGATTTGTAAAATAATTGCAACAATTAAACCTGCAACGGTTGTAATCAAGGCGATTTTAATACCACCCGCAACAACGGTTGGAGAAATATCTCCTTGCGCTTGAATATCATCAAACGCTTTAATCATACCAATTACAGTTCCCAAGAAACCTAACATCGGTGCAAGTGAAATAAATAAACTTAACCAAACTAAGCCACTTTCTAATTTGGAAACTTGTACAGACCCATATGAAGCAACTGTTCCTTCAACTACTTGAAGACCTTCTTCAGTCCTGTCCAAACCTTGATAGTAAATACTTGCAATTGGACCTGGGGTATTTCTGCAAAGTTCTTTTGCTCCTTCTACATCTTTGTTTTTTAGGTAAGCCTCAATGTCATCTTTAAATGCTTCTGAGTTTCCACTTGCCATAAACAAAGTGATAATACGTTCAATGGCTACCGCCAATCCTAAAATTAAACAAACTAAAACCAAACCCATAAACCCAGGTCCACCTTCAATAAATTTGTTTTTAATAACCGTATGAGAACTTTCTTCTACTGGTTCAGGGTCAGCTTTTGCAGCTTTTGCAGCTTTTGATGGTTTTGCTGGTTTTTTTGCTGGCTTTGGAGCTGCAGTTGTAGTTGTTTTGGCTCCGTCATCTCCACCATCTTGAGCCATTGTTAATACAGGGCTTGTAAGGATAGTTAAAGCTAATAAAATTGCGATCAGTTTTCTTTTCATGGAATTATTGTCAAATATTTCTTTGCAGGCAAAAATAGTAAAATAAAATTAGCTGCAAAATAGTAGTGCACTTATTAATTCATAAGCGGTCATTATTAGAGAATGAAACCTTGCTATAGGTTGGCAAATGCTAATTGTTAAATAATTGTAAAGAAATAAATTGATGAGCCTAGTAACTGAGGATATAAAATTCAATTAATAGCATAGTTTTGTTTGCTGAAGCATGGCAAAAGATAAAAAAGTGTATGTCTGCAGAAATTGCGGGGCAAATTTTGCAAAATGGTTGGGTAAATGTTCCAGCTGTGAGCAATGGAATACCTTGGATGAGGAACTTGTATTAGGAACTCCAAAAACCAAACAATCTTACACACCTAAGACAGGGAATGCCATGCCGGTTCATATGGTTAAGAGCGGTGGTGAGCAGCGTGCGATACTGCCAGATGAGGAGCTAAATCGAGTTTTGGGGGGAGGTTTAGTGAATGGTTCGGTAGTTTTATTAGGAGGAGAACCTGGGATCGGTAAATCAACCTTGTTGTTGCAATTTGCATTGCGCTTCACCAAACGTTTGCTCTACATCAGTGGAGAAGAAAGTGAAGCACAAATAAAAATGCGTGCAGAACGGATTGGTATTGAAAATGAAAACTGTTTTGTCCTAACAGAAACTAATTTGGAGCAAATTATCCATCAGTTTAATGAAGTGGGTCCGGATATATTGATTATTGATTCGATACAAACCTTACATACTAATTTGTTGGAGTCTTCACCAGGCACCGTGTCTCAAGTGAGAGAATGTGCAAGTGGTTTAATCAAATTGGCCAAAGAAAGCCAGGTACCGGTATTTTTGGTTGGACATATCACTAAAGATGGGGCTATTGCTGGTCCTAAAATATTGGAGCATATGGTGGATACCGTACTTCATTTTGAAGGAGATCGTCATCATACCTATCGAATGGTTAGAGCAGTGAAGAATCGTTTCGGGGGTTCCAATGAATTGGGTATTTATGAAATGCATGCTGCCGGTCTTCGAGAAGTAAGTAACCCCAGTGAAATATTAATATCCCAGAAAGAGGATAATTTAGGCGGTATTGCTATTTGTGCGAGTATGGAGGGTATGCGCCCTTTATTGATTGAAGTGCAAAGTTTAGTCAGTAGTGCCGTGTATGGAACTCCACAACGCAATGGCACAGGATTTGACATGCGCAGGTTAAATATGCTTTTAGCGGTGTTAGAAAAGCGTTGTGGCTTCCGTTTAGGTGCCCATGATGTATTTATTAATATTGCTGGCGGCATACGTACTGAAGATCCTGCAATTGATTTAGCAATTGTAGCTGCAATTTTGAGTTCATATCAAACCATGTCATTGCCTAGCAAGTCTGCATTTGCCGCTGAGGTAGGTTTGTCAGGCGAGATTAGAGCGGTAAGCAGGATTGAACAGCGTATAGCAGAAGCATCCAAATTGGGATTTGATGAAATTATCATTTCCAAATTCAATAAGTTTTCAAGCAAAGATGTGAAAGGTATTAAAGTGATACAATTTGCTAAGATAGAAGAAGTATTCACCTATTTATTTGGATAGAAAATAATGGATAATGAAGAAATTTTAGATGAATCCTTTTTTGCGGATGGTAAAGTGTTTACGAAAGGCCACATTATATGGGCTGCTGTTTTAGGAGGGCCATTGGCAATTGCTTATATGTTCTCGAGTAATTTTAAGGTCTTCAAGCAGCAAAATATGATGCTTCGTGCTTGGTTGGTTGCATTCAGTATTTATCTTGGGGTGATTTATCTTTCCAGTGTTTTTCCACTTCTTGAGAACCTTCCCAGTATCTTTTATACCTTGGCATTCGCCTTTATCAGTAATCGATTCTTTATGATTTATCAGGCCTTCTTTGCAGACGACCATATTTCAAAAGGTGGGTCAACACAAAGCGGTTTCACCGTTTTCTTGTTTATCCTCTTTGGGTTTATCGCCACAATAGGCTTGGTTTTTGGGTTTATGTACTTAATGGATCCTGAGGGTCTAAATCTTATTTGGGAAGAGGTTAACGGAGTATAGACAAAATAAAATCTACATTTTATTGAATGATTATTTTCTTGATTGCCAAGAGTTCTCCTGAACATGAATAAAGAAATATAAATTTAAGTCCCTGAGTTGTTTCTGTTAAGTTAAAAGTAGTTTCAGCTTTTTCAAGCTGTTTTTCCATAATCAAACTTCCATTGATATCCATCACACGCACAAAACAATTGGCATAATGCTTATCAGACCATTCAATGGTGAAATTGCCTTTGGATGGATTCGGGTAGATATTCAATTCATTTGCATTAATTTCAGGGGTGCTCATGATATAGCCAGAATCACAAGATGGAATGTTGTTTATTGCCGTATTGGCGAAAGTTGCGCAGTTTTTACACATAAGATCTTTCATGAAACAGCTCGATTTGCCAACTATTGCAGCCTTGGGGTAAGAGCAATGATTTAAACTGCCTATTTTGCTATTCATTTGAGCGCAAATGCCATTTGATTTTAGTCGTGAATAAATACTGTTGGAACCACTTACAAAATTGAAAGCAGTGCATCCGAGGCAATTTAACACTCGTCCGTTGCCATAAGGAACAACACAATCTAAATCATCATGAAATCCAATTACGGGTATATTGTTATTGTCAATAGTGCTTAATTTATTAATGGCCCCACAGTTATCTACTATGGCTTTAATCGTAAATGAATTGTCTAAGTGCGCATTTACAGTATCCAGGCTGCCCAGTGTAGGTTTGCACGTAGTACAAATCGAATCGACTTCTTGTTGGTTTAAAAATGCAGTTTGTAATGCTGTGATGGACCCTGCACTTTCTCCCATTAAGAAAATTGCAGCGGTGTCTATTTCATAGGTTGCCGCATTATTTACCAGGTATTTAATAGCACCCCGGGTGTCTTGCATAGCCCTATAGGCTGCTTTTATTAAGTTACTCGCCTTAGTACCACATTGAACGCAAATGGTTAGGAAATTGGTATTGGGGCAGTCCCAGCCCAATTGATATTGAATGCTCACAGCAACAAACCCACGTTGGGCATAGGCATTGCCGAAATAAGCCATGTCTTTTTTGTCTCCAGATAAAAAGGCACCCCCATGAATTAATATGATTAAGGGACGTTTTTCTAATGGGTCAATGGCGGTTTTGGGCATATAGACATCCATATGTAAATCTTGGGTTCCAGTGCCAGGCCAAATATTGGAAATTCCATATTTGATATTTTGGAGGGTGTCGATTTGATTTAAACTAAAAAAGGTATCTTGAGAATACCGGTTTTTTATACAATGATTCGTCTGAGCTGCGGTTGTAGAGGCCCATAAAAAGGGAAGGACCAGCAGATAAAGTACTTTTTTCATGTTGTTTTGATTGTGCGTTTGACACTTTGAAATTGAATAGGGTTGTGTCAATAGGCAAATTTAATCAAAATTAGGTGGATCACTTTTTCCGTTTTTGGCATAAAAAAAGAGTTAACCTTGCGATTAACTCTTTTTTATGGGTGGAAGATGGGGCTCGAACCCACGACCCCCGGTACCACAAACCGGTGCTCTAACCAGCTGAGCTACAACCACCATTTAGTTATCAGGATACTTTTGATAACAGGTGTGCAAAATTAGAATTATTATCGGTAAAATTGCAATACATATTTGAATTAATTTATCAAGCAGCATATCCTTTTACTTGCCTCATGGTTTCCAAATGAAACCAATCCTTTAAATGGGAATTTTATATTGCGTCATGCGCAGGTTTTAGCATTGAAATGTGAGATTAGTTTGGTCCATGTTTACCGTCTCGAGGGAATGCAAAAGGCATTCAAAACACAGGTTGAAAAGGAAGGGAATTTAACAATTTATCGCGTTGCATATCGCGGTAAAAATTTAAAGTTTATTGCATCTGCACGAGCAACCATGAAAGCAATTGGATTGGCTAAAAAGGAAAATGGGCCAATAAGTCGAATATTCTTAAATGTCTTTTTTCCATTGGGAGCTCACTTGCCATGGATTAAAAAAAGATTCAAAGCCCCCATTTATGCTTTAGAACATTGGACGGGGTATCATCAAAACAATCCAAGCTACAATGCAAATCATAAACATCTGAAATTGGCTCGATGGGTATCTAAATATTGTAAAAAAGTAATCGGTGTATCTGAAGATTTGAATCAATCTATGAAGGCAAATGGGTTAAAAAATGTTGAGGGATTGGTTTATAATGTAGTGGATGACAGCCTTTTTAAGCCGGCTGATCCGAACACCAATAAATCTTTCAAGTGGTTGCATATCAGTTCATTGAAAGATGAGCATAAGAATTTCAGTTTACTGCTTAAATCATTTGCAGTTTCTCAACAAGTAGGTGGAGACACATTAACCGTTATTAACTCAGGAAGTATTGAGCCGTACAAGGAATTGATAAAAGAGTTAGGCATTTCGGATAAAATCAATTTCACAGGAAAACTAAGTGTAGAAAAGGTTGCGGAAATAATGCAGGCATGTGATGCTTTTGTATTGAGCAGCAATTATGAAAATATGCCATGTGTAATTCTTGAGGCATTGTGTTGTGGTTTACCCATTGTATCAACCGATGTTGGCGGAATTAGAGAAGTGTTAAATGATAAAAATGGTATATTGGTCCCAAGGGGTGATGCCATTGCACTTACCAAAGCAATGACACAATTGCACAACAATATAAAATCATATTATAGGGAAGAAATAGCAGTAGATTCTGTCTCAAAATTTGGCAAGCAAGCTGTATTAAAACAATTTGAGCAGGCACTGGAAATATGAAGTTATTGAAGAACAATATCATCAATACCTTAATAAGTAAATTTTTAACTGCTTTCTGCCTAATGGGGGTTGTAATAATTACGTCTCAAACCTTGGGGTCTGAGGGTAGGGGTCTAATTAGTTATGTGCTTCTCATTATTGCCATCGCTCAAGTGATATCTGAGTTTGTTGGGGGCAGTGCATTAATTAACCTTGCGCCTCGCATTCGGACCATCAATTTGATATGGCCCAGCTATTTATTTACGATCTTGATTGTCGGTATATTGTATTTAGTAATGAGATTTAGTGGGAACAACTTTATACCTGCTTGGCTCACTGCACTAATTGCACTATTCCTTTGCTTGAGTAATATCAACCTAAATATTATATTGGGTAGGCAACGGATAAACCAACGCAATGGGATTCAATTTTTATATACCCTATTACTATTATCTGGGGTGTATTATGTCTATTGGATTCAAAAAGGTACCGATGTTGTGCCCTATTTCAATATTTTGGCATTTGCTTATATCATTGGGTTTATTCTAAGCTTGTTGCAGCTGCTCAGTTTGGCTGATAAAGGAAGTATAGAACCTTTGCAACTATCGAGAGATATTTTTAAATTTGGGTTTTGGAGTCAACTCGCCCAATTGGTGAATTTATTGAATTATCGAATAGCATATTTCTTTGTTGAACGCGATTTTGGATTAGAACAATTGGGTGTTTATGGGAACAGTATGACAGTTGGAGATATGATGAAGATTCCAGGTCAAAGTTTGGGTCAAGTTCAGCACAATCGAATTATCAATCATAGTCAACCGGAGCGCTTTGGATTGAAGCTAACCAAACGATATTTAACACTGAATTTGGTTCTTTACCTTTTACAGGCTATCGTTATTATTCTTTTACCAGCCTTATTCTGGACATGGCTTCTTGGATCTGATTTTATCACATTGAAAAATGTAGTTCTGTATTTATTACCAGGATTTATAGCTTTAGGACTGGCCACAAGCTTTTCATACTATTTCCATGCCTTAAATAGGTTTAAAACTGTCTTAGCAGTTAATTTAGCAACGCTAATCACCTTTGTGGTTAGTTATGTATTGCTTGTGGGTAATTTAGGATTTAAGGCAGTGCTGATTTCCTTTTCTTTAGCCTATGTGGTACAACTTATGCTGTTTGTGGTATTGTTTTTTAGAAAAGATAAGGGATCATACCACCCTTTGAAAGATATAAAATATTGGTGGCGAATTCAGTTTAGTAAAGAGTGAAATTCGTTTTTTGAACCGCTTGATTGTTTTCAAATAGTTCAACTAAATACTTGCCTTTAGGTAATTTTTTAACTGGAACAAAGTTGTATTTAAAAGATTTTGAACTTCCAGTATAGGTGAATTCTTCAAGCCAAGTGAAATCTTCTTGTCTAGCTTTAGCAATGATATCACCGCCTCTTAAATAGAGTTCACCTTCTGGACCGGTTACTCTTACTTTTAAATCTTCTTTTAAGCTCCCTTCAAATAAGGAATTGCCAATAAGCCGGTATTCAACAAACAAACTTTCAATTTTAGATGCGTCAAATGTGGTGCGATTGGCACTTTTCTTTTCATCAATGCCATACACTTTTAGTGGACTAAACACGGGTTTACCTGCACTGCTAATTTTGTTTTCCAAGTCTGATTTGGCAGTACTTAAATCACTTACGGATGAAGATAAACTATCTACTCTACTCATCATTTGATTTAGTGAATCTATACGTCTCGCATCGGATAATTCATAACTTAGGTTTTGCTGTGTTAATGAATCTAATAATTGCTCTTTATAAGCGAATGCGGCAATTCTTCTTCTTAAGTTTGCAACTTGACCTAACAGTCTATTTCGCTCACTATTTGATAAACTTCCATTTGAAGATTGTTGTTTCACACGATCAATTTCTGTTTTCCAATAACTTAATTCCATTTCTAAGCTATCAATATGGCTCACTGCCATATCACGTTCATTTTCAAGATTAGCGATGAGTGATTCAGTTTCATTCACTGCTTCATCCACGAGCCCTTCGTTAGTTTGCGCTGGGATTTGCTCAGGTGCTGTTGCTTTATTTGTAAAGAATTGTACTGCATTTGCACCAATTGCTAAGACAGCAAGAATTGCCAATGCAATAATCCACCCTTTTTTGCTTTTTTTATTTTCTTCCATGATTCGTTTCTAGATATGTTAAAAGCTCTTTTGGAGTCATACCCGCTGTATGCAATTTTAGCTTTTTTTTGAGAAAGAACCCAGCAGGCTTGGTTTTTATATGCCAACTTTCATCTATTTCGGCATTACTTATTCCACAATAATAGGGCAAGTTTCCAAGCACAGCTATCTTTTTAGATTGTCGGGGTATATCACCACTATTCATAAAAAGGATGTTGATCTCTTGACTGTATTTGTTATGTATTAAGCGCAGCGTAGCCGTGTCATTCTGAAAGTTTTCAGCATACGAATTGGTGAAATAAACATAGGTCATTTTTTTTCTATGTTTGCATAGTTTTCTTTTCTTGGCCTTACCTGAATCGGCTATTAGATATTTAAATTTGGGCACTTTTTCATCCTCATTTAATTGAAAACTAAAAGGAGCGTCAAAAACTTCTTGAATATAAAAAGATGATGCATTGCGCTCATTCAATTTAGTGAGTTTGTACATATGCCCAGTGGTTTCCACCAAGGCGTCCCCATCTGTGCCAATCGTAAAAATGGGTGCACTGAATTCTTCAGTTAAATAATCGGCAATCATTATCTTATCAATTCCAGCTTCAGCGAATAATCCATTGCAGTTTTCATCTTTAAAACCAAGCGTAAAGGAGTCTCCTTTCCCTTTATAATTTGCCGCAAGAACATTGAGTCGCTGCTCTTTAAATGAGTAGTAGGTTCCCATGTAGTCCTTTGAGCCATTGTGCTTCGTAAAATGACTGTCGGTGAGTTGAATGTACTTAAACTGGGTAGTGTATTTGAATCTTGATAATTTAATAATGTGTTTACCCTGCGGTTGATCAGGATTTGAAAGGAATATATATTTTTCCTTATGTGTGTGCTTCAATGTGTCTGGTGGCCCATCATTGCTTAGGTCAAAATCATTGTTTCGATCAATAAATAATAAACTGGGTTTAATACTTCTTGAATTATCTGTGATGATAAAGAGGATGTACCCTTTGGCAAATGAGTTATTTGCAGAGCCGTTAAACAAGTAACCGTAACCATTCCGGGAAGTGTATAGTAATTCGTCTGGCAATGAAATTTTGCGCTTTGCATTGCTAAATTTAGCTTCAACACCAAATGCGTTGTTTTCTTCTATGGTATCTGATTTTAGCCAAAAAATTGGGATAATATTTTGTGATTTATAATACTCTTGATCTCTAGCGCGACCTGAAGATTGAATATAAGTTTGACTAACCAGGTTTAATGATAAGCCAACCAATAAGATAAATGTGAAAAGCTGTTTAGTGCGCAACTTAATCTCGGCCTAAGAACATTGCAAGATAAACGAGAAGATTGGCTAGGGCGGCTAAAGCAGCAACCACATAAGTCATACCAGCCCACTTGAGGGCATCTGCAGATCCAGCATATTCACCTTGGGTGACGATGTTTTTATCTTTCATCCATGCAAGTGCACGATTACTCGCATCAAATTCAACAGGTAAAGTCACCAAAGCAAATGAAGTCATAAATACATTTGCAGCAATAAGTACCATTAAAATAGTCTCAAAACCACCTTGCCCAAAAAAGTACAATGCGCCAGCTCCCATAAACATAATCATGTTTCCAATATTTAAAATTTTCGCAGAAATGTTAACAAGAGGAACTAGTTTGCTACGGAGGCCAATCCAACGGTATGCTGTGGCATGCTGAACGGCATGGCCCACTTCGTGAGCCGCAACAGCTGCAGCGGCAGCATTACGTTCGTTATAAACCACTTCACTTAAATTAACCGTTTTATTAACCGGGTTGTAATGATCCGTTAATTGACCGCGCACGCTGGTTATTTGCACATCGTTTATGTCATGGTCTTGAAGCATTTTGGCTGCTATTTCAGCACCGGACATTTGGTTTGAGAGTTGAATTTGAGAGTAAAGCTTGAATTTGCGTTTTAATTTACCACTCACAAACATTCCGATTAGTGAAAAAATACCACCTACTATAAAGATTAAAATTATCATATTTCTATTTAAATATTTTTATTAAGACAAATATAATACCAATCAAAAACATAATGATGGATATTCTATTAATGCCATGCATCATCTTTAAATTGACATTTTTGCCTCCTTTTGGAGACGGATTGTCTTGTTTTTTAAAAGTTAAATAACTCCAGATTTTCTTAAAAATCATTTTTATTACGGCTAATTTAATTAAAATAAAAAAGTCGTTCAATATTATTGAACGACTTTTTTAAAATTTAAAGTTAATGAAGTAGTTTAGTCAACTACAGCATCTTTTACGTCTTCTGCGCCTTCTTTTGCTCCTTCTACAACGTCAGTTGCAGCATCTTTAGTAGCGTCAACAGCATCGTTTACAGCTCCTTCAACGTCAGTTGCAGCGTCATCAGCAGCATCAGTTGCAGCATCAGTTACATCAGTTGCAGCGTCAGTTGCAGCGTCAGTTGCAGCATCTGTAGCGGCTTCAGTAGTTTCAGCGGCATCATCAGCAGCTTCTTGTGCAGCATTGCAAGCAAATAATGATACTGCTACGAACATGCTGGCTAAAATTAATAATCTTTTCATATTTAAATAGTTTTCGTTTTAAAGGCTCAAATATAGGGCTCTTATGCAGACTTAGAAAAAAAAATTTACTTTTTTTTCTTATAAACCGGAACTGTGCTGCATGGTTCACCAAACATTAATGATTTTACCAAGGGTAATAGTTGGTGTGTCATGCGTATATAAATGCTATTCGGGATGTCTAATTTGCCACAACCTTTTAAAACAATTCTCGCGTCTTTATAATCGTCTAATTCTAATTGGTCTAGTTGATGTAAGTAATATCGCTCTACTACTTCATTTTCCTTACAATGATCATGGAACAAACAGTTTTCATGCAAATAAGTGCTCATCAACATAAAGGCCCATGTGGGTATTATGGCATCTTCTGAATTAATAATAGCCACCGCCTTGTTTTTGAAATTATCCCAGTTCATTTCGCGAAGTTGAAGGCGGAAATCTTTTTCTTTTAAGATTAAACCTTGAAAAAGGTAATCTTTCATATCCAATACCTCAACACCATCAGGGTGATTTAGCATTTCTTCTAAATCAATAGTAATTAAACCACTACTCGCTATTTTATTTACAATGGGTTCCATATCTATTGAACAACGCTAATCTTAATAGTGTTTGCTCTACTTTTTTTGTCAATAGGCATACTGGCCGTATGCAATATCAAATCACCATGGTTAACTACTTTGTTTAATTTGAGGATTTCTAAAACATCTGCAAAAGTTTTATCTGTGCTTTCATATCGGTCATAATAGAAACCGCGTACTCCCCAGACCAGATTCAAAGCATTCAAAAGAGAATGGTTATGCGTGAAAATAAAAATATGTGCTCGTGGTCGGTAGCTTGAAATTTTCATTGCACTATAACCACTGGTTGTCATACCAATTATGCATTTTGCATCAATATGGTCACTCATTCGCACTGCTGTAAAACAAATTTCATCTGAAAGGAAAGTAGAACTTTCTTTATTTGGACGTTCGCCTTTATAATAAACCCCGCGACTCTGTTCAACATCATCAATAATTTTGGACATGATGGTTACCACCTTATCCGGATATTTCCCAATAGAGGTTTCTGCACTGAGCATCACTGCATCTGCGCCATCCAAAACCGCATTGGCTACATCATTTACTTCCGCTCGAGTTGGTCGCGGGTTTTCAATCATGCTTTCCATCATTTGAGTGGCAATGATAACTGGCTTGGCTGCTTTGATACATATATCAACAATATCTTTTTGAATTAAAGGCACTTTTTGTTGGGCAATTTCAACCCCTAAATCTCCGCGAGCAACCATGATAGCGTCAGCCACTTCAACTATGGCCTCAATGTTTTCAACTGCTTCTGGTTTTTCGATTTTTGCCACTACTCGAGCACTTGAGCCGCCATCTTTAATTCGTTTTTTAAGCTCAATAATGTCCTTTGCACTACGCACGAATGACAATCCAATCCATTCAACCCCATGTTCGATGCCAAATGCAAGGTCTGTAATATCCTTTTCGGTTAGTGAAGGTACACTTAGTTTACTTTGAGGAAGGTTAAAACCCTTGTTAGATTTTAACAAACCTCCATTCACTATTTTGGCGAGCAACGTATGATCATCTATTTTTTCAATCACTTTTAGTTCAAGATTCCCATCATCTAACAAGATGCATTCTCCCGGTTTAACTTCTTCAACTAGCGCCTCATAAATCACATGAACAATTTCAGAATTACTTACTATTGGTGTGTTGGTCACCTTAATTAATTGATCTGTTATAAGTTCTATTCCCTCGCCCATATCACCAACCCGTAATTTTGGACCCTGTAAATCTTGCAGAATACAAATATTACTATTGATTTCTTCGTTCAGTTTTCGGATGTTACGCAATGCAAAGAGATGGTCTTCATGCGTGCCGTGTGAAAAGTTCAATCTACAAACGTCCATACCGCAGTAAACCATTTCCTTCAAAATCTCATAGTCATGCGATGCAGGGCCAATTGTTGAAATGATTTTGGTTCTATTGAATTCGTGTTTGTACATAATTAAATATATGCCACAAGTTTATTGATAAATTTAGAATCTAACACCTGAAGCGCCTTAACATTTTCTAATTTCTTCAATTTCTCGCTAAGTAGAGTTGTGGCAGCTTCAAATTCACCATCTAATATGTAGACAAGATACGGAATGTCTATTTTACTTTTTATAAGGTCTATTTTGGATCCTTTATTTTTTAAAATGATAAGCTGAGAACCATAATCTTCCAAAAAATATTCAAATCGTGTGTGGTAACTGATCCCCTGCTTCGAACCAATGCTACTGTCTTTTACGCGCTCAAAATTAAAGAGTGGGAGCTGATTTATTTCCCAAACTAATTTGGTTGCACTGCTAAAGCTAAACAATCCTAAACATCCAATTTCCAGATTATTCTCCTTCTCCAGCAGTTTTTTATTCATCTAGCTTATTAATTATTTGCTTGCTTTGTTCTTGAATTAAATCCAAATACTTTAAGAAAGTATTAGTTAGGGTTTTATCCTTTATGAGTTCCTGGAACTGATCTAATACCGCAGTAAGCTCTGGGCCGATTTTGTCCAGCAAGTTAAGTCCCTTTTTAGTGATTTTAATGCTCATTTCCCTTCGATTGTCTTTTTTGAGTTGCCTTGAAATAAGTCCTTTGGCAACCAATCGGTCCATTAATCGAGTAACATCTGATTTGGGGTTTACCATACGCTCTTTAATGGTTCCCGCAGTGAGCGATTCTGGCGCAGCACCTCGCAGGATGCGGAGAATATTGTATTGAGATTGAGTTAAATCAAACCTTTTAAATACCGGTCCAATAGGTTGGTGGAGTAAGTGACTTGTACGCATTATTTCTACAAGTAATAGTTCATGCGTACTGGTTTTATGAGTAGGTTTCAAGCTGCAAAATAAATAAATTAATATTTGATAAACAATATTTGTTTAGAACAAATGATTTTTTACATTTGCACCAGAATATAAAAAATAACATGAAAACATTAAAAACAATCGGATTTGCAGTATTAATTGCATCAGCTTTGGTAGCCTGTAACAGCAGCGAACCAGTAGAAAACACCCAAGTGGAGGAAGGTATTACAGGAACGTTTAACGCAGACTTAAGCGCTTCTTCAATCAAGTGGAAAGGTCAAGCCGTAGGAGGGTTGAAAAAACACAATGGCAGTATTTCTCTTTCTGAGGGGTCTATTACTTTAGAAAATAGTGCCATTACCGCTGGATCTTTCACAGTTGATATGAAAAGTATTACTCCCTTGGATGAAAATTATGGAGAAACAGAATATACCAAGGCAGATTTAGTGGGTCACTTATCTACGGATCAATTCTTTTTAGTAGATTCATTTCCAACAGCTAGTTTCACTATTACTGGAGCAGACAGCACTGGTGTAATGGGAGATTTGACTATTAGAGGTATTACAAACGCTGAAAAAATTATTAACGTTACAGTTGATACAACAGCAAATGGAATAACCCTAAATGGAGCTTTGACATTTGATAGAACCAAATACAATGTTTCTTTCGAGTCAGGAACGGAAGAGTGGGCTTTGTCTAATGACATTGAGCTAAAATTTGAAGTGGTTGCTCAACCATAAATGAGTATTTAAATAGTTTTTTCATAGTCCCTCTGCATTTAATGCAGGGGGATTTTTTATGAAGAATGGATATCAATAATAAGAACGAAACTAATTTTTTATTTGAAGCACTAGGAATAAATTTGCCAATCCTTAATTAAACTAATTTACATGAAACAAATAATCGAATGCGTACCTAATTTTAGTGAAGGGGTAGATTTAAATATCATTGATCAAATCACCCGCAGTATTCAAACCGTTGAAGGGGTTACCTTATTGGATGTGGATCCAGGTAAAGCTACGAATAGAACAGTGGTTACTCTTGTTGGAGAGCCTGAAGCCGTTATTGAAGGCGCATTTCGAGGCATTCAAAAGGCTGCTGAGCTCATTGATATGAGCAAACATTCAGGTGAACATCCGCGTATGGGAGCAACCGATGTGTGCCCTTTAATTCCTGTGGCCAATATAAGTATGGAGGAAACGGCAGCTTTTGCCAAAAAACTGGCGAAACGGGTTGGCGAGGAATTGAACATCCCTGTTTATCTATATGAAGAAGCGCAGCCGAATAAAAAAAGAAGTAATTTGTCCGTGATCCGTTCGGGAGAATATGAGGGCATAGCCAATAAGATAGGGCAAGCGGAATGGAAGCCTGATTTTGGTCCCGCAAAATTCAATGCAGCAAGCGGCAACACCGCAATAGGTGCAAGAGATTTTCTCATTGCGTACAACATTAATTTAAATTCAACCAGTACGCGAATTGCCAATCGGATAGCTTTTGATGTGCGCGAAGCAGGTAGAGTGCAACGAGAGGGAAATCCTTACTCAGGAAAAGTGGTCAAAGATGCAAATGGAGAAGACGTTCGAGTACCCGGTTCTTTAAAACATGTTAAGGCAATTGGCTGGTTTATTGAAGAATACAATGTAGCTCAAATCTCCATGAATCTAACCAACTATAAAGAAACTCCTATTCATGTGGCTTTTGACGAAGTTTGTGAACGTGCAAGAGACCGTGGAACCCGTGTTACCGGTAGTGAATTGGTGGGATTGATGCCATTGAAAGCCATGTTGGATGCAGGAAATTACTTTTTAGAAAAACAGGGAGTGAGCAAAGGCATGAGCGAATCAGAAATCATTCATATCGCAATTAAATCCATGGGATTGGATGAATTGGCAGAGTTTGATCCCCAAAAGAAAATTGTTGAATATGCATTGCAAAATGAAAGTGATGCACGTTTGGTGAATATGAAAGTGAATGAGTTTGTGGATACAACGGCTTCAGATCAACCGGCTCCAGGCGGGGGAAGCGTTGCTGCTTTGTGTGGAGCCTTAGGTGCCGCTTTGTGCGCAATGGATGGGAATCTATCTGCGAATAAAAGAGGCTGGGAAGACAAAACGGAATTCTTTAGTGATTTGGCAGTTCAAGCACAAGCATTGAAACAAGACTTATTGGGTTTAGTGGATGAAGATACCGCTGCATTCAATAAAATCATGGATGCGTTTGCTATGCCTAACGATAGTGAGGAGGCCAAAAAGGAACGTTCTGCGGCCATCGAAAGCGCAAGCCAGTATGCTACCGAAACCCCTTATCGAACCATGCAAAAAGCATATGCATGTGTGCCTATTTTAAAGGAAATGGTTGAAAAAGGAAACCCAAATTGCTTGTCGGATGCAGCGGTGGGTTTAATTTGTATCAAAACAGCCGTGCGTGGGGCCTATTTTAACGTGCGCATCAATGCCGGTGGGTTAAAGGACCGTGTATTTGCAGATCAAATGGTTACAAATGCCAAAGCCTTATTATCCAGAAACCATGCAGAAATTGATGCAATTTTGGTGCAAGTTGAGGCTAGTTTTGGCTAGAGATTACTTCAGTCGTGCCTCCTTCGCAATAACTTCAAACTATACAGTTATTGCGAGTGCAGCGAAGCAATACCTATCCAAAAGTTGCAATAAATTATATTGATTTTATTAAGTTAATCATTCTTTTTGCTGGGCATGTTTTTTCATAAAATCTACTTCCTGGTTATAATAAGAAAAATAGATTGTTTGGCTTTTGTTTGCCTGAGTAGCAATGACTTTCTTCAATAATCCTAGACTGTCATAATCAAAGAAATACAATGATTCACTCTGGCCCTCAGCGATGATGTTTTTGATTTGATCCGCATTGTTGTATTCAAATCTCACAATTTCACAGGCAATAGGTGAATCTTTATAAAAATTTAATCTTCCGTTAAATCTCCAAGATTGTTGGATTAAGCCATTTGAAAAACTATCGCGTTGTAAGATTTGGTAAGATTGTTTCCGCGGTTTACTATTATAATAGAATATGTTTCCCATACCATTCAACGTATCATAAATTATTGAATCAAAAGCGCTTGATATGATTCTGCCAGATTGATCCATTATTTTGAATGAAGTATCAATCGACAAATATTCTTCCTTTCCATACTGACTCTGGCATGTTTCAATGTGTTTTACTGTATCTAAACTATTTGAATATGTATATATCGTTTTTACTTTTGTTTTACGGAGGTGCTTGACTTTTTTACTTTTTTTATTTTTGTATTGAAATTCCATTCGGTAAATATGCTTTTCCGTTAAACGCCCATGATTATATACGAATGAGTCAATACCACTATCTGAAACTCTATAGTTGTCATACCAGGCGTTAAGCTTTTCAGTTTTTATTTGATTGTTTGAAGTATAAGTAATTAATCCTTTATACATAAGGTTTATTGATCCTTTAAAAGGCCGATATGATGCATACTTCATCTCTCTACCCATTGAGTCATACCAAAGGTATCGGTGTCCTTCTTCTGTCCAATTATTGCTAGTTATTTTGGTTCTAATCCCATATTTCTTATACAGAAATTGTTGGTCTCTAGCGTATTTGTCAATGGTAATTTGCAAATTGTTAAAGGTCCCGAACGTTTGACAAGGGTTGTGAGGTGAGATTAAACCTAATAAAAAACTACAAGTTATAAGGTATATGAACAGATGTAATGGACGCATCATTATTTATTAAAACGTCCCCCAATATACTTTATTTCATCATTTTTTGGGGGCAAGCGCACCCTTGTTTGTAATAGGTAATATTTAATCTATTTTTGCCATGATGCTAACCGCAGAAAAAATCGCTCAATTTACAGGAGGAAAGGTAGTGGGAGACCTCAATACCGCTATTACTAATGTTGCTAAAATCGAAGAAGCCACCACAGGTGATTTGGCTTTTGTTGGCAATCCGAAATATGAGTACTATGTCTATGAAACAAAGGCTTCTGTAGTTTTTGTTAAGTTGGGGTTTGAACCTCAACAAGCAGTGAACTGTACGTTGATTAAGTCCGCACATCCTTATCTCAGCTTCTGTCAAGTGTTGGATCAATATTTTAACCCCATTTCTCATCCAACGGGTGTTGAAAATCCCAGTTTTATAGCAGCGGGCGTTGCAGTGGATGAATCATCCTACATTGGAGCCTTCGCGTATATTGCGGAAGGGGTAAAATTGGGAAAAGGAGTTAAGATATATCCCAACTGTGTTATTGGAAAGAATTGTGAAGTTGGTGATAACACGATTATATATGCGGGCACACAAGTAATGCCCGAATGTAAAATAGGAAACGATTGTATTATTCATTCAGGAACGGTAATCGGAAGTGATGGTTTCGGCCATGCACCTATGCCCGACGGCAGTTTTGCCAAGATACCTCAAGTGGGCAATGTGATTATTGAAAACAATGTAGAAATTGGTTCCAATTGTAGCATAGATCGTGCTACTATGGGATCAACAATTATCCGAAATGGAGTAAAACTAGATAATTTGATTCAGGTTGCTCATAATGTGGAGATAGGTGAGAATACGGTTATTGCAGCACAAACCGGAATTAGTGGGAGTACCAAACTAGGCGAACGCTGTATGATTGGCGGTCAAGTGGGTTTTGTTGGGCATATTACGGTGGCCAACGGGACGCAAATTGGGGCGCAGAGTGGTATTCAAAAAGCAATTAAGCAAGAAAATCAAGCATTTATAGGCAGTCCAAGTATGCCATTAAGAGAAGCTTTTAAAACTCAAGTATTAGTGAGAAATTTGCCGAAGCTAAATGAGCGGTTAACTAAGCTGGAAAAAGAGCAGGATAAAAAATGAACGAAAAACAAAGTACCATAAAGAAACCAATTAGCATCGAGGGGGTTGGTTTGCATACAGGGCAAAAGGTTAAGCTTACGTTTAACCCTGCACCTGAACATCATGGTTTTAAATTTCAGCGGGTAGATTTACCGGATCAGCCTATTATTGATGCGGACTGTGATTACGTAACTGATACTTCGCGTGGAACTACACTAGAACATAACGGCTGTAAAGTGAGTACCATCGAACATGTATTGGCTGCTTGTGTTGGACTACAAATTGATAATCTATTGATTCAGGTTGATTCAGCTGAAATGCCAATCACGGATGGCAGCTCTAAACCATTCGTAGATGTACTTTTAGAGGCAGGAATTGAATTACAAAGTGCAGATCGAGAATATTTTGAAATACCACATAACATTCATTATCACGATGATGATGGAAATGTTGAAATGGTAGCCATGCCATTAAATAATTATCGTTTAACGGTAATGGTTGATTACAATTCACCCGTACTCGGTAGCCAACATGCTTCTATTATGAGCATGAATGAATTTGTGGATGAAATTAGCAGTTGCAGAACCTTCTGTTTTTTACATGAGCTAGAGCACATGTATAATTCAGGTTTAATTAAAGGGGGCGACTTGAATAATGCCATTGTAATTGTAGACCGCGTGGTTGAAGAATCGGAAATGGCTGATTTAGCAAAAATGTTCAATAAGCCAACAGTTGAAGTAAAGAAAGAGGGGATCTTGAATAATGTGGATCTTCGGTTTCAGAATGAACCGGCCAGACATAAACTATTGGATATGATTGGAGATTTGGCTTTGGTAGGCATGCCTATCAAAGCACAAATTATGGCAGCAAGACCTGGTCATGCCGCCAACGTTGGTTTTGCCAAAAAGATTAAGGCTGCTATAAAGGCGCAGAAAAGAAAACAAAAGAAAGGGGTTCCGCAAATCGATTGGAATAAGCCAGCGCTCTATGAGCATAAAGATATCAGCAGATATTTACCGCATAAGCATCCATTTTTACTGGTAGATAAGGTAATATCGAAGACGGATAAAGAAGTTATCGCTATTAAGAATATTTCTGGGGATCAATATTTTTTTCCAGGACATTTTCCAGGAAATCCAATATTTCCAGGGGTTTTACAACTGGAAGCGATGGCACAGGCTGGCGGTGTTTTAATTTTAAGTGAAGTTGAGAACCCAGAAGATTATTCAACCTATTTCATTAAAATAGATAATGCAAAATTCAAGGCCCAAGTAATACCTGGCGATACCTTGGTGCTGCATTTGGAATTAACAGAACCCATTCGAAGAGGCATTTGCGTAATGAAAGGAAGAGCTTATGTAGGTGATAAGATGGTTTCAGAAGCAGATATGATGGCTCAAATAGTAAAAAATAATTAATATGATTCAACCTTTAGCATATGTTTCTCCTCAGGCTAAAATAGCCAACAATGTGGTAATTGATCCGTTTGTAACCATACATGATAAGGTTACCATTGGAGAAGGTACATGGATTGGCTCAAACGTAACTATATTTCCTGGAACAACTATCGGAAAAAACTGCAAAGTGTTTCCCGGAGCAGTTCTTGGAGCGATACCGCAAGATCTTAAATTTGGTGGTGAAGACTCTACCGTGGTGATTGGCGACAATACAACCATCAGAGAGTATGTTACCATCAATAGAGGAACCGAAGATAGAGAAGAAACCACAGTTGGGAATAATTGCCTATTGATGGCTTATGTGCATATTGCCCATGATTGCATCATAAGCGATAATGTAATTTTGGCGAATTCTACTCAAATTGCGGGTCACGTAGAAGTGGGGGAGTATACAATTTTAGGTGGATCAACCTTAGTGCATCAATTTGTTAAAATTGGGCGTCATGCTATGATTAGCGGTGGGTCGTTGGTTCGTAAAGATGTTCCTCCATATACCAAAGCTGCACGTGAGCCTTTAAGTTATGAAGGGGTGAATTCCATCGGATTGCGAAGACGTAATTTTACAAGTGACAAAATTGCGGAGATTCAACAAGTATATCGATTACTCTATGTTAGAGGATACAATACAGCAAAAGCTGTGAAAATCATTGAAGCAGAAATGCAAGCAACCAAGGAAAGAGATGAAATATTGCAATTCATCAAGGCGAGTGGAAGAGGGGTGATGAAGGGTTACTTTAATAAGTAGTCATGCAGGTAGACCTGAACAATCTGGGAAAGCATTACAATAATAAATGGGTTTTTAAACAGCTTAGCTACTCGTTTAAATCGGGTAAAAGTTATGCGGTCGTGGGAAGCAATGGTTCTGGTAAGTCTACATTAATTAAAATTCTTGCAGGTATAGAATCATCCGATGATGGTATGGTCTTGTTTGATAATCAGGAAGAAGGAATTTCAAATCAATCCCTGAGTTTATGTGCTCCATATACACAAGCAATCATGGAGTTTTCAGCATTGGAAAATTTGGAGTTTGCACAAAAATTTAAACCATTGAGAAATGGCATGTCGACAATGGATGCATTTAACTTGATTCCCGAAGAAAAGCGCAGTAAGTCTAAAGAATTACGCCATCTGAGCTCAGGAATGGCCCAACGTGTTAAAATAATATTGGCCTTACTATCAGATGTGCCACTTATTTTACTGGATGAGCCACTCAACAATCTGGATGAAGAAGGGTATCAGTGGTATCACTCTTTGGTGCAACAATTTAAAGGTGAGTCTACGTTAATAATAGCCTCTAATAATAAGGAAGAATATTCGTTCTGCGATGCATTTATACGTATTGGAGTATTACCTTTGCAGCATGGAAAAATTCAAGATTTATCTTAGTATATTTCTGACACTTTTTGCGGTAATTGATATTATCGGTGCTTTGCCATTAATCATTGAAGTAAAGCGAAAAAACGGCTCTATTAATCCAGCTAAAATCACTTTGTTTTCAGGTACAGTGATGGTGCTTTTTCTACTATTGGGAGAATCATTGCTAAACATTTTTGGAATTGACGTAGGATCTTTTGCGGTTGCGGGTTCAATTGTACTTTTTATTATTGGACTGGAGATGATCTTGGGGCATGATTTTTTTAAGTCGGATCCGCATGGCCAGCCAAGCACAATTATCCCATTGGTATTTCCTGTTTTTGCAGGTACCGGAACATTAACAACCATACTTTCACTCAAAGCAAGTTTTGAAGGATGGGATATCTTAATTGGCATATTGGCCAATTTAGTTTTGATTTATATTGTTTTAAAAAGTTCAAAATTAATAGAACGTTGGCTAGGGCAAAATGGAGTGGCACTAATGCGTAAAATATTCGGTATCATCCTGTTATCTATTGCCTTGAAGTTGTTCGGGTCTAATATTGGTAAAATTCTTCATTAGAATCTGACATTTCTGTTTATTAATTTAGGTAGTTTATTTATATATTTGTTGTAAACAAATAAAAATGAGACGGTATATTTTCCTTTTTTTAGCACTCGTATTGAGTAGCATATTAATCCTTCAAAGTTGTAAGAAAGAAGAAGAAGTGGGTAACGGGAGCGATATGACAATGGACAATTCGGGTTCAGACACTATTGCCTGCAGCACGATAACTTATGATGCACATATTTCGACTATCTTTAATAAGAATTGTGGAGGTTGCCATGTCACTGGTTCACAAGGTGGCGTAAATTTTAATAATTATGCTAAACTTAAGAATCAACTTGAGGTGGGAAAAGTACTCGGAGTAATTAACCATAGACCTGGATTTAAAGTAATGCCTACCTCAGGAATCAAGTTGTCACAAAGTGTACTGGACAGTATAGACTGTTGGGTGTCGAATGGGTATAAAGAGAATTAATTAAGGCAAGTTTACCGATTCTTTTTGGGTCAGTTTAGGTATCAAAACAATCGCTCGTTTCTTGCCGTACTTTCCATAAATAATTCCTTCATTTTCACCCATTTCTTTGGGTTTTGCATGTGTTGGGATGTCTATGTTAATGATTTCACCACTTGCTTGCATGCGATCCCCTCCTTGAAAATACGCATCTAAATAGTAGCTGCCTTTTTCCAGCTTTTTTAGGCCCCATCCATTTTCTTTTGCAACTCTTCGATAAGCCAATTTGCTGTCTGCCTTAAAGAACATCGAATCAAAACTTAAAACATCTTCTAATTTATTGCTAAAGGTAATTTCGTAATGCACCGTATACCCACTTCCATACACACCTCCATTGATGGTATGCACTTCCGCTTTTTCTACGAAATCATCGGTTTTAGCCTCCTTGCATTTTGCGGACAATAAGATTAGGGGTAATGCAATCAATAAAATAGGTCTAAATGCTTTCATAATATAGTATGTACAAATATGATGCTAAATTATTGAATGCAATCAATAAAGAACAGTTAATCTATCCTTCATTATGATAAGGATGCTTGTTAATGATGGTATAAGCGCGGTATACTTGCTCAGCTAAGATTACCCTTGCGAGCTGATGTGAGAAGGTAAAGGCAGAAAGACTCAACGTCAAATTTGCTCTGCTCTTTAACATAGCGTGTGCGCCATATGCACCACATATTACAAAAACCATTTTTTGAATACCTTGATTCTTATTCTTCTCAACATAATTGGCAAATGATACAGAATCTAATATTTTTCCTTTTTCGTCCAGCAGAACCATTAGGTCTGTAGCACCCAAACTTTTTAGTACTTGATTCGCTTCTTGTTCCTGTTGATCCTCTGGTTTTTTAATTCCTTTGAGATTTGGGGTGCATAGGACACTGACCTTACAAAACCTTTGAAGTCTTTTTATATAAAGTTGCAATGCACTTTCAACATAGTCCGTTTTAGTGCTTCCTACAAAGAGTAACTCAATTTTCATTTATGGAATAAAGCATGCCCACTCTGCATCCAAAAGCTCTTGTGTATCTTGATTTACATTAGCTAAAGGCATGCGCAATTGAGTGCTGCAGATGTCAATTTTAGCAAGAAGGTGCTTAATGCCTCCTGGGCTGCCATCTGCAAAAATCGCGCGACAAAGTCCTAAACATTTATAATGCAACTCACGACCTTTCTCAAAATCTCCATCCAGGCAAGCATTTACCATATTGGAGAAGTTTTTTGGGATAAGTTGAGCAATTACTGAAGTGACTCCTATACCACCAATGGCCATAATTGGAAATGTTAAACTATCATCACCACTGATCAATTCAAAATTGTCAGGTTTGTTTTGAATAATGGTCATCATTTGCTCAAGGTCCCCACTCGCTTCTTTAGTTGCTATAATATTGGGGTGATTTGCTAAAGTTAACTGGGTGTCTACTGACATATTTACACCGGTTCTGCCAGGTACATTATATAGTACTATAGGTTTGGGACTGGCATCCGCCACTCTTCGATAATGATTGATAATTCCTTGTTGATTGGGCTTGTTATAGTGTGGACAAACAGATAGAACCGCGTCAATTCGATCCAAGTTCGTATGCTGAAGCATATGCTCTACGTGATATGTATTGTTGCCACCAATGCCCAAAACCAAAGGAAGCTTCCCTGCAGCTAAATCTGCGATAAAGTCAACCATCCTTTCTTTTTCTTCGGGCGTAATAGCGGGAGATTCACCCGTTGTTCCCTGTATAACTAGGTAATCTAGGTTTCCATCAACACAATGGTTTACAAGGGTTTTTAAGGCATCCCAATCTATGCTTTCGTCTTTCTTAAAGGGTGTAACAAGGGCCACTCCAGTGCCTCTTAATAAAAAATCACTCATTATCTTATTTGGTTTAGGGTTGAATATATACTATTGTAATAATCTGAATTCGTTTCTTTACAATTTATGACTAAATTCAGATGTTTTCTGCTAAAAGTAGAAGGTCCAATTTTGCATAAGCTTTTACTCAATCCAGCAATGCAAATATGTTTCAAATCCTTTCTAGGATTACAGAAAATTAGAAAATCATATGGCTCAGCAAGAATCTTATTCAGATTTTCTGATTTCGGTAAACCCGTTAGGCTCAAATCTTTCTTATCAATTGATTTCTCTTTGAAATGATTGCCTGATTCTGATTCAATTTCAGGCTTTTTTTTGCTATAAACAATTATAAGTTCAGTAGTCTTGCCATCATTGCGCAATTGTTTTGTGAATTGTTCAATACATTCAGACTGACTAGAATCTATAGGATCAGTAATTACTAGACCAATGTGTTTTGCCGCAGTATATGGGGTCAACTTGGGGCTAGAAAGTTGCTTTCTAATTCGCGCGTTAAGTATACTGAATTTAATGGCCATTGATTAGGTGCAAATGTAATTAAACCTGAACCATTTCTAGAAACGTCTCTTCCGAGATAATAGGGATTTCTAGTTTTTCTGCTTTTTCTAATTTAGAAGGGCCCATTTTGTCACCAGCCAAAAGAAAATCGGTTTTACTGCTAATACTGCTTCCTTTTTTACCCCCATTGGAAGTAATCATTTGGACCAGCTCATCTCGAGAGTATTGACTAAATACCCCAGAAATTACAATAGTCTTGCCTTCAAGTATGGTTGATACAAGTTGATTTGCATCCACATCCATTTCCAATTGAACCCCAGCAGTTTTAAGCCGTTGGATCATAACTTGATTCAAAGGGTCTGAAAAATATTCCACCACAGATTGAGCAATTCGAGTCCCAATTTCATCTACCTTTTCTAAAGACTCTATGTTCGCATTTGCCAAGGCGTCAATATTCTTATAGGCTGCCGCCAATTTTTGGGCAACCGTGGCTCCCACGTAGCGTATGCCCAATCCAAAGAGGACTTTATCAAAAGGCACCACTTTGGATTGGAAAATTCCTTCGATAATATTTTCAGCAGATTTTTCGCCCATTCGCTCGAGACCCATAATCTGTTCTGCCTTCAAATCGTACAAGTCAGCGATATTGGTTAGAATTCCTTCTCTATAAAGTGTGGCGATCGTCTCATCTCCCAGCGATTGAATGTCGCATGCTTTGCGATGCGTGAAATGTTGAATTTTACCTATTATTTGTGGAGGGCATCCCAATTCATTAGGACAATAATGATTTGCCTCTCCTTCCTCCCTCACTAGGAGCGTGTTGCATTCTGGGCAATGGGTAATGTATTGAATGGGTATGCTATTTGGGTTTCTTTTTTCAAAATTGATACCCGTTATTTTGGGGATGATTTCGCCTCCCTTTTCAACAAAAACAACATCGTTTTTATGCAAGCCCAGTCGTTCAATTTCATCAAAATTATGCAGTGAAGCTCTTTTTACGGTGGTGCCAAGCAGTTGTACGGGTTCCAAATTTGCTACGGGTGTAATAGATCCAGTTCTACCTACCTGATAAGTTACTTCAACCAATTCTGTGCTTGCAGCTAAGGTTTTAAATTTAAAACTGATGGCCCAACGCGGACTTTTAGCCGTAAAACCCAATTCTTCACGTTGATGAAAGTCATTTACCTTAATTACAACTCCATCGATATCATAGCCCAGCTCATGTCTTTTATTATCCCAAACCTGAATAAAGTCAAGCACATCATTCATTGTGCTGCATATTTTGGCATCCGTGGAAACTTTTAGACCCCAATTTCTTGCTGCTGCTAAACTTTGCCAATGATTTTCAAACCTGTTCTCTTTTTCAATGATATGGTAGATAAAAATGTCTAATGGTCTTTTAGCAACATCTGCACTATCCTGTTGTTTTAGGGTTCCTGAAGCAACATTCCGTGGGTTCGCGTATTCTTTATCTCCTTTGGCTACACGTTGTTCATTTAATCGGTTAAAAGCAGCGCGATGCATAAAAATTTCACCACGTGCTTCAAGTTTGTTAGGGACATCGCCTTTGAGATGTGTTTTTAAGGTTTTAATGGTTTTAACATTATCGGTAACAATATCCCCCTTCACTCCGTCACCACGAGTAACCGCTTTTTCAAGTATCCCGTTTTCATAATGCAGGCTAATGGAAAGTCCATCAAATTTTAATTCACAAACATATTCATATTGGTTCGTGCCTAGACCTTTCTCCACGCGCTTGTCAAATTCTTTCAGCTCATCTTCATTATACGTATTTCCAAGACTAAGCATGGGGTTCAGATGCTGAAATGATTCAAAAGATTTGTTTATCACTCCGCCAACTTTTTGACTGGGGCTATCTGCATCATAGTATTCAGGATAGTCCGCTTCCATGGCCTCCAACTCCTTCATTAAAAAATCATACTCCGTATCCGAAATGGTGGGTTCTGCCTTTACATAATAATTGTAATTATGTTGTTCTAGATTTTTACGCAGCTGGCTTAATTTGTTTTTAACGTCCATTGAAACAGAACCCAAAATTAGGGGATTATTTAGTTCTCTGAAATATATTTTTTAACAAAGCTGCAAATTTATTTCTTTTGATTGTATTGTGCATAATCATTCATTTGTCGACCTAAAAAACAACGACATGTTAGAAACATACCTTCCGAAGATCAAAGAATTTATTTTAACCTATGGTGTGAAAGTATTGGGAGCGCTAGCCGTTCTAATAATAGGGTGGATTGTGATTAAATGGGTCACCAAGTTTATTGGTAAAATGATAGACAGAAAGGGGATAGATGTATCCTTGAAACCATTTCTAATGAGTTTAACAAGTGCTTTGTTGAAAGTGTTATTGCTTATATCGGTTGCTGGAATGATGGGGATTGAAACGACCTCATTTATCGCCATTATTGGAGCTGCTGGTTTAGCAATTGGCTTAGCTTTACAGGGGACATTGGCCAATTTTGCAGGGGGAGTTCTAATCCTTATTTTGAAACCTTTTCGCGTGGGTGATTTAATTGAGGCCAATGGTCACATTGGTGTGGTAACAGAAATTCAAATTTTCGTTACTAAACTAACCGATCCACAAAATAGACTGGTAATTATCCCGAATGGAGTTCTTTCCAATAGTGATATTAGAAATTATACAGAATTAGGTAGAGTTCGGGTAGATTTAACCATAGGGATAGCCTATGGTGCCGACCTGAAAAAAGCTAAAGAAGTTTTAATGGGTGTTATGCAAAATCACCAGAAAGTATTAAAAGACCCAGCACCTTTTGTGGGAGTTGCGGAATTAGCCGATAGTTCTGTTAACTTAGCTGTGCGTCCTCATTGCAAACCGGAGGATTACTGGGAAGTTTTTTTTGACATTTACGAAAATGGAAAGTTGGCACTTGATGCTGCTAAGGTGAGTATTCCATTCCCGCAAATGGATGTTCATATTAAGAAAGATTTATAACGTGCGTAAAACGTGCATTATTTTTTAAAGAAGTCATGATGCGCATTTTTAATATAGGTACATTTGAACCATGAAGTTTTTTGTAGATACAGCTAATCTGGAGCAAATAAAAGATGCTGCCGTGATGGGTATAATGGATGGTGTAACTACCAATCCATCGCTAATGGCTAAAGAGGGCATTACGGGAAAAGATAATATTTTAAATCACTATAAAGCCATTTGTGCGTTAGTAGATGGTGATGTGAGTGCCGAAGTAATTTCAACAGATTTTGATGGAATCGTTGCAGAGGGAAAAGTTCTTGCTGCCCTTCATCCTAATATTGTTGTTAAAGTGCCCATGATTGAAGAAGGCATTAAGGCAATTCGCTGGTTTACTGATAATGGCATCAGAACAAATTGCACGCTAGTATTTTCTGCAGGGCAAGCCATTTTAGCAGCTAAAGCCGGTGCTACTTATCTCTCACCCTTTATCGGGAGAGTAGATGATAGCGGTTGGGATGGTATGCAGCTCATTGAGCAAATTGCCAATATATATGCAATTCAAGATTTTAGAACCGAGATTTTAGCAGCAAGTATTCGCAACCCATTACATATTGTTAAAGCCGCTGAAAATGGAGCAGATGTAGTAACATGTCCGCTCTCTGCCATTAAAGGATTATTGAAGCATCCATTAACTGACATTGGACTTGCAAAATTCTTAGAAGATGCCAAAAAACTATAAGTAGATTTTACTGTTTTTGGGGAAACAATCGGCATGAAAAAAAATTATTGTTTCCTTTTTCTTGATTTGCGCATTTCAATTAACCCATGGACAAAAATTTTCTTATGGCATATTTACTGCCTTAGATTTTAATGTGTATAATGAATTTAATGAAGGTTCAAGCGATGCCAACGGGAAGGGTAAACTTGCCATTGGTTTAACCCTAGGAGGTTCATTTGATTATCAAATCAGCGATATAGTTTTTATCAATAGCAATCCTTCATTTTCTCAAAAGAAATACTTTCCAAACAGGAAATTTGATTTTGGCATTTTGCGCAGTGTTAAGCAGAATAATGTAGCTGTACCAATCAACGTCAAGGTGGAGTTAAACCCATATTTATATGCATTTGGAGGGGTTATGATTCAACATGTTGCCCAGATCAGTACCATTTATGATTTTGAACCTGGTTTTGATCTTTCTAGTGATTTTCTAAAACCATCAACCCATGGATTCCCAAATATAGGAGCTGGGGTAAAAGTTAAGGTGGACGGAGCCACGGTTAAATTGCAATTGAATTACCGTTTCTTGAGAGGGTCTCAAGAGTTTTTAAATCCAGGAATAGACAAAATTGCATTGGGTATTATAATTTCCAGGTAAGTACGATTCAACTAAATCAATTCTAGAAATAATTTGTTCTGAACTGAATTAAGGTATTAATTTAATAAGTGGTAATTCCCTAAAATAAATGGGGACATCCACAGGGCCAACTTGATACAAGGTGTCCATTTGGCCTGTAAATCTATATTTCAATTTACAGCTTTTGCCATCAATCTGTAGGCTGTCTGGAATGGTTTTACTCATAAAGCTATCCTTTTCCTGTGTAATAACCCATTGCCAGCTGCCTCTACTCACTCGATGCTTATGAAACGTAAGTTCATTGTTGAAGTCGTTACAAGAGGAGGCCATTAATGAAGAAACCACACTTATAAGTAAGATTGTTTTTACAAGCGATTTCATCCTAGAATTTGTTCTTCCACATCATGCTTTCTACTGGACGTATAGTACGCTCGTTGTATTTAGCATTTTTCTTGGTATTGTACATGACTTCAATCTCACCTTCAACGGAGAAATAAATCAATTGACCAATAGGCATTCCACCATAAACTCTTACGGGCTGTGATACACTAATCTCAAGTGTCCAAGTATTACAAAACCCAACATCGCCTTTACCTGCAGTAGCATGGATATCTATCCCCAGTCTGCCAGTGCTTGATTTGCCTTCTAGAAAAGGTACGTGTGCATGGGTCTCTGTATATTCTTCCGTTACCCCAAGGTAGAGTACCCCAGGTTCTAGCACAAGCCCTTCGGGTGGAATTTCAAAATGCTCAACCTCATTGTGTGCTTTTGCATCCAGAATTCGTCCAGTATATGTCGCTAAATGCTTTCCTAAATGCACATCATAGCTATTGGTTCCTAGGCATTCTCTTATAAAAGGCTCGATTAAGATGGTTCCTTTTTCGATCTCTTCTAAAATTAGTTTGTCAGATAATATCACGTGTTTTTTAATTCAATATGAAAGGCCTGAATTGACCGATCATCACTACACGAAATAACAATATTTTCGTTTAACCACAATCCACAATTTACTGACGATGTATGGGCCTCATGTTTTTGAAAATCAATCACTTTTAACAATTCCCATGTTTTGGTATTCCATAGTCGAATGGTCTTATCCATACTAGTGCTTATTAGAATGGGTTGCGTAGGGTTTTTGGCAATACTTTTTACATGGTACCAATGCGCATCAATCGTTTTTATTAATTGCAACGTTTCGGCCTCAAAAACACGTATTCGTGCATCTTTACATCCTGTAACAATATGCTTATCAGTATGTTCAATAGAGAAGACCGTGTCCAAGTGTTCAATGGGAGGATGAAGTGTATTAAAATGGATGTCCACACAATACATGAAGTTATCTGTAGAGCCCGCATAGATTTGTTCATTGTGAACATGCAGAGAACGCAATGCTTTAGAACTGATCTGTTTTTTACCAATAATCTTAAATTCACTATTCATTAAATACAAAACTCCGCTTTCGGTCCCGATCAAAAAGCTATCTTTATAATTCGCTATGCAGAAAATGGGATTGTTGGCAATAAGCAATTGTTTTTCTTCATTGAGTGTTTCTGTGTTTAATACATAAATAGTCCCGTTTTTAAGCCCAAGGAGTACATTTTGCTTGTTTGAAGCAATACTATAAATCGGTTGTTCCGTATTAGCCACAAGCAATCCATCTTCTGGGAAGTCAAGGTCCCATTTAACCAATAAGCCATCTGCTCCAGCGCTATAAAAGGATTGGTCGGATATTTTGTGCAACTGATACAGCGCATTTTTATGTCCAAGGAAGTTTGTTATCTTTGTTATAGTAAAGTTCATCATGCCAGTTGAATACACAAAAATAACAGGAGAAAACCAGATTGTTGGTCTGTGGAGGTTGGAAGACGAAGAAAAAGAGGTTTCAGAAGAAGTTTTATTTTCATCTCAAGCCGCATTACAAGGTTATCGCAAGTCTCATTCTGAGGCCTGCAGGGAGTTAATCAAAGTTATTACCGGCTGGGATAAGGTGAAGATTGTAAAAGATAAATTCGGCAAGCCACATATAGAAAATAGTAAATCGCATATTTCATTTTCGCATAGTGGAGAATATGCAGCTGCAATATACAATATTGCTGACCCTGTAGGTATAGATGTTCAAGAAATAAAGAAAAAGATTGTTAAAATCGCTCTTAAATTCACTTCTGATAAAGAGTACGAATATATTACACCCCAGCATCAAATTGAAATGCTTCATGTGATTTGGGGCGCAAAAGAGGCCATGTTTAAAAAATATGGTAAAGGCGGTGTGCTTTTTAAGGAGCATATTTTTGTACATCCATTTACTTGCGAAGAAAAAGGACATATCACGGTTTCATTTTTAAAAGAGAACCAAGAGGAAACATGTACCTTCAAGTATCAATTTCATGATAACTATTGCTTGGTTTACAGCACTTGTCATTTATAGACACTTCCCCCTTTTTGTTAATATCTGGATACCATTTGACCTAGCTCAAACGTTATTTTCGTAGCCATTGTGTTGAAGAAGAAGAAAAAAGCAGGTAAAAACACGCCAAAAAACGATTTCATCAAGGAAACTGCCGAGGATGCTCAAGGGCCTTCATGGAAATTGAATCGGTCATTCTTTGTTGATCCCAAAACAAAGAAAGTGCTGGGATTCGTTTCGTTGGTGCTGGCGGTTTATTTACTGATTGCTTTTTTATCATGTCTTTCAGGATGCTGGAAATCTGATCAAAGCATTGTAGATGCTTCCAAGGTTGATATAATTGGAGGAAGTGCTACAAAAGTGTGCAATAATATGGGATTTGCAGGCGCCTGGTTAGGTAATTTATTTGTGTATAATTGGTTTGGCATTGCGGCCATTCTAATACCAGTAATTTTGGCACAAATTGGGACAAAGCAGTTGTTTGATAAGCAATTATTACAACCCAAGAATCTAATTGTCAAGCTCATTTTCGGAGGCGTTTTGATATCTATGCTTGCGGGATTGATTTTTTATAGCACAAACGCTCAAATTTGGGCCGGAGGCTTTGGTATTTCTGCTTTTATGACACTTAAATCAATCATTGGGACCATCGGTTACGTCTTGTTTCTGGCGTTATTCATTGTGGTATATGGTACCTATGCATTTAGTGCAGATAAATGGATTCCAGCGCTGGGTTTTATACGCAAATTGTTAAATAATGATCCAGCCAAGTCCATTGATGATGGACAAGAACTCCCATCAGATGAACACTCAATTGCTGAGCCTGTTGCGCAAAATAACTCTATTGAATCTCCCATTATTCAGCCACTCGAGACCAAGAAAGACATGCTGGATTTTGAGTTGATAGAAAAGGAAGATACAGGCGTAATTGACTTTACAGACTCATTGCCTCCAGAATCAGAGAAGCCAAAGAAAAGCAAACCAATATTAACTGATGCAGCCGATTTGGATTTGGTGATTGAGGATAAGAAAGAAGAAGAAGAGGTCACTAAAAAAGTCGAGCATGGTGATCACTTGGGAGTGGACACTGCCTATGACCCTACCTTGGATTTGAGTAATTATCAATTTCCACCCATTGATCTATTGAAGCAATATGAGCCACAAGATGCTGCCATTGATCGAGAAGAGTTGGAACAATCAAAAAACATGATTGTAGAAACATTGAAGAATTACAAGATTGGCATTTCAAGCATTAAGGCTAATATTGGTCCAACGGTCACTCTTTATGAAATTATTCCTGCACCAGGTGTTAAAATTTCAAAGATTAAAAACCTCGAGGATGACATTGCTTTAAGTCTTGCAGCCCTTGGCATACGAATTATCGCACCCATTCCTGGAAAGGGAGCCATTGGTATTGAAGTGCCAAATAAAAACCCACAATTGGTTAGCATGCATTCTGTGATCACCAGCAGGAAGTTTCAAGAAACAACCTTTGAATTGCCGGTATGCCTGGGTAAAACAATTAGCAATGATATTTATGTAGCAGATTTAGCCAAGATGCCCCATTTGTTAATGGCTGGAGCAACTGGACAAGGTAAATCAGTTGGCTTGAATGCCCTGCTAATCTCATTGTTGTATAAAAAACATCCATCTACCATCAAATTTGTTCTGGTAGACCCAAAGAAAGTAGAATTAACGTTATTTAATAAAATAGAAAGACATTACCTCGCAAAATTGCCAGGAGATAACGATGCTATCATCACCGATAATAAGCAAGTGATCCACACGCTAAAATCATTATGTATCGAGATGGATGATCGGTATTCCCTCTTACAAAATGCGCACGTAAGAAATATTAAAGATTACAATAAGAAGTTTGTAGAGCGAAAATTAAACCCCAATGATGGTCATAAATTTTTGCCCTATATTGTTGTTGTTATTGATGAGGTAGCCGATTTAATTATGACAGCGGGGAAAGAAGTGGAGCATCCAATCGGACGACTAGCCCAATTGGCACGTGCCATAGGAATTCACCTTGTTCTGGCCACACAACGTCCATCTGTAAACATTATTACCGGTACGATAAAGGCGAACTTCCCAGCGCGAATCGCATTTAGAGTGACGAGTAAAATTGATTCAAGAACCATTTTGGATGGAAATGGAGCGGACCAATTAATTGGTAGGGGAGACATGTTATATAGCACGGGTAGTGATATGCAAAGATTGCAATGTCCATTTGTGGATACTCCTGAAGTGGAGGCTATTTGCGATTTCATTGGAGAAACAACGTGGGTATTCGTCTGCATTTATTTTGCCTGAATATAAAGGCGAAGAAGCCAGTGGTTCTGGAGATTTTGATATGAATGAACGCGATGCTTTATTCGAAGATGCAGCCCGAGTTTTAGTAACCGCTCAACAAGGAAGCACCAGCCTAATCCAACGTAAAATGAAAATTGGCTATAACCGTGCTGGGAGAATTATTGACCAACTGGAGGCTGCGGGCATTGTGGGTCCATTTGAAGGAAGTAAGGCAAGAGAAGTTCTTATTCCAGATGAGTATGCACTTGAGCTATTCCTTAAAAATCTTCAAGACGAGTCTTAATTTCGTTTTTGCCAGGTATTTTTGTTATTTTGCAGTAATTTAATGCTTAGTTCATGAGATGGAACAAAATGGGCATTAAATTTGAATAATCAAATTAAACAGAAGGATGAAACGTAAATTATTTATATCAATCGGTTTGGTTTTAAGTGCTGCAATTCTTGCATTCGCTCAAACAGACAAAAAGGCAAAAGAAATATTAGATAAGGTTTCTAGACAATATAAATCGTAATAAAACACTTGAGGTAAAGTACAGTTTAATTAGTAAAACTAAGGGGCAAAAGCCAAAGGTTACTAGAGAAAACGGTAAATTATTGATTAAAGGGGAGCAGTATATGATGTCCACGAAGGACAAAGATATTTATTGCAACGGAGACACCATATGGACACATGATAAAGTATTTGGAGAGTGTACGATAGAGGACTATTCTGCATCAAAATCTGAAATTACACCGGCTAAAATTTTTACATTGCACGAAAAGGGATTCAATTATCTGTTGAATGGGGAAATAAGCATAAATAATGAAAAGCATTATCAGGTAGATATGACTCCAACAAATAAGAAAAAGCCTTATTATAAAGTCCGGCTAGCAGTTAGTAAGAAGAAAAATCACATCAGTAGAATGATTATGATGTTGCGATCAGCAGATATAAGTGTTTCTGTGAATAATCAAAAAGAGAACACAAGTATCGCAAACAGCTCGTTCCGTTTTGACCCGGCTGCTAAAAAAATTCCAGTAGTGGAATCTAACCACAAAAAAATAGAAAAGTATATTTAAATTTAATGGTCCCTCTGCATGAGTTTGTAGAGGGCTTTTTTTTGGTCAGTAATTGTACTTCATTTAAATTGAGTATGTTTGCTATCAATGCATTCTAAGAAAAAAATTCAATGGGCATGGTCCATGTATGATTGGGCTAATTCTGTTCATTCATTATCTGTGGCTACAGCTTTATTTCCTATTTATTGGAGTAACATTACAGGGGGAGAAGAAGGAATCGTAAATCTATTTGGGATAGCCTTTAAAAGTTCTTCCTTATATGCATTTAGTCTTTCGTTTGCTTTCTTATTCATTGCGCTTATAAATCCTTTACTGAGCGGAACTGCAGATACCAAGGGAAACAAAAAAACATTCATGCGCGCGTTTTGTATTAATTGGCGGTTTTAGTTGCATGGGCATGTATTTCTTTGATGAAACCACAATACCCACTGGGTCTTCTCACATTCATATTATCGGTAATGGGCTACGCAGGGAGTCTTGTGTTCTACAATGCCTATCTGCCGGAAATAGCGAGTGCTAAGGAGTATGATAAATTGAGCGCCAAAGGTTTTGCCATGGGTTATGTGGGATGTGTTATTCTTTTGGTTCTTAATTTAGTGGTGATATCCAATTTTGAAACTTTCGGACTAGATAGCAAATTGCACGCTATCCGAGTCTCCTTTGCTCGGTAGGTGTATGGTGGATTGGCTTCTCATTTATTCCTTTCCATTATCTACCGGATAACACAAAACCAAAAGTTAAATTTAGTATTCTAGCCGGTTATAGTCAAAGTCTTAAGATATTGAAAAAAGTAATGAGCAACGGAAACATGAAGTGTTTTTGACCTCATTTTTCTTTTACGCAATGGGGGTTCAAACTATTATGTATTTGGCAACATTGTTTGGTACCGAAGAGATTAAAATGGATGAAGGGAATTTAATAATGACCGTTCTTCTTATTCAAATATTGGGTATTGTCGGAGCCTATTTTTATGCTTGGATGGC
Organism: uncultured Bacteroidia bacterium; assembly: GCA_943788195.1. Classification (GTDB taxonomy): domain Bacteria; phylum Bacteroidota; class Bacteroidia; order NS11-12g; family UBA955; genus CALSPH01. Next base: position 1,169,716 of record CALSPH010000001.1, read on the forward strand.
TTCAAAAATAGGGGGCGTAAGAACCTTGGTGAGTATATTAATGATTTGGATATTGGTATGCGTATTAGCTTACTTTACCTATACAGAATATGCATTTTATGGTATAGCTATATTGGTTGGTTTTGTGATGGGGGGTGTACAAAGTATGTCCAGATCTACATATACCAAATTCTTGCCGAAACAGGAGGAACATAATAGTTACTACAGTTTCTATGAACTTACTGAAAAGCTGGCCATTGTGATGGGTACATTTAGCTACGGGTTTATTGACCAGATAACCGGAAGTATGCGGAACTCAATTTTTGCATTGAGCTTGTTTTTTGCCACTGGTATGGTATTTCTTTTAATCCTTCGAAAACGTTTGAAAACCCACCCAATTAAAGCGGCAGAATAGAAGTTTTAGTAGAGTAGTACAAAAGGTGCCTTCATTAGATTAGGGCGACCCACGTCATCAACAAATTTTACGACATAAAAGTATGTGCCAGGTTCACATTTTTTATTCCCATATGTGCCATCCCAACCTTGAGAAATATCATTACTTTCAAATATTTTCTCACCCCAAAAATTAAATATTTGGAACACATAGTTTGAACTAACGCGCCCTTCAGGTTTAAACAATTCATTTTGTGTGGGTCCATCATTGTTGGGAGTAAAAGCATTAGGAATATATATCCAGTCTTTTGGCAGCGCAATTACGGTATATGTGAGGGTGTCTTTACATCCTTTGTCACTAGTTGTGAATAGTGTGAATTGATGTCTACCTGTGTCGCTTGGCATTTGGAAGTCATACGGATTGTTTCCAGTGAGAACGATATGCTTTGGCTGGGTTCTCCAGCTATAATTGAAGGTGGGATTAAAATTATTAATATTGAATTTAATGTTTGGGAACCTTGCAGAATAAAACTTATCAGGACTTGCGCTAATTTGCGGATCTGGTTTTGGAAATATCTCAATAAATGTATCAAACGTACTTTGACAGCTATATTTGAAAGGAATCACCTGTATAGAACTTACCCCGGCAGCCATATTGCTGATGTATGTTTATTATTCGAAAGCCATTCCTTTTTGCGCGTTAGCGTTTAAAAACCATTGTACAGAATCATAGTACAAAAGTGATTGTCATATACCGATAGTCTCAGCATACCTAGGGCACAATGATCAAGAATGAATGAATCATAGTCCATATGAAAAGATGGGTTCTGAAGTACTTCTTCTTGAATGGTTTTGTCGGGGCAAGTATTCTCACTTTTCAAAAATAACGGTAAATTCAATAGGAGTTAGATTTGTTTTCTCAATCGATGTTATTTTATAAAGATGAATCCCACCCCCTTTGTTTTCAAAAATACCCGATCCATTTTGGCTCCAGGTGCTCGCATAAAGATTATTGTCTAGCGAAAGAGTGATACTGTCATCTTCGAAACATACTGGGTTTGCGCTGAATTGAAGGGCTGTTTGAATGAGTGTGTCAATGGTTACCACCTTTCTAAACGTATGCGAACAAGCATTTAGGCTATGATTACGGATCACTTGAACCACAGCTTCACCTTTGTATAATGAAGGGTCTAAAACAGAATCTTGTACCCCATTTATATCATATGTTGCAGGTGATTCTACAATGTCTATTTCAATTGGAATAGCGTTTTCACATAAACTATCTGGTATAGGGGTTTTTAGTGTAATTTCTGGAGCATACTCAATAGTTATAGGCAGCAAAGTATCCACAGTGCACCCTTTTTGGGTTATGCTATATTTTAAATGATAGCTTCCACTATCGGATTCGTCTAATAGAAAAGTGCTGCCAGAAATCCAAAGGGGAAATGGATCAAATGACCAAGATCCTCCAACAGGCTTAGGTTTGGCTATGTCGTTCAGGTTTATATTGGTGGCTTTTTGGCAAAATGTACCAAGCGAGGTACTTTCTATTTCAAATGGATTGCCAATTTCAACAATAAATGAATCCTCATAAGTACATGAAACAGTATCCCTCACATTCACTTTAATGGTATACTTACCCAAACCAAGACCCATTGCATTAAAATGCGATCCAGTCACATTGGTTCCAATAAACATATAGCTTAACAAAGCACCGGTATCTTTAACTGAACTAGGAAGATAAATGGGATCTGCAAAATTCAAACACACACCGGTATCAGTGAGGGTATTATCCCATTTGGGTTTAACCGAAATTTGTAAAGAGTCTTCAACCTTACATCCAAGCGCATCTTCCACGCGTGTTATAATCGTTTGCGTTGAAGAAAAGAAGGTGTCCAAGCTTGTGCTGTTGTTTCCAATATTTGTGCCGTTAATAATCCAATCGAACTGAGCCGGCCCATTAAATATGGTAATAATTGGAGCAATTGTTATGGATTTGTCTGGACAAACTCGGTAATCATTTGCATGATTAATTTCTGGTGTTTTAAAATCTGCAATATCCACGCTATCGATAAAAATGTAACTGCATGGTGCGGATTCTTCAACTGATATTAAACGAACATACCATTTGCCTTTACTTGGAAAAGTGAGCCGTGCGGAATCATTAAAGACAATTGAACTTGGCAATTCATTCTTATCTTTATCCAATATAGAAAAACGCAAATTATCGGTGTCAATATCATCCGCTGCAGTAAACAGGAACTCGTTACAATTGGTTTGAATTTTTGTGGCAGTGATTTTTTTGGCTTTGCTTACTTTAATTCTAAAATTGTAATAGCTAATTCCAGGTTTTGGGCAGCTGCTATCAGTGGCTAATATGGTAAAAGTATACGGTTCTTTTCTTGCCGAACCATCGGGCACAGTCCAGTCAAAATTAGTTGTTCTATAAGGAGCATAATTCTGAATAGTATGGAGCAAATTAAGGCTATAGGGGTTTAGACTTGATTCACTAAGATATACCGTGTCATTTAAGCCTCCTACAGATTCGTCACGGTAATAAATATCTTCAGAGAAGATCTCGCCCTCACAAGCTTGCCAATCAACGCCAGTTAGCCCATAGAAGTACGGACTGTTGTTGTTTCCATTGCCAATAACGCATTCAAAGTCCTTCCTTACAATGGAGGAAAGAATATTATTGCCATTAATATCTTTAATAAAACCCCTACATTCAATCACAAATACACCAATATCAGGTGCGATATTTGGCGTAAAGGTTAATTGCCCACTTTGGGCATCTAAGGTTACTCCTTTGGGTTTATAGGCTAATGCATCACTACCTGAAATCACACCCACTGGTTTGTCAGGTGAATGACCAACAGGATAACTGTTTTGAATTGTTTCAGAAATATACGCTGTATCCAAAGCATAGCTAATCGAATCAAAGCCATTGCTTTGATATTGAGCAGATGCATAAATAGCGTTATTGGTATTTATTCGATTAAAAGGTAAACCGAAAGAGTAAGGAGAACTTTGCTGAACAATTTCAGTGTTCAGGTAGCAAAAATTAAAATGATTTTGAACTAATGAGGAGCTTGAAATTCCTGGGTTACGTGCATCAATGGTTATAGAGAATTTAAACTCGGAATAATTATTATCTAGATGAGTGGTTAAGTCTATTTCAGATTCAAATATATGTTCTTCTACACCAAATCCATAGGTAGAGGAGGTGTTGCATGTGCTTACTTCGCCCGGGCAAAGTTCTGTTAAATCCCGGATGCTTTTCCGTGTAGTGGTGATACTAGCCAGCTTAATGTATTTCTTTTGCACTGGATTATATCCGTAAAGATCAAGCATACCTATATCATTGCAATTATCTGGGTTTGTTCCACCACCGTTGCCATTTAACTTGCAATCATTACAATTGCGATACACTTTTGTTAATATGGTATATAGATTGGTACTTTTATAAATATATGATATTTCAGACCCCACAATATGGTCAGCCTTCAACCCATTAGCGAAAACAAGTAACAAGAATAGATATAGGATACGTTTTTTCACTCCTTTACAAATATAGGCAATCGCCATTTATTAAGAGTCAAACTACGGTTGAATATGCAGGCTGATTAGTCTTATTGCAAAATTAATACTCGACTGTCGGTTGTTCCGTCCTCAAATTGCACTTGAATAAATATAGTTTGACGATTAATATTGGTCTGGTTTAAATGGGCTGATTTGGCATTAATCAATTGCTTCGAAAGCAATGCCCCCTTTGTGTTAAAAATTTTAATCAGTGCAATTTCTTGTTCTGATTTAATGTGTATTTGTCCGTTTGTATTTGCTGGGTTAGGGTAGATTTTAATGCCATGAGTTTGAGGTATTTTAGACAAGTTGCTGAAATCAGAATTGTTGTATACATTCCTGATCATTTCATGGCGTTGGTACAATTCAGGCAATGAATCCACATCTTTTTGAAATAGAATGGCACCTTCAATCACACGATACTCATTAGGTGCCCAATTTTTAAATTGGCAAACTAAAATCCCATTGCGATCTCCGCCTTGATTGCCCACATTATCTTCTGACCATGCAGAGAAACCGTTCAGCGTTGTATTTGGAAACGCAAAAGAGATGGAACTATCTCCGTCTAATCCTGTAGAACCTAATTTTAATGAATCACCATCTTTCCAACGACTATGCATGTAATTGACATAATGTTCCTGCAGTAAAGGTATGTCGTTCTTGTTGCTGGTTTGACCTGCATTTTTGTAATACATTGTATTGGTTAATGCCTGGTTTAAAACCATCACAGAAGTATACTGCTTTTTAGTTGTGTTTGAATTATACGCAAACATCGCATTATTCTTAACGTCAGTTCCGATGTAGTTGCTATTGAGTTTATTCAACAGACCATGGAATTGTACACCTATTTTGGCAGTATCATATGTTCTATCCGACTGATTTTTTAGCACCCATCTGAACCCAACAGTATGATCCAAAACAGGATCACCGCTCTTTGGGAAAATGAATGCGTATTGTACTAAAGAGGTTTTCAAAGCAGGAAACGCGGTTGATCGGATGAGCTCGTCATGACTCACGCTCACAAGACATTGGTCTCCTCGTATAAAGGGGTAATCTCCTTTGGATGGTTCATAAACTGAATTCTGATCTACATCTACAAAGGAAGCAACGGGTGTCTGATTATTACTTCCAGGCCAATTATTAATACCCATTGGTGCACTATAATTTGGCTGGTTAAATTGGTACTTGTGGTCTACAATCTGTGGTCTTGAAACCATACTAATGGTGTTAAACAGTTGGGGATTTGTTGCACTTAATCCATAATGGAAGTCGTTGTAGTTAATTCCATTTTGAATACTTAAGTATTCTTGATTATTTGATTTCGCATAAATCCAGCAACTCAAGTTTTCTATTAGGGCAGTGTCGATATTATCAATATGTGCACAGGCAAAGGCAGAACGATTTTCAGTTGTGTCTAAATCAACTTTGATTACTTGGTTGTCTATGGTTCCTTGCTGCGCAGTAAGGCAAGTGTTAATAAGCCATAATGAAAGACTGACCAGAGTTAGCCTCATTTATTTCAGGATATACTTGAGTCCAAATTGTCCACCTACCATACTATTGTATTGGCTATAAGGAGAAGATTTTTTCGCCTGATTGGTTAGGCCATATCTTAAATTAGGTTGAATATATAAGCCAATTCTCGATCCGACCAAATAGGTATAAGTGAACCCAGTTATCGCCTGAATATTCATAGTGCGGAACATACTTTGTTTACCATTCAATTTTTGAAGCTCTCCCTGATCATTAAAGGCAGTACCTTTGGCATTATTATAGAATGAACTAATAAATCCAAATTGTGGTTGGATAATATGGCGTTTTATTTGCCATCTGGCCCCAATAGTTAATGGAATTTCAAAATAGTAATTGGTGTTATTCGCACCCGCATGAGCAACTTGGCTTGTGTCATACACATAAATAGTATAAGATTGTCCTCCAGGATCAACTACGGTCTCTGTGCGGTGGGTAACGGTTTGATTCCAGTGACTGTGTATCGTATTGTTAACAGTTAACCATTGTGCACCAATTTGTCCAAAAATGCTCTTTTTAATTCGGTACTCCGCATTTAAACCAATAAAGTAGGTAGATGATATGGTTTCCAATCCAGCAATTTTTTGACCGATTGCATTGCCTCCATCATTTATAAATCGTTGATTGTAATAGCTTCCAGCGAAGAAATTGATTTCCCTTGGCCAAAATGCATAGAGATTACCCTTATTCTCATTAGCATCTTCACCGTCTTCACCATCTTGTTTAGATTTAGGTTCATCTGTTTGATCAACCGGATCGGATATAAAAATTTCGTTCAAAGTGAGATCAGCCAAGGGTTTTAATACGCGTTGTTGGCTTAGCGTGTATATTGGACTTGACTTAGGTTTTGCATTCGTATTGTTTGCCACAAACGTTATTGTGTTGATTGGTTTAGGTGTTTTATTTAAATCTTTCTTGTAATTAGGATTAATAACATCTGGAACGATGTTTCTTTTTACCCCATTATTATCTGAATGTTTAAGATTTGTATTGTCCAAAGAATTTTTACTCGATTGATCGATGGCAGTTTCAGTGGTATTGTTAATTTCAGCAAGGGTTGACTCACTAGATACCTTCCCGTTTTCTGGATAGGTATTTTGGGTAGACGTTGATTCTACGTTATTCTCAACGAATTGGTTTGTTTCTTGCTTTCGAATCGCGGCAATATCTTCTTTGCTGTATCCATCTTGAGGTACTTTCCCCCAATAATTGGATAGTCCTAATCCGGTAATCAAGGTAAACATCAAGGCAATGGATCCGATTAAAAGAAACCCTGTTTTAGAATTTCTTTTACTCCTTTCCTGCATTATTTTTTCAAATAATCCTGCATCTTGAGGGTCTATTTCGTGATTCCTTAATTGATCAGCTATTTTCTTTTCTAACATCTTCTAAGGTTTTGTTATTCTGTTTTATTAATTTCTTAAGGGCGTTTTTAGCCTTTAAATATTGTGTTCTACTCGTTGATTCAGCTACATTTAGCATCGAAGCAATTTCTTTATGACTGTAGCCCTCTATTGCAAACATGTTAAAGACAGTTCGATATCCAGTTGGAAGTAATGTTACCAAGGCTAAGATTTCATCCGCGCTCATTTTTTCTACAATCGAGCTGCTATATGAAGGAATACCACCTTTTACTTCATCAATTTCAAGATGTTTCTTTTCCTTTCGGAGTAAATTTATAGAGGTATTTACCATAATTCTACGAATCCATCCTTCCAATGAGCCAGTGTGGCTAAAATTCCCGATGTGGTTATATACCTTTATGAATCCTTCTTGTAGCATATCTAATGCGTGGTCTCTATCTTTAGCGTATCTTAAACATACCGCATACATTTTTCTATTATACTTTGCATACAGCAATTCCTGAAAATGGCGCACTTCTTTGGCGCAACCTTTTACGAGTTCTTCGTCTGTAATTTGATTTTGCAAGAGTTTTAAAAAAATGCATTTTACGACATTTTCACCATCAAGACAATATCAATTTCCAAAACGCTGCCTCAATTTTCTTTTTTTTTCTATAGAATGTTTTTGATACTCGGATTAACTATGCCATTTTTGCAAGGAACAACTCATGAGTAATTTAACCAAGGACACCACGCTAATATCTAGTCAAGACTTATTTCTGTTTTTGAAGGCAGTTTTTGAAGCAAATGGATTTTCTAATGCCCATGCTAACCAAAGTGCAGAAGTATTGATTGCTGCGGATTTGCGAGGTATTGATAGTCATGGTGCAGCTAGGCTAGAAGGATATTGTCGATTAATAAAAGCGGGCAGAATTAATCCAACACCCAACTTAAAAATAACGAAATCTAGAGGAGTTAATTTTACTGTAGATGCAGATGGAGCAATAGGTCTTGTATCTGCCCCTTGGGCAATGGCTGAGGTTAAAAATAGAACGGAGTTACACGGTGCTGGTTTTGCAGCAATTGGCAATAGCAATCACTATGGAATAGCAGGGTATCACGCTATGAAAGCCTTGGATTTTGATGCAATTGGTTTTAGTATGACTAATGCGAGCCCTTTAGTAAGTGTTGCGGGAGGCAAGGAAAGGTTACTGGGCACCAATCCCATTGCCATAGCAGTTCCTGCGGGAAAACAGCCGCCTTTTGTTTTGGATATGGCTACTTCAGCAGCTGCCAATGGGAAATTACAAATAGCCTCGCGCAAAGAAGAGTCCATTCCAACAGGCTGGGCCACAGATCAAGAAGGGAAAGACTCAACCGATGCTAATGCGCTTAAAACAGGCGGTAATTTATTGCCCCTGGGGAGTAATATGAAAAATGGAATGCATAAAGGGTATGGTTTGGGTTCTTGGGTAGATATATTTTGTGGTGTGCTATCTGGGGCTAATTTTGGTCCTTGGGTGCCACCTTTTGTATCTTTTCTGCAGCCTTTGGCTAATTTACCTGGGAAAGGGTTGGGGCATTTTGTTGGTGCATGGTCGGTGGATGGTTTTATGGAGTTGGATGAATTTAAACAAAGAATGGATGTATGGATAGAACGATTTAAGTTAAGTGAACCATTGGATGCTAATACACCTGTTATGGTGCCAGGAGAACCTGAAATGATCCACTACAATGATCGGGTGAAAAATGGTATTCCTTTAAATAATAAAATATTGGGAGAGATTAGAAATATTGGATCTTCGTTTAATGTAATATTGAAATAATGGAAAAGAAACAGTTTAAGAAATTGATTACTTTAATTTTGTTTCTCCTTTTCTTTGTTGGAGGAGCTATTGTAATGTATACTGTATTCCTGAAAGGGAATGTGAGCGTTGATCCAACAAGCGTTCCTCATCGCACCAAACAAAACCCATATTACGTAGATAGCCTAAAGAAGGCGGGGTATTACGATACGTTTCAGAAAAGGTAATTTAGCTGTGTCTAAAACAAGCCATTAATTTCGGCCTGAAGGGTTTCTATTACTTTGGAAGCATCTTCCGTGTTATTGGCAAAGTCAATCTCGTCAATATTAAAGTAAATGATTTTGCCCATTTTATATGCACCTGCCCAAGCTTCATAACGTTCGTTTAGACGTTTTAAATAGTCCAAACGTATACTGTCTTCATAATCTCGACCTCTTTTTTGAATTTGTTCTACCAATTTCGGAATACTGGCTCTCAAGTAAATCATTACATCTGGTGGAGTAATAAATGTGTTGAGGTTCTTAAACAAGTCCATGTAGTTATCAAAGTCACGGGTGCTCATCAAACCCATTGCATGAAGATTGGGTGCAAATATTTGCGCATCCTCGTATATGCTTCTATCTTGAACCACAGTTCTTTCTTCATCTCTTAGCTTTTTAATCTTCGCAAATCGATTATGTAAGAAATAAACTTGGAGGTTAAAACTCCAGCGTTGCATATCATCATAAAAATCGGAGATGTATGGATTTTCATCCATATCTTCTAATTGTAATTCCCATCCATAATGCTTGGAAAGCATCTTCGCCAATGTGGTTTTTCCTGACCCGATATTACCTGCTATAGCTACGTGCATAAAGCACAAACATAACTAAATCATTCAAAAAATAAATAAAATGGGGATAAAAAAAAGAGGTGTATTTACACCTCTTTTTTTTTACTTAGTTTGAGCTAAATTATTCAGCATTTTTCTTTCTCAAAACATCTACCACGATTGGTGTTGCAATGAAAATAGAAGAGTACGTTCCAACAAGTATTCCTACAATTAAAGTGAAAGAAAATCCTTTCAATGCAGGTCCACCAAATATAAATAATAGCAACACGGCTAATAAAGTAGTTCCTGAAGTAACCAATGTTCTGCTTAAAGTTTGATTAATTGCTTTATTGATAATTACCTCTAATGGGGTTTTGGTTCCTTTGGCATGTTGTATACTTTCTCTAATACGGTCAAATACAACCACCGTATCATTAATAGAATACCCAATTAAGGTAAGCAAGGCGGCAATAAATGTTTGATCTAATTCCAATGCAAATGGCACAATACCATGTAATAATGCATACAATCCAAAGATGATTAACACATCATGCACCAATGCAACCGTTGCACCCAAACCAAAACCAATGTTTCTAAATCTAAATACGATATATAAGAACATTGCAAAAATGGAGATCAGGGTTACGATCATTGATTTGTTACGTGTGGATGCTGCCATGGTAGGACCAACCCGCGCACTTTCGAGTATATTAGCGTCTACTACGCCAAACTTGGACATTAAGCCCAAAACCGTATCCCTAACCTTTTCAGTAGCTTCCTCTGAATTATCATTGATTAAGAAGGTAGTCGTGATTTTATATTTATTATCAGTTCCGATTTTTTTAACCTCAGAACCCGATTTCAACTTGGCAATTTCACCCTTTATCTCCTGAGCACTGATCACTTTGGTCTGATCAAACTGCACGGTATACGAATAACCTCCTTCAAAGTCAAGTCCTTTAGGTATACCTCTTCCAATAAGTGCCGCTGCTCCAATCAATACTATAACAGCAGAGATGATGTAAAATTTCTTTCTGCCATTCACAAAATCCCAATTCGGATTGCGTAATACTCTTTCAGAAAGTGAAGTCTCAAATTTGATGTCTTTTCCTCTTGCAACTCTTCCTTCAATAATTAACCTTGAAATAAGTAATGCGGTAAACAATGAACTGAAAATACCAATGATTAAAATAATCGCAAAACCATATACCGGTCCTGTTCCAGCCGATAGTAGGATAAAGCCAGATATTAAAGAAGTTACGTTTGCATCTAAAATGGCAGAGAATGCAGCTTTATAACCCAATTGAATGGATGTTTTAAGTGTTTTACCACTGCGCAATTCTTCCTTGATCCGTTCGTAGATGAGTACATTGGCATCGACCGCCATACCTATGGTTAACAATAGACCAGCAATACCAGGAAGTGTTAATGCAGCTCCTCTACTCGCTAATGCACCCAAAATAAAGAATACGTTAATGATTACAGCAAGATCAGCAATAAATCCAGCACGGTGATAATATGCAATCATGAATAATATAATTGCGATAAAACCCATTAATAATGCTCTAAAACCAGCAGAGATGTTTTGGGCTCCCAAAGTTGGACCCACTACATCTTCAGCAATAATTTGAAGTGGTACAGGTAATTTACCTGCCTTTAATACGTTGGCTAAATCTTGGGCTTCCTTGATGTCAAAATTACCAGATATCTGGGTGTTTCCACCAGCAATTTCACTAGTTACACCAGGTGCTGAATATACTTTTCCATCCAGAACAACCGCCACATATTTTTTATCTTCATCGTTAGACGCATTATCTGCAGTCATTCTTCTCCAATCTTCTGCAGCATCTGGTTTCATGGTCATAGTAACCACAATACCTCCTTGCGTAGGATCATTGTCTGCACTTGCATTTTTGATCATGTCACCAGCCATTCGAGCTTCACCACTTTTATTAGCACGCAATGCGTAAACCACATAATAGCTTCCTGATTCATCCAATTTTGCATCTATTGCAAAAGACCAATCCGCAGGCAAGAAATCACTAACTTCTTTAGAATCAAATAATTCTTGCAGTTTCTTCACATTGTGCTTGGCAACATAACCCACAGCAGGCCCAATTGCATACTGTTGGCCTTGAATGTTAGGATACATTATATCAAATAATGGAGTGCTTCTATTGGCATTGTCAGCCGCTAGAGCTGCAGAATCTTTGTCTGCAGATGCAGTGTCGTTGTCAGCGATATCGTCACTTACTAGTTTTGAGGTATCTTTTTTACCGTCAATATCAACTGCACCCCCAAGAAGATCTTCCACTGCATCGGTTTTTTCTATTTTTAAACCAGTAGCAGTATCAATCTCTGAAATGATTGCATCTTTTTTAAATCGGGGTAGGGTGGATAAGAATGAATCCAATTCAAACATCTTACGCGTTGCAGCAAAACCATTTTTAGGGTTATTGCCATACATTTCCCAGAACTCTAATGCTGCTGGTTCTGTAATTAATTTCCGAATTCGTTTAGGATTCTCAGCGCCTGGTATTTCAACAGAGATTCTTCCTCCGTCTAATTTTTGAATGGTATTTTGGGATATTGTACTTTGGTTTAAACGCGTTTCTAAAACTTCATAAACGCGATCAATACCTCCGCCAATTTCCTTTTTAAGATAATTAACCACTTCCTCATCAGTTGATTTGTTCGATAAAGAACCTTTGTTTTCATTGGTCATAAAGGCTATGGCCAATGGTTTACCTTTTGAATTCTCGATATAAAAACGTTTAAACAAATCCACATAATCGGTAGCTTCTAGAGCTGCAGCCTTATTGGCATCTGCAATAGACTTTTTAAATACCGGTTGTTTGCTGTTATAATCTCCTGCTAGGTTTTCAAGAACTTTAGATTTAGATACATCAAGTACCATATTCATACCTCCTCTTAAATCCAGTCCAAGACCCAATTCTCTACTTTTACATTCATTGTAGGTAAACTTTACCAGTCCTAGATTGTAAACGGTGGTGTTGGAAATGGAATCCAGATGTCTTGAATAAGCATCATTGTCGTATGCTTTAATTCCTTCTGCATTCACTGAATCTCTTCCACTCACATCGCGCAAGGTGTAAAGAGATTTAGCTTTTTTCTCTGTATTCTTTGAGAAATAAGTGAATGAAAGTTGGAATAGGAGAACCAGTACCAATAGACCGGTTACAAACAACACAAGTTTTCTATTCTTCATAATATAATTAGATAGTCGTTTTTGTCTTTAAAAGGGCGCGAAAATAAGCAATTATTCTCTTAATTAGAAACCTCTTTTAGGCTTATTTGAGGTAAAGAACTCTTCTTTGGTTCCAATATTAGATAAATTAAAATGATAACCCAGTGTTAGTGCAATATAGGAGCCATTTAGCTTGGTATTAAAAAACCCTTTGCCATTGGTTGGGTTAAAGAAATTTTGCTCTGAAACTGTTCCGAAACCTTGTTGATAATGCAGTCCAAAAGTTAATAAATCCCCATTATCAAATCGATTTCCTACTTCAATACCTAAACGGAAAAAGGCGTTAAAATTTGTTTGGCGTGTGTTATACATTGAAAACACACCTGAATTACTCTGGGTTAGAACACTATCGTATTTGGTTAATTGAAATGCACCCCCAATTCCAAAACTCTCACGTACGAATCCAGTGATACCTATATCTTGCTTAAATAACATGCAAAAGGGTATTTCGAGATATTGTGTGCCTTGTTTAACTTGTGCAATTGAGTTAACACTATCGTTTGTTTTGTATTGGTAACGCAGTCCTTTATCAACATAATGAATACCCAAACTGAAACCATTGAATTCACTTCTTCCCCAATGAAGCGAAGCACCAAAACGGTATCCGGTGTAATATTTTTTTACATAATCGTCACTTGTGCTATCGGTAAAAAAGGTTCGGGAGAACAAAGTGCCTCCTTCAAATCCCAGTCTCCACCCTTCTTGTGCGGAAGATGATTTTGACATGAAAATGCCTAAAAGAAGAAAAAGAAAAAGTTTTAATTTCATGGGTGAAAATTGTAGTGCAAACCTAAATAAAAAAGGCCAAATATTGCTATCTCCAACGTAACAAGCGGAATAATTATTTTACTTTTGCCAACCTAAGATGAAAAAAATCGATTTGTTTACAAAGTTGGGCCAACGCCTGGGGAGTTTAATGGAAGAGGAGAAGGCTCTTGTGGCAAAAGCTCGAATAGAAAACCCCTGGTTTACAGACCGATGGGTAGCAGAGGCTGCATCAAATTGGAGTAGCTCCTTAAGTGAGGAGCATGTTACTCAATGGTTGGGCTCCTATGCATTGAAATCTCAGAAAGGCAAAAGAGTAGGTATAATCATGGCGGGTAATTTACCTTTTGTAGGCTTACACGATCTGCTTTCAGTTATCGCATGTGATGCCACAGCAATTTGTAAACTTTCATCTAGCGATTCAGCACTAATGATCTGGGTTATTCAAACTTTGATTGATTTGGATCCGGAGATGAAGAACAATTTACAGATTACAGATTATAAATTAAATCAAATCGATGCATTAATTGCTACGGGCAGCGATAACTCTTCGCGTTACTTTGAATATTATTTCAAGGATATTCCAAAATTGATACGGAAAAATAGAAGTTCTGTTGCAATTGTAGACCCTGAAGTAACATCAGAACAGCTTGCACTTTTAAGCCATGATATCTTTTCTTATTTTGGTTTGGGTTGTAGGAATGTGGGAAAAGTGTATTTGCCGGAAGGGTATGATGTTACTAAAATGATTGATGCCTTTGAAGGGTTTAAAGATCATATTCATCATCATAAGTATGCTAATAACTACACCTACCACAAGGCTATTTTGTTGATGAACTTAGATACACATTTGGATAATGGATTCTTGATTTTGCAGCAAAAGGATACGGAGATTAAGCCACCTTTAAGTGTGTTGTTTTATTCATTCTACACCAACAAAAAGCAACTTGTTTCAGAATTTGCAAATTCGGATCAAATACAATGTATAGTGGGAGATATGGAAGGTTTAGTGCCTTATGGAGAAGCTCAAAAACCTAGCATTAATGACTATGCTGATCACATTGATACGATACAATTTGTGCTAGATATTGCAACAAATTAGTACTCATATGCCTGCCAAACGACCATTTGGCACAAATTGTTTTGTACTATTTTATAAAAATATTGACAATATAATAAAACAGGTTTTAACGCTTTGTTTATAAAAATATTATTTATTTCATCAAAAATTATGTAAAAGAGTTAAATTTTGTTTAGTATTGTGGTATAAATATTATACAATATGAAAACAATCCTTACTTTTATAGCAATTTTCTTAACATGCCAACTGCATGGACAATTGTGCCCTGGGGGGGGACTGATTATTCCAATGCCGTAGAATTTGATGCAGCCTGGGTTTATGGTTGCCTAACAGGTACATCTTGTAACGGTGGAACTCATTTTGATAATAGAGCACCATGTGAACCTGATGCCAATGTAGATACTTGTGCACCACAACCTACCGGTTCTACAGCTGCAAGACTTGGTTCGGACGTTTGGTACAGGTTTGTAGCCCCAGATACAACTGCTTTTATCCAAGTACTAAAAAATGTTTCACTTATGGCAACAATTCAGACGTTTAAAGATTCCGGTAATTGTGCTGGTTTAGTTGAATTGGATGTGGCATATTCTGCTACCCCTAGTGGGCCAGTAAATGTATTGATGAATAATTTAATAATAGGTGATACCTATGTATTTAGAGTTTTTGGTCATTCAAAACCTGCTTCTCAACGTACAGGAATATTTTGTTTTTGTGGATCTACAGGATTATGGCCTTCTACTACTTTACCAATTGATCTAGTAAGTTTTGAAGCAGACTTGATAAATGATAGGACCGTTAATTTAAAATGGATGTCTCAAAACGCTTATAATTTTAGTCATTTTGAATTACAGCAAAAAATTGATAATGGGGAATTTAAAACAATAGAATACATTCGGCCGGAATCAAGAGATCAGAGCGAATTTGCATATACACATATATTGAATACATCGAGCAGTAATATTCAATACCGTTTAAAAATGATGGATGAAAATGGGGAATTTACTTACTCTCCTACACGTTCAATTTTTAAGATTGATAATGGGGTAGTTAAAATAGTTTCGGCCAGTCAATCTTTAATGCACATATTCACAAAGAAGAATACATTGGTTACCATTTTAGGTACGGATGGTAAGCAAATACAATCAACACAGCTCAACAAAGGTTTGAATAATATTTCGGTATCATTGAGCCAGGGGGTCTATTTGCTCAAAGAGTCTGGTGGGTTAACACAAAGATTGGTAGTGCAATAGATCAATAATTTGACCTGTTAAAATAAAACAGAATCCATTTTTAAAATTTAAGTCTAAAGACCTAAGCCTGCTGCACCGCGCACCAGGTCCAATGTTTTTCTTGCACTTGCTTTGGCCTTAGTTTGGCCAGATAGAGCAACTTTATTTAATATCTCAGGGTTGTTGTAATAATAATCGATTTTCTCTCTGAATGGGGCTACAAATTGTTCGACATCATCAGCCAATTGTCCTTTAAGGTCCCCATATCTAATGGTACAATCTGCGTGTGCTTTTTTGAATTTTTCAATAACATCAGCATTGCTTACCAATCTCATTAGTTCAAAAATGTTTTGTACGCCTTCTGAGGGTTTGCTGTTTGGTTCTGTAGGGCCACTATCTGTAACAGCCGACATGATCTTCTTTCGCAGTATTTTGGGCTCATCGGTAAAATAAATCGCGTCTTTTTCACTGTTTGATTTACTCATTTTGCCTTGGGCAGTTAATCCAGGAACTTTTACTAATTCGTCTCCAAAAGAAAAAGCTTGAGGTAAGGGAAGTACTTCATTTTGATATGTATGATTAAATCGTTGAGCAAAGTCACGTGTCATTTCCAAGTGCTGTTCCTGATCCTTCCCTACAGGTACCAAATCTGCTTGATGTATCAAAATATCCGCAGCCATTAAAGCGGGATAGGTCAACAGACCCGCATTAATATTATTAGGCTGAGTCTTTACTTTTTCTTTGAACGTGCTCACGCGTTCTAGCTCACCCTTATATGCAAACATATTAAGTAGTAAATAAAGTTCAGCTGTTTCTGGAAGGTCGGATTGAATATACAAGGCGCACTTTGTAGGGTCCAAGCCAAGAGCCAAGTATTCAGCCATAATATGGCGTATACTCTGTTTCAAGTTTACCGAGTCTGGGTGTGTAGTTAAAGAGTGATAATCTGCAATAAAGAAATAGCAATCATGCGTTTCTTGTAACTTTAAGAAATTAACTACCGCACCAAAGTAATTACCCAAATGTAATTTACCTGTGGGTCGTATTCCACTTACAACGATTTCTTTTTTACTCATATCAATGTATTCTATCTGCTCTTGGGGTAATGTTTCTCATGATTTCTGCTTCAGCAGCTAAAAATTCAGACCAACGTTCCATAACGTAGTTTTCATCTTTATAAAGTTTTGCCAAGTTTAAAAACACCTTATAATGTTGCGCTTCTGAAACCATAAATTCGTGATAAAACGCTTTCAATTCCGGGGCAGAAATATGTAAGGATAAAAGTCTAAATCGCTCGCAGCTCCGGGCCTCTATTAAGGCGGAAATCAATAATTTTTCAACCAAAGACTCGTCTCGGTCACCCCCTTTTTTATGCAATTGCATTAACTGAACTACATAATCATCTTTTCGCTGCTTGCCTAATTCAAAGCCTCTTTTATGCAATTCTGCCACTACTTTCCTGAAATGGGCCCATTCTTCTGACACAATTGGAGATATTTGCTCAAGCACATCTTTTTTATCAGCATACTTTATGATGATTGAAATGCAAGTACTTGCCGCTTTCTGCTCACAATAGGCATGATCTGTTAAAATCTCCTCCAGACTTTTTTCAGCAATATTCACCCATCGGGGATCGGTTGGAAGTTCTAATCCAAGCTTAAATTTTTCTTTGGCGATTTTGGTCATGCTATAGGTTGCAAAAGTAGAACTATTCTTTAAAGTATGAAGCAAATTTTAGGTGGACAAAAGAGCTCTTATATGCATTTCTCCTTAATAGTTTAATAATGTTAGTGCTTCCTCCAAATATTTTTGATCCATTTCATCAAAATTATCAAACTCCAAAGAGTCAACATCTAACAAAGCCCAACATTTACCATCTTTTATTAGGGGTACAACAATTTCTGAATTGGTAAGACCACTACAGGCAATGTGTCCAGGGTATTTATGTACATCTGGAACAATAATCGTTTTCATTTGAGTGTATGATGCACCGCAAACTCCTTGAGAGAAACGAATGCGGGTGCATGCAACTGGCCCTTGAAAAGGCCCCAAAATCAATTGGTTCTCATGGAGCAAATAGAATCCAACCCAATGCTGCTTAAAGTGTTTTTCATGAATCGCACAAAAGTTAGAAAGGCTTGATATCACCGCGTCATCTTCGCTTATGAGAGCTTCTAGTTCAGAATAGAATTGCGCATACTTTGATTCTTTGTTCATTTAAAGTGCAAAGATGTTTTTGTTGGCAAACGTTCTAGCTTCATTTGTTGCCTTGTCTTTTTTCTCTTTTTTATTAACCCGGTTGTTACCTATACCTTGAGCAAACCCAAAATAAGTGTTCACTCCATAAAAGTTCTCACCAGTAACAATAGCTTTCAAGTTGTCGCTTCCAGCAAATACAGGCCCCAAACGGACAAATCCTCCAACCTGCAATACTTTGTAATCACCCGCTAAGACAATGGGCAACGACGCTTCGATCCACTTGGATTCAAAACGAGGCAAAATTGCAATTTGAGAGGGTTTAGGTAATGAAATTTTTTCAATATTGATACCTCTAATGTCTTGATAGATTAAAGCTCCAATGAAAAATCCTTTAAATACATTGTAGTCAAATTGAATACTTAACATAGAAGGAAGCTTATAGTTTATTTCGGACCTTTTTCTAATGTTAAAATGGACATCTGTTAAGCTGTCTACAAAGTCCCTTGCTTCCTGACTCGTAGGGCCATTGTTAAAAGCAGCTTCGGCTATTGAATCTGAGACAAATGTGAAAGGCGCTTTGCTTGATACGGTGTAACTGGTAACGTTATTCTTAAATCGAATGTTACCTCGATCTAAAATGGATAACCCAACTTTGAAAAGGTAGTTGGACTTCTGACTAGTAACTCCATCTGCAGCTCTAGGATCATACTCTAGAATAGCACCGGCATCCCATCCAAATCCATAATCACCATTAAAGGACGGAAGCAAGGAGCCCGGGGTAAAATCCTGAAATTTATCAAAATCGGAGTAACCATAGCGAAACGATGCATCGTTTATTCGAATACTATCCGTTCCAGATATTTTCATATCAATATTATCCCCTTGTGCATAGCCGTATGCATTGCCAACCAAAAACTTAGCAGTTGCCCCAAACTTTATACGCATTGATTTAAATTCTAAGAATTGAGAGCCAAAACTAAATGCATATTCTTGAAAAGATAGTGCACTCATTCGCAATTGTAAGTTGTCTAAATTGTCCCCAATATTTACCGATGTATTACTAGAGATTCCTGCAGTGTCAATTCCATTAACCGCTAACTTAGCAAGCTCTTCACTTACATTGGAAACGTTGAAACCTATTCTACTCCTTGTTGAGAATGAAACAGCTGCTTTTTTGTTGATTCGATACATAACTGCAGGTCCTCGTACTTCCATTTCTAGGTATAGATTTTTATTCTTCCCATTGATATTTTGTTTCAACCAACTACTTTGAAAGTCAACGTTGCCTGTTGAGTCCTTGTATTGATTTGGAACATTATCAGCAATCATATCCTGAACAGAAAAAGGAGCGCCCCATGAAACAAAGTCATTTACTGCATTTAATCCAAAACCAGCCGCATTAACGTGAACCTTATATCGATTGCTGCCCAAACTTGCAGGATTGGTGTATACAGCATTTGTTCCACCATAGTTGCTTAAGGTATTACCAAGCCAGTGTTGCGCCTGATTTGATTTTGCCGTGAAACTAATACACAGGCACAGGATTAATTTGCTAATATTTGATTTCATTGCTTTGTAATTTGTTTATTTTTGTCAAAAGTAAAATATTTATTGAGTATAATCACAAAACCGTAAGCCTAATCCATGAAACCGAAAAACATAGCTTTTATTACCTTCTGCTTGCTTGCATTGGCAGTCGCTTTTGGTGCGATAGGGTCGCATGCCTTAAAGCCGAAACTTTCTGAAGCTTGTTTGGAAACGTTTAAAACTGGAGCCAGGTATCATATGTATTTATCTATTATACTGCTTTCAATAGCGGCATTGAGTTTTGGGTCTCGAATTTATTTTTCTTGGAGCTTGGCCATTTATCTACTTGGTTTTGCATTGTTTGTTGGGGGCTGCTACATTTCAGCCTTCCGAGAAATTGCTCCTCAAATTGGGGAAATGGGCAGTAAAATGGCACCCATTGGAGGTGTGTTCTTAATCTTTTCTTTTCTGATTATGGCGCTACAGACTTATATGCATAAATTAAAATGAAGAAGATATTGATCATGCGGCATGCCAAAACGGAGACTCAAGAAATATTTGGGAGTGATTTTGTACGCAACTTGACTTCTAACGGAATTATTCAAGCTCAAATTCAAGCAAAATTCATTTCAATCCTTCCTTTTAGGCCGGACTTGATTTTACTTAGCCCTTCAAATCGCACGCAACAAACATTAGCTGAGATGATTCCAATTGTAGATTGGCCAGATACACATGTTGCTACTAAGGATAAGCTATATCATGCCAGTGTATCGCAACTGCTAAAAATCATTTCTGAAGTAGATAATTCATTGGATAATTTGATGATAATTGGCCATAACTTCGGTCTACTAGAGTTGGTTCAGCATTTTTCAAAAGATTATATTGCTAAATACAAAACGGGTTCATTGGCTTTGTTTCATTTCAATGATACTTCCTGGCAAACACTCAGTGCAGAGTCAGCAGAATTGATTTATTTAAAAGCGCCCATGGATGAATAAGAGCAGTGTTGATGATAACAAAACAACGCTATTCGTACAGGTTATTTTACCCTTACCCTTAGAATCGTTTACTTATCGAGTCCCTTTTCATTTAAATGAGGTGATAGAGATTGGTCAGATGGTGGCTGTGCGTTTTGGGAGGAAGGCAAAGAGACTGTATGGAGGGATTATTTCATCCATTAGTGAGGATGCCCCCAGTTCTTTTCAAGCTGCTTATATCCAGGAAATTGTCGATGTATTACCATTGGTTTCCTTGGTTCAATTGAAATTTTGGAAATGGCTCGCGCGATATTATCAAACCCGCTTGGGCGATGTTATGATAGCTGCCTTACCTTCTGGACTTCGTTTGAGCGGAGAAACAAGAATTTATTCTAACAAGGAAGCAATAATAAACCCAGAGTCGCTCGATAGCAAAGAATTAGAGATTTTGGCCTATATCGATGGCAGTACGTATGTCACACCTGAACAGATGCAGAAAGATCTGTCATTACCAAATCCATTAAAGTACTTGCGCTCTTTATATGAAAAGGGCTTGATAAAAGTAGCCGATGAAATAAATAAGAATTTTAAGCCAAAAACAAGGCCATATGTCAAGCTAAACTTTGACTCTACGAATGAGAAACAGCTGGAAAATGCTTTTAACTTAGTTAAGAGCTCAGCTAAACAATCTCAGTTGTTGTTGTACCTAATTAATAATCCTCAAGAGATTGATAAAAGAGATTTGCTTGGTCAAACTGGTATATCTGCAGCGATATTTAATGGAGTGCTTAAGAAAGGATTAGTGGAAGTTTATCATAAGGCTTTATCTCGTTTTGAAGTTGAATTAAATAAAAACATTCAATTGGATTTGTCGCCAGCCCAGAAAGTAGCGGTTGATGAAATAGAAAAGGCCTTTGAAACAAAGAAACCTGTTCTTCTTTTTGGTCCAACAGCCTCTGGCAAGACCTATGTTTATTTAGATTTAATTCGAAAAACATTGGCTGCAGGTAAGCAAGTTCTATACCTTTTGCCTGAAATAGCCTTAACCGAACAGGTTATCTTTAAACTTCAAGAGTTTTTAGGAGAAGAAGTACTTGTAACTCACTCAAAGTATTCCATTCAGCATCGCGCTGAAATTTGGGATTTGCTAAGAAGCAAAGCGGTAAATGTTATTGTAGGGCCAAGGTCAGCAATCTTTTCACCTTTCCATGATCTTGATTTAATCGTGGTGGATGAAGAGCATGAAAGTAGTTTTAAACAGAATGATAAGGCGCCTCGTTTTCATGGTCGAGATGCAGCCCTCATGTTGGGGAAGTTTTGGAATGCTCAGGTTATTTTGGGTAGTGCTACTCCTTCGATAGAGTCCATGCATGCGAGTTTAGAAAACAAGTTTAAACTGGTGACTTTAGATAAAAAATTTACGGCCGAAGGGGAGATCGTTTTTGAAACCATTAACTTAAAAACGGCTAAAGAAAAGAACAAGATGATAGAGATGTTCTCCTTTGAAATGATTGAGGCCCTCAAGGATAACATCAGTGAAGGAAGGCAAGCCATCATATTTCATAACCGAAAAGGGTTTAACCCAATAACCAATTGTACATCTTGCGGTTGGGTACCGCATTGTATAAATTGTGATATTGCCCTAACCTATTATAAATATACCAATGAAATGCGATGCCATTATTGCGGTTTTAAATCAAAACCTCCCTCTTCTTGTCCAGATTGCGGAGGCACAGCATTGGATATTGAAGGGTATGGCACCGAGAAAATCACTGAAGAATTACAAAAAATTTTACCAGAAGCGCATATCGAACGATTTGATCAAGAATCCACTCGAAAAAAATCTGAGCACAAACGAATCATTGAAGGTTTCAAAACAGGGAATGTTGATATATTGGTGGGCACTCAACT
The DNA here is from genome assembly GCA_943788195.1 of uncultured Bacteroidia bacterium. Classification (GTDB taxonomy): domain Bacteria; phylum Bacteroidota; class Bacteroidia; order NS11-12g; family UBA955; genus CALSPH01. The sequence continues at coordinate 1,192,116 of CALSPH010000001.1, forward strand.
ACTTGCGAAAGGCTTTGACTTTGAAAATGTAGATTTTGTAGGGGTGGTGAATGCAGATCATATGTTGCATCTTCCGAATTTCAGAAGTGCAGAACGAACCTTTCAATTATTGACACAAGTGGCAGGGCGTACTGGTAGAAGGGATCGTAAGGGCAATGTAATGCTACAATCATACCGGCCCGATCATCCTGTAATTCAGTCTATTATACATAACGATTATAGCGGATTCTACAAATCAGAGATATTGGATCGCACGAACTTCGCCTACCCGCCTTTTGCCAGATTGATTTTTATTCAAGTGAAAGATTTTGATGCATTGCAGGCCGAAAAAGCTGCTCGATTGTTGGCTTCAATGCTAGTTGCCCAATTGGGTCATCGGGTTATGGGCCCTGCTAAACCTTCGATTGCAAAAATAAATCGTTGGTATTTGCGTGAGATACTAGTGCGTATGGATCGTAAAAAGGATAATATAGTAGCTATAAAAGCAGAAATAGGCACAATTGTAAACCAATTTAACACGCATCCTGATTTTAAAAAATCCCGAGTAATTATCAATGTAGATCCCGTATAATTATTCAGTTGGTGAAAGGAAGAAAAAGAAGCACAAGACCTGCAATACTAGCGAGTATTTATTTCGCAATTCTATCCCTTGGTCTGGGTCTAATTCACAATGAATATAAAGATTATCTTAAAAAAAAGTACTTTAAAGAAATAGGATTGGGCCAGTATAAATCTGGTTTGCAGGCGGTTGAAACCAACTATGGAGAAGAGATTAAAAAGCAAGCGCTGAAAAGGAATCTAAACAGCGATTTTCTAAAAGCAATTTGTATGTTAGAATGTAGCGGCAGAAAAATTGTTCCATCTCGTTTTGAGCCACATGTGTATAAAAAGCTAGTTGCTGTGAAAAAAACCAAAGGGGCATTTTATGAAAGAATACAGCATCACCAAATCAAAATGATGAGTGATGGAGCAATAAGAAACCTTTCAAGCAGTTGGGGCCCTTTTCAACTTATGGGTATACGAAGTGTAAACTTAAATTGCAGTGTGAGTGATCTCAGAGGGCCTTTAGCAGTTGAAAAGGCAATAGAATGGATTGATGCCGAATATGGTTACTTGATCAAAGAGAAACGTTATAAAGATGCTTTTCATAAACATAATACAGGAAAGCTTTACCCTGATTTTGGTCCTCCAAAAACCTTTAATCCGCAATATGTTAACTTAGGAATACGATTCATGGATTATTATAGAACAATCACAACGGGTGAAGTGAAAAAATAATCGTTCTTAGGCAACATTTGTTTTATTAGACTTGTTCAAATAGTATATTTGAAGCCATATGATTAAAAAATCATTATTATCCATTCTTATCATCTTTTGTTCAACATGGTTGTCGGCACAAAAAATCAGCCATTTTGAAATCCCAGGTTATGGGCCTCATTTAATTGAGTTTACTGGCCAGGAGTCATATACACTGCAAGATATTGATCAAGTATTTGTAAAGTACTATCCCATAAAAGAGGGGTATACCTATAAAATCACCAACACAATTCAAGATGAATTGGGTTATACCCATAAAAGATATCAATTCTACTTTAAGGGCCAGAAGGTTATCGGCTCAACGCTTATTGCTCATCTATATAAAGGGCATCTAAAGTCTATTAACGGTCATTTTTATCAGGTGTTGAATCAAAAGGCTAGTGTAACAAAAGAGGCTGCGTTGCAGCTCACTTTGGATCATGTAAAAGCGCAAACCTACATGTGGGAAATCAAGGAAGAGGAGCAAGAAATTAAAAAGATAGATGATAATCCAAATGCAACCTATTTCCCTTCACCAGAGTTGTGTTATGTGCCAAGAAATTTGGATTTTAATGCAGATTATATTTTGAGCTATTCCTTAAAGGTATATGCCCATACACCTTTGAGTTACAAGGAATATTATGTGAATGCCTCAACAGGAGAAATTATTGCAAATCAAAACTTATTGATGGATGCCCACGATAGTGGCACTGCGGTAACAGCTTATAGCGGGAATCGACAAATATATACAGATAGTTTTGCCACAAACAATTTTCGTCTAAGAGATTCGGTAAGAGATGTACGCACCTTCGATATGAATCAAGGAACGAACTACGGTTTGGCAGTAGATTTTACCGATGCGGATAATTTTTGGAACAATGTAAATGCCAATGAAGATGAAGTGGCAACGGATGCACATTGGGGAGCAGAAATGACTTACGACTACTTTTTGCAAGAGCATAGCAGAAATAGTTATGATGATAATGGGGCTCGAATTTTGAGTTATGTGCATTTTAGAGCAAACTATGATAACGCCTTTTGGGATGGTAGACGAATGACTTATGGTGATGGCAATAATTTTAAACCATTAACATCAATTGATGTTTGCGGACATGAGATTGCCCATGCTGTAACCACAAACACAGCTGGTTTGATTTATCGAAATGAATCGGGGCAGTTAAATGAAAGTTTCAGTGATATATTCGGTAATTCGGTAGAAGCTTGGGCCAGACTCAATCAGCATAGTTGGATCATAGGTGAAGATATTACTACCTCGGGAAATGGATTGCGGAATATGCAAAATCCAAATTTGAGGAATCACCCAAAATATTATAAAGGCTTCAGGTGGTACTATGGTACAGGTGATAATGGAGGGGTGCATTTAAATAGTGGCGTTCAGAACTATTGGTATTACTTAATTACTGAAGGTGATACAGGAACCAATGAAAAAGGGGATGCGTATGCAATTGAAAAACTTGGATTATCCAAAGCAGGGAAAATTGCCTATCGAAACTTATCAGTATATTTATCACAATCATCAAACTATGCAGAGGCAAGAATTTATGCGATCAAGTCTGCAGCAGATTTATATGGCGAATGCAACAAAGAAGTGATTAGCACAACGAATGCATGGTTCGTGTGTGGTGTAGGCGACCGTTATGATAGTACGACAGTTTCTGTAGATTTTATTGCAGATACGCTGATTTGTAGTACTTCCCAAATTGTTAATTTTAGCAATAGAAGTACAAATTTCAATTTTTGTATCTGGGATTTTGGGGATGGCAATACCACGAATGTGATTGATCCAACCCATCAATATGGCACATATGCAAGTTTTGATATTAAATTAAAAGCAAGATCATGCTTTGGGGATAATTGGGACAGTTTAACAAAAACGGCATATGTTAAGGTTGACTCCACCCAAGATATTTGTAATGCAATCTTTCTTCCAAACCAGGGCACAGATAGTGTGAGTTTTTGTGATGGCTATATCTATGATGAAGGTGGATTGGATGACTATAGACAAAATAAAATAACCTACTTAAAAGTGACCTCTCCAAATGCAGATAGCATCACGCTTACTTTCGAAGATTTAGATTACGAAGTCGGTTACGATACATTAACGTTATATGCGGGGCCTCCAGTTGCAGGGAATGAAATCGGTAAATATTTTAATACTACCCTACCGAATGGTGGACTGCCAATTGTTATACCTGGGGATTATATTTCCTTCCGACAATGGAGTGATCCATTTGTAGTGGGTAGAGGATTTAAGGCAAAATTTAAAGCCCATAAACAACCCTTGTCTCTTTCTGCAAATCAAGATACTACGATATGTGTAGGAAACCCAATAAACTTAATGGCCATTGGGTCTGGTGGATATGATGGAGATTATCAGTATGTATGGAATAATGATACCAACGTTTCTAGCTATATTGTTTACCCATCAAATGATAGTCTCTACAGAATAGAGCTTTGGGATGTTTGTACCAAGGAATATGTCTATGATTCGGTGCAGGTAACCATGCGTGATTCCCTTAAGATAATTGCTCGAAATGATACATTGATTTGTGATCAAAGCAATGTGAATGTAACAATGCAAGCAACAGGCGGCCAGATGCCTTATTCTTTTGTTTGGGACAATGGACAAGGTGCCGGTGCTTCAAAAGTTTTGACCCCAGCAACGAATACGACCTACCAAGTATATGTGACAGATAATTGCACTGTTTTAAATGATACAACCCTATTCCAAATTACTTTAAGACCTCCTTTAAGTCTAACTTTATCAAGTTCAGAATCTATAATTTGTAAAGATCAGCCAGTCACACTAAAAGCCACTCATAATGGAGGGGATACCATTGCAAGAAAGGTAACCTGGCAATTTGATGGAAGTCAATTGGATTCATTGGTCTTTTCTCCTACCACTTCGGGCTGGTACAAAGCAACAGTATCTGATAATTGCAGTCCGAGCATAGAAGATTCGATTTACTTGACTGTTCTGCCAGAATTAGCGATATCCAAGCAGGCTGATACTACGATATGTAAAGGCTCTAATGTGAATATTTGGGTTTTGGCTTCAGGCGGAAAAAGTTCGAATTATACCTATACATGGAATAACGGGATAGGTAATGTAAATAATTTTTTAGCAGCGGTTACAACCAAAACAACTTATCATTTAACCTTATCTGATGGTTGTTCTCCAGACTTTGTTGATAGCGTAGTTATAGACGTATTTGATGACCTTTCACTCACTAAACCAAGAGATAGTACAATTTGCTTCGGTCAATCATATACGATAAACCTAACAGGTGCTGGAGGTCGTGGTTCAAACTATACTTATACTTGGGATAATGGGTTAGGTACTGGAGCAAGTAAGACCGTTCAGCCTACTATTTCAACTAATTATGAAATAGTGTTAGACGATGGTTGTACGATAAAGAACGATACACAACAAGTGATTGTAACCGTGCGAAACGCATTGTCGGTTACCTCAATGGTGGCACCTTCACAAGTTTGTTTGGGTGAATCAAGCAGTTTAACGTATACAACTCAGGGCGGGAAACTGCCTCATGTGGTTACAGTAGATGGTGTGCTTAGTACAAGCCCATTGGTTATTAATCCCACCCTTAGTAAAAATTCATACTGGGTTAAAGTTACAGATGGTTGTTCAAATCCAGATAGTATGCTAGTGAATATCCTGGTCAATCCATTACCCAACTTTAATTTGAGCACGGATAAATTGGCCCTATGTGTTGGTGACTCAGTTCAACTCACACATGATTACATGGGTGCTGCAACATATAATTGGGATGTGAATGGCATCCAACAGAGTAATCAAAACAGTTTCAATTGGAAGCCTAACCAGCAAGGTGCGTTTGAAATATCACTGCATATAATAGACGGAAATAACTGCAATGGTTATGATACATTAAAGCCAGATTTAGATGTGCAAAATGCGCCAATAGCTGTTTTCGATTTTACACCAATCGATCCGGATATAGAGAATAATACCATCACTTTCATTAATCAATCTGTATTTGCTAGCCAATATGAATGGAATTTTGGTGATAATTCATCACTGGAGAATGCATTTAATACCAGTCATTTATATACTGATACGGGTACATATACGATTACCCTACGCATAAATAATGCAATCGGATGTCAGGATCAAATATCAAAAATGATTCGTATTAAACCAGTCTATAAACTATTTATTCCAACTGCATTTTCACCAAATGGGGATGGCAGAAATGATGAGTTTGGAATTGTAGGCACGGGAATCACAGAAGTTAGAATGCAAATATTTAACCGTTGGGGAGAAAAACTAACAGAATTAGAAGGAGTAAATCTATCCTGGAATGGGAAAGTACAAGATAAAGTGGTGCCAATCGGTATATACATATATTACATTGAGATTAAGGATATTAATGGCGAGAGACACAACATCAAGGATAAATTTTTAATTCTGAGATAAGACGCTTTATTCCAATCATTATTTATTTTCAATTGTTATTTAACAACAACTACTTTTAATTCAAGCGAAATGCTATTTTCGCACACCAATTATTATGAACTTTCAAGAAACAGAAAATGTAAAACTAATTAAGCAAACCGTTAGAGATTTTGCTGAAAAAGAAATTAGACCAAATCTAATGGTTTGGGATGAAAGTCAGGAATTTCCAATAGCGACCATGAAAAAATTGGGAGAGCAGGGTTTGATGGGCATGTTGGTTCCAGAAGAATATGGAGGTTCAGGTTTGGGTTATTTTGAATATATGACAGCAATAATAGAAGTGTCTAAAGTTTGTGGTAGCGTTGGCCTTTCAATGGCAGCGCACAATAGCTTGTGTACCGGTCATATTATGGCATTTGGAAATGAGGCACAAAAGAAAAAGTGGTTGCCAAAATTAGCGTCTGCAGAATGGATTGGTGCTTGGGGTCTAACAGAAGCTAATACAGGCAGTGACGCTATGCGCATGAAATGTGTCGCTAAAAAGGACGGGGATAATTGGGTTCTTAATGGAGCTAAGAATTGGATTACCCATGGAATAAGTGGAGATGTAGCTGTTGTTTTAGCCAGAACAGGGGATCTATTGGATTCTAGAGGTATTACAGCCTTTGTTGTTGAGCGCGGAACACCTGGTTTTAAAGCAGGTAAGAAAGAAAACAAACTTGGAATGCGAGCTTCGGAAACAGCAGAAATGATTTTTGAAGATTGTGTTGTACCAAATGAAAACGTGCTTGGTGAAGTTGGAGAAGGTTTTATTCAAGCGATGAAGGTGTTGGACGGAGGAAGAATATCGATTGCTTCACTTTCATTGGGAATTGCCACTGGTGCATATGAGGCAGCATTGAATTACAGTAAGGAAAGAGAGCAATTTGGACAGCCTATTTCAAAATTTCAGGCAATAGGCTTTAAATTAGCTGATATGAAAATGAAAATCGAGGCAGCAACGCTGCTAACCGAACAAGCCTGCGATTTGAAAAACAAGAAATTACCGATGACTAAAGTTTCAGCCATGGCAAAATATGCCGCTTCTGAAACCGCAGTTGAAGTAAGCACAGATGCCGTACAGATTTATGGAGGGTATGGATATACCAAAGATTTTCCAGTAGAGAAATTTTACCGAGATTCTAAATTATGTACCATTGGTGAAGGAACCAGTGAGATTCAGAAACTGGTAATCGCCCGATCAATATTGAGGGATTAGTTGGATAGAAAAAAAAAGTAAAACACTCTTGAATATAAAGAAGAGTTTATTACCTTTGCAATCCCGTATAAAAGCGGAGGTGGAATAAATTATGTTAACAGTTACAGTAAAAGAAGCAGAGAATTTAGACAAAGCGCTAAAGAAATTCAAAAAGAAATTTGAAAGAACCGGAGTTGTAAAGGAGTTGAGAAAACGTCAGCAATTTACAAAGGGTTCTGTAAATAGAAGATTTGAAATACGAAAAGCACAATATAAACAAAAGTTAAGAAGAGAAGAAGAAGGCGAGTAGGCCAACTTCATACTTCAATAATTAACCACTGCGGATTTCCGCAGTGGTTTTTTTTGTCTTCTAAAACGGTGTGATCTTTTTGTATATTTGAATACAAGCTTATAGTGTCTTATTTTTTTGAAAATGAATATCGAAATTATCTAAGTGCTGAAAAAAATTATTCAGTTCATACCACCAGGGCATACCTTAGAGATATGGAAGCTTTCCAGGCGTTTTCTCATAAAGAATTTGAGATCTCAGATTTGCGCTATTGCAACGCCACCATTGTACGTAGTTATTTGGTTTACCTCTCAAATATCCCATTAGAGAAACGCAGCATCAATAGAAAGTTATCATCCTTGAAACGCTATTTTAAGTTTCTATTAAAACGTGGAGCTATTGATGTTAATCCTACTCAAGAAATTAATGGATTAAAAGAGCCCAAACCCTTGCCACAGCATATTCCGAAAAAACAAATCAATGCTTTATTGGATACTGCAAAGAATCACGAGAATTTGGATGCAATGGATTATGTCTTAGTGGCTGTTTTATATAATACAGGAGCTAGAATTGATGAAATAATTAACCTCAAGTTAAGTGCCATTGATTTTGAAGCAATGCGCATTAAGGTATTGGGCAAGCGGAACAAGGAGCGTTTGGTTCCATATGGTGATGAACTGAATGGGATATTGCAAAATTATATTCACGAAGTTTCTCCTGTAGAGTATCTTTTTGAGTATAGAACTAAGCCATTGTCTCCACGTAAGGCATACACGCTGGTTAATGGTTTTTTGTCGAATATACCTCAGATTTCGAAGAAAAGCCCGCACGTTTTGAGGCATAGTTTTGCCACGCATTTGTTAGAAAATGGGTCGGAATTGAATGTGATAAAAGAGTTGTTAGGTCATTCAGACCTTTCAGCAACTCAAATTTATACGCATACAAGCATAGAGAAATTAAAAAAAATCCATAACTTAGCGCATCCAAGAGGCAAAAGAAAATAGCCTATTTTGTACTTAAAACCTATCCTAAAATATGAACATTACCTTTCAAGCAGTTAACTTTAAAGCAGATCGCAAACTTATTAAATTCATTACTGAAAAAGTCAGTAAGCTAGATCACTTTTATGATAAAATTGTAGATGCGGTGGTTTATCTAAAAATCGAAAACTCGAATAATAATTCGAATAAGCTGATGGAGCTTAAGTTGAACGTAACAAATTCTACATTATTTGCCGAAGACAGAAGTTCAAGTTTTGAATCTGCATGCGACTTAGTGAATGATTCTATGCGCAATCAATTGATGAAATTTAAGGGTCGTCAAAAGGCATAAAAAATCTTTAAAAGACTATTGCACAATTCATCTGAATAACATACTTTTGCAGTCCTTTTAGAAAGACGTTGATATACGTATGTCTTTTTACAGGGGTGTTCTTAAGGTAATACGTGCAATAAACCTAGTAATATTGCCGACTTAGCTCAGTTGGTAGAGCAGCTGATTTGTAATCAGCCGGTCGTTGGTTCGAGTCCAATAGTCGGCTCCATTTTTGGATTTTAAGAAGAAGATTTTTGAAATTCAATTATGGGGAGATACCAGAGCGGTCAAATGGGGCAGACTGTAAATCTGCTGCTTCGGCTACGTAGGTTCGAATCCTACTCTCCCCACAATTAGGTTTATTGTTGCTTTGAAAGCACATGCGGGAGTAGCTCAGCTGGTAGAGCGACAGCCTTCCAAGCTGTAGGTCGCGAGTTCGAACCTCGTCTCCCGCTCTGTTAGCAAACGTACTAAATTAAGAACGCAAGCCGTTGTAGCTCAAAGGTTGAAAATGCAGAAGCGATTCTGTAATGGAGGTCACAACTTGGTGAGGAAGTATAAGCCTTGGAGCAATATCGGAAAACTAGCCGTTGTAGCTCAGGGGTAGAGCACTTCCTTGGTAAGGAAGAGGCCAGGGGTTCAAATCCCCTCAATGGCTCAAGTTTAATAGTAAAGTATTAAATAAAAAAAAGAATTATAAAACAAAAATTAAACTTATAATAAAATGGCAAAAGAAAATTTTGATCGTTCCAAAGAACATTTGAATATTGGAACAATTGGTCACGTTGACCACGGAAAAACGACATTAACTGCAGCAATTTCATCAGTACTTTCAGGTGCAGGCGGTGGAGAGAAAGCAAGTTTTGAATCTATTGACTCTGCTCCAGAGGAAAAAGAAAGAGGTATTACGATTAATACTGCTCACATTGAGTATGAAACTGCAAATCGTCATTACGCCCACGTTGATTGTCCAGGTCACGCGGATTATGTAAAAAACATGGTAACAGGTGCTGCTCAAATGGATGGTGCAATTTTAGTTGTTGCAGCAACGGATGGTCCAATGCCGCAAACAAGAGAGCATATCCTTTTAGCAAGACAAGTAGGTGTGCCAAGATTGGTAGTATTTATGAATAAAGTAGATTTAGTAGATGATGCTGAATTACTTGAACTTGTTGAATTGGAAATGAGAGAATTGCTTGAATTCTATGAATTTGATGCTGAAAATACACCAATCATTCAAGGTTCTGCTTTAGGAGCTTTAAATGGAGAAGAAAAATGGGTTGCTACCGTTAATGAATTAATGGAAGCTGTTGATACATGGATTCCTGTTCCTCCAAGATTGGTAGATCAGCCTTTCCTAATGCCTATTGAGGATGTATTCTCAATTACAGGTCGCGGAACTGTTGCAACCGGTAGAATTGAAAGAGGTGTTACTAATGTAAACGATACCGTAGATATTATTGGTATGGGAGCTGAAAAGTTAACTTCTACAGTTACTGGAGTTGAAATGTTCCGTAAAATACTAGATAGAGGTGAAGCTGGTGATAATGCAGGTATTCTTTTAAGAGGTATTGAGAAAACTGATATCAAAAGAGGAATGGTAATCTGTAAACCAGGTTCTGTTACTCCACACACTAAATTCAAAGCTGAGGTTTATATCCTAAGCAAAGAAGAAGGTGGGCGTCACACTCCTTTCTTTAATAAATACAGACCACAGTTCTATTTCAGAACGACAGATGTAACAGGAGAAATCATGTTGCCTTCAGGAACTGAAATGGTTATGCCTGGAGATAACATTACAATTGAAGTTGAGTTAATCGCTAAAATTGCAATGGAAAAAGGACTTCGTTTTGCAATCCGTGAGGGTGGTAGAACTGTAGGTGCTGGTCAGGTAACTGAAATATTAGATTAATTTAAATAAAATAAAAAGGGATAGCGCAAGCTTGGCACTATCCCTTTTGTTAAAAGGGGTATAGTACAATGGCTAGTATAGAGGTCTCCAAAACCTTTGATCTGGGTTCGAATCCTAGTACCCCTGCTAAATAAAAGAAGATGATTAAGAAAATTAGAGACGCTTGGAGCAATTCCTTTGATGAGCTGACCAACAAAGTAAGTTGGCCAACTTGGCCAGAGCTGTTGGAAAGTACATGGATTACCATTGTAGCTACTTTCATCTTTGCGCTTATCATTTTAGTAATGGATAAAGCATTGGGATTCACTGTAGGTTATTACTTGACTAATTTTAGATTTTAAGAAAAGTGATGGCGGCAGAGCAAGAGTTTAAATGGTATGTTGTTCGTGCAATTAGCGGACAAGAAAAAAAGGTGAAATCCTATATTGAGCTGGAACTTGATCGTGCTAAGCTGAGCAAATTTGTGCCAGAAATATTGATACCTCTTGAAAAAAGGTATAAAGTGAAGGATGGTAAAAAATCAGTAAAAGAAGCAAACGCTTTTCCTGGTTATATTCTGGTTAACGCAAATTTAGTAGGAGAGGTTGCTCCTATAATCAAATCAGTAAATGGGCGTTGTTGGATTTTTAGGAGTAGATGGCGAACCAATTCCTTTAAGAATTGGTGAAGTCAACAGAATTCTAGGAAAAGTGGATGAGCAAGCAAGCTCGGAATCAATGGAAGGAGATCATTTCATGGTAGGTGAGTTTATTAAAGTTACAGACGGACCTTTTAATGGGTTTAGTGGGGTAATTGAGGAAGTGAACGCAGAGAAAAAGAAACTTAAAGTAATGGTTAAGATATTTGGAAGAAGAACTCCATTGGAACTTAACTATATGCAAGTTGAAAAAGAATAAAAATGGCTAAAGAAATAGAAGGATTTTTGAAGTTACAGGTACGGGGAGGTGCAGCTAATCCTGCTCCACCGATTGGACCCGCCCTAGGTGCTAAAGGCATCAACATTGTTGAGTTCTGTAAGCAGTTTAACGCTAGAACTCAAGATAAGCAAGGCAAATTGTTGCCTGTATTGGTTACGTATTACAAAGACAAATCATTTGAATTTGTAATAAAAACACCACCCGTTGCAACTCAATTATTGGAAGCAGCGAAACTTAAAAAAGGTTCTGCTGAACCAAACCGAGCTAAAGTCGGTAAAGTTTCTTGGGATCAGGTGGCAACCATTGCAGAGGCTAAAATGCCAGATTTAAATTGCTTTACAGTAGAATCTGCCATGAATATGGTAGCGGGTACTGCGCGAAGTATGGGAATTAACATAACCGGTCAAAGACCTTCAAATTCGTAGATCATGAAATTAACAAAGAATAGAAAGGCCATACAAGGTAAAGTTGATCAGAATAAAGAATATTCTTTACCTGAAGCAACTGTATTAGTAAAAGAGTGTTCAACTGAAAAGTTTGATGCATCCGTTGATTTAGACATACGACTTGGTGTAGATCCAAAACAAGCCAATCAAATGGTAAGAGGTATTACTTCTTTACCGCATGGTACAGGTAAAACAATGCGTGTTTTGGTGCTTTGTACACCAGAAAAGGAAGAAGAAGCCAAAGAAGCAGGTGCTGATTTTGTTGGATTGGACGAATACGTAGATAAGATTTCTCAAGGTTGGACCGATATTGATGTAATTATTACAATGCCAGCAGTTATGGGAAAAATTGGTAAATTAGGTAGAGTTCTTGGACCAAGAAACTTAATGCCAAATCCAAAATCTGGAACCGTAACTACGGAAGTAGGTAAAGCAGTAAAAGAAGTTAAAGCGGGTAAAATTGATTTTAAAGTTGATAAAACTGGAATTATCCATGCATCAGTGGGTAAGAGATCATTTACACCTGAGCAATTAACAGAAAATGCAGCTGAGCTTATTACTACAATTAATAAACTTAAACCATCTTCATCTAAAGGCACATACTTTAAATCAATAAGTATGTCTTCTACAATGGGTGTTGGAATTAAAGTAGATCCAAGTACGGTACCTGGAATTTAAAACTAAAAGGAGAGAACAATGGCAATGAAACAAACAGAAAAGAATAAGATAGTAGAAGAACTTACATCTTCATTCAACGCTTCTGACTTTATATATCTTACGGACTCATCAAGCATGAGTGCTGGAGATACCAATAAGTTAAGAAGAGAGTTCCATAAAAATGGGGTAAAAATGAGTGTTGTTAAAAACACACTTATTAAAAGAGCCATGGAGGCATCTGAAAAGGATTTTTCAGAAATGTATGTTTCTTTAAAAGGAAATACTGCGGTATTGCTTTCAATGAATCTAAAAGCTCCTGCGCTTACCATTAAGAACTTTAGGAAAAAAACAAAACGCCCATTATTAAAATCAGCATATATAGACAGTGATGTATTTCTTGGTGATGAGAGTCTAGTAGCTCTTTCTGAACTTAAATCTAAGGAGGATTTAGTCGGAGAGGTTATTGGTTTACTTCAATCACCAGCTAAGAATGTGCTTTCAGCATTACTTTCAGGAAAAGACACGATTGGTGGGGTTATAAAAGCATTACAAGAAAAAAACAATTAATTAAATTATTAAAAAAATGTCAGACATTAAAAAACTTGCAGAAGAGTTAGTAAACCTAACAGTAAAGGATGTGAATGAACTCGCTAGCGTACTAAAAGATGAGTACGGTATTGAGCCAGCAGCAGCTGCAGTAGGTTGCAGCACCAGCTGCAGCAGGCGGAGACGCTGGAGCAGGTGAAGAGAAAACTGAATTCACAGTTGTCTTGAAAGCACCAGGTGGAGCTAAGTTACAAGTAGTGAAAGCTGTGAAAGAACTTACAGGACTTGGCTTGAAAGAAGCTAAAGATTTAGTGGATAGTGCACCTTCTAACGTGAAAGAAAATATCGCGAAAGATGAGGCAGAAGCTATTCATGCTAAGTTAACGGAGGCAGGTGCCGAAGTTGAACTTACGTAAATTTTATTTACAATAATCAGGAGAAGACCCCGAAAATATTCGAGGGTCTTTTTCTGCTTGTGTAAATGCAAGCATACTTTTAAGTACCAATAAAAAAAAATTAAATTGACAAACGTAAATCATACAGAAGGTAGAATTAGTTTTGCCTCAATAGAAAAAATACTTGACTATCCTGATTTTCTGGAAGTACAAGTTGCATCTTTTAAAGAATTCTTCCAACTAGAAACTCCAGCAGATTCTAGAGACAGTGAAGGTCTGTATAAGGTGTTTATGGAGAATTTTCCGATCCATGATACGAGAAATATCTTTAATTTAGAATTCCTTGATTATTTTGTGGATCCCCCGCGTTATACCATTAATGAATGTATTGAAAGAGGTTTAACTTACGCTGTTCCGCTAAAGGCTAAACTTCGTCTTTCATGTAATGATGAAGAGCACGAGGATTTTAAAACGATTGTTCAAGATGTATATCTTAGGTTCTATACCTTATATGTCCCCAGGTGGATCTTTTATTATCAATGGTGCTGAAAGAGTAATCGTTTCTCAATTGCACAGATCACCAGGTGTGTTCTTTGGACAATCCTATCACACCAACGGTACTAAACTATATTCAGCAAGAATAATTCCTTTTAAAGGTTCTTGGATTGAATTTGCGACAGATGTAAACAACGTAATGTATGCTTACATTGATCGTAAGAAAAAATTCCCGGTAACTACTCTTTTTAGAGCGATTGGGTTTGAAAGCGATAAAGATATTCTTAGACATTATTTGGACTTGCGGAAGAAGTTAAAGTAAGCAAATCTGGTCTTAAGAAAGTAGTGGGTAGAAGACTTGCTGCTAGAGTTCTTACGATCATGGGTAGAGGATTTTGTTGATGAGGATACAGGAGAGGTTGTTTCTATCGAACGTAACGAAGTAGTTATTGATAGGGATACGTTCTTGAAGCGGATCACATCGAAGAAATCGTTGACTCAGGAGTTAAAACGGTTATTCTTAACAAAGAAAGTGATGATAAGAATGATTTGCAATTATTCACAACACGCTTCAAAAAGATACATCCAACTAACGGAAAAGAAGCTGTAGAGCATATTTATCGTCAGTTAAGAAATACTGATCCACCAGATGAAGAAACAGCTCGTGGTATTATCGAAAGACTCTTCTTCTCAGACAAACGATATGATCTTAGGAGAAGTAGGTCGTTATAGAATTAATAAAAAATTAGAACTTAGATAGTTCTAATGATAAGCGTGTCTTAACGAATGAAGACATTATACTATCATCAAATACTTAATAGAACTTGTAAACTCTAGAGCTGATGTGGATGATATTGACCATTTAAGTAATAGAAGGGTTAGAACAGTTGGAGAGCAATTGTATACTCAGTTTGGTGTTGGTCTTGCTAGAATGGCTAGAACCATTAGAGAACGAATGAATATACGAGATAATGAGGTATTTACACCAACTGATTTAGTTAACTCAAGAACCTTATCTTCTGTAATTAATTCGTTCTTTGGAACAAATCAATTATCTCAGTTTATGGATCAAACCAATCCATTGGCAGAGATTACGCACAAAAGAAGAATGTCTGCTCTAGGGCCAGGTGGTCTTTCAAGAGATCGAGCAGGTTTTGAGGTAAGGGATGTGCATTATACGCATTACGGTAGACTTTGTACAATTGAAACACCTGAGGGACCAAACATTGGTTTGATCTCTTCATTATGTGTTCACGCAAAAATTAACTCACTTGGTTTTATTGAAACTCCTTACCGTAAGGTTGAAAATGGTAAAGTGAAAACAGAGAAGATGTATTTATCTTAAGTGCAGAAGAGGAAGATGGTAAAGTAATCGCACAAGCGAATGCTCAAATTGACTGATAAAGGTAATTTATCAAAGAAGTAAAAGCTAGATATGAGGGAGATTTTCCAATCGTTGAACCTGAGAAGGATGGATTACATGGATGTTGCTCCAAATCAAATTGTATCGATTGCAGCTTCTTTATTCCTTTCTTAGAACATGATGATGCCAACCGTGCATTGATGGGATCGAATATGCAACGTCAAGCAGTGCCTATTGATTAAACCAGAAGCTCCATTTGTTGGAACCGGTTTAGAAGGTAAAGTTGCAAGAGATTCAAGAGCTCAGTTATTGCTGAAGATGATGGTGTTGTTGATTACGTGGATGCAGAGGAAATTAGAATCAAGTATAAGTTTACACCGCAACAGGAAATGGTATCATTTTCGGGAGATATCTAAATCTTATCCATTAACCAAATTCAGAAGAACGAATCAAGGTACTTGCTGTTAACTTAAAACCTATTGTAGCAAAAGGACAAAAGGTGAGAAAGGGCATGTATTGTGCGAAGGTTATGCTACTGAAGGTGGTGAATTGGCATTGGGTAGAAACTTGAAGGTTGCATTCATGCCTTGGCAAGGATATAACTTTGAGGATGCGATTGTAATCTCTGAAAAAGTAGTTAAAGATGATATGTATACTTCAATCCATATTTCAGAACATGATCTTGAGGTAAGAGATACCAAACGAGGCATTGAAGAATTGACCAATGATATTCCAAACGTAAGTGAAGAAGCAACAAAGAACTTAGATGAAAATGGACTTATTCGAGTTGGTGCGACTATTAAAGAAGGAGATATTCTTAATTGGTAAAATTACACCTAAAGGTGAATCTGAGCCTTCTCCAGAAGAAAAACTATTAGAGCAATCTTTGGAGATAAAGCCGGTGATGTAAAAGATGCTTCATTGAAAGCTTCACCTTCTTCTAAAGGAGTTGTTATCGCTAAGAAATTATTTGAACGAGTTAAGAAAGAGCGAGCTAGTTAAGCGATGAAGACAAAGTTAAGCCGAAATTAGAAGAAGATCTTCATAAAGAGTTGAAATATTAAGAGCTAAGTTACTTGATAAGTTATTTAAACTACGTAATGGTAAAACTTCTCAAGGCGTTGATAATAACTATAATACGAAGACTTGATACCGAAAGGAACCAAGTTTACTCAAAAGAACATTGCTGCTTTGGATTTTCACAAGCACTTTGACAATTGGACTATCGGATAAAGAGAAAAATGCGCTAATCGTTCGAATTCTGAAGCAACTATATGTCGTTACAATGAGCTATTTACTCGCTTCAAACGAGATCAATTTGCTGTAACAGTAGGAGATGAACTTCCAACAGGAATCTTGAAACTTGCCAAAGTATACGTTGCTAAAAAACGTAAGCTAAAAGTAGGAGATAAGATGGCGGGTCGTCACGGTAACAAAGGTATTGTTGCTACGTATTGTTCCAGAAGAAGATATGCCTATCTTGGAAGATGGAACTCCTGTAGATATTGTACTTAATCCATTAGGTGTACCTTCACGTATGAACTTGGGACAGATTTATGAAACTGTTCTTGGTTGGGCTGGTATGGAGATTAGGATTGAAATTTGCAACACCAATTTTTGATGGTGCTCAGAAGATGAAATCAACAGAGTAACAAAAGCAGAATGTGCCTGTAAATGGATCGGCTCAATTATACAACGGTCTTACTGGTGAGAAGTTCCACCAAAGAACTACTGTAGGTGTATGTATATGCTTAAACTTAGGTCACATGGTTGATGATAAGATGCACTCGCGTTCTATCGGACCATATTCACTTATTACACAACAACCATTGGGTGGTAAAGCTCAATTTGGTGGTCAGCGTTTTGGTGAGATGGAGGTTTGGGCACTTGAGGCATTTGGTGCGGCTAACATACTTCGTGAGATATTAACTGTAAATCAGATGATATATAGGTAGAGCTAAAGCATATGAAGCGATTGTTAAAGGAGAAAATATGCTGAACCAGGACTTCCTGAGTCATTCAACGTATTGCT
The DNA here is from genome assembly GCA_943788195.1 of uncultured Bacteroidia bacterium. GTDB lineage: Bacteria > Bacteroidota > Bacteroidia > NS11-12g > UBA955 > CALSPH01. The sequence continues at coordinate 1,209,471 of CALSPH010000001.1, forward strand.
TCATGAGTTAAGAGGTTTAGGTATTGAAATTACCTTTGATTAATATATTAAAAGGATTAAAGTAAAATGTCAAATAAAAAAGACGTAAAAATAAAATCTAATTTTAAGAAACTTAGAATTGGTTTATCATCTCCTGAAGTTATATTACAACGTTCTTTTGGTGAAGTAACAAAACCTGAAACAATAAACTACAGATCTTATAAACCAGAAATGGGTGGATTATTCTGTGAGAGAATATTCGGTCCCGTGAAAGATTATGAGTGTCACTGTGGAAAATACAAGAGAATACGATATAAAGGCATAGTTTGTGATAGATGTGGTGTAGAGGTTACAGAGAAAAAGGTACGTAGAGAGCGTATGGGACATATCGAGTTGGTTGTTCCTATAGTTCATATCTGGTACTTTAAATCTCTTCCTAACAAAATTGGTTATCTGATCGGTCTTCCTTCTAAGAAATTAGAAATGATTGTTTACTACGAGCGTTATATCGTAATTCAAGCAGGTCATAAAGAAGCAGATGGAGTAAACTATCTTGATTTCTTAACAGAAGAAGAATACCTGGATATTTTAGATTCATTACCAAAAGAAAATCAATATCTTGACGATAATGATCCAAACAAGTTTATCGCTAAAATGGGTGGTGAGGCAATTTGGGATTTATTAGCACGTCTTGATTTAGATGAATTGTCATTTAGTTTAAGACATCAAGCAGCAAACGAAACTTCTCAACAACGTAAAAATGAGGCTCTTAAAAGACTTAACGTTATTGAAGGTTTCAGTGCATCTAAACAACCGGTGAAAATCGTCCAGAGTGGATGATCTTGAAAATGCTTCCAGTTATTCCACCAGAACTAAGACCATTAGTTCCATTGGACGGAGGTAGATTTGCCACTTCTGATTTAAATGATCTTTACAGAAGAGTTATTATTAGAAATAATCGTCTTAAAGACTGATGGAGATTAAAGCTCCAGAGGTTATCTTGAGAAATGAGAAACGAATGCTTCAAGAAGCAGTAGATCTCTTTGCTAGATAATACAAGAAGAGCTAATGCTGTAAAAGCAAACGGCAACAGACCTTTGAAATCATTGAGTGATATGCTTAAAGGTAAGCAAGGTCGTTTCCGTCAAAACTTATTAGGTAAGCGTGTTGATTATTCTGGTCGTTCGGTTATCGTGGTAGGTCCAAACTTAAATTGCACGAGTGTGGTTTACCAAAAGGTATGGCAGCTGAGCTTTTTAAACCATTTATTATTCGAAAATTAATAGAAAGAGGTATTGTAAAACGGTAAAGTCTGCTAAGAAAATTGTAGATAAAAAAGAGCCTGTTATCTGGGAAATTTTGAGAAAATATCCTAAAAGGACATCCATTCTTCTTAACCGTGCCCCTACGCTACACAGATTGGGTATTCAAGCTTTCCAACCTAAATTAGTAGAAGGAAAAGCAATTCGTCTTCACCCACTAGTTTGTACTGGTTTTAATGCGGATTTTGATGGTGACCAAATGGCTGTGCACTGTACCTTTGGGTAATGCAGCATTTTAGAGGCTCAAATTCTAATGCTTGCTTCTCACAATATTCTTAATCCTGCAAATGGCGCTCCTATAGCAGTGCCATCGCAAGACATGGTTTTGGGTCTGTACTACATGACCAAAATGAGAAGAACTACGGATACAGAAATCTGTAAAGGCGAAGGACTTACATTCTATAGCTTCGAAGAAGTAGAAATTGCATACAATGAAGGAAAGCTAACTTAAATGCTGTAATCAAAGTAAGAACTAAGGTTCTGAAAGGATGGTGAATTGTTAATAGATTATTGAGACTTCTGTAGGTCGTGTTATATTTAACTTACAGCGTTCCTGAAGAAATAGGTTTTATTAATACGTTGCTTACCAAAAAATCACTTACGAGATATTATCGGCGATATGATAAAATCAGTAGGTGTTGCTCGTACTGCTAAATTCTTGGATCGATATAAAGAACTAGGTTTCTACTATGCATTTAGAGGAGGACTATCTTTCAACATTTCTGACGTACTAGTTCCTTCTACAAAAGAAGCATTGGTAGAGTCTGCACGTATGGAGGTTGCTGAAATTACAAGTAATTACGAGAACGGTTTCATTACAAATAACGAACGTTATAACCAGGTTATTGATATCTGGACTAGAATTAACTCAGAGTAGCAGATGCATTGCTTCATGATCATTGCAACAGATAATCAAGGATTTAATCCTATTTATATGATGCTTGATTCAGGAGCTAGGGGTTCTAAAGAGCAGATTCGTCAGCTTGGAGGAATGAGGGGTCTTATGGCTAAGCCTCAAAAGAAAATTGGTAGCAGGGGGAACAGGTGAAATTATCGAGAATCCAATTCTTTCTAACTTTAGAGAAGGGTTATCCATTTTGGAATACTTTATCTCCACTCACGGTGCTCGTAAAGGTCTTGCAGATACGGCTCTTAAAACAGCGGATGCGGGTTATTTGACCAGAAGACTTCATGATGTAGCTCAAGATGTGGTTATTATGCAAGAAGATTGTGGAACCTTAAGAGGGGTTACGATGACACCATTAAAAGATAACGATGAGATTGTTGAACCAATCTATGAGCGTATTCTTGGAAGAACAGTGGTTTATGATATCGTAGACCCTAACACTGGTGAAACTCTTGCAAAAGAAGGTGCAATGATCGATGAAGAAATTGCTCAAAGCATTCAGGATGCTGAAATTGAGAAGTTCAAATCAGATCTGTACTTACTTGCGAAATTAAACGTGGTGTTTGTGCTAAATGTTATGGACGAAACTTAGCCAGAGGACATATTGTTAAGAAAGGTGAATCAGTTGGTGTGATTGCTGCTCAAAGTATTGGAGAGCCTGGAACACAGTTAACATTGAGAACTTTCCATACAGGGGGTACAGCATCTAGTATTGCTTCCGAAAGTCAATACAAGCAAAATTTGCAGGTATAATCAATTTTGATCAAATCAAAACAATGAAACTGAAGCAGATCCTGAGTTAGGTGCTGAAACAGGAACAAAAATTAACATTGTTACCAGTAGATCAGGAGAAATACGAATTATTGAACCTAAAACGAAAACAGTAGTCTTTACAGCTAATATTCCTTATGCTTCTCAATTATTTGTAGAAGACGGTCAGAAAGTTAAAAAGGGCGATCAAATTTGTAAATGGGATCCTTTCAACGCATTTATTTTAACGGATACTGCAGGTAAGGTGAGCTATGAAGGTTTGGTTGAAAACATAAACTTTAGAGAGGAAATTGACGATCAAACTGGACGATCTGAAAAAGTAATGATTGAAACCAAGGATAAAAAGTTAATACCTATTATCCGGGTAACTGCTAAAAAGGATGTTGAAAAGGAATTCAACTTACCTGTAGGAGCTTACATTACTGTTTCTGACGGAGAAAAATTGAAAGTTGGATCTGTGATTGCTAAAATACCAAGAGTTGGTGGTAAAGTAAGAGATATTACGGGTGGTCTGCCAAGAGTAACTGAGTTATTTGAAGCACGAAACCCTTCTAATCCGGCAATTGTTGCTGAAATTGATGGTGTAGTTAGTTATGGTGGAATCAAAAGAGCGAATAGAGAAGTTCTAATAGAATCTAAAGATGGAGAAAGCAAACGCTATCTCATTCCACTTTCTAAGCATATCTTAGTTCAAGATGGTGATTTTGTGAAAGCAGGATATCCACTTTCAGATGGTGCAATAACACCGAAAGATATTTTGGCAATTAAAGGACCAAGTGCTGTTCAAGAGTATATTTTGAACGGTATTCAGGAAGTTTATCGCTTGCAAGGTGTGAAAATTAATGATAAGCATATTGAAGTAATTGTGCGTCAAATGATGCAGAAAGTACTCATTGTGAATGCTGGAGATACCAAATTCTTAGAAAATGAAAATGTAGAGCGATGGGAGTTCCTTGAGCAAAACGATTGGATTTATGACAAGAAAGTGGTGAGCAATCCAGGAGGTTCTGAAAACGTAAAAGCAGGTCAAATTGTGAGTCTAAGAAAGTTAAGAGAAGAAAACTCAGCACTTAAGAGACAAGATCAAGAATTGATTGAGGTAAGAGATGCAATACCTGCAACGATGGCTCCAATCCTTCAAGGTATCACAAAAGCTTCCTTAAGTACTCAATCATTCTTATCTGCTGCTTCCTTCCAGGAGACTACGAAAGTGTTGAATGAGGCTGCAATAGCGGGTAAGGTTGACTATATGAGAGGCTTGAAAGAAAATGTTATTGTAGGTCATCTTATTCCTGCAGGAACTGGATTACAAGATTGGAAAGACATGATTGTTGGTTCGAAAGAGGAATATGAACGTCTTATGGCAGCGAAAGAAGCAACTGCAGAAGAGTCTTCAACAGAAGAAACTCCCGAGGCTGAAGTTGCAACCAGCATTTAATTCAAACTAATTTAGTAAATGGGTGCTTGAGAAATCAAGCACCCATTTTTATGTTCAATTATGTTGAAGATGGCATCTAAATAATAATTATCGAATTAAACGGATTGAATATAACTCTCAACCACGCCCGCAAAAAATTGATGCTCTAACACAAGCACCTTCTTTTGAATTTGTTCAGCTGTGTCCTCCTCATTTAAGGTTGTGGTTGCTTGAAATAGCACTTTGCCTTTGTCAAATTCTTTATTCACAAGATGAATGGTCATTCCAGATTGGTTTTCTTGGTTTTGCTTAACCGCTTTATGAACATGTTGGCCAAACATTCCTTTACCGCCATAATTAGGTAGGAGGGATGGATGAATATTAATAATTCGGTGAAGATATGATTGTACCAATGTTTCCGGTATTAAAGCTAAAAAACCGGCTAATATGATAAAGTCAACTTTCTTGCTTTTCAAATCCTGCTCAACATTCCCTTCTCTCAGTTCTTGTTTCGTAAAGGTATAAGTTGGAACTTCATATGATGTGGCAATATCCAACACACCAGCATTTGGTTTGTTGCTGGCCACCATAGATACCAGAATGTCTTGATGATCTTTGAAATGTTGCATCAAACACCTCGCGTTACTTCCAGAGCCGCTTGCAAATATTGCAACCCGTATCATTTTAACGTATGAATAATGGATTCTAATGTACGCAAATACCTCGACTTTGATTTGCCTTCATCCTTGCGCACATCAACATTCGGAAAGTACACAAGCCCTTCTAAACTAATCCAATTTTTACTGGGCTCGTGATATACCACATAACGCGTAAATGGACCTCCTCTAAATAATCCTTCAATAACCCACCAGCCATTAATCTTGACTCCTTCATGATCATTGATTGAATATGTAGTGTCTTTATGATCAAAAAGATTACTGGTACCTAGATAGAAAATCCCAATGGTATCCATTTGCAGATGGTTCTTCCCTTGCGCATTTCGCAATCTTAAAATGCTTTCTTTATTAATCGGCTGTTCTATTTCTGACCCTAAAATTCCAATCAGTATATTGCAGTTTGCATCTCCCTCTTGCCAATTCAATGAGTAGAAACTGTCTTTTTGGATGTCAATTTCAGTGAATTTGGGGAATTCCATTTCGATATTAAAGCGTTCAGCTAATATTTTGGAAAGAGGATGTTTATTGGACCCCACCCTTGACCCAAAATTGTTGAGTTCAGAGGTATAGATTAAATTTCGTATGGAATCAGAATGGTCTTTAAGGTAAAGTCGTATAGCCTCTGGAGTCGTACCAAAAATGTAGAATACACTTTGATTTTTCGCCCAAACATTGTTGAATTGATGAATACTCACACCAGGAAGTGCACTCAAACTGTCAAATTTGGCCTGCCCAATACCAAATCCCAAAGAAGTCATTTCTTGTTTATTACTTTCAGTGATTACGAAAACCTGGGTTTGATATTCTAGGTAACTCCCTTTTAATCCTTCCATACTGATAAAGTTTATTCTGAAGAAAGGTTCATTTGGGATTAAGTATTCCTGAGGAGTAGCTAGGTGGTATTTAAATCCATCACGTAAATACTTGTAGGTCTCAAGGTCAGTGGTGATATTTAGTTCTCCAGCAAAACCGAGTGATTGGTTGATAGCAACAGGTCGGTCATTTGTGTTATCACAGCCAAGGAAACTAAAGATAAGAAGTAGGAGTAGATATAGTATGTTGTTTTTTCTCATGTATAACCTATACTTTGCGTTTGATAAGTATGCGTTCTCCAACTTGTAAATTACTGGTTGTTCTATGATTCCAGCGCTTAATATCACCAACAGAAACCCTATATTTTCTAGCGAGATAATACAAGGTTTCACCCCGTTTTACCTTGTGATAGAAGTTCTTACTTTCCGCTTTTTTCTTTATCGCCAAGTCCTTTAATAAGGAGTCATTTCTTACTGGATCAAAAGAATCCAGGATCAGGGGATAAGGATTTTTACTGAAATAATAAATGCTGTCTTGCTTTTCCAAAAAGGTCATCGCTACTTGATAGGGCAGTAGTAACTGATAGATATGATCTTTATCACCACTAAGTTTATTATATCTAAATTGTGCATTCAATAAACTAAGTTCTGATTGCGGTAATCCAGTATATCTACATAATTCTTCAAATTCGAGTGTATCATTAATAGCAATTGGACAATAAACAGAATATTCTGTTTCAGAAGATTGAGTGATGTTATTGCTAAAATTCATCAAATATACCGCTGCTATGAATCGAGGTACATAATTCTGTGTTTCTCTCGGTAGATATTTTTTAATATACCAAAAGTCGCCTACTCCTCCAGCAGCTGAAATTGCTTTACGTACATTTCCAGGACCTGCATTGTAAGCCGCGATCGCAAGTAACCAATCGTCAAACATGTTATACAATGTTTTAAAGTAATCTGCTGCACTTTCGGTACTTTTAATAATGCTTTTACGGTCATCTATTCGGTAATTGATGGTCATATCTAGGTACCGTCCTGTGCCTGGCATAAATTGCCATAGACCCATTGCACCTGCTCTGCTTCTTGCAGTAGGATTTAATGCAGATTCTATAATACTGATATACTTCAGCTCTTGCGGAACACCTTTCCGGTCTAAGGTTTGCTCAAAAATGGGGAAGTATTTACTCTTATTGGCATAAGCTCTGCGTAGAAAAGCACCATTTGCATAGCTAAAATATTGCATTTGACCATTTACATACTCATTGTAGGTAAAGTTTATTTCACTGCCCAAGGTTTGCATTTGATGTTCAAAAAATACCTGATCACTTTGACAGAACCCTTCTATACATAGGTTATTGCATTCTTTTTTTGGCGCTTCTTTCATAAAGCTAAGCGTTAAACTGTCAATGCGCTTTAACGAATTGGTTATTTGTGCTTGCGAATAACCGAAGTAAAAAACTCCGATGAGCAAAAGAAAGGGTTTAAGTTGAGTGTATTTAATCAAAATTTCAAGCAAATCTAATGAATACAACGGGTAGTAAGGAGTATTATTTTGGTCATTTCTTCTAATAGTCCAATAATTTGGTCTAAATATGGGTGATTCTTATTTAATCCAAGATTAAATACATTTTTGTGATACTGATTATTTAAATTTGTAAGAGACCAACCAATAAATAATGCCTAAAAAAGAAGTTTCTCCAATAGAAAAATTGGTCCATGAAGCTGCTCTTCAGACACAAGAGCAGCTTGTTCAAGTGCAACATAAACAGCATAGTCTTTTTATAGGAATACCGAAAGAAATTACGATGCAGGAGAATAGGGTTCCATTAAGCCCTTCGTCTGTATCATTCTTAGTAAACAATGGTCATCGAATAATAATTGAAACAAAGGCAGGTTCAAATGCCAATTTTTCCGATACCGAATATAGTGAAGCGGGTGCTCAAATTGCTTATAGTCCTGAGGAAGTCTATGCCGCTGATATTCTTTTGAAAATTGATCCACCCACTTTAGGTGAGGTTGATATGATGAAGCCACAACAGCTGCTTATATCAGCTTTGCAATTGAATAATTTGGATGAGTTGATTATTCGAAAACTAATCGCTAAGAAGGTACATGCATTGGCCTATGAATATTTAGAGGACAATTCAGGTTCGCTCCCAATTATTCGTGCGATGAGTGAAATTGCAGGGCATGCCTCTATTCTCATAGCGGCTGACTATTTAACTAACTCACATATTGGTAAGGGGGAGTTGTTGGGAGGTTTTGCAGGCATTCCGCCCACGCAAATTGTGATCATAGGTGCAGGATCTGTTGGCGAATACGCAGCAAAAGCGGCCATTGGCCTTGGGGCAAATGTAAAAGTATTCGATAGTAGTCCTTATCGCCTCAGGCGAATACAATCGAATATTGGACAAAGAATATATACGAGTACTATTCACCCCAACGCCCTCAGAAAAGCATTAATGGTGGCCGATGTGGCAATAGGAGCATTACGCAGCGATAAGGATCGGGCACCTTGTGTGGTGACCGAAGAAATGGTTATGCAAATGAAACCGAAATCTGTAATCATCGATGTTTCTGCGGATAAAGGCGGTGTGTTTGAAACCACACGAATCACCAATCATGAGAAACCGATTTACAAAGAACATGATGTCATTCATTTTGCAGTGCCTAATATTCCAAGCAGAGTTTCACGAACTGCGAGTTATGCATTAAGTAATATTTTCACTCCGATACTAATGGATATTTGCGATTATGGATCATATTCTGAGTATATCCGACATAATTGTGGAAGTAAAGCGGGCACTTACCTATTAAATGGTACCCTGACCAACTCAATTCTGGGCGAGAAATATAAACTAACATCAAAGAATATCGATTTTTTGTTGCTTTAAGTCCTTATTATCAGGTATAAATCACCGTTAATTTCCAAAAATTTGTATCTTTCCGCTTATGGATTGGTTCAGTGGTGCAGACACATTTGAGAAGGTTTTTTGGGTTATAACAATCGCAGCATCTTTATTCTTTTTGGTTCAATTGGTTTTAACATTTATTGGGGCAGATATGGACACAGATGTTGATATTGATACCGAGTTTGATGGGGATACAGGTATTGGCTTTCAATTTTTTACGCTAAAGAATTTAGTCGCATTTTTTACCCTATTTGGCTGGGTTGGATTAGCCTGCATTAATGCTGAATTATCCAAAATCATGACGCTCATTTGGGCAACCCTTTCGGGTTTCGCAATAATGGCGGTTATGGCTGCTATATATTACTACTCGTCTAAGTTGAATCACAGTGGCACCTTGGTATTAGGCAATGCAATTGGGTCCCTAGGTGAAGTGTATTTAACGATACCTCCGAATAAGGGTGGACATGGTAAAGTACACGTGAAAATCCAAGGTGCGTTGAGGGAACTGGATGCACTTACCAATGACGATACAGCAATTCCCACCGGTAGCATAATCGAGGTAACCGAAATTAATAACTTGACACTAATCGTAACTAAAAAATAAAGAATGAGCTTTGAAGTAATTATACCAATTGTTATTGTCCTTTTTCTATTCATTGTTATTGTAACAATTATTCGAAGGATAAAAAGATGTCCATCTGATCGAATACTTGTAGTATATGGAAAGGTGGGTAAAAACACCGATGATCAATCAAGTTTATCCGCCAAGTGTATTCATGGTGGGGCCGCTTTTGTTTGGCCTGTAATTCAGGATTATGAATTTTTGGATTTAACACCACAGTCCATTGAAGTAAATCTTACCAATGCGCTGAGTAGACAAAATATTCGAGTAGATGTTCCATCCCGATTTACCATTGGGATATCCACCGAGCCGGGTATTATGGAAAATGCCGCGGAGCGTTTGTTGGGATTGGGTACAGAACAAGTACATGATTTGGCTTTAGATATTATATTTGGTCAATTGCGTTTAGTTGTGGCAACCATGGATATTGAGGAGATCAATAATAACCGTGATAAATTTCTTTCTAACGTTAGCTCTAATGTTGAGCAAGAGTTAAAAAAGGTTGGTCTGAAATTAATAAACGTAAACCTTACCGATATTAGGGACGAGTCTGGCTATATTGAGGCTTTAGGGAAAGAGGCTGCAGCCAAGGCAATAAACGATGCTAAAAAAAGTGTTGCAGAAATGAATAGAGATGGTTCAATTGGCGAGGCCATTGCGGTGCAAGATCAACGTGTAAAAGTTTCTGATGCCAATGCAAGCGCAGTAGAAGGGGAGAACTTAGCAAAAGTAAAAGTAGCCAATTCTGATGCCCTTAGAAGACAGCGAGAAGCAGAGGCAGAACGAATGGCGATTGCTTCTGAGAAAGTGCAAACAGCAAAAGCTTTGGAAGAATCTTATGCGGCAGAGAAAGAAGCTGAAGTAGCAAGAGCAATGAGGGAAAGAAGTACGCAACAAGCGGATATTATTATTCCTTCTGAAATTGCCAAACAACGTGTCGAGATTGAGGCAGAAGCAAAAGCAGAGCAAATTCGTAGAGTGGCAAAAGGTGAAGCTGATGCAATATTTTTAAAGAAAGAAGCAGAAGCAAAAGGTTTATTTGAAATACTAACGAAGCAGGCTCAAGGTTTTAAAGATTTGGTCGCTTCCGCAGGTAATGATCCACGGGATGCAGTTGTTTTATTGATTGCGGATAAATTGACTGATCTTGTAGAGTTACAAGCTAAAGCAATTAGCAATATCAAGATAGACAAGGTTACCGTTTGGGATGGCGGAAATAATACGGAAGGAAAGAATTCTACATCTAACTTCCTTTCAGGCATGTATAAATCCGTTCCACCATTGGAGGACATCTTTAATATGGCGGGTATGCAATTGCCTGGTTACTTAAAAGGGAAGTCTGTTGAAGAAGCACGCGAAATCATTGAAGATAAAAAGGATGATCCTGCAAAAAAAGTGGAAAAGGATACTTAATTTAGGGCATACAGAATTGGGCTTAGATTTGCTTAAAACTTGAATTTTATAAAAGTTATATCAACAGTTTTATTGATTCTATTGCTGGTGTTCGCATCAGTAAATGCGTTCATTCCTGCTTCGTTTAAAGTGGAGAGGTACGTTGAACTTGAATTGAGTGAAAAGCAACTCTATAATTACGTACGAGACCTTAATCATTTTAAGTCATGGAACCCTTGGTTTAATCTTGAAAATGCCGTTACTGAATTGCAGGGGCAAATAGGAGAGAAAGGCTCAGTCTTAATGATAACTGAGGGTAATTTGGATAGTCGCATTGAGCTGGCCTATTTAAAACCCACAAATGACGTAAGATTCGCGCTTGATTTACCTTCTCATCAATCTGTTGAATCACTTTACTTTTTAATTGAAAGGCAGGAAAATGGTGCCGCAAAAATTGTGGCAGGTCTTAAAGGGAAACGAAGTTTTCCATTTCGAATTCTTAATTTGATGATGAATAAAGGTGTTGGACCACAGTTAGAAATGATCCTGAATAAAATCAATATTGATCTCTTGCGCGCAGCAGGAGAAGAATAGAAAACGCTTTACGCTATCAACTTCATTTATTACCTCTACTGAATAGCATTTAAAGAAAATAGATATACGCGCGAAGCAATCCAAAAAATACGATTTGAATGCATAAAACATAAATCGCAATAGGGTTTTGAATTTTCTTCTCAATGTTGCAGTACAAAAGCTGTATAAAAAAGGAGGCAACAAACCATGCTAAATAATTTTGCATTGGAATCACATTGCGTTTCCATTGCCACATATCCATAAATTGTGCAACAGGTTCAAGAATAAAATCAAAACCCACCATGAGCAAGGCTGATACTAGGGCAATCACAAGAATATTTTTACTTATTTTTTGAGCCAATATACGGGTAGTATAGATAAGAATAAACCAATTAATACCCATGGCTAGCGGAACAGCAAATACATGGAAGCCTAAGGTATCCCCGTATGCATATGCTCCAAATAAAACTTGTGTTTTTACACCGAGCACTTCAATAAAGAATCCCAAGGAGGCAACAACAACGAGACCAATAAAACTATTGAATGTGAGTTTCTTATGCAATGCGATCAGGATGAATAAACTCACCAATAGATTGACAGGAGTTAACGATAGGGTTAAAGCCCGAGTAGCCGGAATGGTTATTCCTACAATTCCAACGGTGTAGATGATCAGAAGAAGCAGTATGGCTTTGTTTTTGGTCATGCTTCTGGTATCATTTCTGAGGTTATCTTGGCGCTGAGAAGGCATAAAGGAATCCCTCCTCCCGGGTGAACGGACCCTCCAACGGCATATAAATTTTTTGCTATTTTCAATTGGTTGGATTGTCTGAAAAATGCAGCCATAACATCATTACTGGCTGAACCATATAATGATCCAGAAAAAGAACCTGTTTTCATTTCAATATCCTTTGGAGTAAGAACATTTTCAGTCGCAATATGTTTTTCAATATCCGTATTCAAACGATTATTTATAATCTGAATAACCCGCGCTCTAATTTCATCTTTGGATTGCTCCCAGTTGATATTAACATTACTCGGCACATTAATCATAACAAACCAGTTTTCACATCCTATTGGAGCATCCGACTCATTGTACTTTGAACTGATATTTATGTAAACCGTAGGATCTTCCGGAATGCGCTTTTCATTCCAGATTTCTCTAAACTCTTGTTCGTAATCAGAGCTGAATAAAATATTATGCGCCTCTAACTGATTAAATTGAGCATTAATGCCCCAATAGAAGATGAAAGCACTGCTTGATCGTTCTTGGTTCTTTATTCGCTTAGGAATGCTGTGATTCGGCAATAAATGCATGTAGGTGGGGTGAATGTCCGCATTGGAAATTACAATGTCACCTTGAATCTCTTCCTGTTTCGTTTTGATGCCGGTGGCTCTCTTATTCTTTACTAGTATTTCAGAGACGCTCTGTTCAAAATGAAATTGCACTCCCTCTTCTTTTGCGAGTTTAATCAAACTTTGTGTAATGGAGATCATTCCATCTTTCGGATAATATGCGCCTTCAAAGTGTTCCAGATACGAGATTACATTGAGAGTGGCGGGTGCTTTGTATGGATTAGACCCGTTGTAGGTAGCATAGCGATTAAAATATTGCTCAGCCTTGGTATTAGACAAATTCGAGTGGTTACTTCTAGCCATGTTACGTCCAATTCCCAAGTATGGCAACTGAAAAGCCCTAATAAGTGTATCTATTCTGAGATACGTACTTAGGCGATGTAAACTTTTTTTTAGAAAGAGGGGGTTGGTTACATCCCAAATATATTTAGAACGGGCTAAAAAACGTCTCAATGTACGAGGAGCAATACCAGTTTTGGAGGTAAACTCTTGAATAAATTTGGCCCGATCGGCATAGGCGGAAAGTTCAGTTTGGTCCGAGAAAAAATAATTGCAAGCAATATTCAGTGTATCATACTTAAAATAGACTTTCGGGTCTCGGTCATAAAGCCGAAATAAATCATCAATAAGATATGGCATCGTAAGTAATGAAGGACCTGCATCAAAACGGAACCCTTCGCTGGTGATTTCGCTTAACTTCCCTCCAGGGTATGCGTTTTTTTCAAAAACATGCACTTCATAGCCTTTTTTTCGGAGTCTAAGCGCAATGGCTATACCACCAATACCTGCACCAACAACAATGGCTTTCTTACCCATTATTCGCCTTTGCCAGGTGCTAGATTATTGATGTTGTTAAGCCGCGCGTTCCCTTTCTCGATAGCGGCTAGCTTTTCGCGTGCCTTACTTAATATACGTTCGTCATCAAAGTTTGCAAGGATGCTGTTCAATGTACTTTTAGCTGAAAACGCATCATCTTTTGCAACATAGTAGTCACTTAATAGCAATAAGCTTTTTCCCAGCCAATAATCGTAACCACTAAACTTCTTGTTGAACTCAATGATGCCCTGTTTGCATTTATCTAGCTCACCTAATTCAAAATAACACCATGATTCAAGATATTTGCCTTCAGCTCCCAATATAGTTGTACTTCCGTCAATTACCTTTTTAAGCGTGGCTATAGCTGTATTCAGCAAACTGTCATTGATGTAACTTTTGGCAAGAACAAGGTTTGCTTCTTTTTTCATGTAAGTATTGGCTTCTACGTTAAACAACAATTGACTCGCTTTTGGTTTAGCCTTGGAGATATTGTTTGCCGCATGTAGAATACGTAATTGCTCATAAACCGCTTCTGCAAGATCTTTGTTATTTTTCACCAAAGCTTCCCATTTGCCATAATAGATAAAGGCCGTGTTGTCGTCTAGTTTTTCTTTGGATAGCTTTGCCGTTTTATAAATACTTCGTTCGGCAAAATCATTAATCCTCGCATCCGCAACAAATTTGTAATCCAAAATGGCTTCGCTTATTTTATTGATGGCCTCATAAGAGGTAGCCCGGTAATAATGACTTTCAATCTGAAATATTCCATTTTTATACTTATTCAAGTATTTAGAAAACTCGGTTACTGCTGATGCATAGTTGCTGCTTTGATATTTGTTTAAAGCTGCCCGATAAGCCAATGAGTCAAAGTAATATTGACCCTTGCTGTAATTTGGCACTGATTTAACATACACTTCATACTCATCTGTTTTCCCCTGGTTGGTGTATATGCTTTCGATTCGCTCTAAACTTGTTCTTGCTTCAAGGGTATTGGGGTAATTCTTTACCACATATTTAAACTTTAATAATGCTTGATTATCCTTGTTTTGATTGTAATAAATAATCCCAAGACTGTAATGACTTTTTCGTGCATAAATACTGCCTTTATAATCCTGAATAATGTATTGAAAATTGCGCTCTGCCTCACCATAAATCCCCAAGTTTAATTGCTCTGAACCGGTTTCATATAATGCATCAGGAATGTAATACGATTTAGGAAATTCAGTAGGTATACGTTTGAGCGTAGCAATTTTCTGCTTGGGCTGTCCCAACAAACCAAAAATCAACCCTCTTTGGAATAAAGCATAATCTGCTCCCTTTACATTTCGAGATGAGATATATGCGTAATTATTCGAAGCGGCTTGGTAATACGTTTTGTTTTTTTCTTTGGCACCCATTACTAAGTAAGAATCTCCAATACGTAAAACGGCATCATTGAAAATACTGGGGTCTGGAGAAAAACTTGCACTTAGTGATTTGTACTTAGTGAAATTTTGAATCGCAAGACTGTAGTTCTTCTTCATGAAGTATGCATAACCTAAACCATAATGCGCCAGTGCACTGGTTTTACCTGAAGGTTTGGATGAGATGGTTTTATTGTAATAACTGATTGCAGAATTGTAGTCGTTATTTTGAAAATTACTCTCACCTAACCAATAGTATGCTTCAGAAACCAGTTTTTGATCAATTTTATAGGTGAGCGATTTAGTAAAATATAGTTCTGAGGATTTGTACTTCTTATCAGTGAATTGTTGCTTGCCCTCAAGCATACATAGTTTTTGATACGTTTCTTGAAGCTTGTTGTTTTTATTTTTAATTGATTCTAGGGTGCTTATCGCAGTCTTGTAATCTTTTGTTTGTAGGAAAATATCTGCTAAATGCCCTTTTACTTCTTCTGCGTTTTCACCTTCGGGGTACAACTCATTATACTTCTTAAAGTAGGTTAAGGCCGTGCTGGTTTTACCATTTTCGCAGGTTAATTTGGCATAATTGAACATGGCCATTTCCTTAATCTTTTTATCGTAATCTGTACGTTGGGCTTCAAAAAAGGCACTCTCTGCTTTGTCTTTTTGATTTAACTGCACAAAACAGTCTCCTAAACTAAAAGAAGCGGCTTGGGCTACATCGTTTCCTTCATTACTAATCTCTTTGAAAAGAGGAATTGCTTTGCTGCAATTTCCTGTTTGGTAATACGTGTTGCCAATTTCGTAAATCTCTTCAGATTGTAGGCTGTCAATACTAAAATTAGATGATTGGAAATGGATGGCAGCTTGTTTGTAATTGTTTTTTCTATAATAGTTCTTGCCTTTTAGAAAGTCACGCTCTCTAACCACGCTTTGTGCCTTTACCTTTTCACAATAGGCAAGCGACTTATCATGTTCACCTTTGATATAATAGATTTGTGCTATATAGAGCATCATGGTATTTGGAATACCTGATTTTGTCTCAATTTTCTTGAATGTTTTTAGAGCCTCGTCATAATCCTCATTCATATAAGAAACATAACCATAATAGTAGTTGGCAAGCACGTAATATGCATTATCATCTTTTACCGTTAGGGGGTAGAGCTGTTTTTTGGCAGAAACATATTTTTTGGATTGGAATAATGCATAACCGTATTCAAATCGAAGTTTGTGTTCTTCTTCTTTGGTAATTCCATTCAGTTCCACTTCTTTAAAATAGCGTATCGATCTGCGGTATTTCTTTTTATCAAAGTAATAGTTGCCCATCAAGAGATAAGCCAGATTTAATTTACTAGAATATGGATAATCTTCAATAAAATCCAACATTTGACGCTCAGCATTGCTGTGGGATAGCTTGAGTTTGCTTGCCGCGATATAGAAATTCGCGTCAGATTGCATCATTTTATCTTTCGATACTTTAATAAAATCCTTGAAAACCTCAATGGATGCGTTGTATTTTTCTTTGTCAAAGAGTTCCAGTGCTCTGGAATACAACTTGGATTTTGGCTGATAACTTTGGGTTTTCTGCGCTTGAATTTGCGCGCAAAAAAACAAGGTTAATAGAAAGAGACCAATTTTATGCATACGTACAAAGTTAAAACTAGTTTAGGGTTGCAATTATTGTTTTTTTAACAAGAAATAAGCAGTGTATAGTTTTGAGAGCCAAAGTCTTTTATTCGAGAATCGTGGTTGACAATCACTAAAAAGAAAACGGTTTAATTCAATAAGAGAGGCAAGGATTTACTTCTCTATCTTCCGTGTATATACTGTGCCATTTGCAGTGGTTAGTGTAAAGACATATTCACCTTTTTTGTATTTTTTCACTTTAGGTACTTCTCCTTGCAAGAACCCTTCAGCACTCACTTGTTTTTGCACATTATAAACTTCCTTGTCTTTCTTCTTACCCTTTTTGACCACTGTAATTGTAACGGTCTGGGCTGCGGGTGAGTAAAAACGGTAGAAAATGCGATTTTCAAAAGTATTTAAACCCGGATTAAAGAGTTTCTCTGAAGTGTAATCAAAATAAGGATTGCGATTTAACGTGCTATGTGCAATAAAAATATCTGGAATGCCGTACCCATAGGTATTATTTGGGTCGTGACTATGATCTCCACTTTTATGCAGCGCTGCAATTATTTCTTCTATGGATTTAGTTGGATTTGCCTGCATCAAACAAGCTACCGCTCCAGCCATAATTGGAGTTGCAAAGGAGGTTCCGTTGCTTCTCGTAAAATCATTGTCATCATCCGCTACATAGACATAAGTTGCTCTTGCGCAAAGGTCAGGTTTCGTTCTTTTATCATAACTGGGCCCATAGCTGCTAAAACTAGAATGCTCACGTGAGTAGTTTACACCCCCTATAGTCAAAACTTTTTCCGCATCCCCTGGCGATGCGATGTATTTCCAGGCTTTGGAGCCCTCATTGCCCGCGGCAACCAGTACCATTATTCCTTTTTCGACCGCCTTGGTGGCAGCTAAACTAGAAATAGCAGTTTTACCATTCATGTCTTTATACTTATGGCTTAATTCCTCTTCATCAAAATCGGTATAACCCAATGACGATGTAATAATATCCGTGCCAACACTATCGGCAAATTCTGCTGCTCTAACCCAATTGGCTTCTTCAATGGGGTATTCTGACGATTCATCCTCTGAACTAATTAGCCAGAAGTTTGCCTTTGGCGCAGTGCCCACCATTTTGTCTGGGATATTAGACCCAATACAAGAAAGCACTTGAAGACCGTGTTCACCATTATTGTTATCCAAAGAATCGTTATTGATGATGTTATAGTACCCCAAGATTTGGTTGTTCGCACGCAGACTATCCAGCGCACGATGTCGGTAATAATTTTTGAATCCAGCATCGATTACAGAAATGGTCATCTTATTTCCACGATAACCCAAATCATGCATCTTAATTAAATTGAGCATTCTCGCTTGATAATATCCGTTTCCATATCCTCGCTCCATCACATCATTCAAATTTATTTTTACACTTTCATTTTCGGCTTCTTCTTTACCGGCATAAGATTTGAAATTGTCCTTTTTCTCCTTTTTACCTTCTTGTTTCTTTTCTTTGATGGTCCATTTACCTAAAAATCGAACTTTTTTGACAAAGTCGAGATCTTCAACCATATCCACATCATACTCATTTTCAGTTTTAATAACCACTGCGTTGAACCATTTTGATGAGTACATAACGGTTATGTTTTTTTGTTCATCAATTTTCTGGATATAACTTGGGTTAACCGGTAAGTCAGAGGCATCTATTTTTATGCCCATTTTTTTTCTTCTCTCCAACGCCTTTGGACTTAAAAACGCCTCTGGTTTGTCAATAGAAAAAGGCGTCCCATCTTTATCTTCAAGTTCAACCCAGTACTTATAATAAGTTTGATCTGCCTTAACGTCTGCATTTACTTCAAGCCCAGTTAGAACAAATAAAAAGGCAATAATAAAGGTTAATGTGTTTTTATAAATTGTATGCATATAGTTTGTTAATTACAGCGTAACCCTTGGGTTTGCCAAACTGTGTATCAATATTAGTTATTTTTTTATAAACACAACCAATGTTTTCGGCAAAAACTTCTTGATGCTGGATGTCTATCACCGAATTGTTTTTCGGCTCACTTTCAACTTGTATCGTTTTAGTAAAATTTAGATTCCCAATAATGAAGTTGCTATTGATTTCTGTATAGTATCGCACCTCTTCCTTGCGCGTACTGTATTGATTCGTATTCCAAGTACTTTCAAAGTTGACTGGAAAAATGAGGTGCGTAAATCGAATATTCTCTATTTGGGTTTCAAAATATTGTTGAGTAATGGCCCATTGGTCCACGCGTATATGAATCCAAGGCTGAGTGGTATCTGAAGTTTCACTCACTACAACTCGAAAGAGTATCCTATCCTCAATGGAATTGTCCAATGAATCAATCACATATCTTCTATAAATAATTTTATTTATTACTGTGTCCTTGAAATCGTCATATATGGTGCTATCAACAATATAGTATAACTCTGACCCGGTTTTAAAAGGCGCATATCTCTTTACTGCATCTAGGTAATTGGTATCATCAATATTGTCTTTTTTGCAACTTATTATAAGAAACCCAAAAATCCATATGGCCATGAACCTCATCATAACTTAGTTATGACCTATTAGATTATAATGTAAATGATGACCAGATTGGGATATGATGTTATTGCTCCCGATTTGGATATCATTGAAGTATTTATATTTATAAACTAAACCAATTTTTGGGGCATATGATTCAAAATATGCATAGGACTCTGTGAGTGGCAGTAACTCTTTTTTAAGTCGCACCGTGATTTGATCCTTGAATATGGAATCCGGCTGCATGAGGTTGTCATTTTCAATATATCTGAACTGCTGGCCCCCTTTTTCATCATTAAATATATTGCCATCCCAGGTTTTAAATGTGTTAATAGGTAGAGAAAGATGAATTACCTTTTTGTTGTCTACGACTTTGGTGTAATTGGTACTATCGATATATGTTTTGTATGCATAGGAGGGAATCCAATCAATTCGGTCTGCAGACTTGTGAACTTGATGGTAAAAATAAGGTTTTCCCGTAGAGTCGATTTGAATTTCTTTGGTCACATGCCGTTCAAAAAAAGTAATCGTATAATTGCTGTCGAAAGCTGTGTTTAAATTAAAAATTTGACTATCGACCCGATATAATAATACTTTACCTGTTCTTTCTGCCGCATACTCTTGTCCAGATAATTCAAAAGACTCTGTTTCTTTTTTACAAGAATGGAATACAACCAGTCCAAGAATAAGGGCAATAAAAAGGGCTTTTTTCATGCTATTTTACAAATTTACATCTATTCAACCCAATCAACGCAAAATGTGCTTAAAAATTACATCATTCAGAGAAAACCATCATTATTTGTATAAACGGAATAAACACTTTATGAATGCTGTGAAAAAGCTAATTATTTGTTTAGTTTTGACGTCAAATTATGACAACTATACTGGATGGTAAGGTAGCATCAGCTGCATACAAACAAGTAATAACTGAAGAAGTATCACAACTGGTTGCTAAAGGAAAGCGACCTCCACATTTGGCAGCTATTTTGGTCGGTAATGATGGTGCAAGTGAAACCTATGTTGCATCAAAAGAAAAGAATTGCGCGCAAGTGGGCTTTAATTCTACCTTGCTAAGGTTTGATGAATCAATTAGTGAAACCCAATTGTTGGAAGAAATTGATAAAATCAATAAAAACGATGATATCGATGGACTGATTGTTCAATTGCCGTTGCCAAAACATATTAATCCAGATAAAATGACGGATGCCATATTGCCTTCGAAGGATGTGGATGGTTTCCATACCTTTAATGCAGGGCAGCTGAGCAAGAATATGGATACATTTATTCCAGCTACCCCTTATGGTATTGTTAAATTATTGATGCATTACGGGATCAGTACTAAAGGCAAACATGCCGTTGTTGTAGGCAGGAGTATGATAGTGGGAAGGCCAATGAGTATTTTACTCAGTTCGAGCAATTCAGATTATGGAAATGCAACGGTGACATTGGCGCATCGTTATACGGATAACCTTGCCGATATTACCAAACAAGCTGATATCATCGTAGTTGCTGTGGGGATTCCATTATTTCTTAAAGCTGATATGATAAAGGAAGGGGCAGTGGTTATTGATGTTGGAATTACTCGTGTACCTGATGAAACTAAAAAGCGCGGCTTTAGATTAGATGGAGACGCAGATTATGACAAAATGTTTGATAAATGTGAAGCAATTACACCTGTTCCTGGAGGCGTTGGACTGATGACAATACTCGGTTTATTGGATAACACGCTAAAAGCATACAAAGCAAAACATGAATAGACTTCCAGTAATGGAACATTTTTACACCTTGCAAGGTGAAGGCAAGTTTGCGGGACAAGCAGCTTACTTCATTCGCGTGGGTGGTTGTGATGTAGGTTGTGTCTGGTGCGATGTTAAAGAAAGTTGGAATGCCAATGCGCATCCTCAGTTAAGTATAGAAGAGCTTATTGAAGAAATCCAGAAAACAAGCGCTAAAATGGTGGTTGTCACTGGCGGAGAACCAGCCATGTATGATTTAACAGAATGGACCAAAGCACTAAAAGATGCCGGTTTTCTCACACATATTGAGACCAGTGGAGCATATCCGATTACTGGGAGTTGGGATTGGGTAACCTTTTCACCAAAAAAATTCAAAACGCCCTTGGAGGAAGAATGCCGCAAAGCAGATGAATTGAAAGTCATCGTTTTTAATGCAAGCGACTTTAAATGGGCCGAGATTTATGAAAAACAGGTAAACGAGGATTGTCAGCTATATTTACAACCCGAATGGGATAAGGAAAAGGAAATGAGTCCCTTGATAATTGGTTATATCAAACAAAACCCACAATGGAGAATTTCAATTCAAACCCATAAGTATCTAAATATTCCGTAGCCATGAATAGAGATTACACGTTAGATCAGTTAAGAGAAAGTTACAAATTGCACGCCTTAATCGAATCGGAGGTAAGTGATCATCCGATGGATCAATTTAAGGTTTGGTTTGATGAAGCCATTGCCTCAAAGTTGCTAGAACCCAATGCCATGTGTTTGAGTACCTGCGGTTTAGATATGCAGCCAGAAAGCAGAATTGTATTGCTCAAAGGGATTGAAGAGGGTTTTGTTTTTTATACCAACTATGAATCAGACAAAGGCAAAGCTTTATCGGAGAACCCCAAAGCGGCATTAAATTTTTTATGGCTGGGTTTGGAAAGACAAGTAAGGATACAAGGAGAAGTGCATAAGATAAGCGCGGATAAGTCCGCTGCGTATTTCAAAACGCGTCCTTTAGACAGTCAACTGGGGGCATTGGCTTCAGAGCAAAGTGCTGTTATCCCAAATCGAGATGTCCTGGAAGAAAAATTAACTGAGTTAAAGCAGCAATATTCAGAAGAAAATCATCCAGAAATGCCAGCGCATTGGGGCGGTTACGTACTTGTTCCAACGGTTATTGAGTTTTGGCAAGGCAGACACAGTCGGTTGCATGATCGGTTGAGGTATACCCTTAATGAAGATGGCAAATGGACTATGGAGCGTTTAAGTCCTTAATTAGTGTTTCCCAAACACGCTGACCGTTGCACGCTGACGAGCTCGGTTCTTGGTGTCATACCACATGGTGATTTTTTGAATGATTCGTTTGTTTCCTGCCAAGTCAATCGTTCGACTCTTTGAGTTTCTAGAAAACGTAAATTTCATGGGTAAAACTTGATTGGTCCCATTGGCGTAATGCACCGTTACTTTACGCATATTGACTGGGGCACCGGTAACCACGAATTTCAATTTCGTAAATTTACCATCTTGCCTACCAACTGCAATCACATCTTTATCTAAACCAAAGCTAACTTTCTTGCTTCCCAAACGTGTCCAATTATGCTCAGAAACGATTGTGAAGCTAAATAATACGGTCAATAAAAATAGTCCTCCGATTTTTGCTATTGTTTTCATAAAAAGATTCATTTAAGTTCAATAATTTGACCATTTAGCATAATAAAAGGTTGCACTGCATTAATGATAATTATTATTGAAAAAGAGTTCATGCGTCAATGGTATAAGAGTAAATGCGTGTTAGATTTGCGGCTTGTATCATTCAATCTGTATGAAGAAGTCCCTTCTTTTCTTTTATTTTACATTCTTTGCTCTTCAATTCCAGGTATTTGCAAAAGTAAAAAATGCTGTAGTGTTTGGAGAACATAGTAAAATAGTGCAGACCATGGAAAATGGGACACTCCGGATTTTTATGGATATGAATGGTGATTTTTACCCTGAAAACGTAATCTCTAACAATGAATTAGAAACCACTGGGAATGCACAACTCGCCATTTGGGCGAAGAAGTATCCAGCTCAATTTCAGAAAATTGCTCAATCGTATCGATTAGAAATTACCACCTATTCTAAGTTCAATTATATAGTACTTCAGGACTCCATTCGCCAAAACTTATTACGTACCATAAACAAGCAAGGTAGAATTATACAAACTTGGGTCATCCATGGCTATCGAAAAAAAATAACGAATGAAAATGCAGATAATTTAACTTCCACCTATGAAAATAGTTTATGTAGAAAGCGAATCAAACCTTATGTTGTAAACGACAGTGGCCACTTATTTGTAGAAGTATACTGGGACGGAAAGTATTTGTTAACTGGTGGTGTGAAACGGGTTATTCAATTGGGAAGGTTGTTTAAGAAAAAAGCCATACCGAATGCACAACAATGTGGTTATGGTTTGCGGAGATTATTTTCAGGTATACAATGCCAAAGGATAAATATCATAACACACAGTGCCGGTGTACATGTGGTGAGTAGCTTACTCTATAATAAGATGCGAGGTTTTTCACTGCCTACTCCTAGCCAAAAGGATATTCGAATTGCGATTACTGCAGCTGCCTCTTCTGGCAAAAAACATTTTAAGCGCTATTATAAACGCAATACAAACCTAGACTATGCTGCAAGCGATAACTACACCTTGTTCAATTTGATAAATGAAA
This sequence comes from uncultured Bacteroidia bacterium, assembly GCA_943788195.1. Taxonomy (GTDB): domain Bacteria; phylum Bacteroidota; class Bacteroidia; order NS11-12g; family UBA955; genus CALSPH01. The sequence continues at coordinate 1,233,042 of CALSPH010000001.1, forward strand.
ACGATTTTGTGCTGTTAAAGCGGATAGGACGATTGCATTTCACGAAAGTATTGGGCAATACTACTTTGGGTTGTAATCGCAAAAGTGAATCACAAAAGCTAAAAAGTTATTTTGAGAAAAAGTACAATAATTCGATTTTTTTAGAAGGGTATGTTACGCAATCGAGGAATCATCTATTCAAAGCTTATATTGCTTCTGCAGGGTTTAATGGGGTGCTCAAGTTCCTATACAATTAAAGGACTACACTTCCTCCATTACGCTTCGGAAAGCAAGTACTTGCTCACCCCAACGATCTAAGGTTTTTTGTTTTAAGGATGGACCGAATTCTAGATTGTATTGATCCAAATGCGACATGGTATTAAGTTTATATTGTATGGTAAAGTTCAGTCCTTCATTATCTGCAGCTTCAGTTAACAATTGGCAAAAAGTATGGGAAATAAACATCCCTGTAGCCATCACTTCAGGCAAATGCTCTTCTTTCATCCATATAATCCATTCGTCTGCTATGGACCTTCCAACATTGCAGGTAACATTGTAAAAAATCATAAGGGGTAAGATTAAACTGCTTCGGCTTCAACAGCAGTAACTTCTGGTAACATTCTTTTAAGTAAGTTCTCTATGCCTGATTTAAGCGTCATGGTGCTACTTGGGCACCCACTGCAAGATCCTTTCATTTGCACAGTTACCACTCCTTCTTTAAAAGATTTGAAATCGATCGCACCGCCATCCATTTCTACTGCTGGTCGCACATATTCATCAAGGAGGTTTCTAATTTTACCTTCGATACTTCCCAAATCTGCTTCAGAGACTTCCTTTTTTGGGTTCAAAATAACCTTTTCAGCATCCACCCAATTTTTGATAAAATCTTTTAATACCGGAATGGCTTCTTGCCAATCTGTTTCAGGAACGCGTGTTATAGAAACAAAGTTATTCATGATAAATACTCCATTCACGTAAGGCAATTCAAAAAGTGCCTCAGCAAGCGGAGAATCCCCAGCATTCTCTTTTACTCTAAAATCTGCACTGTCATTGGGCAATATCATTCTGTTTAAAACAAACTTCATGCTCTCTGGGTTTGGAGTTGCTTCGGAGTATATGGTTAATAGATTTTCTTGAGACATGTTCTTCTAATTAGTAGTGCAAAAATACGAATACTTTTAATTGAAACAGCTATTATTTAGGATTGTTCTAAATAGAATTCTAAAACTGTGTTTTTTTTACTATTTTTGAGGCATGAGTTCCATATCCAAGATACTATTAGGCTTAGCCATTTTCACCATGATGTCATTTCAACAAGATCGAATGAATGACAAAGTAGTGGGAACATGGATGCCAAGTGACAAACGCAGTCATATAAAGATTTTTAAAGGAACCGTTGGCGCATCAAAAGGGAAGTTTTATGGTAAACTCATTTGGTTGTTAGAGCCAAACGAAAACGGGAAACCTAAATTGGATAAAAATAATCCAGTTACCACGAAACGTAAGAACCCGCTCATTGGCCTGTTACTTTTAAAGAATTTTACTTGGGATGCGGATGATAAAGAATTTCAAGGGGGTACTATTTATGACCCAAAAAATGGTAAAACGTATAGTTGTTATATGAAATACGAAGGATTGGATAAATTGAACGTACGTGGATATGTGGGTATTTCACTCATTGGAAGAACCGATACCTGGACCAGAGTGAATGAATAATTAATAATGAATTAGCACCTTAGTCATTCTGAATTGATTTCAGAATCTCAAGGCACCTATGTTCTTACTGAATTAGTAATTGAAACTGCAATTCCATACGAAAATAATCCTTGTATTGCCGGCTCACAGGCAGATGCTAAAAGGGCTTCAGCATGACCACGGTAAACATTTTGCATTTTCAAACTTGTCTTCGACTCCGCTCAGACTGACGTAAATTTGAAACTTCAACCCAACAGCTCATCCACCGCAATCTTAACTTCCGCTTCCGTAATCATATCAATACATCGATTATCGGGTTGCACACATTTTTCTTGATCACAGGGATTGCATTCTAGCACATAATGCAGCACTTTTTTATTGTTCCCTTTTGGGTAAAAGACCGTTGGAACTCCAGGACCATATAGGGCAATTAAATTCAGATTGCGATAGGTAGCGGCAATTTGCATCGGTCCACTTTCATTGCCTAGAAATAAAGTTGCATTCTTGCAGAGGGCAGCAAAACTAAGTAACCCTTCTTTTCCACTAAATATGGTTGTACCCTGCGGGAAATGGCTCAGATACTTGGTTAATTCTTTCGTCTCTTCTGGTGCACAAGCCAGCACGGTATTCAATTTGTATTTCTCGCTTAAATAATGGGAGACCGCAGCAAATCGATCCATCGGCCATTGCCGCAACTCTTTCCGCGCAAGTACATGCATCACAGCATACGATGGATTGGGTAACCCTTGTGCAAATGCGTTGGCTTCCGCTTCTGCAGCTTTAGATAAATAGACTTTAGGCGCAATAGGTGGTTTGGCTGGTTTCAATATGGGTGCTATAATCTCATAGTTGGTAACCGTCTCGTGTTTTTGATTGCCCTTATTCCGATATCGCACTGCTCCACGTCCAAGATAAACTTGCGGGCGATTGGCGCCAATCTTTTTAAAGGTTAAACTCGTACCACGTAATTCTATCACCGTATCAAACTTCTGCTCTTTGTAATCAACCTTTTTTGGTTCTGTTATGATTTGATCGATAAATGGATTCATGGCTACCAAATTTTTAACAAATGGTTTGCACAGCAATGTAATATGGGCTTCTGAATGAGATCCTTTAATGAGCTCAAAAACATGTAAGGCGGCTGCCATATCGCCAATTTCATCCCATTTAATAATCAATATTTTTTGCAAGGGAAGTTCATACAAATTCTCATCTGGATTCAACCATTTCTGGAACTGCATGCTCAAGTAGTAAAGAAGCTTCTCCTTAACCATTAATCGAATATGGGATAAATTTTAATGGAGGCTGGCACTGCATCCGTTTCCATTGCTGCATAATTTATGCTCAGTAGGTATTTACCCGTTTCTATTGAAGGGGGTACAAATAGCAATTCAGTAATCGTTTTATTCAGGTGGATTCCTTCTGGATAACCAAAAAACGCTTTATGTCCAGCCAAGGCGCCACCATCTTCTTCTCGGTCTACACTTGGAAGATCGGTTAATACATGGTTAATGCCTTTTTCATTTAACACGCGTAAGACTTGTTTATCAATATAGCAGGGGTTGGTGCCTGAAAATTGTTCTGCCTTATGTGTTGTGCCACTGTGAATGATTACCGCATCCAAATCGGTCAGATTTTGCCATGGGTAACTATTCAAATCCACAATAAGGTCACCATTGGCTAAGTGTTTTGCGTTTGCATGTACCAAATGACAAGTAAGATACGGAGGCATAATGACCTGATCCATATAAATCGATTCCTTGGAAACATGGCCTACGCATTCCGTATGTGTTCCATTCCCGTGTGCATTAAAAGTGATGTCTTCGCAATTGCATGCTCCACCTTTTTGCACATCACCAATAAAATCATCTGTGATAACTGCCTTGAACTCAGCTTGGTTCAGATAGTATGCATTTGGTGCAGCTTCCTTACTACGGGATATCTGCTGACTCAACGAATGAAAGAGTTCTGAATCAATTCGGACTGGAGCTTGATTTAAATCTAAAAATACATCAATGTACACCTTACAAACCTATGAAAAAAAAGGCAGTCTGCAATTAATAAAAACGATTAAGAAGCGTAACTTTGCGACCCAATTTATGTCTCAAACAGAACAAGAATTTAAGAATATCATCGCACACTGTAAAGAGTATGGCTTTGTTTTTCCATCTTCAGAAATTTATGATGGACTAAGTGCAGTGTACGATTACGGTCAAACAGGCGTTGCTTTAAAAAACAACCTGAAATCATATTGGTGGAAAAGTATGGTGCAATTGCATGAAAATGTAGTGGGCATTGATTCATCTATCTTTATGCACCCGAAAACCTGGAAGGCCAGTGGGCACATCGATGGGTTTAATGACCCAATGATTGATAATAAAGATTCCAAGAAGAGGTATCGAGCAGATGTTTTGATTGAGGAATTCATTGGCAAAATTGAAGCGAAGATCAACAAAGAGGTAACCAAAGCAGCGAAGCGTTTTGGGGATACATTTGATAAAGAACAATTTCTTGCTACCAACCCTCGGGCTTTGGACAATCAAAAAAAGATTGCTGATATCAATGCGCGAATGAAGGCCGGTTTGGATGGTGATTTGGCATTATTGAAAACGTTAATTGAAGATCTAGAAATTGCTTGCCCGGTTTCAGGTTCTAAGAATTGGACTGATGTTAAGCAATTCAACTTAATGTATAGCACGCAAATGAATGCCACCAGCGGGGAAGGGGATGATGCGTTGTACCTTCGTCCTGAGACCGCACAAGGGATTTTTGTCAATTACCTGAATGTCCAGAAGACAGGAAGGATGAAAATCCCATTTGGAATTGCTCAAATAGGTAAAGCGTTTCGGAATGAAATTGTTGCGCGTCAGTTCATCATTCGAATGAAAGAGTTTGAACAAATGGAACTGCAATTTTTTGTGCGCCCGGGTACTGAGATGGAGGTGTTCAATTATTGGAAAAAGAATCGATTAGATTGGCATAAGAATTTAGGCATCAATCCTGAGAAATATCGGTATCATGATCATGTTAAGTTGGCCCATTATGCCAATGCCGCTGTGGATATTGAATATAAGTACCCATTTGGTTTCAAAGAAGTAGAAGGGATTCATTCTAGAACTGATTTTGATTTGAAAGCCCATCAAGAACACAGTGGTAAAAAACTTCAATATTTTGATCCGGAGTTGAACGAAAGCTATGTTCCTTATGTGGTGGAGACCAGTATTGGGGTAGATCGATTATTCTTGTTGGTGATGAGTGAAGCACTTCAGCAAGAAACTTTAGAAAGCGGTGATAGCAGAGTAGTATTGCGCTTGAATCCGGCTATTGCACCCTATAAACTGGCAGTATTGCCCTTATTGAAAAAAGATGGATTGCCTGAAAAAGCCAGAGAAATCTACAATGACCTCAAATTTGATTTTGAGTGTTATTACGAAGAGAAAGATGCGATTGGGAAACGATATCGCAGACAGGATGCCATTGGTACTCCTTATTGCATCACTATTGATCATGATTCGTTAGAAGATAATCAAGTAACGATTCGAGACCGAGATACCATGGAACAAAAACGCGTTCCTATTTCAGCCTTATCTACCCTTCTTCATGAGAAGACCGATATGAGTGGTTTGTTGAAACGATTGGGGTAAACGTGCGCAGTATTTGCGAAGGAGGCACGACTGAAGCAAACCGTTTGTGGTTTAGGTAGATTGCTTCTCCGCCAGCAGGCGGATCGCCATTGTCCTAGCTAAGAGGAAATAAAAAACAATGCAACCCAAACTTTAACTTCAAAGCATCCGGTTGTTCAGTCCTCATCAGAGATGATCTGCCGACAGGCAGAGAATACTTGCATCGCTAAAGTATAGGTCACAAAGTTTTAGTCTATTATTCTAAAAATAACGGTTGAAGGCTCGCATCCATTAAAGTCTTCACTTTACTTAACCGAACATGACTCAATTTAGAATCACGACAAGCCGCCAGCGCTCTAGGGAAGTCGGGTAAAAAGTGAATGTTGGTTTTATCGATATAAAAGTTTTTTTCGCCAAACAATGGGTAATTGTCATAGTCGCATAAACTGCCTCCATCATTTTTTAAGGTTTCCTTAACCATACTTCGAATGATTGCTTCATTGGCTTGAATGGCCAGTTTATTCAAACTGTCATTACTGGTTTCTTCATCCGCTAAATTAAAGAGTCTACTTAAGGTAATTTGTTCGCCTGTTTTTCGATTGAACGTATAGCCTTGCGTATAAGAGTCAGGATATGCCCCACCGCAAAACCAACTCACATAATATTCTAATGAAATGATATGTTGATCAAACCGCTTTACGGTTAAGCGTACTTCATACTCCATACCACAATCAATTGCAGCCACAATTTGTTCCAGACCGATACTATCACAGAATGCTTCTATCTTTTTTTCGGCCGAATTTGCAGCAATAAAACGGAGGCTAGGAATACTGTTAGCTTTGTTTTTTACAATGGTTATCTTGTCGAATTTGCCATTCAATACTTCTTTTACATTGGCATCAAATTTTAAGTCAGAAGTGTACGTGTAGAGAAATGGAATTTCCGTTTTAAAGGATTTTACCATATTGTTTGAGGCATAATTATGCTTTATTTTAGTGATGTCCAACCAGTTAAAATAGGCTTCTTCTTTCAATCCGTCATTACCCATGAAGGTTCCATTGAGTTGCCGGTATTGATCTTCAAATTTGAGGTAGAAGCGCGATAAGGTGTCTTCATTATTGGCATCCAAAGAATATAATATGAGGTTGGTTGAGTCGATATAATTGGCTTCCAACAACACCACATCTCGATTTTCGGCTAAGTAGTATTTTGCATCATAAATTTCTTTGCCCTCTTTAACTAAACTTAAAATGGCAATTTTCTTCCCGATGATTCCTTGAAGAATATAATTCTGAGCACTGACGGTGTTCATCAAACTGCTGATAATAAGTAGGGCTATGATTTTTGATATACGCATTACGCTGCAAAATAAACAAAAATTGTACCGTGCTATTGCAAGAGTTGTAAACCTTTTTTCGCAATGCTGTCCGTTGGGTTTATTTCAAGGGCCTTTTGGTAATCGGCTAGGGCATTTTTTGGTTCATTTAACTGCTCAAAAGCGTAGCCTCTTAGGGTAAGAGCATTGCTATAATCTGGAGCCATATTAATAATATTGTCCAGTGTTTTTAATGCATTATCGTAATTCTCGAATTTAATATCAATATAGGCCTTACCAAAAGAAGCAAACTTATGACCTGGATTTTCTAACACGGCTTGTGAATAGGCAGCGTAGGCATCTTTAAATTTGAATTGATTTTGATAAATTCTTCCTTTTGCATAAAGCGCTTCATCACTTTTGGCATTTACCCTTAGTGCGTTATCGTAAAACTGGAGGGCATTTTTGGGATCTTTATCTACAAATAAGTCGCCCAATTGCATATATGCATTGTAATAGTTGTTGTCCACAGACACTGCTTTAAAAAACATCTCTTCTGCCTGCCCTTTAAATTTATTTTCTTTATAGGCGATTCCTTTCCAGAAATATGCATGTGCATTATTTATGTCAATTTCAATCAGTCGATCAAAAGAGGCCAATGCATTCTCGTATTCCTGACGTGCTAAATATAATTGACCCAATTTAAAATGGGCATCCTCAAAGGTAGGCTCAAGTTCAATGGCTTTCAAGTAGCTCTTTTTTGCCTCTTGTACATCAATGGAATCACTTGCCATGAGATATTCTCCTTTCTTAAAGTTATATACCGCATTTTCTGGTTTAAGGTCAAGTGCCGAGGAGATATCTACTAAGGCATTGGATAGTTTATTGATTTTTATCCATTCCATTGACCGGAGATAATAGTACTCATCATTCAGGTTGTCTTCCTCAATTTTTTCAGTCAGTTTAAGTAGTTGTACCGTCAATGTAGTATCCGAAGTATCCACCAACAAAAGTGATTGATTCGTTTGATTGGTGCATTGGCTAAACGCCATGATAATTGTCGCAAGAATGATTGAGCAGATACGCATAGATTAATTGCAAATTACCCTTATTTTTGACCAAAATAAAAGAACATCATATGTCATTTTACTATCGGTTAGGAAATATACCCCCCAAACGTCATACACAGTTTAGAAAGCCTGACGGAAATTTATATTCGGAAGAATTATTAAGTACAGAAGGTTTCAGTAGTATTTATTCATTGATTTATCACTGCCATCCACCCACTTTGGTGAAAGATATAGGAGAGCCTTTCTCTGTTGAACCAGAGATTGCAGTGGCAAAAAACATGAAATCGAGGAGTCTACTCACCTTTGGGACACCTTCCAATGACGATTATATAAAAAGCCGGATTCCACTTTTGGTAAACAGTGATTTACATATGTTGAGTGCCGCGCCTAGCAAGTCTATGGATGACTACTTTTTCAAAAATGCAGATGCAGATGAGGTAATCTTTGTTCATAAAGGAGAAGGAATCTTGCATACCATTTATGGTGAAATTGAATTTATATATGGTGATTATTTAGTGATACCTCGCGGAACCATTTACAAGCTTTCATTTAAAGATTCGGATAATCGATTGATGATTACGGAATCATTTAGCCCTATTAAAGCACCCAGCAGATATCAAAACAAGCAAGGTCAATTACTGGAGCATTCACCGTATTGTGAACGTGATATAAAATTACCGAAAAATTTAAAAACCTTTGATGAAGAAGGAGATTTTAAGGTAATGATTAAAAAGCAAGGGTTGGTTTATCCTTATATATATGCTACGCATCCTTTTGACGCCATTGGTTGGGATGGATGTGTTTACGCATACGGATTTTCTATCCATGATTTTGAACCAATTACTGGCAGAATCCACATGCCACCGCCCATTCACCAAACTTTTGAAGGCCATAATTTTGTAATTTGCTCTTTTGTACCGCGTTTGTATGATTATCATCCTGAATCAATACCCGCACCATACAATCACAGTAATGTGGATAGTGATGAAGTGTTATATTATGTGGATGGCGATTTTATGAGCAGAGCGCATGTTGAGCCTGGAATGATCACATTACACCCGAAAGGGATACCGCATGGACCACATCCAGGTACTGCTGAAAAAAGCATAGGAGAGAAGGAAACACTGGAGTTAGCGGTAATGATAGACCCGTTTTATCCATTGCAAATCACAAAACAAGCCTTGGCCTTAGAAGATCCAGATTATTACAAATCTTGGGTTCAATAAGTATGTTGATAAGTAGCGCTTTTGTTCAAAAGTCCATGACATAAATTTGTATATCAACTATTTAAAAAATAACAATTATGAAAAAACTTTTATTATTAGCTGTTTCTGGAGTATTTGTACTCGGAGTTTCGGCACAAGACAAATTAACTGCTAAAAATGGGGCAGTAGTATTACCTGAGGCAGGTGATTGGAGTTTATCTTTAAATGCAGCACCAATTACGCGATTTATGGGTAATATGTTTAACGGCAATTTGAATAACAATGCCAATCCTTTCAGAGCTGCAAGCACAACAGGTGCAGGTAACTCTTTGTTAATCAGAAAATTCACAACAGATAAGCAGGCCATGCGCGCATTCGTTGGTTTTAATTTTAACAGTGCAAAAGGTTCGAATGATGTTGCGGATGACAAACAAACCACCGCGGTAGTTTTCCCAGCATTACCAGACATGGTTACAGATGAAACAAAGGTTTCAAACACAAACATAATGTTAGGTGTTGGACAAGAGTGGAGAAAAGGAGAACGTAGATTGCAAGGTTTTTATGGAGGAGATGTAATGCTTACATTCAGTGGCAACAAAAGAACGAACACATGGGGGAATACCATGTCGGATACTACTATTGCAGCAGCTGGAACAACCATTACTCCAATGAGTACAACTTGGGCAGGAACTACTGCAACAGGAAGTTCCGCAATGGGTACACGTACCATATCCACAAAAAGTGGAACTACTTTTGGTTTCGGTGTGAGAGGTTTCATTGGAGCTGATTTCTTTATCCTACCAAAATTCTCAATTGGATTTGAGTATGGATGGGGAATCTCATTAAGTACAACAGGACAAGGAACCACAGTAACTGAAACTACAGGGGGTGCACCTAATAAAAGAGCTGAACAAGAAACTACCACAGGTAAAAGATCATCTTTTGGTGTTGCCAACGATATCAACTCAGGTCAATTTAGACTTTCTGTATTCTTCTAAAGAAAACATTAATAATGGAAAGCCCATCAACCAAAAGGTTGATGGGCTTTTTTTGTGCATATTAATGTGCAGAAAAGGTTGGCAACCTATGGGTTGAGCAAAGGATAAGTCTATGTTTTAATCTAATTTTGTTATTACGAATGTCCGAAAAGGTAAATCTAGAGGTAAAAAAAATTTTTACGGCTTATTTAGAAAAGAATAAGCATCGGAAAACGCCTGAACGCTATGCTATTTTGGATGAAATTTACAGTCACAAAAGCCATTTTGATGTGGATGAGCTGTATCTTCAAATGAAAAATAGGAATTATAGAGTGAGCAGAGCAACGGTCTATAATACCCTTGATTTGCTGCTGGATAGCGGTTTGGTTAAAAAGCATCAGTTTGGACAAAATCTGGCACAATATGAACGCTCATATGGTTTCATGCAGCATGATCACTTGATTTGCTTACATTGTAATGAGGTTAAAGAGTTTTGTGACCCGCGAATACAGCAAATCAAGGATAAGATGGGAGAAGTGCTTCACTTTAATGTGATGCATCATTCATTGCATTTATATGCCGAACCTAATGTGAAAAAGGATGGTTCTTGTGGTAACTGTGGTAAAAAAATAAACGAAAAATAATAATGGTAGATGTAGTACTTGGTTTGCAATGGGGAGATGAAGGAAAAGGAAAAATAGCGGATTTTTTAACTCCGCACTATGATATTGTGGCGCGTTTTCAAGGAGGGCCGAATGCAGGTCACTCATTGGAGATGAATGGGAAGAAGCATGTCTTAAATACCATCCCATCAGGAATATTTCACGCCAATTGCATGAATGTAATCGGGAATGGTGTGGTTATTGATCCGGTGCGTTTGCGGGATGAAATAACCAGGACAGAGGCGGCTGGTGCGAAGGTGAAGGAGCAATTATTAATTAGTAGAAAAGCAAATCTTATTTTGCCTACGCACAGCTTATTAGATAAAGCAAAAGAACTGGCAAAAGGAGATAAGAAAATCGGTTCTACATTGCGTGGAATTGGCCCAACCTACCGAGATAAAGTTGGTAGATCAGGTATTCGAGTTGGAGATATTTCTACTCCAAACTTTAAGCAAAAGTATGAAGCGGTTAAAAAGAATCACATTAGCTTGATTCAGCATTATGCCGATATTGAATTTGATATGGACGCCTTGGATACAGAATTTTTTGAGGCAACTGAATTCTTGAAAACATATACCTGGATTGATACGGAATACTATATCAACAAAGCAATTAAAGAAAATAAGAAAATATTGGCAGAAGGGGCCCAAGGCTCCATGCTTGATGTTGATTTTGGGAGTTATCCCTATGTTACATCTAGTAACACCATAGCGGGTGGAGCATGCAATGGACTGGGAATTTCACCACGTGCGATAGGAACTGTACGAGGAATATTCAAAGCATACTGTACTCGAGTGGGTAGCGGCCCATTCCCTACGGAATTGGATAATGATTTAGGGCAACGTTTAAGAGACGCGGGTCATGAATATGGTGCGACCACTGGAAGACCTAGAAGAACCGGTTGGCTGGACATGGTTGCCTTAAAATATGCGGTTATGTTGAGTGGGGGTAAATGAATTAATAATGATGAAGTCGGATATTTTGTCTGGCTTTGATTATGTAGAAGTGGCGACTTCATATGATGTAGATGGTGAAAATACGGATGAGATACCTTATGATATTTGTGATGCCACGGTTGAGCCTCAATACACACGATTTGCAGGATGGGCAGAAGATATCAGCCAAATGAAAGAAACGGATCAGTTGCCTGCTACTTTTATCCAATATGTAGAGGCTTTAGAGCAAATGGTTGGCGTACCTATAAAGATCTTAAGTGTTGGGCCAGATCGTGCTCAAACCATCTTTAATGGAGCTTTTGAAGTGTAAATGAAACGTTTCCTCGTCCTTATACTATTTTTCACCGCTTTATTTGCCTATGGTGATAATGTGTTTTTTACAATAGGGAATAACCATTCCGCAGTGCCGTTTTCACGTTTTGGTAAATTGCTCTATAAAGATTTTCACACGAGTTATGAGTTGGGCAAGAGCTTTACACTTAAGGAGAAAAATCAGAAATTCTCCTGGTTTCAAACTGCAAACGTAGGATACTTTAAACATCGTTTTGTTCAGTCAGGCTTTCTTTTATATTCTGAAAATGGGTACGAGAAATCCATAACCCCAGCTTTAGGGATCAATACTAAACTAGGTGTGGGATATTATCACATGTTTACGGGTCCCGATATCATCGAACAAAACAGTCAAGGGGTGTATGAAAAGAAAAATGATTGGGGTAAACCACAGGCCATTTTTACTTTTTCTTTAGGCATAACCCAATCAATTATTCCAGCAGTAAATACAGCACCTAAAATCAGTTTGGAATATCAAATTCGTATTCAAACACCATTTGTGAAATCGTATGTGCCTTTATTGCCATATAACATATTAAAGTTAGGCGTAATTTTTCCTTTACATGATCATGATGCGTAGTGTAATTTACATGGTATGCTTGGGCTTGATTGCCGCTATGGGTTGCAAAAAAACAGTATTGGATGAAAGTGTGCAATGCAGTTCAAATTGGGCTGACTCAAGTGTTAATCATCCCAAAAATCAGGCACTCAAGGATTTGGTGGATCGCTATCTGAAGAAAGGAGTGCCCGGTATTTCCATTTATACAACAGATAATTCGGGTACATGGGTTGGTAGCGGAGGGAAGGCCGATGTGGTCGAAAACATCGCTTATCAGCCTTGTCATGTACAAAAAGTAGCCTCTTTAACTAAAATGTTTATGGGTACCCTGATTTTTAAGTTAATAGAGGATTCCACACAAACCAACTTAGGCTATAATGATCTGGATAAGCCCATTGCAACATGGATTCCGGCGGATCAGTTAAAAAACATCCCAAACGCAGATCAAATTACCCTTCGGCAATGCATGAATCACAGTTCTGGCTTGTATGACGTAATCACGGATGATGGATTCTATTTGGAAGTTTTGAATAATCCAACCAAGAAATGGAATGCTGATGATCTATTGAGTTATGTTAAAAAGCGAGATGCCGTCTTTGCTCCGGGTGCTAAACATAAATACAGCAATACCAACACGCTTATGGTTAGCCTTGTGATTGATAATGCAACCAACAAACCCCATCATATTTGGCTGAGAGATTTGATATTAAATCCCTTGCAACTAACCAATACATTCTATCATCATCATGAGAGTCTACCAGCCATTACAGCTCAGGGTTATTTTGATTTGTATCAGAACCGAAAGCCGATTAATGTATCAAACTATGTAACGGGCAGTGGAAATGGCTATACCGGTATTTATAGCAATGTATTTGATTTACACACTTTCATAAAAGCAGTGGTGATCGACCGGACCTTTATTAGTGCAAAATCCTTGGTATATATGACTCAAGTTGGCGCAACGGATGAAGCAGAGCTATCACTTGGGCTGGGTATTATGCGCAGGTTTCAAGATCGAGGTGTCGATTTTGGTTGGGGACATACTGGAAGGGACTTAGGTTACTCTGCAGATTTATTTTATTTCCCAAACAAGAATGTAAGCATCGCCTGGTGTGTTAACTATGGGATGGATGCCGAAAGTTTTTTGAAACCCATTATTCTTGATTTTCAGCAGGAACTGATTGATCTGATGCAGAAGTAGGTTCATCAGGTGGAATAACTATTGGTGGAAACTCTTCAGGTGGAATCACTTTATAAATGGTTACGGTTGCATAACCATACCGTATCGCCTTAATTTTCTCTAAGTAATCCGGTAGATATCTTTTTAGCTGGGATTGGCCAGGGTCTGAAATAACTACAAAGTCGAAGCTATCTGCATTGTGGCCTTTAAAATGATCTATTTGATGATCAGGGACATCATACCCTGAATTACTGGTCCAGTTAGCCATAACCATGGGCCAGTTGTAGCCTACTTTAGAATTTGCAGGAATGGAATCAAGGTAGTCAAATCCTTTTTCGAGACATCTAATATGGGTTGTGTACGCTAAATCGGTATCTTTAAACTCAGTATTATTATTAAGGTGAAATACAGATAACGCGATAGAAAGTATGAGTACTGAGGTTTTTAACCAGATCGCTTGATTGCGAAGGATGACCAGCAAGCCGATGAGCAAAGGGAATAATATGTAAATGCAATATCGATCTAAGTAGTAATTTATGGATGAAAATGCCAAGCCACCTATTGTTATCCAAAAAATGATATAGAATAAATCGGTATGTTTTTTCTCTGTTTTTCCTTTTTTAAATCGCTTCCAAACCCAAACTGCAATGAACAAGAACAAGAAAAGCCAACGTCCTTGGGCAATGAATAGAAACCAAAGTGCTAATAAGGTTTTAGCCAAGATGGTATAAATGTCGAAATCCATTAATCCTTGATGTAAGGGGTACAAAAAGTAACCGTTTTGATTGTACTGAATAACGAGGAAACTTAGAAACACTAGAAAAGGGAGCAGCAATGTACTGAGATAAATTTTCCAAGATAACTTTTGCTGAAATTGGGCCAAGGCAAATGCAATGGGTAGAACCAGTGCAGACTCTTTGGTAAGCACTGCCAAGCTCAAGGCGATCCAAAGACCGAAATGTTTTTGAGTCAGATAGGCATATATGGCAGCTAATGTTAGGGTCATCAGTAAGGTCTCAGGTAAAACCAAAACAGATTGGGCAATAAAAGCGGGTTGGATCGCAATACAAAACAGGAATGCCGCAGCCCACATTGCATTCATATACCGCGCGAGTATTTTAAACCCGAAACCCACCCCAATGAAATAGATTAAAAGGCCCGTTAATCGAGCGGTTAGCTGGCTTACCCCAAATAGTTTGAATGTTGTACCAAAAATAAATGGGGTTAGCAATGGATGTCCACGACTTAAGACGTCTGGCATACTATCGGGTAACAAACTTAAACCATGCACAGCCAGATGCATTGCAGCGCGGGAATAGACCCCCAGCTCGTCCCAAAAAAAGGGAAGTTTTAATAAGCCATATTTGATATCAACCAGGAAATAGAATACAGCCAATGCGCCAAAAAGAGATATTAGCGGCAAATGCTTTTTCATGGATTATTTCAATTGATTTAATTCAGCAATTAAGAAGTCAAACAGCGATTGTACATAAGCAGGCCCAAAGTTAAACTCTATGCCAGCTGCTTGGTAAATTTCAGGGATGGTAGCGGTGTAACCTAACTCCATAAATGATTTATATCCCTTAATTCCTTCAGCTTTATTTTCTTTGTACTTTTTCCAAAGTGCAATTGCACCCAATTGAGCAAAGCCATATTCAATATAATAGAAGGGAACTTCATACAAATGCAATTGACGTTGCCAGCTGTTTTCTCGATGCGATTCATATCCAGTAAAATCAACTTTATTTGCTGAGAAGCGGGAAGATATTTCTAACCAGTTCGAAGTGCGTTCTTCAATGGTATGGTTTGGATTGGTATAAATCCAATGTTGAAAAGCATCGATGGTTGCTATCCATGGAAGTGTTCCGATTACGCCTTCCAATTGAGATATTTTAGCTCTTTTTAATTCCTCCTCGTCAGTAAAAAATAAGTTCCACCCATCCATACTGATTAATTCCATACTCATACTGGCGAGTTCAGCCACTTCTGCTGGAGTGCTTTTAAAAGCATTCAGTTTGAGCGGGTGGGATAAAAAAGAATGAATAGCATGTCCACCTTCATGAACCATGGTTTCTAAATCGCGCAAAGAGCCACTGGCATTCATAAAAATAAAAGGCTTGCCACTTTCTGCAAGGGGGTAATTATAACCCCCAGGCGCTTTGCCTTTTCTGGAATCCAAATCAAGCAACTCATCTGTTTTCATTATTTTCAGACATTCCCCAAAATAAGGATCAATCAGATTAAAACATGCAATACTTTTATCCAATAATTCACTGCCATTTTTAAATGGGCGAAGGGGGGGGAGATTGTCTGGATCTACAGACAAATCATACGGACGTAAAGGACTGATTTCTAACTTTTCTTCACGTTCAATCAATAGGTTCTTTTGCAAGGGCACTACTACCTTTTCAATGGCATTATGGAAATCAAAGCAGTCCTGCACGGAATAGTCAAACCGCCCTAAGCTCTCGAATTTATAATCCCTAAAATTCTTAAAGTCTGCATTTATTGCAACTTGGTTTCGTTTTTCAATAAGCTGATTAAATAATAGATCCAATTGATCTTTATCGATTAATCGCCTTGCCGAAACCAATTCATAAATTGATTTTCGAAGTGCACGGTCATTTTCCTGAAGCATTAAACTGGCCTGCTGCAGCGTGAGCTCCTTTCCTTTCCATTCGATAGACATTGAACCAGATATGGTGCCGTATTGTTGTGATAAGGCTGCTATTTCTGCTTTTAAAGGAATGTTCTCTTCTCGATATAGGTCGATGGATTTTTGAATGCTTCTGAAATAGATGAAGTAGGCTTGGTCCGTTTGGGCTAGTTCCGATGTAAATGCTGAATCATTGATTTTGCGATTCAACTGGTCATCATACGGAGCTAATTTGGGCTGAATTTCTCGAACAAAGTAAAGATAACTTTCCTCCAACTTCTTATCGGTGGTGTCACAGGTCATTTTTATATAACGCCATGCAGCATCTTCACCAATAAAAGCTTCCAGCTCGTTTAGATTTCGCAAAAATTCATCAAATTGTGCTTTCGTTTCAATTTCTGTTTCCAGTAATTGATTAAAATAGGAATGGACGTCTTCCCATTGGTTTAGAACCAAATTGTTAGGCAGCCATTTGCGTAGAATTTCAGCCATCAGGTTGAATTAGCTGGACTTTCTAGGAGCAGAAATCTTACTTGATTTAGATGCTACTGATTTGTTCTGCACCTTTTTATTTAAGTTTTTGGGAGCAACTGGTTTTGCTTTTGCTTTGGTTGTTTTCTTTTCCGTTGATTTTGAATCATCCGCTTCCTCTTCGGCTTTCGCATTGATTTGAGCAAAATCAAAATTTCCGTTCAATGTGTGAAACCAACCAAACATCTTTTTCATATCAGAGATATAAACACGTTCTTTATCATAATCTGGGAGCACTTTCCCAAAAGCGGTTTTGATTGATTTTTCATCGTCTTTCTTAGAAGGAAGCTTTTCACCTTTCTCTTCTAGTGCTTTTGCAGCAATAAAAACATCGCCTAACTTAACGTCTTCCTCTTCAGTAAACATAGCAATATCTGCTAATACACTCACCTTTTGCCGAGCACCGGTAGCAAACTTTCTGCTTGGGTTACCCACTTCTTGCAATATCAAACCATTCGGTCTTTGTCCAATTACAAAGTAAAGTCCTGGCGATCCTGCCAAGGCTACAATTTTATCAAACTCCATTTCTTCCATAAAGGAACAAAAATAAGATTTTTTTCGAGCATTTAATGGTTACTTATCAATAGTGTCCTAAACGATTTTAAATAACTCAAATAGTCTTATTTCTATTGGGTTTCGCTTACTGTTTCGTCATTTTTAAAATAGTACCCCCTGTATTTCCTTTTGAGGTGGTGGATGTTTGTTCTCAAAAGGTTGATCAAGCCATTTGATTAAATCTACTTTTACAAATAGATTAAGCCTTATAAATGCGACCAGATTTGATAAATACCATTTGTGTTTTGCTATTGCTTTTAATGCCTTTAGGACAAGTATGGTTATAAGTGCAGTCCATATTTGGATCATTACGGCATTTTCACTAGTGCCAATAAAGGACTTAATGTGTAAGAGTTGCTTTATCTCTCTAAAAAATATTTCCACTTGCCATCTAGCCTTATAAAGCTCACTTATCGTGTTTGCTGTCCAAGACATTTGATTTGTAATTACCTCTATTACCTGCTGGTTTTCATCATCCCATATGGCTACTCTTCTTAGCTTCTTTGAGTATTTCTTTTTAGATTGTAAACCAGTGAGCTTAATGATTTCATCTTTTAGGATATGCTCCTGTTTTCCTACTGGCAGATCGTTTTCTTTAATTGTAATAAATTGGATGTTTTCTTTATGCCTAATTACAAAAAATACTCCTTTGCTGTCCCAGACATCCAACAAAGAAAGATCATTGTTGAAACGGTCAGCTACAATCACACTCCCTTTCAATAATGGGATATCATATGCCCCTTTATTATCTGCAGTTTTGCCATCAGTAATATTCACATATGCCGGTAAATTACCATCATAATCTAATAGTGTATGCATTTTTATTGCTCCTTTCGAGGTTTTGTATTTTGCCCAATCAAACAAGCTAAGACAAAGACTAATTGTAGTAGCATCTAATAATAAGATCTTTGATTTTATTCTAAACTTTACACGCTTTAAAGATGCTTGCTGTCCTAAACTATCTAACAAACAATAGTAGTAATCTCTAAAGAGTTCCCAGCTACGATGTTTGTTTTGATAACTTAGAGTAGATTTAGATGGAGCTTTAATCATACCCAAATGGGATAAGTTGCCTGTGGCTGAACGAAGACCATTGCTTATATCCCGAACAGACTGGCTTTTTGCAAACTGGCAAAATAACATAGAGACTAAATGAGACCAACTAGTAAAACCCTTTTGATGCTTATCACTTTCGTGAGTATTTACTAGTGTTTTAAACTTTGAGCGATCTAATCTGGATATTATTTGAGAGAATAAGGTTAAATTTGTCATCGAGAAAGGTTTTTTTTGTTATGCAACTCAAAGATAATTTGAGATACAGAATTCCTTTCTCTTTTTTTTAACGTTTAGGACGCTATTGGTTACTTATGAACTAATTCATCGGTTTAAACGGTTTCAAAACAATTAATTATTCAGAAAAGCCATAGGTTTGTATTTCTGAATATACTACGGTTTATATTATCGCCTTTTGGATTACTATATGGATTCATTTTATCCATTCGAAATCAGTGTTTTAACTGGGGTGTTTTTAAATCGTATCATTCCTCCATTTTTACCATAGGGATCGGGAACTTGTCTGTTGGAGGGACAGGTAAAACACCCTTTACGGCATATTTAATAAATGACCTAGTCAATGCAGGTAAAGAGATAGCTGTTGTATCAAGGGGTTATGGCAGGTTAAGCAAAGGATTAAAAGAGGTAAACAATCGCAGCAATGCAAGCGAAGTGGGTGATGAACCATTATTGTTGAAACAACGATATCCAAATGTTCATGTTTGGGTTGCTGAAAAACGAGAATGGGGAGTGAAAGCAGCAGAAGATAGAGGAGTTGATGTAATATTATTGGATGATAATTTTCAACATCGCAGTGTGCTTGTAGATGTACAATTTATGCTATCAAAGTATGGAAATCCTTTTTTTAAGGATTATCCATTGCCGATGGGCCGTCTTAGAGAATTTAGAAAAGGAGCAAAGCGTGCTGACTTTATTGTATATACCAATACTCCGGAAGACTATCAAGGTTCAATTAATCACTATAGGCAAAAAACAAAAACGTATAGCAATGCTGACGTGCGGTTTGCCTCGCATCAAAACTTAGCTACACAATGGGCACTGCAATCGGCAGAACCAAAAAAGGTCCTAGCTGTGTCCGGAATAGCAAATCCAAGCGGGTTCTTAAACGCATGCAAAGCAAACTGGGCAATTATTACTCCGCTTACATACAAAGATCATAAATACTATGGTCTCCGTGATCGTCAATATATAATGCAAATGCTTGAAAAGATGGGTAGTGGAGCTGCTATGGTATGCACGGAAAAAGATTGGGTAAAACTGAAAGAACTCTTTACTGCGGATGATCAAAAGCGCTTTCCTATGGGCTATATACCTGTAGAAATTAGTATGGATGAACCGATTAATATAATTGAATTAATAAAATCTGAGAAACCATGATAAGTTATTTAAAACGCATGTTCCCCTATGAAGAATGGGCAAACCAACAAGTCATCGAAACCTTAACCGAAAATGATCAAACTAGTTTGAATCTAATGATGCATATTCAGGCAGCAAAACATATTTGGCTTACACGATTAACAGGAGAAAAAAGAGAATTGAAAGGCTTCCCTGAAGGGGATTTAGAATCAATTAAAACCTGGAATAATCGGAACAATACTGAATTTTGCAAGCTGGTTATCGAAACAAGATGAGTCTACAATCGAAGAAAGCTTTGAATCTATGAATGTGAAAAGAGAGCGTTATTCATTAAAAATCAGTGATTTAATGATCCAATTAATGAATCATTCCACCTATCATCGAGCCCAAATTGCGAAGAATATTGTCGCTTCAGGCAATCAACCCAATGCCACTGATTATCTTGTGTATATTCAGTTGGTTGGTAATCAATAAAAGCAGTAGCTTTGCCAAAATTTTTAAAGAATGTCATCAGTAAATACCTTTATGGAAGGGCTGCAAAAACGCAACCCAAACGAACCCGAATTTCACCAAGCAGTTCAAGAATTTGTTGAATCGGTTTACCCGTTTTATCAGTCGAATCAAGCATATCAAGATGCCCAGATTTTAGAACGAATTGTCGAGCCAGATCGTACGTTTCAGTTCAAAGTAGTTTGGGAAGATGATAAGGGGAATGTCCATGTAAACAGAGGATACCGTGTGCAATTTAACAATGCCATTGGACCGTATAAAGGAGGCTTGCGCTTTCATCCCACGGTGAATATTAGTGTACTCAAGTTTTTAGGCTTTGAGCAAATTTTCAAAAACAGCTTAACCGGTCTTGCAATGGGTGGCGGAAAAGGTGGAAGTGATTTTGATCCAAAAGGAAAGTCAGATCGCGAAGTAATGCGTTTTTGTCAAGCATTTATGCAGGAGTTGAGCAGACACATTGGTGGAAACACGGATGTACCTGCAGGTGATATTGGAGTAGGCGGACGAGAAATCGGATATCTATTTGGACAGTACAAAAAAAGTAGAGCTGAATTTGCCGGTGTGTTAACGGGTAAAGGAATGGAATATGGTGGAAGCCTAATTCGTCCAGAAGCGACAGGATATGGTTGTGTGTATTTTACCAATGAGATGTTAAAAGCGCATAGCTTGAATATTGAAGGAATGAAAGCTGTGGTGAGCGGAAGCGGAAACGTTGCTCAGTTTACGATTGAGAAATTAATTGAATTGGGCGCAACGGTTCATACTGCATCAGATAGCAGTGGTTATGTGTATGATCCGGAAGGAATAACAACCGAGAAGTTGGCTTATATTAAAGAGTTAAAGAATCAAAGACGTGGTCGAATTAAGGAATTTGCCGATGAATATGGTTTAGAGTTCCATGCGGATGAAAAACCTTGGAATACAGCATGTGATATCGCATTTCCATGTGCAACCCAAAATGAAATTCACTTAGAAGATGCAAAGGCGTTAATTTCCAATGGAGTGAAAGCAGTAGGCGAAGGAGCAAATATGCCTACAACATTAGATGCAATAGAAGTATTTATTGAAGCAGGTGTTTTGTTTGGGCCTGCAAAGGCAGCCAATGCGGGAGGTGTTGCAACTTCTGGTTTAGAAATGAGTCAAAATAGCTTGCGTTTAAATTGGAGCAGAGAAGAAGTAGATATGCGTTTAAAAGATATCATGATTGATATCCATGAAAACTGCCATAAATACGGAACCAAAGACGGAAAAACCAACTATGTGATTGGAGCCAATATTGCTGGTTTCAAGAAAGTTGCTGATGCTATGCTCGCGCAAGGGTTGGTGCTTTAATTAGCCACTAGGCAATAGGGACTTGTCTTAAACTATTTTTTGAAAATGATTAGGTTAATGTTCAGTCAGGCTGAGCCGTTTTACACGTTCAGGACAGGCTCTTTCGATTTTAGTCAGGCTGAGCGGAGTCCGATTCCTGGGACGAAGCCTACTTTATTACCTTTTTAATTACAATCCCTCCATTCGTGTGAAATTTGATTAGATACATACCTTTTGGAAGCAAGAAGGAAAGGTTTTGGTTTTCAATATGATTACTTTTCCAAACAGTTTGACCCATGCTTGAAATAATTTGAATAGATTGAATTAGGATTTTGGGATCAGAAATCCTGATATTTAAATTGTCATTAACAGGGTTGGGGTAAATCTCCAGAGAATTCGGGTTTAATTTATTCAATCCAACTTTATTAAATGCCATACAAACACTGGAGTCTTCCTGATTGCAATTTCCAACACTTAGTATTACTTTATAATTCCCATCTTTTGCTGGGCTAAAATTTTGTTGATTTGCTCCTGGAATGGGCAAGTTGCTATCACAATCAATCCATTGATAATTGGCTTTGTCTTGGAAAGAGAAAAGTGTGTTCCCGGAATTAGCAATCCGAGTATTAAAAATAAACTTGTTTTCAAGGACCACATCAATGGAATCGTAATTTGCACATAATGTAGAGAAATGCTGGTATGCCACATTCAACACATAAGGTCCTGAATAAAGTACAAATGAGGGGTTGATAAGTTTGGAAGGGAAAAAACTGTCATTGACGACACCCGGACCTGACCAACCGGAAAGTGGTCCACCATTTTTAAACTGGATTTGATTAGGTGAATTAACTAAATCAATTAAATCAACATTATTTCCATTATAGCAAATGGTATCCAGATCCAACACGGCAAGTTGAGGTCTTGCTCTAACATTCATTTCAACAGAATCCTTTACTCGACATCCTGATTCATTTACATATCTCCAATAGTATGTTCCACCTGCACCATGTGAGTTACCATCATCTGACGTTGTATCAATTACGTTAATTTGAGTAGAATCCAACATTCTGCCAACAGCATAATTGTAATCATTGGATCCTGGGAGACGACTATTAAAGCTCTTCAATTCCTAACGCCCATTTTTAAGGTTTACATAACTGTCTAGTTGGATGGTATCAACTGAATAGCAAAATTTATCGAAAGGTTTAAAAACAATTTGTGGTAATGCCTTTACACATACATATGCATAGTCGCAGGTAGCGCAATTAGTTATCCCGCTTTCATAACAAAACTTTAACTTATAACATCCAATACGTTTCTTGTTTGTTAAGTGGGTAACAGGTAGTCCTATATGCATTGGGTTAAACCAATAATCAACAAAAAATGGACTTGGATTCCTGTCTTCCAAAATTTGATCTAGGTCAACCTGACTTAAGCCAGCAGGTGCAGAATCAATTTCCCAATTATGAATGCCTCCATTTGGGTTATTGGGGGCAAGAACGATCTCATAGTTTAAACGAAAAGAACCAGCATCTTGGCAACGTTCAATAATGTCTCGCAATTGTACTAGGGGATTTTTCTCTGCTAATACAGAAAAGTCAACACTATCATAACAGCCTGTAGTATTGTGTTTAACATGAATAGTTAAGTCATCAATATACTTCTCCCAAGTTGAATTATAAGATGGAATATAACCACCACCATGTTTTGCGGGATTAAAGAAGTGCTGCATTTTGTATAAATAGGGGCTAGCTGAGTCGGTATCAAGCATTGAATCTCTTCGTGCATCTTGCATAGTATACCAAATGGTACAACTGTCTTTTTCTGACCAATTAAAATTAGCACCTATTGGATAAGCGGAGTCTAGGTCAAATTGGCCATCACCAAAGCATTTAGGATAAGGGTTGCGGACAGACCTTAAATCTGGAAGATACCCAATATCCATGTAAACCGAATCTTTTAATGGATTGCCACTGTTATGATTGGTGTACCGCCAAAAGTATTTGCCTGGAAATGAGGGTGTAATTTTAGTGCTATCGGTCATGTTAGCTCTAGCAGCAAAGTACTCAATACTCCCCCAGGTACTATCATTGTAAGATATAAGTTCCCACTTCCCGTAGTTTAAATTCACAAAACTGTCTAAGGTAATAATGGGGCCATTAGGGCAGAACTTGTCAAAGGTTTTAAATTGAATAGTTTGCGAATTTGCTTGAAAAAAGAATAGTAATAAAAAAGTAAGAAGGATGAATCTTAACATTGAATGTTCAATTGGTTTGCTTTTAAGACGCATAGGTAATCAATTTGGTTGCACAAATAACTGTATTAATTACCATATTCAATGTCAGGCTGAGCCCTTTACTTTGTTCAGGACAGGCTAGGTTTAAGTCAGGCTGAGCCCTTCACAATGTTCAGGACAGGCTCAGTCGAAGCCTTAATGTTCCTCACTAAAAAATTGATGGCTACTGAGATTTTTACATACTGCCAACTCCTTCAATTTGTTCCATTCACCCGCTATCACAGCTTCTTTCTTTTTTCGAGTCCAACCTTTTAGTTGTTTTTCAAATGCGATGGCTGGTTCTGGATATAGGAATTCAGTACAAAATACCAGTTGTACTGGAAGTCTTTTTGCAGTATATGAATCGGGATTTACCTTGTTTTGGTGTTCCCAAACTCTTCCTTCAATATTATTGGTAATACCCGTGTAATAGCTTTCATCCAAGCATTTAAGCATATAAACGTAGTACTTCTTCAACAATATAAAAGTAAATGTTTTGCGTCAAATAGTCCACTTCGACTCCGCTCAGTATGACTATTTGAGTATATTTTGAGATTAAAATAATAACGATGCGTGTTTGTAGTTTATGTCAAGCTGAGCCTTTCAAAATGTTCATGACAGGCTGAGCCCTTCACTATGCTCAGGACAAGCTCTATCGATTTTAGTCAGGCTGAGCGGAGTCCGATTCCTTGGACGAAGCCTTAAGCCCTATTCCTCCAACATTTGCTTCATTTCATTCAAGAGCAATAGAGCCTCCACTGGAGATAAGCGATTGATGTCTTGAGACTCCAAGAGCTGGCGAATTTTTCCCATTGCAGGGTCATCCACCTGAAACATATTCATTTGAAAAGTACTTTTAGGTACCTGTTTTAAGGTCTCTTTTCCAGATAATGAACTGCGATTTTTCTCCAAATCATTCAGAATGAGTTCTGCTCTTTGCAATACTGTTGCAGGCACACCCGCCATTTTGGCCACATGAATACCAAAACTACTTTCGGTCCCACCCTCGGCTAATTTCCGCAGGAAAATGATCTTGTCTTTGTATTCCTTAATGGAAATATGGAAATTTTTAATGCCTTCATTTTTGGCTTCCAGTTCGTTCAGTTCATGATAATGTGTAGCGAACAATGTTTTAGGCTTTTCGGGATGATTGCACAAAAATTCTGCAATGCTCCAAGCCAAACTGATGCCATCAAAAGTGGCGGTACCCCTTCCAATTTCATCGAGTATGATTAGACTTCGATTGGAAACATTGTTCAAAATACTTGCCGTTTCAATCATCTCCACCATAAAGGTACTTTCGCCTAAGGAGAGGTTGTCACTGGCACCAACCCGGGTAAAAACCTTGTCAACTACCCCTATTTTAGCATGTTTAGCGGCTACAAAACAGCCCATTTGTGCCATCACAGCAGCCAAGGCGGTTTGCCTTAGTACAGCTGATTTACCCGACATGTTTGGTCCGGTGAGAATAACCATGCGTTGCTTTTCATTGTCTAAGCGAATGCTGTTTGGAATGTATTCTTCATCCACACCCATGTTTTGTTCAATTACTGGATGTCGGCAATCGGTCAATTCCAGGGCAAAGGATTGATCTACTTCAGGTTTACAGTAATGGTTTAGCTGGGCTAAACGGGCAAAATTGCTCAGGATATCTATGGTGGCAATTTCATGTGCATTTCCCATACAAGCAGAAACCCATTCTTGCAATTCGGTTACTAGGGTTTCAAAAAGATCGATTTCAAGTTTTTCAATTTGAGATTCTGCCTTGAGGATTTTGTCTTCATAACCTTTGAGTTCATCGGTGATATAGCGCTCCGCATTCACCAAGGTTTGCTTGCGAATCCACTCTTCAGGTACCTTGTCTTTATGTGCATGCGTAACTTCCAAATAATATCCAAAGACATTATTGAAACTAATTTTAAGACTGCTTATGCCAGTGCGTTCTACTTCTCGGTTTTTTAAATCTTCTAAAAAGGATTTGCCCGAAGTTGAAAGACTCGTATATTCATCTAATGTTTCATTAAAACCCGAGGCAAATGTGCCTCCTTTACCCGCTGCTGCTGGCGGTTCTTCTGATAGGGTGCTGGATATTTTTTCAACTAATGACCGGGTATCTGCAAGTTTATCTGCAAGTGGGGCAAGTGTTTTATTTTCTTTAAGTAAGTTTTGGATAACCGCTACTTGGTTTAAAGAACGTTCCAGTTGTTTTACATCTCTTGGACCAACACGTCTCAATGCAACCTTAGAAACCAGCCGTTCTAAATCACCAACGCCTTGCAATGCCCTGTCGAATGGCTCATTGTTGAACCCATCTTGCATAAAATGCTCCACTGTATCCAAGCGCCATTGAATTTGTTTCACGTCCTTAAGTGGTAAAATTAGCCACTTTTTTAACGTACGGCTGCCCATTGGCGTTTTGGCTTGATCCAAGATGTTGAGTAAGGATTTGCCCTCCGGATTGGTGGGGTAAATGAGTTCTAGATTACGTGCGGTGTATTCGTCTATCCAAACATAATTCTCTTGTGCTAAACGTGAAATACGATCGATGTGACCGTTGTTTTTATGATGCGTCTGCTCCAAATAAGTCAGACAAGCTCCAGCTGCAATAATGGCCAATCCCAATTTTTCAATTCCAAAGCCTTTTAGTGTACTGGTTTTAAAATGACTGGTGAGTTGTTCATACGCGTAATCGTATTGAAAAATCCAATCATCTAGATATTGACAGAGGTATTTGTCTTTATAGGTGGTTTCAAATAATGCCGATTTGTCTTTGGAGACAATTACTTCCGCTGGTTTTAGCAAACCCAACAATTTGGAGATATAGGCTTCATCACCTTCTTCAATCAAAAACTCACCTGTTGAAATATCCAAAAATGCTATCCCTTGTTGATCCTTGCCATAGTATACCGCGGCTAAGAAATTACTGGTATTTGCATCCAAAACATTGTCATTATAGGAAACCCCGGGGGTAACCAATTCAGTAACACCACGTTTAACAATGGTTTTGGTTTTTTTAGGGTCTTCAAGCTGATCACAAATCGCCACACGTTGACCTGCACGGACTAATTTGGGTAAATACGTATCTAAGCTGTGATGTGGAAATCCAGCCAATTCGATATGACTTGCTGAACCATTCGCCCGTTTGGTGAGTACAATACCCAAAATTTTGGATGCAACAATGGCATCCTGACCAAAGGTTTCATAAAAATCACCTACACGAAATAATAACAATGCACCCGGGTGTTTCACCTTGATCGCATGATATTGTTTCATCAATGGGGTTTCTTTCTTTACTTTTGTGCTCATTAAAATAAACGAATGCGCAAGTTAAGAAATGCAGAGCTAAACCGATTAACAATTTCTCAATACAAAAACACACCTAAGAATAGGGTAGTGGTGGTATTGGATAATGTGAGAAGTCTGTATAATGTAGGGAGTGTTTTTAGAACCTCAGATGCTTTTTCCATAGAAAAAATCGTGCTATGTGGCATTACGGGAACACCACCTCATAAAGAAATTCGCAAAACGGCCATTGGCGCAGAAAAGTCGGTTGAATGGGAGTATGCAGAAAAAACATCGGATGCAATTGCCCTGTTAAAAACACAAGGATATCGGATTGTAGGGGTGGAGCAAACTTCAGCAAGCCTGGAACTCAGTAAATCACTATTTCAAGTGGAACCCATCGCTCTTATTTTTGGCAACGAAGTAGATGGGGTTGCAGACGAAATTTTGAGTGAATGCGACTATTGTGTAGAAATCCCTCAGTTCGGTACCAAGCATAGTTTTAATATATCCGTTAGTGTGGCATTGGTTTTGTGGGAATTATTGCGTTAACTTGTAGTATCGTGAAAAGACGTTTAATATTTTTAGTACTTATTTTCCTTAGTTTTAGTAGTTATGGGCAAATTGATTTCTTGAAATCGGTTGCAAGGGAACAGTTACGTATTGATGCAATGGATGGTAAGGCGGATAGTAATATCAACATGGGTACGATTGTGATTAACCAACGTGCCAATGGGATCTATATTGATGCTATTGATACCTTTAGAAAAAACATTGATGCAAATTTTCCTAACGTAGGGAAACGAAATTTAGAAGTGGCCAAAACACTCAACTTTGTCAAATCGATTAACTACGGTAATTATGAGCGACTCAGCTATTATGAACGCTGTTTTAAAATTATAAATAGTTTGTATGATGGAAGCAGTGACGAAGTCTGTTTGGCCATCTGCAAATCATATCAAAAAGAAGCATTGATTCTCATTAAGTATCATAATTATATCTCAGATCGTAAATTTGCTGAGGACTTTTTGTTGTATGCAGGAAAAGAATATCCGTATGAAACTTTGGGAGCTAGTTTAGGATATAAAAGGGCTCCGTATTTGGAAAATGTGGTACGACAAGTGAGTTACCAAGACCCTTATTCTACCAAACAATATTTAGGCACGGGTAGTCCAGTGAGTAAAGTGGTAGTTAATTCACAAGACCCAGTGTTAAAAAAGATCACCGAAATTTATGGGTATCATGGCCAAAGCTCAAATAGTTTTAAGAACATAGATGCTTTACTAAGTGGACGTTTAAGCTTGGTACAATCGCAAAACATGACCAGCAAAATGACTAAATGGAATTCGGTCTACTTGGATTGGTTAATAGAAGAAAGAAGGCGACTCAATTTAAAAGGGTCACGTAGTATTGAGCGTGGAATTCACCTATTGAGTCATTTGAAAGTAGACGATGTAAATGAATTGCATGATAACCCGAATGAAGGCGTTCGATTCAGAACAGTGGCAAGTTCCAGTCCGCAACAAATATATACCTTGATGGTATATACCCAGGAAGAAATTTATACCAGTTCGTTTCTTGGCCTGTATAAGCGAATGAAATCTAGGCTGAAGGGACAATCAGGATATCAGTTTTTAAAAACAGTAGATTTTAACCGGTTTAGGACCTTTATCAAGGAGTGTGCAGGCTTTAATACCTTAGATGATTTTTTTGGCACCATGACCTTATCCGAAAAAGACAGTTTGTTGGATTTGGTGATTGATGACTTGGATAGCAATCCGGGTGATATTGTGGCTGCGGTTGAGGTTGCAGATATTTTCGGAAGTTTAACCGATACTTTTCTTGCCAATACCTTTCGACATAAAATATTCATGGATTATGTCAAGAAATCTGGTGAAGGGAATAGTTACGGTGAGTTTATCTATGGCATGCTCTATAAATTATGTGGTGGTGATGCGAGTCGCTTAACTCCTTTGGATAAAGTAAGTTATACCTTGCCTGATTTAACACGTTTGAGTTCTGAAGATATGTTTAGTGATGGGCAGAATATTCAGCAGCATTTATTTTTTGATGATGAAGATGGCACAGCGAGTTATCGTTCTTTCATCAACAGCTTTGCGGGTGATCCCAACTGGCGCATCGTGGATCAATACAACTACGTCTGCATCCGTTCCAAAAAAGGATTTCCGGTGATGATATTTGCGAATAAACCTAGCAGAGAAGCGCAGGGGCAAGAGGAGTTGGCTAAACTGTTTGCTGCCATGGGTAGGTATCCCGATGTTGCCGTGCATAGAGGTCATAGTTATTATTTAGATGGCACGATTGATATATTAAATCAAAGCACCAAAGTAGCTATTTTGGGTTCGTGTGGAGGATATCATCAAGTAGCCAAAGCATTAGAGAATGCACAAGATGTTCAAATTGTCTCCACCAAACAAATTGGAACCATGTCTGTAAATGATGTGCTCATTAAAGATATGTCAGAGGTGTTGCGTAAACACGGTACCTTAGACTGGAAACCATTCTGGTTGGACTTAGAAAAGAAGTTAAAGGGAAATTCCAAGTTCTACGATTACATTCCACCGTATAAAAATTTAGGTGCCATGTTAATCAAGGCCTACCGAATGGCTTTGGAAAATGGTGAGCTCGAAGCAATCTTAAGCTAAAGCATATAATTACTGCCGCTCATCAAACACATCTCTTAGCGCATTACTCAACAAATTAACACTAAGCACTAAGCTGGCAAGACAAATGCCGGGAATCAACGCTAAATAAGCCTTGCCGAAGGTTATAAAGGTGAAATGCTCTTGGATAATCATTCCCCAACTAGGTGTGGGTGGGGCAACACCCATTCCCAAGAAACTCAGTCCCGCTTCTAGCAGAATGGCAGATGCAAAGTTAGATGAAGCTACAATTAGAATATTACCACGCAACACCGGTAAAATGTGCTTGAATAGAATTCGAATATCGGAGAAGCCCAATATTTTGGTAGCTTGGATGTACTCTTTTTCCTTAATACTCAATACCTGTCCACGAACCAGTCTGGCAATATCCACCCAACTCACCAATCCAATGGCCAGCATCATTTGCCATAACCCTTTCCCCAGACTCACACTGAAAGCCAGTACCAGCACAAAAGTGGGGAGGGTCCACATCACGGAAATCACAAATTGAATCACGCGATCTACTTTGCCCCCATAATAACCCGATACCAATCCCAGTGTAATCCCTATACTCAATGCAATAATTAAGGAGAAGAAACCAACCAGTATACTGATTCGAGCCCCATGAAATATTTGGCTTTTTAAATCTCGTCCACGCTTATCACTACCCCAGGGAAAACTTCGTGTGATGAAATGTTTATCCTTCCATGCAATGGTGTCCGCTTTATTCAGCGGGATATATAGGGTTTCTTTAGGTACACCTCGATCGAAAATTACGAGTTGGGCAGTATCATGTTGAAATGAGTGGGCGTAGACGGGGATTTCTTCAAAATCTTTTTGTTCACCCCATAAATGGGTAGAAAACCAATTGGTCTTAGAAGAATGGATGGAATTGAAATCTTTATAAACGACTTGTTCCGTCCCCGGAGGCCGCAAAGCCAAATTACCATTGATGTTATCTGCCAGAGGACTTTTGTCTGGAGAAAGAATCACCGCAAAAAGCGCTACCAGAATCCAAACTACAATAATGACTAATGCAATTGGACCGGTTACGGTTTTCAAGAATTTTTTAAAGGTGCTCTGCCCATTCATCATTAGCCTTTTGCCGCTTGGATTGCCTTTTTTGTTTTTATAGAAAGTGCAGTGATCACTGCCAAAAAAGACCACATGGGCACTGCAATTTTATCAAATTCGGAGTAATTATTCAGGAAAGCATGAATAAAATATGTGAGAAGGCCCAATAAAGCAATCATTGCTAAAATGCGATCTTTGGGAATTGGACTATAGTAATAGATATGCATGCCATAAAATATTGCGGCCCCAATCATGAATAGCCAAGCAAGCAATCCAACAACACCCATTTCACTTAAAGCAGCAAAATACTCGCTATGCACATTGCCCAAATCTCCAGTAAAGGTAGATATGATGGTTAATTCTGAGGTCTTTTGATACGATCCATAGAGCTGCGTATAAGTTCCAGGTCCAAAACCTACGATGGGACGTTCTTTAAACATTTCTATGGCGCATGACCAGCGATTGACACGTTCCATATTACTTGGATCGGTACTAATATTAGAAATGCTTTTCACATGCACTTCGATATCATCGTCACTGCCTTTGGTGTTTCCTTCCATAGCAAAACTATATTGTTCCCAATTGCTATATACATAGAAACCGCCAATCAATACTACGGCCAGTAGATATGAAAACCGAATTCGGAATTTCATGATACCCAAAAAGCCAAGGGCGCCAACTAAACTTACCCAAGCAGCGCGCGTGAAAGAAAATACCAGCCCCATAAAAATAAAGAAGAACATAAAAAGGACCAAGATGCGAACCCATCGTGTTAATCCC
Organism: uncultured Bacteroidia bacterium; assembly: GCA_943788195.1. GTDB lineage: Bacteria > Bacteroidota > Bacteroidia > NS11-12g > UBA955 > CALSPH01. Next base: position 1,264,660 of record CALSPH010000001.1, read on the forward strand.
AATGTGTGCCCATTTAAGATGAAGAATAAGGCCACAGGAAAAAGAAAGGCTACTGCAGCAGCATAAATCCCATGATCCATGAAAAACGGTTGGGAGATGAAGTATGAATGTGTGCGCACAAATCCTTCACCCGCATGCCGTATGTTGGTATATAAAACAAGGATTGTAGTACTTACTAATAACACCCAAAACAAACGCATGATCATTTTTGGGTTCTTAAATAAATGCCCTGCGAGGAAATAAAACGTCAACACATACATGAAACGAATAATCCAAAACTTGATTGAATTGGTGGGAATTTCACTAAAATAAACGGATACCAGCATCCATATCAATCCAGCTAATATGGCTATGCTCAAGGGATGGAAGATAAAGGCTTTGTCAAAGGTATAGCCTGCCATAAGCTTAGCCACCGTAAAAATCATTAGAATGGCAATCAAGGGTTCGGTAGGTAAGGAACCTCCAATGCCTCCTGCAATATCCGTTAATGGAATAGATAAAGGAACCAAGAAAGCAATGAGCAGGATGTATAAATCGGTTCTTACTACGAGAAGAAAAAGAATGAATAAGGCAATTGGGATGACTGGAGAAACATACCAACCCAGAAAGCTTAAAGCAAGGGATATGATTAGTCCTAGAGTACCAAAACCATAAATAATTTTCTTAGATGAAGCAAGGTTGGACATACCAACTATGGCTTTTTGTATTTTGTAAAAATGTAAAGTGCCAAAGAAGCAAAAAGCATTGTGGTAATGAGTGTGGTAGCTACAATCAACCATCGCACTGGATAAGACTTCTTTTCCGGAACATCCGCAGTGCTCACTACGAACAAGTTCTGAAGCTTCTCTCTCACATCAATTTCTGCTTTTTCATATTTCAAGCGTAAATCAGATAGTTTAGTTTCTTCCAATTCCAGTTGTTCTTTCAATGAGACCGAGTTGCCTCCAAATTCTACTAAGGTTTTTTGTTGTTCAATCAAATCAGCTACTTTGCTCATTTTTCCTGCTGAACGAGCTTTGTAGATTTCTTCAGCCAATGCACGCGATTGCTCTTCATAGTTGGTGACTCCTTTTTCTCCCAACTTACGCATGCCTTGTCTGATGCCCTCCACTTGAGCTTCCTTGGCGTCCAAAGAACGTTTCACAATCGCTAGGGCGGGTATGGCTACCTCCGATTGAATCTCATTTTTAATGGTATCATAAAGATTTAGAATGCCATTGGCTATATTTTGAGCCATGATCGGATCATGGTCCAACACTTCAATTTTTATAGATAGATATCGTGTTCTTGCGAACTTGATGTTGGAATTTATTTTCTTTCCTAAGTCCGTATTGGGGGTGCTTGATTTTTTAATATTGTAATGTTTCTTCAATTCGAAGTTACGAATTAACCTTCCTTGTAGTTTGGATGATTGCAATATCTGAAGTGCCTTTTCTGCCTCTTCTTCCTCACCAAATTCTAAGGGGTCATTTGCTCTTGCATTTATTTCGGTAAGCAAGGCATTGGAAATAGAGTTGTTGGTTGTGGGGTAAAATACAGCGGTAGATTTAAATTTTGGTTTGATGAAAAAGGGAGCAGAAAAAATAGATGCAACCACAATGGCGATTAAGCCAAGGATGATTAATTTCATCTTATGTTTCCACAGAATCTCAATAAACTCAATGAAGTTAAAATCAAAGCTTTTGATTTCCTTATCTGACATAGTTTCAAGTAGTTTGTGGCAAAGATAGGTTCAAAAAGGGTTTTTTATAACATAATAATTAGCTACCTAAATGCGTTTTAGATTGTTATTTATTCTTTTCTTTGCAGCAATTAGAAATCGGATGACAAATACAACAGTTTCATTAAAAGAGGTGAAGTTTTATGCAATGCATGGTTACTATCCTGAAGAAAAGAAAATGGGAAACCAATTTCTCGTAAATCTGGATTGCACCTTTGAGCAGATTGATGAGCGTTTTGTGAACTATGAGCATCTTTTTAAAGTGGTTAAGGAGGTGTTTTTGAAACAGGAACCGGTTGATTTTATGGAGACTTTGGTTCAGCAAATTATTGATCAAGTGAAAGTGGAGTATACGTTTTTAAACCAGATTAAGTGTGAAATTACAAAACAAGCACCCCCAATAGCTAAATTCGATGGCTTGGGTACAAGTGTATCAAGTATATGGCAAAAATAAATAAAGAAGAGCACCTTATCGAAGGGTTTGAAGGAGGAGAAATCCTTTTGGATATATCGTATCAGGATTTAAAAAGTGGAACTCAGCCGCTTGCTATTTTTGTGCATGGATTTAAAGGGTTTAAGGATTGGGGCGCATTCAATGCGGTTTCTCAACAGATGGCTGCCCGCGGTTTGGCATGGTGTAAGTTTAATTTTAGTAGAAATGGAACAACCCCGGATAAACCAACTGAATTTGCCGATCCAGAAGCGTTTGGTAACAACAATTACGGTATAGAGCTCACTGAAATTGGATTAGTATTGGATTGGGTTGAATCTCAATCTGAACATTTTCATTTGAATAAAAATGAGATCTATCTGGTAGGGCATAGTAGAGGAGCAACCATGGCAATCATAAAAACGGTGGAGGATGAACGGGTAAAGAAAACAGTAGCTTGGGCACCTTTCTTTGACATGAAATCTCGATTCAGAAAAGAAACCATAGAAAAATGGGAGCAAGATGGCGTTTGGTGGGTGGATAATAAACGCACCGGTCAGAAATTGCCTTTATACCCTCAATTTTTCAAGGATTATGCCATTCAGTCGCATCGTTTTGATATGGCCGAAGTTTCTGCAAACTATGAAAAACCACTCCTGCTATTACATGCTAAAGACGATTTAGCCGTTGATGCGGCAGAATCTGGAATGTTCTATGATCACATTGCCCATTCCATTCGAATAGAATTGGAATCAGGGGGGCATACGTTTGGAGTCTCACATCCATTTGATGATGACAAACCGCTGCCAGAAGCACTCGATCAGGTGGTTGATGACACCTTTGAGTTTCTGATTGACTAAGAAAATTGAAAATTTAAAACCACCTAGTCTTCGACTCCGCTGAGACTGACGGTTCTTATTCTTTTTGGATTCAGGGAACTAAATCTTTTCACTGCAGGAACAGGCAAAATGCAAGAAGTAAAGGAAATAAGGATTGAAAAGATTGAATGAGGTTTCATTTTCAATTATACATTATTAATTAGAAACAAACTCCCCATCCACCATCACTTTCTCGGCATGATTTTCTCCGAAACTATAGGGGTAATAAGAGATATTATCCTGGGCAGCGGTAAAAATTAGATTCGCTTTCTTGCCTTTAGTTATGCTGCCCATTTCTTTTTCTAGTTCTAGGGCTGCAGCCGCATTAATCGTAAGCGCGTTAAAGGCTTGTTCAGGAGTAATACGCATTTGTGTGCAGGCTAAACTCCAGCATGTCCATAGGTTGCCACTAGGAGCAGACCCAGGGTTAAAGTCACTGGCAATTACAAGCGGTAACCCAGCATTGATGATAGCCTTGGCAGGTGCATATTGCATCTTTAGGTAGAATGAGCAATTGGGTAGAACGACTGGAAATGTGCTGGATCGTTGAAGCCCCATAATCTCGTTTTGATTCAAAAACTCCAAGTGATCTACACTCAATATATTGTTTTCTGCTGCAACCAAAGCTCCACCCGAATGGCCCAATTGATTTCCATGAATTTTTGCCTTTAATCCATGCTTTTTACCAGCATCAATTATGGTTTGAGCATCACTGGCCGTAAAGAATCCATTCTCACAAAACACATCGATATAATCAGCCAATTGGGCCGCCTGTGGGAAGGTTTTTTCTAACATATGCTTCACATAATCGCTGTATCCGCCTTCAAAACTTTTCGGTTTAGCATGTGCTGCTAAAAAGGTTCGTTTTACTGGAATGTGCAACGCCTCTTTAAGTCGATTGATCACACGCAGAATTTTCAATTCATTTTCTGGATCCAAGCCATATCCGCTTTTGATTTCAATTGCACCCGTTCCCAATTGGATTAAATCTTGTGCTCTTTTATATGCACTTTCAAATAAGCTATATTCATCATATTGAGCTATTTTTTTAGCTGAATTTAAAATACCACCTCCTGAAGCGGCAATTTCTGCATACGTTTTACCCTCAATTTTCATTTCAAATTCATTCTCGCGGGTTTCCGCAAAAACCAGGTGGGTATGCGAATCAATAAAAGAAGGTAGGATGTTAAATTGCTTTCCACTTATTCTTGGGGCATTGGATTCTGGAAGGTCTTCCATTTTGCCAAAATCTACGATTCGATCATTTTCCAAAAGCAGGTAGGCGTTTGAAATGGTATTTACCTTACTCATTTCATCACCTTTCAAGGAAGACGTATCAGGGGGGAGTATACCAAAGAGTCGATTGATATTAACTATCAGTTTTTGCATATTATTGCTATAAAATTATGTCAATATTAGAACATCAACCGCAAATCGCCAAAAATGTATTTATTGCTCCAAATGCCACCGTCATTGGCAATGTGATCTTGGCTCCAGGAAGCAGTGTTTGGTATGGTGCTGTTTTGCGGGGAGATAATGACTTGATATCCATAGGCGAGAACTCGAATATTCAAGATCTCAGCGTGGTACATGTGGATCCAAATAAACCAGTTTCTATTGGTAAAGGATGTACCATTGGTCATCGAGCGATAGTGCATGGTGCAACGATAGGTGATAATGTGCTTATTGGAATGGGTGCAATTGTTATGAATAATGTAGTGATTGGAGAGAATTGTATTGTGGGTGCAGGCGCACTGATTACGGAAAATAAAGTGATACCACCAAACTCTTTGGTGCTGGGTTCACCTGCAAAAGTGGTTAAATCATTGAGTAGTGAACAGGTTAATTCAATTCGAGAAAATGCCCGAGTTTATGTGGAAAATGCCAAAAGGTTTGCAGCTTTTTTGACAAAGTAAATGCACCTATTTACCATTTTTTTTCTTCATATTTGTTGTCAACAAATAATAATTTAGATGAAGAAAAGCTACTTATATTTATTTTTTTTCGGTGCATCTATAGCTTTGCTGTATTCAAGTTTGTCGGTTTTTGGTAGAAGTTCTGGAACCGGCATAGCAGGTAATACGAATGCCCCATCCGAAGGCAGTTGCGCAGGTTGTCATACGGGAACTGCTCTTCAAACCAGCGCTGCTTCAACTACCAATTTGTTGCATAATACCGGATTTTTGGGTGGGGGGTATTTCCCAGATACCACTTATAACATGACCATAGCATTCAAAAAAACAGGTACCAGTAAATTTGGATTCAGCCTTACCGTACTTAAAGAATCGGATGATTCACCAGTAGGTTCATTAACAGCAGTTACGGGGAGTAGTCAAGCTTCGACTGCTTTTGTTGGTGGCAAAACACGGTCGTATGTATCGCACACAGGCAGCTCTAATTCCAGTACAAGTACGGATAGTATATATTGGAGTTTTAAATGGAAAGCACCTAATTCGGATGTAGGTAATGTCAACTTTTATGCAGTGGTAAATGCCACAAATAGCAATAATCAGAATTCAGGGGATGTGATTTATGCAAAAAAGTTTACTTATGGAATTAGCAACCTTGTAACTACTGCAACAATTGAAAGTAACGACACCGTTATTTGTGCAAATGAACCTGTGGTTTTAAAAGGCAATGGCACCAATATTCCATTAGCCTATGAATGGAAGATGCCGAGTGGCAATCCAACTTCCGATACATCAAAAACATCGAGCGTTACCTATACCACTTCTGGAATAAAATGGGTAACCTTACGAACAAGGAATCAATATGGTTGGAGTAAATTGGATTCTATGAAGGTAACCGTTAAAGCAACTCCTATCGCGAACATAATAAACATAGGCCCAATCGAACTTTGTGAAGGAGACTCCATAGAATTACAAGCAAGTTTTCAGTTGAATACCCAATATAAATGGTTGCCTGGAAATCAAAACGGAAGAAAACTTTGGGTGAAAGATTCAGGAAATTATCGAGTAGAAGCCACTAACACATTAACGAATTGTGTAAGGCTAAGTAATGCCATACGTGTGAACGTTTCACCAAAACCTACTTTAACGATTACGGATATTGACAAAGCCGACACGGTGTGTAATTTGTTTCCAGTACGCTACCTGATCCAAACTAGTGGAAGTTATGATTCTGCACAAGTTTTTGTGAATGGAAACCTTAACCAAACGGGTTCAAAGGATACGGTATCAATTAGTCCATCTGCAGGCGATTCTTTTATTTTTGACGTAAAGCTATATAATAATGGTTGCATTTCTGACCTTTCCAATTCTATTGTGAAGTATACCTTACCTACGCCAAACGTACCTTCGGCCAATTGCGGTGCACAGAAAGACAGCAGCATCACCATTAATTGGAATGCTGTTCCAAGTGTATCTGGTTATGAGGTATCAAAGGATAGTGGAATGATATGGATTGAATTGGGCCCAGGTGTGTTAAGTCATACATTCTCCAACCTGCAAAAAGGAGTGGAAATTAAGTTGTTGCTCAGATCTGTCAGTGCTACGGCTTGCCCAAAAAGCACCAGTGCAGCGATTGTATGTTCAACCACACCCTGCATTAAACCATTCAGCAGTATTGATTGGAAGAGTAATGTATGCGTAGGTCAAGAAGATCACCTGATTATTCGAGGTCTAACTACCAACAACTATACTGTTAATATAAATGGAGTGCCTCAACCCATGGATAGCTTAGTGTCTTTTGAACTCATGGGTGACTCGACCTTAACCGTTTCATTAACCGATTTGAATCAATTAGAATGCGGAGCATACGAAGAAACACAGTCCATTACCGCACAATCCAGAATTAACGCGAGCTATGGCATTATAACCAATGATTCAATTTGTAAAAATGATCTAGTGGTGTGGAATATTGATCCAAAACGCAGTTCAATTTCGTATGAAATTTTTGTGCAACGCGATATGGATAGTGAACTAAGGTTAGACAGCTTTACCAGTTCGGGAGTCTACACAACACCGATCATTGCTGACAGTCAAAGATTTCGTCTGCAAATAACCGAGGGAGTTTGTAAGGAAGAAATCAATGTGCCTACGTTGTTTGGGGTTGATGTTCCAGTGTTTAATACTTCAATTTCAGCATCTTGGTATTATCATACTTTGCTTGCAACGGACCCAACTCTAAAATATGTTTGGAAGGATAGTAAAGGGGTTCAAATAGACCAGAATGGCGATTCCGTGGTTTATTATTTGATTGCTGAGAAGGGTCAGGGTCAAAAAATATATGTAACCGGGACTAATTCATTTGGATGTGAAACTTTAGACAGTGTAGAGTTCACAGTAGGAGATTTTCTGTCAGTTTCACAGTTATCCAAGCAACTTAACGTTTACCCCAATCCAAATTCCGGCAAAAAGCTTTATATCGAAAACAATACAAGTACAAAACTGCAATTAGAATTGCATGATGTGAGTGGAAAATTGATACAAAGTTTGAGGGTGAAGTTAGGATTGAACGCGATCCAATTAAATGGGGTTGATGCAGGGATTTATTTGCTCACAGACGAACAAGGACTGTTCATTGAAAAATTGATTATAGAATAGCCCAGGCCGCAATCAATGCAGATACACAGGCAGTAATGATTACGATTTTTATATTGCGCGTAGTCTTGTCAAACTTGGGTGGCATGCGTTCAGGAGTAACAACAAATTGACCCATTTCTACTTGGGTAATCAGATAGTAAAACTCCATCTTTGTTTTTACATTTCGGTCATTTTTAATCCTTGGCTTCCAGCGGGGCATGCTGTCCAATGCCGTTTGCAATGGAAAGATCAATCGCGACTCCATACTAGAAACGTCTACATTTTTTGGGTACCCGTTTTTATCAATGGTAAATGAAACCAAGGCTGTTGCTCCAATAGCCTGCATGCTAAAGCCTGTACGAATATCTTGAAATAGTTTTTCCTCCAAGTAATCTTCCAAACTTACATACCCCCTGGCAATAAATTCCGGAGCAGCTCTTGCAACAATAACCTTATCCAATGCCTCATCCGAATCTCCATAGGAGATGATTTGGGCCTTACCCATTGATGGGATATGTAGATAGGCAATAATGACGAGGAAAAAAGAAAGCTTGGTTTGCACTTAACAAAGTTAGGAAATTGAAGTGAGAAGTTTCGGTTATTCGCTTTTGGTTAACTTGGTTTGATAATGAAAATGATAATCTTATTGCAGCGGTCTACTTTTCGACTCCGCTCAAAGTGACTCTTTCGTTCTAAATATTTGGGCAAAAACGCGTCATGCTGATTTTTTGCATAGCAAAAGTATCGAAGCACAGCGTTTTACTAGGTACTCAAAACTAAATACTCAAAACTATCCAAGTTCTATCCGCTCAACACCGTGATACACATTGTATCGGTTTTCATTTAAGAACCCAACCAAAGTAATGTCAAAATCTTTGGCCAATTCTACCGCCAAACTACTTGGTGCTCCAACGGCCATAATAAACTTTATACCTGCCATTGCGGCTTTTTGAATTAACTCAAAACTTGCTCTTCCACTCAACAATAAGAGATGTTGATTCAAGGGTAGGTTGTCGTTTTGAAAGGACCATCCGATTAATTTATCTAATGCATTGTGTCTGCCAACATCTTCTCTTAATTGCATTAGTTTGCCATTTAGATCAAATAATGCAGCAGCATGTAAACCACCAGTGCTCTCAAATACTTCCTGTTGCTTTCTCAATTCATTCGGTAAAGCTTTTATCAAGTCTTTAGGAACTGAAAATGTACTTTCAATATCCTGAAGTCTGCAAACCGTTTTGATACTGTCGATACTGGCTTTTCCGCACACTCCACAACTGCTGCTCGTATAAAAATGACGTTCAATTTTACTTAGATCCAGTGGCATACTATCATTCAATAGTATGTTAATGGTGTTTTCCCCTGTTTCGTGGCCATCAACCTGCTTTGCGTCTGCAATAATGCCTTCTGTAAAAAGGAAGCCCAGTGCCAAGTCCAGGTCGGTGCCAGGTGTTCGCATCGTGATACTGATATTCTTATTGAGTAATGGCGGGTTTGCTGTGAATGCGGATATGCTTATTTCAACAGGCTCTTCCACTGCCAGGGCATCATCCTTTTCAACAACCGTATCAACTTCAACACGGGTAATATGAATGGCTTGGGTAGGATTATTCATGGTCAATTTCTTTTCTGATCTCCTTTTCTTCCTCAGGAGTGTTCGCAGTAGCAAATCTAATGGAATTTAGTGGTTTAAGTTTATGCACCTTGGCATTTCCCAAGATGGTTTGAAGTTTCAATTGGTTTGAAACCAAAGCTTGTTTAAATCCTTGTAGCATATCTATTGTGTAATATGCTACAGTAGGCAAATAGAGAAGACTGTCTGGTGCCTGATATGCCATGGATCGCTTATTTTTTTCTGATTCAAAGATGAGGTGATTTAAATCCCAGCGTTGGAGCATAGGGTAATCACAGCCAACAACCAACAAAGATTTATTTGGGTGAAGTTCCATGGCCGTTAAAATTCCCCCTAAAGCGCCTTTGTCTTCGTATGCATCAATGATATAAGAATAATTGGGGTTTAAGTCATTTTGCTGCGTTTTGTTCAGCGAAATGGAAGTATTTAGCCCCATGGACATTAGCATATCGGCTACCTCATACATTTGTTCTTTTTGATGATAAATAATCCGAGACTTATCTTTGCCCATACGTTTGGATTTACCACCTGCTAGTACAAGTGCATATACTGTTGGTATCTTAGGCATTATCAAGTGCCTTTCTAGATTTATAATCCTTTTTGCTAAAATCGATCTTGGTTAACCAAACAAAAACGGCTGAAGCTGCCACGACAATACTTGTGAACCAATAAACGGGCATGATATTGGGTGTAAGGTTTTGGCATATCCCGGTGAGTGCTCCGCCTAAAATTATACCTGTTTCAAGTCCAATGAAAACTGTAGCATAAGCCCTTCCCATATATTTTTCATCCGCCTTATCGGTGGTCCATGCAAAAAGGGTAGGCGATCCTGCACCTTGACACAATCCCCAAATTCCGACAATTGTTAAATACTGCCATGTTTCTGTAACCAGGCTCGTCAAATAAATGGTGAGTGCCAGTAAAGTAAGCGAAATGCGCAGCACCCAAACTCTTCCATATATATCAGAAAGGTGCGCCACGTAAAGTCTAGTAAAAATGGAGGATACGGTCATGATGGTAAAAGCCACTCCTAAGTTTTTTATACTGAGTAATTTTGAATGCTCGGATGCTATGGTTAAGAAAGCTCCAAAAGCGAAACTGGCCGCAAAAACCACAATGAAAGGACCGTATACTTTCGGCTCATAAAAGTCTTTAAGTTTTATCTTCAAGCTGCTCATTTTAAACCGATGTGTATTTTCTGCGGTTTCAGGTAATGTTTTAAAAATGAGTAAGGCCAAGATCCCAATTGCCGAAGAAACAATCCAGATCCAATCATAGCCCCATTGATTAAAAATATACCCTCCTAGGATAGGGCCAATAGCCATACCAAGGTTGTTGCTCATACCTACAATACCCATGGCAATGCCTCTGCGCGAAGAAGGTGCAAGATCACCTGTATAAGCAGTAGCACCAGTAGGTGTGAACCCCGTTGACATACCGTGTAAAAAACGAATGAATAACACCATCCAATAACTGAAGGCAAACAAATACCCCAAGCCTGCAGCAAAGGATATACCCGCACCAAACATTAACACAGGAATTCTACCAATACGATCGGTGAGAATACCGCTAAAGGGCCTAGAAATAAGTGCCATTAATGCAAAAAGAGAGATGTGATATCCTTTGAAACGACCACCACCTAAAGACTCGATATAATCGGGCATATTGGGAATAACCATTTGAAAACTAGCGCAAAAAACCACACTACCCAAACACATCATCCAAAATGGTTTAGAAAACTGAGTAAAGAAGGGGGATATGGTTTTTACTAAACCGCGCACTAGTCCAATTTTAGTACAGCCATGAAAGCAGATTGGGGAACTTCAACATTACCCAGTTGTTTCATCCGTTTCTTACCTTTTTTCTGTTTCTCGAGTAATTTTCTTTTACGGGATATATCACCACCGTAGCATTTTGCGGTAACGTCTTTACGCATTGCAGATATGGTTTCTCTGGCAATAACTTTAGCGCCAATTGCTGCCTGTATGGCAATTTCAAATTGCTGTTTTGGGATCAATTCTTTAAGTTTTACGCAGATGCGTTTTCCTAAATCATATGCTCGGTCTTTATGTATTATTGCTGAGAGCGCATCAATGGGCTCCTTGTTCAACATAATATCCATTTTCACCAACTTACTTTCTTTTCTACCAATTAAATGGTAATCAAAAGAGGCATACCCTTTGGTATTGGATTTAAGTTTATCATAAAAATCAAAAACAACTTCAGCCAATGGAAGTTCAAAAATCAATTCAACTCGGTTGGCGGTTAAATAGACTTGGTTTTTAATGGTCCCTCTTTTTTCAATACACAAGGTAATGATGGGGCCGACATAATCTGCTGCAGTAATAATAGATGCCTGAATATAAGGTTCCTCAACATACAATAGTTTGTCAGGGTCGGGCAAATCTACCGGGTTATTTACGGTTATTTCCCCCTCCTTTTTGGTATGAGCAATATAACTAACGTTAGGCACGGTTGTAATCACCGTCATGCCGAATTCTCTTTCAAGGCGCTCCTGGATGATTTCCATATGCAGCATTCCCAAGAAACCGCATCGAAAGCCAAAGCCCAAGGCAGCTGAACTTTCAGGCTCAAAAACTAAACTCGCATCATTCAACTGGAGCTTGTACATGCTTTCACGAAGCTCTTCAAAATCTTCCGTGTCTACTGGATATATTCCTGCAAAAACCATGGGTTTAACATCCTCAAAACCTTGAATGGCTTCTTGAGTCTGATTCTCCTCTAGCGTGATGGTATCACCTACTTTTACTTCTTTAGCATTTTTAATACCACTGATAATATAACCAACATCGCCCGCATTGAGGTGATCTCTTGGCTCTTGTTCCAATTTAAGAACGCCAATTTCATCCGCGTTGTAGGTCATACCAGTATTCATAAACCGAACTTGGTCACCTTGTTTCAACACACCGTGTTCTATTTTGAAATAAGCAATAATCCCTCGATACGAATTGTATACCGAATCAAATATTAGCGCTTTTAGCGGGGCATTGATATCTCCCTGTGGATGAGGTACCCGTTTAACAATGGCTTCGAGTATGGTTTGCACACCTAAGCCTGTTTTGCCACTTGCAGGGATAATTTCCTCTTCTTTACAACCAATCAAATCAATAATTTGATCTTTAACTTCTTCTGGCATTGCTCCAGGCAAGTCCATTTTATTTAGTATTGGGATAATTTCAAGACCCTGATCAATGGCCAAATACAGATTACTGATGGTTTGGGCTTGTATTCCTTGTGACGCATCTACGATAAGTAAAGCTCCTTCACAGGCTGCAATTGACCTTGAAACTTCATAACTGAAATCAACGTGTCCCGGTGTGTCTATGAGATTAAAAATATAGTTTTTGCCATCTTGAATATAATTCATTTGAATGGCGTGACTCTTAATGGTTATACCACGTTCGCGTTCTATATCCATATTGTCCAAAAGCTGAGCTTTCATGTCACGACTCGTAATAGTTTGAGTTGTTTCCAATAGTCGATCAGCCAAGGTGCTTTTACCATGGTCAATATGGGCAATGATGCAAAAATTTCGAATGTGCTGCATTAAGCTGCAAATATAGTTTTTATACAGTTTGGATTGGAGTGAAAAATAGAATAATTTTCTCTTGTAAACTGACTATTTATTAATCGCTATTTTATTTGGGTTGTTTTCCCTGGATTGTATGATGGATACTCAACTGCAGTTGATTTTTACCTATGGCATTATTCGTTTGATTCATGATGCCCAGCTGTACTTTTAAATTATTTTTTAGATGATATCCCATGGCCACATAAGCTCTGTTTCTATCAAAGTATTCTGTAGACGAAGTGGCACTAACTTTTTTTTGACCATTGATGAATAGTTCATTGTACAAGGCCAGATAAACAGTTCTTTTTTGCATCTCTTTATAGTTCAACGCAATATTAATAAACAGATTATACCGATAGCGGGTTCTAAAATTTTGCTTTTCAACAAAACGTTGTTCATACCTAAATCGGTGGGTAAGATAAACACGATTGCCCACTTTTTGGGGCAAAAGAGCTTCTTGATAAATACGTCTTTCATTTGTAGTGTTTTTCAGGTTTACACCCATCGTACCTGTCGTTATATTTCCATAGCCCAAGGTTAACTTTATGTTTTTAGCAGGGGAGTAGGTTATTCCTCCACGAATCAAAAGTTGTTCCAAATCTCCCCCCAAATTCCAGTTCCGATGCTGAATATCTCCCTGAAAACCGATGGGGCCCTCTTTGATTTTTGCATTCCAGAAGTACATATACCAAGCACCTAAATCATTGTTATAAGATTGCCCCATAGCTAATGGGATTACGGACCCCCAAACGAGTAGGCATAGAATAGTGTTTCTAAAACCTCTTTTCATGGTTGTTACAGAAAATCTACTGCTCCAGTATCTAAATTGTAATAGGCAGGAACAATTCGAATATGTCCTTTTTCTGCTGCCTCTCGGATAATCTGAGATCTAGAGATCATTTCTTGAACGGTAAGTTTTGCATTGGTTTTAACAACGTCATTTACAGTTGAACCATCATGAGAAACAGATAAGGCAGGTTGAATGTGATTCAATAAGTGATTGATATTGTGTCCATTATCACCACCAGCCATGGCTGCAGTAACTGCTCCACAGTTTTGGTGTCCCATTACTACAATTAGCTTACTGCCTACATGTGCAACGGCATATTCGATACTCGCAAGGCTTGAAGTGTTGGCCACATTACCTGCAACACGCACTACAAATAGTTCACCCAATCCAGCATCAAATGCCAATTCTGGTACCACTCGACTATCCGCACAGCTAAGCACGATGGTATGAGGTTGTTGTCCGCCTGTAAGTTCGCTACGCCTGCTGCTATCTTGCAATTTACCATCTAACTTGTCTGCGACAAAGTTTTGATTTCCTTGTTTTAACCGGTCTATTATTTCTTCTATGGTCATGATATTTTTTTACAAATGTAAAGTTCAAATTGTTCTATTTCAAAGGAAAATATATAATGACCGTAAAATTTGAAGTGCACCAGTCAATAAAATAAGACATGACTTCTTAAATTAGCTTTTTTGTGCCAGCTGAATAATATCTTTTGGGGTAATGATTGGTTGATGATAGCCCTTGGTTACGGCATTAATCATGGCATGGCCAATTTGAGTAGTATCCACAATTGAATTAGGAGATATTTTGCGCATGAGTTTTAGTGCCCATAAGAAATAATCATACATGAATTGATACAATTTAGTTTTGGATTTAATTCCGCGGAGTGGGATGATGGCACCTGGCCTAAACATAAATGCTTGCTTAAACCCAAGGTTCAGCAATGCGTTTTCCGTTTTTCCTTTTATGCGGGCCCACATCGATCTACCTTGTTCTGAAGAATCTGTACCTACACCAGAGACATAAGTGCATGTCATTGCAGAATTCTCACTAATTGATGCTTTCGCGATTGCCAGGGTGTATTCATACGTGAGTAGATTGTATTTCTCTTCTTTCATTCCACCTGAGCTTACACCCATGCAAAGGAAACAGGCATCAAACCCTTCAAATTGGCCTTTAACAGAATTGAAATTCAAGAAATCTGTTAAGATGAGTTCTTTGAGTTTAGGGTGTTTTAAATTTAGAGGTGTCCTTCCAACGGATAGCACTTGGTTAACATGGGGGTGATCCAAGCATTCTAAGAGGACACCTTTACCTACCATGCCCGTTGCTCCTGTGATAATTATTTTCATTCCGTTATTTCTTTAAGATCCAATTGTATTTTTTTCGCAGTGTTTTTAATAATTCATTTTTGTCCACCTCAGTTGATTTGAGCAGTATTGAAGTGGCAAGTCCATCTGTGTAAGCAAGAATTAAATCTGTTTCTGTTGTCGGGTTGGAATAATTCATATCCTTAAAAGCTTTTTCTATAATGTTTCGGATAGGAGCCACCGCAGTTTGATCATAGTATTGATTCTGCCATTTAAGACCGTTTAACAATTTCCAGAATGGGTACTCATCTTCTTTGATATGGAAGGGAAGCTCAAGAACAGCTTGAATTTTCTCTTCAGGTGTTGCCAGAATTTCAATTTGTTCAGAGAACAGTGCTATTTTTTCTGCCCCGATTTGCATAATGGCGTTCAACAAGCCCAGTTTGTTTTGAAAATGCCTGAAAATAAGGCCTTCTGATACACCGGCTTCTTGCGCTATTTTGTTAGTTGATACTGCATCAAACCCCATTTCCGCAAAAAGATGCAAAGCTGTTTCCACGATTTGTAGTTGTTTTTCCGTCATATAGTGAGTAATCACTCACAAAAGTAGTTGTTTTTATTGGAATTGGATAAAATTTATTCTTGATGCACTAAACACTTAACATAATCGATTACAAGAAGTACAATAAAACACATAAATGGACGTTTTTTCCTAACACGATCCATTATTTGAATAGTCCGAGTAAAATATTATTACGCAATTTTGAGTTCAAACAAGCATTTGATGAATGGCAAATGGTTCAATGTACGAATGATCTGGCAGTGCTTCGTGGAGCTTATGAGGAATATCTGTTAGGCAAGGATAATGCTCACTTGCATACGGAGAAGGGCGATGGGTACGAAGCAATTCTCTGGAATAATCTGCTAGAAAAGAATGTTCAAGTCTCTTTTATGCTGGACTTCTTAAGGACCCGTGTAATAGCCCTTAAGTATTATAATTATTTATCAGACACCCGTTTAGAAGTGATGGATGGGGGTGTGAAAATGAATTTTGAACGGCATTATTTAAAGCCATTGATGGGAGTAAAGCTAGAAAATGTAGAATACCCTAGTTACGGCAACATAAGTTTAGAGAATTGCTGTCAATCCAATCAAAAAAATGCACTGCTTAAAATTATGGTTACCTATTATCCTGGATCAAGCGCACAGCCCTTTCAAACCTTAATGCGTCAGTTATTGGCGAATTAACCATCAAAAAAAATTAAACTATCTTTGCAGCAGATGGAATTACCCAAATTAAAAGAACGAAAATGGAAGGTGCCATTGTTCCTTTTTGCCATCAACATCTTGTTTTTTGTTGCACTGGCTCCATTTTTTTCTATTAAGAAATCTGAGGAAACTTTTCTCCACTCATCGGGTCAGGAAAAGTATATCGATAAAACATCTGATATCGTCAATTGGGGGTATGCATTATTCAAATTATTTAGGGATAATGCAAATCCAAATAAACAGTGAGTATTTCAGAAACAACCCATAGTCCGGCAGATAGAGTAATTCATAACTTTTCTAAGTACAAGTTATACCATATTCCATTTTGGTTGGTGTATGCATTGTTTTGGAGTCTAACATTCTCTCCGGGTGGGAGTTTGATGCATGCTTTTTTAAATAGCATAGTGATTCTCATTTTTCATGCTGCAGTGAGTTATTTCAATAATTACTATTTGATGAATTGGTTTTTACTGCAGCGCAATTATCTTTCCTATGTAGCCAGTCTTTTATTAAGTATTTCAACGGTGTTCTTCCCAATGGCTGTTATTTATTATGTCATTCTCAGCAATGATTCATCAGCTAGTCAGGAAGTATGGTCTTTGCGTTTCTTTTTAATCAATAGTTTCAGTATTGGTTTCACTGTAGCCATTACAACCAGTGCGAAATTATTGAAAGACTATTATCAAAAGGAACGAAAAAATAAAGAGCTGCTTAAGCTGCATAATGTTTCTGAATTGAAATTCTTAAAAGGTCAAATCAATCCACATTTCTTGTTCAATAGTTTGAATAATTTATATGCTTTGTCTCTAAAAAAGTCGGATTTAACCCCTAATTTTATACTTAAATTGAGTGGTTTGCTGCGCTATGTGCTCTATGATAGTGCCGAAGGAAAGGTTGGGTTGGATAAAGAAATTGAGTATTTAGAGAATTATTTGGATTTGGAACGCATACG
This sequence comes from uncultured Bacteroidia bacterium, assembly GCA_943788195.1. Lineage (GTDB taxonomy): Bacteria > Bacteroidota > Bacteroidia > NS11-12g > UBA955 > CALSPH01. Next base: position 1,281,781 of record CALSPH010000001.1, read on the forward strand.
GTTGAGTGACCGAGGCTCCATCAGTATGGTGAAGCATGGGTTATTTCGAGGTAAATTAATTGAACCCATGATGCTGGTGCCTTTTGTTGAAAACAGCATAAAACATGGGATTAACAGTATTGCGCAAGGCGCATGGGTGAAAATTCAAGTTAAATTGGAAGGAGATCACTTCGAGTTTTCTGTAGAAAATAACAAAGCCCCATCTGAGAATTTACCCTTGAAGGATCAACCCGGAGGAATAGGAATTGCGAATACACGGAGACGTTTATCGATTTTATATCCAAATTCACATGAACTTTCTGTGAGAGAAACAGAAAGTACTTACTTCGTGGGTCTAAAACTAGTATTATGACAGATTCTAAAGACTTAAGATGCATCATTGTGGACGATGAACCACTTGCATTAGAAATACTTGAAAGCCATATCAACAACACCCCAGGCTTAACCATGGTTAAGAAATGTGTTCATGCGATAGAAGCTTCTGAGGCCATAAAGAAAGAAAATCCAGATGTAGTATTTTTGGATATTAATATGCCTGAAGTAAGTGGTTTAGATTTAGCACAAAGCATTAAAGGTGGTCCATTAGTCGTGTTTACCACTGCCTATGAAGAATATGCAGTTGAGGCATTTGAAGTAAATGCGATTGATTATTTGCTAAAACCTATTTCACCTGAACGTTTTGCTGAAGCCGTGCAACGTTGCAATGAGTATTTTTCATTACGAAGTAATGATGCCGGAAGGGCAGAAGATGAGGCGCCTATGGAATCTGAAGAGGATTTTATTTATGTTAAATCGGAGCAGAAACTGATTAAAATTGCATATTCAGACATACGGTACATTGAAGCCTTAGCAGACTATGTGAAGATTTATATCAATGGTGATAAACGAATCATTACACTTCAGACCATGAAGAACATGGCAGCCAAATTACCTGCAGATCGCTTTTCAAGAGTGCACAGATCATTTATCGTTAACTTGAAACATATCAAGTCCTTAAGTTCAAATAAGGTTGAGTTATCGGACAGACAATTACCTATTGGTAAAAACTACAAAGAAGAATTTATGAATAAGATTAATAAGAACTTGTTCTAATCTTTATAAATTTAACCAAGCGCCCTGTTTCCCCAAGATTCAGGGAGTTTTTTTTTACTCGGAAATGAGATGTTCACCAACTTGTTCTTCTTCGGAAGTGGAAGCTGGGCGGTTATACCTAAAATATAAACTACTAATCCCAGCTATCATGAGCGGATAAATTAAGGCAGAAACTGCTCCTTGCTGAATTTGTTTTGAAAGGATGCTATTCGATATCATTGTGTCGAGAACAATTCCAAACATAACCTGTGCCAAACCTAAGCCAATAACGAATCCTATTCCAATAACCAGCAGGATTAAGGCACGCACCATTGTAATGGTTCCAAAACTACTCTGCAAAGCTTTTACGGGTCTTTGATTATCGTGTACAATGTAAGCATAGGCTGCCATGGTGCGAATAAAAAGCATAGCCATTATAAAAAGCAGAACGAACATAAAAACAATCATTAGCCCAATGGACTGCATAGATACGAATATACGAGTGAGTAAAAACGTGAGAATTCCCAAGACAAATGCTATTCCCAAAAGGATGAGTGTACATAATAGAACTTTAATAAAATCTTTCTTAAAGGCAGCATTCAATGACCTGCGCAAGTTAAAGTCTTGATATTTAATGTAGTCATCATTGATCCTTAGAGAAAGGGCATATTGAAATGATAATAACACAAAAGATATGGGTATTATAACAACAAAACTCGAAGCCATTTCCCCAATCAAAGGCATCAATTCCTCAATATCTTTACCACCTTTAACTGCTTGTAATTCTTGGATAAATTCTAAAAAATCATTGCCCAAAAAAGCAAGGGTGAGTAAAATACTTATTAAGGTAAATACTAATGATATTAATAACTGAATTCCAAAGGTTTTCTTGCCCAAGAGCATTACACCTTGAAAACCACTTTCTTCAACATCGTCTAAGTACTCTGTATACATAACCCAAACTTATTAAATAAAGCCTAGAATTAAGCCACAAGTATTCAACGCTGCTATTCTTTGTTGAGGGCCACTTTTGCTTGTACAAGCTTATCAGTGTCTTTCGAATTCAGGGTGGGGAAAGAAGGGTCCATTGTTTTTAAAGTATCCTTTATAATTTCAGATACCGCATATCGCATGAACCATTTATGATCTGCGGGGATAATGAACCACGGGCTTTCTTCGGTATGAGTAGCTTTAATCATCTCTTCATAAGCGCTTTGATATTCGTCCCATAATTCTCGTTCTGCCAAATCGCCTGTGTTAAACTTCCAGTTTTTTTCCTGATCATCAATCCTGCTTAAAAATCGATTGCGCTGTTCATCTTTACCAATATTAAGGAAGAACTTCAGAATGGTATAACCATTTCGACTGAGATGTTTTTCGAAATCTACAATACTTTCATATCGATTATCCCAAAATGTTTGGTTCATCTTAGTTGTGGAGTCGAGATCATTAATGTTCTGCCCCAGTACATATTCAGGATGAACCTTACACACCAGCACTTCTTCGTAATGTGAACGATTGAAGATTCCAATGTATCCGCGTTCGGGAATTTCTTTGCTGCATCGCCATAAGAAATCATGTGCGAGTTCTGACTTTGAAGGTTGTTTAAAGCTAACCACTTTACAACCCTGTGGGTTGATGCCCGACATAACGTGTTCAATTGTGCTGTCTTTTCCCGCGGCATCCATTGCTTGAAAGATGAGTAAAAGGCCTTGTCTGCCTTCTGCATACAAACGATCCTGAAGCTTGGAAATGTCCTCAGTATTTTCTTGTCGCTCTTTTAGGGTGTCTTTTTCATCGGTCAACCCATCGGTAAAATTTGTGGTACAAGTGGCTAGTTTAAATTTAGCCAAATCGCCAACCATTATGTTGGGGTCATTGTGATAATTGGGCATGGTACAATTATAATATAATTCCTCCTCTAATTACCCAGGGAACGCCACCATAAGGTGCATAACCTCCTGGATCTTGGGTGAAAATATACATGGCCATTAGATAAAAGTTGGGATGAGGTTGGTAACCACCACCTGCCATCCCATAGCCTTGTCCTGTTCTACCTCCTGAACTATTCTTTAAAAAAAGTTGATTGTATTCTGCCTGTAGGAATAAATCTGTTGTGATGTACTTTCTGCCAAACGCGGTAGCTCCGTAAATACTTGAACTTAAAATAGACCCCCCAATATTTTGCCTTAAATATTGATAATAGGGCCCTGCACCCAGCCAAGTAGTCTCATTTATTTTATAAATGATTTGTGGATTGAGTAAAACGAAAGTAAATGTACCAAAATTGACACTCATGGTTCCACCAAAAGTTACCTTTTCTTTCCAATCCGTTTTTTCCTTGTGCCGAGGATCTGGTTCAAATTGGCTTTGTCTGAACTCTTTCTTGAAGGGATTGTAGTACAAAGGACTTAACTCAGAAGCACCTAAATGCATAATAAATAGAAAGGTGCAGAGTATGGTAAAGCTTTTTCTCATGTCAAGTAGATTACAAAGGTTGTTCCAAATTTACAGAATTAAATCAAGCTTTGAAATAGAACTATTCGTCCCAATCTACCTCCAAATGTTTTGGCTCAACAATTAGTGTATCCTTCGACTTTAATCCCAGTTCTTTGCGGAATAAGCCTTTCACCGTTTGTGTACTTTCTTTAAAGCCTTCTTTGATTACCTTTCCAGTTGTTTTTCTATCATACTTAAATTTAAGATCATCCGCATTGCCAAACATATGAATCAATAAATTCATTCCTCCATCTGATGTACTGGTATATTGGGTTTCATCTCGCTTTTGACGCAATTTGTATTTTCTGGTTAAAAGGTCATTAACACGAATTTTGAAGTGATAATCCATGTCGTTATCTAAGCTGTGTTTTCCCTGTAGGATTTCTAAGTTAACTGCATTGTTTTTGATTTCCATTGGACTTAAATAAATCCAGTTATTCTTGATTTCTATGGACTGTTTAAGATGCTCAAACTGAATATCCATGAGTTCTTTTACACTAACAAAACGTGCCATTGCATTCAACGGCTCATAATTCTGAAGTCTTCCATCAAGAATATTGATATTGATTAAGGCAAAGAATTGATGAAAATCACATCTTAAAGTGCTGTCCCACACGCCAGCAATATCCATGGTGGCATTTAGATTACCGCTAAGGTTTTTAGTTGTAATTTCATCTTGACCGAAATTATCGAATGCCTTAAACAGCTTTTTTATAGGCACCGATGTACATCTAAATGAACCCACCGGCACAAAATCACCATTAGTCAATTGTCTTACCGTTAAATCTCCTGCGAGACTTCCTTCATAAAAACGTATTCCTATATTGCTCAACTTTAAAATTTGATTGGCAAGAAGCACTTGTCCTTTAATCTGTTGGCCTTCAAAATTGCCTTGTGAAAAACTGTCAATATCAACGCGAAGGTTTGCCGAGATGCCCTTGTGTAGGCTGTAAACTTCATCTTTTTGGGTAGATGTTTGCTGATCAACCATGATGTATTTTAATTTATCGTAATTGATATGTCGTGCATGTAGCTTACCGGTTACCTTTAATTTATTTTGATGGGTAAATAGATACGTGGCAACCGGAAAAATTTCTCCTGAAAATTGAAAAGGGCTTTCCGTAAGTAAGCCATTTAATTTGGTAACTTTTAAAACATTTGATTTTACTTTGAATGTACCGTTGAGATGACTCAAAATTTTTGATTGGTCCCTATTGAATATTGCCGCATTAATCAATTCAACGGTACCCTCACCTGACCATTGATCAGCTGTTTTGCTATTGCTTAATTGCTTAACTAGTCCAGCATAGCTTACATCTACTTTAGCGAGTCCTTTTAATATCTGTTCAATGCCCGTTAGCTTTCCAACCTTCTCTAGACTTAAGTCTGCTTTGGCTTTCACATCGATATAGGGATTTTCGAAATCAGTGAGTTTAAAACTAAGAAGCAAGGGTTTGTCATCTAGTTGTGCAGAAAATTGATGGATGACTAATTCTTCTTTTTTGCCAAATTGAAGTTTACCCGAGGTGATAATTTCTTTCAACTCCACATCAAAGGTTTGTTGGGTGAGTGATCCGTGTTTGATGTCAAACTCAATTAAACCATTTAAGTTGTCTAAAGGCCCTTTTACTGTGCCGTGGGCATTGACCACTCCACTACTTTTGTATTCATTCGGGTCAAAACTTCCTGCGGGAAGCCATGGTATGAGCTGAACTAGGGTTAAATCCTTGCTTTTAAAATCCAAATCCATGGTAGGGTTATCCTTTGTAAATGAATAAAAATTTCCTTGACCGATTACTTCGCTTTGTTCTAAAACCAAATCAATCATGTTGAATTTCAAATCTTCGTTTACTATGAAATTGGTTTTTAATGTTGCTTTTTTATTGCTGATGGTGGTGTCTCGCTTATTGATGTAATGCACTAATTTACCAGTCAATTCAATGTCGTATTTTGATGTAGTTTCACCTATACTCAATGCCGCCTGAATTTGATTAGTTTTTAGTCTTATTTTTAGTTTTCGATCTTTGTTCCAATAGCTAATATCTCCATCGGATACCAAGGCGTCTTCAAGATGAAAAGAAGAACTCTCATCCGCTGAATCGGCAGACTTGAATATTTCATAGTTGTTCTGTTCTGCTGTGCCTATACGGGCAATTAGTCCATCTGCATTGACTTTCTTTACAGTGAAATTTCCGTTTAGCACGCTGAAAATATTGAATACTAAACTGACTTCTTTTGCTTCCGCAAAAGGCTGGTTATAAATAGGATAAGACTCCTCTATTTTTATATCATATACAGTAAATGCAAAATCAGGGAACGTTTTCCACAAATTGGCATGATAGCTTTTAACGGAAAATGGAACTGATAATTCATTATTTACGGCTTTGATACCATAAGCTTCAATGTCTTTTTTGAAGACATAAAATAGGATAACAACTACAACTGGGATGAGCACAGCAGTACCCAGCAACCATTTCAGGATGTGTTTTAATTTCTTCATGAAGTATGAAATATAAAAGTAGGTAAAGTTTAGTCTGCACTATAAACAACGTTCGAGGCCTTGTTTATATTATTGAGCGGTACAGTACAGTATGTATTATTAAAATTTGATACAACGTTGAGTTGCAATTTGATTGCCGCAAATATTTTGACCAATCATTCATGAATCTCAACCTGAAAAACGTACCCTTCAATAATTAAACCCTTTGCCTGCTGATTAATTATGAAAATAATAATCCGATGCACAAACAATTTCCATCTGATTTTGTCCTATTTTTGCAGAAAATCAGAATAATTCGGAATAAATGGGAAAAGTAACGTTCAAATATGAGAACAATCCAGATAAAGTGGAGTCTTTTGAAATTGAAGATGGAGATACTATTTTAGATGTTGCTTTAGATAATGAAGTGCATTTAAGCCACAATTGCGGTGCTGTGTGTGCATGCAGTACATGCCATATTTATGTGGAAAAAGGGAATGACTTTCTACCTGAAATGAGTGAAGCAGAAGAAGATTTTGTTGATCGTGCTAGGAACCCCAAATTTAATAGTCGCCTAGCATGTCAATGCAAACTGGAGCAGGACGGTGATATAGAAGTAATCATTCCAGACCAATCACAAATTATAGGACACTAATGGATTTCAACTTACCAATAAAATGGAATGACTATGAAGATATAGCCATTGCACTATTTGAAAAATTCGGAACGGAATTTTCAGAAGCAAAAATTTACCGAATTCGATTTACCGAACTCATGGAATGGGTGCTTGAATTACCCAACTTTGTGGGCAAAAAGGAAGAGTGTAATGAGGGCCATCTAGAAATGATCCAAAGTGCATGGGTCTATGAGTGGAGGGATAATCAGGAGTGAATCCAAACCAAGATTTTATCGAAATAATAGGGGCAAGGGAACATAATTTAAAAAATGTAGACCTAACCATTCCTAGGAACAGCCTGGTGGTTTTTACTGGATTGAGTGGCAGTGGTAAATCCTCCCTAGCATTTGATACTATTTTTGCAGAAGGTCAGCGCAGATATTTAGAAAGTTTTAGCGCTTATGCCCGACAGTTTATTGGGGATATGAAACGTCCTGATGTAGATAAAATTAATGGACTGAGTCCAGTCATCTCTATTGAACAAAAAACGGTCAGTAAAAACCCACGTTCAACCGTTGGAACCATAACTGAAATCTACGATTTTCTAAGACTTCTTTATGCTAGAGCTGGAATTGCATATAGCTATAAAACAGGTAAAAAGATGAAGCGTTTCTCTGAAGGGCAAATCATAAGTACCATCGATACCGATTTTAGTTTACAGAAAATTGCGGTACTTGCTCCACTTGTAAGAGGTAGAAAGGGCCATTACAAAGAGCTGTTTCAGCAATTGGCCCGTAAAGGGTTTACCAAGGTACGTATTGATGGAGAGTTAACAGATATTACAGGAGACCTGCAGTTAGATCGATACAAAATTCATGATATTGAATTAGTCATAGATCGCATGGACGGCAAATCTGCGAATAAGGTTAGAATTAGAGAGGCCGTACAAACTGGACTAAAAATGGGCAAGGGTTCAATCATGGTTCTAAGATATGAGGATAATGAGTTGTTCTATTTTTCAAGGAATCTGATGGACGCAGAGAGCGGCATCGCATATGATGAACCACAACCGAATACCTTTTCGTTTAATTCTCCTTACGGTTGGTGTAATGACTGTTTGGGTATGGGGCAAAAATCCGTAATTGATGTAAATACAATCATTCCAGATCGTACCCGTAGTATTAATAAAGGGGCAATTGTACCTATCGGAGAACTTAGGGATAATTGGACTTTCACCCAGCTAAGAGCGGTGGCAAAACATATGAAGTTTAGCTTGGCCGACAGCATCAATAAAATTACTACGGAGCAATTAAATGCAGTGCTCTATGGTTTGACTGAACCTGTAAAAGTGTCTGAAAAAAGAGGAGGGCGCATATCCAGTTTCAGTACTACTTTTAAAGGGGTAATCCCCAGAATCGAAGAGCAGTACTACAATAAAGAGGATGATAAATTGTATCGATGGGCCGAAGAGTTTATGAGCCTGGAGCCTTGCAATTCTTGTAGAGGAGGTAGGTTAAACGAGGTGGCTCTTCATTATAAATTGGACGGCAAGAATATTGCAGACCTTGCAAGATTAAACATCAATGACCTTGCAGATTGGATAAATGGAGTAGAAAAAACCTTCGATGAAAAGCAAAAAATCATTGGCTCAGAAGTAATTAAAGAAATAAAGACCCGTATTGGCTTTTTGTTAGGGATTGGTTTAGGCTACTTAACGCTAAATAACCCTGCAAGGACACTAAGTGGAGGTGAGGCTCAACGGATACGACTCGCAACGCAAATAGGATCAAGACTGGTTAATGTATTGTACATTTTAGATGAACCCAGTATTGGTTTGCATCAAAGAGATAATGCACGCCTAATTGAAAGTCTAAAAAAACTTAGAGATTTGGGCAATAGCATCATCGTTGTAGAGCACGATAAGGAAATGATCGAACAAGCGGATTATATCGTGGATATAGGACCTGGTGCAGGAAAAGGGGGCGGAGAAATTGCCGCTTGTGGCAATGCTGAAGAATTTGTAAAAGGTTCAGGATTAACAGCAGATTATATTTCAGGCAGGAAAGAAATCGCACTGCCTAAAAAAAGAAGAAAGGCAACGAAAAAGAAGCTTATTATTAAAGGGGCAACAGGGAATAATTTAAAGGATATTACTGCTGAATTCCCTTTGGGTTTACTTATTTGTGTAACGGGTGTTTCAGGCTCTGGTAAATCTACCTTAATTAATGAAACCTTATTCCCAATATTAAGCCATCACGTATATCGATCGCATTATAAGCCCAAACCGTATAAATCAGTGCATGGCTTAGAACACATCGATAAGGTAATTCGTATAGATCAATCACCTATAGGACGTACGCCAAGAAGTAATCCTGCTACGTATACTGGGGTCTTTACCGATATTAGATCACTTTATGCCGACATCCCCGAATCAAAGATCAGAGGGTATAAGCCCGGACGTTTTTCATTTAATGTAAAGGGTGGCAGATGTGAAACATGCAGAGGCGGTGGTAAAAGAACGATTGAAATGAATTTTTTACCCAATGTTGAAGTGTTGTGCGATACGTGTCAAGGCAAACGCTATAATCGGGAGACCTTAGAAGTAAGATATCGCGGTAAGTCGATTAATGATGTACTGGATATGAGCATTGATGAGGCCATTGAGTTCTTTGCGAAAATGCCTCGGATAAGACGAAAGATTGAAACATTGCATAATGTTGGTTTAGGATATTTAACCCTTGGTCAGTCTTCGACAACGATATCTGGTGGAGAAGCACAACGTGTTAAATTAGCCTCTGAATTAAGTAAAAAAGATACGGGAAGCACGTTCTATCTTTTAGACGAGCCCACAACCGGTTTGCATTTTGAAGATGTGAACGTCTTGATGAAAGTACTGCAGGATCTGGTTGATCGAGGGAATACCATAGCAGTTATTGAACACAATATGGACGTAATCAAGTTGGCTGATTATATAATAGATATGGGGCCAGAAGGCGGAATGGGTGGTGGAGAAATCATTGCTAAAGGTAGTCCAGAAGTGATAATTAAGTCTAAACACAGTGCAACCGCTAAATTTCTTAAAGCTGAACTGAAGTAATCGCAAAAATGTTTTGATTTATTGGAGCATTAAACCCACATTTGTAAAGTGCAGCTGAAAGCATTTATCAAAGACTTAGCATTTGTACAAGTAGTTAACTTTTTGGTTAAACCGCTTTGGATTTTGGCTGTGGATCGAGTGGTTCAGAATCAATTGGGCCAAGAACTTTATGGACAGTATTATGCGGCATTTAATCTGGCCGTAATGCTCATTATTCTAACAGATTTAGGCTTAAATAATTACTTGACCAAAGATGCGGTTGATGAATCCAAAAGCTCGATGAGCATTATTCGGAACAGCATAAAGATTAAACTGGTATTAAGTTTAATCTATTTTGCACTCATTCTACTTATCGGTTGGCAAAAGGATATTCCATTAGGTTTATTAGCTTGGGTTGGGACCAATTTAGTGCTATTGAGTATCTCCCAATGGCTAAGAGTATGGTTTAATGTAACCAAGGCTTTTCGTAAGGAGTCTTTGGTTGCGGTAACCGATCGACTGGTTGCCATATTACTTTGGCTGGGCATATTTGGTGCATTTACCTTAGAAAATCAAGAGTTGCTTCACCTTTTACTGGGTGCACAAACCATCGGATTTATAGTTGCAATTGGTATTGCTCTGTTTTTTATATTTAAGGAAACGGCTCCTTTAAGCAGTGAACAGCCCACCCATTTAAAACAAGTCTTAATCTCATGTCTACCTTTTACGTTGCTCGCATTCTTTATGGCTGCCTTTACGCGAATAGATGTGGAATTAATGGACTACTTTATTAAAGCGCCCGTTAATTATCACAAAGGAGTTTATGCCCAGGGATTTGTAATTCTGAATGCTGGAAATATGATGGCTGCACTTTTTGGCACCATGCTTTTGCCAATTTTTACCAAACAAATCAAATCACAGGAGACGGTAGTACCCATTATGAAAGTATCCACTTTGATCATTGGAGCTTCTTCTTTGCTGGTTTTATTGATACTTCAATTTTGGGGGAGCGAAATTTATCAAATTTATTATAAGTCGGGACCTAAGGAACACGATTTTAATTACCATTTAAAAACCTTTTGTACCGTAATTTTTGTGTACATCCCAATGGCGCTAACCTATGTTTTTGGTACATATTTAACCGCCTTAGGTCGGTTTAAGTTACTTGTAATACTGGCAGTAATTACCTTTGTATTGAATGTTTGCCTAAATATTTATTTGCAACCCATTCTGAATGCATACGGAGCCGCAATTGCAGCACTGATTACCCAAAGTTTCTTTTGTTTGGCCTGTATTTTTTACAGCTTACTTGCGCTTAGAAAGAAATAATAAACCCCTAACGATAACCTGTTCTCGTCCGAATTCTCGGACTCCGCTCGAACTGACGGTAAAGGAAATCAGAAATAGTATTAGTGGACTATTTTATTTGCACAGCTTGAACTGGCAAATGCATCGGGTTTGGCTTTAAAGGTATATCCCATACCCAATATATATCCCATTGCTTCCTTCAACGCTACGCTGCTTTTGAAACTTGGATCGGTATTGATGTCTGCATGGACCTCCAAATCAACATTGTATTTATCCCATAGTTTAGATAGCTGATAAGCCGTTTGTACTGCTCTACTCACTTCTGCAATCATCCGTTCACGAATACCCATGCCTGTTTTCATATGTTCTTTATTCACAAGCATGAATCCGCCATTGCCTTTGCGAATGAATACAATGGCCGTTGCAAATTCAATCTGAGTACTATATACTTGGCTATCGGCTCCAATATATACGCGCAGCTCAGTTCCCTCTGCTATTGCCTTTAACAGGATAGATTCTACTTCAATAACTATATCTTCGATAGGTTGCCCATTCAGTCTTTTCCAAGCCATGCGCAGCAAGTTAGCCAAAAAGCTCATTGAACAAGCTATGAATAGATGGCAAATTTGTTCACAAATTGTGAACCATTGAACTTAAAAGCTCAAGAATGTAAAGGGAAAACCTAGGACAGAAATCTATTTTGCAAAGCTAGCAGCCACGGTTGCATCTTTAACACCATTGGCATAATCGTAAAAACCTTTACCCGATTTAACTCCTAGGTTTCCTGCAGTAACCATATTTACTAGTAGGGGGCAAGGTGCATATTTTGGGTTGCCAAAACCGTCATGTAATACATTTAGTATGGCTAAGCATACATCTAACCCTATAAAATCGGCCAATTGTAAGGCCCCCATGGGGTGCGCCATACCTAGTTTCATAACGGTATCAATTTCATTGACACCTGCTACCCCTTCAAATAAAGAGTATACCGCTTCATTAATCATTGGCATTAATATGCGATTTGCTATAAATCCTGGATAATCATTTACCAGGGTCGGTGATTTACCTATGGCGGTGGACAATTCCATAATATCATCTGTCACAGACTTATCCGTTTGATATGCGGCAATAACTTCAACCAATTTCATAATCGGTACAGGATTCATAAAGTGCATCCCAATTACCTTATTCGGACGTTGCGTAGCGGCAGCTAATTTGGTTATGGAGATAGATGAGGTATTGGTAGCCAATATTGCACCGGATGGCGCGTGTTCATCCATATCTGCAAAAATTTTCAGCTTTAAACTTTCATTTTCTGTTGCAGCTTCAATCACAAGGTCCGCAGTTTCAACACCTTCTTTAAGTGAAGTATAGGTTTTTATATTTGAAAGTGCTTGGGCTTTATCTTGCTCACTTATTCTTTCTTTGGCCACCATGCGATCTAGGTTTTTCCCAATGGTTGCCAAGGCCTTGTCTAAGGCCTCTTGTCTCACATCAATTAAATTGACTTGATAATCCTTCATTGCAAAAACATGTGCAATTCCATTGCCCATTGTGCCACCACCTATCACCGATATATTTTTCATTATGCCTTTATTATTAGCTGCAAAAATGAACTATTTTTTCATGAAATACATTTCTATACATTAAAAATTTTAACCCTAATATCTGTTAAGGAATATACTTTTTCTGTCCTTTTATTCCTGAGCACCTATTTTTTTAATTATTAACCCATACTGCTTTTATATACATAAGTAGCAGATATTCAGCGATATACAATTTATTGGGCACGCATTACACCACCCTTTTGTAAAAAAAGAATGCCCTTTCGTTTACCTTTAGTCTCAGAAGTGTATTAATGAACAAATAAATTTATAAATTTGTAGCAAATTATGGAATTAAAGAAGAATCCACAAGTAGACGTTCATCAGAGGAAATCAACCAATTTGTTAATTGGTTTGAATGCTGCTTTAATTTTAATCTTGGGCTTGTTTTTTTATGCGAGCAATCCCGATAAACCGAAAAACATTAAGAAAAGTGCAAATAATGAGCAAATAGAACTCATTCCACCAACGGAGCAAGAGCCGCCCAAAGCACCACCACCACCACCCAGTCCAGAAATTATAGAAATTGAAGATGATTCCGATGAGGAGGAAACTGAAACCACAACTACTGAAGCGACTGAGAATACGGAAGTAAAACCTATTCAGATTGAAGTGGGTACTGGAGATGAACCTAAGATTGAGATTGACAATACCATTTACTTAGATGTGGATGAAAGTGGTGAATTCATTGGTGGTGAAGATAAGTTGCAAGAGTTTGCCACTATAAACTTTAACATGCCGAAAATTGCAGACGATTTAGAAATTAGCGGAACGATATTTATACAATTTGTTGTTGAGAGAGATGGGAAAATTACTCAGCTAAGAGCTATTGCCCCTAAAGAACGTCAATTGGGTTACGGCTTAGAAGAGGAATGCATGCGCGTAATTAAGTTAACTTCCGGAAAATGGAAACCTGCAAAACGAGCTGGAAAAGCCGTTCGGAGTTACTGGAGATTTCCATTTGAGGTAGATAATTCATCTTCATTCTAAAATACTTAAAACAATATTAAGAACGCTTATCATTCACTTGGTAAGCGTTTTTTATATTATGATCAGCATTGCATTTTATTGTTGAACTTGATGTAAGGCACTCATATGAAATTAATAGCCCCTAAAGCATGCCAATAAGGAAATGGTAAAGAACAAGAAGGTATTCGGGTGGTTCAGTTAACATCAGGCAAATGGAAGGCGGCAATCAGGGCAGACCAATCGGTGCGTAGTTATTATCGGCTTATGATACCCATTAATAATGGGCAGGAATAATGTACGGTTTAGGGAGAATAATACATACTGTTCAATGGTTTATACATAAAAAGGAGTGTATATTTACACATACTTAACGCAAGGATATATGGCGTACGCGTTGTTTGTATGGATTATTCCTTGCATAAAGCGAACGGGTTAAAAAAGAATTGGGACAGAATGAACAATTGACATTCCATGTAGAAATGGAAGAAACCAGTAATTATACCGCTTCTTATAGCCGATCTATAATTGAATATTCAGATATCGAAGAAAATGGTGTCATTGTCTTGCTATTGGGAAATAGAGAGGATGATTACTTTAACCTAACCGATCAAGAAAATATTCTGTTGAATCGATTGGGCAAACCCATTTTGTGCCTATAACCCAAGCTAAAACATCAAGTTAGCTGCCGTTTAATAAACGCATCTGCCCGCTGCTCAATTGCAGCACTTTTCACGAAATATAGTATTTACCTTTTTCGTATTACTGGTATTAATATGCGTAATATGAAAAATCAAAAATCAAACCTCAAATTTAAGCACACCTTCTTTCTAATCGGAATTAATATTGCCCTGGGTTCAATCTTAGCATTGTTTAATTGGACCATGGTTCAAGGCAAAGCAAACTTAGAAGATCCCAAAGAAGTGGGGACCTATTTCCCTCCAGATTATCGTTTTAAAGAGGAGCCGACCAATGATAATAAAAAGGTAGTAACCAGTAAACGCACGGATACCTATAAAATCAGTGATAATCTGGATGATACACCCAAGGATGATCCCGATTTAACTACAAATAAAAAAGGCATTTCCAATTTGGATTCCTTTCTTAAATACAATCAAGATGATGGCGGTCCCATAAAAATGGCGGATGTAGAAGATAAGACCATTTATAAGGGCTTGGATGCAGAGTTCATTGGAGGGAGCTTTCAATCTTTCGTGCAAAATCAAATCAATATCCCTGGTATAGCAAAAGAAGTGGGTTTAGTGGGTAATGTCACCGTTGAGTTTGTAGTTGAAAAGGATGGTTCTATATCTAATTTGCTCATTGTTACTCCTAAAGAACGTTGGATGGGTTACGGTGCCGAACAAGCTTGTGTCAATGTGGTGAAATTAAGTTCCGGAAAATGGCGACCGGCTAAAGTGAATAATAAGCCCGTTAGAACCTTATTCCGTTTACCCATAGAGATTGATTATTCTACGTGGTAATGAAATGGGCTGATTGAATCAAGAAACATTAAAAAGGGATTAAGTAAACACTTAATCCCTTTTATTTTTTGTACCCAGGGTCGGGCTCGAACCGACACGTCTTGCGACATTGGTGTTTGAGACCAACGCGTCTACCAATTCCGCCACCTGGGCAGGATATGCATTCCTTCGTATTGGTAAAACTAAGGGCTGCAAATGTAAATTCTCTGTTTCAATTATGCAATAGTAATATCGGGTTTATCTTTTTGGTCACTATTAGTTAGATGCTTGGGGGTTATCCCAAAAAGGGTGGAGTAATCTAAGGCAATGATTAGGGTTGGTATTTACCCATTCGGATACACAATGTCTCATCCTCTTATGTTTTGTTGCGTTTCGTAAGCTTTTTTAGCATTCCACTAAAGATAATGCCATGAAAGGGCAGTACGGAATACCAATATAATCTACCTAATAAACCCAAGGGTCTAAATGTTGCGGTTTGTATAAGTTGATCTTTCTCAATTTTAAACTCTAACCACGCTTCTCCTGGAAGTTTCATCTCGGCAAAGAGGAGCAACCGCCCTTTCTCTTTGTTGGCATACAATACCCTCCAAAAGTCTAATGTGTCACCTGCGTTTATTTGCGTATGGCTAGTTCTTCCTCTTCTCAGCCCAACTCCACCCGCTATCTTATCCAATAGGCCGCGTATCCTCCAAAGCCAACTGGCATAATACCAACCCGTATCCCCTCCAATTCGCCAGATTTTATCTCGACAAACATCCATCGCGTCTATTTTGGCTGTTCTCTGGTCAACAAAACAGCCAAAAGTGGGCACCTCTATAAACTCAGAAATATCAAAATCAATTCCACTGCTAGCATATGAATCTTTCCAGCTGGACAGAATCGCGTTGTTTTCAATTCTATTAAAAGCCCGTTCTAATGATTGCATGTAACTCAGTGGTTCAATTCCCAAAATGGAATTAATTCTGTTATCTCGGCAGATTACTTCAATTTTCATGCTGTTAACAAGCGAAACAGCAAGCTTATACGAAGTAGAGGTGACAAAGTAGAGCCAGTAAGAAGAGAGTCGCGGGGTCATAATGGGCACTACGAATATTTTACGTTTTAAATTTCTGCTTTTTGCAAAACCCAAGATCATTTCTTTATAGCTTAGCACATCCGGTCCACCGATATCAAAATTTTCATTGTACGTTTTTGAGTTGAACAAAGATTTGGATAGAAATGCAATAACATCTGAAACCCCAATGGGTTGACATTTCGTTTTGAGCCATTTTGGCGTAACCATCACAGGTAGTTTTTCAACTAAATCTCTGATTATTTCAAAAGAGGCACTGCCCGATCCAATAATTATTCCCGCGCGTAACGTGGTGAAACTGTATGCTCCTTTGCCGAGTTCAATTTCTACATCTTTTCTTGAACTTAAATGTTTAGAGAGTTCGGTTTCATTCACTATACCGCTTAGATAGATAAGGTGTTTTATATCGGTTTTGGCTAAGGCATTTCTAAAGTTAATGGCAGATATTTTCTCCAATGATTTGTAATCATTGGATGATGCCATGGAGTGCACTAAATAATATGCGCCATCAATATCTCGAGGTATTCGTTCTAGCGATGCTGCATTCAACAGATCCATTTCAATTACTGTAATCTTTTGCTTTAATGATTCAGGTGGATTGAACCGTTTGACATCTCGTACGCAGCATACAACTTCATGACCCGCTTCAACCAAAACAGGCAAAAGTCTTTTGCCGATGTATCCGGTCGCACCGGTTAGTAGTATTTTCATTTTAAATGCCCATTTCGGACTCTTTTAGAACAAGCAGCCATTCTTTTAGTTTCGTTTCTGCAGTAACGCAGCGTTCTGTTTTTACTGGAGAATTATAAAGGTAACCTATTTTGCTAAGATTTGATCAAGCGCATCTTATTGCAATTCAACGATAACCTCATTTTTACGATTAAAGAATTCATAAGGCGGATTATACCCCAAAAAGTAAAATCGGTTGGAATAGGGTATGCCTTCGGCATCGAGTGCTGATTTTAGTTTCTGTTTATACTTTTCTATTTTCTGGTCATCTGCCCAGCCACTAAAGCGTATTGCAGCAACTGTTTTTGCGGGTTCTTCCTTGAATTCTATGCTTGATTGATTGGGTTTTGGAAGCATTTCTTTTTTAAATTCCTTTGGAACCATGAACATCATCGTCATCGAATCTTCCAATGACATGGTTAACGGAGAAGTCATTGATATTTTTTCATTTCTTTCGTTTTTACCAAAAATGTATCCTGCTAATATAGAAAACCCTTTACTGGAAGAATTCTTATAACCTTTGGTTGAGAGTTTGACGGTGGTAAATAAAGCGGCTTCATAACTTCTTATTTCAAACTGAGCATACTTTTTATTGACGACATAAGCGGAAGTTTCAATATTCCTTTGGCTTTTGAAAGCAAAAAACTGTATAAGGACAAAGGCAAGGAGTATTGCTCCTATTGCGATCAATAGTATATTCATTTTTGTTTTTAGTGTTTTAGCCATTTTTATTATCACCAATAGTTGGTTATAAATATCAACATCCCAAAGGACGCTATTGTTTTAGCAGCTTGTGGGCAGTGTTCTTTGTGTAAATATAGTAAATACCTGGATTTAGTTTTGATAAATTAATCACCACAGTAGTTTCATTATTTACTGCCTGGTGAGTTAAGTAAGTAACATCTTGCCCAAGCATGTTATAAATACGGATATCTTTCAATTCAGCATCACTTCCTTCAATAGTGATTTGATTTTTAACTGGATTTGGAAATAAGTTTACGGTTTCTTTTTTTAACTTTTCAACGCGAACGCTTTTTATTTGACTGGAATCAATTTGTCCATCAAAATCGGTTTGTTTCAAACGGTAATAAGATACCCCAGGATAAGGGTTTGGATCTGTAAATGCATAACTCTTAATTGTGTTTGAATTACCTGAACCTGTTATATCTTTTACCTTTTCCCAGGTTATCGCGTTGGTAGACCGTTCTATTATAAAATAATTATTATTAATTTCCGAAGCAGTTTGCCATTTCAAATCAACCTGTAAACCACTAACTTGAGCAGTGAATGATACGAGTTCCATTGGAAGAAGGGCGGTATATTGAATATCTATATTATCAAATCGAATGAATTCTAGACCCGAAGAATTTGTCGCAGATAATCTCAATTCTAAGGTGCTTCCTGAGATACCGGGAACGGAAACAGTCGTTGATACCCAGTCAACATCAACTGTTCTACAATCACCACTGACACTGTCATCTCCGTATAAGGTGTGCACAGCACAGGATGCATAAAGACCGCACCATCCTAAATAGTTGGGTACAAGGGTCCAAGTGCCTCCATTAACTCTGTATTCTACATCCGCATAATCTTGGTTGGTAGCATCTTTCCCACCAATCATCTATGCTTGATGGACAAGTAGTGCATCCTCCGCTGGTCCAATCATTCGCTGGATTGTTGGTATTGTTGTTTGACCCGGTAGTTACTCCATCTGAATATCCATTAAAGTCTTCGGACCAAAAGGTAGTTTGGCTATAGGCGCTGCTTAGTATCAAGGCACAAAGCGTTGTTAGAAAACTCTTTTGAAAAATGTGTAATTGTTTCAATATCTTTTAATTACTGGTTAGTAATTGCTAAGATATATAAAGAGATGGGTTGGCTGAGATTAGTAACGTGTGTTTTTTTTGAACGCTAGTTTTTTATTAATAAACGTCATGATTCTGATTCTTCTTCCTTGAGATTTTATTTTAGGTTAATGAATACGCTGAAAATTAACATTCGATATTATACTTCTGAGGATTTCAATTTAACAAAGTACATTTCAATTTCTCCTTTGCCCTTAGCTTCAATTTTACCTCTGCTTTCAAAAGAAAATTGTTGATCCGTTTTTAACAAATCGTACGTAGCTTGGCTAATGTTTGTTTTGCCTACTATTTCCCAATCTCAAATACACATTCAATTCGTCAATCAAGCACATTGGGTGTGATGGTTAGCATAAGTTGTTTGAAAGGGATGAATTATTCATTTAACTTTGAAATTGTTTTACTCATTTCCAAAAAGCTTGGCAAACTGGACCTACTTTTATCTTATCCGCATTGAATTCTTAGGTTTTAGATACCATGGATGGCAAAAACAGCCTAAATATAAAACGGTCCATGGAATGATCGATAAAACATTCGACTTCATTTTCAAACATAGCAATTACAGAACGCTGGGCTGTGGAAGAACGGATGCCAAAGTATCAGCAGATGATTACGCTTTAGAACTCTTCACTATGGAAGAATTGAACCCCAAGCAACTCCTTGAAATGCTAAACGTCAATCTTCCTTCAGACGTGCGAGCCAAATCAGTAGATCAAGTTAATGCTGCCTTCAATATTATCCAAAGTGTGCTTAGCAAAGAATATCACTACTACTTTTCATCAGGAAAGAAAACACATCCTTATAATGCATCATTCATACGAGATTTTGGAGCACAACTTGATATGGAAAAGATGAAAGAATCAGTAAAACTTTTTGAAGGAACGCATAACTTCAAACGTTATGCGAGCAAGCCATCTCCAGATGCTAATTTAGAACGTGAAATCCGTTTGGCTTGCATAGAGTCCAACAATAAATTTACAGGACAATATGTCCCTCAAAACGCGTTTGTATTCAAGGTAAAAGCGAAAGGATTTATGCGATACCAAGTGCGATTAATGATGGGAGCTTTAATAGAAATTGGTAAAGGAACATGGTCTATTGAAGATCTTGGACAATCTTTCATTGATTACAATGGTCCTCAAATAAGGCATATAGCTCCATCTTCAGGGTTAGTATTGCATAAGGTAGAATATGAAGATATTATCGTGAGTGATTAGCTTGTATAATTATTTTGCACCAAAACCTGAAGGGGATGTTCACATTAAGGACTGCAAATTAAACATTTTCCTCTTCTGTAGGCAATGCACTTAAGCCCCATGCTAAAAAAGA
Source organism: uncultured Bacteroidia bacterium (assembly GCA_943788195.1). Lineage (GTDB taxonomy): Bacteria > Bacteroidota > Bacteroidia > NS11-12g > UBA955 > CALSPH01. The sequence goes on from CALSPH010000001.1 coordinate 1,301,876, forward strand.
TAGACAGGGTTCTATTGAATAAGAAGGTCTTTTTCACGCTTTATATGTAATAGAAGTTTGTATCCCGCCAATGCAAAGCTCCTCTTCCTATTCCAATTTTTAGATTAAATTTGCCCTCCATGGTTAAATTTTCAACACTCCTTGCATTTCTATTTATTTGTATTTTCATGCAAGCACAAACTCCAAATATAGACAGTGTATCATTCAATGAGGTTAAATTCAGAAGTATTGGCCCCGCTTTTATGACCGGTCGAATATCTGATGTGGTGATCGATCCTGCAGATGAAAGCCATTGGTATGTTGGGGTAGGAAGTGGGGGTGTTTGGGAGACCCATAATGCGGGGGTTACGTTTACACCCATTTTCGATAAGCAAAAAGTATACAGCATTGGATGCATCACATTAGACTCCCACTCACGCAATCTGTGGGTTGGATCAGGTGAAAACCTGGGTGGCAGACATATTTCTTTCGGTGATGGCGTCTATTTAAGTAAAGATGGCGGTAAGACCTGGAAGAATATGGGTTTGAAAATGTCCAATCACATCAGTAAAATTGTCGTACATCCCACTAACCCCAATATGGTTTGGGTGGCCGCTCAGGGGCCGCTATGGAGTGCGGGCGGAGAACGTGGTGTTTATAAAACCATTGATGGAGGAAAGACGTGGAAGCAAACACTGGGGGATCAGGAATGGACCGGAGCGACAGATTTACTCTTGGATCCGAGGAACCCGGATGTGCTTTATGCAGCAACTTGGCAGCGACATCGCACCGTAGCTGCTTACTTGGGCGGAGGCCCAAAAAGTGGTATTCACAAAAGTATAGATGGTGGTAACACTTGGGAAAAACTAAAGACCGGACTTCCAAGCGGAAATATGGGTAAAATTGGATTGGCCCTATCGCCACAAAACCCAGATGTGGTTTATGCGGCCATAGAACTGGATTTGAAAAAAGGAGGGTTTTATCGAAGTGCCGATCGAGGAAGAAGTTGGGTGAAAAAATCGGATGTAATTAGTGGAGGAACCGGCCCGCACTACTATCAAGAAATTTGGGCAAGCCCGCATCAGTTTGATCGCGTGTATTTTGCAAATAATTATTTTAAAGTAACCCATGATGGCGGTGCTACATTTCAGCAAGTAGGAAAGAAAAATAAGCACGTAGATAACCATGCAATGGCGTTTAAAACAAGTGACCCTGATTATATAATGGTAGGAACAGATGGTGGATTATATGAGAGTTTCGATTTGGCTAACACTTGGCGGCATATGGGAAATTTGCCCATTACCCAGTTTTATAAATTAGCCATTGATGATGCAAAACCGTTTTACAATATATATGGGGGCACGCAAGACAACAATACCCAAGGTGGCAAGAGTAGAACAGAAAATGCAGCAGGAATATCCAATGCAGACTGGAATGTAATTCTTGGAGGAGACGGCCATCAGCCCGCTACAGAACCAGGAAATCCCAATATTGTATATGGGCAAAGTCAGCAGGGTTGGTATAGCAGAGTGGATTTGGCAACAGGTGAGCGTGTAGGTATACGTCCGCAACCCGCAGCAGGAGAGACCTATGAGCGTTACAATTGGGACGCACCCATTTTGGTGAGTAGGCACAATCCAGCACGGGTTTATGTGGCATCACAACGCCTGTGGCGCAGCGACAACCGAGGGGATCAATGGACCGCATTGAGTCCAGATCTCACCAAAGATGAAGAACGCTTAGAGTTGCCCATCATGGGGCGCAAGCAGAGTTATAAAAACCCATGGGATCTCTATGCAATGAGTACCTATAATACCATCACCAGCATAGCGGAAAGTCCGCTCAATGAGAACCTATTGTATACGGGAACGGATGATGGACTGATACAGCGCAGTAACGATGGGGGTAAAACATGGACCAAAACCGATGTAAGTGCGCTGCCCGGTGTTCCAGAACGCGCTTATGTTAACGATATAAAAGCCGATTTGTATGATGCCAATAAAGTATATGTGGCCTTGGATGCCCATAAACAAGGCAATTATAAACCCTATGTTTTTATGAGCAACGATGGAGGCAAATCATGGAAGAGTATCACAGGGAACCTTCCAGATAATAATTATGTTTGGCGTATTGTACAAGATCATGTAAACCCGGAAATGTTCTTTGTGGGAACAGAGTTTGGTATTTATTTCACTCCCAATAGTGGAAAGAATTGGATTCAATTGAACGGAGGCTTGCCAACCATCAGCTTTAGGGATTTAGCCATTCAGCGAGACCATAATGATTTAGTGGCAGCCAGCTTTGGGAGAAGCTTTTATGTACTGGATGACTACTCGTTTCTGCGTGAGGTAAAAGCAGATGTGCTTGAACAAGATGCAGCACTTTTTGGGGCACGCGATGCATATCTGTTCAGACTCAGACGAGATGGTCGGCAGAAAGGCGGCTCTTTAGGTGGGCAGCATTTTTATGGTGCTAATCCGGAGCATGGAGCTACGTTTACCTATTACATCAAAGCGGATACAAAAACAGCTAAGCAGAGCAGACAAGAAAAAGAGAAGGAGCTCAACACGGCAGGTAAGGATGTTCCCTTTCCTGGATGGGAAACCTTAGCCAAAGAAAAACACGGAACAGAAGTGCCGCAGTATTGGATTGTAATTAGCGATACTAGCAATCATGTATTGCGTAGACTCAAGCTTAAAAACAGCAAAGGGATGCATCGCGTAACTTGGGATATGAAAGCAACCAGTCAAATGCCGGTTGAACAAAACACGAAGAATGGAAATGACAAAACAGGTCAATGGTATGTTGCACCTGGAACGTATAATGCAAGGCTGTATGTGCTGAAAAATGGAGTGTATACCGCAATAGGGGAAGCTCAAAAAGTAAAACTCAAGCCGTTACATCCAAGTACGCTTGCACCTAAACCTCAAGCAGAGAAGAACGCTTATTTAACCGCCTATATGGATGCGCAACTGAGACGCAGTAAGATGAATTTGCGTTTCGCCAAGGTGCAAAACTATACCAAGGCATTAGCAGTAGCTCAACAGCGGGTTAGTGAAGCAAGCTCGGGCGAATACGCCCAAATAAAAGCGCTGACACGAGCAATTGATTCCCTAAATACACGTCTGTATGGCAACGCAGCAAAAAATGCCATTGGCGAGAAGAACATGCCAAGCCTAGGAGAACGAATGGGTGCAGCAGGTGCATCTATTTGGGGCAGTAGTTATGGACCCACTGAAACGGCAAAGGCAGGTTTGCAAATCGCAAATGACTTGATGACGAACTACGAGAAAGCAATTACCGCAATGGAGGCTCAAATCAAGCAGATTTATGCAAGTTTACGAAAAAGTGGTGCTCCTGTTATTCTGGACCTAGAGTAGTTTACAGAATAGGAAATGAAAGTTTTCCAAAAGGAGCTAAATTGGATGGTTTGCGGTCAACTGTTCCAAACGCTGTAGCACCTCATTCCATTCCCAATCATCTCCGCTTGCATTGCATTGCCTATTTTGAGCATTAAAACCGATGCTATGAAAAGGATTAAAACCTGCTTTGGAATTGGTTTTGTATGCCTGATGATTACCTTTTCTTCCTGTGATTTCAGTCCATCGGTATCTTTTCCGCTGATTGGGATCTTCGTGATCATCCCACTAAAAGCGGCCAAGTAATTATCCATTTTAGATTATGTTTGTGATTAAACTAAGCGATATGAAAAATTATTTTTACGCACTCTTTTTTTTATCTTTACTATTTGTGGCGGATATCAAAGCAAAAGGACCGGACGGAGTAGTGCGAAAAATAAGTGCAATTAAAGTGGAAGTGGTATAATCCAATTTGGTCCTTTTAAGCAAATGAATTCTTTACACCAATTTCGAGCATGTTAACCATCAGCACTTTCATCGGATTTACCTTGATGGTAGCCTTGGTATCCTGGTATGCCACACGGAATACCAATGAAAAATCGGCAGACGGCTTTTATTTGGGCGGTCGAAGTTTGGGTGCCATAACCATTGCGGGTTCCTTGTTGTTGACCAACCTTTCTGCAGAGCAGATTGTGGGGCTCAATGGACAAGCCTTTTCAGAAGGCTTGATGGTGATGGCTTGGGAAACCTTAGCGGCTATTGCCATGGTTTTTACGGCCCTGTTTCTGTTGCCCAAATACCTGAAAAAAGGCATTACCACCATTCCTGAATTCATCGAAAAGCGCTTCGACCAGCAGACCAAAGCCTTATTGTCCATCCTCTTTTTATTTGCATATGGTCTCGTCTTGCTGCCCACCATTTTATATTCGGGTTCGCTGGCTTTCAGCACCATGTTCAATTTACCCGAAGTACTGGGAATGGGATCCTGGGGGGGTATTTGGATCTGTGTATTTTCCATAGGCATCATCGGGATGATTTATGCTCTCTTTGGCGGATTGAAAGCGGTGGCCGTATCGGATCTGATCAATGCCATCGGTCTTTTGATAGGCGGACTGCTCATTCCTTTTTTTGGATTACTCATGATTGGCGATGGAGACCTTGGTAATGGATTGGACCTTTTATGGAAAACCAATCCAGAGAAATTTATCCTGCGCGGGGCAGCAGATTCTTCCATCCCCTTTGGGACGATTTTCACGGGGATGATGCTGGCCCATATTTATTACTGGGGCACCAACCAATCCATTTTACAGCGTGTTTTTGGGGCAAAAAGTTTGAAAGAAGGGCAAAAAGGAATGCTGCTTGCCGCCTTGGTCAAGTTTGTGATTCCGCTTATCGTGGTATTGCCTGGCATTATTGCTTGGCACGTTTTTGACGGCCAATTGGAAAATGCGGATCAAGCTTATCCTGCATTGGTGGCCAAGGTATTGCCTGCGGCATTTACCGGCTTTTTTGCAGCGGTACTCTTTGGGGCCGTATTGAGTTCTTTCAATAGTTTGCTCAACAGCAGTGCAACGCTTTTTGGCTTCGATTTATATTGCATGTATTTTAAGCAGCATGCTACCGAATTGGAAACCGTAAAAGCGGGTAAATATTTCGGTTTGGGCTTGGGCATTGTTTCCATGGTCATTGCTCCATTTATTGCCTTTGTCCCCGATGGCCTGTTCAGTTACATTCAACAATCCTTGGGCAGCTTGTCTATTCCCATTTTAGCAGTGGTCTTAACCGGCATGATGACCAAGAAAGTGCCTGCCTTGGGAGCCAAGGTGGTGATGATAGGAGGGGTACTTTTGTATTTAAGCAGCTTGCTGATTCTGGAACCTCATTTCCGAGAAACCGCAGTGTTGGTGGCCCAAGCACAGGGCATAAGCGATGTTGCTGAACTGAGTCTGATTAAGGCCCAAGCCTATCCGCATTTCTTGTATGTGATGGGGATATTATTTCTGCTCAATATTGGGGTCATGCTGCTATTTGGAAAGCTCAAGCCCAAGAAAGTAATCGTGGAAGAGGACCGTACCGATGTTATTGATGTTACCCCATGGAAATATGCCTTGGCCTTTGGGCTGTTGATCACCTTAGCGGTGATAAGTACCTATTTTGTATTTGTTTAAAACTTATTTCACAATTCAACCATCCGTATTCGATGTAAACCCGTTTGGACTGTACCCAATGTAAAATTACAGGGTTGAATCATCTTCATGATCTGCCAAATCATCAGGATTGGATGGGTTAAAAAGCCTGGACCAGGTACTTCTTTTAAACAGGACAAAAAATTCCAAGCCATGCAACCAGGCCAAATAAGAAAGTGACAATAAAAAAAAGGCGGGTGGCAGGGGGATAAAGAGCATAGACTTGCTAGGAAGGGCTTTGATAAGCCCCATAATGGGCAGCAAAAGAACCGGCAGCACCGCAAATATTCTAAGAAAAGGAACTGCCCCATAGCTGATTCTTATGATGGGTGCACAGATGGCCCAACCGAATAAAACGCCTAAAAAGATACTGCTGAACCATTCTCCAGATAATTGGGAAGTGGTAAACACAAGCGCTCCAGCAGCAATGGAAGCGATTAAAAATACGGCAATAATGCGCCATATGCGTTTGGGCTTGTTAGGTTGCATGTTGGTTCAAATTTATTGAATTTTAGGTGAAACTTCTTTATTTTTATTCCGAATCTTCTCAAAAAGCGTATCGAAGACAGAGGTTATTTTAGCCAATGCAAAGAACTATGCGTTTTTCTTTTTATCGATGCGTTCTTGGGCGCGTTCTTTTAAATACCACCATTCTCCTAAGCCATCTTTACGTGAAGAGGAATAGCACCCACTTCGTGCAGCATCTGCCGAATGGCATCTTCGGAATAACCCCAATGCGTTTGTGAATGGCCTCAAAAGAGCGATCCGTGAAACTCCGGTGATTCAGTAAATCCAGGATAATTTCTTTTACCTGCTCTCTACTTTGGTTTAAATACCACCATTCTCCTAAGCCATCTTTACGTGAAGAGGGAATAGCACCCACTTCGTGCAGCATCTGCCGAATGGCATCTTCGGAATAACCCCCAATGCGTTTGTGAATGGCCTCAAAAGAGCGATCCGTGAAACTCCGGTGATTCAGTAAATCCAGGATAATTTCTTTTACCTGCTCTCTACTTTGGTTCTGCAGGTAGTACATTTCTTTGTTATGCTTAAACTGTGATTTTTGGAGTAAAAAATTAATGATGCCCGTTAAGAGTGCACCGATAATTACACCAAAGAGCGCCCAAAGGGCTGGGGGAAGCTGGATGATTAATAGGATTTTCATAAACAAGTATAGCCATTTTTACAATTTTTCAGGTTCTTGAATCAAATTATTTACAACTCTCCTTCATCGCATTCAAAACTTGCGGGGTCATCAATGATTAAGTATTTGTAAAGCGACATAATCTGCATTAATGCTTCTTATTTCTCCTTTCACCGTCAGTCTGAGTGTTCGCCTTTTGGCGAATGTATCGAAGACAGAGGTGAAGCAATTAGGCAGCGAGGTGAGAACACCACGCAGGGTGAGGAGCGGTAGAATTTGGCCAAGTTAAGGTCTGCACAACACTTGTCATTTTGGTTGAGCTATTGGTATATGCGGGCCAGATTGCCACAAAAAATTACACCCGCAACAACTTCAATATGTTTGAATACTAAATCATTTGAACTCATTTGTATAGCTATTAGTAAACTATTCTTAAGCATTCAAAATTAGTAATAATTTACTTACAAAAGAGCTAAGCCTGTCGAAATTGAAAATGTTTGAACTTGCTGATACATTATTGCAGCATACAAATTCAAAAGTCACCCATAAACAGTTCGATTTCGTGTTACTTTTATAACTTGAGTGCTAAATTATTTCATTGATGATATCAATTTCGATATGATTTTGCCTTCGCGATATGCAGTTTCCTGGAAGCCCTATCTTTTCTGTTTAATTGGATTATTTTTTGGTAAATTTGGTCAACTTCTTGATCGGATAAATGGACTGTGTTGCTATGTTTTTTAATGCATCGTAGAAGTCGTCCCCCGTATATGACAGGTACAGATGAAGTGATTCTTTTTAGGGTTGCATTACCGTTGAATACAATAATGGGATAATATGGAATAGAGCCAAACGTACCCAAAACATCTTTTAAAGTCCGGATATGTGCTTTGCTTTGCTTAATTGGATTCCTGAATTTGTGCTTTCTTTTGTATAGTGTTTGTGTCCACTCTCTGGTATATTCATGGCCAAAAATCCAACCACTGTAATTTTTTGTTTCAATGACGAATATACCATAGTTGGAAACGATGATGTGATCTAATTGGCTACTTCTTGTTTCCGTTTGGATGAGGACATTATTCAATACCTTATATTTCTTGGATGAGAGCAATTTTAATTTCAATGCAACCTTTTTCTCTCCCCAAATACCTTTTAGTTTCGGTTTGAGCACTTTGAGAATCCATGTACCCAAGGTAATGATAATAGCGCCAATTAAATATGCAGTTTTTCTTTCCAACTCTTGGTATGTATTAAGGGTTCTTAGCATTGGATGTCAAAGCATCCAAAACACCCTTCATTCTATCAAAATCGGAATATCCTTTGGCAATATAGCTGAGTTCATTTTTGTTGCGGTAAATGACTGCGGGAAAACCCGTTACGCCCCATTGTCGGTTTTGCGCAAAATCCTGCTGGGTAGCATATTTCATTTCATCGGTGGCAAATTGTTGGGCAAACGCGGTGTAATCCAGATTGAGTTGGGCGCAAATGGGCTGATAGAATTCTACCTGTTTGGGGTCCTTGCTTTGCATATAAAAGGCATGCTGCACCAGCTCGTAAAAGGATAAGGTTTTTTCTGGAGCCATGGATCGTGCGGTCACTACTGCGCGGCAGGCGGGTTCGGTATCGTAGTTGAAATCCTCCAAATCAAACAGCCCATAACCAAAAGGTTGTCCGCTGCGTTGGGTCACTTCTTCCCAATGGTGTTTCAGGAATCCTTTGAAATCGGCATTCCATGCTTCGCCACCACCGGGCCGCAAACCGCCCATCACTAAACTAAAAGGGATGCCCAATTGCTGGCCATAGCGTTGCAATGCATTCAGTTGAGGGGATAGGCCCCAGCACCAACTGCACATGGGATCGCCTACATAAATGATCTCCTCATCGGTTTTCCAATCGGTGGGAACGAGGGGCACATTGCTTATTTCTGGAACGGCACAAAGCCCCGTTTCGGGGTCGCAGTTTATTTTTACTTCGGGTTGCATCACTTAATCAATTTTAGATGATCCAACAGGAGCTTGAAATGCTCCTTTTTTTTATTTCCAATGAGCAGGGCAATTTCTTCGATCCCATCGCTGGAGAAATTGGGCTTGTTCAGCTTTCTACCGCGGAATGAAGGGTACATGTCTTTGAGGTTTACTTCTACTTCTTGCCATGCTCCATTGGTTTCAAAGGATGCAACATAGGAATAATAATCTTTTGCCTTGGTCTTTATTCTCAATTGATATTTTTTCCCGTCTCCTTTCAGCTTGATACGGATCTTCGTAAAGCCTTTTACCGATTTTTTGTCAAATCGATAGCGTACGGAAGAAAATCCTCCGTAGTTTTCTAAGGATATGCTGCCTTGGAATAGGCCATGTCCATTGGTGTCTAATGTAAATGTGCCGGATGATTTTCCGCCCATTACATCATCATTCACGATGATCCAGTTTTGGATATCCGATTTTTTATTAAAATCAAACAGCTCGTTGGCAGGGCTTGATGTGAATAGGAGTAGGGCGTATAGGATGTAAAGCATGGGTTCTTCTTTTATTTTAAATACCGCTGCAAAAGATCCGTAACCGATGTGGTAGCTGCATTGGTCCGAATGCGTTTTAATTCTTCTGTGGTAAGCATTTGGTGTACTTTCTGCTCAACGAGCAGCAAGGGTTGCTCATCGGGTGGTTCGGGAAACAGGTTTTGTTCTTTAAACAACCTGCGCGTGACCACAGCTACTTCATGCGCTGCCGCATACTGTTTTTGCTGTTCCAAGAGATAGGCCAGTGCAATGAGTCCATAGGCATCATCGGGTTGCTTATTCGCTTCCTTGCGCAGCTGATAATAGCGTGAGATCAGTGCATTGGCTTCGTTAAAATCTCCTTTGGCCGTGGATACAAAGGATTTGTTAAAATGATCGATGGTATACATGCCCATGGCACCGATTTCTTTGCTGATCTGCATGCTCTCCGTATAAAATCCTTCCGCACGGTCCATTTGGCCGATGAGTCGCCACATTTCTGCGTTCATATGTGCGCGATACATCAACCAGGATGAGTCTCCTGTTGAGGCGGATAAGGCAGCGAGTTCATCGCTCAACGCTCCCAATCGCGTGGTGTCCAGCTTGCGCTGCGCATTGCGGCAGAGCGAAGTGAGTGCTCTACCCACGAGCGTGTCGTTTTGGGTTGCTTTACCGATGGCTAAAACGCGATTGGCCAATGCAATCGATCCGGAATCATCGCCTTCCTTAAACAATTGATAGGCTTCTTTGAGCATTTCTTTGGGCGTTCGCGTCTCCGCAATATCCGCTGTCTTTTCTTCGGGAATTTTCTCTGCCGATGAATTACAGCTCGTAATCAGCAGTATGATCAAAGTAAGATTGAGTATTTTTTTCATGGGTTGAATTCGCACAAATATAATCAACCGTTCAGTTAAAAATATGCGCTGCGATACCTTAACAACAAATGATTGCTGCATCGGTTTTCAATCGATGAAGGCGATGGATTCATTCATTCAAAATTTTTGATGCGAGGGTGGTTTTCCGAAATACACGGAATATCAAAAGATAAAACGATTTTACTTTCGCGCCATAGCACGTTCTGCGGCAGCGATTACATCGTCCGTGTCGATACCATATTTGGTCATGAGTTCAGCAGGTGTGCCACTCTCTCCAAAGCGATCATTTACTGCAACCATTTCAACGGGGGTTGGCATTTCACGTGCAAGCAATTGACAAACACTGTCACCCAATCCACCATTCATTTGATGTTCTTCTGCCGTTACCACGCATTTGGTTTTAGCAACCGATTTTAAAATGGCTGCATCGTCCAAGGGTTTGATGGTATGGATATTAATGATTTCAACGCTATAGCCTCTTTCTTCGAGTTCTTGAGCTGCTTCGATACTTTTCCATACCAAATGACCGGTACAGAATATACTCACGTCTGTGCCTTCGTTTAAGGTGACCGCTTTCCCAATTTCGAATACTTGATTCTCTGGAGTAAAAATGGGCATTTTAGGTCTCCCAAATCGTAAATAAACCGGTCCATTGTGTTTTGCAATGGCTAAGGTTGCTGCTTTCGTTTGATTGAAATCACAAGGATTGATCACCGTCATATTCGGAAGCATTTTCATCATGCCTAAATCTTCTAGAATCTGATGGGTTGCACCGTCTTCTCCCAAAGTTAAACCAGCATGCGAAGCACAAATCTTAACATTCTTATCGCTATACGCAATACTTTGTCTAATCTGATCGTACACTCTTCCAGTACTGAAATTAGCAAAGGTTCCGGTAAACGGTATTTTGCCTCCGTTGGCTAAACCGGCAGCCATCCCCATCATATTGGCTTCGGCAATTCCTGCTTGAAAAAATCGATCTGGATACGCATCTTGAAAGGCATTCATTTTTAACGACCCCGTTAAATCTGCACATAAGCCAACAACGCGATCATCTGCTTGTGCTGCTTCTAAAAGACCGGCTCCAAATCCTGATCGAGTATCTGCGTTTCCTAATATTTCGAATTTTTTCATGGTTTATTTTGCTTAAAAGGTCAGTCGTGTGACTTCTGCCGAAGCCACCGTAAAGTTGATATTTTTGGTGTAAATGGTTCGTGTTTCTCCTGTGCTTCGTGCAACCGCTATGTAATTGCCCGGTTGCATTAGTATTGCTCTTGCTTCGCGTGTTTTCATCAATATCAAATACCCAAACCATGCGATTGTTTTGCATATAAAATATAGAGACAATTAAGCTATTGGTAGCAGCAAAATTAAGTACACCCGGCTGCGGAATTTGTACTGTAGTAGTGTTGTTTTGCAAGACCTTGATGTTTTTATAATACACTCTAGGCACGCTTAATATTTCAATGTCATAACTACCCACGAGGTAATCTTGCCCTGTATTAAACGGTTGGGCATAAATGGTTTGCGTGCTGTCATGTTTTCGCACGATGCATTTCAGTTCCTTATAATTGGTTGTGCCTTTACATTTAAAGTAAATATTACCCTGGCCTGCATTCAAGGCAATGGTGTTATGTCTTCCAGCTACAATTTCTATATTGCTTTTATAAAGAGGCGGTACCGTGTGTACTACCAAATTATAGTTGTACAATGGATCCAAGTAGAGGGTGTCTGGCAAACCTCTACCATTCATGGTATGCATGTAATTCTTAAGCAATTTGCCGCTGTTGGCATCGTAAAGGGTCATGGCAACATCGGTTTCCAATGGCCTTCCTTCATCGTCTAATAAGTTGATTTGCGCTGTAGTGGAGTTTAAAGCTTGTGATATGATTACATTAAATACATTTTGAAATTCAGCTTCAGAATTTGCATTAAAGTATTTGCCGACACAGTCATAAGTTTGCCTAAAGAGTTCTTCCTTATCGCCAATTCCAATAATAAACGGTTGCAGAACAACCCCCTTTCTTTAGCAATGCTTTTGCAATAGCACAAGGGTCACCTGAACACTCTTCAACTCCGTCCGTAATTAGGATGATGATATTTCTGCCGGGTGATTTGGGAAAATCATTTGGCCGCACTTAATATACTCTGCGCTATGAGGGTGTACCCTTTGGGTTTAAGCCCATTGATGGTTTCTGTGAGCTGACTGATATTTCCCGGTTTAAACGGAACTTCCAACTTGGTGTCTTGACAATCCTTTTGTACAATAGGGGTTTGATGCCCGAATACCCGCAAAGCCATTTCTACATTCCGCAAGCGAGACAAGCTGTCGACCATTTTGGTCATGATCTTTTTGGCCACCTTCATACGTGAACTTCCATCCATGTATTGCACCATACTATTACTTGCATCCAGTACAAATAATATCCGTGTTTTTTCTTTTGGGCTTTTGAAAGAGCTCGCCTGGCTAAAGCTATTCAGCGAAAAGCCAATCGCTAATAAAAGCGTAAAGCAAAGTTTCAGTGTATGTTGTATGTTTTCGTTTTTCATTTTAGTAATCACCTAGTGTTTCAGGTAATTGAGCCAAAGCTTGTTCCAATTGTTCATCATTTGGTGCAACACCATGCCATTTATGTGAGCCCATCATGAAGTCAACCCCTTGTCCCATATCAGTTTCCATGATGATCACCGTGGGTTTATCAATATTTTCTGCAGCCTTTTGAGCGGATTTAACAGTGTCCAGTATATCATCCATATTATTTCCATTCATGTGCAGCACGTTCCAACCAAAACTTTCAAACTTGGCTCCCAGATCGGTGAAACCCATAATATCTAGGGTAGATCCATCAATTTGCTGTTTGTTGTCATCTACAGTAACTATTAAACGATTCAGTTTATTGTGTGCAGCAAACATGATGGCCTCCCAGTTTTGCCCTTCTTGCAGTTCACCATCTCCAACATTGCAGAACACAAAATGCGTATCGCCATCCAATCTTTTTTGCAATGCAATGCCATTTGAAAAACTAATGCCTTGTCCTAAACTTCCTGTGGCAACGCGCACACCCGGTAAATGTTCTTCCGTAGCTGGATGCCCTTGCAATCGACTATTCAATTTCCTGAAGGTTGCCAATTCATCTACCGGAAAATATCCAGAGCGAGCTAGAACGCTATAAAATGCAGGGGAAATGTGTCCGTTTGAAAGAATAAAGACATCTTCTCCATTGCCGCTCATATTGAATTTCTCTGCATTGTGTTCCATCAATTCAAAGTACAATGCAGTGAAATAATCCGCACAACCCAATGAGCCACCGGGGTGACCGCTATTCACGGCATGAACCATACGTACAATATCTCTACGGACTTGAGAAGCGATTTCTTGTAATTTTTCTGAACTCGGCATGATTAAATTGTTTTAAACAAAAGTCTTGTATTTCATTCAAAATATTGGACTTTTGACTGAGCAATAGCCCACATCTTATGCCCAGAATTGTAAACATTGAATTAAAGCCGCATCAGTGTATTGATCAGGAGTCCATTCGTGGGAAGATTAGAGACCGATTTAACTGTGCAAACGAGCCCATTGTGCTGCTTAAAAAGTCATTGGATGCGCGTTCGCGCAAAAACATCCATTTTAAGATACGGGCTCAAATTGGAGCAAGCGAAGAAGAGCAGTCCGACCGTGCTTTTGAGGGTGAACGTAAGCTGAAAGGCACCTGCCACATCATTGGTTTTGGTCCTGCAGGAATGTTTGCTGCAATGGAACTGTTGGAAAATGGAATTAAACCCATTGTGATTGAACGAGGTAAAGCGGTGAAAGAACGTAGGCGTGATTTAGCCGCTTTGAATAAAGAATTGTTAGTGGACCCCGATTCCAATTACTGTTTCGGTGAAGGGGGTGCCGGAACCTATTCGGATGGCAAGCTCTATACGCGTTCTAAAAAACGAGGCAGTGTAGAGCGCATCCTTAAATCGTTTGTTCAGTTTGGAGCCAATGACAATATATTATACGAAGCGCATCCACATATTGGAACCAATAAATTGCCGGCCATTATCGAAAAGATGCGTGCGTTTATTCTGGAGCATGGGGGTGAGATTCACTTTAATTCACGGTTAACCGATGTGGATTATAGCCAAGGGAAAATTCAATCCATTACTGTAAACAATAACGATCAAATGGCCGTAGAAGATTTGATATTGGCTACAGGGCACTCTGCCAGAGATGTATATACCTTATTGAAGAAGAAGAACATTGAAATTGAGTTGAAACTTTTCGCATTGGGCGTGCGTATCGAACATCCCCAGGATCTGGTGGATGAAATGCAATACCATTGTTCGCGTGGTGAATATTTGCCTCCAGCCAGTTACCGCATCGTGAATCAGGTGAAGGAACGGGGGGTGTTTTCATTTTGCATGTGCCCAGGAGGAATCATTGCTCCAGCTTCAACCGATGTGAAAGAGACCGTGGTAAATGGGTGGAGTCCCAGCAAACGTAATGGAGCATATGCGAATAGTGGACTGGTGGTTCAACTATATGAACAAGATTTTGCTGCATATAGCCAATTTGAGGAATTGGCTGGAATGATGTTTCAAAAAGAAGTAGAACAAAAGTGTTTTGAATCAACGGGAAGTATAGTAGCTGCATCCCAGGCTGTGGGAGATTTTGTACAAGGCAAGCAATCTACTAAGCTGAATGATTGCAGTTATGTTCCTGGGATACAATCAGTTAAATTGGATGAGGTACTTCCAGAATTTATTACTTCGAGTTTACGCGAAGGGATTCAACATTTTGGGAAACGTATGAAAGGGTATGATAGCAATGAGGGCAATTTGGTGGCCACCGAAAGTAGAACATCCAGCCCAGTGCGCATCCCACGAGATAAAGAGACCCTGCAACATCCGCAATTGAGAAATTTTTACCCTTGTGGTGAAGGAGCAGGTTATGCGGGCGGTATTGTGAGTGCTGCAATTGATGGCATGCGTTGCACCCTAGAAATTGTAAAAAAAAGAAATGAAAAATAAAGAAAATGTTTTGGTGATTGGCGCCAGTCCCAATGAGCGTAGATATAGTTTTATTGCAACACAAATGCTTACAGAGTATGAGCATCAAGTGTATCCTTATGGCATTCGGAAAGGACTAATTGGTGAATTATCCATCGCATTGGATTGGCCTCAGCAGTCATTTGAAACCGTAACCCTATATGTGGGTCCGCAATTGCAGGATCAATATATGCAGCCCATCATCGACCTGAAACCCAAGCGGGTAATATTCAATCCAGGAACAGAGAATGAGGCATTTTACGCAGCCTTAGATCAAGCAGGTATTGCCTACGAAGAGGCCTGTACTTTGGTGTTGCTGCGCACGGGGCAATATTAATTTTTACTACTTTTGGGGGCAGGTATTGAGCTTGTTAAAAGCAACATAGTGCAGTAAGTTTAACATGTACTATATGGAATCACTTAATTTACCATACCACAAAACGATACACCCTTTAACTTAGGAGGATAACTATTCTAAACGCGTTTGCAGTTCTTTTTAATTTTGTACTATGAAAATGAAGTTGGTCGCTATCGCGCTTGCGAGCGTATTCTTATTGGCATGTGTTCCTCAACGAAAGTTGGAAGAATCGGAAGGCAGGGTTGCTGCCTTGGAAGCCAAACTAAAAAACTTGGAAACCAGTTTAAATGCCTTGCGTTCTGAAAAACAACAACAAATCTCCAATAATTTGGAGCTTTCTCGGAGAATTGAGGATTTGGTAAAGGACAGTATTATGACCCACAAAGCATTGGACATGCAGATTAAGGCCTATGATAAACTCACTTCCGTTCAAGAAAAAACCATTGCCAACACCGAAGCAGAGAATATTAAAATGCTGAGTGAATTGAATAAACGATCTGAAGAATTGCGTAAAAAAGAATTGGCCCTTGCGGAAAAAGAAGGGCAGATCATTGCCTCGCAGAATAAATCCAATAAATTAAGCGGTGATTTAGTTCAACGCGAAAAGAAGATCAAGGAATTGGAGGATGCCATACGACATAAAGATTCAGCGGTGAAAGCATTAAACACCAGTATTGCTGCAGCATTGAATAGCTATAAGAATTTGGGCCTATCGGTAACAGAGAAGGACGGTAAAGTGTATGTGAGCTTAGAAGAAAAACTGTTGTTCAAATCGGGTTCCTATAACATTGACGAAAAAGGAAAAGCGGTATTGTTAACCGTAGCGAAAGCGTTGAATGAAAACCCAGATGTAACCATCATGATTGAAGGACACACGGATAATGTACCTTTTAACGGCAAAGGGACGCTCAAAGACAATTGGGATTTGAGTGTGATGCGTGCCACCACCATTGTGAAGATTTTGGTGGATGAAGGCAAGGTAGATCCCAAGCGCATTTTAGCGGCAGGTAGAGGTGAGCATATGCCCATTAATACCGATAATACCAGCGAAGGAAGACAAGCCAACCGCAGGACAGAAATAATCTTAACCCCTCAGTTGAGCGAAATACTTAAAAGTTTAGAGTAGTATGTGTTGATATTTATTCGCAAAAGGGCATCAACCCGCCTGTTGAATGCAGTACCTTTGCATGCTTTAATTTATGGGTATGCAGGTAGATTTTTTTGATGATCATTTAAGAATTGATTTATTTCCACTGACTTTAACTCGCCCCTGTGCTGAGCTGAGATGTGGTATTTTAACCATAGCAGAAAAGTGGAAACATGCCCTCGGTTTATCTGGAGTGGGTTATAAAACAGAATCTTATCTGCAGGCTGTTTTTCCATCCGTCAATGCAGATATTCACATCAATGGACGGGTTCTACCCAATCCAGAATTGATTGAAACCATACTTCGATTGAAGAAAGGAGACTACATCACCTTGGGAGATACCACAATCGCCTATCACGGTGCGCAAGAAAACCGAATAAGCTATGCCAGTGCAATTACAGCGGTTACCCGTTGCCATAACCTATTTACTTTTGCTGATACTGAAATTAAAAACGATTTTGAACTACTCACGAAAAATCGGACGTCACAAGATCTGAATGAATCGAATATGGTTATTGGTGATTCACCTGTATTTATGGAAGAAGGGGCAGAAGCCTATGCTGCTGTGTTTAACACACTGGAGGGTCCCATTTATATTGGCAAAAATGCGTTGGTAATGGAAGGGGCATTAATCAGGGGTCCATTTGCCTTAGGCGAATCAAGCACGGTAAAAATGGGAGCCACAATTTATGGAGCCACTTCCATTGGGCCACATTGCAAGGTGGGTGGCGAAGTGAGCAACTCTGTACTTTTTGGATATAGTAATAAAGGCCACGATGGGTATTTAGGCAATAGTGTGCTGGGAGAATGGTGCAATTTGGGAGCGGATACCAATACCTCTAATCTCAAAAATAACTATGATGAGGTAAAATTGTGGAACTATAATCAGGAGAAGTTTGAAAAAACAGGTTTGCAATTCTGTGGTTTAATCATGGGCGACCATAGTAAGACCAGTATAAACACAATGCTCAATACGGGCACTGTGATTGGTGTGTCAAGCAATATATTTGGAAGTGGATTTCCACGCAACTTTGTGCCATCATTTGCTTGGGGGGGGGCTTCAGGTTTTTCAACCTATCAAATTGCAAAAGCACTGGTTACCTCAAAACTGGTGTATAAAAGACGTAAAAAAGAATTCGGATTGGATGAAGAGCATGTTTTTGAGCATCTATTTGCCCAAGAAAGTAAATTCAGAATCTGGGAAAATAAATAATTCAATATATGAATAGAACAAAAATAATAGCGGGTAATTGGAAAATGAATACCACCGTGGAGCGTGGACTTTCACTTACGAAGGAAATAGAAGGAATCGTTAAAGATGAAGTAACGAATGATGCTGAAATCATTTTATGCCCACCATTTGTAACCTTGGCGAGTATGACCCGCTTGCTTCAAGGGAATTCACGCATTCAAGTAGGTGCGCAGAACTGTCATCAAAAAGAAAGGGGTGCCTATACCGGCTCGATTAATTGCGAAATGATTAAAGATACCGGTGCAACCTATGTAATCGTTGGACATTCAGAACGAAGACAATATGCCCATGAAGGAAATGGATTATTGGCTGAAAAGATTGACCTAACCTTAAAGTATGGGTTGAAACCCATTTATTGTTTTGGTGAAACTCAAGTGGAACGCAAAAGCGGAGAATTTGTTAAAGTGATTAGCCGACAAATCTCAGAGTCTTTGTTTCATTTGAGTCAAGAAGCCTTTTCTAAATTGGTCTTGGCTTACGAGCCTGTATGGGCTATTGGTACTGGCGAAACAGCAACTCCAGAACAAGCCAATGAAATTCATGCTATGGTGCGTGAACAGATCAAACAAAAATATGATATCAATACAGCGGAGCGTGTTCGCATATTATATGGTGGATCAGTTAAACCAAATAACGCACAAGAGTTATTTCAACAACCCGATATAGATGGGGGTTTAATTGGCGGAGCTGCCTTGGATGCACGCAGTTTTGTCGAAATTATTAAGCAAGCATAATCTTCCAATCCAATATTGGAATATTTCTTGCGTTATCAATTCATAAATATACATGATTAACCCAAAGAGAGCCTTTTTTATGCGTTTACTTAATTCGCTTAGCAGATTAGTTCCATTGCTTTTCTTGTTTTTAGCAACGACTCATGTCAATGCGCAAAAAAGTTTTTCAAGGGATTCAGCAAAATTCATCAAAGAGTATAGTTCATATGTTGGACAAATCAACTCTGAAGAAATTAAACGTGAGATTAAATTGTTTCAAACGTATTGGAGCACGGGTGAATTTAGCAAAAAGGAATTGGGGGATATCAACCAATTGGCCAATTCAATGCTATTGGTAGGTATGAAGCCAGATCCTTATTTTTTACTTTTAACTAAATGTTTGAATGCATATGTAACTAATGACTTGAAGAAGAAAGTGTTGACCGATTTTATCTCCATTTCATCCCAAAATTTAGAAGCAAACAAACTTGGTTTTAAAGCATTTATGAGCACATGTTATCCGCTGTTTAGTGAGAATACATTGGCAGATAATGACAAGCGTAAATGGTATGTTAGGAATAATGATTACACCTTAAGTAATAAGGGCGGATTTTCCATTGAGTTTGTGGAGTCAGACTTAATTTGTAAGGCGCCTTTTGACAGTATGATTATCATAGGAACCACAGGGGTTTTTTATCCGAATGATCAAATGTGGAAAGGGGATAATGGCACCATGACATGGAGCAGGCACGGAAGAGAAGATGCGTATGTTGAATTTGGGAATTATTCTGTAAATTTAAACGGAAGTGAAATTCAGATTAAAAATGCGGAGTATACCAATAAGGACTTTTTCGCTGGAAAAGTGAAAGGGGTTTTTCAGGATAAAGTATCCTATTCAACCGATACCGGTTTAGTTTCCAAATCCATTTATCCGTCTTTTAGTACCTATGATGCAAATGTAGAAATCAAGAACTTAGTAGGTAAAGAAGCCAGGTATTTTGGTGGAATATCTGTAAAAGGGAAGCAAATTTATTCTCAAACTTTTGGAGATAAACCTGCCACCATTGAATTGTTATTTAAAGGGAAAACTAAAATTATTGTAAAATCGGCAACATTCAAAATATCATCGGGTACGGTGGCAAGCCAAGGAGCAGAGATATTTGTACTCATGGATTCTGGGCAAATTTACCATCCCAAAGCCCGTTTTAATTATAATTTTGAGAAGAAGAATGTCTTTATTAGTAGAGGGAAGGAAGGCTTAACGCGTGCGAATTTTCAAGATAACTATCATAATGTAGAATATGAAGTAGATAACATCAATTGGAAACAAGAAGAACCCTTTATAGAATTTGACAATTTAAGTAGCGATAAGCCAGCGATTATCGAATCGCTAAACTATTACCGCAGGTTTAGGTATGATAAAATACAAGGAATGCTCAGTGCAAACCCGATTGAAACCATGCTCAGATATGCAATTAAAAACCGAACATCAGATATATTTCTTCCAGATTATGCAAAGTACCGCAGGAATGAAAAGAAGAATATGATGATTCAAGTCTATGACTTGGCGGATGGGGGTTTTATTCGATATAATCCAAAGAATGATTCTATTCATATTGAAAAGAAAATGTTCAACTATTACTATGCGAACAAAGGGGTTAAGGATTATGACATAATCCGTTTAAATAGTGTGATTTCTGCGCGAAGTAACGCCTCGTTAAATTTATTAAATGATGAAGTAACCGTTCAAGGGGTTAGGCGATTCAACTTCTCCGATTCGCAAAATGTAATTGCTGTGCCCACAGAGCAAACGGTAGTGATAAAAGCGAATCGAACACTTGCCTTTGGTGGCATGATTAGAGCAGGTCGTTTTGATCTTTTTAGCAAGGACTTTGAGTTTGATTATGAAAACTTTGCTACTAAGCCTACAACCATTGATTCAATGCGTCTTTACTACCCAGATGAAGATGGTAAAATGCGAAGAGTGAACAGTGTTTTGTCCAATTTATATGGTGTACTTGAAATAGACAAACCCAACAATAAGGCGGGGTTAAAAGATTTTCCTGAATATCCAATTTTTCGCAGTGAGCGGGGGTCTGAAGTAACCTACGATAAACCTTCGACACACAATGGAGTCTATAAAGCAGATGATTTTAAGTTTGTAGTTGATCCATTTGAGATAGACAGTTTAGATAACTTTACGGTTGAAGGACTTCAATTTGACGGAACCTTTATTTCTGCGGATATCTTCCCTGATTTTAAATACAAACTGAGTATCCAAGAAGACTTTTCATTGGGTTTCAAGAAAGCTTCACCGCCTAGTGGTTATGCTATGTATATGGGGAAAGGCCAAGGTTTCATGGACATTAACCTTTCCAATGAAGGACTGTATGGGTCCGGAAGAATTGAATATAGCGGAACTACCATTGAGTCTGAAAGCTTTCTGTTACTCCCCAATAAAACAGTTGCAAAGGCCAATAAATTCACTGTTCCCGAAGATGGTAAATATCCAGCTGTAGTTGGGGCAAACTTGGGCACAACCTGGAGTCCATATGAGGAAAATATGAGCTTGGCCACATCCAATCCAGATGCTACCATGAAGGTATTTAAAATGGGGTATGACTTCTCAGGTGAAATGAAAGTAACGCCTACATCACTTAAAGGCAATGGGCTGTTGGCTTGGGATGAGGCTGAGTTTACATCCACTAACATGGTATTTAAACCAAATGGAGTTACAGCAGATACTGGAGCCATTAAAATATTCGCGGCTGACACGAATAAAATCGCATTTAACTCAAGCAACCTCAGGAGTAATATCGATTTTACTAAACGTGAAGGAAAGTTTACAGCCAATAATGTGAATGACCTGACTTATTTGCCATTCAATCAATATGGCTCAAATATGAACGATTATAAATGGAATATGGATGATAAAACCATCGATATTAATATCGGAAATATGGGTGCTGTGAAACCGTATTTTGTGGCAACTAAACCAGGGATGGACTCCCTGAAATTTGAAGCGAAGCATGCGTTATTTGATATCGCTTCAGGGGTGTTGGCCATAGATGAGATTCCATATATAGATGTTGCCGATAGTAGGGTTTTCCCCGCAGATGGTAAAGCCATTGTGCGTGAAAATGCAGATATGGATACGCTATATGATTCAAAAATAGATGCCAACCGCATCGATAAGTATCATCAATT
The DNA here is from genome assembly GCA_943788195.1 of uncultured Bacteroidia bacterium. GTDB lineage: Bacteria > Bacteroidota > Bacteroidia > NS11-12g > UBA955 > CALSPH01. The sequence goes on from CALSPH010000001.1 coordinate 1,323,627, forward strand.
CTTCTCATGTAAAACCAAAATAAAAGGCAGGAATCAGGTAAGAGCCATCGGCTTATTTAATTATGAGAATAAGCATGGCAAACAGGAGGTACTGTTTGATAGCATTTATGCCCACGATAAGATCTTGTTTGCTGATGCATTGGTTGAAGCGGAGGATGATTTTGTAATTGACCGTATGATTGGGTATAAAGGGATAATGCGTGTTCGTGGGAACTCTAAATCAAACCACCTATTCGGTTATGTCAAACCAGACCATGGCTTTGATTCTTTCAATGGCCAATGGGTTAGATACCGCGATAGTATCGATCGGAATAATGTGGTACTTCATATAGGAGTTCCAGAAGATAAAGATGGCAGAACTTTACCAATCGGAGTATATTCATATGGAAGAGGTACCGGATATTATCCTCAGTTTTATGGTTGGAAAAGTAGTTATTCTGATGTTGAAATCACATCAGATACTGGGTTGTTGTATTATGATTATGCCAAAAAACTACTGGTCTTAGGAAATGAAGACAAGTTGTTTAAAGGTCAGATAAGGGGAAATACAATGACTATAGACCCAGTGAAGGGGTATATGGAGACAGAAGGGCAATTGAATTTTGGATTTGATTATAAAGAGTCTAACATACAGTTTGGCGGTAACGCTAGCCTTCAGGAAGGAGATTCCACATTTACCTTCAATGTACTGAGCTTAATTCAAACTAAAATGCCGAAAGAACTCACCGATCAGATTGATAAAATGGCCATTGAAGCTGGTGGAGCAGATGCGGATATCAATAGTGATTTTGTGAAAAAAGCATTTGCATCAATACAGCCCGATAACAAGACCGCTTCCAAAGCATTAAATAAGCTGAACAGCAGTAAGAAATTTGCCAGCGGCAATGACGCAGAAGGCCTAATGGCTTTTTCTGTAGATGGCTTGCGTTATGTACCTAGAGAGCGTGCATTGTTCAGTAGAAGTACCATTGACCTGTTCCAGGTAGGCGATCATACCATTAATGCCCAGTTTAATTGCATGTATGAGATTGTTAAAAAACGAAGTGGTGACGGTTTTCAGCTGTATATTGAGTTTACAGGAAATGATTGGGTGTATTTGAGTTTTGTTAGAGGGGTTATGTATGTAGCAACAAGCGATGCTCAATTCAATACCACTATTCCCGCTTTAGCAGAAAAGTATACTACCGAAAACTTTAGCATGCGTTATGCGACATCCAGAACATTGGGGAGGTTTCAGGATAGGTATTATGATCACTAATCATAATTAGTATTCTTACCTTATTTCATTTTGATTATCCAAGGGCAAAACAATATCTTTGCGCTACTCAAAATGTGATCTAAATAAAGTGCATTTTTCAAAAAGTTAAGCTAAAAATAAGCGATGAATATATTAGTTTGTATAAGTGTGGTGCCAGACACTACAACCAAAATAACATTTACTGATAACAACAGTCAGTTTAATCGAGAAGGAGTTCAATTTATCATTAATCCTTATGATGAATTGGCCTTAACCAGAGCCCTGGAAATTACAGAGAAGTCAGGTGGAGAAGTTACCGTTATTCATGTAGGAGGTGTTGAAAATGAGCCCAGCATTCGGAAAGCACTTGCAATTGGCGCGCACAAAGCCATTCGTATCAACAAGAATCCAAATGATGCACAAGAAGCCGCTTCAGAAATTGCCAATTACGCGAAAGATAAAGGGTATGATATGATACTAACCGGTAGAGAAAGCATTGATTACAACAGTGGCCAAGTTTGTGGTTTGCTAGGGGCAATGCTATCCTTACCTTCCATTAATGTTGTGATGGGACTAGACGTTGTCGATGGTCAAGCAGTGTTGACCAGAGATATTGATGGAGGACGAGAAACGATCAGCTGTGGGCTTCCTTTGGTAGCATCAGCTCAAAAGGATTTGGTAGAGCCACGCATTCCAAACATGCGCGGGATCATGGCTGCAAGAACCAAGCCTTTAGAAGTTCTTGAACCAACAGGTGAAAGCAACTTCAGTGCACATCAATCCTATGATCTCCCAGAGCCTAAATCGGCTGTGAAGATGATATCACCTGATAATGCAGGAGAGTTAATACGTTTATTAAGGGAAGAAGCCAAGATTATTTAATTATAGAAAAGAATATGTCAGTATTAGTATATATCGAAATAAATAAGGGTGAAGTCAAGAAGGCCTCACTAGAAGCAGCAGTATATGGCGCAAAATTAGCTCAGCAGTTGGGCGTAAATTGCAATGCTATTGCCATTGCAGAACAAGCTCCATCAGGATTAGAAAATTGCGGAATTAGCAAGGTTTATCATATTCAGGATACCAATGCATTTGACCCAATGAGGCATGCGTCAGCTGTAGAAGCTGCAGCAACCACTAGTGGAGCGAGCACCATCATTATTAGCAACAGCTACGCAGGGAAGTCGATTGCTCCAAGAGTCGCAGTGCGCATGCAAGCAGGCATCAGTTCAGGTGTTGTGGCATTGCCAGTAAGTGTTAATCCTATTGTGGTTAAAAAGGGTGTTTTTTCGGGAAAAGCATTTGCGCATGTGGAGTTAACAAAAAGTATCAATGTATTGGCATTAACACCCAATAGCATTGAAATAGAGTCAATTCCAGGAGAAGCAGCAGTGGAATCAATTAGCCCTGAGTTATCCGCATCTCCATCCTATGCAATTACAGATACACAGGTTCAGTCTGGGTCAATTCCATTGACTGAGGCAGAACTTGTAGTTTCTGCCGGTAGAGGTATGAAAGGGCCAGAGAACTGGGGAATGATAGAAGAATTGGCAACAGTATTAAAAGCTGCAACAGCTTGCTCTAAGCCGGTTAGTGATATGGAATGGAGACCTCATAGTGAACATGTTGGTCAAACAGGCATCACCATTAAACCCAACCTCTACATTGCAATAGGCATTTCAGGAGCTATACAGCATCTTGCAGGGGTGAGCAGCAGTAAAGTGATTGCTGTAATCAATAAAGATCCAGAAGCGCCATTTTTTAAAGCAGCGGATTATGGCATAGTGGGTGATGCTTTTGAAGTAGTACCCAAGCTAATTGAAGCGGCTAAAAATTTGTCATAGTATACATGAGTGAAATAACCCTTAAAGTAATCGGCCTTATCCAAGGTACTACTGATGGTAATTACTCATTGTTATTACAAGAAGAAGAGGGTGAAAGAAGATTGCCTATTCTGATTGGAGCATTCGAAGCACAAGCTGTGGCCTTAGCGATTGAAAAGAAGGAGTTAAAAAGACCATTAACCCATGATTTACTCGAACGATTTATTGATATAGGTGGGGTCAAGCTTCAACACTTGTCCATTCATTCCTTGATTGAAGGTGTTTTTCAAGCTCATTTGCTTTATAAGCATAATAAGAAAGAGGATACCATTAATTGTAGGCCGAGTGATGGCATTGTTCTAGCATTAAAGTATGACTTACCTATTCGGGTTACTCAATCCCTGTTGCAGGATTATGGTATTATTATGGATGAGCCGCTTATTTACGAAGAGGATCATATAGACCAACCAGGTCGACCACAAGAAGATTTGCAACCTCAAACAGCAAAATCTTTTGAAGATTTGTTACATGATTTTAGCAAAGAACAGCTGGAAAAAATGCTCATCGATGCTGAGGCAAATGAGGATTATGAAAAGGCAGCAAAAATCAGGGATGAACTGAATAAACGTTAAATCTTACATGTCAGGGAAGTCATACGTTATTATAGATGGTGAATTAATATTAGAAGATAGCTCAACGCAGTTAAATTTTAATGGACGTTCAGTTAAATATGGCGATGGTTTTTTCGAAACCATACATTACCATCATTCCAAAGCGCTTTTCTTACATCTTCATGCACAGCGTATGATTAAAACGGCAAAACTATTGAAGTTTGATTTTCCCGCGCATTGGATGCCAACTTTCTTCGATGATCAAATTCAAAAACTTGCTGCTGCCAATCATGTGAATAATGGCCGAATTAATATTGTTTTCACGAGAGATACAGAAGGTTTCTATTTGCCACTAGATAAAAAATTTAGGTATCAAATTAGCCTAACCCCTGCTGCGGATAAAGAAGAAGTTTATATACTGAATGAAACAGGTTTAAAGCTAGGAGAATATAGGGAACTCATTAAAACCTCCAATTACCTTTCCAGTCTAAAAACGAATAATGGGTTGATTTATGTTATGGCGGCCTTGTATGCTAAAGCAAATCAACTGGATGAGTGTTTAATATTTAATGATGTTGGACGTGTGGCTGAAGCAGTTTCATCCAATATTATCCTGGTCAAAAATGATACACTTATAACACCTCCATTTTCTGAGTACGGCATTGATGGAGTTATGAAAAAAGTTTTATTCCAAAAGGCATCTGCTTATGGTTATAAGGTGGAAGAATATCCTATTTATCCAGAAGACTTGTACTCTTGTGATGAAGTTTGGCTTACTAATGTGATGAAAGGAATCCAATGGGTTGGGGATTATCGGGGCAAATCATTTGGTAATTCAGTAGCGACAAACATCATTTCTCTGTTAAATAATTCATTGTAGCGTTTTTTAGGGATAAATAGTCTCTATGAATAAATACATTTGTAAAAATTCAATAATAATAAAATGAAAAGACTCGTATTCGTGCTTTTTGCCATTGTAACAAGCACAAGCCTTACCGCTCAAAGATTTGAAAACCCTGATTATAGTATTGATTTAGGGGTCGGCATAGGTAATGTTTCCTCAGCCGGAATCATGTTTCGCAAGAATTTTTATTTAGGGGCAAAGAAGAACATCATTATATCCCCTGGTGTGAGACTGGGCTATGCAACTGCACAAAGTGCAGATTATATATCCGCTCCAGCAGATATTACCTCTGAACCCAAAAATGTAGATACCGTTGCTTTTGGAGGAACAAACATTATTTCAACTAGTTTGGCAATTAATTTGGGCTATCAGTTTAATAAAAAACTAGCGTTAATATTTGATATTGATTTATTTGGTTTGAGCTTCGGTAAGGAACAAAATGGAACCTTTAGACCAGGCGAAAATTCTTCCGTAGGTACCAATCCTACATGGAAACAACCTACATCAGGACACACAGCCAGTCCTTCAGGAACCAATTTGTTATTGGTAGGTGACCGTGATTTAGGAACATTATCGTCTGCAATCGCATTCAACTATTTAGTTACCGATGCCATTTCAATTCGACTTGGTGCTGGATTTTTATTTACAGAATATACAACCCAAAACAAGCTAGGTGCCGCTGCTAACGATCGATGGAGAGCTAAATCGATTCAAGGATTGATTGGTGCGAGCTACCATTTTTAATTTTTGGAATGACTATTGATTTAAACTATATAATGAATACAAAAAACACAATTAGAAAAATTGCAATTGCTTCCGTTTTGGTAGGTTTGGTTGGATTTACTCAAGTAACCACACGAACGGTTAAATCGTCTTCGGTATCCTTTGTCATTAAGAATTTTGGTTTGGATGTAGATGGCAGTCTCAAAGATTTGCAGGTGATAGAATTTGTGTTTGATAATGATTCACTTTCAAGTTCCAAGATTGATATTACTATTGGAACAAAAACCATCAATACGGGTAATGAAAAAAGGGATGAACACCTTAGAAAGCCAGATTATTTTGATGCAGATAAATATCCAACTATCCGAATGCGTTCCAAACGCTTTGGGAAAAGTAAAGCAGGGAATGCAATTGGGTATTTTGACCTTACTTTAAAAGGAGTGACTAAAGAAGTTAAATTGCCGATTTTTGTAACTAAATTGGGTGAATTAACTCAGTTTAAAAGCATCTTCACCATTAATCGTCTAGACTATGGTGTTGGGGAAAGTAGCATGGCACTATCAGATGATGTTAAAATAACGGTGCTAATTAAAACAAATTAGTAATCAGCATTTTGGCATAATTATGTATATTGCACAAGCGTGAAATGCCTGTTTTGTAAATTATTTAATTATGAGTATTGGCCTTGGTTTGTCTGGCATACGCTGGCTTTGCCAATCCATATATACAATTCAATACGTTGTAAATCCATTACATATTTTACTGCGCTTAACCCAAGTTTTGGTAAATCAGGTGGTTTTGTTGGGGATTTCAAATCCGAAATAAACAAGCACTTACCGCAAACCTATCGATTAAAGGAAAATGTGGTAAGTGATATGAAATCATTTGCAAAAGCAATGATGGATTTTAATCTTGATTTTCCTGTCGTATTAAAGCCAGAGGCTGGTGAAAGAGGTGAAGGAGTCCAAATAATTGATACCCAAAAAGAGGCGGAGGTTTATCTAAATAGAAAACATAAGTACCCGATTTTAATTCAAGAGTTTGCAAATTTCAAGAATGAATATGGGATTTTTGTCTACAACCATCCCCATAGAGGATGGCAAGTTTCTGGAGTCAATACTAAAATACCCTTTGATATTGTGGGAGATGGAAAATCTAACTTGCTTGAGTTGGTATCAGCTAAATGCAGGTATAGGCAACAATTAGAACGATTAGAAAAGTTGGAAAATTTCAATTTGAAGGAAATACTACCCAAAGGAACTATTAAACGAATTGATAATGTTCAGAACCATCGCTATGGGGCGGAGTTTGTGAATTGTTCTCACCTTGTGAATGATCGATTTGCAAGTGTGATTTTGGGTATAAGTGCTCAAATACCAGGTTTCAATTACGGAAGATTTGATGTAAAGGCAAACTCTTTTGAGGATATTGAAAACCATCGATTTAAAATAATGGAACTCAATGGAGCAGCAGCTGAACAGACCATAATCTACGATCAAAAAAATACTGGATTCATTAACTCACTTAAGATCGTATTCAATCATTTGGCTGTGCAAGGTGAAATTGCACGAAATAACATCAATAAAGGGCATCAACCATTGCCATTGAAATCTTTTCGTACAGTTATGAGGACACATTTCAACAATAATTGAATGGGGCTAAACAATTTTTTCGAATACTTTTGTGCTTAACTTGTTTGACAAGTTGCCATTAATTGATAAAATCAAACAAAATACTAGGCTTATTAAGCAAAATTGGATTTTGCTTAATAATTACTGCGGTAAGTTTTACACAGACTTTTGCTCAAGTTGCTCAAGATTTTACCCTAGACGTATGTGCAACTACCCAGCTTCTTACTTCAGATACCACACGTACCATTGTTACCGTTAAATGGAGTAGTACAAGCACAACACCGTATTCTACAGGCTACCGTTATAAAGTTAAAAATAGCTTGTTTTGGAGTTCATTCATTGCATTAGGCGTTTCTGATACATGTATTATTGATACAATTGGCACCGGTTCTGAACGAGAATATCAAATTATCGTGGATACTTCAGGTGTTGCTAATGACTATTATAAATATGAAAATATTCTTGCTGGTAGGAAAGTGCCTGCCACTATTCAGCATGGTAGATTACTTGTTTTAGTAGATTACTTGTTTTTAATAGATAGCGCATATTTGAATGCAATTGATTCAGAATTGGAACTATACAAGATGGATTTAATTGCAGATGGATTTATACCTGTTATAAAATACGTCAATCGTTCAACCAATGTTGAAAATATTAAAACATATATTACAGATGAGTACGCCATTACTTCGACACCATTTTTCGGTGTTATTTTATTAGGTAATGTTCCTGTCCCTTACTCTGGAGACTACAAAGCTACTGGGTTTTTCCCTCCTGATGGTCATACTACTACAGCGGCTCCACCGAGCCATGAAGGTGCATGGGCAACAGATTTATACTATGGAGACATGAGTGTCAGTACATTATGGACGGATACAATTACCAATAATTTGGGTGCACGTGCTGCCAATAATAATATTCCTGGCGATGGTAAATTTGACCAAACTGCAATGCCCAGTGCTATAGAAGTTCCTATAGGGCGAGTAGACTTAACTGATTTACCTGCTTTTAGTCAATCGGATACGTTTTTACTTAAACGCTACTTAACAAAAAACCATAATTATAGAGCCGGTTTAACAAATTATAGATCTCGATTATTACAGGATGATGAATTAGGGTTAATTACAGGCGAACCTTTTAGGGAATAGTTATCAAATTGCTAATCCGATTTGGGGCGATAGTGTAAGTAAATTGGATTGGAGTTCTCTAACGAGCAATAATTATCAGTGGGCGCAGGGTTATGGCTATGGTTCTTACACCAGTTGTGTCAACGTTGTCAGCACCACCAACTTTGCTGCCAACTCTTACAATTCAACTTTCACATCACTATTTGGCAGTTATTTCGGAGATTTTGACATAAGCAATAACTTACTGAGATCAGCATTGGCTTCAGATGGCGAAATATTAACGAGCGTCTGGAGCGGCAGACCAAAGTGGTATTTTCACCAAATGGGTACGGGTAACCCAATCGGTTTAAGTACTTTAATGTCTCAGAATATATGGAATGGATTCTATAGGGTTTATCCTGATGCCCTGTATGGCGCAGGTATGGTACACCCATCTTTTCACGGTGATGTTAGCCTAAAGCTCTTTCCGTATGAAACGGTACCGGAATTAGTCATAACACAAGATAGTTGCAGTAATCGCTTTATCTTATCATGGGATCGTCATACAGATTCAGATGTATTTGAGTATGTTGTGCAACGAACTGAATCCTTGGACAGTAGTTTTTTGGATTTAGCAATATCCACAACAGACACTTTTTACATAGATAGTTTTCCAAATGCTGGGATGAACTATTATATGGTTCGAGGAATTAAGCCTATAGAAAATTGCAGTGGGATCCATTATGAATTGAGCCATGGAATCATTGATTCTGCAGAGTATAGAGAGCCCATTGCCTATGCAGGGAATGATACGGCAGTGTGCGAAGCTATGGAAGTCACCTTAGGAACAAGCTTTGCTTATGATACATTTATTGAATTGAACTGGGCGCCAGGAAATATACTCACCGATAGCACTCTTCAACAACCTACTTGGACCGTTACCCAGGACCAAGATTTTATTTTAAGTGCTATTGATACAATAACTGGTTGTATCGATTTGGATACTATTTCAATTACGGAGAACCCACTTCCATTAGATACCATTAATCCACCATCTATATTTAATACATGCGGTGATACCATTAGTATTGATGCCAGTCATTCGCCAACAGGTAAATCATATCATTGGATATTTACAGCAGGATCCCCTGCAACTGCAGGTGGCGTTGGTAGTCATGTGGTAGATTGGACTTTGTCAGGCGCATATACAATCTATTTGAGTGTCTATAATCAAACTACTTTGTGTCTTAAACAAGATTCACTCATTTATAATGTTGCATGTGTGTTACCTGTACAGCTTATCCAGGCAAAGGCCGTTTATCAGACAAATTGTAATCAAATAAATACCAAATGGGTAACCACGGCTGAATACAATTTACAAGGATATTATTTAGAACTGTACAAGGACCAAAAATTGATAAGTAAAACCTTTGTTCCGGCAAAGTATGCGCATTCAAGTCAGATTAATACCTATTCCATTAATGCACAAGTTGAACAAGAAGTAAATCGATTTCTATTGACAAACTTGGATAACAATGGCACAATTACTGTTTTGGCAGATCAACCGATTGCTTCTCAAAATTGCTTTAGGGATATTGAATTATACCCAAACCCGATAAAAATAAATGATCATGCTGAGTTAACGATTCGAAATATCCGAGGCGTAGACGAAATCATAATGTATGATGCATCAGGAGCCCAAGTACTTAAAACCGACCTAACGGGTCAAACAGAAACAAAAATAAAATCGGTCCAAACCTTGAAGGCGGGGATCTATTTTGTTCAACTTGGGGATAGACGTTTTAAGCTTGTTGTTTATTAGGCCTAAACTCTTTAGTGGTGTTATATATAATTTCGGGATTATTCTGAATTGCCATCTGAAGGGTAAAGGGAGTTTCCGCTAAAAATACTAAGGTGCCATCTTTGTCCCTGGCAATATTATTTTTGAACTTTACAAATTCTTTAATTTTACTTTCATCCCCCGTCAACCAACAGGCTTTGTGAAAGGCTTTTCGTTCAAAACGGCAGGAAGCCCCATATTCATTGGTTAAACGATACTGAATTACTTCAAATTGCAATTCACCAACGGTACCAATAATTTTTCGATTACCCGGCTCTATTCTAAATAACTGCGCAACCCCTTCATCTGTTAATTGCTCAATTCCTTTTTCCAATTGCTTGCTTTTCATCGGGTCTAGGTTGACTAATTCTTGAAATATTTCTGGAGAAAAACTCGGTATTCCAATAAAGTTGAGCTCTTCTCCCTCCGTAAGACTATCGCCAATTTTAAAGGAACCGGTGTCGTATAATCCAACTACATCTCCGGGATAGGATTGTTCTACCACTTTCTTGTCTTGGGCAAGGAACGTATACGGATTAGCAAAACGCAATTTTTTCCCGAGCCTTGTATGATAGTAGAATTTGTTTCTTTCAAAAATACCTGAGCAAATTCTAAAGAAAGCAATTCTATCCCGATGATTTGGGTCTAGGTTAGCATGAATTTTAAAAATAAATCCACTCAGCTTTTTCTCCTCAGGTAAGACTTTTCGTTCTTCAGTCACTCGAAACTGAGGTTTTGGAGCAATTTGAATGAAGGTCTCCAGTAATTCTTGTATACCAAAATTATTCAATGCGCTTCCAAAAAATACGGGTGCAATTTGGGCTTTTCTATATGCCTCTTCGTCCAGTGTTTCGTAAACACCCTCAATGAGCTCAACATTATCTCGCAATTGTTTGGCATCTGATTCACCTACGTTTCTAGCCAAGGCATCGCTTTCTAAATCTTCAATTGCCACATACTCATCTTGAATACTGGTTTTATTGGCAGCAAATAAATTCAGATCTTTCTTTACAAGGTTATAAACCCCTTTAAAATCAGAGCCCATGTTAATTGGCCATGTAAGTGGCCTTACATCGATATTTAATTTTTCTTCCAATTCATCCAATAGGTCGAAAGGGTCTTTACCATCTCGATCCATCTTATTGACAAATACAATAACCGGGGTATCTCGCATCCTACAAACTTCCATAAGTTTTTCAGTTTGTGATTCGACTCCTTTTACACAATCAATTACTAGAATGACACTATCCACTGCAGTAAGGGTTCTAAACGTGTCCTCGGCAAAATCTTTGTGCCCAGGTGTATCCAAAATATTGATCAATGTATTTAGATATTCAAAAGACATCACCGAAGTTGCCACAGAAATTCCTCTTTGCCGTTCTATCTCCATAAAATCACTAGTGGCAGTCTTCTTTATTTTGTTGGATTTAACTGCACCAGCAGTTTGAATAGCCCCTCCAAAAAGCAATAATTTCTCCGTTAATGTTGTTTTACCCGCATCTGGGTGGCTAATTATTGCAAATGTTCGCCTCTTACTGATCTCTTTTTCTAGCATCTTCTAATCTTGCAAAAGTAAGTTTAATACCCAATATTTAAAATGACATTTCTCTGACCTCAAAAGGATATTCTTGCATTCAAAAATGACTGATTGCCCTATTTTTGCAACAAAAATATTATTATGAAAAGAATACTACTAATAGCGACTGTTGTTTTATTCAGTCTGTCTGCTAAAGCGCAGGTAACCATTACAAAATTCTCATTAATTACTGCAGGTCATGAATTTATTCAATTTCATGACAGCAATAAAATTGCTATCAAACAGGGTGGGATGGGAGAATTGACATGGGACTTTAAAAATTTAGCCAAAGTGGATAGTACAGTTTCTGTTGCAAAAAATGCAGGTTGGAATCCTTCGATAAGTGCCTTGTCTCCAAAAAGCAACATTATTCTTCAAGTTAAAGGTGAGCAGGATTACACCTTTTTGAATGTGAATGATACTTCGGTAATATTCGAAGCGAGTGCCAAAGATACCGGCACTGGACCATTAGAAGTTACTGACCATGGTTTTCATTTCTTGCGCTTTCCTATAACCCATGATACTACTCAATTTAATGATACCGTTTTATTGTCTGTCGAACTTACCTATTTAGGAATTGTTCCAGGACCTGGAGCACCTAGAATTGATTCAGTTCGGGTTGAAGAATATATTGCTCAAGAATTTAGAGCAGTTGGGCATGGAAAAATAGAATTTCCAAATTCTACATTCCCTGATTTGTTAATGGTAGAAAATATTAATGTAATCTATTCATTGGTACACGCGCAAATTGGAGGTCGTTGGACAGCAATATCATCCAATTACGCAAGTCAGTTGGGTTATAACGTAGGAGGAGATTCTTCCTACAGACACATGTGGTGGTCAGATGATAATGGCAAAGGTTTGCCTGTGGTTCAATATGAATATGACAATGGAGACACCGAGGCAAGTGGAACGGATTTTATTCCTGCAAAAGCAGAGTTATCTTTACTTAATACTGCCACACAAGTAAGAGTAACCGTTTTCCCTAATCCATCTTCTGATAAGATTCATTTTGATGGGGTATTGAACACGAATTCAGTGGTTGATATATATTCAATTAACGGAGCTCTTATATTAAGCACACAATTGGTGAATGGAGTTTTGGATGTAACTGAATTAACAGCTGGCAACTATGTGATCCTTGTGAAAAACGGTAACGATGTAGTTTCTACAGAAATCACTAAAGAATAGTTAGAAAATAAAACAATAACAAAAAAGTCTGATCAATTGATCAGACTTTTTTTGTGTAATTAAAAATACAATTAATATTGTTCATTTTCATTTGGGAAATCAACCGATTTAACATCGCCAATATATCGCTCTACTGCACCCTTCATGTCTTCATATAAATTCAAATATCTTCGAATGAAACGCGGATTAAAGTCTTTATTAATGCCTAACATATCATGTAATACAAGTACTTGGCCATCCACTTCATTTCCAGCTCCGATACCAATGATAGGAATAGCTAAATTCTCAGCTACTTTCTTAGCCAATCCAGCTGGAATTTTTTCGAGTACAATTGCGAAACAACCCGTTTTTTCTAATAGTTTGGCGTCTTCTATTAATTTTTGAGCTTCCATGTCTTCAGTAGCTCGAACTGCATAGGTCCCGAATTTATATATGGATTGTGGTGTTAAGCCCAAATGGCCCATTACAGGTACGCCTGCAGTTAGTATGCGCTGGATACTCTCAATTACCTCAACACCTCCTTCAAGCTTAACAGCATGCGCCCCAGACTCTTTCATGATACGTATTGCGCTGTCCAACGCTGTTTTACTATTTCCCTGATAGCTCCCAAATGGAAGATCAGCCACTATTAAAGAGCGTTTAATGGCTCGAACCACACTACTTGCATGGTAAATCATTTGATCTAGCGTAATTGGCAAAGTTGTTTCGTGACCAGCCATCACATTACTAGCCGAATCACCAACCAGAATAACATCCATTCCCGCAGCATCTACAATACGTGCCATAGAATAATCATAGGCGGTTAACATACTTATTTTTACTCCAGCATCCTTCATTTCTTGAAGTGTATGAGTAGTTACCTTAGGTAGTTGGGTAAAGTCCTTTGTCATAATAAAATTATTTAACCTTGCTTAATTTCAGGTAGATTGTCCCAGATTTTTAGGTGCAAAGGTTGGTGTTTGTTCATGGGCGTTTGTGGTAAAATGAAACCTTGCCCTTTGATTCGAAGCGTATCAATTATATGTGTACTGTCGCTTTTAAGCTTTTTGTTCATCCAATCCATTTGTCGAATCAGAAATTGAATTTGGTTGTTAAGCTGATTTATTTTTTGCTGTAGTTCCTTATTATTATTCAACTCAGCACTTAAATTAATCTTATCTTGTTCATGAATCAGTTTACTTGAATCCAATTGTCGAGTCAATTCAATTTTGTCAGTTCTAAGAATTTGTACCATTTTACTCAAAGCCAAAATGGTTTCACCTTCGGGTGCATTTACAATTGAATTTTTAAAGTAGTTTAAAGAGCTGTTATCTTTATTCAAACTATCTATTATTTGATTTAGGCCGTTTATATTGCCTTGTAATTGGTCATTGGTGTTTTGAAGTGCTTTATTCTCAGCAATATTCTTTGAATCATTTAGGCGCATGCCCTTTAAACGATCAATTTCATTTTGTTGTAGCTTAATTTTAGTTACTAAATCTTGCATCATTTTCTCGTTAGAGCCGTCCATTTTTTCAGGATTATCATTGAGCAATTGTTGTGATTCTACTTTAAGAACAAAACTGTAATAGTAGGCATGAGAATTCGGGCCAATATAAAGGCCAATTTTCCCGCCTTCATTGCTCAATTCTGTAAAAGTATAAATGAAATTATCATTGAAATACACATCGTATTTTTTACGATGAGTCAATATTCGAATAATGTTATTCTTTTTTGCAACTTTCTGCTTGTCTTTTACCCAACCATCTTCTTGCGCATTGGTATAATAAGTGGTGCCATTTTCTGAAATATTTGAAATGCGATAACTTCGATCATTCCGCAGTTCAAAAAGAATTCCAGTGCCATTCTCCTGGTTTGAATTAAGTAGAATTCCTGCAGTACTGTTCTTTTGGTTGTTTTTTGTGAAAGCGAGATTGAGTAAAACCTCGTATGCTTTAGGCTCATTGTCTACACTTGGAAAAATGTAATTGCCCGACTCATAATTAATCCTACGCATTTCATAATGACCAGGTTGAGAAAGGGCGATATTTTCGGTATTAAATATTTGAGGCCAAGTTTTATTAATGGACTCAAAATTTTCTTCTATCACCGTATGGTCAAAAACAGTTGTAATTTGCTGTCCGTTGGTAAATTTAGAAGCAATAAGACAGAATATAACAAATAAATATTTCATATTTGCGTTTAGCAATTTAGTGCCTGCAAAGGTATAAAGAATAAACTTGAAAATCATTATTGAACATACCCTCACCAAATTTCTTGCCTTTGTCATTATGCTGGTCACTTTTAGCAGCTGTGATAATGATTTACAAGTAAATGCGGACTACAAAGAAACCATTGTAATCTTTGGTCTTTTGGACCCAAATCAACCGAAGCAGTTCATTAAAATTAATAAGGCATTTTTAACCAATGAGCAATCAGTTGCTGCTGTCGCCCAAATTGAGGATAGTATATACTTCTCAGATTTAAAAGCCGAGTTGATTGAAGAGCAAACAGGTCGGATTATTCCGCTTACTGCAGAAAATATTGGCAATAAGAAACCAGGTATATTTTTGGCTGAGCCCAATTATATGTATACCACAACAGAACCCATTATAGCTCGAAATTCATATCAAATCCATGTGGAGAATCTCAAAACAGGATTAAAAGCAGATTCTAGAACAGAGGTTGTTGATAATGCAGTAATTTTTGGACCCGCCAATGCCTTTGATACGGATTTTACCATTTCAAATACATCCACTTCAGTTATTGGGATTAATTTAATAGCTGGTAACGATGCCCGTTTATATGATGTAATATTGGATTTTGATTACGAAGAATTTAATGAGTTTGATACGGCCAATAAAACTCAAAAACGGATTACTTGGAAAATCATGGATTCGAAAAGTGCTACAGATCGAAGTTCAATTAAATCCAGTTTATCTACAAAACTCTTTTTTGACTTGCTCACAGCGCAAATCGATGTTCGAAAAGATTTGGTTAGAAGAGCCAAAGGTTTTCAAGTAACCTACATTGGAGGGGGAGAAGAACTAGGAAACTACATATCAGTAACTAGACCATCAATAGGTATTGTGCAAAAGCAAAGCGAATACACGAATATTCGCAACGGGCTAGGCATATTCTCAAGCAGAAATGTTATGATTACGCGTTACTTAAGTCCGAGTCCAATAACAATAAGTACGCTGACAACCACACCTGCTACGTCAGCCTTGGGTTTCTAAACCTGTCATTACTACGTCTCTTTTATACGTAAAACTGACAATAAGTCAGAAAGTTTGGCAACTTAAGCCTAAAACTCAGCTTGGTATTCTAATTGATAGTGTTTAATCAAAACAATTATAATACAATGAGCAAAATAATCGGAATAGATTTAGGGACAACAAATTCATGTGTTGCCGTAATGGAAGGTAATGAGCCTGTCGTTATTACAAATAGCGAAGGAAAAAGAACCACACCTTCTATTGTCGCTTTTTTGAAAGACGGAGAACGCAAAGTAGGAGATCCTGCAAAAAGACAGGCAATTACAAACCCAGAAAAAACCATATCATCTATCAAGAGATTTATGGGTAACACGTTTGATCAAGTTCAGGCGGAAGTGAAACGTGTTCCTTACAAAGTAGTTAAGGGAGATAATAATACACCACGTGTTAAAATAGATGATCGTCTATTTACACCACAAGAAATCAGTGCAATGGTTCTTCAAAAGATGAAGAAAACGGCAGAAGACTTTTTAGGACAAGAGGTAAAAGAAGCGGTTATTACTGTGCCTGCTTATTTTAATGATGGGCAGAGGCAAGCAACCAAAGAAGCTGGAGAGATCGCTGGATTAAAAGTGCGAAGAATTATTAATGAGCCAACCGCAGCAGCATTGGCTTATGGATTAGAAAAGAAAGGACAAGATATCAAGATAGCTGTTTTTGATTGCGGTGGTGGAACACATGATGTTTCTATCCTCGAATTAGGAGATGGTGTGTTTGAAGTAAAGTCCACAGACGGAGATACCCATTTAGGAGGGGATGATTTTGACCAACGTATCATCGATTGGTTGGTTAAGGAATTCAAGGATGAAAATGGTGGCTTAGACTTAACCAAAGATCCTATGGCTCTACAACGTTTAAAAGAAGCTGCAGAGAAAGCAAAAATTGAATTGTCAAGTTCAAATAATTCGGAAATCAACTTGCCTTACATAATGCCTGTAGATGGTGTACCAAAACACTTAGTGAGAAGTTTAAGTAAAGCTAAATTTGAACAATTGGTAGATGATTTGGTACAACGTACTATTAATCCATGCAAAACAGCATTAAAAAATGCAGACATGACTGCTTCTGATATAGATGAAATCATCTTAGTTGGAGGTTCAACTCGTATACCTGCGGTTCAAGAAGCGGTTCAGAAATTCTTTGGCAAAGCACCAAGTAAAGGCGTTAATCCAGATGAAGTTGTTGCAATTGGTGCAGCAATTCAAGGGGGCGTGTTAACGGGTGAGGTTAAAGATGTACTCTTATTAGATGTAACTCCATTGTCATTGGGAATTGAAACCATGGGAGGTGTATTTACTAAATTAATCGAAGCGAATACAACAATACCTTCTAAGAAAAGCGAAGTCTTCTCTACTGCATCAGAAAATCAGCCATCTGTACAAATTCATGTGTTGCAAGGCGAACGTCCAATGGCTAAGGATAACAAAGCAATTGGAATGTTTACGTTGGATGGTATACCACCTGCGCCAAGAGGAGTGCCGCAAGTTGAAGTAACCTTTGATATTGATGCAAATGGAATTATGAATGTGAGTGCCAAGGATAAAGGTACTGGTAAAGAGCAAAAAATCACCATTGAGTCAAGTAGTGGTTTAAGTGACGCTGAAATTGAAAAAATGAAACAAGAAGCTGAAGCAAATGCTGAAGCGGATAATAAAGCCAAAGAGGAAATTGAAAAACTCAATGGAGCTGATTCTATGATTTTTTCAACTGAAAAGCAGATGAAAGAATACGGAGAGAAGATTCCTGAAGAAAAGAAAAAGGTAATCGAAGATGCTTTAGCTGAATTGAAAAAAGCTCATGAAGCAAAAGATTTAGCCGCGATTGATACCCATACGGAAGCATTAAACACGGCATGGCAAGCCGCTAGTCAAGATATTTACCAAGAGCAACAAGGAGAGGCCGGAGCTGAAAATGCTGAAGGTGCCAATGCTGGTGATCCCGGAGCTGCAACAAAAGATAACGTTGAAGATGTTGATTTTGAAGAAGTGAAGGAATAAGGAAAGCATAACCCAATTAAAAGCCCTGCTAAATCTATTAGCCGGGCTTTTTTTATGGTCTATTCTAGTAAGTCTTCAATACAGTTACCTGGTCTTATAGAGCATAATACCCTTATAAGTTGCGATCGGTTCGTTTAATTCGTATTCAATTTTCGACAACCGCTCTTTAAATAAGACGGGCTTGTTCACCAACATGTAGTCAAACTGAGGCTCATTTAATATTTCAGCAATGAGTTCATCATTAAAATCTTCGGCAATTCTTCCCCCTTTTCTTCTGCAAAAAAATAAGGTACTATTCGGTGTGTTGTCAAATACCGTGATAATTTTTGCGTCTTTGGGGATGTGCGCATCTAGAAATGAATTTATGCCTATATATTTTTCAATGATACCTGGCATGGGTGGCTGATAATAATAACTGCTCGTTTTATGTCGTTCATTCAATTGCTTTTTAGCGTGATTAAAATTTTGAAATAGGATAAACCCAAATACAACATATAGTATAATAGGAGATAAGGTTATCCTTTTCAAATACACCCCAAAATGAATAATTAAGAAAAACAGGAGCGGTATTGCAGCCACAAGGTAGTAGTCGTGGTATTTAAATTGGGTTTGAAACAAAAGGTAAAAAGCAACCCAACATATGAATAATCTACTGCTTATTTTAAAAAGCGTGGATTGGGTTTTCCTATTCTTAAATTGGAAGAAGATACCTGATAACGCGATAATTAAGGTAATAATAGGGTAGGTTTCTCTAGCCCAATTAGCCCAATTGCTTTTGATCAGTACTAAAAAATTCGGAAAGCTTACCGCAGGGTTTGGCTTAAGTAAAAAGTGTGGGTTTTGAAATTTGTTGTTCAGATGTGTTGCCCACTCGTACCATCCTGCAATTGCAGCAAGGCTAATTAATCCAGATACCAGGACTTCCCATTTGATTTTTTTGTTTTCGACAATGTAAATACTAAACGCCACAACAATGTGCATGGCAAAACTTGCTTTAACTAAGCCTGCCAGGCCGAGGACCAAGAAGCCAAGAATTAGAAAAAGCTTTTTCCTTTTCTTTCCTAACAGCATCCACCAGCCAAACATGCTCAAACCAAAAGCAGGCACATCGGGAAGAAAGTTGAGTCCATAAAAACATAGGATTGGAGAAGAAGCTAAAGCGATGCTAATAAACAGCGAAATTGTAAAATTTAAATAGAGTCTGCTTATTTGATAAAAACTCCAAATACCTAAGAAGTAAAATAGCCAAATGACTATTCGATATATATCATATCTGAATCCAGTAACGGAGAACACTTTACCAAGAACGTAATAAAGTCCAGGGAATTCACATCCAACAATTCCTTCAGAGACCCGCGTTTCCATGATTTTTGGATAAAGAAAATCCGCTGAACCATTGGCGTAATTAAGTACAATCGATGCACGATCAGTTTGGGCTCCTAAATGAAAGCTGTCTGGAGGAAAGGCATAATACTGATTAAACCCAAGAAGCCAAAACAGCGTTATTAATATAAAAAAAATAAGAATGTTTTGACTTCTTGTGCTCATCAGAGTTTGACCAAAATTAAGCTAAACTAAACGAATAATTTAACTTGTCAATCTAAGATTGTGCGCACGGAGGGACTCGAACCCACACGCCTCACGGCACTAGATCCTAAGTCTAGCGCGGCTACCAATTACGCCACGTGCGCATAATGGAGTGCGAAAATAGTTTCTTTCTATAACTTAACAAGCAATTTACCCGAAAAAAATGTCTATTTTGATTAAGTTTGCACGCAAGATATGCAATCATATAATTTAGGATTATTTTTTCTCATAGCACTGCCATTTTTGCTTTTGAATCGGGTTGGTTTTTGGATGCTTTTCAAAAAAGCGGGGGTAAGTCCATGGAAATCCTTGGTTCCTTTTTTAAACTGGTGGCATTGGGTTAAAATGGTGGGCAGACCAACCTATTATTTTTTCTTACTTTTTGTGCCAATTGTTAATCCAATTATTTGGTTCACGCTGTCGATTGATCTTTTAAAAAGTTTTGGAAGGTTTAAGTTCTCAGAACAGGTTTTGGGCACATTGTTTCAATTTACTTATACGGTTTATATGGGGTTAAAAAAGGAGATTGTTTACTTGGGCGCAGCAGAATCAGAAGCATTTCAGGAAAAATATAAAAAAACCAAAAGTTTTGGCAGAGATTGGGCCGATGCAATTTGGTTCGCAGTGATGGTGGCATCATTGGTGCGAATGATTTATGTAGAGCCTTATCAAATACCTACTAGTTCAATGGAAAGATCATTGCGTGTAGGAGATTACTTATTTGTTAGTAAGATCCATAATGGCTTTAGAATCCCTTCTACACCCGTTGCTATCCCTTTTGTGCATAGAGACCTTGCAGGCGTAACATCTTACAATAGCAGTATTGTGATGCCATATATGCGCTTTCCTGGATGGGTTAAAGTGAAATCAGGTGACGCTACTGTGTTCAATTGGCCAGAGGATGACTCTGAATACCCAACGGATAAGAAGATGAACTTCATAAAACGCTGTGTGGGTGAACCGGGAGATACTATACGGGTTAAAAACGGGAGGATTTTTATCAATCAAACCTTGATTCCAAAAATTGACCAAGAGCAAACCAGCTATGTAGTAGGGACCTTGCGCTATCCAATCAATGAAAAGGCATTGGACAAAATGGATATTTACGATTATGTTCCCATGGTCTTTTATGGCGACACTGTAGATCGCAATGGAAACGTTGTAAATTATTACTACAACTGGTATACCAACTTTCCTGCAAAGTCAAATATCCGTAGAATACCTTTCCATAACCTAATGGTCATGAATACCACTCCGAAAATGGTTGAAGCCTTACGTGAGAAGGGTATCATAGATATGTATTTGAAAGAGATGGATCGTCCAACCAGTGTGTATCCTAAAACAGGAGAAGCTCCTTTTGTGGATCAGACATTTGATAATTGTGGGCCTTATTATTGCCCTAAAAGAGGCGATGTAATTGATGTAAGCAATAAGTTTAACTTTGATTTATACAAAAGTGTAATTATGCGCTATGAAGATGAGGAAGATATCTCTTCAGACGGATATAGTTTGTTCAAAAATGGGGTTAAGATAAAGAATTACACCTTTAAATATGATTACTATTGGATGATGGGAGATAATCGACACAATTCAGCCGATTCAAGAGATTGGGGATTTGTTCCTGAATCGCATATCCTTGGAAAGCCTTTGATGGTCTTGTTTAGCATACAATATAAAGGAGTTTTGATTCCGTCAGGATTGGGCGAACGACAAAACAAATTTTATAAACTCAGACTAAATCGACTCTTTAAATCAATTAATTAAATTATTTAGTGAAATACTTCACTCAATTTTTTATTAAATAAAGAAAAATAGTACTTTTGCACTCCGAAATTTCGGATATTAATAGACGATCCAATGGAACTGATAAAAAAATTAGAGGCAGAATATTTAAAAAGTGATCTTCCTGCATTTAAAGCTGGTGATAGAGTTACTGTTCATTATAGAATTAGAGAAGGAAACAAGGAGAGAATCCAGTTGTTCCAAGGTGATGTTATTCAGAGAAGAAACAGTGGTGTAAGCGAAACCTTTACAGTACGTAAAATTTCAAATGGTACGGGTGTTGAGCGTGTATTCCCTACACACAGCCCAAACATTGAGAAAATCGTAGTGAATAGAAAAGGTAAAGTGCGTAGAGCACGAATTTTCTACCTAAGAGAATTAACAGGTAAGAAAGCTAGAATTAAAGAAAAAAGAAGATAGTTGCAGTAAGCAACAAATCATATTAAAAGCCGATTTGAATTCATTTCGGCTTTTTTATTGATAAAATATTACCGATAAATACTCTCAAGGAAAAGAATTATATCAAATCATGAAAATCGCATTTAAAATCATAAGTTATTTAGAAGGGATTTCTTATCTACTGCTTCTTTTCGTTGGTGTACCCATGAAACACTTCATGGATAACCCAGTAGTTGTAAAATCACTTGGAATGCCACATGGCTTGTTATTTATTGCTTATATTATCATGGCCATTTATGTTAAAGGCCTATTTAACTGGAATAGAAAAACCTTCCTTATAGTACTTTTAGCTTCTATCGTTCCATTTGGAACATTCTATATAGATAAAAAGTATTGCTAACCTTACTAGCATCATTTTCTGAACTTATATACCCCACGCACTTTTCTTAATACATTCGCGAAGAGAAACTAAACTATATTTTGCAGGGCAAAATATTTATGCATTATAAATGCGTCCTTAAGCACAAACTAATCAGTAGTTTGGAGTGTTCTTATCATAGTTATAAGTAATCAAAAGAATACTAAAATAAACAGTAATAATATTTGCAAAAGTGATAGTAATACTATTATATTTGCAAGCGAAATATGGATTTACTTCTTTCAAGACTCTCTATTCAGGTTTGCGATTCGGTTTTTATTAAAGATCCCGAGTCAAGTGATTTGGGTAAAAAAATAATTGTGGGTAGCATAGATATGCTAGATACCATGGGGTTTGATCACTTTACATTTCGAAAATTAGCCAAAGAAATTGGCTCAACGGAAGCTTCAATTTATCGTTATTTTGAAAGCAAACATAAATTACTTCTTTATCTAACCTCTTGGTATTGGTCTTGGATGGAATACCGACTGATGTTTGGAATTGCAAATGTTCCCAGTGCAATTAAAAAATTGAAGATAGCAATTCGAATTGTTACAGAAGAAGTTGTTGAGGATAATAGTTTCACACATATCAATGAAGTAAAACTTAATCGAATTGTAGTTGCAGAAGCCTCTAAGTCATATATGACCAAGGAAGTGGATGCTGAAAATAAGGAAGGCGTATTTGTTGATTACAAAAGACTAGTTGCGCGCATCAGTGATATTGTTTTAGAATGTGATGCTACATACAAGTATCCGCAAATGCTCATTTCTACAGTAATAGAAGGAGCACATTCGCAACATTTTTTTGCTGAACATCTACCTAAATTAACCAATGTTTACAAGGGTGAAAACTCAGTCACCAGATTTTATACAGAATTAACTTTAAGTGCAATTGGATTCAATGAAAAATAAAACTTTAACCCCTTTAAAGCGTTTTTGGCGCTTGTTGGAACCTGATAAAAAAGAAATCAAGAATGTCTATATCTATGCTGTATTCGCAGGATTGGTCAGTCTCTCTTTACCGCTTGGAATTCAGGCTATCATCAACTTAATACAAGGTGGACAAATTAGTACTTCCTGGATCGTATTAGTTGTGCTAGTGATATTAGGGATTGGACTAACCGGAATACTCCAAGTTTTTCAATTGCGGATAACGGAAGATTTACAACAAAAGATATTTACACGGGCAGCTTTTGAATTTGCCTATCGAATCCCACGTATTAAACTGGAGACGTTATATAAGAAGTATGCTCCAGAGTTAGCAAATCGTTTTTTTGATATCCTTACGGTTCAAAAAGGGTTATCCAAAATGTTGATTGATTTTTCTTCAGCAACTCTACAAATTCTATTTGGATTAATTTTACTCTCCTTATATCACCCGTTCTTTATCTTATTTAGCTTTGTTCTAGTATTACTAGTTGCGGCAATTATTCGGTTCACAGCTCAAAAGGGATTGACAACCAGTTTGTCGGAGTCTAAATATAAGTACCCGCATTGCGCATTGGCTGGAAGAGCTCGCACGAACCAACATAACGTTTAAGCTTTCAGGTGAAAGTGACATTCCATTGAAACGAACCAATGAACGTGTTGAAGGTTACCTCAAAAGCAGGGAAAGTCACTTTAATGTTCTGGTGCAGCAGTATACCTTGATGATCCTTTTTAAAATTCTTATTGCAACGGGATTATTGGCCATAGGAGGTGTTTTGGTATTTGAGCAACAAATGAATATCGGACAATTTGTAGGGGCTGAAATTATTATTTTGATTGTTTTATCATCCGTGGAGAAATTAATCATGAGCATGGAAACCATTTATGATGTACTTACCGGTTTGGAAAAGATTGGACAACTTACCGATATGGAATTAGAGAAAAGAACTGGTACACGTATAGAAGAAGAGCAATGCCCGGAGGGTTTGCAATTGGACCTAGAAAACATAACATTTTCGTATCCTGGTCATGGAGTGGAAACAATAAAGGATTTAAACCTAAAAGTGAAACCAGGAGAGAAATTAATGATTACTGGTGCGAACAGTTCAGGAAAAAGCACTTTATTATCGATTTTAATAGGGATGTATGATGCACAAAATGGGCATTTATCCTTTAATGATTTGCCGAAAGGAAATATTGATTTAAATCAGTTGAGATTGTTGACCGGAAACTGTGTCGATTCTGAGCAATTGTTTGAAGGGACACTACTTGAAAATATATCCTTGGGAAGACCATCAGCAACTTTTGATAATGTAAAATGGGCAGCCAAGAATATGGGTCTTCTTGAGTTTGTACGTCAACAACCTGAAGGTTTTGATACCATGCTTGATCCAGAAGGAAGAAGGTTGCCATCAAGTGTAATACAAAAAATAATTCTCGCACGCAGCATAGCTCATAGGCCCAAATTACTCTTGTTGAAAGATGCATTCCGGCATTTAGTGCAGCCAGAGCGGAACGAAATAATTGATTTTATGACATCCAAAGAGAATAAATGGACCTTGATTGCGGTTTCATCAGATGTGCATATGGCCAAGAAGTGTGATCGCATTGCGCTAATGGATAAAGGTAGTATTGCCCAAGAAGGAACCTTTAAAGAAATGAAAGACGAATTAACTTTTAAGAAGATAACCCATGCTTAATATATCCCAAAACAAAGTAAATGATGACATTGTGAGGGAAAATTATTCCTCATTAAGAACGGTAGAATCTAAAAGGTCAGGACGCGTGTTTTTGCGTTTGATGATCAGTCTTTTCATTGTTGTCTTGGTATGTGTTTTTTTACCTTGGACACAGAATATAAGGTCTGGAGGAAACGTAACCGCTTTAAATCCCAGTCAGCGCCCACAGACCATTAATTCAGTGATTGCTGGAAGAATAGAAAAATGGTATGTGCAAGAAGGAGATTTCGTAAAAAGGGGAGATACCATCCTTTTTATATCAGAGGTTAAGGATAAGTTTTTTGATCCCAATTTGTTATCGCGAACAGAGCAACAACTAAAATCAAAAGAGATGTCGGCCAGTTCATATATGCAAAAGGTAAAGGCTTTGGATAATCAAATTGATGCCTTAATCAGTACAAGTTCGCTTAAGTTAAAACAAGCACGTAATAAATTAGCTCAAGCTAGGCTAAAAGTAATTTCCGATAGTATGGGTTTTGAAGCAGCGAAGACAAATGTGAGCATTGCTAAGGAACAATTAAATCGTTGGCAGAAGTTATATAATCAAGGTCTAAAATCCTTAACCGATTTAGAAGTTAAGAAATTAAAGTATCAGGAAACAACAGCATATCTGATTTCTGCAGAGAATAAACTATTGGGAAGTAGAAATGAACTGATTAATGCAAAAGTAGAAATCGTTTCTGTTCGTGCTCAGTACAATGATGATATTGCCAAAGCGGAATCAGATAAGTATTCTGCCTTTTCTGGATTGTATGATGCAGAAGCACAGGTAACTAAGCTACAAAGTGAGTTCACCAGTTTTGAAATAAGAAACGGATTATACTTTATTCGTGCCCCACAAGATGGGTACATTACCAAAGCAATCCAAAGTGGGATTGGAGAAACCATTAAAGAAGGTGCTCAGATTATTAGCATTATGCCGGCACAATATGACTTAGCAGTTGAGATGTATGTTAGACCTATCGATCTGCCTTTAGTTCATAAAGGAGAAAAGGTAAGAATTCAGTTCGATGGATGGCCGGCAATTGTGTTTTCAGGTTGGCCCAATACTTCTTATGGTACCTATGGCGGAACAGTCTTTGCAATCGATAACTTTATAAGTGATAACGGTAAATACCGCGTGCTGGTTGCACCTGATACAAGTGATCATAAATGGCCCACAGGAATCCGAGTTGGGGCAGGAACCAATAATATGGTTTTGCTTAAAGACGTACCCATTTGGTATGAATTATGGAGACAGATTAATGGATTCCCACCGGACTATTACCTTCCTAAAAATACGAACGCAACAACCAAAAAGAAATGAAAAACAGAGTTTATGTTTTAATCCTAATACTCTTTCCTGCATACAATGCAGTTGCTGCACAGGATAGTTTAAAGCAATTGGAATATGATGTTTTTTTAGAGTTAGTTAAAGTGCATCATCCCATTGCCAAACAAGCCAATCTAAAAGTGGACATAGCAAATGCGAAAGTTCAAAAATCAAGAGGTGCGTTTGATCCTTACGCCTATGCAGGTTTAAGTGAAAAGTTCTTTGATGGAAAGAGTTATTATAAGCTGGCTGATGGGGGGTTAAAAATTCCTACATGGTACGGGTTAGAATTTAAAACAGGTTACGAGCAGAATTCAGGAACTTTTTTAAATCCAGAACAAACAGTTCCTCAGGGAGGATTGTGGTATGCAGGTGTTTCAGCTTCCGTAGGTAAAGGACTCTTCATTGATCAGCGCAGAGCTGTATTGCAGCAAGCCAAAATAGGGGTAAATGCGAGCATCGAAGAACGCAGAGTAATTTATAATACCTTGCTTTACGAGGCAGGCTCTGCCTATTGGGATTGGTTCAAAGCCTATAATGAAGTGCAGGTATATACCAATGGCCTTGCGTTTGCTCAGCAACGCTTTGAAGCAACAAAGAATACCGCAGTTTTAGGAGAACGCCCGTATATTGATACCTTAGAGTCCATTATTCAAGTACAAAACAGGCAAATTAGTTTGCAACAAGCCCAACTCGATTACAAAAATGCCACTGCGCGATTGGGCATCTATTTGTGGGTGGATGGAATTATACCGCTTGAGTTGACCGATGAAACTATTCCACCTTTAATGGATAGTATAGCAACTAAACCTTTGGACCATACATTTTACCTTCAATTAGATAGTTTGTCCGAAAAGCATCCAGCCTTGCGCCAGTATCGCTATAAAATTGAAGGACTAGGGGTTGAGCGTAGGTTAAAAAAAGAACAGCTAAAACCCAATCTAAATTTCAGCTACACTCCGCTTTCTGAGCCCATTAACAACAACCCAGTTTCTGGTTTAAGTTTGAATAATTATACTTGGGGTGTAGAATTTAGTATGCCCATATTCTTAAGAAAGGAACGGGGCGATTTAGCCATTACCTATTTTAAACTGAAAGAGAGCTTGCTTGATTTAAGAAACAAAAATGCGGAAATAACGTATAAGGCGGTCGCATCACTAAATACTTGGACCGTAACCCATAGTCAAGCCAATCTGTATCAAAAAACAGTGCGAGACTATGCCGGCCTATTAAATGGTGAACGCCAAAAGTTTGATGCAGGTGAGAGTTCTGTTTTTTTGGTCAATAGACGGGAATTAGGGTATATCAATGCACAAGTAAAGCTCATTGCCTTATTGGCCAAGAATTATAAAGCGGCTTTAGGAGCTGAATATGCGCTGGGTCTTCTCGAGTAGTAAAGCATGGGGAAATCAACTTGTTGTAAAAACGATTGTTGCAAAAAGTACAAAAAACATCAGAAAGACTTTTGTAAGAAATGTCCGAAAATCTGTTTGGTCTGCATTAAGAAGAAACTCAAATCACGGTAGTTTGTAGTTACTAACCATGGATTGTCGACTTCTTATACGCTTGCCTGTAGCTTGGATAGGGTCACTTGAAGTGACTTGATTTTTAGCTCGGCATCGGATTGCTTTTGCCTTTCTTTTTCAACAACTGCAGGATTTGCATTCGCCACAAATTTTTCATTGTTCAGTTTGGCCCCTACAGACTTTAAAAATCCTTGCAGGTATTTAATCTCTTCTTGGGCCTTTTCAATTTCTTCTGCTGCATTGGCACTCGCGTCCATAGGCATAAAGATCTCATCTTTTCCGGCCAATGAAGTTGCATAAAATTCAGGTAATTCAGCATTAAACGCCAAGTTATTTACCTTGGCTATTTTGCAAATCACGGCTTCAAATCCTTTATAGGATTCAGCGGATTGCGTTATAACAATGATGTCAACCATTTCTTTAACACCTATTTTCTTTTGATTGCGTAAATTTCTGATTTCCGAAACCAATGTCATGAAATTATTTGAAGTGCTGTTATTTGATTCGGATCCTTGAGGGTAGGGGGTAAATACAAGACTTGTAGTGCTAGATGCTGCATTTAATTCCTCCGTAATGAAAGGCATAAATGGATGAAGTAGGGTCATCAATTCATTGAAAAAGAGAATCGCTTGATTTTTTATCGAAGCATCTATAGATTCACCATAATTGGGCTTGATCATTTCTAAATACCAAGAACAGAAATCACCCCAAATCAACTTGTAGATATGCATTAATGCATCGTTTAAACGATAATCTGCAAATTGTTGATCTACCTCCATTTTTACTTCATTCAAGCGTTTGGTAAACCATTCATTTGTAAATTTTAATTGATTCACCTGATCTGGACTCTCAATGGTATTCCATGATTGAATCAATCGGAAAGCATTCCATATTTTGGAACAAAAATTTCGGCCTTGTTCTACTTGGGATATATCAAATAAGATATCGTTGCCTGCTGAAGTACTCAATAGAACACCCATCCGCATGCTATCTGCACCGTATTCTTCAATCAGTTTCAAGGCATCTGGGCTATTCCCCAATTGCTTTGACATCTTTCTACGTTGTTTATCTCGAACGATGCCTGTAAAGTATACTGAGTTAAAAGGCTTTTGACCTTTAAAATGATATCCAGCCATGATCATTCGGGCCACCCAAAAGAAGATGATATCCGGACCTGTAACCAAGTCATTTGTGGGGAAGTAGTAATTGATGTCTTCATTGTCAGGCTGTGTTATTCCATTAAAAACAGACATGGGCCACAACCAAGAACTGAACCAAGTATCTAGAACATCCTCATCTTGATAGATCCCCTCTACACTTATTCCTTTAGCATCGAATAAAGCGATGGCCTCCTCTTTGGTTTCTGCAACTTCAATTGAACCATCTGCTGCATACCATGCAGGGATACGATGTCCCCACCACAGTTGACGACTGATGTTCCAGTCTTTTATGTTTTCAATCCAATGACGGTAGGTGTTCTTAAACTTTTCTGGATAGAACTTAATTTCTCCGTCCATCACAGAACTCAATACCTCAGGATTTCGTTTCATGAATTCCTGCATATCCACAAACCATTGCGTGCTTATTTTCTGTTCAATAACCGCATCCGTTCGTTCACTATGACCTACCTTGTTTCTAAGATCTTCTACTTTTTCCAGTAAACCTGCCAAATCTAAATCTTTGGCAATTTGCTTGCGACAGGCAAAACGATCCATTCCCACATATAATCCAGCAATTTCCGCAATGGTTCCATCATCATTGAGAACATCAACATTGGGTAAATTGTGTTTTTGTCCTATGTTATAATCATTGATATCATGTGCTGGAGTTACTTTTAGAACTCCAGTTCCAAATTCCAAATCGATATATTCATCTTGAATGATTGGGATGGTCTTGTTTACTAATGGGATAATAACCTTTTTACCCGCTAAGTGTTTGTAGCGTTCATCATCGGGATGAACACAAGCAGCAACATCACCCATAATTGTTTCGGGTCGAGTAGTGGCAATTTGCAAGTAATCTTCAGATCCTTCAATTTTATACTTGAGATAATATAGTTTAGAATTCACCTCTTTATGGATTACCTCCTCATCACTCAAAGTAGTTTTACCTTTTGGGTCCCAATTCACAATTCGAGTCCCACGGTAGATCAATCCTTCTTTGTGCATCTGAATAAATACTTGGGTAACCGATTTGCTCAATTCTTCTTCCATGGTAAACCTTGATCGGTTCCAATCGCAACTTGCACCCAGCTTTTTCAGTTGTTCCAAAATAATCCCACCATACTTTTCCTTCCATTCCCAGGCATGGGTTAAGAATTCTTCTCTGCTGAGATCTTTTTTCTGTATACCTTCTTCCGCCAACTTCTTCACCACTTTAGCTTCGGTTGCAATACTTGCATGATCCATTCCTGGAACCCAGCATGCATTTTTTCCATCCATACGTGCTTTACGTATCAATACGTCTTGAATAGTATTGTTAAGCATATGACCCATATGTAATACCCCGGTGACATTAGGTGGAGGGATAAGTATGGTATAAGCCTCTTTATCATTCGGTTTACTATTAAAGTATCCTTCCGATATCCAATGCTGGTACCATTTATCTTCTACCTCAGATGGGTTGTATTTTGCGGCTAGTTCCATGAAGGGAGCAAATTTAACGAATGTTAGTTATTATGATTGATTTTTAGTGGTAAGTTTTTATTTCAGTGCTTGATTGGGGTAAATATTTCTATTTTTAAACTTCTTCTTTCTAATTCCCTACTTTTGTAAACCATGTCGGATACTGAAAAAGACTCTCTCTACCAAGATTTACATACAAAAACAAGCCTTCAACTGATCACTGAGATTAATCAAGAAGACCAGAAGGTTGCCCTAGCAGTTAAAGCACAATTGCAGGCCATTGAACAATTGATTGAGGCCCTAGTTCCTCGAATGGAGAAAGGCGGGAGGCTGTTCTACGTGGGAGCAGGAACTAGCGGCAGATTGGGTGTGGTGGATGCAAGTGAATGCCCTCCGACCTATGGTGTGCCACACGGGATGGTTGTAGGCCTTATTGCAGGTGGTGATAGTGCGATACGCAAGGCAGTTGAATTTGCTGAAGATGATTTTGAGCAGGGTTTCAAAGACTTAGAAGCGTACCATATAAACGAAACCGATATGGTGGTAGGGATTGCTGCAAGCGGCAGAACCCCTTATGTAATAGGCGCACTAAGAACGTGTCAAGAAAAAGGGATTGCAACCGGTTGCATTGTTTGTTCTAAAGGCAGTCAGATTGCCAATGTTTCAGATTACCCAGTAGAGGTGAATGTGGGACCTGAATATGTTACAGGAAGCACGCGAATGAAGAGTGGCACCGCGCAAAAATTGGCACTTAATATGATTACTACGGCTTCAATGATTCGTTTAGGTCGGGTGCATGGGAACAAAATGATAGATATGCAGTTATCCAACGATAAACTCGTAGATCGTGGCACCAAAATGGTGATGAAATCTACGGGTCTTGATTATGACGAAGCACAGAAAGTGTTATTGGAGAAGGGTAGTGTCCGTCTAGCCATTGATAGTCAAAAATAAATAATGCTTGGTACACTTGCTTATCGAACGCTTGTCTGGATGTTGCTTTGTGCTTTTTACCGGGCTATATTTATATTCATATATAAAGGGTCAGCGGAAGTTGGCGAAGGTATGATGAGTTTTGTTTATGGTGCGCGGATGGATGCATCTATACTCGGTTATCTGCTGATCGTAACGTTACTTTTAGGATTGTTGGGAAACCGCACGCTCAACAAAGTAAGCCAATGGATTTTTGCTATCTTGCTTTTTGCGCAGGGATATATTGCCATGATTGATATAGGACTATTTGGGTCTTGGGGTCATACCATCAATTATCAGTTTTTTGAATACATGAAGCTGCCTAAAGAGGCCATGGGTAATCTATCAACTGGCATGATCGTGCTATCCATAATAGGAACGGTTTTTAACTTATTGTTGGCCTTCTACTTTGCTTTTAAGTTGCATCCAAAACCGAAGAGAAATCGATTACAATGGTTGATTCATGTACCCCTTAGTATTCTGATTTTGGGATTATCCATACTGCTCAGTAGAGGAGGATGGCAGGTGTCGCCCATTAACCAAAGCTTTGCTTTTTATTCGAGTAAGAGCTCCTTGAACTATGCGGCCATTAATAGCACATGGAACTTTATTTTTACCCTGCTTAACAGCCAAGAACAGGCGAATGTCGAAGCGTATAAGGTGATCGAAATGAATCAATTGGACCGGACGTTCAATGGTTATTTTAAGGAAACGGATTATCCCAAAAAGAGTGTGGAATCCAACCATCCGAATGTAGTCATTGTTATGTTGGAGAGCTTTACTGCCAACTTAGTAGGCTTTTCTGGAGCTGAAAACGATTGTACCCCTAACCTAAATAAAATCGCTGCTGAAGGTATTGCATTTAGTCATGGGTATGCATCGGGGAATCGAACTGATAAAGGACTGGCAGCAGTTATTTCTGGGTTTCCCGCCCAGTCCAACTCCTCCATTATAACCATACCCACGAAAGCAAAAAATCTTCCTTCATTGATTCGTGTGTTTCAAGGAATGGGGTATAAATCATCGTTTTACTATGGCGGTGAACCTGAATTTGCCAACATGAAAGCGTATTTGTTGAATGCAGGAATGGATCAATTGTTTTCAGGTAAAGATTATCCATCTGATATTCCCAAAGGTAAATGGGGCGTTTCAGATGAATTTGCATTTTCGAAATTGGCAGAGGATATTGAACAAGACCATGGGCCTTTTGTAAAATTAATGTTAACTATTAGCAGTCATGAGCCCTTTGATTATCCTAATAATCCCGGTGGTAGTAGTGATGAGAAGTTCGCTGCGGCTTTGCGCTATTCCGATAAGCATTTGGGCCTTTTTTGGGAAAGGGTAAAGCAAACACCTAACACCCTCTTTGTGTTCTTAGCGGACCATGGGCGTGCAGCAGGCTTAGGTGCCCTAGATAAACTTCCTGAAGTGAATCGTATGCCAATTGTTTTGGCAGGTACAGCCTTGTTAGACTCAGTTCGAGGCACACTAATAACACATCCTGTAAATCAACATCATTTACCCAGCAATTTGTTAAGTTATCTAGGTGTCAATTCTGGAGTAGAAAAATTTAGTTTCCAGAACAGTTGGACTGACACCAATTCGAGTATATACTTAACGTATTATAATGGGGTAGGACTATTGCAAAAGGGGAAGGCTCAATTGTATTATAACGAACGCAAGACCTATGAGGAATTGACTCCAGGAGCTTCATCAGATTCTTTAGGATATAAAGCCCGAATTTATCAGCAGAAAGTAATGGACGAGTTTAGTAAATTCTAAAAATCGGATTAAATTCGCACACTCATTAGGGGGATTAGCTCAGTTGGCTAGAGCGCTTCGCTGGCAGTGAAGAGGTCATCGGTTCGAATCCGATATTCTCCACTTGATGATCTTGATTTTAGCATGAAAGACCGTTGAATTTATTCATAAGGGATTGATACTAAAATCAAAGATTGCAAAGCAATCAAATTGATCCACTTCACGGGAATTAGAGGAATATCGAGGTTAATGTATTTGAGGTTAAAGTCAGTTCGAGCGGAGTCTAGAATATCTTTAACCTGATTAAATCAGACTCGCATTCCTCAATTGGTTCCATACTTTCATTTACCTTCTCCTACCTTTGTGTATTAATGGACATGTACAAAACAATTGGATGGTTTTTTTCTTTGGCAATTTTAGTCTTAAGGGGCTTCAGTCGCCCAGTTCGTATGCAGAATTGCATTAAGACGAGCGAAGTCGATACGTTGCCCCAAGTTCAAGTAATCTCAAAAAGAACCATGAATCGTAGGGAGTGGAAGGCATTTTCAGTTAAGCATTCTCTCATCGTACTGGATTCCAATGTTTTTGCAAATAAACATTTTATTCATTGGGTTAAGAATAGCAGTGCTGCAAAGAAAGGGGTCCCTGATATGAGCCCATTTCCAAAACCCAAACCCCATTATTGGGGACTATTAGAAAAGGTGGGCAAGAAATGGGAATTAACGCAGCTTTTAGTTGCACCAAGTAATATGTCTTTACAAATACAGGATGCCATTGACTTTAATGGCGATTCACATTCTGATTTAGTTATTTTTTGGAAGCTTAGACATTATTATAATCATGAATTCGGCACAGGGAATAATCAATCGTCAGGCCTTGTGATTTGGGATGTAAAAACAGCTCGAAATCTGGTCTCTATGATGTTCACCTCTTCTGGTGCTGGATGGAACATGTGCAGCGGCAAGTCTTCTCGATATTCCAATCATTATTATGATGTTAAAATTAGTGGCCATGCGTTACTGGTTAAGGACTTTTCTAAAAGTACGCAACCCGATAGTCGGATTTATTTATTTGCGCGAAATAGGTTCGAAGTACAGAACTAAAATTTCATAGTTTTGTTTCTTTTAATCAAAGAGAATGCGAGCCATTTTACGTTCCTTTGCATTTCTTAAATGACTAAGGCCAAAAACCAAGATATGATATCCATCCGAGGCGCTGAACAGCATAACCTTAAAAATGTGGATGTTGACATAAAAAGAAACTCATTTACAGTGGTTACAGGGGTTTCTGGTTCAGGTAAATCAAGCCTAGTTTTTGATACGTTGTTTGCTGAAGGACAACGCAGGTATGTGGAAAGTTTAAGCTCATATGCCAGGCAATTTTTGGGTAAATTAGAAAAGCCTAAAGTAAAATCCATCGAAGGTCTGGCCCCTTCCATTGCGATCGAGCAGAAAGTGAATACACGTAATCCGCGATCAACCGTTGCTACCAGCACAGAGTTATACGATTATTTGAAGTTGATGTTTAGCCGTATTGGCAGAACATTTTCACCGGTAAGCGGAGTAGAAGTAAAACGCAATTCAGTAGGGGACGTAGTGGATTTTGCGGATAAATTAGCGAAGGGAACATCCATCACGGTGTTGTCTCCAGTGGTTGATGAAAACATTGTAAATACGCACGACTTGGCAACCTCATTTTCAAATTTGGGTTTTTCCCGATTGCAAGTAGACGGTGAGATTCAGCGTGTTTCTCAAATTCTCGAAGGGAAGTCAAAAAAGTTTAAAGAAGCCTTTTTGGTAGTTGATCGAATTGCAACCTCTGAAAACCCGGAAGATTGGCAAAGTAGGTTGGCCGATTCGGCAGAAATAGCCTATTGGGAGAGCAAGGGGACTTGTATATTGGTTTACGATGGTAAAACAGAGGAATTCAATAACAGGTTTGAAGCAGATGGAATCACCTTTGAAATTCCTACGGCAAGCTTTTTAAGTTTTAACAATCCCTATGGGGCTTGTAAAAAATGCGAAGGATTTGGTTCGGTCTTGGGGATTGATGAAGATCTTGTTATACCTGATAAGTCGCTATCTGTATATGAGAATTGTGTTGTTCCTTGGAAGGGTGAAGTAATGCAAGAATGGAAAAATAAGTTTGTGCTACAAGCTGAAAATGCAGGATTTCCAATTCATCGATCCTATATGGAATTGAGCCATGAAGAACGCGATATCTTATGGCAGGGAAATGAATCAATCAAAGGGATTAACGCATTCTTCACATTTGTTGAAAGTCAAAGCTATAAGATTCAGTATAGGGTAATGTTTTCTCGATATAGAGGTAAAACACAATGTCCAGACTGCAAAGGAACACGACTTCGGAGGGATGCGAATTATGTAAAAGTAGTCAACATTGCAAAGCAGGCAAAGTTGAAAAAAGTGAGTCTAGGAGAAGTTTTATTAATGACCGTTGATCAAGCCTTTACCTATTTCAATACTTTGGAATTGCAAAGCTCTGATCAGAAAATTGCAGAACGCATCATTAAAGAAATTCATAATCGATTGAATTACCTCAATTTGGTTGGATTGGGATATTTAACCCTAAACAGGTTATCCAATAGCCTATCCGGTGGAGAAAGTCAACGTATTAATCTATCTACCAGTTTGGGGAGCAGCTTAATCGGAAGTACATATATTTTGGATGAACCTTCTATAGGGCTGCATCCTCGAGATACAGGTAAGCTAATTAAGGTGATGAAATCATTGCAAGACATTGGCAATACGGTGGTTATAGTGGAGCACGATGAGGATGTAATGCGCTCAGCAGATGAAATTATTGATATTGGTCCATTTGCAGGCGAGTTTGGAGGTGAAATTATTTTTAGTGGAGATTACAAGGCGCTACTTAAAGATGAGAAAAGTTTAACCGGGGCATATTTAACGCATCGTAGAAAAGTAGAACGTGCAACCCAAAGAAATATCGCCAAAGATCATGTACAAATTTTAGGTGCACAGGAAAACAATCTTAAAAATATTGATGTGCAAATTCCGTTAAATATAATAACATGCGTAACGGGTGTAAGTGGAAGTGGTAAAACCAGTTTGATTAAAGGAGTGCTTTATCCAGCGTTATCAAAGAAGATTGGCAACTATGTGACCCAGAAAACGGGCAGGCATAAAGGGTTGGATGGAGATATTGGATTGATTGATACGGTTGAAATGATTGATCAAAATCCCATTGGTAAGTCAAGCAGGAGTAATCCGGTAACCTACGTAAAAGCCTATGATGCGATACGTGAATTGTTTTCAAATCAACCTTTGGCTAAAGCCCGCAAGTTAAAACCACAGCATTTTTCATTTAATGTAGATGGTGGAAGATGTGATACCTGCAAAGGAGAAGGTGAAGTAACTATTGAGATGCAGTTTATGGCTGACATTCATTTAACTTGTGAGGAGTGTCAAGGTCAAAAATTCAAAGAAGAAATACTTGAGATTCAGTTTAATAACCACAGCATAAGTGATGTCTTGAATTTATCCGTGGGGCAGGCTTTGGAGTTGTTTAAAGAACAGAAATCAATACTCAATGGATTGCAGGTGTTGGATGATGTGGGACTGGGGTATATTCGATTGGGACAATCTTCCAATACCTTAAGTGGGGGTGAAGCGCAACGTGTCAAATTGGCTTCGTTCTTAGGGAAAGGAAAAACTAGAAACCAGAAAGGTACGCTCTTTATTTTTGATGAACCTACCACAGGCCTACACTTTCATGATGTAAACAAGTTGCTCAAGTCCTTTGAAGCCTTGGTGGAAAAAGGCCATTGCAGTGGTGGTTATTGAGCATAACATGGACCTGGTTCGATGTGCGGATTGGGTGATTGATTTAGGACCTGAAGGCGGTGAGGCTGGTGGGCAACTATTATTTGCAGGCACACCCGAAGACTTAAAGAAAAGCAAAGACTCCTATACCGCTGAATATATTTAATTCTTGGTCATTTTTTGGGGGTAAAGACGGTTTAAATTGTATTTATTACATGCGCCTTATTTACATCGTTTTCTTAATCCAATTAACCACACCTTTACTGGCACAAAAGTTCACTGTTCAACTTAGACCACTATCAGCGTTAATATCTCCATCTGTTGCAATGATGTATACCAATAAAAAAGGGGTAGGGTTGTACGGTGATTTTACAATTTCCAGAACAGATATCGCAGCCTCGTGTGGTTTATGGCCTTTTCAAATTTGATGAATCTCAAAAACGTGAAATGGGTTTTGTGAAACGAATTGATCGCGAAAGCTATTTTACCATTGGATTGTATTATAGTTATGGATACAGGATTGATATTAAGGGTGAATGTAGAGGTGAAAGAACTGCATTTTATTATGATTTTGATGACATTGGGGTGGTCGGGTCATGCACTTATAAGCTTTTACCCAGGAAGACTGCAAGCAATCGATTTAACATGGATTTATATGTTTTTATTCGAGGAGGCTTAGCATTACGTTTTAAAAATGGTGAAGAAAGAGCGGTTAGATATGTGCCTTTCTATGTCTCGAAAAAGATTGAAGACTATAGTGCCAAAGCCATTCGCCCTTTGTTCTCCTTGGGCTTGCGATTGGATTTAAATATTGGTAAACACTAATGCCTCAACTTAAGCAATTGATCTCTTTCTATTACGCGAATTTTACCAGTTTCAATTGATATTAAACCCTTGTCTTTAAACTCACTTAAAGTTCTAATTACCGTCTCAGGAGACACCCCGATATAGTTCGCAAGATCTTCTCTTGATAATTGAATGAGTTCACTATCTAAGGTGTTGATATAGATGTCGCTCAGTTCCACTAACGTTGTGGCAACGCGCTTTTTAACGCCCATATAAGCCGTTAAAAAAAGCTTATTCTCCAATTGATTAATGCTGTTCGAAAGATTTCTTTCAAGACTCAAATGAAGTCCGGGCTCTTTTGTCAATTCATGCAGTAGTACATCTTTCGGGATTAGAACCAGTTCAGTGTTTTCAACCGCAACTGCATAGTTAGCGTAGGGCTCATCACTAAGGGCCTCTTTGAACCCAAAGAGATTATTCTTAGTAATTAATTCGGTGATAACCTCCTTGCCATTATACATGGCTTTGTTGGTTCTAATGAGTCCAGAATTGATGTAATACACATGAAAAGGAAGCGCTCCTTCAGTATAAATGATCTCTTTCTTTTTAAAATATTTTTTGGCAAATGTGTTCTCATCTATTAATATTTTAATGCGTTTGAGAATGTCTTCTTCGCCTGTTTTTTGAGCAGCGCTAGGTGCTTCTTGATGTTGATTGGATTTTTTCAAACGGGTTTCAACGGCGGTTAGCAGTTCTAGTCCCGTGTATGGTTTAGTTAGATAATCATCTGCTCCCAATTCCATCCCTTTTCTTAAATCTGCTTTTTCTGCTTTAGCAGTAAGGAAAATAAATGGGATATTGGCGGTGGTAGGATTGTTATTCAAGGCATGAACAACACCAAAACCATCCATTTCTGGCATCATAATATCACAAAGAATCAAATCAGGTGATAAATCCAATGCCTTTTGAACCCCTTCTTTTCCATTGAAGGCCGTTGATACCTTGTAACTGCTTAATTCGAGTATTTCAGCTGTGTTCTCTGACATCTCTGCATTGTCTTCAATCAGGAGGATATGTTTCATAATTCAGTTTTGGGAATGTTTACAAAAAATTTACTGCCCACTTTCTCTTCGCTTTCAAAACGAATGCTGCCATTGATTAATTCCAAATTCTTCTTAACAATATAGAGCCCAAGGCCTGTGCCAACGGTTGAAACCGTGTTGCCGCTACGATAAAATTGTTCGAATATGTTGGGTTGGTCTGCAATTGGAATTCCCATCCCATTGTCTTGAATAAGAATGGAAATTCCGTTTTTATTTTCTGTTATTTTTACGATGATTATACCATCTTCCTTGGTGTATTTAATTGCGTTACCAATCAGATTGGACATAATGTTTCTGATGAGGTAATCATTTGAAGTGAGCTTGATTTTGGAGGGATGTTCAAATGAAATGCTCTGCTTCTGATGCGAAGTGGATTTTAGATCATTAATCACTTGGTTGGTAATGTCCACAAGATCTATTTCTTCTTTTGCATAACTAGTCTCCATGACATCTGATTTTTCAATCGCTAGTAAGTCATTTAAAATACGCAAAAGGTAATCTACCGAACTTTCGATACGTTTAAAATGCTTATCCTGTTTATCGGGTTTGCCGTCCCATTGTTTAATTAATGATAGGGATGTGAGTATAGTACCTAAGGGTGTCCTAAATTCATGTGAGGCGGTACTTACAAAGTTTGATTTAAGCGAATTAACCTGTTTTTCGCGTTCAAGGGCCTTTTCGGTTGCGTTTTGAGAATCCTTCAGTTTTTTAATCGATTCTGCCAATTCAAGGGTTCTTTCATCCACCTTCTCTTCAAGATGTTTGTTCAACCTATGGAGCTCTTTTGATGAATGATCTAAGGCGCGAACCATTTCATTTAATTTGTCTTCTTGCTCTTTACGTTTACTAATATTTGCAATAAAGCTGAGTATATATTTCTCGCCTTCAAATTGAAAGGGACTCAAGGAAATTTCAACAGGGAAGGTACTGTTGTCTTTTGATCTCCCCAATAAATGACGACCGGCACCCATAAATCGATTTGAAGGGGATTGTTCATAATTGGTTCGGTTTCCTTTATGATGATTTCTTAAATTTTCAGGTACTAGAATTTCAATGGTCTTACCAAGAAGTTCATCATATTCATATTTAAACATTTCTAATGCTTTTGGATTGGCATATTGAATTTTACCAAACCCATCAGATATAATCATTCCCTCATTAGAATATGAGAAAATGATATCCGCAATAGAATCGTTCTTTATGAGTCTTTCTAACATCGTTTTATTGTTCGCAACAATTTAGTTCTGTTTTACCTTTCTCTGATACCATTTTTGGACTTAAGTAGGGTATACCTAGATTTAAACCACGAATGATAAAAATTATTGCCATAAAAGCAATAATTACTTTGCTCAATTGAGGTTTTAAAAATTTTTTTAAATTCAATTTGGTCCCTGCAAATTGAATGGCCATGGTTGCCGGAAATGTGCCAAGCCCGAAGCCTAGCATAAACAGCATACTTGAGCCCGTGTTTTGATATAACATCGCTAATCCTAAAGCAGTATATACCAAACCACATGGAATCAATCCATTACCTACTCCAAAAATAAAAGCATTCTTCTGTTTAATTAGGTAGTTTCTGGTCTTAACAAGTGGTTGAAATTTGGATAATTTGGATTTGAAAAAATGATTGCCAACCAACCCAAGAAGGATTAGCACCCCAATTGCCATACTAAGAATTTGAGAAGGGATGATTAAAAGCAAACCCTTGCCAAAAAGTGTAGAAATTAACCCGAGTAGCAAATAAGCATAACGTATGAGACCCTTATCAAATCCCACTTTATCCATGATATTATCGCAAACATCGATGCATGCGGTGCAATTCACACACTCCAATTGTGTACCATTTCTTATGTCTATCCCAGTAGGGCATACTTGCACGCATTGCTTGCAATCGATGCAGTCTCCAGCTGTGCGCTCTTCTTTTTTTCTTAAGATCGCTCGGTCTTCGCCACGTTTATGGTCATAGGCTACAACAATTGAATCTTTGTCTAGCAGAACGCCTTGTAGCCTACCGTAAGGGCAAACCATTATGCAAACTTGCTCTCTGAACCACGCAAAAACAAAGAAGAATATGGTTGCAAAAATCATAAGACTCACTAAACTGCCTACGTTTGCTCCAATCGGTTCTTGAACAAGTTTCAAAACTTCATCCATGCTAATAATATAAGCTAGGAAAACATTCGCAATGATGAAAGAGATGATCCAAAAGATCACATTTTTACCGCCTCTCCTGAGTATTTTGTTGGTGTTCCAGTTTGATTTAGTGAGTTTCTTTTGCTTCATCGCATCACCCTCAAACCAATACTCAATCTTTCTAAATACCAATTCCATAAAAACAGTTTGAGGACAGATCCATCCGCAAAATATACGTCCAAATGCAACGGTAAATAACGATATAAAAATGACCAAGGTGATCATTGCTAAAGCGAAAATGATGAAATCTTGTGGCCAAAAAATTTGACCAAAAAGAATAAACTTTCGTTCCAGTACATTAAATAGAATAAATGGATGCCCATCCATTTTAATGAATGGGATTCCAAATAGAACAATTAAATAGAATACTGTTAAAAGGTTGCGTGCATTGTAGTATTTCCCTTTTGGTTTAATTGGATAAATCCAGTTACGTTTACCATCAAGGTTAACTGTTCCTATATGGTCTCTGAATTCATCTTTAGGGACGATATTTTGTGACATGCTTTTTTCTATTCTGCGGGCGCTATGATACTCGTGCTATCTGGCAGCTCTGAATCAACTTTGGCATCGGTTTCACCACCTTCTGCTGAGAATAATTCACCTTCAGGACCTTTAGGATCTGCTGGGCTAGTGCCTTGTAAGCTAAGTATAAAACTGGATACTTGTTGCATTTCAATTGGTGAAAGGTCATCACTCCACGATTTCATGCCATTATTTGCGCCATACTTAATGGTCTTAAAAAGGTTTTTAACAGAACCACCATAAATCCAATGTTGATCAGTTAAATTTGGCCCAATACCACCTCCACCGTCAGCCATATGACAAGCTACACAGTTTTTCGCATAAATAGATGCACCTGCATCCAAGTCAGATTTTGCAGTCATAACTACAGCAGTGGTTTCATCCACGTTTAGTTTTTGGGAGGCCTTGAATGCAGCAACTTCGCGTTCAGCCATGGCCATTTCGTTTTCATACTCTTCTTTAGAACTCATTCCTTTGTCACTTACATGATAGTAAAATAAGTAGGCAACTGCCCAAAGTATCGTAAGATAGAATCCATATTTCCACCATGGCGGAAGGTCATTATCCAATTCTTGAATTCCATCATAATCATGATCCAGAAGAATTGATTTTTCTTCTTTCAGATCTTTTGCCTTGTTGAAACGATCCCACCATTTACCGCTGGTCAAGAATCCTAAAGCACGATTCGTTTTAACCACCTTGTCTTCTTCCGTTTTTAAATTGTTTCTAATAATCAAAGCAAATGTGATTATTACAATCAGTTGGATAATCAAAACGGCAATTAATAGGTACCAAAAATTCCAAGAGGTACCAAAACCCAAGCCACCTGTTTCTCCCGATGCAACCGCTTGGGCATTCGATAGAAATGGGGCAGTAAGAAGCGGTAGAGCAATAAACTTTAACCCTTTACGCGCATTACTTTTGATCTTCTCTTTAGTCGATGC
This sequence comes from uncultured Bacteroidia bacterium, assembly GCA_943788195.1. Classification (GTDB taxonomy): domain Bacteria; phylum Bacteroidota; class Bacteroidia; order NS11-12g; family UBA955; genus CALSPH01. The sequence continues at coordinate 1,365,923 of CALSPH010000001.1, forward strand.
GATGAGCACTTTACCAAGTATGTAAATCACTAAGGTAAAAAGAATAATTAATAGAACGAACATCCAAGAAATTATCATAGCTGGATTAAAATGTTCTGAATATGATGATGCGTCTTCTGCGCGGATTAAACCTGGCACGAAAGCAAGCAAGATTGCGAACCATTTCTTCGTGTTATTTTTCATTTTCATTGTCGTTTAAAGGTAATTGGCTGTTTTCGTCTAGTGTTTTTTTATCTATTTTATAAGTTAGTATAAACATGAGGGCAAAAAAGCCAAAGAATATGATCAGTGTTATAATAGGGTAGATGGATACACCTTCGATGCTTGATAAATAATTACTAACTTTAATTAAAGGGATCATTTTATTAATTGTCTTTAGGTGTGGTCTTTCCGATGTCCCGCAACGGCAATACTTATAAAGACTAATATGATGATGGCACTCATTAGATTATTGGAACAAAAGTATATCAGGTGACCATTGTGGCGAATGACACTTTCATGACAATATTATGATTAATGTCATGTTTTTTTCGGCATTAAAGGGGTGTAATTGAAATCGTTGAGATTAGTAAATAGGCTCGGTTTTTGCATAAATTTGCATGTTCATCCTTGTGGTCTCTATTCAATAGGGGTAAAGCCATTATGAGTTGTCTTAAGAATAGAAATGATAGGTAATAGTGTAAGAAGGAATGTAGGTTTAGCTTTAGGTCTATTACTATTACTGGCATTAAAGTCAGATACAGCGGTTATTAAGAAAGACTATTTTTTGGTAACCCTTGATGACAAGGAAGTCGGGCACCTAACCATTGTTGAAGTAGATAAAGATTCAGTAAAAGGATATGCGCTGGTTTCAACCGTTAAATCGCGATTTGTGATTTCGATAGTAGTTAAAGAAAGGATAACAGAACAATTTAAACATGGCAAATTGCTTAAATCAACCCATTATCGAACCGTGAACGGTACCACTAAATCCAGCAATCATTTATGGGCTAAGAATGGGGTTTATCAAACCATAGATTCTCTTAGTGGCAAAACGAGTACAATTACCGAGCCTATTTATACCACAACACTTTCGGTGTATTTTGAGGAACCCAAGGGGGCCGAAACCATATATTCTGAAAATTTTCGCAAAGTGTTGAAGGTTACAAATGATGTTGTTGGAGTTTATATGGTCCATCTTCCAAACGATAAAAAAACCAAATTCGTTTATGAAGAAGGGAAGCTCATACTCATGGAAACCAAAGGTTTATATGGCACAATCAAATTTATTCGAAAACAATAAGTGCGGTAAGAAGTTTACTAAGCTTAGGCTAAATGCTTTTTATACATATAGCGGATAAGCACCCATGTTGCCAAAATGATGGTAATACTGCAAGCGGGCATCAGAATTGCAGCCACAAGTGGCGATAGCATATTGGCTAGAGCAAAGGAAATGCCTACTGCATTGTAAATTAGGGAGAATCCAAAACTTATGAGGATCACACGATTCACTTTCTTTATAAAGGTCAGAAACTGAGGAATATTTTTAATTTGATCTGCTTTGAGTAATCCATCACAAGACGGAAAAAAACAATTTTCTGTTTCGGCAACCGCTAATCCGCAATATGCTTCGGTTAAGGCTGGTGCATCATTTAGACCATCTCCTATCATGAGTACTTTCTCACCACTGTTTTGCAATTGAATGATTTCTTGTTGTTTCTGATTTGGTTTGAGAAAGAAAGCCATGTGCTCAATAATACCTTCATAAACAGATTTGCTATTGTCATTATCACCAGAGAAAAGGGATAGCTTCAACTTCTTACTTAGTTTTTTTAACATAGGTATGGCTCCTTCTCTAAGATTTTGATCAAGAAAGAAATACCCAGCAGGAAGGTTATCTATGGTTACGTAAGCGCTGGCATTTTCGTTTTGTTCTGTAATCGGATAATCAACATAGGTAGCTTTGCCTATTTTGATTAGTTGACCGTTGATTCTACCAGCCACACCTTTCCCTGTAATTTGTTCAAAATCAACCACTTCTTTAAGAGATTTGATGGCCGTTTTTTCTATGGCAATACTGATTGGATGTTTGGAGTGCGAGGCTAAGAGGGCAATATCTGGGAGGTTGCTTTCATCTCCTGTAAACACCGCTTTGCTTGCCGTTGGACTGGTTAATGTGCCAGTCTTATCAAAAGCAACCATACTAATACTATTGAGCTTGTTGATTACCCCATTTTGCTTTAAGAATAACCCAGCTCTACCCAGGTACCGAATTGCATGCCCATAGGTAAAAGTAGTTGCCAATAATAGGGTGCAAGGACAAGCAATAATCAATGTAGCAGTAAAAACATTAAATGCATGATGAAAACTTGTGAAACTCCAAGCAATGAATCCAACTATTGCGATGGCCAAAATAATAATGGAAAAGTATTTGCTGATTTTTTCAGTAAGCAAGTTTTCATTTTGCTTCTCGTTACGATCTTTATCGTTCTCCCAAATCCCAGTTAAATATCCTCGTGAGACGGGTTTAACCACCAGAAATTCAGAAGTTTTATCATGCACTTTGGAACCCGCATACATGTAATCATCTTTATGTTTGTGAATCAAGTTGGACTCTCCAGTAATAAAGGATAAGTCAAACCTAGATTCAGCTGATTTTAGAATGGCATCTGTGGGTAATATTTCACCATGCCGAAGTAAAATCGTATCACCAGGAATCAATTCCTCCACTTGAACGGCAGTTTCAGTTTTATTGAATATCTTACTTACAAATAGCGGAAAGTAGTTTTTGAAATTCCGATCAAAATAAATGTGTTTATAGGTGAAGTCTTGAAACCATCTTCCTGCTAACATGAGAAATATGATGCCGCACATGGTATCCAAAAATCCAGGTCCATAGCCATAACCAATATCATAAAGAGATCGTAAGAAGGTGGCTAAAATGGCGACTGAAATAGGTAAATCAATATTTAAGGTTTTGCTGCGGATGGATTTGAACGCACTAATGAAAAAGTCGCTTGCGCTGTACACCAAAGCGGGAATGGAAAGCGCAATTGCAATAATGGTAAACCATTTAGCAATTTCAGGACTCACGGTTTTAAAGTTTTCATCCAAGTATTCGGGAAAGTTGAGCAACATGATATTCCCAAAACAAAATCCAGCAATACCTAACTTTAATACCAACTGCTTGTTGTTGGATTTTGGAGTATCTGTATTGGACATGGAAAGATCTGGAGCATATCCTAATTTATGCAGCAGCGCAACGCAATTGGACAATTTGATCTCGTCTTTTCGATACGTGATTTTAATTTCTTTTCTAAAAAAGTCAACTCTAGAATCCGTAATACGCGGATCTATTTTATTCAGTTTTTCGAGCAGCCATACACAAGAACTACAGTGCATGTAAGGGAGATGGAATTTTACTATTTTGAGGTTTTCATCCTCAAACAAGCCGAATTTCTTAAAGGCTGCTTCCGAATCTAAATGACTAAATGGGCTTGAATCTGTTTCAATGGGTTTTACTCCAGGTTGATCAGAAAATTCGTAGTAATTACATAAATCGTTGTCGCTGAGTATCTCGTAAACAGTCTTGCAGCCCTCACAGCAAAAGTCATAACCATGCGCGTTAATTGGATGCGCAGTCTCATCATCACAATGATAACACTTGGTTTTGGTGGATTTTCTTAAAAGGGACAACGGTTTGGACTTGAGCATACAAATGTCAGTAATTGAGGATAGGGTTACGTTGATTTGGACGTTTTTAAATCATGACCAAAGTCATAAATGTCTATTTAAATGATTGCCAGTGTTTTATTGCTGCTATTATTAAACTTGCATGACAGTATAGTTGTTTGGAACAATTATTTTTGAAGTATGAAAATTAAAACCCTTGCATTTGGATTGTTGAGCGGTATGCTATTTTTAGCCGCTTGCGATAAGGATCAAACTGTTACGACCGAAGATGATGCTACGGAAGCAAAGGCTCCTGTTTTAGGGGAGGTTAACTTTGTATTTGATTACAAGGGAATCTTATTGGAATTCACCAGTACCGGATGTCCCGGCTGCGGTAGTTGGGGAAAGCCAACCTTTTATAGCTTAGCCGATCAAAACAAGGACAAAGTGATTCCAATGGCAGCTCATATAAAATATGGAGATCCTATGATCAGTGGGGTGTCTGAATTTTTTGCAAGCAACCGAACCGGTTCAAAATATACCCCACAGATTTGGGTAAATGACCAAACTATTATGGTGTTAGCAGGTGGTGGAATCAACAGTGGAGCATCTATAAGTAAGGCCGGAGATTTAATTAAAAACATGTCAGCCACAACTTCAGTAGGTTTAGGTTCAATTATGAAGATTCAAGACGGCAAAGCATATATAAAATATGGGGTAAAGTTGAAGGCTGATTTTGCAGCTGGAGACTATTACATGAATACTTACTTATTGGAGGATGGGATCGTAGCGCAACAAGCCAGTTATGCCAACAACCCGGCAACCCATAATTATGTGATCCGTCAAGCAGCCAATGGGCCTTGGGGTAATCAAATTACGAAAAAAGCAGGAGAGGCGTTTGAAGCCACTTGGGAGCACACCTTCACTGAAGAAATCAAAGAAGGGCAGTATTTAGTCAATATTCTTTGGAAGAAAGTGGGTAATACCTATCAACCTGTGAATGCGGTTAAGGTTCAATAACTACAATTCAAGCAAAGCTCGGTAAGCTAACCGATATCTCAATTCTAGATTATTCAATTGTCTCAAAAAGAGTGTAAATGAGTGGATTGCTTCGCTCATGCTTCACTCGCAATTACCGATACCTTTAAGTAAGCAGCAATTGCGAGCGTAACGAAGCAATCTATATTTGTTTATACAAACGCTGCGAAGCAATCCTTATTGGCAGTTCAAATCATTTAACCTTGGACTTTTAACCTTCAACTTTTTCCACTACTTTATTCCGAAAGACCACTTCATTCCCAAAACTATCCAGTAGGATAGGAGTCTCTTTGTTTACTTCACCAGCCAATATTTTCTTGGAAAGCTCATTCAAAACCTGTTTTTGGATCACCCTTTTTAAAGGTCGTGCTCCAAATTGCGGATCATAGCCCAATTGGCCGAGCCAATCTACTGCATCTTCCGTATAGCTTAGCTCAATGTTCATGTCTTCCAATTGTTTCTTTAACTGGTTGAAATTGAGTTCTACTATGGCATTGATATGCTTGCGATTCAGGGGTTCAAAAAGAATGGTTTCATCAATTCGGTTCAAGAACTCGGGGCGTATGCTATTCTTCAATAATTGGAATACTTCGGTTTTGGTTTTCGCCATAATCGCTTCACTATCTTCTTCCTTCATGTTTTCCATGTTATGCATAATGATATCAGAACCGAGATTTGAAGTCATGATGATTAAAGTATTCTTAAAGTTTACCGTCCTTCCCTTGTTATCCGTCAGTCTGCCATCATCCAGTACTTGAAGCAAGATGTTAAATACATCTGGATGGGCTTTTTCTATCTCATCCAAGAGTACCACTGCATAGGGTTTTCTTCGAATGGCTTCGGTTAACTGACCGCCTTCTTCATATCCAACATATCCTGGAGGCGCTCCAACCAATCTACTGACGGTATGCTTTTCTTGATACTCACTCATGTCTATTCGCACGAGTGAGTCCTCACTATCAAACAACTGAGCGGCCAAAGCTTTCGCTAGCTCTGTTTTACCCACGCCTGTGGTTCCTAGAAAAATAAATGAACCATAGGGCTTATTTTTGTCTTGTAATCCTGCTCTGCTACGTCTAACTGCATCTGATACGGCTTCTACTGCAGACTCTTGTCCAATAATGCGCTTGTGCAATTCATCTTCAAGACCAAGCAGCTTTTCGCGTTCGCTTGCAATCATACGTGTTACGGGTATTCCTGTCCATCTGCTTACCACATCTGCAATATCTTCTGCATCAACTACTTCTTTTACCATACTGTGATCCGCTTGGATTTCAATCAGCTTCGTATTGAGTGCCAAAACATTCTCCTCAGCTTGCTTGATTTTACCATAGCGTATTTCAGCTACCAATCCATAGTCACCTTGTCGCTCAGCTTGCTCTGCTTGAATCTTCAACTGGTCTACACTTGCTTTTTCTTTCTGGATTTGATCTACCACTTCTTTCTCCGACTTCCAGCGGGCTTGCATGGCATTCCGTTCTTCTTCAATCTCAGATATTTGTTTTCCTAAAGCGTCCAATTCAGATTTGTCCTTTTCGCGTTTCACCGCTTCACGTTCAATCTCCAACTGCATTATTTTCCGATTCAATTCATCCAATTCTTCTGGAACGGAATCAATTTCAAGCCGTAATTTAGCTGCAGCTTCATCCATAAGGTCAATGGCCTTATCTGGTAAGAATCGATCTGAAATATAGCGTTGGCTTAATTCCACCGCACTAATGATGGCCTCATCTAAGATGCGCACCTTGTGGTGAATTTCATATCGCTCTTTCAACCCCCGGAGAATAGAAATGGCATCTTGGGTATCGGGTTCATTCACCAATACCTTCTGGAACCTACGCTCCAATGCCTTATCCTTTTCAATGTATTTTTGATACTCATCTAAGGTGGTTGCGCCAATGGCTCTCAGTTCTCCTCTTGCGAGGGCAGGTTTTAAAATATTGGCTGCATCCATGGCTCCATCACTTTTACCAGCACCCACCAAGGTGTGTATCTCATCAATGAATAGTACAATTTCTCCGTCTGCACCGATGACTTCTTTCACTACGGCTTTCAAGCGCTCTTCGAATTCTCCTTTGTATTTAGCACCGGCTATTAAGGCACTTAAATCCAATGCATATAGCGTTTTGCTTTTTAAGTTTTCAGGTACATCTCCACTCACGATTCGATGAGCTAATCCTTCGGCAATGGCTGTTTTACCTACACCGGGTTCACCAATAAGAACGGGATTGTTCTTCGTTCTTCTGCTCAAGATTTGCAGAACGCGTCTGATTTCCTCATCTCTTCCAATCACTGGATCTAATTTACCCTTTTGGGCTTGGTCATTGAGGTTAATACCATATTTGTTTAGGGCATTGTATTGTTGCTCAGCACTGGCTGAAGTAACTTTATCATCCCCTTTCAATTCTTTCATGGCAGCTGTAATGTTTTTTACGGTTACCCCAGCATCTTTCAATATGTTTCCAGCAGTCGTTTTGGATTTTACGAGTGCCTGCAATAGATGCTCTATGGCAGTATATTCATCTTTGTTTGCCGTTGCCAATTTCTGGCTATCCAGTAAAACTTCATTCAGTTTTTGTGAAAGGTATTGCTGTGCACCCGAAACTTTGGATGCTGCATTGAGTTCCATATCCAATACTTGTCTAATCCGTTCGGCATTGGCACCGGTTTTAGAAATGATATACGGGTATACGTCTTGATCAACCTGCGCAATTGCTTTTAACAAATGCACGGCTTCAATACTTTGGTTTTGGTTACCCAAAGCAATTTGCTGGGCCATCTGGATGGCTTCCTGCGATTTGATGGTAAATTTTTCTAAGTTCATTGGTTGAAGGATTGCAAATTATTAACCAAATCATATTATACGTCATAATGGCTTGAAATGCCTCTGTTGACCGACATTTTGGCACTATTTCAGAGTGGTTCTGAACAAAATAATGTCTATATCATTTGTTGCTTTAGCTTCAAATTCAAAATGGGATGCATTCTAGTGTAATGAATAATTATAGAACCTTGTAAAAATTGCAAAAAAAAAACCATCAGCCAATGGCCGATGGTTTTTCCAAATGAGTTGAGTTAAATTACTTAACCATTAATTTCTTTGTTACAGAAACACCATTGATGTCTAAGTTCACATTATAAATTCCTGTAGCGAAATTGTCAATGTTTACTACTACATTTTCAGTTCCTGAAATGTTCTGTGTTGTGTTGTAAACAACTTTACCGTTGATATCAGTCACAGCTACAATTACATCAGCAGATTCTTTTAATGTTACAGGGATTGCAACAGAACCTTCTTTGGCTGGGTTTGGATATACACTTCCAACTTCTGCACCTACTGCTGCTAATCCTTTAGCAGAAAGGTTTTGAGTTGAAATATGGAAACCACAGTTTAAATAATTATTTTGGAAGAATGCGTTCCCAGGAACGTATCCAACCCATTGGCCAGTAGGAGCACCATATCTAGAAGCTCTAGTTACACGTAAAGCATTGTTGAAATGATCTACACTTGGTACTTGATCGGATTGAGGATTTTGGTCAATAAAAATACTATTTACAAAATAATTATTTTTATTATAAATCTGAATGTTTTGTTGATCTGTTAAATCTAGTAATGTATCTCCAACAGCATAAGGCTTTTCAGGTTTAAAGTGAGTTGTGAATCCTACAAGTCTGTTTAATAATACATTGGATGCCGCGGGAACAGCTCGGTTCACAGGCATAACCATTGTTGTTGTTCTCCAACCACTAGCAGTTCGAGTCGTTGAATCGGCATTGGTTAACAATATAGTATCCGCGTCATAATTGGATGGAGCGTATCCTAAAGTCGTGTTGTATGATCTAACTCTTGAATACGTAGATCCTCCTGCAAGGTTTCCTCCCTCAATTCCGGCAGAGTTGAAAGAATAGTAACGAATAATCAACGTATCTACTATTAATTCGTTGCCACTTCCTCTATCAATAGAATCAACTTGTCTTACGTATCCAAATCTCATGTAAAGAGAATCCCATGTGTAGCTTTGGTGTTGTGTGTAGTAATCCAACTGGTTAGCGTCAAACTGAATGTTCTGATCTGTTGGGTCAAAAATCGCTCCCCAAGAGTTATCTAAAACCCCTCTTCTTACTACCGTTGGATCCGTAGATGATGCATTTCCAAATTGCCAAACAGTTGAATCTGGGAATACCAAAGATACAAATGACTGAAAGTTTGAAGAATTTGGGCTAGCTGCTGATGCCCAGTTTACAGGAAGGTACCATCCGTTGGATGCATCTCTTCTAATGTTTTGTTTTGTGGAAGTTTCTTTCCAATCTCCAAGATCTTTGTACCTTGGAGAGTTTTCCTTTATCAAAGTCTGAGCAAACATACTCGAGCTAATGATTAGTGAACATGCAATAAGTAATACTTTTTTCATTTTATTGATTTCTTAATAATTATTTTGATACAAAATTAGGGCAAATGTAACCCAATATTGTCTTAAAACTGCAATATTCAAATCGGTTTTTAAAAATCCCCTAAATGAGGTCGTAGTAAGATCTCCTCCATGACGGTATGTTTCCTGATTTGCCATGCTGCCCAAATGGATAATGCAACATCTTCAGGTCGCATGAATCGGCTTTTGGGCTCGGTTGTTCCTGCCCAAGAATTGGTTAAAGTTGCACCCGGCATCACCGCAGATACTGCAATTTTCCCCTCAAGTTCCAAACGCAATGCCTTGGTTAAACCGAGTAATGCAAATTTACTGATGCAATAACTTCCACCATCTGGATAACCTACTTTGCTAGCGGTAGAGCACATGTTAAAGATGTAACTACCATTCGGCATATAATTAAGGCAATAACGACTAATATGATATGCCGAGTCAATATTGGTTTTCATGGTTTGTTCATATATGCCTTCTTTTTCTTGGCTGATCGCGCCAGGAATAAAAACCCCCGCATTGTTAACTAGCATGTCAATCACTGGGTGCTCTTCTAAAATCTCAGCAAACACCTTTTTAATTTCTCTTGGTTCGCTCACATCACATGAATAGGTGTGGCAATTTGCAGGTTCACTCACCTCAGACTTTAACTTAGCAAGTTTAGTGATGTTGCGCGCTACGGCAATGACGATAAACCCTTTATCAATGAACAGTTTAGTGATAGCCTTGCCAATTCCGGCAGATGCTCCAGTTATAAGGGCAGTGTTAATTTTATTTTCTTGCGGCATACTTTGGCTTAGATATTTTTACTTAATTTTACCCCGCAAATTAATCAATAATTTTGAATCGAATATTCTTTCATTTAGGGAGGTATCTTTTATTTCTATCCAGCATGTTTGCTAAACCTGAAAAGTTCAGAGTTTATATCAAACGTGTGTTTCTAGAAATGTATAATATAGGGGTAGGCTCATTGCCTATTGTTGCTATTATCTCAATTTTTATTGGAGCGGTAACCACCGTTCAAACCTCGTATCAATTGATTGCACCGTACATCTCCAATTCTGTTATTGGTATGATTGTGAGCGATAGCATGATGCTTGAACTTGCACCTACCATTACTAGTTTGGTGTTGGCTGGTAAAGTAGGTTCGCATATTGCCTCAGAAATAGGAACCATGCGGGTGAGTGAGCAAATAGATGCACTTGAAGTAATGGGGATCAATGGATCAGGTTTCTTAGCACTGCCTAAAATTATTGCCGGACTTATTATGCTTCCAATGCTCAATATAATCGCTATTGCATTGGGGATATATGGGGGTTATATAGCGGGTGATTTATCTGGAATCCTGGCCCCTGAAACTTTTATTAATGGTGCAAGATCCTCTTTTTTACCATTCAACGTCTTATTCTCATCCATTAAATCATTCACCTTTGCGTTTCTTATTACAAGTATCTCGGCTTATCAAGGGTTTTATACCAAGGGAGGCGCATTGGAAGTGGGTAAGGCGAGCACTGATGCGGTTGTATACAGCGCCATGTCCATTCTATTTGCGGATTACATTTTAGCGGAGTTATTATTATAATGATTGAATTAGTCAACATAAATAAGTCGTTTAGTGGCAAGCAGGTATTGTTTGATATATCCGCCAGCTTTACACCGGGCATACCCAACTTAATTATTGGAGCCAGTGGTGGGGGTAAAAGCGTGATGATGAAAAGTATGGTTGGCTTGCTAAAGCCGGAGTCTGGCCAAATACTGTATGGCGATCGAGATTTATTGAAATTAGAGTATAAAGAACTGCGCGAACTCAGACGAGAAATAGGAATGTTATTTCAAGGCGCGGCCTTATTTGATTCCATGACAGTTGAGCAAAATATTGACTTTCCGCTCAAAATGTTCTCGAAAATGAATGCCGAAGAACGCAGAGATCGAGTTAATTTTTGTTTGAAACGTGTGGATATGGAAGGGGTTAATGATAAGTATCCATCAGAAATTAGTGGAGGAATGAAAAAGCGCGTGGGCATTGCCAGAGCAATCGCTTTAAATATTCGGTATCTTTTTTGCGATGAACCTAATAGTGGTTTAGATCCAATCACTTCGCGCTTGATCGATGAGTTGCTTCTGGAGATAACGGAAGAGTTTGATATTACTACCATAATCAATAGCCATGATATGAAAACGGTATTTGATATTGGGCATAATATTGTCTTCATCTTTGAAGGGAAAGTGTGTTGGAATGGAGATAATAAGGAACTAAAAAAGGCTAAGAATGATATCCCTGAACTGCAGGATTTTATTAATGCAAGTTATTTTGATTAGGTTATGATAAAGACAATTTTAATTTTAGGTGCAGTGCTGTTTACCCTTGGGGTTAGTTCATGCCAGAAGGAAAAGTGCGAAGGGTTTGATACCATTGTTCAGTTAGATGATTTATACTTATTTGCGGATGATACACTGCAGTTTTTTGATAATATCCCAAATCAATTTTTTGGAATCAGTTTCTCCATATTTGATGAAACCAAATCGCGCAATGGAACACGAAACTGTTCAACAGAGGATCTTGCCATTAAGTTTGAGGACAGTTGGGATGAAGATGAGATTAGTCTGAAATGCGACAAGGATATTAAAAGCGGATCACAAACTTTCAGGGCCAATACAGAATTGATTGGAGCCACCATTACCCGATTAACTTTCGAAAAGAAAATAACCGGTGAAATTAAAGATGGAAGTATTAGCCTTGTGGGAATTGATGGCATTACCATTAGTGCAGATTATACGTTTACCCTGAAAATGGAAACCGAAGGGAATAAGAAGTTTGATGCTTCAACCACAATACACATTAAAAAATAGTTTCATGAAATTAAAATTACTGCCTTGGGCAATTGTGCCAATAATTGCTCTAACCCTTTCATTTATTCGTCCAGACGAAGGACAATACCCGGTTAATACCATTTCTTCGATTAACTTAAAAGCAGTTGGAATTAATTTAAAGGCCAATGAAATCTTCAATGAAACTGGGGGAGCCGTTTCAGATGCTTTAGTCCGATTAGGGGGGTGCACAGGTTCATTCATATCTAAAGAAGGTATGATTATTACCAATCATCATTGTGTGTTTGGCTCCGTTTCTAGATTGAGTACTCCCACAGATAACTATTTGAGAGATGGTTTCTATGCCGCTGAAAATGAAAAGGAATTGCATACCGGTTTGCCAGCCAAAATCACCATAAGCTCAAAAGATGTTTCCGATGAAGTGCTGAACGGAGTAAAAAGCTTGGTGGGAACAGAGCGAGACCAAAAGCTTTCCATAAATATTAAGTCCATTGTTATGGCAGCTCGATTAAAAGACTCATTGTTTACCTATGAGGTTTCAGAGATGTTTAAGGGCAAACAATACTTTCTATTCAAGTATTTAACCTTACTAGATGTGCGATTGGTTTATGTTCCTCCTCGTTATATTGGGGAATTTGGTGCAGAAACGGATAATTGGGAATGGCCTAGGCATACGGGAGATTTTTCGGTAGTGAGAGCTTATGTTGGAAAGGATGGTAAACCAGCTAAATACAATAAAGATAATGTTCCATTTAATCCAAAAAGACATTTAAAGATTAACCCAAATGGAACCAAGGAAAATGATGCGGTGTTTATTTTGGGTTATCCTGGAAGAACTTATCGACATCAACCCGCTGCTTTTGTAGATCATCAATACAAACACTTTATGCCAGAGGTGGTAGATTGGTTTAATTGGCGAATTGATAAGATGCACGAATTATCTAAAGGAGATGAAGGGCGCTATTTGAGATTTGCTGGCACCATCAAAGGTTTGGCTAACACTGAAAAGAACTTCAGAGGTAAAATTCAAGGTTTAACACGCACCGATGTGTTGAAGCAAAAAGAGAATCAAGATAAGGAGATGGCTCAACTTGCTAGTAATGCGGCAAACAAAGCTATTTATGGCGATGTTATTGAAGATATTTCAACTAATTATGGACGCAAAAATGCCAATTTTAGTTTAGATTTTTACGTAGGTAGAATGCTTAGAGATGTCCCATTTATGGCTGCTGCAATGCATGCATACATTCAAAAGACAGAGAAAAAGGATTACGTGTATAATCGTTTTACTAGTTTCTATAGATTACATGATCATGATTTGAATCTAGCGAGTTTTCAATTTTTAGCCCGCAAAATCAATGACTTGTATGCACCCACCCATTTTGGCAAGCGTCCGCTGACTGAAATGAGCGATGATAAATTCAAAAAATGCTACAAAAAATCGCGGTTTTCGGATTACTTGAATAAAGTAAAACCTGCAGCAGTTGCTAAAAAAGCATCCCTTATCGATAAGAAGGATGCGATGTACCAATTTTGTGAAGAACTGTATCCTTTGTATCAGGAATTGATCAAACGGCAAGCTGCATTTAAAGAGAAAAACGATCTCTTAATGCCCTTATATACGGAATTAAAGATGCAGCATTTAAAATCAAATTTTGTTCCCGATGCAAACAGTACCTTACGTTTTACCTATGGTAGGGTTAAGGGATTTTCGCCAAACGATGGAGAATACCACTACCCGCATACTTCTTTAGAAGGCATTTTGGAAAAAGCCAATTCGAGAGAAGACTATTTTATGCCGCAAGATGCGATGGATATCTACCGAAGAGATAATGTAGCCAAAAGCCTATTGGATCCTAAAACAGGTAAAGTTACTGTAGGGGTTTTATACAATCTTGATACCACTGGAGGTAATAGCGGAAGCCCTATTTTAGATGCCAATGGTGATTTAGTAGGAGTGAATTTTGATCGTGCCTATACTGCAACAATTAACGATTACGCATGGAATGATAAATACAGTAGATCCATCGGTGTAGACATACGATATGTACTTTATGTGATGAAATACATAGGTAAAGCAGATCGAATATTAGATGAACTTGAAATCAAATTGTAACTTTATGTGTTACTTTTGTATACAATAAATAGAAAATAATGGATTACGGAAAAGAATTTAAAAAATACGCAACGAAACATTTAGGAATCAATTCAATGCATGTGGATCATCAAATTGAAAACATGACTCCTTATATCATTGAAGAACGAACACGAAATATTTCACAGTTAGATATATTTTCTAGGTTAATGATGGACCGAATTATCTTTTTGGGTGTGCCAATTAATGATGAGGTTGCCAACATCGTAATGGGGCAACTTTTGTTTTTAGAAAACACAGATCCCAATAGAGATATTCAGATTTACATCAATAGTCCTGGCGGGAGCGTTTATGCTGGTTTAGGAATTTATGATACCATGCAGTTTATCAGTTCTGATGTTGCAACCATTTGCTGCGGAATGGCCGCGAGTATGGGTGCAGTACTCATGTGTGCTGGAGAAAAAGGCAAAAGAAGCGCACTTAAACACAGTCGGGTAATGATTCATCAACCAATGGGTGGTGTTCAAGGACAGGCTACTGATATGGAGATTACAGTAAAGGAGATCAACAAATTGAAAAAGGAGTTGTATACCATTATGGCTGATCACAGTGGTCAAACGTATAAGAAAATCGAAGCGGATGGCGATCGCGATTACTGGATGACCGCACAAGAGGCACTAAAATACGGTATGGTAGATGAGGTGTTAGAAAAAATGAAGAAGAAATAACAATACCTCATTAGGATTGTTATTGAAATTTAGAAGACTGGTATTATGAAAACTAAAGAAGTGTCATGTTCGTTTTGCGGCAGAAAAAAGGATGAGGTAATCATGCTTATTTCAGGAATTGAAGGTCATATTTGCGACCACTGTATTGAACAAGCTAACAAAATTGTAGATACAGAATTAAGTCCTGGAGAGACCGCAAAAGAAGGCAAGAAAGATGGCGAAGATGTTGTTTTAAGACCCAGTGAAATTAAAGCCTTGTTGGATCAATATGTGATTGGGCAGTCAGCAGCAAAAAAGGTAATGTCTGTGGCTGTTTACAACCATTATAAGCGTATCCGTTTTGCAGTGCAAAATCCGACCAGTGAAGTGGAAATTGAAAAATCTAACATTTTGCTACTTGGAGATACCGGTACAGGTAAAACCTTAATTGCCAAAACATTGGCAAAGATTTTAAATGTACCATTCTGTATTGCAGATGCCACGGTTCTGACTGAAGCAGGTTATGTTGGTGAAGATGTAGAAAGTGTAATTTCACGTTTGTTGCAGTCTGCAGAGTATGATGTGGAAAAGGCTCAAAAAGGAATTATTTACATTGATGAAATTGATAAAATTGCGCGTAAAAGTGATAATCCGAGTATCACAAGAGATGTTAGTGGGGAAGGAGTTCAGCAAGGCCTTCTAAAGATTTTGGAAGGAACCGTAGCCCATGTTGCACCGGAAGGTGGACGTAAGCATCCAGACCAGAAATATACAAAAATTGATACCACCAATATATTGTTTATCTGCGGGGGTGCATTTGACGGAATTAAGGAAGTAATCAATCGCAGAGTGAACCGTTCTGAACTGGGCTTTAAAACGGCTAAAGAGCAAGAAAGCACCAGTGCAGATATATTAAGCAGAACCACACCCAGTGATTTAAAAAACTTTGGTCTGATTCCTGAGATTATTGGCCGACTGCCGGTAACAACTTATATGGAGCCATTAGATAAAGCAACTTTGCGTTCCATCTTAACCGAACCCAAAAACGCTTTAATTAAGCAATATACTGAGCTCTTTAAAATGGATGGCGTTGATTTGGTTATCTCTGAAGAAGTGCTTGATTACATTGTAGATAAAGCTATTGAGTATAAGCTAGGAGCAAGAGGATTACGCTCTATATGTGAAGCAATCATGGTGGATTATATGTTTAGCTATCCAGAAGGGAAAAGTAAATCTAAACTGAAGATTTCTATAAAAGACTTAGAAACTCAGTTGAAGAAAGCGAATATTACTTCCGCTGCTTAGTTTGAATTTTTCTTAAGTTATTTCTCCATTCAACTTGTGAACGCAGCGGAGCTCTGCGGTTTCTTACATATTGATTGACTTGTTCAGCATCAATTTTACGTGCTTTTTGATTATCGTGTAATTGTTGCTCTAAAAATTCTTTAAGCGTGTTTCTTATCTCTATATCCTTGATTGGAGTCAAGATTTCAAAGCGGTTCTCCAAATTGCGAAACATTAAATCGGCACTTCCAATCACCATTCGTTCATCACCTCCATTCTGGAACCAATAAATACGTGCATGTTCTAAATATTTGTCTACAATACTGATGATATTCAGATTTTTTTCGCCTTGATGAACCAAGCAGCAAATACTTCGAGTAATCAGATTCACTTTCACCCCGGATTTCACCGCCTCATAGATAGCCTTAATCACCAATTCATCATTGAGACTATTCATTTTTAGGGTAAATGCAGCCTTCTTGCCCTGTTTGGCTAGTTTAGTTTCGGCTTTGATGAATTTAATCAGTTGTGTTTTTGAGTTGTAGGGAGAAACCAACAAGTCTTTAAATTTTGCCGGTTCAAGCTTCTGTGATTTAATGATATCAAACACTTCTTTAGCTTCTCTGGTAATGCTTTCATCACAAGTAAAGATAGCAAAGTCGCTATATAGTTCTGCGGTTTGTTCATTATAATTACCTGTACCGATATGCGCATAGGTTACCAATTTGCCAAATTCTTTACGCAGAATGAGACACAATTTGGTATGTACTTTTTTGTCTGGGAAACC
Source organism: uncultured Bacteroidia bacterium (assembly GCA_943788195.1). Taxonomy (GTDB): domain Bacteria; phylum Bacteroidota; class Bacteroidia; order NS11-12g; family UBA955; genus CALSPH01. Next base: position 1,382,732 of record CALSPH010000001.1, read on the forward strand.
ATAAATTACGTTGGCTCCATTTTCTTTCAACTGATTTGACCAATATATATTTGCTTCTTCATCAAATCGTGCTTGAAGCTCCATAATAACAGTCACTTTCTTGCCATTCAAAACGGCATTCTTAAGTGCTTTAACAATATTGCTGTTCCCAGCTAAACGGTATAGGGTGATGTTGATTTCAGCCACCTTTGGGTCAATTGCCGCCTCTCTTAAATACCGAAGCACATAATCAAAGCTTTGATAGGGATGATGCAGTAAAAAATCTTTCTCACGCATGCATTTAAGTACACTTTTCGCACGATCAAGCTCTTTGATACCCACTACCTTTTCCCTGTTATAGACCAGGTTGCGCGAACCGATTTTGGGAAAATTCATCAGGTCTTTATTGTTGTGATATCGCTGCCCAGCAATTAGAGCTGATTTTTTTAGCTTAATCCCGTTGGTTATGATTTTAAAGGTGTCCTCATCCATTTCCCGATCATAGATCAGTCGTACGGGTTCGCCTTTTTTTCGTTCTTTTAAGCTTTTTTTAATAACTTCCAGATAATCGAATTCAACATCTACTAACAAATCCAATTCAGAGTCACGTGTTATTTTTAGAGTATAGGAGTTAAATTGATTGTAATACAAACTTTTAAATAGGATACTCATAGATGCACGAATCACATCATCAATAAACATCACATAGGTTTTACCTCCATCTCCCTTAAATTGAAAGAAACGGGGTACGTCTTGTGGTATTTCTACCAGGCCATATTTAACACTGGTGCTGTTCTTTTTTTTCATTTTCACCGCCAAGTAGATGGATTTATCCTTAAGGTAGGGGAAATTCCGTTTCTTATTAATGATGATAGGGTAGAGCTGCTCAAGCACATCAACTTTAAAGTAGTTGCGAACTAGTGCCAATTTCTTCGCATCCAAATCCTTTTCATTGATTAAAAAGATTCGGTTCTTATTCAGCTCGGTGGTAAGTTGGCTAAAAAGAAGGTCGTATTTTAATTTTTGCTCTTCAACTTTCAGATGAATTTCTTTCAGCAGTTTATTTTTTTCTTTGTATTTCTTTTGGTTTTCTAGCGCTTCACTAAGTATTGCATGTCTGCGTTGCGTTGCAACCCTTACTCTAAAGAACTCATCCTGATTGCTGGAAAATATACCCAAAAACTTTAACCGTTCAAGCAATGGAACGCTAGGGTCCTCCGCTTCTTGTAATACTCTGTCGTTAAACGAAAGCCAGCTTAAATCTCTAGGGAATAGTTGCATCTTATTTTAAAGGTATATGAGCAAAAACAGGGAAATGGTCACTGTATCCGGCAAGGTAATTCTTTCCGCCAAAAGTTCGCAAAGGAAACCCGGCATATTTACCAATTTGGATTAACCATGAAGGGTTAAATATTCTGGAGGTCGTTTCCTTATTCCATAAGTTGGAAGAAATGATAATCTGATCCAGCATATTCATTTCTAAACGATACTTATAAGAACCTTCCCTTTCTTGATCCAAGGTGTAAAATAGATTATAAAGGTCGCTTGATTTATCTTCAACTTTCTTTGCACCCAAAATTTGATTGATCGAAATATCTGTAGGCTCATCATTGAAATCACCCATAACAATAACACGCATTCTTGGGTTCTTTTTGGTTTCCTGTTTTATTTCATGTTTAAGAATGTCAGCAACCAATTCTCGTTTGTATGATGTTTCATTTTTGCCCCCTCTGCGCGAAGGAAAATGACAGGTGAAAACACAAATCGTATCAGTACCTAACTTTAGCATGGTTTTCAAAATATTCCGTGTGTTACCACTGCCGTTTTTTCGTATCGTTTCTAAAGCCTTCGATTTATCCATCTTCTTGAACACACGTTCGGGTGAATTAAGTTGCACATAAATGGGCTCTTCATTTATTAACTCGAATATGCTGTCATTGTACATGAGCCCAACATCAATACCTCGATGGTCGGGTGATTCAAAATGAGAAATCTTAAATTCTGTAAGATTCAGATTCTTTTTTAGGTCTTCTAAGATGGAACGATGTTCAAACTCGCATAATCCAATTAAATCAGGAAAACTTCCTCCATCAATTTCACTGATTACTTTGCTGATATTCTTTAGTTTGGTGTTGTACTTATCGGTATTCCAGCGTTTGTCTGCCTTAGGTAAGTATTCCTCATCCATTGTTTTAGGGTCGTCAATGGTATCAAAGAAATTCTCCAGGTTATAAAACATTATTTCCAAGCCATCTGCATCGCGCTTTTTCGGTTTCTGAGAAGCACATGACAGCAGAAGGATTAAAATCACAAAAGGAAATAATTGCTTCAAATTCATATTGTACAAATCTAGTTTATTCATATTGTGAATAAAAGTTTGTTGCTTTGTCATTGTGTTAAAAATAACCAGAAATACCCTTTCCAAAGCCAATGGACAAGACAAGCCATATATTTGGGTGGCATACCAAGGAATGGTGTATGACGTTACAAAAAGTAGATTATGGCGCAATGGTCAGCACTATGAACACTGGGCAGGCCAAGATTTAACGGAAGAATTAAAAGATGCTCCCCATACAAAAGCGGTATTTGATAAATTTGAGATCATCGGAAAGTTAGAATAATGGCTGAAATCCAATGTCGGAATTTAGTACAAGTTGGTCGATAGGGATATGAAACCTTCGCCTTTCTAATTAGTTTTGAGCATGCTCGAAGTTCAAAATTTATCTAAGTCTTATCAGGACAAAGTTGCATTAGATCAAGTTAATTTCGTCATTCCCAAAGGCTCAATTTACGGATTGTTAGGTCCCAATGGAGCAGGGAAAACCACGCTAATACGTATTATAAATCGAATCATTCAGGCAGATACTGGAAAGGTATTGTTTGATGGAGAAGAATTAAGCGAAAAGCATTTGAGTAGAATCGGGTATTTGCCAGAGGAGCGTGGCTTGTACAAAAAAATGAAAGTGAAAGAGCAGCTTAAATATTTTGCTTCGTTGCGCAATTACGAAAATGCCAGAAAAGATATTGATGAGTGGCTGGAGAAATTTAGTTTAACCGAGTGGGCCAACAAAAAGGTAGAAGAACTTTCGAAAGGAATGCAACAGAAAGTCCAATTCATTAATGCGGTTTTGCATCAACCTGAATTTATCATTTTAGACGAACCTTTTTCCGGGTTTGATCCAGTAAATGTAGCACTCGTAATCAAAGAAATTCGCAGGCTAAACGCGAATGGGTCTACCATTCTATATTCTACCCATCGAATGGAAAGCGTTGAGGAGTTATGTGATGATATCATGATGATTAATGATGCGAAAAAAGTGGTGGATGGGAATGTCTTCGATGTAAAAAAACAATTTAAAGACGACTCATGGAAAGTGGGTTTAACGGAAGCAATGTCCTCAGAAGAAATAACTAAAATGAACGCTGAGGTTGTGGGTTTCAATAATGGGATTCATTATTATCGATTTGTGCCCAGGGAAGATGATTGGAAGCGATTATTGGTAGAAAAGTTTAACCTTGTACATTTAGAAGAAAACTTACCATCCATCAAGGATATTTTTATTAAGCATGCCAACTAGGATTATGTCAAATATTAAGAAGGTTATAAAAAGGGAATACCTAACACGAGTTAAGAAGAAGTCGTTTATCATAATGACTTTGTTGGCACCCTTACTTATTGTAGCATTTTATGCCGCGATGATAGGTGTGGGGATATATACCGCTACCGCTGATGGAGATACTAAAACAGCAATTGTCGTTAATAATTCACCATTTATTCAAGATTTACCAGATACGATGGGGGAGTTAATCCTTTCAAAGGAGGAGAACAATTTTGATTCAGCCTTGAGTAGTTTGCGTAAGGGCGAAACGGAAGTTGTGCTTACCATTGGCAATCAATCCTTATTTGAGTCCATTGAAATTGGCTATTATACCAAAGGCAGTGCAGATGGTTCACAAAAATCTGATTTTAAGGATGCCGTACGTGAAAAAATACGAGAAGCAAAAGCCAAATCATTAGGGATAAAGCAAGAGCAGCTAGATAGTATGCTTGTTTCCATGACATTTACTTCAAAACGGGTAGAAGAAGAAGGCATGAAAGAGAGCAATGAAACCATCAAGGGGATCATTGGCTTACTGTTTACTTTCCTCATCTATTTCTTCATATTCTTGTTTGCAGTACAGGTAATGCGCGGTGTGATGGAAGAAAAAACCAATCGCATTGTCGAAGTAGTGATAAGTGTAGTTAAACCATTTGACTTGATGTTTGGTAAAATTGTCGGCATTGCCTTGGTCGGATTGACACAGGTGCTCATTTGGATGGTTTTAACCAGTGTGCTAATGGTGGTTGGAAACTTGGTTTTTGCAGCTGCCTTTGCAGATTTTGGGGCTATTTCAGAAGCGTTATCTAGCGGAGGAGGAGTAGAGTCAGTGCCCAGTGATATACTAACAAAGAGTCCAGAAATGATAAGTGTTGTGGGTACTTTGTTTGCCATGCCTTGGTCAAAGATACTGTTCACCTTTTTATCCCTATTTATTGGCGGATACCTTTTATATGGATCCATCTTCGCGGCCATTGGAAGTGCGGTGGATAGTGAAACGGATACTCAACAATTTATGCTTCCAATATCCTTGCCCTTGGTATTGGGTATTGTTGTTGCTCAGTCCGCTGCATTTAGCAATCCACATGGTGATTTGGCATTCTGGGCCAGTATGATACCTTTTACTTCACCGATAGTTATGACCGTGCGTGCATGCTTTGATGTACCCTGGTGGGAACTCTTACTAAGCGTTGGGATTCTTTATGCTACATTCTTTTTAATGGTACGATTGGTAGCAAAAATCTATCGTATTGGGATACTTACCTATGGCAAGAAGCCCAGTTGGAAGCAACTGTTCAAATGGGTTTTTAGCAAACAGTAATTCTTTCTGGTAAAGGCCAGAGTCAGTTTCAGAGAAGTCGAAAACTAACTTATTTGAAACCCTTAATTTCCAAAGACAAATTACTATTTTCGCGGTATGTCTATCAATTCAAATAAAGCCCCAGAACCCGTTGGTTTATATCCACATGCCAAAAGGGTAGGTGATCTTCTTTTTCTTTCAGGTGTAGGTCCTAGAGCAAAGGGAACCAAGGTAATACCTGGTGTAACGCTGAATGAAGATGGTACGATAAAGGAATATGATATCGCTGCGCAATGTCGTTCTGTTTTTCAAAATGTAAAATACATACTGGAAGATGCAGGTAGTTCTTGGGATAAGATTGTGGATGTAACCGTATTCTTAACCAATATGAAGGATGATTTTAAAATTTACAATGCATTATGGGCAGAGTATTTTGCGGATAATCCACCCTGTAGAACTACCTTAGAAATCAATTGCTTGCCAACCCCTATTGGAATTGAATTGAAAGTAGTGGCCACGATATAATTAAATGAGGATTAGAATTCACCACACCAAATTCTGCCTACATACCGTTTGTATGCCCAACGTTTGAATATCCCTTTTCTTCTTTTATAGATATAGCTTGCGCTGTAACCACCGGCTACGCCTCGAGCAATGCCCGAAAGGATTTCATACTTATTTTGGCGCTCAAAGAATTTAATTCGCTTAATATTCAATGTATTGTTCGTAGATTCTAATTGATTTGAAAAAACAACCTGCGTAAGATCCATTTCTAATGTCGAAAGGTCAATTAGAATAGAATCAACTTTCCCTTGGTTATGGCTGTAGACATACACATTTTGTTTAACCCAAAGAGTATCCTTTTTTGAAATGCCCTTTTGTACCGATTTGATATGATGTTCTAAAATCTTTGCAACATTTTTATTGGTAAAATTCGATGAAACGTTTAAATTAAACCCTTGCGAGCTTGTGCTAGATGATAGTAATATCAACAAGGTGAGCAATTTCATCGATAGTTTTTTTGCAATCATTGGCAGGTTAATAGTCTTGAATGAATTTCAATAGTGCAATGGCAAAGTTATCATATAATTAAATAGAATCTCCAATTTATTATGGCGCAGTTTTCTAACAACCTAGGGCAAATTAAAACATATATGAAAGAAGTTATTTCTAACCCAGATATGATTCAAGTAGGTTGGAATTTAAAGATTCCTAAAGCCAAATAAGCAACAAATAATTTCCTTACAAAATCCCCAATCTTAGTTGATTGGGGATTTTGTATACGTTAACTTTTGACTATTATTGAATTATGAGAAAAATAGTATTAATCGGTTTATTTGGGTTGTTTATGGCAAGTTGCTCAAATGGCACACAAATTGAACAAGAAGAAGTGAAGAAACTAGAACAAGAGATCAACGAACTAGATGAATTGAATCACGAATTGGATGAAATTAAGGAAGAGGGAGATTCATTAGAAAGCTTATTGAACGATCTAGAAAACTCAAGTAAACAAATTGATGACGTATTAAGAGTTGCTAAAACAGTAGCACCTAAATTAGTTGATGACTTAATTGACCAAATTGTTAATCACCCTAAAGTTGCCGAAACATTTATATCTATGACTGACGATGCTGCAAAGGCTATAAGAAATTTAGTAGACCAAGGTAAATCTTTATCAGAAGCAATTAAACAAGTTAAAGAGGTTTATGGTCCTGTATTTAGAAATAGTGATACACTCCCTAATGAGGTTTACGATAGGTTTTTAAAAGAAGTTACTGAAGAAGTTGGTGACTATAAACCTAAAGTTGACGGTGAAACTCCAACGCCAAGTGGTGGTAGTGATGATGTTGTGGATGGAGGTACTCCAAAGGTAGATAATAAACTACCAAATCCTGAAGATGTACAAAAAGAAAGATGAAATGAAAGAGAAGCATCAGGATAAGTCAGGTAAAAAAGACGATGATGACGATGATGATGATGACAAAGACTCAGCTTCAATGAATGGAAAAGACAAAAGCAATAAAGGTAAAGTCAAAAGTGAAAAAGCTAAAGAAAATAAGTCTGATAAGTCAAAGGATGATGATGATGGAGATGATGACGATGGGGACGATGATGATGATGGCGATGATGACGATGATGATGACAAAGCAGATAAGAAAGACAAATCAAATAACAAGGGCGGAAAAGGGTCTAAGGACGAGATGATGAAGAAAAAGGCAGATAAAAAGTCTGAAGTGAAAGAGAAAGCAAATAGCGCTCATAAATCCATTGAGAATTACCAGGCTAGAATTGATAAGGCCCAAAAGAAGTTAGATGATGAAAAAGCAGCTGGAACCATTACAGAGGAAGAGGTAGCCAAAAAACAAGCAAAAATAGAAAAGGCGAAAGAGCAGTTAGCCAAAATGAAAAAGCATTTGGAAGAACAAGATGCTAAAATGAAAGAAATGGAAACAGAGTAGTATTACTCTTTAGAAGAATAAACAGAAATCCCTTGCCAAAAATGGTGGGGGATTTTTTATTGAATGAAATTAAAGCGAGGAATCCATTTACCCTCAACTTCAACCTCTTCGATAAACATCTTTAATGGTCGCACCCATAGTTTGCCATTATATTCATCGTTGGTTTCATATAAGGGTTTGTACAATATCAATTCTTCTAAGCTCTCGCTATGAATAACGGTGTCGATAACCTCGTATAAGTTCCCTTTGTAATGCTTGTAGGTTCCTGGACTAGGGTTGTTCATACTTTGATTAGTTAGTGTTTTTACCGTCAGTCTGAGTGCTGCCAAAGGCAGTGTATCGAAGACAAAGGTAATAAACTGGTCATTGTTTGTTCACTTCACTTCGACTCCGCTCTATTACGACTCCGCTCAATATGACGCGGGTTTATGCCTGATTTATATTTCTAGATTATGCTTTTTAGCTGTATCTTCCGCAATTTCATAACCTGCATCTGCATGGCGAATTACCCCCATACCTGGATCATTGTGTAACACTCTTCTAATTCGAGAATCAGCATCTGCTGTGCCATCCGCAACGATTACCATTCCACTGTGAATCGAGTAGCCAATGCCTACACCACCACCGTGATGCAAACTTACCCAACTGGCTCCACCAGCTGTATTAATCATCGCGTTTAAAATGGGCCAATCTGCTATCGCGTCACTACCATCCTTCATCGCTTCAGTTTCCCTATTCGGAGAAGCTACGGAACCAGTGTCCAAATGATCTCTACCAATTACAATAGGAGCGGCTACTTCACCCGATTTTACCATTTCATTGAATGCTATACCCGCTTTTTCACGTTGTCCTTGCCCTAACCAGCAAATTCGAGCAGGCAAACCCTGAAATTCAATTTTCTCTTGAGCCATTTTAATCCAACGCTTCAATCCCTCGTCTTCTGGAAATAATTCCAATATTTTACGATCAGTTGCATAGATGTCTTCAGGGTCGCCACTTAAAGCTACCCATCTAAATGGTCCTCTGCCTTCACAGAATTGCGGACGAATAAAGGCTGGAACAAAACCAGGAAAATCAAAAGCATTGGTCAAGCCTTTTTCTAAAGCTCTTCCTCTTAAATTATTGCCGTAATCAAATGTAACGGTTCCTCTTTTTTGAAATTCCAACATCAAGGTAACATGTTGTACAATGGTTTTATAACTCTCTTCTAAATATTTTTCTGGGTTGTTTTTACGCAATCGGTCGGCAGCTTCAACATCCATTCCTTCCGGATAATAGCCAACCAACGGGTCATGAGCAGAAGTTTGATCCGTTAATGTATCTAAATGGATATTGCGTTCCTTTAATCGTTCCAATAAGTCGACTGCGTTACATAACACACCAATGGAGGCAGCTTGTTTGGTCTCACGAGCTTTTAAAGCCATGTCGATGCCCTCATCAATGTCTCGCACCATATAATCCAAGTATCGCGTCTCAAGTCGCTTACGCATTCTCCATTCCTCTACTTCTGCAGCTAAACATACCCCTTCATTCATTGTTATGGCCAAAGGTTGAGCTCCACCCATACCACCTAAGCCGGCAGTTACATTTAACGTTCCTTTCAAGGTGCCGCCAAAATGTTGTCGAGCACATTCTGCATAGGTTTCATAGGTTCCTTGCACAATGCCTTGTGAACCGATATATATCCAGCTCCCAGCAGTCATTTGACCATACATGATTAATCCTTTGGCCTCTAATTCTCTAAAATGTTTCCAATTTGCCCAATGGGGTACCAATTGCGAATTGGATATCAGCACACGCGGTGCATCTTTATGACTTCGCAGCACACCTACAGGCTTACCACTTTGAACCATTAGGGTTTCGTCTTCATTTAGATTTTTAAGACACTCTAAAATTTTATGAAAACTTTCCCAGTTTCGAGCAGCTTTACCCGTTCCACCATAGACCACAAGGTCCTCTGGACGTTCTGCAACATCTGGATCCAAGTTGTTTTGAATCATTCGGTATGCTGCTTCGGTTACCCAGTTTTTGCAAGTAAGCGTGGTGCCAATGGGTGATTTTACTATTTTAGGTTGTGTGTTCATTTTGTAGTGTGATTATTGATTTATGCTATCTCGTTTAAGCATATACTTTATGTTTGCAAATGTATAATATATGTGGATAGAAGCATGGAATATGAAGTAAAAAATCAACACTTAAAATGCATGATTGTTTACTTTCTTCTTCATATTTATTAAGGATGTTGTAAAGATCGCAGTAAGCTCGTCCGCTTTTTTTAAAAGAGCAATTGCTTCAATCCATTTTAATACTTGGTGTTCCTTACTTCTTTAAATAACTCACCGCTAACCAAGCCATCATACCTGAACCCAGGGCTAAGGCATCTTCGTCCACCTTAAATTTAGGATGGTGTACGCCATAGCCTGTTTCTTTCTCATCATTCTTGATGCCCAAACGGTAAAATGTAGCTGGGATTTCTTGACTATAATAACTAAAATCTTCTGCAGCTAAGTACATGTCCAACTGTTCTACTTTTTCATTGCCTACGTATTCCATAGCGGCATTTTGGCAAATCTCAGTTACTTCATCGTTGTTCATTAAGAAAGGATACCCTTTCTTGATTTCAACCGTGGCTGCGGCACCCAATGATTCGGCAGTAAGCTTCACGATTTTTTCAATATGCTCATGTGCTTTAGCACGCCATTCTTCATTCATGGTACGAAACGTTCCTTCTAATTTCACTTCTTCGGGAATAATATTGGTTGCGCCACCTACAGAATTAATTTTTCCAATAGTTAGCACTGATGGAATGATTGGGGTTGCTTTTCTTCCAATTACTTGCTGTAAAGCAATAATAATTTGAGCAGAAGCTACAATCGGGTCAATGGCAAATTGAGGTAAAGCAGCATGACCTCCTTTTCCCTTTACGCTGATATAAATTTCATCGGCACTTGCCATGTATAAACCTTTGCGAAAGCCAAATGCGCCTGTTTCTATCCAAGGCATAACATGCTGTCCAATGATTGCATCCGGTTTTGGGTTTTCTAAAATGCCTTCCTTAATTAAGATGCTGGCACCTCCTGGGAATTTTTCTTCTCCTGGTTGAAAGATGAGTTTTACCGTGCCATTCCATTGATCTTTGGTTTCTTGAAGGATGGATGCAGCACCGAAAAGACAGGCACTGTGCACGTCATGGCCGCAAGCATGCATTACTCCTTCATTCTTTGATTTAAAATCGATATCGGTTTCTTCCAGTATGGGTAATGCGTCCATATCAGCGCGCAATGCAACCACTTTCCCAGAACTTTTTCCTTCAATACAAGCGGTAAGGCCAGTATTGCCAATCGGTTCGGCATCAATTCCAATTTCTTTCAACTTCTTTTTAAGGAATTTTTGGGTTTCAAACTCTTCAAAACTCAATTCAGGATTTTGATGAATCGTTCTTCTTACTTCCAGTATTTGAGACTCATTTTGCCTAGCTAGTTCTTGTATTTTGTCTTTTAAATTCATTCGAATACTGCAAAGTAATTAAAATATTAAGATTCCTGAAGGCTTTAAATATCAATTTTGTATTTTTGCGGCAGAATTTAAAGGCATTCATGAAAAACATAATTCTTGTAACCTGCACCTGTTTGATATTATTGCTGGCTAGTAGCTGTGATAAAAATGATCCAAACCGTTTTGATTTTCAAATGGATACCGAGAATTATTTCAGTTATAAGAACTCCACCGAATGGATTTATAAGTTAACTACGGGTGCCACTCAGGATACGGTTAGGAGCATTGCGTATGCCCGTGGAATGGCAGACCGACCTGAGGGGATTGCAGCTGTTTCCAGCAGCACCTTGATTGGCTCAAAAGAAGAAAAAATAATTGTTCGAGCCGAGGCCATACCAAACCAAAGTTTAGACAGAATAGCTATGTTAACCCAGTTAAATGGGACTTTAGTACCAGGACCTATTTTGTTAAATCTGAATGGAGTGATGAATCCTGAAGACAGCAGTGTAGCAACCAAATTATTGACTTTTGATGTTGCTGGGAATCAATATGACGATATATGGGAAATCACCTTATTGGGGCATCCTGTTTTTCGCAAACTATGGTTTGCCAAAGGCCGCGGAATCATTAAAAAGATCTATCTTAACAATGATACCTTTGATTTGATTAAATTTTCTCCGGGAAACTAGTTTTTTTCTTTAATTTTCAGGGCTAAATGATTACCCAAGATAGTATTAGTCAAGTGATTGATTCTTCTGTAGTAGAAGAAGTGGTTGGGGATTATGTAGCCCTTAAACGCAGAGGGGTAAATTTACTCGGTTTATGTCCTTTTCACGATGAAAAAACACCTTCTTTTACCGTTTCACCCGCAAAAGGAATTTATAAATGTTTTGGTTGCGGTAAAGCAGGAAATTCGGTAAGCTTTTTAATGGATCATGAGCAACTCACGTTTGTAGATGCCATTAAACATTTGGGTAGTAAATTTAATGTTGAGGTAATAGAAACAGAGAATACTGCAGCTGAAAAGGAGATTGTTGATCACCGAGAAAATTTACAGATTGTACTCAACTACGCAACTAGTTATTATCATGAAAAACTACTTGAAAGTGAAAAAGGCAAGGCCATTGGTTTAAGTTATTTTAAGAATAGGGGAATTAGTGATGAGAGCATAAAACTTTGGCAGTTGGGTTATAGTGCAGATGCTTGGAGGAACTTTGCAGACAGCGCAATAAATTCTGGTTATAACGAAAATTATGTTGCTGAGGTTGGTCTAATTAAGAAAAATGATAAACAGGAATGGTTCGATATTTTTAGAGATCGAATCATGTTTCCAATCAATAATGCACAAGGAAAAGTAGTTGCTTTTGCGGGGCGAATATTACAAAAGGATGCCAAAGCAGCCAAGTACCTGAACAGCCCAGAAACGGATTTCTATAAAAAGAGCTACATCTTATATGGTTTGCATCTGGCAAAGAAGGCAATTCGGAAAGAAGATAAGTGTTACCTTACCGAGGGATATTTGGATGTAATCTCACTGTATCAAAATGGAATTGAAAACGTGGTTGCTGCAAGTGGCACTTCATTTACCGAGGGACAGGCAAAATTAATTAAGCGCTTTACAGATAATGTAACGGTTTTGTTTGATGGCGATGCAGCGGGTGTTAAGGCGGCTTTTAGAAGCATAGATATGCTTTTGGGCTATGGGTTTAATGTGCGCGTGGTTCCCATGCCAGATGGGGAAGATCCGGACAGTTTATGTCAAAGCCTCGGAGCAAATAAATTCAAGCAATTTTTGGCAGATAATGAAAAGGATTTCATTATTTATAAAAGCGCCCTTTTAATGGATGAGTCTAACGTTGATCCCATTAAGAAGAGTGAGTTTGTGCAGGACATTCTATCCAGTATTGCGCAAATTAACAATCCTGTTAAACGTTCGTTCTATGTTAAAGAATGTGCCGACTTAATGCAAATTGAAGAAGGCATATTAACCCATGAATTGAATAAATTGATGGGACGCAGCACGAAGGCTGCCCCTAATTTTTATACCAAAGAGCCCAATGAACCTGTGGCCAAAGAACAAAATCTGGATAAAGTAATCCAGGAAGGGATTCAATTGCAAGAAAAGGTATTGATTAAAATGTTGATTTTACATGGCCAGAAACAACTAACGGAGAACCAAAAAGTGGCTGATTATATGATCCGTGAGTTAAAGGAGGATGAGACGATTTTTACCCACGAAATGGCACGTCAAGCATTGGAAATTTATATCGAGCAAGTGGAATCAGGCTCATCGGCAGATGAGAAATTTTTCATCAGCAAAGAGGATTCAAACTTAGTTGCATTTGTAGCAGATCTACTGAGCTATAATTACGATTTAAGTGAAGGCTGGTTGAAGAATGAAGTGGTGGTGCGAACTATGGAATTAAACTATGCACAAGACTGCTTATCGGCTATACAATGGTATAAAATTAAGAAAGCCAACCAAATGATCATCCATTATAATAATCTGCTTAAAGACGTATCCCAAGAAGAGGAGCGTGAAGTACAAGAGGAGTATATGGCAGTCATTAGCCTAAAAAGGCAGGTAACCGATTCGGTTGGGAATGTGATTGGATAATCAGATTACAGTTTACTAATTCGATATACAAAATCGTTATACCCATCTGCTTGTATACGTAAGATATAAATACCAAGGGGTATAGCAGTCAAATCAATTTGATCTGTACCTAATTTAGTTTCTTGTTGGAGTATCAATTTACCTTGTGGATCAACCAATGTTAATTGCTTTTTAGACCCTTGAGGCATATTTTGAATGCTTACTTTTCCTTGGGTTGGGTTCGGATAAACATCTAGGTGAAAGGTTTTTAAATCTTGAACACTCACTTCAAATTTTCTGGCCTTACCTGAAAGGTAAAAGATACCACCCGCATCAGTGGTTACAATGAGATCCTGAATGGCATCACCGTCTAAATCTGCCGCAGCAACCGCAATGTTTCTGCCAAAATAGTAATTGGTCTGTGTATCTCCTTTATAATCCAAGTACTTCATGAAATTTTCATATTGAGCAAATGAATCTTGTGGGTTGTTGGTTGGAATCCAAGCATATAAACCTCCATGCAAAGAACCCGCTATTACTTCAACTTTATTGTCGCCATTGAGGTCTGCAATAATGGGTGTACTAGCCCCAATTGATTCATAACTGGGTGGAGCTGTTCGATAGGTGAATTCATTGGTAAACATTTTACCCATTTGGTCCATCTGCCATGTGAAAACAGGAGCAGCATTGGTGCCAGTGTTTTTGTAATACGATAAATTTCCGGAGTAAGATCCTAAGATAACATCGGTGGCACCATCTTTATCATAATCCCAGAAGGCGGGTGCGGCATACCCAAATTGGGCTTGCAGACCAATTAAATTACTGCTGGTTTTAACAAAGTTTGGGCTCAGGCCTGTTCCATTGTTAGTGCATTGAATTACAAAGCCATCTTGCTGACCAAAATAAAACTCGGGTTTGCCATCTTTATCTAAATCATAAATGGCCAATCGGCTGTAACGCAGTCCTAAACTGGCAAAATTGCCGTAGTTGGTATCGATGAACTGTAATTCAGGTTTTGTTTTGGTTCCAATATTTTTGAAAAGGGCCACCTTATCTCGTGCAAGAAAATTTTTCTCAGCATCCCCAGAGAAGGCGATGAATAAGTCCATGTCACCATCACTATCATAATCCCAAAAAGCTGGGGAGCAATTTTCACCTAAATCAATGCTTGAATTCATCAAGAAATTGTTCCCAACATAATTAAAAATTGGGGAGTCATTTTGCCCTGAGTTGCTGTAAAGCATGGTTTGGTTCAATCCTTTGGTGGTAAAATCGGTATTCCATGTTGGGGCAACCACCAAATCATTGATTCCATCACCCGTTATATCGACATAGCTCGCAGACGGGTAGGTGTGTATTTTTGCTTGAAGCGTATTTCTTGGAAATATACTATCCCATGCAATGATGCTGTCATAGCTTGTGGTATAATCGGAATATCCATTCTCTAACATCACTAAATTGTCAAAGCCATTGTTACCCATTAGGATATCTTTATCACCATCTTTGTTTAGGTCCAACAATAAAAGACTGGTACCGCCTGTATGTCTGCGTGTGTAATATTTTGGACCCGTGCAAGTTCCTAAGGTAACTTGATTGGCTAGTGCTTCATTGAAATATCCAAAGCAAAGCTCCCCAAGATGAAAATCTAGGGAATCTTTGGGCAAACTGGAATCGGCTTGATGGTTCACAAAATACTGCAAGGAGCCACCAAAAGGACCTAAGGTAATGATGTCGATGTCTCCATCTCCATCCACATCTTCAACCGCTTGAATATGTTGGATTGGGTTACCGAAACTGTTTTTCACGCCAGGTGAGGGCGGGGTATAATGCAAAAAGTTAATCTGCCCCCTGTTTTGAAAGGTAAGATCGGGTGCTGCTGTTCCTTTATTCAGGTAAAAGTCCAACCGGTTTTGAATGGGATTGCCACAAATGATATCCATGTGCCCATCTCGATCTACGTCTACAATGTAATAGGAGTAACGTCCTTTTGGAAAGAGTCCTTCAAATTCTGGACTATGCCGATACACCGCATTCCCTGCACTGCCATTGTTGATATAGGTGCTGATTTTATTGTTCTTTCGATCAAAAACGATTAAATCTTCTTTGGCGTCTCCGTTTAATTCCAATTTAAAAAATTTAGGACTCTCAATTCCACCAGTAAAAGGATCTGCCAATAGATTGCCGCTTTCATCTCGCATGGGTAATGAATCGGATAGAAATAAAGAAAGTTCTTTATCCGATGGACCTTGACCCAAAAGTGGCAATGAAATGCAACTGATAAGGAGAAGTAAAATGTTCTTGGGGGTTTTTAGCATGGCTTTGACACAAAATTAAGTTTTTGCATAGTAAAGACAATTTTTTTCTCATTTTTGTTGCACAAAGATGATTTCTAATTTACCTGAATTATACAATTGCTTTTTGGATGCTAATCAGCAGATATGCAGGGATACCCGAAAGAATGTTACGGATTCGTTTTTCGTATGCTTAAAAGGGGAAAACCATGACGCAAATTTAATTGCTGAAAAGGCCAAAGAAGCCGGTGCCAAATATGTGTTAACCAATCGTTCTGATTTAAAAGGTAAACAAGGCTATTTAATCGTGGAGGATACATTGAATGCTTTGCAAGGTCTTGCGAACTATCACCGGAAGCAATTGGGTACACCGCTCATTGCGATAGGCGGGAGCAATGGCAAAACCACAACCAAAGAACTGCTGTATTCCGTATTGTCAAAGCATCTTTCGGTGCATGCCACACCAGGAAATTTCAATAATCACATTGGTGTGCCACTTACCCTACTACAATTGCGTAAAGAGCATGATCTTGGGTTCATTGAAATGGGCATCAATCATCCCGATGAAATGACCGAGTTGTGTAACATTGCAGAACCTAATGAAGGGGTTCTAACGAATATTGGCAAAGAACATCTGGAAGGTTTTGGCAGTATCGAAGGCGTAGCACGAGCGGAAAGTGAGCTGTTTGATTATTTATTAAAGAATGAAGGGCTCTGCTACATCAATTTAGATGATCAATGGATTGAAAGCATGAGTAAACGTCTGCCAAACAAAAAAACCTATTCTATAGAGAAAGAAGCAGATGTACATTATACAGCTACGGAAGTCAATCCAAGGATTTCATTAAGCTATCACGGCAACCCGATTCAAAGTGTATTGAGCGGGACGTATAATTACAGTAATATCATCACGGCCATTGCCATTGCCGAACAGCATAATATCCCTAAGGAGTTAATTGCAAAAGGTATTTCAAGTTATATCCCAAGTAACAATCGTTCTGAATGGAAAGCCACAGAGCACAATGAGATATTGGTGGATTGCTATAACGCCAATCCAAGTAGCATGGTATTAACCATTCAAAATGTACTAGAAATGCCAAATCCCGAAAAGCTATTTATTATTGGCGACATGCTGGAAATGGGGAGTTTTGCAGAACCGGAGCACATCAACATACTCAACCTAGCCAAACAACATGCGTCCACTTCGACACATTTTATTTTTATAGGGCCAGAGTTTGGCAAACAAAAAGGCGCCTATGCATTTGCGTTTTTTAATGACACCAGCGAATGCATCGCTAAAATGAAAGGTGATGCACTGCTGAAAAATAAACTAGTACTACTCAAGGCATCCCGCGGAATCAAATTGGAAGACCTTTTAACTATATTGTAACCATGATTAAACAGATACTAACCACTCTAATAGTCCTTTTTTGCTTCAATCAAGTCGAAGCACAAAACATCGGTTTTAAATTGGTGGGTGGCGCCAATTTCTGTCAAGTGGATGGCGATCAAATGAGTGGGTTCAATAAATTGGGGTTTCGATTCGGAATAGGTTCATTTATAAATACAGACAAAGAAGATGAGTTGGGATTTGAATTGACATACACTCAGAAGGGGAGCAGAACAGCCAATGATCCAGATAATCCACCGCCTTTTATAGTTCGATATAACTATAATTACATCGAAGCTCCCATTTATTACCAAAAGAAATTAAAAGACTTTGGTCTTAAGTTTGCAATTGCTCCAGCCTATTATATAAGCGCAAGAGCAGATCAAGGGGGCGGTTTTGTCGATGATCCAGGCTTGCGCAAGTTTGAACTGTCTGGAATTGTTGGGCCTTCCTATAATATCAATGACCAATGGTCTTTTTACATGCATTACCAATACAGCTTAATGAGTATTATCGACCTCAACAAGTCTCAAGTACCTGGAGCGGCTTGGCGCAGAACAGGAGTGTATAATCATTTAATCAGCGCAGGACTGAACCTTAAATTCAAATAATTACGGTTACTTAGCCTATGCTAAATCGTTTTTTCTCCATCCCAACTAAGTATTTTCTATTGCTGGGAATCGGTTTGTATCTGATTTTGCATTTACCCTTTGTAAACCTGCCTCCAACGGGCAATCATGTGTGGCGTCAATCCAATAGTTTGGCCATTGCGAAGAATTATTATGAAGATGGCTTAAATATCATTGAACCCAAAATTGATAAACGCTATGATGGCTCTGGAGTCACGGGCACCAATTTCCCCTTATATGAATGGGTTTTAGCGGTAAATTACAAGATATGGGGGTTTAGTCATGCAGTGCATCGCATGTATGCCATGCTGATCACCTTCCTTTGTTTTTTGCTGGTTTATCTGAATTTTAAGTCTGTCAATGTGCAAACAGGCCGTTTGGCTGCATGGATTTTTCTGTTTAATCCACTGGTCTTTTACTATGGTTTCAGCGCATTACCCGATATGATGGCCATCTTATTGGTTTTAGCAGCCAATTATTATATCATAGCTATCGTGAAAAATAATAGTGTATTCGCAAAGATTGCGCTTCCCATATGCATAAGCTTGGGATTGTTGATTAAGTTCACCTTCATTGCTTGGCTTGCAATTCCATTTTTAGTGTTGCATAGCAAAAAAGTAAAACCCCAATTGCCAATCCTGATTATGCTGGGCTTGCCTGCTATGATTCCTGTATTTATGTGGTATAGATATGCCAATCAACTTACCGCTTTGGCTCAAGGGAACGTAGAATTTGTTTACTATGCACGCATGCTGAGTACTTTCGAAGGGTGGAGTAATTTATTTACCAATCTATTGTCAGCAGTACCCGAATTGTTTTTCGGTTATCCCGGGTTGATACTTTTACTACTAGGGTTCATATTTGGTGTGGCTCGTCCAAACAAGGGAAAAATTCAATGGATCTATTGGGTGGGAGCTTTAGCTATGGCCATTACTTATTTGGTTTCTGCCAGTCATAACTTGATCGATCACGATTATTATTTCTTGCCCTTATTAGGGTTACTATTAGTTGTGCTTTCGCGCTTACCTAAAAAAGCGTTCTCTGTTTCTCTTATGCTCATGTTGCTCATGCCAGTATGGTCCGCAGCTCGGATTATTCCAGCCAATTGGGTTGGGGTAGATTCAGAAACCTTGCAAGTAGAAAAAGAATGGTTAGCGCATCGCCTTGAAGCATCTGATCGGGTGATCTGCGGTACGGATCCTTCTAGTTGTTATCTGTTTTATATGTTAGGAGTGAAGGGTTACCCATATCTTGCCTTGGGAGAATTGGAAGAGGTCAAAGATGGGCAGGTGATTATTGATTCGTATATCAACCAGGGGGCGAAGTATTTGATTACGAACCAATCCATGGATCTGGAGAATGATGGATTAAAAAAGTATTTTGCGCAAGTAGAACCTTTCGGAACTGACTTCTGGTTGATTACATTAAAGCCCAAAAAATAAAAAACCCATCCACCAGATGGCGAATGGGCTTTCAATATATAATTCGTTGGTTGTGTTAGAAAGGTAAATCTGCTTTCTTCTTTTGTGTTCTGGTGGTTGGTGCAATACTTTTTTCCTTGATGGGTCCAAGCATGCTGAAATTGGCAACTGTTATTTCGGTAACAAAACGCTTGTTTTCATTTTTGTCGATGTATTGGCGATAGGCGATTTTACCGTCTACGGCTAGTTTAGCCCCTTTTTTAACATAGGTTTCAATGATGTCTGCCCCTTTGCCCCAAATAATGATTTGGTGCCATTGGGTGTCATCCATAAATTGCCCTGGATTGTTGGGGTCTTTTTTACGGTCTGATGTAGCTAAAGAAAATTTAGCCAATTTGTTTCCGTTGTCAAATGTGATTACTTGAGGGTCCATGCCTACATTTCCGAGTAGACGTACTGAGTTGTTTAATGAGTTCATTTTTCTGTTTTTTTAATGTTAATGTTTGTGTTCCCAAGCGAGTCAGTTTGAGCGGAGTCGAAAACACACGCTTGGGTTTATATCTATTCTCTACTTGGGCTAGCACGGCAGTTTCGAATTGATGATACAAAGATGGAGTGATAGGGGAGCTGCATTCGGTTACGAAGCACTTAATTTCGTTTGTAAATGGTTGTAAACGTTTGTAAGTGGATTGAATAGGTAGACGAAATATCGCGAATCAGCCGTTGTATGGCATATTTAGTTTGCACAAGGGGTATAGAAAATATAACTTTGGAACTTGTGGAAATAAGGAAAATAAAGATGAATAATCAAAGACGAATAGCAATTATAACAGGAACATCACTGATTTTAATGGCAATTGTTGCAATATTTTCAATCGGATACGCTTTTACACAATTTGATAATCCCGAACAAACTGAATTCCTGAAAGACAATATCCTTCAGAATACGGGATTGTATCAAAGTATGCTAATAGGAATCCTGATAATTATAATTTTGGATTTTATTGTCTCTTATACTTTATACAAGTATTTTGAAGAAGACCATCAAAAAATGTCTTTGATATCAGGAATAATTAGAGCAATTTATACCATGATCCTTGTAATAGCAACTTATTACCTGACGAAGAATCTAACTACCAATGAATTGACCAATCAGATAGCAAGCTCGAACTACCAACAGTTTCAGACAATTTGGAATAGTGGATTAGTTGTTTTCGGATTTCATATAATTTTGATTGGGTGGTTAATGAAGCAACATAGGCATATCTTATATGGTTACATCTTTTTTAAAAGTGGTTAGCCCTGATTCTGAAATTGTAGAGACCTTAATAATGATTTTGGCATTACCATAAACTTCCTTATAATATTCCATTTTCATTCAGTTGTAAAAATTTAGGACCAGATACTATTTTTCCGGGTGACTCGAATAGGTTTATTACATGCCTTCATTCCAATTGCACTGGTGCATTGTTTTTTCGAGTTAATCGAATCGTAGCACCAGGTGATTCATTGATTTATTATGACACACTCGAATTGAAAGGAGAATCAATTAATTTAAACATTGTTAGACTACAATGGACTATCCCTCCTTTGATTTATAATAATACTACCAATGGAAATAAAGGGGATGTTTATGAAGGATACGATGCTGATAGAATTGACAATAATAGGGATACAGTAACAATCTTCTTCAGGAAGGAAAGCAGTTCAATAAACGAGCTTAATAATCAAGAGTTGTTATTATTTCCAAATCCATTTGAGCATGAGTTAAATTTTCAGAGTTCTGTAGAAAAAATAGACATATTCAATAATTACGGTGAACTGATTTGTTCAAAGAGAAATACCAGTAAAAAAATGAACTACGGCTTTTTAGCAATGGGGCAGTACATGTGTGTCTTAAATTTAAGCTCTGGAGAATTATTGTATGTCAAGCTAATAAAACTTGAATAAATTAAAACTGAGCTCTATTACGTGCTAGAACAAGTCAGGCACTTGTCTAGAAAGACGTGGAATTCAAATTCTTTAAAGAAGCCTTTTACACAGACCTTATCTCCTGGTTCATATTGCATGTCATCATTCAACATTTCACATTTGATGCAGGCTCCATCCTTGTTTTTGGTTTTTAAAACAAATACGGTGTTCCCTAAACTGGAGGCATCCACCTCGATGATTTCACCTTTGATTTGAATGGCTTTCTGAGCGTACACAGTGTCGTATTTTGCTGCATTTTTTTCAAACTTCTTCATTAAAGCATTCGCAGTGAACTTTAGGGGTTTAACGGTTGATGTCCCTTTTTCAATATCATTACCACAAGAAGTAAATCCAACAAAAAAGACGACATAACTCAAATTGAGTAGTAGATTTTTATTCATAATTGTTCGAATTAGTTAAAAAGTGTATAGCGTAGTTATACCCCTCTAGACCCATCCCGTAAATGCCCGCCACGCAATATTGGGCAAGTAACTCAGTATGTCGCTCTTTCTCCCTTGAGTAGATATTGGAAATGTGTACATTAACCACTAGAGTGTTGATAGCGGACACAGCATCTGCCAAGGCAATGGAAGTATGCGCATATCCACCGGCATTGATAATAATGCCATCGCATTCACATTGTTGAATATAATTGATCAGTTCACCTTCCACATTGCTTTGATAGTAACTGATTTTAAGATTGGCAAATTGCTTCTGCAATTGCTTCAAATACGAATCGAAACCTTGTTCACCGTAAATTTCAGGTTCTCTTTTGCCCAATAAGTTTAAGTTGGGTCCATGTATAATCGTGATATGCTTCATGGGTTACAGTATCAAAGAAAATAAATTTTACATTAATAATGTAAAAGTGTGGGTAACAATTCGAAAGACTTATCCAAATAGCTAATAATCAATCGATTAAAATTATGGCACATCAAAATACCTACGCATTTTGTATATTGCATTTGGGCGTTGTTTAGCCTTTTTAATTGGTTTAACTTTGCGCTTCATTAGCGTTGAAATCCTAAATGAGCGAAGCAATTAAGCACGAGTGCGGGTTAGCACTTATCAGACTCAAAAAACCGATTGAGCATTACTTGGAAAAGTACGGAACAGCAACATGGGGCCTGAAAAGGCTGCAAATGTTGATGGCCAAACAATTGAATAGAGGACAGGATGGTTCCGGGATCGGAATTGTAAAATTGAATCCCGATTACGGTGAGCGATATATTGCGCGCAAACGATCCAATTCCAAAAGTTCATTAGCCGATGTATTTCATGATGTATTTAATGAGTGGGAGAAACTTACGGATGAACAACAACAAGACATTCCCTATCTTAAAAAGAATTTCCCCTATATGGGCGAAATTTTAATGGGGCATTTGCGCTATGGAACGCATGGAAGGAATAGCATAGAAAACATTCATCCATTCTTACGTCAAAATAATTGGATGAGCCGAAATCTAATGATTGCTGGGAACTATAATTTAACCAATGTGGATCAGCTGTTTACTCAGTTAATTGATTTAGGGCAGCAGCCCAAAGAGAAGTCGGATAATGTAACCATGCTAGAGAAGATTGGTCATTTCTTGGATGAAGAAAACCAAGTGCTTTTTCGAAAGTTTAAGGATGATGGCATGGACAATACCCAAATTGCAGAAGCCATTAAGGAAAACTTATCCATTGAAAATATATTACGCAGAGCATTTAGGAACTTAGACGGTGGTTTTAATATGGCTGGCTTAATAGGGAATGGTTCATCATTTGCAGTGCGAGATAGCAATGGTATTCGTCCTTCATTTTATGTTGAAAATGATGAAGTGGTTGCAGTTGCATCAGAGCGGTCAGCCTTAATGACTGTGTTTAACTTGCACATTAGTGAGGTAAAAGAACTTACACCTGGTCACGCACTAATTATAGATCATAACGCAAATACGCGCATCTCGCACATATTACCTCAAGCAGAAAAACTGTCTTGTAGTTTTGAACGTATTTATTTCTCAAAAGGAAATGATGTAGAAATTTATAAGGAACGGAAAATGCTCGGTGAGCTACTCTCCGAAAGAGTGCTAAAGAAAGTGGATTATAACTTTGATGAAACTGTGTTCTCATATATTCCCAATACGGCATCTACCTCTTTCTATGGTTTAATTGATGGGGTGAATCATAAATTGGAGACTTACAAACTGAACAAGTTGTTGGAGCTGGGTAAAGATGGAAATTCTTCCAATAAAGTGGAGAAAATCCTTCGCTTAAAAACAAGGCGGGAGAAGATTTTATTGAAGGATGTTAAAATGAGAACATTTATAACCAATGATACCGATCGTGAAGGGTTGGTGGGCAGTGTGTATGATGTTACTTATGGTATCGTAAGAGAGCGCCAGGACACCTTGGTCATTATGGATGATTCAATTGTGCGTGGAACCACCTTAACTACCAGTATACTAGCTATCCTAGAGCGTTTGAAGCCCAAGAAAGTAATTATTGTTTCTTCTGCTCCTCAGATCAGATATCCAGATTGCTATGGTATAGATATGAGTCGCTTAAGTGAGTTTATCTGTTTCAGAGCATTGATTGAATTGTGTAAGGAAAATAAGCTTGAACATAAAATTGAGGAGACCTATAAGATAGCTCAACAATTATTAGAGAAGCCATTAAGTGAAGTGATTGAAAACCCAGTACGTGATTTGTATGGTCTTTTTACTACCGATCAGATTACGGATAAGGTGGTGCAAATGATTACTCCAGATAACATCGGATGTGAGGTCGATATCATTTTCCAATCCATTTCTAATTTGCACACGGCTTGTCCAAATCATAAAGGGGATTGGTACTTCACCGGTAATTATCCTACTAATGGGGGTTTTAGGGTTGTAAACAAAGCCTTTGTGAACTATTTTGAGGGCAGTAACGAAAGGTCCTATTGATTTTTAAACCGTATTTTTGTATATTATAGGTATATGTGGAGCGTAAAAGATAAGTTAGATTCAGGCATTTTAATATTGAAACCAACCGATACGGTGCAGGTAGCAAAAGATTTGCTTGTGGATCAACAACTTTTAAAACTTCCAGTGGTGGAGCATGGGAAAATTAGCTATGAAGTTCGTTTAGATTCACTTTCAGAAATGCCAGATGATGGCGTTTTATCGGATATAGAAGAAATTCAGAACAAGGCGGTATTACATGCCCAACCTGAACAACATTTCTTTCAAGCGCTTCAAATGATTGTTGAAGATGCCAAAAGTTTAAGCTTGTCTGTGGTGGATAAAGATGGAGCTTATGTAGGAATTGTTCGATTAAAGGATTTAGCTACTAACTATGTGCCACCAAATTACCTTGCCGAACAAGCCAGTTTAATCGTACTGGAAATGGATGAGCACGAGTATAGCTTAACCAATATTGCCAATATTGTAGAGT
Source organism: uncultured Bacteroidia bacterium (assembly GCA_943788195.1). Classification (GTDB taxonomy): domain Bacteria; phylum Bacteroidota; class Bacteroidia; order NS11-12g; family UBA955; genus CALSPH01. Next base: position 1,407,279 of record CALSPH010000001.1, read on the forward strand.
ATAACCGATGTAAAATTTTGCAATCTTTAATTGTAGGAGTAGAAGACCGTAAACTCTGGGTGCAGCTAATTATTAATAGCACTACCATCCAAAGTACATTGGAAGGTTTTGAGCGTTATGGTTACTCAATTATCTATACGCAAAACCAAATGGATGGAGAGTCTCCATTGGAAGATCGTTACAAATCTTTATTAAAATACCTTGACCTCTAAGTGGATCTTAGTTATTTGTGCATTGCTTGCATTTAATGCTGCAACAGCTCAAGATTCATTGCGTATTTGCGCCATAAAAATTTCGGGCAATAAAAAGACACAAGAATGGGTCATTTTACGTGAAATGAATGTAAAAATGGGCGATCAATTGGCCCATTCAGATCAGAAATCAATTTTTGAAAAAGACAAAAAACAGCTTTTGAATAGTGGCTTATTTAATGAGGTTGAAATTCAGATAACCGGTTGTCAATTAATTGTGACTGTTCGTGAAAAGTGGTATTTCTGGCCCATACCAATTATAGATCTGGCCGATCGGAACTTCAATCAATGGTGGTTGAGTAAAGATCCCAAACGGCTGATTTACGGCACAGAATTAAAGTATGAGAATGTAAGAGGTAGAAATGAAAAGCTATTAGCGAATTTAACTTTAGGTTACACTAAACAAGCGGATGTTACCTATCTAATCCCCGTGATAAAAAAGCGACAGAACCTTGGTTTTGCATTTAATGCCGCATACTTGGCGAATAAAGAAGTTTGGTATGCTACGGACAGCAACAAAGTTCAATTTCACAATGACGTGAACGAAGTAGGGATTAAACGCTTTAAGGCAAGTGCAGGAATCATAAGGCGGAAGGGAATCAATCAATATCAATACTATAACTTGAAATGGGAGCATGCCAGTACTGTAGATACGATTGTTCAATTGAATCCAAACTTCTTCAGCAATGGAAATAAGCAACTCAGCATTTTTACATTGAACTATAATTTTGTGTTGGATAAACGAGATATTAGAGGGCAACCACTGTCAGGGAATTACTTTAATATTAATGCCAATCTGAATTACTTAGATCCACCAGACCAATTTGTTCCAGTTTTAAATTATAGAAGTTCTCACTTTAAACCTTTGGGTGGTAAATGGTTTTCTAGTTTTGGTTTGCATGCAAAACTATCTAGTCCGAACAATCAACCGTATCGTTATAACCGAGCCATTGGGTATGATTACAACGTGATTCGTGGTTATGAATTTTATGTGGTTGATGGACCCAATTCAGGGGTGGTAAAAACGAATTTGAAATATGCCTTATTGGTCAATAAAACCTATAATTTCGGTTTTATGCCCGTAAAAAATTACAAGGAAGCTAATAATTCTCTATTTTTATTGTCATTCTACGATATTGGTTATGCGGATAATCCAAATGCAGAAATTAGCAACACATTCAGCAATCAGTTATTGTATGGTTATGGAGTAGGTCTAGAATGGATTGTTTGGTATGATCGAATGGTTCGATTTGAAGTTTCTCGAAATCATCTCAATGAAATAGGCTTTTTTGTTAGCTTTAAAATGGGGGTTTAGATGTTGGAAGTTAGGTGTTGGGTGTCAGGTGTCAGGTGTTTGCAGCTGCTGATATTGCTCATTTGGCTAAATCAGTTTTTTTCTAAAAGCAATCATCATATTCATTAATTTAAAGGCATCTGAATAATAATTATCAAATTGGTTCTGGGTTATATATTTTCTATTACCAGCTTTATATAGACATGTAACAACCTCTGCTAAAGATCTTATTGAATACCCCATAAATTTACGAAATTGCGGAACACTTTGTAGGATTGAGCCTTCAGCGATATTCAATGCAATTGAATCAGCCGCTCTTCTTATTTGTGATGATAGATTGAATTTTTCTATTTCTGGAAACTTTTTGGCCAGTTCATTCATTTCTTCACCAAAACTCATTGCTTTCTTCCAAATATTAAGTTTTTCAAATTTAAACTTAGGCTCCACGATTCAAAGATACTATAAACACTTTTCAATTTTCAAACATCCAACATCAGGCATCCAACATCAGGCATCCAACATCAGGCATCCAACATCAGGCATCCAACATCAGGCATCCAACATCAGGCATCCAACATCAGGCATCAAACATCAGGCATCCAACATCAGGCATCAAACATCAGGCACCAAACATCAGGCACCAAACATCAGGCATCTAAAACCAAACCATTTATTTACATCCTTTCTAAATTCATAGATTTAAAACAACATTCAACCAACAAACTTGTTATATCCCTAAACTAAGACCAAATTTGCACCATGTTAAGTAAGACAATGAACAAGGCGCTCAATGAGCAAATTAAAATAGAAGGACAATCATCCAATATCTATTTGGCTATGGCCAGTTGGGCTGAGATTCAGCCTGGTTTAGAAGGAGTGACTGAATTTTTATACATGCATTCTGATGAAGAACGCATGCACATGCTGAAGTTGATTCATTTTGTGAATGAGCGAGGCGGATTTGCAGAAACACCTGCTTTCGAAAAACCAAGCTTAACGTATCCATCCGTTCACCACGCATTTAAAGAATTGCTTGCGCATGAAATTTTTGTGAGTGAAAGCATCAATGAATTGGTAGATCAAGCCTTGAAAGAAAAGGATTATGCAACCCATAATTTCTTGCAATGGTATGTGAGTGAGCAAATAGAAGAAGAACGTCTTGCACGCACTTGTAATGACAAGTTAGAGATGATTGGTGATGATAAAAGTGGATTGTACTTGTTTGATAGAGACATTTTAACCCTTTCTCAAGAAGGAGAAAAAGCATAATAAACCGCTATCTTTGAGCCATGCAGCTGAGTGAATTTCACCAACAAGATCAATTTTTTTTAATAGCTGGTCCGTGTGCCATTGAAGATGAGCAGTCTTCAATGCAAATTGCTAAGAAACTCATCGAAATCACTGGGCATTTGGGTATTCCTTTTGTTTTTAAGGGTTCATATCGCAAAGCAAATCGTACGAGTTTAACATCCTTTACAGGGATAGGAGATGAGAAGGCCCTAAAGATTTTAGCCAAGGTTAAAGCTGAATTGGGCTGTCCTGTGCTTACTGATATCCATGAAAGTGACGAAGCCGCCATGGCAGCTGAATATGTAGATGTACTTCAAATACCTGCATTTCTATTTCGCCAAACCGATTTGCTGGTAGCCGCTGCGAAAACAGGAAAGTTGGTGAATATTAAAAAGGGTCAATTTGCTGCGGTAAATGCCATGCAGCATGCAATCCAAAAAGTGAAGGATTCAGGGAATGATTTAATATGGCAAACAGAGCGGGGCAATATGTTTGGGTATGGAGATATGATTGTAGATTATCGAAATATACCTGAAATGCAAAGCTTTGGAGCACCGGTTGTAATGGACTGCACACATAGTGTTCAGCAACCGAATAATGGAACGGGTGTTACTGGTGGTAGACCAGAAATGATTGAGACGATTGCAAAGGCGGCTGTAGCAGTGGGTGTAGATGGTTTGTTTATTGAAACCCATCCAAGTCCATTCAGCGCAAAATCGGATGGGGCAAATATGTTGCCCTTGGACGAAATAGAAGGGTTACTTGCCAAACTAGTTCGTGTTCGGAATGCAGTGAGGTAGGTCTACAACTCCAAACCAAATTTATATTCGATAGTTAATGGTAAGGCCGTGGTTGGCATAAGCCATCTTTTTCTTTCCCATAAATCGGTGATTTAAAAAACGTGCGGAGGGCCTGAGTTCATAACCTACAAACACCTTCTTCCAAAAGGCATGATCCAAACTGATTTGATAATTGAATCCCAAAGCAACAAAGGGCATAAGCTGGAACAGGCTTTTTTCAGAAAAGGATTCACTTATGGATATGAAAGGGTAGTTAATGGATGATTGTGTAACTCTATTGAAAGTATCCGTTCTTCGGTCGGTACGAACCTTGAATTCGCTGTAACTCACATAACTGGAACGGTTGAATAGTACACCGATATTCATACCAAGGCCTAGAAACATATTTATTTTTTCAGTAGGATTGGAGTTCATGATGTAGGAGAAATGAAGATTAAACTGATTAGAACTATGCTGTACTGAAAAGCTTCTGGAATGAAAAGAATCAATAGATACAAATTGAGATTGACTATTGAAAAAACTATCTAGGTTTATATTTTGACTATGATTAATAAATCCACTAAAATCATAACTGTACCCAAGGCTTGCACCCAGTCTGATTCTTCCATTACCATAGGTACCCATCTTGTTTTTAATACTTAGTTTGATTAAATATTCAAAGTCCACATTATCAGCATTAACCGAAGGTCCAGATTCTCTAAAATCGGTTAAATCTTGGATAAGTAAAGTGGAGTTTGGCATGAGTGCTCGAAGGTCGGGTTTGGTATAATCAATACCTGGTGATAGCGTATTACGTATACCAAATTGCGAACCCTTCATCTTGAGCAAAGGCAAGTCTTCCGTTTGCGCTTGAATGCCCATAAGGACATTGAGCATAGTAAACAAAAAGAGAGTTTTCAGCATATCACTTGAACGGGTTCGATAATAAATTATTGCTTTAAATCATTACGGATTAATTTTTGAGGATACTTGAACAAATATAATAAATAGTCCGTCGGTTCGAGAGGAGACAAAAACATTCACTAGAATGAGTTTTTTGTCAGTCTGAGCGTAGTCCGAAGCTTCGGACGAAGACACAAAAAAAGGGAAGCTATTTCTAGCCTCCCTTTTCTCTATTCGCAAATAACTTTTCGCTTACTTCGCCAATATCTTAGCTTCAACAATCCATTCTTGCCATTGGTCGTAGCTTGTCATGCTATCTTTTTCTTCGTATTCTTCAATCTTAGCATCTGTTAAACCAGCTAAGTCTGCATAAGAATGAACGCCTAAAGCATTCAGTCTTTTCTCAAAAGCAGGTCCAATTTTATTAATCACTTTTAGATCATCACTTGAGCTATCGGCTTTCTTACTTTTAGGTTCTGTTTTTGGTGCTGCTTTCTTTTCAGCTTTTGGCTTTTCTTCAGAAGTGCTGCTTGCAGGAGCCTCTTTTTTCTCCGCTTTTGGCGTTTTAGGCGCCTCCGCTTTCACTTCTTTAGCTGCTGCCGTACTTGTGCTTGCTGCACCTTTTTTGGCTTTTGCCGCTGCATTCACTATTTCCTTGAAAGCTGCTGGTTCATTCATTGCTAAATCTGCAAGTACTTTCCTGTTTAGGTCGATGTTAGCATCTTTTAATTTACCCATGAACTCACTATAGCTCATTCCTTCTGCTCTAACGGCTGCATTTATACGCTGTATCCACAGTGCTCTAAATGTTCTTTTCTTGTTTTTACGGTCTCTATATGCATAGGTTTGGCCTTTTTCATAAGCATTCTTTGCAATAGTCCATACATTTTTTCTAGCTCCCCAATACCCTTTGGTTTTCTTTAGAATTTTCTTTCTTCGAGCTCTAGCAGCTACTTTGTTTTTTGATCTTGGCATTTTATTTATTTATTTTTTGCTTGAGGCGGAAAGGATAATTTGCTTTCACTTTTTTGCCACAAGCATGGTTTCTCTTTATTTTACTTACCGATAGTAAGCATAAATTTAACATTCGACTCATCACAAGTCTTAATCACTCCAGAATGACCTAATCTTCTTTTTTGTTTCGTAGTTTTTTTGGTCAAAATGTGCCTCATATAGGCTTTGTTTCTTTTTATTTTTCCAGATGAAGTTATCGTGAACCTCTTTTTGGCACTGGAGTTGGTTTTCATTTTAGGCATAATTGTACGCTTTTATTTTTTACTATCGGGTGCAAGCACCATAATCATTTTATTCTTTTCATTCGTTGGGAAGCTCTCAATTTTTGCTACCCCTTCCTCAACTAACTTCTCAGCAAATTGAAGTAACAATACTTCTCCTCGATCTCTATATATGTTAGCTCTTCCTCTAAAAAACACAAAACATCTTACTTTGGCACCTTCAGCTAAGAATTTTCGCGCATGATTCATTTTAAAGTTAACATCATGCGTGCTCGTGTTTGGGCCAAATCGAATTTCTTTTGTTTCGTTCGTAGTAGCCTTTGACTTGAGTTCTTTCGCTTTTTTCTTCTGTTCATAAAGGAACTTCTTGTAGTCCATGATCTTACAAACCGGTGGTTCTGCATTTGGACTTAATTCAACAAGATCTAGGCCTTGAGCATATGCTATTTCAATTGCCTTGGGAACTTCCATGATATCGTTAATTCCTTCGCCAACTACCCGAACATGGGTTGCCCTTATTTTTTCGTTGATCTTATGCGGATCTTCTTGCCTTTTAAACTTCCTATATGGTTTCTTTTTCCTCAAATATGTTTTCTATTTCTGTTTCTATGTGTTTTACAAAATCTGTATTGCTCATCAACCCAAAATCTTCACCTCCGTGCTTCCTTATACTAACGCTTTGATTTTCAGCTTCTTGGTCACCTACAATTAACATGTAGGGAACTTTGCTTAACTCTGCATCTCGTATTTTTCTGCCCGTCTTCTCAGACCTATTGTCAACAAGGGCGCGAATATCGTGTTTTTTCAGGAAATTTAAAAGATTTTCAGCATAATCATTATGTTTATCGCTAATTGGCAAAATATTCACTTGAACGGGCGTTAACCACAAGGGAAAATTACCTGCTGTATGTTCTATTAGAACAGCTACAAACCGTTCCATACTGCCAAAAGGAGCACGATGAATCATTACCGGTCGATGCTTTTGATTATCACTTCCCATATATTCCAATTCGAAACGATCCGGTAAGTTATAATCAACTTGTATGGTACCCAATTGCCAAGATCGTCCTAAGGCATCTTTAACCATGAAATCTAACTTAGGTCCGTAGAAAGCTGCTTCGCCATATTCTATGACTGCGTCCAGGCCTTTTTCTTCGGTTGCTTCAATAATAGCCTTTTCTGCTTTTTCCCAATTGGCGTCATCTCCAATGTATTTGGAACGATCTACTTTATCTCGTAATGAAATTTGTGCTGTAAATTCTTCAAAACCTAAACTCCTGAAAACAAAAAGAACAATATCAATTACTTTTTGAAATTCTTCTTTTACTTGGTCGGGTCTGCAAAAAAGATGCGCATCGTCTTGTGTAAATCCACGCACACGTGTTAATCCATGTAATTCACCACTTTGCTCATAACGGTATACCGTACCAAATTCAGCCAAACGAACGGGCAAATCTTTATAACTCCGTGGTTTGGACTTATATATTTCGCAATGATGCGGGCAATTCATTGGTTTTAGGAAGAACTCTTCTCCTTCTTGCGGTGTATTGATGGGTTGAAAGGAGTCAGCACCATATTTATCATAGTGACCACTGGTTACGTATAAGTTTTTATGACCAATATGCGGTGTATATACCTGAGCGTAGCCTGCTTCCATTTGAGCTTTCTTCAAGAAATTCTCCAATCGGTCGCGCAAGGCAGCACCATTGGGTAGCCATAAGGGTAAGCCAGCGCCTACTTTTTCACTAAACGTAAAGAGCTCTAATTCTTTACCTAATTTTCGGTGATCTCTTAATTTGGCTTGCTCGAGACGTTCTAAATGTTCATCTAATTCAGATTTTTTAGGGAATGTTATTCCATAGATCCGTGTTAGCTGTTTCTTTTTCTCATCTCCGCGCCAATAAGCACCGGCAGTTGAAAGGAGTTTTATTGCTTTAATTGGACCGGTATGTGGGATATGTGGTCCACGACATAAATCGGTAAAGTTGCCCTGCTCATACAGAGTAATTTCACCATCATTTAAACCCTTAATTAATTCAAGTTTATACGGATCTTGCTTTTCTGTGAAATACGCAATTGCATCTGCTTTTGATATTTCAGAGCGCTTATAGACCAATTTTTCTTTGGCCAACTCTTTCATTTTTTGTTCTACTTTCGGAAAGTCATCTGCACTAAAGCTTTGGTCGCCAAAATCAATGTCGTAATAGAAACCGTTTTCTATTGGAGGACCAATTCCCAGTTTAATTCCGGGATACAATGCTTCAAGTGCTTCAGCCAACAAGTGGGCAGATGAATGCCAAAAGGTTGATTTTCCTTCTGGATTATTCCAAGTAAATAAGGTTACACTATCACCATCCTTTAATGCAGTGCTGGCATCAACCGTAGCGCCATTCACACTTGCGGCTAGTACATTTCTGGCAAGTCCTTCACTGATCGAAAGGGCCAAATCCATTGCAGAACTTCCTTCAGGAAGCTGTTTTTTGGAATTGTCTGGTAAAGTAATGTTAATCATACCTTGGTTTTTAGGGGGTGCAAAATTAAGAAATTAATGCACAATAATCCTTACGAGTTAAATAATACTTAACGGAGAAATGTTATCTTTAAAATTGGGCGAAATGAACCGTTCTTTACTGGATAATATAAATATCCTCATTGTCCTTTTTCATGAGATATTTTTCACGGGCGTAGCGCTCTAAACTCTTGCTATCATTAAAGATAATTGCTCGATCCGTTTTCATGCGTTCAATTTCTTCTTGATAGTATGCTTTTTTACCGCGCAATTCGCTTAGTTCAGAACGGTATTCATACAGATTGATAAAATTGTTTCGGTCTATAAAGGTCATCCACACGATCATAAAGCCAATAACCAACCATTTTCTATATTTTTTCCAAACGCCTAACATATTACACTACAAAAGTCTAAATTTATTCATGCATGTTGCATTTAGATTTCCACTAAAAAGGGGGAATGACTAATTAACCGTAATACTCAACGAAATTGTTGTTGGTTTCGCGGAGGTGTATTTTATGCAGCTCCACTCCCTCGGGCAAATGAACCTTAATTTGCCCCCAAATGAATATAACAATATGCTCTATGGATGGCAAAACATCTTTTAATGCAGGTACATCTAAGTTCAGGTTCTTATGATCAAGCACTTCAGTAACCTCTTCTTTAATAATCTTACTCAGCACTTTTAAATCCATTACAAAACCAGTATCTGGATTTGGAGATCCTTTAACCGTTACAATGAGTTCAAAATTATGACCATGCCAATTCTTGTTTGCGCAAGGTCCAAAGGTTTCATCATTCCATTTCTCATCAAAATTTGAATTGAATAGTTTGTGGGCAGCATTGAAATGTGCATGACGCGAAATATAAAGTATTGGTTTTGTGCTCAAGGGTTTCGTTTATAAGACTGCAAATATAATTTAATCGATTTGTTTTTCATGTTTTGGGAAAGCCTTAATGGTACATTATTTATATTTGCCGTCTATGGCAATTAGTAAAGCTGAATTAGAGTTTAATAAGAATGAGGATCACAATAAAAAATTGGTGTCTGATCTTAAAACAAAATTCAAGAAGGTAGCAAAAGGGGGAGGCGATAAATCGGCTGCAAAACAAAAAGCGAAAGGTAAAATGTTGGCAAGGGAGCGGGTGGAGTATTTACGCGATAAAGGAACCCCTTGGGTAGAAGTGGGCGCATTTGTAGGAGACGGAATGTATGAGGAATATGGGGGTTGTCCGAGTGGCGGTGTTATTGCCGGTATAGGTTATATCTGCGGCAGGCAATGTGTGATTGTTGCTAACGATGCTACAGTTAAGGCGGGAGCATGGTTTCCAATAACAGGTAAGAAGAATTTAAGAGCCCAAGAAATTGCCATGGACAACGAAATTCCTATCATCTATTTAGTGGATAGCGCAGGTGTTTTTCTTCCATTGCAAGACGAGATTTTTCCAGATAAAGAGCACTTTGGTAGAATATTTAGAAATAATGCTGTAATGAGCAGCAAAGGAATCATACAAGTGGCCGCGGTAATGGGCAGTTGTGTTGCTGGTGGCGCTTACTTACCCATTATGAGCGATGAAGCATTGATTGTTGACAAAACAGGATCCATCTTTTTAGCTGGTTCATATTTAGTGCGCGCGGCAATAGGAGAGGATATCGATAATGAAACCTTAGGCGGGTCGATTGCTCAAACAGATATAAGTGGAGTGATAGATGATCGTTTTCCTGATGATGCCTCTTGTTTGGACCGAATACGACATATCATGGATAAGGTAGGTGCTCCAAAAAATGCTGGATTTAGCCGTGTTGAGGCAAAAGAACCTGCTCGGCCTATGACCGATGCGTTTGGCATATTACCTCGAGATCGTGCTAAAACATATGATACCAATGAGTTGATCGATTGCCTGGTGGATGAAGATAGTTTTGAACCATTTAAAAGTACATATGGTAAAACCATTATATGTGGTTATGCAAGGATTGATGGATGGGCTGTTGGTATTGTGGCCAATTATAGAGAACTCACTAAAAACAATAAGGGTGAAATGCAATTTGGCGGAGTAATTTATAGCGATAGTGCAGATAAATCGGCACGATTTATCATGAATTGCAATCAAAAGAATATTCCACTTGTATTTCTGCAAGATGTAACCGGCTTTATGGTGGGTTCTCGTTCAGAACAAGGAGGGATTATTAAAGACGGTGCAAAAATGGTGAATGCCATGAGCAATAGTACCGTACCAAAATTTACAATCATTACGGGCAACAGTTATGGTGCAGGAAATTACGCAATGTGCGGCAAAGCTTATGATCCTCGATTGATTTATGCATGGCCTAGTGCGCGTATCGCAGTAATGGGAGGTGCGCAGGCTGCTAAGGTTTTATTGCAAATTGAAAAGGCAAGTTTGGCGAAAAAGGGCGAAGTGATTGATGAAAAAGTGGAGAAAGAACTGTTAGACCGGATTACGGAACGATATGACCGACAAACTTCACCATATTATGCCGCTGCTCGACTTTGGGTGGATGGCGTAATCAATCCAATTGAAACGCGAAAAGTAATCAGTGAAGGCATTCATATGGCCAATCATAAACCTACAGAACAGTTTAATGTAGGTGTATTACAAACCTAGGTTTTAAGTATACCCATTGATTTTGGGTTGAAGGCTATATTACCCATGTTTTTTAAGTGCCACTACAAATATGGCAACACCCTTAAACGGAACCTTTGTTGTATCTGTATTAAAGAAATTACGGATGATCCAATTTTTAAATTTACCATCAGGCAATACGTCCATGGGTGCAGTAACGTATTCACTGCTCACTACTTCAAAACCATGGGCCTCTAAAAGTTTACGAATGCGTTTTTTGGTATAAATGCGTGCATTGGCAAACCGTTCATGGATGGGTCTGGGTAACCAAGAGAAAAAAGGAACCCGATTCCAAGGGAGGAGGGGCAATTTGGCTCCATGGGTTTCAAATATCCACCATTTGTTTGGAACGGTTATCGCCAAAATTCCATCGTCTTTTAGTGAATCCGCATAAAACTGAATGCCGCTTTCTTCAGATAAATGTTCAATAACCTCAAAACTAATCATCCGGTCATATTGCTCGGTAGCCCTGCTGGTTACTACATTCTGAATAGTATAGGAACAGTTCTCGATATTGTGTTCGTTTTTGTATGCATTAAATAAATCTTGATGCTCATTGGTAACTTCAATTCCAACACATTTCCGCATATGTTTTGAAAGAAGAAACATGGATGCCCCATTGCCACAGCCTATTTCCAATAAATCATTTTGAATGCCTATGAAATCAGGAATCTTTTCTACTAGCCTAATTCTTCGGTGAATGATCCGATCACTAAAATCTGCAGGCCTACCTAAATAATGACCACTGTCTTCAAAAAGCTCTTCTGGTATTCTTTCTTTGTATCTCATTTAAATTGCAGAGGACCTCTTAATTAGAGGGCTTATCGTTCGTAGTGTTTTTATTATTTATAGCCTTAATTTCATCACCATAAAGGTATAAATCTATTTTTGATTGAATTCTACGGTATTCCATTTCCATATTCAGAATGGGTTGAATATGCTTGTCGACAAACATAGCTAACTTGTTAATGTCAGCGGTTTCTTTAGCGTAAAACTCCTTAAATTTCTCTTTGCTGTATTCTTGTTTTAATACACTTTGTCGCAATGCAAGAATTTGGGAATTCAAGTCTTCTGCTTCAGTATTTGCGGTTTTGTAAGGTTCATAGAAGTTTTTATATGCTTTCTGAATGGTGACATAGCGTTCCATATTTCGCGACATTTTTAGGGGGATTTCCTTTTCAGACATCCTCATTTTCATGATGTCCATATCCATTTCTTCAATACGTTCTTTGATTTCTTTATAATCAATATCGAGTTTTTTATTAATGATAGCCATTTTTTGTTCACTGCTATCTAATAATTCCATCTCTTTTTTGATGATAAAATCATTGTCTTCATTTGAGCATGAAGACAAGATTGAACTTAACATTAAACAGAGCAGGAGTCGGTCTAAACGGATTAATTTCATGATTCACAAAGGTATCACATTGTACCTTTAAATGCGAAAATAATAATGAATACTGCACCAGAGGTTTGGCTTAAATATCTATGAACCCCATATGGATTTGTACTTTTTTAAATTAGCTTTGCGCCATGTGTTAAATGATGCAAATATGTGGGCTGCAAGGGATTTTGGCCTGCGATTTTGATTATTTAAGACGCCTTTTAATCTGAAAATTATAATATGAAAAAAGTTGGAATCGTAGTTGGAACTCGTCCTAATTTTATCAAAATCACTCAATTTAGGAGAGAGTTTGAGAAGTATCCAGGGCAATATGAATACAAATTAATTCATACAGGCCAGCATTACGATAAAAACATGTCAGATATTTTTTTCGAGCAATTTGGTCTAAAGAATCCGGATGTTTTCTTAAATATTAAAGATTTAAGCCCAGCTGCACAGATTGGTGAAATCATTATTCAATTGAGCGCTTTTTTGGCAGAATGGAAACCCGATTTGCTCATTGTACCAGGAGATGTAAATTCTACCATGGCGGCATCCATCGCTGCCAATAAAACAGGTACACGGCTTGCACATTTAGAGAGTGGCTTGCGAAGTTTTGACCGAGAAATGCCAGAGGAACTGAACCGCTTGGTTACGGATGTTTTGGCAGATGAATTTTTTGTTACAGAACAAAGTGGAGTGGATAATATAGAAAAAGAGCCTTCATGTGGTGGCAATGTGCATTTTGTTGGAAATACAATGATTGATGCTATTGTTGGTTTTGATGCGGATATTGAGAAATCTGAAATTTTAGAAAAATTGAATATAAAGCCACAAGGTTATGTGCTTATGACCATGCATCGACCTTCTAATGTCGATACAAAGGAAAAACTGCACAAATTGATTGAAGTAGTTAATTTCATTACACAGAATTACCATTTGGTATTCCCTATACACCCAAGAACCCGTAAAAGTTTAGAACGTTTCGGCTTGTTAGATCAATTAACCAATAATGATCGAGTTTTATTCAGCCCTCCTTTGGATTACATGTCATTTCAAAAACTAATCAAGTATAGTAAGTTCATATTAACGGATAGTGGTGGGATTCAAGAAGAGGCTACCTTTAGACAAGTTCCTTGCTTGACATTGCGTGAAAATACAGAAAGACCTATAACCATTACATCGGGCAGTAATACATTGGTGCCATTTGATGTAGATATCATTTCTGGTTATATAGATTCCATTACAAATGGCAGCTATAAACAAGGCGAAGTGCCTCCTTTATGGGATGGAAAAGCAACTGAACGAATTGTGAAAATCTTAAATACTATTCTCTAAAAAATACCGTTTAATATCCATAAATGTGGAACGAATGCTGGATTAAATTGCAATTCGATACCTAAAGAAAAAGATTAACTTTGCCTCTGATAAGAATAATTTAATGAACATAATAAAGAAATTTATCCCTCATTTAATTGCCCTGCTTCTTTTTGCAGCAGTCAGTTATATTTATTTTATGCCAAACTTTAATGGCAAAGTGCACAGTGAATCAGACATGTTTCAGGGAAATGCAATGTCAACTGAGATTGATAAATATGAGGAAGTGGAAGGTACCCTACCTTTATGGACGAATAGTATTTTCTTTGGGATGCCTTCACAGATATTACGTGGTCGAGAATCTAATAATCTGCTAAAAGATGTCAATTACCTAACCCCATTTAAGTCAGCAAAGTACCCTTTCCGGATTATGTTCTTGAGTTTGCTGGGTTTTTATATTCTCATGTTATGTATGAAGGTTAACTACAAATTAGCCATCGTAGGGGCAATTGCATATGCCTTTGCCACATTTACTATATCGAGTATTGAAGCAGCGCATTATACCAAAGCCTTGGCAATGGCATTGATGCCAGCAATACTGGGAGGTTTTGTATTACTAACGCGTAAGAAGTATTTCTTAGGTGCTTTAGTCTTGGCGTTTAACTTAGGCCTTCAAACGTATTACTATCACTATCAGATTTCGTATTATACCATGATTATGTTAGTTATTGCAGGCGTGGTATATGCCATCTTCAAAATAAGAGAAGGGGAGCATATGCAAGTAATCAAAGTAGCTGTAATATCACTATTAGCAGGCTTTCTTGCATTAGGGTCTTGTTATCAAAAAATCAAATCAACACAAGATTATGCTAAAAATTCCATGCGTGGTGGTTCAGAGCTAGCTGCAACATCAGTCACTCCAGGTAGTAATATCGATGCCAAAGGTTTGAGCGAAGAGTATGCTTTTCAATGGAGCTACGGCATATTCGAAACGCTAACAGGTATAATTCCTCGATTTGTAGGGGGTAGTTCAAGCGAACCGATTACAAAAAGCACCGATTTTTATAAACAAACTAAATCTAAAGTAGCACCCACATATTATGGGGATATGCCATTTACAGGAGGTCCAATTTACTTTGGTGCACTGGTGGTCTTTTTGTTTGTGTTGGGGATTATTGTTTCTGAAGGTTGGGTCAAATGGTCTTTCATTGCGATTGGAGCAGTTTCATTGATTTTAGCATGGGGAAAAAACTTCGGATTCATCAATAGTTTCCTTTTTAACAATTTACCGTTTTACAATAAATTTAGGACACCCATGATGGCGTTTTCAATTGCTCAAGTGGTGATACCTGCTTTGGGGATATATGGCTTAGCAAAATTCTTGGGTTCTAAAGAGTCTAAAGCCAGGAAGCTTGAGATACTAAAATTGACGGGTTATATCGTCGGCGGAATCATTGTTGGGTTTGGATTGGTTTTTTCAATAGGATATTCATACGAAGGGTTTGGCGATGGAAGATTTCAAGGTAATCCTGGTATCGTAGATTTATTGGTTGATTTGCGCAAAAGTTTATTGCGTATGGATGCATTGCGGTCCTTAGTCTTTGCAGGAATTGGATTTGGAGTTCTATGGCTCTTTATAAAAGATAAAATTAAGGAAACCAGTATTTATGCCATTTTTGGAATTGTTATGTTATTTGACTTGGGTGGAGTTGCAATGCGCTATCTATCTTGGGATGATTTTAATATTCGCGTTCCAAAACATGCTAAAATGGCGCCTGTTGAACCTAGACAGGCCGACCTACAAATCATGCAGGACAAATCGTATTATCGCGTATATGATATGTCAAGAGATCCTTTTAATGATAACACAGGAGCGATCTTTCATAAAATGATTGGAGGATATCATCCCGCTAAATTGAGCAGATATCAAGATATCATTAGCAGACACCTTCAAAAGAATAATCAAAAGGTTTTGGACATGATGAATGCCAAGTATTTGATAGGTAAAATGGAGAACTCGGAAGAAGTTATCGCGCAAATAAGACCCACAGCTTTGGGAAATGCATGGTTTGTAAATGAAGTTAAGTTTGTTTCGAATGCTGCGAATGAAATCGACTTCTTGAACAACTTTGATCCCAAAAATACAGCAGTAGCACATGATGAATTTAAAACCATATTAAGTGGAGCATCTGTTTCTGATAGCCTCGATAGAATTGAATTAATAAGTTATCATCCGGATACCATGGTATACAAGTATACTGCGAAAAGTGCAGCGGCAGCCGTGTTTTCGGAAATGTATTATGAGGACCTCTGGCAGGCTTATATAGACGGAGAACCAATGGAGCATGCGAGAGTAAATTACATCTTGCGCGGAGCAAAGCTACCTGCTGGATCCCATACGGTTACATTTATTGCAGAAGACAAAAGCGTAAATAAAGACCTCATGATTGAACGTGTTTCATCCGCGGTTATACTTGCTGGTTTCCCAATTTATTTGTTGTTCTTCTTTCTTAAAAAAGATCGAGTTGAAGAACGTGATGAAGAAGAACCATCCGAAAATGAATGAGGTACCACTTCTTTCTATTGTTACTATAAACTATAATAATCAGGCTGGATTAGACCGAACCTTATCCAGCATATTTGATACTACCATACCTTTTTTAATAGAGTCAATTATAATTGATGGAGCTTCTTCAGATGCATCAGTGGAAGTAATAAAAAAGTACGAGCCAAAGATTGCATATTGGCAAAGCGAACGGGATAAGGGAATTTATGACGCCATGAATATTGGTTTAGCAAAGAGCACTGGCCGTTATGTTTGGTTCTTAAATTCAGGTGATTTAGTCAATGAAAGATCAACATTAAAACACTTGCATCCTGTTTTACTTCAAGATAAATGGGATATTGTCTATGGTGAAACACAAATGGTGGACATCCAATATAATGTGATTGGAAGTGGCAGTGAAAATAGCAATAGACCTTTACCAGAAACACTGCATTACAACAGTTTTAAATATGGCATGAATGTAGTGCATCAATCTTTTATTGTTAAGCGTGAAATAGCACCTCTATATGATTTGCGTCTTAAACATGTATCAGATATTGATTGGATACTTCGCATACTGAAAACGGAGCCCAATAGTTATTTGTTCTCAGAACCCATCAGCAGGTTTGTGTTGGAGGGGCATTCATCACAAAACAGAAAAGCAGCCAATTGGGAGCGTTTTAAATTGTTCTCGAAGCATTATGGCTTGCTAAATAATTTGTTGAATCATGTTAAAATACTCTTCCAGTATTTAAAATAATCTCAATCGGGATTTAGATTATTCATTTTTCGTAGAACTTTAGTGTGTATCTGTGGATTAGACTGAAAAAATGTACATCTACATGATAGAATTGCCACAAAAATGACCTTATTTTGAGCTTAATTTAAAGAACAATAAATGGTCAAGTATTTAGATTGTACGCTAAGAGATGGTGGATATTACAATAATTGGAATTTCCCATATGAAGCGGCCAAAGAAACCATTTTCGCATTAGATAAAGCAAAGGTTGATATCATTGAAGTAGGTTATCGTTCGCCTATTAAAGATCCTAAAATGGGTCTGTTCAAATTTACCAATGAAGAATATCTTGAATATTTGTCCTTATTAACACATGCTGAGTGTGCCTTTATGATTGATGTAAAGGAATATGTAGCCTCAAAAAATCAATTGGATATTCCTTTGTTAAATGAACATGTTTTACCTCAAGCAAAATCATTGTTTAAATGGGTGCGCCTTGCAACTCATATAACTACGGTTAATGAGACTGCTTTAATGGTAAACTGGTTTGCAGAACAAGGCTACAAGGTTTGTGTAAACCTAATGGGTTGCTCATTATTAAGTGATAATGAAATCATTGCTGCACTTGCTCAGATGGATGCCGATAAGATTGAATATTTTTACTTTGCCGACTCATTTGGGTCCTTTTATAAGGAGGATGTACATCGTTTAGTAGATTTGATTTCAACGAAATATGATGGAAAACTTGGCATTCATACCCACGATAACCAAGGTATGGCGTTATCCAATACGCTTGAAGCCATTGACCGAGATGTTCAAATTGTTGACGGTACCCTCACTGGTATGGGAAGAGGTGCAGGTAATTTAATGACGGAGCAGTTTTTGCTGTGTGCAAAGCATAAATTAAATTTAGACTTCGGCAGTTTAGAAGGAGTAAATACTATTATTCAAGATTACTATGACCCCATGAAAAATGAGCACAAATGGGGCTTTAGCAAGCATTATATGTTATCTGGATTATGGGATATTCATCCAACTTATGTTCAACGATTGATGGCTGCCAATCGATTTACATCGGAGGAAATCAATCAGATTTTGAATTTTATTTCTGATCGGAATACAAAAAAGTTCGATTCAGAAACCTTGGATCTCGCAATTAAAAGCCTTTTGGATAACAAGCAGAATAAAGGGGAAGATTTACAAGGTTGTGAAATTAAGCCTTTCAAATCTTGCTTAATTGCCGCAAACCCAAATTACCTAAAAACTAAGCAGGAAGAACTTAAGTTGTTTGTTCAGCAAAATGAGGGGATGGAATTGCTTGAATGCAATCCAACAGGGCTTTTTAAGGATAATAGCAGGTACCTTGTTGCTTTGAACAAGAGTAAACTAGATCGCATAGTAGACGTAGGAAATATCAAGAAAATTATCACGGGTCAGGATAAATCTGCGAATAAGGTTATCCTCAAGCAATGTTGCTATCAACCATTTGAAATAGGGAGCCCTTCTATAAATACTGAAGGAGAAATATGTATTCCAGATTATGACGCTGGAATGTATGCCATTCTTTGGGCCATTCAGAGTGGCGCAAAGAAAATTGCTATTGCCGGATTCACGGGTCATGATAGCTCTACTGAGAATAGCAAAATGGATCAATTCTTCGCAGACTTGAATATAGCCTTTCCTGAAATATTAATTCAATCAGTATCCCCAACTTCATATAAAAACGTTAATCAACAATCACTTTATTCCAAATTTTAGTGAATGTAGTCGCAGTAATACCAGCCCGTTATAAGTCTTCAAGGTTCCCAGGTAAACCTTTAGTTGAAATTGATGGTGTGCCCTTAATTATACGAGTAGCGCGCATTACTGCCACAGCTTTGGGTTTAGATAGTGTATTTGTAGCAACAGATGATGATCGTATCGCAACATGTTGTACTGATCACGGATTTCAAGTTTTAATGACATCCAGCGATTGCTTAACTGGTACAGATCGTTTGGTGGAAGCTTCTTTGCAGCTAGATTATGATATCATGGTTAATGTGCAAGGAGATGAGCCCCTTTTGAATCCGCAAGACATTCTGGATGTCATTGAAGTGAAAAAGAACAATATGGATTGGGTTGTAAATGCAATGGCAACTATAGGACCTGATGAAAATTCAGAAAATAAAAATATACCTAAGGTTGTTGCTAATGAAAGCAATCATTTGGTTTATATGTCTCGCTCTGTTATTCCTGGCAATAAGAACGGAATTCAAGCGAAATATCCATATAAGAAACAAGTGTGTATTTATGCCTTTACTAAAAAAGAATTAGCGGCATACGGTTCTTTTGGAAGGAAATCGAAAATTGAATCAATGGAAGATATAGAGATTTTGAGGTTCTTGGAATTGAATATCCCCGTGTTAATGCATGAGGTAAAAGGGAGTTCTTTAGCCGTAGATGTTCCGGAGGATGTTGCATTGGTTGAAGCTAAATTAAAGGGAATCTAATTTGCGAGAACATTTAAAGCAAATAGGTAAGCATGCGTCCATATATACGGGAGCCAATTTTCTTAATAAGGCACTCGGTTTTTTTCCTAATACCGATTTATGTTGCTCATCTTTCAAGGGGTGAGATTGGCACCATTGGCATCGTGCTTCAAGTGAGTGCATTTCTTGGCATTTTATTTACCTCTGGATTAAACTATTCTTGGGCAAGATTTTACTATCAAAACGATTACAGGGACGAAAATCAGAAGACATTCTTAAGTAGTATTATACTATTTCTTATGGGATTCGGCCTCTTGTTTGCCCTCTTATTAACCTTTTTTGGGAAGCCCATAATGGCTGTTATGGTCAAAGGGATTGACTTTGACCCTTATATGATTTTGGCTATTTGGTCCGCCTTTTTTATGGTAATATTTAATCTAAAACAACAACTGTTTCGAATCAGACAACAATCCATTGCATTTGGGGCGCTAAGCATTCTCAAATCGGCCCTTGTCTTGATATTAAGTATTGTGCTTATCGTTGGTTTTGACTTTGGGTCATTGGGTAGATTGATTCCAGAAATAGGTATTCTAGGGGTCTTATTTGCGCTCAGTCTCGTTTTATTGCATAAGGATATGAATTACCGCATTGATATCTCCAGTTTAAAAAAGTCACTGAAATATGGTCTCCCATTTATCCCACATACACTTACTGTAATTGTAATGGGTCTAGCGGATAAATTAATCCTGAATAACTATCACAATCTTGCAACTGTAGGTGTATTTCAAATTGCGGTCCAATTTGGATCCATCATGAGTTTGATTGTTATTTCAAGTAATATGGCATACAATCCATTCTTTCTTAAGATTGTGACTGAGGATAAAGAAAAGGCCAAACCCGTTATTGCTAAGCTGACTAAGTATGCAGTATTGTTTTATTCTTTTACTGCCATTTTAATCAGTTCGTTTGCGCGTGAGTTAATTCTAGTTTTCACCAATGCAGATTACATTGAAGGTGTGCAAGTAATTGCAATTTTTGTTTTTACATTCTTCTTTTTTGGTCTATATCAATTAATGGCCAATAAGATTATGTTTGAACAAAAGGCCGCAAGAAACATCGCTTTCTTTACCATTATAGCCGGAGTAGTGAACATACTTTTGAATTTTTATTTAATACCTTCTCAAGGTATGATTGGAGCCAGTATTGCATCCTTAGTATCAAATATTGTGTTGTTCTTGGCTTCATTTATTTATGCTCAACGCTTTTTCAAAATAGATTACCCGTACAAAAGCCTTTTTATTCTATTCATCATTGTATTGGTGGTGCTCTTTTTTAATTTGTATTTAATCAACCAATTCAATTTGCCTTTACTTTTGGAAATTGTATGTAAGCTGGTAAGTGTAGGCATTGCTTTTATTGCATTATTCAAAGTAGGCGTAATCAATAAATCTGAGTACCAAAACATCATGGATATCTATCAGAAGCATAAACCTAAGAAATCTTAACTTTTGATTAATCAATTCAAATATTACACTCGAATTTTTAAATGGTCCCGCAAGGGAAGGGTTGGGCCTGCAAAAATTTTATTTTTCACGTACTCGAAAAATAGAAAATGGATTGATGGAAAGAACCGGAATATGTTTTCGTTTTTGTTAGAGCAAAAATATGGCAACCAAATGGCTGTTTTTGAGAGAGAAACAGGTGCACGGTATGTGGAGCAAATGGACAGCAAGAAAATCCACTATGTTGAATGGGATTATATTGTGGTTAGTTTAAGGGCTAAACTCAATAGTATATTTGGGAAGGATAAAGAAGCCTGCTTAAACAAAGCATATGATCAATATTTTAAGCGCCTGTTACATAAAACCAATCCCAAAGTGGTGCTTTTAGTTTGTTCCTATGACATTGCCCATAAACGACTCGCTTATCAGTGTAAGCAGCAAAAAATTACGGTAGTGGAGATACAACATGGAGTGATTAATAATTACGGTTATCAGAATGTGAAGAGTAAGGACTATGTGCCGGACTATTTTTTCTCATTTGGCTCATACTTTTCAACTCAATTAAAATCGTTGAATATGTTTTCCGATGATCGTGTGATTGATACAGGATTCCCATTGATGGAACATTTAGCAGCTACTGAACCAGAGAAACTTGATATTGAAGTGAATGATCGACCTGTTTTACTTTTTACCACACGTTTAACCAGCATCGATTTATACATCCGGTTTATTGCTGAGGTAGAATCTCATTTAGACCCAAATTGGTTGATCTTCGTTAAACTACACCCTGCAGAAATGGCACATAGCCATCGGTATGAAGCAAAGCTCAAGGAGGACCGAACCATAATATTCAGTGATGCAACGGTGAATACGTTCGATTTAATGAAGTACTCAACGGTCCATAGTACTATAAATTCTACTTCCTTTATGGAAAGCTTGTTTTTGGGTATTCCCAATATTTTTATTGATGACAAGGATAAAATCAATGAAATGGATGTGCATATTGATGGAACACTCATTACTAAAACAGATAATGCGAAAGAATTTGCAGATCGCTGCCGTTTGCTCTTGAAACAAATTGATATGCAAAGACCCAAGTTGGTTGATTTAAGTTCAAAATTTTATATGAAAAATTCCTTAGCATTGCAGCTTAAATGGATGGAGAAACTGCTGAATGAGTAGAGTGAAAGGTATATTGTTTGATTTTGACGGGGTGATTATTGAATCAAACTCAGTTCGAGAGTATGGATTTAGAAAGTCCTTAGAAGCTTACCCGAACGATCTCGTTGAAGATTTGGTTAATTACCACAATGCCAATGGCGGCCTATCTAGATATCACAAGTACGAATATTTTTTTACTCAAATTTTAAGGCAAAAGGCCAAAGAAGGACAAGTAATGGAATTGGCAAACGCTTTTTCAGAAATTATGCGCAAAGAGCTAGGGAAAAAGAAATATTTAATAGCAGAAACAGTAGAATTTATTAAGCAAATTCATCAATCGATACCCCTTAAAATAGTCTCCGGATCTGATCAAGAAGAATTGCGGTTCTTATGCAATAATCTTGAGGTAGACCAATACTTTAAGGCAATTTTCGGGTCACCAGTAGCTAAAACAGAGTTGGTTAGACGGATCATTGAGCAAGATGGCCATTCAGATTTTTTATTGATCGGGGATAGTGTGAACGATTTTGAAGCTGCACGAGATAATGATATAGCCTTTGTCGGTTACAATAATTCATCTTTACGTGAATTAGGGAGTTACTATATTGATGATTATAATGTATTTACGAGTTGGTTAAATGAGCATTAAGAAAAAGATCAACTATTGGCGTAATTATTTACTTTATAGTAGGTATAAAAACAAGTATCCAGGCTTAGGGTCTAATTCTGCAGGTCAGCATGATAACCTTGATTTGGCCCTAAATTGGATTTTAAATACACATAAGGCGTCTAAAGATAAAGGAGTTCCGGCAGTGTACCATTTAAGTTCTGCCATCTATCTTCAAAGTTATCGGGAAACCACGGGATACATTATTTGCACGCTCTTAGATTTACATCAAAAATCTGCTGACCCTCTTTTGATAAAACATGCCATAGAAATGGCAGATTGGGAATTGTCTGTTCAAGACCCATCAGGTGGTTTTGGCGAAATTCATCCAGATGGTAAAGAGGTTTTAAAAGTTTTTAATACGGGTCAAATTATTTTTGGACTCTGCGATATTTATCAGCAAACTAAAGATAGAAAATACTTGGCTGCTGCGCAAAAAGCGGGCGATTGGCTTTGTGAAATTCAGGAGGCAGATGGAACATGGCAACAGCACACTACCTTAGGACCTAAATCATATCATTCTCGCGTAGCTTGGTCTTTATTAGAACTAGACGCTTGTGAGCCGAACAAGTTATACATGGAGAAAGCCAAAGCGAATTTAGATTGGGTTTTGTCTTGTTATCAAGCAAATAATTATATCTCTAATACCTCATTGAACTATAAATCACCTTGGACACATCTCATCGCCTACACCATTCGTGGTTTGTATGAATCCGCCCAATTATTGAATGATAATTATATGGAGGCCAAGGCCATTGCCACTTTGGATGAGATTATTAAAACCCATTCAGGCTCTCATAATCCATTAGTGAATGGTACTTTTAATGCAAACTGGCAGGGCGATGCAAATTATTCTTGCTTAACTGGGAATGCACAACTCGCAATTATAGCATATCGATATTATGCAAAAAGTAAAAATGCAATCTATCGACAATTTGCCGATGGACAAATGGAACTCTTGAATCAAATACAGATAAAAACTGGCCTCGCAACAGTTAAAGGAGGAATTACTGGGTCCATGCCGGTTTACGGAGATTATTGTCCGCATCAAATACCAAATTGGGCTGTAAAATTTTATATTGATGCCTTGCTTTTACAAGAGCAGTGCAATGCTATTTAACCGCTTCTAAAAAGAACATTTGCTCTGGTCGGTTGTCAATAATATCGATTTGTTCTAAACGGCTTTCCTGATATGCCATGTTCTCAATGACAGAAAATCCGCCTTCTTTAAACATCATTTCCAGTGTTTCATAATCATATACATACTTGCAATGCTTGTTGCCAACCGTTTCATATCCATAGAACCATGAATTGAATTTATCACCCATGCTTGCTCCAATAAACCGATCAGCTCCGTTGCTACTTTTTTGGTAAAAGAAATCCGTATTTCGCTCTACATAATATGTGGCAATGACTTTCAGGTCTTGACTTGCAAACCGTGCTACTCCACCTTTTTTTAACGATCTATAAACATCATTGATGATATTTTGTCCAGTTCTGCGATCAAAGTAATTGATGGCAGAAATACATACTACAGAGTCAACTGAATTTGATTTGAAAGGAATGGTTGATTTTTCTAAATCAATAACCATCTCCGCCTTGGGGTGTAAATCAATGTTGCAATATCCTGGGATATTAATATCACCTCCACACAAATTAATACGTGCATACTTTTTTGCAATACCTCCTTGCGCTAACTTGGATTTTAAAATGCAAAACTGTAGGTATACTTTATAGAGAAGCGCTTTCATCGAGATAAAATGCAGTTGAAAAAGTTTTAAATAGTAATCGATATCCCAAAGGCGTGAGATATTTGTAAGAGGGTAGGTTGGCTAAATTGTCAACTTCAGCTTGGTCTTCAATTAAAATCAATTTGGGGCGATACTTCTCCCAATTGTTTGATTTTATGATATCTACGTCCAATCCTTCCACATCAATATCTAAAACATCAATAGGGCGGTTTAGGTTGCATGAATCGAGTAATTCAGCAAGCGTTTTAACTTCGACTTCTTTTTCCTCTATAAATGCATTTCCTTCGGCAAATCGTTTTTCATAAAACTCTTTTGAAAACGTATTAATAGCCGGTTCTTCAAAACGATAAAATATCAATTTACCCGTTTCCAAACCAACGCCTGAATTGATGTTAATGTCCTTGGGACGTTTTTGATTGAATAGTTGAATGGTTTCTGGATTGGCATCGATATTAACCCCAGACCAATTGTATTCTTTGTTAAGCAGGTAAGTATTGGAACCAACCAATGGATGATAGCATCCAACATCCACATAGCAGCCATTCTTTTTGCCTTTAAAAATTTTCTTTATGATTAGATCCTCGCCTTCTCCAGCATAGGTTTTCTGTGCGGTTCCAAACTGATTTCTTTTGAAGTTATTCAATAAATTGAACAGGCTTTTAGGCAGAACCTCCTTGAATTTTCCCATCTTTAATGCTTACCTTCGCAAAGGTAACAAATAATTCTATTGAAAATAGTATTCACATTCGGTGGCACTCCGCACTATTACAATAAAATCCTCAATTTAATTCATAACAAAGAGGGCTACGAAATTGCCCTTATTTCCCCGGAAAAGAAGAGCAATACCATAGGTGCTGGTGTTTTTCAAACATCCGATGGGATTGATTTTGAACACATCCCATTACTTGAGTATAAAACATGGTATGGCAAGCCTTTTTTTAAAGATTACTATCAAACCTTGAAACAGCTTAAACCAGATATCCTGGTCATAGGTTGGCCTTATTTTATCAACTTATTGCTACATAAAAAAGCGGTTAAAAAACTTAAAGAATCTGGGGTTCAGGTCATCGTAAAAGAAATTCCATTTTCAATTCCAAACTATAAAGAGAGTTTAGCCTCATTTCGTTTAAATACATCATTTTATCAACGTCAAGAGCGCATTTTTAAAAGTAATTTTTATTTCTTCCTCAATAAGTGGATACGCAAAATGGCTTTTAAAAATATCATTGATGGAGCTGTAGTGTACATTGAGAAAGGCAAAGAAATTCTTCATTCATATGGCCTGGATAAGCATAAGATAACCGTGACGTATAATTCGATTGTAACCAAAGATATATTTGAAACCATTGACCAACTAAATGCGGAAGGATTGCAAATTGACACCATGCGAGAAGAGCATCACTTGCTGCATGTGGGCCGATTGGTTAAATGGAAGCGTGTGGATTTATTGATTGAGGCAGTGGCTAAACTCAAGCAGGAATATCCTAAAGTGCAATTGTCTGTGGTGGGGGCAGGGCCAGAATTGGAGTCGTTGAAAGAGCAGGTAGAAAAACTTGGATTGCAAGAGTGCATTCATTTCAAAGGGGCCGTTTATGATTCAAAAGAACTGGCAAAATGTTTTATGAAAGCACAAGTGTATGTATTAGCTGGAATGGGTGGTTTATCCATTAATGAAGCGATGTGCTATAGTTTGCCGATCGTATGTTCGGTTTGTGATGGTACAGAAAAGCACTTGGTGTATGAAAATAAGAATGGCCACTTTTTTGAGACGGACAATGTCCAATCTTTAACAAAGACCTTATCAAAAATGCTAAGCGATAAACAAACCTGCGTGAACATGGGTAAGGAATCTTTACGTATCGTTGAATCAAAGATCAATGAAGAGGTTGTAGTTAACGCCTATTTAGATTGTTTTAATCAACTAAAAGGCTAGAATGTCGGTCCTAATTAATATTTTCGCGTACTAAGGAATGAACATAAAGATTATCATACAAGTTTGCTTTAAGGGACTTTATCAATTCTTTACGAATAAGCACTTTAGGAGGTTTCTTCAGCTCTTATTTCGCTTTGGCAATGTGAATCAAAGATATCAAGAAAAGAAAGTTACTGTTAACGGCTTAACCTTATCCATTCCTGATGGCTTGTCATTTGCATGGCAATATTATGAAATCTTCTATAAGCAGTATTATCGTTTTACAACTTCTAAAGATGCTCCTAGAATCATAGATTGCGGTGCAAATGTGGGATTAAGTTGTTTGTATTATTTGAAGGATTATCCCAAAGCAAAGATTACAGCTTTTGAGGCAAGTCCTTACATCGCTGAATTTTTAAAAACCAATTTAGAAACCAATGGCGCTCAAAACATTGAGACTGTAATCGCTGCTGTCTGGACCCATAACAACGGACTTAAACTGAATGAGGACAAATCAGATAATAGCGCAATCAGTGAAACAGGAGGCATTGATGTCCCATCAATCAGCCTAAAAGAATATCTCGAAAAGGAAAATGAAGTTGATTTCTTGAAAATGGATATTGAGGGTGCTGAAATTGACGTAATTAAGGACATTAAAGATCAATTGCACAAGATTGACCGATTCTTTATTGAGTACCATTCTTATATTTCGGGTAAGCAAGAGCTTTCGGTCATATTGCATATTTTAGAAGAATCAGGTTTTAGATACCACCTAGAGAATGCACGGAATCAAAGTGCTCCTTTTGAGGGGGTGAAAAGAACAAGTGACATGGATTTACAGATCAATATTTTTGCATGGCGCAACCCATAAAAGTACTTCATATAAACACGTGGGGCACTGGTGGGGCTGGTGTTGCCTGCAAACGAATCAGCAAGAGTTTAAATGATGCTGGGGTAGATTCTAAGGTGCTATTTCTAAAGAATGAGATAGAAACCAAGGAGTGGAAGTCATTTGCTAAAATTGAAAATGGACTCATGCTGTTCCTTAAAACCCAAATTTTACGGGGCCTATCCTTTCTGCCCACTTTAGGTAAACCAGTCATTTATAACAATACGCTTTACAGTCCTTTTGATGTCATGAAACACCCTTTTTTTAAAGAGGCAGATGTCATCCATGTACATTGGGTCTCTAAGTTTATGAATTGGGAATCGGTTATTTCAAAAAGTGGAAAACCCATCATTCTAACTATGCATGACATGTATCCATTTACAGGGTTTTATCATTACTTAACTGGCCTCGATTGGAATCGATATAAAAGAGTAATTACTAGACGTAAAAAGAAATTAAAATCACTTTATCATAAAAATGTAATCGCCACAGCACCTTCAAAATGGCTGACAAAGTTGGCGAATGAAAGTGAAGTTTTTAAAAACGAAGCGGTTTGTATTCCGAATTGTATTGATACCTCTGTATTTAAATCGCTAAAACGCGAAGCAAATTCGGTTTATAGAATTCTGTTTGTTGCTGAGAATATAAATGAAGAGCGCAAAGGGTTTAAATTATTGCTCGAAGCATTAGAAAAATTGTCCAAAGAATTGGATTATGAACTACTCATTCTTGGCAAAGGGTCTTTTGAGATACCTAAATCAAAAAAGTTGGGTTTTATTACAGACCCAAATGAGTTGGTGCGCATTTATAATCAAGCAGATGTATTTGTAACTCCTAGTTTGGAAGATAACTTGCCGAATACAGTTTTAGAGTCTTTAAGCTGTGGCACCCCAGTACTTGGTTTTAATATAGGTGGTATCCCTGATATGGTTAGACATACGGAAAACGGCTATTTAGTTGAAGAGAAAACATCAGAAGCTATCGTAGAGGGTTTACTTTGGTTGAAAGAAAACAGGTTACCCACCGATGTTGTCGCTTCAATTATTGAAGAGAAATTCAGCAATAGGATTTGTTCAAGAAACTATATCCAGCTATATAATACCTTGTTAAGCTAAACTTAGGCAGTGCTTTGTAATTTGTCAGGCGTTAAATAGTTGTTTTACAGTCATTTTTCTTAAGTTTGTTCAGAGCAGCAAAGGTTCAATTTGAGTAAGTCCTCCAACATAAGAAAATTTAAGCAATCACTTTTTTTACGAGATGTTTTAATTCTTAGTTTAACGGCTTTTGGCGGTCCACAGGTTCACTTTATACAGTTTATTCGAAGGTTTTGTGAACAACGAAGATATGTGAGTAAAGAAGAATTGATTGAGCTATATAGCTTCTGCCAGATTCTACCGGGTCCAACATCCACACAAACCATCACCACTTTAGGCTTTAAATTAGGAAGCTATCCGCTCGCTATCCTTACCATACTGATTTGGATTCTACCTGCAACTATTCTCATGTCCATTTTTGTGTTGGCGTATTCATGGATGCAAGCATCTGATCTTTTGTTTATGTTCAAGTTTGTGCCTGCTATGGCTGTTGGTTTTTTATTTGGTGCTGGATTTAAAATGATTCCTTTAATCAAGAAGCAATTGGGGTTCTATATTATATGCGGTCTAGCTTGTTTAGCTGTAGTTTTAAATCATTGGTACGCAATCAATGCATTTACAAGCAGTATTATTCTGCCGCTAATACTGTTTGTCTCAGCTTATATCTCACAGAAATACATCAATAGAGACTTTATCTCCTTGGATAAACCTTTGGGTAAGGTCAATTATAAACATCTGGTCATTATTGGCTTAATTTTCTTTGCCTTTGTAATCGTGGGAAATGCTTTTCGAATTAAAGAAGTATTGCTTTTTGAAAACACGTTTCGAATGGGGAGTTTAGTTTTTGGGGGAGGGCAGGTTCTGGTGCCAATGATGGAGGCTCAATTTGTACATGCAAAAGGATACCTAACCGCAACTGAATTTGCGAACGGATATGGTTTGTTACAAGCAGTACCTGGTCCAGTTTTTAGCTTTTCTACATTTGTGAATGGCATGGCTTTGCAAGAGAAAGGACCGATGTTTCAGCTTTTGGGCTGTGCAATTGGTTCTATTGGTATTTTTTTACCCGGTTTACTAATAATGTTTTTTGTGTATCCTATTTGGGGCAGAATCAAATCGTATCCCATCATCCAACGATCTATGGACGGCATAGTAGCTGCGGCTGTAGGATTAATTATCGCATCCGCCATAATTATTTTCTTTAAGTTATTTGCTCCTGACCAAATCGATATGGGGCAATTTCAATCTTATCTGCCGAGTCTTATTACCATGTTGATTACAATTGGTTTAGTGGTCTATTCCAAGCTTCCCAGTCCGTTTATCGTCATTTTGACCATTTTGGCTGGTTTCTTGCTTTAAACATGATTTAAAGATTTACTTTTGTTATAACTCAATGCGCAATAAATTATTTGTACTTTTCGCTTTTTTGGCTCCTGCCTTCATCGTTAATGCCCAAAATAGAGATACGGGTTTAATTGAATTTTCAGGCTTGGTATTAACAAGTGATAGCCTCTATCCAATATCCTATGTATATGTATTTGAGAAAAACACAAGGCAGGGAGATGTGTCTGACGGAAATGGCTTTTTTGCCTTAACTGCTCGAAAAGGAGATACCATTGTATTCAATGGAATGGAGTATAAACAATCATATTATATCATTCCCGATACGCTAAAGCAATCAAAATATAACATCATTAAGTTGCTTACTCAGGACACCAATTACCTGCAACCTGTAGTAATCTATCCATTGCCACCTAGACTGCAATTTGATTATATTTTTGTGAAAACTGAGATACCAGATGATGATTTGGAACTTGCAAGAAAGAACCTGAAAAGAGAAAACTTAAGGCAAGAAGCTCTTGCAGGTAAACAAGATGCTAAATCGGCCTATAGTCAAGAAATGAAAAGACAGGCAGATAATCTGTATTGGAAAGGACAATTGCCTCCCAATAATTTGCTTAATCCAGTTTCTTGGCAGAAATTTTTTCAAGCATGGCAAAGAGGAGATTACAAAAAGAAGAAGAAAACCAAGAAGAACTAGTGGTCTTCCTATTTAGCCATCTCAAACAGGCTTTCAAAAATTGCAACCCCATCATTATTGAATAAATAATCAGCTGAAGCTCTTTCTGGGTGAGGCATCATGCCAAATACATTTTTTGATTCGTTGCAAATACCCGCAATATTCATGAGCGATCCATTCGGATTTGAGGCATCAGTTACGTTACCTGATTCATCGCAGTATTGAAATACTATTTGTTCGTTTTTCTGAATTCGATCCATGGTTTCTGCATCTGCATAGTAATTGCCTTCTCCATGCGCAATAGGAATTTGTAAAGCCTTGTTAGGGGATAGACTCGCACAAAGAGCATTGGATGTGTTATTGGGCTTAATAAATACGTTGTCGCAGATAAACTGTCGGCTGGTGTTATGCAATAACGCCCCAGGTAATAAACCAGCTTCGCAGAGTACTTGAAAACCATTGCAGATACCCATAACAAACCCCCCGTCATTGGCATGCTTACTCACAGCATCCATTACCGGACTTAGTTTCGCAATTGCGCCACTTCTTAAATAGTCTCCATAACTGAATCCTCCTGGTAAGAAAATGTGTGTACACCCTTTTAGGTCGGTTTCTTTGTGCCAAATTTCTTGCACTGCATCACCTGTTATACGGCCTAAAACTTCAATTAAATCCTGATCACAATTGGATCCTGGAAAAATAACTACACCACACTTCATAATTCTATTGTTTAAGTGGTGCAAAATTATGCATTAAATTATAGACTAGTTCACAATTTTTACCCGAATGTTAATTGAACTATGTTATTTAAAAACTGCAGAGCCAATCCGTACCATCGTGCTGCCATATTTTTGAGCCAACAAGTAATCGCTGCTCATACCAATGCTTAATTCTGTAAAATGGGGTAACTGATCATTATATTGGGCTTTGGTGTCAAGAAATAATTGTTGCACCTGATTGAATTCTTTTTCAATTTGCTTCGAATTATCGGTTAGGGTTGCCATTGCCATGAGACCAGAAATCTGAATATTGGGTAAATTATGCCATTCTTCATTTTTAAAAAATGCAACCAATGCAGCAGGACTCAAGCCAAATTTACTCTCCTCCTGGGCAATATGCACCTGAATTAAACACGGAATAACGCGATTGTGTTTGGCTGCTTGATTGTTGATTTCTCGGAGCAGTTTAAAACTATCAACTGCATGAATCATCTGTATAAATGGCGCGATGAACTTTACTTTATTCCGTTGTAAATGGCCAATTAAATGCCATTCAATATCATCGGGTAATTGAGCTTTGCGGTCCAGTAATGCCTGCACCCTGTTTTCGGCAAAAGTGCGATGACCTATATCATATGCGCATTGAATTTCATCTATTGTTCTAAATTTCGAAACAATGACCAGTTTGCATTTTGCTGTCAATTGCCCTTGAATGGAATCTAAATTATTCTTAATTTTTGTGTATTCAGCCATTTTTTGGTTCGTTTTTTGAAGCTTACTTTTGCAAATATACAATGACACGTATGCTAAGAAACATTAACTTTAAAATCTTTGCGCTAATAGTTCTATTATTTGGGTGTGATGCTAAGCTGGAGGAGAAGTTGCCAGCAGATATCATCCAACCCGAGTTAATGAAAAAGATCATTTTTGATATAAACTTGGCTGAAACCAAACTATTGCGCAGAAGTTTGCAAGATCAACCACAAATGGCACAACGCAAGGCCGACCTGAAGTTTATACTTGACAAGCATGATGTAAGCGATAGTTTATTCGATTTGAGTTATGCATTTTACAGTCAAAGTCCGAACCACTTTAAAGCAGTGCTTGAAGGTGCTATAGAAATGGCTGAAGAGAAGACCTTTATTCTAAATAATGAAGACAGCTTATCCAAAAAGTCGAATTGAAACACAAATCGGATTTGATTTCGTAAAAACCTTTCTAAAAAAGGGCTGCGTAAGCCAATTTGGTGTTGAAATCATTGATGAGCTTGAGCCTCTGAAAACACAAAAGGAATTCAATATTCGAATCAATGAAGTAAGTGACTTTATTCTTTTAAGTAATCTATTGCCCAAAGGGTTGAATCTGCATGCTTGGGAGCCGCTAACTGAACGCATAAACCAAGGGAGAATTACAGGATTCTTTCTGGATTTAGAAGAAATCATTGCAATTGCTGATTTTTTATCCATCGCAATTGATTGTTTTGAACCGATTGAGTCGAAGATCGATGAATGCCCGGCACTTATTTCTTACACGCACGAATGCAAGCATTTAATTGAGACCTTAGGTTTAATCAATCAAATCATTTCGCATCAAGGCAAAATTAGAGAGAATGCAAGTCCAGCTTTACGCTCATTGTTCAAGCGAAAGAATTCATTTGAGAATGATTTGTTAAAGACCTTGCGCAAAGTATTTGCCAAAGTTAAACAAGATAAATTAGGAGTTGATTTAGAGCCAACCGTTAAAAATGGACGGTATGTAATTCCTGTACCTTCCGCTTATCGAAAGCAAATTAAGGGTGTAATTCAAGGAGAATCAGGTACGAAAAACATCAGTTATGTGGAGCCCTTAGAAGTATTGGAAGCCAATAACGCCTTAAATCAAATAAATTTTGATATAGAAGAAGAGATTCAGCGTCTGTTAAAACGAATCACTGAAAAGATAGGCATGCATGCCAAGGAACTATTTCATGCAGAATCTAAGCTTGGGTTCATTGATTACCTTCAAACAGTTTCTAATTATGCTTCAGAATTCAAAGCAATTATCCCGAACTATTCCAGTACTGCTATAGATATTCAACTCATGCAGTGTCGTCATCCAAAATTAGAATCAAGCATCGGTCACGATGAAGTTGTTCCTTTAGATTTTGATTTTTCTGACCACAAGCGAATGATGATAATCAGTGGTCCAAATGCTGGTGGTAAATCTGTTGCCCTAAAGACATTTAGTTTGGCACAATACTCATTGCAATGTGCGCTACCAGTTTGTGCCGCAGAAGGGAGTAAAATGACCTTGTTTGATCACATGATGACAGATATTGGGGATAATCAGAATATAGAATCCGACCTGAGTACATACAGTGCGCATTTGGCCGCAATGCAGCAGTTTTTAGAACCCAAAAAAGGGAAAGTATTCATTGCTATAGATGAAATTGGTGCTGGAACTGACCCACAATTGGGAGGTCCGATGGCGGAAGCAATGATTCAACAGTTTAATGAAGCCGGATACTACGGCATCATTACTACCCATTTTTCAAATCTAAAATCACTTTCTACCAGTTTGCAACATGTATTTAATGCATCGATGCTTTTTGATACGGATGCGCTAAAACCGTTGTTTAAATTACTCATAGGAAATCCTGGAAGTAGTTTCGTTTTTGAACTTTCGAAACGTATGGGTATTCCAAGTAGAATCATTAAGAATGCTAAGTTATTGGCAGGAGAGAACAAGCAACAATTAGAAACGTATTTATCCGAGATGGACAGCAAGAAATCTGCGCTGCATAAATCGCAAATGGAACTGGATGGCAAGAATATAAAGATTGCGAAACTGATTGCTGAGTATGAGGATTTAAAAGGGCACTTGGTCAAATCGAAAAAGGAGATTTTAGAAAAAGCTAAATCCGAAGCGAGTGAATTGCTGAAAGGGGCAAATCAGCAAATTGAACAAACCATAAAGCAAATAAAAGAAACCCAAGCGGAGCGCAAAGTGGTTGCTAATGAACGCAAGAAAATTCAAAAAGAACGCGATCAAGTAGCAGATGCCAAACATCTGTCAAGCTTATTGCAAGTAAAAAAAGTTAAGCAAACTAAGAAGCTGGAATGGAAAGTTGGAGATTTAGCCAGCATAGATGATGAGACGCAAGCAGTTGAAATTATTGCAATTAAAAATAAGAAGGCCGTTGTGGTAATGAATCAGATTAAAACTGAAGTGGCACTAAAACGTTTGCATCCAGTTGAAAAATCGCACAAAATTATCCCGAAAGGCAATGCAAGCCAGGTTTTATTGAGTAAAATGAAATCCTTTAGGCCCAAATTAGACTTGCGCGGTAAAAGAGAGCAGGAGGCAATGAGTCTTCTACAAACTTTTCTTGACGAAGCATATGCTTTGGGAGTGAATGATCTTTCGGTTATTCATGGCAGAGGTGCCGGAGCTTTAAAACGCAGTACCAGAGCTTTACTCAAATCACTTCCATATATCGAGGGCTGGGACTATGATCATCCAGATCGAGGCGGTGATGGAGCCACCATCATAAAGCTCAAATGATTTTATGAAAATTTTGTGGCATTCGGTTTCGCAATATGACTTATTATTGCACTTAATTGTATGAAAAAAATTACTGTACTATTAGGCTTACTTATAGCCTTTAATGCTCAACACGTTGTTGCACAATGTTTAACAGATCAAGTATCCGATCAGTATCATGCCAATCATCCCGAACATGCGGATGAAATTGAAAAAATGGAGGAGCAAATTACGCATTGGAAAGAATCGCGTGACCAAAATGTGCGAAGAGCAAACTACATAATACCCGTGGTATTTCATGTAATTCATTCTTCTGGGGTCGAAAATATTTCCAAAGAACAAATTTTAGATCAGATTCGTGTGATGAATGAAGATTTTCAAATGCTTAATGCGGATAAAGGAAACTTGCGCACCTATTTTAAAAACAAAAACATTGCGGCAAACTTGGGTGTTGAATTTAGATTGGCTAAAATTGATGACCAAGGGAATTGCACAGATGGCATCAATAGAGTGTATTCAAATCTTACGTTCAATTCAGGCGAAGCGGTAAAGTCGTTACCTGGCGTTCAATGGGATTATAAAAAGTACCTCAATATTTATGTGGTGAATAATCTTGCGCAGGATCCTTCTCAACAAGGCACACTTTTGGGTTATGCACGCTTTCCTTGGCAAACCAATCAATTTACCGATGGTATTTTGATACGTTCAGATCGTGTGGGTACGATTGGCACTGCTGTTGGAAGTGGCGCAGGTAGAACCATGACGCATGAAGTAGGACATTGGTTGGGTCTTATGCATCCTTTTCAAGGGGGTTGTTCAACGAATAATAATTCTACAGACCGAGTAGATGACACACCTCCTGTAGGTTCAACATTTGCTAATTCAGATTGTCCAGCAAACGGAAATAGTTGCAGTAATGATGTACCAAACGAAATTGATCTTTGGGAAAATTACATGGACTATAGCAGAGGAACTTGTCAAGTGATGTTTACCAAAGGTCAAAAGACAAGAACAGACTTCTTTTTAACCAGTGGCAGTTATACGCGCAGGCTTAATGTGAGTCAATCCAATTTAGAAGCAACAGGTGTGGTTGCTGCGAATGATAAGCCTGTGGCTTCATTTACAAGTGATACCCGCGTTGTTTGTGCAGGCAATCCAGTGGCATATTATGATGCAAGCTGCAAAGGAATGGTGGCCAATCGACTGTGGACTTTTGATGGAGCTGATATTAGTTCGACCAATGCAGAGAAACCTGTAGTAATCTATAATACGCCTGGATTATATAAAGTTATCTTAACCGTATCTAACACGAATGGATCATCAACATCAACGGTTGATCAGTATATAGAGGTTCGACCAAATAATGGAACTTTCATAGGATATGTACAGGTTGATTTTGAAAAACCAATTGGTGATATACCCGAGTTCTTTCCTTCGGATATCGGTACTGGAGACTTTAAAATAAGTTCAAACGCTGGATTGGAGAGTTCAAGTTCACTGTTTGCAGGCATTAGTTCAAGCACTCCAAAAGGTACTAAGTTTGTGTATGAATCAAAAGATTTAAACGCAAAGTATTTACGCGGCTTGCCTAAGTATTTAACCTTTTCAACCAGTTGGGCGCCAGATATCAATGGGGAAGAAGAAGAATTGAAAGTCCTTGTAAGTACTGATTGCGGAGCAAACTGGCAACAACGTTTTTACCGTTTTGGAGGAGGATTAACCCGCGTGACCGCAACCAATTCATCCTTTGTGCCTTCAAGCGATGCGGATTGGCGTTTACATTTTGTTAATCTATCATCCAGTTTGCAAGACAATGACAGCAATTATAGAATTCGCATTGAAGTAACCGCTTTCGGTGGCAACTCAGTTTATTTAGACAATATTAACATAAGCCAATTCCTTTCAAATAATATTGAATTGCAGAAGGATGCTACCAAAATGTATCCAAACCCTGCAACAAGTTTGTTAAACTTAGAAATGGCTCCTGGTGTAAGAAAAGTAGAAGTCCTCAATATGATGAGTCAAACAGTTATTAGCCAGTCCTTTAACTCAAGTAATAATAGCGTGATTAAGCATCAATTAGACATCAATGCACTAGAGAATGGTGTATACATGGTTCGTTTTATAACAGATAATAATACCTTTGCCCAGAAATTAGTAGTTAATAGATAGGGTAATATGTCCAAAAATTTAGTGATTGTCGAGTCTCCGGCAAAGGCAAAAACAATAGAGAAATTCTTAGGCGAAGGGTACACCGTTCGCTCGTGTTATGGCCATATTCGTGATTTGAAGAAAGGGAATGATGCGGTTGATGTCGAGAACGGATTTACACCCACTTATATAGTTCCTGCAGATAAGCAAAAGGTTTTAAAGGAATTAAAGGCCTTAACAAAAGAAGCAGATACCGTTTGGTTGGCTTCAGATGAGGATCGTGAAGGGGAGGCCATTTCTTGGCATCTTTTTGAGGTGTTAAACCTTGCTAAGAAAGATACCAAACGGATTGTTTTTAATGAAATTACTAAAACGGCAATCGTAAAAGCGATTGAGAATCCAAGATCTATTGACCTTAATTTGGTGGATGCCCAACAAGCACGTAGAGTGCTTGATCGATTGGTTGGTTTTGAATTATCTCCCATTTTATGGAAAAAAGTAAAACCGAGTTTATCAGCAGGTCGAGTACAATCAGTTGCAGTTAAATTGGTGGTTGACCGTGAAAGAGAAATTAAAAGCTTTACTTCTAAGTCGGATTTTAAAGTTTCGGCAAATCTTAAAACAAGCAAAGGCGAGTTAGTCAAGGCAGAAATATCTAAACGTTTAGCGGATAAAGATGAGGCGAGTGATTTCTTGAATTCCTGTAAAGGGGCTACGTATCAAGTGGATAATGTTGAGGTGAAACCTACTTTTCGTAAACCAGCAGCTCCATTTACAACCAGTACATTACAGCAAGAGGCGAGCAGAAAGCTGGGCTATTCAGTGAGTCGGACCATGATATTGGCACAAGGCTTATATGAGGCAGGTTTAATATCATACATGAGAACAGATTCAACCAATCTTTCTCAACTTGCCATGGATACAGCAAAGGCAGCAATTGTAAGTTCCTATGGTGCTGAATTTTCAAATCCTAAGAACTTCACTACAAAAAAAGCCAATGCTCAAGAGGCGCACGAGGCCATACGTCCAACATATTTCGATCGACAAACTGCAGGATCAAATGAATCTGAGGAGCGTTTATACCAATTGATTTGGAAACGTGCAATTGCCTCTCAAATGAGTAATGCAGAATTAGAAAAAACCAATGTTCATATAGCTATTAGCACCAATGACAGTAAACTTAAAGCATCCGGTGAAGTAATTAAGTTTGAAGGATTCTTAAAAGTATACCTTGAAGGGAACGATGATGAGGATGAAAAAGAAGACAGCGGATTGTTACCCGCTATGGCAGTAGGAGATAATCTTGATTTGAACGAAATGTTTGCGGTTCAAAAGTTCTCTCGTTCAGCTCCTCGTTATACTGAAGCAAGTTTGGTTAAAAAGTTGGAAGAGTTGGGTATTGGTAGACCATCTACATATGCGCCAACCATCTCCACAATTCAAAAAAGAGGGTATGCAGTTAAAGAAGCCAGAGATGGTGTTGAACGGGCATATTTAAAACTGGTATTGCAAAACGATGCGGTTGCAACCGAAGAATTAACGGAAATTACGGGTAGAGAAAGCAATAAATTGTTCCCTACTGATATAGGAATGCTGGTAAATGATTTCTTAGTTGAGCACTTTAGTGATATCATGAATTATGGGTTTACAGCAAGTGTTGAGAAAGAGTTTGATGATATTGCCAATGGATTAACCAGTTGGGTTAAAATGATAGAAAGCTTTTACAAGCCATTTCATGAAACTGTAAACCTAACCCTTGAAAATGCAGAACGGGCAACTGGTGAACGCGAATTGGGTATTGATCCAAAGACTGGTTTAAAAGTGATCGCACGGATGGCACGATTTGGCGCAGTAGTTCAAATTGGAGGCGGTGAGCAAGGCAGTGAAGAAAAACCTAAGTACGCAGGTTTGAATCCGGACCAATCACTTGAAACAGTTACCTTAGAGCAAGCGCTTGAACTGTTTATATTCCCTAAAGATTTAGGTATGTTTGAAGATAAAGCAGTGAATGTGGGTCTAGGAAGATTTGGGCCATATATTCGGCATGATAGTAAGTTTACAAGTATCCCTAAAGAGATGGATCCTTTGGCAGTGACACTAAATGAGGCGATTGATTTAATCAAAGCCAAGCGAGAATCCGATGCTAAAAAGCTTTTGAAAGTGTTTCCAGATGATGAGGAAATAAGAATTCTCGATGGAAGATGGGGTCCATATATTTCGTATCAGAAAAAGTCTATTCGAATCCCAAAGGATGTTGAACCTAAGTCTGTAACACTTGAGCAAGCAAGAGAACTGATTAAAAATGCTCCCGCCAAAGGAGCCAGGCGAAAGGGAAAAGCCAAGAAGAAATAGTCTTTTACCTTATATTAGTACAAATCATTTTTTGGGGTTATTAAAGTGAAAATTCTGGAAAAGACTATTTCTTGTAATTTTCAACGTACCCATATTTTAGATTACATAAAACATTACAGCGAAAGCAGATTGCTTCGCTCATTCTTCACTCGCAATAGACTCCCTCGTTAACGTCTATTGCGAGCGGAGCGAAGCAATCAAATCAAAGTAAGTCTTATTCATCATTAGTGTTAAAGCGTGTACAACTGAATGCTTGAAGAAAGTATTTTTTCCTTTCAATTGCTATCTTTGTAGGACTTGCATGAGCATAGATAATAATAAAATTAATGCCTTGGTTAGCCTCTTGGGGGATTCAGATTCTGAAGTTTCAGAAATTGCCCGCAATGAAATATTAAACATCGGTAAAGAGGTGATTCCTTTTTTAGAAGACAGTTACCTTCTGATTGAGAGCAATCAGCAAAAAGACGCGCTTGATTCCATTATTCATAAATTAAAAATGGAAAAAATCCATACCGAATTGGCCGTATGGAAAAAAGGGGATCAAAAAGATTTGTTGTCTGTTTGGTGTTCCATAAGTGAATTATCTGGACGTGATATTGATCATGCTAAAATTACGAAAGAAGTTGAACAGCTGAAAGTTGAAATATGGCTGGGTCTCCAGTCCAATCAATCGGTGGTTGAAAAAATCAGTTACTTCAATCATGTATTCTTCGATAAAAAAGGGTTTACAGGAGATAGTAAGGATTACAATCATCCTTCCAATTCATTTCTGGATACCGTAATGCAAAACAAGAAAGGCAATCCCATATCGCTATCTTCTCTTTATCTAATTATTGCTCAAAAATTAAAGCTGCCTGTGTACGGCGTTAATTTACCACAGCATTTTGTGTTGGCTTATATGAATTTGGATATTGATTTATTAGATAATTCGGATATTGTTGAATTAAGCCAAGGGAATGAAATAGACTTACCGATAGACCGGGACTCTGAACCCCTGTTTTATATCAATCCATTCAATAAAGGAACCATATTTTCAAAGAAACACTTGGAAGGATTTCTTAAGGAGTTGAAAATACAACCGAATAAAGCGTATTTTCAAATATGCGATAACGAAGCAATTATTCGTAGAATGCTGCGAAATTTGCAAGTCTCTTATGCAAAAATGAATAATGAGATTAAGAAAAGTGAAATAGACTTATTAATCGATATATTGGATGACGAATAGTAGAATCACATTAGCGGTTTTTGTTTTATTGTTGATATATTCGTGTTCACAAAGTCCAGCTAATCTCTTTGAACGAGATTACGCAGATTTAAATAATGCAAAGACATCTATTGAAAGTTTCAAAGATAATACGCA
Source organism: uncultured Bacteroidia bacterium (assembly GCA_943788195.1). GTDB lineage: Bacteria > Bacteroidota > Bacteroidia > NS11-12g > UBA955 > CALSPH01. Next base: position 1,447,736 of record CALSPH010000001.1, read on the forward strand.
TACCATTTTTGTTGCCTTTGCGAATGATTGTCCCGTTTGCAAGGCAAGTATACCCACTTTGCGAAAGATCAACGAGCAATTCCCTGATGTGGGTGTGGTGTTGTTTTATCCAGCCAATCAAAGAGACAGCAGTATCAATGCATTTATTGCAAGTTTGTTGCCCTCCAGTACGGTGTGTGTAAAGGACAAAAATAAGTTCCTCACTAAAAAGCTAGGAGCAACGGTTACCCCGCATGCATTTATTGTAGATAGTGAAGGTAGCGTAGTGTATCGTGGAGCAATCAACAATGGCGTTTTTACCAATTATCGTAAGAACTATGCACAACGCGAGTCATTTTTGCTGAACGCCTTAGATACGCTCATCCATTTAGAAAAAAAACTGATTAAGCATGAAACCAAAGTGGTTGGTTGTTATATTGAGTAGTGCATTTGCATTGTTTTGGGCATGCAATACATCGTCTAAGCAAGGAGTCTCCTTTGCCAAAGACATCGCTCCGATCATTCATACCAATTGCAGTCCATGTCATCATAAAGGAGGTGCAGGGCCATTTAATCTAATTACCTATCAAGATGTGTCAGACAAGGCCAAAACGGTGGCAGAGGTCACTAAAGCGCGTTATATGCCACCTTGGCCTGCTGATCCCAATTACAGTCATTTCAAGGGTGAGAAATTTTTAACCGAAACTCAAATCAATTTAATTCAGCAATGGGTAGAGGAGGGGAAACAAGCTGGTGATACCCAATCAATTAAATATCCAGAATTGCAGTACTACAGCAGTTTAGGTAAACCGGATGTGGTGTTGGAATTACCTGAAATTGAGATTCAAGGGGACGCGAGAGATCGTTTTTTAGTGGTTAAAAATCTAGGACAGATTCTTCAAGATACTTTTGTTCGCGCCATCGAGTTTATACCTAACCAAAAAACATATGTGCATCATGTGAATGGTTTTATGCTGAATTATCAGAAAGCCCCGCCCAAATCGACTATCAATGTACTGAATATTGAATCTGAATCATACGAGAAAGATTTTGCCAAACTCAATTTATTGGATCCCAGTCAGCCCGTACCGCAGCGCATACATAGTGCATTCAACTATTTGCCCGGGGTTTTTGCTGCAGCTTACCCTGAAGGCATTGGCGGATTTAAAATGAACAAGAATTTTGCTCTTATCTGCAATGATTTACATTATGGACCAGCTGAAAAGGATACCACGGATCGATCGAAAATTCATATTTATTTTGCCAAATCACCTCCGAAAAGACCTACCAAGGAATTGATGATGGGCACCAATGGCGTATCCAGTATTAAACCACCTTTAGTGATTGAGCCCAATGAAATAAAGACCTGTCGCTCAAGTTTATATATCCCAGAGAGCATTAGTATACTTACCATTAACCCGCACATGCACTTGATTGGTGAATCTTTCAAGGCCTTTGTGGTAGATGCCAATAAGGATACCATTCCGCTTATTTCTATTCCCGAATGGGACTTCCGTTGGCAATACTTCTATACCTATCCCAAGATGTTAAAGATTCCAGCAGGTTCAACCATTCATGTGGAAGCCCTATTTGATAATACCTTGGACAATTACAACAACCCTTTTGATCCGCCACAACGCATTCAGGAGCGCACGGATTTGTTTGGTGCCGGCATGAAAACAACGGATGAGATGCTTCAATTCATCATCACCTATTTGCCGTATGAATTGGGGGATGAAGAAATCGAGTTGTAAAAAAAAGGCGGACAAACCAGGGGTTTGTCCGCTAAAACTACTGTATTTTCAATGGATTCAAATTATTTATTGCATGAATATGAAACGATTGTAATACAAATTTAGGGCATCTAGGCATTGTTTTTTTATGAGAATTGAGCATACTACGGTACGGCTTCACCAGCGGGATAAATTCCATAAAAAATGCGCAAAATAGATTTGTCTTCTAAACAATAAGCCTTTAAATTTGCACTCCGTTATACGGTATGGACTCATAGCATAACTGGATAGTGCACTTGACTACGGATCAGGAGGTTGGGGGTTCGAATCCCTCTGAGTTCACCAGGAGCGCAACCTAAAATGCGAGATTAGAATAGCTCTCCCGATAGCTATCGGGACAGGTGGTCAAAAAACAGGAATCGCAAACCTTAACTTGCGTAACAGGGCCTATAGCTCAGTTGGTTAGAGCACCTGACTCATAATCAGGTGGTCCATGGTTCGAGTCCATGTGGGCCCACTGAATTCAAGAGCATCTTATCTAGATAAGGTGCTCTTTCTATTATGAGCGATATCTGCTGCTACATATTGTTCTCTGAATCGCTTCAAAAATTCTATACTGGAATATGTCAGGATAGTTTAGCATCGCGAATTGAGAAGCATAATGCCCATTATTATTCAAGTAAGAATTTTACCGCAAAGGCAAAAGATTGGGAGTTGTTCTTAAGAATAGATTCGCAGGATTTGGGTCATGCGAGAAGGATGGAGCTCAAAATTAAAGCAATGAAAAGTGCTAAATACATTAGAAACTTGAAAAAGTATCCAGAATTGGTAATTAAAATATTTGAAGAAACTAAGAGCACATGACTCTCCCGATAGCTATCGGGACAGTAGGTGCCTGGTTCGATTCCAGATCATACCTATACCACCCATGAACCTCCAACACACATTACGTTGGGTAATTTCAAATACGCTTCATAATTTTTTTCATTTATTCCACCTGTTGGACAAAACTTGATATCTGGAAAGAGTCCATTATATGTTTTAAGCAATTTAACTCCACCGAAGATCTCCGCAGGGAATAGTTTAAAAGTATCATAGCCCAAATGCATGCCTCGCATGATTTCAGAAGGAGTCACAATACCAGGAATAAAAGGAATTTTAGCTTCTTGCAACTCTGTTGCGAGGTGGTCCATTAATCCAGGACTTACAATAAAGTCGACACCAATTTCTTTTAAACGCTTCAATTGATTCTTGTTCGTTAATGTTCCTACACCAATTTCAAGAACGGATGAGTAATCCCTTTTTAATATGCTCAAAGCTTCAAGGGCAAATGGAGTTCTAAGTGTAACCTCAATGCAAGAAATGTTTTTCCTTAGCAGACTGTTTATAATGCCTTCTATTTCATTGGCACTGTTTATCGTAACTACGGGAATAATTCGATTGCGTTCTAATATTTGTCTTATGTTAAATTGTTTCATGATTTAGTATAAAAAACTGGCTCCTGTTTCGCTGGTTGAAATACCTGCTCTTAAGTTGGCAAAGAGTTCTGTTCCTAGGCCAATATTTGCCCGCTTTAAATGTCTTGCTTCTCTCTTGTTAATGCTTTCAAAATCCACCAGATTCGCGGTCTTGCGGGTGACATCAAAAATAATTTGGTCTCCTGTTGTTATTTTAGAAAGGATGCTTCCATCCAAAGCTTCTGGAGACATGTGTATAGCTGCTGGCACTTTACCCGATGCTCCAGACATGCGTCCATCGGTGATAAGTGCAATCTTGTATCCACGTTTAAGCAAAACAGTAAGGGTGGGGGTCAATTTGTGCAATTCAGGCATTCCATTTGATTTGGGGCCTTGAAAGGGTAAAACAGCGATGAAATCTTTGTTAAGCTGATCTTGTTTGAATGCGGTAATAAGGTCTTCTTGTTCATCAAAAACAATGGCGGGTGCTTGGAAAGAAAGGTTCGTTTGGTCTACAGCAGATGTTTTAATGATTGCTCTGCCAATATTGCCAGACATTACCGTTATTCCACCTTGAGCTGCAAAAGGTTCTTCTACAGGGCGCAAAATGGTCCGATTTAAGGTTTCTTTTGGTCCTTCAATATAGGAGATTTCGCCATTTGTAATTTTTGGCTCTTGGGTATATTTTCTTAATCCTTTGCCCACAATGGTATTTACATCTTCATGCAGCATTTCATGATCTAATAAAGTTTTCATTACATATGCCATTCCGCCAGATGCATGAAAATGGTTTACGTCTGCAGCTCCGTTGGGGTATACCTTAGTGATGGAAGGTATTACTTCTGATAAGTCCGAGAAATCATCCCAGTTTACAATTATTCCAGCCGCTTTTGCAATTGCAACAATATGGAGTGTATGATTAGTAGAACCTCCAGTTGCCAAGAGTCCCACAATACCATTAACTATTACTTTCTCATCCATAATTTTGAAAAGAGCAGTATCATTTCTTTCTCTTGCATTTTTGGCTATTACTTTTACAGCATATTCATTGAGTAAATTTCTAAGTTCTGTTCCTGGATTTACAAAGCTTGAACCAGGTAGTTGCAATCCCATTATTTCCAGAAGCATTTGATTAGAGTTGGCGGTACCATAAAAAGTGCAAGTACCTGCAGAATGATATGAGTCTGACTCTCCTTTTAAGAGCTCTTCTCTGTCAATTTTTCCTTCAGCAAACGCTTGTCTTATTCTTGCTTTTTCATCATTGGTTATACCAGAAGGCATAGGCCCGCCTGGAATGAACAGCATAGGAAGATTTCCAAAACGCAAAGCTCCAATAAGAAGGCCCGGGACAATTTTATCACAGATGCCAAGGCAAATGGTTCCGTCAAACATATTATGAGACAAGCCAATTGCTGTAGATAAAGCAATGGTATCTCTGCTTAACAAGGAAAGTTCCATTCCTTTTTGTCCTTGGGTTACCCCATCACACATTGCAGGTACACCACTTGCTACTTGAGCAACGGCATGGTATTTCTGCGCATATTCTCTTATGTTTTTAGGGTAATCTTCAAATGGTTTATGTGCAGAAAGCATATCATTATACGCAGTCACAATTCCTAAATTTACGGTTTTGTAACCTGAAAGGTCTTCCTTTTCATTAACGGCACAAGCTGCAAAAGCATGTGCCAGGTTTCCGCAACTCAATATTTTACGACTTACCTCTGAAGATCTAGCATCTTCCATCTGTGCAAGATAAGCGGCTCTAGAATCCTTACTTCTTGCTATTATTCTGTCTGTTATTGATTGGACTGTTTTGTTCATAATTAATTAGCGCTATAGTGTACATTTAAAGGCGTGTTTTGAGTTTCAAAAAAGGCAGAAATGGGTAAATGCTTTTCCTTTGCAGATTTGAGCACTTCTAGCTTTTCTTTGCCGGTTATCATGAGGTATAAGTTACTACTTTTATGCAATAAAGAACGGCTACATGAAATTCTTTGATACGGTTCAACATCTGCCCTGGTATACAATACTAAACCATGATAATATTTTGCCAAGCCCTTTAGAGAAGAAGGGTCTGTAGGAAAAAGGGATGCAGTATGACCATCTTTTCCCATCCCTAGAATGGTTATATCAATTCCAGAGTGAAAATGGTGGTACATTCTATTAGCTGTAATCAAGTTTTCAGGCATTGATTCAGGTTTATAAACTAAGCATATTAATTTAGCTGTTGCTGCATTGTTTATGAGTAGGTTTTCGTTTAGGAAACGTTCATTGCTTGCAGCATGTGTTGATTCGACAAATCGGTCATCTACTAAGCCCCCAATGGTTACCTTTTCCCATGGCAAATCTAATTTTGAAAGTTTGTTGAATAACACTTTTGGAGTAGAGCCTCCTGAAACCAAAAGTTTTGCATTACCTGATTCATGAATTGCCTTTTTAAGTTTCAACTCTATTTCTTTGCAGAGAGATTCCTCTAATTCTTGTTTAGTATGGTGTTCAGTTAAATTCATTTAATACTTGCATCATTGAACCAGTCTGTATTTTTGTCCATTAGTTTTGAGCCGGGTCCCCAGCTGCCTGCCATGTACAATTCGTTTTTCATTTGAGTTGCTTGCCAGCTTCTGAAAATAGATTCAGTCCATTTCCAAGCAGCACTTAACTCATCATGACGCATAAACAAAGTTTGATTACCTCTTATTACGTCAATAATAAGTCGTTCATACGCTTCTGGGAATCGTTCATTAAAAGAATCCATATAATCCAATTTTAAAGAAATGGGCTTGTATCTGTATCCACCCGGTCCCGGAATTTTGGTCATTTGAACTAACTCTATTCTTTCTTCGGGTTGAAGTCTTATAATTAACTGGTTTCCAGGCATTTTTTCCTTTGCAGGAAAAATGTCATGTTTTACGGGTTTAAAATTGATTACAATATCAGAATACCTTTTGGCCATTCTTTTTCCAGTTCTGAGATAAAATGGGACATTTTTCCATCTCCAGTTATCTACAAAAGCTTTGATAGCAACAAAGGTCTCTGTGCCTGAATCATATTTTCCTAAATCTTCTAGATAAGAATTAACTTCACTTTTATTAATGCGCCCTCGGGTGTATTGTCCTTTTACCGTATCTGTAATTATAGATTCACTAGTGAGAAGTCGCAATGCTTTAAGTACTTTCAGTTTTTCATCCCTAACATTATTTGCATCCAATGAAACCGGTGGTTCCATTGCTACAAGACAAAGTAGCTGGAGAATATGATTTTGAACCATGTCTCTTAGCGCTCCACTCTTATCATAATACCCTGCTCTAGCTTCAACACCTAAGCTTTCTGCAACAGTAATTTGAACATTGTCAATGTTTTCTGAGTTCCATGCTCTTTCAAATAAATTATTTGCAAATCTTAAAACCATTAGGTTTTGAACAGTTTCTTTGCCTAGGTAATGATCTATTCGATAGATTTGTGACTCCTTAAATGCGCTTAAAATGGTATTGTTAATTTCAATTGAAGAAGCTAAATCATGACCTAGTGGTTTTTCAACAACAACTTTACTATTCTCATTTATGAGGTTTAAATCTTTTAAAAGAGAAGATATCTCACCAAAAACATTAGATGGAGTGCTATAATAATAAATGCTGTGACGATTGTTGTTTTTATTAATTTCTTTAGCCAACAAATTATATCCTCCTAATGAATGATTTGCAATTCGAATTAGGACAAAATGCTTCAAGAATTCTTTGTATTTATCTTCATCATAAAATTCAGCAGTAGACTCTTTTAAAGCTGAGGAAAGAGAGTCATGAAAAAATGTTTCTTTCATCTCCTTTCTATGCACTACCATAATTGAAAATTCTACGGTAGACTCTCCATTTATAAACCGATTATAAAGAGCTGGATATATTTTACGAAAGGCTAAATCTCCTGTTCCCCCAAATATTACTAAGTTAAATGGTTTGAAATTGTCTTTTTGCCCTACTTTATAACTCATTTTTATGCTCTTGAAATTGACATTGCCAAATAAAAGGCCTAGGAATTAATCCCAGACCTTTCGATTTCAATGAATATTTTTATTTAGTGAATAATAATTTTGTGTGTATAGCTACCTTGATTTGTATTGATTTTTACAAAATAGATGCCTGCATCAAAATCAGCGGTGTTGATAGACTTTTTTAAACTAGATGCATTTACTTTTTCAGATTGAATAGTTTGACCATTCATACTAATGATGCTATAATTTAATATAGTTTGAATAGCAGATGTTACTTTTAAATTAAGGTTATCGTTTACTGGGTTAGGATAAATACTCAATTGGCTAAATGCATTTGCAGACGCAATTGAATTTGTCATAGCAGTTTCCTTACTAAAAAAGAAGTTATCTAAATAGTTTATGCTACTACCAGCTGGTTCAGAAACAAAGATTATTTGCGCAATGTGAGCACGCGCTGTTAATCCTGTAAAATCAGTCATTGGAATATGGTAATTAACCCATGAGTCTAATGCAGGAGCATCAAATGATAATTCAAACTCTGAATCATCACCACCTTGGAAAGCTCCATCAGCACCAAAATCAACAAGTTTAAGTTTTAATTTAGTAGAATTAGGAGTCCACATATCAAAGTTAATGTGTTCCATGTTTGTTGCGTCAATAGTATTTGCACCAGTTGTTTCGATTCCCACAACATCCATTCCTGAATATTTTTTTACATAATTACCAGCAACTTGAATATCAGTAAGCGTAGAACTAGACCATCCTGTAAGCCAAGTGTTAACTGTAACATCAGTGTAAGCATTGCTAAAAAGAGAGATTACGCTATCAGCATGATACACAGGGTCTGCAGCTGCTACTAATGGAACTGATGCCGTTTGTGCCGGTCCAAAAGTGATATTATCAAAATAAGAAATATTATCTGATGTTCTTCCTGCTTGAAAATCTGGAAAAATAACGATTTGGTTATAGGTCATAGATTCGTGATTTATTGTTGAGAAATCGAAGGTTATTTTTTCCCATTCATTTATCTTCGTATTTGCTACTTTTAGCTCGCCTTTTGACCAACCTGTAGAGGTTACCAGTTTAATTCCAACATTACTTATTACGGACTTATATACCATTATGGTAATCGTTGAATTACTCGCTGTTATTTGATAGTTTCCTATGTCTGATCCACGCATAGACTCGCAACCTGCATGGGGTTGACCCGCTTTACGTGTTGTAAATTTAGCCACCTTGTCGCTCGTGTTAATACCCGTTTTATATGGATTGTCGATGATTTCTAAAATAGGGTTATTGTCGTTTTCAAAAGTAGTCCAAGTCCAGCTGGCACCGTTACCCCCTGTTTCAAAATCGATTGGGACATTTTGGCCATAGCTTAACTGTTGCTATTAAAAGAGAGAGAATTGTAAGTGTAATTTTCATATTTGAGTTATTTAAATTTTTAAATAAAAGAGGGTCATAGCGAAAGCAACGACCCTCTTTTACAAATTTGATTGTTAGTTTAGTTAACAACTACTTTGTGCGTGTAGTTACCCCCTTCTGTCCTGAATACAAGATAGTAAACTCCGGCGGCAAGGTTGCTAATCTCGAAAGTTTCATTTAAAGAAGTACTGTTTACATTTCTGTTAACGATTTCCTTACCTTGAATATCAGTCAATGCAATGCTGTTTATAACTGTTGTGTTGTTGGGTGTATTTACATTGATTCTTTCCTTTGCAGGATTTGGATAAACAGATGCGCTACTACTTCAGTTTCCAAGCTAGTTGTTGAGCTAGCTGCTTCCTTGTTAAAGAAAAATGTTATCAATATAAACTACTCCATCACTATTTGGAGAAGACAAGATTATTTGAGCGATATTATTTTTAGAAGTCATTCCGGTGAAATCGCTTAATGCCATACTGTGATTATACCAAGTATCTTTTTTATTCGTAACTACTTGCAATTCATCCTCAGTATCATCTCCTCCTCCGTAAGATTCATCGGCACCCCAATTCAACCAATTTAACTCTAAATGTATCCACATTTGGTGACCAAACAGAAACATTGAAATGAGTCATATTGGTAGCATCCACAAAATTACCAGTACCGGGTTCAATACCTGCAACACCAAAGCTAGTATATTTCTTTACATCGTTTCCAGCTACTTGCACATCTGAAAGACTCGCTGTACACCAAGGGGCTCTCCAAGTTGCAACAGTAGAATCAGTGTAGGTACCACTAAATAGAGAAATGACATCAGTTGCCGGGAAAGTTGGATCTGGAGCAGCAACCATAGGCTCATTCAATGTTACTCCACTAGAAAATGTAATATTATCGAAATAAAGTACATTTTCCGCGGTTCGCTCTAAAAAATCTGGTTATAAGGACCATTCGGTCATACGTATTTCCATTTACAGAACTGAAATCAAATGTTAATTCTTCCCATTCACTTGTTTTTGTGTTAGCAACTTTAATTTCTTTGGCGGTAGAGGGGATTACCCACTTCTTCAAACTTAATTGCTACATCACTAACACGTGTTTTCCATACCATTATTTTAACAGTGTTATTGGTGGCATCAAAAGTGAATGAACCAATACTATCAGTAAAGCAAAGTGCCCATGGTTTTCCATCGGCTCTAGCAGTAAATTTAGCAACCATGGCAGATGCGTTAGGTGCAACCATGTTTGGGTTGGCTACAAATTCGAGAGCCGGGTTAGTTTCGTTTTCAGATACTTCCCAAGTCCATGGAGCAGCGGCCCCTCACCGCCTGATTCAAAATCGATAGGTGCATTTTGAGCATAACTCATAGCCGATAATAGGACAAGAGTACAAAGAGTAGTAATTTTTTTTCATAATTATTTTTTTTTCTGCTCAAAGAAAGGTAAAAAAACCTTAAAGTACAAAATACTATAAGTAATAAAGTAAAAAATACTATAAGTAATTTATTTATTATACATTTGAATTCTTGATTTGTACTTTTGAGTTGCTATGAAAAAATCTAATACATATTATATCACAGAAAATGATCAACCCCTTGATGAATATCTAAGTTTTGGTTTATCTGTAGATTGTATTGTTTTTGGTTATCACAAAGGAGAAATAAGGGTTCTTTTGGTTGAAAGAGATGCTGCACCATTTAAAGGTGATTGGGCTTTAATTGGAGATTTAGTTAATCCGCAATCTGATTTATCGGATTCCGCAAATCATGTTTTAGAACGGTTAACGGGACTTAAGGATATTTTTCTGGAGCAATTTTTTACATTTGGTTCAATTAGAAGGCACCCAGTAGGCAGAGTTGTAACAGTAGGTTATTATTCATTGTTAAAAAGCAAGGATTATCATCCAATTGCATCTTCCTGGGCAAAGTCAACAAAGTGGTTTAGTATTAACGAATTGCCTGAATTAGCATTTGATCATAGCGAAATTTTGAAAAAGGGAATTGAAACCCTAAAAACCAAAGTGAGATACCATCCAGTTGGCTTTGAGCTTTTACCATCTAAGTTCACTCTTCTAGAGTTGCAAGATTTATACGAAGCACTTTTGGGATATACTTTTGATAAACCCAATTTTAGAAAAAAGATTTTAAGCATGGATTTACTTATTCCCTTAAATGAGGTGCAAGAAAATGTTTCACATCGCCCAGCAAAATTATTTAAATTTGACGAGCAACGCTATACGCAGCTAAGAAAAGAGGGGTTTAGTTTCGAATTTTAAAAAAATGTTATTAGTTGCAGATAGTGGAAGTACAAAATGTGATTGGTTGCTAAGCCAATCAGGGAAAGAGGATGGTAAATTCAGTACTATAGGGTTTAATCCGTATTTCAGAAATACGGAGAGTATAGAAGCAGAAATACGTAATAATGAGGAGTTGTGCGATGTGGCTCCATCAATTGATCAACTTTATTTTTATGGCGCAGGTATAAACAGTAAGGAGATGCAAGATGTTTTGCACAGTGCTTTACAAAGTATCTTTATTAATGCAGATCTTGTAGTAGATCATGATTTAATAGGCTCGGTGTATGCTACCTGTGGCGATAACCCAGGAATTAGCTGCATTTTAGGTACGGGAAGCAATGCCTGCTATTATGATGGAACAAGTGTATATCAAGCGGTTCCCTCCTTGTCCTATATATTGGGAGATGAGGCCAGTGGTTCTTATTTTGGAAAAAAACTAATTGCCGGATACTTATACAAGGAACTTCCCGCAGAAATTCATAAATCCTTTGTAGCTGAATTTGGGTTGACAAAAGAAGAAATATTTGAAGCAGTCTATCGAAAACCAAATGCCAATGTGTATTTGGCCAGTTACTCGAAATTTTTGGGTAAACATAAAGAACATGCCTGGGTAGGAGATATGATATTTAACGGGTTTAATACATTTATCAATACCCATATTGCCAAGTATGAAAACCATCAGGAAGTACCTGTGCATTTTGTAGGGTCATTGGCTGTGCATTTTCAAGATATTTTACGAAGCGCCTGCGAAGTTCATGGAATAACCGTGGGAAAAATAATTAAGAAGCCCGTAAGCAACCTACTCACTTATCACTGGAACGAACTATGCCAAAAACAGTATTAAAAGCAGTTTACCCGAATAATGGTTGTTTTAAAGGATCCCAGTTTTCCTTATTACCCCTCACAGCTCTGTTCAAAACAGCACTAAAATATAAACTCAAAATCAATTTAACTCAAAATTAATATACATTTGGATTCATTAAAATTTAAGATATGCTTAAAAAAGTATTACCCCTGGCAATTTTTCTAGTATCAAACCTTTTTGTTTTTGGTTTCACCAAAGCAGTGAAGGTTTCAGGCCAATCAAAAATTTCTCAAGTAGTAACGGTCAAAAAAACTGCTGATGGACACACACTGCAAGTAGATGGAAAACCTTTTTTTATTAATGGTATGAACTGGGATTATTTCCCAATTGGTACAAACTATAATTATAGCTTATGGAAACAACCCGACGATTTGATTAAGTCTGCTCTAGACGCCGAGATGTCCCTGCTTAAAAACATGGGCATAAACACCGTGCGGATGTACACAGGTGTTCCAGCTCGATGGATTCAATATATTTATGAGAACTATGGTATCTATACCATGCTGAATCATTCATTCGGCAGATATGGTTTAACGCTTGCTGGAAACTGGGCCCCAAACACAGATTATTCCAAGCCTTTGGTTCAAGAAATATTGCTTAAAGAAACCAAGGAAATGGTTCAGACCTACCAAAATACTCCAGGCTTGTTAATGTTCCTTTTAGGAAACGAAAACAATTACGGCCTGTTTTGGAGGGGAGCAGAAACGGAGAACATCCCGATTGAAGATAGAGAGTCAACCAAAGGAGCTAAGCATTTATATAGCATGTTTAATAAGGCTTCTGTGGCTATGAAAAGTATAAGTAGCACTCATCCTGTGGCTATTTGTAATGGAGATTTACTTTTCATGGATATAATGGCTAAGGAATGCACGAATGTAGATATTCTTGGAATTAATGTTTATCGAGGGGTTTCTTTTAGAGACTTATTCGATAAGGTAAAAACGAACTATGGTAAGCCCATTGTCTTGACTGAGTTTGGAGCAGATGCCTATAATGCAAAATCCAATCAAGAGGACCAGCCATATCAAGCAGAGGTACTTTTGAAAAACTGGAAAGAAATCTACGCAAATGCAGCGGGTATGGGTAAAAGTGGGAACTCTATCGGAGGTTTCACATTCCAATTTAGCGATGGTTGGTGGAAAACGGGCCAAACAACTAACCTAGAAGAGCATGATCCAACAGCCTCTTGGCCCAACGGTGGATATACCAATGATTTTGTGGATGGCGAAAATAATATGAATGAAGAATGGTTTGGAATATGTGCCAAAGGTAAAACCAATGAGCGAGGCACTTATGAACTTTATCCTCGAGCCGCATATTACGCACTTAAAGAAGCGCATAGTTTCAATCCTTACACTGCCGGCAGCCCATCTAGTCTAAATATGATTGACAATATCTCTATTGCAGATGCAATGCTCAGAGCAAGAGGAGATAAGGCCGCTTTGGATGCGAAAGACAAAGGCAAATTATACCTGAGTAATCTTCAAGCTAATTTCTATACATTCAATACAGGGGGTAGTTTAATTACCACACCTGCTGCTCCAGATCCAAATAGCACAACCACCTACCCGAGTAATCTCGGATTTGACCATATGCAATCTTTCAATGTGGGAGTAACTGCAAGACCAGCGCCAAATATGAAGGCCAACGTTCAGTTTAATGCACTGGGGAATGTGGCCACGAATCCAATTGATGAAGTGTTTTATGAAAACAGAGGAAGACCCGTAACGGTGCAAACACCCACTGGTCCTCAACAAATTTCTTCAAACAACAGAATACAATTATATAGAGCCAGTTATGAGTGGGATGCGCGCGATTTCAAACTCACCGGTTTTTACAGAACCGGACATTATCATTGGGGATACGAAGGCGATTTCTTCGGATTATATCCGGAAGCCAACTACGGCCCAAACATCGATATCTATAATGGAAATGCACCCTTTGGTTTCGAAATGGAAGGCAAGAAAAATTTGAAAGGATTTAAATTGGCCTTTGGACCTGAACTATGGTGGGGAGCCAACCCGGCAGTGTTGTTGAAATATAGTAAGGATGTTGCAGGAATGAATGTAACGGGTATTTTCCACGAGGATATCACCCAACGAAACAACTTGCAAAGTTCATTTGCAGTGCCTATTCCAAAAACAAGAAGAGCCACTCTTGCCCTTGAAAAAAAGATGGAGAAACTGACATTTAATATAGGTGGAATGTGGGGTGGTCAACCGCTTAACGGAAGAACTTTCCAACTTATACAAGACGATGTGGTTTACGATGATAAGATTCAGAGTAGCGATAATTGGGGTGGTAAAGCAAAACTAACCTATTCCACTGGTCCTATTCGCTGGTACGGTACTGCCTCCTATATGGGCTTGGTGGCCAATGGTGGTGTAGATCAAACACAAACATTTACCGGATGGAGACTAAAAGACATTGGGAGTGGGAATATGTACAACGCGCTTACAGGGTTTACCTACAATGTAGGCAAACTGCAAGTGGCACCTAACTTCTTATACCAAAAACCACTGGCCGCTCCATTACCTGCTACCCTAGCAGCTCCTGCTAGACCAAGAAATATTCTAAGTGATCCATTCTCTGTGAGAGGTAATCGAGAAACCGTAGGTGGCGAGATCCTTCTTACTTTCGACCCTACACCAGCTACCTGGATGTATGAATGGGATAATGATAGAATGGAAGATGCCAAGTTTGCAATGAGCTTGGGTTTTGTATACCGTCATTTGCCTACAATACAAGATGCTGCAATCGGTATTTTGGGTAATGGTCGTACGACCTTTGTATTCCCAGGTTCAGCACCTGCTGTAGACTTATGGGAAGTAAATACCAGATTGGTATCCAAAATTAACCCTGAGTTTGGTGTTATCGGAAATATTCTTGTTGGAAACGGCCAAGCAAATGGAGACGATACCAGAACAATTAACCGTTTTGGTGTAGACATAAGAACCATATACAAAAAGCTTAAACTTGCAACTATTGCTCGATTTAATGATTGGGGACCTTTTGATTATCACAGGGATTTTAACCTTACCTATCCGCTCCAATTAATTGGAGATTTATCCTTGGAACTGGGCAAACCAGATTGGTTTGCACTACCAGGAACTAAGATAGGGGTAAGATGCACTTATCGCACCTTGGACGATTATTCGAATAGGTACTTCCCAACGGAAAAATTAAACGACTTCGGTGTATGGGTTCCAGACCCAACTGCATTTGGATTTCCAAATGGCAATGAATGGGAATTCCGTACTTATATCCAAATTAACATCAACAATTAACAAAACACTTTATCAAAAAATATCATGAAGTTTTCAAATAAATCAATTGTTTCCATAACCCTGCTAACTACCTTCTTAATGATGACAGTCGGTTGCGAACGAGAAATTTCAGATGAGGCAGTATTGTCCTCATTTGGCACAACGGCTGAAGTATTTACAGATGATTTCATTGGTCTGGGTGCCGATTTTTATTTCCCTTTTGCTGATGCTAAACCAGATGTATTTTCAGTAGATATAACAGAAGGTTTCGAAAGTAACTCATCCATACGAATAGACGTGCCTAATGCTACAGATCCTACGGGAAGTTATGCTGGCGCAATTTTCAGAGTACAAGGTGCTGGTAGAGATTTGACTCAGTATGATGCTCTTACACTTTATGTAAAAGCATCTCAAGGAGTTGAATTAGGTGATGTTGGGTATGGAATAGACTATCTAGGTGACAAGTACCAAGCATCTATTAGTGGTGTTAATGTGGGAACAGGTTGGTCTAAAGTAATTATACCCATTCCAGATGCTTCTAAACTATTAGAAGAAAGAGGCGTTTTTTGGTTCGCTGCGGGTACTCAAAGTACGGGTGGATCAGGTTATACCTTGTGGTTTGATGAAATAAAATTTGAAAAAACAGGAACGGTTGGTACTCCAAGAGCTACTATTTTCGATGGACAAGACATTAATTCTCAAGCATTTGTTGGATCCACCATACCGATCACTGGACTCCAGACAGTTTTCAATCTTACCAATGGACAAGATGTGATGGTGGCAACAGCCCCAAGTTATTTTGGGTTCAATAGTTCGGATACTTCGGTTGCCTCAGTGAATGACCTTGGAGTAGTTTCAGTAAAAGGAAATGGAAGTGCGGATATAACAGCTGCGTTAGCTGGAAATCAGGCTCAAGGCAAACTTACATTGGGTTCTTCAGGAGCATTGCCTGCCTCTCCTATACCAACACAACCGCAAGCTAACGTACTCTCACTTTTTAGTGATGCATATACTAGTGCTGTTGGGATCAATTTTGACCCAAGGTTTGGAGGTTCTACCACATCTACAACAGAAGTGCAGACTGGCAATGGTAAAGTGCTCGAATATAAAACCAATAACTATACTGGGATTATGTTTGATGACAATCCATTGGATGGCGCGGGTATGCAGTTTTTACACATCGATGTATATGTGCAGAATGCTGGAGGAAGCATTGGTATCCAAATAAGAGACATTGGGGCTAACAAGACTTTGGAAACCGATGTTAATACTGGAAATCCAATTGGAGATGACAAAGACTATAGAGAGACCATTGGAGGTTTTACCGCAGGTGCTTGGAAGTCATTTGACATACCCCTGGCTGGAGGTATAGCAACTCAAAAAGGGAATCTGGGTGCACTTATTATCACAGGAGGCCCTGATTTCATTTTCGATAACCTCTATTTCTTTAAAAACTAAAAAACACGCTAAGTAAACTAGATAATGAATAAATCAATTTTAAACATCAGATATGCCGCAATAGGCATAATTGCAATTATTTTTGGCATAGCCGGTTGCGAAGTAGAGCCGATCCAAACCTTGCCAGATAGAAACTATGAGTTAATATGGAGCGATGATTTTGTGGGAGACTCTGGCACCTTAGTAGACAGTGCTAAGTGGGTATATGATCTTGGCACTGGCCAAAATGGTTGGGGTAATAATGAATTGCAGAGTTATACAAAAAAACCAGAAAACATCTCACTAGATGGGCAAGGTAATTTGAATATTACAGCGATTAAAAGCACAGGTGGCGACTACTCCTCTGCACGCATAAAAACGGAAGGTCTTTTCAATCAGAAATTCGGACGCATTGAAGCAAGAATTAAAACACCAACAGGAGCGGGTATTTGGCCTGCTTTTTGGATGTTAGGAAGCAATATAGACCAGGTGGGTTGGCCAGCGTGTGGGGAAATTGATATCATGGAGCAAAAAGGTTCAAAATCGGATGTTACTTATAGCAGTCTTCATGGGCCTGGTTATTCTGGAGGACAGGCAATTACAACACCTTACGGTCTTAGAAATGCTCGGTTTGATTCAGACTTTCACATTTATTCGATAGAATGGGGAGAAAACTTTGTTGATCTTTTCGTAGATAATTATTTATTTAGAAGGTTAACACCAGAGGATGTTACTGGAGAATGGGTATACAATAATTCTTTCTTCATAATACTGAATGTAGCAGTGGGTGGAAGCTTTGTGGGCCCACCAAATGCCAACACACCATTTCCGCAGTCTATGATCGTGGATTATGTAAAAGTGTACAAAGAGTTATAGTTATAGAACTAAACACTACCCATATTAATAACTTCTCTAAAAAGCTTTAAATGTGATAAGAGGGGGTATTTGAACGTATATTTATTAAAACACAATAAAAGTAAATGCCTTGGCAATGCAAATGCAAGCAAAGAAACAGAGTAAAAAAATAGCGCTTAAGAGCGTAAAGAGAAACGGGGAATACTTTTTCAAAATTTCCAATTACGATGCGATGAAACCATTTTTCATGAGCATTGTAAGCGATTCCAACCACTGGATGTTTATTTCCAGTAATGGTGGACTAACTGCAGGACGAAAAAATGCGCAACACGCATTATTCCCTTATTATACTGAGGATAAGATTACAGAGTCTTATGATATCACGGGGAGTAAGAGCATTTTCCAAATTAACAAAAATGGCACTCAACATATTTGGGAGCCATTTTCTGAAAGACAACAAGGTCTCTATAAGATATCTAGAAATATTTATAAGAGTAAATACGGAAACAAGATTTTATTTGAAGAAATAAATCACAGCATCGAATTATCATTTACCTATGAATGGAACTCAAGCAATCTGTATGGTTTTGTAAAAAAAGCTAAGCTAACCAACCTGTCCATTCAAGAATTGGACATCACATTATTGGATGGAATACAAAACATAATGCCAGATGGTGTGCCCAGCGACTTGCAAAACACGACCAGTAACCTTGTAGATGCTTACAAACGAAGTGAACTTGAGGAGAGTACAGGTCTTGGTCTATTCGCACTGAGTGCAATTATTGTAGATCGGTCGGAGCCTAGTGAAGCTCTTAAAACCAATATCGCTTGGTATTTGGGTCTAGAAAACTCAACTTATTTACTTTCATCCTTGCAACTTAATGATTTCAGAAATGGAAATTCCTTAAGCCAAGAAACAGATATAAAAGCTGAAAAAGGAGCCTATTTCTTATCCAATCATATTCAATTGTCACCCGATGAAGATAAGGAGTGGATGATAATGGCTACTGTAAATCAAACACATTCAGATGTAGCAAAACTCATTCACGATATAAAAAACAACCCAGGACTCAAAGAGGAAATTGAGACGGATATAGATATAGGTACTACTAAACTGATACAACAAACTGCAGCCGCAGATGGTCTTCAGTTTACTGAGGACAGGTACCTAGATAGTAGACATTTTTCTAACGCGCTTTTCAATATAATGCGAGGAGGAATTTTTGATCAGAACTATAAAATAGAAAAGTGGGACCTAATGGATTACCTGCAAAATGTGAACAAAAAAACCTTTGCCGAAAATCAAGAATCCTTAGGTAAATTACCAGATTCCTTTACATTTTTCGAACTGAAAGATGTGGTAAATCATGCTGGTGACAAGGATTTTAAACGCCTGTGCATAGAGTATATGCCACTAAGATTTAGTCGCAGACACGGAGACCCAAGTAGACCATGGAACAAGTTTTCTATCAATACGCGTAGTGAAGTGGACAACTCTAAAATCATGGACTATGAAGGAAATTGGAGAGATATTTTTCAAAACTGGGAAGCACTTGCACAGTCTTTTCCTGCTTTTACGGAAAGTATGATTCATAAGTTTTTGAATGCAACTACTTTTGAAGGATATAACCCATACAGGGTAACAAAGATGGGCTACGATTGGGAGACCATAGAACCGGACAATCCTTGGTCCTACATTGGTTACTGGGGAGATCATCAAATCATTTATCTACTCAAATTGCTCGAAACTTCAGAAAAGTATTACCCGGGAAAATTGGAACGATATTTCACCGATGAACGCTTTGTCTATGCCAATGTCCCTTACAAAATTAAAAGTTACAAGGAGATTCTAAAAAACCCAAAAGACACCATCGTATTTGATACAGAACAAGATGCCCAAATTAGGAAAATTAGGGCTAAAAATGGTTCTGATGCGGGCCTAATATTTGACGAAAACGGGAGTATTTACAAGGCCAATTACATTGAAAAAATTTTAGCGACCGTTCTATCTAAACTTTCTAATTTTATACCGGAGGGAGGAATCTGGATGAATACGCAGCGTCCGGAATGGAATGATGCCAACAACGCTCTAGTGGGAAATGGAACATCTATGGTGACCTTGTTTTACTTGCGTAGATTTCTTACTTTTTTTAGTCAACAAATAGAGAATACAGAAGAGGAACGCGTATCCCTATCAAATGAGCTTATTGTATTCTATAAGCGAGTAAGAAAAACGTTTGAATCACATGCATTCATGCTAGAGGGTCCGATAAGTGATGAAGATCGCAAAATTATAATGGACTGCCTTGGAGAAGCGGGAAGTGACTATCGCAAGCATATTTATAAACAATCATTTTGGGGAATGAAACGGACGGTTTCGTTTTCTGGACTAAAAGAATTTGTGACTGCCACACTTAAGTTCATAGATCATACCATTGCAACCAATAAGCGCAGTGACAACCTTTATCACGCTTATAACCTAATGACCGTTGATAGTAGCAAAGCGGTTTCAATTTCGCACCTGGATGAAATGTTAGAGGGACAAGTAGCCATTCTCAGCTCAGGATATCTATCGTCTTCTGAGGCGCTGGAAGTGCTGGATGCTTTGAAAGCAAGTGCTCTATTCCGAGATGATCAATACAGTTATATTCTATATCCAAACAAAGATCTTCCAGGTTTTATGAATAAAAACACGATTCCAGAAAAGTCATGGAAAGGCTCAAAACTACTGACCAAACTTGCGGAGGCAAATGATCGTTCCATTGTGGAAATGGACGTTAATGGGGATCTGCACTTCAATGGAAGATTTAAAAATGCAGATGACTTAAGAGAGGCTTTGCTAGCATTGAAAAATGCGCAACCCAATGTTTCAACTAATCAAGATAACAAACAAGTTCTTCAAATCTTTGAAGAGGTATTTAACCACAAAGCATTTACAGGAAGGTCAGGAACATTTTTTGGTTACGAAGGATTGGGATCGATCTACTGGCATATGGTTTCAAAACTGCTGCTTGCGGTGCAAGAGATTTGCGTAGAAGCTGAGAACAATGGTGAGAGTGCAGAATTGAAAGGAAAACTGTTGGAGCATTATTATGAAATAAATGCTGGCATTGGCGTGCATAAATCACCTGAACTTTACGGGGCGTTCCCCACAGACCCCTATTCTCACACTCCAGCTGGTAAAGGAGCTCAACAACCTGGAATGACAGGACAGGTTAAAGAAGATATATTAAGCCGATTTGGTGAGCTAGGAATTTTTGTGGATGGTGGATGCTTGTACTTTTATCCATATTTGCTTCGGGAGAAAGAATTCATCTCATCAGACAAGACATTCCAGTTTTTCAACCTAAAACAAGAACATAAGAAAATAGACCTGGCAGAAGGTTCATTGGCATTTACATATTGTCAAGTGCCTGTGGTTTATGTAAAAGACAATTTGAATCGTATCGAAATGCAATTAAACAATGATTCTAAAACTACCATTGAAGGTTTAAAAATTGACAAGGAAACGAGTAAAGAAATATTTGAACGAAGTGATAAAGTAAAACAAATCACGGTATACATAGACCAATCTATTCTAAAATAAAGATGCAGTTCACTCGTAAACCATATTATATTCTAGTTGCGTTATGCGCAATAATGGTTTCGTGTAATTCCAATCAAACTAAAACGGACGACAAACACCAAATGACCAATACTAAAACAGCATCTCAAATATTAGGAAACCCGAGGTATCAGGCCATAAGTTATGGTGGCTACAGAGCGACTTCTAGAGATATACAACCCACTAGGAAGCAGCTGAAAGAGGATATGAAAATACTTTCAGCCATGGGTGTAAAAGTGCTGCGTACCTATAATGTAAAATTACCCCAGGCAAGCAATCTTTTAAAAGTAATTCGAGAGATGTGCAAGGAGGACCCCACATTCGAAATGTATGTGATGTTAGGGATTTGGATTGATTGTCAAAATGCTTGGACAGACATTGCACCCAATCATGATCACGAGAATGAAAAAGCAAATGCCGCTGAAGTGCAAAGGGCCGTGGAATTAGCCAATCAATATCCGGAAGTGGTCAAAATACTTGCTGTGGGCAACGAGGCTATGGTTAAATGGGCAGAAAGCTATTATGTGCAAGCGGAGGTAATCCTTAAGTGGGTGAACCATTTGCAAAACCTTAAAAAGGAAGGTATACTAGATGAGAAGCTTTGGATAACAAGTTCGGATAATTTTGCTTCTTGGGGTGGTGGAGACGAGAAATACCATGGTGAAAATTTAGAAAAGCTTATAAAAGCAGTGGATTTCGTTTCTTTACACACCTACCCAATGCACAATACACATTACCATCCAATGTTTTGGGGTACCTTAGAATCTGAGTTGCACCTCAAAAAGCGGAAAGCAATAAAAAGAATTATGAGACGCGCCTTGCTTTATGCCAAAAAACAATATTTGAATACGGCTAAATTCGTTCACAACATTGATAGCACGAAGCCTATACATATAGGCGAAACGGGCTGGGCTAGTATATCTCAAGGATTATATGGCGACACTGGCTCAAGAGCATGTGATGAGTACAAAGCAGGAATCTACCACAAAATGATGCGAAATTGGACGAATAAAAAAGGAATTTCGTGTTTCTACTTTGAGGCATTTGATGAAAGGTGGAAAGACGCTGCAAATCCAGGGGGCTCTGAAAATCATTTTGGACTTTTTAAAATTAATGGGGAAGCCAAGTTTGCATTATGGGACATGGTGGACAAGGGTGCCTTTGAAGGACTTACCAGGAATGGAAAACAAATAAAGAAAAACACATAAGGGTAATGTTGATTCCTTATTGGCAACGGTTATATTGCCTACAGTAAAACATTTAAGATAGAACAAATGGAAAAGTTTAATATCATACTTATTTTATCCCTTATGTTATTGGCTTGTCAAACAGAAAAAGAAATGGATGTAACCGTGTATGAAACCTCTGCAATTGGATCCAAACTGCAACAAAAGACGAATTTCATTGCAAATGATTCAAGCTCCGAAATTCGGATTATACCCGCTGAAAAGTATCAAACAATCACAGGTTTTGGCGGCTCTTTTACAGAGTCTAGTGCGCATTTGCTCAATGGACTAAGCACAGAGAAAAAAGGAACGAAGTTATTGAAGCCTACTTTGGCGAAAGCGGAGCTAAGTATTCCCTCACACGCACACACATGAACTCTTGTGATTTTTCATTGGGACAGTACTTTTATGCCCCTGTCCCGGATGATATGCAATTAGAAAAAATTCTCTGTGAAAGAAGACCAAGATGATATTATCCCCATGATTAAGGATGCTATGGAAGTCTCTAAGGATGGTTTCATAAATCATAAGCTCCCCTTGGACTGCTCCACCATGGATGAAAGATAACAAGCATCATGTGGGTGGAAAATTATTACCAAAGTACTACAAACCCTGGGCCTTATTCTATTCAAAATATATAGAAGCATACATGGCCGAAGGAATTGAAATTTGGGGATTTACTGTCGTTAACGAGCCCCATGGAAATGGGAATAATTGGGAAAGTATGCATTTCTCTCCAAAGGAAATGACGGATTTTGTTCGAGATTATTTAGGACCACAACTGGAAAAAGATGGTTATGGAGATAAAGTAATCTTAGGGTACGATCAAAATAGGGCAGGGTTAAAGGAATGGGTGGATGAAATGTTCAAGGATGAAGAATCATCAAAATATTATGGTGGCACTGCCGTTCACTGGTATGAAAGTACTTTCGAAGTATTCCCAGATGCATTGCAGTACGCCAAAAAGAAGGATCCGAGCAAACATTTGATCGAGGACAGAGGGTTGTGTAGATTCTGAGGTACCTAAATGGAAAGGACGATGCATGGTATTGGAGTAAAGAAGCAACGGATTGGGGTTGGGATTGGGCATCGGAGGAAGAAAAAACACCTTCACCCCAAATATGCTCCAGTTAATAGATATGCAAGAGACATCATTGGATGCCTAAATAATTGGGTAGACGGTTGGGTGGACTGGAACATGGTACTCGACAAACAAGGGCGGACCCAATTGGTTCAAAAACTGGTGTGTTGCTCCGGTACTTGTGGATGTAAAAACAGATGAAGTATACTATACACCTATCTACTACACGATGGCTCATTTCAGTAAATTCATACGGCCTGGAGCAGTGCGAATAGGTATTGCAGTCAGTGACAAAGATCTGCAGGCTACCGCAGCGCAGAACCCAGATGGAAGCATTGCTGTGGTGATTTTCAATGAAGGAAAAGCCTCTAAAAGCTTTAACCTTAAAATAAATAGTACGAGTAAAAAAGTGTCGATAGACCCACAAGCCATTCAAACAATAATTGTTAATAATTAAATTTATACGATATGTCACATTATAAAACAGCCGCACAGGACAAAGTACCTATTTCGCAAAAAGCTGCATTTGGTGCAGGGCACTTTGTGCTAAATTTATTGCCGGGAGCTCTTGGATTTTTCATGTTCTTTTTGCTTACTGCTTTTGGAATGGATCCATTATTAGCGGGGTTACTGGGAGGATTGCCAAGAATTTTTGACGCAATAACTGACCCGATTATGGGTTTTATCTCAGACAACACTAAATCAAAATGGGGAAGACGTAGACCATACATTTTTGTTGGCGCCATTTTAAGTGGATTGCTGTTTGCCGCATTGTGGCAACTGGATGCTGATAATGGGCAAACCTATAATTTCTGGTATTTTCTCATATTATCTTTGATTTTTCTAATAGGTAATACCATGTACGCCACCCCTCTAGTTGGGTTAGGGTATGAAATGACATCAGATTATAATGAGCGAACTCGTTTAATGGCATTTGCCAATACTGTTGGACAAGTTGCTTGGATGATAGTACCTTGGTTTTGGGTAATTCATAGCTGATCCAGAATTGTTTTCTGATCAAGCAGATGGAGGTCAGAAAAATGTCCAACAGTAGTTGCTGCTTTCTGTATCGTTTTAGGAGTCCTCCCAGCAATTTTCTGTAGAGGTATTGATTCCTCCCTAATGGAAAACAGAAAAGAAATTTCATTTAAAACCTTATGGAGTAATCTAAAAGACCTTTTTGATGGGATCAAACAAGTTTTCAAAAACAAACCATTTTTAAAACTATGCGGGGCTACTTTATTAGTATTTAACGGTTTCCAAATGGTAGCAGCTTTTAGTTTTTATATTATCGTTTTCTATATGTTTAACGGAGACTATGGTCTAGCTGGAACCTGGCCCGCGTGGTTCTCTACCATAACGGCAGTACTCACAGCTTTTATTGTAATTCCCAATTATCTCTGCAATGGCTAACAAATGGGGAAAACGGAAAGCCTTTATTTTATCAACTGTACTCTCTATAGTGGGTTACATCCTAAAATGGTGGGGTTTTGATAATGGATTAAATGAGAAATTTAACCAAACAGGAGCAGGTCAAGCACTCAATAGTGCAGTAGGTTCCTTATTTGAATTTTTAAATCCATTTCTTGATAGTGTAGGGATGTCCTGGTTTAGTATGGACACCAGTCAAGGTGCTCCATGGCTTATTTTGTTACCACTCCCATTAATGGCTTTCGGTCTAGGAGGGTTATTTACATTAATGATGAGTATGACAGCAGATGTTTGTGATTTGGATGAGTTAGACAACGGGATGCCAAGAAAAGAAGGAACATTTGGAGCAATATATTGGTGGATGGTTAAACTGGGTCAAGCGCTGGCATTAATTTTAGGAGGACTCGTGTTAAAAGTCGTTGGTTTTGATCAGAACTCTGCAACCCAAACGGTTGAGACAATGGTAAACCTTAGAATTGCTGATTATCATTAATCCCATCTGTAAACCGCATTTTTAGCCATTATAGTCATGTGGAGGTATAGTTTAAATGAAGATAGGGCAAGAGAAATTAAAAAGGAATTAGTAAAACGAAGAGGAGAATTATAAATCCAACTTTGAACAATAAATAAAATAAATGGGAAAAAGAGCAGGTAAATACCTATCACTATCGGGTTTAGATACGGCAACAAAAAGTCGAGAAGAATTAATAGAAATATTTAATGATTTAATGAGTAACGGGATACATGGTCTATGCTTCAGTCTTTATGAAGACGGGCAAGTGCCAGGAGACCAAATCAGTGAGGAGCAAGTGCGTAGAAGAATTGGAATTATAGCCCCATATTCAAAATGGGTTAGAAGTTTTTCTTGCACAGAAGGCAATGAGTTCATACCCAAAATTGCAAAAGAGTTTGGTCTCAAAACACTGGTTGGAGCTTGGCTTGGTAGCGATGAAGAGAAAAATGCTGCTGAAATACAAGGGCTTAAAAAATTAACAGAAGAAGGCTTGGTAGATATTGCGGCAATAGGCAATGAAGTCATGTACAGAGAAGACCTTACGGAAGAGCAGCTGCTAACCTATTTGTTCGATTTCAAAAAGGATTTCCCAGAAAACACAGATGGGTTATGTTGATGCATATTATGAATTTAGCGCTAGACCGAAAATAACGGAGGCTTGCGATGTCATTCTTTCAAATTGTTATCCTTTTTGGGAAGGTTGCCATATAGATTATTCATTGCCCTATATGAAAGATATGTATCACCAAGCTAAAGATGCAGGAGCAGGCAAGAAAGTCATCATAACAGAAACAGGATGGCCCAGCGAGGGTGGCGGTTTTGAGGGATCACTTGCTTCCGAAGAAAACTTCCTTCGCTACTTTATCAATGCGCAGCAATGGTGCGAAAAAGATAATATTGAAATGTTTTATTTCTCATCTTTTGACGAATCTTGGAAAAACGGGTGACGAGGGTGATGTAGGAGCCTACTGGGGACTTTGGGATAAGAATGAGCTGTTGAAGTGGTAGTGTATCAAGTGTGGTGACAAAGTAACAGGGCAAAATTTATTCAAAAGAGAGTCAAATTATTATACCAGGGCTAGGTCCGTTCTAAGGCCAAATAGGTGTCCAAAAAAGGGTCTTATGCAGTTTAAAAAAATTAATCCTGTTTCGGTTTAGACCGAAAGCTTAATTTTTTACTAGTTTGGATCTGTGTTCTTTTCCTTCTAAGAAATACCTTAATAAATAGACCACCCTTGGGTAAATTTTGAAGCTTCAATTTGCACGAATCCTGAGGCATCTGTTTGTAAGTTTTTAATAAGTACAATTTTACCCAGTTGATTATAGATAGTACATTCAATGCGTTCCATGTTACTTGTACCCGTTTTTATTTTAAATGAATGGCTGAACGGGTTTGGATAATTTGTGCCTTGAATTGGAGAAACCTTTTTTACATCTGTGGTAGGTTGGTCCTGATAAACGCGGATATAATCAATATTCATTGCAGAGGAGCTAAAGCTTGGATCAATGGAAGCCTGAATGGCAATATTAAGAATCATATATTGATCTGCATCAAAAGGCCAGGTGCTGGCATCTTTGGTTTTGGGTTCGTAAACATAGTGAACAATGCTATCTACCATAAACAACCATTTATATCCGGAGTCCATTTAAGGCTGTAATTATGGAAATTACTACTAGCAGTCAATAGAATTCTACCTCCATGGTTAACGGTATTTCCAAAACTGGAAGGCGTGTGCATGGCACTTTGAACAAAGTTTTGATTGCTACCCCAATGCTCCATAATATCGATCTCGCCACATGCAGGCCAGGGAGTTTTGTCAAAACCCAAATTATCCCAATAGGCCCCATCTTCATTGATATTTTTACCCAGCATCCAAATTGCCGGCCAGGTACCTAATCCAGTTGGTAGTTTTGCCCTTATTTCAACCCTTCCATAGGTGAAGGCAAACTTGGAGTTGAGTCTTGCAGATGTATATTGTTTCGTCACATTTTGATCCGTGAACGACTCCTTCTTGGCCACTAGATTTAATACCCCATTTTGGACGAATGAATTAGTTGTTCTATTGGTATAATGTTGAATTTCTCCATTATACCAGCTACCTCCTGCGGGCAATTTCGTCATGGTGGAACCATTTTACGCTATTAATGGGGCCATCTGTATTGAATTCATCACTCCATACGAGATAGGGGTAAGCGGGCTCTTTTTTAACCTTTCCATTGTAGAAAAAGTCGTCTATATAACCTTCAACTTTGTCCGAGTTTCCCTCGCCATTCACTTGAATAACAATTCGGTTTAGATCAGCACGTTGTGTAGGTGGCAGGGAGCCCGCGTTTAAAGTTTGATGTAGTTATCATTTTTGAAATTAAAAGTAATGGTTTGCCATTGATCCAGTTGAACAACCTTTATAATTTCACTTTGCGTTTCCCAAGGGTTATTGATATTGGCATTTTGTAACTTGAGTGAGACTTGATTGGTCTGCATTCCTGTTATTCCTGATGAAGGGATATAGATTTTCAGCGTGAAGACATAATAAACTGTCTAGGGGTAATTTTTTTTTCAGAATCAAAACGAACGTTTGGCAAAGGTACCCCCAGTATCCTTGTAATAAAGCACATTGGAAGAGTTGTTAATGCCTTGCATAAATGGATTGGTGAATTGAGTGTTAATCATGCAGGCATCTCCAAACCATGACTGTATGGTGCCATTGCCTTCAAAATCATCCTGTAATAAAATGCTTTGACTGTTTGCGGCAAGCACGAGGCCAAAGTAAAGGATAAAGAAGCCTATAATTCGATTTGCCACTTATACGAATATACGACATATCTACTTATAGTAAAATAAACTTTAACACTGGTTCTGTCTTATTAAATGATGCAACCAGAAGAGTGATAGCTCCTCCCCGCGTGGTGTTCTCACCTCGCAGTAACACGTTTACATATAATGCGTAAGAAAGGCAAATTCAGTTTTTCCGGTATAGTAAAAATCCGCACTTGAGTATGGATAATATACAGGTGTCGTGGCCAGATCCCAATGTTCTTGCAATGGGATAATGCAACTTCCGCATAAAGATATGGTCGTTATATAGTTTTATGGATAAAGATCGGTCTTGCCAAAATTGATATTTCCTATCCTTTAAATAAACCTTAAACTTTTCAAGTACGTTGGAATGACTTTTCTGCAGATCAAACTTAATCTGTTGTGAGGTAAACTTTAAAAAATCTCTTTGTAGGTCGGCTAATTCAAACCCCTCAAGAACTTCCCCAATTAGATGTATGTGATTGGGCATCAATACAAATGAATAAACCTTAACCCTCTGGTCATATTCAAGAATTGATAGCCTGTTGGGTTTATATTGGCACCACTAGCGGCCATCTTCCAGTTTAGAATAAACAGCAAAAGAGCATAATCCAACGATATGTAAATTGGTGTATGTCAGCCTTTTCCTAGGGCATTCATTCATAGGTAATATTTAACCATTACTTACGTTTAGTATTTGGGAAAATGGAAAATGTTAATGCCTAGCACTTCTTACAAATTTGTCTTTACTTTGTGGGTTGATGCAGAAAAGTAAATTCTTACTTGTATTGTTTTTGATAAGCAGTGGCTTTGCAGCTTCGGCACAACAATTGGTATCGGGATTTGTGCGAGACACTGGCTCAAATGAAGCTATAATCGGAGCGGTAGTAAAGTGCCTTGAGACAGATCAGAATACGGCTTCAAATAACTATGGATTTTATAGCTTAGCCCTGCCAAGTGGCCATTATACCATTGTGTTTTCCTATCCGGGTTATCAATCGGATACAATGCATATGAGTTTATACAAATCCCAAAAGGTGGATGCCTTTATGCAATCGGATGAGTCACTTAAAAATTCGAATTATATTCCAGATGAAAATACCTCTATCGAAGGTCAAGTTCAACCCGGTTCTCAGCAGATTTCTTCTAAGAAGGTTGAAAAGCTACCCCTTCTTCTAGGTGAGGTTGATGTGATTAAAGCTGCACAGCTTTTACCAGGCGTAAAAAGCGGAACTGAAGGAAGCAGCGGATTGTATGTTAGAGGTGGGGGCCGAGGTCAAAATTTAGTTTTAT
The DNA here is from genome assembly GCA_943788195.1 of uncultured Bacteroidia bacterium. Taxonomy (GTDB): domain Bacteria; phylum Bacteroidota; class Bacteroidia; order NS11-12g; family UBA955; genus CALSPH01. The sequence goes on from CALSPH010000001.1 coordinate 1,476,977, forward strand.
TGGACGGGGTTCCAGTTTATAATCAAAATCACCTCTTTGGCTTTTTCTCAACGTTTAATAATGATGGAATCAATTCATTGCAATTATATAAAGGGAGTTTTCCAGCTCGTTTTGGCGGCAGGCTTTCATCAGTCATGGACGTGACACTGAAGGATGGAAATGCAGAAATCATCGAAGGAACCGCGTCAATTGGAGCGCTATTGGGAAGAGTCAGTTTGAATGGTCCCTTGAGTAGTGATGGAAGAACCACTTTTGCGTTTTCAGGAAGAAGAAGTTATATTGATTTATTAATTCGACCGATTGAAAATGCAAGCCAAAGTGACTCATTTCAGAACCAAACGGATTTCTATTTTTATGATTTTAATGCCAAAGTGAGTCATCAATTGGATGACCGGAACCGCCTTTATTTTAGCTATTATCAAAGCAAAGATGTGTTGGGTCTTTCTTCTAAGTTTACCGATACCTTTCGAGGAGCATTGCGTGAAACCGAGCTTAGCACCGGTTTAAATTGGGTAAGTAATACGGCTGTTGCACGTTATACTCGCATACAAAACAATAATATTTTTGCCAATTATGCAGTTTCATATACCCGCTATCAGATTAAAAGCTTTGCAGATATCAATTTTAAAAGTGTTTCTGCAACCACACAATCGGATTGGCATTACAAGACCAGTTTCGTATCTGGATTACAAGACATTAATCTTTTGGCAGAATATGATTACAAACCTTCACAGAATCACCACTTAAGGTACGGGGTAAATTCTACTATTCACATGTTTAAACCTGGTCAGCTAACGCTGGATGTTGACCTCGGTGCCCAACAAGAAGATACTACGCGGGGTGAGGATCAAGATCAAACCACGGTTGAAAGTGCAATTTTTATCGAGGATGTGATACAAATTAATAAAGGCACTAAGGCCAACGTGGGCTTGCGTGTGATGAATTATTTAACCAATGGTAAAAGTTATGTTTTTGTAGAACCACGCTTAGCCTTGAATGAAGAAATTGACAGTCATTGGATTTTTAGAATGAGCTATGCATTAAACAATCAACCGATTCATTTATTGGCAAACAGCAATACTGGACTGCCACTTGATTTATGGGTGCCGGCAACCAATAATATAAAACCTCAATCAGGACATCAGTTTTCTTTAGGATTTATTGGGAATCTAAAGCATGGTTTTCAATTCATCGGTGAGGTATATTATAAATGGTTGCGCAATGCAATAGATTACGCACCAGGTGCTAATTTCTTGGCGGTGGATGAGTCTTGGCAAAATAATGTGCTACAGGGTCGTGGCCAGAATTATGGCTTGGAACTGTTTGTACAAAAGCAGCTTGGAAGAACTACAGGATGGGCAAGTTATACATTGTCATATGCCGATCGCACTATTGAAGGCATTAATAGTGGTAGAACCTACCCATTTCGATATGATCAACGCCATAACCTTTCCACTTCATGGAGCTATGCCCTGTCCGACCGACAAACCTTAGGCTTTACGACTGTGTTTGGAACAGGTTTCCCAATAACCATACCTATAGGTCAATATCTAGACTTGGATGGCAATGTTGTTTATGAATACGGTGGTAAGAATAACTATCGAATGGAGAATTACTTCCGATTAGACCTGAATTATGTGCATCATAAAAAGAAATCAAAATTAAAATGGGCCAAAGACGCTTGGTTTAATGTATCTATATACAATGCAACCGCAAGAAAAAATCCATTTATTTATCAAATAAGCAGAAGCGGCCCAGGTAAGAATGGCTTGGTGCTTGAGCGTGTTAGTCTATTCCAATTCATTCCTAGTTTCAGTTATAATGTTGCCTTTTAAGATGCATAGAAATAGTACATATTGGATTTGGGTCATCGTACTGATTTGTTTCAGTTCTTGTATAGAACAAGTTTCGGTTAATCTGCCACCCTATAACGAAAAGGTGGTTGTGAATGGCCTAATAAGTGATTCTGATTTAACCAAAATTAGAGTGTCTAAAAGTATCAGTTCTTTAGATACTAACTTTATATCATCCATTAGCTTGGCTTCTGTCCGTCTTTTTGAAGAAAATGGGGCTTTATATGATGTGTTTTCCTATAATTCGTTTGAAGGTGGGTTTATAGGAACTAAGGTAGCTAAGAAAAATGTCGATTATACCATCAAAGTCAACTATCAAGGAACAGCTTTGGAAGGTACAACGCGCATAACAGGTGGTACACAAGTTTATAACTTGAACTTTGTTGATTCTGTGGCTGTGGATTCAAGTTTATTTCCAATAGGAGAGGTTTCATTTACCTTTAACGATTTACCTGGTCAAGATAATTTCTACCGATTGAATGTGGAATATTTCGATAATATTAAAAAGGAATTCCAAGCTTTGGACATGTCTGAAAACTTGTTTTTAGATGCAAAAGGAGAATTGACGGATAAGGGCTATATTTTTGACGATAATTCATTTAGAGGTAAGCCACAAACGATATCTGTAAGAGTGCCATTTGGGTTTGTTGATGTCCAGAATGGCGATTACTTGTTTAGAGTAAATCTTGAAGCGCTAAATTCAGATTATACCTCTTATGAAAAATCAAGAAGGCTGTATGATGAATCTTTTGGGGGTTTCTTTACAGAACCTGTTGAACTCTATTCAAACATTAAACGTGGCTTAGGAATTTTTGGTGGCGTTGCTGTTAGCAGAGATACCCTGTAATACATATATATTGAAATTTACGATACAATCTAAGGACCCGCAGTCGAAAGCTAGAACTGGTTCCATATCTACAGATCATGGTGAGATTCAAACGCCAATTTTTATGCCTGTAGGTACTTTAGGTTCGGTTAAAGCAATCAATCAAGATCAATTAAAAACAGAAATTAATGCACCGATTATATTAGGCAACACCTATCATTTGTATCTAAAGCCAGGTATGCAGATCATGCAGGAGGCTGGGGGCTTGCATAAATTCATGAACTGGGATCGAGCCTTATTAACCGATAGTGGTGGTTATCAGGTATATTCTTTGGCCGAAAACAGAAAGATTACTGATGAGGGTGTAACGTTTCGGAGCCATATTGATGGGTCAAAACATTTTTTTAGTCCAGAAAAAGCAATTGATATCCAAAGGCAAATAGGGGCGGACATTATCATGGCTTTTGATGAATGCACACCGTATCCTTGTGATAAGAAATATGCGACCGACTCTTTGAAACTTACCCATAATTGGCTGTTAAGATGTCAAACTCAAATGAAAAAAACAAAAAGTTTGTATGATCATCAACAGGCTTTGTTTCCGATTGTTCAAGGCAGTACTTATTCAGATTTACGTGTAGAGAGTGCAAAGTTTATTGCAGACCAAGATGCTTTTGGCAATGCGATTGGAGGATTATCGGTTGGAGAACCTGCAGAGGAGATGTATGCAATGACCGAAGTAGTTTGTTCACATTTACCCATTGATAAGCCACGTTATTTAATGGGTGTAGGCACACCTTCAAATTTACTTGAATGCATTGCCCTTGGAGTGGATATGTTTGATTGTGTTATGCCAACACGTAATGCGCGGAATGGAGGTATTTTTACCAAAAATGGTACAATGAATATGCGCAATGCTAAATGGGCGAATGATTATTCTCCATTGGATGAAGAGATTAGTCCGAATTATTCAAAAGCGTATGTTCGGCATTTGATCCATTCTGGAGAATTGTTGGGCATGCAAATCACCAGTCTTCACAATTTGAAATTTTATTTAAAATTAATGGAAGAGGCTCGTGCACATATCACTGCTGGAGACTTTTTGGACTGGAAAAATAAAATGGTACAACAATTGAATGTACGACTATAATGTTAAATTGGTTTAAGCTAACAACGTACGATAAGTACATCTTGGGAAAGTTTATGAAAACTTTCATTGTGATGCTAAGCCTATTTACAGTAATTATTGTCATTTTCGATTTGGCAGAAAAGTTAGAAGACTTCACGCAAAAACAAGCTCCCATTGGACTTATTATCACCGGGTATTACTTAAACTTCATACCTACCATCCTCAATCAATTCAGTGCGATTTTTGTATTTCTTTCAGTAATATTTTTCACATCTCAACTTGCAAGTCGTTCTGAATTTATAGCGGTCTTAGCCAGCGGTGTATCTTTTAAGCGAATGATGAAACCTTATGTGGTTGGAGCTGTTATTCTGCTGATAGGTACTTACATGCTCAATTCATGGTTGGTTCCAGTAACGGATAAAAAAAGAGTGGCCTTTGAAACGAAATGGGTGAGAAACACATCTTCAGAATACAAAGCGAATATTCACCAACAGATTCAGCCAGGTGTGTTCTTGTATTTTCGTAATTTTAATCATGTGGACAGTACTGGGCAACATGTGGTTTTACAAACATTTGATTCAACCCGATTAACGTCTCGTTTGTATGCGGTGTCTATTCGTCCTTCGCGTTTTAAAGGCAAATGGGAATTGGTTAATGTCGTGCATAAGGATTTTGCTGAAGATGGTTCACAAAAGATTAGTAAATATACTGCATTAGACACGGTGATACGTTTTGATCCAAAAGATTTTTTTAGAAGGTTGGATGATATCAATAGTTTCAATAACAGTGAGCTAAGATCTTATATAGCTGCATTGCGTATTAAGGGGACAGGCGAAATCAATAATTATATTACCGAACTGTATCGCAGGTTTTCAGCTCCATTTGCGGTGTTGTTATTAACACTCATTGGGTTCGCAGTTTCGGCACGTAAAACAAGAGGCGGTGTTGGGGTGCATTTAGGGAAAGGGATATTAATTAGTTTCCTCTATTTGTTCATTATCAAAACATTCAATACATATGGTGCGCAAGGGAGCATGATGCCTCTTTTGGCGGTATGGATTCCAAATCTAATCTTTGGGTTAATCGCCTGGTGGCTCATATTTACTGCCCCAAAATAGTCAATTGTCAGTAAACTGTTTTAATTTTAAAGAACATACCTGTAATCTGTTTGAGCAATTGTATTTTTGTAGCAGATGAAAAAAAGCATACTCTTTTTAACAACGGCCGCAGTTCTTTCTGGGGCGTTTTTACTATTTAATAATAAGGATTCAAAAGAATTTAATCAAACCAAACCTGGTTATCATGAGCAATGGCTAGAAATGAAAACCATGGGTACTGGAATTGTGCCTGAGGGCCTTATGGATCAATGGCATAAACAAGGGAAAAACCTTCGTAGAGCGGATGGGGCGATTATCTCCATGAATGAGATTGGGCCAGGTAATGTTGCTGGCAGAATAAGAGGGTTGTTAATTGATAAGACAAATGAGAATCATATACTGGCTGCAGGAATAAGCGGGGGCCTCTGGACAAGTTGGGATAAAGGGCAAAACTGGGATGTGATTAACGATCAAGAGATTACTTTGAATGTAAGTTGTATAGATCAAAGCGAAAGCAACCCAGCAATGATTTATTATGGAACAGGAGAGGGCTCAGGGAATAGTGTTGGATTCGGTGGGAGTGGTGTGTTTAAATCCATCGATACGGGAAAAACCTTTACTAAATTGAGTGCAACAAACGGCTCTGATTTCAACTCATCTTGGAAAATTAAAGTAGACCCAAATGACGAAGATATTGTTTACCTCGCAACAGACAACAGAGGTCTTTTTAGAACTGTTGATGGCGGAGCATCTTGGACTAAGGTTTTAACTAGTAGTAATGAAATGAATGATCTAGATGTGTTGCCTGATGGTAAAGTTTTTGTTACCATTAAAGGGCGTGGAATCTTTTATTCAGAAGATGGCAGCTCAGGAACCTTTACTAAATTGAGCGGTAGTCCAATTCCTGCTTCATCCTTTGCTAGAATTGAATTATCCTATTGCAGAGATCAATCTAATGTGATATATGCTGTATTCTCTAATCCAGATGCTGGATACAATGGAACCATAAAAGGGGTTTATCGAAGCGATGACACAGGCAAGATTTGGGTTAGCAAAACAATTCCTTCTACCACTGCAGTTAGAGCAAGCTTTACTTGGTATTGCAAAATACTTGAAGTGCACCCTACGAATCCAGATAAAATATTCTTGGCTTCAGTCTCTCCCGGCTACTCTTTGAATGGAGGACAAACTTGGACATCTGCTAGCAATCCACATGCAGATTATCATTCCGCTTCAATTAACCCACACAATCCAGAAGAATTACTGGTGGGAAATGATGGAGGAATTCATTTATACAATTGGGCAAATATGAAAGTATCAACATCATTAAATAACAGCATTAATATCACCCAATTCTATCACGGAAGTCATCATCCAACATCTTTAACGTTTGCAGGTGGAACTCAAGACAATGGGACACGTTATTCATTGAATGCGACAAGTGTTTTTTCAAGAATAAATAGTGGGGATGGTGCTTTTACACATATCAACCAACAAATACCTAGTGTAGTTTATGCTTCTTCTCAAAATGGAAATATTAGAAGGTTAGAGATGGGAACGGTACTGCCAACGAGCAATATTGGGATTAAAAATGAATTGGATGCCAATAACAATGGAACCATTGACGAAGGGGCACGATTTATTAATCCCTACTGGATGAATTACAACAATGGTTTTCAGCTGTTTTTTGTAACTGACAAGGGCGTTTGGCGAAGTAACAACTCAGGCGATAATTGGGTAAAGATTACCGGTTTACGCCCATCAGCATATAGTGTAGGTATAAGTCATGATGACGATCCAACTATTTATATCGGTGGTTCAAGTGTTTTTACCCGAGTAGACAATGCAGGTACAGTTGCCGCTGGCACCAACGAGGTGAATTTAATCAATAAACTCCCCGCTTTAAGCGGCCAATTTGCGGCTTGCATTCGGGTACATCCCAATGACAAAAGCAGGGCCTATGTTGGACTTAGTAACTATAATTCGAATTCACGTTTGTATGAAGTAATTTATGCAGATACGGATACCCCTCAAACCGTTAGCTTAGGAGATAATCTTCCATCCAATTTGCCAATCAATTCATTTGATTTTGATCCTGCGAACCCGGATTCTGTCTTTGTTGTAGGCACGGATTATGGCTTATATTCCACAAAAGATAGAGGTGCAACCTGGTCCAAACAGGCTGATGTTCCTAATGTTTCTGTAAATACCGTGCAAATCCGTAAATCGGATCGTAGGGTATTTATTTATACGCATGGGAGAGGCGTTTTCAGTGGCATGTTAATCAACACGAATAACGTTAAAGTTGTACAAACTGAACCCGATATTGAATTGACGATTTACCCGAATCCTGGTAAAGATGTTATTCAGCTGGCTACAAAGCATAGTTCAAGTATTACTTATACCATATTTGATGCAAAGGGAAAGCGCTTGAAAGCTGCATTTTTGCGGGATAATGGCAAGATAAATGTGGCTGGTTTACCAAGTGGGAGGTATTTTATTTTGGTGAAGCAAGATGGAATGCAAAAAACCATTCAATGGGTAAAAGAATAAAAATAGCTCAATCCCTTTTATTACTTAAAGAAAATTATACCTTTGCACTCCCTAAAAAGGGGATAGATAGATAATTATGGAAACAAACAATTATGAAGCAGCGGTTATATTTACACCCGTGCTTTCTGAAACACAGCTAAAAGAAGCCGTGAAGACCTACAGAGAGCTAATCACTGCTAACAAAGGTACAATCGTAAATGAAGAAAGCTGGGGCTTAACAAAGCTCGCTTACAACATTCAAAAAAAGAGTTCAGGTTTTTACCATTTCTTTGAATTCAATGTTTCACCAGACTTTATTAAAGCTTTTGATATTCAATTGCGAAGAGATGAACGTGTATTGCGTTTTATCAATTTGAAATTGGATAAGCATGCGCTTCTTTATAATGAAAGAAGAAAAAATGGAGAATTTTCTAAGGCTAAAAAGGCACAAAAACAAACAGCGACAACATAATGGCTAAAGGAGGAAAAAAGAAGAATTTTGTATTTAACAATAGGCATAAGAACATGCCTAAGAAATATTGTCGTTTTAAGAAAAGTGGTATTAAATACATCGATTACAAGGATGCAGATTTCTTAATGAAATTCATCAATGATCAAGGTAAAATATTGCCAAGAAGACTTTCTGGGAACTCACTGAAGTACCAAAGAAAAGTTTCAATTTCTATAAAAAGAGCAAGACATATGGCCATTTTGCCTTTTGTTGCAGACGGATTAAAAGATTAGAATAGAGCGATGAAAGTAATATTAAAACAAGACGTAAAGCATTTAGGGTATAAAGACGATGTCGTAACAGTGAAAAACGGTTACGGCAGAAACTTCCTTATACCTCAGGGTGTAGCAAAGTTGGCAACAACAAGCAACGTTAAAATGTTGGAAGAAGATTTACGGCAGCGCGCTTTTAAACTTGAGAAAATCAAGAAGGATGCAGACGAGCTTGCAGGTAAAATTAATAATTTAAAAATTGACCTTAAAACCAAAGCGGGTGCTACCGGCAAGATATTTGGTTCAATTACTACACTTCAAGTTGCCAATGAGCTTAAGGCCAGCGGTTATGAAGTGGACAGAAGAAATATTGTTTTTGAAAATGATATTAAAAATGTCGGTATTTATAAAGCAACTTTAAACTTGCACAGAGAGGTTAGCGTTGATATAGAAATCAATGTAGTAGCTGAATAAGCTAAAAAATACTCACTATAACAAAAGTCATCCACCATTAGGTGGATGACTTTTGTCGTTTATACCTATGCGTATACCTATTCTACATTTTAATCCTCAGTTCTTATCTTCATCTTGCGTTCGTTTTGACGCTCAATGACAATATAAAACTAGCACTGCGAAGTGTCCGTTCCAATCTCCTCAGAACGGTCATAACCGCTTTGATAATTGCGATTGGCATTTTGGCCTTAGTTGGCATTTTATCATCCATTGATGGCATTAAAACGTTCTTAAGCAATAGTTTTAATCGATTGGGCTCCAATTCCTTTAATATCATGAATAGAAGTTCAACTGTTAATTTTGGTGGACCCAATGCGAAACGCATACGATATAAGACCATCACCTATAAAGAAGCTTTGGCATTCAAAAGGGCATATCCTGCTTTCGGTAAAGTTTCCTTTTCAAATAACATCAGTTGGAATGCAGAGTGTCAGACGCCTTTTGCTAAAACCGATCCCAATGTGATGGTTAAGGCTGCAGATGAGAATTATTTGGGCTTGTCAGGTTATGATATGGACCAGGGAAGGTTCTTTACCGAATATGAAGCCTTGAGCACCAGCCCTACTGCAGTAATTGGGAGTGAGCTAGTCGCAAGACTGTTTCCCAATGGATATGCATTGGATAGTTTTATTAAGGTGAATGGGGTCAAGTATAAGGTAATTGGAACGCTGAAAGAAAAAGGAGTTTCACTGGGTATGGGTTCTGCAGACCGGCAAGTGATCATTCCTGTAGGCTTTGCACGTTCAAACTTTATAGGGAATGGTCAGAGTTATCAAATAGTTTGTACTGCTACCGATGTAGCGCGTTTAGAATATGCGATAGAAGAGGCTAATTTAATATTCCGTAACATTCGAAACTTGAGAACCAAGGATCCCAATAATTTTGAAATTTCACGGAGTGATGCTATGGCCACCAAATTGATTGATAATCTATCGATGGTTCGTTTGGCTGCATATTTTATCGCTGCTATTACTTTGTTTGGGGCAGGCATAGGGTTGATGAATATTATGTTGGTTGGTGTAACCGAACGTACACGTGAAATTGGCACTGCCAAAGCAATTGGTGCTAAATCTAGCGATATTAAGAAACAGTTTATTGTAGAGGCCATTGTCGTTTGCCAAATTGGCGGAGTGGTTGGAGTTCTTTTAGGCATGGTAGCTGGATTTGCGGTGGCAAAAGGTTTAGGTATCCCATTTACAATGCCTTGGAACTGGGTAATAATTGCTTTTGTTCTTTGTTTCATAATTGGATTAGTGAGTGGAGCTTATCCTGCAGCAAAGGCGGCTAAATTGAACCCTATTGATAGCTTGCGTTACGAATAAGCTAAATAAAACAAAGTGCGTTTTGTTATTGTTTTAAAATTGTTACTTCTGCTAAATTGATTTGATTAGTGTAAGGCTGGTGTTGATTAATTCTATAGTGATACTGTTTAACAATATGCTATTATAGTCGTATAAAAAATACCAAAGGCATATTATTTTAACGAATTTGTATTCAAAAACATGTATTGGGTATATATTTTAGATAACTATATTAAGTCCGATTTTATATCGGTTACCATAGATATGGGTGAACGTATAAAAGAGCATAGGGAGGAAATGGTAAACGCCAACATGGATCCAGACCAACTTAAAGTGAAATATCAAGAATACCATGCCAATGCAGTGGAAGCGTTGTTTAGGGAGAAGGAATTAAAAGCGATGACACCTTTTAGACTTAATAAGTATTTAAATAATCTATTGAGAGATCAAGGATTTTTTTAATAATAAGTATTACGATACATTGTTAAAAACAAAGCCTTTGTCTTTACCCGAGTCAAGATAATCAATTGCCATTCCAGCTAAATGCATCAATTGTCCTTTTTCAATAGCGAACTTTAAATTCTCGAACATGTATATTTCATCTTTTTCGGTAGCATTATCGATACCAATTGAATATGCGATGCCCGCGCAACCCGCACCTCCTTTAATGCCAATGCGAATGAACGGCAAATCTTTATAAATTAGTTTAGCTTCATGCAATGCACTCAGCGCATTTTTACTCACAGTTAAAGGCAGTTCTTTTATCACTTTATATTTCAATTCTAGTGTTGGGTCCAATGTCTGCTTTAGGCCTGCCAAAGAAGTTGAAGCTTCCCGGATAGCGCCAGAGCTTTCCGTTCCAAGCATAGTAAGCTCCAACTAAAGAGAATACGATATTCACAATTCCCAGGAGCCAAAACAATGGGAATCCAATCAAAACTAATTTAAGAATGTTAAAAATGACCGCATAAATAATAAATGTAACTGCCCAATTGGCAACAACACGCCCATGCCGGTCGATGCTCTTAATGTCATCTTTTTTAATTAGCCACATGATAAAAGGAACAATAAATCCAATTATTGGAAAAATGGTTCCGATTATTGGGAGAGGCGTTCCCAATAATAAACTGAGGTGCAGAAAGGTATTATATCCCCGCTGGGTTTGATCTTTGCTTAAATTAAAATCGATATCAATCTCATCAAATACAGATTTGTTGCCATTGAGGATCCGCTCTTTTGCCTCGTTAAATTCTTCATCGCTGATAATTCCTTTTTCTTTGAGCTTGTGTAATCGCTCCAATTCTTCTGCATTCATAGTTTAATTGGAAATAAAGTACGAAATTAATCTTTCAAATAAAAAAGAGCCCTATTAAACTTACTTTAAAAACGATAAAGTAAAATTTCATTGAAAAAACTATGTTTGCACCAGTCGTTAATACAACAATTTTTCACTTAAAGCGTTATTCTGAAAAACTACAATTATGAAAGGATTTGAGATAGTATTGGACATACTAAAATATATTTTACCATCAATTATTGTTTTCTTTACTTCCTATATCCTGGTAGGTAAATTTCTCCAAGAACGAACCAATAGAGAAATAAGGGAATTTAAACGGCAGTCTGAAGACTTAGTTAACCCTTTGAAATTACAGGCTTATGAGCGTTTAATGATGCTTTTGGAGCGATTAAGTCCACAACAACTGATTACCAATAATAGCATACAAGGGTTGACTGTTTTTGAAGCAAAACATTTGTTCAGCGAAGCGATAAATGCAGAGTATAATCATAACGTAAGTCAACAAATCTATGTTTCAAGCCAATTGTGGTCGCTTGTAAAGGTAGTTAAAGAGGAAGTGATTGAATTGTTTAATTCTAGCGCAGAAGGCTTGTCAAATGACTCGAGTGGGGTTGATTTATGCAAAGTTGTGGTCAATCGATTAATTGAAAACCAAACACAACCCACACAAAAAGCAATAGACTTTTTAAAAGCCGAGGTAAAGCTTTATTTTGCCTAATCATTTATGAGTAAATTTAAGACCAGTAGTGATATTCCTGTAGAGGAATGCTACACTGAATTTAATGGAAATTTACCCCAACCTGGGGAGTATCCATTTACCCGCGGAGTTTATCCGTCTATGTATCGCAGTAGATTGTGGACCATGCGGCAATATGCCGGTTTTAGTACAGCAGAAGAATCCAATAAACGATACCATTATCTCCTTAATCAGGGGACCAGTGGTCTTTCTGTAGCTTTTGATCTTCCCACTCAAATAGGTTATGATAGTGATCATGAACTATCTGAAGGTGAAGTTGGTAAAGTAGGAGTTGCCATTGATAGCATAGAAGATATGCGCACACTTTTCAAAGGGATCGAACTAGAAAAGATCAGTACTTCTATGACTATTAATGCTACAGCATCTACTTTGTTGGCATTATATATTGCGGTTGCGAAAGAACAAGGTGCCGATATAAAAAAGATTTCTGGTACAATTCAAAATGACATATTAAAGGAATATGCTGCAAGGGGAACATACATTTATCCTCCTAAGGCTAGTATGCGTTTGATAACAGATGTATTTGAATACTGCAGCAAAGAAGTTCCTAAATGGAACACCATTTCAATTAGTGGCTATCACATCAGGGAAGCAGGTGCAACAGCAGTGCAAGAATTGGCTTTCACCTTAAGCAATGGAAAGGCATACGTGCGGGCAGCATTGGAAAAAGGATTAGATATCAATGTTTTTGGTAAACGTTTGTCCTTCTTTTTTAATGCACATAATAACTTCTTTGAGGAAGTTGCAAAATTTAGAGCAGCACGCTCTATGTGGGCAAAGATTATGAAGGATATGGGTGCGACAGATGCGAAGGCAATGATGCTTCGCTTTCATACCCAGACTGGGGGTTCAACTTTAACCGCTCAACAACCCCAAAATAATATCAGCAGGGTTACATTACAAGCCATGTCAGCTGTTTTAGGAGGTACACAATCGTTACATACGAATGGTTTTGATGAAGCGCTTTCCTTGCCCACAGAGAATGCAGCAAGAATAGCGCTACGCACCCAGCAAATTATTGCACATGAAAGTGGGGTTACCCATACCGTGGACCCTTTGGCCGGTTCGTACTTTGTTGAAGAGCTAACTAGCAAGATGGAATCCGAGGCTCAAAAGCTTATGGACAGCATAGAAGCTATGGGTGGTGCAGTTAATGCAGTAGAAGAAGGTTTTATTCAAGATCAAATTGCCAAGTCCAGTTATGACTTTCAGAAACAAATGGAAGCATGTGAACAAATAATTGTTGGAGTCAACAAATTTGAGATAGAAGAGGACCAAAATACGGACTTGTTAACAGTGGATGAACATATACGAACAAGTCAAATTGAAAAATTGCGCTTGCTTAAATCAAATCGAGATGAAAATCAGGTGAATCAGGTGAAAACTTTATTGGCGTCTAACGCTAAAGATGGAGTTAATTTGATGCCTACAATTATTAGTGCTGTTGAGGCTAAAATAACCCTAGGAGAAATAGCAGATATCTTTCGGGATGAATTCGGGGAATACCAAGGTTAATCGGGTTTAGACAATGGTTTTAATATAAAATTAACTATATTGTTAAAGTACGGATAAGCACCATTTCCCTATCAGCAAAAAAATTTAATATTCAATAGAAAAAAATTTTTTTTAAAACATTTTTACCCGTTGATTCGTGCAAGAATTTAACAGGATGTTAACAATGCATCAAGTTTGATTCATAACTAATTAGACATAACCATATTAACCACGATTTACCAATGAACGAAAATTTAACTAGCGATTCTGTATGGAAAAGATGCCTCAAAGTAATAAGAGATAACATCAGCCCTCAGAGTTTTAAAACATGGTTTGAACCCATCAAAGCAGTTAAATTAGACGGAAAGTCGTTAACTATTCAGGTGCCTAGTCAGTTTTTCTACGAATGGTTAGAAGAGCATTATGTTAGTTTGCTGCAAAAAGCATTGAAACAAGAATTGGGTATCGGTGCTAAATTAGAATATAACATTGTGGTTGGGAATGGTTCTGGGAACAATAACCCTTATACTATTAATGTACCTACCAATAAAAATCAAAAGGAAAAAAGCAATGAGCTTTCTATGCCCCTTGAGTTAACAACAGGTATTCGCAATCCATTTATTATTCCTGGGTTAAAAAAGATTAACATTGATTCTCAATTAAACCCAAAATACAATTTTGATAATTTCCTAGAAGGAGATTGTAATCGCTTGGCTAGATCTGCTGGTTTTGCAGTTGCAAATAATCCTGCAGGTACTGCTTTTAATCCTTTAATGATTTTTGGTGGTGTTGGTTTAGGCAAAACTCACTTGGTTCATGCGATTGGTAATTACATCAAACAAGCGAATAAAAATAAAGCGGTTTTATATGTTTCTGCTGAGAAATTCATGAATCAATATATTGATAGTTTAAAGAATGGTACCAATAACGATTTTCTGAATTTTTATCAATACCTGGATGTACTATTAGTAGATGATGTTCAATTCTTTTCTAAAAAGGAGAAAACACAGGAAATATTCTTCCAAATTTTCAATCACCTGCATCAAGGAGGAAAACAATTGATTTTAACTTGTGATCGCCCTCCAAGAGAATTGAAAGATTTAGACGAGCGTTTATTAAGCAGATTTAAATGGGGTTTGAGTGCTGATTTAGCCGTTCCTGATTTTGAAACACGTATTGCAATTCTTGAAAACATGATGTATGCTGACGGAATTACGATGCCAAGGGATGTTGTGGAGTACGTTGCGCATAATATTGATACCAATGTGCGTGAATTGGAAGGTGCGTTGATTTCCTTGCTAGCACAAAGTTCTCTCAATAGAAAGGAGATTGATCTAGATTTAGCTAAACAAATGCTTAAGAACTTGATCAAAAATGCGAACCGTGAAATTAGCATCGATTATATTCAGAAATTAGTTTGTGAGTACTTTACCATATCTGTTGAGGATGTTAAATCTAAAACGAGAAAACGTGAAATTGTTCAAGCTCGCCAAATAGCCATGTTTTTTGCCAAGGATTTAACGAAGGCAAGTTTAAAGAATATCGGTTCTCATTTTGGGAATAGAGATCACAGTACAGTTATCCATGCATGTCAAACCGTTAATGATTTAATTGAAACGGATAAAAAGTTTAGATATGATGTCGATGAACTGAGTAAACGAATAAAAATAAATACCTTCTAAAAGGTATTTAAACTTAGTAAAAGGAAGACTTAAGAATCCATTAATTCTTTTAGAGACTGAAGACAATAATCAACTTCGTCTCTTGTATTGTTTATACCAAATGAGAAACGAAGATTAACGCAGTCTCCGCTGTTGCCAATTGCTTCCATTACATGACTACCTTTACTAGCGCCACTGTTACAGGCTGAGCCTCCGCTTGCACTAATTCCTTTTAAATCTAAATTGAACAAGAACATATCTGCACCTTCTTTTACAGGAACACGCACACTTAATACGGTATAATGACTATTTTCAACATCTCCATTGAATTTTATTTGGGGTAATTTTGTGCGGATGGAATCTTGAAAGTATGATTTAATACTTTTAATGTGTGCCGATTTTTCTATTAAATGATCATAGCAAAGTGCCATTGCCTTGGCCATTCCTGCAATATAAGGTACATTCTCGGTTCCAGCCCTTAGACCGCGTTCTTGTCCACCTCCTGTAATTAAAGCATCCAATTGAGTTCCTTTTTTCATGTATAAAATGCCAATTCCTTTTGGTCCTCCAAATTTATGGGCTGAGGCAGATAACATATCGATATTACTTAAATCGAAATTAAAGTATCCAACAGTCTGCACCGCATCTGTATGAAACAGCGCATCATTTGAAGAACACAGTGCTCCAATTGAATTTAGATCACTTAAATTCCCTAACTCATTGTTCACATGCATAATACTTACCATAACATTTGAATGTTTTTGTAAGAGCTGCTCCAGCTGCTCGAGAGCATAATTTCCTTTTTCATCTACTTCCAGCAGGTGTAATTCAATATCCGGATTTTGTTTGACAATATCCTTGAGTGTAGATAATACTGAATGATGTTCTATGGGTGTACTAATGAAATGCTTAATTCCTAAGCAGTCTGCAGCTTTGCGTAATGCAATATTATTCGATTCTGTGCCACAACTGGTAAAGTATAATTCAGATGGACTACATCCCATATATTTTGCCATAGTAACCCTAGATTCTTCAATCACTCCTTTTGCTTTTCTACCCGAACTATGGATAGAAGAAGGGTTGCCAAAATTATTCGCCATGACTGTACTGATTACCTCAATCACCTCAGGATGAATAGGAGTAGTAGCTGCATTATCAAAGTATATATTTTGCATTCTATTTATATTTTAAACCGATTAATTTATAAGCCAACTTGGCCAAGTTATATTCGGTTAGGGTATCAATTTCTCTTGGAGCGCATTCTACAATGTCAAATGCAACTACATTCTTTTCTGCAAAAATACGCTTAAAAAACGCAATTGTCTCATCCCAATACAGTCCATTTGGTTCCGATGTTCCAACTGCCGGCATAATGCTAGGATCAAAGCCATCTGCATCTATGGTGATGTAAACATTGTTGTTCAGCGTGTTTAGGGCTTGCTCCATCCAGTCTTTGTTTGCTCTTATTTGATGAGCGTAAAAGGTGTTGATTGAATCGGTTAGCCTAATTAACTCTGCTTCTTCCTTGCATTGGGCTCTAATGCCTATTTGTGTGATAGGAAGCCCCAATTCTGTTACACGCGCCATTACGGAGGCATGCGACCATTTGGAACCTTCGTATTCTTGTCTTAAATCACTGTGTGCATCAATTTGCAATATCGAAAGATCTGAATAATGTTCACTGATTGCCTTAATTATACCGAAGCTTACTGTGTGTTCTGCACCTAAACTTACCAGAAATTTGTTGTCTTGAATAATCTTTGAAGAATGCTGATAAATCAACTGGATTGCTTCTTCATTTATTGCATCTTGGAAATCTAATGGTTCCAATGTGCAGATTCCTTGTTCAAAGCATGTCTCTTTTTTTATTTCCTCATCATAAAATTCTACATAATGAGATGCTTTAAGAATGGCTTTCGGTCCTAATTTTGATCCATGGTGATAGGAGCTGGAGTATTCGTAAGGTAAAGATTGGAATACTACCTGAGCGGTATCGTAACCAAAGTGTTTTGGATCACTTAATCCAAGAAAGTTGTTTGCTTCCGTTAATACTTGCATTAAGGCTAATTTGCTCTTTCTACATAAGTGCCTGTGGCGGTTTCAACTTTTACTTTGTCACCAGTATCCACGAACAAGGGAACCCTGATTTCTGCTCCGTTTTCTAATGTTGCAGGTTTAAGTGTATTAGTAGCTGTATCACCTTTGATACCTGGTTCTGTATAGGTTATTTCGAGTATCACATGTTTCGGGCCTTCAGCCATTACTGGTGTGTCACCATCAAAAGAAACCAAAACGGGCATATCTTCAGATAGAAATTTAGCTGATTCACCAAATAGTTTTTCTGAGATAGGAATTTGTTCATAGGTATCATTGTGCATACATACTAAATCTTCACCGGATTTATATAAGTATTGAAGTTCGGTTGTTTCAATCCGCAACAAGTCAACCTCTTCATTGGTTCTGAAGCGAGATTCAACGGCTTTGCCCGTATAAATGTTCTTCATTTTTGCAATATAGAATGCCCTCGTTTTCGCGGGTGTGCGATGAGTCCATTCGGTTATTTGACAGATTTCACCATTCACCCGAATGAAACTGCCTTTACTTAAGTCACTGCTACTAGCCATCTCACAAAAGTAATAAATATGTTGTTCTTAAATTTATTTAATAACCTAAAGTTATGGGGGTCTAGTCTTCCCATTCTACAATAAACAAATTGGTATCTCTTGTGCCACCATTGTTTCTGTTACTACTAAAAATTAATTTTTTTCCATCTGGCGAAAACATTGGGAAGGCATTAAACTTACTGTTAAACGTAATCTGCTCTAACCCCGTTCCGTCTATATTGATCATGAAAAGTTGGAAATCATATCCTTTAGTGGAATGGTGATTGGATGAAAAAATAATTTTCTGACCACTTGGGTGAAAATAGGGTGCCCAATTGGCTTTCCCCAAGTTTGTGATTTGCCTTAGATCAGTTCCATCAACATTGCATGTATATATTTCCATGTTAGTTGGAGCAACTAAATTGGAATCCAGGAGCTCTTTGTATTCTTTAATTGCTTCAGGCGTTTTAGGTCTAGAAGCGCGAAAGACAAGTTTTTTACTATCTGGTGAAAAGAAGGCGCCACCATCATAACCCAATCCATTGGTAACTTGTTTGACATTGCTGCCATCCAAATCCATGGTCCATAGTTCAAGGTCTCCACTTCGCGTGCTAGTGAAGACTATCTTGGTACCATCTGGAGAAACCGTAGCTTCTGCATCATATCCTGCCGTATCCGTTAACTTATTGATAACTTTCCCCTTTTCATCAGCAACCAATACATCAAAGCTTGCATAAATAGGCCAAAGATATTTACCCTTGGTACTGGGAGTAGGAGGGCAGGCACTATCTGCCTGATGAGTGCTTGCATATAAGATATGTTTACCATTGGGCATATAATAGGAACAAGTGGTTCTACCAAAACCGGTGCTAATCATATCAGGTTGTTGGTTTACATTCTTCTTAAGGGTTTTAATGCAGCTATAAAAGATTTGGTCACAACTAAGCCCCCAAGATTTATTGTTTGATTGAAAGCATATTTTCTTGCCATTTGGACTAAAATATGCTTCAGCATTATCACCACCATTGGTGAGTTGGGATATATTTTTAAAATGCTTTTCTGGCTTGGTGGTGTCCTGTGAATTCTGACCCATTAAAAAGCCATGCAACATGAAAGTTGCAAGCATCAAACTTATTTTTAACATATTTTAATTGAATTTAGCGTATTCAAAAGAAGGGTAGCCGCTGTTACCGTTATTGTTATAGTAATTTATAAAACGCATTTTATAAACAAATTCTTCGTTGTCATTGAGCAACCAAACTTTGGAAGTATCTGTGGTGTAAACACCATTATTCAATGAGTAATACTTCCAGTCAAAACCTATGGTATTACTTACGATGCACCAATCCGCAAGCTTGCAAGTTTGATGATCTATTTCATCGAAACGGGCTTTATAAGGAATCTCAAAAACACTTGTTTTATAAGGGTTAATAAGTGTACCTAAAACTTGGTAGGGATAGAATTTATTATCCTGCTCAAACTTGACCATATCACGATATTGAGTAAACACGATATCCCAATTTTCTTTATGGGGTTCAATTTCTACAATTCTGCCACCATGATTAAACGAGAAGTAATTAAAGTTATATGCGTTGTACTTGTCAAACCCAAAGTCAATCGGTTTAGCACCCACAAACATTTCATTCAAAAAACGAATGGAGTATGTTTTATTCGTTGCTTCGGTAATCTGAAATTTAATTTTCCCTTGTGGGCTTCCATTAAGATCAGGCTCCTGCGTGTAAACGTAAACCTTTGATGGGTGGCTGTCTAACATTTGAATCGCATTGCCAGAGTACCAATCAGAAACGCTATCCATAATTTCTGTTCCTTGTAAAATTACATCATCTGAACTAACTTTAAAATCAGTTGTATTTAGCACATAGAGATGGTAGTTGGAACGTGTTAGGTTAACTCGTACAGAATTCCCATTTGGAAGCGCATCAAAGGCTAAATGCCAATTGTTGTTCGGTGCAGAATGATTCAAACCGGTACTTAGGTCATAAAAAACCATTTGATTGGCTTCGCTGTTGCAATCTAATTTTACATATTTGGAGTTGGGAGATCTACCTGCGAATTTCGTAGGTATTTCTTCTTTGAAACATCCAGTTAGCGCAAAGCTAATTGCCAGAACAAGTATAATTAGATTATTTTTTCTCACTCTTTATCGTATATATAAAATTAATTGCAAAATGTCTGCCCAAAGCTACCGCAGAACTATTTGCACCCGCACTATGTGCGCTGCCAATATTCGTGGTGTTTTGAATGCTTGTTATGTTAAAAATATTTTTCACAGTTAACCCAAGGGTTATTTTATCTGCCACAAAGGTACGCATTGCCGTAAAGTCCGTCATAACAAAAGGGGTACTATATTGTAATTTTAACGTATTATTTTCTCTAAAATAATTGGGTACTGAACCATTGAATTTGTTCAATAGATTAAACTTTGTATTAATAAATTCAACGAAATAACCTAGGTTAATTTGAGCATCAGGGCGGTATAGAAAGGTTGGGTCAGCCAAAAAACTATCATTTACTTGTTTGGTTCCTACTAATCCAAAGCCAGTATTAAGTTCAAAATTCTTTCTTCCATAGCTGAACCGTATGTTTCCACCCTGTGAATAGAATTCATCAATGTTTTCATATCTAAAACTGGTTGAATTTGAATTAAGCGCGGCAAGCACAATCATATCCTCAATTTGAGTGTAAAAGACATTCATTTCATAGTTTAAATCATGGTTTTCATTTTCTACATGGTTTTGAATAGAAAAGTTAAACGAGTGAGACAATTCAGACTCAAGGTTTGGGTTGCCGATTACATCATGGTTTTGATCAACAAAATAGAGATATCGTTCTTTCATAGAAGGAGCCCTGTATCCTTTGGCATATGAAGCGATGAGTTGAGCGTTTTTTAATAGGTTATATTTTACATGAACTGCAGGAATGATCGGTATGGCAAATTGGCTATTATAACTTACCCTGCTTCCTTGTTCTATACTCAGCTTATTTTTGGTGTACATGACATTATAAAATGCGGCATAGTCATAAATACCATCAGTACTGCTTAATCGGTCGCTTCGTCCATTTTCTAAATTTATGTCATACCCAAAGCCAAATGAAAAATTAGAATTATGAACATATTTACCAATCAATCGGCTATTAAAGGAATTGAATATTTGGGTGTCTTTACTATCTACTTGTGCATCTGTTTGACTTAAATCTTCCAAATTGGTGACTTTGCGTATACGATTGCGTTCATAGTAGTTGAATGCATTATTCAAACTAATGTTTAATCGATTGTTTCGATTTCGGAAATGCGTTTGTGTGCTTAGATTAAGGCGATCTGTAGTATAATACTCATCTAATGCAATAACTTCCCATGGGGTAACAATGGGAGAGCCCTTGGCGATAAGGTACTCATTAAAGGCATTTAAACGGATGCTTTGTTTTATTTGATCTCCAAAGTAGTGCTGGTAAAATGCGTTTCCCATCAATTGCCGTTTGGGTTTCCATAGAGGATTTCTAAGATCTGGGTTTTCATCGAAGCCTTGAAATAAATACCTGGATCCGTTGAGATTGAATTGATTTTTCTTGTTTGCCAAACTAATCGAGCCAAACGTATTAAATATTCCATTGGATGTGGCCATCTGTTGCAGATTTAATTCACTTTGATTTTTTTGAGGCTGTTTATTGATAATATTAATCAAACCACCACTTGCATCTGAACCATAAATAATAGACATCGGACCCTCAATAATTTCTATACGATCTACATTGTTCATATTTATTTGAGAAAGGTCTAGCATACCGTCATTGCGTCCTATCATAGGTATGCCATCAATTAGGATTTTTACTTGCTGCCCTTGAATGCCTCTGAGTGATATTCCTGAACCCAATTGAGCATCTTGACTAATATTAATATTAATCTCATTGCTAAGTGCATCTGCTAAATTAATGGCTGCGAGTTCTTTTATTTTCCGTTGATCGACCACTTTCACTTTGTGCACATTGTCTTCTGCGGAGATGGGTTTGGCCGATCCGGTAACCACTAATCTAGGCAACGAGGTAAAAGCGGGTGTTAATTTTATTCTTGTTGAAGCTTCATACAGAGTGTCTTTCCAATTCTTGTAATGATTGGCCACAATCTGCACAACAATGGGTAATTTTAAGTCAAAAGACACGTTACCACTATCATTGGGATATAAAGCTAAGGCGTAATTTTCTCCTAAACTTTGAATGGTAATGAGTGCATTAGTAATTGGAGCTCCATCATCCCCAACAACTTGAATATTATTTTGGGCATGTGATGCAATGCTTGCTGCGCAAACAATGGTTGTGAGTAGAATATGTTTAGCCCAAAGTAACAAACTAGATTTTTATCATTTTTGACCGAACCATTTGGCCGTTCTTTAATTCTACCTGAATAATATAGTTCCCGTTTGTTAAAAAGGAAAGATCCAAAGAGCTGCCTGGGTTAAACTTTTCGTAAATGTTCTGTCCATGCATGTTGTATACCACCAGATGTTGAATATCACTGCTTGTTTGAAGGTTTAAATTCCCGCTGGTAGGGTTTGGGTAAAACTTAAGGGTCTCAGATTCTAATTGTTGCGCGGAAGAGAATTTACCTAAATAGGCATAATCAAAAACAATCTTGCCGGTAGTCCTTCCATCAAAACGCACAAATTGCATTGCATAAAAATCAGCTAATCCATTACCTAAATCTTTTTTAATGATTCGAACTTTGTTCTGCTCGAGTTCATATTTGAATGTGTTCATATTGAACAACTTCCATTCAAAGCCAATGTTATTAATCAAGGTGTTATATTGCCATTGAGATAGGTAGTTGTCTATGTTTGGATCATTGATATCTCCTGCAATTGATGTGGAAGCTATATTGTAATTGGAAAGTAATCCAGTTACGTTGTAATGCAAGTTTTGAGTGAAAGTCATATATCGTGTGAAAACGTAGTCCCAATCTGAAGTTTTAGGTTCTCTAACCACTTCTTTTCTGTTTATCACATCATAATACATGAAATTTCCTTCAGAGTTTACCAAGTCTGTAAGCGTAATAGTTGTGTCCCATGAATTATTTGTTTTACCCAGCTTAAATGTCCAGGTTCTTGCGCCGTTATTGGAGAGACGCTGGGTTAACATCAGTTTAAATTCAATATCAAAATCTGTGGTTACAGGATTGTATATTTTTAGTAAGTATAAGGAGTCTCCGCGCATATCACCATTTGCTTTGTATTCAGCCCAAGTGTATCTTGGATGAGCTTCTTTGCCTTGAGAAAAAGCACCTTTTCCCCAACTTGTATCTGCATTTCTTAGTTCATCCCAATTTTCTGAACCCGTAGCATCAAATTGATTCCAACTGATGGTTTTCTGACTTGGATTAACAAATGCTTTGGCTCTCTCTGGATTTAACCACAGAGTATAAAAACGATCATCTTGGCTTACCATATTAGAAAAAGCCAAATGATAGTTCAAGTTATTAACTACAGTTCGAGTGATTGAACTATTGAAAGAATAATAAACATCATTTTGATATTCGGGTCCCATGACAACCGAATCTCGCTTTACATTAAACGCTTCTGTTGAAAATGCAATAAAGATAAATGGTACAAGAGCTAGTAAGATTCTTTTCATATGCTACTGCAAAGGTCATCAAAACCCCCAGATTTAATCAAGGTAAGGCTTTACATTACAGAGATATGACATTGTGATTTTTAACTGAGATTCATCTGATTTTTCTATGATATTGAATGTAATATCCAGAATTTAAAAATGATTGAATTTTTACCATAAAACATATTAAAATATTGGATATTTGCACCATGGCTATAATCATAACGGACGAATGTATTAATTGTGGAGCTTGTGAGCCAGAATGTCCGAATAACGCTATTTATGAAGCGGGAGCGGAATGGGCGGTTAAAGATGGTACTAATGTAGATGGAACATTTACATTGGAAGATGGCTCTGTTGTAAATGTAGCCGATCGCAGAGAACCTATATCTGATGAGGTTTATTATATTGTTCCAGACAAATGTACTGAGTGCATGGGCTTTCATGAAGAGCCTCAGTGTGCGGCTGTTTGTCCAGTTGATTGCTGTGTTCCAGATCCAGACCGAGTTGAAACAGAGGAACAGCTATTGGAAAGGAAGGCAAGTTTACATATCTAATGGAAAATTTAGGGATCTGTTTGGATGGATTTACAGCTTTGCGAGCTGAAGCAAAATCCAGTTCAGAAATGATCAGCTCATTGGTTTTTGGTGAGCAATATAAAATAATTGAAGAAAAAGGGGAATGGTTAAAAATTATTAACCGGTCTGATGGCTACGAAGCTTGGATGAGTCTAAGCAATCATAATCCATTGAATAAAGAGGTTGCACTTGAAGTATGCTCATTTGTGGGTACAATGCGTAAGGTGGATACAAATGAAACGATACATATTGGTCCTGGTTGTTATGTAACTAGTTTTGAAGGCGATTTTACGCTCAATAATGTTGATTTTCAGTGGATTGAACACAGTTTAGATGTACCAACAGAATTGAAAGGAATAAGTGCCCAATTTTTGGGAACACCTTACATTTGGGGGGGGAGAAGCATATATGGGATCGATTGCAGCGGGTTAACTCAAATGGTATATCGAGCTTTTGGTTTGGAAATCCCTCGGGATAGTAGGCCACAATCTACAATTTCGGAAAATCAATTAACCTTCAAGGAGCTAGAACCAGGCGATTTAGCTTTTTTTATAAATGACGATAACCAGGTTAATCATGTTGGATTGGTCTTGAATAACAGTAAAATAATTCATGCTTCTGGTACGGTTCATATCGATGAATTGAAACCGGATGGTATTTATAATAAGCGATCGCAACGAACCCATCTTTTTGCTTGGGGTATAAAAAAACCACTTGTAAAATAACAAGTGGTTTTTTTTATTTTATTCTTTTAGATTTTATTAAGGAAGACTTGCCTTAAATTGATCATATCTCGTTTTAAATACACCGCCAACTTTTCCACCTAAGGAAGTCCACTTTTCTTGAATTTTCATTACACGATCACCAGGATCGGGGTGTGTACTTAAAAAAGTTGGAGCTCCACCAGTTTGGCCACTGTTAATTAGCTTTTCGAAAAACCGACTTGCGCCCCTTGCATCATATTCAGTAGGGTATAAATAGATTACAGAGAATTCATCTGCTTCACTTTCAGCCTTGCGACCATACTGTAATTCTTTTAACTGAACCGCAATTCTTGCAACAGCTCCTCCA
Source organism: uncultured Bacteroidia bacterium (assembly GCA_943788195.1). Taxonomy (GTDB): domain Bacteria; phylum Bacteroidota; class Bacteroidia; order NS11-12g; family UBA955; genus CALSPH01. The sequence continues at coordinate 1,502,034 of CALSPH010000001.1, forward strand.
TCTTGCCCGAAAATAATCCCAAGCAATGTTTGGACCCCATATTGTCTTGTCATCGCATCGGTACTGTGTCGTTTATCCGCATGTGCTATCTCGTGACCCATTACTCCAGCAAGCTGATCTTCAGACTCCAGAAACTTAATTAAGCCCGTGTAAACATATATGTATCCACCTGGTGTGCAAAATGCATTCAACACTGAATCATTTTCAATGAGGTGTGTTTCCCATTTAAAATCATTACGATAGGTAATTTGACCACTGTTTAATATGGTGTTTGTAATTCGATCAAGATGCCCATAAGCAGCAGTGTGCTGACTTCTGCTCATTATTGGAAATTGGGATTGATCCGCCTCTATTTGAGAATCAACTTGAGCACCTAATTGCTTGTCATCTTCTAAACTGAAGATATTGAAATCACCGTCTTGGTCCTTGCATGAAACCAAGACCAAAGCAGATACAACGGCTATTAAACTAATTTTAAAGGTTAAGTTTTTCATATTATGTATAAAATCGATTCAAATATAATACCAAATTAGAAAGGATAGTCTAAGCCGATATTGATTAAGGTCTCATTTGTTATGAATTTGGGCTTGAAAAAATCTTGAATAATCCATCTATTCCCTGCATCCAATGCTGGGTTATGCATTCGAATTCCCCAATCCAGTCGGAATAGAAAAAATTGAAAATCCAATCGTAAGCCCAATCCTGTATTCAAAGCAGTACTTTCTAAGAAACGATTCAATCTAAATTTTTCTTCTTCCTCACCTTCAATAATATTCCAAACGTTACCTGCATCAAAAAACAAAGCCATTTCAACGCGGTTTTTAACGACATCAAATCTATACTCAAAATTTGCTAGAATAAGCATTTCAGCAGTCCGATCTAAACTGATTGAATTTGTTGTATCACGCAGGTTTCCAGGGCCCATAGCTCTTGGGTTCCAGCCCCTTAAACTGTTTGCTCCACCAATGAAATAACGTTTGTCTACTGGAAGAAAATCTCTATTGCCATAGGGCAAAGCAAGCCCCGTGTTCAATCGATAAACAAATGTATTACGTGTATCGATATCCTGTGTCAATCGAATATCTAAATCAGTACGAACGTATTGCGAAAAGGGCACACTAAGTAAATTATATACACCCAATGAGTCTTTGGTTGAGCCAATAATGCGAGACAGAGCATATAAACTATTGCCCCCAAGTTCAATTACATTGGATTTTAAATACCATTTATTCTGAGGCCTTTTTTTTGAAATACGCGTGGTGTAGTAGGTTAAATGGGATGACGCAATTAAGTTTCGTGCAAAAAGAACGGATATGAATTTTTGCTGCTCAACCGTCAATTGATTGTAGAAACCGGGATTGACTGTGGAACGGTTGAAGTTAATTTCAACGGGTGTTACCAACCAGTTATTGTTATTTCTTTTATTAATTAAGTAACTGAAATTTGTAGGTAGGATATTTCTCCTATAGTCTGGGTTTCGCTGATAAACATAGGAAGCATTAATCTGTGTCGAATAGTTAAGTATTTTTGGATTTTTGTCTAAAGCATGCAGGATTCTACTCCCAGGTAGATTTAGACCTGCGTTTAGGGATTGTTCAAAAATGGTATTTGAATTGCCCCCAATTTGTGCTTGAAAACTGGTGATGGCTGAAAGATTAAATTGTTCAGCATTACCAAAAATATTTCGATTGGTGTACGTTAGTGCATTTCCAATACCAAAACTACGATTTTGGTTTGTTTGTGCCAATGACTGTATATCGTAAGATATAACGCCTTGTGGTTCAATGGTATATTCTTGTTTGGTATGAGGGTTCAAATAAACAGTGACATCAATATACTTTGCAGAGTCCTTTAATGAAGGATGGAAAATAATATCAATGCTCTTAAACAGGCGAAGTTCGGCTAGCCGGGTATATGTTTTCTCTGTTTTATTTTTACTGTACAGTTGGTTATAAGCTAGATAAATGCGCTTTTCTATCAATTGTTTATCTATTGGATACCCATATAATTGGTAATAGATATTGTTCATTTTCTCAATACCTTTATCTGCTTTTTTATAAGCAGGCAAAGGCGGAAAAATAACTTTAATCGAATCTAGCTTCACCACTCGATGATAATCATAGTCATCAGGAGAAAGAACAACGGTCTCAATTTTTACTTGATGGTTTTGTGTATCTAGATCAAACTCAACATATTCTCTACCGAAATAGAAATATCCATTGTTCTTCATTAAGTTATCGATCCGTGAGCGTTCTTTGCTCATGTATGAAAAATCAATTTGATCGCCTGGTACAAGAAAACTTGCGGACTTATTGGCATCTAGAATTGAATCTACTTCAAATTCACCGGTTAACATATCGTTTCTTTTGACCGTATAAACAGTGCCCGGTTTAATGATATAAGAAACACGTATTTTTCTTCTTCTATTGCTTCTGCCTGAGTCCAACTGATAGGTAACTTGAACGTTAAAATACCCTTTGTTAAACATAAGTTGTTGAATATTACGAGCACTTTTTCTTGTACTTATGGTATCAAATAATACTGGGGCTTCGCCTACTTTTTCTCGTAGAAATTTTCGGATTTTCCGTTTATGCTTCTCGGGCTTCTTGCGGGAAGATCCTAAACTATAGGTTCTGAGATGAAAACGCATGAGAAAAAGAACTTTCCGATTTGGCCGAGCTCTAATTTGTTCTTCAAGTTCACTTTTTTTGGGTTTCTTAATTGAACCTTCTACCTTAACTTCGTTCTTTTTTAGAAGATACCTGTCTTTGGGCACCATTTTATAAGGAGAACATGCTGAAAAAAGAAATAACCATCCTACAATTACAAGAATAACGAAATGCTTAGCACCAATAAAATTAAGATTTATAGAAGTCTTCAACAGAAAAAGTATCGTCAAAAATACGGCCAATTTTTGGTTGAAGGTGCAAAGGCTGTGCAAGAATTTATTAACCAAGGGTGGAAGGCTGAATCTATTATAGTACAAGAGAATGTGCCACATAAACTAAAACTATCTGTAGATGTCGAACCAGTAGCTGCAACTTCCCTTCAAATGAATCAGATAAGCAGCTTTAAAACTGCTGCACCTGTGGTTGGAGTTTTTAATATGCGCGAAAGCGGATCCGTAGATTATTCCAAAAGTATGATTGCATTAGACTCGATCAATGATCCGGGAAATTTAGGGACAATTATTCGCATTGCGGATTGGTATGGAATAGAGCAAGTATTGGTATCAAGGAGCACAGTGGAGGAATTCAATTCAAAGGCGATTTCATCTACAATGGGCAGTTTTGCTCGGGTAAAGGTGTTTAGAGTCGATTTGCTGGATACATTAAAGAATTTTAATGAGAAGATCTACGCAGCCATGTTGGAGGGTGAATCTATCTATTCTATCCATAAATCTACGGGTCCTTTTTGTCTAATAATTGGTAGCGAGTCGCATGGTATTGATGCTACATTATATGAAAACTTAAGGGCAAAACGGATTAGTATCCCACGAATTGGTGATGCTGAATCTCTGAATGCAGGGGTTGCAACAGGAATTTTAATTGATCGGATACTCAATGGTTAAAATAGCGGTTGTTGGCTTTGGTATTGCGGGTGCCATTTTATCCAAGCAATGTTTGAGTGAAGGTTTTGAAGTACATGTTTTTGATGATTACAATAGCGAAACACCTTCAAAAGTGGCAGCTGGGATATTGAATCCGCTATCAGTGAGTAGAAAAAAACCCATTTGGAGGGCCAAAGAATTTGCGGAAAGGGCATGGCGTTTTTATGAAAAATGGGATAATGACTTTATGCATCGTGACCTCATGAGAATGGATGTTTTAGAAACGAGAGAACAGAACGATTGGGCAGGAAGTCTCGCTGCTGAACAAAGTTTTATTCGTTGGAATGAAAGCAATGATCAACTATTGATTAACTACACTGGATGGATTGAAACGGAGCAATTAATCCATTCTTTTGCTTCAGATATCAAGTATTTTAACGCCACCAAAATCAATGACTTGAAAGAATTATGCCTCAATTTTGATAAAGTAATACTTGCCACGGGCAAGATTGAACATAATCAATTGGGTGCATCTTATCGATCGGATATTTTTAGACCTGTTTTGGGAGATATTCTCGAAGTTGAAACAGCAGCAGACTATGCATTCAAGCATCTCGATGGCTTGTTTATTATTCCGAAATCAAATTTCAAAGCAATACTGGGTAGCACGTATATTCATGATTTTGATCGAGTTTATCCAGATCCAGCTAGAGCTGAACTACTGCTTGATAAAGCTGCACGGCAAGGTTTAAAAATAACAAAAGTTTTGCGTCATAGAACTGCGGTACGCCCTGCGGTTTACGACCGAATGCCAATTGTTGGGCACATTAGAGATAATCTGTATGCATTTGCTGGTATGGGCTCAAGAGGTCTATTTCATGCTCCATTAGCGGCTGAAATGTTAATCCAATCTTGGGAGGGCAAGGAAATTGATTCTTTGTTAAATATACAAAGAGCAAAGCTTAAATAGCTAGCTTTTCACAGGCTTTTTTACAAGCCAGTTCTTCTGCTTTCTTTTTAGACAAATGCTCATGTTCACCCATAACTTGTTCATCCACTATCACAGCAATTTGATAAAGCATTCTGTTATCTAAGGGTTTTTCGGTACATTTTAGCTCCAATTTCTTCCTTGATTGTTGACTCCATTTAAAAAGTTTCCCCTTATAGCTGATTACTTCTTCTTCTAAATGGTCGATATCAATATACATTTTAAAGATTCGTTTTTCGAAGAATCGAGCGGTAAAATGGTACCCTTTGTCCAGGTATATTGCGCCAAATATGGCCTCTAGTGCATTACCACTTATTTGATTGATGAATGATTGATTCCTTTTATTACTTATATTATACTGAATATGACTGAGTATTCCCATTTTCCGTGCAAGATTGGAAAGGTTGTTTCTACTTACTACTTTGCTTCTCATTTCAGTAAGAAATCCTTCTCCTTTAAAGGGGAATTTTCTAAATAATATATCACCTACAATGGCATCCAAAATAGCATCACCTAAATATTCAAGCCGCTCATTGTCCTTCATTTTAGTGTTTTTGTTTCTAAAATGAGATTGATGGGTTAAAGCTTGTTTGTAAATTTCAATCCGTCCGGGAACAAAGCCCAAAAGATTATTAAAACTGTTGTACAGTTTTTTATTCTTTGAAAAATGAATTTTGTAAATTGTAATTGGGTTGAGGGTCAATTGATCTTTATATTAATCAACCTTCTTGAAAATAATTGAGGCATTGTGTCCTCCAAAACCAAAGGTGTTGCTCATTGCAGCATTTACAGTCCTCGATTGGCTTTTATTAAAGGTGAAGTTAATATCATCATCAAATGCTTCGTCTTTCACTCGATGATTTATGGTTGGTGGTATGATACCTTCGTTAATGGCTTTAATGGCAGCGATTGCTTCAATAGCACCTGCTCCACCCAACAAATGACCTGTCATACTTTTGGTAGAACTGATATTGAGCTTTTTAGTATGCTCTCCAAATACTTTTTGAATTGCAATTACCTCAGCAATATCGCCTAATGGGGTAGAAGTACCGTGGGTGTTGATATAATCAATATCTGTGGTTTGCAAATTAGCTTCTTTAAGAGCAACCTGCATCACATTGATAACTCCAAGACCTTCTGGATGTGGCGCGGTTATATGATAAGCATCTCCAGTGGCACCTGAGCCGACTACTTCAGCGTATATTTTAGCACCTCTAGCTTTGGCATGTTCATACTCTTCTAAAATAAGTGATGCACCACCTTCACCCAATACAAATCCATCTCTGGTTTTATCGTATGGCTTAGAGGCGGTAGATGCATTCTCATTGTTTTCTGATAATGCTTTCATCGAATTAAAACCACCAACAGCAGCTTCCGTTATACTTGCCTCACTTCCACCCGTAACAATAGCATCCGCCTTATCCAAACGAATTAAATTAAAGGCGTCCATTATACTGTGTGAACTTGTAGCACAAGCTGAAACTATTGAATAATTCGGGCCTCTCAATCCATACTTGATTGAAATATAGCCGGCAGCTATATCACCAATCATCTTTGGAATAAAGAACGGAGTAAAGCGCGGTGTTCCGTCACCTGCACCAAATTCTCGTATTTCTTTAGAAAATGAGGATAATCCCCCAATACCCGAACCATACACCACACCGATTCTGCTTAGATCAACTTTTCCTTCCAATAAATTGGAATCTTCAATTGCTTCTGTAGCAGTAACTATAGCGTAATGTGTAAAGGGATCCATTCTTCTGGCTTCCCTGCGTTCGATGAAATCTTCGACATTAAAGTTTTTAAGTTCACATGCAAAACGAGTTTTGAACTTTTCCGCGTCAAAATGGGTAATTGCTTCTGCTCCGCTAACTCCGCCAATTAAACCTTTCCAATATTCATTGGTATTGTTTCCAATTGGCGTGAGCGCACCTAGCCCTGTTACAACTACCCGTTTTAACTGCATGGGATATTAATTATTTACTTGTTGTTTTCTTCAATGTAGGTAACTGCTTCACCTACTGTAGAAATTTTTTCTGCTTGATCGTCTGGAATAGCAATGTTGAATTCTTTTTCAAATTCCATGATTAATTCCACTGTGTCTAGAGAATCAGCCCCTAAATCATTTGTGAAACTAGCTTCGTGATTTACTTCAGACTCATCTACTCCTAGCTTATCTACTATGATAGCTTTTACTTTTTCTGCAACTGTTGACATTTATATTATTTATTGGTTAAACTGCCTGCAAATAACAACCATTTGAGTTAATTTCACAAGTATCGAAGTTCAAATGTTACTTTAATCTTTCAACAGCTCAATTTTACAGGCTAGAATCATTGATTTCCTTCCAAAGCTATACGTGTTATTGTTTCTTGTCAATGGCGAGTTGAAATACCTTCAGGTAATCCACAATCATATGGCTGGTGATGTATTTACTGTAATTTTGGGGCAGGTGTTTTTCTTCTAAGCCATTATTTAAAATGATCGTCATTTCTTCATTTAGCCAAGACTGCATTTTATTATTTACGCGTTGATATCTAATTAATTTTCCATCCGTATAAAATCGAACGGCATTTGGAGTCCACTCACAGCCATAAATGTGAAACGAACTATCCTTTTTTGGATAAATTTTGGCCGATCTTGTGATATAGCCACGCGTTTCTTTGCCTGAAACACCCCAATGAATACTTTGCGTTTGTCTATTAACAGTTGACCCAGAAGCCCCTCCGTAGTTCTCGAAAATATCTATTTCAGGGGGCCAGTGATATTTCCCTGTCAGCCAAAATGCACAACATGTGGCAGGCCCTTGGGGCATTCTGCATCGCAATTCAAAATATCCATACTTTGGAGTGAAACTTATATCCGAGTTGATTAAACCAACTGCGAAAGGGATGGATATTTGGCTGTCTGCATGATTAAACGTTTTGGGTGCATATTGGTTTGTAAGATATAATTTGCCATCACGAATACTCACCTGATCATCGCCATAATATTGATGTAGTGCTCCAGGATTGAATTTTCCCCAAGGTTGTCCAACACGCCAAATCTTAGTGTTTAATGAGTCAAAATGATCTTCAAAAACCAATTCATAGCCTTTTAAACGAAACTGCTCATTTCTTTCTTCAACCTTATTTTTCCTTATGATTTTAGATACTTGATAAGAAGATTTAATAATCGCATGGGAGATTGAGGATTTTTTGCGAAAAAAGTTACCTCTAAGTTTTAGACTGTCCTTGTTGCCTTTTAAAACAGGAGTAGTTAAGAGTAAAACGCCTATTGTTAAGCAAGCTTTTTTGCTAAAACAGTTCAGGCTGATTGCCATCTTTTGCGTTTTCGCTTGATTCTTTAATCTTATTTTCAAATGTGCTTGGGTCAATTACTTTATTACTTAATAGCTTAATTTTTGCAATTTCCTTGCCACCTAACTTGTTACCAACACTTTTCCATCCTTTAATATCAATAAATTCGGATAGGTTAATGGTTTTAGTTGATTTTTCGCCTAGCTTGTTTTTAGTCGTAACCTCAATACTTGTATCAGGTGAAGTACTGGCCACAAGTAGTTTAGATTTATTGTGCTCAGAAATAAATTCAAATGATTTATCTAATGTGGTGGTTTCTATTAAAAACCGTTTGACATAATAATTGCCCGATTTGCCGTCCAGATAAACGCAGTTTAAAGGGGTCTCTGCACTGAAAAATTGAACTGAGTACGTTTCCTCTTTATTATATTTATTAATTAGTTCTTGGTTCTTCAATTCATAGCTGCCATCCAATTTAAGATGCAGTACTAAATCATCCGTATCAAACAAGCCAATGTATTCACCTCGCTCATCAATATTTAATTTACCGACCTCCGCTTCAAAGTACATTTTTAGACCACCAAAAGTAGATTTGCCCTTTTCCTTTAATTCAATCCGTTTCACAGGATGTTTTGTGAGGGTATTCCCCTTTGAATTCCTTCCTTTAACGGCAAGTTGGCTAAAGTCATAGGTGAATTGAGTTTTTCTTGCACTGGCTAAGGCGCTCAGCTGAGCAGTGATAATTTCTGCTTCGCTGTTCGGGTTAGCGGTAAAGTAGAGTATTTTACTATTGGGATGCCCTGCGGTTAGGTCGTATTCTTTGTCTCTAATTAAGCTGGTTACGTTAAAACGTTTAACCATACAAGCTTTGCTTCCTCCATCATAATAGATTACATTATATACCTTGCGCTCATCATTCTTACGAAAGACCGCTACATGCAAAAGATCCTTGCCTAAAAATGTTTTATCAGCAACCTTGCTAAGGGTATACTTTCCATCTTTTCTAAACGCGATAATATCATCAATGTCAGAACAGTCTTCTACAAATTCTTCTTTCTTCAAGCCATATCCAACAAATCCTTCTTTAAAGTTGGCATATAGCTTTTCATTTGCAGCTGCTACAATGGTAGCATTAATCGCATCGAATGTTTGAATTTCTGTTTTTCGTTCTCTACCCTTGCCATATTTTTTAAGCAAATCTTCGAAATAATGAATTGCATAATCGGTAAGGTTCGCTAAGAAGTTCTTCGTTTCGGCAATGCCTTCTTCCAGTCCCTTGATTAGTTCATCTGCTTTAAAACCATCAAACTTAGAAATACGTTTAATTTTGATTTCAGTTAATCGGGTGATATCATCTTCGGTAACTTCGCGAAGCAGTTGTTTCTTAAAAGGATCCAAACCTTTATCTATCACTGAAATGATTTGTTCCCAAGTCTCTGCTTCTTCAATATCACGATAGATCCTGTTCTCAATAAAAATTTTCTCTAAACTACCGAAATGCCATTTTTCTTGAAGTGCGTGCAATTTAATCTGCAATTCCCTTTTAAGAAGATGCACCGTGTTGTTCGTGGATTCAGATAGGATTTCGTTCACACTGAGGAAGTGTGGTTTTTCATCCATAATAATGCAAGCCGCTGGCGAAATACTCATTTCACAGTTGGTAAATGCATACAGGGCGTCAATGGTCTTATCAACTGATGTATTGGGTTGCAGTTGAATTTCGACAGCAACATCCCTGGCCGTATTATCAACAACCTTTTTTATCTTTATTTTACCTTGATCATTCGCCTTAATAATGCTATCGATTAAGGAATCTGTTGTGGTTCCGTAAGGGATCTCTTTGATGACAATGGTCTTTTTGTCCAATTCCTCCATGCGAGCCCGGACCTTTATTTTTGATCCTTTTTTACCCTCATTATAGGCGCTAAAGTCAGCCATACCTCCTGTTGGGAAATCAGGCATGATGTTGGTGCTTTTACCTTTAAGGATTTGAATGGAAGCCTTAAGTAGTTCACAAAAATTGTGTGGCATAATCTTGGTAGAAAGGCCTACTGCAATTCCTTCAACGCCTTGTGCAAGGAGCAATGGGAACTTTATGGAAAGGGTTACCGGTTCTTTTTTTCGTCCGTCATACGAAAGTTGCCACTCAGTGGTTTGATCATTGAAAGCTATGTCCTTCGCAAGTTTGGATAATCTTACTTCAATATATCGAGGTGCTGCAGCTCGATCACCAGTGCGAATATCTCCCCAGTTACCTTGACAATCAAACATGAATTCCTTTTGACCTAAATTTACAAGGGCATCACCAATTGCTGCATCACCGTGTGGATGATATTGCATGGTTGCTCCGATCACATTGGCAACCTTGTTATAACGACCATCATCCATCACATTCAGTGCATGTAATATTCTGCGTTGAACAGGTTTTAGGCCATCGTCAATAGCAGGCACCGCGCGCTCAAGAATAACATAGGAAGCATAATCTAGAAACCATTGTTCATATAATCCTGATACAGGTTTGATTCTTGCACCCTCCTCAATATAGGAGTTGTCATCATTTAAATCTTCAATATTATCCTCGTTCTCTTCCAGCTTGATTTTAGATTAAGTCACAAATCTATAAAAGTGTGATAAATAGCGGACTCTATGCTGCTATAAGTTATAAACAGTGATGTTGATTACGGGTGTTAATGAATCGGAGTTGTGGTTCAGTCTTAACTCAAAAACCCATATAGCATGCATAATTATAATTTCCAACTTAAACCAGCCACAAACCATCTGCCCGGCATTGGGCTGCCTAATATCTCCTGATATTGCTCGTCTGCAATGTTTAATACCCGAAAGTTGATTTTTACAATATGACTTATTTGATATGCAATTTTGCCGTTCACAATTAAATAACTCGGTCGCACGTTTCCACTTATTGCGTTGAGTTGCGATGCAGTGCGCTCTATATAATTCGTTTCAAAAACAACATCCATATTGTTATGATGAAACTGCACGGTTCCATTTAAAGTGTGTTTGGGATGATTAGTAATATACTTGGAGATAACGTTCTCTGTGTTATAGGTGTTGAAGTAGGTGTAATTAACACCAAAACGAAGGTTGGTCACAACACTTTTAAATGGGATAAGCACATTATAACCTAACTCAAGCCCATTGGTGTTTACGCTTGCAATATTCCGGGTATATAGATAATTGCTGGAATCCGACACATTCGTAAGGTTTTGGATTTCTAGCCCCAAGGTGTTTACATAATCTATCACATTAGTTGAATTTCGTTGAAAGATGGATGCAGAAAATTGGTGCCATTTTTTCAAACGATACCGAATCCCGAAATCAAAGGCGGTACTTTTCTCATTCAACAAGTCCGGATTCCCGACATTTCGATTTGCTGCTATCAACGCGGTATTGAAATTGATGTACTTTTCCGTGAAGTCGGCAGAGCGAATGGATTTGCCTATTGAACCTTGCAGCGAGAGGTTTTTGTGAAAGGCATGCGAGATGGCTAATTGAGGTAAATAAACAAAATTGAAATTCGTGTTGTATGCCAAGCGGTTTCCAAACGTAATATTGGTTTTTTTGCGAATAGCCGTATTCATAATCAAATAAAGTCCTCCATCCAGGTTTTGGTGATCACCGCGATCAGTGGATACAATTTGGCGATTTTCAAGTTGGAGACCAGCTGAAAACCATGCTTTTTTCTTAATTTGGAAGCGTTTATTGGCGTTCAATGCCATCTTGGTCATGGTATGCCTGTTCGCAGGAATAAGCGGATTGAAATCAAACTCATCTTGTGTTCTTCGCATGCCTAGATTTACTTCCCAATTGGGTTGAAGTGGTGCTAGCCGCAATGCATCATGTTCACCTTGGCTTGTCTTTGATTTAATAATACTTACTTGGCTCCATAAGGTATTCACAATTTCTCTGGATTCATCAAAAGTAGATGCTGTGTAAAAGTATTTTGCATTAAAATCTCGCACGTTTGCCCCAACACGGGCCAAAACCCTTAGGTTGTTGGCAAAATTATACGAACCATACAGACTATATTGTTGGAGGTTAAAGTCAGTTCCAAATATTGAGTCAGCAGCAGAATTTTTGCCAAAATTTGGGTTGAGGAAAGTTTCACCCGTTGAGTAGTTGATTTGGTTGGCGAAACCGACATGCCATTTTTTTCTTTTGTAGGTAATGTTTAAATCCGTTCCCAAGTAATTATTGCTGCCATAGTTTAAAGATCCATTGGATGTTAATGTATCCTTTGAAAATTCATTTAAATAGGATAAGGTTTTGATGTGTATAAGCCCCCCAACAGCATCTGAACCATATGCCACAGCAGCAGGTCCACGTATGATTTCAATCCATCCAATTTCACTTAAAGCAACAGGAAGGATATGGTTGAAATGGCCGGTTAGTGGGTCATTTAACCGCATGTTGTCTACCATGATGAGCACCTGAGAAAAAGTGGAACCTCTGATCCCTATATCACTTTGAACACCAAAACCACCTCGGCTGTTAATGTTTATACCAGTCTCTTGACGTAACAATTCTTCAAATGAAGTGGCTGTGCTATTGGCTATGTCTGCAGCCGTGATAATGGAAATGTTGCGACCGCTTGCTTCAGGGGTTTGAGGTATTTTAGTTGCGGTAACTCTAACCCGCGAGATGGTGTCATATTTTTGCGCGTTTGCACTCATTACAATGCATAAGCATGCTATAGTTGCTAGAAAAGCTTTCATAAATTATGGTTTATTTTTAAGCGACTTCTAAATCCTCTTTGGGTTCAGGATCTAATTCCTCGTCAATATTAGTTAATTCTTCCAGGTCTTTTTCCACTTGGAGGTTATTAATAATAAATTTTTGTCTTTCAGGCGTATTTTTTCCCATGAAATAACTGAGTAAATCGCTAATGGAAGTGTCTTGACTTAATAATACTGGTTCCAGTTTAATATCTTCACCAATAAATAACCCAAACTCCTCGGGAGAGATTTCTCCAAGACCTTTAAATCGCGTAATTTCAGGCTTTCCAGTTAGTTTTTTAATTGCTTCTAATTTCTCTGTAATGCTATAGCAATAGATGGTTTCCTTTTTATTTCGGACCCTGAACAATGGGGTTTGAAGAATGTAAAGATGGCCGTTTCTCACTAAATCTGGGAAGAATTGTAAAAAGAAGGTGAGCAGTAGCAGTCGAATATGCATCCCATCTACATCTGCATCAGTGGCTACAACCACTCTGTTATATCTCAAATCATCTATGGATTCTTCAATATTCAAGGCATGTTGAAGTAGATTGAATTCATCGTTTTCATAAACCACTTTCTTTTTTAGACCATAGCAATTTAATGGCTTACCTCTTAAGCTAAATACGGCTTGAGTTTCAACGTTACGAGACTTGGTAATTGATCCACTGGCACTATCTCCCTCAGTGATGAACAAGGTAGACTCTGCTGCAGCATCATGTTTAATATCTGTTTTATGTACCCTGCAATCGCGTAATTTTTTATTGTGAAGGTTGGCTTTCTTTGCTTTGGTTTTGGCCAATTTTCGCACACCAGCCATATCTTTTCTTTCGCGTTCAGTTTGCAGAATTCGCTTAAGTAATGCATCGGCTGTTTCAGGATTCTTGTGCAAATAATTATCCAATTGATTTTTTAGAAAATCATTGACAAAAGTTCGCAGTGTAGGCCCATCTGGCCCTACTTCTGAGCTTCCTAATTTGGTTTTGGTCTGTGATTCAAAAACAGGTTCCTGTATCCTTACACTCACTGCACTAACAATACTTCCACGAATATCAGAAGCTTCAAAATCTTTCTTATAAAAATCCCGAACTGTTTTTACAATGGATTCTTTAAATGCGGAAAGGTGAGTACCGCCCTGCGTAGTATTTTGACCATTCACGAATGAATAGTACTCTTCACCGTATTGATCGGTATGTGAGATGGCAATTTCAATATCCTCAGATTTAAAATGACAAATGGGGTAATTTAACTGATCCTCTTTGACCTTAGATTGAAGCAGATCCAATAATCCATTTTTGCTGAAGTACCGATGCCCATTAAAGTGAATGGTTAACCCTGAATTCAGAAATGCATAGTTCCATATTTGATTAATTAAATAATCACTGATATACCGATAATGTTTAAAAATGCTTTCGTCTGGTACAAATTCTACACGCGTGCCATTGGCTTCTTCAGATGAAGACTCAGGAAGATCTTCTTTTAGAATACCTCGCTTAAATTCGGCCTTTTTTGACTTGCCATCTCGAAAGGATTCGATGCAGAAATAATCGGAAAGCGCGTTCACTGCTTTTGTACCAACGCCATTCAGCCCGACACTTTTTTGAAAGGCTTTGCTGTCATATTTACCTCCAGTATTTATTTTGGAAACACAGTCAATTACTTTTCCCAACGGGATTCCGCGGCCATAGTCTCGAATAACTACCCTTTTCTCCGTAACTTTAATTTCGATTTTCTTGCCATAGCCCATCACATGTTCATCGATGCAATTATCAAGAACTTCTTTCACAAGCACATAAATTCCATCATCAGCGCTGGTGCCGTCTCCTAATTTACCTATGTACATGCCTGGCCTTAAACGGATGTGTTCTTTCCAGTCAAGCGACTTAATACTATCTTCTGTATAATTATGAGATGGTTGCTTATTTTCTGCCATACGTAATAGCAAAGTTAGTTAATCATAGATGTGCCTGAAACCATAGATACCAACATAGTGAGGCTAGATTTGTGGATAATATGCTTTCCTGAAAACCAACAAACCAATGGGTGATGTTGTCTTAATTGTGTTTTTATCGGAGTAAGTATGAAATTTATAGTTTACCCTAACGTTAGTGACATATCTTAATCTATTATTGCCTTTTGCTATGAGAAAAAGAATATCCTTAATTGTTTTTTTAGCATTCGTAGGAATGTCTTTAAATGCACAAATACGCGTGAAAGGGAAGATTTTGGATAGTGCTACTATGAAGCCACTTGCGGATGTAACGGTGAGTGCGTTTAACTTTAAAGACACCGCATTGCTTAATTTTACATTCACTACAAAGAATGGGAATTTCTATATGGAGGTAAATAGCTTAGATTCGATATTAGTGAGCTTTAGTTATTTTGGCTATTTAGAGACGCATCGCACGTATCAAGCAGGATCTAATTTTTATTGGCGCGATGAAGACATAAAATTGGTTTCTGATCCCAAATGGAACACTTTATCGAAAGTAAAGATTAAAACCTCCCCAATCACTATGCGTGGAGACACAATAGAAATAAATGCGAATCGGTTTAAGGTACTGCCAGGGTCTGATGTAGCCCAACTGTTTAAAAAGATACCTGGCTTTCAGGTTGATGTAAGTGGAGCAGTAAAAGTAAACGGCAAAGACATCAAGAAGATTACAGTAGATGGTTCTGAGTTCTTTGGAAACAACCCCGCTTTGGTATCCAAAACTTTGCAAGCCGATATGATAGACAAGGTTCAAGTTTATGAGGACAAGGATGAGTTGGGTGAAGTTAAAGAGGATGGGGAAGTCACCATTAATCTAAACCTAAAGAAAGGGGCAAATAATGGATATTTTGGAGATGCTCTATTGGGAGCAGGTAGCAATGAACTTTTTGAAGCAGGCTTAAGGTTAAATTCATTCAAGGGAGATCGAAAGCTTTCTTTGGTAGCCAATGGAAACAATATCAATAACAGCGGTTTTGACTTTGGCTTCAGCAGCTGGCACGGATGGGTCAACAACTCGAGAATGGGCCAAGATTGGAATGCAAAATCATGGACCAATGGAGCGTATAATTTCCAAGAGAAAGGAAATATTAATAATAACGCGGACTATGGGTTTTCGTATTTCAACGAAGTGGCGAATGAAAAAAAGCTTTCGGGAAACATTGTACACAAAACCAATTTCTTTACGAGTGAGAATAGTACAGAAAGTCAGAATATTATTTCTGATACATCCATCCGGACATCAAAAAACCAAAATCTCAGCAGTGGCTCACATACTGAAACCAATTATAAAGTTGCATATTCAGATAGAAGTGATAGCATGTTTTGGTACGAAGCTGTGTTTACAGGTAATTTAGGAGATAATTTGATGCGTGAAAAATCTGATAACGAGATTAGTATTAACGATAACTTAATCAATAAAGGAAATATAAACTCGCTTTCATCTCAAACAAGCGACAAGCATTTGTTGCAAATGGAACTATGGAATAGATTGAGTAGAAAAATCAAAGATTTGAGTCTGTGGACTCAGGTAAAAGTATCCGATCAAAATGAAAAAACGGATCTACATCGATATACACTTTCTAACACCGACTCTTTTAATATTTTCAATGATAGAAACAATAAGAACCGTTTTTATCAGGCAACTATGCATTTGCGTGTTCCGCTGAAAAATAATTTCTCATTGCGTATTAACGCAGAACGATTCAGTCAATTCAACACGTTCAATGGCAAAGCATATAATGCGCAGATTCTTAATAATTCATTTGAGCAAAACTATGCGCAACAAGTAGATTCCTTATCAAGTATTATGGATAACGAGATTAGTAATACTTCACTAGGTACTGCCATATCCTATTGGGATAAGAAGATTTATGCCAGATTTGGGTTGAATTATACAATGGCCAATATAAATAGTCAAAGCAATTTCTTAAACCAAGAAACGAAAATCGATAATAATTATGGAGCGTTTTTACCTCGTTTTTATTTTTCCTACGGCAGGAGAGGTTTTAATCGAATAAGTATAAATTTTAACCGAACGTTCTCTATACCTTCGGGTTCCGATTTATTACCAGTGTATAACATTTTTAATATTTGGAACCGTTCCATTGGCAATCCAAATTTGGCACAAAGTTTAATCAATAATGCGAGCTTTAATTTTAGAAGACAACCCAAAAAAGGGTTTATTCAAAGGTTTGTGACCTATTTGAATTATTCTCAAAGTGATAACTATAAAGTAACACAATCGTTTACCGACGAGAACGGATTAATACAATCTAACCCAGTATTGCTGACTGGCTATCAAAATTTCAATTCATACACCAGCGCAGCTTTTAAAGTATATCGTAAAATACTACTGACCTATGGTCTTTCACAGGTATATAATGAGATGCCCACTTTATTCAACAATAATAAAGTGCTTAACAAAAGTTCAAGCTTTGATCATAGCCTGGGTTTTGGATATGAATTCTCTGATTCACTTGCGTTCAATATATCGTATGAACTCAATCAAACCAATAACAAGAACGATGGCAATGAATTGCTGAATTATAACCAAGTTACTCAGGGTGTTTCCGGAAGCCTGCGATCGATATTGCCGTTTGGCACCTCTATTAAGCTTAATCTGGATATTGATGATCAACGAGCTGTTCCTGGTATTGGTAAAATTGTGCCTCTATTTCACGCCTATATCCAACACCCATTGGATAAAAATCAAAAATGGAATTTGAAACTCACTGCTTATGATATTTTCAAGCAAAATGTGGGAATTAGCAGATCTGCCAGCAATGGTTTTGTAACTATTTCAGAAAGTAATAGATTGCAACAGTATTTTATGTTAACGCTCATTTATAAAGTGAAAAAAATGGGTGGCGCTACACAGAAGTATGTTTACTGATATAGATTTAACTAATTATAAAGGGGTATTACTCGATTTAGACGATACAATCTATTTGTATGATTCATGCCATCAAGTGGGTAAAAAGGCAATGCTTGATTTATTATGCGACTCTTTTAGCATTCCTCTTGAAGAGGCCAACCTGCATTACAGGGCTGCAAGAGAAAAGGTTCATATGAATTTAGATGGACATGCAGCGAGCCATAGCCGGTTGTTGTACGCAAAATATATGATTGAAGAGATAGCAGATGATTTTCAAGCACAACTTGCATTGGATTTAGAAGAAGCGTATTGGAGTGTATTTCTTTCAATTATGGAAATTCACCCAAAAGCACTTTTATTTTTGGATCTCTGTAAGAATCAAAACAAGAAAATTGCCATTGTAACAGATCTTACGACACAAATACAGCTTAGAAAATTTGAAAAACTAAGACTCGGTAAGTGGGTAGATTATTTGGTAACTTCAGAAGAAGCCGGAGTAGAAAAGCCGGCAAGTAAGCCATTTAAGATGGCGTTAGCAAAACTTCAATTGACTGCAGGTCAGGTTGTAATGGTAGGAGATAGTCTTTCGAAAGATAAGCAAGGAGCAGAAAATTTAGGCATTGATTGGTTTCATCCATTTTAATCCAATCTTAAGAAAAAAAATACCTAGTTTTGGACCTCGATTTGAGAGGTCTTTATCAAAATATATTCTATGATAAAAATGGAAATGCCAAGGTACAAGGCATTTCATCTCCATTGTTTTATTGGGGGATCGTTATAAAACTAATTTTGGGCTGCTTTCTAGCTTCTCCTTACCTAACTGAACTGTTTTTGCCTTTTATATCACATGCCGTAAATCATGGCGATGCATACAATTATTTTACTGATTCTAAGATTGAATTTCCTTACCCAGCATTGATGGAATTTATTTTTTATCTGCCACATAAAATTGCGTCATGGGTTACACCAATTCCAGAAACAGCCAATGTGCTTAGCTTATTATTATTCAGAATCACATGCTTGGTTTTTGACTTTATCATTTTACTCGTATTGCTTAGATGGTTAAGTACACATCAAAGGAAAGTCCTTATATTTTATTGGCTTTCACCCATACTAATTTACATAACATATGTTCACGGACAGCTTGATGTGGTCCCAATTGCATTATTGATTGTATCTCTTTATTTTTTATTCAAAGATAAGTTTGTTTGGTTTTCTATTCTTTTGGCCTTGGCTATATGCACTAAGACTTCTATCGCACTAGCGCTTCCATTTGTATTTATTTACCGTTATAGATACAGTCGTCCCCAGATTTTCAACGTTGTGAAAGAGGTGGGGGCGTTTTTATTTGTTATTTTGGCAATAAACCTTCTTGTTTGGTCTACTGGCTACTTTCAAATGGTTTATAATAATGAAGTGCAAAGCAGAATGTTTACTGCTTCCTTTAGTTTTAGTCAAGATAGAGTCTTCTTAATCATTCCTGCATTGCTATTGGTACAAACCATTGTTATGTACAGCAGAAAATGGGTGAGCAGAGATTTATTATTGTTGTTTCTAGCCTTTGGATTTGGAACATTAACCTTATTCATAACTCCCATGCCAGGATGGTACTATTGGATTGTTCCTTTCTTTATCTATTTCATTGTTAAGTTTAATGGTGAAGCGAAATCTTTTTTTGTGTTCCTCAATATTGCCTTCTTTATGTATTTTGCTATCATACCCAATAGTGATTTTTTAAATTTAACTATTTGGAATCAGGGTAATACGCAATCTATCTATAGTATTCTTTCATTAAATGCTTTGCATGTAAATATCATATTTACGGTGCTTCAGACCGCATTGCTTCTCTTTCTAATTGTGTTATATCAAAAAGGGATCAAGGCCCATTTGAATAGAAAACTGTTTTCCCAACCCATGTTAATTGGATTAAGTGGAGATTCGGGTTCAGGAAAATCAACCCTAAGTGAAGATTTGCTATCCGTTTTTGGCACTTCTAATACAACGGTAATCAGAGGAGATGATATGCATAAATGGGAGCGTGGTAATGAAAACTGGAAAAGTATAACCCACTTAAATCCTAAGGCAAATGATCTAAACACAGACTTAGATCATATCAAAAAACTCAAGGATGGCTATACGATTTATAGGCAGAAATACAATCATAAGAATGGCAAGTTTACCTTACCCTTTGAAATAAAATCAAACAGGTTGGTTCTTTTCGAAGGGTTACATAGTTTTTATTTGAGAAGCCAAAGTAATCTGTATGACCTCAAAATTTATTTAGACCCTGAGGATGAAATTCTACTCAAAAGAAAAGTTACCAGAGATACGGAGGAAAGAGGAAAGGATAAAGAGGCCGTTATTAAGCAGATAAAGGATAGAGAAGGGGATAGTAGGCAGTTTATCAAATCCCAAAAAGAGTTGGCTGATATCATCATTCGACCCAAACTCATTGAAGGGAATGAAGGTCTTCAGGTAACCTTGCCTGCGGAAATTCCTTTAGATGGATTATTATCTTTATTGAGCAAAAATTCTGAATTAAAAATTAAGCATGAATTTTTAGAGAATAATTTGCAAACAGTAGAATTTAATGGTCTAATTAATGAAAAGGTAGTCGAGCTTGTAGCTACTGAAGAGTTTGGGATTTTAAGTGAATTAGGCATTAATAATGCAAATTGGAAAGGAAATAATCAAGGTTTAATTCAATTGATGGTAGCGGTTTGTATTTTTAATAGCTTATGAATTTAAGGAGTGAATTAATAGCACTTTCAAATCCATTTAAATCTGGGATAGAGTGGGTTCAGTCTGCCGGTGGCAATACTTCGGTTAAAGATCAATTGCTCATGGAAATTAAGGCAAGTGGAATGCGTTTGAGTGATATTAACGAAGACCGAGGAGCTGTGGATGTCAATCATAAAAAAGTGAGCACCTATTTCTATGACGAATCACTAGAATTGAATAACCCCAATAAAGAATCTAAAGAGTTTGTGACCAGTTGTATTGTTGGCTCGGATCAGTTTTTACCAAGTATGGAAACCGGCTTTCATGCAGTGCTTAATAAATATGTGGTGCATACCCACCCCATGTATCTGAACGTCATTTTGTGCAGTAAAGGGGGAGAAGAGATCATCAATGACTTGTTCAAAGAGCAAACCTATATTCCTTATATAACACCTGGTTATCCTTTAAGTAAAGCCATT
Organism: uncultured Bacteroidia bacterium; assembly: GCA_943788195.1. Lineage (GTDB taxonomy): Bacteria > Bacteroidota > Bacteroidia > NS11-12g > UBA955 > CALSPH01. The sequence continues at coordinate 1,522,675 of CALSPH010000001.1, forward strand.
GCAAGAAGTGATAAAAAAAAGTTGATTTTCCTAGAAAATCATGGCTTAATTAGTCATTCAGACAATCTGCAAGAGGCGATTGATTTACATTTAGGTGTTACTGAAAAACTAGATTATAAATTCCCTGCAATCAACTATTTACCTTTGGAAAGAATAGCTGAAGAGAAATACTGTTTTACGGATACAGACGGTCTTCTTGAAGTGTTGAATGATGTTGATCTTAAAGACCAATTATTCCCAGACCAAGCTGTTTTTCTGCACAATAAGATTGGATCAGGTGAATTCCCCATTCAAATAGAAAAAGATAAAATTATGTATAGCTTACCTGATCAGAAAGTTATGGGTGTTCATGAAGTACTTTATTCAGTGCTATGGATCTTAAACGCGCAAAAAATGAATAATCTGGCACCCAAGTATATCTCAGATGCGGCAGTTGCTGAAATATTAGGGTTGGATATGGAAAAATATAGACGGAGCCTTTAAATTATGCATATTATTATACCAATGTCGGGTATCGGTAAACGATTTATTGATGCCGGATACACTGATCCTAAACCCTTAATTGTTGTTGACGGTAAGCCTATTATCGAACACGTATGCAATTTGTTCCCTGGCGAAAATAAGTTTACGTTTATCTGCAATGCCAAGCATCTTGCAGAAACCAACATGCGTGAGGTTTTATTGCGCATACAACCGGATGCCAATGTAATTGAAATTCCCAACCATAAGAAAGGTCCTGTTTATGCGGTATCTTTAATTGAAGAACACATTGATGACGATGAAGAAGTGATTGTGAATTACTGTGATTTTGGCACCTATTGGGATTACCATGACTTTTTAAAACATACCAGAGAAAGAAATGCAGATGGCGCTATTCCTTCGTATAAAAATTTTCATCCGCATATGCTTGGAAGCACCAATTATGCATTCATGCGCGATGATAAACAATGGATGCTTGAAATTAAAGAGAAAGAACCCTTTACCGATAATAGAATGCAAGAGTTTGCTTCAAATGGAACGTATTATTTCAAGAAAGGGGCTTTTGTAAAAAAGTATTTTAAGGAATTAATGAATCAAGATATTTCACTGAATGGAGAGTATTACGTTTCCTTAATTTATAATCTATTGGTACGCGATGGATTGAAAGTGTCAATATACAATATTCAACACATGCTGCAATGGGGAACACCGCAGGATGTGGAAGAATATAATACCTGGTCTAGTTATTTTAGAACCATAATTAAAAACCGGGTTAAGCCAGCAGCAGAGAAGAACTCAATCACTTTGATTCCATTAGCGGGCCATGGCAGTCGTTTTGCTAAAGCAGGGTATAAGAATCCGAAACCCTTAATTCCGGTAAGTGGCAAACCGATGATTATCCAAGCGGCTGAGTCTTTGCCAAAAAGTGAAAGCCATATTTTCGTTACATTGCAAGAGCATTTGGATAATTATCCGTTAAAAGAAGTGCTTCAAACGCAATATTCCAATTGTAAGGTTGTAGCAATTAATGGAGTGACCGAAGGCCAGGCCATCACCTGTAGTTTGGGTCTAGAAGATGTAAATGAAGAGGCTTCGTTGCTCATTTCTGCAACAGATAACGGAGTAATAATGGATCATAAAAAGTATCAAAACCTAATTTTAGGCCCCAATGTAGACGCTATTATTTATACCTTTAGAGGGCATCAATCCAGTAAAAACAACCCAGAAATGTATGGGTGGGTGAGGGTAGAAGGAGATAATGCTGTTGGGGTAAGCGTAAAAGTTCCCATTTCTGAAACACCATTTACGGATCATGCCATTGTGGGTACATTCTACTTTAGGCAAACAAAAATATTTAAGGAAGCCTTAACCAATTTAATTGAGAAAGATGTGCGAGTGAACGGAGAGTTCTATGTGGATAGTTTGATGGGGGAGTTAATTGACCTAGGTTATAAGGTTAAGGTGTTTGAAGTGGATGAATATATCGGATGGGGTACGCCAAATGATTACGAAACGTTTGTATATTGGCAAAGCTTTTTTCATAAAGTAGATTGGCATCCGTATCGCCTTGAAAAGGACCCTACGGTTGAAAACGCCTTGCTTTTAGAACAAGAGTATAGAGATTTTGATCAAACATATCATTAAATGAAATACAAATCAAAAATTGCTTGGTGGTTATATTTGGTGTTTGCCTTGTGTATTTTACCAATACTGATTATTTGGTTGGATCCAGAAATTCATCTAACTAAAGCATTGTATGGCTCTGGCGTACTGGTCTTGGTGAATTTGGGAATGTACTATTTGGTCATCAACACGTACTATCAAATAGAAGAAGGCACGCTAACCGTAAAAGCTGGGTTTTTAATCCATCAGAAAATTGATATTCAATCAATAAAACGTATTAAAGAAACCAATAATCCCTTGATTGCACCTGCGATGTCACTGGATCGTTTAAGTATAGATTATACCAAGGGTAGCACACTGATTTCTCCTAAACTGAAAAAGGAATTCATTGCCCATTTACTCAAAGTAAATCCGGATATTGAAGTTAAATATAAGTGATTTAGTCAGCAGGCTTAATTAGAATGGTTTCTTCTTTTTCTAGCCTCACTTGTCCCGGTAACATCTTCTTGTTTTTACGCACATACTTTCTAGGTGTGTAACTTACCGCAGCCAACGTTTGGCCTTTCGATTTGGAATATTTGGCTGCAAGACTTGCTGCATATTCAAGAAGCGCATTACTAAGTTTCTGGTTGTTTGCCATACGAACAATGACATGTGACCCTGGAACGTCCTTGGCATGCAACCAAAGATCATTCTTATGGCTGTGAAATTTGATTAATTCATCATTGGCCGTTGCAGATTTTCCAACCCGAATTTCGAATCCTTCAAACTCGAACGAATAATAAGGGCTTGCGGTTTGTTTTTCTTTTATGGCCTTTTGACCCGGAACAATGGGGTTCTTTATTTCTTTTTCGAGAACATCAATCTTGGCCTTTAAAAAGGAAATTTCTTTGTGTGCGTTCTTGGCCTTTTGATAATACCGATTGGCGTTTTCAACGGGCGATTTGTCCGTGTTTAAAGGGACTTCTATGAGTTCTTGGGTAGTCCAGTCGGTGAGTTGCTGAACCTTTAGGGTAGGGTCAATTTGAGAGAGATTGGAAATAATTACATCGCCCCATTGCATAAATCGGTTGCTTTTTTCTAAACCCATTAACTTGTTTTTGGCCGCAGCCAAACGTTGGTTGATGTTCTTTAGGTGCTTGATTCGCCTACTTTCTTCCTCTTTCGCTCTTCTTTCTTGCGTGAATCGTTTTAAGAAATTCAGATTGAATTCATGGATTTCAATGAGTTGCTCGATCTTACCTAATGACTTAGGGGATAGGCTCAAACGATTCTCTGATCGCACTAATCCAGCATTTTTTAGGCCATCTATGTAATGCTGTGCATTTTGTGGACTGTATGTTCCACTGATTTTTCCTTGCGGTAAAAACCGATTCGACTCCCAAAATAAATCCCAATCCTTCATATTAAAGTTTATGGGATTAGGGCTTAAATTTTCAATTAGGTTAATGGCATTTTTACTATTCCGAAACGATTGAATATCTCCTTCTGTTTTTAATAGTACATCAGACCGCCTTCCAAATAAACAAATGAACATTTTACTTGAGTTACTTAAGTTTATCTGAATTATGCGTTCGTTTTCAACATTTTCGATAGAGCTAATCTGTGCTTCGTTTTGAATGTTGAAGTGGTCCTGAGCTAAACGAGATCGTTTTCTAATATGTTCTGGTAATAAAATGAGCAGATTGTCTGCAGCAAAGTTAAATACAATGTACTTCAGTTCTTGTTTTGATTTCTTTAATTCAAGAACCAGTTCAGTTTTTGAATTACTGTAAAGTGAATGAATCCAATAATCGGTATAACGGGAGTGCATGAGTTCGCCCAAAATGCGGGCGAGTATTGCAGATTGATGGAGCGATTTCATTAGAAATCATGGTACACATCGGTCAGTGCCTCATGTCCAGTAGGTGTAACTAAAATGGTGTGTTCATATTGGGCACTTAATTTACCATCAATGGTTCGTGCAGTCCATCCATCTTTCTTATCCACCCTGGCGCGGGCCTTTCCTCTGTTAATCATCGGTTCGATCGTAAATGTCATACCTGCTTTCATTTTAGCACCCGTACCTTTTTCGCCTACATGACTCACTTCAGGTTCTTCATGAAATTTTGTGCCTACACCGTGACCGCAAAATTGGAAAACGGAGGAGTATCCGTGCTTCTTCGCATGTTGCTCAATGTAGTATCCTATATCACCAAAATGCGCACCCGGTTTGCACAAATCAATGCCAATCCATAGGCATTCGCGCGTAACTTTCATCAGTTCTTTCGCATCTTGTGAAACTTCGCCTATTTCAAACATTTTGCATGTGTCTCCAAAATACCCATCGAGGATTGGGGTTACATCTATATTCAGGATATCGCCCCATTTAAGCTCATATGGGCCGGGTATACCATGGCATATCACATCATTCACTGAAGTGCAGCAGGAAGCTGGAAAACCACCATAGCCCAACGTGGCAGGTATTGCACCATGATCACGAGTAAATTCATCACACTTATCGTTGATATAAGCTGTTGTAATGCCCGGTTTTGCAAATTGGGCTAGGTATTGAAGTGTGTCAGCTGCGAGTTTGCTAGCTGCTCGAATCCCTTCGATCTGTTCAGGTGTTTTAATGATTATCGCCACTATTAGTCTCTTTGTGTTCTTCGTTTTTCTGAATTTCGCATTGCTCTCCCTCGCAACAAGGGGCAATATTATACTTGCATTGCGGACATTGGTAATGGCTGTGTACAAATACCATTTCACCCCAAAAACCGCAATATCCACAATGCTGACCTTTCACGCAGCAAAAATACAATAAATATGTAAGCGTTGCTTGTAAAGCCGTCTATTTGTCCGACTGATATTTATTTAATAAATTGAAAACCAAAATATTAATGCTATGAAAAAATTACTTACATCTGGTTGGAAAATGCGCTGAAAAAGGATCTTGCAGCCAAAGTGATTCAGTAAAAAGCAATTAAAATACAGAAAGCTTATATAACTAGCATTTCTACCTACCTTTGCACCTCATTTTTAAAAATCAATATTTTTGTCATCATTCGAAAAACTAGGGCTCTCAGAGCCAGTTCTTAAAGTGCTAGAAGAAATGGGCTTTGAAACCCCCACGGCTATCCAAGAACAATCTATTCCACAATTGCTAACTGCTGATAGAGACTTTATCGGCTTAGCCCAAACCGGTACAGGAAAGACTGCTGCATTTGGAATTCCGCTTATTGAGCTGGTTGATCCTGCACACAAAGCAACTCAAGCACTCGTTGTTGCACCAACCCGTGAATTGGGTCAGCAAATTGGTGAGCAACTCAATAAATATGGTAAATACATGGATAAAGTAAATATCCTTTGTGTTTATGGTGGAGCTTCAATTGAAACTCAAATGAAGGCGCTGAAAAAGAATGTGCAGCATATTATTGTTGCTACTCCAGGTAGGTTAATTGATTTGGTTAACCGCAAAGCCATTAATCTAGAAGAAGTGAATGCAGTTGTATTAGATGAGGCTGATGAGATGCTTAACATGGGTTTCAAAGAGGACATTGATAAGATTCTTAGTTATACTCCAGAACATAAATTGACTTGGTTGTTTAGTGCAACTATGCCGTCTGAAATTCGAAGAATTGTAAAAACCTATATGGAGGACCCTATAGAGGTTAAGATAGATCAAGAACAAACTGTAAATAAAAATATAGAGCATCAATATGTTCGTGTTAAAGCAAAGGATAAAGGAGAAGCCTTAGCCAGATTCTTGGACGCATACCCAGATATGAGAGGTGTAGTGTTTTGTAGAACGCGAAGAGATACCCAGAATGTTGCCGAAATGCTTTTGAAAAAGAAGTACAGAGCCGATGCCTTGCATGGTGAATTATCACAAGCACAGCGAGATAGAGTGATGCGAAGGTTTAAGAGTTTCGATATCCAAGTACTTATTGCAACCGATGTTGCAGCTAGAGGAATTGATGTGGATGATTTGACCCACGTAATTCACCATATGTTACCTGATGAAAATTCTTACTATACGCACAGAAGTGGTAGAACAGCGAGAGCAGGTAAAAAAGGGATTTCCATTGTATTTGCAGGTAGTTCAGATGTAAAGAGAATCAAATACCTTGAAAAAGACTTGGATATTAGTTTTGAACAGGTTGAAGTTCCTGGAATTGAGGCAATTAAGGGGATTCGGATCGATCAATGGTCTAATTCCATTCTTAATGCGAAGATTGACAAGCAAGTTGATGAAGAAGTGATGACTAAAGTAGAGGAAACTTTTAAAGACTTGAGTAAAGAGGATTTGCTTGTTAGATTAGTATCGAATGAACTCAATAACTTAAGCACGAGTTCAACCGCAGATATCAATGATACCAGTAAGGTTGAAGAAGGTGGCGGCAGAGGTCGAGGACGCGGTGGTTATGGTAATAACAGAGGAGGCTATGGCAAATCTAGAGATGGCGGTAAAGGTCGAAGTAAAGGGGGGTACGAAAAGCGAAGTAGTGGCGGAGATCGAGGGGGTTATGATAAGCGCAGCAGCGGAGGTGATCGAAAAAAGAGACGTAGATACTAAAATTGAAAACGATTGGTCGAGTTGATGTTGCAGATTTTCCAGAAATGGGATTAAATCATGTACCTATTAAAATTGATTCTGGCGCATATACATCAACTATTCACTGCAATAAAATTAAAGAGTTTAATAATCAACTGCACTGCTTCTTTAAAATTGGCAGAAATCGGGTTGAAGTGGTCTTTGATAATTATCAAACTAAGACAGTGGTGAGTTCTAACGGGCAAAAAGAAGAACGTTATCTGATAAAGTCAAACATCATCTTATTTGAACGAAAATATAGAATCAATCTTACCTTAAGTAAACGCACAAGTATGCGTTATCCAGTCCTTCTGGGACGCAAATTTCTTAAGGGTAAGTTTGTAGTTGACGTCAGTAAAAAAGACTTATCTTTAAACAATAAATAAATAATGAAAATAGTAATTCTCTCAAGAAACCCTAACTTATACTCAACCAAACGCTTGGTTGAAGCAGGTGAGCAAAGAAAACATGAAATGCATGTTGTTGACCATTTGAAATGTGAATTGGTCATTGAGAAAAAGAAACCTTCCATTTATTATAAAGGGGAGATTTTGGAAGATATCGATGCTGTAATTCCTCGTATAGGGGCATCTGTTACATTTTATGGAACAGCAGTGGTAAGACAGTTTGAGATGATGAAAATTTTCACAGCTATTGAGTCGCAAGCATTAATGCGCTCTAGAGATAAACTAAGAAGTTTACAAGTATTAGCTAGAGCTGGTCTAGGTTTGCCAAAGACTGTTTTCGCGAATTACACAAGAAATGCAGATGAAATAATTACCAAAGCGGGCGGTGCACCTTTGGTAATTAAGGTGCTAGAAGGAACACAAGGATTAGGAGTTGTTTTAGCAGAAACCAATCAAGCAGCTTCATCAGTAATTGAAGCATTTAACGGCCTACAAGCAAGGGTAATCGTACAAGAGTTTATCAAAGAAGCTGGAGGCGCAGACATTCGAGCATTTGTTGTAGATGGAGTTGTAGTAGGTGCTATGAAAAGACAGGCAAAGGATGGTGAATTTAGGTCCAATTTACATAGAGGTGGATCAGCAGCGCTTATTGAATTGACGGATGAAGAAGAAAACGCTGCCTTAAAAGCGGCAAAATCATTGGGTTTAGGAATTGCTGGAGTGGATATGTTACAGTCGAGTAAAGGGCCATTAATCTTAGAGGTAAATTCTTCGCCCGGTCTTGAAGGAATTGAAATGGCAACAGGTAAAGATGTAGCAAAGAATATCATTCGTTATGTAGAACGGAATTTATAGTCCTATCATGCACTAATCTTTTAAACGTTTTACTTCCCTATCTAATCTTCAATTTGGCTACGTCCATTATGGTTAAATTTAATCTTGGGTAAGGTCTTATTTTTCTCAAAATAGTTATATCCTTCTTTTAAATCATTCCAAAGCAATTGAGTTGTTCTGGGTTCTCCTTTCGATTCTATTGAAAGGTTCTCGTCATTTGGGACAAAGGGGAAGATCGTAATCGGAATTGTTTTTTGACCATTATTCATTGCCTCAGTGCAGAGCACATAAAGTTCTTCAATGGGGCCATCTTGCATTGGTAAACAGCCAATCGTTGCGCATTTTCCGTGAATATAAATGAGTCCACCTGGGCGCTCTTGGTCAGATAAAATCAAATCTGAAGGATTGGGGTAATTCACATGCAATGAAAGATGATAACTACTGCTGGGATTCAATAAGTCGATGTGATAGAAACCTTCAGGTACTTGCCGATCTCCTTCTTTTCGTTTTGGACCGAGTTTCCCCGATTTTTTACAAATCGTGTATTTTTTCAATAGTTTAAATTGCCGGTCTGATTCATTTTTGGCCCAAACCAGAAAAAGGTCTTCCTTTTTAAAAGCTTGGAAATAGAGCTCCAGTTTATTTGATATTATACCTTCTTGTTTAAGCAACCAAGCCAAATAAGGTCCTTTGCTTTGGTAAGCCTTTCTTACACGGGAGAATGTTTTTTGTCTGGTAACGAATGGTCCAGTGGATGCAATTTGATAACCATCTAAATCCTTTGGTGGGTCCCATTTGTTGCTCATATTTTCCTCCAATTTATCGATATTTTCTTTTTGTTCGGGTGGTTGGGCGTTGTTGCAAGAGGAAAGCATGCATATGCCGATTAATACATACCTAATCATAGTTTTTGCGGAACCATACTTTTTGTAAGCAACGATTCCATATAAGAACGGAAAGCGAAAGGTGAAATTGCTCCAAGTCCACTTTGTTCATGTTGATATCAACCCGGTAGACTAAACTGCTTAACTGTCCTTTACTTTCAATTAGCTTCAGTTCATCAGCCAATTCAGTAATTAAATCTTCGGCTTGACTTTTTTTAAACCGATAGGTGTTCCCACTCATCTCTAAATCCCGTTCAAGTTGGGCAATTACTTCAGCCAAAGTGGGCTCGTCTCCTTTAAGAACTGAAAACTGAAAATCCATTTATATATCAAAAGGATCATCATCATCTTCTATGATTTCTGCGTCCGTACTGAAATCATCTGCTGGAGGAATATTTCCCTGAGATTGAATCGTTTTCATTGGATCGTCATTATCAGCGTTGAGCTTAGAAGAAATGGTTTTTATACCTTCAACATCACCGGTTAATGAGCCAAAGTCTTGATATGCATTTACATTGACATCCGTAAATTTAGCAAGATGACTCACAAAACGCACACGTGCAACTCCAGTAGGGCCATTACGATGCTTTTCAAGTATTATTTCTGCCATTCCTGTGGTGTCATTGCCATCGGCATCTTGATTAATCTTATAGTATTCAGGACGGTAAATGAAAGATACCATATCAGCATCTTGCTCAATTGATCCAGATTCACGCAGGTCACTTAGCATTGGCTTTTTGTCTGGTCTTTTTTCAACCTCTCTGCTCAGTTGGGCTAGCGCTATTACAGGAATGTCCAACTCTTTTGCCAATCCCTTTAATGATCGGGAGATATGAGATATTTCTTGTTCACGATTACCCGCATTTGAAGCGTCACTTCGCATCAACTGTAAGTAATCCACAATAACCATGTCGATATTATGTTGAGACTTCAACCTTCTGCATTTGGCTTTGAATTCCAGTATTCTTAAGCCTGGGGTGTCATCAATAAAAATGTTGGCATTTGAAAGTGCTGCAATTTTGGTGTTGATTTGTGCCCATTCATAATCTTGCAAGTCACCCCGCTTAAGCTTTTCGGATGAAATCTCAGATTCCATTGAGATCAATCTTGTGACCAATTGAACAGAACTCATCTCCAAAGAGAATATTGCGACACTTTGTTTATAGTCAATGGCCGCATTACGCAAGACAGCTAGAGCAAATGATGTTTTACCCATACCCGGTCGAGCTGCAATAATTATCAAGTCAGAGCGCTGCCAACCAGCTGTCATAGCATCCAATGAGCTAAACCCACTGCCAATACCAGTAACCCCCTCTTCGTTGTTTTTAAGACTTTCTATTCCTTCAATCGCCTTGGTTAACAGGTCATCTATACTTGCAAAGCTTCGCTTGATGGATTTCTCTTTAATCTCAAAAAATTTCTTTTCAGCATTATCAAGCAACTCAAAAGCATCCGTGCCAGCTTGATAGGCTTCGGTAGAAATCGAATTACTCACTTTAATCAACTCACGTTGAATGTATTTTTGAATAATAATGTGCGCGTGAAACTCAACATTTGCCGCAGAGGTAATTCGATTGGTTAACTTGGCAATGTAATATGCGCCACCCACTTTGTCCAGTTGTTCACGTTGCCTAAGCCGGTCTGTAACTGTCAAAATATCAACAACAGAGCCATCCATAAACAAATCGCGTATGGCAGCATAAATTAATTGGTGAGCGGTAACATAAAAACTCTCTGGCGAAAGAATGTCTGCAAGTTTTTCTACAGAATCTTTCTCGAGCATCATCGCACCAAGAACAGCTTCCTCCAAATCAGGAGCCTGTGGCGGCAGTTTGCCACCAGCCAAGGCAGCTTCAAAATAACTTTCGTTCTCTATATCTTTCTTCTTATTTTTATCAGCCACTGCACAAATATATTTGCTTTAATGGGATTTCGAACCGCTTCGTTTCAACCGTCAAGTTATCAACATACCCTAGCCGAATTGTGTATTTGTTGTGGAGTAACTTGAGCTTTGTATATGGATGTTCCTTTGCACCCTTTATTTACCTCAAATCTTATTAACATGTCAATTTGACAACTGTAAAAATCAATCTTGAATTATGTGGTAAGTCAAGCATAACACTCGTTTCAGGGTTAATCGCAACTAAAGTATCATTTGAATCTCATGAAATGAGACCTTGTATGGCATTGCTTGTTTTTAGGAACAGTTTATGCTATATTAAGAATATTAGTCAACATGATATAGTTTATAAAATAGGTCAGTTATTAAGAAATTTATACTTAGTAGCTCATGCCAAATCTTTTTGTACCTATAAATTGTTATTTTTGAGAAGATAATATGGAAGCGAAGTTTTCACCAAGAGTAAAAGAAGTAATTCAATATAGTCGAGAAGAGGCCATCCGCCTGGGACATGATTATATAGGAACAGAGCATTTGTTGTTAGGCACGATAAGAGAAGGCGAGGGAAAGGCAATTCAAAACCTGAGGTTACTTGATATCGACATTCTTCGTCTGAAGAAAGCAATTGAGGACAATATTCGAACGACCAGTAGCGGAAATTCGAATCTGGGTAATATCCCACTTACGAAGCAAGCAGAAAAAGCACTCAAAATAACGTACTTGGAAGCAAAGATTTTCAAGGCTGAAATAATAGGAACCGAACATTTGCTTTTAGCGATATTGAGAGATGAAGATAATATTGCTTCACAAATACTCAATCAGTTTGCCATTTCTTATGAAGTGTTTAAGGCAAGCCTAGAGCAAGAAACACTTGAAATCGATGATATCAATGATTTAGAATCGGATGAAGATCCATTCTTAGACAATATTAAAAATGAAGGTCCAGGAGAAGAAACACCTGAAGAGTTTTATAACAACGAAGAGCGCAGGAAATCCAACGATCCCAAAACCAAATCAAAAGGGAAGTCCAAAACGCCCGTATTGGATAATTTTGGACGGGATTTAACCAAATCAGCGGAAGAAGGGAAGCTAGATCCAATAGTAGGAAGAGAGAAAGAAATTGAACGTGTTTCTCAAATTTTAAGTAGAAGGAAGAAAAACAATCCAGTACTGATTGGCGAACCTGGCGTAGGTAAGACAGCTATTGCGGAAGGATTAGCGCTACGTATAGTGCAAAGAAAAGTAAGCAGAATACTGTTTAACAAACGTGTGGTGATGTTGGATTTAGCCAGTTTAGTTGCTGGAACCAAGTATCGTGGACAGTTTGAAGAACGGATGAAAGCGGTGATGTCTGAATTGGAGAAATCTACGGATATGATATTGTTTATTGATGAAATTCATACCATCGTAGGTGCTGGAGGAGCAAGTGGTTCATTAGATGCTTCAAACATGTTTAAACCTGCATTAGCCAGAGGAGAAATTCAATGCATTGGGGCAACCACCTTGGATGAATATAGGCAGTATATTGAAAAGGATGGTGCTTTGGAGCGTAGGTTCCAATCTGTAATGATTAACCCTGCTAGTCCGGATGAAACCTTAGAAATTCTTACCAATATTAAGAATAAATATGAAGATCATCATTCTGTAACTTATTCAGAAGCTGCTATAAAAGCATGTGTTGATATGAGCACAAGATATATGACTGACCGGCACCTTCCTGATAAGGCGATTGATGTTTTGGATGAAGTGGGGGCAAGAGTTCATATTTCGAATATCTATGTACCTAAAGTTATTGAAGAATTAGAAGCAAAAATAGAAGAAATAAAAGAGCTCAAGAACAAGGTGGTAAAAAGCCAAAAATATGAGGAAGCCGCCAAATTGCGTGATGATGAAAAGAAATTATTGGAGCAATTGGATTTAGAAAAAGGCAAGTGGGAGAGTGAAACGGAAGGAACCCGTTACGAAGTAACCGAAAATGAAGTTGCTGATGTAATCAGCATGATGACAGGAGTACCTGCCAAACGAATTGCCCAGAGTGAGGGTAGCAAGTTGCTCAAAATGGAAGATGATATTAAAAAACGTGTGATTGGTCAGGATAAAGCGATTGCAAAACTTTCAAAAGCAATCCAGCGTACTAGAGCGGGTCTTAAAGATCCAAATAAACCCATTGGTAGTTTCATTTTCTTGGGACCAACTGGTGTGGGTAAAACAGAATTAGCCAAGGCTTTAAGTGAGTATTTGTTCGATTCAGACGAAGCATTGCTTCGAATTGATATGAGTGAATATATGGAGAAATTTGCTGTAACCCGATTGTTAGGGGCGCCTCCAGGATATGTTGGATATGAAGAAGGAGGAATTCTTACCGAGAAAGTGAGAAGGAAACCTTATTCTGTGGTGTTATTTGATGAAATTGAAAAGGCACATCCGGATGTATTTAACTTAATGCTTCAAGTTTTGGATGAAGGTTTTTTAACAGATAGTTTGGGTAGGAAAATTGATTTCCGAAATACTGTAATCATCATGACTTCTAATATTGGAAGTCGACAATTACAGGATTTTGGTCAAGGAGTTGGATTTTCTACAGGAACCAAGCATGATCAATCCGAAAGTCATACCAAGAGTGTTATTGAAGGCGCATTGAAGAAATTCTTTTCCCCTGAATTTTTGAATAGAATAGATGATGTGGTGGTATTCAATAGTCTAGAGAAATCAGACATTATCAAAATTCTAGATATCACCATAAAAACCATGCTCAAACGAATTTCTGACCTTGGTTTTAGCATTGAGCTGAACAAAGCATCTAAAGAATTCTTAGGAGAAAAAGGGTTTGACAAAGACTTTGGAGCTAGACCGCTTGCAAGAGCCTTGCAAAAATACCTGGAAGATCCATTGGCCGAGGAAATACTTAAATCAAACTTATCTGAAGGTGACTTGATTAAAGTTTCGCATAAAAAAGGTACCGAGGAATTGATATTAAAAGTTGTGCCTGCTAAGAAAGAGGCAAAAGAAGCCAAAGAGAAAAAGGAATAATCTTGAGCGGACATGTTGATCGGCTTCTGGCCTCGTTTTTAAAATATTTAGAGAATAATTCGTTTGAAGGTAAGCCTGCAGGATTGTATGAGGCAAAAAATTATCTTGCCAGTTTAGGAGGTAAACGCGCCAGACCCATTGCATTAATGGCTGCTGCAGAAGCAGCTAATGGCACGATAGAGACTGCCTTGCCCGCTGCATGGGCATTTGAGATGTTTCATAACTTTACACTCGCTCATGATGATATCATGGATCGTGCAGTCATGCGCAGAGGAAAACCTGCATTGCATGATCAATATGATGAAGCCACTGCAATTTTGGCAGGAGATAATATGATGCTTTTCGTGTATCAACGCTTAATGAATAATTACCCGAACGAGGTTTCTATCCCATTGATGAAGTTAGTTACCCAGACGGGAATAGAGATTTGTGAAGGGCAATTCATGGACATGGAGTTTGAGAAATTAAAACGTGTAAAGGAAGATTCATATCTTCATATGATAAAGTTAAAAACGGCTGTTTTGCTGGGTGCGTGTTTGAAAGCAGGTGGAATTGTTGCCGGGGCCGATGAGCAAGATTTAGAATATCTATATGATCTAGGATTAAATCTTGGGATAGGCTTCCAGATTAAAGATGACTTGATGGACGCTTTTAGTGATAATCCTAAATTAGGTAAGGTGAAGGGTGGGGATATTATGTCTAACAAAAAAACAATCCTTTATATCAAGGCCTTGGAATTGGCCAATGAGCAACAAGGATTGGAGTTAAAAGAATGGTTTTCGAAAGAGGTTGCCAACAATTCAGAAAAAGTTCAAGCCGTATTGGCATTATTTCGAACCTTGAAGGTTGAGGAAAATGTGGAAGCCATGATGAATACATATTATCACAAGGCATATCAAGATTTGCAAAAACTCAGTTTTAATAATCAAAAAATGGAGCCTTTACAAGCTTTTGTTGGGTTCTTGGCAGGAAGAGAGCATTAATGGATTTATTAAAACAATACCTAAGAAAAAACTGGCGACTTGTTTTTATAGCCTTAGGGCTTGCTACCGTCAATCAGGTATTTTCCTTATTGGATCCATGGATTACAGGAAATATAGTAGACGAAATTATTATCCCTATTCAAGACTTAGGAAGGGAACAATTCTTTAAACTGGCCTTGTATTGGTTGGGATTCAGTGTAGGGGCTACCATGATATCACGTCTGGCGAAGAATATCCAGGATTACGTAACCAATGTAATTATCCAGAAAACCGGGGCATCCATTTATAATGATGGGCTGCAGCATGCATTGAAATTGCCGTATGGTTTATTTGAAGATCAACGATCGGGAGAAACCTTGTCCATTCTTCAGAAGGTAAGAACTGATATAGAACGCCTGATTAACAATGGAATTGGGCTATTTTTTACAGGATTAGTAACAGTAATTTTCGTTTTTGTTTATGCCTTAAGTGTGAGTCCCATGATCGCACTTGTGTTTTTCGTGGCAATTTTTGTAATTGGTCTTGTGAGTGCATATTTTGGTAAACACATCAAACGCATGCAAAAAACCATTGTTAAAGAAACCACTGGTCTTGCAGGGGTAACAACCGAATCACTGCGGAATATAGAATTGATAAAGAGTTTGGGCTTGGTGGGACAAGAGGTAAAACGCTTGAATATCGCCAATATGAAAATATTGGGACTCGAGTTAAAGAAAATCAAATTCATTCGGAGTCTTAGTTTTATGCAAGGCACGATTGTTCAATTTACACGAACCTCTATTGTATTCATTTGTTTGTATTTAATCTTTGGCAATGAACTAAAGGCCGGAGATTATTTCACTTTCCTTTTTTATACTTTTTTTATCTTTAACACGCTTCAACAATTGGGTGATATCATATTGGTATACAGAGAAGCAGAAATATCATTAAACAATTTAGAGAACCTAATTAAGACCCCATTAGAAGAAGAGCCGGATGATGCGGTTGATATCCCTGGAGTGAATGAAATACAATTTGAAAATGTAAGCTTCAAACACAAAAGCAGTAAGAATTATGCGGTGCAAAACATCGATTTCAAGGTGCGTAAAGGTGAAACGATTGCCTTTGTTGGGCCAAGTGGAGCGGGTAAATCTACCTTGGTTAAACTACTTATGGGGCTCTATAATCCCAACGATGGAGAAATTCTATTTAATGATATGCCAAGGTCCAGTATTAAGCTGGAAAGCTTACAACAGAAAACAGGTTTCGTAACACAAGATGCACAACTCTTTGCGGGTAGCATTCGCGATAATTTAAAATTTGTAAACCAAAATGCTACGGATGAAGAATTGATAGAAGTTTTGAATTACGCGAGGTGTCAGAATATATTGGAACGGGCGCATGAAGGACTGGATACAAAAATCGGAGAAGGGGGAGTGAAAATAAGTGGGGGTGAAAAACAACGTTTATCTATCGCTCGTGCATTGCTTCGTAATCCGGAATTGTTGGTTTTTGATGAAGCAACCAGTGCATTAGACAGTATTACGGAAGAGGCGATATCAACCACTGTGAAAGAGATTAGTGGTAAGGGTGATTTACTTGTTGTGCTCATTGCACACAGATTAAGTACAATAATGCACGCAGATCGCATCTATGTCTTAGAAAAGGGTGAAATCGTAGAGAGCGGCAGACATGATCAATTGTTGGATGAGAAAGGCTTATACTATGCGATGTGGCGCCAACAAATAGGAGAGCGTAAGCATGAATACGTGTAAGTGAATGGATTAAATATAAAATCCTCAATAGGATGAATTAAAGAAAAACTCATCTTTGCACATGTCATTATTCCATGACTATATTTGTTATGTATTATGAAATTAACTGTTTTAGAGACCGGCAGATTTAAATTGGATGGGGGTGCTATGTTTGGGGTGGTGCCCAAGAGTATATGGCATAAATTGAACCCAGCAGATTCTAATAACATGTGTACTTGGGCTATGCGTTGCTTATTGGTGGAAGATGGAGATCGTCTGATTCTGATTGATACCGGAATTGGGGACAAACAAAGTGACAAATTTTTTGGGTATTATTTGTTAAGTGGTGACAATAGCATTGTTAGCGCCATTACAAAAGCAGGTTATACGCCCAATGAGGTAACTGATGTAATACTTACCCATTTGCATTTTGATCACGTGGGAGGTGCTGTGCAATACAACCGAGCGAAAGAATTTTATGAGCCCACTTTCCCCAATGCAACTTATCATACGCATATCAAACATTGGGATCATGCAAATAATCCCAATCCCAGAGAAAAGGCTTCCTTCCTTGTTGAGAACTTCGCTTGCCTTGAGTCATCAGGACAATTGCATTTCAGTGATGAATTGAGTTCCATCGGGAACCATGTTACTTTGCGTGTAGTCAATGGGCATACCGAAAGTATGTTTATTCCAAGAATTCAAGCTGGTGAGGATATTATTTATTACTGCGCAGACTTAATCCCATCCAAAGGGCATATGAAAGTGAATTATGTGATGGCATATGATATTGAGCCATTGAAAAGCATGGAGGAGCGTTATAACTTTCTAGAACATGCTTATGGAGAGAATGCACGCTTATTCTTTGAACATGATCCAGAGACCACTGCAGTGAGTATCACACGAAACAACCGCAATCAAGTGGTTATTGGGGAAGAATTTCGATTTTAAACAAACAGCAGGATAGTTAAACTAGTGATCAGAAATTACTCAAATCCTTCAAGATTTAGCGTAGTTAATTATTCTTTTTCAAGTTCATCATCCACATCTGAAGCAACCCCGCCAGAGACCACAAATTTCATTACCTCTGAAGCATTCATGCGACTGTGTATCTGCTGCACATTTGCCGCTTTAACAACAAATAAATCGCCCATTATTCCATAAGATTTAGGACAATAAACAGAAATATACCCTGCCATACCAATGAATTCCAAATCATCTTGAGTGATAAATCCAAATTGATATATCTCTGGATCAGAATTCAATTTGACCAATATGGGTACCGAGAATTTTTTCTTTTCGCCTACTAGACCTTCAAAAAAGTCCTTTAATGGCTTATAAAGTACTTTTATTCCAGGTGTTTTCTCTACGAGTAATTTGAAATAACGATTAAAAGGTAACCCAATGATGCTCCCACTGAGAATTCCAGCTCCAAGAATAATTAGAATCGTAAACAGCAGACCTAAGCCAACGGTGTTTTTCAAATAGGGAAAAAATTTGGTAAATAAATCGTCTAAGCCTGAAACGAGTGTGTAGATCAAATATCCAATGATTGCCAAGGGCAAGACAATTACTATCCCTTTTAGGAAATTTTCAATGAATTTTCTACTTATACGTCTCAAAAACAGGATGATTCTTAGCTTAGTCATAATTAATTATTGTAAATCCTTACCAATGTCCGTGCGATAATACATTCCTTCAAAAGAAGTTTGTTCGGCCATTTGAAAACTATTACTCAATGCTTCATTTATATTTTCCCCAAGTCCGGTAAATGCCAGTACTCTGCCACCTGATGTTTGGGTTTTATTTTCTACTTTTTTAGTACCTGCATGAAAGATAATCCTTTTGTGGGACACTTCTGGAAGTTGAATTATTTTGCCTTTTTCATAGGCCTCTGGATATCCTCCGGAAACCGCAATTACAGTGCTGGCAGTTTGATTGGATATATCCATTTGATAGGAGTTGATTCGCATTTCACGGGCCAAAAGAATTGCTTCTAACAAATCACTTTTTAGACGCGGAAGTACTACTTCTGTTTCTGGATCGCCCATTCGACAATTGTATTCTATCACCATCGGTTCGTTGTTCACTTTGATTAAACCAAAGAACAGGAATCCAACATAATTGATTCCGTCTTGCTTTAACCCTTCAACGGTTGGTTGTATTACTTGATCAATTACTTTTTGTGTAAAAGCTCCTTGAGCAAAAGGAACAGGTGATACTGCACCCATGCCCCCTGTGTTTAAACCGGTATCTCCTTCACCAATCCTTTTGTAATCTTTGGCCTCAGGTAAAAGAGTGAAACCAGTGCCATCGCACATGGCGAAATAGGATACTTCTATGCCATCCAAAAACTCTTCGATGACTAATTTTTCGCTAGCTGCCCCAAATTTACCATCCAACATTTCATTAACGTTGCGTTTTGCTTCTTCTAAATCGCTAATGATTAGTACACCTTTACCTGCTGCTAAACCATCCGCTTTTAGCACATAAGGCGCTTGCATGGTTTCTAGAAAATCGAACGCTTTGTTTTCTTCTCCCTTTGTGAAGGTCTCGTATTTAGCGGTAGGGATATTATGCCGCTGCATAAATTGTTTTGAGAAATCTTTACTTCCTTCCAGTTGAGCTGCAATTTGATTTGGACCAAAAATATAAATGTCCGGATGTTTTTCAGCAAAATAATCGGCAATACCATTCACCAATGGGTCTTCTGGCCCAACCAGAATGATATCAATGGTATGCAAAATGCAGTAATTAGCGATTGCTTCAAAATCGTTTACCGCTATGGACACCTGAGTAGCTAATGATTCGGTTCCACCATTTCCAGGCGTGATATGTAAATCTTTGAGAAGTGGACTTTGCGCAATTTTCCATGCTAGCGCATGCTCTCTGCCACCACTACCGAGAATAAGAATAGAATGTTTTGCTGTCATTTGGATGAGCTACAAAGGTAATTCTGTCATACATTATCCCATTATTTTCTTTGGATTAGTTTTTGACCTTTTGTAAACAATAATATTAAGTGAAAGAATTGATAGATAATTCCTTCGCAAAAATTTAAATTTGCAAACTTCAATGATAAATAAATTATTAACTGGCTTAGGTAAAATGTTTGGGAACAAGTCTGATAAAGATGTTGTAAAACTCAAGCCTATGGTAGATACCATTAACGGCTATTTCGATTCGTATAGCACCTTAACTGATGATCAGCTTAGGGATAAAACTGATGATTTAAGGTTGCGTATTGCGGAACACCTTAAAGGAATAGATGATCAATTGACCGCTTTAAACAAGCAAATTGACGAATCAGAGTCTGACGATTTGTCTGCTAAAGATGCATTTTTTGAAGAAATTGACAAATTAGAGAAGGAAAGAAATGAAGAACTTGAAAAAGTGCTTGAATTAATTCTTCCTGAAGCTTTTGCAATTGTAAAAGATACTGCAAGACGATTAAAAGATAACAAGGGTTTGATTGTTACAGCAAATGATAATGATCGAGAGCTTGCTGTTACAAAGGAATATGTAACCATCAAAGGCAACGAGGCACACTATTCAAATAAATGGACTGCTGCAGGAGCAGAGATCACTTGGAACATGTTGCACTATGATGTGCAGCTAATAGGTGGAGTAGTGCTACATCAAGGAAAAATAGCTGAGATGGCAACGGGTGAAGGAAAAACATTGGTTTCTACATTACCCGTGTTTTTAAATGCATTAGGCAAGCGTGGCGTGCATCTGGTTACGGTAAATGATTATCTAGCCAAAAGGGATAGCGAGTGGAATGCTCCATTATATGAATTTCATGGACTTTCTGTAGATTGTATTGACAAACATCAACCTAACAGTGATGAAAGAAAACAGGCTTACTTGGCAGATATCACTTACGGAACAAATAATGAATTTGGATTTGATTATCTCCGGGACAATATGGTTCATAGCAAGGAAGAAATGGTGCAACGTCCGCATCATTATGCAATGATTGATGAGGTGGATTCGGTTTTAGTCGATGATGCGAGAACACCATTGATAATTTCAGGACCCGTTCCGAAAGGAGACATTCACGAGTTTTATGAGTTAAAACCAAGAGTAGAGCGTGTTGTTCAAGCTCAGAAGAAATATGTGAATGCCCTAATCGCTGAAGCCAAACGCCTAATTACAAGTGGAAATACTTCGGAAAAGGAAGGTGGCGGTGGACTAGCGTTGTTTAGAGCGCATCGAGGTTTGCCTAAAAACAAAGCATTGATCAAGTTTCTTTCCGAACCTGGGAATAAGCAGTTACTAACCAAGGTTGAAAATACATTCTTGGCGGATAACCAGAAACAAATGCCTGTTGCAGACGCTCCTTTGTTCTTCACCATTGATGAAAAAAACAACACCATTGACTTAACCGACAAGGGGATTGATTTGATATCTGATGGCGGAAGCACTGATTTCTTTATTCTACCAGATATTGGCTCAATGATAGCCGATATCGAGAAGAATAGTATGGACGAAGAAGGTAAGCTAAGGATGAAAGAGGGAATGCTCAATGATTATTCCGAAAAATCTGAGCGAATCCACAGTGTAAATCAATTGTTAAAGGCCTATACGCTATTTGAAATTGATGATGAATACATTGTCCAAGATGGAAAGATTAAGATTGTGGATGAGCAAACGGGACGTGTATTGGATGGCAGAAGGTATTCAGATGGATTGCATCAAGCAATTGAAGCTAAAGAAAATGTAAAAGTTGAAGCTTCAACCCAAACATATGCAACCATAACCTTGCAGAATTTCTTTAGAATGTATCACAAACTTGCTGGTATGACTGGAACTGCTGAAACTGAAGCGGGGGAATTTTGGGAAATTTACAAATTGGATGTTATCGTAATTCCGACAAATAGGCCAATCATTCGTGACGATAGAAACGATTTGATTTATAAGACCATACGTTCCAAATTCAATGCGGTTATCGAAGAAATTCAAAAGCTGATTGAAGCTGGACGTCCAGTGCTTGTGGGTACTACCTCAGTGGAAACTTCTGAGTTATTGGCTCGGATGTTAAAAATGAAGGGAATTAAACACAATGTGTTGAATGCGAAGCAGCATCAACGTGAAGCTGAAATTGTTGCAGAAGCAGGTCAACCATCTGCGGTTACTATAGCAACCAATATGGCTGGTAGGGGTACGGATATAAAAATCACGGAAGAAGTAATTGAAGCAGGCGGTTTAGCCATCATTGGAACAGAACGACATGATTCAAGAAGGGTAGATCGACAATTAAGAGGTCGTGCTGGAAGACAAGGAGATCCAGGTTCTTCTCAGTTTTTTGTTTCCATGGAAGATGAGTTAATGCGTCTTTTCGGTGGAGAACGAGCAGCTGGATTAATGGATAAATTTGGATTTAAAGAGGATGAGGTTATTGAGCATCCTTGGATGAATAAGAATATAGAAAATGCACAACGTAAAGTAGAGCAAAACAGTTTTGCTACACGTAAGCACCTTCTTGAGTATGATGATGTAATGAATAAGCAGCGTACAGTCATCTACAAACGAAGGAGAAATGCATTGTTTGGAGACCGATTGGAAACGGATCTGAATGATATGCTTTATGATTGGTCTGCAGCACATGTAGAACGTTACCATGATATGGCGGATCATGAGAATTTTTCTTTTGAGTTAATCCGTGAATTGGCGATGCAAACAGAGATCACAGAGGATGAATTTAATAATTCAAATAAAGATGTTCTTTCTGAGAAACTCTATCAAGAGTTAATTAGCGCATACAGACGCAAAGCGCAATTAATGAAAGAAGAGGCCTTGCCTGTATTGCAAAGAGTAAAACAGGAAAATGATCAAATTGAAAACATTATTATTCCGTTTTCGGACGGTAAATCTAAATTTAGAATTGTTTCTGATTTGAATAAAGCTATTGAAACAGAAGGGCGTGATATGGTACTTTCATTAGAGAAATATTCAGCACTTACCGTAATCGATAATGAATGGAAAGAACATTTACGTGAGTTAGACGATTTAAGACAAGCTGTTCGAAATGCTTCTTATGAGCAAAAGGATCCTTTATTGATTTATAAATTGGAGTCGTTTGAGTTGTTCAAGTCGTTAATGGATAAAATAAATTCAGATGTTTTGACCCGATTGTTAAAATCAAAAATTGATAACGAACAAACGGATGAGGTGAAAGAGGCACGAGATTTGCCTAAATCAAGTAATAACAACTTGCAAACTTCAAGAACAGATAACCTTTCTACCAATGCAGGCACTCAGGAACGTCAAAAAGTTCCACTCATTATGGAAAAGAAGCAGGGTAGAAATGAATTGTGTGATTGCGGTAGTGGTAAAAAGTATAAGCATTGTCATGGCAAATAAATCAAATCTAAAGAAATTAAGCGTTGGGTTGTTGATTGGCCTAACTAGCGCCCCTTTTATTCAGGCACAACAAGGCACTGTAACGGTTAAGGCGGATAGTATGCTGGAGGTAATTACAAAAAATAGAGTATATAATAGACCCGATAAAATCACTGGTTTTAGACTTTTGTTGTTTACAGGAGATCGTGTAAATGCCGAGAAAGTAGCCAATGATTTTAGAAGGCAATTTCCTGATGAACCGGTATTACTAAAATGGGATGAACCTAACTTTAAAGTGGTTGCGGGACTTTTTTATTCAAAAAAAGAGGCGGATGATTTTCGGAAAAAATGTTCCAGAAAATTCCCAATGCTTATTGTAATAAATGAATTGATCGATTTACCACCTGTAGATGCAAAACCTCGAAATCAAGAAGACTAATTGGGCAAGACTTCATGTCATTGTCATTGCATTCCTACTTTTGGTCAATTGGAATTGCAAACCCAGAGCACTTGATTCAAAAACTGTACAACCCCCTAATGTAATCTTCATGATTGGAGATGGAATGGGGCTTGCTCAAATTTCAATGGCAATTGAACATGCACAGGATAATTTGGCATTTGCAAAATGTAAGCATATGGGTTTTATAAAAACGAAATCTATAGATGATTATATAACCGACAGTGCAGCAGGAGCCACAGCATTTGCAACTGGTCATAAAACACAAAACATGCGAATTTCTACAGATACAAATGGCCGAGAATTGCCTACTTTGTTTGAAATGGCCATAAAAAGAAATTGGTTAACTGCCTTAGTAGTAACTTCTTCAATAACCCACGCCACACCTGCCTGTTTTTATGCACATGAAGATTCCAGGTATAGCAATTTGGCAATTGCCCAGGACTTTCTAGGAAGTAATGTGAACTATGCAATTGGTGCAGGCAAACCCTACTTTGATAGTTTACCTGACTTCAACATTCCCTTTGCTGTTGGTTTTGATAATTTCAATAATATGAACCAGAATAGATGGATGGGATTCTATAATGAAGACAGTACTTATGTTGATCCTGTGCTTAAAGGTGGTGAAGGATTTTTGCCAAAATCTACTGGTTTGATTTTAGATCTATTAAGCGAGAAGAAAAAATCATTTATGTTAATGATTGAGGGCAGTCAAATTGATTGGGGCGGTCACGATAATGATTCGGAATATGTGATATCCGAATTGTTAGATTTCAACAAAACTATTGAAGTTGTTTTAGCGTATTTAGAGAAAAATCCAAATACACTAGTTGTGGTTACTGCAGATCATGAAACAGGTGGACTTGCTTTATTGGACGATGAAAACAATCAAATGGTACCACACTTTTCAACTGTGCATCATAGTGGCATAATGGTGCCAGTATTTGCATTTGGGAAAGGCGCCAATCAGTTTTCAGGTATTTATGACAATACAGAAATCTTTAATAAGCTTAGTAAAGCAATGGGTCTTTAACGCTGAAAAGCATTTTTATCGGTTACAAGTCCTTTTTTAACCAAAAGGCAATTATTCAGCTACTTTATTCTTTTTATTTGCCTCAGATAAAACCCCTATGAGACAATTCGTAAAATATGTGCTAGCTACCATAACAGGAATATTCCTTATGATGGTCGTGTTTGGAATCTTTATTTTTTCCGTTGCTATTGGACTGGCTTCTTCTGTCAACAAGAAGGTAGCCATGCCGGACAATACAATTTTGGAATTGGAAATTAAGAATATGATTGTCGATAATTCAAGCGATGATCCGTTTCAATATTTCATCGCAGGCGGCCAGGATCTGTCATCTACCAGTGTTAGTAAGATTAGAAACACGCTCCGTCAAGCCAAAGGGGATGATAAGGTAAAAGGTGTTTTCTTGAAAATTGGACCTTTTGATGGGGGTTTTGCATCATTACAGGAAATCAGACAAAGTATCAGTGATTTTAAAACATCAGGTAAGTTTGTTTATGCGCATGCGGATTATTTGGATGAAAAAGGATTTTATCTTGCAAGTGCAGCAGATTCTTTGTTTATGAATCCGGCAGGCGATTTCTTCTTGAATGGTTTTTCAAGCAATATCATTTATTTCAAAGAGGCTCTAGATAAAATGGGTGTTAAAATGCAAGCCATTCGGGTGGGTGAATATAAAGGTGCAGTAGAACCTTATGTTACCAATACCATGAGTGAAGAGAATAAAAGTCAAATTCAAGCCTACATAGATGAACTCTACTCCATTTTTATAACAGAAGCCGCACAAGGTATTGATATGCCTGCCAAAGAGCTCAGAGCCATGGCAGATAACTTTACCATCAAATCGGTTGATGATGCAGTTGATAAAGGGTTGGTGAATGCAACTTTGTTTATTGATGAAGTAAAAGCTCAATTTGCTAAGCGCAGTGGGCTAGATCAGGATGAACTCAAATTTGTTTCCTATAAACGATATCATGCACCTTTTAATAAAGATGTTGAAATTGAAAAGGATAAACGGATTGCTTTAATCTTTGCGGATGGTGAAATCGGTATGGGTAAAGGGGTGTATGGATCAATCGGAAGTGAAGGATTGAGTGAGACATTACGTAAAGTTAGAAATGACAAAAGCATCAGCGCAGTGGTTCTCCGCATCAACTCTCCAGGCGGGTCTTCATTGGCAAGTGATATCATCTGGCGAGAAGTAAAATTAACGCAAGAAACTAAGCCGGTGATAGTTTCTATGGGTGATGTAGCTGCAAGTGGGGGTTATTATATTGCGGTTGCTGCAGATACGATTGTAGCTCAACCATCTACAGTTACAGGGTCCATTGGTGTGTTTTTAATTATGCCTAACGCTCAAGAGCTTATGGAAGACAAACTGGGTTTACATACACAGACTGTTAAAACAGGCCCATATGCCGACTTTGGTAGCATTGACCGTCCCTTGAAAGAGGAAGAACGTGGCTTTTTACAAGGCTACGCGGATCGCGTTTATAGTGACTTTATAACAAAAGTGGCTGAAGGACGATCCATGGCGAAAGACAGCGTGGATAAAATAGCCAAAGGCAGAGTATGGGTTGCGACCCAAGCTAAAGAACTCAATTTGGTTGATGTGCTGGGTAACCTTGATACAGCAATACAAATTGCGAAATGGAAAGCAGGTATCACTAAAAAGGTGCGTTTGGATATTTATCCTAAACCGCAAAATCCAATTGAAATGTTGATGAACTATAAAGGACAGGTTAAAACAAATGCCTTGAAGGAGGAATTAGGTCCAATTTATGGATTTTGGAAAATGTTAAGTCAATATGCTTCCTCAGAATCAAAAGGAGTGAATGTGCAAATGCGCTTGCCTTTCGAATTGCAATTAAACTAGTAAAGACAGTTTTATATTATTGTTCTAATAGCAAGCCTGCAAATCGCTTCAATTGGAATTCTGCAAGTTTTGCATTGTACGATGCATTGAGTAAGTTAAGTTTAGTCTGAATCAAATTTAACTGGGCTTGGCGAAAATCTAAGGAGCTGATTTGACCTAAATTAAATTGTTCTTGTGATTTAAGGAAATTCTGTTCGTTCACTTTTACATTAATGGTTTCATTTGAAATCAAAGTCATTTGAGTAGTATACTCTGCCCAGAAAATAGCCAATTGATTCTCCAAAGAAAGTTTGAGCTTTTGCTCATTCAATGATTGGTTTTCTAAATTAATTCGGGCATTTTGAACGCGTACTTTATTCGCTCCACCATCAAAAATGTCCCATGATAGATTAACGCCAGCATTGAGTCCAGCGCTGTTTTGGTTTTGGAAAAATCCTACTTTTCCGTTATCTCGATAATCTAACCCATAAGATGCCGAAGCAGAAAGGGAAGGAACCCAAGCTGCCTTATTGATGTTCAAATCATGGTTGCTGATTTGTTTGTTCAGTTCGATTTGTTTGAGTTGAACATTATTGGAGTCCATGGCTGTTTTTAATCTGTCAAGACTCATATTAGGGTCTAGGACTACTTGGTTATTTACTAAGAACATCGTGCTAATGTCTCTTCCCAATAGGAAGTTTAGGTTTCGTTTATTGTTATCTAATTGTACCTGAAGGTTAATGAGATTGATGCTATCATTATTTGCATCTACCTTCGCATTGAGTACATCCAATGTGGTACGTTGACCATATTTTTGCTGAATCTTGGTACGCTCTAATCGTGATTTAGAAATTGAAAACGCAGTGTCCAGCGTCTTTTTTTGTTCCTGATTTCTAGCGATATTTAAAAAAAGCGTATATACCTCAATTAAAGTGTTTTCAATCTGTAGTTTTTTTTGTGATGAAGCTAATAGATATTGCTTTTTCAAACGGTCAAATTGAAACTTTCTCGCTCCACCATTGAATAGGACATAGTTTAATCCAACTGAAGTTCCCAAGCTTTTTATTTCAGCCCCATTTATCGTATTATCTACTCCCTGTTGAGTTGTAAATGAGGTGTTTGAATTGGAGTAATTGGCATTTCCAGATGCATTAAAAGTGGGTAAAAAACCTGTGTTGTAAATTGATTGATTGTTGTCAGCCTGCCTTTTACTGTTCTCTGCTAATTGGATATCATAATTGTTTTTTAAGGCTATCGCAATAGCATCTTCTAGGGTCATGGCAGATTGTGACGAACCTGCAAATGGACTAATCAGACCAATTAAAATAATATTAAGTATATGTTTCATCTTGTTCGTTTTTAAGTTCTTTAACTGCGCGTTCTACAGATTCTTTAGAGGGTTTAGCTTCTTGCCAGAATAACCAGTTGTTGGTGTCGTAGAACCACTTGAAGTGTACCTTTAGACTATTGACTACGGATAAAAATATAGGCAGCAGAAGTAATGTAAGTATGGTGGCAATCATAATCCCATAGACAATCGAAATAGCCATAGGAATTAAGAATTGGGCTTGCTGACTTTTTTCAAACAACAGGGGAGTGAGCCCAGCAACAGTGGTAATCGTGGTAAGAAATATTGCTCTAAATCTGGATATACAGGCTTCCATTAGTGCTTGGTCAAATTTCATCCCTTCTTTCAGGTTGCCATTAAATTTACTGATTAAAACCAAGCCATCATTCACCATAATTCCGATGAGCGCAATAATTCCAAGACCTGATAAAATATTTATTGAGAAACCATGAATCCAATGCCCCCAGCCAATACCAATAAGACTAAAGGGTACTAAAAAGATGAGTACGAATGGTTGACTATAGCTTCTGAATGTGAATGCAATAACTACATATATAAGGATTAAGATGATCCAACCTGTAGGGTTTAAGGATTTCTGTGTCTTTACGGCTTCTCTATTTTGTCCTTCATATAGGGGGGTTACAGACGGGTACTTTTCAAGAATACTTGGCATGACTTCCTTTTTTATGGTATTCATAAAGTCGGTAGCACTCGCTTTGGGGTTAATTAAATCTGCCTTAACTTGAATTTCACGCTGTCCTTCTAAATGATTGATAGATATTTCACCACGTGCAATATTGTATTCTGCTATTTCTGACAAAGGAACTCTTGCTCCTGATATAGAACCCAATTGCATGTTGTCCAAATTAGAGATGGATTTACGCTCTGATTCATCGTACCGAACCCAAACCTTAATTTCATCCTCACCTCGCTGAAAGCGCTGTGCTTGGGCGCCAAAAAATGCGCTTCTAACTTGAGTCATTACACTGTTCAGAGTGAAACCAAGTAGATATGCATTGGGTTTTAAGCTTAGGTTAATTTCTTTAATGCCCTGCGGGTCGTTATCGGTAATGTCTTTAATACCCGATATATCAGCTAATTCGTTCTTCAGTTCCTTCTTCGCAGCTTTCAGTTCAACAATGTTATTCCCGAGCAGTGAAACAGCAATTGGGCTTCCTCCAAAAACCGCACCTGAACCAAAAATCAAATTTTCAGCGCCAATTATTTCGTCCGCAGTGTCCTGAATTGCATTGGTAATTTCTGGTGCGGTAAAATCGCGTAATTCACCTTGCAATAAGTTCAAGGTGAGTGAGGCTTTTGAAGAGCCTGGACCTATAGTCTTAACAATGTTGAGTATAACAGAATCTCGGTCAGTCTGCATTGCTCCATACTTTTCATTGACTTGCCATGCACTTTTCTCTAGATTGGAAATAAGTGAATCTGTTAAAGTGGCACTGGTTCCTTGCGGCATGTCCAAGGTGATTTGAATACGATCACTAGCTATTTGAGGGAAAAATGTCGTCCGTATAATACCACCAGCTAAGCCTCCAATGGTGATAATCAGTAAACCTAATAAAATGGAGAACCCTACAAATTTGTATCGCAGAAAAAACCTTAAAATCGGAGCATAGGTTTTATCGCGCAAAAAAATCATCAGCTGTTCTGCCTTCACATTAAATTTATACGGTTTGGTATTTTCCTTTAAGGTTTTAGAATGTGATATATGCGATGGTAGAATAATTAAAGCTTCAATAAGGGAAACACCCAGCGTTAGAAGAACGATTACAGAAACCTCTCCAAAAAACTCACCAATTCTTCCATCCAAAAACAAGAAGGTAGCAAAGGCCAGCATGGTAGTGATAATAGCAGAGAGGATCGGTGGAATCACTTCTATTGTACCATCAATGGCCGCGCGGATAGGTGATTTTCCTCGCTCAAAGTGAGAGTAGATATTCTCTGCAATTACAATACCATCATCCACCAGAATTCCAATCACAATAATCATGGCAAAAAGAGAAAGCACATTAATGGTGACGCCAAATTGGCCTGCGATTGCAAACATCCCTAAAAACGAGATGGGTAAACCAAAGGCAACCCACAAGGCAATTCTTGGTTTTAGAAATACGGAAAGGATGATAAGCACCAATAGAATACCTTGCCATGCATTTTTTAGCAGTAGCTGTGTGCGCTGTGTCAAGGTAATTGACGAGTCTGAGGTTACGTTTAGCATTACATCGCTTGACTTGATATTGTAGCTAGCGATATAGTCTTTCACTTTATCTGCAGATGATATCAGATCCTCGCTGTTTGTGTTTTGTACCGTAATATTTACGGATTTATCTCCATTGAAATAGGATGCATTTGGGGTTTCATTAAATCGATCGGATAAAACAGCTACTTCTTTCAAAAGGATGGTATTACCCATGGCATCCGATTTAACTACGATGTTTTCCAAGTCTTTGGCAAAGTATCCTCTGTTGCTGGCACGGATTAAATATTCTTCAGCTACCGTTTTAATTGATCCTCCAGTGGTGATTAAGCTGTTGCCGGCAACGGCTGAAGCCACTTGCTGAAAGCTGAGCTGATATGCTCTTAAAGTAGCCTCTTTAACTGCTATTTCTATCTCCTCAACCGGAAACCCACTTAAACTTACCTGAGAAATGCCATCTAGCCGCAGTAGGTCTTTTTCAATTAACTGTGCTTTCTGTTTAAGCACGGTCAGTGGAACACCTTCACCACTGACTATAAAGCTTATGGTTTGCCGGGTGGCCTCCTTTTTGGCAATGACGGGCGGTTCCATTCCCGATGGGAAACTTGGGACTTTATCTACTGCGTTTTTTACGTCCGCAAGTATTACATCTGTATCAAAACCTTTAAATGTTTCAATAGTGATAATTGCGGTGTTTTCGGAAGAAGTAGAAGTAACCCGATCAATACCCAAAATTCCTTTTAAATTATCTTCAATCTTTAATACAACGCCTTCTTCCATTTCCTGGGGTGAGGCACCAGGATAAGCCAAGCTAATTGTGATGATTCGTGATTCAGACAGCGGGAAAAAAGAGGAGGTAAGCGTAGTAAACCCGAAATATCCAAAGAAAATAAAACCAATAACAATGATATTTACCGCAATGGGGTATTTGATAAAGTATGCAATTATCTTTTTCATGTTGGTTATTTTCTGATCGTTATTTTCATGCCATCGTAACCACCGGGTACGGGCAATGCAATGAGTTCTGTGTTGTCTTTTAACCCTTTAACAATCAGTGTATTCTCATTGGAATGAATGGTCGAAATTTGGACTTTTTTCAAGCGGTTGTTTTCGACTATAAATACATAATCCTGATCGATGACTAAGTTTCGTTCAATTTCCGTTACGCCTTCTACTTGTTCCGCTTCAATTTGTGCTTCTAAATATTCTCCTTCATTTAATTGGGATGAATTCACTTGTACAAAGACCTGCACCGTTTGTGAGGCGCGATCTACTTGTGCATTGATTCGGGTTAAAGTTCCGGTATAGTTTGAAGTATGATCTGTGTTCCAAAGAGTTACCTTACGTCCAACTTTTAAGAAATCTTTTAAACTGGCATTTACATTCAATTCCAATTCATACACACCCGGTTGAATAAATTCACCTAATTTCTGCCCAGGAGACACCAGCGAACCGGGCGTTACATTGGTTTCAACCAAAACACCAGAAAAGGGTGCGGTAATGGTATACTTGTTTAAGCGGGTCTCTAGGTTTTTAATCGTGTAGTACGTTGAATTTACATTTTTGACACTTAAGTAGTTGGCTAATTTGGTATCAATTACTTTAGGTAGCTGAGGTAAGTTTCGGTTCGCTGAAATGGATGCTTCATAATTCTTCCATGTTTGGAGTTCGTTTGGATAGTCAAATTGAATATCTGCCAATAAGGAAGTGATTAAACTCTTAAAGGCAATGCGCTGTGATTTAACTGATGCACCAAATTCAGCTTGGTTTATTCGAATGAGTACTTGCCCCTTGTTGTAACGAACCCCGGCTTTAAATAAAGTTGATGTCGCTTGAAAAACACCTTGAACCTCTGAATAGAGCACTGCTCTATTTTTGGCAAGTATGGAACCGGTACTTTTAATTTCAATGGGCAAACTGGAATTAACCACTTTTTTCACTACCACAGATTGCAAGGATTTTTCCGTGTTTTTTTTGGGAGCTTTTTTACTACTTGCCATTTTCTTGTAGAGCAAGAAAGAAAGCGCAATAATTAGCACCGAGCCGATGATGGATAAGATTGTTTTTCTCATGGTATTTTAATTAAAGAAGGATTTAGCTTCTTCTTGAGTTACGTTTACTTGAATTATTTTTAGAATGTCTTTTGCTCTCTCAATGTCTTCTGCAGATAAATTTTGTTCTACGAGCTGAGCGAGTTGTTGAAAATGTGGAGTTGCTTCGGCCAAAATTTGCAATCCTTTTTCAGCCAAATGAATGGTGTTTTTTCGTTTGTCGTCTTTGCTTACTTTTTTATGTATATATTCCTTCTTGATTAATGTTTCAATCATACGAGTGAGGGAAGACTTATTGCGATTGGAGTGAAAAGCCAATTCATTTTGGCAAATACCTTGGTTCTGAGCAATGTTTTTAAGAATAACGAATTGCATTCGACTTAAATCGATATTATTTTCAGCCAAGATATCTTCAATGCGATGATCGATGAGTTTCATAGTTCTACCTATCCATGGCGCCAATGAATTTTTGAAATTAGAAGGGTTTGAAGCTTTCACGAAAGCAAAGGTAAAGCTAAAAAGGTTGCATATGCAACTAAAATGCATGATACTTCAAAAATGCTTTACCGATTAAGCATTATTATTTAGAGCTATGGATATATTTTTTGGCCTCTTTCCAAGTTGGAAAATCATTTTGCACCAATCGCTTAACGATTATTTTTGCGGCAATTTGATTGGAAATCTTCATGGATTCCAAATGCGCTCCACTTTTTACAAAAAGCATCATATCGTCTTAAGAAATCCATTTACTCATGGTATAGTGATGGATCCAAAAACCTGTTTGCTTATGTGACGCGCAATGTTTGTTTGCTTTAAGTTGCTTTAGTATATATCTTGCATTGTTGGCTAAGGAAAAGAAATGCCAAGGTGACTTCAGTCTAATATAAGTAATAGAAATAATCATGATTTTAAAGATTGTTTTTTACCAATCTTATTTCCAGAAAGGGCAGTGTGATAGATTAACAGCTCCAAATTACTCTATTATTAAAATGGAATTATACTAAGCCTCAGCAGCTTGTAGCACTTCTTTTTTCTCAGTTACAAAATACATCTGCATATCTCCTTTACCTTTAACAGGAATGGCAGATCGTTGCACGAAATCAAAACTGTCCTTAATCAAATCATACGTAACCTCAGAAATGTTTACTTGCTCAATATCACCATGAGACTCCATACGCGAAGCTATGTTTACGGTGTCACCCCAGATATCAAACTGGAATTTCTTTTGTCCAACTACACCAGAAATTACATGTCCGGTATGCACTCCAACACGCATTTCAAAAAAGAACTTACCATCAATCATGCGTTCTTTTTTTCGTTTGATCATATAATCGCGTAATTCCAATGCCGCAGAAACCACGTGCCATGGGGTGCATTTTTTGGAGCTAAAATCTCCGCCTACAGCCATGTATGAATCTCCAATGGTTTTTATTTTCTCAATATGGTATCGTGTGGTAATTTCATCAAAAACCCCAAAACAATGGTTGATTTCTTCAACCAATTCTTTAGGAGTGATAGCTTCCGAGATTTCAGTAAACCCTTTGAAATCGGTAAAAAGTACCGTTGCATCATCATGCGCAACCGGTTCAACCTTTCCAAATTTTTTCAACTCTTCAGCTACATCACGGGGTAAAATATTAAGTAAAAGGGATTCAGAACGTTTTCTCTCAAACTTGGTGGTTTTTACAAACCACGCAGCACCAAAAAAGATGACCGTATATGAAGCTATAATATTCATGTTGTACTGCAGTTTCATGATAGGCTTTTCAACTTCGAGAATATGTCCTAAAAAGGCCGGTTCAAAATTGACGGTGTAAATAACTATTAATAGAAAGACGCCCATCCAATAAATAGCATGTTTGAAACTCAGAAATATAAGAGATCCCAGGGCTCCCATAAAACACCAAGAAATAACCATCCCGCTGTGAGAGAGGTCACCTATAATGAATTGGATTGAAGCAGGAAGTGCTACCGTAAGCACAAAAAGTGCATGTACCAGAATATAATGATTGCGTAAATAATGACCAATTGCCATTGCCGAGGTTAAGATAACAGTATATACGAATGCGATAACCACGATTATATCCCATCCAGCTATATGGGAATATATATGGCCAATTTCCATATATATGAGGCCAGACTGTTAGCTACAACAACAAAAACCAGACCACAAGCCGAGTCCATTTCTTCCAGAAATCTATTGAAATATTTACCATTTGTAGATATGCAAGGGCCCGTATACCGTGTGAATCGTAGACAAGTACTCGAATTGCGATCCGGTCACATTACATTTTTTGATGATGAAGAAGGTATTCCTACGATTTATACAGAATCGTTAAATCAAATACCAAGTTTCAGCAAAATTACGGACCCAGCAATTCTTGAACTTATTAAGGCAGAAGCTGAACCGGTTACTTTTGAAAAAAAGGAAAAAATATTTGAGCCAGGAGATACCCCTACCGCTCTGAATATTATCGTATCGGGCAAAGTTTCATTCTATGAAGAGGGTCAATACCATTTTCACAATGCAATAGGACATAGTGGCCCAGGAGAGTTTTTTGCAGAATCAGGCTTGGGAGTAGATTCTCCAACCTTTAAACATACAGGAGAGGCTTCTTCAAATGTAGCAACTTATAAAATTGAATATGCAGATGTGATAAGTATTTTGACCGATCCTGCACAAGGAGGGAAGTATGATTCGTATCTTGCAGATCATATAGCAGAAGTTAAAGCAACCAAAGATAAAACAAATCGAAAAGGAGAGGCTTTAATTAAAATAGATGGCGGTTATCACGCGGATGAGCCTGAAATTTCAAGTACATACGTGGCATAAGATCCGAAACCAACAGAATATGAGTTGTATACAGGACAAACCATACTTAAAATTCATACCAAGGTTGCTGATTTATATAATAATCCGCATAATCAAACCGAAGAACAAGTGCGTTTAACTATTGAAGAACTTCAAGAGACGCAGGAGTATGAAATGATCAATAATAAGAGTTTTAGATTGCTACATAAAGTGGCCTCATCGCAAAGAATTCATACCCGTAATGGTCCGCCAACACCAGATGATTTAGACGAACTTTTATCGAAAAGAAGAAAAACAAAGTATTTATTTGCTCATCCAAAAGCAATTGCTGCATTTCTTCGCGAGTGTACCCGACTTAATATCTACCCTGATACAGTTGATTTGGATGGTAGACAAGTTATTTCATGGAGAGGATGTCCTTTATTATCATGCAACAAAATTCCAATTGTAGACGGACATACTTCCATCATAGCAATGCGTGTAGGAGAAGAAGATCAAGGAGTAGTAGGGTTGCATCAAACTGGTATACCTGAAGAGGTTCAACCTAGTCTTTCTGTGCGATATATGGGCATCAATGAAAAGGCAATCATTTCATATTTAATTACCAATTATTACTCAGTTGCTATTTTAGTACCTGATACGTTGGGTGTATTGGATAATGTGGAGGTTGGCGCTCACGATCTAGATTAATAGATAACTATTCTTATGCAAGAAAAATTGGCTAAAAGCCTTAACTTATTGAATAGTGTGATTTCGGGTGGACCTACTGGTCTTGGCACAAAATCATTTAAGATTGCCTCTGCGATGAAAGGTTCTCACTATGACTCAGATACGGAGTTAAGAGGTCGTCCTGCATATCGAAATGATCCTGCTCTTGGAAAAGAGTTGAATGATCGTTTGATGGTATGGGCAGAAAGCATTGGATTGTATAAAGGGCATATTGACTATTTAAGGAAATGTGATTTTGGCGGTTACGTAATGCTAACGCATGCGTTTTCGTATGATCGAGAACGTCTGTTCCTTGCAGGTCAATCTATGGTTGCCCTTTTTGCGCTGGATGATTATTTTGTTGATGACCATCGGAATGGAGCTCCATTAGAAGATGTACCTAGAAATCTTTCCTTATGCATGACTGCTTTGGATGACCCTCATTCAACTCCGCTCTATGAAAGTCAGACGCAAGAGCACATGCAGTCAAATCCAGTTTTTGTATCACTTCAACATTATATACAAAATACGATTAAATTAGGCACACCAAAACAAGTTGCAAGAGTGCGTCATGAAGATATGGCTTTGTTTGTGTCCATGTGTCATGAATCACATTGGCGCATTAATAAACATATTGCACCCGTCTGGGAGTATTTAAGTTGTAGACAACCCAATGGGTTTACAGCCTGTTTGGCTTTAATCGATGTAGTGGATGGCTATGAATTGCCTCATAATATCTATTCTTTGCCAGCGGTGAGAAGGATTGTCAAAATTGCAGGGTTGGTAACTGTTATGGTAAACGATTTAGTTTCCAAAGAAAAGGAAATTGAAGCTGCAGTTCATCAGTTTGGTATTGTAGAAGCTTTACAAAAAGAGCATGGAATTTCATTTGAAGAGGCACACAAAATGGGTGTACGATTCCATAATGATCTCATGCAAATATTCGAAGATGAATCAAGAGAATTGTCTGTTTTTGCAACTCCTGAATTGAGAAGATTTCTGATTGGCTTAGAAGCATGGGTTGCTGGCAGTAGAGTCTGGCATCAAACCAGCGAAAGATACCAAGACTAATAAAAAGCGAGCAGCTCCAGCACCACCTGGAACTACTCTGACTGTTTCCTGAGGAAGGGTGAACTTCCGATATACGGATCCAGCTTGCCGCAAATGTAAGTTAATAAATGACAGTAAAAAAAGGAGCGCATGATTCATGCGCTCCTTTTTTATTTCTAGTGTTTATACAGTCTACAGTTTCGTAAACTTAATAATTCCTTTCACCTTGCCATCGCTGATGAAACGTACAATGTACATTCCTTTTGCTAAACTACTCACATTCAATTGGCTTTCTTGAGCGCCTTCTAATGCTTGGGTTAGAAGAGCTTTACCAGAGAGATCTATTACTTCTATGCTGTTATCATGGTTTCCTTGCATATTGAAGTTAATATTAACCAAGTCTGAACTTGGGTTAGGATACAATACAAAGTAGGTAAGTTTAGCTTCTAAGTCATTGATTCTAACTTTGTCACAATCTGGCAAATAAACACAAATATCTGACCAGCAAACATGCCCACCACCATTCAGTACTACTCTAAAGCAAATAATCGAATCTCGCGCACCGGTATCGGTAAATTGAATCGCAATTGTACTTATTCCAGGAGTTACCGTTGCTGGACTGATAGTGCCGAATACACCACCCACAATATCCATTACATTTACTGATGCAGTTGCACCCGTGGTATTGTTTATGGTTATCTCCAAACTATACGTTTGTTCTCCTTGAATTTTATCTCTACAATGTGCGCAAATGCCCAATATTGGAAGCTTACAGGAGTCTTCAGGACAAGGCTCAAATTGAGTTGTAAAAGTGTCTCTGCAACTCATCATGTTTGCCGAATCAAAGAAATTGAAATAGCCTAGGAAGGGTTCTCCATGGGTAGGTAAATCTGTGTAGGTAAAGCAAATGAAGTTAGATCCATTGTTTACCACTACACTAGATGGAGTGATAATATTTCCAGGACTTCCAACTGTGAGGGTAGAACCGTTAGAACCGCCCCAAACAATAGTCATACAGAATTCGTATATCGGATTACCTGCACCATCATAGCCTAGACAATCCGTGCTTTTCATGGTGATGTCACTTTCACAATCACCCTCACAACTAGGCAATTCTTGACAAATGGTGGTGTCGCATACTACATTCATGAAATCTAATGTAATGGTAAAGCAAACCGTATCATCTGCAGGGAATATATCTGTGAATGTGGCTGTAATGGTATTTAAACCTGATGCTAATGAAGTAGGGGTGATACCCGAAACCACACCATGCGGACTGGTAATATTGATATTTGCTCCTGCTCCAAGTGTATTGTCTACCGTAAACATTAAGGTATACGTTTGCTCCCCAGCAGGATCAATCGGACCGCAATCAATATGAACACGGGTATCCAAGTTACATCCACAACTGATAAAATTGAATATCAATATCTTCCGAAGTATCTGTACAACCATAGCCAGTGCTGATCACTAAGTTATAGATGCCACTTTGGTACAATGGAATGTTGAGTGAATCGCCAATCGCACCTGCAATAGGGTTGCCATTATATAACCATTGATAGCTCGCATAGCCAGTTGGGCCTGACCATGTTAATTGGGTTACCGTATCACATATTTCGTAACAACCAGTTAATAAACCACAAAAATCAGGTAAAGGGTGAATGGTAACTGAAGAGGTAGCTTGGCATGAATTACTATCCACAACCGTATAGCGATACCAGCCTGGAAGTGAAGTAAACAATGAATCATCCGTATGTCCTGTGCTCCAATAATCTTCTAAAATATTTGTGGAAGTGCTGTTGCCATCCAACAGGTGAAGAGGCCCTTCACACATTGTTCCTGAATATGCAATGGATACATTTGGCAAACCAAAGGTGGTAATAATCACCGTGTCGTATCCGATACATCCTTCTGGTGATTCAACCGTTACATATAACGTGTCTGTGCCTACTGCGTTTCCTGAATAGCCAAAGTTATTTGCAGTTAGCCATGGAGTTGAAGCTCCATTTAGGCTCCATTCTACTTGATATCCACCGGGTGAACTACTTGGATAGTTAATTACATAATTTACGAAGTCTCCCAGGCAAATATCAATATCTCCATTAATAATGGGAGAAGGTTTTGGGTTTACTTGAACATTGACAATGTTTGATTTAGTTCTGCATCCATACTGATCCAAAATATTCAGGTAATAATCACCCCGTA
The DNA here is from genome assembly GCA_943788195.1 of uncultured Bacteroidia bacterium. Taxonomy (GTDB): domain Bacteria; phylum Bacteroidota; class Bacteroidia; order NS11-12g; family UBA955; genus CALSPH01. Next base: position 1,561,189 of record CALSPH010000001.1, read on the forward strand.
TAATATGCCGCGCTATTTACATCCAGGTCTAAGTTATTCCACAGATATTCATAGACAGGATAACCACCCGTTACAGTACTTGTAAGAATTGAGCTATCCCCATCGCAAATGCTACTTGGTAATGCAGTTACACTCGCAGAAAGGGTATTAGGTAACACAGTAATCGTATCTCTAAAGCTATTTGTACAACCAAAGCTATTGGTAAGCGTTAAAACAACGGTATAGTCATTTGCAATGTCCCATGCTTTGTTTGGGCTGTATATTAATGAGCTCGAGCCATCGTCAAAGTCCCAATTGGCATTTACACCTGTGCCAGTTGATGTATTAGTAATTGCTATTGCAACATCTTCACATATACTATCGGGTATGATAAACGATGCCGAAGGTGGAGTAGGTATGATATAGGTTTTGGTTATTTCACAATTTCCGTCCACAATTAAAGTAATGGTATGGGTGCCAGGTGGTAAGGTTAAAACCGGATCCGCGGATGTACTTACATTTGACCCGTTGATTTGCCATTGATAGCTAGGCGCGGGGAAGCCAGTTAAAATTTTGGTCTCATTATACATTTGTAGCCTTACAGAATCAAGGCCATCTTCACAAAACAAAGAATCTGCAAAACCAGGCTTGTACTTGATGGTATCCACTTTCATAATACAAATGATGCAAGTATCTGTAGGAGGTAATTGGTCATTCGGAACTTTAAAGCACATTTCAACGCGATAATACCCGGGTTCTGTAAATGTGTGCGTTACATTACTTCCTGAAGCGGTCGAGGCGTTAAATGGATCATCAAAATCCCAAGTGGGACCAAAGGCAAGTCCAGTTAAATTAGCCACAAAACTGTCGCTGTTGCAGCCGATATTAAACTTGTCAAAATCTGCGGTGTAATTGTTGCTGGGCCTGCAACCTGTTATGCAAGCTGTGTCAATGGCAATTACATTACTGGTATCTTTACAACCGTAGCTGTTGGTTCCAATCACAAAATATCCGCCAATTGTGCTACTGCTATATGATGATCCAGTAGTTAAGAAGGTGCTAGGAGCTCTGTACCAATCATAATCAGTTCCGCTTGCCGGTCAGGCGACATACATATTCACAGTACCCACTGTACCACAAAAAATATTTGGATCAGGGGTACTAATCGTGATATTTGGTCGAGGGTGAACCATTATATTAGCAAAATTAGAAACGGTATCACCACAAGTGGTATAAGTTGCAGTTAAGGTTACTGTATAATTGCCAGGAGCAACATATGAATGACTCACGGTGCTGCCTGTTGCAGTAGCTCCATCCCCAAAACTCCACATAAATGTGGCACCTGTCGTTGTGGTGCTCATTGTAACGGTTTCATCTTCACAAACAGGAGAGGGTACAGCCATGTTTGGGGCTGGAGAAGTGCTTAAGTCAACATTTAATGTAGACGTGATGGTATTTCCACAAACTTCCCGAACTAAAACAACGGTAGCAATTCCTGCATAATTATTCCATTCGACAACTATATTGTCTGAGCCTTGTCCACTTATCACGCTGCCTGCTGTTGCAGGAGCTATTGACCATGTAAAATTGTCGCCAGGGTCAGATACACTGTAAGATTCAGTGGTATTTGCACACGCTGTTATGGGTCAGCTGATAACTGAAGGACTCAGAGGTAAAATACTATTCACTACTTGAGTTATTGAAGCAGACTTGCAACCCGTAACAGGATCTTGTTGCCGAATGGTAATGCTATATGTTGGGCCAGGGCCCCATAAAATACTAGCACTTGGACCAACAGTTGTAAGTGGTGTTCCTCCGGTAATATTCCAAACTAAAGTATTTGAAGATGGACTGTATACCCCAAGGTATTCATGAGCACTATTCGGACAAACCAATAAATCACCCAATACTGTATCTGGCGGATTGGGGATTGGGTTTACTTTAAGAAATGTACTTTGAGGGGCATTGCAATAATTATTATCTAAATCTACTGCTGTTATAGTAAATAAACCTGGACCCCAAACCCACGTTGGTTGGAATTGAGAAGTAGTTGGTAATGTAACTGTAGTATAGGTAGGCGAGCCTCCAGCACCAGTAATGGTCCAAGTAATATTGCCTGTTGCAGGTTTAGTAAAATGGTTTCCATTTAATAAGGTATTATCGCAAATTTTTGCAGGGAATACCAAGGTAAATTCAGGTCTTTGGTATATGGTTAATTCGGCAGTTCCTCCGCAACTTAGTGCAGGATTGGCACCTGGTACTGTTTTGCAGTAATCAACGTTAATCACTCCACTATCGAAATCGAAATCATAAAAACAAATATTGAGGATATGTTTATCAATGGTATCTGAAGTAACAGTAACACCTGCGGGTGCATGCCAAACAATGCTATCAATAGGGATGTCACAACTTATTTTGTATTGCACACAGTCGAAAGCACAAACTAAAGTTGGGCCCTCGATATATGCTGTTAAGGGTATAATAGGCACTTCAACGTAAGTTGGGCTGGAGCAAAGTCCTGGACAGCCTGATGTAGTTAATGATAAATAACCTGGACCGAAGTTTCCCCATTCTACTGTAACCGATGTGTTTGTGCTATCTCCAACAATGGTTCCATTGATTACACTCCAAGCGTAGCTAGGACAACTTGAATCTGTGCTATAGGTAACCTGAGTGCCCGGGCATACGGTCGAAATACAAGAAATATTTGGACCAGGAAATGCTGATACTTCAACCGTTAAATAAGCCGTATCGGTGCAGTGACACTCATTTTCAACGATGAAGGTAACCGTGTATGTTCCTGGACTTGTGTAACTATGTGAAGTATTTCCATTTTCACCACCAGCATCGATGACTTCAGTTTGGCCATCACCAAAAAACCAAGTATATGACCAAAGATCTGAACCTAATCCGGGGTTTGAATTATTTATGAAAAGTACATTTTGATTCAAACAAACATTCACGATTCCGGCAACGGGTCCAGGTAAAGCAGTAATGGAGGCGTTTGGCTTTGGAACTATTTCAACACATATTTCAGTTTCTCCAACACACCCATATATAGAGGTTTCAATCACTTTTACACCTCCAACACCTACGCCAGTCCAATAAACCATTTGCTCATTGGTTGTGCTCAGGGTATATGTTGCAGATCCATCAACAATCCAGGTATACGTGCTTCCTGCAATATTTGGAGTGCTATATGTTATCCAGGTAGAATCACATACGGGTAGGCACTCGAGTCCATCTCTCTTGCCTAAAGAGTTACGAAAGCTATCATTTAAACATCCAGCAGCAAAACTAGGTGTAATGAATGGCTCGGGATTGGGATGAATGGTGATATTGTGTACATCCGCACAAACAATTGCGCCCAAATTATTACGAACAATAAGGGTTACTTGTCCGCTTCCCGCTGTGCCCCAACTGACGATGGCTGAAGACCCGGTACCGAGAATGGTTCCGCCAAATGCGTTCCATTCATAATCGTAACCTGCACCAGTAGTTACGCTCAGGTAATTTACCGTTTCACTTTCACAAACAGCGGAATCCCCAGTGATTTGACATGCCGAGACTTTAGGCGTGATAAAGCTAATTAGACTAAGTAGAGTGAATAATCGTATGGTTGAGGAGATTCTTTTCATAATAGTTTTCTTAAATTATACCAATATTAATTACAAGAATTTACTTTAATGAGTCGATAAAACAACATTCCTTTTCTTGATGTAGCTATCTTACCATCCGCACTAAATTTCCATTTATCATGAAATTTTAGGTTTGAGTTATTCTCTAGCTCAATGCCATGATTTTTCTTAAACCATTTGCCGGTAGTATTGATGGGTGTATTTGGATTGCTTAAGTCAATATACGCATAGGTGCCATTTTCATAAATAGTTAGTTTTACTTGGCTATTATCTGAATCCGATATTCCATACACGCCAATAAAATTAGATTGGCTTGTTGATTTTTGCGTGAAGCTAAATAGAAAGAATAAAACGCAAGTGGCAATTAAAACGAGATTGATTTTTTTCATGTTAAAAATTATTTAAGCAGCATTAAAAAGTGATAGAAGTTACTCATTTTCTAATAATTGACCTTACAAGCCAATTTTTTTTAATGATGTAATGCTCAACCATTTGAATAGAATTGGCTGTAAATACCTATTTTGGAAGTCTACATAGGCTTAATCAGGTTATCCTATTTCTTTAACAGAAATAGTCAATATGGATAAATTGGCCTAAATCAGTTTAATCTATGAACGTTGTGAATAGAAGGAATCGAATTTACTTTTACCCACCATACTCCATAAGATATGTTTTAATGAAATCGTTTAATTCACCATCCATTACCGCTTGAACATTGCTCGTTTCGAAATTGGTTCGAACGTCTTTAACCAATTTATACGGATGAAAAACGTAGTTGCGGATTTGTGAACCCCATTCAATTTTCTTTTTACCTGCTTCAACCGCATCTCTGGCTTCATTCCGTTTTCTTAACTCAATTTCATACAGTTGCGATTTTAGCATCTGCATCGCTATCGTTCTATTCTCCAACTGACTTCGTGTTTGAGAACAAACGACCACAATCCCTGAGGGTTTGTGCGTGATTTGAACCTTGGTTTCTACTTTGTTTACATTCTGTCCTCCAGCACCTCCAGATCGGGAAGTTTGCAATTCAATATCTGAGCTGTCAATTTTAATATCAATATCATCATCAACCATTGGATATACATAAACACTGGCAAATGAAGTATGTCGTTTAGCGTTAGAGTCAAAAGGGGAGATACGCACCAAACGATGTACGCCATTTTCACCTTTCAAATAACCGTATGGAAAGTTGCCTTCAAATTCTAGAATCACACTTTTGATTCCTGCTACATCTCCATTTTGTTTATCAATCTCTGTAACCTTACAGCCGTTCTTTTCGCCCCACATGATATACATTCGCATGAGCATTTCAGCCCAGTCACAGCTCTCTGTCCCTCCAGCGCCTGAATTAATCTGTAGAACTGCTGGCAGAAGATCTTCTTCACCGCTGAGCATATTCTTCAGTTCCAGGTCCTCAAGTTTACTCACAAGTTGTTGTTGGTTTTTATTGATCTCTTCAGCAACATCTTCACCGCTTTCTTGAAATTCCATTAGAACATCAATGTCGTCCACCATTTCTTCCAGAGTGGAATAGGAGTCTGTCCAGAATTTCTTCTCGTTTATTTTCTTTAAATGTTGCTCAGCTTTTTTTGGATCATTCCAAAAATCGGGATCCAATGATTGTTGTTCTTCATCTTGTATCAGGATCAATTTCTTGGGTATGTCAAAGATACCCCCTCAAAGCCCCAACCCTGGCTTTCACGTCTTTGTATTCTTCGTTGGTCATTTTTGTAAATTTAAGCATCAAAACTAATCAATTCTTGATATTAAACTAAGTTTTTACTAACCTTTAAAAAGAATAGAAAAAGAAAGGCGGCTTTAATGAAAACGGTGGTTAGTTATGTAGTTTACCTATTACTAAACTCCGCAGCATTTCTTGAATTTTTTACCACTATCATAAGGGCAAGGGCTATTTCTCCCGATTTCTAACCTGCGCTTTTTCATGTTGCGTTCCGCCATGTCGTGCTTATAAATTTCTTCTAGCAATCGGTAAAGATCGGGATGTTTGTGCTCCATTAACTTTGGGCGCTCAAAAAAATACTCACTGGTTACTGCAAAGAATTCAGCCCGATTTGTTCGGCCATACGGATTGATATCGGTTTTGTTCTCGTAAATCAAGTCAATTTTCTGATTGATTAAATCCAACCACGGCAAGGTATATTGCTTGGTTAATAGTACATCGGGTACTTCATCAATCTCTCCATCTTGCTTGTCAATTAAATGAATGAATTCATGTATCGCGGTGTTTTTCTTATCCGATTCATTGCTAAATCCAAGGTGCAGTGCAGGTTTGGATAAAATCATGGTTCCTTCCATAAAACCGGTGCCCACCATCCCCAAAATAGAGCGGTCATCTCCACTGGTTTCAAAATCATGATTGAACCGTTGCGGGTAAAGCAGAACTTCGTCTAAATGATGGTAACGCCAATGCTCTATTCCAAATACTGGGATAATTGCACTAGCAGCAACCAAGACTTTGTCGGTGGTATTGATATCTACCTTAACGCCAGTTACTTTATGATTCAACAAAAATTCTTGAATTCGATATTCGAAATGCTTTTGCTCTTCCGAGCTCAAGGCATTATAGAACACAACCTTTTCTAATAATATCTTTTTCCAAGCTGGAGCAATTGCACTCTGCGGCTTGATCCAATCGGATTCATACAGACTTGTTTCAGAGGCAGTTTGTTGGGTCCATATGTATTTAAGAAGGAGAAATAATGCAACCGAGCCGAAAACTATGGTAATAAAAATGGCCATTAAGTATTCCTCTAGATACTGCTGATGATATTACCGAAGACATCCTTTATTTGATATCCGCCAACTAATCGGTCTTTACTCAACTTTTTGTGTTCAACCAAGCCCCATAAAATAAATTCCTTCCAGAAGTTGAGGTCATTTTTTGAAATATCTGGGTGATGTTTATGAATTAACTCATTTAAGGGCTTAACCAATAGGGCAGCGTTGTATTGCTCATCGGTATAATCATCCATGAGTTCAAACCCAGTTCCAGTATAAAACCATTCCAAAAGTGCTGAATAGGCCGTTTTTTCTCCATCCTTCTCCAACTTCGATATTTTCGGGAAGTATTTAGGCATCATTGTTTTGATAGCACTGCCTAAAAGTATCAAGGCTACTGAGGCAGCACCCTCTTGTTCTCCTTCATAAACCAATTCTACTTTACCGGTTAAGGAAGGCACAATACCTGCAAAATCACTGAGGCGAACAGTTGTTTCTTTTTCACCAGAATTGAGCATTCTGAGTTCAGCAGTGCTCATCAAGTTTTCAAATGCCGTAATAGACATCCGTGCACTTACACCACTTTTAGCGTCAATAAACTCGCTTTCACGCGCTTCAAAGCTGATTTGTTCTAATAGGTCTTTGGCAAGTTCAGGAACATAAATGGTTGATTCTTGAGCTGCATCCAAGTTAGCTTCTTGATCGGTAATCGTTTTGGCAATTTCAATATCATTGGGGTAATGGGTGAGGATTTGTGACCCAATTCGATCTTTTAGAGGGGTGACAATGCTTCCGCGATTCGTGTAGTCCTCTGGGTTAGCCGTAAAAACAAACTGTAAGTCCAAGGGCAAGCGCACTTTGAATCCGCGAATTTGAATATCTCCTTCTTGTAAAATATTAAAAAGAGATACTTGAATCCGTGCCTGTAAATCGGGCAATTCATTAATAACAAAAATACAACGATTAGCTCTTGGGATCATTCCAAAATGAATCACACGATCATCTGCATAACTCAATTTTAGATTAGCTGCCTTAATCGGGTCAATATCGCCAATTAAATCAGCTACGGTCACATCGGGTGTGGCTAGTTTTTCATAGAATCGATTGTCTCGATGAAGCCATTCGATGGGCGTGTCGTCTCCCTTTTCTTCAATCAAGTCCAACGCAAAGCGAGAGAGTGGTTGCAGTGGGTCGTCATTGATTTCTGAACCCGAAACAATAGGGATATAATCATCCAATAGTTCCACCATATTGCGTGCAAGTCTCGTTTTAGCCTGACCTCTTAATCCAAGTAAATTGATGTTGTGGCGTGATAATATTGCACGTTCTAATTCGGGGATCACGGTATGCCCAAAACCATGCACCCCGCTAAAGGTGCTTTCTTTTCCTTTGATCTTAGCAATTAGGTTATTGCGTAGCTCATCTTTGATAGATCTAGAAACATATCCAGACTTTTTTAAATCACCTAAGGTTTTTATCGTTTTCATTTACTTTATTCTCTTTTTTCTATTGTTTTCGTAATCTTCAAATATCATTTCTCCCAGTCCCTTCAATCCAGTGTAAAAAGCTTTTCCTTGGTTTGCCTCTGTAAATTTGCGTACAAATTGCTGTAAATAAGGGTCTTGTGCTATCATGAAGGTAGTGATTGGAATTCTTAACTTACGCGCTTGTGCAGCTTGTGAATAGCATTTGTCCGTTATATATGGGTCGAGCCCATTGCTATTCATGTAGTAATCGCCATTTTTTTCTTTAATACAACTGGGTTTACCATCTGTAATCATGAAGATTTGCTTATTGGTATTTCGTTTTCTTCGCAGTAAATCCATCGCTAACTGCAATCCAGCAACCGTGTTGGTATGAAAAGGACCTACAGTTAAATAGGGAAGGTCCTTTATTTGTATGGGCCAAGCATCATTTCCAAATACCAAAATGTCAATGGTGTCTTTGGGGTAACGTGTAGTAATCAACTCGGTGAGTGCCATGGCCACTTTTTTTGCCGGAGTTATTCGGTCTTCGCCATATAGAATCATACTGTGACTGATGTCTATCATCAATACCGTACTCATCTGAGCCTTGAACTGGGTTTCTTCAATCACCAAGTCTTGCTCCGTTAAATTCAGCCCATCAATGCCATTATTGATTTGTGCATTTTTTATGCTTTCGGTAATAGATATCTTATCTAGTCCATCTCCAAATTGATATTCACGTAAAGCACCAGTGTGTTCATCTCCTAAACCGCTTCGCTTCGTTTTATGGTTGCCGGAACCTGATTTTTTAATCTTTCCAAAAATCTGCTCCAAAGCAGCTTTGCGAATCAAACGTTCGGTTTTAGCCGTAAGGTTCGTCCCTTTTGATCCATCTCCTCTCACTTCTTCCAGTATGTAACCCTTGCGCTTTAAGTCTTCAATAAAATCATCAATGGTATATTCTGCTGTCGTTAAATCATATTCCTTATCCAGCTCTCGAAGCCAATCAATGGCCTCGTCAAAATCTCCAGAGGTATGGACAATCAATTCCTTGAAAACCTCAAACAACACTTCAAAAGGGGTTTGATATGGTTTTTCATAAGGTTTGAAAATAAATCCGGTTTTAGAATGTCTTAGCATGATTTGATTACACAAGTTTAACAATAATAAAGGGATGTTGTTCGCTAATTTTATCGAACAACGGTTTTGAGTATAATTGAATCTTAAAGGATGTCTTTTGGGATAATTTTTCGGGTCCACGTTTTAATCCTCTTCACTTTGCCCACTTTAGCATCTGGGTTGGATTCCAGTGTGGTTTCCCAAGAATTGTCGGCATTGAATTCAATATTCATTCCCTTTAAAACACTTGCTGCAATTTGGGAGGAGTATATGATTGAAATACATTCCGTATTTAGATTTGCACTTCTTGGGTCCAGATTAAATGTACCAATAACAGTAATCTTTCCGTCAATCACCATTGTTTTGGCATGCAAACCAAAAATGGGCTGATGTTCTAAAGTAACATGCAGTTCATCCGTCATGATTCGACTGCGCTCCGCTGCATCGGGTCTAAATTCAAAAATGCGTACACCGGTATTTAATAAGTCTTTACGACTTGATTGATATGCACTGAATGCTTCGACATTGTCCGTTGAAGCCAAACTATTGGTGAGAATGCGCACTTTAACTCCACGATCAACGGCTGCCTTAAATAAGGCTTGACTCAATTCAGTAGTAATTAAATAGGGTGTTTGAATGTCAATGGATTGTTTTGCTCTTTTGATTAATTGCACCAAAGAATCTGTGGTTAATCCGCCACCGCCTAATCCTTCCGTTACGCTGTTTTTTCCTGGAATATCTGATACAAAAGAGATGTGGTCTGCCCAAATCAATTTATTGGAAGTTTGAAGGTCCTTAAATGCCTTGGGTAGATTGGCAATTCGAGTTCTTACCTGAGGCCAAAAATTTTCAGGATTGCAAGCATATTCATGCAATTTAGCAAAGCTAGCCGCCATGCTATCTAAATGAATGGTTTCGTCACTTAAATCCGTGACAGGGACACTCAAGTTGTTGTTCCAAAAATCATTGAAGGTATGGTTGATTTCCTTCGTTATTTTTCCCAAAAGGAGCACATCACGATCTCTGAAGTTGTACTCCCTGTTGTAATCAAAGTATTCATCAGCAATATTACGCCCTCCTGTAATGGTAACCCTGCCATCTACGGTAAAGGTCTTGTTGTGCATGCGTTGGTTTGCTAATCTAAAATCAGTGGCAAACTTCTTTAATTTACCCAAAATGTTTTTGCCCAGGTTAACACCCGGGTTATAGATTTTAATTTCAATGTTTTCATGTGCGTTTAAGGTGAGCACTTCATCAATATCTGCATCTACCATGATGTCATCGACCAAAATGCGAACTTTAACTCCACGATCCGCAGCCCTAACAATATAATCGCATGCAATCAATCCCACATTATCTAATGAAAAAATGAAGTACTGAATGTCCATCGTCTTTTCAGCATATTCAGATAGCCATGCTCGACTAACCATAGAGCCTGCACCATCTTCTAAGACAAAAACAGCAGTTTGTGTATCGAGGCGTGCTTCAAGTCCCTTGAGTTGATCCGAAAGATTGATGCTGTCATTGCGATGGATCTGCGAGCAGAAATCGGTCTGTGCTTGTTCGGGTTGGTTTTGTGAGCAAGATAGCGCGAGAGCAGCAATGGTTACTAATAGAAAATATTTCATGGTTTTAATTGAGTTCATCCAATTCTTTGCGAAAATCGTATTGTAAATCTGCATGCAAAGTGCCAATTGCCTTTTCAATCAAGTCGCGTTGCCGATTGAACATATTCTCCAATTGAGAGCTTTTCGGGTTGGATGGTTTAACTTCGTTCAGTTTGAAACAAAAGTGCATTAAAACAGCCGCTTCAGTACTTTTTTTCTTCGAATAGCGAATGTATTTTTTAATACGCCTAAGTATCTTTCTCGTGCTTTTGCGTACATAATACATGTGGTTGATATTGATTTCTTCGAATAATTCATCGATTTCCTGTTTAATGAGTTCGATGTATGCATCTTCATCTTCTGCCTCAAACAAAAGATAGGTAAGCAATTCCTTATTGTCTTTTTTAAATCGGGCAAGGGCAAGAATCAGCTCAATATGCTGGTCTTCACCTATGTGTTTGAGTTCTTTCTTAATCCGTGCAATGGAAACAGCTTTCATGTTCAGCTGCCAAATACTTTCTTAAGTATATCATTTACTCGATGGCTGATATCATTTCTGATTTTACCTTCTTCAACCGCTACTTTTAGGAAAAGACCATTTAATGCTTTTTCAGTAGTGTGTGCACTAAGCGAATTGCTTGACACGGGTTTTAAGAGCCCAAAGCTGGCATTGGCAACCACGTTATATTTGGTGATTAAACTGGCATAACTTCCCTGAGCACTAATTCCAGGTATAAGCTCCTTGCTCAAGCTGGTATTGATTTTGTGTTCAAATGTATTGGAAAGAGAGTTGTAGGTTTTGGTATTTAAATACTGCGTTGCTGCATCATCCGCTCCATTGAGTATTCCAAGACCATCGTCAATGGTAATACTTGTAATGGCATTTACAAAAATGGGTTTTGCCTCGGTGGCCGCATCTTCTGCACTGCGATTGATTGCTTTGATGGTTTCATCTAAAAGTAATTGTCCACCAGGTATTTTACCAATATTGTCTGTTATCGTTTTGGCTTCTGCCGGAAGTAAAATCTTCACTAATTCATCTTTGTAATAACCGTCCACTTTAGATAAGATGCCAACCGAAGTGTCAGTACCTACATTTAGGGCACTTTTCAATCCTTCGATAATTTCGCTGTTGCTTAAACCCTCTGGGTCTAAGGAGATTTCCTCGCATGCACTTAGTGTAAATAAAAAAGTGCTGGCAACGAGTATGTTACGTAGTGTTCTAAACATTCGTGTAGTTTGTTGGTTATGTTGATTAATTTTGTGGTGTATTAAAAGAACAAATATAACGGATTGAAAGCAGAAATAATTACCATCGGAGATGAGATATTAATTGGTCAAATTGTTGACACCAACAGTGCATGGTTAGGTAGAATTCTTAATAAGGAAGGTATTGATGTGTTACATATTCAGTCCATTTCGGATGATAAGCAATCGATAAAGGATGCGGTGGAACTTGCTTTCAGCCGTGCAGAATTGGTGCTAATGACTGGTGGCTTGGGACCAACACAAGACGATATTACGCGAGAAACATTATTGGAATATTTTGATGATGAGTTGGAGATGAATGAAGAAGTGTTAGCCCATCTGGAGCAAATCTTTCATAAACGTGGGCGAAAAATGCTGGATATTAATAGAGGTCAAGCCCTGGTGCCAAAAAAGTGCGAAGTTCTTTTTAATATTCAAGGCACAGCACCCGCCATGCTATTTAAACACAACGGAAAATGGTTAGCATCCATGCCTGGAGTTCCTTATGAAATGAAACACATCGTTTCCAATGAGTTATTGCCTAAAGTGCGTGCCAATTTTAAGTTAGAAGAGATTAAACATCGCACCATTACAACCTATGGGGTTCCGGAGAGTTTATTAGCTAAAAAAATTGAATTGTTTGTAGATATGCTCCCTTCAAGTATCCGACCCGCTTACTTGCCCAATTTAAATATTGTAAGATTCCGTCTATCTGGAAGAGGTGGAAATACGATTGAACAAGAATTGGATGAACATATGCAGCGGATTGTCAATTATTTAGGGCATAACGTAGTGCTCAGCCAAAAGGATGAAACTCCTGCAGAACATTTGATGGGTCTGCTTAAAGAGAAAAACCTTAAAGTGACGATGGCAGAAAGTTGCACAGGAGGTTATGTTGCGCATCAACTGACTTGTTTGCCAGGGGCAAGTGCTGTTTTTAAGGGAAGCCTAGTGGCATATGATTATGATGTGAAAACCACCGAATTGGGTGTGCCTGAGGACGTTTTATTAAAAACAGGAGCCGTTAGCCAAGAAACAGTTGAATTTATGTGTACTAAGGTAAGGGAAAAGTACAATTCAGATATTGGGATTGGGATAAGTGGTATAGCTGGACCCGATGGGGGCACAGATGATAAACCGGTAGGCACTGTTTATGTGGGTGTTTCAGATGGAACGAATACAAATGTACAATGTTATCATTTTCATGGAGAACGCATAAAAATAATTCAACGCACATCGAATGCTGCGTACAATATGGCCCGTAAATTAGTATTGGGCATTTCCTGATTTGAATGATTTTAAGTACTTTTGGATAAACTACAAGCATGGTAGATGAAGTTTACGAAGAGGTACCCGAAGAGTTTTCAATAGGTCAAGTAAGGCCAAGGTTTAAAATGGACTTGAATTATTCACCTGAAGCGTTGGTTAAAAAATTTACTGTTGCTTTAAGTGAGGATAATAAACCATGTCAAGGTCAGGCCAATGAAACCTATGCAACCCTTTATTTTCCGCGTGATAAACGGCATTATTGGTCGCCTCAACTTACTTTGATGATTGAAGGAAACGAAGAAGATGGTACCCATTTGAGGGGCTTATACGGCCCAAGACCAGCGGTATGGACCATGTTTGTTTTTTTTCTATTCTATTATAGCAGTGATAACCTTGTTTTGTGTCATGATTGGTGGCTCACAATTGATGCTGGGTAAATCGAGCTGGGTACTTTGGCTGATACCATTTTTGGTGATATTATTCGCATCACTCTATTATGTGGCTCATTTAGGCAAGAAGAAAGGGAAGCCAGAGATTGAGGTTATGCATCAATTCCTTTTGAAAATACTGATTGAATAATCCACTTTGCCGTTCGTATACTGTGCATTAAATATGCGATAATCTTATGTTTTTAAGTTCAATTTAACGAAATTTGCACCACTTTAAACTATGGCACAACAAGAAGTATTGCTCCCTAAAATGGGAGAAAGTATAGCAGAAGCAACCATTATAAGATGGCTTAAAGAAGAGGGAGAAACCGTAGAATTGGATGAACCCATTGTGGAAATTGCTACAGATAAAGTGGATTCTGAGGTTCCTTCACCATATGAAGGAGTATTAACCAAACAACTTTATGCCGAAGGGGATGTTGTTGCTGTAGGGGCACCATTCTGTGAAATTGGTTCAGAAGGAGGCGCACCAGCAGCTCCTAAAAGTGAACCAAAGATAGAGGAAACACCTGCACCAGAGATTGTTGCAGAGGTGATTAAACCTTTGCAAACTTCCAATGGCCCAGTCGCTGGCCAAGCTAGTGATCGATTTTATTCTCCATTGGTGTTAAACATTGCCCGTACAGAAGGGGTTTCAATGCAAGTGCTAGAAACCATACCAGGAACGGGTAAAGAAGGTAGAGTGACCAAACGCGATATTTTGGCCTATTTAAAAAATCCTACAGAAGTGGCTGCTTCATCAAGAGAGCGAGTAGTAGAGGAAAAGCCAGCTGCAATTCAACCTCAAAAATCTGCGCCTAAAGCAGTTTCTGTGAGTTTGAATAAAGGAGATGAGATTATTGAGATGGATCGCATGCGCAAACTGATTGCAGATCATATGGTGATGTCTAAACATACCTCACCGCACGTAACCTCTTTTGTTGAAGCGGATGTAACCAATTTGGTAGAGTGGCGCAATAAAGTGAAAGGACCTTTTCAAAAGCGAGAAGGAGAAAAAATCACCTTTACTCCATTGTTCATTGAGGCTGTAGTTAAAGCCATAAAAGACTTTCCGATGATTAATATTGCCGTGAATGGGGATAGTATCATCAAACGAAAAGACATCAACATCGGTATGGCAGCAGCCTTACCAAGTGGAAACTTAATTGTTCCTGTCATAAAGAATGCAGATTCTAAAAACCTATTGGGAATCACCCGTGAAGTGAATGATTTAGCCTTTAGAGCTCGTGAAAACAAATTGGCTCCCGATGATATTTCAGGCGGAACATTCACAATCACCAATGTCGGGACATTTGGCAATGTAATGGGTACTCCAATTATTAACCAACCTCAAGTTGCAATCCTTGCTGTTGGTGCAATTCGCAAAAAACCAGCAGTTATAGAAACGGATCAAGGCGATTTTATCGGTATCCGGCATATGATGTATTTATCGCATTCATATGACCATCGAGTGGTGGATGGATTGCTTGGTGGGTCTTTTGTGCGAAGAGTTGCAGATTACCTTGAATCTTGGGATGTAAATAGAGAGCTATAGGTAAAATGGACAATACACTAATTGTCATACCTGCGCGTTATGCCAGCACCCGTTTTGAGGGTAAACCTTTAGCGTTAATAAACGATAAATATCTTATTCAAAGGGTGTATGAGCAATGCACTCAAGTTAAAAATGCTGATGTGGTGATTGCCACCGAAGATAAACGCATTGAAACTGCCGTAAAAGAATTCACCCAAAATATTGTAATGACTTCAGCAGATCACCCAAGTGGGACCGATCGGGTAGCAGAGGTGGTTAAGCAATTAAGCCATAATAAATACGACTATATTATCAATGTGCAAGGAGATGAGCCTTGTGTCCAGCCAGAGCAGGTTCAAGCCTTATTAACATTGCTTAAAGGGAAAGCGCAAATCGCTACTTTGAAAAAGAAAATTGATTCAAAAAAGGCTGAAGACCGCAATACTGTTAAGGTGGTATGTGATGTAAAAGGGAAGGCACTTTATTTCAGTCGTGCCAAAATTCCGTCAGAACATACCCATGAAACACACTATTTTAAGCATGTTGGCATGTATGGCTTTGAAACAGAAACCCTGCTGGCATTGTCAATTCTAAAACCTTCAATGCTTGAAAAATCTGAAAGATTAGAACAATTGAGATGGTTGGAGTCGGGTTTTTCAGTGTACTGTGCAGAAACCCATTTTGAAAGCCCAAGTGTAGATGTGCCTGAGGATATTGCTTTAGTTGAAGACTATCTCAACAGTGTTCATTCGTAGTGATTTTTCAGTTAATAGAACAATTTCATGCTTCATTGACTAAGAACCAATATTTAATAACTAAAAACTAAATTTGCACCAATGCAAGATCAAGAAACGTATATCCCTAAGAATAAAGTTAGAATCGTTACTGCCGCTTCGCTATTTGATGGACATGATGCTGCCATTAATGTAATGCGTAGAATCATTCAAGGCACCGGCTGTGAAGTAATCCATCTTGGACACGACCGTTCGGTGCAGGAAGTGGTTAATGCTGCGATACAAGAAGATGCACATGCGATTGCGATGACCAGTTATCAAGGCGGACACAATGAGTATTTTAGATATATGTATGATTTGCTAAAAGAACAAAATGCAACCCATATTAAGATATTTGGTGGAGGCGGAGGCGTAATACTACCCTCTGAAATAGCAGAATTACAGGCCTGCGGCATCGAACGGATCTACACTCCTGATGATGGGAGAGAAATGGGTTTGCAAGGCATGATCAATGATTTGGTTCAACGTTCAGATTACAAGATCGGACACGAGGACAATTTTGATTGTGAACAGTTGTCTGTTGACAATGCGCCAGGAATTGCGAGATTGATCTCAATTGCGGAAAACAATCCTGAGGCTTTTGAAGCAATTCAACCAACATTAGAAGACAAGAAGGGTCAAGCACCTATTCTTGGAATAACCGGCACAGGAGGTGCAGGTAAATCCAGTTTGGTGGATGAATTGGTTAGACGATTCTTAAAAGACCAACCCAATAAGAAAATTGGGATTATATCTGTAGATCCATCCAAACGTAAGACCGGTGGAGCGCTTTTAGGCGATCGAATTCGAATGAATTCTATTAATCATGGGAATGTATATATGCGCTCTTTAGCAACGCGCCAGAGTAATTTAGCACTAAGCAAACATGTAGATGATGCATTGTTAATATTAAAGGCGGCTGGTTTCGATTTAATAATTTTGGAAACATCTGGAATAGGACAATCAGATACAGAAATCACAGACCATTCTGATTTGTGTTTATACGTTATGACCCCAGAATATGGCGCAGCAAGTCAATTGGAAAAAATTGATATGCTTGATTTTGCCGATGTAATTGCTTTAAATAAGTTTGATAAACGAGGCGCTCAAGATGCATTACGTGATGTACGCAAACAATACCAACGCAATCAAAAGCTGTTTGAAGTAGATACCGATCAAATGCCTGTATTGGGAACCATTGCAAGTCAGTTCAATGACCCTGGAATGAATACCTTATATGGATTGTTAATGCAAAAATTAGTTGAACGCACCGGTGCGGATTTAAGCATCGATTTTGTGGCAGGCAATGAGATGAGTGAGAAAATCTTTATCATTCCGCCCAAACGAAATCGATATTTAAGTGAAATTGCTGAAACCATAAGAGGTTATAATGACAAGGCCGAGGAGCAAGCTGATATTGCCGAAAAGATGTATCAGTTGAAAGGGAGTATGGATTTGCTAAAGAAAGGTTAAAAAGCCTTACTTACACCCAACCCAACTTGAATTTTATATTGAAATTGTCGTTCGTAGCTATTGCTGCTGGGTATCGGGATGAAACTTAGCCCTGGAGTAAAACTAAAGTAATAGTCATCGCCTAATGCTTGTCTCATACGCACACCTCCCTCAATACTAATAGTTACAGGCAACATTTCAAATTTTTCTGAAGGCAAATCAAATTCTCGTTTATTGTAAGCAGTAAAACCGATTGATTTGGCTTTTGCTTTTTTGGACACTACCACATTAAGTGATCCACCACCATAAAAACCAATATTCATACCTTTTGGCATTTTATCCCATTTTATGGTTTTGAAATAGTAGATAGGAATGGAGATATTATGGAATCGATAGTAGTACTCCATATCACCAGCAGGTTGAATGGCTTGAATCTTTCCTATATCGGTATGCAGCGAATCTGGAAAAAGCAGATCCGTCCGTTTTCTTTGCCAACCATATACTTGATATCTCAAACCGATGTATAATTCATCAAACCGTTTTAGTCGTTGAGAAACATGTAAGCCAAATGCTGGAGCAAATAGGTGTTCTTGGATGTTTTGGATGGAATCGTTGTGCTCATTTACATTATTGGTGCCATATGCATTGGTTGCTTTCACTAAAGCTCCGGCTAAACCTGGATTAAAGTGCGCTCCAAAAAAGGTTTGACCAAAGGAAAATTGGCTAAAACCAAATACTATGAATAGGATGAACAGCTTTTTTACCATCGTGTTTCTATTGTTTTAAGTTGTTGACTAAATCGATAAATCAATATCAAAGACGCCAAAGATAATCCAATTACAAAACCCCACCAAACCCCAATTACACCCATGTTAAAGCCATTGGGCATAGCAAGCCAATAACTTGCTGGAATCATTACCAACCAATAACTCACAAATGCAATGAGTGCAGGGATGCGCACATCTTTTATACCACGCAACATATTGAGACCTAAGTTCTGAAACCCATCAGAAACTTGAAAAGCCGCGGCCATCACCATTAATGGCACTGCAAATCCGATAAGCTGGGCATCATTGGTATATATGCTAATCAAAGTTTTTGGAAATAATATAAATGCAAGTACAAAGATGATTTCAACACCAAGAATCAACAATGCACAGGCTTTAGCAGATTCGTAAATATGATTTTTATCCTTAGCTCCATATCCATTGCCAATCATAATATTGCTTGAAGTAGAGATTCCAGTAATAAACATAAAGGTGACAGAAGCCATATTCAGGACAATTTGATGCGCGGTTAAGGACATATTTCCCAGCCAACCTGCAATTATAAATGAAACGGTAAATGCAAAAACTTCAAGAAACAATTGAAATCCAATGGGTAATCCGATGGTAAGAATACGCTGACTGGTAACCTTCCAATTGGAGGTACTGGTATTGTTTCTGATAAGCTCCAGTTCTTTACTGGTATGTGCATAAAGAACCAGCAGCATACATAAAACCACCTTGGACAGGTTAGTGGCAAATGCGCTTCCAATAAAGCCATATGCCGGCATTCCCATTTTACCGAAAATGAGCCAATCATTGAAAAAGTAATTAAGCACAAGCGCAATTGCCGTAATAATCATAGGAGGCCATGTTTTACCCAAACCGTTTAAATAGGATGAATACAACGTGAAAACTAAGAAAAAAGGGGTCCCCCAAATCAAGGCAATCAAATAGGATTTGGTCATTTGACTAACCGCTTCAGGTTGATTTAAATAATCAAAAAAGTAGCTTGATAAAAAGAGCAGGACACCAAGCGCAATGCTAATCGGAATACTGAGCACAAGACCTGTTCGAATGTACTTCCATGTTTTATCCCGTTTTCCTGCTCCATCTGCAATTGAAACTAACGATGTGATGCCAAAATAAACACCTAGCCCCAAGACGATAAACAAAAAGTAAATGGCACTGCCAATACCTACCGCGGCTTGTGCATCATTGCTTACTAAACCACACATTACCGTATCCGTTGAGCCCATTAGTACGAAGCCCAATTGTCCGCCAATAACGGGTGCGCCAATCTGTATAGCACGTCTAATGTATTTTGAAGAGACCAAACTTATTCTAATATTTTGCGCTCAATGGCGCTGGTAGAATATCCTTCAATAAGGGGAATAGTAATCACTTCACCACCCCATGCAATGGTTTCTTTTCCACCTACAATGTCTTCGATTTTGTAATCGGCCCCTTTAATCAAGATGTTTGGTTTGATACGGGTGATTAGTTTAAAAGGGGTTTCTTCCTCAAACAGGATAACTGCATCGACAAAATACAATGATGCCATTACAAATGATCGACTGCTCTCATCTTGCAATGGTCTGTTTGGTGATTTTTTTTGTATTTTTACCGATGAATCACTGTTTAACCCAACGATTAATTTATTGCCTTTTTTACTTGCTTCAAACAAGTAGGAGACATGCCCTTTATGCAGAATATCAAAGCATCCATTGGTGAATACAATTTTTTCTCCATCTTCTTTCCAAGCATCAATTTGATTCTTCGCATCAGAATACTGGTTAAAAATTTTATGCTGCACTGTTATCAGTTTTATCGTTTAATCCGTATTTGCGTCTTTCAATGGCCAACATCAATAAAGAAAATGTGCCTATGGTTGCTATTAAAATGATATTTGCAGAAAGTGAAGTGGATGAAATCAATGTAGCGTCAATTTCACTAAATCCATAAATACTGGTTAAACCTGCTATTACTACTGCTAAAGCTCCCATGCCACCTGGCGCAGGTATGATCATTCCAATACTTGCAAATATTAAAGCCGTAAGGCCAACAATTGGGCCGCGGTCACTTGAGAAATCAAAACAGAAGAATACAGCATACGTCATTAACCAATAACAAACCCATATTCCTAGTGTATATAGGAAGTAAAGTTTGGGTCGTTTTAATTTGGCAATACTACTTAGGCCTTCAACAAAACCGTTAAGCGTATCAACAATTTTCTTCCCCATAGGAAGTTTCATTAAAAGCGCACGGCCTTTAGTGCTGCTCACTAACCAAGTAAGGAATAAGAAACCACCAATCCCTATAACAAATACTAAAATCCCCAACCAACCCAAAGATAATAATGGATTAATTAAATTGTCCATTAAGAATTCTCCTAAAATCTCAGATTGAAATGCAAAAGCAGTAAGAATCACTATGATTAGGCAAATAAGATCTACCAAACGTTCGGTCAGTACAGTGCCTATCAGCACATTGATTGGTATTTTATCCGTTTGGCTTATGATTGCGCAACGTGCAATTTCTCCCCCACGGGCGGTGGCCAAATTTACCAAGTAACCAATCATTACGCTATAAAATGCGCGACTGTTCTTAATTTTGTAGCCCATGGGCTCAACAGCAATATCCCATCTGAGTGCCCTAAATAAATGGCTGAAAATGGCAATGCCGATACTCACAAATAACCAGAACCAATTTGCATTGTTCAGCCCGGTAAGGATCTGTTCCTTTTTTTCGGGATCATTGATAGATCTGAATACTAAGTAGAGCAGAACTACACTCAACAAAATGAAAACGACAGTTTTAATATGTTTCTTTTGAAAACCTGCCATGATTAGATTTGATTTTTACTATTAGGGAAAATGGACCATGGTTTAAAGTTTTTTGCTTCTTCAAAATCCATTTGGGCAAATGACATAATGATTAATATGTCTCCCAACTGACCTTGCCTTGCTGCTGATCCGTTTAAACCGATGATCCCTGTACCACGTTTACCAGCAATGACATAGGTTTCAAATCGAGCTCCGTTATTGTTATTAACGATGAGTACTTTTTCATTGGCAATCATGTTGGCGGCATCAATAAGATCCTCATCAACTGTTATACTGCCGTTGTAATTCAATTCAGTTTGAGTTAAACGAGCACAGTGTATTTTTGATTTTAATACTTCAATTTGCATTGGGGGCAAAGATAGATTGATAATTAATAATGAACAATGTATAATTAGTAATGAATAATTGAAAAGGTTAATTAGTAATGCAAAATTGAAAATTGAAAATTATATCTTTGATTAGTGATAAAAGAAGTATCATTAGGCGTATTAGTTTTTTCAATTACAATTCTTTTTTCAAATTGCGGAGCACTAGCGAATAAAAAACTAAATAACACAAAAGCGCCTAAAATAGTCATAGATAGTATGTATATCAGGGTTCCTCAACTCGTGGATATACAACCGCAGGCGCATCAACCCACTATCGCGACATGGATTCGTTAGGTGTTGCAAGAATTCGGTTGGACTCGTTGGATGTATTGCAAATTGAAGATGTATTAAATCATTCTAAAAAAAGGAGGCATTTTCAAACCAAATTTGGTGTCCAGCACATTTTTACTTTATACAAACGTAAAAATGATGTATTTTTTAGGAAATTACATTTCGGAAGTGGACCGGACTACTATGTATTAAGCGATCTAACTCAGTTTATAGATTATGCGGTTACTGATAAGAATCAAGTTACTTGGCTCAATAGTTTTCGTGAAAGAATGAAAGCGAAATAATTAATAATTATACATTTTAAATTTTTCATTGTAAAATCACATAAGTGATTTTACATTTGCGTTCGCTTGAAAACAGCAGATTTATTGGCCATTTGGGCACAACACCCAAAGCTTACCAACTTACAAACCGATCAAGATCTCACATTAAATAATAATCTGGGAAGTGTCACCTCCATGCTCATTGCGGGGTATTTTAACTTTCTAAAGGGTACACATCTCGTTATTGCCAACTCAAAAGATGAGGCGCTTTATCTGTTTACCGATTTAGTGAACATACTCGGCCCCAACAAGGTGCATTTTCTACCTTCCTCGTATATTAAAGGCATCAATCACCCACAAGAGGATGCCAATGAGGTAAAGCAAAGAACAGAGACCATTAGTAAGCTTAAAAACGGTGCCTTAAGTGGCATTATGGTGAGTTATCACGATGCCGTTTATGAGAAAATAGCAGACCTGAAGACGGTTAAAAAATATGTATTTGAGGTTACCAAAGGAGAACAGGTCGACATTGAATTTATAACCGATTTATTGGAAGAGTGTAAGTTTGAACGAGACGATTTTGTGTATGAACCGGGTTATTTTGCGGTGCGTGGAGGTATTGTAGATATCTTCTCCTATGCACATGAATATCCAGTGCGAATTGTTTTGGATGGCGATACGGTTGAAAGTATTCGGTATTTCAATCCAGAAACGCAATTATCGGTTTCTGAACGCAATGAAATTAAACTCACTCCAAATATTAAGGATACGGAACTTTTTAAAACCTATGAACCCATTTTCGAATATTTTAATACGGATACGTTGCTATGGATTTCGGATGAAGACATATTTAAGCAGCAAATAGCAAAATATTGGAAAGAAGTGCGGAAAAGTGATGAATCCGATAGCAGTACCGAATTAATTATCAGCAGCCAGCAGTTATCCGCTCGGCTCAATAACTATCGAAGAATCACTTGGGGGTTCTCATCGGATAAAAAGGAGCAGCTGGATTTAAGCACATCTGCACAACCTACCTTTCAAAAGAATTTCGACTTGATCTTGGATGAGCTGAAGCAATGGCATTTAAAAGGTTATGACCTTTTTGTTTTTGCAGAGAATCCCAAACAAATTGATCGATTGTATCAAATCATTGAAGATACGGGTTCAAAAATCCACTTTGAACCGGTTTACTCGGGTTTAACGGCTGGTTTTGTAGATCACAGCTTAAAGAAAGTCTTTTACACCGATCATCAAATTTTTGGTAGGTATTTTAGATATAAGGACAAGCGAAGATTTTCCAAAAACGCAGCTATTACATTGAAAGAACTGCAAGGTTTGCACCCAGGTGATTTTGTGGTGCACATTGACCATGGTATTGGCAAGTTTGCCGGGATGCATAAAATGGAAATGAATGGTAAAGTTCATGAAGTCGTGCGATTGGTTTATTTGAACAATGATTTATTGATTGTCCCGATAAATTCTTTGCATAAAATCTCAAAGTTTACTGGGAAAGAGGGGAGCGCAGCCGAAGCTTCACAAATTGGGATCAGGTAGATGGGAAAAGCAAAAACTAACTACCAAAAAGAAGGTAAAGGACATTGCTCGTGAATTGATTGCCCTTTATGCCAAACGCAAAGCTGAACCGGGTTTTGCTTTTACACCCGATTCCTATTTACAAACAGAACTGGAAGCATCTTTTGTTTATGAGGATACCCCTGATCAGGCTAAATCTACTGAAGATGTGAAAAAGGACATGGAAAGCCCCAGTCCAATGGATCGATTGGTTTGTGGTGATGTTGGATTTGGCAAGACAGAAATTGCCATTCGTGCCGCACACAAAGCCGTTTGCGATAGTAAGCAAGTGGCTGTGTTGGTGCCAACCACGATTTTGGCACATCAGCACTATCGTACTTTTAGAAAAAGACTGGAAGGTTTTCCGGTTAATGTCGATTATATCAACCGATTTAAAAGCAAGAAAGAACAGAAGATAACCCTTGACAAGTTGGCTGAGGCCAAAGTGGATATATTGATCGGAACCCATCGCTTGGTGGGTAAAGATGTTAAATTTAAAGATTTGGGCTTATTGATCATTGATGAAGAGCAAAAGTTTGGCGTTGCGGTGAAGGATAAATTGAAACAATTGCGTGTCAATGTCGATACACTAACATTGACGGCTACACCGATACCACGTACCCTTCATTTCTCCTTAATGGGTGCCAGAGATCTAAGTATTATAAATACTCCACCACCCAATCGACAGCCCGTTGAAACCCGTCTGCATACCTTTGACAAAGACTTGATTAAAGATGCCATTCAATATGAAGTGGGTAGAGGAGGTCAAGTCTTCTTTGTGCATCATCGGGTGCGAGATATCTATGAGCTTGCGGATATGATTGAGGAATTAGCTAATGTAAGTGTGGCAGTGGCGCATGGTCAAATGGAAGGAGCCGATCTGGAGAAGGTTATGGTGCAATTTATGGAAGGGGATTTTGATGTATTGGTGGCTACTTCTATCATTGAGAGTGGGTTGGATATTCCAAATGCCAATACGATCATCATTAACAATGCGCATATGTTTGGCTTAAGCGATTTACATCAAATGCGTGGAAGAGTAGGAAGAAGCAATGCCAAAGCATATTGTTATCTGATGTCTCCAGCCTTGAGCAGTCTTACAGATGATGCAAAAATGCGTTTGAGAACCTTAGAGGAGTATGCCGATTTGGGCAGTGGTTTTCAGGTTGCTATGAAAGATTTGGATATTCGAGGAGCAGGGAATCTATTAGGTGGCGAGCAAAGTGGTTTTATCTCTGAAATAGGTTTTGAGATGTATCATAAGATTTTGGATGAAACCATACGTGAACTCAAAGATGAAGAGTTTAAAGGGGTTCTAAACGAGCATAGAATTATAGAAAGCAGAGATGCCGTTATTGATACCGACTATAACTTGGTGATCCCAGATTATTACATTAAAAATGTTCCAGAACGTCTGAGCTTGTATACTGCAATTAGCAAACTGGAGACCGAGGTGGCCTTAAAAGAATTCCAAGAGAATTTAAAGGATCGTTTTGGGGTTTTACCGGATGTATTTACGGTTTTATTAGAGACGGTTCGGTTAAAATGGAAAGCGATGAAACTGGGCTTAGAGAAAATTTTGATTCGCGGTGATAAAATGAAGTTATACTTTCCTTCCGATCCAAACGCATTTGTTTATCAAAGTGATGAGTTTGGCAAGGTGCTGAACTACGTTATGGTCAATCCCAATAAATTTAACGTTAAGCAAACCAATAGTCAATTGGTGATTACTTCTTTAGGTGTCGATGATATCTATGAAGCCTTAGGCTTGCTTTCTGAAATGGAAAGAAGTTTGATTGCTTAAGTCTATCAAATTGGTACTAGATTTGCATCTATTATATCAATGATGAAGAAGTGGATCAAACGTATTACCTTATTGTTACTCATTCTCTTAGTTGGGCTGATAGTTACTCCTTTTTTCTTAAAGGGAAAAATTATCAAGGCACTCAAGTATGAGGCAAACAATCAGCTGAATGCAACGATAGATTTTAGTGAAGATATTGGTATTACATTCTTTAAGCAATTTCCAAAAATCACAGTAACATTAAGAGAGACCAGTGTAATTGGTATAGGTGAATTCATTGGAGATACCTTCATGTACCTTCCAAAAACAGAATTCAGTTTAAATGCCAAAAGCATCATAAATGGTGATCGTGCCAATATCAAAGGAATTGTATTGAACCAACCCTATGTAAATATCAAGGTAAATAAGGACGGACAGGCCAATTGGGATATTATTAAGCCAGATAGCACCCAGTCTGACTCTGCGCTCGAGCTTAGTTTAGGATTGGAGGATATCGAGGTGGTCGATGGAAGATTCAATTACGATGATCGCAGTATTCCATTTTCAACAGCTGCAGATAAGCTGAATATCTTAGCTAAAGGAGACTTGGAAGCAGAAAACTTTATGCTAGTGGGAACAGTAGAAACGCCCGCATTGGAAATGACATACAATGGGTTGAACTTGCTTCATAATGTAAATACAGATGTGAATGTCCAGATGGATATGGACATGAAAAACATGAAGTTCACCTTTAAAGAGGGTAAAGCCAAATTAAATAACCTAAACTTGGAAGCAGAAGGCTTTGTGCAATTGAATGAGGATGACATGGATTTTGACCTGAAATTCTCTTCAGCCAATACCGCATTTAAAAACATACTATCTTTGGTGCCCGCCATTTTTGCTAAAGATTTTAACAAAGTTAAGACCCAAGGGAGCATGGCTTTTGAAGGTTTCATGAAGGGCAAAATGACTGATACCCGATATCCTGCTTTTGGTTTTAAAACAAATGTAACCAATGGGTATTTCAAGTATCCTCAATTGCCTGAAGCCGTGAGCAATATTTTTCTTAATCTGGATGTTTCCAATAAGGATGGAATACCTGATCATACGGTTATTCATATGCCAAAGTTTAGTGCTACTGCATTAAACGAAAACATAAGGGCCGACGTTTTAATCAAAACCCCAATATCAGACCCACTGGTGGATGCAAAAGTGAAAGGAAAAATTGACTTAGGACAATTAAAGAAGTTTGTACTACTTGAAGAATCTGAGAGGTACCAAGGGGTGGTTGACGCAGATTTATTTGTGAATAGTTACATGAGTTATATTGAAACTGAGCAATATGACAAAGTTAAAACGAAGGGCTTTTTCAAAGGAGAAAACCTGGTGATTAATTCCTCCAGCTTGCAGGATCAATTGGATATTAATCAATTGGACTTGGTATTCACGCCAAGTGAAGTTGAAATTAATGCTTTTAAAGGGAATTATGGAAAAAGCGATTATGATATTGCTGGTACAGTTAAGAATCTGATTCCTTACATCATTAAGGATGAAACCTTAACAGGCAAATTGAATTTAAGCTCAACATATTTTAACACAAATCCCTTCATGACTGAGATGCCAGTTCAACAAGTGGAGGAGCCACAGCTTCAGGATACGGTTGATATGGTTTATCTTGATATTCCTGGTAATTTGGATATAGATTTTGCGGCAGAAATAAAATCGCTCATTTACGATAATCTTAAGATTGAAGATGTATCTGGTTCTTTGAAGATGGCGGATCAGAAGATTCAAATGCAGAATGTCAAAGGTAAATTACTGGATGGTTCTTTTGTGATGAAAGAGGGGACTTATGATGCTTCTCATCTTTCCAACCCTTTCAGCGGTCTGGATTTTAAATTGGACCGGGTTGATATTCTTAAAAGTGCAACTTACTTGAACTTTATTAAGAAATTAGGGCCAATCGCAAAGTATGCCAACGGCCTCTTTTCAATTGATTTTAAAATGGGCACTGAGTTGTTAAATGATTTATCCCCGAAGTACCCTACATTTAATGGGGAAGGGGTTATCAAAGTCTCCAATGCCACAATCAAAGGACTGAAAACCCTGAACACCATAGGCGATATGCTGAAAATTGAGAAACTCAAATCGTTTAACGTTAAAGATCTTTTGATTCGGTTTAAAATCATAAACGGAAATTTTGCCCTTTTAGATTCCATTACCCTACCACTATGGAAAGGAAGTGAACTCAAATTAACCGGGGGAAGTTCACTTACTGGAGATATACAATATTTTGGAAGAATAGATATCCCGCGTGCGCTCTTCGGAGAAGCCAATACCGCTTTGAATGGATTACTCGATAAAACCAAAGCAAAAGGATTAAATATTGATGTCAGTTCAATGGTTCCAGTTGATGCACTGATCGGTGGTAGTTTTACAAATCCTACGGTTAAGCTGGATTTGGGCAGCACCAAGAAAAGTCTAATTGATAATGTAAAGGATCAGGCAAAGAAGGAAGTGGTTAAGAAAGTGGACGAAGGTAAAGAAATAGGGAAGGCGAAAGTGGAAGCGGAAAAAGAGCGAGCCAAACAAAGGGCCTTAGATAGCATAGCAGAAGTTAAGGCAAAGGCAAAAGTTAAGGCAGATGCCATTGTTGCAGAAGCAGAAGCAAGGGCAGCGGCTATTAAAGCGGAAGCACGCAGAAGTGCGGCAACACAGAAAGCCAAACTATATGCTCAAGCAGATTCAATTGAAAAACGTGGCAGCAATCCATTGGAGAAATTAGCAACACGTAAAACTGCAGAGAAGCTTAGGTTAGAGGCGGATAAGAAAGAACAGCAAATACTAGTTGAAGCAGATAAGCGTGCAGATGCAGTAGTTCAGAAAGCCCGGGAGCAAGCCACTAAGTTAGAGTAAAATGTTCGAGTCAGGTTGGAAAACCTGACAACAATAAACCATGAAAGTCACATTGAGCGGAGTCGAAATGAAGTGAACTGGGGTTAATAAACGCACAATCTATCGTTATTAAAACTATTCAACCTTAAGCTTCCCGTTACTTAAATCTCCATCTAAAGTGGTAATCTTCCATAGATAGACTCCTTGATCTAAACTTATGTTTAAGGAGGATGTTGTGCTTAAGTTTACCGAGTAAACCTCTCTTCCAGAAAGATCATACAAGCTAAATTTACCACTCACCCCTTGGGGAAGTTTAAGCATTTCGCCTTGCGCAATCGGGTTAGGATTTAGTTTAATTTGATCCATCTTGTTTGGCTGGTCCAGCCCAACAAAAGAAGCATTGCTT
Source organism: uncultured Bacteroidia bacterium (assembly GCA_943788195.1). Lineage (GTDB taxonomy): Bacteria > Bacteroidota > Bacteroidia > NS11-12g > UBA955 > CALSPH01. The sequence goes on from CALSPH010000001.1 coordinate 1,589,632, forward strand.
AATTCAATGATTGAATGGGTAAAAGGGTTATTGTTACTCCACGAGCTTCCATTGGTTGCCAAATAAATATTTCCCTGTGGTGATACACAAATATCCCGTAACCTCCCAAAATCGTTTTTGAAGTATTTGTTTTGTGCAATTACAGAATCACCTGTACCATTAAATCCAAATGCGATTAAACTTTTATCCTTCAATACGGTCATGAGTAATGTATTGTTGAATTCAGGTATAGCAGGGTGGCTATACCAAATAATATCAGATGGGGCAATGGTGGGAGTCCAAGCGGCAAGGGGTTCAGTTACCCCGGTATTCTGACAAAATGATTGTTCCGGTGGAGTGTTACAAAACCCGGCAACATTTGGCCAACCGTAATTCTTGTCTGCCTTAATTATATTCAATTCATCATCCGTTGTTGGGCCATGCTCAGAACTATATACGATTCCGTTGGGCGCCAGCCATAGGCCTTGGGCGTTTCTATGACCTATTGAATAAATGTAGCTGGAAGGATTTGGATTGTTAGCAGGAATGGATCCATCCATATTTAACCGTAATATTTTTCCAACCACAGAACTGGCATTTTGAGGCAAAGATTGATTTTGTGCATCACCCGTGGTCATTAGTAATGTATTGTCTTTTAAGAAAATCAATCTGCAACCTATATGTGTGGTGTTTCCTTGAATATTCTCAATTAATGTATCCATGGGCAACAATTTAGTTCCATTATACGTATAACGAACCAATCGTTCTTTAATACTACTATTGGATAAATAGGTATAAGCGATGAATACCTCAGGTTTATTTAAAAAATCAGGATGTAATACCATGCCTAACATTCCTGCTTCAGCTTGCTCATAAACCGCTGAAGAAATATCCAGCACTGCATGTTGTGTTCCTGTTTTTGGGTTTATTCTACTCACTCTACCATACCGTTCTGTCGTCCAAATATGATCATCTGGTCCCCAAATGATTTCCCAAGGAATATCTAATGAATCCTTAACAACTCGAGAAGTTAATACGGTAGAATCTAAGGTATAGGTGTTTTGCCCAGATAGAGAATAGCTTGTAAAAAACAGCCCAATGAGAATGAGATTTTTCATGAATATTTATCTATTTAAGTCTAACAAATTTAAATCATATTTGGTTCAAGCAAAACTTGATTCATTGACAAATTTGAAATATGGTGCCTTGACAGGTTGGAAAGTATGATAACAATAAACCGTAAAAGTCACATTGAGCAGAGTCGAAATGTAGTAATGACTTGGTATTTTAACTTGTGGGCATGCTTTTCAATATGACTGCTATTTACGTCTGTCTTCGATAAGCTTCAATTTGTTCAGCACTCGGACTGACGGGAAAGTGTTTTGCGTTTTGCAAAAGCGAACGTCACATTGAGCGGAGTCGAAATGCAGCGAGCGTGTTAAAACCTGACTGCAGTATCAGTTTATTGTTTTATGATTTTGTAGGTAATCTTTTCATCATTCTCACTGATAGTCAGATAATAAATCCCACTGGTAAATGTGCTGATATCAACTAAAATGTGCTGACTGTTGAGCCTAACATCGGCATAAACTACTTTGCCTAACTCATCATTCATTCTTAGCTCAATTTTATTATGAACCTTGCCAAAAGCAATGTTGATTTTACCCTTTGTAGGGTTTGGGGAGAGTTTTATTTCGTCTGAAAAAGTATTTCGTACAATGCCTACATAAAAAACTGCTTCACATGCCGAAGTATCGATGCATTCATTACTTGTAACGCTCACTGCATAATTGCCATCTTTGGTGAAATTGAATTCCTGTTGCGTTTGACCTGCTATTTCGGAAAGATTATTCCCGCAATCCAGCCATTGATAATTCATTCCGGCTGGGTTAGCTTTTAATATATTGGTTTGGGCATCAATGCTCGCCTTAAATCCAACATAAGTCCGTGTTGTGGTTACTGTAGAATCGCAACCGTTAACCGATTGGTATGTATCAATAAATACACCACTATCTAATGGGCTACAAGTATTTACTTTAATGGCCGTAGATGCGGTCTTTAATAAAGTAGTTGTGATAGTGACAATAGAATCACAACCATTTACCGCCATGTACTTATCAACTATTACGCCTGTATCCTGTGGGTCGCAAGAAGTTTGGTTTATACTCAACTGAAATGATTCTAATAAGGTAGTATTCGTTCTTACCGTAGAATCGCAACCAGCAACATTGTATAGATTTTGCACTACCCAGCCCGTATCTGCTGGATTGCAACTGGTTAAATTAATAAGCACTTCATTGGTGTCATTCTTTTCAAACACATTAAAAAAGGATCGTTTGAAATAATAACCATGCTTATAGCATTCTAATTTAACATGATAGGATCCATTTGGCAAATTCGTTAAGGTGCCATTTTTTGTATTGGAAATATATTCATTCGATCCGCTGGTAAAGGTCCAACGAACCAAATCAACCTCATCTCCAACATAGGAATAATCCAACACGTCTCCACTGCACAAACTGGAGTCAGCAAAGGAATAGTTTAAAGCGGGTGGACCAAAAACAATGACCGGATAGTCTTCCACTTCACCCAAAGTAGTCCCGCATGGTTTGGCTTGATTTCCCCAATAGGATACCCGTGTTCTTAACATTAGCGTATCATCCGTAACCGCGTCAGTTGGTACTGTAAATTGTTTGGAATATGAATTCCCACTGGATGAAAAACCCAAACTATCGTTTGCGTCAAATACCGCATTGCGATTATAATCTATCCAAGCGCCAAAATCGTTGGAAGTCCATGAAGTATTTGCCTTCAAGTTGATGGTATAGGTAGAGTCTTTCATTAAATATACTACATCGTCTGGATAATAGGAATATTGGTCTTGGGTACTTGTGTTTGAAATATTGGCAATGCTCATACTATTTAAATATGGATTGGGGTTGCCATCACCTGAGGCAGCGCAATGTTCAAAAGGCAGCACTTCATACATGAATTTATATGTTTCTGAAATCTTCCCACTGCCACCATCCGCATATACCTTGAAATATACCAAATCTCCTGCCTTACCTTCTGGTAATGGAGAATCTGTTACCCAGGTGCTATCAGAAATGTTCGTCATGGTAATGATGCTATCAAATTTCAATGAGTTGATGGACCACTTTACTGAAGCACTTGACAATTTCCCTGAATAAGATACAACGGATGTAACAAATTGGGTTACCGTTTTCTTAGGTAAATCATCCGTTGGCATATCGTTGATCTTGGTTGAGATGATAGATGGATAACTCCCTCGATCTTTTAACGTATACTCCCAAAGTCCTCTGCCCCAAACGGCTGCCTTTAATGTATTAGAGCCATTCACCACTTCCAGCTCATTAATTGAGGAGTTGGGTAGGCCTGTACTATATAATGTCCACGTTGTTCCAAAGAAAGCCTTCACATAAACACCAATTTCAGCGGCAACATAAATGTTCCGTGAGCTACTGTGATCTATTACCGCACCATTGATGGGCATATTACCCAAATTATAGGTAATATTGGTCCATTTGTTGCCTCCATCTGTAGTTAGAAAAACCTTTTTACCATCGTTATTATATCGATTATAGGTAACCACTATATTTTTATCATTCTGTGGGTCGAAAGCGATATCCTTTATCGTGTAACTCGGCAGTGTATCGGTTGCATGCTTTGCTTTAATGGATGAAAAGGTAACGCCTCCATCCGTAGATTTTTCTATGAAGCCACCCTTTGATACGATGATGATTTTCGAATTGTTTTCAGCAATTGCCGCTTCAGTGATTAATCCGCCAAATGAGGGCTTGCCAATTGAGTCCCAGCTTGATCCAAAATTGGTACTCTTAAATACTGATGCGCTGAAATTATAGATATGCATGTGATTATTGGGGTCATAAGCTAAGGGGGCTACCCAAGCTCCATTTCCAGAACCGCCTTGGCCTGGAGGTGTGACTCCAGAACTAGACAACCCACCATTTTTTGTTCTAAAACGCGAACCGTATTGGTAACTTCCAATCATCCAATCGTCATTCAGGGGATGAATAATCCCTTCCATGCCATCACCACCATTAAACTCAATCCAAGTACTTCTATGTTTAATGCTTGTGCCATTGTCTTGCGAACCAGTAATACTTCTAAATGAATTCGATTGACTGGCGCCCACACAGTAATTATCGCGTATACCAACCCCTTGACTCAATATTTTCCATGTTTCACCATTGTCTGAACTTTTGCAAAAGAATCCATCGGTACCCACGTAAAAGGTCCCATGGATAGCAAGTGCAGGATGCAAATCCGCGTGAATGTATTTGCCACTGTTTGCGAGTTTATCTTGGAAACTGCCTGTTCCATGATTGGCGTTTCCTAAACTCCACCAAGAGACTTGTTTGAAATTTCTTCCTCCATCTTTAGAGGTTTCCACATCCACATATCCATAAACCATTTTAGAAGTATCTTGATCATTAACAGCAAAACCCAAACAACTTTGGGGTGGGTTACTTAAAAAAGTAAATGTCTTAGCGGTATCCTTAGAAATCCAAACTCCATTGGTAGAAGCAAAATACATGCAATCATCGCATTCAGGACTCACAGAAAAGTAACCTCCGCTGCCCGCATTGCCCGATATTGTAGCAGAAGCCGTAAATGTCACGCCTTGATCGAGCGAACGAAAGACCTTGTCTCTGTTGAAATTCCAGTAGTAGTAATCTAGAATGTATATGATGTTATTATCTGTTGGGTGAAAGTCGATTTGAGAGATACTGCCGTTGGTAACCTTGGTCCATGTATTGAGGTTGTCTGTAGAACGGTATAGACCATCTGATGCAGTAACAAAAACGAGGTTAGGTACACGAGGGTGATAGGCCACTTTGTTTATTCTAAAATTACTGCCCAATCCACCTTTATTGAGATTCGTAGGGTTGAAGTTAGTCACTTTCCACGTGTTACCGCCATCTGTTGAGCCATAAACACCATGCGTGACATTGTTGCCACTGTTTTGTACATCAATAAGAACCGAGTCAGAGTTTGAAGGGGACGCAGTAATAGACCCAACGCCACTTGCAGGCAATTGGTCGGTAGTATTCTTCCAAGTTGTGCCGCCATCGGTGGTTTTCCAGAAACCTCCACTATTGGAACCGATATACATAATATTGGTGTCTGCGCGATGCACGTAGGATGTAATTACTCTTCCGAGGCCTGTGCTGTAAGCGCCAGATACACTATCAATTCGATATGGTCCAAGATCACACCATGCTGCAGCATTCAGTCGCCTTATGCCTTGCCGGCCTGTACCTTGTAAATTGTCAAAAGCTTTAGAAACCAAAAACGGATCTATATTGTCTCGTCTGCCTGAAGGGGCGTATTTACTTTCATTTTCATACTTCCACCGTTGATACCCTTTCCATCCAGAACCTTTAGCATCCTTATCATGTGTTTTGAAATATGCATCTGCAGCAATGCATACATCGTAAAAATTCACCGAATTATCGAGCATCAATTCTTTGTAGCTGCGTTGCGCGTATCCATATGAAAATGTGAAACAACATAAAATGAGTAGAATGAGTTTATTCATAAATCGATTATATAATATAGCCACAAATATAATTTACTTTTCACTTTTCGTGGGTCACTTTTTCTTAATCTACAAACTATGGAAAAACTGTGCAAACCCTTATTTGCAAAAAGCATACTTTTGTTCATCAAATAAACGCTTTGAATTCAACTAATCTTACTCCAGCCTTACTCGTCTTAGATGACGGTTCAGTTTTTAAGGGAAATGCCATTGGAAAAATTGGCACAACCACAGGTGAAATCTGTTTCAATACAGGAATGACCGGATATCAGGAGGTTTTTACAGACCCCAGCTATTTTGGCCAAATTTTAATTGCAACCAATAATCACATTGGTAATTACGGTTCCCTCGAATCTGAAACCGAATCGGATGGAATTAAAATTGCCGGTTTAGTGGTTAAGCGATTCTCTGAACATTATTCGAGACCCATGGCCGATAGCTCTTTGGATGACTATTTAATGAAAAGTCATTTAGTAGGTATAGCCAATGTGGATACACGTGAATTAACCCGAATTGTGCGAAGCAAAGGTGCAATGAATGCAATCATTTCATCAGAAATAACGGATGTGGATGAGTTAAAAGCAAAACTCAAGGAAGCCCCAAGTATGGAAGGCTTGGAGTTGAGTAGTCGAGTGACTACTGAATCCATGTATGAACAAGGACCCAAAGATGCGGATATTCGGGTTGCTGTGATTGATTTGGGCATGAAACGGAACATCGCGCGATGTTTGAATGAGCGTGGAGCTTTTACAGGAGTATTTCCAGCCAAGGTTAGAGTACAAGAAATCCTAGACTTCAAACCAGATGGAATCATGCTATCCAATGGCCCTGGGGATCCTGCGGCCATGGATTATGCAGTGGATACGGTTAAACAATTATTGGATAAAAACATACCGATTTTCGGTATTTGTTTAGGGCATCAGGTGCTTTCATTAGCCTCAGGTCTTAAAACCTATAAAATGCACCATGGACATCGTGGATTAAATCATCCTGTATTGAATAAAGTGACTGGATTGAGCGAGGTGACTTCACAGAATCATGGTTTTGCGGTGAGTCCTGTAGGGGTTCCAGAAAACATTGAAGTGACCCATATCAACCTGAATGACGATACGGTAGAAGGCATTAAAGTAAAAGATAAACCCGCATTTTCAGTACAGTATCATCCAGAGGCTGCACCGGGTCCACATGATTCCAGATATTTATTTGATGATTTTATAGAACTAATAAAGAAGCATAAATAATGAGTCAAATTACAAATATCAACGCTCGAATGATTTTGGATTCCAGAGGAAATCCAACAGTGGAAGCTGATGTTTTTACAGCGGATGGTGTGATGGGACGTGCTGCGGTGCCCAGTGGCGCAAGTACTGGTATTCATGAGGCTGCAGAATTGAGAGATGGGGGAGCGGCCTACTTGGGAAAAGGAGTTCTAAATGCCGTTAAAAATGTAAATACTAAAATTGCCCATAGCCTTAATGGGGTAAACATTAATGAGCAATCCATAATTGACAATGTGATGATCAGTTTGGATGGAACAGAAAACAAAAGTAATCTTGGTGCGAATGCTATTCTTGCAGTTTCTTTGGCTTGTGCAAAGGCTGCGGCAATAGCAGCAAAAGAACCTTTATATCGATATTTAGGAGGTGCCAATGCCAGTACATTGCCGATTCCAATGATGAATATTCTGAATGGAGGTTCACATGCAGACAATGCCATAGATTTTCAAGAATTCATGGTGATGCCAACCGGAGCAGATAGTTTTTCTGAAGCATTGCAAATGGGTGTTGAGGTGTTTCATCACCTGAAAAAGGTATTGAAAGATAAAGGCTATGCAACCAATGTAGGTGACGAAGGGGGGTTTGCTCCGAATATTCGTTCCAATGAAGAGGCCATTGAAACCGTGTTAACGGCTATTGATAAAGCAGGATACAAGGCAGGTGACGAAATTAGCATTGCCATGGATGCAGCGAGTTCTGAGTTCTATGACGAAAAAACAGGCTTGTATACCTTTCATAAAAGCGATGGCAAACAATTAAGCGGAGCAGAAATGGCCGATTATTGGAGTGATTGGACCAGCAAGTATCCGATCATCAGTATAGAAGATGGTTTAGCCGAGGATGATTGGGATGGCTGGAAAGCATTAACCGAAGCCATCGGAGACCGTGTGCAATTGGTGGGAGATGACTTATTTGTTACCAACTCAAAACGCTTAAAACGAGGTATCGACATGGGTGTAGCCAATAGTATTCTAGTGAAAGTGAATCAAATTGGTACCTTGACTGAAACCATGGAAGCCATTCGCATGGCAACCCAAGCGGATTATACCAATGTAATTAGTCATCGCAGTGGTGAAACAGAAGACAGTTTCATTGCAGACCTTGCAGTGGCATTAAATAGTGGCCAGATTAAAACGGGAAGTGCAAGCCGAAGCGATCGGATGGCTAAGTATAACCAACTCTTGAGAATAGAAGAGGATTTAGGTGGAAATGCCATCTATCCTGGGCGGCAGTTTAGATATAAAGCCTAAGCAATGGCTTGGTATCAAAATTGGTTTGACACAGATTACTATCATTCCCTTTATCAACATAGGGATGAGTCTGAGGCAGAGCAATTAGTGCAGAAAATTTCAGACTCATTTCCGGCTGCAAAATATCCTTTCCTGTGCGATGCTGCTTGTGGAAAAGGAAGGCATGCCAAGAGTTTTGCGGATAAGGGTTTTAAAGTTGATGCATTTGATTTGTCGGCGAATAGCATTGCTGAAGCAAAAAAGTTTGAAGCACCCAATCTGCATTTCTTTGAACATGATATTACACAGGATTTTGGGTTTGAGAAATACGATATCATTACGAATTTGTTTACCAGTTTTGGATATTTTGATTTAGGCATTCTTGACCTGAAATCATTATCGTCCATTCACGATGCACTTAAACATGAAGGGTTTTTTGTGCAAGATTATCTCAATGCAAATCTGGTGCAGCCAGATGATAAATGGCAAGTGAAGAAAATAGATGGCTATACCTTTCGCACCAAAAAAATCATTGAAGATAATAAGGTGATTAAGAAGATTGAAGTAGTGGATCAAGGAGAAAAACACGAATTTCAAGAACAAGTCGCTTTGTTTCGTTTGCGTGAATTTGATCAAATGTACAAGACCAGTCAGTTTGAGATATTAAACGTGTATGGGGATTATAAATTTAATAGTTTTGTGCCAGATGAATCACCTAGGTTAATTCTAGTGAGCAAAAGAAGAAATTAAATGGACGTAGCTCTTTTTCATTTTATTAATGATACGATTAGCAATGCTTTTCTGGATCAAGTAATGCCCATCATTTCGAATAAACTGACATGGATTCCTTTGTATGCACTATTTATTATTGTTGCTGTCGTAAAGTTCAAAAGGCAATCTTGGAAAGTAATCCTCGCGATGATCATCACATTTGCAATAACTGATTTAACAAGCAATGCAATCAAGCATTCGCTAAAGAATAAGCGACCCAATCAGGTTGAGGAAATTTTTGCAATCAAAAGGGTAGAAGGCGGATCTGGGTATAGCACCCCTTCGTCACATGCGGCAAACCACATCGCAATTGCAGTGGTAGTCGGTTTGTTGCTAAGCCTTAAATGGGGCTGGAAATTAGTACTTTACGCATGGGCCATTTTAATTGGTTTTTCGAGAATTTACAATGGTGTTCATTTTCCAAGTGATATATTCATTGGTTTTGGCTTGGGGGGTCTCATAGCAATCATTGTTTATCTATTGTACAAACGGTTTATTCCTATTAGGGCAATTCAAAAACAAGATGGAGTTACTTCAACTCCTTGATTAATATCACCTTACCACTGTATTTCTTGCCCTCATATATAAAGTGAATGAGGTAGGTGCCATTGGCATATTGCCTTAGATCAATTTTTTGTTTGGTTTCAGGATCCGTGTTTTCCATTACTTGAACCAACGTGCCGCGCAAATCATAAATAAATACCTTTGGAATAAGGACACTGCTATTAAAGTAAACATACGCATTGGTAGGGTTAGGGTAGTACGACCAATCAAAAGCCAATTGCTTAAAGGTGTCTCTTTGGATAATGCTGTCGTGATATTGCACATTTAGCGTATCAATAGTTATCAAAGTGTCTTTTAGTATAAAGGTACTGTCTTGCATCAGCTGTTGTGCTTTAGAACAATCCATCACTTCAATTTGATTCGTTATGGTTACCACCATGAGGGTATTTAAACTTTTTACTTTAAATGTATCTGTCGTTGGTCGGATATGGCTGTTGCCAACACCACTGTGATCTGTGATGAACAAATAGGTACCATTGGTGCATAGTGCCATAGCGCGCATGAGCAGTTCGGTGTTCTTATTAATTCCGCTAGCAGCAATGGGAATGATGCGAATGCCTTTGGTGGCAGCTTTTTTAGCCAAGGATTTCATCTTTTTACGGGTGTCATAGGTGTTGTGGGGTGGGGCATCCAAGATTACAAAGAGAATACGGGCTCTTGCATCGATCGACCATTTCAAGGAGTCAATGGCTTGTTCCAAACCTACTTCAACCGCCTCTTCATAATCACCGCCTCCGCCAGCGCCTTGTTGATTGATAAATGCGCTGGATTCGGATAGGGTGCGAGTGAAATCTTGCTTTTTATATAGGTATGCATCTCGCGTATCGCGATAATACACGTTGGCATATCTAAATGATAATCCCGGAAATGCCATTTTAGATTTATACATCACATCATTCATTTCTTGTTTTAAATAATTGATTTCATCGCCCATACTGCCGGTGGCATCTACCACAAAGGCAATATCCACATTTTTACTCGTGTGGCATGCTGCACTAATTTCAACCGCTTTAAATGCAAATCGCTGTTGATATTCAATATCGATTAATTGAGACCGCTCCCCATTGATGACTATAATTTGAAGTCCTTTTAAATCCTTAACTTGTACACTATCAATTTCGGCCCAGAGTTCAGCTTTACCGGTGTTATCCGTTTTGGCTCTCCATACGGTGAGTCCCTTGTTGTTGACTAATTTAACCGTCCGATCAACCATTGGATAGCCGTCTTTATTTTTGAGTTGAATGGTATATCTACCTTGTGGTGCAAAATCCCAGAAATGTTGCTGCTGTGCTAGTTGTTTCGCACTTTCATCATGCCATAACGTCCATTTACTAAAATCATTGATCTCGCCACCAGTCAGAATTCCTGAGCGAACAGAATTTCCTACTACATCAACATCATCCGATGAGAGGTCATGTTTAAATTCATAGTCTTCGGATACATCCATCGAAGATTCATCCGATTCTCTGCTTTCATAGGCAATGGATTCAGTGGGAGCGGGTGCTGATTCAGAATCAAATCGGTATGCTTTCTTAATGTAAGTCCGTTTCGTTTTGGCTCGTTTATCAGAAATTCCGACCAACGGAATTGTAGTTGATTCACTGTCACTGGAGTGGCCTAATGATTCAAGGCTTTTAACACTGCCGCTTACTACTGTGGTATGGGTTATTTTGGTTTGGTTTGCTAAGCTGAATGGATAGGCGCCATTTGCATCAATTAGCAGCTTAAATGAAGTATCCGAATATCCATAGCTTTTCACCTGAAAGGTGTACATGCTTGGCTTAAGGTTCACGATTGTTTTACCTTGGTTATCGGTCAATAGGTCAGCAACCATACTATCGCTTTTATAAACGGTAATACTGGCAAAGGGAATGGGTTGGTTGGTTTGGTCTTTTATGATGAGCGTGCTGCTTTGCCCAAATAGAATAGTTGATATCAGAGCGAAAAACGTAGTAGTAAAAGCATATTTCATGGTCTTTAATACCGCTATTGGGTAAAAGGTAAATGAATATGGAAGAAATAGGAGAATGAAAGCAACTATGTAAATCAATTCGTTGTTTATTAATATATGGCCCGTTTTAATGTCATTTTCATTTTTTTACTTTTCATATTCTGTAATTCAACCCATGCACAAAATGCACTTAAGTTGAATTATGGTCTAAATTGGAATGTTTTAGGCATGACTTCCAATACCAAGTATACAGGACTTGGTCCCAGATTTAGTTTACAGAAAAATTTTGGACATAAAAAAGTAAAACCATATGTGAGCTTGGATCTCTTGGGTTACAGAGATTATCAATGTTGCGAACACTTTGGTGCAAGGCAATTATCAAAATATTCTAGAGTACATCTGAAAACAGATTTTAGTGCAGGCTTTAAAATTGGCAACCATAAAAGGTCATTAAATGTGGGAATTAGTATTCAGAAATATGGATTGGCTCTGTTAAATGGAAGTGTTGTCTATAATAACTTTAATTATCCTACAACCAAAGCGAATGAGTTGTATACTGACAAGTTAGTTTTTTTAAATGAATCAACTTATCCTTGGATTCTTCCAAGAGTGGAATATTCGTTCAACACATCTACTACAAAAGGCAAAATCGTTGAGTATAAAATGGGAACAAACCTTTTGAATGCGTATTTCTTAATTGGTATATCAAGAAAAAAGGTCCTAAAGCCATTGCTCTAGAACCTTTTTATATCAGTATCCGTAATTCTTAATTCGTATAAGGCAAAGTGGCGTAGTCTTTTCCGTAACGCAACATTTGTTCTGCAAAGCCTTCTTTATACGTAATCTTCACATCCCTTGCTTTTCCGTTTGCATCCTTAACCAATTCTAATTTAGGTTGCACAAATCCACTGTAAGCGGCTAGTTTTAGCTTTCCTACGCGTTCTAACACTTCTTTGTGCAACTCAGGGTCAACTTTTACGCCATAGTTTTCTACCATTGCTTTTCCTGCTTCAAAGTCGCCTTCAGATTTAATCCGCTGTATTTCTGCCAATAATTGACCGAACAATACACGCAATTTGCTGTAGTCATTTACCACAAAGAATGTTTTGCCATCTTTGATCTTTTTCTCAATAACTTTCTCAGCTTGGCCTTTTTCATACACCCATTTCGCCACCATTTGACGGTTTCGCATGTGATCTTCTTCAATGTCTGCACCTGCAGTAAGCCTGCGCATTTGCGTCATTAAACCATTGCGGATATAACCGTCATATTCTGTTTTACCCACGTCTAAGCTTGGCATAAGTCCCAAATCAACCATTTTCTGGTCGTAGATATAATATAAGGCAACTAAATCAGCTCTGGCTTCTTCCAACGTAGAACCGTATTCGCCCATATTCTTTTTCGTAATACCTGGGTTCATCTTACCACTCGCATGGCCAATCACCTCATGAAGGGCAGTATGCATTTTCCCTGCAATGGAACCATATTGCTTCGCTCTTTCTGCTTCTGTTGCCGTATATGCAAACTCGCCTGTAAGCCCACCTGCGCTGGATGCATCATATGCAGCAAGAATATTCCCTAAGCTCACTGATTTAGAACCGTGATTGGTGCGAATCCAGTTGGCGTTGGGCAAGTTGATCCCAATAGCCGTAGAAGGGGCTAAGGCTCCTGCTTCCATGGCAACATTTACCACCTTATAAGTAATGCCTTTTACTTCTTTCTTTTTAAAGTTTGCTGCAATAGGAGAGTTGTCTTCAAACCATTGTGCGTTTTCACTTACGGTACTCATGCGCTCACTTGCTTCTTTATCATCCACTTGAACACAGCTTTCATAGGTTGCTCGCATTCCAATCGGATCGTGGTATACTTCAATAAACCCATTAATCAAATCCACTTTAGCTTTGGTGTCTTTTACCCATGCCACATTATAATCATCCCAGGTTTTTAAACTGCCGTCTTTAAAGTAGGCAATCAGTTTAATCAAGGAGTAGCGTTGTGGGTCATTCTCTGCATAAGGCAGAGCAGCTTGTAAATGCGATACAATTTTAGAAATACTGGCAGAATACATTCCACCCACTTTCCAAATTTTCTCAACGAGCTTGCCATTTTCTTTAACCAATTTAGAATTCAACCCAAGGCTTATGGGTTCTGCATTGCTATTCGGTATGCGATTATAGAAATCAGTGACTTCTTTTTCCGTTACGCCTTCGTAGAAGTTGCCCGCTGAATTCGTGATTTTATCGATTCCACTGCTTTTGTTCACTCTTTTGGCATCTACCTTAGGATCAAACAGAATGGGTTTAAGCCATGCAATGAATGCGTCTAAGTCTTGCCCTTCCATCAAAGGCCATTGAGCATCTGGACTATTACGCATAAAACTAGTCAGATTTTCTGCAGTAAAATCAGGCACTAATTTAGTCTCAGCATAGTGGTGATGAATACCATTACTAAACCAAACACGCTTAGCATACACGCCAAATAATAAGAAGGCAGATGATTTACGATTGCCTTTATAGTGCGTATAAATTTCTTCGAGTGTTTTCCGGATACGCAAGTTGTGCTTGTAATTTTGATCGTAAGTTATGTCTCTACCTGCCAAAGCTGCTTCACTCAAATGATAAATGAATAATTTCTGTTTCAATGGAAGTTCTTCAAAACCAGGTACATTATAACGTAATACCTGCAAATCTGCGAAGCGATCAACCATTACATTGAATGATTTTCCATTGGTTTTAGAATCTTTGCTTGTCTTGCAAGCGTATGCAGTGGAGGTTAATACTAATGCGATTAATGCGTATTTGAATATTTTTTTCATGTTAACTAGTTAATAAGGTCAGCAAACTTACTAATTTTTAATAAAAGGTTTTAAAAAGTATTAGTGCTACTGTGTTTAACGTACTAATTGTAAGTAGAAGGTCATTTTGGGAACAGATGTGTTTGTTTTTTATGACATATGTCTAATAAAGGTTAACAAATAAAATGCAGCGTGTTAATAAATTTATATAAAAATTCTCAAAGCATTTATTTGGTTAAATATTGTTTAAATAATGCCAACAATATAGCGAATATTAGGTATATATATTTAAACAAAATGCATTATGTTAGCAGTATTAAATGATTACTACAATGAACTTAAACTACAAAAACGTAAAAAAGGGAACTTTGGCTTTTATAGCAATGCTATCTTTGTTATTTCTCAATCCAATTTTTGGATCTTCACAATATTATGCAACAGACGGTAACAATTGCAATGCTACAAATGGTGTTGAATGGGCATTGGCAGCTGCTACTCTTGATACAGATATAAAACATGTTAACGGATCTTCTAATTTGGAGAAATTTTGGGCCGGAGTCGACGGGCCCAATTATGTTTTAGCCATGGAGCGAGAGGCGGGAGGAAATGCTTCTTTTGCTATACATTTAGACGTAGATTGTGATGCTACTAACAATGATAATGGAGCGGATATGGCAATATTTTTTAATATTAGTAAAGTAGGAGGCGTCACTGTAATTGGGAATAAAATTATCTATGAGTACAATTCTACAACTTCTACATATGATGCAACAACAAAAACGTTCATTGGCGAAATGGGTGAATCAGTTTGCACAGATGTTACTACCAAGGAGGAATTCTTTGAAATTTCGGTTGCTTTGAGTGATATTTTTGATCTTTGTAATGATGGAGGTGCTTCTCCTGCTTGTGGTTCTATAACAGTGACTCAAGGTTCTGCTAATGCTGGAGGGGTTTTTAATTCAGCTTTAAAAGATTCGTTTCCGATTAATACAAATTACGCAATTAACTTCGTGCCTACTGCGGATATATCTCTTACAGACAGTGTTGCTTGTAGATTTGATGAATTTAACTTAAATGGTTTAGCATCTCTAGATGGTGACGAAGCAAATAATATAAACGATTTCAATACATATCAATGGGATGTAGACTATACTGGCTCGTTTAGTGAAGATTTTACGGGCGCAAATCCTACAACAACGTTTAGCTCAAATGGTTTACATAAGGTAGCATTAATTGTAACCGATGTATATGGTTGTAAAGATACCGCTGTAACAGATATAGATGTTTATGGCACTCCAAGCGTATCGGCAAAAATGTTGGTTTACCCAAGTATTGCGCCAGTTTGTCAAATTGCCCTCTATGATGGTTCTAATTCTTATGATTCAACTGGTTTAGATAATTTAATCTATAATTGGGATTTTGGTGATGGGTTTTCTTCAAACACGGCTACAGGATCTCACCCTTACCCAGATTGTAATGTTAGTTATAATGCAGTATTTACTGCAGTTGACCCTGATAATAATGGGAATTGTCCTGCAGCTCCAGTGTTGTTTCTTATCCCTTTGCCAGTAGATTTAATTTCCTTTGATGCTACAGTGAATGCGGCAGGTAAAAACACTTTAAATTGGGTTACAGCAAGTGAGCAAAATAACCATGGTTTTTATATCCTTAAAAGCACAGATGGTTTCAATTGGAGTGAAGTTGATTTTGTAGAAGGATCTGGAAATAGTAATGTAATTGTTTCATATCAATGGAATGATATGGGCGTCAACAAAAGCGGAGCAGTTTACTATAAGTTAAAGCAAGAAGATTTTAATGGAACTACAGCTTACAGTGAAACAAGAAGCGTAACTGGGCAAAAAACAATTAACCCAATAGTTTATCCAAATCCAGTAGAATCTATATTAAACATTAATTTAGGTGTAATTAATGAAAGCCAAATGGTAAAAATTGATATTGTAAATCAGTTTGGTCAATCTGTATTAAGTGCAACGCAAATAGGGGTAAGCGTTGTTACTTTATCAGCAAATAATTTTGCATCAGGCATCTATTATGCTAAAGTTGATGTGAACGGTGTAGTTTTTACCCATAAATTCTTGAAGAAGTAATTACTTAACCGATAACAACCATAAATAAGAAAGGCGCTCATTGAGTGCCTTTCTTGTTTATATGAAACTTAAAAATTAGCAAAAGGGTAAACTTATTGTGTTTTTTGAAATATTTAGACAATGCTCTTATATAAATCTGAGGTAGTATTATCTTCGCACTTTAATCTAGAAATTATGGCAGAAAATAATAATCCAGAGCAAGGAAATCAAATGGAGATTGAATTGCCAGAAGATATAGCAGACGGAATGTATTGTAATTTAGCAGTTATTACGCATAGTAATACTGAGTTTATCTTTGATATGATTCGTGTGGTACCAGGAGCTCCAAAGGCAAAAGTAAAATCACGTATTATTATGACTCCGCATCATGCCAAGCGTTTATTGGGGGCACTTTCGGATAACATTCGGAAATACGAAGAAAACTTCGGGGAAGTAGAGGTAGATAATCTGCCTATAGCTGAATTTCCGATGAATTTTGGTGGACCAACTGGCGAAGCTTAATTGAAACCTTTAAGTATTATTGAAGCTTCCAGCGAGGCTGGAGCAGGCACAAGAGGTTCTTCGTTAGGGCCTGAAGCGGTATATTTAGAAAGTTTACGTAGAAAATCGGGCTTATTCAATCAGGTTGAATGGGTGAAATCCCAACAATTTAATCATGAGATTAACCCAGAGAACGGTCAGGATTGTACGCGCAACTGGCGCCCCATTTCCAAATCAGTTCATGCAAGTTATCAGCTAATCAAATCGAATTTAGAAGCACAAAAAAGAACGCTGATATTGAGCGGAGATCACAGCAATGCAGTAGCCGGTATCAGTGCTTTATCCGATCATCAAAACTCAGACCAGATAGGATTGGTGTGGATTGATGCACATGCAGATTTGCATTCACCATTTACAACACCCAGCGGTAATGTTCACGGTATGCCACTGGCAGCCATGTTAAACGAAGATAATTTATCCAAAAAATGCAATGAACCTGACGCTGAAGAATCGTTGTTTTGGGAGGAAATAAAAAAATTGGGTGATGGCACACTCGGTAAAATCAAAGCAGAGCATATTGTTTTTATTGCAATCCGCGATTTAGAAGCACCGGAGTGGGATTTAATCAAAGCACATAACATCAAATATTTTGAGCCCAAGGATATTCTTGAATTGGGAATAGAAGAGGTGATTAAACAAGCCAAAGATCACCTCAAGCACCTAAAGCAATGGTATGTCTCATTTGATGTAGATTCTGTTGATCCATCCATTTCTATGGGAACTGGCACTCCAGTAGCACTGGGCTTGACTCGAGAAGAAGCATTTGCCTGCACTTCTTCGTTTTTCAATGATGAAAAAACAGGACTTTTTGAAATATCAGAAATCAATCCATTGTTGGATGAACAGAACAAGATGGCAGGATTTGCACATGACTTAATTGGTCACATGCTTAAATAAGATAATAAAACGAAGTATAGATTGTTGTTTTTGTTTTAAAAGCTTATTTTTGCACCAAATTTAAGAAATAAATGACAACACAAGCGGAAAAAAAAGCGGACTTAATTGAAAAATTTGGTGGTTCTAAAACCAATACTGGATCAACAGAAGCCCAAATTGCAATTTTTACAGAGCGAATTAATCACATCTCAGGACATTTAAAGACGAACAAAAAAGACTATTCAGCTGAACTTAGTTTGGTGAAATTAGTTGGAAAGAGAAGGTCTTTATTGAATTATCTATCTAAGAAAGATATTTTCAAATACCGTGATTTAATAGCAGAGCTAGGTTTACGTAAGTAACCCTAATTTTTATCTTTTACTCGGCATCATTGCATGCCAATTTTAATTTAAACTTATGACAAAAAATATAGGCGTAAGCCATAGTATATCTTTACGCGATGGTGTAACGATAGAAATAGAAACAGGTAAATTGGCCAAACAGGCACATGGATCTGTAGTATTAAAACAAGGAAAAACCATGTTGTTAGCAACGGTTGTTTCTAATTTTGAAGCAAGAACAGGAGTAGATTTCTTGCCTTTATCAGTGGATTATCAAGAAAAATTTGCTGCGGTTGGAAGAATACCGGGTTCTTTTCACAAAAGAGAGGCACGATTAACCGATTACGAAGTACTTATATGTAGAATCGTGGATAGAGCCTTGAGGCCGTTATTCCCAAAAGATTATCATGCTGATATTCAGGTAATGATTAGCTTGATTTCTGCTGATGAAAATATACTACCGGATGCATTGGCAGGCTTAGCAGCTTCTGCAGCAATTATGCTTTCCGATTTACCCTTTGAAGGACCGATCTCTGAAGCCAGAGTGGGACGAGTGAATGGTAATTTAGTAATTAACCCAACCGCAGAAGAATTGAAAGATTCTGATATTGATATCATTATCGCAGGTACAGAGCGAGATATCAACATGGTAGAAGGCGAAATGAAAGAAATTTCTGAAGCCGATATGATTGAAGCATTGAAGTTTGGACATGGACACATCAAGGATCTATGTAAATTCCAACATGAGTTGGTAGAAAAAAATGGAGGAAGAAAGCCAACGAGAGAATACAATCATGAAGATAATGATGATGCTCTAGCTGAAGAGGTAATGAGCTCGACTTATGATAAGGTACTCGAAGTTGCCAAAATGGGTGGAGAGAAAAAAGTACGTTCAGCAGCATTTGCTGAAATACGCGATTCATTTATCGAAAATTATTCGGTTGCTGAGGGCGAAGATGTGCCTGAGGGACTCATAAAGAAATACTTTCACAAGGTTGAGAAAAAAGCCATGCGTGATATGGTTTTGGATCACAACTTACGTTTAGATGGAAGAGCATTAAACCAAGTTAGACCGATTTGGTCTGAAGTGGATTATTTGCCTTCTGCACACGGTTCTTCTGTATTTACCAGAGGAGAGACCCAAGCATTAACCACAGTTACATTGGGGAGTAAAACAGATGAGCAATTGTTAGATAGCCCAATGGTTCATGGATACTCAAACTTAATGTTGCACTACAATTTCCCAGCATTTTCAACTGGAGAAGCAAGACCAAATAGAGGAACAAGTAGAAGAGAAGTGGGGCATGGGAATTTAGCCTTAAGAGGGATAAGAAGTATGTTGCCTGATGAGTCGCCTTATACCATTCGTATTGTGGCAGATGTACTTGAATCCAATGGCTCAAGTAGTATGGCAACCGTTTGTTCTGGATCAATGGCATTAATGGATGCAGGGGTAAAAATGAATGCAGGGGTATCTGGAATTGCGATGGGTTTAATCGCAGAAGGAGATCGTGCAGCTATATTATCTGATATCCTAGGAGATGAAGATCATCTTGGAGATATGGATTTTAAAGTAATTGGAACACGAAAAGGAATTGTTGCTTGTCAAATGGATATGAAGATTGACGGCTTGAGTTATGACTTGTTAGCAAAAGCATTAGCACAATCAACTGAAGGTAGACTTCATATTTTAGAAGAAATGGAAAAAACCATTTCTGAAACTAGACCAGATTTCAAACCACATACACCACGAGTAGAAATGCTAACCATTGAAAAAGAGTTCATAGGTGCAGTAATTGGACCAGGTGGTAAAATTATTCAAGAAATGCAAGCTGAGACCGGTGCAACCATAAATATCGAGGAAGTGGATGGTTTTGGTAAGGTGCAGATTATGTCTGATAATGCAGATAGTTTAAATGCGGCATTGGCTAAAATTAAAGCAATCGTTGCAGTACCTGAAGTAGGTGGCGTGTACGATGGTAAAGTAAAAAATGTTGTTGACTTTGGTGCATTTGTAGAATTTATGCCAGGAAAAGAAGGTTTGCTTCATATTTCTGAAATTTCATGGGAACGTCTACCAAGTATGGAAGGTGTATTGAAAGAAGGTGATGCGATTCAAGTTAAATTGACCGAAGTAGATAAGCGTTCTGGGAAATACAGATTGTCCAAGAAAGTCTTAACAGAAAAGCCTGGGAAAGAAGAAAGTTCGAACTAATTAATACCTATTATAATTAAAGGTGCTGTGCAATACGTGCAGCACCTTTTTTTGTGTCTATCATAAAACGGCACGATTTTTCGTTATATTAATACAATGCTTCGTTTATGGTTACTTTTAGTATTGGTTGTCACTTCACAACTGAGTTATGGCCAATTGAAATCCAATATTTCAGCACTTAATTATGGTAAAGTAGAGGTTTGGAAAAACGATACCCTCTATATTGAGATAAAGAATAGGTCCAATACTCCTGCAGAGCTTTTGCCTACCTATAATCCAAGTGTTGAGTTAATTGGTCCGCGAAGTATAGCACCTCGATCAACCCAGGTCTATCAAGTAGTTGCTTACCCAAGAACAAAAGGCTACTTTGAGTTTCAGCCTAAATTTTACTTTAGTAATTCTAATGATCCCATCTCCTTTATCATCAAAGGACAGATCAAAAAATTTGATGAGTCCGCTTTGTTTCAATGCCCGAAGTTAGAGAATACACCGAAGAAGTTCGAGTTGCCTCAAATCCGTATACGGGTAGTGGATACATTTTCCCATAAGATCATATATCACGCTCAATCTGAGTTTTACAATCCATTGCATAAGGTTCAGTTTGATGCGGGCTATATGAATGTGATTACTCATTTTGGAAATTACCGATTGAGCTCGATCGCTGAGGGCTATGAGCCCAAAGAGATTGCATTTCTATTTGATCAAAAGAATCAAGAAGTAATTATCCAGCTGAAACCAATCGGAATGGATGAGGAAGATTTAGACGAATTGATTGAGAGAAGAGGGTAACGATGAGGAGTATATTACTTTAGAAGATGTTAATCAAGAAAAACAAGAAGATGAAATTGAAGTAATCGAAAAGGAAGAGGTAGAGATCATTGAAGAGGTGACTAAAGAAGAAGTTATCAAGGAGAAGGAACCCGATAAAGTGATCAAGCTGGACACAATCTGGGAAATTGAAATACAGGAAGAAGAAAACAAAGAAGATCTTTTTCTCAAGTTAGGAGATGATTATAAAAAAGCGAATCTAAAACCACAGCATATTATTATTCTTGCAGATGTGAGTTATAGTATGCAAAGGGCTGGATATTTAGATGGCTTGAGAAATGCGCTTTTTAAAACGGTGGAGCAATTAAGACCTCAAGATTCACTTACTATTATTACTTTTTCTTCGTCCAATACCGTTTTGGCCGATCATATTGGGATAGCCCAAAGAGACAGCATAAGAGATGCTATTGCGGGAATAAAGGCCAAGGGAGGCACCAATGCTAAAATAGCCTTAAAAAGCGCCTATGGGGTCGCAAAGCGTTATCAATCAGGTAACAATGCCGCACACGTAATATTATTTACGGATGGCAAGTTTAATACACCGGGTACACCGGGTAGTTGGTATGGAAGTTATGTTGCTGATAAATATATTCCCGCATCCGTTCAATTGTCTATCTTGTCTTTTTCAAGCAATCCATCCGACATGAAGTTCTTAAAGGAAATAAGCGAAAAAGCTGCAGGAAATGCAGAGGTTATTGATCAAAAAATTGAAGTTGAAGTACTGCAAGTGCTACTGCGCAAGTGATATTTGTATGGCAAAGCCATGTTTAATCCAATCGAAATAAAACTTTGTTAAAAAATGCTAGAAATAGTTTTGTTTATGCAAATCTAATTCTACATTTGCAGCCTCGTAATCAACAATGGGAGCTTAGCTCAGTTGGTTCAGAGCATCTCGTTTACACCGAGAGGGTCGGGGGTTCGAATCCCTCAGCTCCCACAAGAAAAAGTCCAATCAGAAACGATTGGACTTTTTTTATTGCAAGCATTTCAAGCTCGCTTGAAAATGTGAGGCAATAAAAAAAGTATCTATTGCATAGCAATGGACTTTTGATTGTGTTTCTCCCAACCAAGCGTTCTAGGGATCACCGCAGGTAATCCCCTTTGTGCAAGCCAGGTTGAAAAACCAAATTTCAAGTAATATCTGAAAAATAATTTATTCTAAATGCCGTATCATTGCCTTTTAGTTTTACTATGTCTACCAACCTCATTATTGTTTTAGTTACTGCAGCTATATCCTATTATGCGCTCCAAAACAGGAGTATAATGGAGAAGTTTATTTTATACCCGTATCAAGACATACGAGAAAAGAAGTGGTATACTATTTTTACTTCAGGATTTTTGCATGCGGATTTTAATCACTTATTATTTAATATGTTCACCCTTTATTTCTTAGGTGATTTTTGCCATTACTTATTTATTGATAAATACCCTGCTTCAGGGGATATCATCTATCCAATTTACTATATAAGCGCGATAGGTATGTCAAGTGTGCCTGCATTTATAAAGAACAAGGACAATCCCGGTTATCGCGCTTTAGGGGCCTCGGGTGGGGTTTCAGCTGTGATATTTTTCTTTGTACTTACTGAACCATGGGAGTTGTTGTATATTTTTGGTGTAATACCTATACCTGCTATCATTCTGGGTGTTTTATATTTAGTCTATGAATCTTATATGGCGAAAAAGGGAAATGATAATATCGGGCATGGGGCGCATTTAGCCGGTGCAATCTATGGAATCATTAGTTATGCGGTCATTTTCACGGAACGATTGCCATCTTTTCTGGAAAAACTGCTTAATCCGCATTTTCTTTAGCTAAGGATTTAATATTTGGCAG
Organism: uncultured Bacteroidia bacterium; assembly: GCA_943788195.1. Lineage (GTDB taxonomy): Bacteria > Bacteroidota > Bacteroidia > NS11-12g > UBA955 > CALSPH01. The sequence continues at coordinate 1,612,523 of CALSPH010000001.1, forward strand.
TAAACCATTTACATGCTGCTTAATAAATCAAGTTAAACCTATAACTTTGTGGCTTATGAGTACCACACCATTCTTAGATCATATTAAAGCCGGATACACTTTTAAAGGGGAGAAAATTCGGATTGGCTCAGCCATGCACAACAAAGAAGTTGTAAAAGGCACTGAGATATACGCAGCATTAAAAACGTTAAATCGGCATGGACTTATTGCAGGTGCAACAGGTACGGGCAAGACCAAAACTTTGCAAGGAATGGCAGAAGCTTTGTCTGCAGCTGGTGTTCCTTCTCTTGTGATGGACATGAAAGGCGACTTAAGTGGCCTGGCTGCCGCTGGAGGAGGTCATCCTAAGATTGATGAAAGAATGGCATTGCTCGAATTGCCTTGGGAACCTATCCCTTTCCCTTGTGAATTTTTAACCATATCTGATGAGCCAGGAGCAAGGTTGCGAGCAACCATATCTGAGTTTGGCCCAGTATTGTTATCTAAAATATTGGATTTAAATCCAACACAAGGTGGTGTAATTAGCTTGATCTTTAAATATGCGGACGACAATGATCTTCCACTTTTGGATATTAAAGACCTGCGTAAATTACTCCAATATGTAGGTAAAGAAGGGAAAGCGAAAATTGAAGAAGAATATGGATTGGTAAGTCCTGCATCGGTAGGTGCAATCATGCGTAAATTATTGGAAGTTGAAGAGCAAGGTGCCGACCGATTTTTTGGAGAAATATCTTTTGATATTGATGATTTGATGCGCAAGGATGATAACGGGTATGGTTTTATCAATGTACTGCGATTGACCGACATGCAAGGTAAACCCAAGCTGTTTTCTACCTTTATGCTATGCTTGCTTGCAGAAATATACAGTGAGATGCCTGAAAAAGGAGATGCTGACAAACCTGAATTGGTTGTGTTTATCGATGAGGCGCATTTGATATTTAGAGACGCGAGTAAAGCATTAATGCAGCAATTGGATACCATTGTGAAGTTAATACGTTCTAAAGGGGTAGGCCTCATATTCGTAACGCAAGATCCAACGGATGTTCCAGATAATATTCTTGGACAATTGGGCTTAAAAGTTCAGCATGCACTTCGGGCGTTTACTGAAAAAGACCGTAAAGCGATCAAAGCAACTGCCGAAAACTATCCGATAAGTGAATTTTACGACACCAATGAGTTAATTACCCAATTGGGTATTGGCGAAGCCTTTATTACCTTATTGAATGAAAAAGGAATTCCTACGCCACTTGCGCATACGATGCTTTGCGCACCGCGCTCAAGAATGAATATATTGGAACCGAGCGAGTTAAAATCCTGCGTGGCGAAATCTGAAATTGCAGCAAAATATAACAAGGAAGTGGATTCAGAAAGCGCTTATGAAATGCTGACTGAAAAACTTAAGAAGAGTAAAAAGATTGCGGAAGAAGAAAGTGTAAAGGAAAAAAAGAAACCAATCCGCAGCCGTGGTCAATCCGTTGGAACCAAGTTTGTTAAAAGCTTGTTTTCATCACAGAATATCAATTTGGTAATTCGAGGTGTGCTCGGGATTCTTAAAAAACGATAATCGCAATAAAAGTTGATGGGTATCATTAGCTAAACTAAAATAAGTGCTAATTTTGCACAGCAATTAAGAGAATAAATTATGAGCACAGATATATTAGATAAAGCCTTTGCTGAAAAGAAGGTAGATTTTTTGCCTTTAAAGGGAACAGACCATGTTGAGTTTTATGTAGGTAACGCCAAGCAGTCTGCGCATTATTATAAGACTGCATTTGGTTTTAATGAGGTGGCCTATTGCGGCCCAGAGACAGGAGTGAAGGATAGAGCAAGTTATGTTTTACAGCAGGACAAAGTACGCTTGGTGCTTACCACTGCTTTAAAATCGGACCATCCGATAAGCGATCATGTGAGAAAGCATGGCGATGGAGTTAAGATTTTAGCACTTTGGGTAGATGATGCTAAATACGCATATGAAGAAACGCTTAAAAGAGGAGCAAAATCCTATCAAGAGCCAATCACAAAAGAAGATGATTTTGGTTCTGTGACCACAAGTGGAATTCACACCTATGGTGAGACCATTCATTTATTCGTAGAAAGAAATAATTATTCTGGTCCATTTATGCCGGGCTTTGTTCAGCGTGAAAATACGTTTAAAGTAGAAGGCACAGGATTGAAGTATATCGATCATTGCGTGGGAAATACAGATTGGGGCAGAATGAATGAAGTAGTCAAATGGTATGAAGATGTTTTGGGCTTTACCAATATATTGAGTTTTGACGATAAGCAAATCCATACAGAATACTCAGCTTTAATGAGTAAAGTAATGAGTAATGGGAATGGATATGTGAAATTCCCAATCAACGAACCTGCAGAAGGGAAAAAGAAATCACAGATTGAGGAATACATTGACTTTTATGAAGGAGAAGGCGTTCAGCACGTTGCTATTGCAACGGATGATATTATCGATACCGTAACTAAATTAAGGGCAAGAGGAGTTGAGTTTTTACCCACTCCGGCTTCCTACTATACGGATTTATTAGATCGCGTTGGACCCATTGATGAGGATATTACTCCCTTGCAAGAGTTAGGCATATTGGTGGATAGAGATGAAGAAGGGTACTTACTCCAAATTTTTACACGACCGGTCGAAGATCGACCAACCTTATTTTATGAGATCATTCAACGTAAGGGAGCTCAAAGCTTTGGTGCAGGTAACTTTAAGGCCTTATTTGAAAGCATTGAGCGGGAGCAAGAATTGAGAGGGAATCTTTAGAGTTTATAGGGAGGCTTCGACTCTGCTCAGCCTGACTGTAGTTCTTGCTTTTTGGATTTACTTAAACTTTTGAGATAAAATTTACCGTCATGCTGAGCGAAGTCCGATACTTCGGACGAAGCACAGGTAAAAGGATGAAAAAGTGTTTTTTTTAAATCACCTTCTGTATCGGAGCAAGTTTATAATTGTATTTTTATCAATCTAACAAAGCCCGTATTATTGAATAATGAAAAATTCCATTTATCTATTTCTCATTTTAGGATTTATGGCTTGCGCTCAGCCAGAGCATAGGGCAGAAAATGAGTCTGAGAAAACAGAAGTAAAACTCATTGTGCTAGGTACGGTTCAAGATGCCGGTTCACCACACATCGCTTGCACAAAAGGTTGTTGTACAGATTTAATCGCTAATCCAGATCATACGCGTAAGGTGGTGTCTTTAGGAATAGTAGATGAGCTGAATAAACAAACCTACCTTTTCGAAGCTACACCTGACATGCCAGCCCAGCTCAAGATGTTGGTTGGTCATTCAGGTTTTCAAGCCAAAGAATTATCCAATGGGATCTTCTTAACCCATGCGCATATTGGGCATTATACTGGTTTAATGTATTTGGGTAAAGAAGCCATAAATGCGGTTGAGGTACCTGTTTATGCCATGCCTAGAATGGATAGTTTCTTAAGAAATTATGGCCCTTGGAGCCAATTGGTACATTCGCAAAACATTTACTTAAATAGAATTACAGCTCGGGATACTATTGATTTGAATGATCAATTAAAGGTAATCCCTTTTCGGGTGCCGCATCGGGATGAGTACTCTGAAACCGTGGGGTATAAAGTCATCGGTCCCAATAAGGCGGTGTTGTTTATTCCTGATATTGACAAGTGGTCTAAATGGGAGCATAGTATTGCAAACGAGATTAGCCAAGTAGATTATGCGTTTGTAGATGCTACGTTTTATGATGGGGATGAAATAAAGTCTAGAGATATTTCACAAATTCCTCATCCATTTGTGATTGAAAGTATGGAGCTGTTAAAGGGTTTAGTCGCAGATGAAAGAAGCAAAGTGCATTTTATTCATTTCAACCATACCAATCCATTGTTGGATAGTACCAGCAATGCATATCATAATGTGCTTAAAAAGGGATTTAATATCGCTCAGTTTAATCAAGTGTTGGAATTATAATGAAAATACTACTCATCTCAATTGGAACTCGAGGAGATGTAGAACCTTTCCTAGCTGTGGGTAAGCTGTTGCAAGAAAGCGGCCATGAGGTTCATACCGCATTTCCAGCCCAGTATGCGTATTTGGCGAATGAAACTGGATTAACTTGTAATCCCCTCGACCCTGCATTTATTGAATTGATAGAGGGCGATAGTGCCAAAGAGATTATGGGAGGGAAGTTAGGTCCTTTAAAGAAAGTGCGGGCCTATTACAAAATGTATAAGGAGTCTACCCAAGTAAATCGGTCGATTTTTAAGGAACAGCATGCCTTAATTCAAGAATTGAAACCCGATCGCGTGGTTTACAGTGGTAAAGCGGTTTACCCCATTGCTTGGAGTAAAGCCAATATGGATAAAACGGTACTTATGAGTCCTGTGCCGTGTTTAATTCACCCGGTTAGACATTTGCCTCACTTGGGCTTTCATAATAGCTTAGGCCTGCTGAATGGCCTTACCTACAAACTGGCAAATTGGGGTTTGGTAACCGCAATCCATAGTGTCTCCAAGATTTTGCCTGAAACGAAAGGGTTATCCAAGAAAGCATTGAGTCAATTGGTTAAGCGAAATAAAATGGTTTATGCCATTTCAGAGGAACTGTTTACACGACCGAGTTATTGGCCAGGGCATGTTAAAGTGATGGGTTATCAAGAAAGGCTCAAACAGTCTGACTATGCGCCTGATGCTACCTTGATTGATTTTATAGAGCGTCATAACAAAATACTTTTTGTAAGTTTTGGGAGTATGGAGAATCCCAATCCTAAAGAAAAGACGGCTATTATATTGGATGTGCTTGAACAATTGGGTATTCCAGCGATCATTAATTGTGCAGAAGGAGGCTTGGTGCAACCTGAACTCTATAACACCGATTTGTTTTATTTTGTAAATCGCATTCCCTACGATTGGATATTGCCTAACGTCTATGCAGCAATGCATCACGGAGGTTCTGGAACGACTCATCTCTCCGTTAAGTACGGTTGTGCATCCCTCATTGTACCGCATATAATCGACCAGTTTCTATGGAATAATATCATACATAACAAAGGATTGGGGCCAAAAGGAGTTTCAGTACAAAAGTTATCTAAATCAAAGTTAGCGCCTTTAATGAAAGATCTGTGGCAGAATGAAGCGTATAAGACTACTGCAAAAAATGTAGGAAAGCGAATGCTTGAAGAGGATCATTCTAAAGAATTAGTGGATTTTATTGTGGGTAATTAATGGCAAAGCACCTATTGGATGCTTTGTGAATGATTGCGAAATAAATTAGGTTTGAAGTAGGCTAACCATGCAATTCAAAAATATACCTGGGAATCAAAAAATTAAGGAAAAGCTGATCAAGTCAGTGGAAGAGGAGCGCATTGCTCATGCACAACTATTCATTGGCACAGAGGGTTCTGCAGGATTGCCATTGGCTTTTGCCTATGCCCAATTTGTAAACTGTTTAGATGCATCTAAAGATGATTCTTGCGGTAAGTGCAGTTCTTGTATTAAGTATGAACAGCTGGTGCATCCAGATTTACATTTATCCTTTCCAGTAAAAGGCGCTCAGGCGCTATCTGAGGATTACATGGCAGAGTTCAGAAAGGAATTCTTAGCCAATCCATTCTTGAATGTTTCGGATTGGATGTCAGCATTGGGCAATGAGAATAGTAAGCCAAATATTACTGCAATGGAATGCAGAAATTTGATTAAGAAACTAGGCCTAAAGCCCTATGAATCAAAAGTTAAGGTGCTAGTTGTTTGGATGCCAGAATACTTGGGTAAAGAGGGGAATATTCTACTCAAGTTAATCGAAGAGCCGCTTGGCAATGCATTGATTATAATGGTTGGCGAGAGTGAAGATAGATTGTTGGGCACAATACTTTCGAGAACTCAGTTAACGCGCATTCCTTTGTTTAATTCTGCTGAAATTGGAACCTATTTAACACAGCATAAAGGAGTAGATGAAGAAACTGCGCAACAAGTAGCTTTGTTGAGCAATGGCAATATGAATAAGGCCATATCATTATTGAACCATGCTGAAAATAAATATTTTGATCAGTTTAGAGCGTGGATGTTGGATTGCTATAAAGGCAATGGTTCTAGAATTGATCATTGGGTGAAAGAGTTGAGCGCATTGGGCCGAGAGCCGATTAAATCGTTTATTGATTATGGATTACAAATCTGTCGGGCATGTGTTGTGGAACCCTATGGTTTAAATAATGGACGACTTACTGAAAATGAATCTATTTTTGTTCAAAAGCTCTCTAATCTATTTGATACCAATAGCTTAGAGTCATTTTACCACCTTTTATCAGAAAGTAGGTATGCGATTGAGCGAAATGGCAATGCCAAAATAGTGATATTTAATTTATCTTTGGACATTCATAAGTGCCTAACGCTAGAAACAATAGCTTAGGTTTAATTTTAAATTGATAGTAAAGAAGAATATATATGGGATGTGGAAGTTGCGGCACGGAGGGCGGATGCGCTCCAGCTGGATGTAAAAGCAATGGCAACTGCAGCACAGGTGGTTGCAATGCAATAAATTCGTACGATTGGCTGGGCAATATGGTGTTGCCAGAAGATTATGCTCCATTTGACGTGGTAGAAATAATCTTTAAGGGTAAACGTACGATTTTTGCAAGAAATGCTAATAATTTAGAGTTGTATCGCGGTGATCTGGTTAAATTAAAAGCTGATGGTGGATACGATATTGGAACGGTTGGACTCACCGGCGAACTGGTGCGTTTGCAGCTTAAAAAATATAATGTTGAGGAAGATAGTAAGGAAATGGCATCTATTCATGCCAAGATTACGAATGAGGAGTACGAAAAATATCTAAAGTATAAGGACAAGGAACCAGAAATACTGGAGCAATCCAGAACTATAGCACTTGAACTTAAATTAGCGATGAAGCTAAGTGATATTGACATTCGTGGTGATGGAAAGCGAGTGATATTTTTCTATACAGCTGAAAATCGGGTGGATTTTCGTGAATTGATTAAGCGCTATGCGCAAGATTTTAAGATGCGTATCGAAATGCGACAGATTGGTTATCGTGAGGAAGCGCAGCGTTTAGGCGGGATTGGTTCTTGTGGTCGCGAGCTTTGTTGTACTACATGGTTAACATCATTCAATCAAGTGAGTACGCAAGCAGCTAGGTATCAGAATTATCCATTAATATGTTGAAATTAAGTGGTCAATGTGGTAAATTAAAGTGCTGCTTAAACTTTGAATTGGATTCGTATTTGGATGCTTTGAGCCAGTTCCCTAAGAATCGTAAGGTAAAACTTGAAACGAAGATTGGCGCTGCCTTCAGCACCAAGGTGGATATTCTAAAGCAGCTGATGTGGTTTAGCTATGAGCCTCAGGGCAATTGGATTGCACTGGATGTGAAACGTGTGAATGAGATTCTTGCTTTGAATAAAAAAGGAGAAAAAGTAGATGCGCTACGCGATGAAACAAATGCTCCTGAAATGTTTGAGCGACCTAATGCAAAAATTGAAGTAGAAGATATTATTGAGCAAACCAGTTTGGAGTCATTAGACAATAAGCTAAAAAACAAGCGAGGTAAGCAGCCCAATAAGAATAAGAATTATAAAGGGAACAAGAATTATAAAGGAAATAAGAACTTCAAGGGAAAATCGAACAAAGATCCTTCCAATGCGAAATCGGGCTATAAGGGAAAGAAAAATAACAATTATAAAGGGAAGAATAAAGGCCCTAAACCGCCTCCAAAAGCGAATTAATGATGCGTTTTTTTACTCGTACTTTTGTTTGCATGTCTACTATCATGCAACCAGCAGCCTGATCAAGAGGTGCAACTGTATTTGTATGGCAAAATCTATACCTGTGATGACCAGTTTTCTATAGTAGATGCGATGGCGGTTTCACAAGGCAAAATAATAGAAACAGGTTTAAATGCTAAACTTATTGAGAAGTATCCCAATGCGCAAAGAGTCGATTTAAAGAATAAGGTCGTTTATCCTGGATTGTTTGATGCCCACTGCCATTTCTATGCATTAGGACGGTTAGAAAGTCAAGTAAATGTGGCAGGAAGCGAAAGTTGGCAAGAGGTACTGCTAAAAGTGAAGGAATATGTTAAATCTCGTTCCATACAAGAATGGATAGTCGGAAGGGGCTGGGATCAGACGCGTTTTAAGTCAGGACTTATGCCTAACAACATCGCCTTAGACAGCCTATTCCCAAATCAACCCGTGCTACTTCGCAGAGTGGATGGGCATGCAGCAGTTGCCAATACCAAAGCACTTGAATTGGCAGGAATTACGAAAGAAACCCAAATTGAAGGAGGGGAGATTGAAGTGAAAAACGGCAAGCTTACGGGTATTATTATTGACAATGCGGTTGATCAACTCAGGTTAGCTATACCCAAAGAATCCCATGCACAGATTGCAGCTTACTTACTAAAAGCGCAGGAATTGTGTTTAGCTGCTGGTTTGACCAGTGTAACAGATGCAGGATTAAGTCCAGATGTTTTGGATGTAATCGATAGCTTGTACAAGGAGAAACAGCTCTTGATTCGCATCAATGCTATGATTATCGCTGATTATAAGGGCTTGAAATACGCCCAAGAACATGGTCCAATAAACCAGGATCGATTCCGCGTGCAATCATTTAAGATATATGGAGACGGAGCGCTTGGTTCAAGAGGCGCTTTGTTGAAAAAGCCCTATTGCGATCGCACCAATCATCGTGGGATGCTTTTAACACCTATTGATTCCATTAAAAAATATTGCACTTGGGCTCAGGAAAATGATTTTCAAATATGCACGCATGCAATTGGGGATAGCGCCAACAGGTTGCTTTTAGATATTTACGGTCAATATACGGCAGGAAAAGACCTGCGTTGGCGTATTGAGCATGCACAAGTGGTTGACACTGCAGACATTAAGCTGTTTGATAAGTATAGTATCGTACCTTCGGTACAACCCACTCATGCTACAAGCGATATGCGCTGGGCGAATGATCGTTTATGTGAAGAGCGTATGTCAGGGGCCTATGCCTATGTTGATTTACTCAATGCCTTTGGTAAAATTGCCTTGGGTACGGATTTTCCTATTGAGGATTATAAACCCAATAAAACATTTTATGCAGCCGTTTTTCGTCAAAATGAGAAAGGATTCCCGAAAGAAGGATTTCAATCTAATAATGCACTAACAAAGCAACAGGCACTGCTGGGAATGACTACATGGGCAGCATATGCACAATTTGATGAAGAACGATTAGGCAAATTAAGCTCGGGTTATGAGGCTGATTTTGTAATCTCCACATTCGACTGGTTTGATTGTGATAAAAATCAAGTCTACGATTGGAGCCCTTGGCAAGTAGTTATTAATGGTCAAATACTTCTGGATGAAGGCTGTTAAGCCTAAAAAGACCGCATTGCTAATTGTCGAACCAATTCATTTCTTCTGCATCAATCGGTTGATGGGCAATAAAACCTTCACCATACCTTTTACTGATAAGTCTCCCCATTTGGGAAGCACGTCCATTAAAGAATTCTAAAAATTCGGGACTTGATATGGGGGTCTGAGGTCCGGGTTGTTCAGAACCCGTGAAGAATTGTGTTTTATAACATAGAATTGCCTTCATTTTCTCTTCATAGACTGAGGTGATATTTACAACAAAAGAGGGTTCAATATAATAGTCCTGGATATAATGAAATACATTGTGTGGGCGGTGCGGTGCTATATCATTCTCATTATGGAATTTTCTAAGACCACTTAGAAAACAAGCATCCAAGACCAGCTGTGCAGCGTAACCATGATCGATATGGCGATCTTTAGGTGCGTTGCAAAAGACAAAGTCCGGCTTATGACTTCTAATCTGCTCAGCAATTTTGGCTCGGTTATTTTCGGTGTTTTCTATCTTCGCATCTCCTAGATTAAGATTGTCTCTACTATCCAAAGCTAAAAACGTGCTGGCTTCTTTACTTTCAGCCTTGCGCGTTTCAGCACTGCCTCGGGATCCCATTTCACCTTGTGTGAGGTCGATGATGCCTATCCAGTGACCAGATTGCTTTAAACGCAATATGGTTCCAGCAGCGCCCATTTCAACATCATCTGGGTGCGCACCAATAAATAAAAACTTGAGTTGCTTACTTGACAATGATGTTTATTGTTTTGCTCATTTTTGGCCCGAACGAACTATGGATGCCATCTGCAAATTGAAGCGTGAGGGTGTGTTTCCCTGGTGTTAAAGTAGGGAATTTTGATAATTGCAAGCTGTCAAACAATTGCCCTTTACCGTAATGTACGTTTGTTTCGTTTGCAGGAACCATAAGGCCTGAAGGGATTGGATCGCTATCTACCAATAAATGATGATGACCTTTATTTTCTACCACAACTCCAGCAGGTTCAACTTCCATGCCTTCAACGCCAAACTCGATTACGAAAGGGAGCTCAATTTCTTGACCATCTTCCAAATTCGGGAAAAATACGTTCTGATTATCTCCTATTTCTCTTTCCGTGTTTATTTCCGCGGATTGATTTTCTTCCGTTGTTTCTGCAGCATCATCTGCTTTTTCTATACTTTCTGTACTTCCTGAGTTACAGGCCGCAAAGAATAAACTTAAAATAGTTCCAAAAATTAGTGTACTTCTTTTCATCTTTATTGTTTTTATATAGAACAATCTATTTTGTATTTGGTTGATTGTACAATACAAAAAAACAATTATAATTTTGCAATAACTAGATATCGAAACAGAGATGAGTAAAAAAGTGAATTTTATTTGGGTAGTTGTGCTTGCATTTGGAATAAGCTTTGCGGGCAATTGGGTATACGACAGGGTTAATGCAAGTCCACAGTCGATTAATCAAAACAAAGTCAATAACCTTCAAGGTGAAAGAAATGTCCGTAATGTGAATAATTTCGCCCATTTGGTAGAAAATAGCTCCTTTGTTGATGCATCTAAAAAAGGTACACCGGCAGTTGTTTATATAAAAACGGTTTCTCAATCTCAAATACAACGCAATCCCTTTGATTGGTTCTTTGATCCATACAGTAGTAGAAGTCAAGTGATGACTGGTACCGGTTCGGGTGTGATTATAAGTAAGGATGGTTACATTGTTACCAACAATCACGTGGTGAATGGAGCACAATCCATCACAGTCATATTAAATCAGCGCAAGCGAGAATACAAAGCAGAATTAATTGGAGTAGACCCAAGCACTGATTTAGGCTTACTTAAAATTGAAGCCAATAATTTACCGAGCTTGGTTTTTGGCAATAGCGATGAAGTAGAAGTCGGGGAATGGGTTTTGGCAGTGGGTAATCCATTTAACCTTACCAGTACGGTTACTGCTGGAATTGTAAGTGCAAAAGGAAGAAATATCAATATTGTCAATAATAAATTTCCAATTGAAAGTTTTATTCAAACGGATGCGGCAATTAATCCTGGAAACAGCGGAGGTGCATTGGTTAACCTCAAAGGAGAACTTATTGGTGTAAATACTGCCATTGCAAGTAAGACGGGTTCATACAGCGGCTATGGATTTGCTATTCCTGCAAATATTGCCAATAAGATTGTCAAAGATTTAATTGAGTATGGTAAAGTGAAGCGTGGCTTTACGGGTGTAACCGTGCAGGACATTGATTATACATTACAAAAAGAAAAAAGCATCTTTATTGATAAAGGAGTATATGTTGCTGGATTGTTGGAGGACGGGCCAGCTGAGAAAGCAGGTATGCGAGTGGGAGATATCATAACAGCAATCAATGATAAGGCGATTGACTCTAAAGCGAATTACGATGAGGTGATATCTTATTATCGTCCAAGTAACGAGTTGGAAGTGAAGTATCTTAGAAATAATGTCAATAAAACAGTTAAAATCAAACTTCAAACCGAAGAAGAAAATACCCAACTCATACGGAAGTATACCATTCATAGTGATGACCTTGGTGCTGATTTTACACCAATATCTAAAGCGGAGAAGACGCTTTATGGGATTAGTGATGGAATACGTGTGAATGCCGTGCAAAGAGGCTATATTGCACGCATGGGTATAAATGACGGTTTCATTATTACTAAATACAATGGCAAATCGTATAGTAAGGCAGAAGATTTGATTGCGGCAATGACGGTCAAGCGTGGCCGTATTGAAATTGAAGGGATCGGTCCGAATGGAGGACGAAGAAAAATGTCATTTTACGGATACTAGATTGAGGTCGTTAATTATACGATATGCACTCAGCTGGTTTAGAAAGAACCTAGCCAAAAAGAAGCACTTTGCTTTATTTCAGCAACTTCAAAATATTTCGAATGAAGGACTTGGGTATGGAAATGATGCGATCATTTCTCGAGCTGAAATCGCTTTGATTGAACGAGTTGCATCCGTTCTTCCCAAGAATCCGATTGTATTTGATGTGGGGGCCAATGAAGGGGATTACTTGAAGCATTGGATTGCTCATAATGCAGTAATCCATGCCTTTGAACCAGGCGCAGAAGCATTTGAAATATTGAAAACAACTTATACCGATGCTGCGGTAATGAATCAATTGGCTTTGGGAGCTGTAGAAGGTGAAGTAGATTTTTATAAGGAAGAACATGATAACAAACTAAATAGCTTAGTAAAACGCAATCATTCCAAGCATCAATGGAGTAAGGGTAGTCAGGTTGAGTGCAAGACCTTAGATACCTATTGCGTTGTGCATAATATTGCCGCAATTGATTTTCTAAAGATTGATACCGAAGGGTATGAAATGGAAGTGCTAAAAGGGGCAAAGGGTATGCTTAAAAATATCCAGTATATCCAATTTGAATTTGGTGGAGCGCATATTGAGAATGGGGTTTTCTTTAGAGATTTTTATCAATTATTGAGCCCGATGTTTACCTTATATCATTTAGTGCAAGATGGTCAAGTTGAAATTGAATCCTATCACGAGAAATTAGAAAATTTTACTGGTGCCAATTTCTTAGCAGTTAATAGAACTTAGAATGAAAGTATTTAATTCTAGGAAGGATAGACTCTTTAAAGGCATTTTCTATGGAACAATAATCGTTGATTTTATACCTTTAGTTATGCTTTTTTTTATACCATTGGACGAGAGCTCTGTGGTTTGGGTATCAATGATTGGCACAGCAATTTTATGTTTCGTAATCAATATTTGGCTTATATGGGCTCTTGTTTCTACGCATTATATCATAGATGAAGAATTTGTTAAATATCAATTTGGGCCTCATAAAGGCAAAGTTCGGATAGATGAAATAAAAGAAGTCAGAATTGGTGAAACACAATGGGCAGGAATGAGAAAAATAGCCTTAGCACAGAATGGATTAATCATCAAATATAAGTACAGTAATATGTATATAAGCCCAATATCAAATGAGGTTTTTGTAAAGGAACTGTTAAAAGTGAATCCTCATATTCGAGTAATAGAGTAAGTTAAACTACTGTTTAGTCAAACCTTGTTTATAAGTCGTTAATGCTCTTTCTCTAGCAAATTTATGCTCAACAATTGCTTCTGGGTATTGAGACGTACCCAGCTCTGGAACCCATTTTTTAATATAAACGCGTTCTTTATCAAATCTTTCCGTTTGCAAATAGGGGTTAAATATTCTAAAATATGGAGCGGCATCACAACCTGAACCTGCTGCCCATTGCCATCCACCATTATTTGCTGATAGATCAAAGTCCAGCAACTTTTTAGCAAAATAGGCTTCGCCCCATTTCCAATCAATCAGCAAGTGTTTGCAAAGGAAACTTGCTACAATCATTCGCACACGGTTGTGCATATAGCCTGTGTTATTCAATTCGCGCATACCAGCGTCTACAATCGGGTAACCCGTTACACCGTTGCACCAAGCATTGAAATGCTTTTCGTTGTTGCTCCATTCAATTTGATTATACTGGGGTTTGAATGCACCTTCAGTAACATGTGGGAATTGAAATAGTATCATCTTATAAAAGTCACGCCATATCAGTTCATTTAGAAATGTTGGATTAAGCTTACTGGCTTTTCTTACTTTATCTCGTATACTTATTGTGCCGAAACGAAAATGAATTCCAAGTTTGCTAGTGCCTTCCAGAGCAGGAAAATCGCGTGTTGCATGATACGATTCAATAATTTTCTGCGATACATTAATAGGTGGGTAGTCGCTGTCGTTTTCCTCAAATCCCATATCGGATAATGAAGGCATTTTACTGGATATATTTATGTGGAAGAAGTTGTTTAGGTTTTCTTCACTTGGGAAAGGTTCTGAATGTGCAGTGTCGTTAAATTTTATAAGCCATTGCTTACTATAAGGCGTGAAAACAGTATAGGGCTTACCATCTTTTTTTACAATTTCATTTTCTTCAAATATCACCTGATCCTTACAGCCTTTAAATGAAATTTGTTTTTCTTTACATAGGTTTCTTATTTCATTATCACGAACCATGGCGTAGGGTTCATAGTCTTTATTCGTTATTACTTCTTGTAAATTATATTCATTGAATAGAATTTGAAATGCTTCAGCCGGTGTGGTGTAAAAAACACGAAGGTCAGAACCCATATTGCTGATTTCTTGCTTAAGGACTTGTATGGTTTTATGGATAAATTGAACGCGTTGATCATTTTTATCCTCAAGTTTGTCAAGTATATTTTTATCAAAAATGAAGATGGGTAAAACAGGTGTGGTGCCTTTCAGTGCATGGAAAAGTCCAGCATTATCTTTTAGACGCAAGTCGCGCCTAAACCAAAAAACAGTTATTTTAGTTTTCATTTAATGGCATATTTAGTGCTTCAGAGAGCAATTTATGCTCAAATCCGCGATTTTCTGACACCCATTTACTTGGGATGACATGCTTGCTTGATAAAATAACCTGAGCCATTTCGCCAAAAATTAGTTTGAGGATAAAAGCAGGAATATTTGGTAAAAACAGGGGTCTGTTTTCGTTTTGACAAATACGTTTAATCATTTCCTTGAGTTGAACTGGATTGGGCGCGGTAGCATTATATATTCCTTGAACTGAGTCATCTGTGATGGACTTAAAGTACATATCGACCATATCATCCTTGCTTATCCAGCTTACCCATTGTTTTCCTGAACCTGGAACCGCAGCAATGTAATATTTCGCCAATTTAGCAATCTGTTCATAAAATCCACTGCTTTGGTCAATCACAATTCCTGATCTAAAGAGGGTGGTTGAAATACCATGTTCTTGGTATGGAATTATTGTATTCTCCCATTCCTTGCACAAGGTCGCCATAAAGTCAGAACCTTGGGCACTTTGTTCATTTGCATTCATGCAATTCTCATCAAAAATTCCAATCGCACCTGCGGAAATATATTTTTTTATCGTTTTGTTTAACCTTTTAATAGTGTCCAAAAGTAGTGCCGCTCCACCCACTCTGCTTTGTACAAGCACACGCTTCCTTTCCTTAGTCCAGCTTTGGTTTGCGATACCTGCACCTGCAAGGTGAACTATGTAATTTACCCCCTCAAAAGCACGGTCATCAATTTCTCTTTTATCGATGTTCCAGTAATAAATATTTTGCTTTTCGGAAGTTTTGTTTAAATTTGCAGTCAAGAATTTGACTTCAAAGTCATTTTTTTGAAGCTTGTGGCTTAAATGTTTACAAATTGAGCCACTGGCACCCGTTATTAATACAGACATAGAATATTTAAACAAAAATAGGATGACAAAAGTTTCAGAAATTGTAGAAAATAAAAACAAAATATCAAAATCTGATGTAAGGGATAAATACTTCATCAAGGATCTTGAGAATATTACTGGAATTAAAGCCCATACTATTCGAATTTGGGAGCAACGTTATAATATACTAGAACCAAAGCGGACTGATACAGCGGTACGTTATTACGAGGAGGATGATCTTAAATTTATTCTCAACGTGGCTATTCTTAATCGGAATGGTTACAAGATTTCGAAACTTGCGAAGCTAACTCGAGAAGAAATTGCCAAGAAATGCTTAAGTATTTCTGAGACCAGCCCAGAGTATGAGTCTCAAATTAACGCATTAACTTCTGCCATGTTGGAATTTGACGAGCGTGAGTTTAATAAAATTCTCTCTATTAATATCCTGAAAATGGAAATGGAAAATTGTATGATCGAAATCATATTCCCATTCTTATCACATGTAGGTGTTTTATGGAGTGCAGGCAGTATTCATCCCGCCCACGAACATTTTATAACCAACTTAATTCGCCAAAGACTTTATGTAAGTATAGATAACTTAGCTGCTCACCCAAGTATTGGAACGCAAAAATTCCTATTATTTGTTCCTTCAGGAGAGCCACATGATATTGGCTTGTTGTTTGCTAATTATATACTCCGCGCCAGAGGTTATGAAGTTATTTACCTTGGAACAGGCTTACCGATTGAAGATTTGAACAATATCTTTAAGGTGCATGATCCAAATTATATATTTACTTCTTTGACCAGTATGAATTCTGAGCTTCCAACCCAGATTTATATCAATGCAATTGCGAAGTCATGGCCTAATAAAGAAATCTACATTACAGGACCTCAAGTGAATAAGCGAAATGACTTGAAAATGCCTGAAAACGTAGTGAAAGTTGAGAACCCGACCCACTTTATCCAATTGGTGGATGAATTGGTGAAATAATCTTATTTGAACAACTACTTATTTCTTAAATTTGGAGCCAAGTGAACAATTTGGTTCTAAGCATTTCCGACCTTCATATATCCTTTCATTCTGAAAGTATAACCTCTAAAGCATTACACGGCATTAATGTCCTTGTTCACGCGGGCAAATGTGTGGGTGTTGTGGGCGAGTCGGGGTCAGGTAAATCCATCACATTTCTTGCAGCAATTGGATTGTTAAATCCCAAAGGGAAAATTACCCAAGGCGAAATCACCTTTCATAATAAGGAAGAAATTCAAAAATTTGGACCCAAAATGAGGCATTGTCCCTGGCTTGGTGATGGGGTTTCTATTATTTTTCAAGAACCATTAACCGCACTTAATCCTACCATGCGATGTGGTAGTCAAGTGTTGGAGGCCATTAAAACAAAGGCAGATCGCAATAATGTCATTGAACTATTTGAACAGGTTAAACTGGATTTGCCGGATAAAATATATCAATCCTATCCCCATGAAATTAGTGGAGGTCAGCGGCAAAGAGTTATGATAGCTATGGCTTTGGCTGCAAAACCACTGCTAATTATTGCAGATGAACCCACTACCGCGTTGGATCCCAAAGTGCAGGACGAGGTGCTTAGTTTATTGAAAAATTTATGCCTTGAACGAAATGTGGCCTTAGTCTTGATAAGTCATGATTTAGACGCAGTGGAAGCTTATGCAGATGATGTTTACGTGTTTTATCAAGGAAAAGTAATGGAGCAAGGAACTGCATCCGAAGTGTTTGCGAATCCTAAAAACAATTATACCAAAGCTTTGATTGGGAGTAAGCGATCCTTTGAGAATAGAGAGATGATGCTTCCGAAAATGGAAGATTTGATGGAAGGAAAAGTTAAGCAGATTATTCGGCCCTCTATTGCCATAGAAGATAACATTTTAGTAACACAGGGGTTAAGCAGGATGTATACACCTGATGTAGGTTTGAAGCCATTGAGTATTGAGTTGCGCAAAGGAGAGGTTTTAGCGATTGCAGGTAGATCTGGGTCAGGTAAAAGTACCTTTGCTAAATTGCTTTTGCAAATAGAACGATGGGATGGCGGCAATGTGCTATTGCATGGCGAACAACTGCTTAAAAACCCCAAACGATATCGGTGGATACAAATGGTTTTTCAAGACCCGTATTCAAGTTTACATCCTTCCATTCGTGTAATGGATGCGTTGATTGAAGTAATTCGGGTGCATAAATTGGCGAAGAGTCGAAAGCAAGCCAAATTAAGAGCCCGTGAACTCTTATTAACAGTGGGAATTGATGAGACCCAGTTTAATAAGTACCCACACCAATTTAGTGGGGGACAACGACAACGCATTTCAATTGCACGTGCATTGGCTGTTGAGCCTGAGGTAATTGTAATGGATGAAGCTGTTGCAGCATTAGATCTTTCGATACAGGCTAAAATCATCAATTTATTAATTGATTTGCAAAGGCAGTTTAAACTGAGCTTTGTTTTTATAACCCATGATATTCATGTGGTTGAATATTTTGCAGACCGAGTAGCGCTGCTTGAATATGGTGAATTAAAAGAAATTGGCCCCATTGAAAAAATGCTACCCATATTAAAAAAAGAATTTAAAAGTGAAGAACATAAATGATATTGGTGAAGAGGTTGTAAAAATCTTAGACCAAAAAAACGGGGTATTAAATCCCAAACAAATACGAAGTAGACTAGCTCAAAACGGCTATTCAATTAAGGATCATGACCTCCAATACTTATTGGATAAATTAATCAAGCAAAAGAAAGTTTTACGGGTAGACAAGAATAAGTATCGTATTAGTTTTAATCTCAAGCCCTTGATTGGCAGATTGGATTTTACAAAACGCGGAAGTGCGTATTTCCTAAGTGAAAACGGCTCGGATATCTTTATTCATGAAACCAATGTAGGCAATGCCCTCGCAAATGATCTGGTGGAAATTAAAATCACTCCACGAGGGAAAAAGAAGGAAGGTAAAGTGGTACGTGTTGTTGAACGGGGTAATCCATATATTGTTGCTGGCGTAATGGAGCAGGGTGGAAGATACCGCATTTTGCCAAGGGGCAACAGCTACTTTCCTGCACATCAACTCCAAGTTGATTTATTGGATTATAAAGCAGCCCATGGCGATTTGATTAAGCTAAAAATTGATGACTCTCAATCCAGTCGTAGGGTGAGTGCATATTGGGTTGAAACCTTAGGGAAAGTAGGGGATAACAACACCGAAATGCATGCCATTGTGAATGAATTTGGATTTTCCACTCATTTTAATCCGGATACTGAAAAGGAAGCGGATCAATTATCGCATACCATTGAAAAATCAGAAATTGCCAAGCGAAAGGATATTCGAGATGTGTTAACGTTTACCATTGACCCTAAAACCGCAAAGGACTTTGATGACGCCTTGAGCTATGAAGAGCGCGAGAATCAAATCGTGGTTGGGGTTCATATTGCGGATGTTTCACATTACGTAAAAGCAGATACGGCATTAAACGCGGAAGCCGCTGAGCGCGCCACCAGTGTATATTTAGTCGATAGAACCATCCCAATGCTCCCAGAAGTATTATCCAACGAGCTTTGTAGCCTAAAACCCAATGTAGACCGATTGGCTTTTAGCGTATTCTTTTCAGTGACGAAAGAAGGGGTCATTACAGGGAAAGAAATTACCAAAACCGTCATTCATTCAGATCGAAGGTTTGCATATGAAGATGCGCAAGAAATTATTGAAGGGAAGCCGGATGAGAAGTTAGCCACTGCAATCTTATTTTGCAATAAGGTGGCCTTAAAGCTGAAAGAGCAGCGTTTTGCCAATGGCGCCATCAATTTTGAGACTCCAGAAGTACGTTTTGTCTTGGATGAAAGCGGAAAGCCGATTGGCCTACAAACCAAAGTGCGCAAAGAGGCGCATAAGATGATTGAAGAGTGGATGTTGATGGCTAATAAAACCATTGCCAAATTCATGAAGAAAGAGGGGGCTAAAATTCAAGCTCCATTTGTGTATCGAACCCACGATGAACCTTCATATGAGAAACTCGTGGACCTTAAAATGTTTGCCAAGAAATTCGGGCATACCATTCATATTGAGAGCATGAAATCCCTGTCAGCCGACATCAATAAGCTGGTTAAAGCAATTGAAGGAAAACCAGAAGAGTACTTATTAAATAATTTAGCCATCCGAAGTATGGCTAAAGCAGTGTATACTACACAGAAAAGCAGCCATTTTGGTTTAGCGTTTAAGTACTATTGTCATTTCACCTCACCGATCCGTAGGTATCCTGATTTGTTATGCCATCGTTGGATCCATCGTTTTTTAACGAATAAAGAAAAAGGCGATATGGGCAAGTTAGAAGGCCTTGCTAAACACAGCTCAATGATGGAGCAAAAGGCATCTGATGCAGAACGTGCAAGTATAAAATATAAACAAGCCGAATTTCTGCAAACACGGATTGGAGAAGAGTTTGCCGGTGTGGTATCTGGATTAACGGAGTGGGGCATTTATGCGGCAATTCCGGAGTTTAATGCAGAAGGAATGATCCGCATCAGTGATATTGAGCACGGGTCCTATTACTATGATGAAAGCAGTAAAACCGTAAAATCAAGACATGGAGGCAAGCCTTTGATGATGGGTTCTGAGATTAAAGTGAAAGTGTTGGATGCAAATCCATTGGATCGTAAGATTGACTTGGCTTTGGTGAAATAATCATTGACAACGCATAATAAAATGTTGCTTACTTACTGCCCTTGTGCTAAACTAAAGGCGATTTTATCATCAAAGCGAATCAGATTTTCCGTTTTAATAATATCAAAACCAGCTTCACTTAATATTTGTGATAAAGCGATAACATCCTGGTAAGAAACAGGTTGGTCCATATCTTTACTTGTAAAGCGACATCTCCAGTGGTCTGTACAGAACGTTGCAGGATTGCCTTTTGGCCATACTTTAACACCTCTGTTGGTCATAACGATTAGCTCTAGGTTTCCGACGCTATGCTGGCTCAATAAATCTCCTAGCATTTTCGCGTTCTTATTGTCTTTGTTCCAGTCCAGAAAAATATCAACGCCAACCAATTCCTTTTTCATTAAAGGCTTTGGCTTTATATTAATCTGAATTTTTTTCGCAGAATCCTTATTATAATCCATAAAAGGAAGTGTTTTAGGTCGCTGACCCAAACGAGCAATTACTGCATCAGCAAAACCTTGTGTGCCTACTTTTTCTTTGGTCAATCCTTCGGTAAATAAGTCTCCAGTGTGAATTCCATCTTCAAGGGTTTTAAACCAAGCATTATGAATATTCTCAGCTACTTCAGGCTGTCCGATGTAAACCAACATTTGAATTGCCCCTAGGATTAATCCAGATGGGTTTGCAATACCTTGTCCTGCAATATCAGGAGCAGAGCCGTGTATAGCTTCAAACATGGCAAAGTTATCTCCAATATTCGCTGACCCGCCAAGACCAACCGATCCTGTAATTTGAGCAGCAACATCAGAAAGGATATCGCCATACAAGTTTGGGAGAAGCACCACATCAAAACGTTCAGGCGTATCCGCTAGTCTAGCAGCACCTATATCCACGATATAACTTTCGTTTTCAATATCTGGATATTCCTTAGCTACTTCATCAAAAGTGGTGTGAAAAAGCCCATCGGTTAATTTCATAATATTATCCTTAACCATAACGGTCACCTTTTTTCTGCCATATGCTCGTGCATATTCAAAAGCAAAGCGAGCAATTTTCTCACAGCCGGGTTGCGTAATCAATTTTAAACATTGCGTAACTTCATTGGTTTGTTGATGTTCGATTCCAGCATAGGTGTCTTCTTCATTCTCTCGAACAACTACTAAGTCCATCACTGGATGTTTGGTCTGTACAAAAGGATGATAGCTGATGCATGGACGCGTATTGGCGTATAGACCAAGTGTTTTGCGAATGGTTACATTTAAACTTTTATAACCTCCACCGGATGGTGTCGTAATAGGTGCTTTAAGGAACACTTTGGTGCGATCAAGAGATTCCCAAGCTTCGGGTTTAATCCCACTTGTAAAACCAGCTAAGTAGTTCTTTTCACCAATTTCAATCGTTTCGATTTCAAGTTGTGCGCCTGCAGCTTCCATAACGCGTAAGGTTGCTTCCATTATTTCTGGGCCAATTCCATCTCCGTGCGCTACTGTAATTCTCGTTTTAGTCATGTTGTTTGTTAAAGCTGCAAAAATAAGCATCCTGTTTAAACAGGCAAGTACAGAATGGGGTATTCATCACTTCTTTTTGAACGTCAAAATGAAAGAAAATAATTAAAGTATGTGAAATGACCTGTTCCGCATTTGAAATGGTTTAAGCAGGCAGTGAAGGTGTAGATTTGATCGAATGAAATCTTCTGTACGTCAATGAAATCAATAGTTGCAGCTGTTGGTTTTTTTGTAAAGAAGCAACATTTAGCCTTCTTTGTTCCTCTCTAATATGATGAAAATATCCATACCAGAACCCTGTCATGAGGATTGGTCTCAAATGAATGAAGCCGAAAAATCGGCTGAAAAAGGAAAACATTGTGCACAATGTGATAAAGTCGTAGTCGATTTTACCACTTTAAATGATGCTCAAATCATACAGCAAATGAATTCTAAGCCAGGAATCTGTGGCAGATTCTTTAATAATCAATTGGGACGCGATTTAAGTTCTACAAATTATCGTAAACGAAATTGGATCGGCCCTTTTGCCGCGAGTGTTGCAGCTGCAGCTCAGATTATTCCAAATAATATCCATGCACAAGGTATTATGAAAACAGGAAAAGCGATGCAAATACCTGTAACCTCAGATCAGCAGATCAATGCAGCGGCCAAACCAGAGACCCGAGTATTTACCATCCGATATAACCGCTATGATTCAGTGTTTAGTCAATTAACCCGAATTGTTATAGATATCGATTCATTTCAAATGCCTATGGATACATTGCAAAACGGCACAATGCGCTTTACAATACCCCAATCCTTAAGTTGGGAAAGCTTCGAGCTGCATTTCTATCAAAGGGAATCCGAGGATATTGATAGCATTCGAATTGAAAAAGAGGAAGTGTATAATGCTCACCATAATGCCATTGATTTTAGTATTCAAGCAATCAATGGAATGTGGCAGGTGAATCGGCCTGTGTTTATGCCCTATTTTCCCGAAATAGTTACCACTATGGGTATTGCACCTTGGTGGCCTGAAGTGCCGCACTGGAATGATTCATTATATCGTGTTACCGTATTTCCATTGGAGTATGAGGTGTTAGTTTTGGGCAATACGATGGGATGGACCTCAATGGGGGACACCTTTATGGATAGTCCAAGCACAATACAAATTGATCCTCAAGCATTGGATGGTGCAACAGAATATGACCCTGAAAAAGACGGGATAAATAAAGATCCGTATAAATGGGCTTGGATCGTTGGTGTTCTGGCTGGGATTGTGGCCTTGTTAACGGCTTTTGCGTTAACGGGTAAAAAGAAAAACAAATAATCCTGTTTGGCATAGTTTATTTCTATAAGTCTATTATTTTTGCACCTCGATCAGGGAGAAATGGCAGAGCGGTCGAATGCGTTAGTCTTGAAAACTAAAGATGTGCAAGCATCCGGGGGTTCGAATCCCTCTTTCTCCGCAAAAGGAAACCCATCCGCCAATTGGCGGATGGGTTTTTTGTTTTCAAAACGAGCCAAACTTGTTTGAGCGAAGTGCTTGAAAATAAAAAACCTATACACGAAAGTGTATTGAGGTTTCTATGCTTGCCAAGGATACCCTTCTGGGATCATGTAAATAATCCCTTTTGAGAAACGAACGAAGCTTGCTTCTGTGAGATGATGAAAATAAAAAACCTATACACGAAAGTGTATTGAGGTTTCTATGCTTGCCAAGGATAACTGTATTGGGATCACCGCAGGTATTCCATTTGTCGAAACGTCAGATTAACTCGAGGTTGAAACACCTTCTTAGTTGGAGGTAAGCGATGAAGCCAGTGGGTTTGCGTGGTGCCTTTCATAAGCATGAGGCTTCCATTTTCAAGATATAGATCGATGCGTTCTTTGGTTTGCTTATGCTTGAAGGAAAACTTGCGTTTAGCACCTAAGCTTAACGATGCAATTGCTCCGTCTTTTTTTAGTTCCTTTTCTGCATCACTATGCCAAGCCATGCCTTCAGATCCAGAATGATATAAATTCATTAAACACGCATTGAAATGCTGACCGCTGTGTTTTTCAATTAGTTCCTTGATCGTGCGAAGCTCCTTGGTCCATGGCAGAGCAATTTTGGTATTGCCTGAGTAGCGATAAGGGAATGGTTCTTCAGCATACCAAGAAACTTTCCTTTTGGTTACGATGGTCTTTCCGAAAATAACTGCCTTGTCATGCTGCCATTCTATTGTTTTAAGCAATATGTCAAGAAATTGACCTGCTTCTCGTGAATCGAAAATTTTGCCATAATAATTGACGGATCCATCAAAGGGAAGGATGTTTTTGTTGTTGTTTATATCGCGTTCAAATAATTCCATATTCTGCCAATTTCGATGAAGCTTTCAAGCAAACTATTTCCTTCGTCTAGAATAGTCCAAATGTTTTACAGTTATTCGAAATTATTTTTCATAAAGTAACTCTGTCAATACTTGCTTAAAAACATCGACAGGTTGTGCTCCAGTTACCGCACTTTTTCTGTTAAAAACGATGGTTGGCACAGAGTTAACCCCTAGATTTTTCCAATAATCCTGATTGCTTCTCACTTCATAACGCGCATCATCATTATCTAGTTTAGCTAAGGCTTCATCAGCATTTAATCCAACATCCAACAAGGCTTCTTTTAAAACTTCCTTTTTTGAAACATCTTTTCTTTCGCTAAAAAAGGCAGTGGTTAAACGCATTTTTAGTTCGGTTTGCTTGTTAAAAGCCTTGGCGTACTCCAATAAAATATGGGCTTCAAATGTATTTGCCATGCGCATTTCATCAAAATAATCGAATGTAAAACCCAATTCGGCTCCAGCATCCACCATGTGCTTTTGTGATTCTTTTAGCTGTTTTGCAGTAGAGCCGTATTTTTCGGTAAGGTGCTCTTGTACATTCTGTCCTTCGGCAGGCATACTTGGGTTCAATTCAAAAGGTTGCCATTCAATTTCAACTTGGTCTTCAATACCCAATTCTGAAATGGCTCTTTCTAAACGTTTATATCCTATAGTGCACCAAGGGCACACTACATCCGAAACAATATCAATTTTTAAAACTTTTTTCATGATTTACCTAAACAGGTCATCATGGTAACAAAGATGTATTCAAACGGTTTATTTAACCGCATACAAGATATCCGTCCGCACTTCTTCGGGTTTAACTTTCATGGGATCATTGGCATACTCTTCCCAGGTAAGCACATGGGATAAGCCGTTTTCTTCCATATATTTACCAATGGCCTCATGGGCTTCTTTATCTCCAGAGCCATAAGCACCCCATTTAGATATTTTTACCACCTTACCTGCGGGGATACTTGTTTTTACCATTCCTTCCGCCATTTTATCTGCATTGCTAACAATTAAGCCAATCGAATATTCAGCTTGATTATTTTCTTCGTCCCATTTGGTCCATACTGCACCAGGTGTATATTTTGTGATTCCTTCACTGCCCGCAAACATACCTGCTTTGGGCATATCAGCCTGAAAGTTGGTCTGGATATCTTCCATGCCTCCACTATGCGAATACCCAATGAGGAATTTTTCAGTCATCTCCATTACTTCAATTTCAGATAGCTTAAAAGCACTAGGGGCTTCTGAATTGTAATCTCCAATATTTGCCTGAATTCCTTCCAGTCCTTTAAGTTGCATTTTACCCATGTACTCATCAAAGCCCATAAACATAGCGAAGATCTTGAACATCAGGTTTTTCTGCCCTTTCATACCCCAAGTTACCTTCGTTCCATCACCTTCCGACTCAAAATTCCAGTATCCCTCTGCAGGAGAACCACCCATATCCATTTTAGTAGCCATTGATTTGCCAGGCTCGATTTCCGAAATAGTCAATTCACCCGGGCCGCTGGCGCTGGTCCATGTCATGCTAGCTCCTTTGCCTTTGGTGATTTCACCATAGGTGGTTACAATAGTGGTGTCTTCTTTATTCCATGGTCCCCACGTGCTCCAAGTCTTTAGATCACTCAGATAATCGGTTACATTGCTGGGTGTAGCTTCAATAACTAAGCTTTGGTTTAGATCGTAGTCAGTGCTTTGGGTAGTAACTGCGGCTATTACTATTCCAACAACAGCTAGCACCAAGATTAATAGGATATTTTTTAATAGTTTCATAACATTGTTTTTTACAAATATAAAAAAAACAAAATCTTTCCTGAAACTAACGACCGTTCGTATTTCAGGTCAATATTGCATAAATGTGTGTTAAAATCAATGAATTTTTGCATCCAAAAGCCTACTTTCGCACCTGAATTAGTATAGAAATTCAAAATTATGCGCATTACATTTAACAAATCCACTCAGTTTTATTCCACTTTAAGGAAAGAAGTAGAAGCCTATTTTCAATCGAAAAAGTTAGCCAAACACGGCAACGCTGCCCTGTATAGCAAAACAGTTATTTTGTTGGGGTCGTTTGCTGTCTTGTATACCATCTTGGTGTTTTTTACTCCAGTTTGGTATATCGCCTTGCCGCTGGCCATGTTGTTTGGCATGAACTGTGCTTTTATTGGGTTTAACATAATGCATGATGCTTGCCATGAGAGTTACAGCAAGAATCCAAAAGTGAATTATTACTTGGGCCACACCATGAACTTATTGGGTTCCAGTGCATTTATATGGAAGACAAAACATAATACAGTCCACCATACCTTTACCAATGTGGATGGGGTAGATGATGATATAGTAAAAGTGCCTATCTTTAGATGGGCGAAAACACAGCCTTTGAAAAAGCTGCACCGTTTTCAACATATTTATGCCTTTTTTATTTATATGCTTTCACCGATTTTTTGGGTTTTTCTAACCGATTACCCCAAATATTTTACCAAAAGTGTAGGCCATGTGCCCTTACCCAAAATATCAACGAAAGAGCATATCATTTTCTGGGGCAGTAAATTGTTTTACATCGCATTTTATATAGCAATCCCTTTATACTTCTTGCCAACGAGTACATTCTTAATCGGATACTTTGCAATGAATGCTGTATTTGGGCTGACCTTATCTTTAGTCTTTCAATTAGCTCATGTGGTAGAAAATACGCATTTCACTAGTTTAGATGAAAAAACAGAAGAACTAAGCGTAGAGGATGAGTGGGCTGTTTTTCAAATGGCTACCACATCCAACTTTGCTACCAACAATAAAGTGATCAGCTGGTGTTTGGGCGGATTGAATTTCCAAGTGGAGCATCATTTGTTTTCTCGAATAAGCCATGTGCATTATCCTGCACTGAATAAAATATTAATAAAAGTTTGTAAGGAAACGGGTGTTCAGTACAATGCCTATCCAACCATGTGGCAGGCTTTTAAATCGCATATGCGTTATGTAAAGCGATTAGGCAACGTTGCCTAATTCATTTGCGGATCAGACTCCAGACGAGTCAATTAGCTACTTATTTGGTAGTGTAATAGCGCTTCTAACAGTTGCCATTGTATTATTCTCCATTATCTACTTTGTGTATCATTTATTTTGGCCATCGCGTGCAGCCAGTCAATTTTTTAAAAAGAACCAACATGTGGTTGAAGATGGATTAATCTTAATTCATCATCTTCCCTTTTTCAAGGCTTTAGATGAAGCAGGCAAGAAATTGCTCATAAAAAAACGCTGGAATACTATTTGAAACCGTCCAATTTAAGCAGGCTGATGGGAGATTTTTGGACAAGTCTAAAGCTTATCAAGTTTCATTAACCTTGGCATTGGTAGCACTCGGGTTAGAACGCAAGAATCATTATGGGCATTTGAGCTCAGTGGTCATTCATCCTGAAATATTCTATTCAGATCTGCTAGAACAAAATGTGAAAGGGCTTTCTTTAGGCAAAGGGATTATGCATCTTTCTTGGTCTGATTTTGAGCATGGATGGGAGCACAACGATGATCGCTATAATCTTGGATTGCATGAGGCAGCACATATGCTATTGATATGTAAGTATACGCACATCAACTCTTCCTACGATGGTTGGACTAAGGTCGCCCGGCAATTCATTGCCAATCAGAGCATTAATCCTATAGAAAAAGTTATGTTCAGACCATACGCAATTACGAATCTAGATGAATTCTGGGCATGCTGCGTTGAGCAATTTTTTGAAATGCCAGAAATGTTTAGCATTAAACACCCGCTTATTTATCAATTGACTAAATCAAAACTAGGGCACTAGTCCTAGCTACGTCTCTCATAAGTCATCTATGAAAACATGTTTTTTATCAATAGTGTCCTAAACGATTTTAAATAACTCAAATAGTCTTATTTCTATTGGGTTTCGCTTACTGTTTCGTCATTTTTAAAATAGTACCCCCTGTATTTCCTTTTGAGGTGGTGGATGTTTGTTCTCAAAAGGTTGATCAAGCCATTTGATTAAATCTACTTTTACAAATAGATTAAGCCTTATAAATGCGACCAGATTTGATAAATACCATTTGTGTTTTGCTATTGCTTTTAATGCCTTTAGGACAAGTATGGTTATAAGTGCAGTCCATATTTGGATCATTACGGCATTTTCACTAGTGCCAATAAAGGACTTAATGTGTAAGAGTTGCTTTATCTCTCTAAAAAATATTTCTACTTGCCATCTAGCCTTATAAAGCTCACTTATCGTGTTTGCTGTCCAAGACATTTGATTTGTAATTACCTCTATTACCTGCTGGTTTTCATCATCCCATATGGCTACTCTTCTTAGCTTCTTTGAGTATTTCTTTTTAGATTGTAAACCAGTGAGCTTAATGATTTCATCTTTTAGGATATGCTCCTGTTTTCCTACTGGCAGATCGTTTTCTTTAATTGTAATAAATTGGATGTTTTCTTTATGCCTAATTACAAAAAATACTCCTTTGCTGTCCCAGACATCCAACAAAGAAAGATCATTGTTGAAACGGTCAGCTACAATCACACTCCCTTTCAATAATGGGATATCATATGCCCCTTTATTATCTGCAGTTTTGCCATCAGTAATATTCACATATGCCGGTAAATTACCATCATAATCTAATAGTGTATGCATTTTTATTGCTCCTTTCGAGGTTTTGTATTTTGCCCAATCAAACAAGCTAAGACAAAGACTAATTGTAGTAGCATCTAATAATAAGATCTTTGATTTTATTCTAAACTTTACACGCTTTAAAGATGCTTGCTGTCCTAAACTATCTAACAAACAATAGTAGTAATCTCTAAAGAGTTCCCAGCTACGATGTTTGTTTTGATAACTTAGAGTAGATTTAGATGGAGCTTTAATCATACCCAAATGGGATAAGTTGCCTGTGGCTGAACGAAGACCATTGCTTATATCCCGAACAGACTGGCTTTTTGCAAACTGGCAAAATAACATAGAGACTAAATGAGACCAACTAGTAAAACCCTTTTGATGCTTATCACTTTCGTGAGTATTTACTAGTGTTTTAAACTTTGAGCGATCTAATCTGGATATTATTTGAGAGAATAAGGTTAAATTTGTCATCGAGAAAGGTTTTTTTGTTATGCAACTCAAAGATAATTTGAGATACAGAATTCCTTTCTCTTTTTTTTAACGTTTAGGACGCTATTGGTAATTTATCAGTTTTTGGGTATTATTGTATAAACAACTAAATTAAAAAAACATGAACAACGTAATTTTACAAACTGATCTTACCTATCAACCCACCGTAAATCCTATGGCCCAAATGGGTACAGGGTTTTGGGTTGCCTATTTTATTTTTATTGTCTTAATGGTTATTTCCATGTGGAAAGTCTATGAAAAGGCAGGACAACCGGGATGGGCTGCAATTATCCCAGTATATAACCTAATCGCACTATTAAAAATTATTAAGCGTCCTTCTAAATGGATATGGTATTATGCAGGCGCTATAGTAGTTTATATGGTTGGAGCGGCAATGATGATGAGCAGTCCAGTATTGGGGGGTCTTTTGTTGGCTGTTGGCAGTATCGCTTTATTAGCGCTTTCAATTATGGATTATCACCGTTTGTCATTAAGCTTTGGCAAAGGTGCAGGATGGACTGTGGGTCTTTTGCTTTTGAGCTTTATCTTCATTCCTATAATGGCTTTCCGTAAAAACATTCAGTATATTTGGGGTGAACGCGGCACAGATGACCATTTAGTAACGGAAGAATAATAACATTAAGTTTATCATGAAAGGAGAAATCGTACAGGTTTCTCCTTTTTTTTGCAGCAATAATCTTGAAATTTATGGTCTATTTCAATTTAAGCAAATCAGGTTTTACTTGGTTGACTCACTTTTTCCTGCAGTTCTTTTGTATCATTGTATGAACAATTAAATAAATAAACTATGAACTATTCTATTAAAAGGCAGGAATCCTACTCAAGAGGTCAACTGCTGTTACGATCATTTCTGGGCTGGTTATATATTCTAATACCACATATGGTGGTTTTGTATATTTACATCATTGGCTTTGCATTTAGCCGTCTTGCCACTTTTTTTTACCATTTTGTTTACTGGGAAGTTTCCACAAGGTTATTTTAATTTTCAGGTAAAAGTATTGCAATATGGTGAACGATTAAATGCAACCATGTTTAATATGATCGATGGTTACCCATCGTTCTCATTGAGTGCCAAAGATCCTCGCGTAATCTACGAGCCAAATTACACAGAAAAAGTAGGTGCTGGGCGTTTATTAATACGTGCTATTTTCGGTCCTTTTATCTTATTGCCTCATCTTTTTGTATTAGTCTTTAGAATTTATGGTGCTATGTTCGTTGCAATTGCAGCATGGTTTGTAGTGCTTTTTACGGGCAAGTATCCTGAAAATATGTTCAACTTCGTAGAAGGAACCTTTCGATGGAATGCGCGTCTAAATAATTATCTTTTGTTTTACTATGATGAATATCCTCCATTCACGGGTAAGGTAGTTGATGGTGAAAATACGAGTGTAGATTCAGATGCCAAAGATCATTTGGTAACGGACTAATTTACAACTTATATAAAAAAAGGAGAGCCAACTTTGACTCTCCTTTTTTTTTGTTCAATAGTCTCAACTATTCAATTAAAATTTTCTTAATTACCATCCGGTTTTTTGAATCCTTTATGATCACAAAATATGCGCCTTGTTTCAATCCATGTTTCAAAGCACTGCTTGATTTCTGATGGAATAATTGGTAGTATACTTTCTTGCCTTGAATGTCTACTATGCTAACCTCATGTATGGGTAGATCCGAGGTTAGTTGAATGGATTGGTTTCCAGTCGCAGGATTGGGATATAGCTCAACATTAAATGAATTAATTCGATCGATTGAAATTCTACCGATATTTACTTCTACAATTGAGGTGTCTGAACATCCGTTGA
This sequence comes from uncultured Bacteroidia bacterium, assembly GCA_943788195.1. Lineage (GTDB taxonomy): Bacteria > Bacteroidota > Bacteroidia > NS11-12g > UBA955 > CALSPH01. Next base: position 1,643,555 of record CALSPH010000001.1, read on the forward strand.
AGTCTACTACAATGAGCCGAACCTGATAGATCGCATTTGCTGCATACGTGTGGGTTACTTCTCGCTCTGTACCTGTATTGCCGTCACCAAAGCTCCATTGGTAACTGTAGATACTGCCTAGTAATCCCTCAAACTCCACTTCCTTATCCTTTACCGAATAGGTGAAACCTGCAGCCGGCTTTGAGTTAACAGGTACGTTGACTGCCGTAAAGTGACTCATGCAGCCTTTGAAGTTGGTTTGGTAAAAGTATGTTTTACCTCCGTAAAGAACTGGAGTTACAAATGGGCTTCCTGTATGAATAGTGTTTGATGTGCTGTCTTCATACCATTTAATCTCTCCTTGGTTTAAGTCTAAGCTAACTGTGGCTTTATTTTCAGCACAGATGCTTGGATTGGATAGATTACTAACTAAAGGAGCTTCATTTACTCTTAATTCAACAGGTGTGAATATCGGGCTTATGCACCCTTGGTCACGTGTTTGGATGTAGAATGTGTCTGTAGATTGCGCATTAAGTATGTTGTTTTTGGTGCCCAATGCTACAGGGCTTAGCAAAGTGTCCTTGTACCAGTATTGTAAGCCATAATCAACCGTTGATGATAGGAACGTATCTTGTCCTTTGCACACTTCGGCATCTGTAATACTCTTAGGTTTAGGATAGTCGTTAATAGTCAACTTAATGGGTACTCTGCTGCTTCCACATACACCATTCCAGGCATCCACGTAAAATGTTTTAACCTCTTTGGCCGTTGGGGTGTAATTATAGCTTGTGCCTTTAAACAAAGGATTGCCACCTGATGGAGCATTAAACCAGCGAATGGTATCATTACTAGCAATAGATGCGCTTAAGCTGAGTGCACTAGCATCAATCAAGCATAAAGTAGTGTCGTTGCTTACCGTTGGGTCCAATGGTGCAAAATTGCCGCTCACAAAAATGCTTATTCGCTGTCTTCCGGGAAGAGCGCATGTGCCATTACTTACTTCAACAAAGAAACTGGTGTCTCTGGTATAAGGACCTGAGATATATACCTTACCTGTGAAAATTGGACTGCCACCTATGCTGTCTGTAAACCAACGCACATTTCCATCGCTTGTTTTTACTTCTAAATTGGAATTAGCCCCAGCACAAATGGAGTCGTTTACAATTTGATCCACTGTTGGATAGGGGTTCACTTCAAATGGAATGTAGTTTCGTGTGCTTTCGCAATTGTTATTCTTGGAACTGATATAGAACGTGTCGCTATGGATGGCTGGGTTTTGCACATATGTTCTGCCTGTAAATTCAGGAACAGTATCTGTTCTGTTATTATACCAGGCATAGGTTTCGTTTAAGTTCTGCTTGATCAGTAATCCAAGGCTGTCTCCGTTACACACGGTTTTATCCCCGGCAGGAATGGGGGCAATCGGCATGTAGTAAAGCATTTTCTCAGTGGTATCCACACATCTTCCGAATCCAAGTCGATAGTGAAATAATGTGGAAATCACTCGTACATTGTAGTTTTTATGAATTGCGTATTTGGCCCCGCCTTCAATGCTAGAGTACGAGGAGAATGAAGTCGCATCATTGTACCATCTGAAGCAAAAGCGATCATAGCCGTAATATATATACCGGTTGTAGTATTTTGAACCTGCCACGGTCTTTTTATATTGATTGTTAAAATGGATGCTATCTCCTGTGCGGTAGCATTGATCTTTTATCGTGAAATCATTTTTATAACTGTATTTAACATGTGGATACAATTGAATGTCTGCATCAAAAGGAGTGCCCCCAATATTGAGGTTACGACCATTGAACCAAAGTCCTGAAACCGTGGCACAGTTCAGGTTTTCACCATCACCATCTCCGGCATTATAACTATTACACACAATTGAGCAGTTGGCCGTGTCTGAATTTTCAACCACAAGAATATATGGATAGTCCAAGGTAATTGCAGAGTCGAAACTGGCATGTTTTTCTAAGGTGGATAATAGGCCTGTGCCAAATGTAGAATCAATGGTCATTGTGTCCGTGCGCAATGCGAGTCCGGTTGGTAAAGAATCTAAGCCTGCTTTGTAAAGCTTGCACACAACACGTGGAGTCAAGCTGCGCACTGGATCGCTCATCCATGCATAGAAGGTGAATCCGCTAACCTCAATATCTTGAGGTGCCCCAAAATACTGACCCACACTGTTTCCGCCACTAAATCCAATCGCAACAAAGCCGGTTGCTTTTAAACGAGGATACTCTGCAGTGTCTTGGCCGCAAATAACAGGAGTAGATGACCTGTTCACAAGACTTGTAGGAGCCTTCGGGAGATTGTCAATAATCTTAACCGGGGTTTCTACAAGCTGCGACCAGCCAGATATCCCTAGGGATACTAATATGCATGTGGTGATAAGCTTTTTCATAACTAAAGTTTGTTTATTTGGGTGTGGCTTACACTTCCATCAGCGAAAGTAAGCCGAATGGTGTATATACCTGAAACCCATCGTTCATTATTCATACTGATCTTTTGACTACCGTTGATCAGTCGTTTTTCGATTTCTTTGCCTTCTGCATTGTACACTTGAATTACACCATTTATATTCTGCAAGTTCTCAATATTTAAATTGCTTTTGGAAGGGTTGGGGTAGATTTTAATGCCATCGTTGGCTTTAACCCATTGATTGGAGGAAATGTTATCATCACGAACAACGATTGAAAAGTTTCGGATTTGTTCCGTAACGCTCGTTTTGAATCCGCCAGCTAAGGTTGCTTTCGCTGTCACAGATATTACCATAGGGTAATTACCTGCAGAACCTTGTGTTGGAGTGCCAAAGAGATTAATGCAATGCGTTTTCAAGCTCACAAATCGACAATTGGAAGGGTTGCATATATAAGAAATTCCTGGAGGAAGCCCAGTAACACCATCCACAATAATGCTATCAATAGTTGCAGCAATTTGTCCACCACCAAAAGGGTTGTCCACCAACGTGTCTCGCGTGCTGTGAACTTGAACAGTCATGCTATACATGCTCAATTCAATAGCAGTATCCAGGTCTGCAGGAAAATAACCCGGGCTTTTAACACTTGTATCTGGCTGGCACGTTTGTCCTACTAATGTTAAGTTTAAGCCAATAAGAACCGCTACGGTGAGTATCTTTTTTATCATAAATAGAATTTATTGTTAAAATTTGTGTTCTTCGAAGTACGTCAATTTTGAGTAGAAATTCAACCATATTCTTCTTTGCATTAAGTCTTATGACAATTGTGCTATCCTCATTTGGGAAGCTTAATGGTCAAGTTATTCATTTAATTACGGAAGATGGAATGCCAGTAAGCAGAACAGTGATAAAGCATGATTCAAATTCTTCTCTTCAACCCTATGGCGTTTTTACTACAGAATACATTAGTGTTTCCAAATTGGGCAAACATATTCCTGAAGGGGTATTTATCCAGTCACAGGGGTATGAGGGGGTTTTTGTTGATATCTATGCAACTGATACGATTAGAGTGTATTTAAGAACTTCAAAACACTTGTTAAATACGGTATTGGTCAGCTCTTCCAAAGGCAAGAAAAAGTACAGAGATGTGCCTACAAGCCTGGTAAAGATTAAGCCTTATCTCATAGAAAATAGGAATAACACTGAATTGACTGAAGTCATCAATCAAATCCCGTCAGTGACCATTATCGATAATCAAGCAAGTATTCGCGGGGGCAGCGGATGGAGCTATGGTTCTGGTTCTCGAGTTATGGTAGCAATTGACGGTTTACCTGCGGTGAGTGGCGATGCAAACCAAGTTCAGTGGCAGTTTTTGGATATGCAGAATATCCAATCCATTGAAGTGTTAAAAGGGGCCAGTTCTGTGTTGTATGGATCATCCGCTTTAAATGGAGCAATAAACATTCAATCTAAGGAGGCTACGGATTCATTGACAGGAAATGTGAATACTTATTTTGGTTTTTACGATAAACCTAGTAAGGATAGTCTTTTGTGGACGAATCGGACTTTGCTTAAATACGGGTTGAATAGCTACGTTTCATTTAAAAAGAAGAAAATGGACTATGTATTTACCACCCTGAATGTGGTAGATAATGGGTATCGGATGGCGGAAGAAAGCAATCGAAGTAGGTTAGGGGCCAATCTGAAATATCATCTCACCGACAGTATGGATATTGGGGTGAAAATCAACGGCATGTATAACAAAGGAAGTACCTTCTTGCTTTGGGAGTCTGCTGGTTATGGGTACACAGCTTTAGATAGCAGCTTTAATGACAATGTTACACGTAGGTTGGCTATCGATCCCAGTTTTAACCGAATTGGTAAAAAAGTAGAGCATCATTTACTCGGTAGATATTTTATTCTGGATAATGATATTTATCAAGCAGATACATTAAGTCAGCAAAGCAATTCTTCTAATTTTGGATATGTTGAATACAGGGGGGCAACAGATAGGTTGTTAAGTTTAGGTCAATTCACGTACGGTGTTTCATATAGTAATAGCACCACCAATAGTCCTTTGTTTCAAGGTATTCAAAAGGCTTCTAATGCAGCGGCTTATTTACAAGCCGAGGAGCGAATCGGTAAATGGTTTTTTAGCGCAGGTGTACGTTATGAGCAATTTAAGCTCAATAACCGAACTGAAGGGAAGCCTGTTATCAAAACAGGGGTTACGTATACACCGCGTCCTTTTACCATATTAAGAACGAGCTATGGTGAAGGTTACCGTTTTCCATCCATTGCAGAGTCATTCATTGCTACAAGTGTGGGTCCAGTCACTATTTACCCCAATGCAGAGTTAAAGCCAGAGAGTGCCTGGAATGCTGAATTAGGCATAAAGCAGGGCTTTAAAGTGAAAGGCTTGTCTGGTTATGCTGATTTGGCTTTGTATTATTCTGAGATAGAAGATATGATTGAGTTTACATTTGCTCAATGGGCCTCGGTAATTACGCCACAAAATTCATTCGGTGCAGGATTTAAGTCCATTAATACAGGAACAGCGACTATACTTGGGTTAGATTTTAACTTAGTTGGAACCTATACTTTCAAGGGAAATAAACTTTCCCTGTTAGCTGGATACAATTTCAATGATCCACGCTCAAAAAACCCGAACCAAATCATCGCACGAGATAGTCAGAATGCACCTTTAAGTTATGCGAGTACAAGTAAAGACACTTTGAATAGTTATCTCAAATACAGAAGTATACACTCTATTAAAGGTGATTTGCAATGGGAGAGAGGCGATTGGACAGCTGGCTTGTCGGTTCGTTATGCAAGCTTTATTGCTAATATTGATCGGGCTTTTGTGAGTTTCCCGATAGGATCTGTCATACTTGGCATCGAAGAAACACGTCAGCAAAATAAGAACGGAAATATTATCATGGACTTTCGGTTAAGTAAATCATGGAACCATGGGCTTAAGACGGCTATCATTATTAATAATATTCAGAATAGGTTAGTTATGGAGCGTCCAGCTGATTTTCAAGCACCGCGGTATTTTATGTTTCAAGTTGTAAAGGATATTTAAATTGCAAAAATCAAAACATTTTACTCGAAAGGAATTGCTCCAAATTATAGCACCATTGGGATTGGGGCTGGTTTTTTACGGCTGTAATGAAGCCGCACCCAAAGAAATAAGGGAATTGGGAAAGGGTGAAGAAAAGGATACATTGGGTCAGGTTGCAGAAGTATTGGGCCAGTCTGGATGTGTATTTGTGTTTCCTGAGAATAAACAGTTCAAAGGCTTAAATCAGCCCTTCAATTTGAGGGTGCCCAAAACCCCGAAATGTATTGCACTGTGCTCAAGCGCTGTTGGGATTCAGAATGCTATAATATATGCCAAAGATCAAAACCTTAAAGTAGGTATTAAAAGTGGAGGGCATAGTTTTGAAAATTACTCTACCCTCGAAGATGGATTGACCATAAATCTATCCCTTTTTAAATCCATTGAAGTGAACGGTGACGAAGCTACCATCGAATCAGGTTGTTTGTTGCGAGAGGTCAATGACGCATTGATCTCAAAAGGGAAAATTCTGCCAGCTGGGTCATGTGGATCTGTTGGTATTGGTGGATTAACCCTGGGCGGAGGGTATGGTTTCTTTAGTCGGAAATATGGGCTTACCTGTGACCATTTAATCGAGGCGAAGATGATTACCGCAAAAGGGGAGCAGCTTATTGTGAACAAAGATCATGAACTTTTTAAGGTGTTGAAAGGTGCAGGCAATGGCAATTTTGGAGTGGTTTATGAATTCAAATTCAAAATTCATCCTGCTCCCAAGTTATTTAGGCGCTGGAAACTCAAGAGCTATAAAATGACCTTAGAACGTTATAAAGCATTGTTGCCAGAGTGGATAAAGCTGACGCAATCTCTGCCTGAGTCAGTGTTCGCTGCTTTCGTTCAAAATAAAAAAACAGCTGTATTTTTAATTACGGACTTCGAACAAGCAGATTTGCAAGGAATGATAGATCGTTTTGCAATCTTATGTGACAAAACGTATCCAATGACCCAGGTGCCATTGGCAAAAGCATTGACTTATTATTATGGGGTGCAGGAAAGCATTCCTTTTAAGAACTCGTCAGCGGGTTATTTTAATTCATATGAGGACTTTGAGCCCTTTATAAACCAAGTGATTCCCATAGTACTTGAGTCCAAAGGCTTGATTTATCAGATCAATACACTAGGCGGCGCAATAGGGAATGCTGTATTCAGGGAGGACAGTATATACCCGCATCGAGATTACGCATTGCTTACAGAATTGCAAGCATATTGGGAAGAATCTGAGGTGGGGAAGGAGCTCGTCCAGCAAAACAGTAAAATTCTGACTATCATTGAAGAAGCTGGGGTTTCTGCACAATATGTGAATTATCCCAGTGCAGAATTCAAGTCACCATTGGAAAAATATTATGGCAAAGAAAACATCCCACAGCTTATGGCGTTAAAGAAAGCATATGATGAAAGTAACCTATTTGCAAGACCTCAAGGATTAAGTAATGAAGAAGAAAATAAAGTATAGCATACTCATTATTCTGCTCATTGGATGTGTTTTGGGCGTCCTTTTTGGCAGGTTTTATTATGCGCATTTCATTCAATCCAATACGCAAGTACATGAAGCATCAAAGAGGCACGTATATATACGTAGAAAAAGCTCAAAATCAGATGTTTATGATACATTAGTTAAATACAATTATCTGAAGGATACGAGCGGGTTTTTTGAATTTTTAACGCGTAAAAACTATCGTGGTAGAAACATTGTTCCAGGCAAATACGAGATTAAGCCAGGCTGGACAAACAATCGATTAGTAAATCATTTAAGAGCAGGGAATGGGCGAATTGAAACTAAAGTGGTGATTACCTCAACACGCGATTTACATAAATTGAGCCGAAAAATGAGTCGTGAATTACTCATTGACAGTGCTTCAATCGCAGCTATGTTAAGCAATCAGGACAGTATGATGCAATATGGTTTTGATGAAGCAAATCAGCTCTGTATGTTCATTCCAAACACGTATTTCGTTGATTGGGACATTACGGAACGGGAGTTGCTTGACCGTATGTATAAAGAGTATCTCAAGTTTTGGAATTCAGATCGCATTGCAAAGGCGGCTGCCATGGGGTTGAGCACCAATGAAGTTCAAACATTGGCCAGTTTAGTCTATTGGGAAACAAAGAAGGCGGAAGATATGCCAATGGTAGCGGGGGTATATGTGAATCGTATCAATCAAGGGATTAAGCTGCAGGCTGATCCAACCCTCATTTTTGCATTGAATGATTATACGATTAAACGCGTATTGAACAAACACAAGGAAATAGAATCCCCTTACAATACGTATAAATATCTGGGACTACCGCCAGGACCCATCTTAATAGCACCCATTAAATACATCGATGCTTCTCTCAATTACACCAAGCATGAGTACTTGTTTTTTGTAGCAAAAGAGGACTTTAGCGGTTACAGTTATTTCTCTAAAACCAATGCTCAGCATGAACGCTATGCAAAATTGTACCGTCAGGCACTGGATCAGAGAAAAATCAAAAAATAGCCGTATTGCAATCTATATCAAGGGTTCATTAAGTAACCTGAGTGCCATACATAGATTATACTCGCTATTGCGATAACATTAGAAGCAAATCCAAATAGGCGCATTTGAAACAAAGAATACGTCTTGTTTTTAAATATGATAAAGAGGTGTCGACAATTAACCAAATGAGGCCCGCACCAAGCATGGCAGTAAAAATATATTCATTAAAATAGAAAAGGAGAATAATTAATTCAAGTAGTACGATTAATGTAATTAAAACATTGGTTTTAACAACACCTAGATGGGTCGCGGTAGTCCTTCGTTTAGCCGTTTTGTCCGGCTTGATGTCCATTACTTCACCCATTAAATGCGATTGCATGGCAAATAGGAATAGGTACAAATAGGCGAAGAATGAGATATGCTGCAGCTGATTAATATATATACTTAAAGGAACAATCAATAAATAACCCAATTGACAAGCCAGCTCCAATGGAGGACGTGTTCTTAGACCATTTTTGGGCAAATTATAGAGGTAATTTATCAAGAAGAAAGCAGCGAAGATGAGTAAAGTTTGAAATCCTGCATAATACACCAAAATAGGGATCATAATCCCTTGAATAATCAAATTGGGTTTCCATAATCCCGACAATTGTTCTTTTGTGCCGCGTGCACCAAACCAAAAGCTGTCTTTACGAGGATTCAGCGCATCGGTTTCAATATCAACCGAATCATTCCAACTATATACCAGAAAGTTTAAAGGAAAGCTCACATAGAATAAACCCAGCCAAAATGGAATGGTGTGAAATAATTCTGGCTGGCTGCTGGTGGGTAATAGATATAACCAGAGTGTTGCAAACCATAAACCAGGTCGAGAAAGTTTTAATAAAAACGTTGCGTGTTTCACTGCGGTAAAGATATGTTATCAGTCTTATTTATTTCATTTAGACAAGGATTCTCTGTGTACTTCAGTACAAGCTATTATAACCGATAATATATATTATGTTAAGTTTATCAATTAGAATAATTAATGCCTAGCTTCCCTATAGCAAATAGTAGTGCACAAAAAAACCATCAGCTGTTTGGCTGACGGTTTTTTTTATTCGAATTGATTGGTTAATTATTCCCCACCATTCAATGCAGCTATTTTGGCTTTCATTTCATTAGCTTTCTCAATATTCTTTGATTTAACGTAGAGTTGTCGCATATCTCTGTACATGGCAATTCGTTCTTGCTTAGTTAATTCAGAGAAGCCATCCGCTTGCTCGTAATATTTAACAGCTGTTGCAAAGTAATTCTTTTCATAGCCTTTAAATTCTCCGTACAATTTAGTTGCACTATAAGGTAAGTTAGCCGCTTTTTGGTTCCAATAGTTGCCAAAGTTGGTATATAAAGTGCCTAGGTTATAAATAGCATCTAGACTATTTGGATTCAATTCAACTGCTTTCAAGTAATCTAATTCTGCCAGACGCAAGGCTGTGGTATCTTTTTCACCATCTCCTTTTTTACCATCTGTTCTGATCTTACCTAATCCAATTTGATCGTTGATATAACCTCTAATGAAGTAATAGTTGGCATCAGCGTTACCACCGGCTATTTCTTTATCGATAGCTGTTTTAAGTGTAATCAGTTTATCGTTTTGGATATAGTAATTGATTTCTTCCGTAATAAGGTCCTTACTGTTCGGGTATGCAGCTCTTCCTTTTTTAATTTCAGCAAGTTGCTTATCACCATTTCCATCAACTTGATAGGTCCTTGCAAGATAAATGTAAAGTTTAGGGTCATTGTATCGGTTACTAATTAAAGCATTCAAGTATTTTCTAGACAAGTCCATGTCTTTCATATTAAAATATGCATTTTGATATGAATTCAATAACACTGCGTTATAGGTAATATCTGGATATTTCGTTTTTAGCACCTCATCATGGTCTTCATCATATTTTACCAATGTGCTAACTTTTCCATATAATAAATCTGCTTTTTTATAGCTGGCTTGCTTATTTTCAGTTGTGTCATTTCGGTAATTAATGGCTTGGTTCCAACCTCCAGCTGATGCACCTATAATAAGATCTTTCGCAGCGTAACCATATTTCCGCATAATTTTGGTATTGCCTTCACCTAATTCATAGAATTTAATTAGTGATTCTACGGCTTTAGTAGCAGCTTCTGGAGCTTCTTCAGCATATTTAGGTTGATTCATGCCATTGTAAACGATCGTTCTTACGTACCAATAGTAAGCCAAGCCTTCTGCTCCCGAAATAGTTCCCGCCTTGTCAATACTTTTTCGAGCTCCAACTAAGTCTGCGGGTACTTGGCGAATTAAAGCTTCTGCACCTTTAATTTCAGGTAATTGGGCCTGAAGTCCAACAGAGCCTAAAGCCAAACATGCGGTTAAAAGAGTTGATTTAGTTTTGTTCATTTTGTTAGATATCATTCGTTCTTAACTATTATTTCATTAATTGTGCCAAATTTTATTCATCGGTATTTTCATTGTCCTCATCGGCTTCTGTTTCTGGATTTTCACCTTCCGGTGCGTCCGAAGTCTCGGAGGTTGGCGTTTCATCTGTAACTCCCTCTACACCTTCTGTAATAACTTTAGTTCCAGCCAATTCTTCTTCATCTTCATCATCCTCTCTTGGCACTTTAGCAATGCTTGCAATTGAATCTTCGCCTTTAATGTTAATGAGTTTAACGCCTTGTGTAGCTCTACCCATCAAACGAAGATTTTCAACAGACATACGAATTGTGATTCCTGATTTATTGATAATCATTAACCCATCTTCGTCTGTAACACTTCTTATTCCTACAAGATTACCGGTTTTTTCAGTAATATTCAAGGTTTTCACCCCTTTACCACCTCTACCAGTAATTCTATAATCATCAATCAGCGTACGTTTTCCGTATCCTTTCTCAGATACTACCAGAATGCTTTCTTCAATTTCTGAAGCAGGATCTATAATCACAATTCCGATTACTTCATCTTTATCATTTTCTAACCTTACTCCTCTTACTCCTGAGGCATTACGACCCATTGATCGTACTTTCTCCTCATTAAAACGGATGGCCTTACCACTCTTCTTAGCAATTACCACTTCACAACTACCGTTCGTAATTCTAGCTTCCACCAATTCATCTCCATCTTTTATGGTTATCGCATTGATACCGTTACTTCTTGGTCTACTATATGCCTCAACACTTGTTTTCTTAACAGTTCCTTTTTTAGTTACCATTAAGATAAAGTTGTTATTGATGTATTCTTCGTCCTTTAAATCTTTAGTTCGGATATATGCTTTCACGTTATCCTCTTTAGGCATGTTCAATAAATTCTGAATTGCCCGCCCTTTGGTGCCTTTGCCGCTTTCTGGTATTTCATATACGCGGAGCCAATAACATCTGCCTTGTTCCGTAAACAATAGCAAGTATTGATGCGCAGTGGCTACAAATAAATGCTCCGTGAAGTCTTCTTCTCGATGCCCTACTCCTTTCATGCCTCTTCCGCCTCTTCGTTGCTCGCGATACTCTGCCAATGGAGTTCGTTTAATATAACCCATATGGCTGATGGTAATCACCACTTCTTCATCTGGTATTAGATCCAAGATGTTTATATCGTCAGCAGCATGTTCAATAAGTGTTCTGCGTTCATCACCATATTTATCTCTGACATCGATTAAGTCTTCTTTAATGATGGAATATCTTAAGTCTTCTTCGTCCAAAATTCGATTTAAGTAAGCAATAATTGCTTTTAACTCCTCATACTCCGCTTTTAACTTGTCTCTTTCTAGTCCTGTTAGCTTTTGAAGACGTAAATCAAGTATCGCTTTGGCTTGTATTTCGCTCAGATCAAAGTTGCTCATCAAGCCTGTTTTGGCTTCTTCTACCGTCTTGCTCGCACGGATGAGCTTAATAACTTCATCCAAATTGTCAATGGCGATGAGCAGACCTTCAAGAATGTGTGCTCTTTTCTCTGCCTCTTTAAGCTCATATTTGGTTTTGCGTATTAAAACCTCATGGCGATGATCTACATAGTGACCAATCATTTTCTTCAGGTTCAATAGCACGGGTCTTCCATTAACTAAAGCTATGTTGTTTACTGAGAATGAGGATTGTAAAGGAGTATACTTATATAGTTTGTTTAAGACAATGTTAGGAATTGCATCTCGCTTTAATTCAAACACGATACGCATTCCTTGTCTACCACTTTCATCTCGGATTCCAGAAATCCCTTCGATTACTTTCTCATTCACCAAATCCACTGCCTTAATAATAAGATTGGATGGATTTACTTGATAAGGAACTTCTTTAATGATAATCATCTCCTTGCCGCTTGGCTTGGTTTCAAATTCTACATTACCGCGCACGACTACTCTACCCTTCCCTGTTTCAAATGCGTTTTTGATACCATCGTATCCATGAATGGTACCTCCTGTTGGAAAATCAGGCCCTTTGATATGTTCCATTAGCTCAGGAATCTCTATATCGTTATTGTCGATATAAGCTACAATTCCATTAATTACCTCTGTAAGGTTATGCGGAGCCATGTTGGTAGCCATACCCACTGCAATACCAGAAGCTCCATTAATTAGAAGATTAGGCAATTTAGCAGGTAAAACGGAAGGTTCAGTTAATGATTCATCAAAGTTGGGTCTAAAATCTACCGTGTCTTTGTTGATATCTGCCAACATTTCTTCAGCTACTTTACGCAACCGAGCTTCAGTATAACGCATTGCAGCGGGCGGATCACCGTCAATCGATCCAAAGTTTCCTTGTCCATCCACCATAGGATAGCGTAAACTCCAACTTTGAGCCATACGAACCATCGTGTCATAAACAGAAGAATCACCATGCGGGTGATACTTTCCTAAAACCTCCCCAACAATACGGGCAGATTTTTTATACGGTCTATTTGGGGCCAAGCCTAATTCTGTCATTCCGTACAAAACCCTACGGTGTACTGGCTTTAAGCCATCTCGCACATCGGGTAAAGCACGTGAAACAATTACTGACATAGAATAATCTATGTAGGCAGTTTTCATCTCATCCTCAATATTAATTGGAATTATTTTTTGATCTGGATAGTCGCTCATTATTCTTAATTATAATAGCCTGCAATTTAAGCCATTGCCCCTATAATATGTACAATTATAACTCACAAATTGCCCACAAATTATAGAAATTAATAAAGGTCTATTTTGCGTTTACCAATGGCATAAAAAAAGGGATGAAGAACATCTTCACCCCTTTCAATTATTTTAGACTTATTATCTCGGTGGGAACATTTTTGTATCTCCGCCTTTTTTCACTGTTTTTTTGGTTTTAGGTTTCTTTTTCGGCTTCTTATTTCCAGAACCATCTTCACCTAAAAGGGTTGGTTTACCAAAGCCCAATTCGCTCAAGCCTTTTCCAATATAAAACTTATTACCAACAACAAATACTACCATTTCATCTGGTCTAATATATTGCTTGATAATAGCATTAACATCTGCAACAGTCATAGATTGTAACACTTCCATTTGCTTTATTCTATAATCGGCAGGCAAGTTTCTAGAAGAAATCGTTTGGAGGTAGTTCGCTTTTCCAAATGCACCTTCATAACTCAACGCTCCTGAAGACATCATTGAGTTTTTAGTGAAATCCAATTCGGCTTGTGTGATACCGCTATCGTAAAACTGATGCATGATACGCATTACCTCTGCAATTGCACTGTCTGTTGCTTCGCGTTTAATACTTCCTGAAACTACAAAGTATCCAGGCATGCTATCAATACCCGTAGATTGTCCACTTCTAGCCCCGTAAGTCCATCCATGATCTTCTCTTAGAGACAAGTTAATACGTGAATTAAAGCTTCCGCCTAACGCAAAATTAGCTACATTTATTTTATAAAAATCTCCATACGCATCATAAGGGATAGTTCTATAACCAATTTGCATTTGCGTTTGCTTAGCACTTGGGTTATCAATCATGAAGATTTGATTGGTTTCATACTCTGGTAATTCACCTACTGCCGGCATTGCCACATTTTTATTCTCCCATGTTTGAAGGAATTTGGCTTTTTCTAAAAACTCTTCTTTCGAGATATTGCCCACTACAATTATGCGGGTAACATTAGGTGAAATATTATTTCTGTGGTATTCTGCTAAAGTGGTTGTGCTGATTTTATTTACACTGCCAGGATTTCCTGATACGCTCTCACCCAGTATACTATTGTCTCCAAAGATAATTTTGGCCCATCCTTTTGCCGCCATAGTACTACTGCTATTTTTATCACTTCGGAAGTTCTGCAATACCGCTTTTTGATCTTTCTTGAATTGCTTCTTATCAAAATTAGGATATAAAAGACGCTCTTCTAAAAACTTCAACGTATTATCAAATTGGTCTGTAAAACAACTCACAGAGCCGTTTAAAGAGCTCTTTCCAGCACCAAAACCCATTCCGCTTCCAATCTTCTTCAATTCAAACTCAATCTCTTCAGCTGTGTACTTTTGGGTTCCCTCATTCATCATTCCAGCAGTTAACCTTGCTGTTCCAAGTGGATACTTCCCATCGCTTTCAAGTAATTGGCCTCCTTTAACGGAAATACTCATGTTTACTCGCTTTGATTCAGGGTTGTTGGTACCGTAAATTTTCAAGCCATTATCTAAAGTAACTTGCCAATACGAAGGTGTTGGTGGAATTTTAGCTTGGCCGGTTTCTGGTCGTACTGAACGATCTAAACCATCTACACTTCTGTTATACGTTAACCCTTTGTATTGAATATCTTTTGGGTCATTTTTAACATTGGCATATTGATTAAAACTTTTCACTGGCTTGTATTTAGCTCCTGCCATGTTTTGTTTCTCATCTGGAATTACTTGAACAATGGCTGCATTCTTATTTTTAATATACGCATTGTATACACGCATCACATCTGCTCTTGTAACGGCTTTATATGCATCCATTCGACTTTGTAGATTTACTTTACCCTGTGTGAAAAGTTGGAATCTAGAAAGCATGGAAGCTTTACCCGCAATACTTTCATTAATATTATGGAATCCAGTAATAGAACTGGTTATTGATGCATTTAAATCTTCATCGGTAAATC
This sequence comes from uncultured Bacteroidia bacterium, assembly GCA_943788195.1. Taxonomy (GTDB): domain Bacteria; phylum Bacteroidota; class Bacteroidia; order NS11-12g; family UBA955; genus CALSPH01. Next base: position 1,658,608 of record CALSPH010000001.1, read on the forward strand.
CTTTGGTTTCAAATTTGTCAATGGTTGCACGAATCAAATCTCTTGTCTGCTTCATTTGCACAGTCAAATCATTCCCTGGATATGAAACAACATTAATGCTGAACTCCCCTCCGAGTTTGAATGTAGGATGACCTGCACCCGCTTGTAAATAATCATCGCGATTGTCAATAAATGTTTTGTAAAAAATTGATTTTCTACTTCCTGCCATTAAATCAGCAAGAATATCCAATGCGGGTTCATCTTTATGAAACTGTGGCACTGTAGGAAAGGTATAAGACACCAAAGGGAAATAAACCCAGTCTTTGAACGACTTTGCTTGATCTTCAGCTAGAACCACTCTAGGAGCACGTTGTTGCACCACATCTGGACACTTGTTTAATTTACCAAAGTACTTATCTACCATGTTAATGGCTTTCGTTGGATCAACATCCCCAGCAATAACCAATATTGCATTGTTTGGCCCGTACCATCTAAGGAAGAATTTACGTACATCTTCAACGGTTACACGATCTAAATCATCTGTGTATCCAATGATAGGCCAGCTGTATGGATGACCATTGATGCCGTACAATGCTAAATCTTTTACTTCACCTACCATTCCGTAAGGAACCCCGTAGCTTTGTCCTTTTTCATTCTTTACTGTAGAACGTTGTACTTCAAATTTCTTTTTAGTTAAAGAGTCTAAAAGATAACCCATACGATCACTCTCCAAGTATAACGCAGTCTCCAAATAGTTGCTTGGTAATGTCTCAAAATAGTTTGTTCTATCACGGTTTGTAGTTCCGTTCATTCTACCCCCTGCTCCTTGAACGATTTTAAAATGTTCTTCGTCCGCAACATGCCCTGAACCTTGAAACATCATATGTTCAAATAAGTGAGCAAATCCACTTTTACCCATGCTTTCATTGGATGAACCAACATTGTAGGTAACTTCAACGTGCACAATTGGATCAGAATGATCCTCATGGACAATCACGTTTAAGCCGTTTTTCAACACATATCTTTTATAAGGTATGTCGAGTGAGCCTTCTTTGGCTTTTACATCTTCTACAAGATAGTTTTCTGCTTGTCCGAATGAACTGGCTGTAATTGCCGCTGCAAATAAGAGTAATACTAGTTTTTTCATATAAATTATTTTATTCAATGAGCGCAAAGAAACCAAATGATGGAAGAAGTTGCAAAGGAATATTGATAAATAGTCAAATTTGACCCATGAAATACATTTTATTTCTGTTATACAAACTATTTAGAATAATTTTGCAAACTTGAAAAAGGCTTTATTTCTATTCTCTTTGATTGCTTTTTATGGGATTTCCTGTTCGGGGCAAACCTATCAAGGAACGGATTTTTGGTTTGGTGTATTGGAAAATCTTTTTCCTTCAAAAAGCATTCAACTAATGGTAGTGGCGGATCAGGGCACAACCGTAAATATTGAAGCTCCTGCACAGGGTTATGTTACCAATTATAATGTAGGTTCAGGAACTACCATCATCAATTTAGACAAATCGGTTCTATACCCTACTGCTGGTGCAGGCATTGTGGATGACAAAGGCGCTCACATTACCGCGAATCATCCAATAAGTATTTATATATTAAATGAAGATGTTTTCAGTAGCGATGCAACTCCCATTATCCCATTTAATCGCATTCTTAAAGGAGAAAAGTATATTGTGCAATCGTTGCCCGGTAGCACCATTGATGCCTCTTCTTTTTTAATTGTGTCCACCAAAGACAATTCGGTGTTTAGCATAACACCTTCTGCCAAAACGGTTTCGGGCTTTATTGCAGGAAGCACTTTTAATGTAACTTTAGATTATGGGGAAACTATTTTGGTGAAAGCAGATAATGCAGGAGATCTATCCGGGTCGACCGTGGTTTCAAAAGATGGATGTGAAAAATTTGTAGTATTTGCAGGGAGCAAATGCTCACAAAGTGAATACAGTTCAGGTAACTGCGCGGGTTGCGATCATTTATATACACAACTCATACCCGTGTCGCATTATGGGAAACAGTTTTATCTCGCACCTTTTGCCTTACAAGCAGGCAACTATGTCGCAAAGGTCACTGCCTCAGAGGATAATACCATCATATTGATGATGGCGTAGCACTAGTAACTCCTTTAAACAAGAACGAATCCTGGGAATACCGGCCCATTGCACCCTCTTTTAAAAAGACCTGCATCCAAACCAGTAAGCCCAGTTTAGTATATCAGTATTTGAACAGTAAAGGGTGTAATATGAACTCGAACGGCAATGGTGATCCAAGTATGCTGTTAATACCCAGTGTTGACAAATGGGTGCGTCAAGCAAAATTTGGCATGTTTAATACTCCCAACGTTGATGTACATCATATTAACATTGTGGCAAAGAAGTCCACCCTGCTAAATATTCAGGTTACTGCAGATGTGCCATTCACCAAATCCTTTGATACGACTTTGCTCTGCGATGAGGTAGGCGTTTTAACCATTCTTGCGACCCAAGGCTCATTTGAAATAAAAAGTGATAGCTTATTCTATTCCTATGTCTATTCCTATGTCTATTCCTATGTCTATTCCATTGGAACCAATGAAAGCTTTGCCTACTTAACTGGTGCGAAGGTATTCCCATATAAAGGGGAATATGCTTTACAATCACGACAGGTTTGTTTTGATGCGCAACCCATTACCTTGGGTATTAACTCTGATAGTTTAACTATTGCTTTCTGGGATATGGGTGATGGAACTTTATTTGGTGGGCAATCACAGGTAACCCATTCTTATTCCAGCAGTGGTAATTATACAGTAAAAACAGGATTAAAGTTAACATCAAATACTTGCCCAACAGACACACTGATTATCCCAGTTACGGTATCACCTGAAGTAAGTTTCAAAGGACTAAGGGATAGTATTGTTTGCCCTGGGGAAAAACTGACGTATCAACTCTCAGCAGATCAGCCTTTGATTTATACCTGGCAAGACAATTCCATAGGAAGCACCCGAGAATTAAACAACGTTGGAAAATATATTATTACCGCAACAGATACCAATGGCTGCTTCACAAAAGATAGTTTTATATTATCGGACAGCGGTTGCTTTGATAAGGATATTGTGCTTTACAATACCATAACTCCAAATAATGACGGTCTGAATGACGAATGGGTGATTCAGCACAAGGGATATTCAGAAATCAAATTTTATATTTTTGACCGTTGGGGAAAAGAAGTTTTTAACGGTGATGCAGTCTTATCTCAATGGTGGGATGGTAAAATGCAAGACACTGAAACGGAATGCACGGAAGGCACCTATTACTATCACATCAAGGCTCAAGTATTGCGAACTGGAGCAATGGAAGATGTTTCGGGTGTTATTACGCTGATACGTTAATCCTTGCGGATAATCACCGCATTAATCCCAAATTGTGTCTGGAATGTTGTTTGGAAATCACTCCCAAAACGTTGGCGCAGGTTCAGTTGACTGTAAACCACTAAATGGTCATTCAGTTGGTAAGAAAGCCCTCCTCCTACTAAGAAATTGCTAATAATTTTTGTAGTGCGAGATGCACTAGATTGGGGGTGGTAATTGAATTGATACCCTACATTTCCGTACGGGTTTATTCTACTGCTGTATTTGCGTGCAAAGAATTTAGGTGCATTTAGACTAAAGCCCAAACTATAATTATACAATTCACTTTTAGTCCAAAAATCCTCTGCATCGGATGCATTTTGCAAGTAACCTATGCCCAGTTGTTGATGAAAATTGAATAAAGGAGAAATGCTCACATTGTAATTCAGTAGAGCCATCTGGCTCAGATATCGGGTCGCATTTTCTCTATTGTCCAATACATCAGCATGATGATTTAGGATAGCTACAGAAACGCCTATACTGTTATAGTCTTGAACATAACCTTGGCTATACGACTTTGGAAAAGCACAAAAAAAAGCAAGCTGCAAGAAGTGTAACAGTTCTAATCATACCGCTCAATCTGCCTTTTGATGTCTTTTTCTTTAAGGTCATGCCTTTTGTCAAATTGTTTCTTACCTGATCCAATACCTATTTCAAACTTGATGATACCCCGATCATTTTCAAAAATACGTAACAAAACTATAGAATACCCTTTTTCTTTGCCTTTGGTTCTGAGTTTGCGTAATTCTTGTTTTTGCAACAGAAGTTGCCGTTCTCGAATGGGGTCATGGTTATTGTGACTTCCTTCTTTAAAAAGGGAAATGTGCAAACCCTTCATCCATAATTCATTGTCTGAACGGAAATATGCAAAGGCATCCTGTAAATTCACTTTATTATCTCTGATTGATTTAACCTCTGTGCCAACCAAGCTTACCCCTGCAACAAAAGTGGTATGAATATGGTAATCATACTTTGCTCTGCGGTTGACAATATTGAGTTTGCGATCAGTCATAGGGTCCCAAATAGCAATTGGATTTTAGTTTTCTTCAATATTTTTTGACCTTGCTTGCCATCCGCAATCAATCGGTCATTTACTTTGGCGGTATAATGGCAAATGATTTCGTTACCCTGAATTGATTCTACCACTGCTTCAAAAGTTACGTGGTCCTTTACTTTAGCTGGAGAATGGTGCTGAACCGTTAAAAAGGTTCCAACACCCTCTTCATCATCTTCTTTCATCTGAAGTACAAACTGACGACAAGCCCATTCAGCATCTCTACCCAGAGCAAAAGTGCTGTACACCGAATGAATTATTTTGCCATTGAATTCGGCAACATCATTTTCCGATACAATCACTTCTGTAGTAAGCAGGTCTCCTTCTTGAAATATATCTTTCACCAAAAGCTAAAATCGTAATGTTAATCGGGCTCCTTTAAACCCATACGGATTAATTTGAGGTTCTATTTTACCCGATAGTTTTTGATTCACATTAAACTCAAATAAGTGTGCATCCACAGTAGCATCTATAATATTTAGTGCATAAACCAAACCCATGGCTATTATGGCATAATCTCTGTTTTGCTTCCGAAAATCGCGGTTGGCAGCAAGGTTTTCCGTTGATGTATTCGGGAAATTAATGGGTACAGTAAGTGATGAAGTGTCTGTGGCGTAATTCAAGTCTTCTTTATAATCTTTTAGTAGTTCTCTATTGACAACCATAAAATACGTTGCTGTTCCCATCAGCCCATAAATTATAGGCACTTTCCAATACTTCTTATTATATATCTGACCAGCTCCAGGAATAACTGCACTGAAAATTGCAGCCTTGGTGGGAGAATGTTTTTTTACTCCGGAATCCTTTTTTGAATTAAACGCAGAAGTCCGATGGAAATTAATTCCAGGCGTATATGAAAATGAATAGTTGGCCATCAAACCACAAAAAAGAAGTAGAAATATCGATTTCTTCAGCACTTCACAAATTTACAACTTCTATGCAAAGCGAGCAATAAGCCGTTCTAAATCTTTTTGATCTTTAAAACTGAACTGAATACTTCCGCCATTTGCGCTGTTTTTGAAGTTTACTTGAGTGCCATACTTGTTTTCAAGTGTTTTTTGAAACTCTTTATAGGGTCTAAGATCTAGTTTTTCGTTGGGTTTTTCCCCTTCAATCTTTTCGTCTGATGGATCACTTTGGTTGATTAAGCGCGTTAATTCCTCTGCTTTACGCACGGATAACTTTTCATCCAGAATGCGCTTTAATAAAGTCAACTGGTCGGTCATATCGCTTAAACTCAATATGGTTTTTGCATGTCCCATACTGATGAGTTGCTCTTTCACAGCCATTTGCGCTTCTTCCGGTAGTTTGAGTAAGCGTAAGTAATTGGATACGGTAGAACGTTCTTTATTTACGCGTTGACTCAATTCTTCATGCTTCAAATTGCACTCATCTATGAGTCTTTGGTAACTTGATGCTATTTCAAATGGGTTTAAATTCTCTCGATGTAAATTCTCAACAATTGCCATTTCAAGCATTTCTTGATCGCGGGCAACCCGGACATATGCTGGAATTTTATCCAGACCTGCCATCATGCTTGCCCGTGTTCTTCGCTCTCCACTGATAATTTGATATTTATCTTGGGCCATTTTGCGAACGGTAATCGGCTGGATCACCCCATGTGTTTTAATACTTTCGGCAAGTTCTCTTAATGCATCTTCCTGAAAGTCTAAACGTGGTTGAAATGGGTTTGCTTGTATTTTAGCTATGGGAATATTGGTAACTGACCCAATCGCTACATAATCCATTCCAGTAGATTCTGCATCGCTTAATAGAACAGATAACCCTTTTCCTAAGCCTCCTTTTTTCTTTGTACTACTCATGCTTATTTACTAATGGCTAATTTAGCTTCGTCTTCCGTTGGTATATCTGTTAACCCATTGCGTTGTAATATTTCACGTGCAAGGTTAAGGTAATTTATGGCTCCTTTGCTAGTGGCGTCATGATGCAATACAGGTGCGCCAAAAGAAGGTGCTTCACCTAATCGCGTGTTCCGTTGAATGATTGTGTCAAATACAATATCTTGGAAGTGGATCTTAACATCTTCAACCACCTGATTTGAAAGCCTAAGACGCATGTCATACATCGTCAATAATATGCCCTCAATTTCAAGATTATTGTTCAAGTTTCGCTGCACTATTTTGATGGTATTGAGTAACTTGCCCAAACCTTCCAAAGCAAAATACTCGCATTGTACTGGGATAAGAACACTGTCAGCGGCAACCAATGCGTTGGTGGTAATCAAACCCAAAGATGGAGAACAGTCAATAATAATAAAATCATATTCTCCTTTGATGCTTTCCAAGGCTGCACCTAACATTTTCTCTCTATTTGGCAAGTCGATCATTTCGATTTCAGCTCCCACTAAATCAATACTGGACGGTAGAATATCTAAATTATTGTAATCTGTAGCAATACAAACATCCTTGGGGTCTAAACCCTGCACAAGGCATTCATAAAGACCCACTTGAACTTTAGATTGTTCAAATCCAAGACCAGAGGTTGTGTTTGCCTGCGGGTCTCCATCGATCACCAACGTTTTGTACTCCAAAACAGCCAAACTAGAGGCTAAGTTTATGGCGGTAGTTGTTTTGCCAACGCCCCCTTTTTGATTTGCTATTGCTATTATTTTACCCATATCTTAATTGAATTCTTTGTTTTGTCCTATTTGCATGAAATGTATACGCTTACCAGCGTTTTTGTAATACGTGCTTACCTTTTCTTGATTTACTCGAATTGGTGGAAACGTATCATAGTGAAGTGCGATAATCTGACGGCAGTCAATAAAGTCACTGGCTAATAATGCGTCCTTATAATCCATGGTAAAATTCCCCCCTATAGGCAAGGCTGCGGTTGTGATATTAAACTTTTGCGCCAATAATTTAAAGTCATAAGTTAAAGCAGTGTCGCCAGCGTAGAAAAACGTTTCTTCATCGCTGCTAATCACAAACCCACCTGCAGCACCCATATATCTTCCGTTAAAACTATTTGAATGTTGCGCTATGGTCATTTGCAATGTCCCAAATGGGAAATCGAAAGTGCCACCTACATTCATGCCATGAAAGTTGGTTATACCGTTCTCTTCTAAGTATTCGCCCAATTCAAAACATCCGATAACTTGTGCTCCTGTGTTTTTAGCAATCGGTACTAAATCTAGTATGTGGTCCTCATGCCCATGACTTACCGCGATAAAATCACATTTAATTTGGTTAATATCGATATCTTTCGCTAATTCGTTAACTGAAATATAGGGGTCAAATAGTATTTTACTCCCTCTCGTTTCTAAAAGAAAACAACTATGTCCGAAGTAAGTAATGTGCATGGTTCAACGATAAATTGGGTATACAAATATATGGGCAAGGTCAAGGTAAAATTTTCAAAACTGTTCTTAGTTCTTAACACTTTGGCGCTATTTATCCAATGCAATGTTGATAACCACGACAACCTTACTGTTTTTCGATATAACGAGGCCGCCAGTGTGAGCACTTTGGACCCTACATTTGTAAAATCACAAAGTGAAAACTGGATTGTCACACAAATTAATGCTGGCTTAATACAACTAGATACACTGCTTCATGTGCAGCCCATGATAGCTGATTCATGGGAGATTAGTCCGGATGGCCGGGAGTATGTATTTCATTTAAAGCACAACGTTTACTTTCATGGCTGGGAAAGCCATACGCCCCGAAAATTGTCTGCTTATGATGTGCAATACAGTTTTGAACGACTCATGGACCCCAAAACAGCATCGCCAGGCACCTGGATTTTTAGTGATAAGGTTAATTTGGATGAAAAACCGTTCACTGCCATAGACAGTTTTACATTTCGTTTGACGCTGGTGCGATCATTCCCTCCTCTTTTGGGTATACTGAGTATGCCCTATTGCTTTATCCTTCCGAGAGAAGCTGTGGAGCACTATGGCAAGGACTTTAGAAACAATCCTGTAGGTTGCGGCCCCTTTGTCTTTGAACGCTGGGAAGAACAGGTAGGTATGGTCTTACTCAAGTTTGATCAATACTTTGAAGTAGGGTCCCAGAATAGAAGGCTCCCCTATTTAGATGCCATAAATATTGACTTAAACCCGAACAAATCTTCAGCTTTTATGGATTTCTCTACAGGGAAATATGACTTTTTTAATGAAATTGAGGCTGGAGTTAAAGACGAAATCTTGGATCCATATGGAAACCTTACTCCAAAATACAAAGGCCGATATCAACTTAAAAAAGCACCTTTCCTGAATACTGAATTCCTAATGTTCAATATGCAGTCTGAAAACCCATTGCTTCAATCGGTTAAAATCAGGAAGGCGATGAATCTGCTAATCAATCGTGAAGCTATTGTAAATAATGTAAGGAATGGTTTAGGCATTGCTTCGTATCACGGATTTACCCCTCCTAGCCTATTGTCTAAAAAAACCAAAGGATATCGATTGAATAAAAAAGAGGCGCAACGTTTGATTTTGGAAAGCGAATTGGATATATCCCAGCCTTTAACCTTAGGAGTAACTTCAGACTATATGGATATGGCCTTGTTTATTAAAAATGACTTAGAGTCTGCAGGCTTTACAATAAAGATAGATATTCATCCAGGAAGTTATTTGAGACAGTTGAGAAATGAACAACAGATCGACTTTTATAGAGGTTCTTGGATAGCGGATTATCCCGATGCTGAAAACTACTTAGCCTGTTTTTATGGAGCAAATCACTACCCAAAAGGACCCAATTACAGCAGATATCAAGATGATGCGTTTGACAACCTGTACAATCAAGCCATGCTTGAAACGAATCCGATCTCCAGAGGCTTATTAATGAATGCTATGGATTCAATTCTAATGCAAAATCCACCAATAATTTGTTTGTACTACGATAAGTCATTGCGAATAACTAAACCAAGCGTAAAGAATCTGTTTAGCTATCCAAACAATATGCTTCAGTTAAAGTATGTTATGAAAGACTAATGAATCAGCTTCATCGAGCTTGAGCTTATCTTAGTTTCATCGCCTACACGCAGGCCGTTTTCCAAATAGAATTCTTCAATAATCCCTGTATTTATATTGAACATGAACTTTGATTGATAGGATAAATCAATGGCAGGTGTAATTACTTGAGGATTGTATTGCCCAATTCGTCTTAAATAGTCTTGATAAAGATTGGTAAGAATTACTCGCTCCTCTGGTTTGTTTCCAATCGTTGTATTGATAAGGTAAAAGCCTTTTGCCGGTTGCGCATAAATCGCCATGGCATTGCCACTAGCAAGAAAAGGTTCATTTGAAAAGGGGTGAAAGATTTCCTTACCTACAGCATACGTGACGATCTGCTTATATTGCCTGCTGTAAATTGTAAAGAATTCTCTGAATTCTGTGTAGACCAAGTTTTCTATTTCAGTATAGTTCTTGTACCTCATTTTATATAAAGCAACCGTTGCAGAATCATAAACACCGGCATAAAACAAGCTGTCTATTTGATTGAATATAAAATTTTGGTAATCAAGATGATTAAGCATCCCAAGGGCGTTGCCGTTTGTGTCTAAAACGATTTTTAAAGGAATAGAATAAATCCCATCCGGCAATTCTCCATCCTCAGTTAATGGTGCAAAATTAATCGTTATCCCAAAACCGTCCTTTCGCACAACCGTAAGATTCATTTTAGCAAGAAAAGTATCTTGTGTGATGAAAGTTGGAGTATTGCGTACATTACGCACTATATCTTGATTGATGACACGATACGTGTAGGTTTGATTTCTAAGCATTCCAAACCCGAATTTTTGACCGGCTGTGTCCTGTCCGTATATTGCAAAACTCACAAAGGCTAATGAAAGGGAAAGAATTTTTTTAAGCATTACTATCATTTAATCAATAAGTGTGCCCAAAAGACGAGGACAAATAGAGATGGGTTGTCTGATGATGAAATTATTCATTTAAGTTTTTAAAGTTAATCCGTTTCTAGAAGCTAAGTCAAGTACAAACTGTTTGGATACTTCAAAATCATTGCTGAGTTCTCCTTCTAAAATAGCCTCTCGTAAAGCGCTTTTCAATTCACCAATTTGTCTGGGATGTTCAAAAGATATCCATTCCATTAAATGGTTGCCGGTTACTAATGGTTGCCAGTTTCTAATTTCATCCGCTGCAATTACCTTTTGAATTTTATCTCGAACCTCCTCAAGGTTATTTAAATATTTGACCTTCTTTTTCTCATTCTTGGATGTTATATCGCATTTACACAATAGAAGCAGGTCTTCTATATCATCTTCTGCATCAACAATCAATCTTCGAATGGCTGAATCCGTAACAATTTCCTTTGTTAACGCAATCGGACGCAAATGCAAAAGAACCATTTTGCTAACATACTTCATAGGGTCTCCAAGAGGTAATTTCATCCTTCTGAATATCGGCTTAACCATTCTACTCCCTTTGTCTTCATGGCCATGAAAAGTAAATCCTATTTTCGGCTCAAATCTTTTAGTGGCTGGTTTTGCGATATCATGAAATACGGCTGCATACCTCAACCAAAGCTTGTCAGACAGTCGGGCAACATTGTCCAACACTTCTAGGGTATGATGAAAATTGTCTTTATGCGATAATCCATTGATACGTTCCGTACCTTTTAATTCAATAAATTCAGGAAAAAACAGCTCAAGTAGACCAGCCTCTTCTAATAAGTAAAACCCAATCGAAGGAACAGGTGATTCCATAATTTTATTGAACTCAGTTGTGATGCGCTCTTGTGAAATAATTTCTAATCGGTGCGCGTTTTTCCTAATTGCCTCAAAGGTTTTTTCTTCAATTCGAAATCCCAACTGACATGCAAACCGAATCGCACGCATCATGCGCAGTGGGTCATCACTGAATGTTAAATCGGGATCTAAGGGAGTTTTGATAATTTGTTGATCTAAATGTCCTAAACCATTGAATGGGTCAATCAGTTCTGGTTTATTTCCGATTTTAATCGCTAAGGCGTTAATCGTAAAATCGCGTCTGTTTTGATCATCCTGCAAGGTGCCTTGTTCTACTGCCGGGTTACGGCTCTCTGTGGTGTAGGATTCCTTTCGCGCATTTACCACTTCGATTTCCATCCCTTTATAAACCAGTTGAGCTGTTCCGTAAGTTTTAAATACGGCTACTTTTTTAACTCCAAGGTACTTCGCCAATTCATTGGCAAACTGAATGCCGTTCTTCTCCACCACAATATCAATATCCTTAGAGTCCCGATATAAAAATAAATCACGGACATAGCCGCCAATTAGAAATGCTTGATAATCGTTTTGACTTACAAAATCTCTAATTTTTGCGACTACAGGTCGCGCAAAGGCTTTGTCGAGAAGGGCTTGCATGTTATTCTCCCTTGAAATTCGCTTTTCTTTTTTCTATAAATGCAGCCATCCCTTCTTTCTGATCTTTGGTAGCAAATAGCATATAGAAATTCTTGCGTTCGAAATAAAGCCCTTCTTGTAGCGACATGTCAAAAGATTGAAGCACACTCTCTTTGGCTAATTGAACAGCCAGAGGCGATTTGTCAACTATTTTTTTAGCCAGATTAACCGCTTCGGCTAGGTAAAGCTCTACAGGTACCACTTTGTTGATCAATCCAAAATCCAAGGCTTTATGGGCGCTGATAAAACCTCCAGTAAGCACCATTTCCATAGCGCGTGCTTTGCCGATTGCTTTTGTTAGGCGTTGTGTTCCACCTCCACCAGGCATTACACCAATGTTAATTTCAGGTTGTCCAAATTTGGCTGTTTCACTTGCAATAATCATATCACACACCATACACAACTCGCAACCTCCACCTAACGCAAAGCCAGACACGGCTGCTATGATCGGTTTTTTGGTTTTGCGTATTTGATCCCATGTACTGAATTGATCAATTTTAAGCATGTCTATGGCGCCTTTGCCGCTCATCTGCTTGATATCTGCTCCTGCGGCAAAAGCACGCTCATTTCCCGTTATAATAATCGCGCGAACCTCATTGTCTGCATCCAATTGGATCAGTGCATTTTTAACATCTTGCATCAATTGCAGATTGAGTGCGTTCAGCTCTTTTGGACGGTTAAGCTGTATTAAAGCAATGCCTTCAGCATATTTTGGGTTTACTAGAATAAATTCAAAGCTCATAAGATTATAATAATTGATGCGAAAATAATGAAATTGCTGCAACCAGAAGCCCAAGTCCAAATGCCAACCATTTCTTTTTGTTAAATGAATGATGTTTGAAGTTTTCGCTGATTACAGTCGTGGCTATATGAAGCAATATCCCTGAACATAAAGCAAGTGTAATATGTTTTAAACTGTCAGTATACCACGAAAGTTGTTTGAGGTAATGCGCGGTGGAAAAACCAATAGGAACGGCTGCTGCATATAAAGTAACCAGTACATAATTAGTCCGTTTGCTTGTTTTTTGTTGGCTAAGTAAATAGGCCAATACAAACGCTGCAGGAATTTCATGCAATGCCAAACCAACAAAATAGTTGTTGAGTGTAGAACTGTTTGACCCCAATAAGGCCAGAGGCATTCCCTCAAGAAAGGCATGAAAAAATAAAGCGATGAATAGCACAGCAACATTGATTTTCTTTTCATCGTGAACATGACCGTGCTCTACCCCTCTGGTGAACACATCAAACAAGAGTTGTAAAACATATCCAGCGCCTACATACATCCAAAACGACTGATCTGTGGATACGGCTTCTGGCAGAATTCCAGTTAAGGTTACCGTTAATAAATACGCACCACTAAAAAGCATCAGAAGACTTAAGTCAAATACTTTGGTTTTCATTCTAAATGCTAGAATGGAACCAATCAGTGGAAAAAGTATAAAAAACCAAATCATTTAATCATTGTCTATTATGGACTAAGGAATAAGTGCACGAATATAATCTCGATTGTTTTTACAAAAAATTTAAATAAGCTTTTTGTGCTTATGAAGATTTGCGTTATTTGCGCTATACATTTGTACAAGAATCTGAGTAAAATTATAATTAATGTCAGAAAGCAATAAACCTAAACTAGCCAATCGCATGGCGCTCTTTTCTGAGTCTCAGACCATTGCAATGGCAAAAGCTGGAAGGGCCTTGGCAGAGCAAGGTAAACCAATTATTAACCTAAGTTTTGGAGAGCCAGACTTTGACACACCCGAATACATAAAAGATGCTGCAAAAAGTGCTTTAGATCAGGGATACACCAAGTATACTCCTGTTTCTGGTTTGCCTGAACTGAAAGCAGCCATTGTTAAAAAGTTTAAACGAGATAATCATCTTGAATTTGGTTTAAATCAAATCGTAGTTTCAACTGGAGCAAAGCATTCCATTATGAATGTAATGCACGCCATGGTGAATCCCGGAGATGAAGTGATTATTCCTGCCCCATATTGGGTTAGTTATAATGACATGGTGAAATTTGTGGCAGGCGCACCGGTTTATATTAAAACAACTATTCAAGATGATTTTAAAATCAGTGCAGCCCAATTAGAGCAAGCGATTACAGCTAAGACAAAGATTTTTATTTTTTCATCACCCTCTAACCCAACAGGGAGTATATATAGCAAAGAAGAATTGGCTGCTTTAGCTGAAGTTTTTGCAAGAAACCCTCATGTTTACGTGATATCTGATGAGATATACGAACATATCAATTACATTGGAGCGCATCACTCCATTGCTCAATTTGAGGCAATAAAAGACCGTGTTATTACGATAAATGGCTTATCGAAAGGGTTTGCCATGACTGGCTGGCGTTTAGGATACCTTGCGGCTCACCCTGACATTGCTTTTGCTTGTGAGAAAATACAAGGTCAGTTTACAAGTGGAGCTAATGCTATGACGCAGAAAGCAGCTGTTACTGCTTTGGGTGATGATTTAACCGAAACCTATGTAATGCGCGATGCTTTCTTAAAACGAAGAGCATTGATGCTAGAAGAATTGGGCAAGATAGATGGTTTAATAATTAATGAACCTGAGGGCGCATTTTATGTGTATCCAGATGTTTCTGCCTATTTTGGCAAATCATTTGAAGGAAAACGAATTGAGAATGCCACTGATTTATGTTTTTATCTACTCAACCATGCATATGTAACCATGGTAAGTGGTGCAGCTTTTGGAACACCCAATTACGTACGAATATCCTATGCAGCAAGCATTGATGATTTAACAGAGGCATGTAAACGTATAAAGAACGCACTAGAAGAACTTACTTAAATGGAGACTAAAGAACTATTTGAAGCCATTGCTAAACTTAAGGTTGCCATCATAGGCGATGTTATGGTTGACAGCTATATTTATGGAAAAGTAAACCGCATGTCACCAGAAGCACCTGTGCCAATAATCGATGTATTTAAAAAAGAAAATCGATTGGGCGGGGCTGGAAATGTTGCATTGAATGTAAAAGAACTGGGCGCAACTCCCCTACTAATTAGTATGGTAGGGAAAGATGAAGATGGTTTAATGGTTTGTCGCTTATTAAATGATGCAGGTATTTCTGATGGGCATATATTACGCAGTGAGGCTCGCAAGACCACTGTCAAGACTCGCATTTTGGGTAATAATCGGCAAATAGCTCGTGTAGATCAAGAATTGGTAGAAGACTTGGATGAGACGGACAATAGACGTTTGGTTCAAAGTTGTGGCAATATATTGGAAGGCTGCGATTTACTCATTTTAGAGGATTACGATAAAGGCGTTTTGAACCAGTCGAACATTCAAAAGATCATTGCTCAGGCCAATGCCTTGAATATACCGATTGCGGTAGATCCTAAGTTCAATAATTTTAGTGAATTTAAGAATGTAACCCTATTTAAACCGAACTTGAAAGAACTGTTAGCAGGCTTAGAAGATAAGATTGACAACGATTACAGCATTGATACCATAGTTGATCTAGAGAAAAAGCTACGCGCTCGATTGAATCAGCAGATTAGCTTAATCACGCTGTCTGAACGAGGTGTTTTGATTCGGTCAGAAGACCAAGTATATACGGCAGATGCCCATTCTCGTAACATTGCTGATGTAAGTGGTGCTGGAGATACGGTAATTAGCGTAGCAGGCTGCGTGCTTGCTGCTGGCGGCACCTTAGAGGAAGTTGCAGAACTGAGTAATTTAGCGGGCGGTTTAGTTTGTGAATTTCCAGGGGTGGTACCAGTGAATCAAATAAGATTGATTGCAGAAGCCGAAAAATTGGCATAAAAAATCCCGAGATGAATTCTCGGGATTTTCAATATGAGCAAAGAACTTATTTCTTCTTTTTAACTATTCAATTCAATTCCAACACCTTGTCATTCACTTCATACTCACCGCCTTCGGTATATCCCATATGTGTATAAACCAAATTGCCGCTTACATCATAAATGAAAATCATTGGAGGATTGTTCACGTTCATCGTTCGGGCCAAATCTCTATTCGGATCCAAAAGGATGTGGTAATTCCAGTCATAATTTAATGCGGTAGCTAGTGGGCGCACACTATTGGTGGTTTTAGCATCATCTACACTCACAGCAAAATACTGTACATTGTATTTTGTTTTCCAATCGTCAATAAAGTCAAGTGTATTGTTCAATTCTTTGATGCAAGGCTTGCACCAGGTTGCCCAAAAGGTGATTATGGTAATTTTACCACTGTCGCCCAGGGATTTTATATTGATTCGATTTCCATTTAAGTCTTTCAACTCAATATTCGGTAATTCATTATTCTCTGCGGTAGTGGTTTTAACAGCGGTATCAGCAACAACAACAACAACAACCGGTATTGAATCGGTAGTTGTGTTCTTAGTGGTATCCTGCGCTTGAAGGCCAATGAATAAAAATGTGAACATCAGGCCAAAGAAGAATTTTTTCATAGTATTAGCTTTATACTGCAAATATATCAAATGTTATACCAAAAAGAATTCAGCGACCATGATTGTTGCGTAAAGTAATCACCAGTGACATAATGTGTACTGAAATTTTTCTGGGCAAAGGATGCTCGTTATCTTTGCAAATCCTAAAATGAATAGAAAAGATCAGCTCCTGATTTGGCTAGAGGAGAAGCCAGAAGATGCTTTTTTACGATTTGCCTTGGCCCTTGAATGGATTGCCGAAGGCAATGATGAAAATGCCGAAGCAATATTCGCTAAATTAATCGAAGATGAGTCGAATTATGTGGCTACCTACTACCATTATGGTGCATTAATCGAACGTAAGGGAGATGAAGATGGAGCCTCCAAAATATATGAAAAAGGCATGGAGATTTGCAAGCAACTCAAAGAAACCCATGCATTCAATGAATTGCGATCTGTTTGGGAAGAATTAAACTATTAATATGAAATTCAAAGCATTAAATCCTGATTATCAGCGCGTAATAGAACGCGTATTAGAAGGCCAGCATTTTATGAAACATGTAGGTATCGAAATGGTAAACTGCCTGCCAGGAAAAATTACCCTCAAATTGAATTTGGCTCAACTTCATATGCAGCAAACTAATTTTGTGCATGGTGGCGTAACCTCTACCCTTTGTGATATCGCAATGGGCTTTGCAGCATTGAGCTTGGTTGAAAAAAACAAAAGCATGGTTACAGCAGACTTACACATTAGTTATCATAGACCAGCCTATGGTGAAGAAATCTGGGTTGAAGCAGATGTAATCAAACCGGGCAACACATTGTTTTTTTGTGAGGCTTTGGTTTATACCATGGACCCTAAAAACGGTAGAACTGAAGTCGCTAAAGCATATTCTACCATGTGTGCCACTCAAATTGTAGATTAATCATTTATTATCTTTCAAATTTTGATCAAAAGGATATCTTTGCCCCCAGTAATCACGTTCATTGATGTTAAGTAGAAGATTAGTTAGAATAAAGGCATTGCAGTCGGTATATGGTTTCCGACAATCGGAAGATCAGAGCCCAGATTTTTTACTTTCGCTGTATCAGCAGAACATTGATAATTTGCAAAAAGCATATTATCATGGTATTCAATTTATCAAAGCGCTTGAATACTTTCTGTTGTCCGAAATTGACATTGAAACATCTAAGTATTTTCCAGAACAAGAGCGTATCAGAAAGTTTCGATTGTTATCAAACAATAGCCTCATCCCTATTTTAGATGCTTCAACAGATTTAGAAAAGCAAGTTAAGCGACTGTCTATAACTTGGGATGACGAAGGGGAAACCATTCATCGTTTTATCAAAGAATTGGAAGAAAAGAGCTTTGTTCAAGATTATTTGGTCTTTGACCAACCCAGCTTTAAGGTATCTCAAAAGTTTCTTATTCAATTGATTGAATTTGCTTTTGGCAAGTCAAAGGAAATTGCTGAGGCGATGGAAAATGCGGTAATCACATGGCAAGATGATAAACGAGTTGTGTTGAGAGCCATGGTAGCCACACTGAAAGACTTAGAGAAAGAAGGTGACGTTTTGAGCTTGTATCGATTTGAAGAGCATGCGAAAACTGAGGTTTCATTTGGGCAGAAACTTGCATTGAAGGCAATAAAGCATGAAGCAGAATTATTAGAGGTGTTGCAATCTCACATTAAAAACTGGGAAGTAGATCGCATCGCGCAAACAGATCAGATTGTTATTCTTTTAGCCGCATGCGAATTTTTATATTTTGAAGATATACCCGTTAAGGTAACCATTAATGAGTACTTAGAAATTGCCAAAGTGTATTCCACCCCTCAAAGCAGCAGTTTTATCAATGGTGTGCTAGATAGTTTGAAGAGTCAATTTAGTAAAGAAGGGAAATTAGATAAAAATGAAAAGGGGTTGCGTGAGAAATAGACAAGTTTTAACTTTGTTAAATAATTAAACCACATATGAAATCTGTTTTAAAAATATTTATTGTAGGAATAGCCGTTTTCTTTGCTTCTTGTAATGGAGGACAATCACTGGCTGATCAAAACAATACATCAACTCCTGGAAATCCTACCGGAGATCCTAATGCGCCTATGCCTGAAATGACTTTTGAAGAAGATGATATAACCTTAACTCCCATTGAAGAAGGTGAAGAGGTAACTATACTATACAATTACACCAACACGGGTAAAGCGCCTCTAATAATTAGTGGGACTCGCGGAAGTTGCGGGTGTACATCTACTGAACACAGTCCTCAAAAACCTCTTAATCCAGGTGAAAAAGGGTTTATTCGTGCCGTTTTTGACAGCAATGGCAAACCGAAAAATAACACTAAAACCATCACAGTTACAAGCAACGATCCGCAGGGAGATGTTGTCTTGAAATTTAATGTATACGTAAATCCAAAATATAAATCAGCAGAATGATAAACTTAACAATACTCTTACAAGCCGCTCCAGCTGGAGGAGGATTTGGAACATGGCCTTTAATGCTCGGAATGATTGCCATCTTTTATGTTTTTATGATCTTACCTCAAATGCGTAAAAGAAAGAAGCAAACTGCCTTTACTAAATCAATAGGCGTGGGCGATAAAATAGTAACTTCAAGCGGCATACATGGTAAAATCACCAAACTGGATGACACTACAGCAGTTATTGAGCTTGAGGAAAGTCAGAAAATGAAGATTGAAAGGTCTGCTATATCTATGGATATGAGCCAGGCGTTGAAAGCGAAGTCTTAATGCTACATGTTGGCATTACGGGAGGTATGGGTTCGGGCAAATCCACCGTATGTTCTGTTTTTGCTCAATTAGGTATACCTGTTTACAACTCAGATGCACAAGCTAAATGGCTGATTGCTAATCGGCTTGAAAAAGAAATATCTCAGTCATTTGGGCAGGATATTTTTGAAAATAACGTGCTTAATAAATCCTTGCTTGCATCAAGGGCCTTTAATTCTAAAGAAAACACTCAGCGATTGAATGACATTGTTCATCCTGCTGTGGGTCAAGATTATTTGGAATGGCGCTCAACCTGCAAAGCGTATTACACCTTAAAAGAAGCCGCCCTGCTCATTGAGGCCGGTTCATATAAAACATTAGACAAACTCATTGTTGTAGTTGCACCTGTTGAAACTCGAATTGAGCGAATATTGCAACGCGATTCTATTTCAATTGATGAGATTGAAGCGAGAATAAGTAAGCAATTATCGGATGAAGAACGATTGCATTATGCAGACTATGTAATAGATAATTCTGGCACACAAAGCCTTATAAAACAGGTGATTTCCATTCATGAAAATCTGAAAGGTTTAAGTAATAATGCATAAGTCGAGAGCTTACCTTTACCTCCATATATCGGTCTTCCTTTTTGGCTTTACTGCCATATTGGGTAAACTAATTTCATTGGACCATTTTGGGTTGGTATGGAATCGCATGTGGATTGCTCTCCCATTGTTCCTAGTTATTCCAGGCTTTATTTCTCATCTCAAAGCCTTTAGTTTTAAGAAAGCAATGCTTTTTTTAAGTATTGGAATTCTTGTTGCTGCGCATTGGATCACATTCTATGGTTCTATCAAAATTGGGAATAGCGCTTCATTAACCTTGGCAAGCTTAGGTTTAGCCTCTTGGTTCACGAGTATAATTGAACCCATAGTTCAGAAGACAAAAATCAATAAAGTGGATATGGGTTTTGGGTTATTGGCCGTTTTGGGCATCACACTCATTGCTTTTTCGCAAGACGAACTGGATCCGAACGCCACTCAATCTCAATTCCTTCTGGCAATTATTTGGGGCATCATTTCGGCACTGCTTGCCACCTTGTTTAGTGTATTTAACGCTAAATACGCCAAAAAGGAAAGCCCTTTGCTTATCACCTTTTTTGAAATGTTGGGTGGGTTCTTATTCCTTTCAATTATTTATTTATTAATCAAGGACCAAGCAGAGATGCAGCATTATTTACAAATTAACAATGTGCAATTGAATGTGCCGAATATTGATTGGAAATGGTTACTTTTATTAGGTGTGCTATGCACCACTGGGGCATTTGTGCTCAATGTTACTGCCATGCGGGTTGTCTCTGCTTTTACTGCCAACGTAGCGATTAATCTAGAGCCCGTTTATGGGATCATCCTTGCTTTTTTTATCTTTAATGAAGGAGAAAGCTTTAATTATTTATTCTATGTGGGCACGTTGATTATTTTGTCTACGGTATTTGCTCAATCTTATTATAGCTTTATAAAGAAAAAAATCAATGGACATCAATCAAATCATCAAGGAGCGTAGATCGACTTTTCCTAAAGAGTTTAATGGTGAAGTTATTGACGATTCAGTTATTGAGCAATTATTAGAGAATGCCCAGTGGGCACCGTCGCATCACAGCACCTATGCTTGGACTTTCCGCGTATTTTCTGGCGAAAGTAAGGACCGGTTATTTGATTTTTGGCATTCAGTTGCCTTCCCCACGAAATATGAAAAACTTGAATTCAACCAAGCGAAAACTAGTCATGTTTTGATAATTACGGTGCATGATAAAGGCAAAAATCCGTTAGAAGAGGAGATTGCTTCTACAGCTTGCGCGGTTCAAAATATCTATTTAGGACTTTCGCAATTCCCTAACGTTGGTGGATATTGGGGAACTGGAAACGGGATCTATGAGCCACATTTCCATGAATTTATTAAAGCGGATGAAGATGAATACTGCATGGGCTATTTCCTGCTTGGCAAGGTGGACAATAAACGAACTGAATCCCAACGCCCAAGCTACAAAAAGAATGTAATTTGGATGGATGAATAAGGTTACTCCATTTTCAAGACTTTTACACGTGTCTGTTCAATTGAATTTCTCCTCATGTATTCAATGAAATAATACCCTGTCTTTAAATCGCTCAAATTAATTGTGGTCTGGTTCAATTGGAAAGAGCCCACTAATTGCCCTGAAATACTATAGACCTGGACGGGTCCAATAACTGATTCCTTAAAATTCAATGTGGTTCGAACGGGATTCGGGTACACGCTAATTGTTTCAAGCGATGGACTTTGGACACTTGTACTATTTCCTTTTCTTCGATAAATTGCGCCATTATCTCCAACCACAAATGCATCTCCATTTGGGTTGCAGCCCGCAGCCCATAATTTCATGGGTGTGTTCTGATAAAGATATGGATTGCCATTTTTAGAATAACTGATTTCACCTAAATTAAAGCCATTGATTCCAGCATAAACCAAAGAGTCCGTACTGGAAAGTGAAACATCCTGGTATTGCGGATAACCGAACGTTGTAAGTTGCCCCTTCCAGGTTTGACCTGAGTCTGTGCTGTAAAATATTGAAATTGAGCTATCTACCGTTATGATCCAATTAGGTTCAGAATAAATGACAGAATGGATTTTATGCTTAAAATAAGCAGGTAATGTATCCCATAACAAGCCATTATTAAATGTTCTGTAAACATAACCATCATCACTTACTGCCATGCTGAAATCTGGATCAGTGTTGTGAGTGGCTAGGTCAATTACAGAAAAACCGTTCCAGTCAAAACTTTGTACGTTTACCCAAGTATCGGGCTTCATTTGTGCTATCATGTTTCCCTGAAACCAAGCAGTACCTCCTACCAAACCTTTTCTATATCCAGTGAATAAAAAACACTCAGGGAGCATATTAACTTTCACCTCTAAAAGTGTCCAATCAATGCCTCCATTAATTGTTTCCCAAATAACATTATCATAATTGCTGGTTGAATTGAAATTCCTTACGATTACATTTCCTGTATCCTCACTGAGAAATTGCATATTTACAAAATCCATTCTGCTAAAAGTCCATGGTGCAGTTTTGGTAGCTACCTTGCTCCAGATTTTACCACCGTCAACCGTTTTAAGCAACATAGCATTTGCTCCTCCAATATATCCCACATTTTCGTTAACAAAGGAAATGCTGTATAAATGATTGGATACAATAGAATCCAATTTTTTGAAATCATCTTGGGCAAACAAATTGATTGCGCCTGATGCAAACAGAAAAAGCAATATAGTTTTTAAATTTTTCATTCTACAAAGTTAGAGACACATTGCCCCTCTGAGCTTACACATTGTAAACTATGGCTTGTATTTTTTGTTCCAATTGGTTCTGAAGTCTACTGGGCTTTGACTTTTATGATATCGTCCAAAGAATTTTGTTAAGTGTGAGGGCTCCTTGAAGCTGAATTCGTAGGCAATCTCCTTGATGCTTTCGGTGGTATACAACAGTCGTCTTTTGATCTCCAATAACAAACGCTCATTGATAATAGCTTTAGGGCTTTTACCATACACTTTCTTTGTTGCCGCGGATAATTTCTTATAACCAATATTCAATTGATCTTCATAGAACTCCAAACTCTCTTGTTGTTTAAAGCACGTTTCAACCAACTGGGTGAGTTGATTGCAGATTTGATGGTCTTTATCCAAAAGATTAACCTTGCTAGGTTGCTCTAATGACTTATATCGTAAACATTGAATTAAAAAAGCGTTCAAGTAGTACTTTAGCATTGAACTGTTAAATTGAGCATCTATCTCCTCGTATTCATTCTTTAACAAACCAAAAATGGATTCCAATATACTGCGTTGCTCCTTGCTGGGGTTAACAATTGGGCTATTCAGCATTTTTGCATAGAATTCTTGCATCGGGTTACCTTGCTGAACTCGAAGAAAATCAGCTTTAAACAGTATCACAAATCCGTTGGCATCATCACTGCGTTTAACCAAATGGATTTGATTGGGGAACACGAAATGCAACTGACGGTCTTTTATTTCATACTCTTGAAAATCGATTAAATGGGTACCGCCCCCTTTATTAAACATAAAGATTTCTAAATAATTATGTCTGTGTAGTTTTAGGGCATTGTAATCCACTTTATCTTCAAAACGAACAATACGAAACTGCAGGTCTGTAGGAAGGTAACTCGTCTCTATGTCAATTCGTTCCTTCGTCATATTTGATTTTTTATTGATTTTAGGGCGTTTGGGATTGCTTCAATTACGTCAGATGGAATGAGGCTTGTTCCAAGTGTTTCTGAAGCAATGTCTCCTGCCATGCCATGAAGAAAAACGCCTGCTTTAATTGCCTCTAAGGCAGAATAACCTTGTGCAAGAAAAGAGCCAATAATACCCGTGAGTGTATCACCCATGCCCGCTTTGGCCATGTTTGCATTGCCTGTAGAATTAACAAACACTTCTCCTTCTGGTGAGCAAATTTTGGAATAAGCACCTTTTTGAAGCACTTGAGCATTTGACCATAATGGTTTTCATTAGACCGAACACCTACATAGCCGCAACCGGTTCTAAATGCAGCCTTAGCAGAAAGCATGATTGCCCCGCCCATTTCTTCTAATCCCCCAATGAGCATTAAATAGCCATTGTTGCCTTTATGCGCAAATTGCTCCTGCTGCTTTAATTGAATATTTGCTGCGGTTAAATAATCAGCAAAAGCAGGTTCGTTAAAGTTATCTAAGAGATGAATGTTTATCACTGTAAAATCGCCAACTAAGGGAGCGTATCTTTGGTAGAAAAAGCTCATTTTGGGGCTTTGTAAACTCAACGTTTCATTGGCTTTAACTATAGCATCTAAATCGTTTCCTGTATTATTAACTGGAAATAACCCGCTGGGAATGTCAATTGATATGGTTAATCGGCTTCCTGCATTAATTTGTTGCACCACGGACTTTATCCAGCCCGTTAATGGGCGGTTTAAACCGGTTCCAAAAATACAATCGATTACATGTTTGCCTTGAAAATTGAATAAATAACTCGTTTCGGTTAACCAAGTAATTGGTATCGATTTAGGTAATCGCGCTAGATTAA
Organism: uncultured Bacteroidia bacterium; assembly: GCA_943788195.1. Classification (GTDB taxonomy): domain Bacteria; phylum Bacteroidota; class Bacteroidia; order NS11-12g; family UBA955; genus CALSPH01. The sequence continues at coordinate 1,682,672 of CALSPH010000001.1, forward strand.
AATCAAAATCTTCTGTATGCTGATTTGAATATTGAAGTATGACTACTTCAATTTCGCAATCGGATTCGGCTAGCGTGCGTGCAATAGCCAGCCCATCTCCGCCATTGTTACCCATGCCACAAACAATGGTGAATTTGGTTATGTCATGCTCAGCTTGAATATGTTCAGAACAAAGTAATGATGCGCGTTCCATTAAATCGATTGATAGAATAGGCTCATGCGTTATGGTATAAGCATCCCATTTATGCAACTCAACCGAGTCATAAATTTTCATCGAATGCGATCCATAGATTTGAGAAGGTTATAATCTTTAACCACACCACTTGTTGCCAAGATATTTAGGAGCAGTAAAGCGATAGGAATTAAAGCTGTACCCAGCAATTCCGTTTTAGTAATTTGATAAGTTTCTGAAACTAGAGCATAATCAAGGTAAAAGAAAACAGGTAAAAACAGAATAAAGGCGAAGTTAAAAGAACAATAGGTGATTTGTCGTTTTAGATTCTTAAAAGACATGATAGATATTAAACCAAGTAATGCAATGCACCAAAGTATATATTGCACCTTTGCTGTTGAAATGACCGAAGTAGAAACCTGTTCCTTTTATTGTATAAATGATTTGAGCTATAATCCATTTGAAGATGATTGCTGATAACCTGGTTTGCTATTTCTCCCTTATCCAACTCTAATTCAGCGATTGTATATGAGGAAAATGAAAGTATAAGGCTAAGAATAACCATCAATGCTAGATACAAATTTTGTCTACGTTGAATCATAATACAAAAGTAAGAAATTAAGCACTCTCGAAATTAGTTTGGGCGATTAAATACAATAAATTTAATATTAAGTACATACAATGGCGATTCTTGGTCTTCGAATTATCGATTAATTATATCTGTGAGCTTATCACCTTATTCTAAGAAACCTTACCTTTGCACTATGCAAGAAGTTTATGTAATTGATGCTTTAAGAACAGCTGTAGGTAAGTTCGGGGGAACCCTAGCGGGTATTCGACCAGATGACATGGCAGCAGAAGTTTTAAAGGCCATTACAGCTCGTAATCCTAAAGTAGACTACAATGAGATTGACGAGGTGATTTTAGGTGCAGCTAATCAGGCTGGAGAAGATAACAGGAATGTGGCACGTATGGCTTTACTTATGGCCGGCATACCCAGCACAGTGCCTGGTTATACAGTAAATCGGTTATGTGCAAGCGGGCTCTTGTCTATTGCCAATGCTTATGCAGCTATTCGTTCAGGAATGAATGAAATGGTTCTTGCAGGTGGTGTCGAGAGTATGAGCCGTGCCCCTTGGGTGATGGCTAAACCAAGCAGCGCTTGGGATAGAAAACCAGATATACATGACACGACCATTGGCTGGCGTTTTATCAATCCAAAACTTTCAGAAATGCACTACCCTTTTGGGATGGGCGAAACCGCAGAAAATGTAGCTGAGCGTTGGATTATTAGCCGAGAAGATCAAGATCAGTTTGCGTATGGGTCACAGTTAAAATATCAGCAAGCGCATGAGAATGGCAAGTTTAAAAGTCAAATTACTCCGATATCGATACCGCAACGCAGAAAAGAAGCTATACTTTTTGACAAAGATGAGCATCCAAGGCTTTCAGAGCCAGATATTCTAGCTAAACTTAAACCCGCTTTTAAACCAGATGGTACGGTTACTGCGGGTAATTCTTCAGGAATAAATGATGGAGCCGCTTCATTATTGATTGCATCAGAAGCCGCAGTAAAAAAATACGGATTAACTCCAATGGCGCGTATTGTAAGTTATGCTGCTGCAGGTGTGGCTCCGGAAATCATGGGTATAGGTCCAGTTCCTGCTGCGCAGAAGGCTTTGGGTAAAGCAGGGTTAAAGGTGAGCGATTTGGAATTAATTGAGTTAAATGAGGCATTTGCTTCTCAATCCATTGCATGCATGCGTGATTTGGAGCTAAATCCTGAGATCGTTAATGTAAATGGAGGATCCATTGCGATTGGTCACCCATTGGGTGCCAGTGGGGCACGTATTGCCACTACCTTGTTGCATGAAATGAAATCAAGAAACAGCAAGTATGGCTTAGCTACCATGTGTGTTGGCGTTGGTCAAGGACAAGCGGTAATTTTTGAAAACGTATAGTTGAATTATTGCGTTCGAATAGCCTACAATGGTGCTGATTACTCAGGTTGGCAAAGGCAAAAGAATGCAGTCTCACTGCAGCAAACCATAGAAGAAGCATTAACCAAATTAATACAAGAACCCATTCAAATAATAGGTTGTGGAAGAACGGATGCTGGAGTACATGCGCTGAGCTACTATTTTAACTTTAAGACCGCCAAAGATCTTCCTGAGCATATTCTATTTAAATTGAATGCCATGTGTCCGCACGACATTGCTTTCTTTGATTTATGGGAAGTACCAAGAGAATTCCATGCGCGATTTGAGGCAAAAGAACGCAGTTATAAGTATTTCTTGCACACATCAAAGAACCCTTTTCAGCAAGGCCTTAGCCTGTTATACTCACATAAATTGGATCTTGATAAAATGAATGAGGCCTGTAAGTTGATTATTGGCAAACATGATTTTACTTCATTCGCAAAGACGCATACTGAAGTAAACAACTTTTACTGCACGATTGAAAAAGCTCAATGGACGTTAAATGGTGAAAGTCAGATTGTTTTTGAAGTAACGGCAAATCGATTTCTGCGCAATATGGTTCGCGCACTTGTAGGTACTCTATTGGAAGTGGGCATAGGGCGCAAGGATGTTTCGTTCATCAACGAAGTGTTAAGTGCAAAAGACAGATCGGCTGCTGGTCAAAGTATGCCTGGGCATGCATTGTACCTTAGTCAGATTAAATACGACCAGAATTTATGGCAAAAAAGAACCTAGACTTTAAGTTATTGGGTAAAGTCATTCAGTTAGCAAAACCCTACCGATTGATGTTGACTGCGGCAATTGGATTGACCATTTTTTCTGCAATTTTAGCACCGATAATCCCCTATTTAGTTAAATTAACCTTGGATGCACTGGTTGAGTCCGTTTCATTTTCTAAGGTTCAGACGTATTGTGTTTTAATGGTGATAGTGTTGATTGCCCAGACTGTCTTAATGCTTTTTAATACATACATTTCCTCCTGGCTTGGACAAGCAGTGATATTTAATATGCGCAACAAAGTATACAAACATATCATTAATCAACGCATTGCATTCTTTGACAAAACCCCAATTGGCACGTTAATCACAAGAAATGTAAGTGATATTGAAACCATCACACGTTTCTTCTCCCAAGGTGTTATCACAATCATTGGCGACCTATTCCAGGTAGTTGGAATCATTGTTATCATGTTTATCATCAATTGGAAACTCGCCTTGGTGGTCATGATTATGTTCCCGTTCCTAGTCATTACTTCGCGAATTTTTGGAAGAAAGGTAAAAAAGGCATTTGAGCAAGTACGTAATTCGGTTTCTCAGTTGAATACGATTGTTCAGGAATACATTGCCGGAATACATATTGTACAACTCTATAACGCTCAAAATAACGCCTTAGAGCGATTTGACAAGGCGAATCAGGCTCATTATCAGGCAAATGAACGCTCGGTATTCTACTATTCAGTATTCTTTCCAGTAATTGAAATTATAACCGCTTTTACAATTGGTTTTATATTTATTGTTGCCAGCGGTGGTATTGGGAAACAGTTTATTTTTTCTGCAGGTGAAGTTACTGCATTTATTATGCTGGTAAATCAATTTTATCGTCCAATTCGAACCATGGCAGATCGATATAATGCAATACAAATGGGTTTGGTGTCTGCAAATCGAATTTTTAATCTATTGGAAGAAGTAGATTATCAAGAAGAATCGGATCAAAAAATACAAGACGCTGTTTTAAATAATTTTGATGTAGCCTTTCATGATGTAAGGTTTAGCTATGGTCAAGGTGAAGAAGTGCTCAAAGGCATTAGCTTTCACCTAACCGAAGGTAAAACCATTGCAATAGTAGGTGAAACAGGTGCTGGTAAATCAACCATTATCAACTTGATCAGTCGGTTTTATCCTGACTTTGGTGGCGACATTCGCATTGGCAATGTTTCAGTAAGGGACATACGTTTAGATCAGCTGCGTAATTTGGCTGCAGTGGTTATGCAAGATGTGTTCGTCTTTTCAGGCACCCTTCGCGATAACATTGATTTATCAAAGGACTTTGCAGATGAAGATATCATTCAGGCTATTAAGGATCTTGGACTGGAACAGCTTTTATTATCCAAAGGGTTGGATTACATAGTGGGTGAAAGAGGCACGGGCTTGTCATTGGGAGAAAAACAATTGATCGGTTTTGTTCGCGCAATATTGCTCAACCCTCCTATTCTTATTCTGGATGAGGCAACCAGTAGTATAGACCCTGCTACCGAAAGCATTATTCAATCCACCATTCCCAAGCTCACACAAAACAGAACGAGTATAATCATCGCACATCGCTTAAGCACGGTTGAGGAAGCCGATGAAATTATTTATTTATCAAAAGGTAATATTGTAGAGCAAGGCACGCATCAGGAATTAATCTCCAAAAAAGGCGCCTACTATCAGATGCAGGAGGCCTCTTTAATTAATAATTAATAATGGAAAGTTGATAATTGAAAACGGAATTCATGGAATCATATGCCATAGAATTAGGCCTGTTAATTTGTTTTTTCTAAAAAACGCTTCAATCTCATATCCATAGCTATTAGTGGCTAGTGGTTTTTTGGTGTGATATGGTTTTTGTTGAAAAATGTCGCTCTCAAAACCCCAGAAACACTTTGTCTCTTTATTGCTATAAAAAGTGGAGTCTGGTTCACCGTATATACGAAACACATTTTTGGTATTCATTCCTAATACAATTCCTTGCCTAGTTCTACATAAGCTTAGGCTTACCTTAAACCCTTTGGATAAAAGACTATTAAAACTATTCCTTTTTGTATCTCTTGTTGCCAGGGAATCGTAATCTTTAATGTTTTGTGGCTTCCAATACACCTCAATTGCATCCAAAATGTTATCGTTTATCATATCAGTATACCCGAGAATCTGATTTACGCGATGATAATCCGTGTAAAGCGAAAACACCATGAATTGATTGCCATTACTTGCTTGGAACCAAACATTGTCTACTGCTACTAGATTCCCATACGTAGTAAAAAAGCCCCCACTCGAGCTATCTTGTCTCTTTTTTTTGATGAACCAAGAATCTTGAATTAGCATTTCATCCATTTCAATTCTAGGTATTGAATCTGGGACATTCCAATTGTACACTGTATCAATCCCCGACATGTAAAAAGAGTATTCTCCAGAGGCTAGTTTTGGGTTTATTCTTGGCGTTATATTACTTGTAGTAGCCGAATCAACAACAACCTCATTTTCAGAATAACCTTGGTTGCTTGCTCCTCCATTGCAAGAAAATAACAATACAATTAGCACCATGCCAATCGCAAAGTGCGTTTTCAATTTTGCATTTTCAATTTTCAATGCCGTCCGACTAACACACCGCGCCTTTACGCTTAACGCCAATTCTGCCCCTGGCTTCAACTTTTAAAATATATTCGGGTGCATATGGCACTTTACATGCGGTTTCGCCCATAAACACTTCCACTTTATCAATCACCTTGGCAGTTGCTTTTGCTTCTGCATTTAACTCGGGAACATATGAAGCCAATGCAATTACATACCCATTCATGGTGTATCGTACGCGATTGGTTTTGCTGTGTATGGTTTCTTCAACTTGTCTCATGCGTTTTCGTAGGTAATCCATATCTAAGTCTTCATCAGCTGTTATAGACACATAGGAGTTTAAAGCAGCCCAACCGGTTGAGGCTACACCATCATCATCGCTCTCAATGCACTCGTTTATAATTTCTAAGGCAAAATTACTCTCGGCAATGGTCCAGGCCACGGCATACTCGCGGATCATATACCACCAGGCTTGATGTATCCACTTCATGATGGTCTCTTTGTCCATCTTCTTCGGTTCGGCAATCAAAGCTGCCAAATACATGGCATCTGAATTATTGGTTTCAAATAGAGCCAAGGAAAGGTCCAGGTTTTTTTTGTACTTTTTCTGAATGGGTTTTAAATCGGAAACTTTTACCCCAAACATGGGCCCTTCTGTAGCTCCATGTTTCTCATAAATCTTAACCGTATTCGGAACTCCTTTTGATTCAAGGTAGTCCATCACTTCTTTTAACTCGGATTGAATTGCTGCACTCATAGTACAAACATAGAAAAAAGGACTTAATCAAAATATTCGATTTGAAAGATTAAAGCAAAATCATCCTTTTGGGGGATAAAAAAAGCCTGATCTAAATTGATAGTCAGGCTTTTTTTACTTTAGTTATTTTGATTATCCTCCAAAGTCATCAAATGCGACATTCTCGTCCGGAACCCCAAAATCATCTACCATTTTCAAAACAGCTTGATTCATTAATGGTGGTCCACAAAAATAAAATTCAATATCCTCAGGTGCTTCGTGATCGTTCAAATAGTTATCAATCAAAGCTTGATGAACGAAACCGGTAAAACCATCACCTTCATCTTCCATAGAGCTTTTTGCATTCCAATTATCTTCTTCTAAAGGCTCAGACAATACAATATGGAATTTAAAATTCGGGAACTCTTTTTCTATTTTTCTAAAATCGTCAATGTAGAACAACTCTCGTTTTGATCTTCCACCATACCAGTAATTAACAATTCGGTCTGTAGTTTTTAGCGTATGGAATAAATGGAAAATATGTGAGCGCAATGGAGCCATTCCTGCACCACCACCAATGTATAGCATTTCTGCTTTAGTAGGTTTAATAAAGAATTCACCATAAGGGCCTGATACCACTACTTTGTCTCCTGGCTTTTGATCAAAAACATAACTAGAACAGATTCCTGGATTCACATCCATCCAACGATTGTTTGCTCTGTCCCATGGCGGAGTGGCAATACGAATGTTAAGCATTACGATATTTCCTTCGGCTGGGTGATTGGCCATGGAGTATGCTCTAAAAATAGTTTCAGGGTTCTTCATTTTTAAATCCCATAAGCCAAATTTATCCCATTCTTTTTGAAATTCATCCGCTGGTTTACCCATACTCGGATGCGAAGTGATATCAAAGTCTTTATAGTTTACAACACATTTCGGTACATCAATTTGAACATAACCTCCAGCTTCGAAATCGAGTGATTCTCCTTCTGGAAGTTTAACCACAAATTCCTTAATGAATGAAGCCACGTTGTAGTTTGATACTACTTCACACTCCCATTTCTTAATCCCAAATACTTCTTCAGGGATAATTACTTTCATGTCGTTTTTAACCTTTACTTGGCAAGCTAAACGAACATTTTCTCTTTGCTCAGCACGGGTTACATGGCCTGTTTCCGTTGGAAGTATTTCTCCGCCCCCTTCAGTAATCTGACATTTGCACATGGCGCAAGTACCACCTCCACCACAAGCACTTGGCAAGAATAATTTTTGGTTCGAAAGAACGGTTAGTAATGTGTCTCCTGCACTAGTAGAAACCGTTTTTTCACCATTTATTTCAATTTTAACATCGCCTTGTTGAACTAGTTTAGAAGCTGCAAATTGGAGCATAAAAACTAAAAACAAGATAACGACAGTAAAGACTACTGCGGCAAGCAGTATGATTTCAGGGTTTATAGCTAATAGAATCATTTTCTTGTTTTATTTATAAAGCGATACCTAAGAATGTTTGAAATGCGAAGGACATTAATCCAACTATTATAAATGCTAGTCCTAACCCCTTGAGTGGTTTAGGCACATTTGAATATTTTAATCGTTCTCTGATGGCGGCAAATAAAACTACTGCTAACAACCAGCCTATTCCAGAGCTAAAGCCATAAACTGTTGCTTCTGCCAATGTGCTAAAATTTCGTTGAACCATAAATAAAGCACCACCAAGAATGGAACAATTTACCGCAATCAAGGGTAAGAATATCCCAAGAGAAGCATATAGCGCTGGTGAGATTTTCTCTACTGCCATTTCTGTTAACTGAACAAAAGATGCTATCACAGCGATGAATACCATTAATTGTATAAACGTTAAATCAAGTCCTGCTAAATCAGCACTTAACCAGGTTAATGCGCCCTCTTTCAAAAAGTAGGTATATACTAAATAATTGATGGGTACGGTGAGCGTTAACACAAAGATTACCGCTAGACCAAGACCCATTGAAGTTTTAACAGTCTTAGAAACAGCTAAGTATGAACACATGCCCAAGAAATAGGCAAAGATCATGTTGTCAATAAAAATGGACCGAATTCCTAAACTTACTAAATTTTCCATATTCTTAATTACTTTCTTCTGCGTAACCGTTACGAGCTCGTTGAGCCCAAATTAATAAACCGACTATAATACATGCTCCTGCTGGCATAGCCATTATTCCAACTGATGGAAAAGTAAACATGGTAAACTCAATGGGCGTTCCACTGAAAAGTGTTCCACCTGTACCAAAGTATTCACGAATCAAGCCTACTGCAATAAGTATTGCGCCATAACCTAATCCATTTCCAATACCATCCAAGAATGAAGGCCAAGGCTTGTTTGCTAAAGCAAAAGCTTCTAATCGACCCATGATAATGCAATTGGTAATAATTAAACCAATAAAAACGGACAATTCGAGGTATATATCATAAATATATGCCTTTAAAATTTCTGAAACGATTTGAACGAATAGTGATACTACTACCAATTGAACAATGATTCGAATACGTGGCGGAATGGTATTTCTAAGCAGCGAAATAATTAAATTACTAAATGCTGCTACAAATATTACCCCGATTGACATTACGATAGATGGCCAAGTTTGAACGGTTACTGCCAATGCAGAACAAATTCCTAAAACTTGAACCGTAATTGGATTATCCGAGTCAATCGGATCGACCAATAACTTTCTATTCTTTTTCGAAAATAAAGGCTCTCTTTCCTTCTTTTCTATTACAACTGCTGTTTCTGTACTCATTTTTACTTAGTTTAATGATTTAAAGAAATTTTGATAGGCAAGGCTATATTCCTTTAGCATGTCATTAACCCCATTTGCTGTTAATGTTGCTCCACTCATTCCATCTACTGTGTGTGGATCATCTGAATAATCACCACCTTCACTTTTTACCATATAAACCGCTACAGGTTCAAATTCGTCTGCGTACATTTTTTTGTTCTCATAACGCAATCTAATTTTAGCATCCGACTTAATACGTGCACCTAATCCGGGCGTTTCCCCCACGTGGCTAAAGGATACTCCTTTAATGGTTTTTCCATCAGACTCCATGGCTACAAAGCTGGAAATTTTATCCCAAAGACCGCTACCCGATGTTGGAAATACATAATAGCTGTTTTTAGTGCTGTCCTTTTCATCCAGTATTCGATAAATAGGCAACATGCGTTCTTCTACTTTCAACGCTTTTTGCTTAACGACATCCACATCTTTCAATTTCAAATCAGTTTGAATAACTCCTTTAAAATCAATAATCATAGGTCTTACCCGATTTGCATAAATCTCATCCACTTGGGCTTTGCTAAGTACAGTAATGTCCATCACTGTATTCAAAATTTTCTTTTTATTATCGTAGGCAATATTTTCATCTTGCCTTTCAGTTAAACTTTGTTTAACAACAGCTAATACAGAAGCTGCAATTACGCATAGCGCAACTGTATATATTATAATATAACTATTCTTATTTCGCACGAGCTAACCTCCTTTTTATGTTTGATTGTACTTGATAATAATCGATGAGTGGAGCGCTAACATTCATAATTAGAATAGCTAGCATCATTCCCTCAGGATATGCTCCATTAAACACTCTAATTACAATACAAACTAAACCAATCATGATTCCATAAATCCATTTTCCGCGTTCTGTTTGCGCTGCAGATACAGGGTCAGTAGCCATATATATGGCTCCAAAGGCAAACCCTCCCATTAATAAATGATAATAGGCAGGAACAGCCATAAATGCATTATCAGCGCCAATTCCCATAGCAACCAGTCCATTCAATATTAAGCCACCTCCAAGACCGCCAACAAAGGTTGCAACCATAATCTTCCAATTACCAACACCAGTAGCAAACAATATAACGCCTCCAATTAAACACATCAACACACTGGTCTCACCAAGTGACCCTGGCTCGAATCCCAGAAACATGTCTCCTACACTCCAACCGCTTACATTGAGCCAATTACCATCCACTGGAACTGATTCAGCCGCTGAAAGATTAGAAAGCGATGTTGCACCACTATAACCATCGGGCTTATCCGCAATCCAAACGTTTTCTCCGGTCATCGAACCTGGATAAGCAAAGAATATAAATGCTCTTGCAAGTAATGCAGGATTCAAAGGATTCATTCCAGTACCTCCAAATGCTTCTTTTCCAATGATTACTGCAAAAATGGTTGCTAAAGCGACCATCCATAACGGAACGTCAGGCGGCATACAAAGTGGAATCAACATTCCTGTTACCAAAAATCCTTCGTTTACAGGGTGCTTTCTAAATTGAGCAAACAAAAATTCGCACCCCAGTCCTGCTCCGTATGAAACAGCTATAATTGGCAAACTTTTAGACAATCCAAACAACATATTATTCATGGTTGCAAATCCTTCATTCACTCCAAGTGAAAGGTAATGTTGGTATCCTACATTAAATAAACCCCATATTAAAACAGGCATCATTGCCACAATCACAGTAATCATGGTTCGCTTCAAGTCAATTCCATCACGGATATGAGCCCCTTTAGCAGGTGCGCTATGTCCAGGAACAAATAATAAAGTTTCAATTGCATCAAATGTAGAATGCAACATACTCAAGTTACCTCCTTCTTGAAAGGTAGGCTTTATGCGATCTAAAAAACTTCTTAATCCTTTCATTACGCTTCTATTTGAATATAATTGAGCCCATCTCTTAATATTTGCTGTACAGGCATTTTAGAAGTGCAGATAAATTCGCATAAGGCTAAATCTTCTTCTACTACTTCATATATACCCAGTTCTTCCATTTTGTCAATATCATTAGCCAATACTGACTTAATCAATTGATTTGGCAGTATATCCATTGGCATAACTTTATCATACTCTCCGGTTACTACATAAGCTCTTTCTTCTCCATGCATATTCGTATTAACATTAAACCCTTCTGCTCTTCCTTTAGCTAGTAACCTTTTAAACCACACAAATGTTCTACTTGCACTTGGTCTTTCATAAGTTGGCAATAGCCAACCCAAAAACTCTGGGCTTGTATCTTCCGGTATGGCTGTTAAGTTATTGTCATAAAATCCGAGATACGTTTCTTTATTTACTTTCTCACCCGTAAGAATATTTCCAGAGATTAATCGTGCATCCTCAGACTTTAGATTATTAGAGATTAAATGCTCAATTTGAGCGCCTTTAGGTGTACTAATATAGCAGTTTGAAGTAAATTCAGAACCGCTTAAGGCAACTACTTGTGAAGTGTTATATATACCCTCGTTAAATAATCTACCTAATATTACTACATCCTGCGGGCTCATAGTATAAACCGTATCTCCTTTATTGATTGCATCGATAAAATGGATTTGCACTCCCACATTACCAGCAGGATGCGGTCCATTAAAATAATGCTTTTTAACATTGGTCGCATTTGTTAAGGCGCTATTTATAGCACCTTCTGTTGGCAAGCCTAAATGCACATGGCCATCAGTTAGTGTGTTTAGTGCGTCAATTCCTGCTTGAAAATTAGCATTTTCAGAACCTAGCATCACATTCACATCTGCCCCAAGTGGTTTAGAATTGAAACCTGAGATAAATACTCCTTTGGGTTTTGCATTTGGATCAGCTACCACATTAAAGGGGCGCTGCCTAAGCAAAGTCCATGCTCCAGAAAGGAGCATTTGCTCTTTTACTGAATCCACACCTTTAGAAATACTTGATTTGGCGTCAAATTGTTTAAACTTGATTTGCTTATCCGCGAGGATAACAATTTCTTGAATAACCCTTTTTGCACCGCGGTTGATTGCCACAATTTCTCCACTTACCGGAGCAGTGAATTTGATCTCTTCATTTTTCTTATCAAAGAAAAGAACATCTCCTGCTTTAACTTCATCGCCTGCCTTAACGGCAAGTTTGGGTATAAGGTTTGTAAAGTCTGTTGGTTTAATGGCAAACGTTGCTGAAAGAGCCTTGTCTCTCACAAAACCGGAAGCTTGTCCAGTTAGGGATAGATTAAGTCCTTTTTTTAGATTTATAACTTTATCCATTATGCTTTTAACGTATCGCTTTTAGCTGGCGCAAAAGTAAAATATTTTTGTTATCAAATTGCTTTTGAACCACTTTTTTTCTAACAATGTTTTTTGAGGAAAGTTTATGATATTTGTCACCCTTAATTTTACTAGCATTATGAATAAATTCGCTCGTTTCCTGTTCCTTTTACTTGTACTCTCTTTATCTGCAAGCACTACTTATGCACAACAAAAAAAGAAAAAGAAAAAAGGCACACCCACCGTACCAGTCATACCTAAGAGCAAAACCAAGAGTATTGCTAGCCTAACAAAAAAATGCATTAAATATGACGGTTACCTTACGATTTATCATGACACTTCAAACGGAAAGGCCTTTATAGCTATTAATGAAGCTATATTAAACCAGCCTATTATTTACTTTACATATGCGGAAAACGGTTTAGTTAATCTAGGTTTAAATAAAGGAATTTATCGCGAAACGTCTGTAATTCAATTCGGAAAAACGTACAATTCCATTGATGTAAAGAAAATTAAAACCGGCCAGTACTTCAATCCGGACAACTCAATTAGTAAAGCTAAGAATGCAAATATTTCGGATGCGTTTGTTGCAAGTGAAACGATACTTGCTAAAACCAATGGAGTTTATTTGATAAGTGCTAGTAAACTTCTTGGCACCGAGGCTTTACATAAATTGTCTAGAAACATACCTGCCAGCTTCCGCTTTCCTTTTAAGACTGGAAGAATAAATCCAACCAAAACTCGGGTAACCAAAATACGCAGCTATCCTGAGAATATAGACGTATTATATTCATATACATTTGACAATGGCAGTTCCTATCGAAATGATGGCACGGTAGCCGATGGTAGATATGTAACTGTTGAAGTTCAACATAGCTTTATCCAAATGCCAGACAGTAACTTTAAGGCAAGAATGGATGACCCCCGTGTTGGATACTTTACACATCAGGTAAATGATATGACCAGCGTTGGTGCATTGAATTACCGGGACGTAATCCATCGTTGGAGACTTGAAAAGAAAGACCCTACCGCTCTGATTTCAGAACCTGTAAAACCGATCACATGGTGGATTGAAAACACTACACCAAAAGAATTGATCCCCACAATAAAGAAAGCAGGTGAAACCTGGAATTTAGCCTTTGAACCTTTGGGGTTCAAAAATGCTGTGGTGATCAAAGTTCAACCTGACTCTGCAACTTGGGATGCGGGAGACATTCGATATAACGTATTGCGATGGGCCTCGTCACCTAACCCTCCGTTTGGTGGATATGGCCCTAGTTTTGTTAATCCAATCACAGGTGAGATATTAGGCGCAGATATTATGTTGGAATGGGTTTTTGTAACCAACCGAATTGTATCAGAAGAAACTTTTCACCCCAACGGTTTGAATAAGACATATGATCCAACGAAATTTTGTTCTTTTGGTCATCATTTACATTTAGAAAACCAATTTGGTTTGGCTGCATCCAATGCCAAAGTAGAAACTGATACCAAGGGTAAAATCATTCTTATCCCTGTGGTTGAGCAGTCTTTATACTATCTAATTTTGCATGAAATGGGACATACATTTGGATTGAATCACAATATGAAAGCATCTCAATTGCATTCACCGGACGACTTAAACAATGTTGCGCTAACCAGTAGAGTTGGTCTAACAGGGTCAGTAATGGATTATCCTGCCATAAACTTTGCTCCTCCTCAAAGGACACAAGGATTGTATTACACAACGCGCCCCGGACCTTATGACTTATGGGCCATCGATTTTGGTTATTCCACAAGCCTCAATGATCCAGTAGCAGAACAATTAAGAATCAATAATATCTTGGCAAAATCAACCCGAACAGAATTAACGTTTGGTAATGATGCGGATGATATGCGCGCTCCAGGTAAAGGGATTGACCCTAGAGTGAATGTTGGCGATCTAAGTTCCGATGCAGTGACTTTTGCTAAAGAACGCATGGAAATGTGTCAAGGCTTAATCAACAATGCATTGAACAACTACCTGGACACTGGAGAAAGTTATAACGATTTGCGCAAGAAGGTGCTTATGCTTACTGGGCAATATTCCATTCAGGCAGGAGTAGTTTCACGTTATGTGGGTGGCGTATATGTCGAGCGATCTTTCGTGGGACAAGATGGTGCCAAAACCCCATATACCCCGGTTCCCTTGAAAGAGCAGCAAGCAGCAATGCAATTGCTAAGCAAACGCGTATTTAGCAGCAATCCTATTCAATATTCAGACAGTTTATTGTCTTACATGCAACCACAACGTAGAGGATTTGGATTCTTTAGTCGTACAGAGGAACCTAAAATGAATGCAGTGATACTGCAAATGCAAAGCAGTGTTTTGTCACACCTACTTAGTGCTTCTGTATTAAACCGTTTAATCGAATCTGAGAGTTATGGAAATGATTATAATATCACATTAATGATGTCTGATCTGACGAACGCAATTTTCCTAGCAGATGCAAACAGCAATGTGAGCAATACGCGTCAAAGCTTGCAGTTGAGTTACGTGAATAGACTTATTTCTTTGGCTGGATTAACTTCAACCAATAATCCGTTATCTCAATTGCGCAATAGAGGATATAGTGATATAGCTAAAGCCAGAGCATATGCTTCATTGATGCGAATTAAAAAGCTGATGCAAACAGGGAAAAATACAGGTGATTTGAGCAGCAAACAGCACAAGGCCTATATTTTGGTTATGATTGAAAGGGCGCTGAAATAATTCATTAAAACAGCCTGCAGTTTTTCATTCTGACTAAAAAAACATTTTACAGGAACATTACCATAGGTTAAAAGCCACATCGCTTTGGTTGTGCTTATGGATAAAATTAAATTAAAGTAGGAACAAAATTCTATCATAAATAATCCCTAATTTCGCTGCCCTTAATTAGAAAGAAAAACATACTTATATGAACGGATTTTTTAAAGTACCAGTTGCCAAGAACGAACCAGTAAGAGATTATGCGCCAGGAAGCGATGATGCAAAAAAGTTAAAAGAGGCCATTGCTGATCTAAGATCTACAGTCAGAGACATACCCATGTATATCAACGGACAGGAAGTGCGTACCGGAAATACTCAAGACATCTTCCCTCCTCACGATAACAAAACCAAAGTCGGTCAATTTCATGTAGGAACTCAAGAACATGTAAAGCAAGCGATTGATAGTGCACTTTCAGCCAAAGAACAATGGGAGAATTTGGCATGGGAACAACGTGTGGCTATTTTTATGAAGGCAGCCGACTTAATTGCTGGACCTTATCGCTATAAGTTAAATGCAGCTACCATGATTGGGCAAAGTAAGAATGCATACCAAGCTGAAATTGATGCTTCATGTGAGTTAATAGATTTTTTACGATTTAATATTCAATATGTTTCGGAGATCTATGCTGAGCAACCACCAGAGAATAGCCCAACGGTTTGGAACCGTTTAGAATATCGTCCTTTAGAAGGATTTGTTTTTGCTTTAACCCCATTTAACTTTACTGCAATTGCAGCTAATTTACCTTGTTCAGCAGCAATGATGGGTAACACTGTAGTATGGAAAGCAGCTGACACACAAGTGTATTCAGCACAAATCCTCATGGAGATTTTTATGAAAGCAGGAATGCCAGCTGGTGTTATCAATTTGATATATGCCGATGGTCCAGAGACTGGAGAAGTAATCTTTAATCACCCTGATTTTGCTGGAGTTCATTTCACAGGAAGCACAGGCGTGTTTAGAACCATATGGAAAGAGATTGGAAACAATATTCATAAATACAAAAGCTATCCAAGAATAGTTGGAGAAACTGGGGGGAAAGACTTTATTTTGGTGCATAAGTCCGCTGCTGTGGATGAAATTGTTACGGCTGCTGCACGAGGTGCATTTGAATTCCAAGGGCAAAAATGCTCTGCTGCATCAAGAATGTATGTGCCGAGTAATCTAATGGCTGAGTTTGTAACGAAGTTAAGCGCTGAATTAAAAACCATGAAAATGGGTCCTACTGAAGATTTTTCAAATTTCATTAATGCGGTTATAGATAAACGTGCATTTGATAAAATTACCCAATACATTGACCAGGCAAAAGCAGATCCTGATGCGGACATTGTTTGCGGTGGCAATTATGATGACAGCAAAGGTTGGTTTATCGAACCTACCGTTATAGTTGCTAAAGATGGAAAATACACTACCATGTGTGAGGAGATCTTTGGGCCTGTACTAACGGTATATGAATATCCAGAAGACGAGTTTGAGGCAACGGTTAAATTGGTGGACGAAACATCACCTTACGCCTTAACTGGCAGTATCATTTCACATGATCGTTATGCAATTGAGTATGCTACCAAAGGATTGAAGAATGCTGCAGGTAACTTTTACATCAACGATAAGCCCACTGGAGCTGTTGTAGGTCAACAACCATTTGGAGGCGCAAGAGCTTCTGGGACCAATGATAAAGCAGGTGCTAAGGTTAATTTAATGCGTTGGACTTCCATGCGTACTATTAAAGAAACCTTACTAACGGCAACGGATTACAGATACCCATTTCATTCATAACCATGCGTAAATTTTTGATTTTTGGATTTATTTTAATTTTGGCGGATTGCCTTGTAGCTCAATCGCATTGGCAATGGACTGCAGGACTTGAAAATCATTTTCAGCTCAATAAATCGGAAACCAAAAACATTGAAAGCTCTGGAAACATTGGAAACATGCCAAGAGTTGCATTTTCAGCAGGAGAAGGCGTGGCTATAAATTTGGGTATATCTCGCTATAATGATAGCAGTAATTTAACCTGGAGTGTCAATATACAACGTTTGTGGGGTAACCTAGTAAGTGCTGGAAGCCAAAGAGATTCAGGGCTATTTCAAGAAGAATTATTGCAGAGCAAACAAACCAATCTTAAGCTTGGAGTAGGTTACCAAAATAAAGGCAAATATAAATATGCCTTTCAGGCTGGACCCATTATCCCAATTGGAGGCAAACATATAACCAGCATCTATTATGAAGGTGGAGGAAATCAATTTGCAGCGCATTATACTACTGAATTCAGTTCTTCCATAGGTTTATGGTTTGGAGCGGATTATCGGCATGAAATCAATGAAAAAACAAACCTATTTCTGGGTTTGGGTTTTCAGATTATGAATCGGGATATCAAATCGCGTAGTTTAGATAACTTTATACAATTGAATGGGAGTATTGACCGCAATACGTATGCCCCAAGCACCTATCAGCAAGAATACCAGTTTGTTGATGAGATTAAAACGGACATAAATGATGCAGTAATCAATCCGAGTGGTTATGACATCAATGCTGCGAGAGAGTTGCAGACCCAAAACTATTCGTTTTCAAGCATTTATCTTCAGTTAGGAGTTAAATATGCCCTCTTTTGAAAAGGCTACTATCCTACCTCATTCCTACTCAGGGAGAAAGTGTAGAGGCAAGCATTTTGCCAGGTATTGAAGTAAACATAAATAATGGCAAGGTGCACATTGACGGCAAAGAGGTAAACTACTCCTTTGGCAGTCTTCATTACGTATTTAGAAAAGCCATCCGTTTAAAATCAAAGATCATTTCTCAAGCCAAAAATGCTCTCATTCTAGGTTTTGGAGCGGGAAGCATTGCAAAGATTCTATGGAATGAAAAGAATTACCCAATTAAAATCACTGGGGTAGATTTTGAACCAATGATGTTTGCTTTGGCCAAGAAGCATGCTGGAATACGAGATTTTGAACAACTTCAATTAGTGGAAGCGGATGCAAGTCATTATATGAGCAATTGCAATGAAACTTTTGACGTGATCTTTATTGATTTGTTTGTGGAAGACCAGATTCCCGAATTTTGTATAACAGAACACTTTTTAAAACAAATCAAAACCTGTTTGAGCGATAAAGGTATTGTGATTTGGAACACGCTGACTAAGCACCCTGTTGCAGAACAAGTTCAATCAATTGCAATTGATGCAGGCTTCATTTCAATCAAAATTGCTCAAGTGACCAAGGATAATTCGGTATTAAACCTACTTTAATCAATTTACTCTTTCTGTATTGGAAAGTAATATTGCAATCGCAATATGCCCCTGGAAAGAAAGACTTATACTAAGAGTCAAAACTCATCCCCATGGCTTTTGCTCACTAAAAATTTCCCTAAAAAAGGGAACAATCGGCATATGGCCACCAAGACTTCACTTAACCTTACATTACCAAACCCACGTTGAATCTGTCTCCCCCACCATAATCGAGGTGCGATCACTTTTTTCCAATGGACTTCATATTCCAATGAGTCGTCACTAATGCTCTCTGCCATCATTTTAGCACTACGCAGCGCCAAACTCATTCCGTTGCCGCAAAGGGGCGTAATAAGCCCTGCAGCATCACCTATGAAGCTCACATTGCTTTGCTTCAACGTTTTCTTGTCAAAGCTAATCTGTGAAATAGCCAAGGGTTTATCATAAAGGCTGGATGATTTCTCAAAAATGGTCTTCAAGTGCGGGTTACGCTTGAGCACCTCTGCTTCCAATTCAGGGATCGTTTTGTTTTTCATAACTTTAGAAGAAACCAAATAGCACAAACAGGCTCTCCCCTTTTCAACTTTCGAAATCCCACAATACCCATGGTCGAAGTTGTGCAAGGCAATGGTTTTGTCATCTATTCCATCATAATCGATGTGGTACTTAATCCCAACCCATTGATTCAGGCTGTTCTTTGATTTCATTGCAAAAGCTCTATTCCATTTAAGATCTAAATTGCTGCGTTTTCCAAAAGATCCAATGACCCGGTCAAATTGAAAGGTTTTATCCGCTTTTGTACTGATTTCGGTCTCATTTGCTTCGGCAACTTCCTCAAACACAAAATCAACCTTCAATTCTAAGGCTCTTTTGTACAGCAAGTCATCAAATGCATAGCGACTAATCCCAATCCCACCCATCTTCATTTTGGTTTTAAAAATGCGCCCTTTGGGAGAACTTACTTCCAGTTGATTGATTCTCGGGCAATCCGACATTTTAATTAGTACACCTAAATAATTGAGGTAAGGAGATGCTTCAGCGGAAACATACTCGCCACACACTTTGTGATTGGGGTACCTGTTCTTTTCAAAAACAGTTGCCTTGAAGCCACGTTTGGCTAGATCAATGCTTAGTCCTAAACCTGCGATCCCTCCACCTATGACACCAATATGCTTCATTTCTTAATGAGTATTAACCAACGAAACGCCCAGCACCATTTAATTATCAGCGGTAATCCTGACTCCATTGCATATCGCTTTAAATCTCTTTTTTTAAAAGCCCTGAGTACGGACAAAGGTGCATCATTTCTAAAGTAGATGCTGGTGTTTGCTAGCTTTGCAATCCATTTGATGGAGTAATATGCCAATGGGTGTCGGTGTAAGTCATTTATGAGAACCCCAGTTTGTGCAATCTTATTCGCCCACTTTAGATAATTTTGGTTTTGTTCATCATTCAAATGATGGTTAAACAGATTGCTGCAAATAATGTCAATGGTTTTTGCGGGTTCATAAGCAGCATAATCTGAGCATACAATTTCCACGCTATCAAACCCCATAAATCTTTTTTGAGCAAGTGCACAGGCCGTTTCGCTGTAGTCCAATCCGATGATATGCAGTTGGCATCCATTTTTTGCAGCCCATTTTAGCATGGCAGCAATGGCATCACCTGAGCCACAACCTACATCTAATATTGTATAAGGGCGTTGATTGTCCAGCAACAACCCCAGACCCTTAAGCAAAGTTGCATTACCTCCTAAATATTGATTGACGCGTTCAATTTCTGCATAGTTTTGTTCTAAAATAGCCCATTCCGTTTCGCCATCCATCAATTCCAGTTCTTTACTCCTTTGCTTAAACTTGCTCATGCTTGCAATAGCGTAGTCTCAATGCTCAAACCAGGGCCAAAAGCAAGCATTAGCACTTGGTTTCCTTTAGGAATTCTGTTTTTTTCTTGTAAGCGTTGTAACACATACATTACTGTAGGGCTACTCATGTTTCCATATTCGGACAAAATCTCATAGGAAGAGATTAAATTGTCCTTCTCTAATTCCATAGCAGCAACAATTTTATCAAGTATTTTCAAACCGCCAGGATGAACGCACCATGTGACCTTCGAAAAATCCTTTATTTTGTAATGACTAATTGCATCGGTTATCAGCGATTTTATATTATCCCCAATAACTTGAGGAATATAACTGGACAATTGCATCAAGAATCCAGTAGCTGATGGAAACCAAGCCATTTTATCCTTGTCATTGTGCAACACCTTATTGTAACTCCCTACTATTTCAAGTTCATTAGCAGTATCGTTTTCAACCATCCATGATACTCCCCCATCTCCGAAGATCATCGCACTATTTACTAAATCGGGTTGCGTACTATATTGAAAATGCAACGTACATAGCTCAATATCAACTACCAACACTTTTGCATCTTTGTGCAAAGCGCAAATCTCCTGCGATTGTTTCATGGCATGAATTGCAGCATAACAGCCCATGAAATTAATTGCACGTTGACTTGCTTCAATTTGCAAATGTTCTAGTATTCGTAATTCCAAGCCAGGAGCAGTTATCCCAGTACATGAAACGGTAATCAAATGCGTAACCGATTGCAAGTCTTCCTTAGCATAACCTTGCAACAAGTTCAAGCTCATCTCGTAAGCTGCTTGATTATAGACTTCTAAACGTTGTTCAATGCCCACTTCATGCGATTTTTCTCTAAAAAGCAGGGCTTCTTCTCCTTGTGTAAAATCAGGCAATACGCTATATCGGTATTTGATGCCGGATTGCCGATACAACCAATTCACCTTTCTTAACTCAACCGCGTCAAAATTATAAAAATGCTGCATAAACTGAATGATATCCAACTGGTTGTGTCGAAAGGGAGCCTGAGCGGTTTGTATGTTTTTTATGGATGTCAAAAGGATATGAGAGGTTTAAGTAGTAACACAAGAATTGCAATATTGTTACATATCGCAGAAATCCACGTCATGCGCATCACATTTTCAAAATTAGCTTTGCTTTCAACTTTAAATACCTGAGCAGCCCATTTAGAAAAGTAATATAAAGATGGCGCGAGTATCAAAAGATACAGGGCCATATACAACCAGCCTTGATTTTGAATCACAACAAACCCCAGGATTGCCAGCCCGATAACATTCATAATGCCACTGAAAATAAGCGTACCGCGGATTCCTAACAGCATTGAAATGGTTTTCACTCCATCTTCTTTATCCTGCGTGTGCTGATAGATCTGCGTTATGGGATAACCCCCGCCAAACATGAAAGACGCAGCTAAGCCTAATAAACAATAACTCTTCATATCAATACTCGAAATATTACAAGCAAAGCGATTTGCAACCAAAACCCAAAAACCTTGAAAGGCAAAAATCACTAAGAAACCAACAATTGGGAATCGTTTAAGCCTTATTTTACGCCAGCTATACACTTGAGAGCTTATTATATAAACAAGGATGAAAGCCATGAAAAATGGATTAATCAAATAAGCAGCTATTAGTCCAATAGCATTAAGAATAATAGAAATATTAAGGACGCTGCGGTCTGCTATTAATGGGTTTTTTAAATCTCCAATTGAAGCCGCATCTTGGTCTTGATAACTATTATAGGCATTGCTTGCCGGGTATATGCATAGATGCCATATGAAAAAGGCATAAAACAATCCGTCTAATACTAATGTTGACGAATTGTCTGAGAAGGATACCACCCCATAAACACTAAGCAAAAACACAGGTAACAAAAGCAATGAAAACCGAAGGCGTAAATGTTGAATGGCTGCTTTTGAAAACACGAAACAATGATAGTATATAAATTTTAAAAACGCTGGAATTTAAGCGGCAATTCACCTTAATTTGTAACCATGAGAAAAGCAAGCAAAGTATTTCTGGAAAAATATTTGAATAACGCGTCCCCTACTGGTTTTGAATCATCAGGTCAAGAAATCTGGTTGGATTATTTAAAGCCATATATTGATGATTATATTACAGACACCTATGGCACTGTCGCAGGTGTTATCAATCCTGGTAAAAAGTACAAAGTGGTTATTGAAGCGCATTCTGATGAAATTGCTTGGTTTGTGAACTATATTGATGATAATGGATATATCTCAGTAGTTCGAAATGGAGGCAGCGATCATATGATTGCTCCAAGTATGCGTGTAAACTTGCATACAAAGAAGGGCATTGTTCCTGGTGTTTTCGGCTGGCCAGCAATCCATGTTAGAAAGGCTGCTGAAGAGAAAGTACCTAAAGTAGATACTCTTTTTATCGATGTTGGGTGCAGTAATAAAGAAGAAGTAGAGAAATTGGGTGTGCATGTAGGAACCGTAGCCACTTTCGTAGATGGCATGATGGATTTAAACAAAGACTATTGTGTGGCACGTGCATTGGATAATAGAGCCGGTGGTTTTATGATAGCTGAAGTGGCTAGAATGTTAAAAGAGAAAAAAGTAAATCTACCATTTACTCTTTATGTGGTGAATAGTGTTCAAGAAGAAATTGGTTTGCGCGGAGCAGAAATGATTTCAAGAAAGCTTAAACCAGATGTTGCCATTGTAACCGATGTTTGCCACGATACTTCATCGCCAATGTACAGTAAAAAGATATCTGGCGACCAATCATGTGGCAAAGGCCCTGTGCTAACGTATGGACCAGCTGTACAAACCAATCTACTCGATTTGATCATCAATACTGCTGAAAAGAAAAAAATACCCTTCCAGCGTGCCGCTGCTTCCAGAACCACAGGAACAGATACTGATGCTTTCGCATATTCTGCTGAAGGCGTGGCGAGCGCATTGATTTCATTGCCTTTGAAATACATGCATACAACAGTAGAAACCGTTTCCTATAAAGACATCGAGAACACTATTCAATTGATGTTTGAAACGCTTAAATCGATTAAAAACAATCACGACTTCAGGTACATTAAGTAATGTTTTCCAAGTGGCTTACATATGCCCTTGTTCAAATAGTTACTTTTATTCCTAATCTGTTTGCACGACTAAGCCTGAAGGTTCTGCCTCCAATGGTTTATTTCTTGCTTTACAGGGTACTTAAGTATAGGAAAAATGTGGTCACCTCTAACTTGAAACGGTGTTTCAAAGATGACGACAAGGTGGAAATATACGCTAAACAATACTACAAACACTTAAGCAGAATGATTGTTGAACCTCTATTAACCAAAGGGCTTAGTAGAAAATATTTAGCCAGCCGTGTACGAGGGGCAGATGACGTCATGAACGAATTGCATAGGCAAGGGAAGAATGTTTTCATAGTGATGGGGCATATGGGGAATTGGGAATGGCTGAGCACTGTAGCTGCAATTAAAAGCCCTTATGATTCAACTTGTGTTTATAAAAAACTTAGCAATCCATATATGGAAAAATTAATCAAACGTACACGAGGACGTTTTGGTACCGGCCTAGTGGAGATGCGAGGTATTCCAAGGCTTTTGGCAGCTAAAAGAGCAGCTAAAAAGCCATTTATATTAAGTTTCATTGCCGATCAAATTCCATCACATGACAACTGTAAGGTTGTTCCGTTCTTTGGCGAGCGAATGTACTTTTTTGATGGCTATGAAAAATTAGCCAAAAGAGTGGGCGCAGTTGTGGTATATTTTGAATCCGAAATAAAAGGAAATGAATACATTTATCACACTCGAATTATCAATGATTTTTCTGAAAAGCCAAATTACGATAAAACGGTGGAAGATTTTGTCAAACTACTCGAACAAAATATCCGTAAAGAGCCTTACAACTGGCTTTGGAGCCATAAAAGATGGAAAAGAATGCCAGAGTAATTTTTTTTTTATCGTGATATGACAATTATTAAAACTTATCCTTTATAATTGCAGTACACATGGCAATTAGCAAGAAATTTTTATTTAACGATAAAGAGCTTCAAGTAAGCAAAATTTGTAAATCATTAGGTCACCCAGCTAGAATTGCCATATTAAAACATTTGATCAAACAAGATCATCAAACGTGTCAAGAAATCGTAGACAAGTTACCTTTATCTCAAAGCACCGTAAGTCAGCATCTGAAAGAGTTGCGTGTCTCTGGGCTAATCCAAGGTAAGAATGTTAAAACCAGTGTGGTTTACTCTGTGGACAAAGAAGCGCTGCAGCAAGCACAACGTATGTTAGCGGACATCTTCTTTCCTCAAGTTGCTACAGGAAGACAAGCAAAATTGTTCTAAAACTTACCAATCTCCTCTTTAATTTCATTTAGGCGATAATTAACCTCCCGGTTTATCATCTCTAAAGTGTGCTCAATATTCTCAATTGCGCGATAAATGGACGGTTTGTCTATTTCTGAAACGCGACCACTTTCTTCTTTCTTTTTAAACATAGGAGACCTTCCATAAATAAGCCACTCCAGCTCTAATTCTTTCTTAGCATCTTTAATGCTCATTATAAATTCAAGACTCGCCTTGTTTCTTCCTGAGAGAATATGGGAAATGTTTGCTTTGCTTACACTAAACAAAATACTGGCCTCCTGTTGGGTTAATTTATAGTGTTTTAGAATAACTGCTAAACGCTCTTGCATATTTACAAATGTAATTTTATTGTTAACATATGTAACCCACATGTTCCTAACATTGCTTGAAAATTGAATTGTTTTATAGTCAAGGTAGCACAGTTTAATATGTTGATTTACAGTTAATTGTGTATTTATACAAATTTTTGTATAATATTTTGTTTAAGATGCAATTTTAAAGACTGCGTAGTGCTCTACTAAAGTAAACTAAGCCTATTCTGCTTGAACAAAATTGCCCTCTCCTGCTCTATTATCTATATAATGATACAAATAGTTATCGTATTTTTAAAAGCATTGAAAAAGGCTTAAAATGCCTTTTAAAGAAAACATGCAACTAGATTGCTTGAGATTAAATTTCTTGGATGGTTAAGCCGGTTAATAGCTTAGGGAGAACATAGGTAGATTTGGGTGGCATGGTTTCATTCCGGTCAGCAATATCACAGATATCTTCAATGCGGCAAGAGTTTAAAGCGATTAACAAATCGAATTCATTGTTGGCTACCCTATTTTCCGCAAGATACATAGGTTGGCTTCCTTCAATAAATTCAACTCGATTATCTTCCTTAGAATTGGCAATGCCGCAATAGTCATTGATGAATGCTTCCTCTATAATAGAGACATCTAAAGCATTTTCCTCAAAATAAACTCCAGTATACTCGATTTGGTGCCAATTGTTGTCGAAGTAAAATCCAAAACAACGAACCCTTTTTTCTAATTCATGGTAACTATTGACTTCAGTTACCTTAAAGTTATTCCCATTAAGAAATTCTAACAACTTGCTGACATCTGTTTTCACCAGACGATGAAATGGCTCAATGTGCAGGTCCGATTTATCTACAAAAAGGGTCATAAACCCTTTCTCCTCAGATTTTCCCATATCAATATATTTTACTGCTGCAGCAGAACGATGATGTCCGTCAGCGATATACATCATTGGTATTTTATCAAGCTCTTCTTGTAAAAGGTCGCGTTCTTCATTCTCAACTATCCAAAGCTCATGTTGTTGCCCTTCGCATGCAAAAGTTATAACCGGTGGATTAGCGGTAATATTTCGCTTAACAGCTTCCAAGTCATGGTATGAATCGTGCATAACAAGTACGGGCTCACCAGACATTTTAGTAAAACTGATATGCTCAACCAGCATATTCTCTTTTCGAGGCAAGGTATGCTCATGTCGCTTCACTTTGTCCTGATTAAAAGCTTCCACACCACACAAGCCAACTATTCCTTGATAATAAATACCTGTATCAATCGAAGTTTGCCGATATATGTAATAGGTTTCTTCGGAATGCTGATGAAGTACACCAGATTGGATCATTTGTTTGATATAATTGGCTCCATGTGCGAAATGTAAGCTTGGATCCTTTTTATCCGTCCCAAAATGGAGGTATGGCTTTACTGCATGTAAATAGCTCAGTGGGTTTTCAGAAAGAACCGATAATATTTCCTTATTATCCGCATATCCTGAACTTCTAACTGCCACTTGACTAGCATATTCATCGCTTGGAATCCAAGCTTTAAAAGGGTAAACAATGCCCAAACCTTATCTCAATTCTGCTATGATTCGTTCTGCCATTTCTATACCTACTCTTTTTTGAGCTTCTTGCGTACTGGCTCCAATATGAGGACTTAGACTTACATTGTCTAATTTAAGAATATCTTGATAAACCGGCGGCTCTTGCTCAAATACATCAATCCCTGCAAAGCTAATTCTGCCCTCTACCAATGCCGCTTTCAAAGATGATTCATCTACAACACCTCCACGTGCGCAGTTTACTAAGGCTGCACCAGGTTTCATCATCTGTATTTCTGCTTCACCAATTAATGCGCTGCCTGTAAATGGAACATGTAAGCTCACAAAATCAGCTATATGCAACAAATCCTCAAGGCTATCTTGGGCAGACATGGGTATTTCTATCGGATCTACCTTATAATCTGCATTCAATTGAAAAAACAAGCTTGTATTGGGTAAATAGGGGTCATAATAAATAACCTTCATTCCCATGCCTAAAGCAATATGTGCACAAGCTTGGCCAATTCTACCAAATCCTACAATTCCTATGGTTTTACCATTTAGCTCAACACCCTTGCTACTGGCCTTTTTCAAATTCTTGAATTCAGCGTTTCCTTGCTCTGGCATAATTCGATTGGTACGATTAATAAAACGTGCTCCAGAAAGTAAATGAGCGAATACCAATTCGGCTACCGAAAGCGAACTTGCGGCCGGTGTATTTACCACTGCAATCCCTTTTGAACGAGCATACTCTACGTCTATATTGTCCATTCCAACACCCGCTCTACCAATTACTTTCAGATTTGTGCACACATCAATCAATTCTTTTCGAATTTTAGTGGCACTTCGAACTATAATTGCCTCAAAGTTATTGATCTCTGATGGCAAGTCAGCCTGCTCAATGGTATCTGTAATCACGGTATAACCCGCTTCTTCCAATAATTTTTTACCTGCGGGATCTATACCGTCATTTGCTAATACTTTCATTCTATTAAAACTTTTTCATTACATCAACCAGTACTTGCACACTTTCAAGGGGCAATGCATTGTACATACTCGCTCTAAATCCACCTACCGAACGGTGTCCCTTAATACCGCTACATCCGGCTTGGGTTGCCGCTTCCATAAATGCTTCATTTTTTGTTTCATCAACTAACTTAAAACAAGCATTCATATGGCTTCGGTCTTCTTTTTTTGCTGTTCCTTCAAACTTAGGGTTTGAATCTATTTCGTTGTAAAGCAAAGCAGCTTTATTTTGTGCTCTTCGTTCCATTTCTGCTACGCCACCTGATGCTTTAACCCATTTTAAATTTTGATACATGGCATAGATTGGAAAAACAGGTGGTGTATTAAACATACTCTCCTTATCAATATGTGTTTGATAATTCAACATAGTGGGAATTCCGTTTTTAGGATTCTCTAACAATGACTTTTTGATAATAACCACGGTCACACCAGCTGGACCCATGTTTTTCTGAGCCCCGGCATATATCATATCAAAATTAGATACTTCTATCGGTCGGCTAAGAATATCTGAACTCATATCACAAATCATAGGAACAGGACTATTCGGGAATTCTTGAAATTGGGTACCAAAGATGGTATTATTAGAAGTAATATGAAAATAATCTGCATCACCAGGTATGGTGTAGCTTTTCGGTATATTATTAAAATTATCTTCTTCAGAACTCGCTATAACATCTACTTGTCCAAATAATTTAGCTTCTTTAATCGCTTTTTTACTCCAAGTACCTGTATTGATATATGCAGCTTTTTCTTTCAATAGATTGTAAGCCACCATACAAAATTGCATACTTGCTCCACCTCCTAAAAATATAATATCATAGTTGTCGGGTATATTCAGTAAATCTTTGATTAAGCCGCGTGTTTCATCAACAACTGCAACAAACTCCTTGCTTCGATGCGAAACCTCTAGAACAGATAATCCTGTATTTGCAAAGTTCTGCAACCCTTTAACACAGTTATCAATTGTTTCAGGAGCCAAAATTGATGGTCCTGCTGAAAAATTATGAATCTTCCCCATAGTGCTTGAATTAGACATGCTGCAATATTACATGTTTTACGATGTTTTTAAAATAATGAATGACATGTTTTGCATTAATAATTTTAAACACCTCAAAATGATAAATTTACATGTTTAACAAATTTGTTACGCTCATTTTGTCTTATTTTGTGAGTATGCTCAAAAGCACCTTATTTCTTTTTATTTTGTCCCTAAGCCTTAGTTCGGCTTTTTCACAGGCTTTAAAACCAATTTCATTTGTTAAAAATGGTCAAGAATACGTATTCGGAATTGCTGACTTGAAAGATGTATCCGATCTTTGCGTATTAAAAGAGCAAGGTATGACCATCAACTCAATCAACGGTGATGTGATTACATTTCAAATTCCAGCGAACCGAATCAATCATTTTACTTCTTCTACCTATTTTCACAACATGGTTATATCGAATATTAAGAACAGTTCGGGTAGTCAAAATTTCACGGCACTCAAACAGAGTAAGGTAGACAAAGTAAATCAAGGAACTGCAAACCAACTTTCTTCAAATTATTCGGGCAAGGGCGTTATTATTGGAATTGTTGATATCGGATTTCAAACAGATCATCCCACATTTTTCAGTTCAGATGGTAAACAATATCGTGTGAGTCGATTTTGGGATCAAACAGATCAAACGGGCACTGCCCCAACTGGGTTTAATTACGGTAAAGAATGTGCAGATAGCCTAAGTATTATTAGTCAGATTGATAATGATGGCAGCCATGGAACGCATGTAGCTGGAATTGCTAGTGGATCTGGTTATACGAGTACGAATTTAATACACAAGGGTGTTGCGCATGAGGCTGAGTTAGTTTTTGTCAAAATACTGCATACCAATGACAGTTTGGGCAAAAGCGCATTAGGTGATGCCATAGTTGCAAACCCCACGATCATAGATGCGTATAATTACATTTTTAATTATGCCAAAGCGCAAGGCAAACCGGCAGTAATTAATTTAAGCTGGGGATCGCATACGGGACCTCATGATGGCACAAGTTTATTTGACCGTGCAGTTGAGCAAATGGTTGCTGAACCGGGTCATGTGGTTATTGGAGCCAATGGAAATAATGGAAGGGATGAGATGCATTTTAGACATGATTTTTCTCAATCATTTGATACAATTCGCACTATACCCTATGAACGTTCTAGAGGCTGGCGAAGCACAGAATCCGTTTATGTTGACATATGGGGCAGCGCAAATAAACCCTTTCAAATGCGGGCACATTTTTACGACTCCGCCAAAAACAAATTGTCGTCAACACCACTATATAACACTGCTACTGCTCAAAATACATCGAGTTTTCTACATTCAGGCACAGATACTTTGCGCTATACCATTGAAGTAAATGCGAATTATACCCATAATCAAAAACCCAATATCCTTTTTTACAGCAAGCATCCCAATCCAAAGAAGTATTTTGTGGTATTAGAGTTTGTTGCTACTGATGGAAGGTTGGATGCTTGGAATTCTGGGGATGCCTATCGCTGGGGATCTGGTGGATTTTCGCATCAAATGGGTAACGCCAAATTTGGTTCTACGTATAAAAAAGGAGATGTTACGCATACCATGGGAGAAAATGGCGGCACAGGCAAAGGAACCATATCAGTTGGAGCATATATAAACAGAGATGCCTGGGTAAATTTTGACGGAAAACTATTTGACAAATCCAATGAGTTTAAAGCAGGCGATATTGCAGGCTTTTCAAGTGAAGGTCCAACTGTGGACGGAAGACTGAAGCCAGATATTTCTTCACCCGGACAAGGCATTATTAGTTCGATTAATCGTCATGCTTACAACCCTAATTTACCACAGAACCGCACCAACCTAATGGACTCAAGCAATTTTGATGGCACAGCTAATTATTGGTTAATGCAAAGTGGAACCAGCATGGCGGCACCACAAGTTTGCGGTATAGTGGCCTTAATGCTCGAAGCAAACCCTCACTTAACTTCCAGTTCAATACGTAATATTCTGCAAGAAACTGCGGTGCAAGATAGCCTCACAGGCAATGTACCCAATATGAAATGGGGTCATGGCAAAGTGGATGCTTTAGCTGCCTTGAAAGAAGCAGAGAAGAGTTTAGCAATCAGTAATTTATCTGAGGCAAGCACGATAATTTTCCCTAACCCAGCCAGTAATGAAATCCATATCCAAAGCAATATTGTATATACTGAATACATTATTCATGATTTGAAAGGTGCTGAGGTTAGCAAAGGGAGCATTCAAGAGAATCAAATCGATTTATTAAACCTAACTTCAGGTTTATATATGCTCAGGCTGATTGGTCCAGAAAAAAGCCTTGTTAAGCAAATTGTAATTAGTTTCGGTAATCTTTAGCTTGCTTAGAATGTTTGTAATTTCAATCCAGCTTTAATCTACACGTTTTAAAGCCTCTAGAAAATAATCCCAAAACTTTTGAACGGAACTTATTTGTACCTTTTCATCAGGTGAATGTGCACCACGAATATTTGGCCCAAAACTCACCATTTCAACGCCTGGATAGTTTGTCCCCAAAATACCGCATTCTAAACCTGCATGACATGCACTTACTTTAGGTTCACTCTTAAACATCTCTCGGTATAAATCAGCCATCATGTTCACAATTTTACTGCCATGAACCGGCGCCCATCCTGGGTACGAACCATTGTGCTTGGTTTCTCCTTTTAAACTCGCAAAGCAAGCGCTTATGGCCTCCGCCAAATCGTTTTTCTCAGAATCTATTGATCCGCGTGTTAGGCACATAATGGAGAAATCGCCATCTTTTACCAAGACGCGTGCTAAATTATTGGAAGTTTGCACCAATCCCTCTATATCGCTGCTCATTCGGTAAATACCCACTGGGCACGCATAAATAGCATTTAATAATGCATCTTGAAAACCCTTGTTCATTCCTCTGGGGAATGCAAGTATTATTTTAGAGTCCACAGCTAATTCAGTATCAGTTATCTGGTATTCTCGCTTGAGTTGTTCAGTTATGTCTTCTAAAATGCCTTCTGCCTGTTCCAGTCCACGGTTATCAATAGCAATTTGCGCATTTGATTCGCGTGGAATTGCATTGCGCAGCCCTCCGCCATCGATACCATTGATAATGATAGGTACTTGTTGATTTAGATTCCATAATATTCGGTTGATAAGCTTATTCGAATTACCTAAACCCTTATGTATCTCCATTCCACTATGCCCACCTTGGAGCCCTTTTACGCTTAGATTGAAACAGGTATATCCAGAAGGAATATCTATTTCTTCATAAAGACCTTGAGTTGTAACATCTATACCGCCAGCACAGCCAATCGTGATTTCATCGTCATCTTCTGTATCTAAGTTCAGTAAATATTTTGCTTCTAACAACCCTCCTTTGAGTCCCATAGCTCCGGTCATGCCAGTTTCTTCGTCTATGGTGAACAATGCTTCAATAGGTGGATGAGGAATGTCTGTGGAAGACAAAATAGCCATAATAGCAGCCACCCCTATTCCATTATCTGCTCCTAAAGTAGTGCCTTTAGCCTTTACCCAATCTTCTTCAATAAACATTTCTATGCCTTGAGCGTCAAAATCAAAATCAGTGTCATTGTTCTTTTGATGAACCATGTCCAAATGAGATTGAAGCGCAACAATCGGTTTGTTTTCCATCCCTGCACTTGCTGGTTTTTTAATAATAACATTGCCCACATGATCAACCTTGGTTGGCAATCCCAATGATTCGCCAAATGCCTTTGCAAAAGCAATTACACGTTGCTCTTTTTTGGATGGTCTAGGAACCGCATTTAAGTCCGCAAAATGATTCCATAACGATTTGGGTTCTAAATTTCTGATACTCATGATTTTCTTCTTTATATAAATTGTTCTGGCAAGGTGTGCTTTCTACCTTTGTTTTGTTCCTTCAGCCAAGTCATTAATGGTGAGAAATAGTTCACCATTGCCTTAGCACTCATTTCCTGACCAAGATGCTTTTTCAAATGGTCTTTCCAATCACAATTGGCTCCATCTTTCATTAATTCTTTAAGAAACTGGCCCGTAGCTTTGCTTCCATAATAATTGGTTTTATGGGGATCTTGTTTTAAGATCTTAGTCGCAATATGCTCGTGAAATTGGAACAACAAGATATTGCTCATTGCATAATCGTAATATTGCGCTGGATCATTGTTGATATGGGTTTTACTTGCTGCATCACAGTACTCCTCGCCCCGTTCAGCTGGAGGAACAATGCCCTGATATTTTTTCTTTAGCTCCCACCATTTTTTATTGAACTCGTTAAAAGGCAAGTTCTTGGCATATAAGTTATATTCAAACTCAGTCATTACTCCAGCACCCCATGGAATAAGTACCACGTAGTCCATTGCTTCTTTTAACAAGAGCTGCATTTCGTCTACTTGGACATTTTTAGGCATTAAGCCCACCCCTTCTAAAAACGGTGTTTGCATACTTGCCATTCCGATTAATGTCCCCATGGCCTCATGGTAAGCACGGTTTGCACCTCCTCTCAGAATAATAGGCACTTCAGGCCTAGAATAGGTCTTAAAATAATAAATATGCCCTAGTTCATGCAATACAGTGCCCCACCATCGGGTGTTAGGCTCAACGCTCATTAGACTTCTTACATCATTGGCATTATCCATATGCCACGCACTGGCATGGTTGTTTTTACTATAATCAGCATCATTGGGTAAAGGATACAAGCTGCTTTTCTCATGAAACGATTTGGGTAGAGCTGGAAAACCCATGCTCATCCAAAACTTTTCTCCTTTAGAAACCACCCATTCTGCTCCTTTTGTTTGAAGGGTACTATCAAGATTCACCCCTTTGGTATCAATTAGCCCACTCCATTCTTGGCCCCAACGATTCGGGAGCCAATGGGCAGGTAGATATTCGGGTACCTCTTGAGCATATTTTTCAGCCAACATATAGCGTGTCCATGTATGCAATTCACGATATAAAGGCCAAATCTCTTTATTCATTGATCGGCATACCGAAAGTAAGTCGTCCGAACTATAGCCATAATCAGAAACTTGATAGTGGAAATAGTCTTTATATTCCAATGCCTGAACGGTATTGTTGCGTAAATCTCTAAGATTAGCTAAACCTGCTTTGAGTCCTTTGCCCACTTCCTTACTTGCCTTCCAAGCATTCAATCGTTCATCCAAGTCATTAGAAGAGCTCAAAATTTCATCAATTTCATTGGTGCTTACTTTTTTCCCATTGAGCATATATGCAAACCCGAACAAATTGGAAGTTTGCTCATTTTCTGCCTTGATTTTTTGTTCAACAATATCAGATACCGTTGCTGGACTACTTGCTGCACCGTATAAAATGGCCTTAAGCTGCCTTACCTGCACATCTGAGAGTTTCTCTTTTTCAGCTAAATAACGCTTCGCCATAGATATATTAAAGGCAGATCCTGTAAAAGCTACCAAGGCTTTCTCAGCTTCGGCAGCATTTTGTTCTGTTACCGTATCCCCTTCTTTGATATATGTATTTAACCTCCATGATGCTTCTGTTGATGGAATCATTAATTGCTGAAATGTATCATTATACCCTTTTAAATAGGCATTCGCTTCAGCATTTAATAAATCAGAATTGTTTTTATTATAATTGTTACAAGAGGCAACAATGAGTAGCATTAATGCGAGAACTAATTTATTCATTTCTCAAAAGTACTTAATTTTGACTTCTAAGCGGATAGTTCTATTGAAAAATTGCAGCTTTTACAATTAGCGCATTGGTACGATTCTCAAAAGGCGTTAATGAGGCTACACGTCTTTCAATTTCATTGGTCAACAATTCAATTTCCATTAACTCATTAATTTGATGAATCATGTTTTCAGCATTATCCGCAATATAACAAAGCCCTTCTAAGCCCGTGTCTTCAACCATCGGAGAGTTAACCAAGCAGTGCCTTCCTTTGAATAGCGCATTGAGCAACTTCAGCTTGATTCCTGTTTTTTGAAATGTAGGCAACACATTCACTTGTGCATTTTGAATCAAACCAATAATTTCTTTGCTCGAAATATTTTCTGATAGTTGCACATCGTTTTCAGCACATAATTTGCGCAAATGCTCACTGGCATTATTTCCAGCAATAATGCATTTCGCATTAACGTTTGAAAACACTTCATTCACAAGATACTCGGCTGCGTGATTATTTTCACCTACTCCTAAATTACCATGATATAGCACATAATCTCCCTTACCTGGCAGCACATCTACCACTTCTGACTCGTGAAATGCTGAAGCTGCTATGGTATTTGGATTAATTTTAGCGAAATGAGCTTGGTCAAATTGCGATATGGCCAATACGCCTGCTGCATCTTTTAGAATAATCTCATAAGCTGCAAGTTTTGCACTTTCTATACGAAAGAATCTGCGTTTAAATATACTGCGCTCTACCGACTCCAATCGTTTATAGTACTCATGCTCAATATTATGAGTTCTAACAAAGCAGCGTGAATTATCAATACGCTCATCCACTAATGGATATGAGGTGTGCAGACCTTCTAGTAGAATTGGGTGATTGTCTTTAGCTAGATTTGCAATAAGCTGTTTATGAATCCTTGATTTTACAATATATGGAACGGATGAGATAAATGGGTTGATGTAACGTTTTCTCCTATAATAATGCACTTTGCTACAATACCTTTCCAACTCAATAGCTTTTGCCCTGCCATATTCAAAGCAATGCAATTCAATTTCAATACCCAGCTGATGTAGATGTTTGCATTTATAATACACATCGATTACACCTCCATAATTGGGTGGAAATGGCACATCAAATGAGACAATATGTAATTTAAATGTATTGCTCATAAATTTCAATTAGCTCCTCTTCCACTTTTTCCCAGATAAATCGTTTTTTTAATTGTAGAATATTACCGTAAAGTTCTTGATATTTCACTCCATCATCAAGTAATTTTTTAATTTTTTTCGTTAAATCTAACATTTCAGTTTTAGTCTCGAGCGCAAATTGCAGTGGCGTATTAATGCGTGTTAATTCTTTTGAATTCGATATAATCTGAGGGATTTCAGACTGGATATAATCAAATGTTTTATTAGGAAGTGCGCCATTATAACTTGCTGATGTGTTATCCAAAACATTGTAGCCAATCCTTGCCTCACAAGTTAATGCGTGCAAGTCTCGTGGGATAATACCACCCATAAACTCAATGTGATTAAAGTTTTTATATTGGCTTTTCAACTTTTCCAACAAATCCCCCTCACCGCATAATCGCAGTGTGAACTTTTCTTTGGCACAAACTGCTAATAATATCTCGAGACATCTTCCCTCATTGATTGCTCCTTGGTAAATAATATCTACTTTCTTGTCTTGTTTAGTAACAGGAGACTCAGATTTAGGATAATTGGGGATGATCTGTAGCTCAAATGCTGAAATTCTATCATAGTATGTTTTTAAAGTTTCAGATACCGTGTAAGCGGATCTCACGGTTTTAAAACCCTTTCTCTCAGCCCATTTCCAAACTAAACGTTTAACTGGTTTGCCTTTTAGCTCGGGCACTTCGGTAAACCACTCATGTGAATCGTGAATATGAATAGCTTCCATTGTTTTAGCAATTTTTGACGCAGCCAAGATGGTATCACTATCAACGCTTGATATAATATCCACTTTTGCTAACCTTTGAACATATTCAATTTGCCGTTTCATAAGCATGAAATAAAACAACGGCCCGTGATAATAGCTTAATTCCAGTAATTGCAGTTTATAAGGGGTTTGTTGAGCTTCACCCTGGATGTTCAGTTTTCGACCCACTACTAGGACATGATGCCCTCTATTGTGCAATGTAAGACAAATGCGCCTCATTCGCTGATCAGTGCTGTGATCATTCGAAACTAAAAATACTATTTCGAGCTTTCTTTCCAATGAATCTTCCCTTTATCTCTATATACTATTTTGCGTTCAATCAATTCTTGCAATACTAAGGTATGCAGTGGTTTATTCTTTAATTCCAACAACAGGTTTTCTCTATTGTTGTCCATATCAACCAAATTTTTAAGCTCCAGTGAGATTTTACTAAACTCATGCTCAAATGTCCTTGATTTTTTAAGCTTTTTGCAATGATCGCAAACACCACAAGGAATATCTTGATGAACACCAAAATAAGATGATATCATCTGATTGCGACAACTATGATCATCTTCAATATATTCTATCATACCTTCATAACCCATCTTTTTCTGCCCTTCAAGCATTTTTAATTTGGCTTGATCTGGTATGAAATTCCGAATGCGGTCTTTTAGGAATAAAATGGTATTCTCATTCTCATAGGCTTGATAGGTAATTAGCTGAAGGTCATTTAATCGAACAAGATACTGCTTGACAACGCGTTCTGGAAGTGAAGCTTCTTTGGCAATAAAGCCTTCATCTATTCGGGTTAACCCATTATACACCCCGGCATATTTCCGAACGATGATCTGTGTAATTCGTTTCAATGGCTCATTATCCTTTTCAAATCCCTCCATTCCCAATTGGTCAGTTAATATTTGAATAGAAGAAGTTGACTTAAAGTCTTTGCTGAAAGATATAATTTCATGCATACGCAATAAACTCAATGCAGTGTGCCAAATATTCGTTGAATAAGGCGATCGGTCAACAAGCTTTTTCGGACTAAATGAGTAGGACAAACCCTCCCCAACTCCTTCGCCTATCTGAAAGTAACTGTACAGGTCATCGTATACTTTTACCAATTCATCAGACTTAATCTGCTGATTCAAGTATCGTTTTTGTAAACGAATGATTTGCTCTGAATTATAGAGCAGTCCCGCATATGATCTTTTACCGTCTCTGCCTGCTCTGCCTGCTTCTTGATAGTAATAAGCTAAGTTTTCTGGAGGTTCAGCATGTAAGACAAAGCGTACATCTGGTTTGTCAACTCCCATTCCAAATGCACTCGTGCAAACCATAATGCGAATTTCATCAGACATCCACATTTTCTGCCTTAAGCTACGTTCCTTTATATCCAATCCAGCATGATAGTAATCCGCATTCAAGTCATTAAATTTGAGCAATTCAGATAACTCTACACACGCTTTTCTGCTCCTCGTGTAAATCAATCCCGAACCTTCAATTTTCTTGCAAAGCTCAAGCAGCTTAGCATGAATACTTTCTTCATTAAGCACTGCATAACGTAAATTTCTACGGCTGAGCGAGACCCTTTTTACCTTCGTATGATTAAGGCCCAATTCATTCTTAATGTCCTTTATTACAAGATCAGTTGCGCTGGCAGTTAAAGCGATGCAAAAAATGTCTGGAAACTTATTAAGTACTTCCCCTATCTTACGATAGGCAGGCCTAAAATCAAATCCCCACATTGATATGCAATGCGCTTCATCAATAGCAATTTGGGCAATGTTCAATGATTCTAAAATTGAAATAAAGTGCTCTGACAATAGTTTTTCAGGTGAAACATAAACGAATAGATATTTTCCATTGATGATATTGTCAATTTCAACAAAGTACTCCTTTTGCGTAAGCCTAGAATGAAGCGCAATAGCTGAAATCCCTTTACTTCTTAGCGAATCAACTTGATCATCAATCAACGATATGAGTGGCGAAACCACTAAAGTCATTCCTTCAATTATAAGTCCAGGCACTTGATAGCAAAGCGACTTTCCACCGCCTGTTGGCAATATGCCAATCGCTGATTTGCTGTGCAACAATTCTTTTATTACAGCTTCTTGAGCTGGACGAAAACTATCAAAACCCCAATATTCTTGAAGCGTTGGTATAGCTTTATTCCATAAATCCATTATGACTTAGAAATTAAACCGTCCTGCATATTCAAACATCGATCCGCCATATTAGCCAACTCTTGATTGTGCGTAACAATCACAAAGCTTGTATCTAGCTTCTCCTTCAGGTCGATAAACAACTCATATAATTCCAATGCGTTTTTTGAATCTAGATTCCCTGTGGGTTCATCTGCAAATACCACCTGTGGCCCGTTTATTAATGCTCGAGCAACGGAAACGCGTTGTTGCTCGCCTCCAGACAAAGCATTGGGCTTATGATTCATTCGGTTTTCTAAACCCAATATAGTTAGTATATTTTTGGCGCTATCTGTGGCATTCTTTTTAGATTCCTTTGCTATTAAGGCGGGTAGCATAACATTTTCAATTGCGGTAAACTCTGGTAATAAATGATGGAATTGAAAAACAAACCCCATTTTCCGGTTTCGATATGCCGCTAATTCGGAGGTGCTTAAAGTGCTGATATCCTTTCCTTCAAACATTATTGACCCAGTATCAGCTTGATCTAATGTTCCTAAAATATGCAGTAAAGTAGATTTTCCGGCACCTGAATCGCCTGTTATGCTAACAATTTCATTGGATTTTATCTGAATATCGATGCCATTTAACACATTTAGTTTACCATATTTCTTCTTTAATCCACTGGCTACAAGCATTGCACAAATTTATTCTTATTCTGTTAATATATTCAGCTTTAAATATTTTTTCAGTCTAAAAAAGCAAATAACTTTGCGCCACGTAAAACTAGATTCATGAACATACACGAATATCAAGGAAAAGAAATTCTTAAGTCGTTTGGAGTTAAAATTCAAGAAGGCATTGTGGCAAATACACCTGCAGAGGCCGTTGCTGCTGCTAAAAAACTACAAGAAGATACCGGAACCGACTGGGTTGTAATAAAAGCACAGATTCATGCCGGTGGCAGAGGAAAAGGTGGTGGCGTAAAACTTGCCAAGAATTTAGAAGAGGTTGAGCAACGTGCCACGGATATCATTGGCATGCAGTTAATTACACCTCAAACAGGAGCTGAAGGTAAAAAAGTGAGTAAGGTTTTGGTTGCTCAAGATGTATACTACCCTGGAGCAAATGAACCCAAGGAGTATTATATGGGCGTTTTGTTGGATAGAACAAAGCAACAGAATGTTATCATGTATACTACTGAAGGCGGTATGGATATAGAAGAAGTTGCAGAGACACACCCTGAAAAAATTCACAAAGAGTGGATTGATCCTGCCATTGGATTGCAAGGGTTCCAAATGCGTAAAATTGCGTTTAACCTAGGATTGTCTGGTGTTGCTTTTAAGGAAATGTGCAAGTTTGTTAAAAGCTTATATGCCGCTTACATCGGATCCGATGCAGATATGTTCGAGATTAACCCAGTCCTAAAATCCAGTGACGATCAAATCATCGCGGTTGATGCAAAGGTTAATATTGATGACAATGCCTTATATCGACATAAAGATTACGCGGCAATGCGAGACGAATCTGAAGAAGACCCTACAGAGGTAGAAGCCAAAAAGCATAATTTAAATTATGTAAAATTGGATGGTAATGTGGGCTGCATGGTAAATGGTGCAGGATTAGCTATGGCAACCATGGATATTATTAAATTAAGTGGTGGTGACCCGGCTAACTTCCTTGACGTAGGCGGGTCTGCTAATGCCGAAACGGTTGAAGCAGGATTTAGACTTATCTTGAAAGACCCTAATGTAAAAGCTATATTAATCAACATATTTGGTGGTATTGTGCGTTGCGACCGCGTTGCGCAAGGCGTAGTGGATGCATACAAGGCATTGGGCACTATCCCAGTTCCCGTAATCGTAAGATTACAAGGTACAAATGCTACAGAAGCGAAAGAATTAATGGACAAGTCAGGTTTAGAAGTGACCTCTGTTATCCTGCTAAAAGAAGCCGCAGAAGCGGTAGAAAAAGCTGTCTCTTAGGTTTTTATAAGTCCAATGTACTTGTTGGCATAAAAATTTTTAACTTTGGTATGAACCAAAATTAAAAAAAATGTTAAAAGAATTTAAAAATTTCATCATGACAGGAAATGTCATCGATTTTGCCGTAGCAGTAATCATGGCTGGGGCCATTGGGTTAGTTGATTAACGGTTTTGTTAATGACATCATTATGCCTGTAATCGGCCACTTTGCGGGAGGTTTAAATTTCGCAGATATGGTTAAGGAATTAGATCCTGCCGTTCTAAATGCAGATGGTAGTGTTGCAACACCAGCCAATGTAATTAGTTATGGTAAATGGATTAACACTATTATCAACTTAGTTATTGTTGGATTTGTAATGTTTATGCTTTTAAAGGCCTACAACAAAACGAAGAAACCAGTAGTTGAAGAAGCTGCTGGCCCATCAGAACTTGATTTATTAACTGAAATCAGAGACGCCCTTAAAAAATAAGAACAACAACTATTTAGAAAATGTGCCATACTGAAGAGTTTGGCACATTTTTTATTATAGAAGTATTATAAAATCAAAAACAATATGAAAAAATTACTGCTAATGGCATTAACCTTAAGTCTTAGTGCTGGCGCTTTTGCCCAAGACGGAGGAGATGTAAAACAAAAGGCCGCAGAAACAAAGGCTACTACAAAAGAATTTAAGGACGGATGGACTAAAGGAGGTTTCTTTGGTGCAAACGGATCCAATGTATTATTTGACAATTGGGCTGCAGGTGGATCAAACCAATCAGGTTTAGTGCTAAATGCGAGCTTGTTTGCAATCAAGAAACAAGGTATAGGTTTATGGGAAAACTATTTAGATGCTGCCTATGGTGTAGTAAAAAATGGGAAATCTGACTTTGTTAAGTCAGAAGATAAGTTGGTCTATCAAACTAAATACGGTAGGAGAATAAACGATAAATTGAACTATGCTGCTTTGTTTAATTTAAACACAACTCTTTTTCCAGCTTGGGATCCATCTGATTTGAATAGAGAGGGTGGAACCGTTTCTGACTTTCTAGCTCAGGCTTTTGGTTATGCATCTGTTGGTTTAGACTATAAGCCTACTTCATACCTTTCTGTATTTGCCTCTCCTATAACGCTAAAATATACGTATAGTAACTCATTAAGATTGGCCGAAAGATTCGGTATAGATTCGAACAGCAACCTTAGAACAGAAATGGGTTGGTATCTTAATGCTCAAATTAAGAAAGATATTATGAAAAATGTTAACTGGCAATCACGTATTGAGTTATTTAATTCTTATCACAGTGATTATGTTTTCAAAAGAATTGACGTGAACTGGCAAAATACCATTAACATGAAGGTGAATAAATACATTACAGTGAGTTTCTTAACGAATATTGATTTATGATGATGATGTTGATGTAAGTACAGATGTTGCAGGTCTAAATCATACACAGGGTAAACAAATGAGAGTGCAGTGGAAACACTTCACTGGTGTAGGATTCAGTTATAAATTTGGCGACAAATTATAAAAGAAAAAAACTATTTTTGAAAAGTCCATCCGCATGTGCAGATGGACTTTTTTTAGCTCATGTATATAGAAATTGACAAAGAACACATTGCCTACTCCGATATTCAAGATATTGTAGGCATTCTGAATAATGGTGGAATTGCTATAATTCCTACCGATTCTGTTTTATGCATTGGTGTGTTGCTTAAAACCAAAAAGACGCGATGATAAAATTGTGTAAATTAGTTGGTAAAAAGCCTGCCCAATCCAACTTGTCTATGCTTTTGCCTTCTATTTCAACAATCAGTGACTACACGACACCCATTTGGTAGCAGCGTTTTTAGAATGTTAAAATCATATACTCCTGGCCCCTACACATTCATTCTTCGTGCAAATAATAGCATTCCGAAAATGTTTATGAGTAAACGTAAAGAAGTGGGTATTCGTGTTCCAGATAACAAGATATGTCAAGCAATTCTCGAGCAAATCAAGCAGCCCATTGGTCAGCGTTCTTCGCTTAAAAATGAAGATGAATTTCTTGAGTATTTTAGTGATCCATATGAGATTCAGTCAGACTGGCAAGACAAGGTAGATATTATCGTTGCAGGGGGCAATAGTATTATGGAGCCCTCAACTATTATTGATTGCACGGGTCCCATGAGCCTGAGCTTGTCCGTGAAGGCGCAGGCAAACTCGATTAAGGCTTTGAAAACAAGCTTTTAATCTTCATTTCAATCACACCAAATACAAGCTTCTTTAAAGATGCCTTTGGTCATTTTACTGGTACCTTCTGTTCGGTCAGTGAAAATAATAGGAACTTCTACTATTTGAATTATTCCGCCACGCTTTAAACTTCATTTCAATTTTGAAAAGCATAGCCTTTAAATCGGATTTTATTTAAATCAATGGTTTCAAGTACTTTTCGCGTATAACACACAAATCCAGCGGTAGTATCCCTGATTTCATTCCAGTGATGATGCGTACGTAAGCACTTGCATAATAGCTCATCAACACTCTACCCATGGGGCCAATTCACCACGTTAACACCTGTCCACATAACGGCTGCCAATACACATGTCTGCACCTTGTATTTCACAAGCTTCAATCAAATGAGCCAGATCCTTAGGATTATGGCTAATATCGCAATCCATTTCACAGATGTATTCATAATGCTTCTCTAAGCACCATCTAAATCCAGCTATATAAGCCCGTACCAAGACCATTTTTATTGGTTCTCTTTAATAATGCAATCGCTGTGGATGCACTTTTTGATTATCTTCAACAATACTCCCCGTGCCATCAGGAGAATTATCGTCTACTACTAGAACATGTAAGTCTGAATGTACTGAAAGAACGGTATCCAACATCTTTTGAATGTTTTCCTTTTCATTATAAGTCGGAATGATTACGATTTTGTTAGACACAATACTTAATTTCGTGCGAAAATAAGCCTTTAACGGATTATAATTTTATTGAATGGATAGAAAACTTGCATTTTTAGACAGAGACGGTGTACTCAATAGAGAACTCGGGAATTATGTTTGCAAAAAAGAGGACTTTATCTTGCTGGACCATGCCATAAAAAATGTAAAATTTTGGGTGCAAAAGGATATGAACTCGTGATGATTACCAATCAGGGAGGTATAGCAAAGCAGATGTATACAGAAGCAGACTTGAAAGAAATGCATCAAATCCTTTTGGATGAATATGCTATCCAAGGCATT
Organism: uncultured Bacteroidia bacterium; assembly: GCA_943788195.1. Taxonomy (GTDB): domain Bacteria; phylum Bacteroidota; class Bacteroidia; order NS11-12g; family UBA955; genus CALSPH01. Next base: position 1,725,955 of record CALSPH010000001.1, read on the forward strand.
CCATTTCTGGCCACCTATTATTGCCCTCACCATTCAATTATCGAAAATTGTTTATGTAGAAGCCTAAGGGATTAATGATAGAACGCGCCTTGGCCAAGTACAACGCCAATCCAAACCAATGCTTTTTGATCGGGGACAACAAAGGGATGTTCAAGCTGCACATGCAGCTGGTGTTATGAATGCCTTTGAAATCCAATCGAATGATGACTGGGAGGCTATTGCGCATTCAGTAGATTAAGCTGTTTTTTAGCCTGTTTATGATCCGGCTCCAATCGGAGTACTTGTTTAAACTGTTCCATAGCCAAAGTTGGCTTGTTTTCACTTACTAGAATCAAACCATAGTAATAGTATGCCTGGGCGTTCTTTTTTTGCTCCGTCATGATGTAATTAACATCAAGGAGTGCCTTTTTAGGCTGATTAAGCTTTAGCAAAGCTTCCACTCGTGCTAATCGATACTCCATATGCTTTGATTTTAAACTAATCGCGCGCTGGTACCATAGCAGAGCAGATGTGTAACTTAATTCGTTAGAGTAGCTCTGCGCTATTTGATATGCCGTAAAATGAGCAGCTACAGTCAAAGTGTCTATCTTATCTCCTATTCTTTTCACTTCATTAACTTTTGCTTGTTGTACCAGTAATGCACGACTGCAGGGCTATAGTTAATAAGATCGAATCCAGCGGCCAAATCATCTGCTTTATCCATATAGAATTCTTTCGCATCAAATTTTTCAAAATAAGTCAAATAAGCAAGCAGCTGCATTCATTGGTTTTTTCCCCTCCATTTATTGATTTTAATCCAACCACTTACCTGGAATGAGAACCACAGAGTCTTTTCCTGGTTTACGGATATAATGATCGTGAATAGATACATGTGGAATGTCTTTAGCACCTTTTAGCGGCATATGACAATTAACACAATTATCTCCTACCTTCATTCGCATTTTATCAGATTCAGAACAGGATGCATTCTTTCCTTCAGCATGACAGCCAACGCATGTAGAATTAAATTGACCAATATTGGTTTCTTTAACGCTAATATGGGGATTATGGCAGCTGATGCAAGTAAAATTTAACTCGGGTTGTATTGACTCAGGTTATCAGAATTGGATTGGATAAAGCATTTACTTTGCTGAAACCGCTCTGCATGTGAGGCCATTATAAACGGATGATTATCATTGTCATATTTAGGCAGATAAACCTGCATCACTTCACTTAATGCCATGCCTGGTCTAAATCTGCGAACGACTTCCCACTCTTCAAGACCGCATTTCCTTGCAAATGGCACCTTTGACATAAATCTATTTGCAGTTTCCAAGGAAGCCGTTTGGGATTCACGATGGTATAGTCCGCTCCTTTGGATACATCAACAGTTATCCCTATGTTTTTTTCTTTACATGGATACTACCGGGTCCATGGCAACGCTCACAGCTGATTCCGTTGGGAATGTCTAAGTACTTGTGGGTACTGGGCTTTGTCCATTATCGGTAGACTATTGTGGCAAGTCATACACTCTTGTTCAATCTTACGTGAAAACCGAATATTATTGGACTCATATCCGGGGGTAACCCCCATTTTTGTTCCTGAACATACCAAGTCATTGGGGCTTGATAAATGTACCCTTCGTCAGACCAGAAATGAGAATTGGTGTGCTGTCCACTCCCAATTATATATTCGATTTTTTCTTCGCGATAATGAGTGGTGTCCTTGCTCTTGTATTCTGAATTCTGCGATAAACATGTTTTCGCCTCTCCAAAAAAGAACGATAAAACAAATCTGAGAAAACTATCGTAAATTAATGCATTGCTAAAATCTGCTCCAGATTTTTGCCTTGTAGCCTTGCTGAAGCTAAGCCCCATGCCAGTATGTTGAAATGTATGCTGCTTGTCTGCATGACAATTTTCACATGTCACACTACCTACATAATCCGCTTCTCCATAAACATTAAGAAATGGAGAATCTTTTACTTTTTCTGTAGCATGTGTATTGCAGGCAATGATAATTATACTCCCTAGCAAGAGCTAATAAAATTGCTGCCTGAGCAACTTCTATCCGTTTGGAAATTGAGATTGCCAATCGAGCATTCCTCCTAATAGATTACGCACTTTTGAAAATCCTTGCGCGGTTAAAAAGGACTTAGCAGAACCGCTTCTTCCTCCAGATTTACAATGAATAATAAGCTCTTGGTCTTTCAATTCTTCAAATCTTCAATACGCTGTGGCAATGTGCCTAAAGGGATGAGTTTGCGCTCCAATGTTAAACTCCTCATGTTCCCATGTTTCTCGCACGTCAATAATATTTAGCTTTTCGCCATTATCAAGTCGTGTCTTCATTCTAAAACGTTGATGTCGTCCATTATTTAATAATAATTTTACGTGTACTGCTGCCTTTGTGGTTAGATACGAGGGCAAATATAAATTCCTTTTTTGAAAAGTTGTAAACTGTGCTCCATTTTACCTTCCATGGATTGCATGATAAGTTTACCGGTTAGATTAAAAATTTGATACTGAATGGGTTCTTTATCCGTTAATATTAACATTACCATTCGAGGGATTCGGATACACATTGAATTCTATAATAGCATCCAACTTATCCACTGATACGATAGGAATAATCGGCTTACCAATTAAAGGACGAATCATTAATGTTCCGTTAAAACCAGAGGGCAATGGGGCCCAATTTCCGACTAAATTATAATAAATATTAGTATTCAACTGGTCGTAGTTTTCATTCCCAGCCTACATTAATTTTAAAGTCCTGAATTCTGTTGCCATCCCACAAAGAATTCACCTGCAGGAAGTATGATTAGCGTGTCTAATTCAAAACGAGCAAATCCGTTTCTACCATTCACGTAAGTAGGCACTGCTTCCAATTCATAAATCAAGGTATCCGCTTTTCCAGGGCCATTGGCAATATCTGCCCAAAACTGGATCTTAATCGGCCGGTTCCCAACCTCCTCAAATGCTCGATTGAAATGAATGGTCAACCCCTTGTAGTGTATCTGTTTTGGCAAGGTTAAACCAACTACGGTGTAACCAGGCCCGCTTGGCAGTCCTGAGTAATCTAATGCATAACCTACTTCTGCAGAACCATCGTCATAGGCGTAGTAAATGGTGGAATCGGGTTATCTTTTCTACACTATTATTATTAAAGTTGTTATACACTTGTTGCTCAATGGAGTCATACGTAAGCGTACTGTTAGGCAGAAATGTGTATTTAGTAGTAATTATGGGTGTGTCACCCGTGAGACCCGCAAGTGAAAAACCATCAATAGTTTTTACCAAACTTGACTGAGGTGGAATATTAGAAGCATTGGTTGCCAGAAAACTATAAAAGAGGTATTCTGTTCGTCCTTAGCCTCAACATCATACAAAACTAAAGCAGTCGCATTTTGAGAATTGTTTCTCATATAAAACTCCCGGTTTGAACTGTAGACATATAAGCGGGTAGGATTCACCAAAAAATGATCATAGGGTAAGATGGAATAAGGTGCTAACAGACCCTTTAGGCTCCCGTGCAAAAGCGATTGCCCTTCGCGCGCCGCCTCATTAACGCTCCGATCTTCGTTCAATTCCACGTAGTCTAAATGAAAATAGGTTCATATTACCACTGTTTTTTCACATAGTTAATGAAACGAAATTGAAATGTATTAAAAAGGTAATCTGCATTATCAATGGCTATAAAATATTGCGTAAATATCGAAGCGACATTCCCTGTAATGTTTCCAACGGTGGTCCAATCACCAATTGCAATTTTTAAATTGGAGCAGTAAGGAATCCCCTGCTTCGGGCACATCCCCTAAACCACCTGTTTGCACGTAAAAACTCAAGTAAATACTATCGCTTATTGAATAATTGTTGAGATCTCTATCGTTACTAAGGTTTATGCATTGAGAGGTTAATGTATCCGATCTTGAAGAAGCAAATCGACTCAAGAAATTATAAGGCGTTCCGTTGGCGTCTAGGTGATCAAAAGTCGCCACGCCTCTAGTAATTTGATTATTTGTAAACGTATTATTAATAAACACATCATCATCTTGCCAAAGCGAATCGATTGGATTAGGGCCATTGTAAGCAAAATCATCGAAAAAAGGCAGGTGTAAAGTGTCCGGGTAAGGTGCTTGCGATGGCGCTCATGTCAATACGAGCTTTTGCATGCACATTGCTATTTAAACTATTTTTACGGGTCCTTGTGCTAACGTTGTTAAAACACACGCCCCAAATAAAAAAATAGTCGTTATCGCTCTATTACCCATCTTTGCCTGTTGAATCTTGCAAGGCTTGTTTTGCATTTCTATCAATTTTATCCTTCGCCTAAGCGCCTTTTCATTCATAAAACCTACTTTATACTCCCCAACCTTCAAGTTGTGAATTATCTACACCTCTGATATAACGCTATCAATGTCAATATATTTTGAAACCAACAGATCTATTTTACTCCCTTTTTCAATTAACTTACCACTGGCAATAGAATCGCCACCAAAAATATTGCTGTAAGATTACACCAGATCCAAAAAGAGAATATTTGGTATTAATATTTCCGACATCCAGACCTGTGTTTTTTAACAAAGCTCTTCCTAAGTTAATGGATTTATTCACTAGCTTAGGCATCCGAACTTTCGGTTTGGGGCAATGCATTAATCGTCAAATACACTTTTCGGCCTTCCTTTACCATCCGTTTTGGATCTGGATCTTGATCAGTTATGGCAAATTTTTCAGCCTCCTCATCATAAACTGAATCTTGAATAATTGGAATCAGTTTTAATCCATTCAATTGATCAAACGCTTCATGATAGTTAGGTTTCTAAGATCCGGTATTTCTATCGTATTGAGATGACTTGTATACCATTTGATTCCTTTATCCACAGCAAAGAAAACCAGAATAGAAACAATAAGGGCTATGAATAGATTCTTTAGGAAACGCATTTAAAAAGCAAAGGTATCGTTTTAAAATAAAAAATGGCAAGTAAAGTATCGCACCGCTACAACCGCCTACCCTTGCTGCCTTCCGACCCTGGGGGAGTTCAGCAGGAGCTGGTCGTACCTACTTGCCGCTGCAAAAGTACGTAATAGAACAAGAAAAGCAAATGCATTTTGGCTTATTTTAGGGCTAATATTCCCGAATTGATTTATAATAATATTATGAAAATTGTAGTGATAAGCATTACTTTGTAAAAAAATAAAACAATGGGAATTTTAAGTGGATTAAAAAAATTATTTGGTGGAGCAGAAGAGACTACTGAAAAAGCAGCAAATGAAGTTAAGGATGCAACGCAAGAAAAAAGCGGAGGCATTATGGATAAGGTAAAAGACTTGGCAGAAGACATCAAAGGATAAAGCTGAAGATGTGCTAGACAAAGTTGAAGATGTTGCTGAAGATGCTTGGGATAAAACCAAAGAAGTTGCAAGCAACCTAAAAGAAAAGGCTGAAGATGTAGTGGATAATCTTGATGAAAAAACTCAACCACTACAAGACAAAATGGCCAATGCAGTTGACATGGTGAAAGAAGTTGGGAAAGATGCTATTGATAAAGCAAAAGATTTGGTGGATGGAGATGATGATGACACAGAAACTGAAACAAAGGATGCCTAATAAAAATAATTGATTATTAAAGCCCTCCTTAATTTATTAGGGAGGGCTTTTTATTATGTTCTATACAACTAACTCGAAAACTGGCCTCCTTAGTTCCGAAGAATCAAGGCATTGCACTAAAGTGTTAAGAAAAAATGTGGGAGATTCTATTGAATTATTTGACGGTATGGGCACGTCTTATATTGCCATTCTTACTAAAGTGGGCAAAGAATGTACCTACCAAATTGAAAAAACGGAACGTCATAAGAGCCCCTACAAACCCGTACACATAGCAATAGCACCTCCAAAAAAGGCGGCTAGAATGGACTTTATGATTGAAAAGCTAGTTGAACTTGGGATACAAAAGTTAACCTTTTTGTCAACACAGCATTCTGAAAGAAGCCGATTGAACCCTGAACGGATTAAGAAACAAGTAATCAGCGCATGCAAGCAAAGTAAGCAGTATTATTTGCCGGAAATTGATTACAACACTTCATTAAAGCAAATAATCGAATCATACACTAATTTGTATACATGCCATTGCAATCCAAACATAACCAAAACATCCATTCAAGAAATTAAAACGCCCGCACTTAATGCAATCTGGCTAATAGGGCCAGAAGGAGATTTTAGTATCCAAGAATTAGAAATGTTAAAAGAATCAAAAGCAACTTTTATTGATTTAGGTGAACAAAGACTTCGTACAGAAACGGCTGCAATTTATGTTATGAGCGCTTTAAAGTACCTTACGGATTAATCTGCTCTAACACCCATTTCTTACCCCACTCCTCTTTTTCTTGATCTGTCCATAAGGATGGAAAAGCAATCACTTTTTGAAAACGTGGAGGTAAGTATTCCGTCCAATTGGTGCCACCTGTTGCAGCAACAGCTTGATTTTTTTGTTTTAAGTATTTAATCGCTGATTTAAAATGTGCGAGGCGCCAGTTTACATTTAAGTTATAATCCAATAAACGCATATTATCGATTAAACTTTGGTTTGCTTTGCCCGCTTCTTTTAAGTTCAGAAAAAGTTGGTATAAATTGGTCTTTCTGTATTTAGTCACAAAACGCTCGAATCGAATATCATAGTATGCTTCAAACTGCTTTAAGGTCAAGGTTTTTTCACCGCTTTTCGTGTCAATTGCACCTTGTCTCCAGTAAAGTTTGTCCAGTAGTTCTAACAAGCTAAGTTTTGCGTCCTTGTTTCGATGGTCCACATGCAATAAATTCTCGATATTTGTTAAGCCAAGCTCTACAAAACGATATTGAGCGCTTTGAAATCCACTTGCAGGCAACAAGGCCATCCTGAATTTCAAAAACTGTTCCCGCTCCATTCCATCTATCATAATATCAAAACTATGTGCAAGGCTTTCAACGTATCTATTAATACGAACAACGCGCTCATTGAGATAAGCTGCATCTAAATTTATTTTAAATGCAGCTTGCTTAAGCTCATGTAAAATTAACTTTAGGAACAATTCAGAGTATTGATGATACGCAATAAATATCAATTCGTCAGGGTGATCTGTTTTGGGATGCTGCAAAGCCAGTAGGCTTTCCAAGTTGATATAATCCCAATAGGGCTCAAAATTCGCCTCTAATAAACCTTTGAGGTAATGTTCTAAATCTTGACCCGAATTGGCATATTTAACGCTTAATTGTTCAAGTAAATCATGAATATTTTTGTTGTCGCTAATGGATGGTTTCATTTATTAAAAGGAGATTCAAATTGTTTAAATGGGATATAGTCTTTGTCTTTTTCGGAAAGAATTGGGTTTTCTATACCCCAATCAATCTGCAATTCAGGATCGTTATACATTAATCCCCCTTCATCATCTTTGCTATAATAGTTCGTGCATTTGTAACAAAATATGGTATCATCTTCTAAGGTTAAAAACCCATGTGCAAAACCGGGTGGTATCCAAAACTGGGTGTGATTTTCAGCGGATAACACAATTTGATAGGACTTACCATACGTATTAGACCCTTTTCGAATGTCAACTGCTACATCCAGAACGCTGCCCTGGATTACGCGCACCAATTTGCCTTGTGCTTTGGGGTCCTTCTGAAAATGCAATCCACGTAAAATATTCTTAGCTGAAAAGCTTTGATTGTCTTGAACGAAATCAATAGTTCCGATATGTTCATTAATCACATCCTTCCGGAAGGATTCATAGAAGTACCCTCTATTGTCTTTAAATAACTTAGGCTGTATAACTAAAAGGCCTTCTATAGGTGTCTTCTCTACTTGCATGTATAACAAGGGCAAAAATGCAGATAATTATTGATTAACAAATCAAATAATTACAAAATAGATTACACATAAAAGGAAATACGTTAATAACTATGCACTTACTAATTGAATTAATGTTTAATTTTGCATAAAAATTCTACCATAATGGAATCGAACCAAAAAGACAAAAAGAGCAAGATATTTTTATATGCAGTAATCGCAATACTAGCAATTACCAATGGCCTATTAGGTTATAAGCTGTATACAGGAAAAAAGGACAATGTGTTCCTCACCCAGCAAAACGAAACGTTGAATGAAGACCGGAAGTCTCTAGAAGAAGAATTAACTTCACTTTCCAATGAATTAGAGGCTACAAAATCTTCTGAAGCACAAAAAGATTCTGCAATTTCTGAACTTCAAACACAATTGGAGCGCAAAGTTGCCCAATTAAGAACTGCATTGAATGGTAAGAACCTGAGTAAAAAGGAGCTTACTAAGTTGCGTGCTGAAATCAGCTCACTTAGAGCGGAGAGCACCGCATTTCAAAATAAGATTAGAGCATTGGAGGATGAATTGGCAGTGACTACACAAAACTTAAACCAGACCACAACCAAGCTAACAGCTGAAAAACAAGTTACCGAAAAATTGAATACAACCATCGCTCAGAAAGAAGCGGTAATTGCAAAAGGAAAGCAATTGATAGCTGACCAGGTATCAGTTACAGGTATAAAGATCAGAAAAAGCGGAAAGGAAGTAGAAACAAGCAAAACAAGAAGAACTGATGCTATTAAAGCTACTTTTAGAATTCAAGAAAATAAAATTGCTGATGCCGGTGATAAGCCTCTTTATGTTAAAATAACTGGTCCAGATGGAGTTACGTTTGAACCATTGAATGGGTCAAATGGCGAATTCCAGTTAGCTGATGGTGGTGCTGCAAAATACAGTGTTATGAAAATCATTGACTACAAAAACACAGATCAGATTGTTGATGTGTATCATAAAAAAAGTACTGAATATGCAGAAGGAATCTACACTGTAGAGGTTTTTGCAGATAAAGTATCCATTGGGAAATCATCTGTAACTTTAAGATAAACCATACAATTATTTGGATTAACCAGTTTTTGCTTGTATATTGCATCTTAATCTTAAACAATAAATAGCCTATACGCAACAACTCTACTTTTCAACTTTTTTATTAATTCTAACCTTAATAACCAAAAATAGAGTGTATGGCAAATTTAAAAATCACAGATAGTCAACTTATTGAGCATTTCTTAGATGGAAATGATGCATGTTTTGAAACATTGCTTAATAGGCACAAAGACAAGATTTATACTACCATTATCATGATTGTTAAGGACTCTTATGTTGCAGAAGACATATTTCAAGAGACTTTCATAAAAATAGTTAAAATGTTACGTTCTGGAAAATATACAGACGATGGAAGATTTGCCCAATATGCTGTGAGAATTGGTCGCAATATGTCCATTGACTATTTTAGAAGAACAAAAAACAGACCTACAATCAATGGTGAGACAGGTGAAAGTATCCTTGATTCCATGAGTTTTGCCGACAATAAGCAGAAGGATATGGAAAAAGCAGAAGCTACCTCCACCATACGTAAACTGGTGGATGAGTTACCGGATGATCAAAAAGAAGTGTTGCTATTGAGGCACTATGGTGATATGTCATTTAAAGAAATTGCCGACTTAACGAAGGTTCCTTTGAACACTGCTTTGGGTAGAATGCGATATGCATTGATTAACATGCGCAAACTCATCGAAAAGAAATCTTTGGTTTTATAAAATAATATTGGGTAACTTGCGTTGTAAGTGTAATGAAATAATTTTAGCCTATGAATCCAAAGTTTACTCAAGAAGACATTTTACAATACATTTATAAAGAAACCTCCCCTAAACGCTCTAAGAAAATAGAGGAGTTTATCAATAAAGACAGAGCTGCAAAGCTATTTTATTTGGAATCTAAAGACACCTTAAACAAATTAGATTCACTAAATGAAAGCCCTAATGAAACTTCAATTCGCATCGTAATGGAATCTATTTCCAAATCGAGCCGTTTAGAAGAAACTCATTAAGTAAGCCCTCATTGTTGATTCGTAATAGATTTTATTGCATCGCATTGTGCCTTTTAAGCTTTAGCTTTATTGGCAGTGGATCGTATACGTATAAAATTGCCAAAGTGCAATATCGCGGAGGTGGGGATTGGTATGCAAATCGTACTGCATTGCCCAACTTGGTCAAATTTTGCAATCAAAACATTAAAACTCACATCAATCCCAATGATGCTATTGTTGATATTGCCTCAGATGAAATCTTTGATTACCCTTATATTTATTTAACAGGGCATGGAAATATCGTTTTTGATAACAAAGACGCCTCTAATCTTAGAAAATACTTAGAAGCTGGAGGTTTTATTCATATTGACGACAACTATGGGTTAGATAAATATGTAAGGCCTCAAATGAAAAAGGTCTTTCCTGATCTCAGTTTTGTCGAATTGCCATACTCCCATAAGATTTATAGCATAAAATACCCCTTCCCTAAAGGATTACCCAAAATTCATGAACACGATGGCAAACCAGCGCAAGGTTTTGGACTGATTTATAAAGGCAGATTGGTTTGCTTTTACTCATATGAGTCCGATTTGGGCAATGGATGGGAAAATCCTGAAGTGCATAACGATCCAGCGGAAAAACGTGCTCAAGCGCTTAAAATGGGTGCTAATATCATGCAGTATGCACTGACGTACTAGTCTGTGAAGATAATAGCGTGTCCTAAACCTCCTTATCCAGCAGATTCGTCACTACATGATAACGTGGGTCATCAATGGATGATTCTATAACATCGGCAAAGTCAGGGTTGTTCTTTAGCAATAAGTCTTTACACTCAGGACTCAAATGGGTCAGCTTTACTTCTTTACCCAATTCAAGATACTTGTCCGCAATACTGCGCAGTGCTTCAATACCTGAATGGTCACTCACTCTAGATTCTATAAAATCAATTTCAACTTTCTTCGGATCCTCTTTTATATCAAATTTACTTTGGAAATTCTGGGTTGATCCAAAAAACAAAGGACCCCAGATCTCATACACTTTGGTTCCATCCTCTTTGATGCGCTTTCGAGCACGAATCATTGTTGCATTCTTCCAAGCAAAAACCAATGCTGAAATCAAGACCCCAACCAACACTGCTATGGCTAAATCTTGCCAAACCGTAATTGCAGAAACCACAATCAATACAATTGCATCTGACAATGGGATCTTGTTGAGCACGCGAAAACTACTCCATGCAAACGTGCCGATCACTACCATAAACATTACGCCTACTAATGCAGCAATCGGGATCTGCTCAATTAAACCCGAACCAAACAAAATGAAACAAAGCAGTGCTATAGCTGCCACCATTCCGGATAATCGACCTCTCCCACCTGAATTCACGTTAATGATGGATTGACCAATCATTGCGCAACCGCCCATGCCTCCAAATAAACCATTCACAATATTTGCGCTTCCTTGTGCAATACATTCACGATTACCACTTCCTCTGGTTTCGGTTAAATCATCCACCAAATTTAGCGTCATTAAGGATTCGATAAGCCCCACTGCTGCAAGTAAACTCGCTGTTGAGATAATGGTTCCCCAGTGCCCTTTTATGCTATCGAATAATCCAAATATCTGAAATTGAAATGTGGGTAAACTTCCTTTTAATCCGCTACCACCACCGTCTTTAATGAAAGAACCAACCGTACTCACATCACCGATTAAACCTTTACCGAAGATCGTGATAGCCGCTACTACTAATATAGCAGTTAAGGCTCCAGGTATTTTTTTGGTCAATTTGGGTAACAACCACATAATTGCCATGGCTAAGGCTACTAAACCCACCATAACATATAAATCGGATCCTTGCATCCAAGATTTACTGTCACCGGCCCCTGATTTAAAGAAATCCAATTGTGACAAGAAAATCACAATAGCCAGGCCATTTACAAATCCCATCATCACAGGATGCGGAATAAGACGGACAAATTTACCCAACTTAAATACGCCAGCCATTATTTGAATAAAACCTACAATGAGCAATGTTATAAATAACCATTGAAGTCCTAAATTCGGAATAGGATTCGCTAAAGTTAGACCAATATCATTCCCTTGCTTAATCAAATGAACCATCACAATGGCCATGGCTCCCGTTGCTCCAGAAATCATTCCCGGGCGACCACCAAACATGGAAGTGATTATGCCCATCATAAATGCGCCATATAAGCCCACCAATGGGTCAATTCCAGCAACAAAGGCAAAGGCTACTGCTTCTGGCACCAATGCCAATGCTACAGTTAAACCCGATAAAATGTCATCTTTGGGATTAAAAGTAAAATTCTTGAAAATGAACTTAGTCATAAGTGATTTTTTGAAGGTCGCAAATGTAGCCTAATCCTCGTAAGAATTCCCAGAAGTTCTAAAGATTTGACAGGTGCATTAAATAGAATCCGCACTCCGCTTATAATGATTTTGCACAATTTGATCCATGCATACGGTTGACTTTACCAGTGTAAACCATTGCTCCTCGGGCATATGGCCAAACAAACGCACACCACCTCCCAATAGAACTGGCATAGTGGTAATAATCATTTCATCAATTAAATTTTTGGCTAGAAAGCTCTGAATCAACTGTCCTCCATCAATATACAGTTTAAGGTGATTTTTGCTATGGATGTGTGCAAGTACTGCCTTCAGCTCTCCTTTCACTAGATGAACCTTTCCTTTATATGCCTCAGACACTTCAGACAGGGTATTGCTCAATACATAAACCGGTTTTTCATAAGGCCAGTCCATATCAAAAGAGCATATCTTCTCGAAAGTCCGTCTCCCCATTAGCAAGGCATCCACACGATTCATAAAAGCGCCATACCCCATGTCTTCCCCTTCGGTAACCTTTATTTTATTAAGCCAATCCAAACCTTCATTCCGGTCTGAGATATAGCCATCAATACTTGTCGCGATAAATACTGAGTTCATTTTATTCATTGCAGTACATTTATTCAAATATAAATTTAAATAATGCAATCGTATCGAATTGACTTTGAATTTCAACTTACTGCAGATTGTCTTTCTATATACTTAGGTTTTTATTTAGTTTTGGGGTAACATTGAGTACGGGCTAAATAAAAATATGATTAAGGTAATTACTTTCTGCATTTTAACTTTGATGAGTCTACCTGCATTTACCTGCAACCTTTCGCAATTTACTTTAACCAGTTTTACTGGAAGTGGACCATACACTATTACCACTAGTCTCTGTTTTGGACATGGGTTTACTGGTGGATCTTCTGGCGGGGACCCTACAGGAAGATTTGCATTTTCTTTCTTTGGCAACTCCCCGCTTGTAATTAACTCATTCACTCCAGATACAGTAACGGGTGCGTCCACGGGTGTTGGATTTAAGGGAGACACAACCGGCCCAGGCAGCTCGCCTTTATCTGGGCAACAGAATATTATATTCACTACCACTACTACATCCGGAAGGCTTGGTTGCTCCAACCCCCCATCCTGCGGGTCTGCCAGGCAAACTTGTATTACATTTACCTTTGTAATGGATAGCATTCCGGATTCCATAAGAGTAGTTGGAATAGAGGCGTCTGACAGTTTTACGATTGGAACAGGTTGCAATGGACAAAGTGATATGGTAATTGATTTTTCCTCTTTCCTTCCTGTGAATTGGTTGGGTGTTACAGGGGAACATTTACCTTCAAATAAGAATCTACTCGTATGGACTGTTGCACAAGAAGAAAACTGCAGTCATTATATTATTAGAAGATCACTAGAGCTAAATCACCATCCTGAATGGAAACTTTTGAGTACCATTGACTGCGATAACCGTCTAGAGGTACACCAGCATAGTTATATAGACAATAACCCTCCACCCGTAGGTTATTACCAAATTGTACAATACGATTATAATTCAGAAAACTCCAAATCATGGATCATTCCAATTTGGAAAAAAGAGGAACAATTGACCCCATTTCCAAACCCATCAGATACATACTTTACACTAAATACGAAAGGTGTCAGTAGGTTAGAAATAATAAACTCATTGGGTAAAATTGTAGATGAGAAGGATTTGGGATCTGAAACACGAATGGAAATAGATGTGTCAGCTTATACTCCTGGAGTCTATTTTATTCGACTCTATTATGCGAATCGAGTCAGATTAGAAAAAGTATCTAAATTATAAACTCCTATAGTATCATCTACTTATTGTGGTATTATTGAGTAATGCAATTGACCTCTTGAAATCTGAAGAAGGTTTTGTCTTTCATGCTGTTTTCATTGCTCATAACAATACTCTGACAAGCAATGTTTAAAAATTCATCAACTGAGGTTCAGCAGGTTTTACGTTTGGCGTTTTAGGCATAAATTCAATGTCCAAGTTTTCGATTTTTCCTGAAGGTGTAATTTTGAGAAGGACAGATTGATAAGGCTTAAACTCAACCTCAAGTTCCTGTAAAATTCCATTCCATGCAATGTTAAATGTTCTTTTTTCGCTTGTTTTCATAAATGATTGGCCCGAAAAAACAGGATAAACCAAGTCTTTAGATTTGGATTGGGCAAGGAACAAGTAGGCATTCCCCTCCTTGTCTTTTTTACACCAATAAGCGGGCAAGCTATCGCTTTGCAGCAAAGGAGCATTTGGAACAACTTTAGAAAAATGAGTTGAAACGTTATTTAATTCCTTTAAGTCATTCAATATTTTACCGTACTCATCAGATTTTGACTTTCCGGGTTGTGCTGGAGACCTTTTTAAACAAACGGGTAATCCCTTTTTTGCTAAATGCAACACCCTTTTAAGAGCTCTTATGTCCATGTAGTTAACATCTATATACAATGAAGAGAATTGAGCATCTCCAACAACCAGCTTCTTATTAATAAATTCTGCCTGATTTAGGAAATGGCGATTAATCCATATCGGATGATAGCCTTCTACTTCTTTAGGTAGATCGATAAAGCGCATTTCATATTCTCCCCATACCCAAACACGTTGTCTTTCTGGTGGGTATGCACCTTTCATTACTCCGTCTTCATAAGGTATATAAACAGCTACATCACTATACGTTTTGCCCTTTTGCATAAAACCTGCTACTTTCTCCATATATGAATTGAATGCTGGAAGTTCTTCTGTTAAATTACCTCCTTTGCCAATATAGGTTGTGGCAAAAAAGTCAATACTGTCTGAACCTTTAGGGTTGTAGGGCATGCCATGATAAAAATGATGGTTAATGCCTTGAGCGAAAAGCGCATCTGCAACCATTTTAAGATCAGCCATCTGTTCTTGTCTTAAGTAAGTTCCAGGGAAACCGTACATGCAGGTGAAGGTTTCACTAGACACAATAGGTTTGCTGGCTAAGCATGCAGAAGAGCTAACTATTCTTGCATAGTTTGGATTGTTTAACATGGCTTCAGATTCTGGAATATCTACTAAACCATAGGTTGTCATTACATCTGTTGGTGAAGCCAAGCATTGAACCCTAGACCAGGTACCAAGATCTCTGCATTTTTCAACAAATGGTTTGTAAAACCCTTCTGAGACAAATTTATCAATTAAGAGCATGTAATCGTACCGAACATCGGGGAAAGAATCCAAGCCTTCTTCCATATATGGTATAAGATCATACCCAAAATTTGCTTTAAAGGCTGAATCAAATCCGGGTGTCCATATTTTGTTTTTTCCGTTCATTTTTATTTCCCACGAATCTACAAACAATGCATTTTTAGTGCCTTTAAGCGCAGGTTTTAGTGCTTTCACCAAACGTTGGGCATAAATTTCAAAGGCATCTTGATCTAAATGGTTAATGACGCGAAGGTTATCTGGATAAGCCCAGCTGTATGTTAAAAAGTGTTCAAAAGCAGTATCTCCATAAATTTGAGTACCATTCTTTTTAGTAATATTATCTCCAGCAATAACCCAGGCACTGCCAAACGTAAAATCACAAGACAGCCCAATTGAATCTGAATAAGCCTTTGTGTAAACAACCATTTCCGACCACTCTGAACTAAGCCATTTTTGGGCACTGGTATCTTTAGGATAATATCGATTATACCTTCGGGCATACATTTCTTTATAGCGATGCAAAGGAAAAAGCCAGCAAATTTCTACTCCACCAAAGTTGTTTTCCTTAACCCAATCCAATTGATATTTGATGTCTGTCTTTTTTATTTCTGTAGCAAACCACCACCATCTTGTGCATGGTTTGGTGCTTGTGTAAAAAGGGTTTACAGAATCTTGAATTTTTGACTCTTTTATGGATTGACAAGAGTTGATGATAAAGATGAAGGCCGCAATTTTTATTGAAATTATTAATTTCATGCAGTAAAATTACATTTATCCCTCGAACTTTAATGAGAATTAGGAAAGAAGGTTAAAATTCATTGGTTTTTAATATATACTTTTGTCCCAATGATTAAATTTTGATCATATGCGCAAAACCTTATTTCTAACTATTCTAATACTATCTGTTGTTGTGGGTTGGTTTTTTGGCTATATCAATTTTCCTTTTATAGATCAATCGCAATCATTTTGGGTGGGTTTAATAGGCGGGATAGTAATCGTATGGTTGGTAATTACAATTACCAATGCTAGAAGTAAATTATTCAATCAGAGCAGAAGTTCTCTAAAAGCAAAGTTGCTTTTACCTATCGTATTGACCACCCTCTTTATTGCAGTTCTTTTTTTATGGGCTAAAAATCGAAGTCTAAAGTCTAGCATCAGCAATTTTAATAAACAAATTCCATATGCAAGTTCAATTTCTAGCAGTCAACAAGTAGAATTTCTTGCAATTATGAATTCGCTACTTGATACTGTAGGAAATGAGCTAAAAAGTTCAAAAAACAACACTTTAAGTATTTCTACTATTGGCAGAATTGCTGCTTTTAGCAACACGATTGGGTCTTACCAATTCATCTCTTCAGATACTGGAATTGTTAAAAAAGTGAGCCCTGTAAAAGGCTATCTCTTGCTAAGTTTAATTCATATGAATATGGATTCTTCATCGTTTACCCAAATCAAAAGGCAAGTATCATTTGCTGGAGCTGTGTTAAGAAATGTTAACTTGTCTGCTTATAATCTTCAAGGCATTAATCTAAAGGAAGCGAATCTGGAAGGAGCTGTATTAAACGGAACCAATATGTCAAAGTCCAATCTGTATGGTGCCAATTTTGCTAAAGCTCAAATGCAAAATATGAACCTAAGCCATTCGGTTTTGAAAAAAGCAAATTTGGATTGGTCAGATTTATCTGGTTCAATCCTTTTTAAGGCAAATATGGAAAAGGCAGTTTTAAGAAATGCTAAGCTCAATAGAACAGATTTAAGAGAAGCACTGCTTAATGATGCTAGGCTTCATTCAGCTATCCTTAATGATGCAGACTTAACTGGGTGTGAACTTAACAATGCTGTATTTAAAACAGCAAACTTATCAAATGCCAAATTAGTAAACGTAGCCTTACTACGCTCTGATTTTAGTTACACTATCTTAAGCAATACTCAAGTAGATAGTACATTGCTGGTAGACATAAAGAAATGGAAGATTTATGGGGAAGGTGAATTACTAAAGCGCTATGATATCACGTTTGATAATGGCCAATCTTGTTGGAGGCTCCAAGAAAAAGATTAAAAGCGCTTTTTTAATACATGGTTCAATTTATGGGCAAACCTGACCACAACCTCATCGTTTGAATGGAAGGGCTCCAATTCTATTCCCATAGACCAACTTAAATAGCTTTGTAGGTCATTCAGGTAGTTTGCAAATAGCTCGGGTGTGCATTGCTTAACTTCATCAAGTTGATGTTTTTTTTGAAGAACTAAGCCCAATTCCTGCCCTATAGCATTATTTATAATATCCACATAATTATCTTCAGGGTAGTTAGATGTGTCTTGCAATTGTTCAGGAGTAAATTTACCCGTTGTTAGCTCTGGCATATTTTTACGTTCATGAACATCCGCCACAAAGCTTGCCAGTTCTTTGGAAAAGAATGAGGTTATAATTGCTTGCGCAGCAATGTGGTTAAAGGTATTAATGTATCCTTTTTCGCCACTATCCTTTGTGTTTTTATAAGCTCGTTCTGTTTTATTAATATGCTGAGATAAGGCCAAGGCTAAATCATAGAATGCTACATCGCGGTACCCAAATATCCCTGCCTCTCTTCTGGCTAGAAGAAATACATTTTTTAAATTATTTCTGATTCTGATAGTATGTGGAGACCTCAAAGTAAGTTTCACTTTATCTAATAGGCCGCCATTCTTTGCTTTTATAATTACAGCTTGCGACAAACCACTTTTTAATTCACACTTAGTTTCTGATTTCTTATTTTTTAGTTTCAATTGAACCATAGAATTGGAACCCATACACCCATTATAGTTGTAATATTTAACCTGAACTTTTGACTTAAAATCATCTAATGAGTTGAATCGAGAAGCCAAAACGGGTTGAGCTAAAATAAGAGGCTCATATAGAGCGTTTCCGGTTTCTTTACCTACTTTTTTATTGGTGCTTTTATCACTACCTCTACAGGCAAGGCATAAAACTAAAATAAACAACAATAGAAGACGCACCATGCCTTAAAAATTTCTAACAAAGGTATTTTCAAAAATCATTGAATGCGAATCTAGCTCATAAAATTGATTTTGGAAAGCGCTATATTCGCATAGCATTTTATCAAGAGAAAAAAGTAAATACCAATGATGTTAAAAGCACTTTTCATTTTTAGTTTTCTTGTTTTGTTTTCAAATAACGGCAAGACGGATGATTACTCTATATTAACATTTGGTGCAAAAGCCAATGACACCATACTAAACACTCAAGCTATTCAAAAGGCTATTGACTTTGCTAGCGAAAATGGTGGAGGTAGGGTTATTATACCCAAAGGGACATTTCTTTCTGGAACAATTATCCTAAAATCTGGGGTAGAATTGCATTTAAAAAAGGGAGCTGTACTTTTAGGTTCTACCGATATATCACATTACAAAAAACTTAACCGCTGGAAAGCGCTTGTAATGGCGGACGGTGAAAAAAATATTGCTATAACGGGAAAAGGAATGATTAATGGACAAGGTGGTAAATTAGCAATGCATGTAGATAGCTTGTTTCACACCGGTAAATTAGATAGCAGTAGCTATAATTTTGCTGAGGGAAGACCTTATCATTGGTTAAGGCCACAAATAATTGAGTTTAACCATTGCAACTGGGTTAAGGTAATTGATGTAACGATTAAAAATTCAGCTTGCTGGGTCCAAACCTATCAGTCTTGCAATCAGGTAACCGTGGACAATATAAAGGTAGAAAGCATGAGTTACTGGAATAACGATGGTATTGATATTGTTGATTGTAAAAACTTTAGATTAACAAATAGTTATTTTAATACTGCAGATGATGGCATTTGCCTAAAGTCAGTTGATTTTAGTATGAAAAATTATGGTGATAGTATTTATATTGCAAATTGCACGGTGAGGTCTAGTGCTAGTGCGGTTAAGTTTGGCACTGCCTTGGCAGGAAAGATTCAAAATGTAGTGATAAGGGATATTAAGGTCTATGATACCTACAGATCTGCCATTGCCATTGAGACCGGGTATGGAGGTTTGATAGAGAATGTTTTGGTAGAAAACATACGGGCTAAGAATACTGGAAATGCGTTGTTTCTAAGAATTGCGAACTTGTACGATAAAGGACAAGGGGACTTAAGAAACATTACGATTCGCAATTTAAAGGTGGATGTACCTTATAAGCAACCTGATTATAATTATGACTTAAGAGGGCCAGTGGTTCCTGGTTTTCACAATGTTTTTCCTTCATCCATTACAGGGCACCCAGGTCATTGCATAGAGAACGTAACTTTAGAAAATATTGAGATTAACTATCCAGGTAGAGGAATTGAAGCCTATGCGCACATGCCATTGTATCGAATACATGAGGTACCCGAATTAATTACAACCTATCCAGAATTTTCTATGTTTGGAGAGCTTCCTGCTTGGGGTCTTTATGTGCGCCATGTAAAAGGTCTAACCATGCGGAATGTTAGAGTCTGCATTAAAGAAGATGATTACAGAACTGCCATGGTATTTGATGATGTAAAAAAGCTATCCATTCAAGACTTGACGGTTAAAGGGGATGCGAAAAAGAAACCGCTCTTTTTAAAAGATGTGCTCAATCCTGAATTGACATCTATTGTAATTAAATAAGTAAACCCTCAACTTCCTAGCCACTGAATAAGTAAACCCATTCTACTGCTGAATACTTGCTTCTGGTTTTGCGTTTAAGTTCACTGATCAGTGAACTTGCTATTTATCTCTTTGTCTTTTTTCATGTCATTTAGTTAAGGGTTAAGATTAATAAATCTCTCCCTTAATTATTAATTATTACCTAAGATAAGTTTAATTTTATCTGAGGGCTTACAGACAGCCAAACTATTGGAGAACAAACCATCGCAGATGCCATAATTGATAGATTAGTACTCGCCACACATAAAATAGATTTAGAAGGTGAATAGATGAGAAAAAAACTAACTATAAATAGACAAAATAACCTATTTTTACACCTCAAATGAATCATTTTAACAGCCTGTTTTACACTGCTCAATTTAATCAGGAATAGGTGGTTCACTTTTAACGGATTATCCACTTTTAAACAGGTAAGACAACCGAATAATCCCAATTATTGTAGAGTGAAAAAATGCAAATTTCAATAACCTCTTTTCCAAGACTGCTGATCCTTTTTATTGGCTTATCCATTTTTGCAATGAATTGCAACAGCTCCGAATCGAGTCAAAAATACATCCCAAAATACCAAGACAAGTGGCAAGAAGTAGCCCAAATGATTCATAAAACATGGGGGAATTCCAGGGTGGATTCTAACGTAAAACAAATGCCGGGAAGTTTGAAGTTGCCTTATGAATACTTTAGCATTCATGAAAATGTAAATGTCCTTTATTGCTGGGATACGTACTTTACAAATGCAGGCTTATTGCAAATTGATAGTTTTGCACCCTTTGCTAAAAATGCCATTGATAACCAATTTTCCGAAATCGATCAACTGGGCTTTGTGCCTAACGCCAGTGAACCGTGGGGGTTAAATCGCTCGCAGATACCATACCTCTCTATGATGGTAAAAGAAGTGTATGAGAGTGGTTTGGCAAACAAAGAATGGCTATTAAGAGCTTATGAAAAATTAAAGCAAGATTATCTGTTTTGGACGGATACTTCTTCAAAAGCAATAGAAAATCACAACACACCAATTTCAGGCTTGCAAAGATTTTATCATCATGCAACACGTGAAGAGCTGCTTGAGTTTTACAATGTATTGGCACCTCGTTTTGATTTATCGTATGACGTAACGGATGAGTTTAAGCTAAAAATGGGCGAGGCTTGGATGACAGAGGCCGAAGTAGGAATGGATTTTACGCCACGTTTCGAAAATAGATGCCACGAATTCATTGCCATTGATCTCAACGCAAACCTCTATGTATACGAAAAGAATTTTGATTGGATTACCAAAGAGTTAGCAATTGAAGAGGAAGTAGATTGGAATGCAAAAGCGTCCCGCAGAAAAGCTTTGATCACCCGATATATGTGGGATGAAAATAGGGGTTTGTTTAGGGATTATGACTTTGTGAATCAGCGATTTTCAAAGGTTGCAAGTGTTGCTACCTTTTACCCACTTTGGGCTGGTTTAGCAACAAAAGAACAAGCCAAAAAACTGATTGCCAATTTACCCTTGTTCGAATATACATATGGACCAACCATTTGCGAAAAAAGTCAACAAGATCGTTTGTATCAATGGGATTATCCCGCAGGTTGGCCTCCCATTTATATGCTTATGGTGAAGGCATTGGATAAATATGGGTATAAAAAAGAGGCACTACGAATGGCTGGTAAATATCTGGATATTGTAACGAAGAATTATTTAAAGCCAGAACCAGAAATGTATGCCTCAACAATTGGAGGAAAAGTAAAGGACAAAAAGCGTGATCCTGGTTTTGTATATGAAAAGTACGATGTTGTTGAAGGCACAATTTATGATACAGAATATGCCGCTCGGCCCTTTCATGGTTGGTCTTATGCCGTTTATATTTCGTGCCTGGAATATTATAACAGCCATTTGGAAAAGTAAATTGAATGCTCAACATCATATCCGTAAAAGTTAAAAAGACAAGCACATTTAAAATGAACTTGTCTTTTCTTGTGACCCCGGAGGGATTATTATATGATCCATCCTTGTCCGAAGAATGGATAAATCCAGATTTGATATTCAAATCTTGGTTTTTTTATTGCTTTACTCGCATGTGTAAACTCTGCTCGTTTGAAATAAAAAATCCAGACACTATACTTAGTATCTGGATTTATCACTTAGTGACCCCGGAGGGATTCAAACCCCCAACCCTCAGAGCCGAAATCTGATGCGCTATTCAGTTGCGCCACGGAGCCAGTTTTTCTAGGCAATCGGTCCATTTAAATACCAAAAGTATTCTTAGTATAACCGTGCTTTGAAGGGGCAAATTTAATACTTTGCTTTGAATTGTGGTGATTTATCTAAGTAAATTAACCACTCCTTAAAAGCTGCAATGCTCGTGGCGTTAGTGATAAATAATTACTTTTTTAGTCTCTAACCGAACGCCAATTTGAATGGAAATAGAGTAAAATCCAACCGGTAGTTTTGAAAAATCTAATCTGGCGTTGTCGTTGGATAAATTCAATACAGGATTTACCCTTTTTCCTAAATTATTGTACACTTGAATAGAAGCCTTCTCTAAGCCCGTACCATCTAAAAACACAATACCATTGCTTGGGTTTGGAAAGCAAGTAATATCATCGCTTAATTCGGTATGAGCCATGCTTAATGGGTGATTAACAGTGAAACTAAAGCTAACACCATCTCCATGGTCGCTTTGCAATGTTTTATTATAACCGCCTCCCACTTTCAATATACGTACAAAACCTGAACCGTCATTATTTGCAAAAAAGCTTAAGCCATCATCATCCGCATCTTGAACCGTCAACTTATGACAACCTGAACCCAAACGAACCGTGTCTCTGTATAATTGATTAACGCCCAATGCACCTCGATGATAGATCAATTGTCCCCAATCATCCGTAAGGGTAACTGAAGTTTCAGAGCCGGCTGCATTACCACGCATGAATAAAACGATATGATTCGGCACCATATCCGGCATTACAAAATCACTTACTGCTAAATCATTGGCGGCATTTTGATCTGCCCTGCCATTGACTAATTTAATTGTTGCGTAAAAGCGATCATTCTCGCCTGAGGCGCTTAACCAAATTTCTTGCTCAACTGGTAATGGATGAACGGCTTCAGCTCCTGGTATTAAATTTCCATGCCATACATCCGTTTTAGAATAGGTTTTATCATTTACCCAGTATTCTACGGTTACATTGGTCAATGTGTCGCTACCCATGTTTTTAATCTTGATCGCAGGATTGACACAAGTTGGGTTTGTTTTCTGGTATTCCACACGATTGGATGGACTTACAATATCAGAAACTGAAGCATCCAATACACTTTCCCAATCCCCATAGGTCACCAATTGGTTATTAATAATATAACGTGAATCGCCTTGACCTGCATCTATGGTATAATCTACGGTGATGCTATTTTTGCCTTTCGCAAGATCGGTAACGTTATACTCCGCAACATCCGTTGCCATTCCAGGGCACCATCCTGCCCGGTCGTAAATCCATGTTCCACCTTGAGGGAATACTGGATTTTCAGCACATTCTTTCCATACCCGTTGGGTAAAAGTTTGATTGTCTACAATGATGGAGTGTTCCCTTGGAATAAACTCCCCTTGTTGTCCATGACCGGTTATGGCTGACCTTATTTTATAGTTTTCATTATTCACCGGCACTTGAACAGGTGGAAAATAATTTGTATTGGCTAATATTTGATTGTAATTGGCCGTTACAAATGAAGTTGGCCAAATTTGCTTGATATCCTTTACTTCTCTTTCAGGCGTTCCCTTAATAAACAAAAACTTGATATCCATTTCTTCTTGCCATTGCCCACCTCTACTCATAAACATGCGTTTCTTTCCTTTAAGAATGGGCGTGAAATCCGTCATATCAAAAACCCAGGTTTTGCCAGTGGGTCCCAAATCTAAATTAATCCCATATGGGGTTACAAAAGACATGATTTCTAAACTGGATGGGTATCTGCGGTAATACGGCAAATTGGTGGTCAAATTAACCGTTCCATCAGTAGTATTTTGAGCCGAATCATACACTTGCCCATTTTCATCATAGAAATAGGTTATGTCCTCAGCATTCCAGTACACATTTTGTTCAATAACCACAACAGAATCATCATAGATTGCTCCATAATTTGGTTTTACCTTAAATTTGCGATGATAATTTTTAATTTTTGACATACTATCTAATACGGTCGTTGAGTTCACGGTTTGTGCATAATAGCCCTGGTAAAAAGATGCATATGGACGCATAGTGCTTTGTGGTTTAAACTGAGCAAATAAATCATCGCTAAAGATTGCTCTGCGTTGATCGTTTCCATACAATCTGGCGTCTGCTGCACCCGGTGCGTCATCAGCAAAAAGCTCCCCATTTAAATCATCAAAATTAACCTGAGATTTAAGGTTGAGTGATAGTGCTGCTGGTATAGCATCGCAATGCTTCACTTCATTTATTTGTCCTGTGGTAAGTGCCTTGTCCCATACCCTCAATTGTTCCATTTCACCCACAAAATAACGATTGTTAATTCCTCTGCTGATGCGTATTGGTGTACCTATGGTTGTATTAATCGATCGATTGGTTGAACTGGCAACCACTTCTTCTGTCCCATCCACGAACAACTTGATGTCCGTTACCTGAGTACCTTTAAATACGCAAGCAACATGATGCCATTTATTATCGGTTAATAAGGTTGTACCAATGATATTTCCTCCATTCACTTCAACCCGCAATGCCCCATTGTCATTTACTCGAAATACCCATTTTTCTCCAGCTCGATCTCTTCCCCAACTACAAATCTCCCCATTTACGGTTTTGCTTTTTATCCATACGTCAATGGTTCGTTCATTTGCACCTAATATGCCTGGAAAAGATGTGGATTGAAGATAAGTTGCACCATCAAAATAAAGACTGGTTCCATTTTGTGCAGTAGCCACATCAATAGATCCCAATGCAAATGAGCGAAGCGCTAATGAGGCATCTGCCTTAGCACAACTCACTTCGAGTATGATGTTTGACGCTCCGTCCCAAAAAAATGAATCGTAAAACTGTAAGTGGGTTTCACCCAAGTTCAAGTATGCATCGTCATAGAACACTTCCTGCAATGGTATATTCAAAAAATTGGTTTTTAAGGATTGTCCTGTAGCCCCAAGTTTAATTCTTAAACCGGTGACACTACCTGCTGTTGTGCCAAACAAACCCAATCCTTTGATCATGCCAGCCGCTAAGCCGTTGCCATTTAATTCTGCCGCGGTATAAATAACTTGGGTCTTACTCCCATTAGTAAATAGAAAATCTGAGTTTGGTGTATTCCCCTGCCCTATGGCTGCTGAATTTTCACTGAATACTTGCTGAACATTCACCGTTTTTTTAACGCTTCTGAAGTAATCATATATAGGGTTGATTGCATAATTAAAATTAGTTCCGCTATAACTACTCACGCTGTGCTCTCCAACTGAACTTAAAAATGAATCGCGTCTTGTTGAGTCAGTGATATAGGTATTGCAACTATAATCCCATTCACCACATCCTAAATTCCTGCTAGAACCTGTTGAAACTCTTGCTCCCTTGCAGCGCATGTTATACAGCATTAATATTTTACGATAGGATTCATTTCCAGTTGGAAAATCAATCATGGTATCGCGCGTGGTGCTGTTATAGTTAAAGCTGGATACTACCGTGGTGTCTTGCGCATTTAAAGCGCCCATCGAACCAATAAATATTAAGGCAATTAATGGAATTCTAAAATTCATGATGCGAATCTAAAGAATTGGAGCTATTCTGCCATACTTTAAGAGTAAAATATCAAGGTACTATTGAGTAAAATGATATCACCAGCTAACTAGGCAAATAATATAGTCGCTTTCGCAGCTGTTATTATGCTATAAGAAATATTTAAGAGGCAAACCCTAAAACAACAAATGCCTTTGCAAATTCAAAATATTAGAGCATGATCAATGGGTTTATTCTTCAATTACTTCCATAAACAATCTAAACCCCACTTCAGGATTTCCACCTTCATATTCTTGAAATTGGTTAATGTAGCACTCAGAAATAAAGCTATTCCAACTACCTCCTTTTGCTTTTCCTTTTTCAGATATCATTTCTGCAACATTTCCAATCATATCATAAATACCTATTGAGTTTTTCGGGTACTGTCCTACTTTAGTCATGTACAATGCCTTATCAGCTCCATAATGCACCACATTTCCTTCAGCTGCAATTACACTATACTTGATATTTGTCATGTACTTTAATTCTATATTGTACCCTTTGTCGCCATACCAAGGCAATTTACCATCTGGCAAACACATTGAAGCTATTATCCATTCTTTTTCAGTTGGCAACCTAAACTTAACCTTATTAAAGGTTCTTTTTTTGGTTGCATTATATTCTTTAGTAAACCATTTGCAATATTCTAACGCTGAATTGTAATCAATATTCACTACAGGGTATTCATTGTAAGCAGGATGACTGTGATAATGTTTCTCTAAGGGACTATTATACGAATACGGATAAAATGTAATCCATTTTGTAGAGTCGAAAATACACTTGTTATATAACGCTAGATTATTTTTTCTCAAGTAACTTAGAAATCTCCTATAATTGGAATTTGTAACTTCGTATTTTGAGCAGTATACATGTGCGAATTGCATGGTCTCCAATATATTTGTTGCATTGGTATCATCTCCTACATGCATTTTGCCCTCGGAAATTTTAACAAAACCCTTATCAAAAGATTTAATTTCTTTTTTTCCAATAAAGCTTAAAATTGGAATGGCTATTAGACATAGAAGTATGAACCTTAGTGATATTTTTAGTTTTCTCATAATGATTGGTTACTTATATTAATACGTTTTATTCAATCCTTTATTGTAATGCCACTAAGATTGAAGTAGTCTTTTTCCTCCTAAAGTTTTTCAGGTTTCTCAATGTACTTCAATTTCTAAGGCAAATAAATCTAAACCAATTTTATGCTTAATGATGGATTTCTTACCATTCAAAAACATTCATTTTTTCTACCTATAATACCTATAAATAACCTAAAACAACAAAAACCCCTTGCTATTGCAAGAGGTTTGAGTAGTCACAAAGCTCCTAATGTGGAACTTTTCTTCTTTATTATTTCGATTATTCGCTGCTGTCTGTTATTTAACTATTCTTCTTCTTGTACTGCTTTTTTAGGGTCATTATTGTAGTGCCAACAGTGTTTTCCTTTTTCATTTCCCTTTTCATAATGTCCTGTTTTGTGTTGGAAGTGATGTTTGTACATTTTTGCTTTTGCCAATGACAATCCTCCTACTGTTAAAGCAGCTGTAATTATTACTATTGCTATGTTCTTTTTGCTTTTCATGGTGTTTCTTTTTTTTGTTAGTACTTGTAAAAATGATTCTTGCCAAAGTTTTCTTTAAATTTTGCATAGTCGTCATCTCCCATGTTTCTTACCTTATCCGCATAAGCCATTTTACGATTTTTTCCACTGTTCCTTTTTCCACCTGCCTTTTCCAGAGAGTTTGAATATGGCACCTACTATAAGCAGAATGATAATTAGTTTAGTTGCCATAAAGAATAAAATCCCAAAGAGCAAGCCGATTAAAATTGATCTAAAAATTGAATGTTTCATTTCAATAGTGTCCTAAACGATTTTAAATAACTCAAATAGTCTTATTTCTATTGGGTTTCGCTTACTGTTTCGTCATTTTTAAAATAGTACCCCCTGTATTTCCTTTTGAGGTGGTGGATGTTTGTTCTCAAAAGGTTGATCAAGCCATTTGATTAAATCTACTTTTACAAATAAATTAAGCCTTATAAATGCGACCAGATTTGATAAATACCATTTGTGTTTTGCTATTGCTTTTAATGCCTTTAGGACAAGTATGGTTATAAGTGCAGTCCATATTTGGATCATTACGGCATTTTCACTAGTGCCAATAAAGGACTTAATGTGTAAGAGTTGCTTTATCTCTCTAAAAAATATTTCCACTTGCCATCTAGCCTTATAAAGCTCACTTATCGTGTTTGCTGTCCAAGACATTTGATTTGTAATTACCTCTATTACCTGCTGGTTTTCATCATCCCATATGGCCACTCTTCTTAGCTTCTTTGAGTATTTCTTTTTAGATTGTAAACCAGTGAGCTTAATGATTTCATCTTTTAGGATATGCTCCTGTTTTCCTACTGGCAGATCGTTTTCTTTAATTGTAATAAATTGGATGTTTTCTTTATGCCTAATTACAAAAAATACTCCTTTGCTGTCCCAGACATCCAACAAAGAAAGATCATTGTTGAAACGGTCAGCTACAATCACACTCCCTTTCAATAATGGGATATCATATGCCCCTTTATTATCTGCAGTTTTGCCATCAGTAATATTCACATATGCCGGTAAATTACCATCATAATCTAATAGTGTATGCATTTTTATTGCTCCTTTCGAGGTTTTGTATTTTGCCCAATCAAACAAGCTAAGACAAAGACTAATTGTAGTAGCATCTAATAATAAGATCTTTGATTTTATTCTAAACTTTACACGCTTTAAAGATGCTTGCTGTCCTAAACTATCTAACAAACAATAGTAGTAATCTCTAAAGAGTTCCCAGCTACGATGTTTGTTTTGATAACTTAGAGTAGATTTAGATGGAGCTTTAATCATACCCAAATGGGATAAGTTGCCTGTGGCTGAACGAAGACCATTGCTTATATCCCGAACAGACTGGCTTTTTGCAAACTGGCAAAATAACATAGAGACTAAATGAGACCAACTAGTAAAACCCTTTTGATGCTTATCACTTTCGTGAGTATTTACTAGTGTTTTAAACTTTGAGCGATCTAATCTGGATATTATTTGAGAGAATAAGGTTAAATTTGTCATCGAGAAAGGTTTTTTTTGTTATGCAACTCAAAGATAATTTGAGATACAGAATTCCTTTCTCTTTTTTTTAACGTTTAGGACGCTATTGGTAATTTATAGGCATTAACTCTACTTGTTTGAAATTTTGAACTATTGAACTTGTATCCATATACAAACTGAATCCATTGTATTGTGGGTCATTTCGTTCAGAGTCTGGAATTATTCTTTTTTCTACTTCTTCAGTATTTAGTGGATAACAGTAATACCCAGATGGTTTGGGTTTGTTAGGTTTGGAAACAATTATTCGTTCTCCTTTTAGAATAATTGCTTTGTCACCACCAGTATATGGAGCCATATAATGAGTCAAATAGGAAATTGGGGTGTCTCGAAGTGATTCAAAGACTTCTCCACCAGTTGGGTAATTTGAGTTCCCATTAAAAATTCTATTTGCTAATTTCTTAATGTTCATTTTGTGTTTTATTCCACATTGGGCACAACTACTGGCTATCCTCCACGTCCATTTTGTTGGACGTGGAGAATATTTGCCCTATACGCAAAAGAAATGTAAAGATTATATGCAGAATGTCAAATACTTACAATTAATAAAAAAGGCTGTTGTTACTTTTAAGTATTTGAAAAGTAATTATAAGTAATTAAAAACGACATATATTTCAGTTAATGGTTTAGGTTAGGAAGTTCCTTTGCTGGTGCGAACTTGTAGTTCGTACCAAAAATGTTTCTTTTTTAAGTAAGCAGTCCGAACTGCGTTAAGCTAAGTTAGAACTAGCAAGGAAAACAGTGTTGTGCCTTGTTATTTTAATAAATAGATTGTTTTGTTTTTCTCCCCTCTTTTTTCAAATAAACCTAGTTCAATCCCTTTCTTTAAATCTCTGCTTGCTGTCGCTGAAGAAATGTCTTTAAATATATTCATATAATCTTTTCTTGTAAATTCTGTTTTATTTAATGAAGCATAATATTCCAATCTATCTCTTTCGTTTAATGTTCGATTGTTGAAATCCAGTAATTCATTTATTGAAATGTCAATAACGTTTAGCATGTATTCAATGAATTTTGTTGATTTTCCAGATTTATCACTTTCAGCTAGGGCTTTGTAATATTTTTCTTGGTCGTTACTGATTAAAGTTTCAAATGGTAAAAACTCAAATACTGGATATTTTCCCATTAAAATTAAAGTTTGCCATAATCTTCCCATTCTTCCGTTTCCATCCATAAATGGATGTATAAATTCCATTTCGTAATGAAAGACACAACTCTTTATTAACTCAATTTCATCAGAGTTTTTTAAATATTGAAAAAGGTCTTTCATTAAGTATGGGACATTGTCAAAAGGTGGTGCTAAATGTTCAACTTTTGAACCTTTTACTATTCCGACACCTTGAGTTCTATATTTTCCAGCATTTTCTATTAGATTTCCCATTAAGCTTTTATGTGCTTTCAAAAAGGACTTTTCATTAGAAGGATCGTATCCTTTTAGGTTTTCATAGATTTTAATAGCATTTAAAACTTCAAGAACATCTTTTTTTGGGCCGATTACTTTTTTGTTTTCAAGAAGTGCTGT
The DNA here is from genome assembly GCA_943788195.1 of uncultured Bacteroidia bacterium. GTDB lineage: Bacteria > Bacteroidota > Bacteroidia > NS11-12g > UBA955 > CALSPH01. Next base: position 1,756,452 of record CALSPH010000001.1, read on the forward strand.
TATTTGTTCTTCTGAAAGTGTGTTCCCTTCTATTTTTAAAGAAGAATGAATAGTTTTGATTCTATTCTGTTTTCTTAACTTGGGAGAAGGTTTATTTAATAAGTTGGCATTTACTTCTCCTAATTTCTCTGAAATTGAAGTAATTAATTGTAAAATGGAAGATGTTATTTCGTAAGGTGGTTTCATCTTGATAGTGTCATATGATACTATCAAAGATACTATCATTTATCTTAATCGAAAAGAATTTCTCGAGGTTCTACCTCGGGGTCAAGAGGAAAGTTTGAAAACCTAAGGTTTTCATAAAACTAAAAATAAGTTTTTTCCGCTTGATACCTCGATGGCTCTGCCTCGGGGTAGTTCATTTTCTGTAAAGAATGTGATTTTATTGGGTGCATGAGTCCACCTGAACAGCGTATTCCTGCCTTTGTAAGTGAGAGTTTGCTGTTTGTATCAAATCTTTTTAAAGTAAACAGTCCGAACTACGTTGCACTAAGTTCGAACTAGCCGGGGGTTGATGGTTACTAAATTAACCCATTAAAAAAAAGGTCATCAGTTTACTGATGACCTTCAACTAACTTTTGGTGCTTATCAGGAAGTAATTAATAATTTTTCGATTTCCTGAGCGGAATCTGCTTTTTTTAGTGCTTTTTCCAAATCCTTGTTTTTTTGATCAAACAACTCAATGGTTCTGGTATTTAGCTTATTCGCTTTTATAAGGATTGCATTTTGATCTTCTATTTCCTTTGTGTTTTTCAGCTGATCCAAATAATGGTCTAGCAAAGTTTTATAAGCCTCGTAAAGCGCCTTTCTTTTTGTTTTATAAACATTACTGCCCATGGCCGAAGTGGCAATAGGATCTATTACCCTAAATCTGGATTCTATGGCTTTCCTGTTTTTACCCAATTCTGCCATTAGTTTTTTGTTCTGGGCAATTGCTTTGTTTCTCTTTTCTTTGGCAATTCTTTCAGCTTCTATTCTTGCTAGACGTTCTTTTTCTTTACGTTCTTTTTCTAAACGTTCTTTTTCCTTACGCTCAGCCTCTAATTTTGCTAAACGTTCTCTTTCCAGTCTTTCTGCTCTGGTTTCTTGTTTATCCAATAATTTAATTCTGAAGGCTGACCATTCATACTTGTTTTTTGGATAGGATAAATCTCCCGGCAAGGCATCTCCCAAATTGGTATTTGTAAAATGTTTATTAAACGGTTCGTACAATCCAGGGTTAGCATCACTTCTCACTTTAAATGGCAAATCGAGCAGAGCTTCGGTATTTCCCGCAGCTGTATATTCTTTTATTTTAGCATAAGTCGCTAATTGTTCTGGATCAGCTTCAATCTTCTTTTGAATATCACCGGTTTGTGTATTTCTTACAATATACTTAACCAAAAACCCATGATCATAAGTCATGATCATCTCCGTATTACCTTCAATCAATTTAATAATGCCATCCAAATAACCTTCTGAATTAGATTTTCCATTTAAGCTTACTCCTGACATCTTAAGACTAAAAGCACCAGTAACTACGTTATTGGTAAAGTTTAATTGAATAGTTTCCTTTTTTCCATTGCTGTAAGCATCTATTCTCCATGCACCATTAGGATTTCCCTTAGAGTAATTTGCTAAACACGTAGTTTTTATTGTTTCGCCTCGGTTATTTATATTTAAAACAGATTTCCAAAGTCCATTTTTTAGATTATTGCTGTAGTTACCATTAATTGACAAATTTATTGTAACTCCATTATTAGCAACCTTTCCGGCATAAGTAAACTTACCTTTTCGGATTCGCTTATAATCATCATTTTCATAATATCCATAGGTGGCTTTTCCTGTTAACATGTGATACGGAACCTCAGCTTCATGACACTTTAAGCCATAGTTTCCGCTATAAGATTTTAACGTTTGTCCATTTGCTATTTGAGTGAATGCAAATACAGATAGAGCTATTGATAGTAGTTTTGTTTTCATTCTGTTTATATTTTTTCTTGTGCAAACTAAGAGGTTTTTTTGAAATAAAAAATATTTTTCTTGCACCACTATTGATGCTTATGTTTTTAACATCACATTCGGCAACTGGTTTGTTAAATTTATTATAAGTAACGAGCTAACCATGTAAGTTCCTTTGCTGGTGTGAACTTGTAGTTCGTACCAAAATATAGTTGTCCGAATTGTGTTGCACTAAGTTCGAACTAGCGGGGTGCTATGCATTATACACATTGTTATCTTGCGTTTTCTTTTTCTATTTCAATTCTCGTTTCTTTTAACCTGTGAATTACTCCATTTTCTAATGAAGATGAATTTAAATCGGTCTCAAATATTCCTGCAAATCTGTAAAGTCTAAATCCAAGATTATCTATACTTCTTGGAAATGTTATCCGCTTCACTAAATTTGAAGTTACTGCTTTAAACCATTCTTCATATTTATCTGGATTCTTACACTTTTCAGTTATTACTTTTCCGTCTTTGCTGATTTGATTATCCCATTCTTCATTTTCGTAAAATTTTGGAAACCATAAATTGTGATTTGGATAAACTTTACTTTTAAACCAAGCTTGCTGGACAGATATATAATTTTGCCCTAAGCAATTACAAGCATCTACTATTTTTCTAAAAGCTGGACGTTCTTCAACGTCTAAATATCCTTTCTCACGGTAATAATTCGGATTAAACTCTTTATCTAAATCCCATGATTCCCATTCTTTTTTTTTCTCTAAAATTTCAATCTTAGCGGTTATTTCCAAAATCAAATTAGCAATTTGGTTGTTTATTGAGTCTAAATCTTCCGTAATTTCAATCCGACTTATATGATGGTCTGTTGCTTGTATTATATCAGTTTCTCTGTCAATATCTAAATCGACTTGCTTGTTATGAAAAGGCTCATCAATTTCAATATGTAACTGTATTTGTGGAAAATACATATCTGTCAAAGCATGACCTTCTGGACGATTCACATATTGCTGTGTTACAAATTTTATATCTGTTCGATTTAACATATGGTAAATTCGAGTTACGACATAATTTTCGTAATTCTTCTTATTTGTCTTCGCTATTTGACGAATTATGTAATCTCTTTTTGTCATTTTATTAATGAAAGTTAACGGTCTAGTACATGAGAAATAGAGTATTAGAAAACAATGAACCTGCCCGTCCGGCAGGCGGGCTTTCAAGTTTGCACTGAGCCAAAACGTTGTATTTTGTTTTTAATTTATTCATTCTTAAAAGCCAAATCTACGATTTGGCGGTGTTGTAAATAGCACTGAACTTTCGTTAACCACCGAACGCCCTATTTGCTATATACATCTTAATATTGCAATATATTATATTAGCCATTAAATAAAAAGAACCAAAGAGAGGAATAAGGTTATTATATACGCAGAATCTACAGACTTAGTCAACATTGAAAACCCCCTCTCTTATCTACCTTTATTTCGCACAGTTGTTAGCGGCAAATTGACCTCGTTTCTAAGTAGTAGAAAGTAAAGTAGTTGGCTCTTTAAAATATTAAATATTATGAACGAAAGTACAAAATTTTACGGAATTGACATCAGTAAAGATGTGTTTGATGTTACGGATCAAAATGATATCCATCATCAATTCAGCAATGACTACAAGGGTTTTAAAAAGTTCAACAAGCTATTGGACAAAAATAGTCACTGTGTGATGGAGGCAACAGGCTATTACCATTATAAACTGGCCTATTTTCTTCAAGAGAATGAGGTGCTGGTCTCAGTTGAAAATCCATTGTCAGTAAAGCGGTTTATTCAGATGAAATTATCAAAAATAAAAACGGATAAGAGTGATTCTAAAATGATTTGCAAGTATGCAGAAAGTGTAGAACTGAGGTTGTGGGAAGGCGAAAGTAAAGATCAGCAAGAGTGCTTGCAAATGACGCGTATCCTGAGTGTTTACACAAAGCAGAGCACCATGTTAAAAAACAAGATACATGGTGAGGAGGTTTGGTAGAGCCAAGCAAGGTGGTTTTAAAGTCGCTAAAACGCAGTTTAAAAATGATAGAAAAGGAACCTCTAGTAGATCATAGTAAATTTATTTATAGTCTTTCTAAAAAACGTAATTTTCACTCCTATGCAGGATTCATTGATAACCATCGAATTGAATGCGTTATTGACTTTTCATGTCAAGATGATTCATTGTTTGGGTATTTTACATACACGTATGGGAACAATGATACTTTCAAGCTAAGAGGTACTTGTGAAAACGTCAATACGCGACACGGTGGACCATGGTTACATTTTGATGTTTTTGATAATAGGCATGGATAATAATGCGGATCTTTTCTTCTGATGAATACTTCTTTCTTGTCTTTCGTTTTAAGTCACTGATTAATGAACTTGTGCTTTTTTTGTTCGTCATTTAGATTTCTTTTAAGGTTATAAATTTATTAAAACCTCTATATTAAATAATTAACCTAATTAGTGCACTTTTTGCTGACGGTATACATACTTGTATCCACCAATGTCGGCATCCAAGTCAAGCCAATACTATCACCCCATAGATATTCAGCTAATTCAGGATGGTCAATAAAAGGATTGCGGTTGTGCTGGTAAAAGCTATCGATGATGTTATTCCTATTACGTTCCCAGTTGCTAACTGTATCAATCCTATTCCAATGAAGAAGTGTATTTAAGCGAGCTTGTAAGGGACTTTGGTCAGCATTATTAAGTAATGTATTAGTCAACTCTAAATCAGGCTCAGAGCCTTCTCCTTCGTATCTGACAGCCATATAAAATATCATTCTAGCTACATCGCCCTTAACTGCGTCAGGTGGTTCAAACGTCCAGAAATTGGCATCACGTTTAGACCCTGTATTAAAGCCATTATCTATTACATCTACACAAGTAATACAAGTATCAAAATTCCTATTATTCCTTGTGGAGTTGACACTAACATCGCAAGGTCTTAGGTGATGTACATCTGTTCCTGCACCATTGCTTGTACCAAAGTCTCCTCTAGATTTTGCCCAAACGTGTTCCCTACTCCAGCCAGCAGCACTGTTGTATTCTTGTGCAGCATCTACACTTCTCCCTGAATATAGTAGGATTACATTATTTGCATTTGCTGTATCTCTATCCGTATGCTTTAGTATGTCCCACACATCTGTCGATGATGAGGTATACGTAAATTCTGTATGATTTTTGATTATTTGGTTCAGTTCATACTTCAATGAATCATCAGACTTTTTATGAGCAGATAGATAGTAAGTACTATCCTGTGCAGAAAGTAAGTTTGAGATAAGGAGTAAAGCGAATACAATAAATTTCAAGATGTAAATTTACTATTAAATCTATTCTATTACCAAATGACTAGCTGACTGTATACCGTCAGCAAAAAGTGCACTAATTAGGTTAATTATTTAATATAGAGGTTTTAATAAATTTATAACCTTAAAAGAAATCTAAATGACGAACAAAAAAAGAGACATTAGATAGTCGATTCGCATTTGGAGAGATTGATAATGAATTATACAATCGTTTCATTGGTGCTGTAACATCTGAATTGATAGAAATTGAAGAAAAATTAGAAGATTTTAAAATAAAAATATCGAACCTAGATAAAAAGGTTTCTGAATTGATCGAATTCAGTAAAAACCTTAGTAATATATGGGTATCTGGAGAATATGAGACTAAATTATCTGTTCAAAAATTACTATTTCCAGAGGGGATAGTCATAGACCCTGAAGACAGAACATATCGAACCTCAAACCTCAACCCAATATTTGGGTTAATTCATTCATTTACAGGTGGTAATGATAGTGGAAATAAAAAACGGACCGGTAGAAATACCGATCCGTCTTGTGTAGTAGCGGGAAGGACTCGAACTGCCGACCTTAGGGTTATGAATCCTGCGCTCTAACCATCTGAGCTACCTCGCCATAAAGGGCTGCAAATATAAATGCTTTTCATTTTTCCGCAACCCTTTTTTAAGATAATAAATATTCCTCGCCTACTTCGGGTATCACTGCTTCTACATCATTAAACTGTCCAGTTACAATCTCCTTTAAAGCCCGCATACTGCTTTCATCTCCATGCACAAAGAATAATTTTTTCAAATCATTGAGTCCCATACCTTCGTAATAGGTCATCAATCCATCTGTATCTGCATGCGCACTAAATGCATCTGTTCTGGCTATACTCGCTTTCACATTCTTTTCTTTTTTATTAATCCGTATGGTGGGTAGACCTTCTAATAATTTTGCTCCTAATGTTCCTTCAGCACAATACCCTGCGATAAGAATCTTATTGCTGCTTATCTCAACGTTGTTCCGAATATGTTTTTGAATGCGACCACCTTCTAACATACCGGCCGCTGAAACAATTACGCACGGTTCTTCGGTTTGACTGATATAATCACTTTGTGCAGGTGCACTCAATGTTTTTAAGTTATCAAAGTCAAACAAATCGCCATGCCTGGCATAAAAATCTTGGGCATCTTGGTTCAGGTCTTTTAAGCACTCTTTGTAAACTCGTGTACTTCGAATCGCCAGTGGACTATCTGAATAAATGGATAACCATTCGGGGATTTTACCTTCGCGATACAATTGATGAAAGCTAAAGAGGATGGCTTGCGTTCTACCCACCGAAAAGGCCGGTATGACCAACTTGCCTCTATTTCGTATGCACGTTTCTTCTACGTGCTTTAAAAGGGCCTCTTTCCTGCTTTGCTCAAAGGTATGATACCTGCCGCCATAGGTTGATTCGGATAAAAAATAATCTAAACCCGGTATGGGCTCTGGGTCTCGCACCAATGCAGAATTATAGTTCCCTAAATCGCCTGAAAACCCAATTCGCTTGGTTTCCCCTTCATCTTTAACGGTTAACTTTATAGAAGCTGCACCTGGTATGTGCCCCGCATGGTAATATTCGAATTGAATCCCCTTAGCAATTTCAACTTCCTCATGGTAATCAACAATCACTACTTTTCGCGTAGCCAGTTCAATATGGTTTTCCGCATAAAGCACCTCCGACTTTCTCCCATTTTTTCCCTTCTTTTTTGAATCAGATCGTTGAATATTTAAGGAGTCACTCCATAAATCATAAATCAATGTGGCAGTGGCTTGTGTACAATATATTTTCCCTTCAAATCCTTGACGTACCAGATTGGGGATATTTCCACTGTGGTCGATATGCGCATGCGAAAGAATCAAGGCATCGATGGCTGCTGGGTTGAATTTGAAGTTTAAATTGCTTCTCGGATATCCGTTTTCATCCTTTTCATAATCCAGCCCGCAATCCATCAAAAGATTGAAGCCATTGATATTAAATAAATGCATGCTGCCGGTAACTTGTTTGGCAGCGCCATATGGGGTGTAACTTATCATAAAAGATTAATGAACAAATGTAAGGCAAGCAAAGCCTGTGCAATGCACAAGTAATGAACCGTGTTTAGTTGCTGGCCTATTGAATGATAAGTTTTTGGGTGAACATCCCGTGCTCTGTGCTGATATGAGCGACAAACAAGCCTTTTTGGGGTATGTTAAACGTTTGATTGGCAACTACAGTTTGTTGTAGAATTACGCTACCATTTATATTATAAAGGGTAATTAATCCACTACTTTTTGATTTCAATGAACCATCAGATGGGTTGGGATAAATCAAGGGCTGATTTGGTCTGTTCAATTTCTTCACATCCAATTGGTAATAATCATCTGAATCTGCGCATTTAGGAAAAGTTGTCTTTCGTTTATATGCTGGAATCGTTTTCTCAAAGGCATTTAAAGGCTCACCAAATGGAATGCTATCTTTGGTTAAAAATGTGGTTAACGCCCACCAACCTCCGGTCCTACGTAATACTTCTTCATAAAACTGATGGTCCATAGATACGCTGCGCTGTAATGAACTTGTTGTGAACTTGGGTTCATTATTTCCTTTCACCCAGTTTCCATACTGATGATGACCCTTATCCTGTAACACATAGAGTCCTTTTAGGAAAGCTGTATTGGTAATTTCATTTCCTGTAAAAACTTGGCTGTCGCTTCCGTTTGGAGCAGACATGAATATACCATAGCTCTGCAACCAATTGCGATGAAAAATATTAAAGGGTCCATTTTTTCCATGCGAATCATCAATCACGATTTGCTGTGCAATATTGGCTTCAAACACATTGGCAAAAGGGTAATTCCCATGCAACACGATATCTCCTGCAGCGTCAGAAGGAAAGCTCGATTGCTCCCAGTATGGATCAAAAGAATAATTGGCAAAAATTACATTATTGTTGGCTCCGCTTTGCAGCAAGATACTGTGACGTAGGTTATGGAGCACATTGTCGACCACGTTGTTTCTACATGAACCCGATTGAAGTACTATACCGTATGCCTTGCCTCCGCCTCCATAGTTATTGCCAAAGCGAATTAGGTTTCGTTTAAATAATGAATAACTGGTATTTCTAACATCGATGTGAGCAAAATTGCATCCCTTACTCTCTATTCCTATGATTTCACATGCAGTTGCATTGTCCACGCGTATGTTAGCGGTTTGAGTAGTTGTGGTATCTAGGCGATTTATGGATAAACACTTTACACCACTTCCATAGACGGTATTATAAATGAACACTTTGGTACTATCCTTTTTATAATTATTCACCAACCTATAATAGTCGGACCCATCATAGGGGTCATCCAAGTTAGAGAAGCCATTTGATAATTGATAAAACTGAGTATCGCCTATTATAGGTCCATTATCATAAAGAAAATGCGCAGGGATTTTCTTTATGAAACCTGTTTCTCTTATATACCCTTTAGCCCAAGTATTATGAATTAAATCATCCTCGTTCTGTTTAACAACGCTGATTGTATAATTCTTATCGTAACGCCAACCTTCTTGGTATGGATTAATCTCGGCTGTATCTAGAGGTAAATAAAGGTCTCCCTTTCTTACATCTTTCAGAATAGACAAGGTATCAACAGGCTGCATAGATAGTCCTTCATTTAAAGGACTTATTGAAATACAGGGTTTACCTTCTCCTGTATTACAATTAATAATGGTTTGTCCCACTCCTGCGCCAATCAGATTAACTCCGCTCATTAATTTAATGGGTGATTCGATCAAGTAAGTGCCGGATGGTAAAATTAAGTAACCCCGCCTTTCATCACTATCCTTATAAGCTTCACTTGCTAATTGGATATAATGATTAATGGTGTCGGATACATCCATACTTCCAGTGGTATCTAGTGATGAGTAAGGAATTCGAGAATAAAAACCAGCTCGTTCAGAATCTACATTCATATTCAAATACTGCCCAAATACATATGTATCAGGGATTTTTACCTGAGCGTTTATTGAATAACATAGGCAAATGGTTATGAAAAAAAAGAAAGGCTTTTTCACCTTTCAAATATAATAATTATTGGTATGGATAGGTTATAAATCTTATTCACTTTTAAATGCCATATCTTGGGTTGCATAAATTAATTATATTCTTACCTTTGCAGCCCTTTTAAACAAAAGGGAAAAGGAGGACAAATATTTGACAACAGAAGAAAACAAAAACGAAATCGAAAAAGAGGAAGTAGTTCCTACAGCAGAAACTGAAACACGAGACGTTACAGAAACTCCTGAAAACACTACAGAAACCGAAGCTAAAACTGAAGAGCCGGTGGAAGAAAAAACAGAAGTAGAAGCTACAGATGAAGTAGTTGAAGCTAAGGCTCCAGCCAAAAAAGCCAAAGAAGAAGCAGAACCTGCTTCAGAAGCACATGACGACTTTGACTGGGACATGGACAACGAAGGTTTTACAACCTACGATCCAAAAGAAATGTCTGAGATGAGCAAATTCTATGATCAGACTTTCAATAATCTAGAAGAAAACCAATTAGTAAAAGGAACTATCGTTTCTGTCAATGCTAAAGATGTGGTGGTGAATGTTGGATTTAAATCGGATGGAATTGTAGGTACAAGTGAGTTCTCAAATCCAGATGAGTTAAAAATTGGAGATGAGGTTGAACTATTAGTAGTAAAAAAGGAAGATGACCAAGGTCAGCTTATTCTTTCTAGAAGAAAAGCACGTCAAGAACATGCTTGGAATGATATAGTGAAGGCTTTGGATGAAAGTATTACGGTTACTGGACACGTTAAATCAAGAACCAAAGGGGGTCTTGTGGTTGACATTTACGGAATCGACACCTTCTTACCAGGTTCACAAATTGATATTAAGCCGATCCGTGACTACGATATTTACGTAGGTAAGGATATGGAATTCAAAGTTGTTAAAATCAATGAGCAATTTAAAAATGTGGTTATATCACATAAAGCGCTAATTGAAGATGACATTGAAGCGCAAAAATCAGAAATCCTATCCAAAATGGAGAAAGGACAAGTACTTGAAGGTGTTGTGAAAAACATGACCACTTTTGGTGTATTTGTTGATCTTGGTGGAGTGGATGGTTTATTGCACATTACAGATATATCTTGGAGCAGAATTAGTCATCCAGAAGAAGTATTGGAGCTGGACCAAAAATTAAACGTGGTTGTTTTGGACTTTGATGATGAAAAGAACAGAATTTCTCTAGGATTGAAACAATTGGAAGAGCATCCTTGGTCTAAATTAGATGCAAAGGTAAATGAAGGTACTAAAATCAAAGGTAAGGTAGTAACCTTAACTGATTACGGTGCATTTATTGAAGTTATTCCTGGTGTTGAAGGATTGGTTCACGTTTCAGAAATGAGCTGGAGTCAACATTTAAGAAACCCATCTGAGTTTATGTCAGTTGGAGAAGAAGTAGATGCAGTTATTCTTGCACTCGACCGAGAAGAGCACAAAATGTCATTGGGTATCAAGCAATTGGTGCCAGATCCATGGGCTGTAATAGGAGAAACTTTCAAAGTAGGTACAAAACATACAGGTGTTGTTAAAAACTTAACCAATTACGGTGTGTTTGTAGAACTTCAAGAAGGTGTAGATGGTCTACTTCACGTTTCTGATCTTTCATGGAACAAAAAAATCAATCACCCTGCAGAATTCGTTAAGAAGGATGAAGAGTTAGAAGTGGTTGTTTTAGATGTTGACATGGAGAACAGAAGGTTAAGCTTAGGTCATAAACAACTTGAAGAAAACCCTTGGGAAACTTTTGAAACGGTATTTACTATCAACTCTAAACATCAAGCTACCGTTAATGAGGTGAATGACAAAGGTTGTGTAGTAACTTTGGATTATGGTGTTGAAGGATTTGTTCCAAAACGTCATACGAAAAAAGAAGACAATTCAAACGTTGTTGTTGATGAAGTGCTTGAACTTGAAGTAATTGAATTTAGCAAGGAGAACCGAAGAGTTGTTCTTTCTCATACCAACCTTTGGAAAGAAGAAGAAAAACTTAAGGATCAAGAAGCTGCTAAAACGAAAGTTGCAGGCAAGAAACGTACATCTAAAGCAATCAAGAACATGAATGCAAATGTAGAGCGATCTACACTTGGTGAAATGGGCGGAGGTTTAGCTGAGCTTAAAGCAATGATGGAGAAGGCTGAAAATGTGGTTGAGCCCAAAGCAGAGAAGAAAGCTGAAAAGAAAGCTGAAAAGAAAGCTGAAAAGAAAGCTGAACCAAAAGCGGAGAAGAAAGAAGCCAAGAAACCAGCGGCTAAAAAGCCAGCTGCTAAAAAGGGAACTAAATCTGATGGCGATGACTTGAAAGTGATCAATAAAATTGGTCCAGCAATGGAGAAACGTCTTATTGCATTGGGAATCAGCTCTTTTGCAGACTTAGCTGGATTATCTGATGAGGATATTGCCAAACACGAAGAAAAAGATAGCATGACTAGCCTAGAGCAATGGCATGCATGGATTGAAGAAGCAAAAGGCCTCATTTAATTCATATAATTAACCCTAAAAAAAGCCATCGGTCTTACGACTGATGGCTTTTTTTGTTTCTATTCTATTTAGATCTTAGAAAAGCGTTATGCCTACTCGTAATCTAAGATTGAAAATTCCATATACCTTATTCCAGTTCTTATGACGATATCCGAAGCTTTTTGTGCTTTCTTGAAATTCAAATATTTTAGGATCTGAGATATCGGTGACTCCCTGATAATTATAATCAATCGTTCGGTACCCTGCACCCATTAAATAATAGAAGGCGAAGTAATAGTGCTTCCTGCGGTCTGCAATGCGATAACCCCACTGCAAAGCACCTCCATAGCGCGTAACATCTGGGTTAATATCCACAAAGCCCTGGAAATTATCGGATAATCGTGTACCAATGGCCGTATCACGGTTTAGATTGAGCTTGCCATAAAATCCTTGGAATCCGAAGATCATACCATCACTGATTGGAAAGAGTAAGCTGTAGCTATAGTCCCTCCCATTATTAATCTACCAACTCTTTTTTTCATCAATGTCATTATCTCTTGCATAATTACCGAAAATTTGTTTGCTCTTATGCCCATTGTGATTATTCACTCTGAATTGATGAATCGTTTTTCCCAAACGCAGACCAGCCGCCACGGGGAACGTGTTCCACAGCAAATTTGCAGGATTAGTTGAAATTGCTAACCCAAATGGAGGCCCATAACGTTTTCTTCGATTCTTTTTATCCCGCTTGGCTTTTTCCTTTGCTGCGATAGCGGCTTGCTCTTTTTTCTCTTTTTCATACTTCTTCACCATATCGTCTTCACCAAGAAATTTGTAATACCTAACCAACTTCTCATTGTCCTGTGCCGTTAAGCTTTCTGGATGCTTTTCGATTAATTCAATTGCTTTCCTCAAGTCCATCTTCTCTTTCTGTTGAAGTGCGATATCACCATAAACGAAACCATATTTTTTTGATTCAAAACCATAGTTATACCCTTTTCTAGCCTTCTCCAGGGCTTCTGTTTGAGCTTTTAACACTAATAAGGCCTCGATGGCTTCTATTTGAACCGCTTCATTTTTGGTTGTTTTGGTCATTATATCTTGAATGGACGCTTTAGCATATGCAATATTATCTAACTTTAGTGCATCCGAAAAATTTGCAAATTCTTTAGCAGCCTTTGCATTGTAGTATAAATCTAAATCCTTATTGCCCAGCCTTTGATGAGCATAAGCCAAGTAATTAAATACATTTTCTCGTGTATCCGGATCGGCACTTCCCGCCTTTTCAAACAGTTTCCCATAAGCTATCATTTTAGTTGCTTCATAATTACTTAAAGCGCTGTAGTTGCCCTTATTGCCTAAATATTCGATGTTCTTATCTAAAATATTCATATAGTTGGCTTTGTAGTTTTTCTCAATATTATTGATATGCTTCTTTAAACTATTTAATGTGGTGGTGCTATAAACGGGCATTAAATAAAAGGCCCATTCGATATAGTTTTCCATTTCAATATTGAGTTTCTTATCGTCATTTTTCAAGATTGCGTTGTGGTATGAATTCGTGTATTTTTCAATTTTAGATGAAGTGAGGTAATTGCCAAACGAGAGCAAGTTTGCGCTTTTGTAATATAACCCCAAATAGAATGCTGCCATGGTATCAATGCCGCGCTTGATTAATCGATTTCTATTTGAATTGTATTCGTTTTGCTGAAATGCATCTTTAGTATATGCCGTTACACGTCTGAAGTAATTCCAAGAAGCCGTTTTCATTGAAGATTCAGAGCTATATTGACTTTTAAATTTGTTTGCAAGTGTTTCAAACCATAAATCATTTTCATAAATGGTACCCGATTGATCGATATACTGCAGTAATCCAATATCTTTTGCAAAAATCAGTGTATAGGCCAATCTTCCCTTTTCATATACCTTAACAATCAGTGAAAAGTAGTCCATTCCATTTTTCGCTTTTACTTTTTTAAAACTGCTTTTGGACGTTTGGGTTACAAAGCTTGATGTTGGTTTATTGAATTTATGCTCAGTTGTTGACCAGGCTTCCTCTGGCATGGAAAACCATGTCTTACTATCCGTGCCTACAAGCGACACAAAATAACTTGTACTCTCTAATTCGTAATGTTTCAGTTCAATATCTTGTCCATTCACAGCAAATAAAAACGCTACGGACTTTTTGTACTCCTTAATGGCAAGCGAATTTTTACTTTCGAAACGAATTGAATTGGTGCGATTACCAAAGGTGTCAAACACATTCGTATGGCTCACTTTAAGTATACTTCCAGAGGCATTTTTTAACGTGATTTGATTGTGTAATTTGGGAAAAAGATAATCATTGGCTGAGTATGCGGCATGGTTAAATTGGCCCATACAAAACATCAATAATGCAAATAATATGTTGACTTTCATAGCGTTAGGTAAATTGATTCATTCAAATTAAACGAAATAATTACAAGAATGCAATACGTACTACTACTTATTTAGGTGACCAATATCCATTGAAAAATTCACTTTTTTTGACTACTTTTGCACCTCAAAATTCAAGCATATGATTAGCTCAGTTTCCGATAGTATTACAACTTCTTTTGATCTGTTTAGCGATTTAGAAAATAACGATCACGAACAAATACTTTTTTGCCAAGACAAATCAAGTGGTTTAAAGGCTTTGATAGCAATTCATAACACCGTTTTAGGCCCAGGCCTAGGAGGCACAAGAATGTGGACCTATGCTAAGGAAGCAGATGCAGTGAGAGATGTCTTGCGCCTTTCAAGAGGCATGACTTATAAAGCTTCTATCAGTGGATTGAACCTTGGTGGTGCAAAGGCAGTTATCATTGGAGATCCAAAAAAGGATAAATCAGAAGCGATGATGCGCAAGTTTGGTCGATTTATAGAAAGCCTTAACGGCAAATATATTACAGCTGAAGATGTAGGTACCACCATGAAAGATATGGAGTATGTGGCCATGGAAACAGATCACGTTGTAGGACTTCCTGAAGTTCGCGGTGGTGGCGGTGATCCTTCTCCCGTGACTGCTTATGGCGTGTATATGGGAATGAAAGCTGCCGCTAAGAAAGCTTACGGTTCTGAAAGCTTAGAAGGGAAAAGTATAGCGATACAAGGCGTTGGCAAAGTAGGATTGCATCTTGTTGAATATGTGCATGCTGAAGGTGCTAAAATTTATGTTACAGATATTTTTGATACAGGTGTAAAAGTTGCTGTTGAGAAGTTTGGTGCTATTAGCGTACCAACAGAAGATATCTTTAGTCTTGACGTAGACATTTTCGCACCATGTGCTTTGGGTGCAATAATCAATACAGAAACTTTGGGTAAATTAAAGTGTAATATCATTGCAGGAGCGGCCAACAATCAGCTGGAAAACGAACAAGAGCATGGCGATCTTTGCAAATCTAATAACATCCTTTATGCTCCTGACTTTTTAATTAATGCAGGTGGTTTAATCAATGTATTTAGTGAGTACAATGGATACATAAGAGAAGTAGCCATGGCTCAAACTGAAGATATATATAACACTACTTTGAACATTTTCGACCATGCCGAAAAGAACAATGTAAATACTCAAATGGCTGCTATTCAACTGGCCGAGAAGAGAGTAAATGACATATTAAAAATGCAATCTACGTATTAGATTGTGTTAAAATTGACACAAATAACTGAAAAAGCAAGGCTTCTCATTTCATTGAGCCTTGCTTTTTTTTTGCTCCTGATGCTATTCCTCCAAAGCAATGGATTAGTTGAAGGAGGTCAAGACAGCTACAACCATTTTCTAATTTCGAAATTTGCGTTTAAATACCCCCATTTATTATTAGACCAATGGGGCAAACCGATTTACACCATACTAGCACACCCATTCAATGTTATTAGCCTCTCTGCGGGTGTTTGGTTCAATATTGGATGTGTATTACTCGCAGGTATTTTTAGTGCCTTAGCTGCCGGCAAATTAGGGATCAGCAATTATTGGATTAGTTTTTGGCTAGTCATCTTTACACCTATCAGTTTAGGGAACACCCTATCAACGTTAACGGAACCCTTAAACATGCTATTTCTTAGTGCGGGTTTTTATTTATGGCTGTCTAACAAAAAAGTTGCCACAGTTGTGCTCTTCTCTTTCTTGCCATGGATTCGCACTGAAGGTTTCGTTATGTTGGTGCCTTTTTTGGTCTATTTGATCTGGCAAAAGCATTATAAGCTACTTCCACTGCTTCTATCCGCTACCCTGCTGTTCAATCTTCTTGGCTGGTGGCAAACGGGCGAGCCGTTTTGGTTCATCACCAATAACCCCTACTTTCTAGTTGAATCTGAGGCAGAACGTTTTTCGCCTGGTCCTGGAAGTTTCCTCTATTACATCAAAGCAAATTCGACCATCTTTGGCAATATTCTTGGTTTCATTGGGTGTATTGGTGCTGTTTTAATCGGATACTTCTATCTGTTAAAAAACAGGACTGAACTGCGCTTTCCATTTTGGGTTATTTGCGGAATTTTTGTGGCGTATTACTTTGCGCATAGTTTTATCATGTGGAAAGGAATGATGGGCACACATGGAATGACCCGTGTAATGATGGTGATCGTTCCATGCATTGCAATCTGTTTCAATTTCTTAATCAGTGAAGTGTTTAATAAGATTGGATCTAAATCTAAACCCATTGCTTTGGCTGCTGTAGTCATTCTTATAATGGCAAACACCTTTTCGAGTTATAAAGCGGTGGGTTATCCAACCCATTTTTGGAATATAAATAAGATCTCGGTAAAGCAAATCGACAACTTTGAAAATTTGACTCGCGCGCATGACTTGATCGAAGAGAAAGGCTGGGAAAATCGTGTCATTTACCATCAAATTCCTATCTATAACGCGCTATACAATAAAGATCCATTCGCCAAGCCACTATCGAAAGAATGGAAAACAGAAAATATTTGGAGCATTGACCATGAGAATAATTGGGCCCCGAAAAACTCCATTCTACTTTGGGATGGTTATCATGCGCAAAGAGAAGGTAATATGCTGTATTCTCAAATTATGGAAATGAATGATTATAGACTCATTCAGTCTTTTCGTTTATCAGACACTGCTATATCAGATAACGATATGCTTCTATTCGAGAAAATCAGATAGTTTGGTCTGGAAGTTTATTGCTAAGTCCTAAGGCATGGCAATAAAAAAGCACAAAAACCACTATAGTAGATTGGCGTTCTAATATGGATTCAAATTGCATTGAAACCATAAAAACAATGAAAAGACTAACCAGCAAAGGGTTTCTGTATTTTCGATATAGCATTGGAATCAGCAATACGGCTAATAGTAATATTGGGCTAAGGAACCCACTTTGAATCCCGTTTTCTAAAAATTGATGATGCGGCTTTTTGCGGTTTACTCTTTGCAATCGCGTATCATTTTCTATGTAAGCAGCCTGAACAGCGGTGTCCACATCTCCTATTCCCACGCCCATCACCCAATTGGAAGTAAAAACATCTAAACCGTTGTTAAATGCATCTACTCGCATGCTTACGCTATGCCAATTGCGATCTCGCTCCGTTTGAAGCACATTAATGTCATCTAAAGTAAGGGTGATACGGTTTCTAAAACTTTCTGAAAAACGATACCCCAGACCCAATGCGCTGAACATGAGAATTACACCTGCAATTAGAATCCAATACTTCTTGGTTTGTAAAATATAATAGATAAGCAATACGCTGAATCCAATGTAAAGACAGAGTAAACCGGTACGCACTGACATTACATGCAAACAATAGATTCCAATTAGGCCCGCAATAGCATACAAATAGTGATAATAGTGATTTGACCAATAGTAAAACAATACGCGATAAATGCAGATTAAAATGGCAATAGCCAACATAATACTGAATTCAATATGGTAGATATGCGACATGACTGGGATTGGTTTGTTTTGCAGCACCAAAAAGTCCAACGCTTCTTTGTTCTTGTAATAATTGATGACGCTTAAAACCGCAACAGTATTAACCATCCAGATAAATAGTAATTCAAAAGAAATTCGCCATCTATTGGTACTGCGTTGCACAGAATTGTATACCAAGGGGATGAAAAAGATGGGCAGCTTCAATATAGTTTTGCTTAAACCCGTATCAAATTGACTGGAGTACACTAATGAAACTGCGCTAAGCAATCCATAAATAAAAAATAGGATTAAAAACTTGGGCTGTATCCCTTTGAGTTTTTGGGTTAAATAATAATAGATGCTATATGCAATCAAACCTGCAGAAAGGATGCTGGTAATTGCCTTAGATATAGGTAGAAAAAAAACAAGCATACAAAAGAGTATGCTTGATATAGGATAAAGGTGATGGTTTTTTATCACCGTTAGGGTATTTATTTTGTGTATGAAACTTTTACTTTCGCATCCGAAGCTGAGCTTAGATTAAGCGCAGTTAAGACCGAATTGGTGACCTGTATGCCTTCGGCTGTTTCACCATTGATTACTCGCACGAAAGTAGCCTTGTTGTTGGCGGGATTGACAATCATTAAAATTGTTCCAACCTTAACACCTTTCATTTGAGCCAGGTTTTTACTTTGATCTATTCCAATTTCAGAGATCTTATCAATGGATTTAGTTTCCGTCACTTCTTCGCCATACAAGGAAGTGTCAATGGTGTAGTCTTCTTTTTTAACTGGGTTAACCTGCTCACTTGTTTTAGGAACAGAAGCATCATACCCAGCATCTACTTTGGCAATGCCAGCATTTGGATCGGTTTTAACAACTGCATCACTCACCTTATTCGGATTAACTTGCAGACCCGTTCCTTCACCAGACATTTTTGCTGTTCCTTCTGATATCGGTGCTTTCCAAATCTTCAATTCCATTCCAGTAGATATTGAATTGGATGTTAAATTATTCCATTTTTTTATATCCTCCACATCAACCCCATTCTTTTTTGAGATAGAATACAATGTTTCATTCTCACCTACGATATGTACAGTTTGAACCAATGCAGGTTTGATGTCTACTCGTTCAATAACTTCAACTTCGGTTTGTGTTTTTTTCACCGCAGTGCCTGGAATCATAATGGTTGCTCCTTTTTGCAATCCTGCAGCAAGCCCATCATTGGCTGTTTTAATATCGTCTACAGAAGTATTGTATTTTTTTGATAAAGAATATAATGTTTCCTTAGCTTCCACTTTGTATAAAATATATCGTTTACCGTTTACTGTTTTTTGACCAATTGAATCCTTGACATTTGCCATAGCAAACCCCGCAATTCCGAATACAACTAATCCTACTACTAACTTTTTCATACTTAACAAACCTGATTTCATACAAAGAAACTTCAATAATTATTCCAATGCAAAGCCTGCTCGTCTTATTAATCCACATTTCCGACAAAAAGTGTATCTAAATATAGATTCAAATCGTGGAGCTCTTAATGATCCATCGTATGTTTGTGTGCTATGAATTCATCGATTATTCGAATCTTTCTAATTTGCTTGGCTTCATTCAGTTCAAGCTGGTCTTCAGCACAAAGTGATAAAGTTCTTGTTATTCCTGTTCGCCAAGAGATTTCACCCAGCTCTTCGCGGTTACTGAGTAAAGGACTTGCGGTTGCAATGAATGATTCCTTCGATCTTGTGATTCTAGACATGAACACGTATGGCGGACTACTTGCCGATGCAGATAGTATGCGAACCGCCATATTGAACTTTAAGAAACCGGTTTGGGTTTTTATCAATAAAAATGCTGCAAGTGCAGGTGCATTGATATCATTGGCATGTGACCGCATTTATATGCAATCGGGGTCAAATATTGGTGCTGCAACCGTGGTAGATCAAGATGGTGAAAAAGCACCTGACAAATACCAATCCTACATGCGAGGCTTGATGCGAAGTACCGCAGAAGCCAAAGGCAAGCGTGGTGACACCTTCATTCGTAACCCCGGAATAGCTGAGGCAATGGTAGATCAGGACATTGAAATTAAAGGGGTGAGTAAATCGGGTGAAGTAGTTACATTAACCACGCAGGAAGCCATCCATTACGGTTTCTGCGATGGAATTTTCGAAGATATCAAATCGATTTTGGCTGATCAAAAAATGGCGGGAGCAATAATTACCGAATACAAGCCGAGTACCATTGATAAATTAATCGGCTGGCTCTTAAGTCCAGCTGTAAGAGGTATACTCATAGCAGGCATCGTGCTTGGCCTATATTTTGAGATTCAATCACCAGGCTTGGGAGTCCCATCCATGGCTGCTTTGGGTGCTGCTATTCTCTATTTTGCCCCTGCATATCTCGAAGGTTTAGCAGAGAATTGGGAAATCTTGTTGTTTGTTATTGGGCTTATTTTGATTTTATTGGAACTGCTCGTTATCCCAGGCTTTGGCGTAGCAGGCATATCGGGTATAATAATTACAGTCGGAAGTCTAATTCTTGCGATGCTCCGTAACGTGCAATTGGATTTCTCCTTAGTGGGTTTTGAAGAAGCCTTTCTTACGATCGCGATCCTTTTTATTATTACCATCGTGGTTGTTTTGCTATTCCTGTTCATGCCCAGCAAAACAAAAAATCAGCTTTTCTCTCGACTCGTTTTAGAAACTACTTTGGAAGATGCACGTGTGGGTGGTTTATCAGGTTCTAATCTTGAACAACTGATTGGCCAATTTGGTGTAGTTGTTTTTGAATGTAAACCTGAAGGAAAAATAAAAATCGGCAATCAGATCTATGTTGCAACTGCTTTCCATGAAGTCCTTGAAAAAGGTCAAGGTATAAAAGTGATGGCAATTGAGCAAGGCAAAATTTTGATTGACCACCATTAAGGGAATATAAATCTTATTCTTACATTTGCCCACGCAATTCAGGAGAGTTGTCTGAGTGGTCTAAGGTGCTACCTTGGAAAGGTAGTGTACAGCAATGTACCGGGGGTTCGAATCCCCCACTCTCCGCTTTATAAAATCATAACACACTGATAACGATTGTATTATGTGTTTTCATTAGCGAATTGGTCCCACATTAGTCCCACAATTTATCTTAGTTTATATACTCACTTACATTCGACCTCATACAATCTAATTCAATCATATTTTCCAATTAAGCATGTAAGGGCAATTTTTGACAAAGCTTGCAAACCGTAAAAAACGTAAAAAACGTAAAAAACGTAAAAAAACGTAAAATACGTAAAATACGTAAATACGTTTAATGAACTTGATGAGACCCTGACATAATAACGCCAGTGCTAATTCCTCGCTGGTTTTATCTACACTAAAAACGTTTTAACGGTTAAACACCTTCTATTTGTTTCAAAGGGATAATACAAAAATCCTTAGGGTAGAAGTCTCTACTCATAAAGTTACTAAAAAGATAAAAGAAATAAACGCAATTAAGAATTATTACTGAATGCCAGTTTGTACGCTATTTTTATTAATTGTAGCTTTGAAAGCTGCGCATATAAGAAAAATAAACTCCATGTCAATAGTATGGACAAAGAGTTTATCTACTATTTGTGTGCCATTCGAAAACTATAACTATGAATAAAATAAATTTGATATCGTTAGTAATAGTATTGACGTTTATTTCTTGCGATAATTCTAATAAGCAAGCAAAAGAAGAGTGGTTAAAATTGATGAAAGAAGCTGACTTACTTCAAAAAGAAAATGAGTTGCTAAAAAAAGAGTTAGAACTTAATGAGAGAAAATCTAAAGTTCAAGACACAATAGCTGAAAGCTCAACAAATGTTCCAATTGAATCAAAAGCAAACTTAGATATTGAAAGGAATCTAGCAAAAGGAGAAAATAAGAAGTTTCTAATTCGGGTAGACAGACTATCTAATGGAGAATTAATCTATCGTTCATGGAGGTAAGCCGAAAACTATAGATGATGAACCTGACTTGAAATTAGAAAATGGTATAATAGAAAAACAAGGTTCCGGTGGAGGTTATCATTTCATATTTAGCAATGGAGAATGGAAATACATAGTTGAGGATAACCAAATGGGAACTGAAGAATCTATTGGGCTTTTTCTAAGATTGCTACAAAATGATAAGGAAAAGCTATATTCAAAACTCAAGGACATTACAATTAGTGATTCAGAAAAAGACTCCTATTCTAAATTGGATTTAATAGGCAGATGGTGGACACCTCACTATGCTGTGAGAAAGATAGAGTTCTTTGATAACGATAGATTTAAATTTAATGATGGAAACGATAATATAACGAATGGGAACTTCACTTTCTCCAATAGAAAAGTGACTCTAATATTTGACTCCAATGAAGAAAACATTGTGATGAATCTTGGAGGCGGTAAAAATGATTATAGTTTTACTCTAGTAGGAGACGGAGAAAATTTTGTTAATGAACGATGAAATAAAAAACAGCCACACAACACGGTATATGTCAAATAGGGCTCGCCCCATTGTCTGTTGAAGTAAAGTATTTATGTTCTCTTTTAACTGCATCTAAATAGGTATAGATGAGTTTGCCATCACTTAAAGAAACCATAGCAGCAGTTGAATTATTTGTTGCCCATCGATACCATTCTAATTGACTTGTACTAGTTCCATTATACTTTAGTATGGAGCTTGCTTCATCCACATGTACATCTCCATTCGGAGCTACAGTCATCAATTCAACTCCCCTCATACTTCGGTCCAAAAGACTCCAGTTTGTTGCCTTATCTGTACTTTTAAATAATCCTTGGCCTGTGAGAGCATAAAGGTTGCCGCTGGCATCTTCTTTTAAATCTACAATTGTTTTGCCTGTTTCCGGTAAGGGTAACTTAGTCCAATTCTGTGCTTGCATCATAGTAGCAAGTAAACACACATTACATAATAGTATTAATTTTTTCATAACGTTTATTTTGATACGAAAATGTGCCATTACAAGTACTTGTGATATACGTAGATTTACGTATTTGTGGCTAAAAAACACCTATTTGGCAATGATAAATCATTTAATAGCACAAGGGGTGCAATCTTGCACATGCCGAAATACCATTCACATTCTCAAGTCTGCTTTTTACAAGTTCTTTCCCAAAAAGTACAATTCTAGTACGACATTTGAATCTACCTTTGTTAAAAGATTATGAAAAATCAAAAGAAAATTAATACAAGACGACAATTCTTAATTAATACCACATTAGCCACCCTCGGTTTTGGCTTATTACCTAAACTGGGGGAAGCAAAATCAGAACAAACTCAAGCAGATTGCGATAAAACTACCTTAGACTATTATGGCGAAGGCCCTTTCTATACATCGAATCCTCCTGAGATTGCCAATGCTAAACTGGCAAAAGATACTGAAGCAGGAACTAAAATTATCATTTCAGGACGGGTAAAGAATTTGGATTGCACTGAATTTATTCCAAACACGGTCATTGATGTATGGCATGCCAACGATGCAGGATCGTACGATAACAGCGGTTATAACCTGCGGGGCAAGACTAAATCCAATGCACAAGGATTTTATACGTTTGAATCCATCAAACCGGGTAAATATTTAAATGGTGCTAAGTATAGACCCTCCCATATTCATTTTAAGATCACCCCACCGGGTTATCCAACAATAACCACCCAATTGTATTTTGAAGGGGACACAGATATTCCAGGAGATGCTGCTGCATCTGTGAAAACTGGGACTTATGATGCCAGCCATCGAATTATAAAACTCACCAAAAATACGGAAGGTAATTATGAAGGTACTTGGGATATTGTTTTGGATGGCAAAGGAATTACTGGAATCAATGACTTGCACATCAACAAGGGGATGATTTATAAGGCTACTCCAAACCCTTTTAAAAAGAAAGTCTGTATATCTTATGGAGTATTTGAAGAATCTAATATTGAATTACTGGTGTTTGATTCGGCTGGTAAAACTGTAGCTACCTTGAAAAAGGAGAAGTTAGGAAAAGAGAAATATGAAGCAGACTGGAAGCCTCAGAAAGGGTTACCCAATGGGATGTATTTTATCGCCCTAAAAATAAATGACCTTCAAGTGCATTATACCAAGGTTGTGAAACAAGGGTAAACTATCTCATAGAAGGTTAATTGATTTTAATTACTTTCGTTACATGCGCACAATAAGTATTATACTATTAATTGTTACTCTCTTTTGCATACAGCCTTGCTTAGAAGCACAAAATTGGGATCAGGTATTAAAAACAACCTCTAATCCAAGACAAAATTCAGATTACTATGGTTTTAAGGTTTCCATAAGCGGAGATTATGCAGTAGTAGGAGCCCCATATCACGATTACGACCCGTATAACATCAATTTCTTGAATGGAGCCGGAGCCGTTTTTATATTAAAAAAAGATGCAGCGGGTAACTGGGCAGAGCATCAAAAGATCGTTGCTCCAGATCGCGTTGCTTGGGATTTATTTGGCTACGAAGTTAGAATTCAAGACGATGCAATAATCATTGGAGCCATAGGCAATGACAGAGATGCAAATAACAATTTCTTATCATGGAGCATTGGTGCAGTGTATATATTTAGAAAGTTGTCTGATGGAAAATTTTATCATGAACAGAAATTGGTGCCTGCTGATACCAAAGGAAGTTACCATTTTGGCATTTCAGCAGATATTGATGGGAAATATGCTATAATCGGCAAAAACTGGGATGATTATGATAACCAAAACATAGATTATATGAATGATGCAGGGTCTGCTTATATTTATGAAAGAAATAATAAAGGCAAGTGGGTATTACATAAAAAAATAACTCCTTCGGATAGAGATAGCTTCGATTATTTTGGTCGTTCAGTTTCCATTAGTGGTAACCATGCAGTTATAGGTAGCTTTGGCAGTAAGTACCCCATAAGTAAAACAAACAGCAAGTGGAGAGCAGGTGCAGCTTATATTTTTACCAATTTTAATGGGGTTTGGGGAGAAAATCAGAAACTGACCGCTCCAACCAGACGGGTTAATGATATATTTGGCTTTAATGTTTCTATGGATGACAGTATGGTTCTAATCGGTGCTTATGGGGATGACTATGATGCGTACGAAAATAATTGGATTGGCAACGCTGGTGCTACCCATTTATTTACATTGAATGGTTTTGTCTGGAAACACAGCCAAAAAATAGTAGCCATAGACCGCACGCGCAACAGCTACTTTGGCTACAGCGTTAATGTAAATGAAAACACATTGGCAGTTGGGGCATTCTTTCATCAAAACGACCTTAATTTTCAAAATCCATTTAGAGGTGCAGGTGCTGGATATATTTTTAAGAAAGAAGTCAATAATCAATACGCTCAATCTTCAAAACTGGTAGCTAAATCAAGAGACACCCTGGATTATTTTGGCCGCAGTATTGCTACCACTGATGATTTTGCCATTGTTGGAGCTCATCTGGAGGATGATGATAAAAACAATCAGAACAAAAGGATTAATACAGGCTCAGCTTATATATTTAAATCATGTAACAGCAAATCTGAAATAAGTGTAAATGCTTGTAGTATATATCATTCTCCAAGTGGTAATTTTACTTGGACCCAAAGCGGCACCTATCAAGATATTATCAAAAACTACCGTGGTTGTGACAGCATGATTACTATAACGCTCAAAATATCACAACCAGATACGCAGCGGATCAATGCGGTTGCCTGTGGCTCATATATTTCACCCAGTGGCAAATATTCTTGGACACAAACCGGACAATACATAGATTATGTACAGAGCCCTGGTGTTTGTGATAGTGTAAAATTAATAGATTTAATCGTCAAAAAACATACGTACAAATCTATGAGTGTCAGTCATTGCGGGGCATATGCCTCTCCGAGCGGCAAATACGTTTGGAATTCAGATGGAGTATATCAAGATATCATACCCAATTTTGAGGGTTGCGATAGTGTATTAACTATTATTCTTAAGATAACAGAACCTACGTATGCTACACATCATGTAAACGCTTGCCAAAAATTCGTTGCATTCAGTGGTTCTACCACCTGGAACAGTTCTGGAATTTACCATGATACAGTTACGAATAATGCGGGTTGCGACAGTATAATAACCGTAATATTAACTTTAAACCACCCGGATACAGGAGTAATCAATTTTGGAAATCAACTCATAGCCAAAGCGAATGATGGTTTGTATCAATGGTTAGATTGCAACTTAAACTTTGCTCAAGTAGATGGAGCAGAAGGCCAAAGTTTTTATGCTAAAACAAACGGTTCTTATGCCTTAGATGTTGCGGATAATGGATGCAGGGATACAACTTCATGTTATCGTCTCTATCGCGTTTCGGCTGCTCATATTAAGCAATCGCAATTATCAATTTATCCTAACCCGAGCGATGGTATATTCAAAATTAAGAATCCAAAAGGCTCATCAATCCAAGCGGAGATATACAACGCTGTAGGTATAAAAATAAAAAATGTATCCTTGCCGAAACTCAGTACATCTGAATTAAATTTATCGGATCAAGCAGACGGCATGTATTTTCTTCAATTAGTTGATAAACAAGGAAATAAGGTTCATTTCAGTCTCATCAAAATATAAATAATTAAAATTTCAGCTCACACTATAAAAGGGCATTTCTTTAACTACATAAATTCTTAGAATTACAGTTGTACTCCGAAAAGGTTCAGCGCTTGAAATAAACTAGTTAAAGAGAAATTCAAGAGCAATTGTTCCAAATACATTTTCTTTAAAATTTCCAACACTCTAATTGTAATTCAAACTCTCTTTTGGAGCAAATTGAAACTGAAATGTCAGACCTACCCAAAGGTTAATAAAAATTTTCACGGATCGGTTTGTTGATATTTGATTCATTGGGACGTGCCGTAGCCACACCAAAAAACGAGCAATTGAAAAAAGAGAAATACGAAGACGTATGGAAGCCAGAAAAAGACATTCCTAACGGGTATTACTTCATTGCATTAAAAATCAATGACTTACAGGTGCATTATGAAAAAGTACAGCGATTAAAGTAAAGCGCTTTAAAAAAACAGGGCACCAACATTTATTAAATTCTATTCACTTTTTGAGTGAACACCTGTCCATCCTTTTGAACATGAATAATATAAACGCCTGCCGGCTGTTTACTCAAATCAACGCGCAACGATTGGACTGGAAAGGAATTGCTGTAGATTAACTTACCCGAAAGTGAATACACTTTAATGCCATCCATTTTCGACTCACCAATAGAAGTGACCATTATTGAATGATCCGTTGGATTTGGAAAAACATTGAATAAATTTTGTGCTTTGGAAGGCTTAGAAATACTGGTCATATTACATCCCCCCAATTCCTTCACCTCTGCATGACTTACTGCTCTATTGTATATTTTTACCTCATCTATCTTTCCTTTGTAACTTGTTGAATTATCAAATCGAGCACCGATTTTTACTCCTGTTTTTGCCCCATAATCAGTATACGAATTATCAAATACTGAATCGATTAATATACAATTTACATACAGTTTCATTCCCTTATCAAATCGCATAAAAACTAAGTGATACCATTTCGAAGTATCCGGAGTAACACCCGTGGCAGCTCTTGAAACTTTATTCCCATGGACCACGGAACCACCTGCATAATACCCGTGCAATAAATAAGGAGGTAAAGTAGAACTTGAATTATTGCAGTATTGAATCCCTTGATCACCCCCTGATCCGCCCACACCAAGCATGGTTGAACAATCTCCATTTGGCGGAATTCCATCTGTTTTAGTCCATAAAGAATAGGTGAATTCCTTTAGTAAAAAACTGTCAATCGAAATATCAACATTATCATTTATACCATCAAAATACATTGCTGAGGAGTCTGCACCTACTCTTCCTTTGGTATAAACAGCTCCGTTTTTAGTTCCGTGTGAATGTGAGGCCGCCTGATTCTGAGTGTTATTATTAAAATTGTAATATGCAATCAGACCACTGTCTAAATTAACTTGGCTAAATCCTAAATAGGTAAGTGAGAAACTTAGAAATAAAACAAATATTTTTTTCATAGACGTAAAAGTACATTATTCCTTAAGATGACCCTCACAAAAGATTTCAATTTGCAAATATCATTTGCTTGGCAGAATGCACCTTACCATCAATTACTAAACTATACGTATAAACTCCACGTTTACCATACGGATAAGTAAAAACCACCTCATTCATTTCATTCTCCAGACCGATGGACATTAGCTTCACTTCCTTTCCTTGAACATCTCTAATAAGGATATAGGCCGTTTTATATTGGATTGTCCCATCTGACTTTACTGACAAAGTAGTCGCTAAATCAAACGGATTGGGTTGATTTTGTAATAACATCAATCCACGATTTTCTTGTTGTAATTTTTGAATGTAGGTAGGGTTCGCAGTAATTTCTCTTGAAAAAAGGCTTTCTACTCCATTGCCATCCACCGAAGCTACACTGACAATGTAGATGGATCGATCGGGTGGGTAAAAGGTATCCAGCAATTGATTGGTGGTATAAACCGAATCCCAATCATTGGTTTCTGAACGCACAGCCACTCGATAGGTTTGGTATTGAGTCTGATCTGTTATTTCTACAATCAATCTGCGCCCATGGAATACGCTCAGGTTTAAATCCGGTGTTTTGGGTCCCAATGCCGCCATGCTGGCTCCAACCCCATTAATGACCGCATTTCTTGCCAAATAATTAAAGTCCACAAAAAAGCTATCTATAATGTTATCGTTATCGGTATCCACTCCAAGAATGTCATCGCTGGTGTGCTGACGGTCTGTATAATCAGGGTCGGTTACATCAACATTACCGTGCTCATTAGCCGAAGTAAACCGCATGCTTGCAAAGCCATTGCGCCTAAAAGGGATATGATCCCCTCCTCTCCCTTGCCGATCCTCTAAAGTCATAATGGTTAACTGCATCGGCACTTTTACATTGGGCAATAGCTCTTCCAGATATTGCAGTTTTAAGAACCGGGCCAACTGCTTCCATTTCGAATTAAAGCCCCCAAATGAGAATAAGCGCACTTGTGTGCTATCAACATCATCTTCGCATGGACATGAAGGTTCTGAGGATGTTTTACCACAAATCACTCCGCCAATCACATCGTTATTCAACACCGCTTTTATCTTTATTTTTTGATCAAAACTATATCGAGCAAATGCATTGGCTCCCAAGAGGCCTTGCTCCTCCCCAGTAGTTGCCATAAACACTATGGTATTCTTGTAGGTGTACTTGCTCATTACCCGCGCCAATTCAATCACAAGAGCGGTTCCTGTGGCATTATCCTCAACTCCTTCCGCTTTGCAGTTGATATCACATCCCGTTCCACAACGGCTGTCTAAGTGTCCCTCAATTACAATTACTTCCTTACTGCTGGTATCCGAACCAGGTAATACGCCCAAAACATTGCGATGTTGTCCCATTCCGCAAATGTCTTGATCAAATTGCAGGTATGCAGGAATCAATCGATTCTCATTAGCCACACCAAATGCACCAAATTTAGCATGCACCCATCTTCTGGCAGCACCCATCCCAGTAACATTCGAAACTGTATCTGCACCCGTATTGCGATTCTGAAATGAAGCCAGTTTTATGATGTAATTCTTTAAGCTATCTGCATTAACTCGCTGATTTATTTCAGCAGCAATAACATGAGGGTCATTCACCACATTTGAGGGTTGGTAATTAGCCGGGCTGTAATTCCCTTTTAGAATTTGATCTGCTTCAATATTAATTACTTGGATATTGGTTTGCGCCTGTAAACCGATAAAACTTGGTAGTAACAGGAATAAAAATAGTTTCTTCATGATCTACTCCAAAACTAAAGATAATTTCTTAATTCATTTGGACTTTCATCACCCATCTAAACTTAAATCAGCTGCGTGGTTATTTTAGTCTCAGTTATCAGTGTTTTATGCACCGGGCATTTGTCCGCAATTTCCAGCAATCTCGTTTTTTGGATCTCATCCAATTCGCCTACCAATTCAATTTTACGCTGAAAGACATCAATTTTACCTGCAGATTTACCCTCCTCTTGCAAGTCATCCGCATAGTCCTTTCTTAATATAACCACGGTTTAAAGCAATTCTAACCACTCTAGATATTCTTTGAAAATGCTTAGCACATGTTGTGTTACTGTTATTAAATTCTGTCTTTAAAAACCCTTCAAATCCATCAATAAAATCGTAATTCAGTTCATAGAGGTAGATATCATTTCGTTTGTATCTTTTTTTTATGTACTGTCCAATTCGTAATTGACTATTCCTATATTTAACTATAGTAGGTTGAGAATAGCTTTTTCCTTTTAGTACAATCATTTTTTGAATATGCTCCTCCATTAATTCATTAAAGGTCATTGCTTTTGTTGCACCATTGACAAGTTTGTCTTTAATTGAAAAGGAGTTAAATGGTTCTCCAGAAATTAACATTTCATTATAGATCTTCAAAGTTCTTGCTTTTAGAGCTCCTAATGTTCCGTTTATTGAATCAGATTCATTGTTTAATCCTTTAACCTTTTGTCCTTTTGAGTCCCAAGCAGAGAGAAGTACGTATTGTCCAATTGAGTATTCGGTCCTAACACCATCTAATTGAAGTCTTAGGTAGATGGGTGATTTTCGGTCTTGATTTTTTTGACTGGGTCTGACCCAGAATGACATTTTTAAGCTCATATTTGTATGTCTTCAGCGAAATTTGCACTTTTGAGTTAAAAACGTAAGATAGAGTTGGTGCTAATTTAGGTTAAATTTATGATACTGTTTTTTTCTAGCTTTTAATGTTTTGATTTTGGTTTGATTTCTTTGTTTGAGTTTGAGTTGCCCTTTTCCATAATAGACCTCAGCAGGCGTTAGGTTTTGTAAGGATTCATGGTATCGCTTATAGTTGTAATACTCCACAAACTCTTTTAGTTTTCTTTCCAGTTGTTCAGGACTAAAATAGTTGTCTAGTTTTACCACATTTTTCATGGATCTGTGATAACGCTCTATTTTGCCTTGGGTCTGAGGATGCAAGGGTCTACCTCTAACATGTTTCATCTTTTTTACTTGAAGGTACGCTGCAAGCTCATGGGATATATAACAAGATCCGTTATCTGATAAAAGCCTAGGTCTGTTACTCTCAGGTACTTCGGTAGCCAATATTGCCTCATCCAAGGTATTCTTAACATCTTCTGCCTTCATGGTTGAGCACAACTTCCAGTTAACAATAAACCTAGAGTAATCGTCCAGTACTGTTGAGAGGTAATACCACCCCCAACCATAGATTTTGAAGTAAGTGAAGTCAGTCTGCCACATTTGATTGACCTGTGTTGTTTTATCATGAAAACTGTCTGAGGCACTCATTATTCTAAAAGATGGAACGGAGATAAGTCCATTGCTTTTTAGGATACGATATACACTCGACTCACTGATATAATAGCTATAGGTATCAGTAATGTACCAAGCGACTTCTCTAGGAGACAGTTCTGGCTTCTCTAAGGCTATCTCAACTACCTTATCACGGTCTAATTCATTAATCCTGTTCCATGAACCTTGTCTTTTACTGGGCTTGCGCGCAAGACCTTCATAGCCCTGTTTGCTGTAAGCGCTGTACCAGTTGTAGAAGGTAGTTTTATTAATTTTGAGTTCCCTTAAGGTTCGGATAACCCCTAAATCGGATTGTTCTACAAGTTGAATCAACTCGTATTTTTCTTGCTGACTGTAATGCATATACTTCTTCTTTACTAGTCGTCTCCATTTACGTTTTTTTTCAAAGTTCTCACCTCTAAGGAGAGTTCAGCTACAAGCTCCTTCAAGCAATGGTTCTCTCCTTTGAGCTCTTGAACTTCAGAAGTATTAGCCTCACGCATTGTATCGCCTGCTAATCTGCGTTTTCCTGCTTCCATGAAGTCCTTACTCCATTTGTAATAGTTGGCCTGGCTTATGCCTTCTTTTCTGCATAACTCCGCTATGGAGTCCTCTCCCCGAATGCCTTGGATAATAATGCGGATCTTTTCTTCTGATGAATACTTCTTTCTTGTCTTTCGTTTTAAGTCACTGATTAATGAACTTGTGCTTTTTTTGTTCGTCATTTAGATTTCTTTTAAGGTTATAAATTTATTAAAACCTCTATATTAAATAATTAACCTAATTAGTGCACTTTTTGCTGACGGTATACATTCAAAGCAAAAATCAAATAACCAATAAAACTAGAGTCGCTTAAGGATTCACCTTTTTTTGCATTAAAGAAGTAGCCCAAAATAGGCTGATAAATCCAAATACCATTATTGTAATCTTCAACTTTTTAAATTTTCTGCATTAAGCATTAACATTCATTAATATACATGAATATAAATGAATGTTAACTCAAGCAAATTATTCAGCTCTTTTAAGTACAACATCCATAATTAATGCAAATTAACTAGACTATACCTAATCATTTACTACTTAAAAAAGAAATCATCTTTATACAGTTCCATGCATAATCCACAGCAGCGACACTCCAACTAGAGCATGCTTTTTTGAAGTCTGCGCGAGCCTTTTCCCAAATTGAACTATCACTTTTGTAATGAGGAATACAAACATACTCTTCAAATACAGTATCAGTTCTTTTCAGTATCATCAATGTAGCGCAAGGTATACTATCGTTATCACGGTAAAGTGCTTTGAATGTAGCTTTTCTTTTAAAACTAGAGTAGTCGACACTCCATTCTCCAACATCTTTTAAACTATATCCTTTCTTCATATCAAGTCCAGATTCAACTTGTATTTTATACCCTTTTGTAAGGTAGTTGTATTCTGTTTCTGTAGTTTGCCCTATTGCGGTAACGGATAAAGTAAGTATTAAGCCAAATAATGTAATGAGTCTAAATTTTTTCATATTGCAAATATATAAAGTTTGTTGTAAAATGCGTTTCAATGCAAATTTACACATTGTGGTAGAGCGATATTATTGTTTTTATGGCTTTTTCAATTTTACTTGATGCTGAGAAATCATCACCAAGTAAATGATATGAATTTTCATATAGGAAATGAATGGTTAATTCTAAAGTAAACTTATCCGAAAGCGTCTTTTTGAATTCTACTCCAGCAAAATTTAATTCAGCATGTCAAACAAAATTTAGCATCTCACATATGCTCTTCCCCAAAAGAGATTTTTACATGAAAATTCTTCATTCAAATTGCATAGCATTAAATTAAATTTATTAATGCTCAACATGCAAATTCAAAAAAAGGTGGGACAAATGTGGGACAAATGTGGGACAAATTTGAAATAAAAAAGGGTAATTAGCTGATTATTAACTGATTACCCTTTTAAAAGTGGAGCTGCGGGGAGTCGAACTACTTGAGCTAAAGTACACATAATCAATTACATATAAAAATTATGTACTATTATATGAAACAATACATGTAAATTTATTTGTAAATACTGGAAATTATAAAATATTTATGATTATGAATAATGAAAATAAGATTTTGCTGGAAAGAGCAATAAACAACACTGTAATACTTGATGATAAATTGGATAGATTAGAAACTGAAATTAGATCTTTAAGAGCGGGGCAAGTTACCCTAGTTCAACGACAAGAAACTTTAAATATGAATCTAGGGTTGATTTATAATCTTTTAACCAGTGAAGAAAATGACCCGCTCCAAAACTTGGGAAACCCTGATATGTAATTAGTTTAAAATTAACTTAGTATTAGACTATAAACTCTTTTCCTGCATAGAGCACCGCATTAAACGTTCGGCATGTTTCCTT
>CALSPH010000002.1 GCA_943788195.1 uncultured Bacteroidia bacterium
AATTTCCAAGTAAGGAAGAATCAATTTATCCTTGATAAACTGCCAAATGATACGAGTCATTTCGTCTCCATCTATCTCAACTACAGGGTTATTTACTTTTATTTTTTGCATTCGATTTGCCGATTTGTTACAAATGCGAAAGTACAATTTGTGCCTTAATATTTCCTCATTTAATTTTAAACCTTTACTACCTTTGCATGAATTGAAAAAGGCAATCGTTATACATAATCCGGGTTCAGGTGTTAAGCCGGTTGATCAGATTAAACAGAAAGTTGAAAATGCGCTAAAGGATCATTTTGATTTGCAATATGAAATTACCAGTAGCTTTAATCATTTGCAAGAATTAGTTAGCCCGACTCATCTGAAAGAATTTGATGCAGTATTTGTTTGTGGAGGTGATGGCACCGTAAATGTGGTTGCAAAGAACTTGTGTGACACAGGGATTCCCGTTGGTATAATTCCTACAGGCTCAGGTAATGGATTGGCCAACTCGCTTCAGCTCGCTTCTGTTGATATTGCGTTGCAACGCATTGTTCAACAAGAAACTACAGTCATAGACACCTTAAACATCAATGGCCATTTCAGTGTGAATGTATCCGGTCTTGGATTTGATGCCCACATTGCGGATTTGTTTAGTAGAGAGAAAAAAAGAGGCTTTCTAAAATACCTCAAATTGGTTATTCAAGAGTTTAAAAACAAATCGTATTGGGTCGTTATTGATACGGATGAACATCATTTAAACACCGACTGTCTTTTGGTAAGCATTGCCAATTCCAATCAATGGGGCAATAACATTAAAATCAATCCGAACAGCAGCCTAACGGATGGTACTTTTGAAATCATTTGCCTTGAAAAAATCTACTATTGGCACATCCCTAAATTGATCTATTTGTTGATGAACGGCAGAGTAAATCAACATTCCAAAGTGCATATCTTCACCTGCAACAAAGCACAAATAAAGGCCCGCAATGCGCCTTTGCACATCGATGGGGATTATGCGGGCAACGTAAAGGAATCTGTTTATGCAGCAATCGTTCCTCAGAACCTGACCGTTTTTATTTAATAATTTAACATGGCTAAAAAACATAAGAAATCCAAAGATTTAAGTGACTTGGGAGGGATGGTATTCTCAACCGATGCGGATTTTAATTTTGAAGAGGAAGAAGACAGTCAAGAATATGTGGACCCCAAAAAAGGCAAGCTAATTATTCGATATGAAACCGCCCATCGGGGTGGTAAAAAAGTAACTATCGTAGAACGTTTCACGGGTACAGACGAACAAATGAAAGAGCTGGGGAAAGACCTTAAACGCCATTGCGGCACTGGTGGAAGCGTAGTGGATGATGAAATTTTAGTTCAAGGAGATCATCGTGATAAAATCAAAAAATACTTGCGCAGCCTAGGTTATAAAACCAATGACATTTAAGAATATCGTAAATGAGATCTAAGGAGATTGCTTCGTTGCACTCGCAATAACCCATTACTCTGCAAGTCTTTGCGAGCGAAGCGAAGCAAACTTGATGACTATCAATAACAACACAAATTAGTAAAGTGAAAAGTGGTTCGATATATATTATAACAAACACAAACAACACTGTTCTTTATACTGGCGTTACCTCTGACTTAATCGGTCGAATTTGGGAACATCGCAATAAAAAATATCCAACAAGTTTTTCAGCTAGATATAACCTTCACAAATTGGTGTATTTTGAACATTTGAGTTCAATCACAGATGCCATTGCTCGCGAGAAACAAATAAAAGCAGGCTCCCGAAAAAAGAAAATTGCATTAATTGAAGAAGAAAACCAGGCATGGAATGATCTATATCCGAGAATTCTTGAGGAAGGTTTTTAGACCAAGTTCTTTAGATTGCTTCACTACGTTCGCAATTACCCGTTACTCTGCCAGTCTTTGCGAGTAAAACGAAGCAAACTCCTCACGTTTTGGTGAGTTGCCTTAAAAAGAGATTGCTTCACTGTGTTCGCAATTACCTCTAACTGCAGGAGTCTTTGCGAGTGAAGCGCGTCAAACTCTATACAGTTTGACGCGTCACGTAATAATGAGATTGCTTCTTCGTACCTCATCGCAATTACCAGTAGACGATTAAAAAAATTACGTGTAGATAAACTCAAGGAGAAATTAAGCATCCAGCATCCGCTGAATACGATCCTCAATTCGCTCCGTAGTCATTACTTCTCTAAAACGATCGACCATAATGGGGAAGCAAAATGGCGTTGGTTTTGCAATGTATTGAAGACAAACCCCTTCTTGTTCAATATCTTCAAATAAACCCAGCATGCGCTTATGATCAAGTTGATTGTAAACCACTTCTTGTTCCGCCTGCTTCAACAATAGATTATCCGGTTCATAGGTCTGAAATACGTTAAAAAACAACTTGGAATGTGTACTCAAATGACTTGCTTTGGCAGGCTGATTGGGCATCCCTTTGAATAATAGTCCAGCGATGCTGGCTATATTCACAAACCGTTTCTCCGTCATTTGATTGAAGTTATTGGATTGGTAAATATCCTCAATCAGATTTTTAGTACTGAAGAGATCCTCCTCCAATGCTTCTTCAATAGGGATTTCTTCATCCGACAATAATTCAAAACCATAATCATTCATTGCTATGGAGAAGGTTAGACTTTTTAACTTTGAAAGTCGATATGCGATTAACATAGCCATACCTTCATGAATCATTCTTCCTGCTATTGGATAACAAAACAAATGAAACCCTTCTTCCGATTTCATGCATTCCAATAACAAGCCCTTTTTGTAGGGTAATTCCGACAGTTCTTTTTGTACTTCAAGCAGCGGCTGAATCCGTTCCATTTCAGGATAATGGTAATCTTCATAGTTCCTGAGCATATGTTTCAGCCAATAACTCACACGATTAGAAAAACTCATTCTACCTCCACCCCAAATGGGTATGGGCGCTTTCTTTTTGTGGCTTTTTCGTGCAATCACTGTATTCCCTTCTATACTCACCAACTCCAGCACCTTGCCGGTAAAGATAAACGCATCCCCTTCTTGCAAACGGGTGATAAAACTGCTTTCAATACTACCCAATCGCTTGCCATTTCGCATTTTTACAAACATGGCAAAATCACTTTCAATGGTACCCACAGAAAAACGATGCCTCATCGCTGTTCTGCGATTAATCACTTTGTATAAATCGTCTTCAACTACAACCTTATGAAACTCATTATAACTTTCCAGCATATTTCCCCCATATACGATAAAGGCAAGCATCCATTCCCACTCATCGCGATCTATACTATGATAACAATGGGTTTCTAAAACGCGTTGATACAGGTCTTTTTCCTTGAACCCTTCTCCTACCGCTAAGGTTACCATAAACTGAATTAAGACATCGAAACATCTCAACCAAGGTTGTTGGCTTTCCACTGCTTGGTGCTTTATGGCCAATTGCAAGGCTGCCGACTCAATCAATTCTAAACTGTGGGTGGGTAAAAAATAGAGTTTACTTGTTTTCCCAGGTTGATGACCACTCCTTCCCGCACGCTGCAACACGCGGGAAACGCCTTTGGGACTTCCAACTTGAATGACACTTTCTACAGGGGCAAAATCGACCCCAAGATCTAAACTGCTGGTGCAAACCACTAATTTCAGGTTCCCCTGATGCAATGCATCTTCAACCCACATACGAATCTCCTTGGATAGGCTTCCATGATGCATCGCCATTAATCCAGCCCATTCTGGTTTGGCTTGCAATATATATTGATACCAAATCTCTGTCTGTGCACGCGTATTGGTAAACAACAAGGTACTCTTACTCTTTTCAATAATGGGTAAAGCTTTGTGCATCAACTTGGTGCCTAAATGCCCGGCCCATGGATACTCATTGATTTCTTTCGGCATCAATGTCTTAAACTGCATTTTCTTCTTAATCTTCGCAACAATGTGCACTGCATTTTGATTTTTGTAATTCAACACCCGCCTCGCTTCTTCTATGTTACCGATGGTGGCACTGATACCCCAAACCAATGCATTGGGGTTATAATGGCGCAGTTGACTCAGAGCAAGCTCTGTCTGAACCCCTCGCTTACTGCCCAATAATTCATGCCATTCATCCACCACAATCATTTTAACCTTGTTTAAATAGCGATCATTCTTCTTTTGCGCAAAAAACAAATGCAAAGTCTCTGGTGTAGTGATTAATATGTTCGGTGCTTGCCGCTTTTGACGTTCCCGCTCCTTTTGTGGGGTATCCCCATTCCGAACATTTACGGTACAATCAATCTGGAGTATTTTAGCTGCTTTTCGAATGGCATCACATAAATCTTGAGAAAGCGAACGCAATGGACTGATCCATATCAACTCGATTCCTTCCCCCTTTGTATTGCGTTGTTGATATTGAATTAAGTAAGGCAAGGCCAATGCCAGCGTCTTTCCACTTCCCGTGGGTGCAGTAAGCATCCCATCATTCCGCTTTTCAATAGCAGTAAACACCTGTGCTTGAAATGGATGCATCTTCCATCCTTGTGAGTGATAAAAATCCTTGGCTTGGGCAAGCGCCTGGTTGATTGAATTCGTGTTATTTGATGCGCTTTTTTTCAATCAATTTGCCCTTTTTATTATAATACCGCCAGGTTCCTATTTGTTTCCCCTGCTTAAACCGTCCCTTGGTTTTTACTTTTTCATTTTCCCAGTATTCGGTAAATATTCCATGGGGTTGAAATGCATTATTTACGGCTTGTACAGATTTCAATTTACCATTGGGGAAATATTCCTTTTTCGCTTTTCCATTCAGTTTCTCGATGATAAAACGCTCAATCTCATCCAACTCTTCCAACTCTTCAACTTCCAAATTTTCTTCATCCTTAATTTTAATCGTTTCCTTTAAAAAATTACTGACCAATTCTGTATTGAAAACACCCTCACCCTCTGCTTTCAGCACAAACCCAGTGCCATTAAAACAGGTCATATACTGCTTGTTATTATTCAATTCGGTAAATGAACTCGGACTTAACACACTACTCATGTTATTAAAATAAAGCTTGGGCGATAAATAGGTGAAGAAACTCGAACGATTGCTCAAATCTTTTTGGACAAACTTAAAATTGGTTTCATCCGCTAAGGTCCTATCCTCCTCATAGTCTTGAATCGTTTGCAACAAGGTTTTGGCATCATCGCAAAAGATTACGTAATCATCCAGAAAACAGAAATAGGGTTTCTCCACCTTGTCAAACAGCTTCCCAAAGATTAAGCGAAAAAGCCCTTTGGTTTCCATATATTTAATTTCATGGCCTATAAATTCATACGTATCAAACTTAAAGGGCATCCTGCGTTTGATCTTCTTAAACACCTCATCCAATTTCTGTTTAGCTTTACTTTTATCCTTAACTTTGATTGCAATAAGCTTCGGCACTTTATTGCCTATTAAGCTTTCATTATAATATTGGGCTACGGCAAGCTCATCCCCTATCCAACTCATAAAATCATTTTGAATGGAGATCCCCATAAACAACTCAATCAATTTAATCGTTCGATTATTCCGCTGAAGCGCTTTATCCGATGTGAGTGCTAAACTGTGCTGTGTAAAGGAGGTAAAATCGTCAAATCCAAGCCGCATAAGTATTGCGGTTCGATCAGACAACACTTTGTGTACGCCCATTTTACTACTCCCTGATTTGGATAAAACCGTTAACATTTCATCCATTGAATCGTTGATATTGGTTTTCCCTTTAAGCTTTATATAGGAATCATCCAGATTGCCGTTTAAACCTGTAAAATGGATTTGCCCAAGAATATTTACCAATGACTGATCCACCGAACCCATATATACATTTAAGAAGGGTTCCAAGCGTGTATAGTTGATATACACTTGCGCCAGACCATCGGTAGCCGTTTCCTTTTCGATAAATTGATAATGCTCCTTCTTTTTAAAGCTCGGATTGTAATACTCTTCAATGCTTTTTTTCAGAATTTCTAAACTGAACGAGCAGGCAATGTAATTTGCTATAGAAGCCACATAGAGGTTGCTATTATCACTTGCATCATGACATATGTTGATGCTCACGCCCTTATAATCTAAGGTACGCACTTTGTAATCTGCCAAGGCAAAGACCTTGTCCAAATTGTTTTTAATTAGGTCGCTTTTCGAAGCATTGGATAAATCAGTAAGAAACAAAAAATCATAATCATTAGATTGGGTCATATGAGCAGAAATGACCAGGTTTTTAAGGGAAAATATCTTAAAAAGTGTACGATTATTTTCAATCAAAGCATCAATTGAATTTGCGGACTCCGTAATATCTTTGAATTCGGAATATGTCTTAAGGTGTTGCCATAATTCGCTTTGACTAAACTTTTGCCAAGCATTGATTGGTTTTTTTGCTTTTATGATATAAACTGCATCTTGTGGCACCAAGTTGATAACCTCAGTGCTGTTATCCGTTTTAAGCAAAAACACATAGGAGAAATAGGCAATCAAAGATACCAGCAGAATGAGAAGTAATTTTTTAAAGCGTTTCATATGGAAAGGAAACAAAATTAGTAAATTGCATACTACAATTCATTTTTAATTGTTATAAAGATCATTGATGACAAATCATTATTTACGTTTGGGCTTAAAAGATTACAGTAATCTTGAAACGATAAAAAATCAATATCGTAAGCTCGCTAAGATTTATCATCCAGATAAGAATCCGAATAACCCCAAAGCACAGCACAAATTCCAAGTAGTAGCGCATTCCTACCAGTTTCTTAATGACCCGCATAAAAAGGCTGCGCTGGATAATTAC
This sequence comes from uncultured Bacteroidia bacterium, assembly GCA_943788195.1. Classification (GTDB taxonomy): domain Bacteria; phylum Bacteroidota; class Bacteroidia; order NS11-12g; family UBA955; genus CALSPH01. Next base: position 6,768 of record CALSPH010000002.1, read on the forward strand.
TTGCAGGACAGCCGCGATAAAAGCAGGCAAAGGGGCAATGCAAAAGAACGTACGGAGGCGGCACAACGTAAAAGAGAAGCACTCAAACGACAAGAAATTGAGCACCGTTACTATAAATATGCACAAAGCAAATTTACCCCTACCCGCAGAATGTTGATTGCTATTTTCTTTCTTACTTCATTGTGCACTTTTTTCATCATGAATTACTTTCAGAACTATGAAAATCGCAGTATGGTGGTTATTCTCGCTTTTTGCGCATTAACTTTTGCAGCATTCATCTATTTATTGGTGGATGCCTATTATGTAAATCATGCCTATCACTCCCTTAAAAAAAATCAAAGTATAGAACATGCCGTTCGCAAATCGGGCTACATTTTTCTTCTGCTGTTTTTTGCAACCCCTTTGCTGGGAAGCATTTTGGCCAATGTGAGACGATCGGCACTTCTTCGGTTTAACACCCATATTGCGAAACCCCTGAGCATAGAAGAGCATGCCAGAGACCAGGAATGGATGGTAACTTTTTATGCAAATTATGAGCTATACACATGCAAAATGGATTCGCACGGTTTATCCATACAAGATAAAAATCGGATCAAAATAGCCTATTATCCGGGTGACCCGCGACTCTGCGAATTAATCAAATAAGGACGAATTTTGTCCAAAGCGGTCAAATTGTTTATAAATGACCCATACTTTTCTTGAATTTCTTGAATATGACCGTATTTTTGCGGTCTTCTCAATAAAGTTAGCCTGAACTAATGACTAAAAAAGAAATCATTGATCAAATCAAGTCCAATGCGGCAAGCGTTTTTGAAAACCTAAGCCCAGCCGAATTGGCAGAAAAATCAGTAGCATGCGGAGAAGGACGTTTAACCGACACCGGTGCGCTGGCAGCGGACACAGGAAAATTCACTGGACGTTCTCCAAAAGATAAATTTACGGTTGCAGATAGCCTTACCACCGATACCGTTTGGTGGGGTGATATCAATCAAAAATTTGATGAAGCGCAATTCGATAGCCTTGTAAATAAAATCATCACTCATTATGAGGGAAAAGATATTTATATGCGAGATGCTGTAGCTTGTGCAGACCCTAGATATGCTATTAATATTAAAGTAATTAACGAAAGTGCATACCAAAATTTGTTTGTGCACCATATGTTTCTTCGACCGAAAGCAGAAGAAATAGCTGAACATCCAGATTGGATTATTTTAGCTGCGCCTTCTTTTATGGCAGTGCCAGCAGAAGATGGAACACGTTCAAGCAATTTCTCTATTATCGATTTTACCAAAAAGATTTATATCATTGGTGGAAGTGGATATACCGGAGAGATTAAAAAAGGAATCTTTACCGTACTAAACTTCACATTACCTACGCAACAAAATGTATTGAGTATGCATTGTTCTGCCAACCTAGGAGACAATGGCGAATCAGCCATATTCTTTGGATTAAGTGGAACGGGTAAAACAACATTGAGCGCAGATCCGAATCGTAAATTGATTGGTGACGATGAGCACGGTTGGGCCGATGATTCTGTATTCAACTTTGAAGGGGGTTGTTATGCTAAAACCATCAACCTTACGGAAGAAAATGAGCCAACGATTTGGAAGGCCATAAAGGATTACGCATTGGTAGAAAATGTGCGCTTTTTTGAAAACAGCAACCAAGTGAATTACGATGATGTTTCGGTAACCCAAAACACCCGCTGTGCCTACCCTATTTACAATGTAGATAATATTGCAGAGCCTTCCGTTGGACCTGCACCTAAAAACGTATTCTTCTTAACAGCAGATGCATTTGGGGTATTACCTCCTATTTCTAAATTAACACCTGAGCAAGCCATGTACTACTTTATTAGCGGTTATACTGCTAAAGTTGCAGGAACTGAAGTAGGTGTGGTTGAGCCTGAAGCTACTTTCTCTGCATGTTTTGGTGCAGCTTTTATTCCATTGCATCCAGGTAAATATGCTGAAATGCTGGGGCAAAAAATGAGTGAAAATAATGTGAATGTTTGGCTAGTAAATACTGGTTGGACAGGCGGAGCATACGGAACCGGAAGCCGTATGAAATTGAAATATACGCGTGCGATGATAGATGCTGCTTTGGACGGATCACTGGGCCAAGAAGAATTTGTAAACCACAATGTGTTTGGTGTTGCAGTTCCTCAAAGTTGTGATAACGTTCCAGCCGAATTATTGAACCCAAGATCTACTTGGGAAGATAAATCAGGTTACGATGCACAAGCGGCAAAACTAGCCGGTTTATTCAATGAGAACTTTAAGCAATATGCTGAGGGAGTATCCCAAGAAATATTAAATGCAGCGCCAAAAGTAGGTGCTGAAGCATAAATAAATTAAATACTATAAAAGCCTGCCTTATTAAACTAAGGCAGGCTTTTTGTTTTATGGACTATTCCAATAATTAACTAGGTTCCCACAACTCTATTTTATTGCCATCTGTGTCTAATATATGCACAAACTTGCCATAGTCATAGCTTGCAATTTCATCCAGAATAGTGACTCCATTTTCTTTTAAATTATGCACCAATGCTTCAATGTGTTGCACCTTATAATTAATCATAAAGTCTTTTTTAGAAGGGGCAAAATGTCCCTTTTCAAAGGGCTTCCATTGCAGGGAGTCCACCTCTTCAGGTGCATGTAGGTTTCTAGATTCAAAACTGCACGATCCCCAGTCATTGATATTGATTCCCAAGTTCTTGGTATACCAGGCTATGGTTTCTTCTATATTTTCTGAAGTAAAGAAAACTCCTCCTATTCCAGTTACTATGTGGGTTTGATCGGCTTTGGTTTCATTATGTTGTGCTGCCATATTATTCATTTTTTTGTCTTATTTCTTTCGTACAAAATACATCTCCATCTCTCCTTTGCCTTTCACTTCAATTTTACCCCTACTTTCAAAGGTAAAATCAGAATCGTTTTTTAAGAAATCATACGTAGCTTGACTGACATTTACTTTACCCACGGCTCCGTTGCTTTCCATTCTACTGGCCGTATTTACCGTATCCCCCCAAAGATACGTTATCTGTTGGAAGATAAGATTTTGATGTTTAACCCTCGCTTAATGTTTGTAGTGCTGCTTTTAAGCCTATGTGCCTGCATATCTCAACAGGAAAAAACCATAGGCATCGTTACCTATCATTCCTATGATACGGAACTGCGGGATTCGGCTATGGCTGCCTTGCAACGAGTCTATGGATTTCGTGTGGTGCATCTCTATGATACCAGCTTACCGAAGCATTCCTTTATTAAGGTCAAATCACCACGCTATCGTGCTGATAAACTCATTAAACACCTCAATTCAACCAAACCGGACTGCATCGATCATGTGCTGGGTTTAACGGCAAAAGACATCAGCACCACCAAAAAAGATGCTTTTGGCAAGACCAAAAAACCGGTATCCAGGTATGAAGACTTTGGAATCTTCGGTTTGGGATACCGTCCGGGTGCTTCTTGCATTGTAAGTTCCTATCGTTTGGGAATAGGTGGTAAACGATCCAAGTTGATACAACGCGTGCAGAAGGTTTGCGTACATGAGATTGGCCATAATTTGGGCCTAAAACATTGCCCCAATACAGCTTGTGTGATGACCAGTGCAGTTGAGAAACTGAGCACGGTGGACAATGCGCAACTGAAGTTGTGTGCGGAATGTGCCGCGCAAATCAATTAATTCGTTTCTATTCGTTCAATGCATTTCGATACATTCGCTTAAAAGCGAACACTCCATGTGACGTTCGCGTTTTGGATTCTGAAAGCAAGCCATTTTCAATTTTCCATTATCAATTTTCCATTTTGAGCATTTTGCTCAATAAATTATCATATATTTGCTCATATTATTAACAATTGCGTTTTTGCATCACCGATATTGAAACCACTGGAGGACGTTATGCCCTACATAACATCACAGAAATTGCGAGTATCATTACCGATGGTACCAGCATACTGGATACGTATCAGACCTTGGTAAAACCCGATGGAAACATTCCGCGCAACATCACGTTGTTAACTGGAATTACCAATGAAATGGTAAGCTCTGCGCCTCGTTTTGAGGATATTGCCAAAGAATGGTTGGAGTTTTCCAAAGACAGCATTTTTGTGGCCCATAATGTGGGTTTTGATTTGGGTTTTATTCGCAATCAGCTGAATGCATTGGATGTAGATTACAATCCAAAGAAACTCTGCACGGTTCGTTTGTCGCGTAAAATTGCAGCAGGGCTACCTTCCTACAGTTTAGGGAATTTGTGCAATAGCCTTGGCATCAAAATCACCGATCGACATCGCGCAATGGGAGATGCAAAGGCCACCACTACCTTATTCCATTATCTCATCGCGAATGATAAAACCAGTATCATTGATCAGCATCTCAAAAAACAACAAAAAACCTTTGCCCTTCCACCCTATTTAGACGAAAAGGAATTTGCAAAGATGCCTTTGGACACCGGGGTATATTACCTTTTAGACAAGCAAAAAAAAACCCTTGTACATCGGTAAAGCAAAAAACATAAAGCAAAGGGTGCGCAATCACTTTCGCACCGCCAAACGCCATATGTTAGAGAATCTGTACTATTTGGATTTTAAACTTACGGGTACCGACTTGCTGGCTTCCATTATTGAAGCAGATGAAATTAAAAAGTTTTGGCCACCCTATAATGTCGCACAAAAATTCCCCAGGAATACCTTTACCCTAACCACTTATACCAACCAAAAAGACGAACTCAAACTAGCCATTAAACGCAGTAAGTCGCCAGAGCTAAGCCCTCTGTTTGGATCACAATACAACACACGCGTTTATCTGGAATCTTGGGTGCAAGAAAAAAAGCTCTGCCCACGGTTATCGGGTCTGCAGTTTAAATGCCTCAACAAAAAATGCAAATGCGCCAATATTAAAAAGCATAACAAACTACTGGAGAAAGTTGCCGAAGAAATGCGCAATTACCTCCCCTCCTTTTGCTTAATCGATAAAGGACGAACAAGTCAAGAGAAATCAATACTCTGGATTAATGAAGGGAAAATGAAAGGCTATGCCTATACCCCTGAATTGCCCGAGATGGAATCCGGCACATTAGATGGTTTGATTGAACCTATGAAAGAACACCCGGAAACAGCAGCCATTATTGGAAAGTACTTGGCTGAATACATGACATCTTCCCTTCAACATAAACAATACATTGCCTTATGACAAAAACGAAAAATCACTTCGCCACCAACCTGAAACTCCTTAGAAAACGGAAAAAACGCTCTCAAGAAGAGGTTTCCAAATCCATTGAAGTAAGTCGATCTGCATATAATAGCTATGAAAATGGTGGGATTGAACCCAATTTTGGCACCTTGCTCAATCTATCGACCTACTTTTCCGTTTCATTGGATAAGTTAGTTAAAATCGATTTGAGTAAAATTGGAGAAATGGCCCTTTCTCAATTGGAAAAAGGTTTTGACATGGATTTAAAAGGATCAAATCTGCGCATATTGACCACTACGGTGAATCAGCACAATGAGAACAATGTGGAACTGGTTCCAGCTCAAGCGCGTGCAGGCTATACTACCGGTTTTGCAGATCCTGAATTTATTAAAATTCTTCCGGCATTTAACCTTCCGTTTTTATCTGAGAAGAAGAAATACCGCACCTTTCCCATAAAAGGAGATTCTATGCCACCGGTAAAAGATGGCGCGTTTGTAACCGCCGAATATGTGGAGAATTGGCATTTAATTCAAAATGGTTTTCCATACATTATCGTAACGCAAGATGACGGCATTGTATTTAAAACGGTGTATCACGATTTAGGTAAAAACCCAACCTTAACTTTATGCAGCACCAATCCCGAATACGATCCCTATGAAGTGGATGTGCGGAATATACTGGAAGTATGGAAGTTTGTGAATTACATCAATCATGAATTCGAAGCCGAAAGCATGGAAAATGCAGAGATTACTTCGACCTTATTGGATATCAAAAAGGACATCAGCTCAATAAAGAGTGCGGTTAACTTGAGTTAGTTCTCGACTCCGCTCGAACTGACTGAGCTAGTTTTAGGAAAAGACTTAATACCTACGTCTGGGTTTGAAACCCGTTTTCTTCTTTTCGCCAGCGTCTGATCCACCTGGATTGGTCCCTCTACTGTTTCCTCTACCCCCATGGCGACCGCCTCGGTTATTCTGCTGTCTTCCTTGTGGTTTCGGTGCAGGTGGTGCTTCGGCACTGGGCTCAAAGCCTTTGGCAATTCGCAAAGGCAAGGTTTCTCCCAATAGTTTTTCAATTCCCTTCACATAACTCATCTCTTCGTGACTCACCAATGAAATGGCATCACCACTTTCCCCTGCTCTACCGGTCCTACCGATACGATGCACGTAATCTTCCGGCACGTTGGGTAATTCATAATTCATTACATAAGGCAATAAGGGTATGTCTAGGCCTCTTGCAGCTATGTCTGTGGCAACTAGCACGCGAATTTTACCTGCCTTAAACCCAGCAAGGGCTTGGGTACGCGCATTTTGACTTTTATTCCCATGTATAGCTGCAGCTTGCACTCCACTTTTATCTAATTTTTGCGCTAATTTATTCGCGCCATGTTTGGTTCGCATAAAGATCAACACTTGACTCCAATTGCCTTCTTTAATCAGCTGAATGGTAAAAGCAGCTTTATCCTTTTTATTCAGATGATACAGGGTTTGGTTTACCTTTTCTGCAGTGGTAATCTCAGGAGAAATCTCAATGGTAATTGGATTGTTCAATATACTATTAGACAAATTCTTAATCTCTCTTGAAAAAGTTGCAGAGAATAATAAATTTTGTCTTTTTGCTGGCAACAAGCTCAATACGCGTTTAATATCTCGCAAGAAACCCATGTCCAACATACGGTCTGCTTCATCCAATACCAATATTTCAATATCGCGTAAAGAAAGAAGTCCTTGATTTTCTAGATCCAATAAACGTCCCGGTGTGGCCACTAAAATATCAATACCCGCTTTAAGAATTTTCACTTGAGCACCTTGTTTCACTCCACCAAAAATCACCGTAGATTTAATGTCCAAATACAGACTATAGTCGATTACATTTTGCTGAACTTGAGCCGCTAGTTCGCGCGTTGGGGTTAATACCAAGGCTCGAATTTTTCGATGATAGGTAGCAGGTTTCTTTGCCAACAGCTGAAGCATAGGCAATGTAAAACCTGCCGTTTTACCTGTGCCGGTTTGTGCAGATGCCAACATATCTCTTCCTTCTAGGAGAGGTTGAATGGCTTGTGCTTGAATGGGTGATGGAGTGGTGTATCCTTTTTTGCTAATTGCTTTTAGCAGGGCATCAGATAAGCCCATTGATTGAAATGTCATGTTTTATTTTTAAATGAGTGAATGACCCATCTAAAAATTAAATTGTCATCCCGTTATTATGCTGCAAAGATAAGACAAATAATTGTCTGTCTGCGATAAATCGATAAAGAATACCTAATTAGAGTCGGATAATTTCAAAACTGAAGCCGCCCACTTTGTAATAATCCTGTACGCCCGTAGCCCAATTATTCACTTCGTCCCCTGTAATTGTATAATTTGCTACCAATTCATCTTTCCCGATTCGATCTTGATCCCACACCGTAATCGACATATTAAAATGCTTGCGCGAAAGGGTAAACGTATCATCAATATTCCACACTTTGCGTCCATCATTGGCATAATCATAATTCCAAGAGGATCCGCTTTTTTTGCCGAAATTATTAATTCTAAGATACACGTCTGGTCTAGGACTATTGTACTGTTTCCAAAACTCAATTTTCTTAATCCAGATGCGCATGGTATCCACTACCTCAAAAGTTTTAGTCATTGCGGTCATCCCTGCGCCACATGGTCAATCAACATCCAAAGTGCCTTTGCCACTACAATCTGCAGTATAGTTTAGCGTATTATTACCTACTGCATAGCTCGGGTGCTAGGTCATTTTGCCTGGTTCCATTGATAAAAAACTGCTCAATACTCATGGTATACACCGAGCTGGGACGTTCGGCTTGAATGGCCCCAACAAACGTATTCACATAAACGCCTTCTGGTAAAGCGGGAAATTGTTTGGAACTCAAATGCACAATGCTTAATGCAGTTTTATCATTTGGATTTAAACTGCATTCTCCCTTTTTCCAGCTCAAAAAGGGTATGAGCAAGATGGTGCAACATAATAACAGGTGATTCACATTCATCTTACGAAGATACAGAAAATCAATAAGTTGCATGAATTTGAATGGAACATGACAACGCATCAGGATTAAATTTTTCAATCCTATAAAAAGGCTTATTTTTGCGCTCTCAAAATTTGCATTAATACAATCATATGAAATACGATATTTTAGTTATTGGATCCGGACCTGGAGGTTATGTTGCAGCCATTAGAGCTTCGCAATTAGGTAAAAAAGTAGCCATAGTAGAAAAAGCTGAATTGGGCGGAATCTGCTTGAATTGGGGATGTATCCCTACCAAAGCATTGCTTAAATCTGCACAGGTATTTGAATACACCAAACACGCTGCCGATTATGGTATCAACCTCACAAATCCAAAAGTGGATTTTGTCGGAATGGTAAGTCGAAGTAGAGGTGTTGCCAATAACATGAGTAAAGGCATTGAATTCTTAATGAAGAAGAATAAGATCACTGTGATTACCGGTTATGGAACCCTAAAAGCCAAAGGAAAAGTTGAAGTAGACAACGATGGCAAGAAAGAAATGGTTGAAGCAGACCATATTATTTTAGCTACGGGTGCGCGAAGCAGAAACCTACCAGGAATCGAACAAGACGGTAAAAAGATCATTGGATATCGTGAAGCCATGGTATTGGACAAGCAGCCTAAATCAATGGTAGTTATTGGATCAGGTGCAATTGGAATTGAGTTTGCCTATTTCTATGCAGCAACTGGCACCGAAGTAACGGTGGTAGAATATATGGACCGTATCGTACCGGTTGAAGATTCAGATATTTCTAGAGAATTGACTAAAATCTACAAAAAGAAAGGCATCAAAATCATGACTTCTTCTGCAGTTAAATCTGTAGATACTAAAGGAGCAGGGTGCAAGGTTACGGTTGAAACCAAAAAAGGTTTGGAAGAAATCAAATGTGACATCGTACTTTCTGCTGCGGGTATTGAAACCAATATTGAAAATATCGGTTTAGAAACATTAGGGATTAAAACCGAAAAAGGAAAAGTATTGGTAGACGAATTCTACAAAACCAATATAGACGGTGTGTATGCCATTGGAGATATCACCGCAGGTCCAGCTTTGGCGCACGTTGCTTCAGCTGAAGGAATTATATGTGTGGAACAAATTGCAGGTGAAAAGCCAGAACCATTGGATTACGGAAATATCCCAGGATGCACCTATTGTATTCCTGAAATAGCTTCAGTAGGACTAACCGAAGAACAAGCCAAAGAAAAAGGATATGAACTTAAAGTAGGTAAATTCCCATTCTCAGCGAGTGGCAAAGCAAGTGCAGCTGGAACTAAAGAAGGATTTGTGAAAGTAATTTTTGACGCCAAATATGGTGAATGGCTTGGAGCCCACTTTATTGGGGTTGGAGTTACTGATATGATTGCTGAAGCAGTGGTAGCACGTAAGCTTGAAACGACAGGCCATGAAATATTGAAGTCGGTACATCCACATCCAACCATGAGTGAAGCTGTAATGGAAGCAGTTGCTCAGGCGTATGATGAGTGTATTCATCTGTAAAAAAACACTTTTGAACTTATTCCATTCTTTGATATCAAAGAATGTGTTTAATTGCTCACTGCACCGATTAACCTTTCTGTTTTGGCAATGAAATTGCCCCAGAGTGAATTGATTTAAACGAAACAACGCCTGAAAGCAAAACGATCATACAGTCTATTTACGCTCTTATTGAAGCGCCTTTTAGTAGCGATGGTTATCATGACGCTTTGCAGGGTAATTTATCTGGTTTACAATCGCGATTTCTTTTCACTGGAATTCTTTCAGCTCGTAAAATCATTCTTTTCAGGGTTGATTTTTGATTCATCCACAGTAGCATATATCTTTCTTCCCTTTACTGTGCTTTCTCTCTTGCCGTTTAAGTTTCAAACTGCGAACGGATTCAAGCAGTTTTTACGCGGTCTGTTTATTGCCCTCACATTGGTATGTGTTACTGCTAACCTTGCAGATGCAATCTATTTCAAGTTTTCACGTAAGCGGTCTGGCATTGAAATATTCACCATGCTTACAGATGAAAGCAATCCAGTGGGCGGTTATTTTGTCACCTATTGGCCTTGGCTTTTAATCATTGCAGCCTTAACACTTTTAGGGGCATTTTTGTATGTTTTTGGAACCCCAAACTTAAGCAAGTCGAGAAGAAAATGGTGGTTTTATGCTGTGGTTACTATTGTCTTAGCCGTTTCTGCACGGGGTAGTATAGGATTAAAACCTTTGAAAACTTTTGATGCTGCCCGGTTTGTACCGGCAGAAATGGTACCCGTTACCGTAAATACGCCTTTCAATTTAATGAGTTCGTGGCAAGGTTCTAGTCTAGAGCGCATTGAATATTTCCCTGATTCTATTGCAACTCAGTTTTTAGCCACAGAGAAATTTTACTTTGACAATAAGACCCCTCCCAATCACCCCAATGTGGTGGTCTTTATTCTAGAAAGTTTCGCTAGAGATTATTGTGGATGGTTGCGAGACCAAGATTTGTACACCCCATTCCTCGATTCATTAAGTAAGAAGAGTCTTAACTTTACCAATGCATACGCCAATGGAAATGTATCCATTGAAGGTTTGCCTGCAATTATGGCGGGTATCCCTAACTATATGGAAGTGCCCTATATCAATAGTTCTTATCAAAACAATACGGTACAAAACTTAGGGGGCCTATTGAGTGAACTCAATTATGAGAGCCATTTTTATCATGGAGCAGATAATGGTACCATGGGATTTCAAAACTTTATAAAAATATCAGGGTGGCAGAATTATTATGGAAAAACTGAATACCCCCATTATACTCGAGACTATGACGGAAGTTGGGGGATTTTTGATGGACCTTATTTCGAACATGTTGAAATGGAGCTGAGTGCCAAAAAAGAACCTTTTGTGGCAAGCGTTTTCTCTTTAACATCACATGAACCCTATCCATTACCAGAGAAATATAAGTCTAAATACAAACCGGGCACCTTGTTGATTCATCCGAACATTCAATATACGGATGAAATGCTCCGTAACTTCTTTACATCAGCCCGAACCAAGCCATGGTTTAAGAACACCATCTTTATTATAACTGCAGATCACACCAGTCATAGTAAAGACAAGTACTTCTATTCTGCCACCGGCAAGTTTGAAATCCCCCTGCTGGTTTATGACCCTTCCGGGCAATACATCCAAGCCGGTATAAACAGTAAGACGGTGAATCAAATCGATATTATGCCCACCGTTTTGGATATCGTAAACTATCCCTACCCTTTCTTTAGTTTGGGTACCAGTATGTTGGATACCACTCGTGGTTATGCATATCAAAAAAATGGAGGCGTGTTTCAGATTGTTTCATATCCCTATGTTGCGCAATTAAAGCCCAATGGGAAATTCGTCTTTTTCAAGAAGTACAAAGAAGATAATAAACGGTATTTTGATTTATTCCCTGCTGAATATCGAACCAGAAAACTAATGCTACGAAAACTGTTGGCATTTGTACAGCAGCATCACAATCATATGATCGACAATAGTTTTTATTTGGAGCATTGATTTTGAACCTTCACTTTGTCTTTTGATTAATAACTAATTACCTTTGACCCCACTCCATGCAAAAAGCCAGTTTAGTTAAAGGAACCCGAGATTTTGGGCCAATTCAAGTTGCAAAAAAGAACTACATTTTTGATACCATTAAAAAGGTTTTTAAAAGCTATGGTTTTGCACCCTTAGAGACTCCTTCTATGGAGAAAATTGAAACGCTAACGGGGAAATATGGCGAAGAAGGCGATCAGCTGCTCTTTCGCATATTAAACAATGGAGACATTTTACCGAAAGCCGAATCGAACTTTGATTCGAATCGTGCCTTAAAAAGTGCTATTTCAGACAAAGGGTTGCGTTATGATTTAACCGTTCCTTTTGCGCGGTACACTGCAATGAACATGCATGCATTAAAAATGCCCTTCAAACGCTATCAAATTCAGCCTGTTTGGCGTGCAGACCGTCCGCAAAAAGGGCGTTATCGCGAGTTCTGGCAATGCGATGCAGATACCATAGGCACACGCAGTTTAATCTGCGAATTGGAATGCATTGAAATGTTTGACAAGGTATTCAGTGCTTTGAATCTGCCCGTGGTTATTCATTTGAATCACAGAAAACTACTTGAAGCCATAGCAATCCATTTAGGTTTTGAAGGTGAATTTGAAGCTTTTACTGTTGCGATTGATAAGATGGATAAAATCGGTTTCGATGGAGTGGTTAAGGAACTGGAATCAAAGAACCTGGATACTTCTAAGTTTGAAAATGCCCAATCCTTATTGACTACATTTGATTTTGAATCTAAACAATTGAAAGATCTAGACGAAACCTTAACATCAGTTTTAGCCACCCAAGCGATCAAAGACCTTAGTGAAATTCGAGGATATTATAACCAACTGGATAATGACATCGTATTAGACACTTCTTTGGCTAGAGGCTTAAGTTATTACACCGGATGCATCTTTGAAGTTAAACTCAAAGAAGGTGGCTTTGGTTCTGTTGCAGCTGGAGGAAGGTATGATGACCTCACGGAGGTATTTGGCGTAAAAGATATCTCGGGTATTGGCATCAGCTTTGGTGCAGATCGCATGTACGATGTGCTGGAAGATCTTAACCTTTTTCCTCAAGAAATGAGCAAAATGACCGATGTGTTGATTTGTCCAATGGATAAAGACGTTTTCTCATTTGCATTACAGACTGCCCGGAAAATTCGGAATAACACCCAACAATCTTGTCTGGTTTATCCAAAGGAGGGGAAACTGAAAAAACAGTTGGATTATGCCAACGCCTTAAACGCACAATATGCAATCATTATAGGTAGTGAAGAAGTCGAAAAGAATGAGGTGAGCATTAAAAACTTAAACTCCGGAGAACAGAAAAATATGGATTTAACTCAATTGATTGAATTGTTAAAATGATCGCAATAGGACAACATTATGAAGTCAATGAATTGGTTGATCTGGTTCTTTCAGGAACAAAGGCCCAACTGACTCCAGATAGTATACATGCAATATGCACCTGCTATGATTATTTGCATGAAAAAATTAAGCGTGAAGAAAAACCTATATACGGTATAAACACCGGTTTTGGGTCTTTATGCAATACTGAAATTGCTGAAAACGAGCTTCAGGATTTACAAGAAAACCTGCTTAAATCGCATGCCTGTGGAATGGGTGATGAAGTTCCAGAGGATATCGTTCGATTAATGCTCATCTTAAAAGCGCAATCCTTAAGCAAAGGATTTAGCGGGGTGCATTTAAATACAGTTCAATTGTTGATTGAGTGTTATAACCGAGGGATTAGTCCCGTGGTTTATGAATTGGGTTCTTTAGGAGCAAGTGGCGATTTAGCTCCTTTGGCAAATATGAGCCTTGCACTTATTGGCATTGGAGAAGTGTACTACAACGGCAAAAAGACTACCGCCTCTAAGGCTCTAGAATCAGCTGGTCTGACTGCTTTAAGGTTAGAGGCTAAAGAAGGCTTGGCATTAATCAATGGCACTCAATTTATGCAGGCGTATGGCGCATTTTGCATCTACAAGTTGACAAAGAATATCCAACATGCCAATCAAATTGCTTGCCTCTCATTGGATGCGTTCAATTGCAGCCTATCTCCTTTCCTTCCTCAAACACACCAAATCCGACCACATCCTGGTCAAAAGCACGTAGCTGCATTTGTATACGAAAACTTGAAAGACAGCCCAATCGCGAATAAGGTAAAGAACGATGTTCAAGATCCCTATAGTTTTCGATGTGTTCCACAAGTGCATGGAGCAACTATGGATGCCTTAGCCCATATCGAGCGTATTTTTGAAACGGAGATTAATGCAGTAACAGATAATCCCAATGTGTTTAGTGAAGACGATCTAATTATCAGTGCAGGTAATTTTCACGGACAAACCCTCGCGCTTCAGCTAGATTATTTGGCGATTGCCGCATCTGAATTATCCAATATCAGCGAACGAAGAATTTATAAGTTGGTTAGTGGTGAAAGAGGCCTTCCTGCATATTTAACCAAGCAACCAGGCGTAAATAGTGGATTTATGATTGCCCAATATGCTGCTGCTGCTGTAGTTAGCCAGAATAAGCAATTATGTACGCCCGCATCCGTTGATTCTATTGTGAGTAGCAATGGACAAGAAGACCACGTAAGTATGGGTGCAAATGCGGCAACCAAAGCTTTACGCGTACTGCAGAATGTTGAACGCGTATTAACCGTTGAGCTTCTTACCGCATCTCAGGCAATTGAATTCGTACGCCCAGCCAAAAGCAGTTCAAGCAATGAAGCCTTGATGGTCCAAATTCGGAAACATGTGAGCTTCATAGAACAGGATGTTTATCTTGGAGAAGTAATAAATCAACTCAATAAAGATGAAATACTTAAATAGACTTGTTTATATATGCTTAATTGCTTTGTGTTCTTGTGGGGATGAAAGCGAAGTATATTCTTCATTTAAGGACGTTCCAGATGAAGTATGGAATTGGGATAATCCCAGTCAGTTTGAGTTTACCATTAGCAATAATCAAGTTACCTACAACCAGCATATCAATTTGCGTTTAACCGAAAACTACCCGAAATCGAATATCTATGTTCAATCGCAGATGGTCACTCCTAAAGGAGACACCTTGAAACAACTACACAACTTCTTACTTTTCTCAAAGGAAGGGGTTAGTCTTGGGAACAAATCGGGTAAACTTTTAAACTACTCTTTTGATATTGCTGCCAATAAACCATTGGAGAAAGGTACGTATCGCTTAACAATCATTCAACATACGCGCGTTTTTGAATTAGCCGGTGTGAATGCGGTTGGATTTTCTGTGAGTCAGGGAGATCCTGTTTTTTAAACTCCCTATATTGTGCTGTTTGTCGGACATTATGCATAAAAACCATTAACTTTGACAATGCGTTAAATCTTAAACCTGAATAATTATGAAAAAATTACTGAAGCCATTCCCTCTATTTTTTGCAGGGATTATCATTGCAAGCATTCTTACTATACAATCTTGCAAAAAAGATGCAAAAACAAATAACAGCGCTGGAACAACCGAAAGCAGCACGGTTCGGGTACATTTAACGGACGCTCCAGGTGACTTTGATGAGGTAAATATTGATGTTTTGAGTGTTCATATTCATTCAGATGTTAGTGGCTGGGATACGGTTAAAAATATCAATGCAGGAATCTATAACTTATTGGATTTTACCAATGGCCTTGATACACTCTTAGGAAGTACTGTACTCCCTGCAGGTAAAATTTCTCAAATGAGATTAGTACTGGGCTCAAGAAACACAGTAAATATAGACGGTACCATATCGGATTTAAAAACTCCCAGTGCCCAACAATCTGGCCTGAAATTTAAGATTGATGCAACATTGAAAGCCGGAATAACATACGATGTTTAGATTGATTTTGATGCAAAAAAATCAGTAGTAGAAACAGGAGGAGGAAAATATATACTTAAACCAACCATTCGTACTTTCACAAATGCAACAAGTGGTGGAATTGAAGGGTATGCATTACCCACCCTTGCAAAATCAGAAATAAACGCTATTAATGGCATTGACACCTTTAGGACAAATGCAGACACAACAACTGGATACTTTTTGATTAGAGGCGTACCTGCCAATTCGTATAATGTTCTTTTTGTCAACAGGGGTAGTTTTAAGGACAGCACGGTTAATGGAGTTACGGTTGTAACAGGTTCCGTTACGGATATGGATACCGTAACCATGCAACCTTAGTCGTTAATACCCCAATATTGATAACATTTGTTTGGCCTGTTGCTCTCTTGCAAATTCTTCTACTTGAAGCTGCCCGTCTTCGTCCCGATCGAGCACTAAATGTTTAGGCGCAGGTGTTAGGCAATGATGGATGCCGCCAAACCCACCCAATGAATCTTGATATGCTGCGGTATGAAAGAACCCGATAAACAAGGGCTTTTCATCATTATAATATGGAAGAAAAATCGCATTACTGTGTTGCTCAGAATTGTAATAATCATCGCTGTCGCAAGTAATACCTCCCAAAAGAACGCGTTCATAAGTATCATTCCAACGGTTCACTGCTAACATGATAAACTTCTTGTTGATTGCCCATGAGTCGGGTAGCGTAGTCATAAAACTGCTATCAATCATGTTCCATTTTTCGCGATCGTTCTGGGCTTTTTGAGCCTTTACCTCATAGATCATCCCTCCTGCTTCACCTACGGTATACGAACCAAACTCGGTAAACAAGTTGGGCTCTGGCACATCATTGCTTTTACAAACCATTTTTATCTGATTGACAATTTCATCAATCATATACTCGTAATCATAATCGAAACTCAATGAATTCTTAATAGGGAAACCGCCTCCAATATTAAGTGAATCTAAGTATGGGTTGATCTTTTTTAGTTCACAATATACTTTAAGGCACTTGTGCAATTCATTCCAATAATAGGCATCATCTTCAATACCCGTATTTATAAAGAAATGCAGCATTTTGAGCTGTGTTTTGGGATTATGGGCAATGCGCTCCTTGTAGTACTGCAGAATATACTTGTATCCAATCCCCAACCTTGAGGTATAAAATGCGAATTTCGGTTCTTCCTCAGCCGCAATGCGCAAGCCTATTTTTATCGTTCCCTCTACCCTTTGCTCTAAGCGTTCTAATTCAGGGAAATTGTCAATGACCGGTATAACATTTTCATACCCATCATTCATTAGACCCGCTATTTTGTCTAAGTAAGTATCGAGTTTAAAACCATTGCATACGATGAAGCGATCCTTTTTCAGAAACCCTTCCTCATTCAGGTTGCGCACAATATCGATATCAAAACCAGAAGATGTTTCAATATGTGTATCGTTCTTTAATACGGTTTTCAGCGTATGCTTAAAATGGTTGCTTTTCGTGCAATAACAATAATGATACTTCCCTTGATAATCCACCTTTTTCATTGCAGAATCGAACCATGATTTTGCCTGTTGGATTTGACTTGATATTTTTGGTAAGTACGTAAATTTAAGCGGTGTTCCATGTTTATTGATCAACTCATTCAAGTTAATATCATGAAATTTTAACCCATAATTTTCATCAAGCGCAAAAGACTCTTGAGGAAAATGAAAGGTTTGATTGATCAGGTCGATGTATTTGTTTTTCAACGCAGTATTTTATGAAGAACAAATATAAATTCAGAATCTATAATTCCGTCAATTTTATTCCTAATTCAGCTAATTGTTTCAGTATGGGTTGATACACTTCTTTGGCAATAGGAATATGAACCCCTTTCAAGCTAATTTTATCTTCAACTAATAATGTTGCGCCAATAGCAGCCGGCAAACTTACTGTACGGGCAATTGCGGTTTTATGTTCATCCGCCCCTTCTAAATCCAGCACTGCCTTGAATATTCGTTCCGTATTATTTTTAATTGCCTTAATCTCATGAAATAGAACGATCCGGTCGCGATCTCCTTCTTTGAGTTGCCATTTTTCTAATAGAATATGCAATAAGTATTGGGCAGCAGAAGCTTTTTGAATAGGCAAAATTTCATTTGACTCGATGCCGAGATAACGTAAATTTTCTTCGGTTCTTTTGGTAAAATTACCGACTTGTTTTCTCAAACTCTCCCAAAAATCATCGCATTGATTACGCTGCAAAATGAAACTAGAAAACACCTGATTAATCGTCAATCCACTAAAGTCCAACTCAGTCTTATGGTGTGTGAAACCTAAATCAATGAGCACTTGCCAGGCTTCACAGAATCCTTCCCCTCGAAGCGTTCCTCTGATAAATGTATTGCACTCCGTTAAACCATACTTCTCACGATACGCAATCGAGTCGCGATTGTAATAGCCGTCGAAAATGCCTTGAGGTGTTTCAATGGTTTGGGTTTCATTAAATACATTGAATGAACTTAAGTACTTTTTCTTTCCTCCATCAATATAACCCGCCACGGTTTGACCGGCCAGCACCACATTCATCGGATTCCATGTAAATTTATAATGCCAAGGGTTGTCGTCAGAGTCCTTTGCCACTAAAGCCCCACAATAACTTTTAAACGATTTAATTTGGTATCCATCTGACTTAATATGGTCAATCATTTCCATGGCGCTCATGTGATCGATACCTGGATCTAAACCCATTTCCATCATGAAACACAAGCCTCTTTTGCTGGCTTCTTCATGAAAAGTAGCCATTTTTTCACTCACATAACTTGCCGTTACTAAATGACAATGATGCTCTAAACACAATACGGCTACTTTTGGATGCATAACTGCTGGCAAAAAACTCACCACCACTTTGGCTTTTTCAAAATTTGCAATGCTCTCGTCACAATGCATATCTCCTTCTAAAAACTGGATGTCCTTAAACTCTTGGCGTAAGTCATCATCCACCTTTAAATCCAATACCGTTAACTTTCTATCATGATTGACTTCATATCGACTCAAATAATCCAACAAGTAATAAGAAGATTTCCCCGCCCCCAGAACATAAATCATCATAAGTCTCAAAAAAAGCGAATATTATCTAAATTCTTTTACCATATTCATTTAAATTATACAGAACATATCCATATTTGAAGCTTATGAAAAAAACCAATACTTACTATACTATCACTGGCCATCACTTTTTCTGTTTTTGCACAAAATAAAATCCACTTTGTACCTGCCTTCGAGGAAGGATTTACTTTTCCTTTGGCAGAATTTACCAACGCAAATAAAAAAGAAGTAGTGCGATACACAGGTACAGTCACTAATCTTAGCCTTAAGACGCATGTTACCATTGCACCTAATTTTAACTTCAGCTTAAATACAGGCATTCTGAATCATGGCTTTATACATAATTTGAATGATACCTTAAAAGTAAAACAAAGAGCTTATGTAATTCCCATAGGTGCACAGTTTACTTTTGGCGATGTAAAAAACAAAAACTTTTTTATTGGTGCCGAAGCGCACATACCCTTTCACTATAAGGAGAAAACATGGGTTATCGGAGAACGAAGTACAAAAATTAATAGCAGTGAATGGCTAAGTAGCAAAACTGAAATGTTTTCACCCTTGGTTTTTCTAGGATTTCAGTTCAATAAAAAAACATATATCCAACTCAAGTATCAATTGGGTAATTTTTTAGACCCCACACAAAACTTTAATTTTAGAGGCATCAATACCAAAATCTCTCAGAGCAATATGGTTTCACTTTCTTTTGGAACTATAATCAATGCGAAGAACGCATCTGGATTTTCTAAACCAATGGATGATTCTAAAGATATTGAGATTGATATTTAACAGGCTAAATTTGAAATAATTTTAGTGTAAATATTCATACATTTGCGCCTTTAATACATGACCCTAATTACATCCATTTCAGGAATTCGCGGAACTATTGGTGGGCAGGTTGGAGAGAATCTCACCCCTGTGGATATTACCAAATTTACATCGGCCTATGGCAGCTGGCTTAAAACTCAAAATCATCCTGCTAAAACAATCATCGTTGGACGAGACGCTCGGCTCAGTGGCCCTTGGGTTTCAAACATCGTTTGTGCCACATTACAAGCCTTAGGTTTTGATGTAATCGATGCAGGCCTATCAACTACTCCAACTGTGGAAATGGCGGTGGTATTTGAAAATGCCGCGGGAGGTATCATTATTACAGCGAGCCACAATCCAAAACAATGGAATGCACTTAAACTTTTGAATCATAAAGGAGAGTTTATAAGTGCCGATGATGGCAGCGCTATTTTAACGATGGCAGCCGAAGCTGATTTTGATTTTGCGAAGATTGAGGCCAATGGTTCGTATTCTACCAAAGACTTTACTGATGCGCATATCAATGCCATTCTTGCCTTGCCCCTTGTGGATGTAGAAGCCATTCGAAAAGCGGACTTTTCCGTTGCTTTGGATGCAGTAAATTCTACTGGTGGCACATACATTCCTGCATTGCTTAATGCACTTGGAGTTCAACAAATCAAGGAATTGCATTGTGAACCCACGGGGCACTTTCCGCATAACCCTGAGCCATTACCTGAACATTTGGGTGATATTATTAATGAGATAAAAAACAACAAAGTAGATTTAGGCATTGTGGTTGATCCAGATGTGGATCGACTTGCCCTAGTGGATGAAAATGGCGAACTGTACGGAGAGGAATACACTTTAGTGGCTGTAGCAGACTATATCTTGTCTAATCAAAAAGGAAATACCGTTTCTAACCTCTCTTCAACTCGAGCATTGCGCGATGTTACTCTGAAACATGGGGGTAGCTATGCCGCAGCTGCAGTAGGCGAAGTGAATGTGGTGAATAAAATGAAAGAAACCAATGCAATCATTGGCGGTGAAGGCAACGGTGGAATCATATATCCTGAGTTGCATTACGGCCGAGATGCCCTGGTAGGTGTTGCCTTAATTTTAAGTCACATGGCTAAAAGCGGATTAAGTGCTTCTAGATTAAGAGCAACTTATCCCAATTACACCATATCCAAAAACAAAATAGATCTTCCTGACAGTTTAGATGTAGATGCACTGCTCAATCAAATTGCAGAAAAGTATAAGCAACAAGAAATCAATCGCATTGATGGTGTAAAAATCGAATTTGATGAAGAATGGGTGCATTTAAGAAAATCAAATACGGAACCCATAATACGCATCTATTCTGAAAGCAAAAGTGCTCAGACTGCAGATGTGCTTGCGAAGAAAATTATTAAAGACATTGGTGATTTAATAAAATAGAAAACAAAAATTTTGAATGATAAATGTTGAATTTTTTATGCCCTCAAGTTCTGAACTAGAGATGCAAAAAAATAATGTAGTAGGCAGATGTTTCAACATTAAAAATTAACAAATAAAAATTAATTAAATGGCTTTAAAATGTGGAATCGTGGGTTTACCAAATGTCGGTAAATCAACCTTGTTTAACTCGCTGAGTAGTGCTAAAGCGCAAGCAGCCAACTTTCCGTTTTGTACAATTGAACCCAATATTGGTGTTATTACCGTTCCTGATGAACGTTTGAATAATCTTGCCGATATAGCCAAACCGCAGCAGGTATTGCCTGCAACCATTGAAATCGTGGATATTGCGGGTTTGGTTAAAGGAGCTAGCAAAGGAGAAGGTTTAGGGAATCAATTTCTATCCAATATCCGTAACACGGATGCCATATTGCATGTGCTAAGATGTTTCGATGATGATAACATCATCCATGTAGATGGTTCGGTAGACCCAGTTAGGGATAAAGAGATCATCGATATCGAATTGCAACTGAAGGATTTAGAATCCGTTCAAAACAAACTCAGTAAGGTAGAACGCGCGGCTAAAACTGGAGATAAGGAAATGATTAAAAGTTTAGCGGTTCTCGAACAGTACAAAGAACATCTCGAATCAGGAAAATCAGCACGGAACTTACAATTAGCCAAAGAAGATGATGTCTTGCATGTGGAAGACCTGCAACTACTGACTATGAAACCGGTAATGTACGTGTGCAATGTAGATGAAGGAAGTGCCATTGATGGCAATGCTTATGTGGAAGAGGTAAAGAAAATGTTGGCTGAAGAAGGTGCGGAAATGTTATTGGTCTCTGCCGCAATTGAATCAGAAATTGCACAATTAGAAAATTTTGAAGACCGACAGATGTTCTTGGAGGAAATGGGACTTGCAGAAAGTGGAGTGAGCAAATTGATTAAATCTGCCTATCGCTTGTTGAACTATATTACCTATTTTACCGTAGGCGAAAAAGAAGTACGCGCTTGGACCATAACTAGAGGAATGACTGCTCCACAAGCGGCTGGTGTTATCCACACCGATTTTGAGCACGGATTTATCAGAGCAGAGGTCATTAGTTATGATAATTACGTTGAATATCAGACCGAAGCAGCCGTAAAAGATGCTGGAAAACTGCAAGTTGAAGGAAAAGAATATATCGTGCAAGATGGTGACTGCATGCATTTCCGTTTCAATGTTTAAAGGCTAAAAGATAGATATTCAATATCTTGAACTGGTTCCTTATTCTTAATTTTTGACCTATTTATCAAAAATTATCATCCTGTGACAAAACTATCTTATTTATAATTATTCTAAATTAATAAGCTGTTAATAAAAAGCTTAGGGGAATACCTTTTGATATGTATTTTTGCGTCCGTATTAGTGCACCCATTCATTAGTGTAATGATTAGAAAAACAACCAAAAACTCGAGAGCAATATCCATGCTCAAAACGCTATCTCTTATTTTTATTCTTAGTTTCTCGTTCACCCCTGTTATTGCTCAGGAGAATGCTGAAAATGGGAAAGCTTTATTTGAAACCAATTGCGTTTCCTGCCATAAATTAGACAAACCATCTATAGGCCCTAAGCTTAGAAAAATTCGTAGTAAGTATGAAGATGAGTGGTTACTCAAATGGATAAAAAACAATGTTGAATTCAGAAAGTCTGGTGACGAAAGAGCGATAACCACTTATGAAGAAAACAACCAAGCCGCAATGAATATTTTTGCGAATCTTACTGATGCGGATGTTTTAGATATTCTTGCCTATACGGATACTGAACCTGAGGTGGCTGAAGGCCCAGCAGTTTCATCAGAACCAACCTTCTTTAATAACTACACGAAATACTTATTAATGATTGTAGCGCTTGTTCTGTTAATCACCTTCCTGATTCTTTTTAGAATATTTAAGGAACTTAGAACGCTGCGAAGAAAACAAGAAGCAGAAGCCAATGGAGTTACATACGAGCAAGCAGCTCAGAGTTGGTGGAGTAAAAACAAAGAGAAGTTCATTATTGTAAATCCTACCATAACTGTATTGGCAGGTGTTACTGGATTTGCCGCTTTGATTTTTGTACCCTGGTTCTTCTGGTTTGGAATAAACAAGGTTGGTGTGCAACAAGGTTATGCTCCAGAGCAACCGATTGCATATTCACATAAATTACATGCAGGCGAATTAGGTATTGACTGTCAATATTGCCACTCTACTGCATCGTATAGTAAGTCTGCAAGTATTCCATCGTTAAATACATGTATGAATTGCCATAAAGGTGTTCAAGGTACTGAAGCAGATGGCGACAATATTAATCCTGAGATTGCTAAGATTTATGCAGCCTTGGATTATAATCCAGAAGGTAAACCCGGCGAACAGTATGGCCCTAATCGCAAAGCGGTTAAATGGGTACGCATACACAACTTACCTGACTTAGCTTATTTCAACCACTCGCAACACGTAAAAGTGGGCGGACTACAATGTCAAGAATGCCATGGTCCAATTCAGGATATGGAAAAAGTATATCAATTCAGCAGCTTACAAATGGGATGGTGCATCGACTGTCACAGAAGCAAGAAAATTGATGTTGAGAACAATAACTACTACGAAAAACTGCATGCATCTGTTAAGAAGAAGCTAAATTCTGTCGACAGTGCGGAATACAAAAAACAATACTTTAAGGACGGCAAAATCGTGATTACTCCATCTATGAATGGTGGGTTAGAATGTGCAAAATGCCATTATTAATTTTATAGAAGACACCTACAATGACTGAAAATAAAAAATACTGGAAAGGCGAAGAAGATCTTGTTAGAGACCCTTCATTTATCCATTCAGCAAAAAATGAGTTTAGTGAAGGCTTGCCTCTAGAAGAGGTTCTTTCTGAAGACGATTTTGAACTCTCATCGAACAGAAGAGATTTTCTTAAGATGTTTGGCTTTAGCGTAACAGCTGTTGCCTTAGCAGCTTGTAACAAGGCTCCGGTTAGAAAAGCAATCCCTTATTTGGTGAAGCCAAATGATGTAACTCCTGGAGTTCCGAATTACTACTCTTCTACCTGCGGTTATACAGGAATGCCTATCGAGGTAAAAGTGAGAGAAGGAAGACCGATCAAAGTAGATGGTAACGGAAGATGTGCCACTTTTGGAGGCGCACTATCTGTTGCTGGTCAAGCAGGAATATTTGACCTTTACGATAATGAACGAATCAAAAAACCTTTAAGAAAAGGAGTTGATTCTGATTGGGCAACAGTTGATAAAGAGATTACCACTTTGTTAACGAAGATTAGCGCAGCCAATGGCAGAATTGCATTGGTATCTAACTCAATTCATAGTCCTAGTACACTCGCTGTAATTGAAGACTTAAAGACGAAATATCCTACGGTTGAGCATATTAACTATGACCCTATTTCATATCATGGATTAATCGAAGGAAATAACCTTTCTTTTGGAAAGTCCGTTATTCCGAGTTACCATTTTGATAAGGCTAAAGTTATTGTAAGTTTTGGTGCTGACTTCTTAGGCGACTGGTTGACAGCTGAAAAATTCACGAAGGATTATACCAGTAAAAGAATGCCTGGTGATGACATGTCCCAACACATTCACTTTGAGTCTAACATGAGTTTAACTGGGTCGAATGCTGACATTCGGTACCCAATGCAAAACAAGAACCAAGGCATGTTGCTCATTAGTCTATACAATGAGATCGCAAAAGTAACAGGTTCTAAACAAATGGCTGTTGCTGGACAAGCTGATGTTGCCGGCCAAGGGGTTAGCAAAACTGCTAAGGCATTGATTGCTGCAAAAGGGAACTCTTTAGTAGTTTGTGGTAGCAACAATCCTCAATACCAAGTTATTGTTAACGCAATTAACATGGCTTTAGGCAATTACGCAAGCACGATTAACATCAATAACCCAGTTAATTTATATACAGGAAACGATGAGACTTTCAATTCCTTTGTTACAGATTTAACTGCTGGTAAAATTGATGGTGTATTGTTTTATGGAGCAAATCCAGTGTATAGTCATCCAAACGGTGCTCAAATTAAGAAAGCATTAAAAAGTAACGTTAAATTAAGTGTTTCTTCAAGCATTAGTTTGGATGAAACCAGTAATTCTTGTCAGTTTGTAACACCTGATCATCATTATTTAGAGTCTTGGTGTGATTATCAACCTGTAGGAAGTACATTTACTTTAGGTCAACCAACCATCAGCCCTGTATTTGATACACGTCAAATGCAAGAGAGTTTGTTAACTTGGGCTGGAGCAATTGACGCATATTCAGAAAACACCATGAAAGATAATGGTATTTATGGGCAAGAGCACAGCGTGTCTCCATTCTATAACTACATTAAATCTAAATGGTCCGTAACGGATAAAGAATTTAATACCTACTTACATGATGGTTTTGTAATTAAGGATACGCCAACCATTTCTGTTCCTGGTATGATTGCCAATACAGATGAAATTGCATCGGAGATTGAAAAATCTAAATCAGCTGCAGATGGAATTGAAATTACTCTGATTGAAAAAACTGGAATGTTAGGTGGTGTATTGTCTAATAACCCATTGGTTCAAGAATTACCTGATCCAATATCTAAGGTAACTTGGCATAATTACATTGCATTATCTAAAATGAACGCTGTTCGTTTAGGAATTAATGACAATGATGTAGTTAATATTACTGTTGGAGAAACTAAAATGGTTCTTCCGGCAATTGTTCAACCAGGCCAAGCAAATGGCACCGCTTCTATTCATTTAGGTTTTGGAAGAACCGTTGCTGGGAAAGTAGCTAAAGGAAGAGGTGAAAATGCCTATGCATTGATCCAAGCGGGAGCTAAATTTAATTCTTATGTAGTCAATGGTGCGAAGGTTGAAAAAACATCAACGGGTGAAACGTATGAGTTGGCTCGTACACAAACACATCATCACATTGAAGGTAGAGATATCGTAAGAGAAACTACCTTAGAAGATTATAAAAAGGATAATAGAGCAGGTAATCGTTATGAGAAGCCTGAGTTAGTTTCTTTATGGTATGACCATGACTACCGCAAAGCCGGTGCGCCAAATCACCTTTGGGGAATGGCAATTGACATGAACAAATGTACAGGTTGTGCAGCATGTATCGTGAGTTGTAGTATTGAAAACAATGTTCCTGTGGTAGGTGAAGTTGAAGTGCGAAGAAGAAGAGAAATGCACTGGTTGCGTATCGATCGTTACTTTACATTTAACAACGTTAAGGATGTAAACTATAAAGAAGAATTGGATGCTGTTTCTAAAATGGTGCCTGAAAACTTTGAACCTAAAAAATTAACCCGTGAAAAAGCACTTGAGGCAATCGATCGCAAATTAGCCAAGGATGAAAATGCGGGATACGAACATTTTGAAAATGTGAGTGTAGTGCATCAGCCTATGATGTGTCAACATTGTGGATCTGCACCTTGTGAAACAGTTTGTCCAGTATTGGCAACCACACACAGTACAGAAGGGTTGAATCAAATGACCTACAATAGATGTATTGGTACTAAATACTGTGGTAATAACTGTCCTTATAAAGTAAGAAGGTTCAACTGGTTCAGATACAATGATAACAGTGCGTTTGACTTCCATTTCAGCAATGATTTAGGTAAAATGGTGATCAATCCTGATGTTACCGTTCGAACTAGAGGAGTAATGGAAAAATGCTCTTTCTGTGTTCAACGTATTCAATCAGCCAAATTGACTGCCAAACGAGAAAACAGAAGTTTAGAAGATGGAGATGTGAAAACAGCTTGTCAGAAAGCATGCCCTGCAGATGCTATTGTATTTGGAGATTTACATGATAAAGAAAGTGAAGTAACCAAACTTTTCCATAATGAAAGAGGCTTTGCAGTTCTTGAAGAACTTAACGTTAAACCTTCCGTTAGATACATGACAAAGGTTAGAAATATTTAATTAATCGCTATATAACAATTAAGAATTAGAGAATAACATGCATCAAATAGACTCAAAAATTAGACCTCGCCTGATACAAGGTGATAAGAGCATCACAGATGTAAGTAACGATATTTGCAGACCCATTGAAAACAAAGCTACAGCTGCTTGGAAATTGGGTTTTGGAATTTCATTGCTTTTTCTTGCTTTATTAGGCGGAACATTATTTTGGACCACATGGACTGGAATTGGTGTTTGGCATTTGAATAACACCGTAATGTGGGGTTGGGATATTACTAACTTTGTATTTTGGGTTGGTATTGGACACGCAGGAACGTTGATTTCTGCAATTCTTCTTCTCTTTAGACAAAAATGGAGAATGTCCATCAATCGATCTGCTGAGGCAATGACCATTTTTGCGGTAATGTGTGCGGCAGTCTTTCCATTATTTCACATGGGTCGGATTTGGGTTGGAATGTACTGGGTATTGCCATTACCAAACGCATTCGGTTCTCTTTGGGTTAACTTTAACTCTCCCCTACTTTGGGATGTATTTGCGATTACCACATACTTCACGGTATCCTTATTATTCTGGTATTTAGGAATGATTCCTGATATAGCAACAGTTAGAGATCGGGCAAAAACCAAATCAAGAAAATTCTGGTACGGATTCTTTTCTATGGGTTGGAATGGCAGTGCACGTTCATGGCATCGATATGAAATTGTTTCTTTAATCCTTGCAGGTATATCTACCCCACTGGTACTATCGGTTCACACCATTGTATCCATGGATTTTGCGACATCCGTTGTTCCAGGTTGGCATACAACTATTTTCCCTCCCTACTTTGTGGCGGGGGCAATTTTTTCTGGATTTGGAATGGTACTAACCCTTTTGGTTATAGCTAGAAAGGTGATGAACTATGAAGACTATATCACCATTGGTCACTTAGAAGCAATGGCCAAAGTGGTTATGTTGACGGGTACTTTAGTAGGTATTGCATACTTAACAGAATTCTTTATCGCTGCTTATTCTGGGGTAGTTTACGAACAATATGCATTTATCAATAGAGCCACTGGACCTTATTGGTGGGCATATGCTACCATGATGTCATGTAACCTACTTGCACCCCAAGTATTTTGGTTTAAATGGTGTAGAACTACCCCTTGGTTCTTATTTATGATGTCTATCATTGTAAATATCGGGATGTGGTTTGAGCGTTTTGTAATTATCGTGACCTCATTGCACAGAGAATACTTACCATCAAGATGGGCAATGTATGTACCCAGTTGGGTTGAGGTGGGAATCTTCCTAGGAACGATGGGGCTGTTTTTCACCTGCTTCTTCCTCTTTGCGAAATTCTTGCCGGTGATTAATATGTCTGAGGTTAAATCAATTTTGAAGAGCAGAGAATAAATATAATAAAAGAGAGTATTATGAGTTTAAAGGTTTTATACGCAATTTATGAAGAAGGAGATGATCTTCTTCATGCAGTAGAAACAGTGCGTGGTAAAGGAATGGATGTAGTAGATTGCTACACTCCTTATCCTGTTCACGGACTGGATAATGTAATGGGAATTAAACGTTCTCGCTTACCCATTGCTGCTTTTTGTTTTGCAATGCTTGGATTGGCATCAGCGATAAGCTTACAATATTTTACTATGGGATATGATTGGCCAATGATTATTGGGGGTAAACCATATTCAGGTCTTCCATCATGGATACCAGTATGTTTTGAGCTAAGTATTTTATTTACTGCATATGGCATGGGGATTACCTTCTTTATTAAAAGTAGAATGCTACACGGTATGGAAGCAGATATCAAGGATATTAGACAAACAGATAACCGTTTGGTTATGGCTATTGATGTTAGCGATACAGATGATACATCGGGCTTAGAAAGTTTATTGAAAGAAACCAAGGCTACGGAAATAAAAAAACCCTATCAAGAAACTGTTGAAGCTGTTAAAACTGAAACTCCAAAAGTACCGGTTGAAAAAGTAAAGGCAGCACCTGTTAAAAAGGCAGCACCTAAAACGAAAGCAAAAAGCAGCAGTGTTGCTTCAAAAAAATCCTCAGAAATTACTGAAGAAGAAAAAGGGGAAAAAATCAATCTTCTCTTAGGTAAGATTGGTAAAGCAAG
Organism: uncultured Bacteroidia bacterium; assembly: GCA_943788195.1. Taxonomy (GTDB): domain Bacteria; phylum Bacteroidota; class Bacteroidia; order NS11-12g; family UBA955; genus CALSPH01. The sequence goes on from CALSPH010000002.1 coordinate 35,748, forward strand.
CGGATCAGTTAATGACGACCTTAAATTGGTGAAAGGGATTGGTCCTGTATTTGAAAGGAATTTGAATAGCATTGGCATTCGATCATTTGAACAAATTTCAAAGATGGATTCAGAAACAATTAAATTGGTTGAAGAAATCACTCGATATTTTCCGGGAAAAATTGAACGCGAAAATTGGATTGAGCAAGCCTTAGAATTAATGAAGAAATAAGTAGTGTAATGAAAAACATTAAAAAATTATTATATCTCTCACCAATTGCATTGCTAATGGTAGGTTGTGCAGGAGGAAACAATCCTGGTATTGAATATGCCCCTGATATGTATGACTCCAAAGGTTATGAGCCTTACAATCAATTGGATTCTAACACCTTAAACGAATACGGTGCAAATGTTAGAAGACCTGTTGATGGAACCGTTGCACTTGGAAAAGCAGATTATGCTTATGCACTCCCGAATACTGGAGAAGGATATGAGAGATCAGCAACAGAAGTAAGTATGCCTGCAGGCTTGGCTGATGCAGAATGCGAAGGAAAAAGGCTATACATCATGTATTGCTCACCATGTCACGGTGTAGAAGGTAAAAATGATGGCAATATTTTTAAACGTGCTTCATATCTTAAACCTGGTGCTTGGGGCGATGGATATCAAAATGATTACATCAAGAATTTAGCAGATGGCCAAATCTATCATACCCTCGTATACGGTAAAAATAACATGGGGAGTCATGCAAGTGTATTGACGCCTACTCAAAGATGGCAAGTAATTGCTTACGTAAGACAACTTAGTAATGGAAATGTAGATTGCGATGGTTCTGTAGTAGTTTCAACAGATAGTGTATCTATGGCTTCAGATGTTACTGCAGAAGATGTACAAAGTGAAGTTTCAGATTCAACAAAAAATGAAGAGGTACATTAACTTTTATTAAATAATTAAAGCATAATAAGATGGGAAATCACCAATTGAATATAGAGCAGGAAAGATACAGCATCCCTAAAAAGACGAAAACCTTTTTAATGGGCATGATTCTAGTCGGGTTAATTTTATCTATTATCGGATTTTTTGCCATTCCACGTGGTGAACACCACGATGAAAAAGAAGGGCATGCATCAGTTGAAACACATGAGACTTTACATGCAGGAATGCAAGCAACTGAAGAACATGATGTTGAGGAACATGCAACCGATGATACTGAAGCAAATCATGCTGAAACACATGATGAAGATGGAACCGATGAGCATGCAACGGATGAAACGGAAGAACATGCTGCAGGAGCGCATGAAACAGATGAAATAGCCGCACACAATGATCAACAAAATGAAATTGTAGGTGATGTAGTGGGTACTAAGATCGATTGTGGTGTTGCTGGATGTCCAGACCCTGCGCATAACCACCACGCGCACAATGCTGGTGGGGCTCACGGTGACCATCATGCGAAACCTTGGTACACACGCGTTTATACTGCCTTATTAATGAACAGCTATTATATCCTATTGATTTCATTAGGTGGTTTATTCTTTTACTGCGTGCAATATGTAGCCAATGCCGGTTGGGCAACAGCTTTACTTCGTATACCCCAAGGGATGTATTCGTTCTTTATCATTCCAGCTGTAGTGGTTATGCTTGTTGTGTACTTTGCGGGTGGAGATATTTACCACTGGGTTGCTTATCAAGCGCAAAACATACTGCCTGGTGAAGAAGGGTTTGATAAAATTTTACACGGTAAGAAATGGTTCTTGAATAAACAATTTGTGTTTGGTGTAGTGCCTGCCTGTATGGTAATTTGGTATATCATTGGAATGCGTTTAAAGGCACTAGCAAATAAAGAAGATAAAGAAGGCGGTACTTGGAGTTTTTCTAAAAGTATCCGTAGCTCAGCAGCGTTTATGGTCTTGTTTGGATTTACCTTTTCATTCTTGGCATGGTTAGTTATCATGTCTATTGATGCACATTGGTTCTCCACTATCTTTGGTATCTATCACTTTGCAATCCTTTGGGTTTCTAGTTTATCTGTAATCATGTTGATTGCATTACACCTAAGAAGAAATGGATATATTAAAATATTGAAAGACGATCACATTCATGATTTAGCTAAATTTATGTTTGCCTTCTCCGTTTTCTGGATGTACATATGGATCGCTCAATACTTATTGATCTGGTATGCAAATATTCCTGAAGAGTCTATTTACTACACCATGAGACAAGATTCTAGCTACCATTTTTTCTTTGTCATTAACGTAGTCATCAACTTTATCGCCCCTTTCCTGCTGTTTATGACGCGTGACGGTAAACGAAATCCAAAAATCATAACGTTTGTGGCTATTGCGATACTCGTGGGTCATTGGAATGATTTATACCTAAGTATTTACCCAGGGGTTTTCAATGGTGAATTTATATCTCCTGGTTTAATGGAAATTGGATTATTCCTTGTGTTTGGTGGAATATTTGTTTGGTGGACATTGGCTGCTATTGCAAAACGCAATTTAATTGCAATTAATCATCCATATATTGAAGAAAGTGCAACACACGATGTAGGTGTATAATCAATCCGATTAACAATAATAAAAAAAGCGCTCTGAAATCAGAGCGCTTTTTTTTGGTTTAATTTTTATTAACTATTGTATGGAAAAGACTTGCCCCTGTTCGGCAATCTGTGTTGATTCAAACACCTGCTTCGCTTCAATCAAGAATTCATCCAGTTCATCGTAACGCGATGAAAAATGCCCAATAAGTAAATCCCTTACTTGGCCTTTAAGCGCAATAGTCGCTGCTTGGTTTGCGGTGGCATGGAAGGTTTCACTAGCACGAATGGATTTAGCCTCCAAGAAAGTGGCTTCATGATACAGTAAATCTACACCACGGATATAATTCACCAATTCATCAAAATATGCAGTATCTGAGCAATATGCATAGGATTTCCATTGCTCCTCTTTATCCGTTAACTCAGCATTCATATAATTCATTGTGTCATCTGCATAGTCCATCCCTTTACCTATTTGACTCCAGGCACTTTGGGGGATTCCTAATAACTTAATTTTATCCAATTTCAAATGATACGTTTGTTTGTGATAGGTAAACCGGTAACCCCAACAAGGAATTCGATGTTGTAATGGAAAAGACTCCAATTTAAGCCCGCCTTGTTCCAACAAGGTAACCTTCTCTTTCACACCATCAGTATGGATAAACTCAATTGCATAGCTCATTTGGTAACCTCCTTGATTAATATGCGCTTTCACAAGGGACTCTAAACTACTTGGCCCTACGATATACAATGGTTTAGATCGCTGATCCATGGACATAGAGGAAAGCAATCCAAACAACCCCAAATAATGATCGCCATGCATATGCGTGATAACAATTCCTTCTAATTTAGATCGCTTTAATCCCATTCGCATTAACCGAAATTGGGTGCCTTCGCCACAATCAACTAACCAATGATGCCCTTCCGTTGAAAGGTATTGAGCGGCAGGATACCGCGTTTTATGGGGAGAAGCACTCCCATTTCCTATTATGGTAATATCAAAATCTAACTTCACGCTTTGTCTTCTTTATGTCTTTAGAATACGCTGAAAAATTAGGACTTATTTTCTATAGATAATTGCTTTGCCGCCTTTATTTTTGGAATTAATGTCAACAACTAAAAAAACAGCCTTAATTACAGGTGCCAGTGCCGGTATAGGTGCAGCCTGTGCCGAAATATTTGCCAAAAACAACTACAATCTGGTTCTTCTTGCACGCAGGACAGAGAAATTAGATCAAGTTAAAACGGAATTGGAATCCAAGTATGGGGTAGCCATTTTTAGTTATACCCTGGATGTTAGAAATCAGAATGAAATTGAATCATTCATTAACAATCTTCCTTCTGAATTCTCGAATCTAAATGTCTTAGTTAACAACGCTGGACTTGCAGCGGGGCTCTCTACTTTGGAAAATGGTTCCATTGATCATTGGGATCGCATGATTGACACCAATATCAAAGGGTTGATAATGATGAGTAAAGCTTGTATTCCTTTGTTAAAAACACAAGAGAACCCTCACATCATAAATATCGGGAGCATTGCAGGAAAAGAAGTCTATATGAATGGTAACGTTTATTGTGCAACGAAGCATGCAGTGGATGCATTAACGCAAAGCATGCGTTTGGAATTGAGCGAATATCCAATTAAAGTTACCGGAGTGCATCCGGGTGCAGTTGAAACCGAATTTAGTATTGTGCGTTTTGACGGTGATGAGAATCGAGCAGGTCAGGTTTATCAAGGATATGATAATCTACTTGCAGAAGATATCGCAGAAGCGGTATTTTGGGCAGTAAGTAGACCCAGTCGGGTTAACATCAATGACCTTGTGATTATGCCAACAGCCCAACCTAGAGCTGGCGTTATTCACAGGAAATCTTAAAAAGTGTATATTAACTCTACCCAGCCGGGTTTAATGCCATATTTTGCCTTCACATGTTAATAATGGGCCCTTTTATTCTGTTTTGAACTTCCCTTTTAATTCCTTGTTCCCAATTTTATTAAAATCGTTCAAATGATCAGAGTATTTCCAAACTCCTTTGCGGTATTGATAAAAGTCATATGAGCCATCCGGTGTATAGTATTCAAAATTGCCCTTCTTCTGCCATCGCACTGGAACCAAATGACTAATCACGAGAATTTTTTCATCCTTCTCTACGCGGCAAACCATGCTGGCTTCTGATGCATAGTTAAAAATCAACCGTGACTTGGGTCGACTGAATGCATTTTTCTCAAAGAAAATAGGTTTCCCAAATTGGGGTCCTTCTTTTTTATCAATATACAATACTTCAACGATTCGTTGGTCTAAATATGGTGTTGCACCGTGGTAACCCGTGAGAATATAATAGCATTTACGTTTATATTTATAGGTATAAATACCATAGTAAAGGGCTGGAATCCATTGATCTGGTGATAATGTTTGAAATGAAGTATCTACTGCGGTTTTAGAAGGTTCTAAGGGGTATAGGAACTCATCATAATACTGCGGATTGAGTTGTAGTATCCCGAAAACGGTATAAAAGCCTGTATCATTAAAGTAATTCCAGGTAAAGAGTCGCACACGCTCATCCTCTGAACTTTGAATGGATACGGTTTTAAAGCTATCAAATTTCAAAATAAAACTCTCTTCAAAGCTTAATATCTCTTCCAAGCTATCATTCAGCCACTGGGCGGTTTGTAAGCGCACACCTTGATTTGCTGATAATGTTAAACTATCCGCTGCTTTGGCAACTCGATTTAATCGGTACTGTAAATGTTCAAGAATTGAATCATCCTGCTTGGACACCAACGTTGATGAGCACAAGAGTAGTAAACCGATTATTAGACTTTTCCGCATTCAATTAGGTAACGCAAAAATGCATCCGAAATTTTATTTTGTACTATACTTCAACCACAATAGCCGATGCACCACCGCCACCATTGCAAATCCCAGCTGCTCCAGTCTTTTTGCTATTTTGCTTTAAGGCATGGATAAGCGTAACCACAATTCGAGCGCCACTGGCCCCTAATGGATGGCCTAAGGAAACGGCTCCACCATTTACATTTACAATGGAATCATCCAATTTTAGAATCTTATTATTAGCTAGACCTACTACTGCGAAAGCTTCATTGAATTCAAACAGATCAACATCTTCAATGGCAACATTCGCATGCTTGAGTGCTGCAGGCACTGCTTTTGCAGGTGCAGTGGTAAACCATTCAGGCGCTTGTTCTGCATCTGCAAATCCTTTAATAGTTGCTAATGGCGTTAAACCCAATTCTTTCGCCTTATCCGCACTCATTAATACCAATGCCGCTGCACCATCGTTCATTGTACTTGCATTTGCTGCGGTTACGGTTCCTTCTTTGCTAAAAGCTGCTCTTAACTGAGGAATCTTTTCAAATCGAACATTTTTATACTCTTCGTCTTCATCTATAATAGTTACGTTCCCTTTTCGGTCAGTGATTTCTACCGGTACTACTTCATCCTTAAATTTACCCGCTTCCCAAGCTGCTGCAGAACGTTTGTAACTTTGAATTGCAAATGCGTCTTGTTCTTCTCTTGATATTTTATATTCGGTAGCACATAAATCTGCGCAAGTCCCCATCAACGCTTCATTGTACACATCTGTTAAACCGTCATATGCAAGTCCATCTATCGCGGTGATATTTCCAAACTTCTTACCTGTTCTGGCTTGTAGATAGTGTGGAACCAAACTCATGTTTTCCATTCCACCTGCTACCACAATATCAGCATGACCAGTCATAATTTGTTGTGCAGCCAAACTAATCGATTTCATTCCACTCGCGCACACTTTATTTACCGTAGTACATCTAACTTCATCCGATAAACCTGCAAACTTGGCAGCTTGGCGCGCTGGTGCTTGACCAACGCCTGCTTGTAAAACACAGCCAAAATATACTTCATCTACTGAACTCGGATCTAAAGAAACTTTGTCTAAAGCACCTTTTATGGCGGTTGCACCTAATTTGGGAGCTGGAACAGTGCTTAAAGAACCCATAAAACTGCCTAAAGGTGTTCTAACTGCAGAAACGATAACTACTTCTTTCATACTATTATTTGTTTCATGCAAAAGTACCCTTTTTGAATAGGATATAAAAAGACTGGAGTATGCAATTAATCGAATATTCTCCCAATAAAAAAAATATGCGATTTCGATTACCTTGTTTGGAAAAAAGACTAAGCGCTGTTTTTGGTTAATGCCTGTAAGAGCACGTTAAAGTCTTTGGGATAATCCGCTTTCACACAAACTTCTTTGCCATCTAAGTCTTTTAATGTTAGCTCAAAAGAGTGCAATGCAAATCGTTTAATGATCGGTTGTTCCTCTCCCGTTCTATTGTAATTATACTTATGCTTAATTTGCGACAAACGCAGCAGTTTTCCTCCGTAGAGTTCATCGCCAATAATCGGGTGTCCAATGGAACTTAAGTGAATGCGTATTTGATGCATTCGACCACTAAACAAGGTACATTCAATTAAGGAATAGCCTTTAAATGATTGCAAAGTACGGAAACTGGTTTTACTTTTTTTTCCTAAATTCTTGTTGATTCGCACGGTACGTCTTTTTTCATCAATCAAAATAGGTAACTCTACAATTTCATTATCTAATTTACTTGACCCTTGGGTTAAGGTATGATACAACTTGCCGACTTCTTTGCGTTGAAATTGAATGCTGGCTGAACGCAACGCTTCCTCATTCTTTGCCAAAAGCATCACGCCACTGGTATATTTATCCAAACGATGGCACAATTTCATATCCGCCTGATATAATCTCGCAAGCGATAAAATATCATCTGAGTTTTGATTACCCCGTTCTTTTAACGAAGAAATTCCAGCCGGTTTATTGATAAAAACATAATCCTCCGTCTCAAGTATGATCCAATCTTTAAAATTATTGCGTTTAGCCATTCATCATTTTAAGTTTAAGAAGGCTCATTACTTTCTTCGTTTGTGATGGAAACTCTCCGCGCATCATCCAATCATAATACCCATGATCCGTTTTCATCACTTCATCAAATTTTCTACCGCGATATTTACCAAAATTAAAATACACTTCACCCTGATCGTCTCGAACAAACCTGCCGGCTAAATCTACCAATTTATCTTGATTCGTAAATTTATGGATCGCCTCTGGTGTATTTTCAAATTCCTCATATCGCTCTGCTTGGGCTAATATGATTTCAAGTGTGGCCTCAGTATCGGCCTTTGCGCTATGCGCATTTTCTAAATCCTTTTGGCAATAATATTTAAATGCTGCGGTCAAGTTTCGAGGTTCCATTTTATGGAAAATACGCTGCGCATCCACAAATTTCACCTCCATTAAATCAGGTTCAATACCATTTCGCATCAATTCTTCCACTAACATGGGCATATCAAACCTATTCGAATTGAACCCGCCAAAATCGCAACCTTTTATGAACTCAAAAATACGCGGGGCAATTGCTCCAAACTGAGGCTTATCCTTTACCATTTCATCTGAAATTCCATGAATCGCGGTTACCTCCGGTGGAATAGGCCTGCCTGGATTAATGTATTCATGTACATCTTCTCGTTCACCATCAGGCGTTAATTTAATCATGTATAACTCAACAATACGATCCGTTGATGTATTGATACCGGTAGTCTCTAAATCGAATACGATTAATGGTCTTGTTAAATTAAGCATAGTTCAAAAATAGTTGAAATGACGAGCATTTTAGGACCAGAGTACTAAAGATATGTACAGAATTTACCCTTCCTCTGAATCCAATAAATCAGGACGAAGTTGACTCGTTTTTTTATAGGCTTGCTCCATGCGCCATTCACTGATCTTTTTGTGATCACCAGACAAAAGTACTTTGGGTACCGCTAATTCATTAAATAGCGGTGGACGGGTATAAACTGGAGGGGAAAGCAGATTGTCCTGAAATGAATCTTCCAATGCAGATTGCTCATTGCCAATTGCACCGGGAATAAGTCGTGTAATTGCATCACTAAGTAACATGGCTGGAATTTCACCTCCAGTCACAATAAAATCACCGATACTCAATATTTGTGTTGCATATAAATCGACAATTCGCTGATCGATTCCTTTATAATGACCGCAGACCATTAATATGTTTTCAAACTGACTGGCTCTGTTAACATAGGATTGTTCGATCTTATTCCCTTCTGGAAGAAAGAAAATGACTTCATCATACTTCCTTTGTTTAGTGCAGCTCTCAATAGACAAAGCCAAGGGCTCCGGCATGAGTATCATTCCAGCCCCTCCGCCATATGGACTGTCATCAATTTGCCTGTATTTGCCAATACCATAGTTTCTGATATCATGAATGTGAATAGAAACAATCTGGTTTTTAATCGCCTTACCAATGATAGATTCGGTCAGAAACCGATCAAATATTTTGGGTACACAGGTTATGATATCAATTCTCATAGCTCTAAAAGACCATCTAGCATTTGATAAACAAGCTGCTCATTTTTATGATCCAATTCAAGAATTAAATCAGCATTAAACGGAAGATACACTTGCTCCTTTTCAGTCTCAACCAAAAGTAATGGATTTCCTGGAATATCTTCCCACCCTTTAATGATACCCACCTGGTTATTGTTCTGATCTAACAATTTGAAACCGACCAATTCCCTTTCCTTGGTTGGTGCAGTCTTTTCAGCAATGATAAAAATACCGGTGTTTGCGAATTTCTGCGCATCTTCAGGGTTATTAAACTGCGTAAACTTGATCAGATTTGATATTGCATTAAAATCAGATACTTTAAAAGGTACTTTTTGACCAGATTGCTCTAAAAACAAAAATTCCATTTCAACTGAAATGGAATTTTCTGAATTATTAATTTTTAACCAGCCTTTGGTACCATGTGTTTTTTCTATAAACCCAATTTGAACAAAACGAGGTGAGAAAATCAACTTGCGGTAATTAAGCCTTTTCAGTCTCTTCTTCAGAAGTTCCTTCTGATTCAGGAGCAGCTTCTTCAGTAGCTTCAGCAACAACTTCTTCTGTTGTTTCTTCAACTACAGGTTCTTCTGTTACTTCTGCCACAACTTCTTCTACTGCTGGCTCTTCAGCTATTGCTTCTTCTGCTGGTGCTTCAACAACTTCCGTTGTTTCTTCAGCCACAGCTTCTGCAGTAACTTCTTCACTTGCAGCTTCTGTTGCTTCTTCACTTGCAGCTTCTGTTGCTTCTTCCGCTGCAGGTTCTTCAACTGGGTTAAGTTTTGCATCAACACGCTCTTGAATGGTTTGTCTTCGGGCAGTTTCTGCCTCCATTCTAGCTCTAGCCTTTGCAGCTTCAACATCACTTAATTCACTCACTTTCTTCTCAATCAAAGCAGCTTTTTCTGCTTTCCATGCTGTGAATTTAGCGTCTGCTTGTTCCTGAGTCATTGCACCCTTAAGAACACCTTTATTCAAATGAACACGCATTAATGCGCCCTCATAAGATAAAATTGCTCGGGTTGTGTCAGTTGGTTGTGCTCCTTTTTCCAGCCAATTTACTGCACCATCAAAATTGAGTGTTACAGTTGCTGGATTAGTGTTGGGATTGTAAGACCCCAACTTTTCAATAAACCTACCATCCCTCGGAGCTCTACTATCCGCCACCACAATATGGTAATAAGGTTTTTGCTTGCGTCCATGACGCGCTAATCTAATTTTAGTTGCCATAATTTTTTTACCTTTTGCCTTCAGGATCTCCTACCATTCCTGTAAAGCGCCTGCAAAAGTAACAATTTATCCTTTCAAATCAAAAGCAGATTTACTATTATCTTTTATTTAAAAATAATTTGTCATTTTTTTCTGTTTCATGCTACCTTTTAATAATTCTGCGCCTTACATTCTAAGCTTTATTTTAACCCTTATGGATTTTCTATCAGGTTTTTTTTGCAATTATGTTTTTAAATCTTTCGTTCATCCTATTTTCGTATCATGCATTTTAACACTAAGGTAATTCACGCAGGTATTAAACCAGACCCTGCTACAGGAGCTATTATGACTCCTATATACCAAACATCAACCTTTGTCCAATTATCGCCAGGAGTGCATAAGGGGTATGAATATGCAAGAACACATAATCCGACCCGAACTGCATTACAAGATAACTTAGCCGCCCTTGAGAATGCAACCTATGGATTATGCTTTAGCACAGGCATGAGTGCAATTGATGCAGTAGTCAAATTACTGAAGCCGGGCGATCATGTTATTGCCACAAATGATTTGTATGGTGGCTCATACCGTATTTTTACTAAAATATTTGAAGCCTATGGGATTGAGTTCTCATTTACAGATATGACTCAATTGGATCAAGCTGAAAAACTAATTAAACCAAGTACAAAATTAATTTGGATTGAAACCCCTACAAACCCTACGCTAACCACATTAGATATTAAAGCATGCGCGCAACTTGCAAAAAAGTGCAAAGCAGTACTTGCAGTAGACAACACGTTTGCTTCACCTGCATTACAAAACCCAATCGATTTGGGCGCAGATATTGTTATGCACTCAGTCACTAAATTTATTGGTGGACATAGTGATGTGGTAATGGGTGCATTATGTCTAAACAATGAAGAATTGTATGACCGATTACGTTTTATCCAAAACGCCTGTGGCGCCACGCCTGGACCACAAGATTGTTTTTTGGCCTTAAGGGGAATTAAAACCTTACACCTAAGAATGGAGCGTCATTCAGAAAATGGAAAAGCCATAGCAGAATATCTAATGAAACATCCCAAAGTTTCGTTTGTATATTATCCCGGATTACCGAACCACCCAAGCCATAAAATTGCTTCACAACAAATGAAAGGTTACGGAGGAATGATGTCTTTTGGCTTGAAAGATGACCGTGTTGAAAATGCAGTAAAATTCTTGAGTTCTACGCAATTATTTGCCTTAGCAGAGTCATTAGGAGGAGTTGAATCTTTAGTTGGGCATCCCGCAAGTATGACGCATGCAGCAATACCCAGAGAACAACGGATAAAAAGTGGAGTAACCGATTCACTGATTCGGTTAAGTGTTGGCGTTGAACATATTGATGACCTCATTGTTGACATTGAAAACGCGCTCGCTCAGATCTAGTGCATATATCTAAGCAACTTGCAGTTCAATTGGATTTTCTAGCATTAAAATTCAATCATATAGATTTCATTGAAAAGGATCCCATCTCAATTCCGCATCTTTTCAGTGAAAAAAGAGATATTGAAATATCAGGATTTATTGCTGCAACTATAGCCTGGGGCAATCGAACTTCAATAATTAACAGTGCACGTAAAATACTAGAGGCTATGGACTTTGCACCATATCAATTTATCATGCACCATTCTGATCAAGATCTTCAAAAACTAGAGAATCTGGGCCATCGCACCTTCCGAAACATCGATTTGCTGTATTTTATAGCTTTCTTAAAACACCATTATTCTTCTTCTAATAGTCTTGAATCTGCTTTTGACTTTACAACCAACCCAACGATACAAGAAGCACTAACCCATTTTCACAACTATTTCTTTCAGTTGCCTTTTGCCCCGCAAAGAACTCGCAAACATGTTTCTACGCCTTCAAAAGGCTCAGCATGCAAAAGATTAAATATGTTCCTCAGGTGGATGGTGCGTAATGATCAACAAGGAGTGGATTTTGGTATCTGGAATGAGGTTAGTCCTGCAGCCTTAATCATGCCTTTAGATGTACATGTAGTCAATAGCGTATCGGAGTTACTGAATCAGCCCCCAATCAAACCCAATTGGAAAAACGCGGTGTTACTAACCAATGCCCTAAAAGAATTGAGGCCAGAAGATCCCGTTTATTATGATTATGCCCTATTTGGTTATGGCATCGCAAATAAATCATAAATAAACTAATTTTGTATAGTGACTCGAGAGCTATGGTTATTTAACGGAAGCATCATTGTGTATGTCTTTTTTATCATTGCAGAAATTATTCTGAGCAATTATCAAAAAAGGGAATCCTATAATGCAAAGGACAGTAGTCTTTCCATTTGGTTTGCCATTGCAGGTGGTTCTTTGGACTTTGTGATGCGTGGCATTTGTTTTGTTGTTTTGGATTATTTTAACCAACACGCGGTGTATCAACCCAATTTGATTTATTTGTATCCTTTATGGGCCTGGATCGTGGTCTTTATCTGTCAAGACTTTTTCTTTTACTGGCTGCATCGTGCCGAGCATAGTATTCGCATTTTGTGGGCAGTGCATAGCAACCACCACAGCAGTGAATACTTTAACTTTACAGTAGCCTTGAGAAGCAGTGTTCTTCAGCCTTTATATCGTTTTGCATTTTATATCCCAATAGCTTTACTCGGATTTGACGGGCTAACAATCATGTTCGTGTATGCTGTAAACCAAATCTATCAATTTTTCCTGCATACCGAATATTTGAATCAATGGAATAAATTGGGGTATATATTTGTAACCCCTTCGCACCATCAGGTACATCACGCCAAAAATGATGTTTATTTAGATCGTAACATGGGTCAAGTACTTATTATATGGGATAGAATGTTTGGCACTTTCCAGAAGGAATTGAAAAATGAAAAGCCCATTTATGGCCTAACGAAGCAGATAAAAACGTATCACCCAATTAATTCAATATTTATAGAATTTATCCGACTTTTTAAAGATATTAGCGCCTCTAAATCATATCTAGACAAAATAAAGCATCTCATTAATAGTCCAAATTGGAAACCCTAGAAAACATGCAAAACGCACAGCAAGCAGGAATCCCAATCATAGACTTGAACCAATTTATTAATCCGGCAACCAAGGCAGATTTCGTGGCATCAATAGACCCAGTCTTTTTAAATATTGGATTGAAATAGTTATCAAAAAAATACTCCTCATATCCGACACACACGGTCACCTAAACCCTGACATTATCAATTTTGCAAAAAAGGCCGATGAGGTTTGGCATGCAGGAGATTGGCTAACCTTTGATTTAGCCGATGAATTGGTGAAAGTGACCACCGTTCGAGGGGTCTGGGGCAATATTGACAACCCAACTTTCAAACGCACTTTTCCAGAAAACAATTTCTTTGTTATTGAAGGTTTGAAAGTCATGATACGCCATATTGTTGGGTATCCTGGGAGATACAATAAGATTGCGTTGGAACTAATTAAACAACATCAACCAGATATTGTGGTTGCTGGACATAGTCATATCCTAAAGGTTATACGAGACAAAAAACTAAATCATTTGCATTTAAATCCTGGGTCTGCAGGTATCTCAGGGTTTCATAAAGTGAGAACAATGCTTCGGTTTAAATTAGAAAATGGAAAGATATTTGATATGGAAGTAATAGAAACGCCAAAAAAAGCGTTAATTACATAGATTAAGCAAAATGAAAAGAATAGGAATAGTACTGGCATTAGCCATAACCATCTGCAGTTGCGCAGGTGTTAAAGGACAAAAAAAGGATTCAAAGGCGGTTACATCATATTTAGCAGCCTATAATGCATATCGTCAAGGGAATACTGAAGAAGCGCATCACCTAGCGAATAAAGCCATAAAAAAGGACCCCAAATACACCAGTTCATACACACTGAAAGCTGCCATGTATGATGAATCGAATGAAATAGATAAGGCAATATCGTATTACAATCAAGCATATGCAGTAGACAACAATCCCAAATATCCATTCTTTATTGGTGAAATGGCATATCGTAAAGGAAGGTATGATGACGCGGTGAAATATTTAAATAAGGCCGTTAGCCATGATGATTTCAACAAACTCAAGGAGAAAACCCAGGGCCTAGCAGTCTATTATCAAAAAAGGGCCTTATTCGCTCAAAAATTAGTCAACAAACCAGTGCCATTTAACCCAATTAATATGGGTAAAACCATAAACACGGCAAATAATGAATATTTTCCAGGGGCATCTATTGATAAACAAACGTTCTTTTTTACCAAACTGATTAACCGGCAAGAAGATTTGTATCAAGCTGTCTGGGATTCTGCCAGCTCCAATTGGGCACAGGCAAAAGGAATGGGCGCAAATGTAAACTCAAATGCAAACGAGGGTACCGTGAGTACCACTATAGACGGTAAATACATTTTCTTTACAAAATGCAATGATCCTAAAGGTGTTGGCGCATGTGACATTTACTTTTCGCGAGTTAGAAACGGAGTCTGGTCGAAACCGTTTATTATTAAACCTCCCCTCAATTCGCCTAAATGGGAATCACAACCATGCATTAGTGCAGATGGTCAAACACTTTACTTTACCAGCAATAGACAACCCAGTTATGGTGGTATGGATATTTTCAAAAGTGAATTTAAAGATGGATCTTTTCAGGCACCCGTAAATCTTGGGCCTTCTATAAATACCAAAGGAAATGAACAAGCTCCATTCATTCATGTGGATGGTAGAACACTCTATTTCACAAGTGATGAACATCCAGGTTTGGGCAACAATGATATTTTTATTTCTCGTTTGGAGGCTGACACCTGGAGTACCCCACAAAATTTGGGTTACCCCATCAATACACATAATAATGAACAAGGGATTGTTGTGGATCGAACCGGTGGTCTCTCCTACTATACCTCAGATAGAGAAGGTGGTTTTGGCGGCTTAGATCTATATACTTTTAAATTACCGGATGAATTCAAACCAGTTGCTACCAGCTATGTAAAGGGTTTGGTTACCGATATAAAAACCCGAGATAAACTTGCCTCAGATGTTGATCTTATCAATTTAAAAACCGGCAAAACTGTAGTTTCATTGAAAACAGTAAAAGGAGAAGGGAATTTTTTAATTGCCCTACCCGGAAAACAGGATTATTTACTTAACGTAAACAATCAAAGCTATTTGTTTTATTCAGATAACTTTTCGTTAAAGACCAATACCTCATCAGAGCCCTATTTCTTGGATATCCGTCTTAGAAAACCAGACGCAGGTGAAACAGTAGTGCTTAAAAATATCTTTTTTGATACAGACAAATTCGATTTGAAATCCAATTCAAAAATTGAATTGGACCGATTGGTTGCATTACTAAAACGTTTTCCCAACCTTAAGATCGAAATTGGAGGACATACCGATAGTGATGGAAATGCTGAGGCCAATTTAAAATTGAGTAATAATCGGTCCCAGGCAGTTATGCAATACTTGATTAGTCAAGGAATTGACAAAAGCAGGCTCACATTTAAAGGGTATGGAGAATCTAAGCCTATTGCCTCGAATGCAACCGCTGAAGGGAAAGCACAAAATAGACGGACTGAGTTTAGGGTGATTAGTAACTAACCAGCACAAATTATTTGAACTAAAAAAGCCATCAGTCGATTGACTGATGGCTTTTTTATTATTCTATTTAGATTGATTAAGCGATTGCTTCTACTGAAACAAAAGACCTTCCATTTCTTTTCTTACTGAAAGCTACTTTTCCTTCAACCAATGCAAATAAGGTATGATCTTTCCCCATTCCAACATTTTCACTTGGATGGTGTTTAGTACCTCTTTGTCTTACAATAATGCTACCCGCTTTTGCATGTTGACCTCCAAAGATCTTAACTCCTAATCGTTTACTTTCCGATTCTCTTCCGTTCTTCGAACTACCTGCTCCTTTTTTGTGTGCCATTTTTTTATCCTTTTATTGCTTCAATTTGAATTTGACTCAAATACTGTCTGTGACCATTTGATTTCTGATATCCTTTTCTTCGTTTCTTTTTGAAAACGGTTACTTTGTCGTCTTTTAGGTGTTGAATAACCTTTGCAGAAACAGATGCTCCTTTTACAGTTGGTGTTCCAACCGCAATCTTACCCCCATTGTCAACTAAAACAACTTGGTCAAAATTTAGCTTGTCACCTTCCTTTGCGTCTAACCTATTTACATAGATTTTTTGGTCTTTCTCTACCTTAATCTGGTCTC
Source organism: uncultured Bacteroidia bacterium (assembly GCA_943788195.1). GTDB lineage: Bacteria > Bacteroidota > Bacteroidia > NS11-12g > UBA955 > CALSPH01. The sequence continues at coordinate 52,122 of CALSPH010000002.1, forward strand.
CTTGAATATTTACTACTGCGTACATGGTCGTGTTACTCCGATTTTTCGGACTGCAAAAGTAAAACAATTCAAACTATTTTCAAATTGTATTCGCAATATATTTTAAACTCATTATGTGTCGTATTCATTAACAAAAAATGTCATTTCTAAAAAGCAGTCTATCTTATTCTATCTGGGTTTTTATATCTTCGTGCCTTTATGAGATTAACTAAATTAATTCTTTCGGTTTTCGTGCTTTTTATAGCAACCCAAAAATCCGTTGAAGCACAAGTTGCCAAAACACAAGTAATTATGGTAAATGCCACAACAACTGGCAATACAGCAACGATTAAATGGCCTACCAAGACCTTCACTGGCAATTACTACATTTACAAGCGAGTAAGTTTGTCAACCATGGATTGGGGAAGTCCAATTGCAACCTTAAGTTCGAGTAGCACAAGTTATACGGATAACAATCTAATGGAAGGAACATCAGCAGAATACCGTGTAATTGCAGCAAATGGAAGCCAGGCACAGGCCTTCGGATATATCTATGTGGGCAACAAACTTACTGAGATCCTTCAAAAAGGAGGAATCTTACTCATGATTGATAGCACTTTCATTACTTCATTGGCATCTGAAATAACCCGGCTTGAAAATGATTTAGAATCGGAAGGTTGGAATGTAGGTAAATTTTATGTCGGCAGAAGCCAAGCAGCTATTGAGGGAAAGAATTTGCTTAAAACGGCAGTAAACCAATCGTCTTTCTCAGTAACTACATTGATGCTATTGGGCAATGTCCCAGTGCCTTATTCTGGAGACTTTAGTGCCGCTGGCGCTTCTCCTCCACCCGATGGGCACGTTGAAGGCAGTGGAAATCACACTGGAGCTTGGCCTGCTGATGCTTATTATGGAGACTTGGATGGTGCTTGGACAGATAATTTTGTAATTCGAACTTCTGGCAATCAATCCAGACATCATAACATTGTTGGAGATGGAAAATTTGACCAAACCAAGTTGCCTAGTGATTTAGAACTCGAGGTGGGCAGAGTAGATTTATCTAGAATGACAGCTTTTACAAGTAGTGAAACTGAATTAATGCGCTCCTATTTTGATCGCAATCATGCTTGGCGCACCCAACAACGCACCGTAGTTGAACGCGCATTGGTTGACAACAATTTTGGATCTCTTAACCTTGCATCCACTGGGTATCATAACTTTTCAGCCTTCTTCCCTTTTGATAGCATTCAAGATAAAGACTATATCACATCTCAAACGCAAGGCTCTTATCTATGGAGTTACGGATGTGGAGCAGGTTCTTATACAAGCTGCAATGGTATTGGTAATACCAACAGCATTCGCGATAACAATATTAATAATGTTTTTACCATACTTGCTGGATCATTTTTTGGAGATTTTGACATAACCAATAATTTTCTAAGAGCGCCCCTTTGCAAAACAAGTTTAGCTTCTTTCTGGGGCGGGATACCTAAGTGGTATGTGCATACCATGGCTTTGGGTAAGCATATTGGATATGGAGCACGAACCAGTATCAATAATCAATCATTTTATTTTAATGGTCAATTTAACAACGCGCATTATCTTGTGAGCAATGCCCTAATGGGAGATCCCACTTTAATGAACCGGCATTTACCACAGGTTGATTGGGTAATGGCTAGCAGTGCAAGTAACCAAGTTAAATTAAACTGGAGCAAGGCACAAGGTACTTTTGATGGGTATGCCGTGTATCGTATCGACACCGCCCAGAACACCACCTTTCGCGTTAACCCTCAACCCATTACAGACACCTTCTATACCGATGCGATCAACTGGTATTCGGGCAATTACAAATACGAGGTGCGTCCGATTAAACTGGAAACCACAGCAAGTGGAAGCTATTATAATGTGGGTGGAGGCAGTTTTGCGTTTGTAGACCATATCAACTCAAATAAGTCAAAAAAGAAAATGGCATTCTCTGTTTACCCCAACCCAAGCAACACTGGCGTTTATAGGATTGAAGGAACTGACATTACCCAAGTTCAAGTAATTGATGTGGTTGGAAAACAAGTTCCTTTTGAATGGAACCATGGGCAACTTAAATTGGGGGCAGTTCCTTCAGGGGTTTATACCCTGCAAATTCGTTTTAATGATGGGCAAGCACAAACAAGCGCAACAACTCAGATTGTAAAGCAATAAAAAATAAATAAACGTATTCGTTTACTAAAAAAGAAAAAGACATTTGAAAAGTTCACGATACCCCTTTCTAAAGAAATACATTCAACTTTCTGCGCTGCTATTTATTCTTTTTTTAGTGATGTTACCGCACAGGGGTAATAGCTGGGATATGGATTGCTGGAAACAATGGGCAAACTATATATTTGAAAATAGTCTGGGTGAAATCTACCATTCTAATACAGACTACCTTCCACTGTATCACTACGTCCTTCTACTATTTGGCTTTATTCAAGGAAGTGTTGCAAAGATTGGATATAACATTCATTATCTTAAACTCATTACTTTGCTGTTTCATTTCGTTACGGGATTTTTTCTTGCGCTGCTTATAAAGAAGCCAGCAGATAGTTGGGAAAAAGTACGGGGGGAATGTTTATTTTACTTACTAAATATTGCCATTCTCTACAATACGCTTATATGGGGCCAAGTAGATGCTATACTCACTTGCTTTATTTTTATTTCATGCTATTTCGCCTATCAGAAGAAAGTACTACATTCTCTCATCTTTATCATTCTTGCCATTAACTTTAAATTGCAAGCCATTGTTTTTTTACCTGTTATTGGGTTAATGCTTCTACCCGTTATCATTTATACCTTTTCTAAAAAGAGAATCTTACAATGGCTCTTAGGTTCGCTCCTATTGCAGGTACTTATTATAATGCCTTTTATTCTTGCGGGAACATGCGACAAGCTATGGAATGTGGTTACAGGCTCAGTTGGCAAATGGCCCTTTGTTTCAATAAGTGCTTATAATGTATGGGATTTCTTTCTTTCTGGAGAGCTAAATAGAATGCCAGATAGCATAACGCTTTTGGGAATAAGTTATAAAAGCTGGGGATTGATTATGTTCTTTGTGGCAAGTGGAATTGCGCTATGGCCAATGGCAAAGCTGGCTTATACATCTCTTCTCCAAAAAAGCAAACTGCATATCCCGCTCGAAATTGTTTTAATTACTTGTGCTATCATTCCGCTACTCTTCTTTTACTTTAACACCCAAATGCATGAAAGATACACGCACCCCGCCCTGGTATTTCTTGTTGCATATGGTATTTATACTAAAAGACCTGTCGTTCCCATTTTGGGATGCTTAGCCTATTTTCTAAACTTAGAGAGTATCATTCAATTTATGCACAAGCATGAGTACAGGTCACTTATTTTTAATCGTACCTTTATCTCTTCTTTATACTTAATAACCATTGCTGGACTGTACTTTGATCTCTTTCGTTTTAAGATAAAAAAAGATGCGAAGAATGAAGGTTCTCTGGTGAACCAATAGGAATAAGCTCCTAATTTAAAGGGTTAAGACAAACATAAATACGCATCACTACTCAAAGTGAAAGGAGATTTGAAACATGCGCGGATACAAAGACCCAATTCCCTTACTATAAATATATTCATCTGGAGAATGCATATTGTATAAGGTATTCACCATCTTTATTTCTGGGGAGAATTTAAAGAATGGCAAATAAAAGTCGAAGCCGAAACCTACTTCATAGGATGCACTGATTGTTTTTAAGGCCACCAATTTTTTGAAAGGCCCTCGCTCTTCTTCTTGCCTAGATTGAAAATCATACCCTATGCGCGCTCCTGCAACCGTGTAAAAACGCACATGTTTCTTGTGCAAAGCACTTTTGTACTTTAAGTTGATGGGTAAGTCTAGCGTTACGGATTCCACGTCCACAATATCCTCTCGATCCTTAAATACATAAATCATTTGGCGATTGTGAAAGTTAAGTGCCGGCAAAGCACGTAAATTAAAATATTCGCCCAATCTGCGATCAATGATTCCTCCCAAACCAATCCCGGGTACACCATTTAAAATGATGTTCTGTATTGAATCCTGTGCAATAAAATCAGTGGAGCGATTCAGTTTCATTTTTCCATAATTCATTGGAATGGTAACCCCAAAATGCCAGTTTTTTAAATCATAAATATGAGGGTCCATCATTCTCAAACGCTGAGAATGCGCCATTTTACCCATACAAAAGATAAGGAGAAATATTATTTTATACCTGTGTAGATACTGCAAATTCCGAAAGTTTGTTTGTATTGTTTTACCTCTTTATATCCTGCTTTACCGAGTCGCTCTATAAATGCTTCACCATCTGGAAATGCCTTTACGGATTCAGGCAAATAGGTGTATGCAAAGTTGTTTCTGCTGATGAAACGTCCCCAAAAGGGTAAAATTGTTTGAAAATAAAAATTATACAATTGTTTGACAGGGAAAACCTTGGGTTTGCTAAACTCTAAGATGACTGCTTTACCATGGGGCTTCAGCACACGAAACATTTCAGCCAATCCCTTGTCTAAATTCTCGAAATTTCGCACGCCAAAACCAACCGTGATGGCATCAAAACTGTTGTCCTCAAATTGAATACTTTCAGAATCTCCTGAGTGCATCTCAATCCGATCGTCCAGTTTTCGATCTTTCATTTTCTTTCTGCCGACTTCTAGCATACCATCACTGATATCAATCCCTATCACTTTTTCTGGATTCAATTTAAGCGATGCTATCGCTAAGTCTCCTGTACCTGTCGCAACATCTAATATGCGTTTAGGTTGAATCTCATTCAGTTTCTGAATCGCTCTTTTTCTCCAAACTTTATCAATATTCAAGGATAGAAAATGATTTAATAAATCATAACGACCAGATATGTTATCAAACATATTTGCTACCTGCTGTTTCTTTCCGATTTTGGAGTCTGGTAAGGGTTTAACTTTGGTTCCCATCTATATTTGCAAAGATAAACACTTAAAACTTCTTGATGTTCATTATTCATTAACATTATGTTTAGCATTAAAACAGATAGATTTGCAGTGTGAAAATAAAGCAAGCCAAATTTATGGGCACATTTCCAAAAGTGGAATTATGCCCAACCACAAAATTACCAGAATTTGCCTTTATCGGCAGAAGTAACGTGGGTAAATCCAGCTTGATAAATATGTTGTGTGGAAGAAAAGCACTGGCCAAAACCTCTTCAACCCCAGGTAAAACACAAGCAATTAATCTCTTCGAAATAAATGGGAATTGGCAGCTTGCTGACTTACCGGGTTATGGATATGCCAAAGTAAGTAAGTCGATTCGAGAACAATTTGGTTTCATGATTAAAAACTACCTTAAGCTTCGAACAAATTTATTTTGCACATTCATTCTTATTGATGTGCGCTTAAGTCCACAAGAAGTAGATTTGGAAATGATTAATTGGATGGGTGAAAATGAGGTTCCCTTTTATATCGTTTTTACGAAAACAGATAAACTCAAAGTAAAAGAACTGGAGCAGAATATCGAAGGATTCACAAACAAGCTGCTTGAAACATGGACAGAATTGCCTTATATGTTTGCTTCCAGTAGTAAAACGTTTTTAGGCCAAGAAGAGATACTCGATTTTGTTAAGAGTGCGCTTTAGCTCTTTTTAATTAAATGAGCCCAAAACAGCAAATCTGATGTGGGTTCACCAATGTAGGTTTGTGTTTTTATCTCCAAATCAAAGGATTCCATCATCCATGCAAGCTGATCTTCATTTTCTGCAGCATAGGTTGAACATGTAACAAAGAAAAGGCTTCCTCCTGATTTCAGCATGGGCAAAGTACTCTTTACTATCTGTCGTTGTAACTGAGTATATTTAGCTAAGTCACTTGCCTTAAAGTTCCTTAAATGTTGTGGATTTCTACCCCAGGTTCCACTTCCAGAACATGGCAAATCCAATAAGACCGCATCAAAATGGCCTAAGCCAATCGATCTATTATTAAAGGTTAAGCTGTCGCGTTGCTGAGATAAATCAACATAAGCAAACTGCACTCCTTCTTCATTTTTGAGGCGTTTCTTCGCATTCTTTAAACTCAGACTTCGCTTATCCGAGCAATACCATTCGTATCGATCTCTACCTGCTTTTAGTTGACTCAGAATAGCCAGGGACTTTCCTCCTGCACCGGAGCATGCATCCCAAAAATGGAATGATTCTTCATCTGCACTAAGCCGAATGGCATCAGCCACTTTTTTACTTGCCAAAAAGGAAGCTAAATCTTGGATTTGAGCATAATTTCCTTCTTGAATTTGAGCGCTTTTATTAAGACCATAGACTTGTTCACCACGTTTTAAGACAAATTCTTCAGGTTCCACATCTGACCGTACCCAAGTCAGTTTCTCGCTTTTTAAATGAGGGATGCACTCTTCCGGAAGTTCATCAGACAATTCAGAAGACAAAGGGAATGACCTTGCCTCAGGTGTTTCGTTAAATTCTGTAGAAGACAAACTTTGTACTTTCTCCAATATGGGGCTTTTCCCATGCTGCAGAATGTAGATCAACTCGGTTTCTAAATCATCAATAACCACATTTGATTTAAAGTAAGCATAGAACCATTCTTTGATTTGCTTGCGATCTCTGCTCCCTAAATTTTTGTTTTCCTTGAAATATGCTCCTAAATATAAGGACAAGGGTTGAGGGTAAACGTAATTGGATACCAAGTGCATTACCTGCGCTAGGCGGTTGTAAAAAAGACCTTTAGACATAGTTTTATTGCTTTATTTCTTGTCGCACTCCTTTGCTGTTGTAATTCAAAATCTTACAACCTGCATTTTCGTACCCCCCCTTTTTAACCGCATGTAAGCAAAATTGCTGCATGATTCCCGGATAAAATGCATTCCCCAGATTCTTGGGGTAGGTCTGTTTAAAAGTCATCATACTTTGACCTAACCAAATAATCTGATCATATCCCCTAAAGTGATAACTATTGGCCTCCCATTTATAAACTTCTCGGTACATCATCCTGAATGCCAAAGCATCAGGCGCATATCGATCATAATAATTGTTATCTTGAAAATGAACCTTCGCACGTGTCATTTGCGCTTTTCCAAAACCCTTCTTTCTTTTATACTTTTTATCCAAAGCCAATTTTATATCGCCAACAGCCGCTAAATTGGCCATTTTCTTTAAGACAGGTAAGGAATCTGTAGGTGCATATACGATTACATTCTTCTTACCACTCAGCGCATACAATTTGGTTAAATCATGCTGCGGAATTTGAATAATGGGCTTTTTACTAACCATTTGAAAGCCTTCTTTAAAGAGTTTCCGATCTTTATAATGATCTGAACTACCATCCGACACTACGATTAAAGTATATTCAGGGTATAAACGTGCCATACCTTGTCCTAATCCAAATGTAGAAATACTATCTGAAGGCACTAAGTTAATATGCGGAAAGGTATCCTTCGTTGTACGCTCATAGTGCATAAAAGGCGAAATGAGAGGTATTTTGGTGACTCCGCAAAAGCGTTCAGCAATAGCATGTGTCTTCGGGTAAATAGGACCAATAATCGTATTCATTTTTTGCAACCGAGGTAATTTGAAGAACGAATCAACTCGCTTGGAGTCTAATTCGGTATCAAAAACATGCAAATGCATATTGAAACCCATTTTTTCCAAATCTTTTATTGCAGCTTGTACCCCTTCATAATAATCATATATAGCGGATGAAGTATCACTCTCCCTTCTTGTTTTATTATGCAGATGCAATGGTAAAAACAAGGCTATATTGTATACAGGCAAGTCCGACTGGTATGCTACAGGCTCTTCAACAGGCTCTGATCTAAATCCGAGAAGGCCTATTAAAAATACTAAAAACGATATCTGAGCGATTCTTTTCACTAACAATCCAATGACAATTATAATGCCATTTTTATTCCCATTCAATAGTTGCGGGTGGTTTTGAGCTTATATCATACACAACTCGATTAATCCCCTTAACACGATTAATTATAGTATTCGATATCTCTGCGAGTACATCATAAGGTAAATGAAACCAATCTGCAGTCATTCCATCAAAGGAGTTAACTGCTCTAAGTGCAACTACATTTTCATAGGTGCGCTCATCTCCCATAACACCAACCGATTGGATGGGTAAAAAGATGGTTCCTGCTTGCCAAATTTGATCGTATAAATTATGTTTTTCTAAAAGACCCATGTAAATGTGATCTGCCTCTTGTAACATATGTACTTTTTCAGGTGTAATATCCCCTAAAATACGAATCCCCAGTCCAGGACCTGGAAATGGATGGCGATCTAGTATATGTGAAGGCATATCCATTGCTCGACCCACATTTCGAACCTCATCTTTAAATAAATTACGCAAAGGCTCCACCACTTTGAGATGCATATCTTCTGGCAAACCGCCCACATTATGATGGCTTTTTATGGTTGCAGAAGGACCTTTTACAGAAACCGATTCAATTACATCTGGATAGATGGTGCCTTGTGCTAACCACTTGGCCCCTTCAAAATGATGTGCTTCTCGTTGAAATACATCTATAAATACTTTACCAATTGCTTTACGTTTTTGCTCAGGCTCTGTTATACCTTCTAAAGCATCGTAAAACTCTTGACTTGCATTAACACCATCAATATTTAGACCCAAAGGTCTAAAAGTATCCAGCACTTGTTCAAACTCACCCTTTCTTAATAATCCATTATCAATAAAAATGCATTTTAGTTTTGGTCCAATGGCCTTATGCAATAAAATGGCAGCAACAGAAGAATCAACCCCTCCAGAAAGACCTAATATCACTTCATCATCACCAAGTTTCTCTTTAAGCTCAGCAACAGTTTCCAAAACAAAATTTTCCGGTGTCCATGAATCATCGCATTTACAAATCTTGCGCACAAAGTTGGATAGTAATAATTTACCTTCTTCGCTATGGGTAACTTCTGGATGGAATTGGATGCAGTAAATATCCTTCTCTCCTATTTGAAATGCTGCAATTTCAACATCCACTGTACTTGCAATAATCTTTACATCTGGACCTATTGTTTTGATGGTATCCCCGTGGCTCATCCAAACCTGTGAAGTTGGCGACATGTTTGAGAGCAACAAATTGTTGGGCTCTTTTACTTCTAAAATAGCTCTTCCATATTCTCGGTGCACACTGGCTTCAACATTTCCCCCTGTGTTATGTGCAATCCACTGGGCTCCATAACACACCCCCAGAATAGGCACGTTCAATGCTTGTATTGCTTCAAATGGAATTTCAGGTGCATCTTCATCCCTTACAGAAAATGGACTTCCACTAAAAATCACTCCTTTAATGGATGGGTCTAATTCAGGTAAATGATTGTAGGGGTGAATTTCACAATATACATTGAGTTCGCGTACTCTTCTAGCGATAAGCTGAGTATACTGAGAACCAAAATCGAGGATGAGAATTTTATCTGTGATCATTTAAGGCCATCAAAGATAAGATTTAGTATTTACTAATTAGTGAAGAGTAATTAGAAAAATGCACAAATTAATCAGATACATATTACCTTTGCAGCATGATTAAACTCATTCTTGTAGCCAGTGTTTTTCTAATCATTGCAGTAGCACTATTCTCTGTGCGCCTATTCTTTGTTAAAGATGGAGAGATTAGAGGTGGATGTGCAGGTAAGAATCCATTACTTGCGGAAGAAGGAGTAGCTTGCGGGCTGTGCGGAGAAGTGCCTGTTAATGGTGAATGTGGTGATCCTGACAAGGCAGGATATGGTTAATTAGCTTATTTACAGAACTATTTAGCTGCAATTCTGAGAGGGAGACCAAAGACACTGCCTAATGTATCTTTTAACATTGCTTTTGTAATTGAAATCGGCCCTGTATAATTTTCCTTTCTTACAATTTCGTATAGGGCATAAGTGTATTTTACTCTTTGAGAGGAGGCATCTTGCGACTTTATAGAACGAAGTACTCGAACTTTCTTGAGCTTGAAATCTTTCTCATAATTCTTTTTTAAAGCTACACCATCCATACTGGGATAATATTTCTTTTTCATTTTTTGTTGCTCCTCTATAATTAAATATTCAATACCCTGTATTTAAAAACACCTTGCCCATCTACCTATTTTTCTTTTTAAATTTTCAATGACATTAATTTTTATAGAATTTGTTGAATAATGAACATTGTTAATAATAAATGAAAATGGCCCATAAGTATACCAACCTGTATCTTTAAGAATAAACGAACGATAATAAATACCCGGTTGGTTCTTCAACAACAAGAACCCACTATCGTATAATTGCGATGGGATAAGTGTATCTTGAATATCAGTTTGTATATATATTGAGAAATAACTTCCCGAACGAGGTTGACTTGTTAGAATGGTGGCTTTTATTTCTTTTGACTTAATCTCTGAAGGCATTGTAATCCCAGTAATTATTACAAATAACAAGGATATAAAAAAGGCCATTCCAAATCTAAGAAAAGTGAAATAAGTTTTCATTGAACAAAAATAAAGAATTTCAAACCTAATCGACCATTTTTCGTTCTACTTTACCCAATTCCGACATATAAATAAGGTACCCTTTCAATTTATTATTTTTCATAAAATCAACCGCTTCCTTCATTTGCATTGCCATGCAAGCAGTAGCAAAGGCATCTGCCTTAGCTGCGCTTGAAGCTATAACGGTAGCACTTAATAGATTAGTCTGTATAGGCATTCCAGTTTTAGATGAAATGGTATGGCCGTACTTAGAGCCTTCATACTCAAACTGATTGATGTAGTTTCCACTAGTAGCTAAGCATATCTCTGTAAGTTTATAAAGGGTATCCCCTTTCTCTTTAGATTGTGTTTCTGGAGATGTAACCCCTATCTGCCAAGGGCCGCCATTAGGTCTATTACCGGCCAAGGCTATCTCTCCTCCATTATTGATAAAGAAGTCATGAATTCCTTGACATTGAAAATAAAAAGCAATTTGATCAGTGGCATATCCAGGAGCTATAGCATTAAAATCAATTGCAGCCTTTGTGGGCTTTTCTACAATTAAGGAATCATTCCATTTCCACTTATCTAAGCCGACATATTCTAATATAACTGGCAGTCTTGTTGTGTCCATCCACTTTCCTTCTTGTTTCAAAAAACCCCATTCTTTTACTAAAGGTTGAACCGTGGGGTCGAACACCCCATCGGTAAGATCATACATCTCCTTGCTTAAATCAAGAAGAGCCAGCATATAAGGGCTTACATATTTGCTTTCATTTCTATTGGCTACACTCAAATGTGAAGTACTATCATAAGTAGAAATTTGATCCGAAAGCTCTTTGAAGAATTCAGAGATGTATTCTTCTACCGCGACACCCTTTTTCTCCTTATAAATAATCTCACATTTGGTCCCCCAAACAGGAATTATTAACTTCTTATAGTTCTCTTTCTTAGAGTTGGAGTTACAGGCAAATGCTACAACTAATAATACAAGACTAAGCTTTCTCATTCAACCGCAAAGCTATATTTTTTGCTGCAATGTATGCGGTGGTCCATGCGGCTTGAAAATTAAACCCACCTGTAATTGCATCGATATCCATTACCTCCCCTGCGAAATAGAACCCCGGATGCTGTTTAGATTGCATGGTTTTCACATCAATTTCATCTAAATCTATTCCACCGCAGGTTACAAACTCTTCCTTGAATGTAGTTTTCCCCTCAGCCTGAAAGAGATGGTTCTTAATCAGTTCAACCAATTTATTTTTTTCTGATTTGGACAACTCATCTGCTTTTTTCGTATGCGCAACTCTTGCTTCATCCAATAAATACATCCAAAGTCGCTGCGGAATTGCATCCGGCTTATGGTTTTGTATTTGCTTTTTGGATTTATTCAAAACCAACTCTTCACGAGGCACATCGGGAAGCCAATCAACTGAATATTCAAAGGAATAATTTAGTTCTCCCAATTGCTTGGCGCAAATGGACGAAAGCACCAACACGGCTGGTCCACTCATCCCCCAATGGGTAATCAATAATGGTCCTTGCCAACTTTCTTTTATTACTGGGATAAAAACCTTTGCATCAAGCACACTCAATCCTTTCAATTCTCGTATAGAATGGCCTGGCAAATTGAAGGTAAATAAAGAAGGATACGGTTTTTGTAAACTCAAGTTCAATGGACTTACATAATCCAAATGACCCAACTTGCTGTGCCCACCACTGGCCATAACCACTTGATCTGCAACATACTCGGTTTTACTGGTTGTAATTAAGAATGGTCCGTTCATTGGGGCTATCCGTTCTACCGTTTCTCGGGTATTTATTTGAACCTGTTTCCCTTGAGCTTCTTTTAAAAAACAATTTGCGATGGTTTCAGATTGATTGGTGTTTGGAAACATTCTTCCATCGTCTTCAATCTTAAGAGTAACTCCTCTTTTCTCAAACCACTCCATTAAATCGGGCACCCAAAATTGGTTAAATGCTTTTTTCAAGAAAGACTTCCCACGAGGATATGCCTTTGACAAAGCGGATTGGGAAGCCGCATTATGCGTAACGTTGCATCGGCCACCACCAGATACCAATACTTTGGTGAGTAGTTTACCTGTTTTTTCTAGAATCAGCACCTTTGCATCCGGTGCCTGTGATTTGATATTAATTGCAGCAAAAAAGCCTGCAGCCCCTCCGCCAATTACAATAACATCAAAATCGGAATTCAAAAGATTGTGATTTAAGCCTTCTTTATGGCGTTAATTTCTTTGTAGAATTTTTCAACGCTGATATTTTTACTCTTAACGGTTACCAAGTCTTTCACTTTTTCAACCATCATTTTTCGTAAAGTAATATCATTCATTCGTTGGATATAATTCTGATCTTTTAATTGGGTATTGCTATACTCCTCTATCATGCTGAATTCAGGATTCGCCATTCCATATTGTCTGAACATTTGAGCCGTATAACCCAATGAAGTTTTCTCAATATCTTCCTTCTCGACTTGAAAATTATACTTCTCAGCCATTTTCTCTTGAACCAGCACATAAAGCAAGCCTACAGACTCTTCACTAAAACGCTCATCGATATTAGACTCATTATATTCCTCTGACTTCGTTTCCATCAACCAACGCTTTAAAAATGCATCTGGCATCTTTACATTATGCTTTTTCTTGATCAATTCATTTACCTCATGCTCCAGATGATTTTCTGCTTCAGATTTATAATAGATTTCTAAATTTTCTTTTAGCTTTTCTCTAAAGGTTGCAACATCTGTGCAAACGCCCTTGCCCATCACTTGGTCAAAAAGTTCTTGATTCAATTTAGCCAACTCATTCCGTTTTACTTCCGTAACCACAATTTCAAAATTTGGGTTTAAGTCATTGGCCTCTTCTTTAGAAATACCTAAAGTATTATTGATCGCGGTAACATTCTCATTAAACAATTGAAAAATATTAACCTTAACTACATCGCCTTTTTTAAGTTTGCTAACCTTCTTAAGCTCTTTCTTGTCTTTCACCATCTCAGCTACAAATGAAATTTCTTTATCTGTAACCCCTCCTTCAAATGCTTTACCCGACTCGTCTAGTTCAGTTCCTTTAGCATAAATAATGTCATTCAATTCACTTTGCTCTACCTCAACCAATTTGCCTGTTCTTCTTCGCACGCTCTCCACTTCTTTATCCACTTCCTTCTCATCCAATTCTATCACAAAACGGGTTAATTTATCTTTCTCAGAAATGTTAATATCAAATGCAGGTGCAAATGCAATATCAAATGCATACTTGAATTCTGCATCTTCTTTTTCAAAATCCAGTTCAGACTCAACATCCTTGCTCGACATCGGTTGAGCCAGTATATCTAATTTCTCTTCTTGAATATACTCGTATAAAGAGTTTGAAGCCAATTGATTCACTTCCTCTACTAAAACAGATTGCCCATGCATACGCTTGACCATTCCCATCGGTGCATGACCTACTCGAAACCCTTTTATATTCGCATTTTTACGAATATTTTTAAGTGTTTTCTCTACTTTAGGTTTATAATCTTCTGGTCTCAATTCAACTACGATGGTTGCATTTAAATCCGTCTTGTTTTCTAATTTGATATTTGCCATGATTTTGCTTTAATAAATAGCCCTGTTTTAAAGGGGTGCAAAGGTAAGATAAGTAATTAGTATTTAGTAATTAGTTGAAAGAATTTTTCAATACCGCAGACATACTGAACTTGTTTCTGTATCTGCCTGTGTATTGGCAGGATATATTACATTTCATTCTTACCTTTGATTTATCAAACTAAATCATCCTTTATCCATACTTTTAAAAGAGACTTTTGACGCAAACGCAAATGAGTCAAATGCCAATGCCATGTCGAAGTACATGCGCAATCAGTTTGATTATTATGGATTAAAATCACCCACCAGAAGAGCGTTGTTCAAAGAGGTCTTAAACAAAATAGGTAAACCCAGCTATGAGGAACATTTTGAAATAGCCAAAGAACTCTATGCGCAGCCCCAACGGGAGTTCCACTATTGCGCTATTGAACTTTCACGCTTTAATAAAAAGAAATGGGATAAACGCTTGTTTACCCATCATGAATTCTTAGCCACCCATAATTCTTGGTGGGATACCGTGGATGCTACGCACAGCATAATTGGAAGCCCATATTTTCAAAAATTCCCGGCAGAACGTAAAAAACTAGACTTATGGAATACCTCCGATAACATGTGGCTAATCCGTTTATCCATTATCTTTCAATTGCATTACAAGGACAAAATGGATACTGAATTGCTCGCGAAATATATCTTGCCTCATATCAAGAGCGAAGAGTTTTTTATTCAAAAAGCCATTGGTTGGGCCCTGCGAAATTGTTCTAGAGTATACCCCAATTGGGTGTTGGATTTTGTAGCTAGAACCGATTTAAAACCACTAAGTAAACGAGAAGCGATAAGGTTAATAAAATAAAGAATACCCTCTAATCTTTTTGATTTCGAGTTTTCACAGCGCTGCCTTCCAATCTTAATCTTTTGTCATATGTGCTTACCAATTCATCTAACTCATAGATGTTTCTGTAACCATACCCATACAAGTTTAAATAAGTAGGGATATTCAGGGCTAAGGTTCGCGGCTGCGAGATTCCAGTTAAATCAAACTCCCGGATTCTTGTGGGGTATGCCACTTTGGATGTAAAATCAATTTGATCATTTTTGAAATTATTGTTGCAGTATATCAAAATGCGCGTTTTATCATTTAATGGAATCCGTTTATTCAAAGCAGCTTGCGTAAAATCGGAGAAATTGAGGTGAATGGCCCCTTTAATATGCTTTCGATTATATCGATAAAGGGACCGGGTATCTAGGATCAAAGTATTACTATCTCGGCTCATGGCTAAAAAGGTATTCAAGCTCACTAATCGCTTTGCGCGATGCGTATCTACTTCATTGACCAACTGTTTAAATGTTTGATAGTTCACTAGAGCTTTTTCATATTGCTCTTCCATTTTAATGGATTCATACTTCGTTTGAGAAATACTGCGGTTCACCAATGCAATTAAAATGGCGATGATGATTAATTTTACTGTTTTCATAATTTTGGCTTAATTGGTTTGTAACTTTCTAACTTGACCTGTGGGCGTGATCCAGAAAAATTCCTTCACATTTTTTTCTACTATTTGAGGAGCTATAGGTTTAATCTCTTTAGGTTTTTTGGTATACGTGTAATTGAAATTGTATAGCACTTGAATTACTGGCTCATCCACAATGGGATTAAATACCAAGTCAAACTCGGTATCCAAAATGGGCATGTAATGTTTTGTTAATTTTTTACGTACACCTTTCATATTGTACTTCTTTAAGAAATAAGACGTTCCTCCAAATGCAGAATAATTCAAATACTTTTCAGCTGGATATACGACACGAAATCCTTCGGTAAAGGATTTATTGTAATCATCCATATCAATATCCAACAACCCTTCATGGCGTTTCATTTGTATTCTCAGCAAGCTATCTGAAGTCTTTCTGAGGGCAGCACGGGCTTTGGAAAGTTTAGTTGATACAAAATCTACTCGAACAAAGTCGTACACCTGATTGGCTGCACAAATGGCAAAGATCTGATCCATAGCATCTGAATTTTTAAATAAAATGATAATGTTCTTCTTCAACTCAAAGCCTACAGGCTTCTCAATATAAGTGCGCTTTGCAAACGTCTTCTTTTCCAATACCTTTTCGTACACGGGTACGAATGATATAATATCCGTTTTCAACGAAAGTGTTTTGCCAATTTTGTTAATCCCTGTGCGAATATTCTCAATTCGAGCATCCATTAATCCAGTTACCTCTTTTTCATCTTCCCCTTCTTGAGAAAGACTAAAGACGGCTACAAATGCATCGGGTCGTAAGTTATACATGGTCTTGATTGCTATATTCTGCGACCGATTAATTATATTGGCCTGAAATGTCAACGCATTGGTATTAGTAGTTCGGCCGGTAGCAGTGCTAAAATTGGTACTATTGATATTAACCGGGCGATGGTTATCGTACATCCAATTGCCAAACTTAACTTGAGCGTTGAGTCCTATGATGAACATAAAACTTAAAATAAACATGCTTTTCTTTTTCATAATATGATTGTTTTGTTTCTTCAAAATTGAGACTATTCTTAGGTAGAAATACCCAAAGTATGTAAACTGGTCATTTGAATATGTCAAATGACCTTGGTCGCAGATTAGCTTGTAAATAGGCGCATTTATTCTCTTTTCCAGCAAAATCAGCGCATAAAATTTCCCTATCTTCGTATTCGATTTTGAACCGAATTGTCCATATATTATTATGTTTAGCACTTTGCTTTGGTATGGTTACGACAAACTGTGCCCAAACCATCCAATCCAAAAATGAAAGTGCATTCAGTAAGGTTAATGAGGCCAACAAAAAAGTGATTAGCAATCCTGAATCAGCATTTGATTTGGCCTTAAAAGCAGTAGAAATAAGCAAAACCAACAAGAACCCTAAAGCAGAAGCCAGTGCATACAATACCTTAGGAACATTGTATTACAACTCGGGGAAATATCAAAAAGCCATCGATTATTTCACCAAGGCTAAAACCATCTACAGCAAAGTTTCCGATACCAAAAATGAAGAATACGCACTCAAGTATCTTGCTAAGAGCAATGAAGCATTAGGCAGAAATGATCTCTCAATCAGTTACAATAACCAAGCAGAGCAAAAGGCCTCCTCAGATTCAGCCAAAACTGGCTACCGATTGTACAACTCCAAAATCAAAAAGAAACAGGGCAAAAAGAAAGAAGCCATCAATGATTTGGAGCTCGAGTTGAAGAACAATACCAAATTATCTAAAAAGGAAAAAATAGACATATACCTTGAACTAGGCGACCTATATATAAGTGAAAAGGATACAGTAAAAGGGTTTAAACTCATTGATCAAGCTTTAGAACAATCTTCTCAAGGGGCCAATGGTTTCTTTACGGATACAACCACCATATCCACCTTAAATTCTGCATCTGGCATTTATGAGACCTACGGCTGGACGGCTAAGAACATTGAAACCCAAGGGATGTATGAAAATATTGCCGCAAAGAACAATGATGTTGCGCTGCAATCGGCTGCTTCCAATAATTTGGGGAACGCTTACCTAAATACCAATGATTTATCTAAAGCCATTGAAAAATTTGAGTATTCAAACAACGCGCTAGATACCATAACACTTTCAGCATCAAACGCTTCAGCTTCCTATATGATTTCGAAAGATGAAATTGAAGCCGCTGAAAAACTCTCACTGGCATATGAAAAGGCAGGCCAATTTGACAAAGCGCTTGCGGCATACAAACGCTATGTGGGGATGGTTGATTCTGTAAAAGAAGCGAATCTCAAAGGAAAATTCACCAATGAATTACTCAGTGCTAAATATCAAATTCAAGAAAGCCGAATTCAGGATTTAGAAATGAGGCAAAAAGAAAGAGAAAAATCTATCAGGCGCCAACGCTGGATGATACTAGGACTTCTTGCAGGGCTTGGCCTCTTATTGTTCCTCACCTACTTCTTGGTTAAGAACATACGTCAAAAACAAAAATCCAATGCACTCATTCGTTTGGCGTCTTTGCGAAGTCAGATGAACCCACATTTTATTTTCAATAGTTTAAACTCGGTGAATCGATTTATCAGTGAAAATGATGAGGTGAAAGCCAATAGCTATCTCGCAGATTTTTCTAAACTGATGCGCTCTGTGCTGAACAACTCCAACAAAGATGCGGTTACCTTGGGAGAGGAAATGAAAACCCTTAATATCTACCTGTCTCTGGAACATGCCCGTTTTGATGACCGCTTTAATTACGAAATTGAAGTGGATTCGAATATTGACCATCAGGAAGTTGCCATACCCACCATGTTGATTCAACCTTACCTTGAAAATGCCATTTGGCATGGTTTGAGGTATCGTGAAAAAGATGGATTCTTACGTTTAGGAATCAATCAAAAAGCGGAGTATCTAGAAGTGCAAATTGAAGACAATGGTATTGGCCGTGAAGAATCACAACGACTCAAAACCAGCAATCAAAAAGATTACACCAGCACTGGGATAAGCAATACTAAGGAGCGGATTGAACTATTGAATAAGTTGTATAAAACTCAACTGAAGGTTACCATTGCAGATTTAAAAGAGGGAACGGCCGCCATTGGCACTAAAGTCACTTTACAAATTCCAATTTTACAACAAGAAGAATATGCCTAAAACCATTAAAGTAATTATTGCGGATGATGAAAAATCAAGCAGAGAGTTAATCCAAGATTACCTGAATCGATATTGCACCGATTTAGAAATTCTTGCCTTGGCTAAAGACGCAAATGAAGCGGTAGAAATGATTGAAAAACACCAACCTGATTTGGTTTTCTTGGATGTTGAAATGCCTTTTGGTAATGCCTTTGATGTATTGGAGCGTACCGCGCATGCTGAATACAGTTCGATATTTATTACTGCGTATGACGATTACGCAATTAAGGCCTTAAACTACAGCGCTGCTTATTATATTCTAAAACCAGTAAGTATTGAAGAGTTGGTGAGCGCAGTTGAGAAAGTGAAAGAGATGATGGGTGGAAATGAAGCTGCGCAGTTACGTGAAGTATTGAAAAACAACATTTCTTCAAAGAGTATTAAACGGATTGTATTGCCGAATCAAAATGGTTTTGAAATTGTGAACACTGAAGATGTCGTTTGCATTTCGGGCAACGGAAACTATTCTGACTTATACCTAACCTCAGGTGTTAAAAAAACGGTGAGTAAAGTGCTCAAATATTTCGCTCAGCTGGAAGAAGAGCCTCATTTTTTACGTGTGCACAAATCACATATCGTCAATTTAAACCAAGTTAAGGCCTATAAAAAAGGACGGGGTGGTTCATTGCTCATGAGCAACAACAGAGAGGTGGAAGTATCCATCAACAAAAAGAAAGAGTTGTTGACTGGGTTGGGTAGATAGTCGCCCTTATTATTGCTTAGTATTATCCTTCATCCAACTCAATATGAGTGGCAACAGAAACAGATCGCATAACAGCGCCATTACCATCCCAATACACACCAATAAACCTGTAATATAGTTGGCATAAAAATGAGAGAAAACCAAGACCCCAAAACCCGCAACCAGAATAATGGTGGTTAGAATAATAGCTGCACCACTCGTTCGTACGGAATTCAACACCGCTTGCTTATTCTCCACTCCTTTCTCCTTTTCAATTTTGTACCGGGCTAAGAAATGGATGGTATCATCCACCGCAATACCAAAGGCAATGGTGTATACAATCGTAGTGGCCACATTCATTCCAAAATCAAGCAGCCCAACTGTAGCTGTAATTGCAAACAAGGGCAAAATGTTGGGTATGAGCGAAAACAAGCCGATAAAAAACGATCTAAAAATAATGGATATCGATAAAAATATGAACAATACAATGACGCCTAAATTCCAGATCATCCCTTCCGATACATTTACATTGGTCATATCTATAATATGCGCTTTGCCGGTTACGGCTATATTAATATCAGGGCATGCATTGGATGCAAATGCATTTAACGAATCATGTAATGCAAATGTCGCGTAACTTCCTTGATCCCTTGTTTTGGTTTTAATGAAGGTTGCACGCTTATCCCGAGAAACAAAACTTCGCAATTTTAACACTCGCGCATTTTTAATCAAAATACTCCTTACCTGCTTTATCCCTTCATCATCGGTTGGTATTCTATATTGCGCAGAATAACAGTGATTGAGTGATCGATTGACCTGTTTTACACTGCTCGCAAGACTCATCTCTATGGTGGCTGGATAGTGCGATTCAACAAAACGTTCTAACTCATTTAACTGTCGCAAAATCTTAGCATCAAAAACAGATGCGGTTGAATCATTGAGTGTAATGGCGAAAGTTAAATCCCGCAAGCCATTCATTTCTAACTCCACAAAAGACAGAATTTCACCCACTTCATCATCCTCCTTTAAATCCTGATAAAAGTAATTGTTATGATGCACCCGCAATACGCCTAAAACACATATCACCACCACTCCTAAAGTGACCAATAGGGTGGGTGTTCCCCAAATCCGATTCGGTGTGATGCGAAACAATACATTATTTACTGTAATCTTTTTTGAATAATAAAGGAGAATAGGCAATACGAAATAAGCCAAAATTAAGGCATACACTACACCTAGTGCAGTAAAACCACCAAATTCTTGAAAAACGGGGATATTACTATTTGCCAACGAAAGGAACCCGATTGAAGTGGTGAGAGTGGTAAGAATAATGGCACGCAAAATATCTTTCTGCGTGGCCTTTATTTTTGCAAATGCATCGCCCTCCTCCTCCTCGGAATAACGCGAAATAATATGAATTACATCGCTAAGCGATATTACGCTTACAATCACCGGAATGGCAATCGTCAACGCATTGATATCAATTCCGAACAATGCTACCGTTCCCATAATCCAAATGACTGTCCCAATGACAATGGTAATTGGAATAACCACACCCATAAAGGATCGAAAAAAGAATGTAAGCAAGACCAGCATAAGCACAATGGCAATTATGATAAGGAGGGTAGAGTCTTTTTTAATTTTTTCAACCATGAGATGGTTGTTATAGTCTAAATCAATAAAATGGGTGTTCTGAAAAGCAAATGGCTTGGCTAAACCCTCAATATCTGCAACCAGGTTAAGTAAGGAATCGGTTTGAAGGGTGTCCTTAAAAACTAGATAAATGACGGTAGAATTTCCTTTTTCACTTAAAAACTGGCGTTTAAGATTTGGAATTGAATCCAATGATTGCATAGAGTTCAAGTAATCTCTGCGACTGCGTAAATCCAATAAGTTGGTACTTGCCAGTTCGTCATTATTCAATTGAACGGATTGAAGATTTGTCACTGCAGCCACCTCCATTATTTCTGGCAGCTGTTCAAGTTGTTTAGAAAAAGAATCTATGCGTAAGAATGCCTCATAATCAATTAAGGATCCATTTTCAATGCCAAGCAATGCTGCATTTGGCATGGATTGGTCGAATTGCTCAAAAAATGAAGTATAAAACTGATTTTCCTGTTCGTTCTTGTCAAAGAAATCATCCATTTCATACCCAAATTGGATATTCGAAAGTTGGTAACCGAAGAATCCTGTTATAGCAAGGAATGGTATAATAATAAACTTCCTATATCGGGTTGCAAATAACAATGGTCTTTATTTTAAGTGGTCAAAATTAGATAATAGAACCATTAAAGTAGTAGAATGTTATTTATTTTTGACCACTACTTTATGAAATATCCAATCATTGCATTATTCCTATTCTTAAACCTGCTGATGTCGCAAGTCTATGTTCATGCACAAGATTCATTATCGCAAGTTAAAACTACATCCAATGCGAAAGTGGTGAATAGAATGGCAGATTCCGTTTCGCACTTTTTAGGTAATTATGAATTTAAAAAGGCCCTGCCCTTTTTAGATAGTTTAATCTACCATTCCAATCAAGTATTTGGCAATCGACAAATTGATGTGCTATACAACACCAGAGCCTGCACCTATATTCATTCTGCTTCAATTAATGACAAAGAAAATAACCTTATAGCGCAAATGGACTTTGACAGAGCCATAAAATACGCCTCCACTCAAAGCCTTGGCTTTTATCATTACAATCGCGGCCACTCCTATTTGATGTTGGGTAATGAAAAGAAGTCACTAGAAGAGGCAAAAAAAGCAGTAGCCTTGAAGCCGAACAATGCCCAATTAGAAGGTACTGTCTTAAAGCTTCTTTACATCATGGACTCATTTCCGGTTGCTTTAGTCATGTGTGATTCGTTGATTGCCAAATATCCTAAAAATGGTTATCCGTATTATATCCGTGGGCAAATTAAGCGCGATTATTTACATACTTATATTGAAGGGAATAAAGATAAAGCAAAGGCAAGAGAATTAGGAATGGCGCAAGGGCTTTACTTCTACTATTGGTTGAACCCAAGAGCACGATAGCCGGCATTGGTGTAAATACTATAAAATCGGTGTAATGTCACCAATTCTCCACAATTTGTGCAAGCAAGATGAAATCTATAAAAAGTAAAATTATCTTTGTGCCATGACTGAAGAAATAGAAGAAGTTGAATGCCTTATTATTGGCTCTGGCCCTGCAGGATATACTGCAGCAATATATGCAGCTCGCGCTGATATGAAACCCGTTTTATATGAAGGCATGCAGCCAGGAGGACAACTCACCATTACCACAGATGTAGAAAACTATCCAGGTTATCCGGATGGAATTATGGGTCCAGAAATGATGGAACATTTCAAGAATCAGGCAGTTCGTTTGGGAACGGATTCTAGATATGGAATGGTTACTTCAGTAGATTTTAGTGGCAAACCCCCTTACAATATAATTGTGGATGAAAGCAAAAAAATACTTGCCCATACCGTGATTATCAGCACAGGTGCATCTGCTAAATGGTTGGGGATCGAATCTGAAACAAGACTCAATGGGAGTGGTGTTTCAGCTTGTGCCGTTTGCGATGGTTTTTTCTACAAAGGTAGCGATGTAGCTATTGTGGGGGCTGGAGATACTGCTGCTGAAGAAGCAACTTACTTAGCCAAAATATGCAATCAAGTTACCATGCTTGTTAGAAGAGATGAAATGCGTGCTTCCAAAGCAATGCAACATCGTGTTGAGAATACGCCAAACATTACGGTGATGTACAACACCGAAACGGATGAAGTATTGGGAAAACATGGGGTTGAAGGCGTTCGTGTAAAGAATAATCAGACCGGTGAAACAACTGAAATTCCAATTAAAGGGTTTTTTGTAGCCATTGGACACAAACCCAATACGGGCATCTTTAAGGATTATCTAGATATGGACGAAACCGGTTATATCATCACAAAACCAGACTCTAGCAAAACTAACGTTGAAGGGGTCTTTGCTTGTGGCGATGCCCAGGATCATATTTACCGACAAGCGGTTACTGCTGCGGGCACCGGATGTATGGCTGCTTTGGATGCTGAACGTTATTTATCTGCAAAAAAATCTGAAGAAAGCATGAGTCATGCGTAGTATTGCACTCTGCATTAGCATATTATTTACCACTGCACTTCAAGCACAAATCCCATCATACGGATCAGCAAATCAGTTGGATGTGGCCTGTTGGAATATCAAATGGTTTGGCGATTTAAACAATGGGCCCAGTGATGAAACCATGCAGTTTAACAATGCTTTAAAAGTATTTAGAGAAACCAATGTAGATGTTTGGGGTCTTTCAGAAATTTCTGATGATGCTACTTTTTCGCGAATGATCGATTCATTGAGTGGCTATCAGGGAATCATTGCCCCAATTAATCAATCACAAAAAACTGCATTGATGTATGATACCAGTTTGTTTACTGTTCTATTTAATAAACTGGTGATCACAGATAAAAGCTATGATTTTGCCAGTGGACGATTTCCTTTCGAGGTGGCTATGGTTCCCAAATATGGCAACCCAAATGACACCCTAATCATTATCGTTTTGCACCTAAAAGCCAATGTAGGCAATGCATCAGATAAGCAGAAATCTTGGGAAAGAAGAAAAAACGCTGCAGGACATTTGAAAACATACATCAGTCAAACCCATTCAACTAAAAAAGTGGTGGTCTTAGGCGATTTCAACGATGATACCGATGTTTCAATTTACAGCCCCAACCCTACTCCTTTTGATACCTTGCTCAATGATGCAAGCAACTACAAGTTTCTTACAATTGGTTTAAGTGCGTCAAATACAGGGTCCACGGTGGGCAGAACAGATATGATTGATCATCAAATGGTCAGTGATGAATTGTTTAATGCCTACATAGCCAATTCTTGCAAGATTATGCCTTTGCAAAACTACATAACCTCTTATAGCTCAACCACCAGCGACCATTATCCAGTAACGGCATCATACAATTATCAGTTTGTTGGAATTGATCAACCGAGCACTATAAGTTTATTTATATACCCTAATCCGCTCAAGTTCAATGAAAAATTGAAAATCGAAAATGGAAAACTGATTGGGGTTTTTGATTTGAATGGGAAAGAATTGAATCCTGACTTATTCTTAAACGTTAATGCCATAAGAAAACCTGGGGTTTATGCGATCCAAATTGAATTGAACGGCAGCGTATACCATCGAAAACTTTTGGTTCAATAATTTTTAGGTAGGTATTGTGGGAGTTCTCGTCCGAAGCTTCGGACTCCGCTCGGACTGACTTCTTTTATTAGAGCGTGTTTTAAGCATATGCCGAGGTAATTTTTAATTAATAGCAACTAATTACTTCATCCCATTTACTATAAAAACTAATCCGTACCTTTGCTGTTTTAATAAAGTATGGCAAGGGATACCGAAATAAATCAGCGCAAAAAGGATCATATTAATTTAGCGTTCCAATCACAAGTGTTGGAATCGGATTCTCGATTCTATTATGAGCCTGCATTGGCTGGCCATCCCTCTCCAGATACAAAGCATCCTGTTCAATTGGGCAGACAAGCCATGGATTATCCCATGTGGATTTCTAGTATGACGGGTGGAGCAACAATAGCCAATGAAATTAATATCAATTTGGCTAAAGTTGCTGCCAAGTTTAGATTGGGCATGGGCTTGGGTTCATGCCGCGTTATTTTAAATGATGATAACTATCTCGCTGACTTTGCAATAAGAAAGTATATACAAGACCAACCCTTATATGCTAATCTTGGAATTGCTCAAATTGAAGAACTAATACATGACAATCAATTAGGTAAAATCAATGAACTAATCAATAAGACCGATGCCAATGGACTGATTATACATATCAATCCATTACAAGAATGGTTACAACCTGCAGGAGATCGCTACTATCAAAGTCCATTGGACAACATAAAACGGGTTTTAGACTTTTTAGACCATCCGATTATCGTAAAGGAAGTTGGTCAAGGATTTGGACCGGAAAGCATACTAGAACTGCTTAAGCTTCCTTTAACCGCATTGGATTATGGCGCTTTGGGTGGAACAAATTTTAGCAAAGTAGAATTGCTCAGACATGAAAACCCACGCTTAGATGCATTGTCAAAAACTGTTTATTTGGGTCATTCAGCAAATGAAATGACTTCGATGATTTCATCCATCCATAAAAATAATGCAACTGACCTAAAAACGGGAACAATTATCGTATCAGGTGGTATTTCATCGTATTTAGACGGATACTACCAAATACAGAAATTACCTTTGAATGCAATGTATGGTCAAGCTTCTGCCTTCTTAAAATATGCTCAATTGGGTTATGAGCCATTAGAGCAATTTGTTCAAGGACAGATTGAAGGATTGCAGTTGGCCCATCAGTTTTTAAAAGTTAAATAAATGGAAATAGTTAAAGGATTTAGCAAACTAAGCAAAGAAGCAAAACAGGAATGGTTAATCAATAACTATTGCGCAAACCCTGAAAAGTCTCTGGAACTTTTAAAAAGTTATAATCACGATGATGCAAGAATTCAAAAACTGCATGATGAGTTTATAGAAAATACAGTATCCAATTATTTTTTACCATTTGGAGTCGCTCCCAATTTTGTTATAAATGGAAAAATTAAATGTATTCCATTGGCGATTGAGGAAAGTAGTGTAGTTGCTGCAGCGGCAAAGGCAGCAGGCTTTTGGGCAGAACGTGGAGGCTTTAAGGCTAACGTTCTAAGCAAAGAAAAAATTGGTCATGTTCACTTTGTGTGGCGTGGTAAGAACCCGGATGACCTTTTTGCATTCTTTGAAAAGAATAAGCAAAAATTCTTTTCCGCAACGGAAAGTTTAACTGCAAACATGCGTAAGCGTGGTGGTGGTATTATGGACCTTCGCATCAAAGACAAAACAGACCTAGAACCCAATTTCTATCAATTAGAAGGTACATTCAATACCGTTGATAGTATGGGTGCCAATTTCATAAACAGTCTTTTAGAAGAATTCTCTAAAGTATTGGAACAAGAAATTAGTACAGCAGAAGAATTAGAGCAAGAAGACCGATCTGTAGAAATCATCATGTGCATTCTGAGTAATTTCACCCCAAACTGTCTGGTACGGGCTGAAGTAAGTTGTCCGGTGGATTCACTTGCTATGGAAGGGGTTACCGGTGAAGAGTTTGTTCAGAAATTCATCAATGCCATTAAGGTGGCAGAAATAGAGCCTTATCGAGCGGTAACGCACAACAAAGGAATCATGAACGGCATCGATTCTGTAATACTTGCCACTGGTAATGACTTTAGAGCAGTGGAAGCATGTGTGCATGCGTATGCATCAAAGGATGGTAAATATACTTCACTCTCCCATGCGAATGTGAAAGACGGCAACTTTTCTTTTTGGATTGAGGTTCCCATTTCGGTTGGCACTGTAGGTGGTATCACCAAATTACACCCTATGGTTAAATTTGCACATGAAATATTGGGCAACCCCAATGCAGACGAATTAATGGAGGTAATCGCGGTAGCCGGTTTGGCCCAAAATTTTTCTGCAATTCGCTCTTTGGTTACCACAGGTATCCAAAAAGGGCATATGAAAATGCACTTGCTCAATATTTTGAATCAATTGGAAGCAACCTCAGATGAAAAGAAACAAATTGTTGCATACTTTAAAGATAAAATTGTAAGCCACAGTGCTGCAGTTGAAATTTTTGAAAAGATTAGAGGCCAAAAAACATCTGTTAACAACTAAATGGAAACCTATTTTGCACATGGCAAATTGTTGCTAAGCGCAGAATATGCGATTCTTTATGGTGCACAAGGCATTGCTTTGCCATTGATTAAAGGACAACGCCTTAGATTCTACAAGAAAAAAAAGAAATCAACGAACGCTCATGTTAAATGGACGGCATTTGACGAAAACAACTATCCATGGTTTGAAGCATCATTTGATAAAATCAGCTTCAAATTAATAAAAGCATCTTACATTGGAGGGGTTAATACGCTATCCACTTTGCTAGGGATGATTCCTAAATCTTTCTTTGAAGAGGATGTGGATTATCATTTTGAAACCTATTTAGAATTTGACAAATCTTGGGGATGGGGAACCAGTTCTACATTGGTATCTCTCATTGCACAATGCACCGGAGCAGATCCCTATAAATTGTATGAAAGCACATTTAAAGGCAGCGGTTTCGATTTGGCTTGTGCAACAGCAAAAGGGCCCATTTTATATAACCTCAACAAAAATGGTGCTCCAGAAGTAAGCTCCATTGACTTTTCTCCTGATTTTAGGGATCGCATTTCATTTGTTTACTTGGGTAAGAAACAAAACAGTCTTAAATCCATTCAAAAAAGACCTACACCCTCCAAAGAATTAATCAAATCAATTAATCAACTCACGCGCGATTTACTACAGTATCAAAATGATGAAAAGCAGTTTCGCAGATTATTAGAAGCGCATGAAAATGCACTTTCAGCATATTTAGGAATGCCGCCTATTAAACAGCAATTATTCCCAAATCTAAAATCAACCTTTAAATCACTGGGTGCTTGGGGTGGTGATTTTGTGATGATGATAGGAGAGCCCAGTGAGAAAGACCAATTGAAAGAAAATGGGTATTCAGTCATCTTTGATTGGAAAGATATTGTGCTTTAGTTAATTTAAAGGCTAAAGCCTTAAATGTGCGCATTTCGAAAGCAGCCCTGAAGGGCTGCATTCACTATTTAGCATTGCCGTTTTATTGATTTTACCGTCTTTTAAGGCGGTTTCCTCTTTTTATTCTAAAAGGGCTTTAGCTTTTAAGAACCTGAAATCCATAGTTTTTGATGAAATTATTGTACTCCTCTTCCCAAGAATAGTCTTTGTGGTGTTCTTCTTGATTTTGAATATAGTCTTGAACATTGGGAACAATTGATTCGCTAACACTGACTGCATAAAACTC
Organism: uncultured Bacteroidia bacterium; assembly: GCA_943788195.1. Lineage (GTDB taxonomy): Bacteria > Bacteroidota > Bacteroidia > NS11-12g > UBA955 > CALSPH01. Next base: position 80,440 of record CALSPH010000002.1, read on the forward strand.
CTTTTGCCAATAAAGTTTATGAGGTAAAACCTTATTCTTATTTGCCCAATATGAGGATTCGCCTTTTAGCATTTGCATTGTTTTCATTATGGTTTCATCATTGCGTAATTTAAAAAGGCAATGAACATGGTCCTTATGTCCATTGACACAATCAACATATATCCCTTTTGCAATTCCATTATCTAAAATGTGGTTAAAAATTATTTGACGTTTTTCTTTAATCAGTAATGGAGCTCTCCTTTTTGTGGTCCAAACTGCATGTATCCAAACTTTTACAAATGACATAATCAATGAAGGTAATTAATGGCTTAAGCCAAAAATAGCATGAAATATTGAGCCGCCTTAAAAGGCAGCAAAAATAGCCCCAACAATTTGATGAAAGCATCAAAATCATTTCTCAACCATGATATATCCCATTCTTAATTTATCTTTACATCCGTTTTGGGTAATAAAAAGAATATCGTTCTTATCATACTATTCTGGGGTTACTACTATTCAGGACAAGGTCAATACATCCATAAATCTGCGGTTTTCCTTATCAGCGAAGTTCAGGTTCTTAATCCCCAGGCATTGACCTTTGGATTTGGTATTCAACCGAGAACAACACCCATTAATTTCATTCGGATAAACCCGGATCACTCTTTTATCGGTGTTAACTTCTTATATAATAAATCCCTGATAGCAAAAGATTGGGGCACCGCTTTGCAGTTGGCTGCATTTAGTGGTAATACTGCCGGTCCCATGGCATTTGGGATTGAAGGAAATATGCAACAAATAGATAACAAACCATATTTCGGAGTTAAACCATTCTTGGGATTATCATTACCCTTTGGCGGAATTGTTTATGGTTATCACGTAGGAATAAATGAAAAAACAAAATATAATGGCAGCCAGCTCATTATCAGCTGGCGATATCCTTTAATAAAAAGATGGTGAGTAAATTCAATACTATCATAGAAACTAATCGACTATTGCTTCGTCCTTTCACCATGGATGATGTAGAAGCTTCCTATCAAATGAATTTAGACCCTGAGGTTTCAAGATACACAGGAGATGGTGGTGTTGTAGATATATTTGAGATGCGAAATCGCATTAAAGATGTGATAGAAGGCGACTATGCGAAGTATGGATTTGGCCGCTTTGTGGTGGAATGGAAGGAAACCAATGAATTTATTGGTTTTAGTGGGCTCAAATTTCTACCTGATTATGATTTTGTGGATTTGGGTTATCGGTTTTTGCAACGTTTTTGGGGTAAGGGAATTGCAACTGAAGCTGCCAATGCTTCCCTTGACTTTGCTTTTCAAGAGCTCAAATTAAATAAAGTACATACCTTTGCCATCAGAGAAAACCAAGCCTCCACTCATGTTATTGACAAATTGGGATTCTCCTTTGAAAAGGAAATCGTGGATGATGGAATTAAGTTTGATCAATATGTGATTCATTCAAAGCATTAAACCATTCTATATTAGAATAATCCCTATTTTTGCCTCACATGAAAATCAGCGGTTTCACCATTGCCCGTAATGCCCAAAAGTATTATTTCCCAGTAGTTGAATCTATTTCCTCTATCTATCCCATTTGTGATGAAATAATTGTGGCATTAGACGATGGTGAAGATAATACGCGCCAATTAATCGAAGCCATTGCTTCTGAAAAAATACACATTCACAATCGGGTGTGGGATGAAAAAGACTTTATAGAAAGTAAAGTTTTGGCCGTTGAAACGAACTATGCACTGCAACAATGTACTGGCGACTGGTGTTTCTATATCCAAGCAGATGAAGTTATGCATGAGGATGATTTAGAAACCATCAAAAATGCATGTTTGAAATACAATGATGATGATGAAGTAGATGGCCTTCTCTTTAGGTACAAACATTTCTTTGGAGATTATGATCATTATTTGCCCGTACATGGTTGGTACAAAAATGAGATTCGCATATTCAAAAATCACCGAAACATCTATTCCATTAAGGATGCACAGAGTTTTAGAAAAGGAAATAACGAAAAATTAAATGTAGTTGAAGTGGATGCTTACGTTTATCATTATGGCTGGGTTCGCCCTCCCTATCTCATGCAAAGCAAGAAAAAAGAGCATGATGGATTCCATCATGACAAAGGGGATGTAGAGAAAATGTATGAGTCCCGGAATCAGAATTTCGAATACGGCCCTTTGGGGAATATTCCAACATACAAGGGGTCACATCCGAAAGTGATGGAGCAATTCATCAAAAACATTTCTTGGAAAGATGAACTTGATTTTGGTAAAAAATTGAATGTAAACCGTCCTTTAATGAAGCATGAAGAAACCAAAAACAAAGTGGTGACTTGGCTAGAGAACCGGTTTAACGGAGGGAGAGATTTTGTAGGATACAGCAATTGGAATAAACTAAAGCGATAATTTACTGTATATCAATGGTATAAGCTTTGCAAGTCTATTCCCATTTCGCACTTCCCATTTCCCCAATTAAATCTATATTTGCACCACTAAAACTGGAAATCACAAAGAATGAAAGAAGTTCAATTTAGAGAAGCACTAAGAGAAGCAATGCAGGAAGAAATGCGCAGAGATGATAGCGTATTTTTAATGGGTGAAGAAGTTGCGGAGTATAACGGAGCCTATAAAGTAAGTCAGGGTATGTTAGATGAATTTGGTCCAAAACGGATCATTGACACTCCTATTGCTGAGTTAGGTTTTGCGGGTATTGGTGTCGGAGCAGCAACAAATGGACTACGTCCAATAATTGAATTTATGACTTTCAACTTTTCGTTGGTAGCGATTGACCAAGTAATCAATGCTGCAGCTAAAATGAATAGCATGAGTGGTGGCCAATTTACATGCCCTATGGTTTTTAGAGGACCAACTGGTTCGGCAGGGCAATTGGGTGCACAACACTCTCAAAATTTTGAAAATTGGTACGCAAATACACCTGGTTTAAAAGTAGTGATTCCTTCGAACCCAGCAGATGCTAAAGGTTTGCTAAAATCTGCTATACGAGATAACGATCCGGTAATCTTTATGGAAAGTGAGCAGATGTATGGACTTAAAGGCGAAATACCCGAAGGTGAATATACGATCGAAATTGGCAAAGCAGATGTGGTTAAAGAAGGAACAGATGTTACCATCGTATCGTTTGGGAAAATAATGCTGCAATGCCATCAAGCAATACAAAGTTTAGAAGCCGATGGTATCAGTGTTGAATTGATTGATTTGCGAACTGTTCGTCCAATTGATTATCAAACTATTATTGATAGTATCAAAAAAACCAACCGTCTGGTTGTAGTTGAAGAAGCTTGGCCTTTGGCATCCTTAAGTAGCGAGATAAGTTATTGGGCACAAAAATATGCCTTTGATTATTTGGACGCACCTGTTACGCGTGTAACCTCTCGAGATGTTCCTTTACCTTACGCATCAACGTTGGTGGATGCCTATTTGCCTTCTGTAAAACGAATTATTGAGGCAGTTAAGACGGTTAGCTACAAATAATGCTAGTCAAGATAGCTCAATTCATTTCCTATCTTTTTCATCCTTTATTTACTACATTCTATTTAAGCGTACTTGGGATATTTTTTCACCCAACCATTCGTGGTAGAGTAGTAAATGGATTTGTTTGGCAACTCATTCTTTTACTCTTTGCAAGTCTGGTTCTTATTCCTATGATGAGTTTATTTATTGTGAAAAAATCAGGATACATAAGTTCTTGGAAAATAGAAAACCGAAAAGAGCGCATTATCCCCTTCGCTATTGTAGGTCTCATGATGTTTATCAGCTCGATCCAATTGTTGGATAATTCAGCTCTAGTATACTGCGGCAATATAGCCTTGGCGGCTAGTATTGGATTAGTGGTATCTATACCGTTTCTGATTTATTGCTGTAAACCTAGTGCACATGTAATGGCCATTGCAGCTGGAGCAACGGCCTATTTAAAAGAAGGATTTACTTGGTACAGTAATGATCTTCTATTGATTGGTACTATATTGATTTTGCTTATTGGAATTATCGCTAGCGCTCGACTTTTTCTCAATGCACACACATTTCCCGAAATTCTACTAGGTGCTTTAATAGGAATTTTGGTAATATTGCCAATCTTATGAGTGAATATAAAAATCTGCTGTACCATGTTCAAGATAACATTGCAACCATTACACTAAACCGACCTGATGTATTTAATGCGTTTAATGATGAGCTCAGTTATGAACTGCAAGATGCTCTTAAGCAAGTAAAACGTGATGCTGAAGTGCGTGTAGTTGTATTAACTGGAGCCGGCAAAGCATTTTGTAGCGGGCAAGACTTAAAGGCGATTGCAGGTGGTGAAAGTCGTTCATTATCCGATTCATTGCACAAAAGATACAATCCAATTATCAAGGCAATGCGTGATTTGCCAAAACCAATCATTTGTAGACTAAATGGTGTTGCTGCTGGTGCAGGTTGCTCCCTTGCCTTGGCAAGTGATTTTATGGTGGCATCAGAAAAGGCTTCACTTATTGAAGTTTTTGTGAATGTTGGGTTGGTACTAGACAGTGGATCATCCTATTTCTTGCCACGTGTTGTGGGTTCACAAAGAGCTTTTGAAATGGCTACTATGGCAAGTAAAATTTCCGCACTTGAAGCACATAATTTAGGCATCGCAAACCGCATATGTAGTGCAGATGATTTGGATGAAACCATTCTGGAAATTGCAACCTATTATGCTAAAGCGCCTACAAAAGCTATTGGCATGATGAAAAAAATGCTCAACAAATCTTCATACAGTGATTTAGATACAATGCTTGAATATGAAGCATATTGTCAAGAAATTGCTGGTAATTCCTCAGATTATAAAGAAGGGGTGAACGCATTCAACGAAAAGCGGAAAGCTAATTTTACAGGAAACTGAAATACATTTACCTAAATTTGTAACATGGCCAAAATAATATTTTCATTGAGTTTCCTACTAATGGGACTAGTCCATTTTTCTTATGGCCAACAAAAGTGTGGGTTTGATGATTTTGTGAATAACAATCCCGTATTAAAATCTGATTTAATTAAACACACTGAAGAATTTAAAGCATACCAGAAACAGAATAATCTAAGGAGACTTTATACGTATAATTATGACACCACCTATGTGATCAAAGTTGTATTTCATGTATTGTATAATACACCCCAGCAAAATATTCCTGACTCATGTATTATGACGCAAATGGATGTCTTAAATGAAGATTTTAATCGTACTAATCCTGATACGATTAATACTCGGGACATATTTAAACCGGTGGCTGGAAAATTAAAATTTAAGTTTGTACTTGCAGGTAAAGACCCCAATGGCAATCCTCATTCTGGAATCGTTCGTAAAACCACTTCTATTTCAGTTTTCTCTCAAACATCTGGTGGAGATTATGATTCGCGCATGAAGTTCAATACACAGGGGGGATCAGATGCTTGGAACACGGACGAATATTTAAATATCTGGGTTTGTAATATGTTTACACCTCAAAGTGGCTTGTTGGGCTATGCAACCCCTCCAACCGGTGCGGTAAATTGGCCAAGCAATGTGCAGTTTTCAAAAGCTCAACAAGGTGCATCTGTTCATTATTATACGGTTGGCAGATACAATCCAAATGCCACTGCTAATGGATCCAATTCATTAGGTAGAACCTGCACACATGAATTGGGTCACTATTTTGGACTTTTCCATACTTGGGGTTTGCGCTCCAACACATGCAATGTAGCAACAGATGATTTTTTGGAAGATACTCCCAATACGTCCAGTCCAAATTCGGGATGTAATTCCAATCGAAACTCTTGTCAATGGAATGAGCCCGGAGATTTACCAGACATGGTTGAGAATTACATGGACTATACGCGAGGAAGTTGTCAGAATACATTTACCGAAGATCAAGCAGCAATGATGTTATTCAACATGAAAACATATCGTCCGACTTTATATGAACTTGAATTAGAACAAGATTCTACCTTTGTAGGTAATATTGCCATAAAACCTGTATTGCTCTCAAATCCAGGCAATCGCTTAATTATTGGTGCAGATAATTATTCTAATACTATTTTTAGTGTAAGCATCTTTAATAACATTGGCCAAACCATCATCAAAGACAAGGATATTGTGTTAGATAAACCGTTTGAGTTTATCGCTAGCTCATTTTATAATTACGGACATTACATTGTTCGTGTTACAAACCAAACTACTGGTGAAGAAGAAATTCTTAAATGGAGCAATGCTTCATTATTCTAGCCATAAAAAGCCATTGGTTATCCTGCCAGATTCTCGTTTATCTAAAACCTTACCGTCTAAATCCAAACGTATCATTTCGCTATTTTGCACATAATCTTTGGCATTGCTGAGATAAATTTCATCTCCAATGATATTGGCGGCATACAAACTACCTGATTTGAGTTGATAGATCATATCTGATGTTCCAGCAGCATTAATACGCCTTAAATTATTACCCATTTTAAAATACCAAAGACCATTGGTTTTGCAAAATAGCATACCTCCCGGAACACTGTTTAGTGCATGTGCGAATATTTGCTGCGAACCACTGCCTACGTTTTTTAAAATTAAGCTATCCCCACTATAAGAAGCAATATGGATTTCATCATTCTTTCTTACTAAATCAAACGGAATTCCTAAGATGGAAATTCTTTTTAATAATTTGCTTACAGGATTAAATCCGTTCAACGTGTTTGAGTCTTTATTAATGAAATAGACCCATTGATCATCGGCCAAAGTTTTTTCGGTCCAACCACTTTCTGATATGGTAGATTTCAACTCAAAAGTGGTTGCATCAAAAACCGTCAATTTATCAGCATACAGATCAGTAACATATACCAAACCGTTTAGCTCACTTATAAAACGAGGAGATCTCAAACCTGTAATCGTTTTAACCGATTTAAAACTGTTGGTATCAATGATTTCAATTTTACCGCTATTGTTTACCACCAACCAAATTCTTCCATTGATTATTTTTCCCGACTGCAACACGTCTCCCAAAGGCCGATCATTCGCTTTTTCAAACAATGCGTGGTTTATTTCTTTCTTTTCAGGACTATATAACGCGACGGATGAGTTGCCCCAACTGAAGTTTCCTTCATTCAGAATCAATACTTGCTTTCCTTCAAAAGTAGTTTCTGGAGCAGGTAAAGGTTCCTGTTTACATGAACTAAATACAATTAATAGCCCAAATAAAATAAATACGTAGCTTTTCATTTATTCTTTGATAAATCGTTGAACACCGCGTTTATTATCTGAAGTAATCATTTCAAATAGGTAAACCCCACGATCAAGTTTACTTACATCAATGGACTTGGTTTGACTAGCTTTCTTTTGCAGGATTAGCTTCCCATTGATATCATACACCAAAAACTGTATGATTTCACCTGTATAGTCTATTGAAATAATATTATTAGCTGGATTCGGGTATAAACTAAAAGAAGAGTTTGGTATGTACTCAATGGAAGTACGATATTCCAATTCAATATTATCAATTGCAAAGAAGGCCGGTGTGTTTATTCCGAATGAACCATTGTCACTGCTAACCAATTTAAAACGAAGACGGGTTGCTGGAAACGGAATGGATACCTTGACCCAACTATCAAGAATGAAGTTTTTGGTAGTATCGCTGTGTGTAAAATCTGCCAAATCTACACGCATACTATCATTGTTCGCATTCTCTGCAAATATCCACAGCACAAAGCTGTCTTTGTTTCTTGAGCTAAATTTTGTCGAAAAACGATTGCCCTCTTTCATCGCATGATACGCATAGGTGGTGTTACTCACATATAAGGACAGTATTGAAGCCATCGTTGACCCAACCGTTGGCAATGTTTCTAATACTGGGTTCTTGTCGCCATCATTCCCAACTAAATAAACCTGGGAATTATTTGCCCCTTTTCCGTTGGCACTAGAATAGAGATTCGCAAATGATGCATCCATGGTATCGGTCATACTAGAAACCGCAAAACCACCACGCCAATAACCTCCATCTGAGGTATCAAAGTCTGCATTAAAAACAACCCGATTACTATCAATCTTAAATACTCGAGGAATCGGAGCGGTGGTGATACCATTTAAAAATGTGTCTTTTTGAGCCAACAAATCTTCAAAGGTAGCAGTTGTTTTTTGTGCTGATACATTGAGACATATCAGCGCAATTAGTGGTAGTAGGGTTTTCTTCATATTTATATTTTAAGGGTTATTCCAAGTGTATAGTTTATTCGAGGCAGCGGTCGTCTATAGACCATTTCGTAGGATCGGTTCGTCAAATTATTTAAACCGATGTAACATTTTAGTTTTTGATTCTGTGTGCTACGAAAGTATTTTGCATTCAAAATTAAGAAAGCAGGTATGTATGCGGTATTTGCATCATTAATAAAACTCTTACCTTGAAACTGCCCACTTAATTGAAATGCATTCTTTTCTATTGCACTCTCAAGAACAGCACCTGCGTAATGTTCTGGCGTTAGCATTAATTGTAAGTCAGTATTGAGATATCCGGTTGAATTAACCATTAAATGGTTGTAATTCAAATTGATTCGATTCTTCACTTTTCCGATTGCCCACTCCCCTATTATTTTAATCTTTTGGTTAAAATGATACGTCTTGTTAATATTAGATGGTGCCCAAATATTTGGATTTACCGTTGGACGCCAAACAATTTGGTCTGTAAATTTCATGGTATTAAGCACACCCTCAACTTTTATAAATCCTTTGGATGAACGATAAACGAATCGTTTGATTGTCATTTGATACCTCAAGCCCTTCTCAGGTAAAAGTGCTTCATTTCCACCTACCGGCCAATACAGATCATTCATAGTTGGTGGTCTAAAACTAGTACCATAGAGGAATCCAAACTGCCATAATTTATACTTTTTATTTGCCGTGATATTGTGATTTAAAGCAGTATACCCAAGACTGTATTGGTTGAGACTAGAAGATGCGCTAAGCAAGTAACCATTTCGCATTAAGTTTATTTTAGTAAAAGCACCTTGATTTGTTATTTGCTTTAACAATTCTATTTGAGAATGTTGAGTTTCATAAAAATATGAACCTGAGACCGTTATCAAATTATTCCATTTATAATCGGCATCAATCCGGCTAGTATGTTGAATGGTTTTGTAATTTACATTCAAATCAGATGCAGGGTTGATATAGTTTAAATTGTCAATAGATATTGCATTGTTCAAGGAGACCTTCCATTTCAGGTAGGCATATTGAATGCGCAATTGAGCTCGCCAACTTTCATCCAATTGACGCGCTGAATCATTCGCTGACAATGCGCTAGGGGGTAATTGTCTATTCGATTTTAAAAACCAAGTATTTGAAATTAACTTCAATCGATTGCTTAGCTTTATTTCATTGCTATATAAAAAATGAAACATACGTGCTTCAGCATTTTCAAGTTTCTTATCGTCAATGCTAGTCCTAAGTGAAGTATAGCTGTAATCATTCATTGAATGATGACCCGAAACACTAAAACGGTGCTTAGCCATTCTAGTTTCTATCGATTTATTCAAGTTAACATTTTTGTTACCAAAAGAACCGTAGTTTAGATCAACAAGAAAGGAGCTATCAAAAGTTGCATGATTCAATAACAAGGCCCCCGCCATGCTATTCGACCCAAAAAAACTAGACCCCAAGTTAACTACATCCATTCGCATGACCGCAGCAGGTAATAAAACTAAATCTACCTGACCATTCAACGAATTATTCAATTTTAAATCATTCCAAACCAATGCGGTTTGTGCCGCGCTGCTACCATTGACCCGAAGACTGCTTAACATTTTACCGTTGCCTTGACCAACGAAAATACCATCCTCCAAACGCAACTTATCCATAGCAGTGCGGTGATACATTAACTGACTGTGATCTTCTTGCAATTGATCTAGTGTTCCTTTGACAATCAATAATTGTAGATCATTCGTATCTTTTTCAAAATTCTGAAAGCATTGCCCCAAAGTTGGGAACAACAAAATAATCCATATGCATATAGCTCTAATCATATTTCAATGACACCCAGGTAAGTTGCACGAATTAATTATAGAAACTAATCTGCACGACCCCTTAATCCCGAGGGTGCTGTGAATTTAATTTAGATTTATGGTAGGTCTTCTGACTTACTCTCCTTTATCCCCCTTCCCATCTTGCGACAGTGGTTTTTGAATGGATAAAGGTTGTATAGAGCTTACAGCATCGGGTAATGTTCAAGACTTTCACTTGATTCCCTATTATTTGCCTAAGCAAACCAATAATCTGTTACAAAGGTGTTGCCCCTTTGGTGATAAAACAAGGGAAATCGAAATTAATTGTTAACTAAACTTGAAATCAATCAGTGCTCTACTTGCCTGTGTATGGCCAGTTAGTCGATTTGAAAAATTGAAATTTTCTGTTCTTTCAAATTTAGCGAGAGCCTTGCATTCATTTTCTGATAAAATACCCAACTGGGCTAAAACGGTTTGCATGACGGTATATTGTGGACCCATTTTGCCATCATCAATTTTAATGGCAATACCCCATTTTCTATCTTTCAAGCCAAGGCAATACACCCCATCAGCACCCGTTTTTCCGATAAGCCGTGCACTTGCTATTTCAATTAATTCAGTGCAATACCGTTTATCACCACCCAACATATATGGAAAATCCGAGCAGGCTTTCACAATCGTTTCTAAGGCTTCATGATACTTTACTAATGCAGGGTTCTTGGAAACTAAATTTTTGTATGCCAGTGCCTGGTTATACACAGGTATCGTGTAAACAGGAGCCGAACATCCATCTATTCCCAAATGCATGTCATCAATATTAAATTCATAAATATCTGCGCACACTTGTTTAATTTCCTTTTGTAATGGATGTTCTGGATCCAAATAGGTGTTTAAATCATATCCTTTGTAATGGCAATAAAGTAAAAATCCAGCATGTTTTCCGCTGCAATTATTGTGCAGCGAATGAGGCTTCAATCCTTTACTAAACAAATCCACTTTGTCTGCATATCGCTCTGGTAACTGTGGACCGCATTGCAAGACACTTTTTGGCAATCCTGCTTTCAGCAAAATAGAATTCGCCATATCAACATGCAGTTCTTCACCATTATGAGATCCACACATAATGGCAATTTCTTCTAAACCTAAGTCATAAGCGTCAACAGCTCCACTCATAAGAAGCGGGATATGCTGAAACAACTTCATGGTAGAACGCGGATAGCATATTTGACTTATGTCTCCTAAACCTGCGACAGTATTTCCGTTTTCATCAACAATACATACCACCCCCCCTATGGAAACTCTCTCGTGTTTTACCCCTAAATACATCAACTAATATGGGATTCATTTATGCTTTGCAAGTAACATTTTTTTGATCAATTTGAAAACAATATCCTGAATTTTACCTTCACATTAACCGATTCGTCTACCTTTTAACCGCCTTACTCCAAAACTTTCTAATAAAAAGAAGGACTCCATCAATAATTGCTCGTAAAAACATAATTTTGCGCACTCTTAAAAAAAGCAACGAATAACCATACAATGGATAAAAATTCACTTATTGGAATAACCTTAATGATGGGTCTGCTCATTGGTTATTTCTATTTTACACAACCTAGCGAAGCTCAGCTTCAAGAACAAAAACGTGTTCAAGACTCTATAGCGCTTGTTCAAAATCAAAAACAAATTGCACAGGATACCGCAATCAATATTATTGCACGCACCGATACGGTTAAAGAAACGCCAATTGTACCAGTGCAAAAAGGCAACTTCGGAAAAAATGTTGGAACAGAAAAGTTTACGAAACTGCAAAACGATGAGTATACCATTCAATTCTCAAGCAAAGGTGGACGCGTTGCCAGTGTGCAGCTGAATAAATATAAACGTTCGGATAGCAGCGATTTAATCTTGTTTGCCCCTAACCAAAATAAATGGGACTTTGAGTTTATCACCAAAGATGGCATTGTGGTTAACACCGGTAGGCTCGACTGGAAAATAGATGAACAAACAGAAAACTCCATCAGTTATATCCTGCCATATGACACGTCTAGTTATATCAAGCAAACGTATCACTTAACCAAAGACTCCTATTTAGTCAACTATAATCTTTCCTTCATTAATATGAATGGAAAAATTGCTCCAAACCGCAGTCAAATAGCATTGCATTGGGACTTGGACGTTCCTCTTCAGGAGTTAGCTGCGGAAGCAGAACGTCAGAAATCAACCATTTACTATAAATACATAAAAGACGATCCCGATTTCATTTCTGAGACCAATTACGAATCAGAAGAGCTTGAAGGTAAAACGGAATGGGTGTCTTTTAAGCAACAGTTCTTTAACTCCACATTAATTGCCAGAGATAAGCCATTTGCCGCTGAAAGTAGAATAGAAACGATTGAAAGTGAGCAAGATAGCATTGTCAAATATTACAAATCAAGTTTAGATTTAGAATATCAGCAGCTGGCGAGCGAGCAGTATAACATGTCCTTTTATTTTGGACCAAACCATGTACCTACTTTGAAAAAAGTGGGCTTACAGCTTGATCACATTATTCCTTTGGGATGGATTCTTTTTAGAGCGGTGAATGAATATGCAATTATTCCATTGTTTAATTTCTTGCGTTCATTCATCTCTAACTATGGTCTGGTAATCTTATTGCTCACCCTCATAGTTAAGCTGATCCTTTTACCACTGACTTATAAAAGTTATAAGAGCACGGCCAAAATGAAAGTGCTGAAACCTGAAATAGATAAAATAAAAGAAAAACATAAAGGGGATGCCCAAAAAGCACAGGTAGAAACCATGTCACTCTATCGAAGTTTCGGTGTTTCGCCCATGGGTGGTTGTTTGCCGATGATTTTACAAATGCCCATTTTACTTTCTATTTTCTTCTTTTTCCCTTCTAGTATTGAGTTAAGACAAGAATCCTTTTTATGGGCACAAGATTTATCAAGATATGACAGTGTGCTGGAACTTGGTTTCAGTATCCCATTCTATGGCGACCATGTGAGTTTATTTACTATACTGATGACTATTGCAACATTCCTTTATACTTATATGAATAATCAAGTATCTGGAGCAACAGGTCAGATGAAGTATATCGGATATATTATGCCCGTTTTCTTCCTTGGGTTTTTCAATAATTATGCTTCAGGGCTTACCTATTACTATTTCTTATCGAATATGATTACCTTTACACAACAATGGGGAATTCGTAAGTTCTTTGTTGACGATGATAAGATTCGAGCAAAAATGGAAAGTTTTAAAAAGACGAAGGGCAAAAGCAAAAAAGGGCCTTCTAACTTTCAAAAGAAGCTTGAAGATATCGCTAAGAAAAGAGGAATTGACCCAAAAACGGGTAAAAGAAAGTAACAATGCATTTAGCATTATACGCCAAACATATTAAACCAGAAATGGTTAAACCCATTGATTTGTTAATCCAAAAGCTCAAGGCATTAGGGATCAAATTATCATTTCATGAGTTTATACACCGCGAGCTTGTTCGGGAAAAAATAATTCCAAGTGGTGATGATGTGTTCTCATCATATTCCAGAAATCAAGACCCCAGCTCCTTACCAAGTGCTATACTTACTATTGGCGGTGATGGGACTATTCTCGACTCCTTAACCGTGGTAAAGGATTCAGAAGTGCCTGTTATGGGTATAAATGCTGGCAGACTAGGTTTTTTAGCCGTAAGCTCATTTGAAACAATAGAAAACCTAATAACCGATTTAGAAACTGGTAATTATCAGTTGGATAAAAGAAGCCTGTTACAACTGGAGAGCAATCGAGAAGTTTTCTCCACCAATTATGCCTTGAATGATTTTGTAATACATAAAAAGGATACCTCAAGTATGATAACGGTTCATACCTATTTGAATGGTCAATATCTCAACAGCTATTGGGCAGATGGGTTAATCGTTGCAACTCCTACAGGCTCAACAGGTTATTCACTCAGTTGTGGTGGCCCTATTATCTTCCCAAAATCAAACAGCTTGGTGTTAACTCCGATTGCTCCACACAACTTAAATATGCGTCCTGTGGTTATTTCAGATGATCATGTGATCACATTTGAAATTGAAGGTAGATCTAAAGTCTATATGGCAAGTATGGATGCAAGATCCATGAATATTACTTCAGAAATTCAAATGGCTATTCGTAAGGCAGATATTACATTCAATCTAATACGAACACAAAATCACAACTTTTTAGAAACCCTTAGAGAAAAAATGAATTGGGGTTTAGACAATCGCAACTCTCAGTCATAATCATCTATTACAGGCAATTTTTACGTATTAATTGACGTTATTTACTTATATTCGCAAAGTTTATTTGATGAAAAATACAGTTAAATTAGTATTAAGCATGTTTTTATTTTGTGTATTTAGCTTTGCTAATGCACAGGGAAGAAATGCAGCAGGGGTTTTTAAGAAAGGCAGCAGCAGGACAAAACACGAAGGTTCGGTTGAGTTTGGTCCTTACTTGGGTGCGATAAACTATTCAGGTGATTTAACCAACGGCTTTATGCCAGCTTTAAATGAAACCGGCCTTGCAGCTGGATTGGCAATAAAATTCAACATTAATACCATGTGGACATTTAAAACAACTGCATTGTATGGCCAAATTAGTGGAAATGATGCAAACTACAGCAGCGATGCATTCCGAAACAGAAGAAACCTAAGCTTTAGATCAAATATGATTGAAGTTTCAGGGCAATTTGAATATAACTTCCGTGGGTATATTCAATCCAGTAATATGTTTAGCAGCACACCTTATGTTTTCTTAGGTGTTTCTGTCTTTAGACATAGCCCACAAGCTTTCTTTGAGTATGACCCTGCAATTCATGGGCCTGAATTAGAAAAATTTGATGGAGAATGGATCAATCTTCAACCTTTAGCTACTGAGGGTCAAGAAGCAACCAAATTAAATGAGCGCAAACGGTATAATTTAGCGCAATTCTCCATTCCTTTTGGATTCGGCTATAAAGCAGCCATTAATGAGCAGTGGGCAATAGCTGGTGAGTTTGGTTTTAGAAAAACATTTACAGACTATCTAGATGATGTAAGTGAAGATTATGTTGACGATCAAATTGTAGGAGGACAATCTACTTCTCTAGCAGTTGCGCTTAAAGATAGAGCTCCTGAAGTGGGTCTACCAAAATTTGAAACAGGTTCAGCAAGAGGCAATCCGGATAACAAAGATTGGTATATGATTGCAGGGGTTACTTTAACCTACCGTATAATCACTAATAAAGGGTGTTTTCACTTTTAGGCCTATAGAAAAAACATTACTCCTAAATCCATTTGATGAAATTAGAAGTAAGAAAATTAGCCATTTTCTGTGGAATCATGTTATGCCTAACTATTACCACAGAAGCCGCAAAGTATCGTAAGGGAAAATTCCTGATTGGTATTGCTGCAGGAACCGCAAGTTACCATGGTGATTTAGCCCAAAAATATTTTAACGTGAACAGCTCTGGGCCCATGGCAGGTATTTTTACCCGATTTAGCATGTCCCCCTATTTTGATTGGCGCAATCAAATTAGTTTTGGCCAAATTAAGGCAGACGATGCAAATAGCGAGTTTTATAAAGCGCGTAACCTTAATTTCAAAAGTAATATTTATGAATTCGCAAGCACATTTGAATTCAACTTCTTGCCTTATGGTATCAACAAAACAAACAATGAGTTTTACTTTAGCCCATATGTATTCTTAGGTCTTGGTGCTTTTTATTACGATCCAATTGCAACGTATAATGGAGAAGATATCGGACTGCACGATTTGAAAACTGAAAATGTAAATTATAACCTCATCCAACCTAACGTTCCTTTTGGAATGGGAATCAAATTTGCCTGGACTGACCGGTTTGAAGTAGGTTTTGAAGTAGGATATCGCAGACTTTTTACGGATTACTTGGATGATGTAAGTGGTAAATATCCCAGTTTCAGTCAATTAGAAAATGACCAAGGATTAGCCTCTGCTCAAGCATCACATGCGCAGACCTACAACGGTGCTTTGCCAGCAGAACCCAACAGCATGCGAGGTGACAATCACATTACAGACAGTTACTTGTTTGGCAACGTAACTTTTTCTTACCGTTTTTATTACAAGGATCCCTGCAGAAGCATATAGCTAGGACCTGCCAAGTCGCAATCTTGATCATATAAATGTACTATTTAATCGCCTTAATTAAAGTATTATCGATAACTTACAAAACGCGTTTGACCTTGATTTAATATTGCTTACTTTTGCCTATTGTACCAATGTCTAATAACCCCCTTATAGAAATAGATAAAACTCAGTTGCCACAGCACATTGCGATTATAATGGATGGCAATGGAAGATGGGCTAAATCAAAAGGGAAATTACGTGTTTTTGGACATGAAGCTGGGGTTAAAACGGTGCGGAAAATAACTGAGTACGCTGCTAAATTAGGAATTAAACATCTTACCCTTTATACCTTTAGTACTGAGAATTGGGATCGACCCAGTTTAGAAGTTCAAGCGCTGATGCGTTTACTTGTTCAGTCGATTCGAAAGGAAACTAAAACACTTCAAGAACAAAACATTTCGTTAAAGGCTATTGGGGATTTAAGCCAATTACCCAGCAAAGTAGCCAAAGAGCTTGATTCTGCGATTGAAGAAACCAAGGATAATACTCGAATGGAGTTGGTTTTGGCTCTATCCTACTCTTCCAAATGGGATTTGACCAATGCCATGAAAAGAATAGGAGAAAAAGTGGCACAAGGAGAGATTATTCCTGAAGATATCACATCAGATACCATATCAAATCACCTTCAAACTGCCAACCTCCCTGACCCAGAACTAATGATAAGAACCAGTGGTGAGCACCGGCTTAGTAATTTTCTTTTGTGGGAATTAGCCTATAGCGAATTTCATTTCTCTCCTGTTTACTGGCCAGATTTTGGAGAAGATCATTTTTACAAAGCTATTCTCGATTACCAAAACCGAAAGCGAAGATTTGGCAAAACAGACGAACAATTTATTGAAAAACCCGAAGTTAAAAATGCACATGCATAAGCAAAGCAAATACATCATCATACTACTCTTATCTTTATTTGCTAATCAAGCGATTCAAGGTCAAGATAGTAGTAAAACAACTTATTTCCCGTACAACTATAGTGAAGTTGGGTTCTATACCATTTACACCATCGATGTAACCGGTGCAAAGCACTTCAACCCACTTTTAGTAAAATTATACTCGAACCTGAGTATCAATCAAGAAATCAAGATTCCTGGCAAGGAAATTCCTAAAGCCATTGAGAATTTATGGAAACAAGGATTGTTCAGTGATGTTAAAATAGCAATAGATACCATTATTGGCGACAAAGTAGCTCTGAATATCATTGTGAAAGAGCGAAACAAACTCTCAGGATTTTACATTAATGGACTTGATCGATCAGAAGCCAGGTCTTTAAGAGAAGAGCTCCTGCTTAAAAAAGATATCATTATTACCAAAGAGCTAAAGGTTAGATCAGAGAATACCGTAAGGAATTATTTTCAAGAGAAAGGGTATTATGATGTTTCAGTAGACATTAAGGAGTACAAAGACACGGTTGCCAATTATAACTATATGCGGATATTTGTCAATAAAGGCAAACGGGTAAAA
Organism: uncultured Bacteroidia bacterium; assembly: GCA_943788195.1. Taxonomy (GTDB): domain Bacteria; phylum Bacteroidota; class Bacteroidia; order NS11-12g; family UBA955; genus CALSPH01. Next base: position 98,044 of record CALSPH010000002.1, read on the forward strand.
ATAGAAAAAATAAATTTTCATGGAAACCAACAAATTACCAGTAGAGAGCTGCGTAAAGCCATGAAAAAAACAAAACAGTTGCATAAAAAGATTAACATCTTTGCTTCTTCAAAATTCATTTCAGACGAATTTGAAAATGATAAGAAAAACCTCATGGTACAATACTCTGATGGAGGTTACAGAGATGCATATATCGTTACAGATAGTATTCGAAAGTCAAAACCCAATCGGATTGTATTGGATATCTTCTTGCACGAAGGGCAAAAATATTATTATCGAAATATCAACTTTATTGGTAATTCAAAGTATCGAACCGGTGTGTTGGATACGGTCCTTGCAATTAAAAAAGGAGATGTATATAATCCATCTTTACTAAGTGAACGTTTGTATTACAGTCCTTCTGGGTATGATATTTCCAGCATCTATATGGATGACGGTTATTTGTTTTTTAATGTTACCCCAATGGAGGTAGCTGTTGAAGGAGACAGTATCGATATTGACATACGAATTAGTGAAGGAAAGAGAGCATACGTAAACAAAGTGGAAGTGATTGGTAATACCAAAACGTCTGATTTCGTAATACTCAGAGAATTAAGAACCGTGCCAGGTAATAAGTTTTCTCGGACAGATATTCAGCGTTCTATCCAAGAGATTAATCGTTTGGGTTATTTTGACCCAGAAGGCATTGGTGTTGAGCCAAAACCGAATGCAAATACAGGAACCGTTGACATTACCTATACGGTTACAGAAAAACCAAGTGATCAGATAGAGTTATCTGGTGGCTGGGGTGGTAACGGTGGATACAATCCAAGTACTGGCCAGTTTAACAGTGGTATTGTAGGTACTTTGGGACTTTCCTTAACCAATTTCTCAACGCGTAAACTATTGCATAAAAACAAACCCGGTAACGCATGGGACCCTTTACCTGCTGGTGATGGACAACGGCTTACATTGAGAGCTCAAAGTAATGGTATCTCATTTCAGACCTATACTTTTTCGTTTTCTGAACCTTGGATGGGTGGTAAAAAACCAAATTCATTTAGCTTTTCAGCAAATCATTCAATTAATAACTGGGGTGCATTCTCAAATACAAGTCAAAAGTTTTCTACCACTAACCTATCGGTGGGACTTGGTAAAAGGTTAAAATGGCCAGATGATTTCTTCTCACTCAATGTTGGATTGTCTTACATTCGATATAACTTAGATAATTTTAGTTTCGGTATACCTAACTTTATAGAAAACGGAAATTCCAATGCCATCGAGTTAAGATTGGGGCTAGGTCGCTATAGTACTGATGATCAAATATTCCCAACCACAGGAAGTTCCATTGATGTTTCATTGCAGGCTACTCCACCAATATCACTTTTATCTGGAAAGGATTATACCACATTAGACCCTGCTGCGAAATTCAAATGGATTGAGTATCACAAATGGAAATTCAATGCAGCCCACTATTCAACCTTAAAGAAAAACCTAGTATTAGCAAGTTCGGTTCGGTTTGGTTTGGTAGGCTCATATAACGATGACTTGGGAATCACTGGTTTCGAACGATTCTGGGTGGGAGGAAACGCCTTACAAGGTTTTAATTTGGCAGGTAGAGAATTCATTTCTCAGCGAGGATATGGATCTAATGCACAAGGAATGATCTCTGAAAATGCGATTAGTAATGAATTCCCAAATACACGAACAGGAGATTTAGGTTCTACAATATATAATCGTTTTACAATGGAATTGCGTTATGCAATCTCTAAAGGTCAAAGTGCAACCATTTATCCTTTGGTCTTTTTCGAAGCTGGGAACGCATGGATAAATCCAAGAAACTTTAACCCGTTTGAACTTAAAAAATCAGTTGGAGCAGGTGTGCGATTCTTTCTACCTATGTTTGGTTTAATTGGAATTGATTATGGATATGGTCTTGATATCAACTCCATCAATCCGAGCCTTACCAATGGTCAAAAAGGATATGTACACTTCTTCCTAGGGCCACAATTCTAAGATATATTTATGAGTATAAAAGCAATGGATATGAATGCCATAAAACAACTAATAGAACAGGCTTGGGAAGATCGAAGCCTAATAAATAATCCACAAACTATTCAAGCAATTGAAACGGTTATAGAGGAATTGGATAAAGGCCGTTTACGCGTTGCCGAACCCAATGGAGAAAACTGGAAAGTGAATGATTGGGTTAAAAAAGCAGTCATCCTCTATTTTCCAACCCGTGAAATGGAAACACTTCATGCAGGTCCAATGGAATTTCATGATAAAATGAAATTAAAATCCAATTATAAAGAATTGGGAATTCGAGTAGTTCCGCATGCTGTTGCAAGATACGGAGCTTACATCAGTGCTGGTGTTATTCTTATGCCATCCTACGTAAATATTGGAGCATTTGTTGATGAAGGCACAATGGTGGACACATGGGCAACAGTTGGATCTTGTGCGCAAATTGGTAAAAACGTTCACTTAAGTGGTGGTGTTGGAATTGGTGGAGTACTAGAACCTGTTCAAGCAGCACCCGTAATCATTGAAGACAATTGTTTTATTGGCAGCAGATGTATTGTCGTTGAGGGCGTACACATTAAAAAAGGTGCAGTTCTGGGAGCGGGTGTTACACTTACCCTAAGCACCAAGATTATTGATATAACCGGAGCAGAACCTGTGGAATACAAGGGCGTGGTTCCTGAAAATTGTGTGGTTATACCAGGCAGTCTTCCAAAGGCATTCCCTTCTGGAACGTATCAAGTACCCTGTGCATTAATTATTGGCAAAAGGAAAGAAAGCACCAATAAGAAAACATCATTGAATGAGGCGTTAAGGGAATATCAAGTATCAGTTTAGATGAAAATTGCTTTTGATGCAAAGCGGGCCTTCTTTAATAACAGTGGCTTAGGCAATTATAGCAGAGGTGTAATAGAAAGTTTAAGTACCTATTACCCAAATCAAGAAATACATTTATTTAGTCCTGATGGGAAAAACAAAATTTCAGGCGATTTTTCAGCAAAACATCCAACGCATTTTTTTACAGGTACTTTAAAAAACATTAAGCGAATTAAATCATCCGCTAAATTGGCGAGCTCTTTAGGTATAGATGTATTTCACGGCTTGAGTAATGAAATACCAAGCGGATTAAAACCAAAGAAGATTAAGGCTGTAGTAACTATACATGATCTCATCTTTTTGAAGTTGCCCCAATATTACAAAAACATTGATCGCAAAATTTATAAAGCAAAAACACAGTATGCTATTGACAATTCAGACCTTATAATCACTACCAGTAAACAAACTAAAACAGATATCGAAGAGCTTTTTGGCGCTGGAAACAAGTGCAAGACCATATATCAACATGTTTCTCAGTTCAATACTTCCACTGCAAAACCAGTTAGGGAAAATAATTATTTGCTTTATATAAGTAGTTTCGAACAAAGAAAGAATCATCGAACACTATTCGAATCATTTCAAAAAATTACATCTCAAACTGATGTTAATTTGATTTGTGTTGGCAGGCCCAGAGAAACCTTCCATGATTTACAAGCCTTAATTACGAAATTAAATTTAGGTGATCGTATTAAACTCATATCTGATGCGAGTTCAGAACAATTGCACGACTACTTATCAGGTTGTTCAGGTTTTATTTATCCCAGTTTATATGAAGGTTTCGGCATCCCATTGCTAGAAGCGATGTTGCACGGAGTCCCCTGCGCATGTAGCTCAATTCCTGTTTTTAAAGAAATTGCAGCGCCAGGTACTTTATTCTTTGACCCTAAATCCACAATTGGAATTTCAAAGGCCATACTCGAACTAAGTAAAAACAGTATGGAAAACCGATTTATTAATACTGCTCATCTGAATAAATTCTCTGCTCATTCTCATGCCAAATCCCTTATGGACAGCTACATAGAACTACTTTAAGGCGTCATTTAAACAGTCGTCTTAAAAATCTTGATAAAAAGTTGGTTTAAAATTTCGCCAGAACAATTTTATCGATAACTTTGCCCAATTCTTAGAAACTCAAATAAAAGTCATTTGTTTAATTATAAAATGAAAAAAACGTTTAAACTACTTGCAGGAATATTGGGATTAATATCTCTATTTGGACTGCTTCATCAAACCGATTTCAGTTTAGTTCAGTTAGCCGCTTCCGAGCCCAGTGCTGCAGAAACAGCTACACAAAGTTCAATAAATTGGCTCTTAATCATCGTTAGTATCCTTATTGGGGGGATCATTGTCCTCATTTTTGATATAACAAATCTAACAACCCGAGTAACCGGAAAGAATATATTAGATTGGAACAAATTAAATGCGTGGCTTTGCTTGGTATTTTTAATTTTAGGAATGGGTGCAGCTTTTTGGGAGTTCTTTTACCATGGTAAGTACGTTATTACAGAAAAAGCAACGGCACATGCTGAGAACATGAATATGATGTTTAATGCAACCCTCTTTTTTACCGGGATTGTATTTGTTATTGTACAAGTTCTTTTATTTTACTTCTTGTTTAAATATCGGACGAAAGAAGGCAGAAAAGCAACGTATTATTCACACAACAATAAATTAGAAATAGTGTGGACAGCAATACCATTCGTTACAATGGCTGTTCTTGTTTTAATGGGGATGAAGACATGGTCTAACATTACAAAAAAGTCTTCAGATAATCCAAAAGAAATAGAAATTTACGCATATCAATTTGGTTGGAATGCGAGATACTCAGGCGCAGATAATATATTTGGAGAAGCAAGTTTTAATTATATCAGTGGAACGAACCCTTTAGGTTTGCCAGTTGACGCAGAAATTGATGCCTTGATTGTATCGTTGACTAAGGAATTGAATGGTGACACCATTGAAGTCAATGGAGAGCCTCGGATTATACCTGGATTATATACTCAAGTAAAAGACTCCATTTTCAACCTGTATCATCAATCACTTCTTGAAGAAGCTTCAGGAATTGGACTTACGTATACCGAAGATAAAAGAAACGCTTTACAAAAGAAAATAGAATCCATTGAGAGCGGAGCAGCAATGGCTGACTTAGAAGCAGCTATTTATAGAAAAGAGAAACAAATTCAACGCATTGCTCAGATTCGTTCTGCACCTAGCGCAAAAGAAACCATATTTAATGGTTCTACGTATGATGATGTAATTTCAAACGAAATTCATTTAGTAAAAGGAGAGGAAGTGATCTTCTTGTTTAGAGCGCGTGATGTGATCCATTCAGCATGGATGCCTCATTTTAAAGTTCAAATGAACGTGGTTCCAGGGATGCAAACTCGATTTAGGTTTACACCGATTAAAACTACCGCGGAAGCCAGAGTAGAACGAGGAAATGAAGAATACGATTATTACATGTTTTGCAATAAAGTATGTGGTTCTGCCCATTACAATATGAAAATCAAAGTGGTTGTAGAAACCCAAGCAGAATTTGACGAATGGATGAAGACACAAAAACCTGCATTTGCCAAGGTGAATGAAAATGAAGTGCAATTGGAAGAAGTTGCACCGGAAGCGTCTGACAGCGCAAAAATAGAAAACAAAGAATTAGCTTTAAAATAATTATTCCTTATAAAATAATAAGATGAGTACAGCAGCACACGCAGATCACGGGTCTCACGGAGATCACCATCACAAAGAAACGTTTATTTCCAAGTACGTCTTTAGTATGGACCACAAAATGATTGCCCGTCAATTTTTGATAACGGGAATTATAATGGGTTGTATTGGTGTTTTCCTTTCCGTTCTTTTTAGATTACAATTGGCATGGCCTGAAACACAATTTGGTATCCTAAAAATGTTTTTGGGTTCATTTGCCGCTGATGGTGTTTTAAGTCCAGAATATTACATGGCTCTAGTTACCATTCATGGAACAATCATGGTATTCTATGTGCTAACCGCTGGGTTAAGTGGAACTTTTAGTAATTTACTTATACCATTACAGTGCGGATCTAGAGATATGGCATCGCCTTTTATGAATATGCTTTCTTATTGGTTCTTTTTCTTATCGAGTGTCGTATTGCTTTCATCATTCTTCGTCTCCACTGGACCTGCTTCAGCTGGTTGGACCGTCTATCCTCCCCTTTCTGCCTTGCCTAAGGCAGTACCTGGGTCAGGTTTAGGAATGACACTTTGGTTAACCGCAATTGCATTATTTATTGTTTCAGCTCTTTTAGGTGGAATAAACTATATCAGTACGGTATTAAACATGCGAACCAAAGGGATGTCAATGAACAGACTGCCTTTAACGATATGGGCTTTTCTTTTGACTGCAATATTAGGATTGCTGTCTTTCCCAGTATTACTTGGTGCAGCATTGCTCTTGATTTTTGATCGAAGCTTTGGTACTAGTTTTTATTTATCTGACATATGGTTGCCTGGCGAAGGCGCTTATGCCAACGTTGGTGGTTCACCTATTTTATATCAACATTTATTCTGGTTCCTAGGACACCCTGAGGTTTATATTATTATTATGCCTGCTTTAGGGATCACCTCTGAGGTGATTGCCACCAATGCGAGAAAGCCTATCTTTGGATATACAGCCATGATTATTTCATTGATTGGTATTGCTGTGCTTTCTTTCCTAGTTTGGGGCCACCATATGTTTATCACAGGAATGAACCCCTTCCTGGGTACAATGTTTATGTTCATCACATTGATCATTGCCGTACCATCCGCAGTAAAAACCTTTAACTATTTAGCAACACTTTGGCGCGGTAATCTGAAATTTACCCCTGGAATGATGTTTGCCATTGGATTGGTATCATTCTTTGTGTCAGGTGGATTAACTGGTTTATTTTTAGCCAATGCCGCCCTAGATATAGCAATGCACGATACCTATTTTGTTGTGGCTCATTTCCATTTAGTAATGGGTAGTTCCGCAATATTTGGAATGTTCGCAGGAATATATCATTGGTACCCAAGAATGTTCGGCAGAAGATTAAACGAATCCTTAGGTCATTTGCATTTCTGGTTAACTTTTGTTTCTGCTTACTTGGTATTTTTTCCTATGCATTTCATGGGTTTAGCAGGCGTACCAAGAAGGTATTATATGTTTACCGTAATACCAGAATTTGAAATTTGGGCAGACGTTAACGTTATGATTACCATTGCAGCTATTGTGGGTTCTGTTGCACAGATTATTTTCTTATGGAATTTCTTCTCTAACATATTTAGAGGTGAAAAGTCAGAACAAAATCCTTGGAAATCAAATACACTTGAATGGACTGCACCATTGGAAGGAATCCACGGAAATTGGCCAGGAGCAATACCTACAGTATATAGAGGAGCTTATGAATATAGCAGACCAGATCGCGAAGAAGATTACTATCCGCAACATATTCCGGGAGATGATGATGGCGTATACCATCCAGAATCTGAGCAAAAAGCAACGATTCGAAAAGAGACCGTAGAAGTCTCGAAAGACAAAGAAATAGTATACTTCACAGCACTGAGAAGCATATTTGGTCTCAATAAAGGTTAAATGGTTTTTACACCACAATTTTATAGAAAAGCAGGTTGGTTAACCTGCTTTTCTATTTTTCTATTGGTATTGGCTGGTGGTATTGTGAGAGCCACTGGCTCAGGAATGGGTTGTCCGGATTGGCCAACATGTTTCGGCACATATATTCCTCCTACCCATGAAAATCAACTTCCCGAGAATTACCAAGATATCTTTTTACAAAAGAGATTGGCTAAAATAGATCGATATGTCAAAACCCTTAACGCATTTGGCTTAACCAAACAAGCGGATAAAATTGCCAATGATCAAAGCATAAGAGAAGCAGAAAAGTTTTCCGTAGTAACTACTTGGATTGAGGCCATAAATCGATACTTGGGAGCTTTAACAGGATTGTTTGCCCTTACAGCGCTGCTAAGCGCAATCCAGTTTATTCGAAAAAAACCTTCCATATTTATATTTACCTTATTGGGCGTAATTGCTGTGGTTATAAATGCTTGGATGGGCAGCGTTGTAGTTGCTACCAATTTAATGCAAGGGCCAATCACCATTCATTATTTAGCTGCTTTTATTGCAGCAGGATTGTTTATGTGGCCTGCTACCAATCATCTATCAAAAGAAGAAAACGTTTCAAGTAAAGTAAAAACAGCACTATTGGTTTTATTTGGAATAATCATTCTGCAAAGTATTACGGGCACTTGGAGCAGAGAAACAGTAGATTCCATTGCCAAGAGCAATCAGTTAACCGATGCATCCAATCATCTTAATTTGACTGCGATGGGATTTATGTTTGTAATCCATCGGTATCTATCTTTGGTTGTAATAGGCATGGGTTTTTATCTTTATCGCAATACGCTTGTACGTGCATTTCAAAAGTGGATTCGTGCTTTTTTGATTATCGCCTTTGCTCAAGTATTGGCAGGCAGTATAAATATTCTGTTTGTTCTACCTCCTTTTGCACAGGCTTTCCATATTTTTGCTGGTGGAATCCTGCTTGGTATCTCAATGTATCTGGCATTTAAATCAATAAAGAGAACCGAAATTGCAAGTTAAAGATATCATCGCGTTATTTAAAGTAAGATTGTCGCTTACTGTAGTGTTTTCATCAATGATCACCTACTTCATCGCTATATTGATTAAGGATTTACCCTTTGACCTAAGTTGCTTCATTAGCCTAAGTATCGGTGGCTCATTAATCACGTTTTCTGCAAATGCCTTCAATCAAATATTAGAAAAGGAGCAAGATGGTATAATGAAACGGACTCAGAACAGGCCTTTGGTACAAAATAAACTGAGTATAACCCAGGCATTCTTTATTGCCACATTTATAGGTGTCATTGGATTTGTAACCCTTTATTTTGGCACATTCCCTATTGTGGGTGTCTTTGGATTGGCATCATTGATCCTATATGCGTTCATTTATACCCCTAGCAAGCGATTTACGTCCTTTTGTGTGTTCATAGGAGCAATTCCTGGCGCATTGCCTCCTTTGATTGGTTATATGGCAGGAACGGGCGAAATTGACAGTATTGGTATATATCTGTTCGTTTTTCAATTTATTTGGCAATTCCCTCATTTTTGGGCCATTGCTTGGATGTTGGACGAAGATTACAAAAAGGTAGAATATAAAATGCTTCCAAGCAAAACTGGAAAATCAAAAATATCTGCCCTCATCATTCTCATTTATACTGTTTTTACAGTAATCATTGGTGCAGTTCCCTATACCGCCCACATTATGAACATTTGGGGTTTAATTGTGGTTACTATAGCAGGACTCTATTTCGTTTATATGAGCTTTTTACTTCTTCAAAAAATGAATGATACGCAAGCTAAGAAGCTTATGTTTGCCTCATTAATATATATGCCAATCGTTTATTTAATGATCCTTTTTTCAAATCTGTTATGAATCAAAAAATAGAAAATCTAATGAAACCTAGGCAAGAATCCTATCGTGGAGTTCAGCCAGTAAAGTTTTTAGTTTGGTTAATCATTATTGCAAGTATCATGCTGTTTGGTGCGGTAACCAGTGCTATTGTGGTTAGAAGTGCTGACGGTGCTTGGGCAAAATTTGCTGTACCGAATCAATTTTATATTTCAACCGTTATTGTACTCCTGAGCAGTTTGATGATTCAACTGGCTTATGTAAATGCTAAAAAAGATAATTTATTCTACACAAAACTTTTTGTAGGGCTTAGTATTATTTTGGGAGTAGCTTTTATCGGGACCAATTATAGTGGATGGATGGAGCTTTCAAATGCCGGATTTGCGCTGAGTAACGACATGGTTGGAGGTCAATCTGCTTCATTCTTTCATTTTGCAACCTATTTACATGCAGCTCATGTATTACTGGGACTGCTCTTTTTATTGGTCACTTTTATACGCATTTATCAGTATAAAGTCCATGGAAAAAACTTGTTGATGATAAATATTTCAACAACCTACTGGCATTTTGTAGACATCCTTTGGATATATCTATTTTTGTTCCTTATTTTGTCACGTTAAAATCATACTTTATGTCAACACACACTACAGTTACAAATACTACTCCTACATGGGCAGGCGGTAGAAGTCCATTCAACGTGAGCTACGGCAAACTAATGATGTGGATTTTCTTGCTATCAGATGCGTTTACCTTCTCCTCATTGCTTGTGGGTTATGGTGCTATTCGATTTAGTTATTCGGGTCACCCAGTAACTCCATGGCCAGACCCGGCATTGGTTTTTAACCACTTCCCTGGTTTCCATGGCGTGCATTTGCCTTTGTTATTTGTTAGTTTAATGACGCTTATCCTTATCATTAGTAGTGTAACCATGGTATTAGCTGTTGAAGCAGGACATCGAAAAGACAACAAGTCTGTTCTCAAATATATGTTGATTACCATCATTTTTGGATCCATGTTCTTAGGTTGTCAGGCTTGGGAATGGAGCCAATTTATTGGTGAGGGTGCTCGACTGAATGAAAACTTATTTGGATTTACTACTGAAGCTGCGGCTAAAGCAGGAAACTTGAAGCTTTTTGATCATGTACATTGGGATATGGCTGCAGATAGAACTCCAGGTCCCGTGCCTTTTGCGTCTTTATTCTTTATTGTAACAGGATTCCACGGGTTTCACGTTTTTAGTGGAATCGTCATTCTAGTGGTTGTGTATATTAATGCACTATTTGGAACTTATGAACGCAGAGGTCATTATGAAATGATTGAAAAAGTGGGCTTATATTGGCACTTTGTAGACCTCGTTTGGGTTTTTGTTTTTACTTTTTACTATTTGATCTAATAAAATTATGTTTGAACACACAGAAAATATAAATAACGAAGAATACATTCCGGAAACCTACATTCCTACTGCAGTATCTCATGGAACTAAAGAACTTTGGCAAGTATTCTGGATTCTATTAGGCATAACCGTAGTAGATTTCATCATCTATTTTGCGATGGGCGCTTCTATGACACGTAACATCATCTTTATTCTGATGGGTCTAGTAAAAGCATTCTTCATTGTAGGTACATTTATGCATCTCAAGTTCGAACGCCAATTCATGATACTCATGATTGTACTTCCAGCTTTAGCATTTATTGGAATGTTGGTCTTCGGCCTCTTGCATGAAGGCAATGCATTGAGTATAGATTATTAAGTACTGTATTTATCGAACGTATGCCTGAAAAAAGTAAATTAAAAGGCAGAATATTTTTAGTAAGTCTGCTTGCTATTATAGTCCTTTTTGTACTATTTCTTAGTCAATTAGAATACAAGACCTCAACTCTACCCTATTTAGGAGAGCGATACGTGAATCAAAGCGGAGATACTGTTTACCATGAAATAGAACCATTCAAACTTACCACACATTTGGGGGTTCCTATCACCAAGGACAGTCTATTGGGTAAAATACATTTAGCAAGTTTCTTTTTTAGCACGTGTCCGGAGGTTTGCCCAGCAATTAACAACAACATCAATCTAATTGTCCATAAATTTCGCAACATCAGTGATGTGCACTTTGTATCCTATACCGTTGATCCAGAAACCGATAGTGTGGCAACCCTTGCGCAGTATGCAGAACGATATGAAAACCCGCTAAATTGGCATTTTGTTACGGGTCCAAAATCAAGTATTTATCGATTGGCTGAATTCAGTTATTTAGCAATAGGATCAGGCGCTAGTCAAAAGAATTGGGCACATACAGAACAGCTTACTTTAGTAGATGAAAAAGGTCACATTAGAGGCATTTTTCAAGGAAGAGGGGATCAGCGAACCATCAATGAAATCATTGATGCAATAAAATTGTTACGTTTAGAAAAAAATAGAGCTAAAAAGAAATTATGAAGACCATTTCAAAAAATGATCGACTTGCTAACATCGCCATAATTGGTATGTCCTTGCTCGTATTTATACTCATCAGCGTGACAAGAAGAGTGAAATTTGATTTAGGGTTTGATTTTGACACCCATATCTTCCCAGCTATCAGTGCATTTTTAAATAGTGGGGTTTCCATTTTACTGATTTTAGGTTTGGTTGCCATTAAAAATAAAAAGCAAGTCATGCATCGGAATATTATGTTGGCTGCAATGGCCTGTTCCATCCTTTTCTTGGTTAGTTACTTGGCTTACCATTTTACGACTGTTGAGACCTCTTATCAAGGTGCCTATAGTCTCTTTTATTATATCATACTCTTTTCACACATTACACTTTCTGGACTTGTTTTGCCCTTTATCCTTTATTCAGTATATCGCGGTTTAACCGGTGAATATGCCAAGCATAAAAAGTTAACTCGTTTCGTTTGGCCTATATGGTTATATGTTTCTATGACGGGCGTCCTTGTTTACTTTATGATTAAACCCTATTATTGATTCTTATATGAAAAAGGCGATTCTTATACTTTTCTTATTGTTATTCAAACTGAGCTCCATTGTGGCTTCATGCCCAATGTGCAAGGCTGCTGTTGAAAGCAATTTAGAGAATGGCGGAAAAGATGCGGTTGGTCTAGGATTAAATTCCGGAATTCTGTATTTGATGGCCATTCCCTATTTAATGGTTATCACCATTGGAGTTTTATGGTATCGCGCTAAAAAGAAACAGGAAAGAAATGCCCCAAGATATACCTAAACTGCGCCCATCTTTTTTGCGCGGGAAATGTCCACGATGTCGCACGGGCAATGTATTTGAATACCCTTTAACACGATTCGATCAATTCTCAAAAACCCATTCAAACTGCCCACACTGTAATTTAAAGTTTGAAGCAGAACCGGGATTCTACTGGGGAGCGATGTATGTAAGTTTTGGCTTTAGCACAGCGCTGTTGCTATTGACTGCAATCTTATCAACCACAAATGAATGGTCGCTAACCACCACCCTATTGTTTGTACTCTTTACAACTTTGATTTGCATACCCTTTATGTTCAGGTACAGCAGATTAATCATGTTGTATTTTCTTTCACCTACAACACACCGATTTAATCCCAAATATATGGCACAAAAAAAGGGCGAATAAAAACCCACCCTTTTCATGTACTTATTTAAATTCTCATCCTCCAAGGATAACGATTAAAGCATAGATTACTCCAGGCACCCAAAATATAAGTGACAGTAACAAACTGATCCAAAAACGGGAAGTTATGGACCCTTCATATAAGTAAACTGCCAATGGGGGCAGTATTAAAGCCAAAATAACAAGTAAAATTAAGGCAACATCAGAATCAAATAACCCTTTTCTTCCTTCCTTCTTCAGTTGTCTAGCCTGCTTTTTGAGTGTCTTTTTATTGGTAGTAGCAACTTTATTCGTTAGCTGAATAATTGCCTCTGTCTGGACAGTGCATTTTTCTTCCTTAACAGCATTTTCTTCTAATGATTTGGTCGTTGTGGTGTTATTCTCTGCCACACTCCCTTCAATGTTATTAATAGCTACTGGCTGTGCACTTGCATTCACGGTATGATCAATTACTTTCAAGTTCCGTTGCGTAAGGGTAATATTTTGAATAAAACGCTTGTGTTGTGCACGATCTCTAACCACCGCTCTTTTATGGTCTGTTTTGGCTTGATCCGTCTTTGATAGCCCATCTCCAAATGAGATCCCTACACCATTACCATATCTACTCGTTGAAATTGAGATTTGATTGGATGTACTGCATGCGGATAGGATTAATGCACATGCTGAAATTAATATTAGTTTTTTCATGTCTTATTGTATTTTAATAAGTCGTAAAGTTAGTAAAATGATTCAAGTAAGCATATAACATATCAAGTAATTTTGCACAAAGAATTACCTTTGCACAATGATAAAGTCCATCAAGAAACCAGAAGAATCGCACACAGTAATGAACGAGTTGGTTCTTCCCAATGACACCAACACGTTAAACAATTTAATGGGAGGACGTTTATTACATTGGATGGATATTGTTGCTGCCATCGCCTGCCAAAAACATAGCAATAGTATTGTAGTAACGGCTTCTGTAGATGGGGTTTCATTTAAAAAAGCAATTCAGTTGGGCGATGTAGTTACCTTAAAAGCGCAAGTGACCCGTGCATTCAATTCTTCTATGGAAGTTTTTATTGAGGTATTTGCTCAGAATATACCCAAAGGGGAACAATTCAAATGCAATGATGCCTACTACACATTTGTAGCCATAGACGCTGATAATAAACCTGTTAAAGTACCAGCATTAGAACCTCAAACTGAAGAAGACAAAAAATACTATGACGGAGCTTTGCGCAGAAGACAAGTAAGATTAGTGCTTGCTGGCAAACTTAAACCAAAGGATGCGCATGAACTTAGAGATTATTTAGTAGATCAAAATATACGTAATCAGTAATTTTTGTAAGTTTGAATAATTAAAACAATAAACGCTATGAAAGAAGATATTATAATTGACGAAAACGAAGACCTTGAATTAGGGAAGAAAAATAAAGGCGTTAATATATTAACCATCTTGACCATTATAGGTTCAATAACCATGGTTGTATTTCTACTTTTTGGAGAAATGAACATGGACAAAAGCTATGAACAGCATATAATGATTTAAGAAGGCGGTACAACCGGTATGGAGTGGACTGACAAGATGATTCGTAATAGCTGGGACTCATTTCAAGTCATGTATGAAAACAGATATGCTGTATTTGGCATTGGTTTAACAGGAATCATATTGTGCCTAGTTGGTGCTATTCTAATGCGTAAAGGAAAACTGAAAGGCCTTTGGATATGGCTTGCAGGAGAATGGATTCCTCTATTTTTAAATCTTGCGATTATAGGAACAGGAATGTTTCAAGGATGGCAATTGGCTGGTTTATTAATTCCTGTAGTATTTACAGCTTTATACTATTCTCACAAGAAATACTTGGCTTAAAGTACCACAAAGCACTTTAATAAAAAGCTGCATTCATCAGAATGTGGTTTTTTTGCTATTTACTATTTAGTTTTTTTGAAGAATTGAGCTTTCTCTGAATTGTTTGCAACCATCCATATAGAAGAAGTAGATGTTTTAATTGATGCGATTCGCTGCGCAATATTCGGAACATAAAAACCACTTTCATCAAAGGTTACTGGTTTCCAGTTTGCTTTACCTTCATTCAGCAGTATAAGACCGTTAAACGCGTCATTTCTTCCCAAGGAAATTCTAGGTGCATCGGAATTCCCAACTAACACCAAATCCATTTTACCGTCTTGATTAACATCTTCGGCAAGCATATCATTGATATTTGACAATTGAGCTTCCATAGGAAATGGTTTAAAAACAAACCGTTTGCCTTCGTTTACAAATACACCACTTTTAAAGTTATTTATTTTGAAGGTTTTACTTCCTGTTAATTCTTGATCTGAAAACAAGTTGGCCATTGTAGCATTTGCATACATAGATACTTTAGGATACCGCTTTTGAATTAAACCTGGCATTTGCTGGATTATCTCCGTATAACTGTGCAGAGGAACCTGCTTGCCTTGTATCGTATAAAAGCAAACTGCATCTATCTGGTTGTTTCGAGTCATATCTCCTTGTAATATATAAGAAGGTTTACTTGGGTTAACTCGCATTAAATTATTCATTCCTTCATTCCCTGCAATGATGTCTAAATCTCCATCTCCGTCCACATCCATCACTTTAAGCGCATTCCACCAGCCGGATGACTCATTTAAGCCCAATGCAGCAGTTTGATCAATAAACTGATTGCCTGTGTTCATGAATACACTCACATTCTTCCAGTATCCTGCAATAATTAAATCAGGCAAACCATCATTATTTAAATCTGCAAATTCACATTCATTTATAATACCAGGAAGCATTAAGCCCTTACTCCAAGTAGTGGTTACATCCTTGTACTTACCCGTTCCGTCATTCTCTAATAAATAACTTGCCGTTGGCAGAGGATAAGCACCAGGCACTACGGCACCACCTATAAATATATCGAGATCCTGGTCACCATCTATATCTGCCACTTCAACTGAAAGTGCGGGTGTTTCTATATTAGGCAAAGCATCAATCGAAGTGGCAAAATATCCTTTGCCATCATTCTCATAAATCATCGGAGAATAATATGTTCCTGTGTTTTTAAATTCATTGCCGCCACTTACGGTGATTAAATCCAAATCCCCGTCTCCATCCATATCAAAAAATTGAGCATCCACATGTTCTGTTTTTACATCTTTGGACCAAGGTTGCGCAATTGCCAAATTAAAACTGCCATCCTTTTGCTGTACAAATAATTTACTCAATGCAATTCTTGCACCGCCCCCAATAAACACATCATCTAAACCATCCCCATTGATGTCACCAACTGCAACCCCAGGACCGAATCTAGACATCATATGTGGTAAAAGTGGTTCATTTCTGAAATCCACAAATTCACTTTCTTTATGTTCAAAAATGAACGGTGGTTTCATCTCACTGATGAATTTTTTAACAGAGACTTCACTTGAAGGAAACTTAAAATCGTTAAAATCTGCATCTGATTCTTTAACCACTAATAATTGACTTGGCTTTACATCCATCATTGTTTGCGTCTTTCCACTTGGCCACCATATCACTAATTTATCTACTTTTTTTGCTTCACCCGTTCCAATATGAACAAATTGTTCTACTGTAGATTGAAAACCTCTGGTTGGGTAATTCTCGAAATACTGGGTTTCTCCTCCAATGGTTGCCCATGCTTTACAACCAATTCCATAAGAGTTAGACTGATTACCTATAAACTTCAGTCTGAGGTAGTTTTTATTGTCTAAACCGTTCTTATAAAGCGATGGGAATTCGCCAAGGTTATTCATAACGATATCCAAATCACCATCGTTATCTATGTCAGCATATACTGCCCCTTGTGAGAACGTTTTTTGGGTAATACCCCATTCATCACTTTTCTTTGTAAAGGTTAAATCACCATTATTCTTGAAAATGTAATTCTGAATTTTGGTTTCAGGCATGATTGCTATTACCGAAAGAATCGATTCTTTCTTACCATCGTTTGATCCGGTACTTTCATTTCGAAATTTAATAAAATCCATGTTATTGAAATCCTTGAAATAACCATTGCTCACAAATAAGTCTTTATATCCATCATTGTCAAAATCAGCAAACAAAGGAGCCCAGCTCCAATCTGTTTCTGCAACACCAGCCATAAACCCAATATCTACAAATGTCTTATTACCAACATTTAGTTGCAGGTTATTCCGCATTAATTGATGACCATACCCATTTTTAAAAACTCTCAAGTACTTATCATAGTCATCCTCATTGGAATTCATCTTTTTTCTATCATTGCTTTCAGCAAGCATATCCACTGTAAAAATATCTACTAACCCATCATTATTAAAATCCGCCAAATCAGACCCCATACTGCTCAATGAAGTATGTTTCATCATGTCTTTTGCTTTGTCTACAAACTTCCCATTTCCTTTATTGTAGTAAATAAAGTCAGGGTAGATAAAATCGTTGCAAACATAAATATCTGTTAATCCATCTTGATTAAGGTCTCCAATGTTTGCACTCAATCCATAACCGTTGCAAAGCACATCTGCTTCCGTTGACTTATCAGTAAATTTGTTGTTGTTATTTATAAACATCCGATGAGTTCCTAGCTCATCTGTAAATCGATACTTCTTATAGAATTCGCGATAAATCCCCTCATATTGTAAGGGTCGATTTGCTAAATACATATCCAGATCTCCGTCATTATCCGCGTCAAAAAATGAGGCCTGCGTACTAAAGCCCTTGTTGTCTAACCCAAATTCAGCTGCCCGCTCTGTGAAAGTACCATCTTGATTGTTTATAAATAATAGATTTCTTCTTTCATCGTCTTCAACATAAGGTGAGGTTCGACACGCATATATATCCAACCACCCATCATTATTCACATCCGCCATAGCAACCCCCGTAGTCCAACCCTTGGAACCCGTATTTGATTTCTCAGTAATATCTTCGAACTTAAAATCGCCTTTATTTAAATAGAGCTTATTACTGGTTTGATTTCCCCCGAAATATAAATCCTGAAGCCCGTCATTGTTGATATCACCAACAGCTACGCCACCTCCATTAAAATAGTATATATCATCAAAAACATTCTCCTCTTCAGTCTGTTCTAATGAATTTAAAAAATTGACCCCAGAAAATTCGCGATCAATTAATTCGAAATGAACATTCTCCTTTTGGCTTATTTCACTGCTCCCTTTATCTTTCTGATGGTTCTTATCCGAATTACAGGAGTATACCAATAACAGAGTTAAGGCACTAATTGATATTATTTTTCTCATCATTTTAAATCGCTAATTTAACACATCTACCTAACAAAAATAGGTAATACATTCATATATAATATTTGGGCACAAAAAAGCAGCACCAAGTATTGATGCCGCTTCCTTAAAAAATTATCCTATTTAAGATTTATTGTCTTGTTAATATATTCTCCAATGCTATCACCCATGGATCTTCCTTCTACAATGGCTGGCGTAAAGTGAATACCACCATACTGCCGGCTTATGCAAGCTTCGGTTGCGGCCATTTTAAAGCTTTCAAATTGCCTAGGCTGGTTACCAAAAGGAAGTTCTGTTGAATCTGTGTACGCAAAATTGTCTCCAAATTGGTAGGTTAATAAGGTGGTGAGTGTTCCAGATACAACACTATGTCCACTTGGATATTCTGGGAAAGCAGGCGTTTGAAGAATCGGTCTCCAATTCGCATCAATTCTTCTATTTATCACCGTCTCAGGACGGATATAGTTACTTCTATATTTCTCATCCCAACAAGCTATAAAGGCATCGTGCATTCCAATTGCAATAGAAGTAAACGCTTCTGCTTGTTTCGCCAAACTCGCATCTGTCATACGAATTGCCGTTGAAGTAATGCCCATCCAATGTCCTGCAGGAGAAGGTTTCTCTGTAGAATACATCATATGTCCTACATGGTGAGAAACATTTGGATTATCATCCCAGAAACGCGCAATCGCGATACGTTCGGGTGTGCTATCATTAACTGCTTGATACACTTCCATGGTTTCAAGCATAAAGGGAGATCCTGGGGTCGAATCATATGCTGTAGGGCGCTTTGGTTTAAAAGCATCAGCACTCGGTATAACAAAAGGTCTGATCCGATTCCAATTCGGCTCTATTGCTCGTGAATAATCTGGTGGGGTCTGTTCCCAATACCCAACCGTGTTTGCGGGTTGAAACTGATCAAAGTTTCTAGATTCACTAAAAGTATCTCTACTGGCCCATTCAATAATGATATCAGCTATTTGTTCTCCATATTTTTTGGAGGCTTGATAGTTTGATTCAGGCAATAACTCAGTATAAATGGAATCTTTAATATGACTAAATTGCTTAACAATAAACTCAGAATATGTTAATGCTGTGGCGACTTTTGTAAATGCAGTGAAGGCAACCAAATCCGCATTCATTGTATTGGTATCTGCACCAGGGGTCTCTGGCATATCATTTAACTGATTTGCTAAACTTTTATATCCTGAATTAAATGCTAACAAAGATTGATATGCAGCAATATTTGCATATGCATAGTTTCTTGCAGCAACAGGAGGTGTAAACTTATCTCTCATCATTGCTAAACGCAAGTTTTCGTTGCATTCGCTTAGAATATTCTTGTTAATTAATGTCGTAAATTCCTTGTTGCCGCCAGAATTACAGGCGACAATTGTCAAGGTAAGGACAAGATATGCACTTAACGTTCTTAACTTCATAAGTGATACTATTGATCTTCTAATATAACGCCAGACTCCCCTTTGTATGGAGACTTCTGCGTTGGAACTAAATTGTTCTTTACCAACATTTGTTGACGCTGTCTTTCTCGTGTTCTTAGTCTGCGCAACTTTCTTTCTGTTCTTGTAACTGCCATGGTTATATTCTTTAATCTCAAAAAACACTGCTTTTTGAGGAGTGCAAATTTAAGCAAATAGTTAATTATTGCAAAGCCTTGTCAATAGTTTAATGTTAGCTCATTAGATTGTTCTTTATTACTCTCTTGTAAGCTTCGATCAACGAGGGTAAAACGATACCGAATTTGGGTATGTGCAAAGAATAAAGTGGGCTTTACAGGAATGCGCAAACGCAGCGTTCCTCGGACGGATTTAACATCACCAACGGGCGTTAAATTGGCTATTCTTTGGCTCAATTGAAGGCTATCATCGCTAGCTAAAATCCAGTTTCCATTTTCCTTGTACTCTAAATCGATCCATAAATTATTAAAATAGGGCTCACCAAAGCGAAATGGGCTAAATGTATCTGAATCAGATAAACCAATATCTCCATCACCATCTTTATAATTTATTACAGCTATAATTAAACTGTCTAAATTGGTAACTGGATGCTTCAGCACTTCTATTGCCTCCAGTTCAATTTCAGGAATAGGTGAATCTCCAAAACTTTCAGGCTTACAAGAATGAATAAGCGTGAGGATCACACTGCAGAATAAGATTAATATAGTACTTTTGAAACGGATAATATTCATGGCCAACCTTAGCTCAATAATAGCCAACTGCAATAACGACAATTTTAAGGAAATAGCCTTAGAATTATTTCAGTTTCAGGCAAAAAATTGCATGGTTCTGAACCAGTATATAAAGGAAATTGGCAAGAATGCTTCTGAAGTAGATTCCATTGAAAAGTTAATCTATTTACCCATTTCTTTTTTTAAATCGCACCGGATCAACAGCCTAAATTCTAATACTGATTTTCACTTTAAAAGTAGTGGAACAACCGGGACTCCCTCAAAGCACTATATTCCAGATTTATCCATTTACGAATCCAGCTTTGTCCAACATTTTAATCATGCTTTTGGCGATTTTGAAAAGTATTGCCACTTGGCATTGCTACCGAACTACCTAGAGCAAGGCAACTCATCCTTGGTTTACCAGGTAAATCACTTCATTGAACACGCAACGGTTAAGGGTGCGTTTTATTTAAATGATTTTGATGCACTTGCCAAACACCTTGAGTCCAATAAGAAAAAAAATATTCCTACCATACTATGGGGTGTTAGTTATGCATTGCTCGATTTTATTGCTGGCTTTCAACTTGAATGGGATAAGCTCAAAGTGATAGAAACTGGTGGAATGAAAGGTAAAAGAAAAGAAATGATTCGCACAGAACTTCATTCTATATTGCATTCTGCTTTTCCTAAGACTGAAATATCATCTGAATACGGGATGACTGAATTACTATCACAAGCCTATTGGGATGTTGAAAATCAACAATTCCAGACACACCCAAGTATGAAAATCATTATTCGAGACCCTAGAGACCCATTCAATATGATGGTCACAAATCGTCATGGAGCCATCAATGTGATTGATTTAAACAATTGGCAAACGTGCTCGTTTATTGAAACGGAGGATCTTGGCAAGATGAATGAAACAGGTGGCTTTGATGTCCTGGGTAGAATGGATCAAGCTGAAACTCGAGGTTGCAGTCTAATGTATACGGAATAAATTTAAATTATCTACAAACTAGCTTGTTTGCATATTCTTTTTTAGTGCCAATAGCGAATGAGTTGAGTCTACTGCTTGGATTGTATTCACTAACTTACCAAGACCTGTAATCTCCATTTCTACCGTATCACCATCTTTAAGCCATTGTGGAGTAGAATTTGGATCAGCCAGCTTTGCAGACCCATTGAGTTCCATAAAGCAACCGGTGCCAACCGTACCACTTCCAATCACATCACCTGGATATATATCTGCTCCATAAGCACAACGTTCTAGAATCTCAGCAAATGTCCAATCCATATCTCCTGCATTTCCTCTGCTCACTTCAACCCCATTTACTTTACAAGTCATAGTCAAATCATACTGATTACCGGTATGACCTGGTTTGGTTGGTTTAAGGTATTGTTCCATTTCATCTGTAGTAACCAAGAAAGGTCCTACTGCTGTACTGAAGTCTTTTCCTTTGGCAGGCCCTAAATTAAGACGCATTTCTTCCATTTGGATTAAACGTGCGCTCATGTCATTCATGATTAAATACCCTGCAATATATTCATCGGCTTCAGCTGCTTTAATGTTTCTTCCTTTCTTTCCTACTATAATAGCAACTTCCAATTCAAAATCTAATTTATGAAAATGATCTGGCATGCATTCAATTGGCCCCGGTCCTTGAACCGCATTGTGATTGGTAAAATACCATATCGGGAATTGATCAAATTCAGGTATCATGTCTACCCCGCGATTCCTTCTTGCGGTAAAAACATGTTGACGAAATGCATACGCATCTCTACATGAGGTTGGATTCGTTATTGGAGACAACACGGTTTTCTCATCATATCCAAGTGCAGCATTTCCATTCCCGTTTAAAATGGTTTGTTCAACCGCACGAGCTTTATCCATCGCACCTTCTCCCATTTGTAAGAATGACAGCATATCTGATGGCAAACTTCCATCATGTGCATTTAAATCATAAATGGTGCTGTCCACTAAAACCCCAAGTCGAGCTTCATTAGAATTGGTATAGGTAACTAATTTCATGTTAATTTTTACTTAAGTATTTTTTCAATTCGGTTATATTCTTTACTTGCATATTATCTGCACCCACCTTATTACTTAACAAAATGCTGAACCAATCTAATATATGCACTGTTTTGTATATTTCACTGATTACAGCACCATCAAAATTAATCGTAACAAACGGAATATTGTTTTCTTTTAATACCCCTTTAAGGAAATTGAAACGCTGAGTTACACGCTCATTGCTATTGCCATCCAAAAGCACAAAATTACTCGGCAAGGCAGAATAATACGTTTCTAATACATTGTGATTATTCTCTGGCAATACATTCACAAATGCCTCTAATTTGGCATTCTCTTGAATTTGTTGTGCAAAACGGGTGGCAGTTGGTTCTGCATTACGGTCAGCAACTATGACAAATTTGTTCTTCACTTTGGCATCAAAGTAATTCAACATTCTCTGTGCACTTTCCTTCCAATCATTTCCATTTTCGTAGGTCTTGATCGTATGCTTAAACTCATCTGTTATATTATCAATCCCAAGCAAGTCTGCGAGTATTAAAAAGTTGATTGCAGAAGAGAAACCAAAAGCCATTCTTGGCTGATAACCTTCTGGAACTGCATATGTTTTGAATTGATTTTCTTCGCTAATCTCTGCTAATATTCCACCACTTGAAATGGTGACAATCTTACAATTTGCCTGTAAGCCTTCGGCCAACATTGACAAGGTTTCTTCCGTTTCACCAGAATAACTTGCTAAAATGAGCAGCGTGCGATTGCCAATATAGTTAGGTAAATGATAATCTGAAACTACTTCTATGCTCTTATCGGACAACTCATAAAAAAAGTTTTTAGCAAATCTCGCTCCTATCCCGGACCCTCCAAGTCCCCCCATTACTATATGATCGATGTCTTCCGGTTTTATACCATGCGAAGTATAATTATCTAATGCGTATTGCAGTTGATCCTTGAAATTTTCTAATGACTCCTCGTGTGTTATCATATTTAGTGTGCAAATGTAATGATAATGAATAGGAAGATGAAGTATTGGATAAAAAATTGGTGCAATCTTTATCACATACCTAGAAAGGATACCCAATAATTAAATTTAAATTTGCCATGTGGTTGAAGAAACGCAAGAACAGGACAATTCCTCTTCAGAGGAAGAATTATATGAACACCATCAATTTACGGTTGATCCTGGGCAATCACCTTTGCGCATTGATAAGTACTTGATGCACAAAATACAGAATGCGAGTCGTACCAAATTGCAGGCCGCAATGCGCAATAACTCCGTTTTAGTAGATGATAAACCGGTTAAGCCCAATTTTAAGGTCAAACCCAATCAGGAAATTAGCATTGTCCTTCCCTATCCTCCTCGAGATACCACGGTTCATCCGGAAGAGCTGGACATTGAATATGTGTATCAAGATGATGATCTGGCTATTATTAATAAACAAAGCGGTATAGTAGTACATCCTGGATTCAACAACTACACGGGCACTTTACTGCATGGATTATTGTACGATTTTAATAAAACCATTCTCCCTGATATTAAAATTACACCTCAATTAGCGCATCGGATTGATAAAAATACCAGTGGGCTTTTAGTTGTGGCTAAGCATGAAGATTGCCTTGCCCATTTAGCCAATCAGTTTTATCACCACACCATCGAGCGCAAGTACTTAGCTTTGGTCTGGGGCAATTTTGAAGAGGACCATGGAACCATCGAGGCTCCCCTTGCCAGAGATAACAAAGACCGAAGAAAACGATCAGTTCCTGCTAATCCTGAGCTAGGTAAGCACGCGATAACCCATTATAAGGTATTAGAAAATTTTCATTTTTGTAGCCTCATTGAATGCAAGTTAGAAACTGGTAGAACGCATCAAATCAGAGCGCATATGGCTCATATTGGTCATCCTATTTTTGCAGATGAGCGTTACGGTGGAGACAAAATATGGAAAGGCAGTCGGCATGCGAAATTCAAACAGTTTATCGATAACTGTTTTAAGATAATTCCGCGTCAAGCATTGCATGCTCAAGTACTTGGGTTCGAACATCCAAAAACTAAAAAAGAGGTTTATTTTGAGGCTGAATTGCCATCCGACTTTACATTAGTGCTTGAGAAAATTCGGGATTACGTGACAAACAATACCCTTTAAAAATAGCTCAAGATAAGCCGGTAAAATCATGTTTGTTCATGCATTTAAAATGGCCATATGGGCACTTTTTAAAACCGATTTTACTACAAGGTCTGCAATACACATCCACTTCCAGTTGCCTGTTTTCATAATCATGGAAATTGACAGGATAGAATGGATACATGCCAAACTCAGGTATGGTATTCCCCCAAATTGAAATAATGGGTTTAAGCAGTGCAGCAGCTATGTGCATTAAGCCGGTATCATGGGTGATCACTTTTCTAGATTGCTCAATGATGCTTGCTGATTCCTGCAAATTATAACGCCCACAAGCATTGTGACAATTGGGCACTGCCTTCATCAATTCCTCAGCATCGTTATAATCCTCCTTACCTCCAAGCAGGATAGTTGTTTGATTCAATTGAGTAAGCAAATCAACTTGACGATGAAAAGGCAATTTCTTCGTTTCATGTTGACCTCCAATGGCATAGGCATAGTATTTCTTTGCCTCTAATCCAGGATAATGCTTCGGTATATCTATTCGGAAGCGCTGCTCAATAAAATAATCTAAGCCTTTGTCATCGAAGGGAATTCCGATTTTTTCCAAGGGTTTCATGTAACGATGAACGATGTGCTTCTTGGGCAATACGCGTTTTAGTTTAAACCGAACGGCAAACCATTTTGCCAAATTGATCTTATTAAATCGTACCCATTTCGGTCGATGCCGTTGTTTCAATAGATAAAACCAAACCCGTCTGGTTCTCAAATTGTTATGTAGATCAACCACAAGATCAAACTTTTGACGAGCTAAATGTTTCAATGTTTTCTTGCCTTCCCAGTAGATTTCTTTATCAATAAATGGATTAGCTGCGAATGCATGGACAAACTTCTTTTTACTTAAGAAATGCAAAGTGCTGTGTGGATACTTCCGCTTAATACATCGCAGGGCAGGGCTTGTCAGCACTATATCACCTATAGAGCTAAAACGAATTACTAATATGTTTGAAGGGCTTTTAGCCATGCAGGGGCAAATATAAGCTTGAAATTATTACAGACTAATTCAAATTGTCAACCATCTTTTGAATTAATTCCTTGGCCTTCAAATAGCCTGCAACCGTTTCTTTTCTTTCAAAGTGACTATTCAGGAATACCAAAGATGGGTAAGCAGAAATTTTGTCGAATACCATACAAAACTCATGATACCCTTGTTTATCCCCTGTTTTTATGTAGGAATAGGTCCTTCCTAAGAATTGGATTTCACCTTGATATTCCCCATCAAATTTGACGAAATAATAATGCGCATTCATCGAGTCAACAATCGTGGAGTCGCTAAGCACATTGACTTCTAATAGCTTACACCATTTACACCAATCTGCATAGTAATAAATCACCACCGGTTTTGGATTTTGTTTCATACTGTCCTCGAGGTGAAGCAAGGATATGGTTTGAATACTTTTATCTTGGGTACTGTCTGTTGAGCCATTTGTGGATTGCACAAAAGCCAAGGACAAAACGAATATGAAGGATACTATTTTAACCATTTATAGGATAGCCCAATGTAAAACCTTCTGGCTTGATTTGAGGCGTACACGTAACTTGGGTCAAAAGTTAATGCTTGTGGGTTATTAACGGTGGGTATTGCATTACCGTTTGCATCAAACTGCACTTGTTTATCAAAAGGATCAAAAGAGCGTGCAATACTCAAGCTACTTGGTGTAAAATTGAGCAAGTTCTTCACCCCACCATACAATGTAAATGACTTGAATGTTTTGGTCACCTTAATATTTTGCAAGCTATACCAAGGAGAATTAGCACTGCGCTGATCTAATGAACCTAGCCGTGGAAGCTTCATCGGACTATATACATTTCCAGTATAATCAATCAATAATTTAAATCGTGGCATTTCATAGCTTATTTTCCAAACTCCACTTAACTGTTCGGTGAGTAATTGTCTTGTTTTTTCTCCGTTATCAAATTGACTCACATCCATAACGGTGGCTCCTATATTGGCTCCAAACCCACCACTTGTAATTAAATCTAAGTTTAAGGAAACACCTTGAGAAACGGCATAACCCGCTAAATTATCATAGATAATCTGATTTGGATTGGTTAGGTAATCTGGAATAATTTTATTGGTAAAGTAGGTATACCAAGTGGAAGCGTCAATATTCAGTAACTTATCTTTTCCAATGATTAACTTCTTCTCCATATTCACATTCCCATTCCATGATTTTTCGGGCTTCAATTTTGATTTAAAAACCACTTTACGTGCACCGGTTAAGGCGGCATGATCTTCCGTAAATACATTTGCCACTCGATATCCATTACCTGCACTTATACGAAAAATGGTTCGTTTATTCGCTGAATTCCATTTGTAATTTACTCTAGGAGTAAGGATGTGGCCATGAATGCTGTTATAATCATAGCGCAATCCTGTGAGTATTATCTTATTTTCTTTGATGTAGTGCTGTGTTTGAATGAATGCACCCGGTAAATGCGTAATGCTCGGTTGATTATTGTTGTGGATGGTATCCTGTTCCTGTGTAGCAATGGTGTTGTCATCATAAAAGGTACACCGATAGGTTACGCCTGCTAATAATTCGGTGTTCTTTCCAATACGCTCTTCATGAATTAACTGACCGAACTGGACAAATTGATCCGCAAAGAAGCCAACATTGCCATAATAAGAATTCTGCTTATGGTAATTGCTACTGTATTGAAGCTTTAAGTTGAATTGAGTCGGTAATTCATATACACCAAAGGCCTCCCAACGATTGGTATAGATACTTTCACCATAAATACTATCACCTCCTCGAAACTGAGTTTCCCAGTCCATTTCTCCTCCCCATCTTTTCTCTGAGTTGTAACGGGCCGCCAATGAGAACAACTTATTCGATTTCCTTTTCAAAAGCATTTTTGAAAACAATGATACGCGGTTCTGTATGGTAAGATCCGTAAAACCGTCCCCATTCTTATCAATCGGGTTATCATAGTTATAATAATTGGCGGATACCAGCATGTCTACTTTTTCACCCAAGGCTGTTTTGTATGCTACGTCTAAATTAGATTCATTCCAAGAACTGTGCATATAATCCACTGCTAACTTAGCTGTATTGTATGGATTCTTGGTTATTACATTAATAATACCCCCTACCGCCTCAGAACCAAACAAAGTAGAAGCAGGTCCTTTTACAATTTCAACTCGTTCAATCAAAGATTGTGGAATTCCGTTGAGGCCATAAATTGTTGACAGACCTCCAACAATAGGCATACCATCAATTAGAATCATCGTATAGGCTCCTTCCAGCCCATTGATATGAATATCACCTGTGTTACACACGTTGCAATTGTTTTGTGGTCTTACCCCATTTACGGTTTGCAAGGCTTCAAAAACAGAAGGAGCTGGATTCGCTTGTAAATATTCTGCACTGATTATATCAATTGGAACTGGGCTTTTAGATTTAGAGACTTCCTTTAGATTCCCACTGACCACAACCTTATTCATCAATTTTGCACTAGGGAGCATTGAAATTTCCAAGTCTATATCTTCACCCAATACACTTAAACGCTGGAATAACATATCGTATCCCACTAACTTTAATGTAAGATTATAATTACCCGTGTCCACATTATTGAATTCAAACCGACCTGCAGTATCGGTATACGTTGTTCTGCTATCTAACTTCACCTTCACAAAGCTCAAATTCTGGGCATTGTTTTGCACCACACCTCTGACATTAGCCGCCTTCAAGGCTGATGTAGTAAATAATACAAAAAGAATCAGTAATGCTTTATTCATCTAGGCATATAATTTAGACTGTACAAATATAATATGTTAGACTGCTCTAACAAAATTATTATATTAATCTTATTATATTTGTACTAACAATTCGACCAATGCTATCCCAAACAGAAGAAAACTACCTTAAAACGCTATATTTATTGGCGAATGAGGAAGATGTTGTGAATTTATCAGAAATCAGCAAACGGCTTGAGATCAGCTCACCTACTGCCAATAGTATGATTAAGAACTTGCATGAAAAAGGCTTGGTTAAATACGAAAAATATAAACCCATTCTTTTAACGCAAAAAGGAAAGCTCAGCGCTGCTTATATCATCCGTAAACACCGACTCACCGAAATGTACTTGGTAGAAAAAATGGAATTTGGATGGGAAGATGTGCATGAAATAGCTGAACAAATGGAACACATTATTGCTCCACGGTTTTTTGACAAAATGGACGAATTACTTGGTTTTCCAGAGGTTGATCCACATGGTTCTCCTATACCAAATAAGGATGGAAAAGTGATTCAACAACATCATCAGCAATTGAGCCAATGTGCGGCAGGTGAAACGGTCATTTTATCTTCCTTAAAACAAAGCGAAAATGATTTTTTAAACTTCCTCAACAGCAGAGGTCTCGCCTTAGGCACATTAATTACGATTGTTTCTATTGAGCCCTTCGATCAAAGCATGGTGGTTAATTATAATGATCAAAAATCCGTTTCTTTATCTCAGACTGTTTGCGAACAATTACTTGTAACCAAAAAATAATTTGCAGTACACAGAAGCAATCGATTGGCTTTATTCCCAATTACCCATATTTCAGAAACAGGGCAAGGCCGCTTATCACCCAGGACTAGATAACATAAAGCTTTTGCTTTCAGAATTAAACAATCCAGAAAGAGAATTCAAGACCATTCATGTGGCTGGAACGAATGGCAAGGGCAGTGTTTCCCATATGTTGTCAGCCGTGCTGCAAACGGCAGGTTATAAAACCGGTTTATACACCAGCCCGCACCTTAAAAACTTTGAGGAAAGAGTTAAAATAGATGGCAAAGAAATCGCGAAAGAACAAGTAGTCGATTTTACGCGCAAAATGATGGTTTCGGATGTTAAGCCCAGTTTTTTCGAAATGACTGTTGCCATGGCATTTGAATATTTCGCCAAAGAACAAGTGGACATTGCAATTATTGAAACGGGCATGGGCGGAAGATTGGATAGCACCAATGTGATCCAACCCCTTTTAAGTATTATCACGAATATCAGTTTAGACCATCAGCAATATTTGGGGGATACCTTAGAAAAAATCGCCCATGAAAAGGCTGGTATTATCAAATCAAATACACCCGTTGTTATTGGAGAAACGCAGCTTGAGACTTCAACTGTATTTATCCAAAAAGCAAAACTGGAAAAGGCAGAGATTTGGTTTGCAGATAAAGAGAAACTGCCATCAATTGAATCCGATTTAATCGGATCCTATCAAACGTATAATCTAAAAACCGCATTGTGCTCACTTGAGCGATTGATTAAGTTAGGTTTTCATATCACAGATGAGCACATTGAAAATGGATTACAGAATGTTCAACAGCTTACTGCGTTCAAAGGTCGATATCAGCAATTGGGATTGAATCCCAAAATCATTGCAGACACCGGACATAATGAAGCTGCATTGGCCTATCTCATTCCCCAATTATTAAGCGAAGACTTCAACCAATTGCATATTGTTTTCGGCATGGCAAATGACAAAGACATTCATTCTATTTTAATGCTCTTACCTAAAAGTGCCCATTATTACTTTTGCAAACCCAATGTACCAAGAGGAATGAGTGCCCAAGAATTGGAAAGAAAAGCGGCCAAAGTGGGTCTACAAGGTGAAACCTTTGAATCGGTTAATCTTGCCCTGCAGGAGGCAAAAAATAAAGCATCCAACAATGATCTTATTTTTGTTGGAGGGAGTACTTTTGTAGTTGCCGAAATTATAGAATAGTGAAAATAAATTTATATACTGACGGTGCATGCAGCGGCAATCCTGGTAAAGGAGGTTATGGAGCAGTGCTTCTTTTTGGAGAAAAAAGAAAAGAGATGGCAGAAGCCTATGAACTGACTACTAATAATCGAATGGAGCTATTAGCGGTAATTAAGGGTTTAGAGCAATTGAAGCACAACAAATATCCTATTGAATGCTTTACGGATAGTAAATATGTTTGTGATTCGATCAATAAAGGTTGGTTGATGTCTTGGCAAGCCAAGGGTTTCAAGAAAAAAAAGAATGTAGACCTTTGGAAAAGAATGATTCCGTTGCTGTCAAAATTCAACCCAAAATTCACATGGGTAAAAGGTCATGCAGGTAACGCTTTAAATGAGCGCTGTGATGAATTGGCGGTAGAAGCTTATCAAAAAGGTCCATGGCAAACAGACCATGGGTATGAAAATGAGTTGGATTAATGAATACTAGGTGTCTGAGAACTTATAGCCAACACCCCTTAAGCTTGTAAAATTTACAGGGTTTTTGGAATCTTTCTCAAAGTATTTACGGAATGCTAAGATAAAATTATCAATGGTTCGCGTTGATGGATACACCGTATATCCCCAAACAGATTGAAGAATTTTTTCTCTGCTTACTACTTCATCTTTATTTTCAATAAGCAGTTTTAAAAGCAAAGCTTCTTTTTTGGTTAAAGTAAACTCGCCATTATTCCCTATGGCTTTATAACTTGAGAAATTAACAAAATTATCTCCCCAAGCGTATTCTTCTAAATCTTGTTTCGCAGTATTATTTTCTTGACGATTAACCGACTTATTTACCTTCAATATCAGTTCTTCTAAATTAAAAGGTTTGGCCAAATAATCATCTCCACCTTTTTTCAATCCCTTAATTCGATCCTCAGGTGTTCCTTTGGCTGATACAAAAATAATGGGGACCTGATTATCAACTAATCGTATAGTCTCACAAACTTGTATTCCATCAGCGCCTGGCAGCATTACATCCAAGATGACCAAATCAAACTTTTCTTCTTTAAAGCGCTGAATTGCCTTAACGCCATTTGTTTCAGGAATTACCTTAAAACCATCCATTTCAAGATTCATTTTAACTAAATCGTTCAAATGTTCTTCATCTTCAACTAGAAGGATTCGTGCTTTTACATCTGTCATTACTGCTGTCATTATTTTATCTTTAATTTAATTACAAAAATTGAGCCATTTGGTTCATTATCTTTAACCCTAATGCTTGCATTTTGGCGGCTTAAAATTTGCTTTACCAGATACAAACCTAAACCTGTACCTTTTGATGTTCTTGTATCTTCATTTCCAACGCGATAGAATTTTTCAAAAACTCTTTTCTTTTCTTCGTCCTTTATTCCGACACCTTCATCACAAACTTCAATATGCCAATTGCCCCCTTTTGAAATTCCATTAATCGAAATAGTACCTCCATTGGGACTATACTTTATTGAGTTTTCAATTAAGTTGCTAAAGCAAAGTTCAAAAGTAAGACGATCAAAAAACACTATTGCGTTGCTTGGGATATTGTTTATGACAGTAAAATGAGATAATTGGGTGTTTGAACTGTTTTGAATCACCCCATTCACCAATTCCTTCAAGTCAATGTCCTGTTTATCATATTTGTATTGAGAACCTTCAATACGGGTAAGTATTAACATTTGGTCTATTAACCCATTTAGGCGACCGGTATTTGCATTGATGGTATCCAGTAGTTTGAATTTATTTTCCGTATTCAGTTTTTCAAAATTCCGGTTCAATGTTTGAGCTGAAAGTTGAATTGCAGTAATGGGTGTTTTTAATTCGTGTGAGACGGAAAGTAGAAAATTATTCTGCTGTTTACTCAAATTCAATATTTTACCAATTCGCACGAATATCCAAATAATACCAATGGCAATCATAATGAACATAGTAATCCCCTCCGTAAGATACTTAAAGCGTTCCTTTTTTAGTTCTGCAGTATTTCGGTCAATCACTGTCTTCGAAACCCTTAAGTCTGGCTTACCAGCTTCGTCCCAAAACAACTCTAACCCCTTGCAATTTTCTTGGGCATAGTTTTCAATGGACTCCTTTGGAAAGGGCTCTCCCTCCTTTTGATACATGTTGTTTCTCATCATCATGCATTCCTGCTTTGCTCTCAGTTCTTCATTCTTTAACAACAATGAAAACTTCTCTTGATTCAGATCCATCAAGGAATAGGTCCACCATATAAAGAAGGCTAAGATATATAGCAGCACAAAAAGGAGCCAGAACTTAATGCGATTATGCATGGTTGATAATTATACTAACAAAGGTATCGAATAGTTGTTATCATCAACAATCAATTAACAGACAAAAAAAAACTCCTTCCATTACTGAAAGGAGTTTCCTTTTTCGAAAAAGAGCTTAAGCTCATCTCCTAATATTTATTCCATTTAGCTGGTTTGAGTTAATAAGGCATTGGTAGCTTTCACCCCTTCAGCACTTTCATTCAATTTATTCTGTTCTGCTTCGCTCAATTCGATTTCAACAATTTTTTCAATCCCATTGCTACCTAAAATAACTGGAACTCCAATACACAAATCATTTAAACCATATTCTCCCTCTAATAAAGATGAACAAGGGAACATTTTCTTTTGATCACAAGCAATGGACTGAACCAATGAAGAAACTGCTGCTCCAGGGGCATACCAAGCGCTTGTTCCAAGCATTCCGGTTAATGTTGCTCCTCCTACCTTAGTGGCTTCTAAAACTTCATTCAAACGTTCATCTGAAATGAATTTAGATACTGGCACACTATTTCTGGTAGCTAATCGAGTTAAAGGAACCATCCCTTTATCGCTATGTCCACCAATTACCATTCCGTTGATATCTGATTGAGGACAATCTAAAGCCTCGGCTAATCTATACTTAAATCGAGCGCTATCCAGTGCTCCACCCATTCCAATAATTCTGCGCTTTGGCAAACCAGTAGCTTGGTGTGCCAAGTAAGTCATGGTATCCATTGGATTACTTACGATAATAAGAATTACATTAGGAGAAGCTGCCACTAGACTGGTTGCAACCGTTTTAACAATACCCGCATTAATTCCTATTAATTCTTCTCTTGTCATACCTGGTTTTCTTGGAATACCGCTGGTAATAACCGCAATATCACTCCCTGAAGTTTTCGAATAATCATTTGTACTGCCCACAATTTTCGTGTCAAATCCATTCAAAGATGCCGTTTGCATCAAATCCATAGCCTTGCCCTCAGCATAGTTTTCTTTGATATCTAACAATACAACTTCTGATGCGAAATTTTTAATGGCAATATACTCGGCACAACTTGCGCCAACTGCTCCTGCTCCTACTACGGTTACTTTCATAATTACAATATATTAAGGTTATTTTTGCTAGCACAAAGGTATTATTAATGCCTTATTTTACAAGCATGATCAGGGCCGAATCGATGTATTTACTAAAAACTTATCTGCAGTTTTAAACCTTTCGATTTAATTTGTATCTAAGTAGTAGAAATTGAAAAGTAGAAATCAAGAAATTGAGCGGCTTTTGAGCCAAAAATTGTACAAAGAGGCCTTTCTAAATATCATGCAAGATTTCAATCGACCTTTGTATGCATTGGTTTATCGCATGATGAGTAATCACAACGATACCGATGATATTATGCAGAATGCCTTAATCAAAATTTGGCAAAATATACCCAAATTCAAAGGCCAATCTAGTATTTATACTTGGTGCTACACCATTACTAAAAATGAAGCGCTGGCTTGGATCAAAAAGAAGAAACCCACGCTCAATTTAGACGATGTGGTGATTCGAGAAATTAGTCAACCTGGATTGGACGGTGAACAAATATGGGAATGGTTAACCCAAGCAGTTGAAAATCTACCAGACAAGCAAAGAAATGTCTTTGAACTAAAATACTTTATGGATAAGACCTACATTGAAATTGCCGAAATAACGAATACATCTGTAGGTGGATTGAAAGCCTCATATCACCACGCAGTAGTAAAAATAAAAAATGAGGTACAGAAAAAATTGATTGAATGATGAAAGAAAAAAATTCAAAACTAAACGACCCAGCTTATTTTGATTCGCTAAATCAAAAAATGATGGATTATGCCGATGAACACCCCCATACAATGAAACGAACCTTTCCGCTTTACGCAAAATGGTTATCTGCCGCAGCGGTTATTCTTCTTGGGATTACATCTATCCTATATCTGAATAGAGAAGAAGTAATCAATCCTGCAATTGCAGTTACACCTATGGATACCTCTTCACATGAGAGTCCATCCGCAAATATTCCAAGTATTACACAGGAAGTCATTCCTGTACAGATTAATATGAACCCCGTGCAAATGAGCGCATTGGAGCAGTTTGGTTCAGATGAAGAAGTTATTGAAGATATCGTACCCTTGGAAAATATAGAAACCGATTCGGAATTATTGGATGAAATTACCGAAGAGGAATTAGATGAATTATTAAAAGAATATACTTAATAGACCAAATGATGAAAACA
Organism: uncultured Bacteroidia bacterium; assembly: GCA_943788195.1. Taxonomy (GTDB): domain Bacteria; phylum Bacteroidota; class Bacteroidia; order NS11-12g; family UBA955; genus CALSPH01. The sequence goes on from CALSPH010000002.1 coordinate 132,835, forward strand.
CTAAAATATTTATTTACACTAAGCCTAATATTAGGAAGCTGTTTTGCCGCAACAGCAGCACGAGACACCGCTAAAGAAAGAAAGTTTGAGGAATTGCGCAATGCTATTTTAATTGAAAAGCTCGCATTAACTGCTCAAGAACAAAAAGACTTTTTACCCCTTTATAAAGAGTATAAGGACAAAGAAAAATTACTAATTAAGCAAATTAGAAGTATAATGCGCAACGCTCAAAAAACCGATATCAGCGAAATAGAAGCAAAGAAAATGTTGACCACGTTAAAAAATCTCAACCAACAAAAAGCAGATTTACACAAATCGTATACAGATAAATTCTTAACTGTACTTCCTGCACAAAAAGTATTGAAATTGTATGCGGTAGAACGCGAAATCCGAAAAATACTCATGAGTAAAATAAAGGAAAGAAAAGGGTCTGGCAAAGGAAAGCCATAAGCCTCAATACTCTATTCTAAATAGAGTTCTGGTTTTGTAATATCAAAATAGATATGCTCCTGTAAGGTGGTAGCAATGGTTAAACCCACATAATTTGCATGAATTGGGAAACGTTTATGGTGGCGCACTGCCAGTACGCAAATCTCCAATTGAGCCGGTTTAATTTCCGTCAGAATGGATAATAAATGAAAAATAGATCTTCCGGTATTCAGCACATCATCCACAAGGATGATCGGTGATTTTGCATTGAGTTTATTCATTTGCTCAATAGAAAACTCCGTTTCTGAGTGCCCCTGAAATAGATTCACCTGTTTACTCGAATCCAACTTAGCTATTTTCTTTGTAAGCAATTTCGCCAATTGAAATCCCCTTTCATTTAAACCCACAAATTGTATGTTCAAATTTTTAGTGTGACATTCCAATATTTGGCATGCCATTCGATTCAGCTTTTTATCGATGACCTTCTTTTCTAATATGACTAAGCGTGATTTTGAAGACATTTTGCAACCGCAAAACTACGTGAAATAATTGAATCTATTGGCTGAAGTTAGCCAGCGCGAATAGGAAATTGATCAAATATGCAAAACCTGCAATAACTTATTGAATAATTCAGGTCAAATTCGTACATTTGCACTCCGTAAAATACGGCACGAACAAAATTATATAACATGAAAAGCGAAATACACCCAAAAAATTACAGATTAGTAGTATTCAAAGACATGAGCTGCGATCAGACTTTTTTGACACGTTCAGCGGTTGAAACAAAAGAAACCATTAAGCATGAGGATGGGAATGAGTATCCATTGTTCAAATTAGATATTTCTTCTAAATCACACCCTTTTTATACTGGACAACAAAACCTTGTTGATACAGCAGGTAGAATTGATAAATTTAAGAAACGTTACGCTAAAAAAAGCTAACCCAATTATAATCCATAAAAAAGCCTTGACACAAATTACTGTCGAGGCTTTTTTGTTACCACAAATTTTTATGCAAAAAACAAAACACTTGCTTGCTTTCACGCTTTTTATCTTAACGACACTTCATATGAGCGCAATTACATACACCCTAAGTTTCCCTAATCCTGAGAACCATTACTGCCATGTAAAAATGGAATTCACGGCAAAATCAGATCAACCCATCGTTGGCATGCCCGTTTGGGCACCAGGGTCTTATTTGGTTCGAGAGTTCTCTAAAAATATGGAAGGCATCCAATCTAATTTTGGATTGAAGAAAATTCAAAAGAACCAATGGCAATTAGATGCTAAGCAAGGTGAACAGGTTGAATTCTCTTATTTAATCTATGCTAATGAAGTGAGTGTGAGAACTAGCTTTATTAACGCAGAGCACGCTTTAATTTCCTCTGTAGGTACTTTTACGTATGCAAAAGGGCAAGAAAATGAAGAACACATTGTCAATGTTACACCGCATAAGAATTGGAAAAAAGTGGCATGTGGATTAATCAACCCAAATAACAAAAAGCAAGTGGTTGCAGCAAACTATGATTTATTGGTTGATGCTCCAATCGAAGTGGGTAACCATGACGAATTCACATTTGAAGCAGCTGGTGTTACACATACTGTTGCAATGGTGGGCAAAAACAATGCGGACTATAAACGATTGGCAAAAGACATGAAGCGCATTATTGAAACCACAATAAAGGTTTGGGGTGAGCTTCCAGTAAAACGATACTTATTTATTGTAGAGAATACAGATCACGGTAGAGGCGGATTAGAACATTTAAATTCAACAGTATTAATGATGGCACGTAATGACTATGCCAAAGAAGAAAAATACATCAATTTCATTAGCTTGGTTGCGCATGAGTATTTCCACTTGTGGAATGTTAAAAGATTACGACCAATGGAATTGGGCCCTTTTGATTATGATGTAGAAAACCATACTGAATTACTTTGGTTCTTTGAAGGGTTTACTGCCTACTATGATGAATTGTTACTTCACAGAGCTGGATTCATTGATGAAACGGCTTACTTAAAACGAGTGACTAATAATATTGAAGGAACTGAAAACAGACCTGGTGTTAAGGTTCAAACCGTTGCAGAAGCAAGTTATGATGCTTGGATTAAGGCATACCGACCGAATGAGAACTCAACAAACACCACTATTTCCTATTATGGCAAAGGTGCAATTGTTGCTACCCTTTTGGATTTAACTATTGTTAAAGAAAGTGAATGCAAATACAATTTAGATGATTTAATGCAAGTATTATATGCCAAATACAAGGCTAATCCTGAAAAAGGAATCACCGAGCAGGATATTTTTAGTGCTGCCAATAAACTTGCGGGTAAGGATTTGAGTTCATTCTTTAATCATGTGGTGCATAGCACCGCTGCAATTGATTACCCTACCTATTTTAAACATGCAGGGTTAGAATACAAATCTGAACAAGACACCAATAAAATTAGTCTGGGCATAACTACCAAAACAACGGAAGGTAAAATTATCGTGAACTCAGTCCAAAGGAACACAGCAGCATATCGCGGTGGGATAAATGCTGGAGACCAACTCATTGCAATTAGCGGAGACTCTATAAGCACATTAGAAGGTGCATTTGATGGGTTTACTATGGATGAGATTATTCTGCTAGACATCATTCGGGATGGTATCACAAAACAGCTTGAAATTACCCTTTCATACAACCCAGATCAAAAAATTAGCCTCACTCCACAGGTAAAATCAGAGAAGAAAGCAAACAAAGCGCGTGCAAAATGGTTAATGAAAGAATAAACTACTAAAAGTTTATTTAAACCATTAAATCTTGGAACCATTTCAATTTAAAAAATTCAGTTTGAAGCATGGGCTTAGTCCAATGCAAATTGGAGTTGACAGCATGCTCCTTGGAGCTTGGACCGATGTGAGTAATTGCAAGAAAGTACTGGATATTGGTACCGGTTGTGGGATACTCTCTTTTATGTGCGCTCAAAGCAATGAGAATGCCCATATAACAGGAATAGACATTTCCGATTCAGCAGTTTTAGAAGCCAATGAAAATCGCATCAATTCACCTTGGTCGAACAACATGCATTTTGAATTGGGAAACTTAAAAAACTATGTTCCAAAACAACGATTCGATTTAATCATCACCAATCCACCATTTTTTAATAAACAATCCCTTCAAAGCCCAAACAGTGAGCGAGCAAAAGCAAGGCATATGGAGGAATTGGAGCTAGAAGATATTTTCAAATTCACCCATGAACATTTGGCTCCCAATGGGCGACTTTCTATGGTTCTCCCATTTGATGAATTTCAAAAAGTACAGCAAATGACTTGTAAGTATAAGTTTAGAATCAATCGATTGGCAACGGTTAAACCCAAAGTAGAAAAAGATGCGCATCGTATATTGGTTGAAATTGGAACAGATCCAAACAAACTGGATGTTTCAGAACTCGTTATCCGAGATTTAGACAATACCTATACGCCAGAATATCAAGCATTAACTCAAGATTTCTATCGTTAGTACTTTATTTTGAGCGGATCCATTGCTCAAATGAAGTAACATCTTTCGTATTTAAACACGACTCTGCGGTCAGCCCCCCCTTTCTCGCAACATGTGCCCCATATTGCATGTCCAATAGTCCTGTAGTAACATGCGCATCAGGGTTAATACTAATGAGCACGCCTTTTTCTATGGCCTGATGAATATACCTCCAATCCATATCCAAACGGTACGGATGCGCATTCAATTCAATGACCACATTATTAGCAGCACAAGCATCGATGATTTTGGTATGATCAATTGGATAACCATCGCGCATCAGCAATAGCCTTCCTGTTAAATGACCTAGAATTCGCGTATAGGGATTTTCAATTGCATTAATCAAACGCATCATAGCTTTCTCCTCATCCATTTTTAAATTGCTATGAATACTTGCAACCACAAAATCGAAACCTTTCAAAATTTCTTCAGGATAATCCAGACTGCCATCCGATAAAATATCCGACTCGATACTTTTGAAAATTTTAAAATCCGTATAACCCGCATTAAGCTGATCAATTTCATTCCATTGCCTTAATACGTCTGCTTCTTTCAATCCACCAGCATAAGAAGCCGTTTGTGAATGATCTGAAACCCCAAAATATTGCCACTTATTCTGAATGCATGCCTCTGCCATTTCAGTTAGGGTATTCATGCCATCGCTGTAAGTTGTATGATTATGTACGCACCCCTTAAAATCAGCATATTCTATAAGATTTTTAGCCTCTTTCATCCAAGAAATGTTTTCAATCTCTCGCAGCTCGGGAACGATATAACTCAAATCATTCCTTTTAAACAATTCTTCTTCTGTAGCAGAAGGAATATGCAGAAGTTTCAACTCATCTTGAATTTCACTTGGTGTAATATACGTGTAGGTGTCCCAAACCAAATTTCCAGAAAAACGCACAATAATTGGGAACTCTCCATTAAAAAAAGTCTCAAATACATCCTCCTCTTTCTCATGCAGAGGTAAACCTATGTTACCAAAATTCATTTTAGCAACTCGCTTGTATGAACTATTAATCAAGAGTTCTAGTCCTTCAACGATTTGGCATTTTCTAGCATACTCCCCTACCCATTGATAGTCTTCTGATGAAAACATTTTGTCTAAAGCAGCATTTACCTGCATCACCATTTTATGTGCTTTAGCCCAATGTATTTTATCCTTGCTAACCAGGCTAAATTCAATGGATTCCATTACTTGTGCTTGCGTTTTTGCGCCAAATCCTTTGGTATTGGCTAATCTATTTTGCCGGCATGCATCCAAAAGCTCACCTACGGTTTCAATGCCCATCTCCTCCCAAATCAACTTCACTTTCTTCGGACCTAGACCTCGTATATTCAACATTTCAACCACTCCTACGGGTGTTTTCGAAAGCATCTCGATATACGAATCAAATGATCCTTTCTCATTGAGTTCGACAATCTTGCCTACTACACTTTTACCGATTTGAGGAATTTCACGTAATTCATTTTCTGATAATGAATCCAGTGGTGTGGTAATCTTCTTTTTGATATTAAAGGAAGCGGCTTGATAAGCACCTACCTGAAAGCTATTGCCCCCATGCAGTGCCACCAATTTCCCGTAATTTCCTAAAATGGTTGCTATTTCATCATTGGTCACCGAGCAAAGATAACCGAATCGAAATTATGATACAGGCGTCTAGTAGAGAAGAATTTCTCCCGCCTCATATGCATCGATAAATTCGACCCAGGCCACTTTCCAATCTCCGATCATCACAAAAACGACAAAGCGGTCTTCACCCGTCTTGTTATCGGTAAAATACTGTGTGGAAGTAATGGTAAATTTCTGATCGGCATAATCACAGGATAACCTGCGTGCATCAAAATCCCCTTCTGCAAAAAAGGTTTTATAAAACCCTTCGCCTGTGATTGGGTTATAATTTAAAACGGAATCGGAGAATCTCGTTTTGGTATACACATCAATATAATTATACACCCCACTATCGCATATTGTTGAGAAAGTTATGGTATCCCCTATGGTGAGCGTTAATTCCTGGTTTTCCGTGGAATCCGTTTGCTGCGCGCTAACTGAAACGCATATACCTACCAGAAAAACGGTCAGTAACATGCGGGTATATCCTTTATGGCTCATAATTTACTACAAAAAAACACTATTTATCGGTGAATGGTTGCCTAATTGCTCAAGCTTTCTCATTTTTGGAGATATATTTGTTTACCTATAACCATGCAAAAAATAAACCAATCTAAAACCTACCTCATTGCTGCCTTAAGCCTTATTCTATTTTATTGCGCACAGAGCACTTCTGCACAAACTTTAATGCGCAGTTATGGTATTGAAAAATCCGATGACTGGGTTTGTAAAGTGTACAATGGCCCTTTGCAGGTCAGACATTATATGCTCAAAAATGGATTGACGGTTATCTTTAGTAAGAACCCGACCAATCCCAAAGTTGCTACTCGAATTGCAATTAAAGCGGGAAGTAAAAACGATCCATCTACCAATACTGGCTTGGCGCATTATTTAGAGCACATGTTGTTTAAAGGGACCGACAAATATGGCACCTTTGATTTTTCAAAAGAGCAAGTGTATTTAAAACAAATTGAAAACTTGTATGAAAAGTACAACTCAACAAAAGATACTACTGCCAGAAAAAAGATTTACGGAGACATTGATAGCATCAGCGGATTAGCTTCACAGTATTCAATTGCTAACGAATATGACAAAATGGTACAGGCCATTGGAGCCACAGGAACCAATGCATATACCAGTGTTGAACAAACCGTTTATGTAAACACCATACCCCATAATGAAATCCATCGTTGGTTGGAAATTGAGGCAGAACGTTTCCGTCATCCCGTAATGCGTTTGTTCCATACCGAACTAGAAGCGGTTTATGAAGAAAAGAACATCAGCATGGACAATGATTACAGTAAGGTTTTTGAAACCATGAATGCATCCTTATTCAAGAAACATAATTACGGTTTGCAAACTACGATTGGCACAGTAGAACATCTTAAAAACCCTTCACTGGTAAAAATCAATGAATACTATCAAACTTATTATGTGCCGAATAACATGGCTATAATCATGGCTGGAGATTTTGGATATGATTCCACCATCAAAATGATTGTTGAGCATTTTAGTTCAATGAAATCTAAACCCGTACCCGAATATAAATTCCCAATTGAGTACCCAAGTGCTCAACCCAAAACGTTTACCATTACTGGCAAAACTGAACCTTCCACTTGGATTGGATTTAGACTACCCGGATTTGGAACCAAAGAAGCCATGATGAGTGAATTGGTTGACATGCTTTTGAATAACTCTCAAGCAGGTTTGTTTGACTTAAACTTAGTGAAAGGGCAAAAAGTATTGCGTGCAGCTACCTATTTGAATGATATGAAGGACTATTCTGTTCATTACTTGTATGGAAGTCCGAAAAAGGGGCAAAGCCTAACGGAAGTACAAACGCTTCTTATGGGAGAATTGGAAAAAATTAAAAAAGGACAATTTAGCGACACCCTTTTAAAGAGTATTATTTTAGATTATACCATAAGTAAGATGAAATCTAGTGAAAGCAATCAAGGTCGCATTACTGATTTAACTTCTGCGTTCATTTATGATTTGGAATGGACTTCGTACCATAACCGTTTGTATCACCAGTCGCGAATGACCAAAGCAGAATTGGTGAAATTTGCGAATGAGTTTTATACCAACGACCACACCGTAATTTATAAAGAGCAAGGGGCTGGAGAAAAGTTACCCAGCATACCAAAGCCAAAAATCACCCCTGTGCAATTGAATAGAGATAAGACCTCAGATTTTGTTACAAACATAATGCAAGAAGAGACCTCACCTATTCAACCCCAATTTGTCGATGTAAATAAAGCAATCAAAAAAGGTATCACAGGGAAAGCCCCTCTTTGGTATGTGCAAAATACAACCAATGAATTGTTTAGCCTTTACTATGTGTTAGACATGGGTAAATACCATGATAAGATTTTGCCCTTGGCAGTTAATTACATCCAATACGTAGGAGCTGAAGGCAAAAACGCTTCTGACATTGCAAAAGCCTTCTATAATTTGGGAAGTAGCTTTTCTGTAAGCACAGGCAATGATCAGAGTTATGTTTACCTCAATGGAATTCAGAAAAACTTTAGCGCATCCGTTCAGTTATTCGAAAATTTGCTTCGGAATCCATTGGCGAACAAAGCTGCCCTAAACAATATGATTAAGGATATGAAAACCGAACGTGCTAATAGTAAATCTGATAAACGTGCAATTGCCTCAGGATTACGCTCTTATGCGTTATATGGGAAAGACAATCCGTTTAATTATGAATTGAGCGATGCAGAATTGGATAAAATCACGGCTGAACAGTTAATCACATATATCAAAAAACTATTGAATTATAAGCATACGGTAATGTACTATGGACCTGCCAAGTATGAATCCATTCAAGCTGATATAAGCGCATTACATGCCTCCCCTGCCGAATGGCAGCCAACACCAACTAAAAAGACGTTCACGCCCTTAGAAGGAAAGAAAACGAATGTGTACTTTGCTCAATACGATGATATGGTTCAAGCTCAAATCTCTTGGGTAAAAAGAAGCAATCTATTTGATGTAGATCAAATGGCGATGAGTTCCTTACATCGTGAATATTTTGGTGGAGGAATGAGTGGTGTAGTTTTTCAAACCATTCGCGAATCGAAGTCTCTAGCTTATAGTTCTTACTCGGTATTTAGTACCTCAAACGAAAAAGAAAAATACAACACTGTGTTCTCTTTTATAGGCACCCAAAGTGACAAAATGAAGGAAGCGATTATTGCTTTGAATGAATTGCATCAAAAACTGCCTGTTGCTGAAGGGAATTTTGATCGAGCTAAAATGGCGGTAATTTCTAAAATGAACACACAACGTACCACGAAATCGGGCCTATTCTGGTTTAACCGTAGCTTAATGGAAATGGGACTGGACAGCAATTACCAGGCGAGCAAATACGCAAATGTGTCTGCTACCACAATGGATGATTTAATCTCGTTTCACAAAAAAACGTATTCAGAAACGCCTTTCAACTATGCCATACTTGGCGATAAAAGCAAGTTGGATATGGTTTACTTAAAAACGCTCGGACCAATTGTAGAAGTTAATTTACAAACCTTGTTTGGATATTAAAACGAGGTTAATTTAACAAGGATTTTATGGACTTCACGATCCGTGAAATCCATCCATTTTTTGATGTAGCATAATGGGGTTGGGTTACGTTAAATCGATAACCAATGGATTGATCTTTATATTGCAGGTTATGTTTCTCCATCAGCATATTTCTGTAATAGATTACTAAATCCTTCCATTCTGTATTCAAGTTGTCGGGTTTGTACCGTGGTTCGCCCCCAGAATTAAGGCATTCAATATCTGACCTGTAATGTACCAATTCTTGCGGGTAAACTTCCGTAATCCAATCATCGCAATACCAATTTTTTATTTGATAGGGATACATAAAACCAAACAGGTCAAAATGCGATTTGGTAAGCAAAAATTGTGTCATGGGTAAATTAGGATTGCCATTATAAACACCCGCAATTCCTTTTCCATCTGTTTTAGCCAGTTCATGAATTAATTCATCTAACCAATCTTCATTGTTATAAGAGATATCGTCACCTGCAATCCAAAAATAATCATAGGTATTCAAGGCTATTGCTTCCTCAAAAAGTTTATTCCATATTGCAGTTACATGTCCTTTCTCAAAATTACATTCTATCCATTGAGCAGGTAACTTTGCCTGATTTTCCTTTTTAGAAAAAATAGAATCCCCTTGATCATATCCAATAAAATAATCCACCTCATGCTTGGTATTGATTTCTTTAAATTGAAACAAGAATGAATCCTCAATGGATTCCCAATCTCGATTGGCAGATGTAGTTGGTATACAAAAGGCTACTTTCATTTAGGCAGGATCAAATATTTTACCTGGGTTTAGGATACCGTTGGGGTCAAAGGTGTTCTTAATGCCAGCAAATAATAGAAAATGGGTTTTGTCTAACATCACATCCATATATGCCTTTTGAACATATCCAATCCCATGCTCACCGCTAATTGTACCTCCCAAGGCTTTACAAGTTTCAAATAATTGCCGTATTGCTTTTGGCAACTCTTTCTCCCATCGATGATCATCCATATCCTCTTTCAGAATATTGATATGCAAATTCCCGTCTCCGGCATGTCCATAACAAACCGCATTAAAGCCATATTCCTTTTCCAATTCTTGCACTTTCTCAATTACTTGTGGCAATGCGGCCCTGGGCACCACCGTATCTTCTTCTTTATAAATGCTGATTGTTTTTACCACTTCACCTATGCTTCTTCTAATATTCCAAAACTTCTCTTGCTCAGCTGCGGTCTCAGCCATCAGAACTTCTACGGCATTATGCGCTAGGCAAGTTTCATAGGCCAACTCACACATGGATTGAAATGCTTCAGGCTTATTCCCATCAAATTCAATCATTAAAAAACACGCGCATTCGGGAAAAGGATTTTCTATAGATTTTGCTTTGACCGCAATGGATACCCCCTTTTGATCCAGCAACTCAACAGCAGAAGGTTGCAGACCATTCATAAACAATGGAGATACCGTTGCACAGGCATCTTTAACCGAGTTAAATGATGCAACGAGTAAAACTTGATATTTCGGTAACGGAATTACTTTCAAGACAATTTGAGTAACAATACCTAAGGTACCTTCAGAACCAACTACTAAATGAGTTAAATTATACCCAGTGCTGTTTTTTAGCGTATTTGCACCGGTCCAAATAACTGATCCATCCGCAAGTACCAATTGTAGATTAAGCACATAGTCTTTAGTTGTTCCGTACTTTAAAGCTTTTGGACCACCGCTGCTATGCGCAACATTCCCACCAATAAAACAAGTCCCTTTGCTCGCAGGGTCTGGTGGATAGAATAGATCAACTTCTGCAAGGGCATCCCGCAGTGTTTGATTAATTACACCCGGCTCTGTGATGACTTGAAAATTAGATGTATCTATGTTTATAATGCGATTCATTTTTTCGGTTGATAACACAACTCCTCCATAAAGAGGTAGTGCACCGCCACTTAAACTTGTTCCAGCACCCCGCGGTGTTACCGGTATTCTCTCTTTGTTGCAGTATGCTAAAATCGCACTCACCAAATCAACAGAATTCGGCAGTAGCACAATCTCAGGAAGAAAGGATAAATCCTCCGTATAATCTCTACTGTATTTGTCCAGCGACTCATTATCCGAATAGACGTATTCCTTCCCTAGAAGTTCAATGAAAAATAAAAAATCCTGTTTATTTAGCTTTTTAAAGTCCATGTTTTAGACCTTGGGTCGCGTAGTAACCTGTTCGATTCTTTTTTCGTATCCCTCTCCTTTAAAGATTCGGTTCACGTATATCCCAGGTGTATGGATCATATCTGGATCTAATTCGCCTGCTGGCACAATTTCTTCTACCTCAGCAATGGTAATCTTACCTGCCATGGCCATTAAGGGATTGAAGTTACGAGCCGTGGCTTTGAAAATAAGATTCCCTTGCGTATCTCCTTTCCATGCCTTAACCAACGCAAAATCAGATTTAAAAGCATGCTCCATCAAATAGGTTTTCCCATCAAATTCACGAGTTTCTTTTCCTTCGGCAACTTCGGTTCCTACACCTGCCGGTGTAAAAATAGCAGGCATGCCATATCCAGTAGCCATACAGCGGGTGGCTAGCGTTCCTTGAGGTAAAAGTTCTACCTCTAATTCACCTTGCAATAATTGGCGTTCAAACTCAGCATTCTCTCCAACATAACTTGAGATCATTTTTTTAACCTGCTTAGTTTGTAGTAATAATCCAATGCCAAAATCATCCACTCCGGCATTATTGCTAATACAAGTCAATCCAGTTGTACCTTGTTTCACTAATGCAGCGATGCAGTTTTCAGGAATACCGCACAAACCAAAACCTCCCAACATAATAGTGCTATTGTTTTGAATATCTTTAATGGCCTCTTCGGCATTTGCATATATTTTATTCATTAGGCTTTTTCTAATTTTGCATTCAACCCTTTTTCTGCCAATGTTTCACAAATGGGTTTCAATTCTTTTTGTGCACCTGATTTCACTGCATATTTACCCCTAAAATGGATAAACCATGCGCATTGCTCAGCTTGCTGCTGATCATGATTGCAATAGGTTCTAAGACATTCAATAACCCACTCGAAGGTATTTACATCATCATTGTATACAATAATTTGATACGTGCCTAGAAGATCTTCTAGATTAACAACCTCCTCAATGGTTTCGGTCTCTTCTGTGCTTTGGTAATATGTTTGCTTTATTTTCTGCACCAGCAATTAAACGTTTAATGTTCTTTTGATGTGTCAAAATTACCATAATTGCGGCAGTAATACCAAACGCAATTAATAATTGAGCATCTTCTCTAAAAACATAAATCAGCAAGACTGGGAAAAGCACTACGGCTGACATCGAACTAAGCGATACATAACGTGTAAATAGCAACATTAAAATAAATATTGCCGCACAATATAATGCGGGTTCATAATGAATGGCTACAACCATACCAAATAGAGTAGCAATTCCTTTTCCACCTTTAAACTTAGCGAAAATTGGGAAAATATGACCCATTACAGCAGAAACACCAAAGAGTAGTTGGATATTAACCCAACGAATACTAGAAGGTTCGATGGTTCCAAAAAAGCGAACCAAAGATGCTGCGGTAAAGCCTTTTGCAAAGTCAATTAGAAATACTAACAACCCCGCTTTAATACCTAAAACGCGAAATGTATTTGTGGCCCCAGCATTACCAGATCCAAAGTCACGAACATCCACTCCATAAAAGGCTTTACCAACCCAAACAGCCGTGGGAACAGAACCCAAGAGATATGAAACAAAAACAAATAATAAAATGAAAAGGATCTCCATCTATTTTTTCCGAGGGTGCGAAAATACAACCAATACACGTAGAAAAGCAAATTAGAGACCTAATACACTGGTGGTCAGTAGTTACTGAATTCTAATATAAAAATATGCAAATCTGTCTCAAGGTAGGCTTTGCGTCACATAACGAGTATTTTAAGTGTTTATGGATAATTCGTGCCTTTAACGCACAATAAAACTGTTTTTGTGCGTTTTAAAATATATTTGCATTACATGGATAAAACACAAATTCTTTGGGCTGACGATGAAATCGATTTATTAAAGCCACATATTATATTTCTTGAAAATAAAGGATATCAATTACATACGTCAAACAACGGCCACGAGACCATTAAAATGGCCCAAGAATTAAAGCCAGATTTAGTATTACTGGATGAAAACATGCCAGGTTTAAGTGGGTTAGACACTTTGTTGGAGTTAAAAAACAATCACCCTGACCTACCGGTTGTGATGATTACCAAAAATGAGGAAGAGCACATTATGGAGGAAGCCATTGGTTCCAAAATTAGCGATTACCTTATTAAACCAGTCAACCCCAACCAAATCTTATTATCCATTAAAAAGATTCTCGACAAATCTAGAATTGTTACTGAAAAAGCAACTTCGCGATACATGCAAGAATTTAGGCAAATCAGTATGCAATTGATGGACCATATGGATCATCAAGATTGGATTGACGTTTATAAGAAACTGGTTTACTGGGGCTTAGAAATTGAAAATGCGGATGATGATAATTTGCATAGCATCTGGGAGACCCAAATGATTGATGCGAATAAAAATTTCAATAAGTATATCATGGATAATTATTTGGGTATGCTTTCAAGCACAGGTGATGAACACCCTGTGCTTAGTCATAATCTGATTAGAAGGAAAGTGATTCCTGAAACTGGAAGTGATCCTGTATTTTTTATTTTAATTGATAATCTGAGATATGACCAGTGGAAATGCATCTCGCCATTGATTAGTGAGAAATTCTCTATAGAACAGGATGATGTATACATGAGTATTCTACCAACCACCACTCAGTACTGCAGAAATAGCATATTCAGCGGTCTACTTCCTTCTGAAATTTACCAGCGTTTCCCAAAAAAGTGGAGTTTTGACGAAGATGAAGGTGGCAAGAATAACTTTGAAGAAGACTTTATTAATGACTTGATGCAACGACTCCGTTATACGGATAAAGTGAGCTACAATAAAATTATCAAATTGTACCAAGCGAAAGAGTTGGCCGAAAACATCAACAATTTACTGACCAACAAACTCAATTTTATCGTTTATAATTTTGTGGATGCACTTTCCCATGCGCGTACGGATAATAGTGTGATTAGAGAATTAGCAGATGATGAAGCGGCCTATAGAGACATCACGCTAAGTTGGTTCAAGCACTCTCCGTTATGGGAGATGCTTCAAGAACTGTCTACCAAGAAATGTAAAGTAATCATCACAACAGATCATGGATCCATTAAAGTGAAAGAGCCCGTTAAAATAGTGGGTGACAAGAATACAACCACAAACCTAAGGTATAAGCAAGGCAAAAGCCTTAGCTATGATGCCAAGGATGTATTTGAAGTTAGGAAACCAGAGGACGCATTTTTACCAAAAAGTAATGTGAGTACTGCATATGTATTTACTAAAGCATATGATTTCTTTGCCTATCCAAATAATTACAATCACTACGTGAAATATTACAAGAACACCTTCCAGCATGGTGGCATTTCATTAGAAGAGATGCTCATTCCATTTGCTGTATTATCCAGTAATGTCAAGTAGAATAGAAATTGTTTATGGAATAGATGAAATTGAGCGGGTTGCCGAGCAGGTTCGTGCTCAATTAAAACTGCCCATTTGTATATTGATTGGAGAATTAGGAGCTGGCAAGACAAGTTTACTGAAAGAAATACTCAAATCTTATGAGGTGCAAGATGAGGTTACAAGTCCTACTTATTCCATTGTGAATGAATATAAAACTAAAGCAGGTGAAACTATCTATCATTTTGACCTTTATCGAATAAAAACAGAAGTTGAATTATATGACCTTGGTTTTCATGAATACATAGACAGTAAAAACACTTGTTTTATTGAATGGCCCGAGATTGCCGTGAATATGATTCCTGTGCAACATCATAAGATTCATATAGAATATGTGAGTTTCAAAAAAAGGAAACTCTCCTTGACTTAATTTCCTTCAATTATTGTTGTTTTCGCTTTTCAAAAATTAACAAAATTGGATTACGTTTGCAGTTTAACATGCAATCTTTTAAAAGCACAAAAAGGGCCCTTAAGCACAAAACAACTGCTGAAATAAAACAGGGTGTTCTCCTCTTTAAAAGTTTTAATTACCCTATTTTGATTAAATACGGACCTGCTGTCGTAGATTGGTGTCTTAAGATCGGCTTTCCAATCAAAGGACTCATCAAAAAGACCCTATTTGCTTGGTTTTGTGGTGGCGAAAACATTTCAGAATGCCATGGAACGATAGAAAACCTAGCCAAGAACAATGTTGGAACTATCTTGGATTATAGTGTTGAAGGTGATGATAATGCAAGTGCTTTTGATAATACCAAAGATGAAATCATTGCAACCATTCATGCAGCCGCGAAAACCGAACACATTCCTTTTTCCGTATTCAAATCCACTGGAATTGTTCATAATGACATCTTACTAAAAGTAAGTAATGATGAAACCTTAAATGAAGTTGAACAAAAGACGTTTGTTGATTTTAAAAAACGTTTTGAGGAAATTTGCAAGGCAGGGTTTGATCATAAGGTGCGGGTTTTTGTGGATGCGGAAGAAAGTTGGCTGCAAGCTGCAATCGATTCGCTAACCTATGAAATGATGGCAAAGTACAATATTGAAGATGTATACATCTTCAACACAATTCAACTTTACCGTCATGATCGTTTAGCTCACCTGAGTAATCAAATCAAGAATCAATCGTATAAACAGGGCTACAAATTGGTGCGAGGTGCATATTTAGAAAAAGAAAACCTTCGTGCTGAAGAAATGAATTATCCAACCCCAATGCAGCAAACAAAAGAGAATACTGACCGCGATTATGATGCAGCCGTTGCGCTATGTGTTGCCCATTTAGATCAAGTTGCTTTTTGTGCAGGTACTCACAATGAACTGAGTTCATCCCTTCTTGTTGATATAATGAAAGAAAAAGCACTGCCAAATGACCATCCACATATTTGGTTTGCACAACTATTGGGTATGAGTGATCACATATCGTTCAACTTGGCAGATATGGGTTATAATGTTGCTAAGTATGTGCCCTATGGGCCTGTTAAAAGTGTTTTGCCCTATCTTGCCCGAAGAGCCCAAGAAAACTCTTCTATTGCCGGTCAAATGGGACGAGAGCTCGTAATGCTCAGGGAAGAATTGAAGCGCAGAAAATCCAATTAAGCTTTAATCCCTTTTAGGCGGTTATTGATAATTTGACTTACTTCATCTGCTTTGTCATAGACCATAAAATGCCCCCCTTCCTCAATGTTAACCGTATCCTCACTTTGAAAAGGCAAAACATAATCATTAGATCCTTTAATTTTTAATTTTGCTCCTTTAATTTCATTAACGTTATCCCAGGTACTGATCAACTCTGCCGCCTTTTTTGCAAAAGGAATATCCAAGTTCTTTAAGCAATCCTTTCTCAATTGGGCATTACTGCCAAAAATCTTCCCAACTAAGGGTCCAGATGCTCTTATTAATGTTTCAGGTAGAATTTTTAAGAGTTCTAAACCTCCCGCAACACGAAACATTTTGGGCAACTCATGCTTTGTTTCTGCTGAAGAAATAAGAATAACCAAATTAGGCTTGCACCACTTAGCAAGTTCAGTGCATAACATACTCCCCAAGCTTACGCCCATCAAAACAAACTCTTCTTCGGTATCAATATGTTTTAAGAATAGCTTAGCGTAGTCCGCCATACTATTGACATGATGAATATTCTCCCATGCTAAATGAGTGATGGGGTAGTCTAACTTTAGTTTATCAAATAAACGCGCATCAGCTCCTAATCCACTGATAGCATAAATCTTCATTGCGGCTATTTAGGTCCTTTACCTTTATCGGCAGGTGGTTTTGCAATTGAATCACGCATTTCAGTATCACTTTGGATATTACGCAATTTGTAATAATCCATTATACCTAAATTGCCCTCTCTAAATGCTTGCGCAATAGCAGTTGGAACTAAGGCCTCTGCCTGAATTACATTTGCTCTGGCTTCTACCATTTGGGCCTTTTTCTCTTGTTCAAGAGCAACAGCCATAGCACGTCTTTCTTCTGCCCTAGCTTGGGCTACTTTAAGATCGGCTTCTGCTTGATCTGTTTGAAGCTCTGCTCCAATGTTCTTACCTATATCCATATCAGCGATATCAATGGATAAAATTTCAAATGCAGTACCTGCATCTAAACCCTTAGAAAGCACTGTTTTGGAAATGGTATCCGGATTTTCAAGAACTGCCTTATGATTTGTTGCAGAACCTATCGTTGTTACAATACCCTCACCTACACGGGCTAAAATGGTATCTTCACCAGCACCACCAACCAATTGTTGAATATTGGCACGCACTGTTACTCGAGCTTTGGCGATCAACTGTATTCCATCTTTAGCAACTGCTGCTACTGGTGGAGTGTTTATTACTCTTGGATTTACAGATAATTGCACTGCATCGGATACATCTCTACCTGCTAGGTCAATGGCAGCTGCCGTGTTGAAATCCAATGGAATATTAGCTTTATCAGCAGAAATCAATGCTTTCACCACATTATTAACCTGTCCACCGGCCATGTAATGCGTCTCTAAAAGATTTGCTGTTACTTTCAATCCTGCCTTATTTGCATTGATCAATGCATTTACAATAAGGGATGGTGGTACTCTTCTAATCCGCATCACAATCAACTGAATTATTCCTACTTTAACGCCAGAAACTTGGGCAGTAAACCACAATCCAATGGGTACGAAATACAAGAAAATGAGAAGTAATACAATACCCGCTACTGCGAATACAATTGTGGGTCCTGAAAATAGAGCTAATAACATGTTACGAATTTATTTTATTAAACGGGTTTTACAAATATTTTATCTTTATCAATCTTAATGATCTCTACCTCAGTGTTGGTATACACAAAATCGCCTTCGGTAAGTACTTCACACTTCAAATGATTGATCAATGCATTACCAGAAGGTCTTAATGCAGACATGGTAATTCCCTTATCTCCAATTTTAAGATCCAGCAGTTCTCTTTGATTTACCCTAGAAGCTATACTATCCTTATTTGCAATTCGGCTGTACGTATCACCAGAAAGTAGTTTAACAAGCAAGAAGATTCCAATCGCCAAACTCAATCCCAAATAAGTGTGCGCTTGCCAAAGTGGCAAATGCTGATAACCAAAATAAATACCATAGGCAATACAGAGTAAACCAATAATTCCAATAATTGCCCCTGGGGTTATAAAGAATTCAACTAATATGAGCCCAAAGCCCAACAACAATAATAGTATAACTGCAAGTGTTATCATTTTACTGAAGCAAACATACTTTACTAAATTTGAAAATTATAAACAATTGAAATTTATTGGATGCATACTCCACAATTGCCGACTAAAATAAATATCTCGCCTCAGCTCTGCCAATATGAACGATGGAAAGTTCTGGAATCTTTCTTCCTTCATACCCAATGATTAATTGTATGTTTTTAGAAACCAATGTTCTTAAGTTCAAATTCCATAAGTAGTTGTTCCCAGCACTTAAGCCATTGAGTATTTGAAACCCAAGAGGTGAATTATTGCTGCCGTTGAACGTTATTTTGCTTTGCTTAAAACTTGCATCCAAGTTTGTATTCACATTCATATTATAGAAAAAGGTAGCCGATAATTCTTGACCCGTTTGCTTCAAATCGGTACTGGAGCCTTCGCTTCCACTCCCTTTGGTTAATGCACCTATAAACGTGATTCGGGTTTTTAAATTTTGCCAAGAAAGCGAAGCCTTTGCTTCATTACTTAACCAATCAAAATTCCTGTTTTCAAAAAAACCATTATTCAATTGCCGATTACTATTTTCACCTTCTATATCAAACTGCCAATGATTCCCTACATTATACCTCGACTTTACTATGATATCTTTTCGCAATGTTCCTTCTGCTCCATAAGTTAACTGTTGTTTAGCTTGAGTAGAGCGCAGGGTAAACTCCATACCCAATTTAGCTGAATTATAAATCAAACTGTTACGTAATAGACTGCTACCACTTAGAATTGTTGTATCGCTCTCAAATGGATTTTGAATGAATAGACTATTATTATTATTTCGCTGGACGATGCGCATATTAAACTGATTACTTATGTTTTCCAGCATCTTTTGATGTAAAAACCACCTAGCTGGTCGTAAATTCAAACTTAAATTTCCTTCGTGCTGATTTGCATTAATAAATTGATTGGTTAGGTTATACACCTTGATGTATTTAGCCTGGTCCTTAAATACAGCCAATTCAAACTCATTCACCTCTTTTACTCCGTTTGAATTATAATCATTCCAAGTATATTGCCCCTGCCCTGCTGGCACTTCAATAAATACGAACTCTCTTTTTTGCTCCCTGCCTGTTCCACTTTGCAAGTAAAAATTAATTTTATACCCTCGTTTGTGATTATTGTCAGCGAATTCAACACATTGTTGTAGGAACTGTTCTTTCTTGGCGAAATAGAATTGTAAATTTTGATCCAAAAAGCGCAAGGATGAGATTAGGGCAATACGCTTATTTCCATTTACACGTGAAAGATTAGCAGATATATTAATCCCGTCTGAAGCCCATAAAAACTTTCGATCCACGGCTTTTTGATCCGTTCTAAGATTTACCGTTGTATTTAGATTCCAACCATTGTTCTTTTGATGACTGAATGAGGCTCCATAACTTTGGTATTGAAATGCGTTGGACGTAAAAGAATCGAATCCTTTAAGCTCTGGAGCATTGGATTCTGCCTGAGCAAAAATACTAACTAACGAAGATTGATTAATACGATAGCCTGTATTTGCAAGAACTTGATATGCTTTGGTACTCAAACTGTCTCTATTTTCAGAAGTCAAATAATTCCCTTCCGTTATTAGTTGAAATCGATTTCCAAATTTTTGAGTGATTTCCAGACTGCGACTTATACCCTGAAACAATTCATCAATTTGATAAGACGACATTCCCAAGGCATAAGCCCCTTTTTTCGTTCTTACTTCGCCATCATACTGTACAATTTGCTCTGTATTATTAATCCGAGTGCTTGTTGGATTTATCAGGCTCCTATTCCATTTACGTTCAAACTCTACATTTCTATAGCGCTCAATATATGCAAATCCACTGCTCACTCTTTCCCAGTAAATGGTGTTTTTCAATTGGACACTATCCCTTAATTGTCGATCCTGTCTCAATTGGACAAAACTCCCTAAAGCATCATCATCTCTTTTATTTAGGTTTGAAAATGTATTACTATTCAATTGACTGTATGCCAGTTCACCTTCTATTTGCAAATGATCGTTCAACATATATTCCAAAGCAGCTGTGGCCATTTGCTGTCTCACTGGTGCAACCAGTTGAGTAACCGGTTCATAATCTCCTTGGGGTTGACCTGCTATAGGTTGCACCCATGCATACACTCTTCCATTTGCCGAATTATTTACTTGAATATAGTTTCCTTTTCCTACACCCACATTGGTGAAAATAACAGAGTAGGATTAACCCGCCCGAAATCTCAATGGGTTGATACACCAACACATTTGCTGAACCTAATGAGTCGATTTTGCGATATAAAATTTTATTGGTGCTGAAGTTGGGTTCTAAACGAATAGTACTGATCACCGCTTTTTCAGGATCATCTCCTGCTTGAGCTAGCACTTGTTTGGCATCCTGATTTAAACTGGAATCAAACAACGTCAATTCGTTTTCCGCCTGAAACGGCTGATTCTTATTGTCTTGTTCCAAAAAATAATTCGCCCTAACCTTAAGTCTGTTTTTAGCTATTCCAAGTCCTTGATCAAATAATACTCGGCTATAATTTTGATCGGCATATTGAAATTCAACGACAATTCGAGAAAATTGGGTTATCAGAATATTGGGATTGAAAATAAGTTCTGCAGTATTGTAGTTAATCACATAATCATTTTGTTCGCCTCGCGCCAATTTCTTTCCATCTACATAAACTATCTCTGTTGCGGCTATGATGATTATAAACGATTCATTTGCGCCCCTTGTAAACGATATGGGCCTTGAATTCCTTCTATACCTTGAATTTCATTCCTAGAAAAACGTCCTCTAGATACCGCAGCATGGGTTTGACTTTCAATATGATCGAAATAGTTGGATTTATAAACCCCTTGATGCTGTAATCCTCTTGACTTCTTATTGAAAGCCAAGAAGTGATTGTCAGGCTGTTGTTTCATAAAATAATCCCCTGCCACTGCAAACCAACTATCCTTTTCAATTTTAACAAATACACGATCAAAATCTTGTATTTGCAATGTTGTTCCGTCCGGTTGAAGCGGAGAATTGTTGTCTGATACAGCCGCGGTGAGCTTTACCCCTTTACCCAAATTACCTTGCATTTGCAGATTCAAGTCGCTGTTGATTAGTAAGCCTTGATTACTTCCTGAAGAGATGCCTCTAGAAACTGAACCATTGGTAAAAATTTGATCTTGCGAAATTGATTTCTTAGGTGCAACGGGGTTAAAATCAATCGGTACAGGATTATCGCTGTTTTCCAAAGGATTGCGCAAAGCATAATCAGTCTTGAAACGACTAGGTAATAGAACCCGATAGCATAGCATTAAACTATCCTCTATAACATCTTTATTAATTAAAAACCGATTGGGTGCAATGAATATCCCCTTATTCTGAATCATGCTTGGAGCAATGGGCAATGTATCCAAGACCAAAGTATCTGAGGTCACCTTGAACATTTTGCAACGAAGCGTGCGCTCTTGTGCTTGCATACTGTTCGCACTAGTTATAATAAATAGTCCAATGAAAATTAAATGTTTCACAGAATTAATTATGAGTGTAACGGAATGAGTATTGTAAACGTGGTTCCCTTGCCTACTTCACTTTCAAAGGATATTTGGCCATTGGCGTTTTCTATAATTCGCTTACTTAATGCTAGCCCAATTCCCATTCCACTCGTTTTTGTACTAAAATTTGGGCTAAAAATCTTATCCTTCAATTCATTATCGATGCCTTTCCCTGTATCAGCAATTAACAAAGCATAATTACGTCCCCTAATTTGATCGGTAATCGTTATGGTTCCTTCCGAATTCATCGCTTGAACTGCATTCTTAAATACATTGTTCAAAACACGCTCAAAGGCAATTTTATCCATTTTTATTGAACGCCCAACTTGAGTGGTCTTGTTGTGAATTTGCACCTCGGGTTCTTTATCATATAGCAATACAACCTGCTCAACTATTTCATACGGTTCTAGCAGCTCAGGGTTACTTTCTGTAATTCGTGCAAATGAACCAAAGTCATCTGCCAGTCGGGTCAATTTATTGATTTGTGCTAATAACACTTCAATAATTTTGGCACGCTTCTCTTCACTTCCTATAGCCCCTTCAGCTAGGGTTCGTTGCAAATGTTGGAGGTTCAATCGCATGGGGGTTAGTGGGTTCTTTATTTCATGAGCTACCTGTTTTGCCATTTCTTTCCAAGCTCCTTGACGCTCCGTTTCAGCCAATTTATCTGTACTGATTTTTAGTTCCTTAACGGTATGATTGTATTGCCTTACCAATTGGGCTATTTCATCATTACCTCGCCATTGAATTGGTTTGTAACTTCCTCCCAAGTTTAAATCAGCCAATCGATTACTCAATATATTTAGCGGTTTTGAAATACCTTTTGCTACATAGAAAACAACGACAATCCCAAAAACTGAAAGAATGGCATACAAATTTACCAAGGTTTTGATCAAGTTAGATGCATTACTATTTAATATGGTTTCTTGTTCAAAATGAGGCACAGATAAAATACCTGTTAATTCTTGATTGTCATCTAAGATAGAATAGAAATAAGATGTAAATGAACGTTGTCCAATTTTTGATTTAACGTTTTCGATTCCGGTATTGGAGCTACTGAGTGTTTCTAAGGCACGGTAGGGTACCAGTGGTGCAAAAAATTCACCGTTTTCTATTTGGTATGAAGTACTTGCAAACAGTTCACCATGCTTGCCATAAATTAATATGTCCTTATTGAGTTCATTGGCTAAGGCCAATAAGAACCCATTTCTTCGGTTTTCAATGAGAATATCTCCAAAAGACTTGCCTTCCAATCGGTTAATGGTTTCTTCAACTTTTGCGAAATGTCGCTCAGACAATCTAGACTTTTCACTTTCTTGAATGAAACGCAAAACAATGAATAGTGTTATTAAAAAGGCTACCACTACAATGGACACCAATGACACAATAATTTTTCGGCTAAGAAACAGATTGTTAAATTGAAGGATAGGAACCCACTTATTGATATAGCTGGTCACTTTTACTGCTAGTTTCGGACTGCCAATCCAACGTATGTATCTAGAGCTCAAATAAATGATGAGTAATATAAAAATGGCTATCACAATGCACACCAAGACAAAGAATGAAAAATTCGTTAAAATATTACCCAAACCAGGCTGGCGAATTGAAACGATATTCACCTGATTATAAACCGGGTGCTTTAATATGTAATGGCTAATTCCATTATGATTTACAAAGGTATCTTCCAACCCGATATATTCCCTTGGTAGAGCAACAGAATAGTTCACGCTTCCCTTTCGTTTTTCTATATATCCATCGGCATTATAAATGGCATATGAATAATCCTTGTTCCGATATTCAGAAGACAGCCAAGCACTGAAATTGGTTGATTCCAATTCTTGAACAGCAAAAGATTTGTGATTTAAACTTAAGTAAACTGAACCTCCAATTTGATTCCCGTCCTCATCACATTTATCATATTTGGCTAAATAGTCAATGGGAATCGAATGATCATTAATCCGTTTGAAATAATTCAATTGCTCATTGAATGGTAAGTTATTATACTGTGCCTTTAAGTAAGAAACATTGATTTGATTATCCGGCTCAAAAATGTTCTGCCCATTTTCTGCAAATGAATAGATATTCAATTCATAATCCTTGCTAATCGAATTGAAATACAATTGAGAGACCCGCTTGCTAACATTATTAATATCCTTATTTAGCAACAGATTGCTCCGTAATAATAGCGTGTCATCTGCAATTTTTGACTCTGCTATTTTTAATTGGTCTTCAATAAATTCTTTCCGATCATAAACAGCATGCTTCAAGTAATATTTGCGGTAGTTTTTTTCTTTGTCATCACTTACATTTTGATTCACATAAGTAAAAAGGAAACTGAAGGCTATGAATTCTATTATCAACAAATTGGACCATTTAAACCGAATCGATAGCCAATGAAGAATGTAGTAAAAAGTAAAAAATGCTAAGCCCAATAGTAGGAACTCAGAAAGCCCAACTAATGTAATTTGACTAAGCAACAATAAAAACAACAAGGTAGCAATCACTTGTGCCAATGAAACTTCAAAATTTCTAAAAAAGCTTGCATTAAGATAATGCAAGATCATAAACCAGATCAACACAATAAAAACGCCCAGAAAGCTGTAATTATTTATCGAACTTAAATCGTTAAAGTTAAATGAAACTTGCGAATCATTAAACAGTGACGAGATGTAATTAAATACGATGCAATTTATAAATAGTATGACACCCCCATATAACCAGCTTAAATCCTTATTCCGTTTAAATGATTCCTCTCCTTTTTGTAAAAATATTATTGTCAATAAGAAGAACAGAATGCCGTTTAACAAAAGATCACCCAAGCTGGGTATCCAAGCTGAAGATGCGTATGCAGAGGCGGAAAATAGTTTAAAGTTATACATGCCCTCAAAACCCAGTTTTGTGGAATACAGGACACGGTAAATGATTAAAGCAAAGGCTATCGTGAGAGAAGCCGACAATCCTATGGAAAACCTAGTCCTGCAATACAAGAACACTACTAAACCAATTAAAAATAACAATGAGAAGTCAATCCATAACAATTTGGATGTTTGCAGCTTGGGCACAATTGCATTTAGAATAAAGTCTCCATTTTCACTGAAAAGTTGCACGCCTTCATTACTAATACTTGAACTTAAAACCCAATCATCGTAAGGTGCTTCAGGAAGCAATTCAGGATGGCTTTCGGTTAAAGCTGCGTTATTCTTTAAGTGACTAACAAAATAGAATTTATAGTTTTTATTGCTACGGAAGACGACAAAATCGTGCCCTGTAGGTGAGTATAACAAACGGATAAAACTATCACAATCTTCATTGGCTATCTTCGGATTGATTTGGTTTGTACTCCAATAGACCCACTTATCGCCATCACTTACAAAAACACTGTGATTCGTTTCACTCAAAAATGATTCAAAAAGCCAACTACCATTGAGACTATTGAACTCGTCAATGTCCATATCGCGTGCTGCATAAGTTACCTCAGTAGTATAGTCATTCAACTTTTCATACTGCCGCCCTTCGATGTATTTAATTAAATCATCCTTTTGAAAAGAAGCTAAAATAATCGCGAGAATGCTTGCAGCTATAGCAACAAGAAAGAGGAGCCTATTCATTTTCTACCCTCAAAAATACGCTTTTTTGGATAAGTAATTGCTCACGTAGTCTATGGTTCCATCGTGCAAATTGGTAAAAGGTTGACTGTATCCGGCTGCTATAAGCTTTTCCATATCTGCACAAGTGTAATACTGATATTTCTCGCGAATGTCCTCGGGCGTGGGTATATAATCTATAACTGGTTCTATCTCCAAAGCTTCAAACACAGCTTTACCCAAACTATTGAAGGATTCCGCTTTTCCAGTTCCAAGGTTGTATATACCGCTATTTTGTCTGTTTATAAGAAAGTGATATAACACATTTACTACATCTTTCACATATACAAAGTCACGTAATTGCTCGCCATTTTTATAATTGGGATTGTGGCTTTGAAAGAGTTTCAGTTTACTATTTTGTTTAATCTGGTTGTATGCATGGAGTATGACTGAAGCCATCCGTCCTTTATGATACTCATTAGGCCCATAGACATTAAAGAACTTAAAGCCTGCCCAAAAACCTGGTTTATTCTTTTGTGCCAGAGCCCAAACATCAAAATCTAATTTTGATTGGCCATAAGGGTTCAACGGTTTCAGTAGATGCATAGATGATTCATCATCAGCAAAACCTTGCTCGCCTAAACCATAGGTTGCTGCACTTGATGCATACATGAAAGGGATGCCTTCTGCTACAGCTATATTCCACAACTCTTTAGTATAGGCTGTATTGAGTCGATTGAGCAAATCGACATCAAACTCTGCGGTATCCGTTCTTGCCCCGATATGAACGATTGCTTGGCAAGTTGCTGTGTTCTTTTTAAGCCATTGTACAAAAAGGTTACGATCTATTTTGATATGGAACTCAACCCCATCCAAATTACCTTTCTTGGATTCAAAAGAGAAATCATCCACCAAAACCAGGTCTTTAAACCCTTCTTGATTTAACTTTCTTGCAAAACAACTACCGATAAAACCAGCAGCACCTGTAACTATAATCATTCAGGGACAAATCTAATATGTTCAAGTGGTTTTTGGTAATTAATAGCTCAAACCTTTTCCAAGGTTAATAACTCTTCAACTAAGCTGCTCCATTCAAAACGTTTACGTTCGTCTTCGATATGAGCTCTAAATGATTCTGCCCTATTACCCGTATAAAAATCTTCAATTGATCGGGCAATTTCATTTTCATCTTGGGCGCATACATAACCCACTTTTTGATGGGGAATCAACTCTGCTAAACCACCCACATCGGTTACTAACATGGGTTTTTTGTAATAATAAGCGATTTGGGTTACTCCACTTTGTGTTGCAGACTTGTAGGTCTGAGTTACCATATCTACAGCCGAAAAATAAAGCGGCACATGGTTATTGGGTATGAAATCGGTATGTAAAATTACTTCGTCTTTCAATCCCAATTGCTCAATGAGATCCAAGTAGTATTCTTCGTTCTCATAAAACTCCCCTGCAACCATCAACTTAACATTGATTCTTTCTCGGTCTACTTTTTTGAATGATTTAAGCAAAAGATCTAACCCCTTATAAGCACGAATAAATCCAAAAAACAACAAGTAGTTGGTCTCTGCATCCAATCCCAATGCCAGTTTTGCCACGTCCTTGTCTATTGCAGGTCCAAAATCATCATACAAGGGATGTGGGATATATTTTCGAGGTTTGTCTTCGTTAAAAAGACTAATGTCTGACAGCACTTTTCGACTCATCGCGATAAAACCATGAATCGATTTTAAGAAATACGTAGTAAATGGGCGATCTCCAATTCGCTTCTCATGCGGAATGATATTGTCGGTTATTGCATAACATCTCGAATACTTGTTCTTTTTGATAAATCGTGCAATAGTACCTAAACATGGCCCCATAAAAGGCATCCAATAACGAAATACTACCACGTCTGGCATTAACTTTTTATATTTTCTTCCAACGCGAATCCAATTCAAAGGATTTATAGAATTTATCGCAACATCAATTTTCAGATCATCGGGTTCCTGGGCAGCCGAAAACTGCGTTTTACCAGGAAATAAAAAACCAGGATACTGAAGTTTAAAGGTAAGAATGGTCACTTCATGCCCTTCTTCAACAAAGGCTCTCGCAAGTCGTTCATTGAAAGTTGCCAAACCCCCTCTAAGAGGATAAGCAGGACCAACAATAACGACCTTTTTACCCATTTAATAGGTCTTTTTGGCGATGGAATAGTTATTTCTGTCTTGGTTATTACGGCTTAACAATTCGCCTAAGAAACCAGCGGTAAACAATTGAACACCAATAATCATACAAGCTAAACCCGCATAAAACAAAGGATTATCTGCAACCAGATTTTTACTCTCATTGTGATAAATGGCAATGGCCTTTTCCACAACCAACCAAAACGCAATGACAAAACCAGCGACAAAACTTAAGGTGCCTAAAACGCCAAAGAAGTGCATAGGTTTTTTGCCAAATTTACCGACAAAAAAAATGCTCAATAAATCTAAAAAACCATTGATAAAGCGTTCCAAACCAAATTTGGTAACTCCATATTTCCTAGCACGATGCTGCACAACTTGTTCACCAATACGCGTGAAACCGGCCCATTTAGCAATTACAGGTATATAACGGTGCATTTCACCATATACTTCGATATTCTTAACCACATCACTGCGATAGGCTTTTAAACCACAATTGAAATCATTCAGTTTAATACCGCTGATATAACGTGTTGCGGCATTAAATAGTTTGGTCGGTATGGTCTTCGTGATCGGGTCATAACGTTTCTTCTTCCAGCCACTAATAATGTCAAATCCTTCTTCCACAACCCGCTTGTACAGTTCAGGCAGTTCATCTGGACTATCTTGTAGATCTGCATCCATAGTAAAGACTACATCACCTTGTGTTTCAGCAAAACCAACATTTAACGCAGCACTTTTGCCATAATTTCTTCTGAATTGTATGCCCTTAACTGCAGCGTTTTTTGCGGCTAATGCTTCTATAATTTCCCAAGATTTATCCTTACTCCCATCATCTACAAAAAATATCTCGTAGCTGAACTTGTTTTCATCCATTACCTTGACAATCCAATCATGCAATTCTGGCAAGGATTCATCCTCATTAAGCAACGGTATAACAATTGAAATATCCATTTATGCGCTAATTATAGGCTTTGATCTTGTCCCCAAGAATGAAGTGATTATTGATATAAATGCACCAGCTACCCCCGCCATTAGAAATATGGACAGCACTGAGTTGCCGATATTATCCTTGTGCATGGGATTAAAATTCTGTGTTTCAATTTTCTTTCGACCATTATTGAGATCAACAATCTTTTTTGCTGCTTGAGATCCTTCTACTTCTAATCTAGTTTTATAGTACTCAATCGTTTTATCATAACGCTTAAGTGTTTCGTTTTTAGAGATTTGCGGGATTTCCTTAAATACAGCTCCTTTTAACAACATAAATGAGGTTGAAAAAATTATCAAACCCACCAAGGCAATAATCATGGAATTGATAAAAGCCTCGTGATAGGCGATGGTTTCATTATCCGCTAACTCCCGTTTTTTAGTAATGTTATAAAACAATGTTAATCCAAATGCAACACCAAAGGCAATTGCATAAATCGTTAAACCCGCTGCTACATTTGGCACAATCCAGCAAAGTAACAAGGCTACCACCGAGGTAAAAATCCCAATTACTAAGCCATATTTTACTGCTATTCCCTTCATAATTTAAATCTCCCTATTACTTCACCTTTCATTTCTTTACCCCAAATAGGGCTATTATTTGAAAGGGATTGGTTTGTTTTTTTATTCAGTTCCCAAGTAGATTCGGTATCAATTAAAATATATTGATTGCTGTGTTCTGCCCTAGCGATGATTGCTGGGTTAGCCGAAGTACTTTCCACAAATCGTTCCCATCCAATTCTAGGTATGACATGTTTTATCGCCAGAGGCAAGAAGGTTTGTAATGAGATTACCCCATATTTCGCAAAACTGAATTCACATTTCTTATCTTCGATTATTTGCGGTTGATGATACGAGGCGATGGCATCAATGGTTCCTTTTTTTAATCCGTCAATTAAAGCGGTTTGATGTCCTTTGCTTCTAAGGAATGGGAATAATTTTAAATTTGAGTTATAGTCTACTAAATCTTCATCGGTAAAACACAATGAAAAAATGCTCACATCACAACTTACTTGAATTCCGTCTTTTTTTGCTTGAGCTATTGCATCCACACTTTCTTTTGTGGTGATACCTGAAAAATGAATCGGTGCACAATTGTATTTAGCAATAGCTATATCGCGCTCTACAATACTGTATTCTGACATATCTGGTGCTCCACTTAAACCCAGTGATGTGGTTATCGGTGTTTCTGCTACTTGAGCTGTATTCCGTATTTGGTCATCATAAGGATTAACCATTAGATTTCCCTTAAAGTTATTGATGTATTGCTGTATACGTTGAGTTAATCCGCTATTCACAGCAGCTCTTCCTGGCAAAGCAAACACCTTAGATCCAGCGCTGTACATTTCAAACAATTCGGACATCTCATGATTTCCTTTGGTTGCTGATCCAACCGCCTGGATAGTGACTTTATTGGATTGATTGACAAATTGGATATCTTCTTTATTCTTGAGCAAACGCTCAGCGTTGCTATGCACCAAAACGCGTTCATAGCCCCCTGTTAATGCAACTCGCTCCAAACTGGTCAGTGTTTCAGCTAAATCATTCCCAGGTTCTCCTAAATACGTTTTAAGATCAACCATAGCAGGAATAAGGTAAAGATTACCACCCTTCTTTGATTTGCTGATTTGGGTTTTAAACTCCTTGCCTTGTATAGATAAATCCACCAAGGAAAATTTTCCGTTTTTGTAAAAATTTACCTGTGAATAATTTTCAGCTTTCTTTTTAGAACTCATTAGATAAAGCGCAACAAAAATATCTCAATTAAAACGAAAATCAATGCAAAAACAATAAACCACTTCCAAGAAGTGTCAATTATTCCTCTTTGTTCTTTCAATACAGGGTGTGAACTTAGTTCATTATAGTACACCGAAGCACTGGTCTTGTTAGCAAAGGCGGTCAACTCTTCAGCGGTCATAAAGTCTAATTTTGATTCCAATCGATCAAAATTTAATGCTACTTTACTTAAGGTTTGGTTACTATTGGCATCTTTAAGGTCATAGATACCTGCCTTATTCATACTCGCATTAGGCAAAACAAACGTTTTCCCTAAGCGGTTGACCAATTCTGCAGTATATGCCAAGTCTCCTGAATTGAGTTGAAATTGCTCGACACCTTCTAACCTGATTTTATTGATTTCTACAGGTTTAACATTTTTATTCCCTGTCATCCATCCAAAGAGTGGTTTGCTTCGCTGACTCCCTAGGGCAATGTTGCTGATTGTTGGATAGAATAAGTAGCCCACAATCGGCAAATCAGACCATTCCTTTGATACAGGCAAAGCCATTTGGTAAATTTTCCCATCTCCCAATTGATTCTCAGTCAAAATAGGATGTTCGTTGGCAGTGCTAAAAATCGCCTGACCATTTCCTTGGGCACTGATTCGAAAATGTTTTCTGATCATAGGTTCTACAGGGTTTTTCGGAATGGATTTATACACATTTCGGTATAAGGGATGATTGAAATTAATGTTAGACAAAGCCACTATTTCTTCTTCCAATCGTTGCCATTTGCTTACCCCAAGAATAGAGTAATCCGGTTGATCGCCCGTATTTTTTGGTATCAATAGTACAGAACCCCCTTGGTTCACATAACCTCTTAATTTATTGAGTTCATTATCATTCAAGGCAAAACCATCGGCAATAATTAAATTATAGTTCTTTAGATTTTCAGGCAAGTTACTCTTTCGTTCGTAATTGAATCGTTCTTCGGTTTTAAATACTGCTTGAATGAATGGATTTGTCGGTCCTAATTTCAGCACATTTATCTCCGTTTGACTATTCTGAATAGTGAAATAAAGTTGGTTATCGAAATACAGATCTTCTTGATCCAACCGAAGTTCTCCTTGCACATAGTTTGAATTCCCTGCAGCAAACTTCACGTCAACGGGTTTTGATTGCGCTGCACCAATAGAAATACTTGAGGATGAAACCACCTTATTATTTATATATACCGTTAATGGCACATTCTCTATTGCTTGATCGGAATAGTTATGCACCAAGCAAATCAATTCATATCCTTGCTCACCTGCCCCTATTGGATTTGAAATGTATGCTGAGTCAATGCCTATATTTTGCTGGTTTTCCTGACTTACAGGTATTAGCCAAGTGTTGGGCAATGAGTCTTGATCGACTTGAAACTGCGCTTTCTGAAAATCACTGATCATAAACACTTGCAATAGGTTGCTCCCTTTTAGTTCATTCAACTGTTGTACAATGGTTTGAATATTGGAACCAAACGAGGAAATGGTAATCTGGTCTATGTAATTCGACACGTCATTTTTGTCTACAAAAGTGAGGGGTTGATTCTTATACGTAAGCAGACTTATTTTGTCTTTGGTCTTAAGCAGTTTTATTATTTCTCTTGCCTTGTTCTTAGCGGTTTCCAACTGTTTTTCCATGCTTGGACTATTATCCAACACAATGACAAAATGTTTAGGTAAAGTTTGCTCTACTTCTTTGTTGCAATAAGGTATGGCAAAGGCCATAACCAAACATGCAAGCAAAAGACTGCGCGTGGAAAGCAGCAAGTATTTTTTAAGTTGTTTGGTTTTACGC
This sequence comes from uncultured Bacteroidia bacterium, assembly GCA_943788195.1. GTDB lineage: Bacteria > Bacteroidota > Bacteroidia > NS11-12g > UBA955 > CALSPH01. The sequence goes on from CALSPH010000002.1 coordinate 165,095, forward strand.
GTTTGCCGTTCTACGTCTTTTAAAAACTGGGTATTTGGGAATAAAACACGTTTGTATTTGCGAAAATTAAAGAGATGAGCAATAAGCGGAATGACTAATAAAAGCAGCCACCAAAGCATATTGGGATTCGAAAAATGCAAGGTTCCAAAAATAATCAATTCTTTGGATATACCTTGCTTAAAATGGCATGTCTTTAAGATATAAATAATTACTAAAAATCTTGCCCAAAGCGTGTGACTCTATCAAATAATTCGAGATAAAATTCCAATTCAATTAGTAGGAATTAATTTTTATGTTCTTTTCCCCATTCAAGTCAAAATTAATTTTATATTTGCACCCGCTTTTGGGCTACACAATAAGAGCAAAAGATCAGTTCGGGGTGTAGCGTAGCCCGGTATCGCGCCTGCTTTGGGAGCAGGAGGTCGTAGGTTCGAATCCTGCCACCCCGACCATTGATTCAAGGGTTTCAGACTATTTAAGTTTGAGACCCTTTTTTATTTGCATACAATTTGCATACAACAGCCATTGTTATTCGGAATTAGAACTCCACCAAATTGTGGAATGCTGCATGACATTCACTTAGCTGATGCCGATTATCTAGTACCTACTTACCATAGGATTACCTGAAAATAAATAATTACCTTTGATAAATGTCTCAAAACCCAAACACCGATTCTAAAGAAGAGGAAGCAGCAAAAGATAAAGTTACAGAAAAAAAGAAAAGCTATACTGACAATCAACTCTTACGAATGATGATCAATGAACAAAAGGATGCTAAGAAACTGTTAACAAAGATAAATGCCAATCTCAGTTTTTTTGTGTGGATGTTTATAATATCCTTAATACTATCGTTTATTGTTTTTGCGATGATTAACTCATAATAAAAAATATTACCTAAATGAAACATTGCAAAAGAAGTCCAATATCTGTAATTTGGCGTTCTTAATTAATGTAAAATGGGTAAATGTAATATTTGTGGTAAGAGTGCTGGTTTGTTTCGTAAACAACATAAAGCCTGTCTAATACAATTAAGAGAAGGTATCGTAAAGATTGAACAAAAGCTGGCTGATTTCTTTGATAATGTAAAGCATGAAAAATCAGAAATTGATTTAATACAAAGCCAGTGTCTATTGCCAGATATTATAGTGGAAACGTGTTATGAGAATGTCTATTCTCAGTTTTTGGATCAATTTCTGGATGATGGCTTATTTGAAAGTGCTGAGGAAGATAAATTGGTTGAATATCAAAGTCATTTTGAATTATCAATATCGGTTTTGAATAGAAATGGAGCTTTAGATAAAGCTGTAAGAGCATCTATACTAAGAGATTTAATTAATGGTGAAAATATTACTGGTAGGGTAAAAATTAGCGGAAATCTTCCGTTTAAATTAATGAAAAGTGAAGAACTTATTGCTGTCATGAAAAATGTTAAATTGTCAGAACAAAGAGTTCATACAGAGTATAAAGGAAAATCATCTGGATTAAGTATAAAAATTGCCAAAGGAGTGTATTACAGAACCAGCGGATTCAAGGGTAAACCAATAAAGAATTTGAGTATGGATTACATTGATGTAGGGTTATTAGCTCTTACGACCAAGCATATTTATTTCGCAAGTAAAATTAAGAATTTTAGGATCCGTTATGATAGAATTGTTGCCGTAAAGCCTTATAGTGATGGAGTAGGTATTCAAAAAGACGGTGTTAGTTCCAAGCCTATGATATTCTCAAATATTGATGGGTGGTTTTGTTATAATTTTTTAATGAATATTGATAATTATCAAACTAGCGAAGTTCAAAAATAACTACCATGGATTATGGACGAGGAAAGATTGGCTTTTATGATTTGGATCTTTTATTCAACTAGTAGCCACCACAACATCTAAATCAACCCCCAAGAATATAGGTCGCTCTTTTTGATGGTCATATTTACCCCAAAAGGCTTTCAGTTCTTGTATTAGCTCCCGTTGCGTATAATCCTTTAATACGATTACCTTGAGGGTTAAGCGCACAATTTCATTACGCTGTTCTATCGTTAATCTGCGAGTTTCTAGCAGCTCTATCAGTTCCTCAAATGTGCTGACTTTAACTTCCATTAATCCTTAAATTGAAATATTATTGGTTCAATAGTATGCCCAATATCCTGTTTAAATTCTGTTGCCTTTAAGGTAGGAATTACAAACTTGGAAAGTTCGAGCATTACCTTTAATCGGTCTTTTGAATCAAGTTGATCAATATCGTTTTGCATTTTATCCAAATTGTTTTCTAACAGCTGCTTAAACTGCTCTCTGAGTTCAGCAGTGATTTTATTAGGTGTTCCTTTTGGTCTGCCTAACTTATTATTTGTATGTCCTTTTGGTAATCCCATTTTAGTATTTTTTTGTTGTTTTCAAAATTGTTGTATCTGTTTTTTTAATGATTGTAGTCGATTTAGATAAGGTAAAAATGTTCTTTTGCCCATATTTGCCTTAATAATTGCTAAGTGACTTTCTAAGAATTTGGAGCAATTTGATATTGTGCTACATCTATTTAGCTTTATAAGGTGTGTTGGTAGTTTTACGCTTGCGAAGTAGGTTTCAAGTTCAGCAACACTATTGCCCCAGTTTTCGGGTTGCTTCTCAAATGGTTTAGGTTTTAACCGCTCAACTTTTGGCGATGATACAGCACGTGGAATACATACAGGTCCAATTGTAGCTGGTATTGTTGGATTCAAAAAATTTGCATACGATATATGGGGAGACACGGTAAACACAGCTGCAAGGATGGAAGAGAATAGCGTACCCGGGCAGATCAATGTTTCCGCAGCAACGTTCGAACGTGTAAAGGAAAATTATTCATTTACGTATCGTGGAAAAATTGCTGCCAAAAACCGAGGCGAAATCGAAATGTATTTCATACACGAAAAAATTAAAAAAACTCAAAAGGATAACGATAAAGAACTCATTGATGATGAAAGTCAAGCCGTTTGATAAATGGGTCAACCCTGAAATTATTCATCCTTAATAAAAATCAATTCTAATTAGGTAGAATATACATTCTGCACTTCGTCATTAGCTTAGAAAAGAATTCTTGAGTAAGGTCATCTTATCAGATACAATTCATTCATTTCCACTCCAATGGACATGAATAATCATAAATGCGGAAAGTCTTTTATGACCAAGGTCAATTAAACACTATTTTTTATTATTTTTGGTACCTTAGTGAAGTCCGATTTAGACGCAAAATAGATTATGTCAAAAAACTTAAGTGAATTATCCGGTCGTAAAGGGATTGAAGAGAGCCTCTTTGATAAAATGGGACAACTGGCCCAAGAAAGAGGCACCCCAAGTGTTGAGGAATTAGACCAATTGGCGGATGAATTTCTCATTGGCAAGGCCAATACATTTGGCACTGCCACCTTCTACGATTTTCTTAAACCAGAGAATCAAGGTAAACGCGCCTATGTATGCAATGGAACCGCTTGCGTTTGTGCAGGAACGCAAGACAAGGTGACCAAGCAGTTGGAAAAACACTTGCAGCCCAGTGAAATTGGACATATGACCTGTTTGGGTAGATGCCATGAAAATGCTGCGTTTAATTATAATGGGAAAAACTTCTCTGGTAAGGCTTTGGAGAACCTAGATCAAATTATTGGAAAAGAAACCGAGCTCAACTCCGACACGTATCATGTAAAATCAGGTGCAAATGAAATATTAACCAACCCTTTTTCTGAGGTTGACCAATATTATGCACCTTTTATTGATGCCTTAACCAAGGATTCCAAATCGGTTTTAGAGGAAATCAAAATCTCAAACGTACGTGGCAGAGGTGGCGCAGGATTCCCAATGGGTTTGAAACTTGAATTTTGTCGCAATACGGAGAATGCCACTAAGTTTATTATTTGCAATGCAGATGAAGGCGACCCAGGTGCATATTCAGATCGCTATTTATTAGAGCAACGCCCGCACTCTGTGTTATTTGGAATGTTAATCGCTGGTTACGTTACCCATGCGAGTTATGGTATATTATATATTCGTGCAGAGTATCCAGAATCTATCCAAATTGTGCAAGACGCTATTGATGCATTAAAAGAAAAAGGACTTATTGGCAGAAACATACAGGGAACAGAGTTTAGTTTTGAATTTAAGATAATACAAGCGCAAGGGTCTTATATCTGCGGGGAAGAAACTGCATTGATCAACTCCATCGAAGGACAACGCCCAGAAGTGCGTGTAAGACCTCCATTTCCAGCCCAGCAAGGCCTGTTTAATAAGCCTACCATAGTAAACAATGTGGAGACGTTAGCAGCATTACACCACATAATAAGCAATGGCGGTTCAGCTTGGAAAGCAATTGGCACTGAACGCTCATCTGGTACAAAATTGGTAAGTCTTGATAGCTTTTTCAACAAGCCCGGAATTTACGAGGTTGACATGGGCACTCCATTGGCCACAGTTTTCAATGAATTTGGTGGTGGATTTAAATCTGAGGTAAAAGCAGTTCAGATAGGAGGGCCTTTGGGAGGATTGGTTCCTGCACATAAAATTGATGCACTTACGTTGGACTTTGAATCATTTGCAAACGAAGGTTTCCTTTTAGGACATGCTTCAGTTGTTTGTGTACCCCAAGATTTCCCAATTATTCAATTTATAGAACACCTTTTTGATTTTGCTTCCTACGAAAGTTGTGGCAAGTGCTTTCCATGTCGGTTAGGTACCAAAAGAGGGCAAGAAATGGCAAGTCAAGCCATGAACTCTGATTATAAGATCGATCGTGAATTATTTCATGACCTATTAACCACGCTTGAGGAGGGTTCACTTTGTGCACATGGTGGAGGTATTCCTCTGCCTGTTAGAAATGCATTGGAGTATTTTGATGATGAACTAAAGCAATATTTTAATTCCTGAAATTTAAAGTAGAAAAGAAAATGAAAACCGCATATATAAATAACGAACCGCATGAAATTAAGGATGGCGAAACTATGCTTGCCTTTATCAAACGTTTCAAAGGGGAGAAGCATGTTCCTACCTTATGTGATGCACCTAATTTAGATCCATTTGGTGCTTGCAGGGTTTGCAGTGTTGCAGTTGCTCTGGAAGAGGATGGTAAAACCAAAACGATGGCATCTTGTCATTCACCAGTTGCTGAAGGACAATATATCTATACAGACACCGCTTCCGTAAAAAAATTGCGAAAGAACATTGTAGAGTTAGTGCTTACCGATCACCCTTTAGATTGTCTCACTTGTGAAGTGAATGGCAATTGCGAGCTGCAGGATGTGGCTGCTCAAGTGGGTATCAGAGATGTGAGATATCCCGCGGGAGCGAATCATTTACATTACACAAAAGACATGAGTCATCCTTATATGACTTCAGATTTATCCAAGTGTATCAATTGTTATCGATGTGTGAGAGCATGCGATGAGGTGCAAGGTGAATTTGTATTGAGTATGTCTGGAAGAGGTTTTGACAGCAAGATTATAAAAGGGTCCGATAATACATTTATGGATTCAGATTGTGTGAGCTGTGGAGCATGTGCGCAAGCATGTCCAACTTCTGCTATTTCTGATGTTTTCCAATCGAAGTCTGTGGTAGAAAGTGAAGTAACTCGAACCATTTGTACTTATTGTGGGGTTGGATGCAACTTAGATGTTTCTACATCAAGCGGTGAAATATTGAGTATTCAAGCACCCTATGATGCTGAAGTAAATCAAGGTCATACCTGTTTGAAAGGAAGATATGCATTCAAATTCTATGATCACCCGGAGCGTTTAGATTCTCCTATGATAAAACGAAATGGAACTTTTGAAAAGGTTTCGTGGGAAGAAGTATATACTTATATCGCTGATAAATTGGGTACGTTTAAAAAAGAGTTTGGTCCAGATTCAATTGCCGGTATCTCATCTGCCAGATGTACGAATGAAGAAAACTATTTGATGCAAAAGTTTATTCGTGCAGTAATCGGTACAAATAATATTGATGGTTGTGCACGAGTATGTCACTCGCCTACTGCGCTAGGAATGCAACAAACCTTTGGCACAGGAGCTGCGACAAACTCCATAGACGATTTAAAAGACACCAACTGTATTATGGTGATTGGTGCTAATCCAACCGATGCGCATCCCGTAACTGGAGCCAAATTGAAACAATTTGCAATGAAAACAGGCAATGTTTCTATTGTAATCGACCCGAGAAGGACAGAAATAGCAAGATATGCCACGCACCATATTCCATTGAGACCAGGCACCAATGTGGCAGTATTGAACATGATGATGTACTATATTATCACAGAAGGGCTTGCAGACGAATCGTTTATTGGCAGCCGAACCGAAGGGTTTGATGAATATAAAAAAGAAATTCTAGCCATTGATTTAGACCAAATTGAAGGCATTTGTGGTGTAGATCGAAATATCATAAAAGAAGCGGCAATTGCCTATGCAGCAGCTCCAAATGCCATGTCATTTCATGGCTTGGGAGTAACAGAACATTCTCAGGGCACATTTACGGTAATGCAAATTGCTGATTTGGCATTGTTGACTGGTAATATAGGAAGACGCGGTGTTGGTGTAAATCCGTTACGCGGACAAAACAATGTACAAGGTAGTGCAGACATGGGGGTTCAACCTCATCAAGGTGCGGGATATATGGATATCACCAAACCTGAAGTGAATCTACAATACAATAAATTCTATGGCGTGGAAGTACCAAGCGCAATTGGGTATAAAATACCTGAAATGTTTGATGCTGCCCTAGAAGGTAAACTCAAAGCCTTATGGGTAATTGGTGAAGATATCGTTCAGACCGATCCAAATACACAAAAAGTAATTAAAGCATTGAATAACACTGATTTGGTGATCGTCCAAGAGCTGTTTATGACTGAAACTGCAAAACAAGCTGATGTTGTTTTACCCGGTGCCTCTTTCTTGGAAAAAAGTGGAACATTTACTAATGGAGAGCGCAGAGTGCAGGCGGTAAGGCAAGTAGTTGAACCAGTGGTTGGCGCAAAAGTAGATGGGCAAATCATCGTTGATATCATGAATAAAATGGGATATGCTCAACCCGATTACGATGCAAAATCCATGTTGGATGAGATCAATCAAATAGTTCCTTTCTTTGCAGGAATAACATGGGATCGATTGGGTAAAAATGGTTTACAATGGCCTGTTGCAAAAGATGGAACAGACACACAAATTCTGCATAAGGAAGAATTTAAAATTGGTAAAGGACAGTTTATCTTTAACAACTGGAGAGAAACGGAAGAATTGGTAGAACATGCCAAGGACTACCCATATATCCTAACTACCAATCGCGAGTTGGAGCATTACAATTGCGGAGCTATGACCCGTAGAACGGGTAATGAGCTCATTCTAAAGGATGATTACTTAATGATTAATCCAGAGGATGCAAAAGAGCACATGATAAAGGATGGAGAATTTGTATGTATTGAATCGCCCCGTGGTAAAGTAGATGTAAAAGCTCGTATAACCGATGAAGTTAAATCGGGAATATTAAGCACCACCTTCCACTTTCCTGATATTATGATCAATAACTTAACCGGTGACATTCACGATAGTGAGGCAAAATGTCCTGAGTATAAAGTAGTGGCTGTTCGAATAAGAAAATCAAAAGGCAAGTATAAAACATTGGCTGAGGCTTAGCTATTGTGAAGACGATTTTTATGAATTAGAAAAAAATGTTCTCTCCAACAGTGGCATTTATAAATTCTTGAACATTTGGTCCTCGTTTATTTGAGTTAAATGCCCAAGTATTCTGATCTTTATTCCCGCCAATTTCTGTGCTTGAGTATCCAGCCAGGCCGACCGCAGCTTGCAAAGAGTACTTCGGCTCACCCGATTTATTAACGAACCATTCCGCACCCAACCATGCGCTCACTTGGAGTCCAGAAACATCGTTTTTTACAGCATTATTGGGAGTGGTGTACTTCTCGTTTCCAGAAAACCAATTGCCCCGTAACTGCGTGTTTAAGTATACCGCATGAGATTTTTCCGGTTTCGAAATGAAGGCAAACAAAAATGCGGGTGCTACCACCCCAAATCCCAAGTCAACCCCAGAAGTTTTTGTTGTTGCTTTTCCTGTTCCAAATGGAGAAGTCGTTTTGTTGGTTACTAAACCAATATTGGCTTCAAAGGTTAACATTTTAGAAACATATAATCGTACTGGACAATTACACCTGCACGTGTAAATGTGGTAGTACTATTTCTAGGGGTAGCTTTGTTTGATGAAGTGCTAAAAACGGGTTGAATGCCCACCGATACAAGACCTTTTTTTATTGGTTTGACAGGCAGATCAGCTGCAAAACTGGCTGAACAAATGGAAATAAATGCGATTATAAATAGTGATTTTTTCATAGCAATAATTTTTAAAACTAACCGATTATAATAGATAAACAACATAAAAACAATATTTTAGTACGAGAAGCTTCTCATAAAATCTTGAGACGATTTCAAATTAAGTGAATAACTAAAATACAACTGCTAGAAAAAATAATAATGAAAACCAAAAGTGGCATTCAACATATTTAAGCTTCCCGGTTGTGGATTAATTGGATCAAATGCCCAGGTATTTTGGTCTTTATTACCACTAACATCAAAGGATGTAAAGCCCACTAAGCCTATTGCTGCTTGAAGAGATAATTGAGGCACGCCTAGGTTACTTGGGAACCATTCTGCCCCAAGAAATGCGCCTACTTGTATCCCTTTAACGTCATTTTTAAAACTAGTATTTGGGGTCTTAGTATTCGTTTTGCCACTAAAGAAATCTGCTCTGACTTGCGGAGTTAGTACAAAACTTCCGCCTTTTACAAATGCGAAAAGAAAAACAGGCTTAAAAATACCTATCCCGACATCTACTCCATTCGCACTCGTTTTAGTTTTTCCTGTACCAAAATCTGATTCTTCCCCATTAAAAACTATACCAATATTGGCTTCAAACCCAAGGTTTTTTGCTGGGAAATAACGGATTGGTACACCTAAGCCTATCTTACTGAAGGAGGTAACATTATTTCCAGGATCGGATTTGTTGGATGACATGCTAAATACGGGTTGTGCCCCAATCGAAAAAGAACCTTTTTGCATCGGTTTACGTGGCGGATCCACAGCAAAACATGTCAACGAAAAGGAGATAATTGCAATTGTAAACAGTGATTTTTTCATAGCTAGAATAGTTCGTTCCTACTACGAGTCTACTAGAAATTGCGGTTGAATCCAAGATTTCCATTTGTTTTTTGGATCGCATAAGTCAATTAATGAATAAAATCGTGTTTTGCACTGCTTAAATTCACGTAATCCAAGATTAATCTCTAATTTGCGGGCTACTATAAACCAATGAAATTTACTGAATTAAATCTTGAGCCCAAATTATTAGAAGCTATATCCTATATGGGATTTGAAAATGCTACTCCCGTTCAAGAATTGGCCATACCTGTTGTTTTAAAGAACCAGGACTTAATAGCTTGCGCACAAACTGGAACAGGAAAAACAGCTGCCTTTATCCTACCCATTTTGAACAAATTGATTGGCAAAGAAGATCAAAGTACCGACACGTTGATAGTAGTACCCACACGAGAATTGGCGGTACAAATTGAACAACAAATTCAAGGGTTATCCTATTTTATCTCCGTTACATCTGCCGCAGTTTATGGTGGAGGATCCGGCAGCGACTGGGAACAAGAAAAACGGGCATTGACCCAAGGCGCGGATATTATTGTTGCAACACCTGGAAAATTGTTGTCTCATCTAAAAATGGGGTATGTTAAATTCGATAAAGTAAAACACCTTATTCTTGATGAAGCAGATCGGATGTTAGACATGGGATTTGTGGATGATATCAATAAGATTATCACTTACTTACCCAAACAACATCAAAGTCTCCTTTTCAGTGCTACCATGCCAGCGAGTATTCATCAATTGGCCAGTAGCATTTTACACGACCCTTTTAAGATTGCTTTATCCATTTCAAAGCCGGCAGCTGGAGTAGATCAAAAGGCATTCTTAACATTTGACAATCAGAAAATTGACTTAATTAAGCACTTACTTAAAGAAAGGGATCATTATGATAGTATTCTTGTTTTTAGTTCTACCAAAAGTAAAGTAAGTGAAATAGCACGTGAATTATCGAGAAATGGATTGAAAGCCAGTGCCATTTCATCAAACCTGGACCAAAATCAACGAGAAGAAGTTCTTCGAGGTTTTAGATCTAAGCGTATCCGGATATTGGTAGCTACTGATGTGATGAGCCGAGGAATTGACATCAAGGAAATTAACCTTGTAATTAATTACGATGTACCTAATGACGCTGAAGATTATGTTCATCGAGTTGGAAGAACCGCTCGAGCAAAAACAAAAGGTGAAGCTATCACGTTTATTCAACCCAGAGACATGTATGCATTTTCAATCATTGAAGAATTGATTGAAAACCAGCTTGAGAAACGTCAACCCCCAGATTCTCTTGGTGCGGGACCGAAATGGGATCCTAAACCATTTAAGAAAACATTTAGTAAAAAGCCTTTCAACAAATCTGGGAGTAAAAAAGGGGGTAAGAAGTTTTATTCCAAAAATAAAAATCACAAAAAATGATCTGCTACGCAGCCGATTGCCTTAATGGTAATTGTAATCAATCTTGTTCAAGATTTTCGTTTAATCCAAGCATTTAAAATTCACCAGCCTGAAACACAAAAAACTCATACCAGCATATTTGCTAACTTTTGTTAATGTTCTGGGCTTCAGTATACTTATTCCTATCTTACCTTTTGTGGTTAAAGACCATAATGCACCTACCTGGATTTATGGACTACTCCTTACTTTTTATTCCGCATTTCAGTTCTTGGGTTCACCCTATTTGGGATCCTTATCCGACAGTTTAGGTAGAAAACCCATTCTTTTAATTAGTCAAGCCGGTACATTATTGAGCTGGTTTGTATTCTTAGTTGCTGGATTTATTGCTGATATCCCCATAATGGGACTTGCGCTTCCTATTTGGATTATTGGTCTATCCAGAATCCTAGATGGCATTACTGGCGGTAATACTTCGGTAACCAACGCATATGTGTCAGATATTACCAACCGAGATGAAAAGTCATATGTTTTTGGTTACATGGGCGGGATTGTTGGAATAGGAATGATCATCGGCCCTGCAATTGGAGGACTGAGTGCCTCCACATCATTAGGCCATACAGGTACGGTGCTCACCGCAATTGGAATTTCAATTATCACATTAATAACGATTACCTTTTGGTTAAAAGAATCTCTACCACCCCAAAAAAGGAAAATCAGGAAGAAAGAATCGTTCATGGATCAATTTTTCATTTTGCGTAGAATTAAAAATGAACAACCCAATGCGCATATAAAATTATTGTTTAAAGTGAAGTTTTTCTTCTCAATGATGATGGCGTTTTATATAGCAACCATTGCATTATTTCTGATAGATACATTTCGCTTTGATGAAAAGGAACTGGGAATCTTCATGTTTATAATCGGTATTTTTCTTTCGTTCAACCAAGCGTTTATTTCGCGTATCTTCATTCGTAAATTAGGTGAAATCAAGACTTTATTTATTGGTCTAATACTTACTGTGATAGGAATAATTTGTATTACACTAACCACAAATATTTACTTGTTTATTTCATTCTATTACTTCCTAAATTTGGGTTTATCATTGTGTTTTCCTACGTTCAATGCATTAATCTCGATAAACTCGGAATCAAACAATCAAGGTGAAGTAATGGGTATTAGCGAATCCATTCATTCTTTTTGTATGGCGTCCTTCCCTATTATTGCAGCAGCTTTGTATGGGTTAATTGGTTTTCATCTCTATTACTTTATTGCCGTGTTACCCCTAATTGCGGTAAGCATAGCGTATTGGGGCTACAAGAAACTTGACAAATCATTGATAAAATAATTATGATACTATTGCAAACATTAACATCCTTTTTAAAAGACAAAGAATACCGAAGTCTATTAGTGACCACATCTATGGTAGTTACCGGTGGCAGTATTTTTTATCATTTTGTTGAAGGTTGGGGATGGATTGATTGCTTTTATTTCTCCATTATTACTCTAAGTACAATTGGTTATGGCGATTTTGCACCCCAAACTGATGCGGGTAAATTATTTACCATTGGGTATATCATTTTGGGAATGAGCATCATTCTTTCATTTATAAACACCCTTTATTTGCATTATAATTCCGTGAAAAAGGGCAATAAATCCTAAGCCAAAAGAATTTTTATAAAAATAAATATTTAGACTTACCTTTGCGGTACACAACACAAATATTTTAAAATGAAAAAAGGAACAGTAAAATTCTTCAATCACACCAAAGGTTTTGGTTTTATAATCGAAGATGACACTAAAGAAGAACACTTTGTACACGTAACCGGATTAGTTGACAAGATCAACGAAGGTGACCTTGTAGAGTTCGAATTAACTGATGGAAGAAAAGGATTAACAGCCATTAACGTAAAAATGGCATAAGAATACACACCAATTTAGTTTAAAAAACCTGGTCTAAAATTAGACCAGGTTTCTTGTTATATGACCTTTTTTCCAAATTCATAAAGGCGACCATTTTTTATTGTGTCTACTTCCGTTAAGCTTCAAAATGCACATATTTAATAAAGTTTAAGTAAATTTGATTGAAACTACATGTAGTAACTTGGTCAAAAAAACCCATAATACGACTCAATCAAAATCATTTCCCTTTGCCTCTGAAGCAAGATACGACCTTATTGTAAAGGCAGCTGGTTTAGGTGCCTGGGAATGGGATTACCAAACAGGTAAAGTAATTTACAATGACATCTGGTTCCAAATGCTTGGGTATCAGGAAGAACACGATCAGGTGCATGACACTTCCTTTTGGTTTAAAATAATTCACCCAGATGACATTCGAATTTCAGAAAAAGCCATTGAGAAACATATCAAAGGAAAAACAGAATACTATCAATGTGAACTGCGCTTAAAACACAAAAACGGCAAATACATTTAGATTCAGGATTCAGGTAAAGTAATAACTTGGGATATAAAGGGTAACCCTAAATTGATTGCAGGTACACATACCAATATTGATAAAAGAAAAAAGAATGAATTATTACTCACCAAGTACAAAGATTTATTGGATCGCACCAATGAAGCGGCCTTAATTGGCACTTGGGAAGTGGACTTACTGAAAGATGAATTAACTTGGAGTGCAGTTACCAAAAAAATACATGAGGTACCACCTGGCTTTAAACCAGATTTAGAAACTGCAATCAATTTTTACAAAAAGGGGGATAATAGAGAACGTATTACGCATTTATTTAACCAGGCGATCCAAACACACAAACCCTATGATGATTTATTCGAAATAATTACGGCTAAAGGCAAGATAAAATGGGTGCGCTCAATAGGTATACCTATTGTAAAACAAGGTAAATGTGTTCGTATATATGGTACTTTTCAAGATATCAATAAACAACAGGTCGATCGCATAAAAATTGAAACATTGTTGGAAGAAACCAAAGGTCAAAATGAACGATTATTAAATTTTGCTCATATCGTTTCTCACAACTTACATTCACATTCAGGAAACCTCACCATGCTTCTACAGCTATTCCGAATGGAAGGTGAAAATATCGATAATACCATTTTTCCTCTGGTTGAAAAAGCAACGGCAAACTTAGAAGAAACAGTCGTTCATTTGAGCGAAGTGGTTGCCATGAACACCCTAACACAAGAGCATATTAAACGTATAAATTTGTTGGATGCCATAGAAAAAGCCTTGATTAATTTAAATATAAAGTTAAAAAAGGCGGTGGTTAAAGTGCAAATTCCAAAACGTACTATGGTAAATGCAATTCCAGCTTATCTAGATAGCATATTAATGAATTTATTAACCAATGCCTATAAATATCGTAAACCAAGGGTTCCGTTAGAAATTATTATTATTTCAAAAAAAATTGATGATCATGTTGTACTCAATATTCAAGACAATGGTATTGGTATTGATTTAGAAAAATATGGTTCCAAAATTTTCGGCATGTATAAAACCTTTCATCCTGGTAAAAAGTCACGGGGTATTGGGTTGTTTATTTCCAGAAATCAAATCGAAACCATGGGTGGAAAAATAACAGTAAATAGCATGCCAAATCTGGGTAGTATCTTTTCATTGAGATTTAAAAAATAGGACCGAAATGAAAACCATTTGGATTATAGATGACGACCCCATTTTTACTTTTATCATTAAAAGAATGATCGATTTATCCTCTTTTGAACATAAAATTTATGTTTTTACAGATGCTGAGTTGGCACTGAGCAAGCTGCAAAAACTGGTTCAAACAAATTCGAATGAAATTCCTGAAGTACTCTTTTTGGACATTAACATGCCGGTATTAGACGGATGGCAATTTCTAGATGAACTATCCAAGGATGGACCATTCCCAGTTATTCACATCTATCTTGTATCGTCTTCAATCGATCCTATTGACCACAAGAAAGCTGAAGAATATGGTGTTGTAAAACAGCTACTTGTTAAACCGCTTAGCGTAAAAAAGCTTGAGCAAATTAAAGCCGATTTGAATAAATAGTTTACACTAAATCAACGAGTGTGTTCCGCTCAATCTTAAAAATGCGCGAAGGAAACTTCTCCAACATTCGATAATCATGGGTTGCCATTATTACTGCTGTTCCCGTCTCTGTTATTGACTTCATGAGGTGGTATATCTCATCGGCAACATCAGGATCTAAGTTCCCTGTTGGTTCATCCGCCAATATCACATTGGGGTGGTTTAATAATGCGCGTGCAATGACCAAACGTTGTTGCTCTCCACCCGAAAGTTCAAAAGGCTTTTTAAAATCCTTAGTAGTTAGGTTTACCATTTTCAGAACTTCTGCAGCCCGCAACTTTATATCCTTCTTATTCTTCCATCCAGTGGCACGCATTACAAACTCTAGATTTTTGAAAACACTTCGATCTGGAAGCAACTGAAAATCTTGAAAAATAATGCCTAATTTTCTTCGTAAAAATGGGATCTTACTTCGTTTTATATTTTTCAAATTCACTCCTGCAATTTCCGCTTCGCCATCTTGTAAGGGCAACTCGCCATACAACGTTTTTAGTAAACTACTCTTTCCACTACCGGTTTTGCCAACCAGATATACAAACTCTCCAGATTCAACCTGAAAATTAATATCATTTAACACCATATTGGTATCATGATAAATGTTCACATCCTTTAAACTGATTAGCGCCATGTTTCGCTTACAATTATACGCCTTTATTCTGTTCGCCAATCCACAGCATGCTTGTGGTGTTCAACTAAATAGGCATTTGCTTTCGAGAAGTGTTTATTATTAAAAAATCCCCTATGTGCAGAAAGTGGTGATGGGTGCACTGATTTTAAAACAAGGTGTTTTCGCGTGTCAATTAGATTAATTTTTTGTTGGGCGAACGCGCCCCATAACATAAATACCAAATGTTCTTTTGTTTGGGATAGTTTCTCAATCACTTGATCTGTAAAGTGCTGCCATCCCAAGTGCTGATGTGATCCTGCTTCATTTGGAAATACGGTAAGTACTGAATTAAGTAACAATACACCTTCTTGTGCCCAATTGCTGAGATCCCCATGTGAAGGAATTGGCAAACCCGTATCCAAATTGATCTCTTTAAATATGTTTTTTAAGGAAGGCGGAATTGATATTCCCTTATTTACCGAGAAACATAAGCCATTTGCTTGGCCTAGACCGTGATACGGATCCTGACCCAAAATAACCACTTTTACCATTTGGTAAGGACATTGGTCAAATGCTGCAAAAATCTGCTCTCCTTTTGGGTAAAACTCCTTACCCTTTGCCTTATAGTCTTTAAGTGACTGTGCCGTCTTTATAAATTCGGGCGTCTCAAATAATTCTTGTAAAAAAGGCTTCCAATCAGCGG
This sequence comes from uncultured Bacteroidia bacterium, assembly GCA_943788195.1. Taxonomy (GTDB): domain Bacteria; phylum Bacteroidota; class Bacteroidia; order NS11-12g; family UBA955; genus CALSPH01. The sequence goes on from CALSPH010000002.1 coordinate 180,997, forward strand.
CAATGTTAACCTCCATTATTTAATTTGGATTCCCTTATTTATCTTAGCAATTGAATCTCGCCTTCTTTTTTCCTCGAATTCCTTTTTGAGTTTTTCAATTCTACTTTGCGTTTTATCAGACACAGGTGGTACACCGCCTCCCTCTCTAACTCTTCGCTCATACTCCTTTTGTTGCGCAATCATCTGCTTCTGCTGCTCCATTTGAAGCATATACATTTCATATTGTCGTTGGTATTCTGCCCGTTGTTCAGGTGACATTTGAGACATGGCCATTTTTTGTTGCCAGCGCGTTATTGCTTCTTCATTATATTCCTGCAACTTGAAAACAGTTGTATCCATTACCGCCAAAGATGTATCCACTAGATTTAGCGAGTCTAATATTGCTTGATCTTCTTTTAAAGCACGATACGTGTTGGATTGAGAAACGCCAAAACCAGCGGCAATTAGTGCCACAAAGAAAATACTCATAAATATCAGCGACTTATTCATCCTATTTTCTACCACAATAAACATACCCAAAAAAGGGTATTCTTGGATTAATAATACTTATCAAACAGATTTTCCAAACCTGCATTTTCCTTTAGCACGGCATCAATCCGTGCTTCAATACCATTTTGATATTGGGCTGTTTTTCGCACTACCAATTCATCAGTATCTGGAGCTTCTGGTGAAGGAGTAATATCATTACAGAAGAAAACGTACACCCCTTGCTCACCTGAAATTGGCTGAGTATGTGTGCCCTTTTTCATGCCTAGAATAACTCCTTGCACCTTAAAATCATTTCCAACATATAGAATTGAACTTTGATTGAATTGTGCGTTTTCAATTTTTTGAGCTACCGTTCCCATGGCAAGTGCCAAAGTTACTGCATCTGTCTTGCCCTTGTTTTTGGCCAAGGCTTCTTCAAAACGCTCTTTTATTATTTGTGCTTTCTTCTCGTTAATCACTTTAAGCTTTACTGCATCGCGCACAAGGTCCAATTTACTAATTCCTTTTTCCTGAAGGGTCTTTATACGAGCAACGATGATCTTATTGCTAATACTGAAAGGCTCGGATAACTCTCCTTGTTTTCTTTTGCTTTCAAATGCCCACTTCACAATTTCTCTGGCATCAGGTAATGTACCCCAACCTTGGGCTCCAGGTGCAAGTTTGGTAGCATTTTTCACATTCATTTTTAATTCGGATGCTTTCTTAGCAAATGCCAATTCATCGTCCGAATCGAGTTCTGCAGTAAAGTTATTCGCAATGCCATAATACTCATTACGTGTTTCACGGCTTATTTCAAGCTTTCTAATAACACCTGCAACACGAATCATATCTGAACTAGGTTCAGCTACTACGCGTACGATATGAACTCCTGAAGGACCTCTTACCAAACCTAATGTACCTGGAGCATTGTTCTCATTAAATCGTACAACTGTCTCTGGTATGAAGCTTGTGTTTGCAATCCATCCCATTTTACCACCATTGGAAGAAGATGGATCTACACTATTTTTTCTGGCCATTTCTCCAAAAGAGGTTCCACTATTAATTTCTGCAATAATTTGTCTTGCTTTGCTATATACTGCAGATGTATCCATAGCAACGGACAAAACAATTTGATCGAAATTGTAATACGTTTTACCGCCTTGTTGGCGTCCAAGAATCTTATATACTCCGAAACCACCGTCACCTGCAATTGGTCCAACAACATCTCCTACTTGGGCCGCAAATAATTTATCCTCCGCTTCGCCACCAAAACTACCATGGGATCGATATACTGGGTTAAATGGATCATCACTAAACTTTGCAATGTAAATTGAATCGTCTTCTGCTTTTGCAAAATCATCTTTCAATCTATTTACTTGGTCCATTACATTATTGCTGTCAATTCCACTTGGTTGTACAACCCACTCAAGGTATTCCAAATCTCGTGAAGCTTCTACTTCGTAATCTTCTTTATGTGCAGCAATGTAAGCTTCCATTTCTCTATCCGTAGCATCCACTAAAGAATCCGCTACCGTTAAATAGTTGGCCGCAACAATTTGTCCAGACACCTTGGTACCTGCTTTATTAAAATCAACCTCAGCATCAAAAGGAGTTGATTGAAAACCTGCTCGAACGATATTATTGTACTTCTCCGCTTTAACCTGGGTTTTTATTGCTCGGATGATCTCATCCATTGCATACTTGTATTTTGGATCGTTTTGATATTGATTCTGTAAAAACCTGCGCATCACTTCAGGGCTATATTGCTGCTGAAAATACTGTTTTACAAAAGGATGTGGTTCTGCACCTGTAAGTAATTCACCATATTCCTTATCTGCAAGTGTAATACCCAAATTGTCTAATAAAGGGTCAATTGCCATGTCATTGAATAACTGATTGGCTGCCTCTGTTCTTAATTGTCTGCGCATATTATCATCCACAGTCATTCCATTCAGAGTTCGCACCTTTTCAGATTGGCTGACAATTAAATCAAATTGTTGTCGATCTATTTTCCTACCATCTACCTTTAGCACCGTTGGATTCTGGTCCTCGTCACTTCCGAAAATACTCCCGAAATTTTGATTACTGAATATGTCTGATACTAAGAATAATACAAGTGCTCCACCAATTGCTACTGCAAGTAATCCACTCCTTTTTCTAATTTCTCCTATTAATGCCATTCTGTTTAGTTTAATTAACGCCAGTTCTGCGTTAGCTGTGCAAAAAAAACGCTTTATATCCCAAATTCAAAATTAATTAATGGTGAAGTTTTTAGAAAATGATTGCCCCCGATAAGTAAGCTTAATTTCATAGATGCCCGAAACAAACTTAATCCGCAGTTTTTCTTCATATGTGCCTGGGCTTATTGGGTCTATTTCATTGCGCTGGTAAACGGTTTTACCGTATCTACTCACCTCAATTTTATACCCCTTATTTTCTCCAATTGTGTAGTTGAGATACAACAATCCGCTATCAGCCACAAGGTATTCATTCAACTGATTTCCTAAATACAATTGATGCTTTTGATATGATTTATGATCTCCCAGGGTGGTTTTCACCATTATTTGGTTCGTATTGGGATCCACTTCTGCCCAAACAACCCCTATGGCACCATCCAATGCATCAACATCCAAATAATCTCCAAAAAAGCTCTTATTCTTTGGTAAAAATTTTGACGGTGGAGCAAAAGGCATTTCCGTTATAGTGCTTGTTTTCAGTTTATTTAATTTACTTCCAGTGGTAATATTAACCTCAGTAAATAAATTTAGCTGAGATCTTTCACGGGTGTAATAAACAATGTAAAAGCAATTCTTTACCCGATCATATGCAATATTCGGCATAAACTGATCTCTACCATTCCCCACAAGATCTTGGTTTATACGGACAGGTGAATTGAAGGTTGCGCCCATATCTTCCGACTCTATCGCAAAAATATCTAGATCGCCATATCTTCTATCTCCAAAAACGATTATAATCTTTCCCTTTTTGTTACAAATAGCAAAGGGCATACTATTGGCGCGCGATAAGAATGGCACGTCTTGATCCCATCCACCAATCTGATTAGCAATCACTCGATCCTTGCCCCATGTTTTACCTCCATCTAGCGAAACATCCATGAATATCTTGCTTTTACCTGCCCAAACGCAGTAGAGTTCACCCTTTGGCCCAACTGCTATAGTTGCACCTTCAAGGGTGTTATCGCCATCTAAGCAATCCCCGGCTGTATCACTAACTATAACGGGTTGGCTAAATGAATCTGCATAATTATCACTGTAAGCAAACTTTATTCTTGAGCTATCTTCTGGTGCGGCACTATTGTATTTATCAAATTCCGTCCAACTTAAATAAAGGCGATTTGCAAAAGGACTTTTAGAATTCATATCCCCTGTAAGCCAATGCTTGTCTTGCATTTTGCCTTCAACATAACCTACACCAATTCCATTTAAGAATGAATCTCCTCCATCATCCGAACGTTGAACCACAATTCGGTCCCACATTTCAGGAGCTTTTTTCCCTTTTGTTTTACTCAGATGTGCATAATAATAATGTCCCTGGCGATCGATATAAACAACTGGATCTCCATATACCCCAAAAGAACTGGTTAGTTTGCGTTCATCAAAAGAATAGCCTCCATTTTTGGAAAGATAAAGCTGATCCACATTGGCCCCAATTAACACTCGACCATCATATGGATCTACCGCTATTGAGGGTTCATTACTATAGGTTAATTGTTTACTAATGGGTTTAGAAAGTACTTGGGCAGAGATGCTCTGTCCTACTACCCAAAGCACAAAAAATGATAAATAATTGATTCTAAGAAACATATTTCGGCTATTTTATTTTTACTTTTGCAATGCAAAAATGCATAACATCGAACCATATTACAACTGGAATCATTTATATAATTCCAGTGAAGACATCCAGTCGCCATTTTATGATCGAGAACACAGTGAATTCACTTTCACAGATAAGATATATGACCATGTTATTCACCCGCAATGGGAAAATATGGGTAGTCCAACACTATTTATTAAAATCCTTTTTGCAGATTACGAAACCGGTTATTGCATTATCGAATTCATTGGAGAATGGAATGATTGCATTGAAAATGACATAATGACATTTCTCTATGAAGTGATGGAACCTTTGCAATTAGAGGGCATCACTAAATTCATCTTAATCGGAGAAAACCTATTGAACTTTTTTAGCTCAGATGATGAATACTATATGGAATGGAACGAAGCCAATGAGGACGGCTGGGTTTGTTTGGTTAATTTTAGACAACATGTCCTTGATGAAATGAGTGAAAGCAATATCGATCATTATTGGGTTTGGGGTGGCGAATTAAATGACATGGAATGGCGCAAGAATAAGCCTTCTGGGGTTTATGATGCCGTAAGTGCAGTGCTAGAAAAAAGGCTAGTATAATTATGTTTGCAATTTGTGTATCATCTATTGCCTGACAGACTGACTTAATTTGCTAATTTCGATAAAAGGAATAATATTTGATATATTCAAAACGTAATACAAATAACATGGCATTAGAAATAACAGACAGCAACTTTGAAGAAATCATCAATACAGACAAACCAGTATTGGTTGATTTTTGGGCAGAATGGTGTGGCCCCTGCAGATTGATCGCACCCATTGTAGATGAGCTATCCACAGAATTAGAAGGTAAAGCAATCTTAGGAAAGCTTAACGTGGACGAAAATCAAGAAATTCCAGGAAAGTTTGGAATTCGAAGTATCCCTACCCTTCTAATATTTAAGGGAGGTGAAATTGTAGACAAAATTGTTGGCGCATTGCCCAAGCATGCGATCCAAAAGAAATTGGAAGCACACATTTAGATTTAAAATAGAAACAGCAAAAGAAGCCAAATCATTGCATGATTTGGCTTCTTTTTGGTATAAACTCACTTATTTAACTTAACCATTTTTCTTTGAGGAATAACGTAAGTCCACTCAAGACAATTTAATGTTCATCTGCTAAAATTAACCAAATCAATGTTTCAAGATTAATACTGCAATCAAAAATTGACTATAAACAAAAAAGCCACTGTTAAAACAGTAGCCATTTTGTAAATCAAATTAAAAAATTACTTATATGTGTGCTATGAAGCTTGTAAGTTCGGTAATAAGCGAAGCATCGTTTTAACGTAATCACTGAATACAGAACGATTGCTGTTAAATAAAAAGTCGAGTTCTTCGTAAAACTCTTTAGTTACGGGATACTTTCCCTCTTTCGTAAAGTGAACGAAATACTTTTTCGCGTTGTTTAATACACTCACCTCTAAGTTTACTTCACTTAAAGTTGTGTTGTATTTTTCTAAAGTTAGGATCTCTGGCATAGTTTTATTTAATTTTTCTACTACAATCTTAAAACAAGAAAAATCAATAAACCAAATTTATTTGCATTTTTTCACATCATTTTGTAATTTTTGTTTAATATTTATGCTTTTTATTGTAACTACAAGAAGGCACCCTAAGCGGTAAAATACAACCTGAAACCTTTAGTATGCCTTGGTTTTTGCTTGTGAGAAACCAAAATTAATGCCTGCTAATGCTGTGATATTATTGGTAGTAGTAAAGTTTTTACCCAATGTAGAGGTGAGGTAGAATTGATCAGAAAGCTGGTTTATTTTGTTAACCATTGCTCAATATCCACCTTAGGTACAAGCTCTTTGACGTATCTAATATCTTAAATAAGCAAACTTTATTTATTATTAATGAACGTGAATAAATGCAAGTGACCTAACGAATTAAATCATTATAAGATTTTGTCAAACCTTTTCTGTAACTTTGGCTTGAAGCAATGATAGGAACAATATCAAAAGAGGGTAAGTTCTCACATACCGTAAATAATAATGGCTATGACCATCTATTTACTATTCGTATAAAACAAGTAGGTGTTAAATATATCCGGGTTACTATTGTATATGAATATTCTGGAGTTCCTTTAACATTAAGCAAAAAGTATCTTGCTCTGAAACCTGTTATATTAAATTTCCTTGAATCGAATTGCCAAGCAATAACTACTAGTTCATAGAAACGGAGCGAAGCATTGAAAGAGAATGGTCTGGTCTAGTCGAGATGAGATCTTATTCAAACTAAAGCTTCTTACAATCTCTTTATAACCCTTGATCTCTTTTCTTAATTTGAGACATCCATAGCCACTTCTTACCCTCCCCTTACATCCTAATTCCATTATATACAGAGCTATAAATAGGCAATAAACGAAAAAACCCCGAAAAATCGGGGTTTAATATGCTGAACTATTGTTTGTGCCCCAGGCGCCCCCCATGCTTCGGGGTTGAACCCATAATCTATGCTAACAATTTATTAGAAATGCTTTCCGCCATTTGCGGATCATTGACTAAGCGATTTATCAAATCACTTGATTTCATGCGCTTAATAAAAGCCTCAAAAGCATATGCATGAGCTGAAGACACACACTTATATTTCCATTTTGATATCCAAGGTATACCTTTAGTGGTGAATGCTTCTTGATAAATGCCATTATTGTGCTCTACCAATCGCTTGGTGACATCATCTGTGGTACCCACATAATTTCGATCAAGTTTTTCTGAATAGAGAATATAAACGTAGTACATAGCAACAAAAAAGCCTACCATTTCTGATAAGCTATTTGTGCCCCAGGCGGGACTTGAACCCGCACTCGCTTTAAGGCGAACGGGATTTTAAGTCCCGCGTGTCTACCAATTCCACCACCAGGGCTGGTGATTACCAATAAAAAAGCCCATTTCTGGACTTCTTTGGAGCGGGAAGACGAGGTTCGAACTCGCGACCTCAACCTTGGCAAGGTTGCGCTCTACCAGCTGAGCTATTCCCGCAATTGGAGTGCAAATGTAATATCTATCCAGTTAATTCAGCAAAGTTTTTTTACTAAAGTTTATTTTTTTTTTCTTTGTTCCAATGCTCAACCAAGAAAGTCACTGGATTAAAGAAACCTACCGTCAACATTTTGACCTGATAATTCTTGGAAATGGATTTACCGGAATGCAGTCTGCATTACAAATCAAGAAAAAATACCCGCAAAAAAGCATTGCCATTGTTGATCAATCCTATATTTCAAAGGGCGCCTCTTTGCGCAATGCTGGATTTGCTTGTTTTGGAAGTGTAGGTGAGATTTTGGATGATCTCCAATCTACTCCCGAATCGGAGGTGTTTGAATTGGTAAATATGCGCTTTACTGGGCTGCAATACTTGCAAGAAGATTTCAGCGACATCGATTATCGCAACGGTAATGCATTAGAACTTTTTTTACCAAGCGAGGAACAACACTATCACCTTTGTATAGAAAAGCTAGATTGGGTGAATGAACAGATGAAACCCATCACGGGCAATCCTGAAACCTATCAGACCCAAACACATCCGTACGATGCTTCTTTTCAAGCCCTGGCCATTGCAGATACTGCGGAAGGTCATTTGCACACAGGAAAACTCTATCATCGCATGCAACAACAGGTTATTGCCGCAGGTATTTACTGGATTGGAGACTTTAAAGTAGACCGTTATGAAAAAGTGAATGGGGTTTTTGAAGTATGGAGCAAAACCAAAGATCAAATCAAAGCGGATGCAATGGTTTCTTGTTTAAATGCCTTTACAAGTGAAATACTGAACGTTGTGGAGCTTGTTCCTGCTCGAGGTCAAATTATCGTAACTCAAGCGCTTGCACATAATCCCATAAATGGAATACTGCATGCAGACAAAGGATATATCTATGCACGCGATATTGGAGATCGCATCCTTATTGGAGGTGGTCGGAACATGGATGCAATAACCGAAACAACGCTTTCTATGGAAACCAATGATAAAATCACCGAGTACTTACTGGACTTTGTGAATGACAAGCTGCTTATGAATGAAACTACAGCAATTGAGCATACCTGGTCGGGTATAATGGGCATGGCTCCGCAAAAAGGAGCATTCCCCATTATTAAAGAAGAACAAACGGGATTCTGGTCCTGCTATCGATTAGGTGGAATGGGCGTTGCGCTTTCTTCTGTTATTGCACGTAAAGTGGCAGAACGGATTTAAACTAAACCCTTTGCCTTGTTTGAACTTCGCTAATTAAGCATTTTCGGCACGAATAATATTCAGTGCGCTTCCAGCTTTAAACCAATCGATTTGTGCTTGGTTGTAGGTATGGTTGGCTTTAATATCTTCGGTGCTTCCATCTTTATGGTTGATACGAATAGTTAAAGGCGTATCAGGTGCGAAGGTGGTTAAACCTAAAATATCAAAGGTGTCATCCTCTCTAATTTTATCGTAATCGGCTTTGTCTGTAAAAGTTAAACCCAACATCCCTTGCTTCTTCAAGTTGGTTTCGTGAATCCGTGCAAATGATTTTACAATCACTGCTCTAACACCCAAATGTCTCGGCTCCATGGCAGCATGCTCACGTGAACTTCCTTCTCCGTAGTTTTCTTCTCCTACTACCATAGAAAATTCGCCTGCTCCTTTAATCATCCGTTGCACTTTTGGTACACTGTCATATTCGCCAGTTAATGGGTTCAATACAGAATCTGCCTTTTCATTAAAGTAATTCATGGCTCCAATCAACATGTTGTTGGAGATATTATCTAAATGGCCTCTGTAGGTTAACCATGGACCGGCCATCGAAATATGGTCGGTGGTACATTTCCCTTTGGCTTTAATCAAAAGTTTCACTCCCATTAAATCCGTTCCCTCCCATGGAGCAAATGGCTCTAACAATTGCAAACGGTTAGATTTTGGATCTACAGAAACCTGTACTCCGCTTCCATCTTCCATAGGGGCCAAATAACCCGCATCCTCAACATCAAACCCTCTCGGTGGCAATTCTATGCCAACAGGCTCATCTAAGAGCACTTGCTCTCCATTCTTATTGGTTAAGGTGTCGGTAATTGGGTTAAAGTCCAATCTTCCAGAGATCGCAATGGCCGCCACCATTTCGGGTGAGGTTACAAATGCATGGGTTTTTGGATTACCATCGGCACGTTTAGAGAAGTTACGGTTAAAAGAATGCACAATGGTGTTCTTGGGCCCATTCTTGGGATCGCTGTATCTGGCCCATTGACCAATACATGGTCCACAAGCGTTGGTAAAGATGGTGGCATCTAAATCTTCAAATACTTTCAACAATCCATCGCGTTCTGCGGTAAATCGCACTTGCTCTGACCCCGGGTTTATTCCAAATTCTGATTTGGTTTCTAGTCCCTTATCCACTGCTTGCTTCGCTATAGAAGCTGCACGTGACAAATCTTCGTATGAAGAGTTGGTGCATGAACCTATTAAGCCCCACTCCACCTTCAACGGCCAACCGTTCGCATTCGCTTTTTCCGTCATTGAGCCTACTTCAGTAGCTAAATCCGGTGTAAATGGTCCGTTGATATGTGGCATTAATGTATTCAAATCGATTTCAATCACTTGATCGAAATAGTCTGCTGGATTGGCATATACTTCTGCATCTCCAGTTAAGTGTTCGCGTATTCCGTTGGCAAGATCAGCAACCGCTGCACGTTCTGTGGCACGTAAATAACGCTCCATGGCGTCATCGTATCCAAAGGTTGAAGTGGTTGCGCCTATTTCTGCACCCATATTACAAATGGTTCCTTTACCGGTACAAGATAAAGATAAGGCTCCTTCGCCAAAATATTCAACAATGGCTCCCGTTCCTCCTTTTACGGTGAGGATATCTGCCACTTTAAGAATTACATCTTTAGAAGAACTCCATCCGCTTAGTTTACCGGTCAATTTTACCCCAATCAATTTTGGGAATTTTAATTCCCAAGCCATACCGGCCATGACATCTACTGCGTCAGCTCCACCCACACCGATGGCCACCATACCCAATCCACCAGCATTCACCGTGTGTGAATCGGTACCGATCATCATACCTCCAGGAAATGCATAGTTCTCGAGCACCACCTGATGAATAATTCCTGCACCCGGCTTCCAAAATCCGATTCCGTATTTATTGGATACCGATTCCAAGAAGTTGAATACCTCATTGCTGGTATTGATTGCGTTTTGCAAATCTTTATCTGCCCCTAATTTGGCTTGAATTAAATGATCACAATGCACTGTGGTAGGTACAGCAACTTGTGCCTTACCTGCCTGCATAAATTGCAACAATGCCATTTGAGCCGTTGCATCTTGACATGCTATGCGATCTGGTGCAAAGTCTACATAACTTTTACCACGTGCATGCGCCTGAGTAGCATCCCCTTCCCAAAGGTGAGAATATAAAATCTTCTCCGACAAGGTCAATGGTTTTCCAACCACTTTTCTTGCTTTTTCAATCCTGGCAGGCATTTGGTCGTAGACCTTTTTTATCATTTCTAAATCAAACATAGGCGTATTTTTTGGGTAGTGCGAAAGTACCATTTTCGCTTCAAAATCGGAAACGATTTTGACTCTAATTAATAATTGAGCTGTCTGATGTTGGATGCTAGAAGTTAGATGCTAAGTTAAAACAACATCTAACCACTAACTTCCAACATCCAACCCAATAATCTCCCTTGTATTTCTACTTTCTAATTACTACCTACTAATCCCTATTTCCTAATTACTCCCCATTCCTTATCTTTGAGCCAATGTTAGATAAGTACGGAATTGCAAAGCGGATCGCCCAAGAATTACAAGATGGATATTATGTAAACCTAGGGATAGGCATACCTACCTTGGTAGCCAACTATATTCCGGAGGGTTTAGATGTGGTTTTGCAGTCCGAAAACGGCTTATTGGGCATTGGTCCATTTCCTATAGAGGGGAATGAAGATGCCGATTTAATCAATGCAGGCAAGCAAACCATTACCACCACCAAAGGTTCTGCCTTTTTTGATAGTGCCACCAGTTTTGGTATGATTCGATCAGGAAGAGTTGACTTAACGGTCTTGGGTGCGATGGAAGTATCCGACAATGGCGACATCGCCAACTGGAAGATTCCAGGTAAAATGGTGAAAGGCATGGGTGGCGCCATGGATTTGGTAGCTAGTGCAAAGAACATTATTGTAGCTATGAACCATACGAACCGTGCTGGTGAATCGAAACTATTGAGTAAATGCAGTCTTCCGATAACGGGTTTGAATTGCGTAAAGAAAGTAGTGACCAATTTGGGCGTGTTTGAAATCACGGAGCGCGGTTTTGAGCTGAAAGAAATAGCTCCAGATGTTACGATTGATGAAGTTAAAAATGCCACTGCAGGAAGACTAATTGTTGAGGGAGATATTCCGGTGATCGAAGTATGATCAATGGAAAATTGAAAATTGAAAACGAAAAAACGTTTTCCGTCATCCTGAGTGTCCGCCAGCTGGCGGATGTATCGAAGGAAAGGAAAATTAAGTATTCATTCATAATGAATAAGCCCACTACGCCAAATGCCCATTACCAACCCATCATCTTTTTTGACGGGTACTGCAACCTCTGTAATAGGTCGGTGGATTGGGTGATGCGCAAGGACAAGAAGCAGGTATTTCAATTTGCTTCTTTGCAAGGCAAAACGGCAGCAGAATTATTGGGAGCCCAACTGGAAGGATTGGATTCGGTGGTACTTTATTCCGATGGCAAGTTGTACAGCCATTATCAAGCGGTTGGGTTGATCTGCAAACAGCTTCCTTTTCCGTATTCCCTGGGATTGGTTTTCTATATCTTACCCGACTTCATCTATAATTGGATAGCCCGAAACCGCTACCGCTGGTTTGGTAAAAGAGAGACTTGTCGTTTGCCTACGGAAGATGAAAAAGTCCGTTTCTTGGGTTAAGTAAATGGATTATTTATGACCGATAATGCGATTGATTTTGGTGCAGTTTTGTTTATATTGCGCCTTGTTAAAAATTAACCCAGCATGAAATTGAAAGCCCTCTTATTTTGTATGACCTTTGTCTTTAGCAGTATCAGTTTGTTATCCCAAACCATTTGGGCAGGACCTACGATAACGTTCACCAAAGAGAATAACTCCGATTGGAAAATGGAAGCAAACCAAGACCGTATTACGGATAGTGTTTGGATTACGCGAGGCCAAGACAAAGGCATTTTTAATATCTATAAGGATACTGCTTATTCATCTACAACCCCAACGGATACCGAATGGGCCTTTGGAACCACCACCAACTTAACCGGTTTGGTCTTTAAGCCCTTCTTTGCGGCCAATGGTAGTGTAAAACCAGATAATGACAAGCCTATGGTGATGCACATTATCAGCGAAGACATTTATATCAACGTAACATTTAAGAGCTGGGGCGCTAGTAAGTCGGGTGGGTTCAGTTACCAGCGTTCAACCCCGGGCAGCATGAATACCGCCAATGCAACAACAGCCCAAACCAGCGCAAAACTCTACCCCAACCCGGCCTCTAAGAACATCAAACTATCTGGGATAACCGAAGTACATAATTACACGATCTACAATCATTTGGGAGTCGCTATTCGAACAGGGGTAGCAACCAACAACCCAACCATTGACATTCAAAACCTGGCTCAAGGGGTTTACCACTTCCAATTGGAAGGGGGTGCATCCTTGCGCTTTGTGAAGGAGTAATTTCTAAATTATTGGTATTTCAGGTCCATTGATAATGTTGTATAAACTGAATATATAGTATACCTTTATTAATTTTATATTCTGCTGGAAATATACTAAATTTTGAGTTACATCAACAGATACAGTAGCAATGCATCTATATCAGATTCTTACAAACTTTCGTAAAATGGTGTGTTATATGCAACTGAAGACTATACTCAGAATCACATATACAGGATAACGCTTGTTTTATTCAATTCCGAGCTCTTTCCCATAATGCAAAACTTCATTTAATGCTTCCATGTCATCTTTCATGGAAAATTTGGCTTTCAAAATGATTTGTTCGCATTTACTTTTCCAAACCTGTGCAAATTGGTTATGAAGCTTATTCTTTTCAGAATTTCGTGTAAAAACATTACCCGCCTGTTTTGCCTTTGGATATGCCAATGCAATAAATTCAAGAATGTCATGTTTTGTAGTAGGTATGGGAAAACTAGAAATAATTTCAATTTTCTGTCTGTCCACCTTGCCAGGTCCAGTTATATGAGAAAATGCTTCAGAAAACACGCTACCTATTTGAGAAAACATCCCATCTGGATCACGCTTTCTTTCTTCCTCAGCTTCAATCAATAGTTCAAATAAGTGCTGTATTGAAGCGTTCGAACGTCTATTAACAATGTCAAAGTTACAATAATCGCAGGTTGTAGAGGATGCATCTATGTTTGCTTGACAATTGGGGCATTTATTCGATGTTTTACTAGCAGTTTGAATAATTGGTTCACTCTGCTGGTCTACACTACTTTGCCGATTTTTATTCAATTCATAAATCCGAGCATTCAGTACCATTTCAAATTCATCCTTATCAATGCCAGCATCAATTGCTTTTTTATATAAAACCTCACGATCCTTAGCAGATACATTTCCATCCATAAGGGCATACTGGATTAGTTTTTCAATTTCTTCTGGATACATCTACTTCTTTCTTAATACAAGCCCAAAGATGAAGGTTAAAACCTCGATCAATAGTAAACCTACTATCAACAATATGATCCAATTATTTTCAAGCTCTGAATGAGCGAATAGACTAAGTACATAACGCATTAATCCAGATATTAGAAACAAAAAAGTAAATGCAGTTTTAAACGCATTGTCGAGAAAACGCGTATATAAAACAAAAATCAATGCAGTTGAAAAAAGAATATTTACATCCGCTAGCATCCAATTGAAGGTAGGATAACTAGTGAGAACGATTCCAGCCAAAGAATTCATTAATATGGCAATTATACCGCCTAAGAGAAAAATATTTTTCATGCTTTGTTTTTCTTTATTTACTAGAGCTTTTTCAGCAGTTCCTTTTTCTTCTGTGTGAATTCTTCTTCTGTTAAAACTCCTGCATCTTTAAGTTCTCCTAATTGCTTTAGAAGCTCAATTGTATTTTCGTTAGATGACCCGGAGGTAGTATTAGTGCCTGTGGTGTTCTTTGACATCATCTCCCCCATTTGCTGAGCGATTGGATTTACCATTCCTAAACCTATCATTGTTCCTAGGATTCCTCCGGTACCTCCACCTTCTCCTCCACCAATATTTTCTGCAGCTTTTTCAGTGGTATCAAAACTTCGTTCAACTTTGTATGTTTCTAGATTATCTGCATGTCGTTTTAACCTCAAACGCTCATCTACATCCTCAGCCATGATTTTTTGAAATTGAGCCACTACATCTTTTACACGTTGATCTTCGTCAATAACTGGGATAGACTCAATATTGAACAGTTTCAGAGCTAAGCCAAATTCTTGTAAATGAAAATTAATAACGGCTTTTACGGCTTCACCTACTTCATGAACAATGGACTCTAACTCCAACGGACTTAGGTTTTGATCCTTACTTATTTTTGTGATTGTATTTTTTACATTTTCCGAGATTACACCCCTGAATAGCTCAGATAGTGTGTTCGTATCAAAATCCTTTACTGTTCCTACCATTTTAGTTAAAAACAAGGTTGAGTTTTCTACAACAAGTGCAAACGAACCACGACATGAGACAGGAATAGGAACCTTGAAAGTTGGCTCAAGCATATTGAACGGAACAAGACCAAACTTAGCATCCATTGACACCGCCTTATTGATAAAATAAACTTCAGCAGTAAAAGGGCTATCGCCACCATATACTAAGCCTACAAGCCCAGATAAAACGGGTAGATTTTTAGTTGACAATGTATGCGTTCCAGGTCCAAAGACATCGAGTAACTGTCCCCCTTTGTAAAAACATGCTTCTTGAGATTGGTTAACCACCAATTGAGACCCCATGCGGATTTCTTGCTCACGGGAACTATTTGAATCTGAGCGCCATTTCCATATCAGGACATCATTGGGTCCATCATATTTAAGAACATCAATTATTGCCATAGCTTACAAAGTTAGAATAAAAGTTAGAACAATAAACTTATCCCTTTTTATTTTCAATTGGGTCTAGAAAATTTACTAACGAAACCTTCCATCCGAAAATGCAACCCATTTCACCTTATATTTGTCAAAGACTCATTACTACTATGAAATCAACACACAGCAAAGCAATTCTAACCCTCCTCCTCTTTTCATTATTAACGCTTTCTGCTTTTACCCAATCCTGTTCTCCAGATTCTTTGGTGCAACGCCAAGTGAAAGCCAGAATTACCGATGCGGCCATTGCCTTTGAATTTCAAAACCATCATGTGTATTACAATCCAGATTGTACGCCCAATGATAAATTGCTTTTGCACTTGGTAGGCACCTTTGATAATCCGGCCAGTACTACCTACTTCCCTTCCTTGGCGGCCCATCATGGGTACAAAGCCATTAGTTTAAAATACCCCAACCTGATTTCTGGGACCTCTGCCTGTACCAACAGCACAGACCCGGATTGCCATTGGAAATACCACCAAGAAGTACTTTTTGGTACAGATACCAGTGGTACGGTTACCGTAGATTCTACCAATAGCATTGTGAACCGTATAACGAAGCTGCTCATCTATTTACATGCCAATTATCCAAGCGAAAACTGGGATGCGTATTTAACGGCCTCCAATACCGTAAAATGGGAAAGCGTGGTGGTATCGGGCCATTCACAAGGGGGTGGGCATATGGCCTTTTTGGCTAAATACCGAAAGGTAGATCGCGTCATTGCTTTTGCCTCTCCCAATGAATACAGTACCCACTTTTCTGCACCCGCTACATGGGTGAGCCTGCCCAGTGCCACAGCAGATTCCAATTACTACGCCTTTGGCAATCGTTTTGATGAAGTAGTAGATTTCAGTAAGCAATATGCAGTATGGAAAGGCCTTAATATGCATACGCCAATTGACTCGTTCAATGTAGAAGGCCAAAGATGCCCTTACAATAATGCGCGCATCTTGTTTACAGATGATACCAGCTCAACGGGCATCGCACGTAACCACAACTCGGTAGTCATCGACAATTGGACCCCGGTAACCCCTGGCTCGGGCTCCCTAATTTTTCCGTGGGTTTGGGAATATGTGTTGGGGCTTTGTGATAAATACAACTCCGTGCATGCAATCCATGCTGAATCGGAGATTGTTGCTTATCCCAATCCTTCTAATGGCGCAGTAACTTTAAGCAGTAGTGAAGTCATTGCATCTGTTGCAGTTTATAACAGTGTAGGGCAATTGATTTATGAGGCTGCGCCTCGCAACACACAATATCAATTGGCATTGTCGGTTAAAGGACTGTTGTTGGTGCATGTTGAATTTGTAGATGGGAGTCGGCAAGTGTTGAGGGTAATTAATAATGAGTAATGTATAATTAATAATGCGCAGTCCATCCGCTTAATTGAAAATGTACAATTGAAAACACACCGGCTCACGCTCTTAAGACGTTTTCCATTTTCAATTTATCGTTTTACATTACTCACAAAGCATTTACCTTTGAGCCATGCGTATTGCTTTACGGAAGAATAAATCCATTCTAGTTTGCCTTTTGGCTTTTACCATGTGTTCAATGAGTAATGCGCAGGGTTTTATTGATCTGGAGTCGGGAATCATTTTTACGGGATTTAATACGGTACGTGCACCCGGTAAGAGTGGAACCTCTATTTCATTAAAAGATGATTTGCCAGTAAAGCCCACTCCATTTTTCCGTTTAAGGGTAGGCATTAATTTTAACGAAAGGCACCATGTTTCTGCCTTGTATGCTCCTTTAACGGCAGTTGCTAAGGGCAGTCTAAATACACCGGTTACCTATCGGAATAACACTTTTGCTGCTAATACGGAGCTAGAAGCACGGTATACCTTTAATTCCTATCGGCTTACCTATAATTATTCTTTTATACAGAAACCTAAATTAAATCTGGGTATGGGCTTATCCGCAAAAATTAGAGATGCTGGAACCTTCATAAGTGGAGGTGGCATAACTGAAGGCAACACCAATATTGGCTTTGTTCCACTCATTAACCTTCAACTCAACTGGATGCCCACCGAACATTTTGGCCTGCGTGTTTTTGCAGATGGTTTGGTAGCTGCACAAGGCAGAGCAGAGGATGTGCTGGTGACTGGTATTTATAAAGTGAATGACAAACTTAACCTTAACGTAGGCTACCGCTTTTTTGAGGGCGGCTCTGACGGGGCGAGTGCGTATAACTTTGTACTGCTGCACTATGCCGTTGCAGGAGTGACGTATGCGTTTTAGATATGCGCAAAGGGTATGTATGGAAAATTGATTATGCGCGAAACGCGTGAATTGAAAATGAGCGGGCTGCGCCCTTAATTGAAAATGGACGGGCAAAAATGCCCTAAATGGAAAATTGAAAATGCAGTGGCTTACGCTCTTTTTTCGTTTTCCATTTTCAATTTATAATTTTACATTAAAAAAATCCCTTTCCTTCGATACATTCCGCCATTGGCGGAACACTCAGGATGACGGGAAAGTTTAACTCAGGATGACGGGATTTTTTAACCGCCAATTGTTATCATACTCCGATTGCGTTCACTGGCTTCTGGATTTAGGAGATCTTCCATCGTTTCCATGCCGGCACGGACCGCTTTTTTGTGCAAGACAGATTCTAAAATGAGCGGTACAATATCTTCTCCATTGCGATAAGCAGTGAGCAGGTCGGTTTCATCTCCTGAAAACAGGCAGTTTTTGAGTTTGCCATCTGCGGTTAGGCGAATGCGATTGCATGTGCTGCAGAAGGGATTGGTCACCGAGCTGATGATACCAAACGTTCCTTGGTAATCGTTGATTTGGTATACTTTAGCGGTTTCATTGGGTCGCAAGGGAAGTGTTTGCATTGCCTCATCGCCATAATACGATTTTACAAGTGCCAATACCTCTGCCAGGCCAACGCCCTTGCTCCAGTCCCACTGATTGCCATTGAATGGCATGAACTCAATAAACCGGATGTGTAGTTTTTGCTTCTCCGAAAGTTGAATGAAATCGATGATCTCTGATTCATTAAAGCCCTTCATCAAGACCACATTGATTTTTACTTTAAAGCCTTCAGCCAGCAAGAGCTGGATGTTTTCGTACACCTTATCGAAGTAGTTGCGCCTGCTGATGATGGCAAACTTATCGGGGTGCAGTGTATCGAGACTCACATTCACTGCTTTCAGGCCTGCCTTTTTAAAGGTTTCAATATACTGATCGACCAATATGCCATTGGTGGTGATGCTTAAATCCGTGTCCAGTTCGCCTAAGTCAGTAATTACCTCTGCCGCACATTTGCGCACCAAGGGCTCTCCGCCTGTTAGACGTATTTTATTGACTCCCAAGCTCACAAAGATTTCAGCAAATGCTTTGATCTCTTCCCGCGTCATGAAATGCGATTTATCCCGTAAAGCAATTCCCTCTGCAGGCATGCAATAGGTACAACGTAAATTGCAGCGCTCTGTCAAAGAAATGCGCAAATAGTTGTGCTTGCGTCCAAATTGGTCTACTATGTCTTGTGTTATCTTCACTTTTTCTGGTGGTCAAACCCTTTTAAAACATCAAAGATGTGCAGCACGGCAGGAAACAACGCATCCATGCTCTCTCTTGCTCCACCTGTTGAACCCGGCATGGTAATCACAATGGATTTGCCAATGGTTCCTGCCACTCCTCTTGAAAGCATGGCATAGGGCATGCGCTCTTGTCCATATTTCCGTGCGGCTTCCATGATTCCAGGAATGTCTCGCTCAATCATCGGGGCAATGGCTTCTGGAGTCACATCGCGATCAGATAAACCTGTTCCGCCTGTGAACAAGAGTAAATCTACCCCGTCTGCTATGAGTGCCTTTACCTTGGCTTGAATGGTTTCCTGTTCATCTGGAATAATATCATAGGCCGTTACTTCTAAATCAAAGGCTTTTAACTTATCCAAGATCGCTTGACCTGCCTTGTCTTCTTTCTTGCCTGCGCTTACGGAATCGGAGCAAACCACCACAGCGGCTTTCAACCCCTTGGGATATCGGTTGGCATAATCGCTCTTGCCTCCCTTTTTTTTAATTAATCGTATGTTCTCAATGGTAATCCCTTTGTCTATCGGCTTTAGCATATCATACAAAGTCAATGCTACTAAGGAGGCAGCATGCATAGCTTCTACCTCTACCCCTGTTTTGTACACGGTCTTCACTTCTACCGAAATCTCTATCTCCATTTCGCCCAGTTCATAATCAATACCGGTATATTCAATGGGCATGGGATGGCAATCGGGAATGAGGTTAGCGGTTTGCTTAATCCCCAATAAACCTGCAGCTCGTGCGATTTCAAGCACGTTTCCTTTCGGAACGGCATTATCATTAATCGCTTGGATCGTTTCCGCCTTACTCACTTTTACGGTTGCCTGTGCAAGTGCCGTTCGGAGTGTGGAGGATTTATGTGTAATGTCAATCATTTTGTTAATTATTCTAATTACTAAATTTCACGTCATCCTGAGTGCCGAGCAGAGCGAGGTGTATCGAAGGAAAGATAAATTTCAATTGTTTTCTTTCCACCGGTGTTTCTGGTCTGAGAAAACTTCTTTACCAAAAATGGGTGCCTTGGCCTTGAGTTCGTTTACCAAATACTCTGATGCCTCAAATGAAGCTTTACGATGCGGTGAGGAAACAAATACAAACAAGCAGATCTCTCCAGTTTTTACTAAACCCAAACTGTGGTAAATATGCATGCAAGTAAGATCATACTTGGCAAAGGTTTCTTCACGTAATTCATGCAAAGCGGTTTCTGCCATCTCTTGGTACGCGGTGTACTCAATTCCCGCAACGGATTTACCCTCTATTTCATCTTCACGCACTTGGCCTAGGAAAATGGCATGTGCTCCTATGCTGGTTTTGCTTTGGTGTTTGCCAATGCTGGTGCCTATGAATTCTGAGCTGATGGCTCCTTCTACAAATACGGTTTTCTTCTTTTTTTCCATCTATTTATGTGCTGTTTGTGTCTGTTGTTTCCTTTTTTGAATGCTGAGTTGGGTGGTTTCGTGGGTGAGCAAGTTCATTTGCAAGAGTCTGCCTGATAATACTTGCCCAATGTCCAGAATGATTTTAATGGCTTCCGTTGCTTGATATAAGCCAATCACACCAGGTAATACGCCCAACACCCCTACTTCTGAGCAGTTGGGTGCAGTAGCATCGTTTTCTGGAAACAGGCAACGATACGTTGGACCATTGTTGTAATTGAAAACGCTCACCTGGCCTTCAAACTTATAAATGGCTCCATATACCATAGGCTTATTCAATGCCGTGCAGCAGTCGTTGACCAAATACCGTGTGGCAAAATTATCCGAGCCGTCCAAGACGATATCATAATTGGCAATTATTTCCTTTGCGTTGGATGCTTCTAATTTTACTGGGTACGGAATCAGTTCTATTTCAGGATTCAGCAAATGCAACTTTTCAGCTGCGCAGCTAGCTTTATTCCTTCCAACATCTTGATGATTAAATAAAATTTGACGATGCAGATTACTCAAATCTACTTCATCAAAATCAACAATACCCAGTGTGCCTACTCCAGCTGCAGTTAAATACTGAAGCGCAGGACATCCTAGCCCACCTGCTCCAACCACCAAAATCTTGGCGTTTTTCAGCTTGAGCTGCCCTTCTCTTCCTATTTGATCAAGGATCAGGTGGCGATTGTATCTGTTTTCTTCTGCTTCAGTTAATCTCATGGTTTTATCCTCCTCCAAAAGGCGGTAATAAGGCGATCTCATCCTTTTCGTTCAATTCAATATGCGTATCTGCTATCTGTTGATTTTGTGCAATCTGATAGCTGACAAAATGCAATTTGTGGTATTTGCTTTTCAGCTGTTCGTCCAATTGGGCAATGTTGCTCGCATCGTTTAGAATCAGACTTTCTGAAGCCGTTCCAGTGATTTCTGCAATCATTCCAAAGTATTTACATTCTACATTCATATGAGTATTAATTTAACACAGGCCATCAGTAAAACAGCTGCTAGCATTGTGCGCAAGGTTTTGTTGTTTACATATTTACTTCCAAAATAAGCTCCCAATAATCCGCCTAACAGGGCTAAAATCACGAGACCAATGGCTTGGGGTTCAATTCGAGTTCCTTGCAACAAAAGACCCAGCATTGCGGCAGCGGAGTTGACCCAAATAAACAATGCCGAAACTGCGGCCGTGGTTTTCATATCTCCCCACTTCATCAAAAGAATAATGGGGCTCAAGATAATTCCTCCACCTATTCCTATCATACCTGAAACCAAGCCAATTAAGCCTCCGATGATCAATCCTTGCCATAATTTCAATTGCTTAATTTCTTTACTCTCTTTACCAAAAACACCCATTAATTTGAGGATGGCTAAAAGCAAAACCACTGCTAAGATATTTTTATAGAGGGAGCCATCGATATCTACATACCCCCCAATAAATGCTGCGGGTATGGAGCTGATGGCAAAAAGATAAAACAGGCGCCATTTGAAAAATCCAAATCGTTTGAATTGGAAAAAGGAAACTGCTGCCACAAAAAGGTTGAGCAGCAAGGCAGTGGGTTTCATAAGGACAATGGGAAAGCTAAACAAGGCCATGAGTCCAAGATACCCACTTGCCCCTCCATGGCCCACCGAAGCATATAAGAATGCCACCAACGGTAATAGAATCAAAAAGGCCATGGGTATCTGCTCCAACATTATGCTTCCTCTTTTATGATGCGTGCGAGTTCTTCATCCAAAAAGGATTGACACGCGCTGTTCAGTTTCTGATAAATAGTAATAGCCCGTTTTCCGTGATCCGTCAATACGGTGCCGCCTCCACCTGTTCCACCTGAATTGGTGTTCACCAACTCCTGTTTGGAAGCCGTGTTCATGGAGTCAATTAACTTCCATGCTTTGGCATACGACATCTCCATGGATTTTGCTGCTTTGTTGATGGATCCCAATTGGTCAATGGCTAACAAGAGTGCAACACGGCCTTCGCCCAACAACATCATGTTGTGATCCTTTAACCAAATTTTACTTTTTACTTGAAGTTTCTTCACAGCGTTATATGCTGACAAATATAACGCTTAATCGGAAATGTTTGATAGAATGTTATGGCAATAGAATTACCTCAACCTCATCACCCGGTTTGACACTACCACTGGCTTCATCTAAGTAAACCATTGCATTGGCTAATGCAAATGAGTGCAACATAGCAGAACCTTGTCCTTCTAAAATGCGTACGGTATTGTCTTCGATTTTGGCCTTTAGGAACTGCGCTCGGTCGCCTCTTTTATGAAAAGCCGTAGTGCAAATCATTTTCTGCCGATTCAATAAAGGCTGTGCCCAACCACTTAAGGAACGCAAAGCAGGTAAAACATAATTATAGAAACAGGATAGCGCGGAAGCTGGATTTCCAGGCAATGCAAAACACAATTTCTCGTTTATCCCTCCAAAAAACAAGGGTTTACCGGGCTTCTGTTTTATCTTATAAAAATACTGCGCTACGCCTATTTCTTCCAAAGCAGATCCCACAAAATCATAATCGCCAACGGATATTCCACCTGAAACAATGATTACTTCGGATGCTTCCAATTGGCTGCGCAGAGCTTCACGTGTAGCATCAAAATCATCCTTAACCATTTCATAGGTTTGCAATCCAAAACCGATGCTTTTTATAGCGGATACCAATGTCAATCCATTGCTCTCATAAATCTGACCGGGTTGTAGCGCCTGACCAGCTTGTACCAATTCATTCCCGGTAATCAATAAGCTTATTTTTGGCTTACGATGTACGTTTACCGTTTCAATGCCCATGCTGGCTAAAAACCCAATGCCTGAGGCAGTAAGTAATGTGCCTTTATCCAAGGCAATGGTATTTGCTTCTATTTGTTCTGATTTTCTTCGAATGTTACTTCCTAGGGTTATCGACCCTTCCACTTCCACTGTTGTACCGTTTACTTCGGTTAATTCCTGCATGATCACAGCATTTGCCGTTTCAGGCACCATGGCACCTGTAAATATGCGAACGGCTTGCCCATCTTTTAAATCAAAGGCTTGATTTGAACCGGCTTGCACTTCACCCATCAATTCAAAAGTGGTTTGCCCATCGATATATCGCAGCGCATAGCCATCCATAGCTGAACTATCAAAAGGCGGCAATGAAATGGGTGCTTTTACATTTTCAGAAAGCACAAAGTCTAAGGCTTGGGCCAGCGGCAATTGGATGCTTTCCAATGCTTTGCTTTGTTGCTGAACGATATCTTGTGCTTCTTTAACGCTAATCATGGTATTATCCACCGTGGTTTTCAAGTATTCTGCGCATGTAATTGCTTTGCAATAACAATCCCTTTATAGGTCCGTAAGCTTCTTCCATGGGCAAGTTATGCTGATCATGTTTTAGCCCCCATTCCCTGATTTCCTCCCAGATCTTTTCATCTCTCGCTTGAACCTGCGCTAAAATGGATGCTGAATCGTCTGACTCCATTAAGGTTTCGTTCAATTCCATCATCTCCATTAAAAACATAGGATCCAATTCATTTGATTTAAGTGCTGGATTGGCTTCAACCAATTGCAAGATATAGGCTACGCGCTTTTGCTCCTTCTTCAAGACCTTATATGCGGAATTGATTTGGGCTGTAGCGTCTTCAGACGATTGTTCCCCATCGTTTAGATCGGGATGGTTTGCCATAATGTGCACCTTGAATTTCTTTGCAAGTTCCTTCAGGTCAGGATAAAACTGAATTGGAATATCGAAAGAATCAAAGTGGTTCATACAACTGAACTATTTAAAAAACAAGTCGCTAAATACCGCTAAGAGCATAATACCCATGATGATTACAAAACCCACAACTTGGGCTCGCATCATTACTTTATCACTAAACGGTTTACCTCGAACCATTTCAATAAGTAAGAAGATAACATGCCCCCCATCCAATGCAGGAATAGGCAGTAAATTCATAATGGCCAAAACAAACGAAAGCAATCCCGTGATATTCCAGAAACGTCTCCAGCTAAATTCACCACCATATATTTTAGCAATCCCAATAGGGCTGCTCACGGATTTCATAAAATTAAGTTTCCCAACAATGAGGCTTTTTAAGCCGATAGATTGTTGCACCAAAGCTTCCTTACTAGCTGCGTATCCTTGTATCAATGCCGCTGAGAACCCATAGTGCAGGGTCGTATCAGCGCCTTCTAGACCAATTGGCTTAGACATAAAACCGATGGTTCCTTCATCCGTTACGGTCATTTCAAGTTCCAAAGTATCTGTGCCTCTTTCGACAGCAAGAGTCACTTTTTTGGCCTTGTTTTCTTTCATTTTCACGGTGAATTCATCAAAGTAGGTGAATGTTTCACCGTTCACCCTGAAAATCTTATCGCCCCGCTGCAAACCTGCTTTACTCGCAGGCATATCTGGAGATACCGTATCTACAAGAAATCTAGATCTTGCCTGAATAATGGGCTGTTTAGTCCCATTGGTCGCCATCGACAAGAAATTGTTCGACAATTGAATATCTCTTTCTACTCCATCTCTGATTACCGTTGCAGTGTTGTCCTCAGAAAACAACAAGTGCTTGAACATGATATCATTGAAATACGGCACTTCTTGCCCTTTAATATGTACTATTTGATCGCCAGTCTCAAAACCCGATTCTTTGGCAAATTCAGGAACATAAATCCCCCCATTTTCATTCACATGTTTAGTGAATATTTTATCCTCACCGAAGTATCCTATTTTACCCGTAAAGATGATATAACCAAGAACAACGTTTAAGATAATACCCCCTAACATCACTATCAGACGTTGCCAAGCGGGCTTAGAACGGAATTCCCAAGATTTAGGTTCTTCCGCTAGTTGATCCTTATCCATGCTCTCATCGATCATGCCGGAAATTTTCACATATCCACCTAAGGGCAGCCATCCGACACCGTATTCTGTATCGCCTTTTTTGAATGAAAATAGTTTTTTTCCGTAGGCATCAAAAAAGAGGTAGAATTTTTCAACTCGCATTCCAAACGCACGCGCAGCAATAAAATGCCCAAACTCATGTACAATTACAAGTAGCGAAAGTCCCGCTAGCAACTGTAATATCATTATTAATTTCTCCATTCAGTAATTTTAAATTTAAGGCTGCGAAAATAGGGATTTATATCTGATTTGCTTGGTAATTATCCTACCAACGAATTCATTATTGGATTAACCTCAAACACAAGTGACACTTAGGTTGACAAAAAGTTTCGGGTTCATGCAACCATTTTGTATCTTGCATAGTCAAACCATCACAATTGTATTTGAAGCAACAACTCAATATAGAAAAAGTAGTAAAGGGCTGTCAGAATGGGAAAGCTAAATACCAAAAGGCTTTGTATAACCATTTTGCAAGCAAGATGATGGGGATATGTGTGCGCTATTGTAGAGATATTGATTTAGCCAAAGATGCAATGCAAGAAGGGTTCGTTAAAGTGTTTAAACACATTGATGGATTTAAAGCAGAAAGTAAAATTGACACATGGATGACTCGTATAATGATTAACACTACGCTCAATCACTTGAAAAAGAACAAGCGATATGAGTATATAGATGATAATGCGGGCATGGAACATGCAGTAAACAATCGACATGATGTTTCAGCAGATGCAGTCTCAGCAATCAATCATGCAGAGCTGATCGCAATGCTTCAAGAACTTCCCGATGGTTATCGGATGGTATTTAATTTATATGCCGTTGAAGGGTATACGCATCGAGAAATAGCAGAACAGCTCAATATTTCAGAAGGAACATCCAAGAGTCAATTAAATAGAGCAAGAAAACAATTGCAATCATTGGTAGTAAGTAGAATGGGTTATCGAAACAGTGTCTAAGGAAAATATACATATAGACGATTTGTTTAAGCCATTAAAAGGCTACAAACATCCTGTAGAAGGTGGTTTTGCAGAGATCAATGACAAATTGCATGATGAAGCATGGAAGGATCAATTTGATGGATATGAGCATGCAGTGACTGATATTCCTCCTTTTAGTGCATTACCTATGGCAAAATCGGATAAGGCATTTGGTTTTAAAGCTGCTGGCAAATACACTTTGATCATTGGTATTATTGCGCTCTTGTCGTTTGGCGGTTATACGGCTTACAATAGCATAACTAAAAACCAAAAACAGGCAACTGAGACTGCTTCAAATCAGAATATCCCTAGCCTGCAAGATAAACCAGTTGCGATATTGGATCCATCTACAACAGACAATCCAAATGAAATCGACCCGAATACCCCAGCGCAAATCAGCAGTACAAAGGGCACAAATGCAAATGGCACTTTCAATGAATCGGCTTCTGGTGAGCATGCAAGCACATCAGGCATTGGGTCAAAAAACAGGAATACCCGTTCACCGTATATCGAAAAAGGAAGCTTAGATGCTAAACCTGAGACCAACACAAATCCAGGCGCTACCAAGTCTAGCACAAGTCCAAAACCTAAGGCCAAGCGAAAACCTGCGGCAGATCCTGCAATAGACCCAACGGTTGACCCAGAAAATGAGGGATCTGATGGCACACCCATTACCCCTCAAAAGAAACCTACCAACCATTCGAATCCAAGTGTAAATCAGAACAAAGGCGTTCGTATCGTTCAAGCCGACCCAGATCCTTTGATCAAATCAGAAACCAATGGTAATAATCCAGATGTAAACAATTTCAATCCGGCTAGTAAAGTGCCTGAGGAAAATTGGTTTTCTGGTCAACGCAGTATCAATCCTTTTGCCGCTGCTGCCATCTCAGCCCAATCATTAAATAAATTCAATCGGAATAAATTCCTCCCTAAACCGCGCATCAGCTATTATGCACAGCTTGGTCTTGGGTTCTTATCTCCTACTTCGCCATTTGCCAATGCTACGCCAACAAATGGGTTAACCTACCAAGCCCATTTTGGCATTCAGTATGCGCGTTTTTCATTCTACAGTGGACTTGAAAAAAGCAACTATACGTATACCACCACCCTGCGTAATATTCAATTATACGATTCATTCCCGCACCTTGGGCCAGGTGGAGATACCATTGGTTATTTTAAAAAGAACTTTAGAGACACCACCATCAACCAAAATAATTCAAGTCGTGTGGTAATCAATAGCATTCCATTGCATTTTCAATTTAAAGCCTTGCAGCTGGACAAAATGAATGTTCAATTTGGCACAGGTTTAAACATCAACCTGATTAACACCAAAGAACTTTGGTACAAGGACAACAACAATTACTTAGTAAACTATGGGGGTTCAAATACGAATACAGCGAAAATCAATTTAGGCTTGTCTTTATTGGCAAGAGTTGGATACCGCATAACACCCCTAACAGAAATATATGGACGATTAAATATCAGGGAAGCCGGAAACATTATAAATTCGAATAACCCTGCACTTAAACCCAGTGGGGCTCAATTGGATTTTGGAATTAGGTACCATTTAAAATAAGGAGTATGAAAAAACGAATGAACGAGGGAAAAAGGCTACTTAAATTAATGATCATCATTGGGTTGATCTTGGGTTCTTTTGAATTACAAGCACAAAGTGTTGTAATCAAACCTGTTGATCTTCAATCCAAAATTGTGGTTGGTGTTTCTGGAGATGAATCCGGTTATATCAAGCCTATATTGTTAGGCGTAATGTGGATAAGCGTATTGTGCTTTATCTCTCTTATTATAATCAATTTTTTTGGTCCTTGAAAAAAGCCATCCTTTTAGACAGCTCTGCATCTGTGCGAGGAATTGCCATTGGACCTGATAAGAGTGTGGTAATTTATGGCCGTTTTACTTATCAAATTGCTCCAGCTGTAACCCAATACAAGAACATTTTGATTTACAAAAACGGAAATTGGTTAGCATCAGCACGATTTAACCAGTTTAAAGATGAATCTTTGGTAAACACCGTGGCATGGAAAAAAGACACCCTATTATTTGGTGGTATTTTTGATTCGCTTGCCAAAACGCGTTTTATGAATATTGGTAAATTTCATGAACATATATTTTACCCGATTACAAATGTCAATGATGTGCCTGGAGTCAATGGTGCGGTAAGTCAAATTGCTTATCAAAATGACAAATTATTTGTAAGTGGCAATTTTGGTACTGCTGCAGGCAAAGCAGTAAAAGGGTTTACGTATATGAAAAATGGTGAATGGAATCTTGTAACCAAGCCCTTTCTTAAAGCGGACAAATTCACCTTTTTAGGTAACGATGTAATCATTCACAGTTCGAGTAGCAATGATCAGTTTTTCAGAATTGATATTGCCGCCAATAAAACTACCGATTATAGCCTGGGTATAAGTAAAATCAATCGACTGAACCAGCTGATATCCTATAACAATACCATACATGCAGTAGGTGATTTTGAGCTTGCCATTGGAAACATAAAAACTGGTTGGATTGCATATAATACATTTTGGAATACCATTAACCTTGCCCAAGACTGCAAATTCATTGACTCAACCAGACACGGTCTTTATATTGTCGGAAAGCACCTATTGGGACCCTACCCCATTTCTCAAACGCCATTTCAATATATGGGACGTTACAAGCCGGCTGAAAAGTTGATCTACGGTAATTTGTATTTAGACTTAAACACCAATTGTGCTTATGACAGTGGAGTTGATATTCCAGTTAGGAAACGCTCCATTCGTTTTGGTTCCGATCGAGCGGCCGTATTTACCGATGATTTAAGTAGATTCTATTACTATTATCAAAAAACGGAAAACAAAATGCCCAATGTATTGATGGATAATCGTGCATTCAAATATTCCTTATGTGTGCAGGATTCCAATGATATAAAAATGCCTACTAAATCGGTAATACCTAAAGCGATTGCCATTTCACCTATCGGAATAAACAAAGCGAAGTTGGATACCCGAATTATTGTCCATAGTGGACAGCGCATTCGAAAAGCTGGAAAGAATGCGATGACCTATCTAATCACGAATATTGGCTTGGCTGAAGCTTCAAGGATCAAGGTTACCCTGAATGGTACTACTAAGATGAAAGATTTGATTACGCTCACTCCCAAAAAACATGAAGTTACCGATACAACCATCACGTGGAATTTGCCAAACCTTAAACCCTTAGAGACAACCTTTATCACAGTGGTTTATGGCATCCAAGACAATGCAGATGTAGTTAATAACAAATTGGAGTTTGAAATCGATCATGAATATAACAACCAGGTTGAAGTAGAAACTGGTGAAGATTTCTTCTCACAATTGATTACCAATGAAGACCAAGCTGCTTTGAAGGAACAAGGTTTGCCTGGCCAACCCCAAGGTGAATTGGCTTCTATTGCTGCCACCGATACCATCATCGAATATCAAATTACTTTCCAAAATAGAACCAATGACATCGTAAATGAAGTTGTTGTAATTGACACGCTAGACCTAAGATATAATTTCTTATATACGCAAACCATTGCAAGCAGTCACCCTTTTACCAATACCATCGAACAAGACCCTGTGGACCCGAATATTGGATATTTGATTTATACATTTAGTGGATTAAACTTAGCCGCTAATGCAGCGGCAAATCCAGAAATAATCAATGATGAAGGGTACATAAAGTTTAAGTCGGTATTTGACCGCAAACACGGCTTAAACGATCAAATTAAGAATACCGCAATAGTAATCATGAACGATGAACACTACTTCCCTACCAATGCTGTAGTTTGCAGCGTAGACCGTTTGGTGAGCACACCTACGATTGTTAAGAAAGGAAGCTTATCGGTATATCCAAATCCTACTTCACGCGACTTACATTTGGTTATGGCTAACCAGAAGGAATTCAGTTATCGCATCATTGATTTACGTGGAGCCTTGATTCAATCTAAAGAGGGATACATGGATCATACCATTGATGTGAATAGGCTAAATCAAGGAGTCTACATTTTGCAAATTGAGCAAAATGGACAAATCTGGACCCAGAAATTTATTAAAGAATAGCTTAAATCACCCCGCGGGCTTTCAGCTCGATGTATTCATTGAGCGTATTTACAGTGAGGCCTTCAGGTGCGGTATAGATGCAACGGATTCCATAACTTCTTAACTTTTTTACAATTTTATGCTTCTCCGTTAGGTATTTTTCTGCCACGGCTTGTTCAAACATCTTCGCTTTAGAGTCGATCTGGGCATTATAATAGTCTTCTACTTCCGTGTTCTTAAATAAGATTACAACTAACACATGGTTCTTGGCCAGACTCAATAGCACATCCAATTGGCGATTCAATGCTGGCATGCTCTCAAAGTTGGTGAACATGAAAAACAGACTCCTTTTACGCGTCAGTTTGCGTAGGCTGTAATAGAGCAAATTGTAATTGGCTTCGGTCTTGCGATGTTTCTGATTGTATAGCGACTCATTGATTCGATTCAATTGTATGCTGCTATTTGCTGCTGGCAACACATTGCCCAATACATCTGAAAAGGTAATCAGGCCTGCCTTATCTTGATGTTGCAAAGCAGCGCTGGCAATTACCAAAGTAGCATTCACCGAATAATCCAACAACGACATTCCATTAAAAGGCATGTTCATTGTGCGTGATTTATCTATAATACAATACACCGCCTGTGATTTTTCATCTTCATAATGATTAATCATCAGTTCATTCCTCCGTGAGCTGGCCTTCCAATTGATACTCCGCACATCATCTCCTACCGCGTATTGCTTGATATGGTCAAAGTCATAGCTGTGGCCAATTTTGCGCACTTTTTTCACCCCGTAAAATAGTACCGAATTCTTAATGTTGTTGATGCTGTATTTCTTTAATTGAATAACCGAAGGGTATACCTTGGCCAAAAAAGGTTGATGGAATTCTACCCGTCTTTGGATGAATCCAAAACCTACATTTAGAAATAGATCGATGTACGAAAAATCGTACTCGCCTCTGACTTTGGGCACTACAATGGTTCGAATGGTTTTCTTGTCAGAGGGTTTTCAACCACCCCGATAATTTAAAATTGCGTTGCTGTAATTGTTGCGGGAATTTATCGCGCAATACATATTGAATCGGAAAGGAAAGGTTATTACGCAGGGTGTGTGTAATGGGTTCCTCATCTCCTAAGGATAAATTAGACCGCAATCTCCTGGACACATATATGGGTGACTTGGATGAGAAAAGCAACAATAGCTCCAGCAAACTAAGCGACAAAAGGATCGCTGCAACAATAATAAAAACAGAAAAAAACAACCGATTCAGTTGCACCAAAAACAACAATGCGCAAAGTGACAGCAAGCCCAGGTAAAATCGATTTGTAAAATATATTTTTAACAATCTATCTCGGAACTTCTATGGTATTGAAGATTTCAGCAATCACTTCAGTAGTTTGAATGCCTGCCATTTCTCTTTCAGGTTGTAGAATGATTCGATGATTGAGTACAAAAACACTTACATACTTGATATCATCTGGTGTCACAAAGCTTCTGCCATTAATTGCAGCAATAGTTTTGGCGGATCGCAGTATGTTTAATGAAGCACGCGGGCTACCTCCTAAGTAAATATCTGGATGTTTACGTGTTGCCACCACAATTTGACTTATGTATTGCAGTAATTGATCTGATATGGTTACCTTTTCAATAAAGGCAGAGCATTGACTTATCTGTTTAGCACTTAATACCGGTTTAATTTGATCGGAATGATTTTCTGAAAAATCATCTTTATATCGACTCAATATGGCCATTTCACCTATTTCGTCTGGCAAGTCCATTATCAGCTTAAAAATAAATCGATCCAACTGTGCTTCAGGCAATTGATAGGTGCCTTCTTGCTCTATTGGATTCTGCGTAGCCATCACGAAAAAGGCAACTCCATTTTGTACGTATCATTGTCATTGGTAATTTGCTTTTCCTGCATCACTTCAAATAATGCTGCCTGCGTTTTAGCCGGTGCCCGGTTGATCTCATCAATCAGTAGAATCTGGGTAAATGCAGGGCCTTTTTTAAATTCAAAAACCGAATTTTTTCATATTAAAGACTGATGTTCCGGTTACATCACTGGGCATTAAATCTGGGGTAAACTGTACCCGTGAAAAGTCCAAATCAATGGCCTTTGCCATGGACTTTGCAATCAATGTTTTAGCCACTCCAGGCACGCCTTCGAGCAACACATGACCTCCAATCAGCAATGCAGCAAAACTGAGCGTAATGTTTTCTTCTTGACCAATGATCACCTTACCCAATTCCGTTTTAAGTGTTCCTAGCGCATCTTGCACTTCATTGAATATTGGTGGTGACGTTGAAGGTACATTAGGCACCTGTGACTCTTCTGGTGTTATATCGTTAGTTTCCATATATCGATTTTAGTTTATTAAATTTTATTTGAAATTCTTTGATTTGGCTGGCATCCCAAATGTCTTTGCGTTCTAAAAACTCCAAACGCTCTAAATCAGTTTGCTCTTCTATTCCTTTATCTAATCTATGTTGATGCTCATTTCTCCAGTAGTTGTATGAAGTTTTTAAGTACTCCTTGAGACGCTTAATGTCTTTATCGTGATACAAAACGGCTGCTATATTTTTGATTTGCTCAATGCTCTTGTTTTCTGGTAAATTAAAGACAGGAACAGGGCGTTGTTTTCTAAATGAACTGAGCACAATGAACATAATAGCACAAAACAGTAAGGCATATATTCCAATCTTAAACCATTTTTTACTCAGCATATATTGCAGCGGTGTATTACTTGCATCAATTGAAATACTTCCCCGCTTAAAATGGGTGGCTTCAATATCCAATATACATTTATCGGAATTAAAATGACTTAAAATTCCTTGGGCTACCTCCGCAGTCGTATCATTGGAATAATAGAAATTAGTCAGCACCAAGGGTTCAGACAATACGTAAACGTATCCATCCCCTACTTTATATCGTTTGCATATCACCTTTTCCTTCACATTGATATAGGCAATATCTGCAACCGCTTCAATCGGTTCAACCTCATCTAAGATATCAGCTCCATAATAATCGCTTTCATCAACATAAAATTCAATATTCTCATCAAAACCCACCGGCTCACTATATAGACTGTCACCAAGCGCTAGGGTATCTTCTTCCCCAAACACATTATCAACTTCTTCGGCATCTTCAACAACAACTTCTCCATCTTCAATTACCTTCTCGTCATAATATTCAGCTTCATCATCATAGTCATCATCATCATAGTCATCATCATCAAACTCTTCCTCAAAAAAATCTTCAGAAGAAATCTGTAGCAATCCCTTCCCCCCAAATTCGGATACAGGAGTGAGATAAGTCCAAACAAAAGGGGATTTATCTTTAAAACTTTCATGGTGATTTAATTGAATTAGGGAATCTTTTTTCAGTTTGGGATGGGTAAAATTAACGCCTACTTTTGAGGCTTTTAGCCGATGGATATCGAGTTCGTATTTTGGAATTCCAAACTTCATCAGCGTGGTATCACTTATAAATTTATAAGAGAAGAAGACCGAATTTCCTCTGCGCACAAATTGATAGAGGGTGTCCAATTCACTACGTGTATAATTTAGGCTGTGGCCAACTGCAAAATAATCTACTCTGGCATCTTCTTCTGCCAAATTACGTATGGTATGTTGAGTAAACTTGATAAATGAAGGGTACTTTTTTTGAAGTGTTTTCGCAAATACACTCAAACCATAGGGATTCTTATCTTGTGGGTCTAAAGAAGCATCCCAGTCATACTTTTTATCCCCGTCTTTAGTGTAAAACCACAGCAAGGCCAGCAGCGCAATAATGCCCACCAGAATGAAAATGATATTGCGACTCGATTTATTCAATTTTTCAATTGATTAATTAGCTGATTAAAATGATTGAATTCATCCAAATTGGGTTCTTGCTCACCATACCACAAATGGTCGTATTGATTGGTAATTGAATGGAGTATAGTTGCATGCACTTTTCCATGATTCATTGCTTCGAAATAATAATCCCAATTGGTCTTTTCATTTCGCCATAGGTATTGCTCGCCACATAACCATTTCCTGTAGCATTTGTAGGTATAATATTCTACATGCGAGCCGATAATTTCCCCTTGCCCAATTCTTCATGCAAGGGGTCTTCTAGATTCAATTTTGCAAACTCTTCCGTTTCAGCATGATACACCATCTTGCCGAGGTTTCTTGAACCTTTACCAAAAATACTAATCAGAATAAATGCCAACAAGCCTAGCGCTACTGAACACCAAAACAATCTTTGCAATTAATGGAACTGTACCTACACCCCCTGGTGGATTAGCAGATGGACTACTTCTCCCAGACCTACCCCTGCCATTGCCTTTAGAGCCATTGGGACTTGTTTTGCTTTCTGATTTTCTCTTTGGTTTGGGTATATACTCATCACTAAAATCAACCCCCCTGCGCGCAGACTGCACGGCTTCTCGGGTCTCTTCAATGCTTAAAGGAGTATTTTGATAGGATTCTCTGACCAACAGCCTGAATGGATAAAAGTCCAATAAAAACAATTATCACTGCTCCTTTCATATTGGCCTTATTCCACTTCAAAACCAAGAATTTGTTTATTCACTTCCATTTGATCAATCCGTTGCCTCAATTCTTCATGGGTAGCCATTTCCTTATTATACAAATAATTCGCAGCCACATTCATATAATAGAGCAATACGAAAACGAGCATAGTCATGTATGCCATAAAAAGCAAGATGCCTCGGATCAAGTCTGAATAGGCCAAATCTTCCTTTAAATAAAACAGTTGAACCACATAACTTAAGGACCAAAACAAGGGACTGTGCAGCAAGTATGCTACCAGCAGCGTTACCAATCCAACCAATAATATGGCGATCCAATTATTGCCTTTAAACATGCCATATTTAAACGCATTGATTACAACGTGATCGGGCCGTTCTCCCATGATAATGCCCACACCTATCGCAAAAACAAAGGGCAAGGAAATGAGGGCAAAGAAGAAATTAAAATAATGCAAGACCAATGCAACGAGAATAAAATAAACCGAAAAAACAACCGCATAACCCAATTTCCATTGGCTTTTTCCAGAAGTATAACTGGATATTGCTGGATTCAATAGGGTATACAACAGCAAACCAATCACTGGAGAAGAGAACAAGAAATAGTTACTACTGAATAGTGCCCGGGTATTATTGGGAAGCCAATACATATTTAGAAAGGTATTAATCCAATTCACTTCTCCCATAAATCCACTGATAGATCCAAACCGAATATCGGCAATAAGTTGCTGACCAAAGAAATAGGCTCCAGTTATCAGAATAACCAACGCCAACAAGGTGTATTTAATGGCTTTGCCGATTCCGGGCCGAATGGCGTTAATAGCTTCAGTCATTGGAAAGCGAAATTTTCTATAGTGTAAAAGATCTGCACTGCTTTCATCAATTACTTCAACCTCAGGATGATTATTGATAAAGGCACCACGCCTATGTTTTATA
Organism: uncultured Bacteroidia bacterium; assembly: GCA_943788195.1. Classification (GTDB taxonomy): domain Bacteria; phylum Bacteroidota; class Bacteroidia; order NS11-12g; family UBA955; genus CALSPH01. Next base: position 216,798 of record CALSPH010000002.1, read on the forward strand.
ATTGGATAGATCACAAAATAATACAGGGTAAACAGCAAACAGCTTATGATAAATACAGCGCGCAGAGCATTTGGGATTTCAGTATAACGGGTAAGGTAAGATTCGATAAATGCTGCAAAAATGGTGAACGGTACGGTCGCGATTAATATGTAAATGCCATTTCGTGATGAGATGTAAAAGCTTTGCAGCGTGGTATAATTTCCCTTGTTCACCAAGCCTAGACCCATGACAAATCCAGCTGTAGCCTCAATAATTAGCATAGCTATTTCAAAGGTACCGTGCATCCAAACGGCTAAATTAAAGTCTGTTGCCAATCCCCTTGAATAAAAGAAATACATGAATGCCCCGATCATGATTCCATTCATGAGCATAGTAAATAAACTACCTATGCCAAACAAACAGCCCAAGGCAAAAGCAAAAAGTCCAACCCGAATATTGTTTTGGGCAATCCGAAGAAACATTTTAAACTGCGTCTCATTCTTATAGATGGCCATGGGGTCTCCCTTTTCTATATTCTTTATTGTTTCAGTAACATATGCATTGCCAAACACTTCTCGAGTAAATTTGGCATCTTGAGAAGCCGAATAATAACCAATGCCCGTAAACACCAGAAAAACTAAAAATGAAATAAGTAAAGTCTTGCGTGCATAATACATGGCTTGGGGTATAGTCTCAAACCAAAATTTGCCATAATTCCGTTCCAACTTGCCCCGCTTATTCAACATCTTACTCTGAAGATGAACCATGAGCTGATTTAAATAAACCCGAATGGAGCGATTCTTATAATAAGTTTGTGAAAAGGAGGAGTCGTCAGAAAGCTGATTAAAGTCTTCGAAATAGTCTGCTTTGTCTAGTTTTAAATCCGATTCAAGGTCTGACCATTTCTTCTGATTACTTTTTATAAATTCTGATTCGAGCACGGAAAACTATTGCTCCAAATATGTTACTTTTACAGCGCATTAAAAAATTTTGAAAACAATAAAATTCAAAAACACAAACGGGGTTGAAGTGACCTACAATCAAGCAGGAGCCTTAATGCGAATCGCTGCATTTGTGATTGATTTTTTCGTTTATTGGATCAGTTTCATTTTGCTTTATGTGATTTTAAAAAACGTAAGCAATGAAGAAATGGCCTATATTATCATTGGTATTGTTGGTTTTTTTACCCCCATGTTTGTCGAAATGCTCACCAACGGGCAAAGCGTGGGTAAAATCGCCTTGGGTATTTCTGTGGTTTCCAATTACGGCAGGCAATGCACCAATGTAGAATATTTCTCACGGCATGTAATCCGTCTAATTGAAATCGGCTTGTCTTTTGGATTGCTTCCCATCATTTTAATCAGTTTCTCAAAAAGAGGGCAAAGTTTAGGCGATTTATTTGCTGGAACCACCGTAATTGTTAAGAAAAAAAGTGCTCGATTCACCTTGAAAGAGATTACCGATATTGATACGGCAAAAACCTATCAAGTAACCTTTCCAGAAGTAAGACGTTTGCATGAGAAGGACGTGATAATTCTAAAGACTCTGCTTACTGAAAACAAAGGGAAAAATATCGCGCAAAGCAGAAAACTAATTGATAGAGCAGCCGATAAAATCATTCACCTTTTACAAGTAGAAAAAGGAAAACTAACCAATACCGAATTCCTCAATAAAATCATAACCGACTACATCATTGCAACGCGCTAAACTGAAAGATAACCACACATTACTTTCATACGTAATTCTCTTGTTCTTAAGCGCTGTTTGGGGATCTTCCTTTATCATTATGAAAAAGGTCAACCCAGTGTTTGACCCCATTCAAATTTCTTCCCTGCGCTTGATCTTTGCGGGAGCGGTAGCACTACCCTTAGTGTATAAGCAATTCAAAACGTTCTCCAAGCGGCATTGGACTGCCTTATTACTTGTGGGTATCATTGGGAATGCAATACCCAGTTTTCTGTTTGCGGTGGCAAGTGAAGAAATCAATAGTGCTACTTCAGGCATACTGAATGGTTTGGCTCCGATATTTACCTTAATACTGGGTGTATTCTTCTTTTCATTTAAAGGAAAAACGATGCATTATATTGGCGCTGCAATGGGACTGCTAGGATGTTTGTTCGTAATCCAAGGCAATGATGCGCATGGAGAAATTAACAATATGTGGTATGCCATATTTCCATTTGTCGGTTCGCTTTGTTATGGTTTTAGTTCAAATATTATTAAATCAAGACTTACCGATTTAAAACCCATTATTTCGGGTTCTACCCCGTTTATTTTTGGGGCTATTTTGGGTTTAATTGCCATGCCCTTCTCCCTTCATCATCATACGCCAGAAATCAATACCCAGTTTTATGAGGCACTTGGATTGATGGTGATCCTGGGTGTATTTGGATCTACTTTAAGTATGGTGCTCTTTAACCGATTAGTGCAATTGAATTCAGCCCTTTTTGCCTCTACAGTAACCTTTATTATGCCGCTGTTTGCCATCCTTTGGGGTTTATGGGATGGGGAAAATATACGGGGGTTACAAATTCTTGGCTTGGTGCTTATTCTAAGTGCAGTTTATGCAGTACGTAGAGGAGACCGAAAAAAGAAAGTTAAGCAGTAATAGCAGATAGATTCATAATCAATCAATTATGAATCCGGTGTTTCAAGCCCCACCCTTTGGGTGATTTGGACAAATCAGTGATTTCAATCATCGCTGTATCACCGAGATTCAATTTTAGCCGCTTACCCTTAAAAACCCGAACGCCAGCCATAATGCTAGGTACAGCTACGATTGATGATAATATGGCAAGAGGTACACCTACAATCAAGGTGAGTGGGGTGGTAATAAGAATCAGACATTAATGCAACAGCTAAGGCAAAACCGGTTGCACCCGCTGCACCTACTATCATTAAAATACTTCCTTCTGCTATATACCCTTTGGTGAATACTGCTACTTGAGTAATGGAATCTAAGCCAATGCGTGTCGACCCAATCATAAGTGTATTGCTATCTGGGATACTTAGCACCCCTCGAACCTTTGTTTGGCTGCTATCCGTTCCTGTCGTGAATTCAACATTGGTGCCCTCTTGGATGGCACGAACAGTTTTATTGTTGCTGTTTTTGATAATGAATGATTTTTGAATTTGCGCACTAACAGAACTACTGGCAAATAAAAGTATAAGTATTGATAGAATTAATTTTCTCATTTAAAGAATCGAACTTACCACAATAAATGATCGCTTTTTTACTTTTTATTTCGTTCAACGGACAATATCTATTGCCTATTCAATAATCTCTAAAAAACGCTTAATATTGCGTAACAAAATCGAACACTTATTATGTATTCACTAAAAGGAAAAACCGCACTAATTACCGGTGCTTCAAGAGGAATTGGAAAAGGAATTGCACAGAAATTTGCTCAGCAAGGGTGCAATATCGTATTCACATTCGCAAGTTCAGTAGACAAAGCGCGGGCATTTGAAGCTGAGTTAACCAAGGAGTATGGCATTCAAGCAAAAGGATATCAAAGCAATGCTGCTGATTTTACTGCTTCTGAAGAATTGGCCACCACTGTACTCGCGGATTTTGAAAAAATTGATGTTTTGATTAATAATGCAGGAATCACCAGAGATACGTTACTCATGCGAATGACTGAAGAGCAATGGGATGCCGTGATAGACACCAATCTAAAAAGTGCATTTAACTTAACCAAAGCCTTCTTGCGACATTTCTTAGGAAATAGAGCAGGATCCATTATAAACATGACCTCAATTGTGGGAATTACGGGTAATGCAGGACAAGCAAATTATGCGGCTTCCAAAGCAGGTATGATCGGATTCACCAAATCAGTTGCTAAAGAATTGGGAGCAAGAAATGTGCGTTGCAATGCCATTGCTCCAGGGTTTATAGAAACTGAAATGACAGACACTTTAGATGCAGAAGTTAAGGCCAGTTGGATTAAAACCATTCCTTTAAAACGTGGTGGATCTACAGAAGATGTTGCCAATGCATGTCTTTTTCTTGCTTCTGATGCCAGTACATATATTACAGGACAAACCATTAATGTTTGTGGAGGAATGGTAATGTAATTATGCCATTAGACCAGGTAAAAGAAGATAAAGAAATGACCTTCATCGAGCACCTCGATGATCTTAGAAAGCACTTATTCCGGTCGGCCATATACGTTTTTGCAGGCACCATTGTATGCTTCATTTTTGCACAGTTTCTGGTTGAAGACATCATTTTTGCACCTGCTAAAGATACGTTTCCTACCATTAAAGCGCTTTGTAGTTTGGGTCATCGCATTTATGGAAGCGATCGACTTTGTTTAAGCTCAGTAGAATTGAATGCCCAAAACTTAAATGTTGCAGGTCAGTTTTTATACAGTTTTAGAATTGCATTCATTGGGGGCATCATTTTAGCATTTCCTTTGATCATCAATCAATTCTGGTTGTTTGTTAAGCCCGCACTTGCGGCTAAGGATATAAAGAAAACACGAATGTTCACGTTTTACACATCGCTCCTATTTATGCTGGGTGTGTTATTTGGATATTACATGCTAGCTCCAATTTCACTCAATTTCTTTGGAAACTTCAAACTATCGCCCACCATTCAAAACAACTTTTCCTTTCAATCCGTAATCAATCTCGTTACAACTTTAAGCCTTGCTACCGGTTTGATATTTCAATTACCTATCATCATGTACTTTGTCGCGGTTATTGGCCTAATTGACAGTGCATTTCTAAAAAAGAATCGAAGGTACGCTATCATCGTTATTGTTATCTTAGCTGCTGTAGTAACCCCACCTGATGTGCTAAGTCAATTTCTGCTGGGGGTGCCACTCATAGTGCTTTATGAAATTGGAATTCACATTGTGAAGCGAGTAGAAAAGAAAGCCAGAAAAAAGCTAATTGAAAACCTATAATATGAAACAAAAGATATATCTCGCCTCAGACCATGCAGGAGTTGAATTAAAGTCATTCTTGATCGCTCAAGATGTATTATCTCCTTATGAATTGATTGATTTAGGACCTACCTCAGAGGACAGTGTGGATTACCCAGACTTTGCCCATCCACTTGCCGAAAGTATAACCAACAATGAAGGTTCGCTTGGAATTTTAATATGTGGAAGTGGTAATGGAGTATGCATGACTGCCAATAAACATAAAGGTATTCGTGCAGGATTGGCTTGGACAGAAGAAATCGCTTCACTGACACGTCAGCACAACAACGCCAATGTACTTTGTCTACCTGCTCGATTTATTACCCAAGAAAAAGCAGTTGATATTGTCAAAGCATACTTGAATATCGAATTTGAAGGCGGAAGACATCAAAGAAGGGTTGATAAGATTTAGAATATTACCTTCTTAATACATGGAATATTCCTATAAAAAGATGTATTTTAATTAAGTTTGTTAGTTCTGGCCAATTATGATTAAAAATTTACTCCTTTCACTTTTCCTATTGGTGAACTCATTGCTCACTGCGCAGGTTCAAACCAAGCAATTCTCATTAATACCAATTGGAAACTCAAACATTGCTGCATTGCATAATAAGATTGACACGTTCAGCTTTAAACAACTTGCTCCTGCTCCTTTCAGCAGCGATAATTATGCAGACAAAAAACGAGTCTTAAATGCAGCTCGGGATTTATACCATAAAAAATTAGATCGAAGGGTTGATATGGATACCACTTCTGCAGATGGCCCGAATTTACCTTTTGTTGAAGGCGGTTTTGTCGATTCATTATTTACAACCAGCGTGCCCAATGACAACCACATGTGTGTTGGAAATAATGGCGATGTAATAAGTGTGTTAAATAGCACCATTCGAGTTTATAAAGGAGGGAGTAATTTAAGCTACAACGTAGGCCTGTCCTTCTTTGGTCGTATCGAAGCAAAAAATGATTGGCCCAATGGTAAAAAATCATTAACCGGCAGTTATGACCCTAAAGCAATGTATGATCCAGTAAGTGATCGTTTCATTGTTGCTTGGTTAGACGGAAGAGTAAGTTTTGATACACGTATTGTGGTAGCGATTTCGCATACCAATGATGCTGCAGGCGGATACAGTATCTATCATTTAGAAGGAAATCCTTTAGATGATAAGAGCTGGACTGATTACCCCATTTTGTCGCAATCTGAGGGAGATATTTTCATCACGGTAAATTTGTTAAAAGATAGCGCAACTTGGCAAACTGCCTTTAAGCAAAGTGTAATCTGGCAGATTGACAAAGGGCAATTATACAATGATCGTAAGCTAGAAACAACCCTCTGGCACAACATCAAACACAACAACAAATCAATCTGGAGCATTTGCCCGGTTGATCAATATCACAAATCACCTCGAAAAGAAATGTACTTTTTAAGTGTGCGTCCCTCAGATTTGCGAAACGATAGTCTTTTCATTCATACCCTTAGCAACACGCAAAGAAGTGGTCAAGCGAAATACGCTTATGAGGTGCTTAAATCAAGTATCGATTATGGATTAGCGGGTTCCGCATATCAACCCCAAACAAACTTTAGATTGCAAACCAATGATAGCCGAGTATTAACCGCTATTTATTATTATGGACATATTCAATATGCCCAGAATAGCATCAATTTTGAAACTACGGCACCTTCCATTATGCATGGTTCCATCACAAAACCATCTGGCGTTTGGAAAATAAGCAACACTTTAATTACCTCTGACAGCATGGATTTTGGTTATCCCAGCATGGCTTATATGGGCAAAGGCAATACAGATCATCGAGCAGTGTTATCCTTCTCGCATTCATCCAAAACCGTATTCCCTGGTGTATCCATGGTGAAAATTGTAAGAAACACGAGTGTGAGTCCAATCATACGCATAAAAACAGGAAATGATATCATCAATAGTTTTGTGCCCGATACAATGGAACGATGGGGTGATTACACAGGTATTCAGCGTAAATACGATACGGACGATGTGCTGTACCTTTCAAATTCCCTTGGCTTTCAAGGAAAACCAACGGCCGGTACGTATATTGGTAGACTGCGCTTTATTCCGGAAACAAGTACCTTTAAGGATGAAACTGCTCAAGTCTTTCCAAACCCAAGTAATGATGGTATCTATTATTATAAATTTAGCACATTAAATGATGCTACGAATGATTATTACACGATTCGTGTACATGATATGGGCACAGGCAAAATAGTATTTGATCGCCTATTGAAAGAGGTAGGATGCGGTGAATTGGTATTAACACTAGACCTCAGTTTTTTATCTAATGGAACCTACAATTTGCAGTTTATCCGGAAAAACGATTTAAATGGTGACATTGACTTATTCAACGAGCGCATTCAGAAATATTAAATGAAACTCAGTCAAGCTGATTTAACTGAAGGTAAAATTCTTCATTTCGACAAACCCTATACTTGGACCAGCTTTCAGTTGGTTAAGAAAATTAAATATCTTACTAAAGCGAAAAAGGTTGGCCATGCTGGCACTTTAGACCCCTTAGCTACAGGTGTCCTGATTATTTGTTTAGGTAGAGCTACAAAAAAAATTGAAGAACTTCAAAAAATGCCTAAAGTATACACAGGTATCATTCGTTTAGGGGCAACCACACCTTGCTTTGATTTAGAACAAGAAGTAGATCAGGAATATCCTACGGAACATATCACCCACGAAATGATTCATGAAGCTACTCATCAGTTTGTTGGAGAAATACAACAAATCCCACCTGCACATAGCGCGGTTAAAGTGAAAGGCCAGCGGGCTTACCAAATTGCACGAGCGGGAGGGACTCCTGAGATAAAACCCAAAACAGTCCAAATAGCAAGTTTTGAAATTACAGAAATCAACCTTCCTGATGTGCATTTTAAGATTGTTTGTGGAAAGGGAACCTATATTAGGTCCATTGCACGCGATTTTGGAAAAGCGTTAGATAGCGGTGGTCATTTAACTAAATTAGTGCGTGAAGCCATAGGCAACTATACATTAGACAATGCAGTTGAAATAGATGATTTAGAGATAGAAGGTAAAGTATGAGAGTTTTCGAAGGTTTAGAAAACATAGATAAAATTTCAAATGCAGTCATTACACAGGGCACCTTTGATGGGGTTCATGTGGGCCATAGAGGTATATTGAATCATGTGATTAATGAAGCCAAACGGCTGAATGGTGACAGTGTGCTGATTACCCTCTACCCGCACCCTAGATTTATCATCCAACCAGAGGATAATAACCTTAAATTATTAACCACTTTAGAAGAAAAGAAAGTACTGCTCGAAAAGTTGGGTATTGACATTTTAATAGTGCTTCCTTTTGACGAGAAAATAAGTAATCTAACGCCACTGGAATATGTGCGTGATTTGATTGTAAAACACCTCAACCCAATTAAAATGATTGTAGGTTATGATCATCGTTTCGGGAAGAATCGCGAAGGCAGTATGATAGATCTTGAAAAATTTGGTGAAGCTTTTGGTTTTATGGTGGAACAAATTGATGCCAAGACTGTTGAAGAAATTACAGTAAGCAGTACCAAAATCAGGAAAGCGCTTGAAATGGGTAACATTGCACTGGCCAATCAGTATTTGGGCTATTCATACACTTTTAGTGGAAGTGTTGAGCGAGGTATGCAATTGGGACGTAAAATGGGCTATAAAACGGCTAATATTCAAATAAGCGACCCCTTAAAAAGGGCTCCAGGTAATGGAATATATGCCGCACGAGCCATATTGAATGGGAAACAGTTTAATGGCATGCTTTCGATTGGAACCAATCCAACCATTGAAGACAAAGCAAGCAGTATTGAAATGCACTTATTTGAATTTAATATAGATATTTATAACCAGACCTTGAGTATTATTCTTGTAAAAAAAATAAGAGATGAAGTAAAATTTGATGGGCTGGATGAGTTGAAAGCTCAATTGGAGAAGGATGAAAGAGAATGCAGAGAAATATTAATGAACGCTGATTAATGAAAGTACTTCACCTTTTCTGCATTCCCATTATTCTAACTATTACATCTTGTGGCTCAAGCAAAGATTCGTATACCCAAGAAATTGAAGCTGCCCAAAATGAATTGAATGAATTCTACCTCAACCCAAAAACATCTCCTTTAAAAACCGAAGAATTAATCGCTTTCAAGAAGCAAGGTGGCCACGCATTTTATCGCATTGATTCAGCTTTTAAAGTAAAAGCAAAATTAATTAAACATGTCAATCCAGACACCGTATACATGCCAACCAGTTCGGAAAAAATCAAGTCCTTTCTTAAATCTTACAGCGCTCAGTTTAAACTCAATAGCAAAAGCTATACGTTATCCTTATATCAAAACATAAAGTTGATGAATGACCCAGATCATCAGGATTATCTTTTTCTACCCTTTAAAGATATGACCACTGGTAAGGAAACGTATGGGGGCGGCAGATACATTGATTTAGAAATGCCTACTTCCAATGAAATCAGTATCGATTTCAATAAAGCATATCACCCCTATTGCGCATACACCAAAGGGTATTCGTGCCCTGTCCCGCCAGCAGAAAACTATGTAGAACTGCCCCTCGAAGCTGGAATAAAACTAAGAAAAGAATAAACCCATCTAACGATAGAGCTTCTTTACCAAATCCTAATACTAATGCCTAAAACCGTCTGGTTAGGTGCTGGACTTACATTAGGTGTACTTGGAGGAGCAATAATAATGCATCTAACAAATTTAGGAATCGAAATAAACGGAGATAGTGGAACGCTTTTCTATATGGCCGTAGGCACCTTTATTTTGAGTGCAATGGTTCTTTTTTTCTACCGAAAGGACATTCCCATTATCGGCAAATACATTTAGTATTTATTGCGTCATTCCGTTCCAAACAGTGTCTTTTGGAGTGGGCGCTTCAATCGTAATATCCTTTTTACTTACGGGATGAATAAACTCCACTTTACGTGCATGTAAATGAATGGATCGGTCTTTATTGGGTCGATCAAACCCGTATTTGGTATCGCCTTTAATCGGACAACCGATGGCGCTTAATTGTGCACGAATTTGATGATGACGCCCTGTAATTGGATTCACTTCTAACAAGAAGTAGGTCGTACTCTTGGCAATTAAATTATAATTTAAAACAGCTTCCGTTGCATGCGCAAAAGTCTTTAATCGAGCCACCGACTTGTTCTTTTTTTCATCTTTGAGCATATAATGAACGAGGGTATCACTATCCTTTTCCGGACAGTTTTTTACCACCGCCCAATAGGTTTTTCTAATCTCCTTATTCCTGAACATTTCATTCAAACGTGCAAGTGCCTTGCTGGTTCGTGCAAATAAAAGCACCCCAGAAGTGGGTCGATCCAGGCGATGTGGGATGCCTAAAAACACCTCTCCAGGCTTATTGTATTTCTTTTTAAGGTAATCCTTGGCAAATTCCACCAAAGGTCGATCTCCCGTTTTATCCCCCTGCGCCAGCGCTCCACTGGGTTTGTTAACCGCAAGGATGTGATTGTCTTCGTAAATGGGTACTATTTGCATGATATGGGTCTTTTGATTTACTTCTTAGCTCTTCTAATTGGGTTCTACTATGACTACGGCAAAGGAAAACCATTTGAAGGTTTTTTATATTTTATGTTAAAATATTTTTTATACTTTGCGCTAAGAGGTTCAGTTATTATTTAGAGCAGGCCGATCAACTTCTAGACACTCTTAAGAAATAATTTGACAGACCAATAATAAATGAGTCGAATAATTAATCAATTAAAAAGAAACCGAACATTCTATTTAGCAATTGGAACCACCATTACAATGATTCTATATGCCCAGTTTGTTTTAGGACATTACAGTACTTGCTTTTCAATATCTGGCACTTCAAATTCGTTGGGATTGACTTTTGGTTATAACCTCCATATGGTTCAAGATTTTTTCAAGAATCTACCACCAGAATGGCATAATTGCTTTTTGTAATATCATATTTAATTCCAAAAGGCAAGCCGGTTAATTTATATAAGTTCTTATTGTAAGGAGTCATAATAAGAATTACAGGAAACTTTCCTGTACCTGCAGGCAAATATAAATCACCTGCCAAAAACTTTCCATCTCGCATTGGCACAGATACAGACTGAGGGTTTAATTGAGCGCTTGAACTCAAGGAAAGACCAAGCATGCAAACCAAGGCAATAAGGATTGATTTCATCATTCAAAATTAATTAATTTAATCGGGTTTTTACAATAAACAAATGCCCATATTCCTTTCCAGCATGAATAACTCACCCTTTTAAACGGTATTGCTTACCCGGAAGACGCTGAATCAAATGCTTAAACTCCAAATCCAACAAGATGAGTGAAAGTTGACTCATCGGAAACTTGCAAGCATGATACAATGTATCTACCCCTATTTCACCCTCTGCCAGCAGTTCAATGATCTTTTGCTCATCTTTAGTAAGTTCAATTGAAATTTCACCTTCCTTCGGCTCAATCTGCGTAGCATCCCAATTCAGGTGGTAAATTAGATCTCCTACATTTTCAATTAAATGGGCCTTGTTCAGTTTAATTAGCAAATTGCATCCTTTGGAAAAATTCTGTCGTATTCCACCAGGCACCGCAAAGACCATTTTATCATAACTGTGGGCAATATCAGCAGTAATCATCGAACCGCCTTTAAAACCGCTCTCAACTACGATGAGTGCATCACATAAACCCGCTACAATGCGGTTTCGAGAAGGGAAATTTTCTGCATTCCCTGGAGTATCATGAAAATATTCGGTTAAAAGTGCCCCATTACCTAAGGCAATGCGCTCTGCCAGCTTTTTATTTACCGCAGGATAAATTGTATTTAGACCATGACCTAATACGGCTATGGTAGGAAGTTCATTTTCTAGCGCTGCCTTATGTGCACATGAATCTATGCCATGCGCCAAACCGGATGTAATAGTCACTTTAAAACTTTTCAAATCAGGTGTTAAGCTTTGAATGAAATCTTTGCCATAAGCAGTAGCATTTCTGGTGCCCACAATGCTTATCATTTTGGAAGTATTTAAATCGGCCGGCCCTCTTTTGAAAAGAATAATTGGCGAATCCAGATGAGGTTTTAATCGATTGGGGTAAGCTGGATCTAAATAAAATAAGGGCTTGATATCATAACGATCAATAAAGTCGATTTCCCGTTCTACACGATCCCAGTCCTTGAAGTTTTTAACGGCTTTTGCGCGAATTTGACCAATGCCCGGTATTTTAGCTAATGCCGTACTTTTTTCTTTGAAAATGGCATCCACCCCTCCACAATACCCAATCAGGTTCTTTGCCATAGCATCCCCGATATTTGGAATAATGGACAGTGCTAAGGCATTTCTTAATTCATAAGGATTACTCCTTCTTTCTGGCATTCAGCGAATTTAAAAACATAAAACCAATTAATTCATCATATTGAAGAAATTGATTTTTGTGATATACCAGCACTCTATAATCATTCTCAGTGGCCATATGCTCACCCTCAGTAACATCGAAGGTTATTTTCCCATTCTTATCCATGATGCAATACAGATAATTGTGATACCCCTGTTTCAAAGAGAAGGATGTGCGGAAAATTCCTTTTCCGTCTTTAATCAATTCCGTTTCTGCAGATGGCTTCCAATTATTAAAATCGCCTAAAACAAATAATCGATCTCCTTCTGAAAACAAAGCATTGGGTTGTATCGAAAAATTAACGCGCAAATAATCCTCACTGATTGAAACATTAGGCAAGTCTCTATTTCCATACACCGGTTTGCCATTATTATCTTGCCAGTATAAGTAGGTTTTACCACCTCTGCATTGATCCCTAAATAGATTGATTACCATTTGATTCGTTGCAGTATCATAATACTTCGATTTCACCCCACTGGCAAAAGTGCGCAATCCTCTAGAATCAAAAAACCGAAACTCATTTACCCCACTGATGACATTTTCTCGTTCATAGTTGAAAGTATACACATTGCTATTACTGAATTGAGGTTTAAGTGGCTGGCTTGCATGCATCCATGAGTAGTTTTTAAGGATAATTCCATGTAAATCCTGAAATGGATTTGGCATCACAAATCCGGTAGCATCAATTCTAAAATCTACTTCTTGATGACTAAATCGTTTATCTACATTGGTTGCACTATTCACACTCCCGGTCAGTTTCACTTTGCTATTTAAAACCATAAACCTGCGGGTAAAAATCAGATCCTCTTCATCATAATTGCGGTATACTTTGAGGATATAATTTCCGGCCAAACGAGGCATCATCTTGGCTCCTGGAAAAGAAAAAGTGTAATGCGTATATTGAACATACGTATTGCTGGATTGCTTGAAATTACTAATTTCCTCGAACATATTCCCTTTCAAGAAATCCGTTTGATTCAAGGAAGATTTTTTCCAGTTTTTATCGCAATGCACTATAGCATATTGAAAATAATCATTCTCTGCTTCCAATACATCAAATGTCACCATTAATGCATTCGCTTTATTCAAACCGATTAATGGAAATCGTTCATCTGAGTTAGACTGCACCATGAGCACAGATTTTACCTTGTTTTCATACTCCCAATCTTCCATACGTAAAGTTTTGGCATCAGAAGCAGCCGATGCTTGAAATAGGTTGATTAATGAAAATGCAATGGATGTATATAATGATATCATAATGCTAATATTTCTTCAAAAAGCAATTCATACTTTTCATTATGTATATCCAAATCTTGTTCCAAACTTTTTCTTTCCTTCATTAAGGGTTCAATTTCGTCAAATTTCCCATCATATGAGCATTTTTCTATCTGCTCATCAAACGTTTTTAGTTTGGACTTAATTGTATCAATTTGATTTTCAGTATCAGAAAGCTGTTTTTCCTTTTTCCGCCTTAACTTTTCTGATTCTTTCTGCTTTTGAAACTCCTCATTGGAGAGTTTTGGTTTTTCTACTGCCTTAACCAACTTTTCCTTATTCCCTTTTCCAGTTGGGATGTTGGCTTTTCGTTCATTCTCAAAAACAGTAAATTCAGCAAAATCACCTGGGTAAACCTTTACTTGTTCATCTTCAATCCACCAAATTTCATCTGCAACGGCTTGAATAAAATAACGATCATGCGAAACCATTATCACGGTTCCTTCATATGACTTGAGCGCTTGACCCAAAATATTAATACTCTGCATGTCCAAGTGGTTCGTGGGCTCATCTAATAATAAGAAATTCGCTCCCGAAACCAATGTTTTAGCAAGTGCAACTCGGGCCTTCTCACCACCACTAAGTACTTTAATTTTCTTAAAGACATCGTCTCCTGTAAATAGGAAACAACCTAAAATGGTTCGTAATTCTAATTCCGTTTTCTGTGAAGCGGCATGTTGAAGTTCTTCTAGTATTTCATGTTTTAAGGTAAGTGCCTCCAATTGATGTTGCGCAAAGAATGAGGGCACAACATTATGTCCTAACTTTAACTCCCCCTCAAATTCAATATGATTATTGAGAATTTTGAGCAAGGTAGATTTCCCTTTCCCGTTGGCTCCAATAATTGCGATTTTCTGTCCACGATGTATCGTAAAATCGGTGTTGTTAAAAATTTCTGCCTTATCATAGGCCTTAGAAATGGATTTAGCTTGAACCACTTCTTTACCACTTTTCTTATCTAAGGTAAACTTCAAGGTCATTGAAGCTTCATCTCCTTCAATTGCGTCCACTCGATCTAATTTCTCTAATGCTTTAACCCTACTTTGCGCTTGTTTTGCTTTGGATGCTTTTGCCTTAAATCGTTCAATAAATCGTTCTTGTTGCTTAATGAATGTTTGTTGATTATCATACACCTTTTGACTGTGCTCTAACCACTCATCTTTTTTGAGTAAATAATTACTGAAATTACCTGGGTAATGGTAGAATTTACGATTCCATAACTCCCCAATTGAGTTGACCATTTTATCCAAAAATGTTCTATCGTGAGAAACAATGACAACCGCACCTTGATAATTCAATAAGTAGGATTCCAGCCATTCAATGGCGGGCATATCCAAATGATTCGTTGGCTCATCTAACAATAAGACATCCGGTTGTTGCAATAGAATTTTAGCAAGAATAACTCGCATGCGCCAACCTCCTGAGAAACTGGAAAACGCGTCAATCAATCGTTCCGTTCTGAACCCCAAACCTTCCAACACCTTCTCCGTTTTACTTTGGATACTATATCCATCCATGGTATTAAAAGCATCTTGCTTCTCTGCTAAAAGAATGCCTAATTCATCGGTATAATCCGATTCCATTTGGACCAGAATAGCCTCGATTTCTTTTTCAAGGGCCATTTCTTTTTCAAAAGCAGTTAAGGCCACATTAAGAATACTATCATCACTTGTTAAGGATAGTAAATCCTGATTTAAGTACCCTAATTTGGTGTTATTTGGAATGGCGATTGAACCCGTTGTTGGCGAATATTCATCGGTAATTAGTTTGAGTAAAGTTGATTTTCCTGCTCCATTTTTACCGATAAGACCTACACGGTCTCCCGGCTTTAATTGCCAATTTACATTCGAGAACAGCGGTACTCCAGCAATCTCATATGTTACATTATTTAGTGTTAACAAGGCGTACTATACTTTATCTAGCACATGGCCCATTTTGTCCTTCTTGGTTTTAAGATAGGCCCGGTTGTGCGGATTGGGTTTTACTTCCAGTGGTACTGAATCCACAATTTCTAAACCATAACCATCTAGACCGGTTCTTTTCTTTGGATTATTGGACATCAACCTCATTTTCGAAACGTTTAGATTTCTTAAAATCTGAGCTCCAATACCATAATCGCGTTCGTCCATTTTAAAACCCAATTCAATATTTGCTTCTACTGTATCTTTTCCCTCTTCTTGGAGCTTATAGGCTTTGAGCTTATTGAGTAAGCCAATGCCTCTGCCTTCTTGATTCATATAAACCACCACGCCTTTTCCTGCTGCTTCAATTTGTTGCATTGCAGCGGCTAACTGCTCCCCACAATCGCATCTGCATGAACCAAAAATATCTCCTGTCATACAACTGCTGTGCACGCGCACAAGAACCGCTTCATCTGGACTAATCTCTCCCTTAACTAAAGCAAGGTGTTCCAAACCATTATGGGTCTGTTTGAAAGCAACCAAATTAAAATCACCCCATTTAGTTGGCATGTCCACAGTTATTTGACGTTCTATCAAAGACTCGGTTTGCAACCGATAACTGATTAAGTCCTTAATGCTCACAATCTTAAGCTGATGCTTTTTTGCAATTTCAATCAGCTCAGGCAATCGCGCCATGGTTCCATCCTCATTGAGTATTTCTACGATACAACCAGCTGGTTTAAAGCCTGCCATTCGCGCGAGGTCTATTGCTGCTTCAGTATGACCAGCACGCCTCAACACCCCTTCGCCCTTGGCTATTAATGGGAAAATATGTCCTGGTCTACCTAAATCCGTAATTTTTGTATCATCGGCAATAAGCGCTTGAACTGTTTTAGATCTGTCTTGGGCAGAAATTCCAGTGGTGCAACCGTTCCCTAATAGATCCACACTCACTGTAAACGCAGTTTCATGCGTTGCAGTATTGTTGGGTACCATATGGGTCAATTCCAAATCACGGCATCTTTTCTCCTCAAGCGGAACGCAGATTAGGCCTCTGCCTACCGTAGCCATGAAGTTAATAACTTCTGGGGTTACATTTTCTGCAGCAGTAAGGAAATCGCCCTCATTTTCACGATTCTCATCATCTACAACAATGACCAACCTTCCATTGCGAATATCTTCAATGGCATCCGCAATTTTATCTAATCTAATTTCGTCCATTTTCATTTTATATTAACAATGCGCTTGATAAGCACCTTGTAAATTGTCAGCAATCATATCAGCTGTATGTCCTTCAATGCTCAATCGTTCTACGAAATGCACCAATTCTCCATTTTTAAAAAGAGCGATTGATGGACTGGATGGAGGGTAAGGCAAACAATACTCGCGTGCTTTAGCTACTGCATCTAAATCTTGACCCGCAAAAACGGTGAGCAGCTGATTTGGTTTTTTATCTCCTGCTAAGGATTTCACAACTCCCGGTCTTGCGCTACCTGCAGCGCATCCGCATACTGAGTTGATGACTAAAAGGGTAGTTCCTTCCATCTGAGAAAAGGCATTATCTACTTCTTCGCTATTCTTTAATTCATTAAATCCATGATCGGTTAATTCCGCTCTCATTGGACTTACAAGTGGTTCTGGATATGGCATAATAATTATTTTGTTGCAAAAATAGAACAATTAAGGCGAACAAACGTTTTATCTTTACATTTTTTGTACCTTTGCAGTCCTGTTAAAAGCAGGCGATTTAAAATAAAATAAATAGCATATATTATGTCAACAATAGAAAAAGAAATCCCGGCATTTGTTCCATTTAAGGTGAAAGATATTTCACTGGCTGAATGGGGAAGAAGAGAAATCAGGTTAGCTGAAGCAGAAATGCCCGGCCTAATGGCTTTAAGAGAAGAATACGGAACCACCAAACCACTTTCTGGAACACGCATTGCGGGTTGTTTACACATGACCGTTCAAACAGCTGTTTTAATTGAAACGTTAATCGCTTTAGGCGCTGACGTTACTTGGAGTAGTTGCAACATTTTTAGTACGCAAGATCATGCAGCTGCAGCAATTGCTGAGGCAGGTATTCCTGTATATGCTTGGAAAGGAATGACTGAAGAAGAATTCAGTTGGTGTATTGAGCAAACATTATTCTTTGGTGAAGACAGAACGCCATTAAACATGATTTTGGATGATGGTGGAGATTTAACCAACATGGTTTTGGATGAATATCCAGAATTGGTTTCTGCGATTAAAGGATTGAGTGAAGAAACCACTACAGGTGTATTAAGATTATATGATCGCGTTAAGGCAGGAACACTTCCAATGCCTGCTATCAACGTAAATGATTCTGTAACCAAATCTAAATTTGATAATAAATACGGTTGTAGAGAGAGTTTAGTGGATGCAATCCGAAGAGCTACCGACATTATGTTAGCAGGTAAAGTTGCCGTTGTAGCTGGATATGGTGATGTAGGAAAAGGTAGTGCAGAAAGCTTAAGAGGAGCTGGTGCAAGAGTGATTGTTACTGAAGTAGATCCTATTTGTGCGTTACAAGCATCCATGGACGGATTCCAAGTAAAGACTTTAGAAAATGCAATTAAAGAAGCGAGCATTGTGGTAACTGCAACAGGTAACTTCAATATCGTTACTGGAGAGCACTTCAAGCAGATGAGAGATAAAACTATTGTGTGTAACATTGGTCATTTTGACAACGAAATTGATGTAGCTTGGTTAGCTGATAACCATGGCGACTCAAAATATACCATTAAACCACAGGTTGATGTGTATAATGTAAACGGAAAAGAAATCGTTCTATTGGCCGAAGGAAGATTGGTGAATTTAGGTTGTGCAATGGGTCATCCATCGTATGTGATGTCTAATTCATTCACGAATCAAGTATTAGCTCAAATCGAATTATGGACCAATACAGATGCATATAAGAACGATGTGTACGTATTGCCAAGACATTTGGATGAGAAGGTTGCAGAATTGCATTTAGCGCATGTAGGTGCTGAGCTAACGACTTTAAGTCAAGAGCAAGCAGACTATATTGGCGTTCCTGTAAAAGGTCCTTTCAAAAGAGAAGAATACCGTTACTAATTTTGAATATTTAATTCTTGGTTTTTAACCAAACCATAATGAAAAGCCCTCGTGAAGATTCACGAGGGCTTTTTTTTGCTTTTTTTCTTCAAATTTGTCAATTAATCGTGGATAACTGAGCCCTTTTTCTTAGGTTCTACCCTCTGCATAAACTATCTTAGCAGCTTAATAAAATCAAGCGATTCAGCAATTTTATGAGCGAAGAAAAAAAAGAAAATTACGGTGCCGATAGCATACAGGTACTAGAAGGTTTAGAAGCAGTTAGAAAACGTCCAGCCATGTATATTGGTGATGTTGGCCCAAAAGGGCTGCATCATCTAGTTTATGAAGTAGTCGATAACTCCATTGACGAGGCGCTTGCTGGCCATGCAACGACAATAAATGTGTTTATCAATGAAGATAATAGTATTACCGTAAATGATGACGGTCGTGGAATTCCAGTAGCGATGCACGCTAAGGAAAAACGATCTGCACTTGAAGTTGTTATGACGGTGCTTCATGCCGGTGGAAAGTTTGATAAAGACTCCTACAAGGTATCTGGTGGATTACACGGTGTAGGTGTTTCATGTGTAAATGCGCTTTCAACTGATTTAAAAGCTACGGTATATCGCGATGGTAAAATTTACCAGCAAGAATACAAAATTGGGAAGCCCCAATACGATGTGAAAGAAGTAGGTACTACAGATAAGAGAGGAACTGAAGTAACCTTTTTGCCTGATAACAGCATTTTTATTGTTTCTGAATACAAATTTGACACCCTTGCAAATCGATTAAGAGAATTGTCTTATCTGAATAAAGGGATCAGACTTACGTTAACTGATAAACGCGAAAAAAGTACGGAAGAAGGAAAAGAAGAAGAATTCAAAAGTGAAGTGTTCCATTCTGACCTTGGTTTAGTTGAGTTTGTAAAATATTTAGATGGTACCAGAGAGAAATTAATTCCAGATCCGATTTATGCGGAAGGAGAGAAAAATGGCGTACCCGTTGAGATTGCTTTTCAATACAACACAGGATACACAGAAAACTTACATTCTTACGTAAATAATATCAATACCATTGAAGGAGGAACGCACGTTGCAGGTTTTAGAAGAGCATTGACACGGACCTTAAAGGCGTATGGTGAAAAAGAAGGTTTCTTTACTAAATTGAAATTTGAAATTGCTGGAGATGACTTTAGAGAAGGCTTAACCGGGATCATATCGTGTAAAGTCCAAGAACCTCAGTTTGAAGGGCAAACGAAAACGAAGTTGGGGAATAACGAAGTTTCAGGTGCGGTGGATCAGGCAGTAGGCGAAATGTTGAACAACTATCTGGAGGAAAACCCAAAGATGGCTCGAATCATCGTGAACAAGGTTATTCTCGCTGCTACGGCACGTCATGCTGCACGTAAAGCACGTGACATGGTGCAACGTAAAGGTGCTATGAGCGGAATGGGCTTACCGGGCAAACTAAGCGATTGTTCGTCTACAGACCCAGCAAATTGCGAAATATATTTAGTTGAGGGAGATTCTGCTGGAGGAACTGCTAAGCAAGGAAGAGATCGACATTTTCAAGCGATATTGCCTTTAAGAGGAAAGATTTTGAACGTGGAGAAGGCTTTGGAGCATAAAATTTACGACAACGAAGAGATCAAAAATATCTTTACTGGTTTGGGCGTAAAAATTGGTACTGAAGAAGATGATCGTGAATTGAATCTTACTGGGTTACGTTATCATAAAATTATCATTATGACGGATGCAGATGTGGATGGAAGTCATATACGTACCCTTATTCTAACCTTATTTTTCAGATACATGAAAAAACTGGTAGAGAATGGTAATATTTATATTGCCACTCCTCCTTTATATTTGGTTAAGAAAGGTAATAAATCAGAATACTGCTGGTCTGAAGAAGATCGATTGCGTGCAATAAAGGATATTGCTGGCGATGGCAAAGAGGATAGCGTGAATGTACAACGTTACAAAGGTCTGGGAGAGATGAACGCAGAACAATTGTGGAGCACCACGATGGATCCAGAAAAACGAACATTGAAACAAGTTACCTTGGAAAGTGCCGCAGAAGCCGATCATGTATTTAGCATGCTAATGGGCGATGAAGTTCCACCAAGAAGGGAGTTTATTGAGGCCAATGCCAAGTATGCCAATATTGATGCATAATTGATTTCTAATTAAAAATTCAGTAAAATCTGAATTTAATAATGGAATTCTAGTTAATTTCATCAATCAAAAGATTGCCTCTTAGTTTGAGTCGTTTTTTACCTAAATTTGGTGTCTTCATTTATGTCAATTAATATAAAAGTAAGCTCGCTAATCCTTGTATTTTTTATCACCACCCATTTTGCTCAAGCGCAAAATCCAAATTGGTCGGAGGATGCTGCATGTATTATCTATTCACATTGCACCAGTTGTCATAACCCTAATGGCGCAGGACCAATGTCGCTCTTAACATATAATGAAGTAAAATCAAATGCTACCTCAATTAGTTATTATGTTTCAAATGAATTAATGCCACCATGGCCGGTAGACAATGATTATAGTGCCATTTCGCATGCAAGAAACTTGTCTGCGGATGAAAAAAACCACTCTCCTAAAGTGGATTAAGGATGGCCTAGAATTGGGCGACAGCACAAAAGCTCCAACCAAACCAATTTATTCCAGTAAAGAAGTAATTACTAGCCCAGATTTAGTCCTTAAGGCTCCTAAATACACGGTTCCTTCAATTACAGAAGATCTATACCGATGTTTTGTACTTCCAACTAATCAAACACAAGATAAATTTGTAACTGCTCTTGAAATTATACCCGGGAACAAAAATATAGTGCATCATGCCCAAGTTTTTTATGATACTACTGGCATTTGCAAAGGGCTAGATAACAATGACCCACAACCTGGCTATACTTCTGCTGGCGGTGTTGGAACAAACAAAGCTGTTTTACTTGGAACATGGGTTCCAGGGTCATCCCCAATATTTCTTCCGTCAGGTATGGGCAAAAATTTACCAGCAAATGCAGAAATTGTCGTTCAAATCCACTACCCTGAATACTCTAGTGGTCAACAAGATTCGACCAAAATAAATTTTGTGCTCTCAAACAAATCATTGAGGAATATTTATGATGCTCCAATTCTGAATCATTCTTCCAGTATGATCAATGGACCACTTTTCATACCTAAAAACACCGTTAAAACTTTCCATGAAGAATTTACATTGCCGCCTATTGATATTACGTTACTGAACGTAGGTCCGCATGGACATTTGTTATGCACAAAAATGAAAGCATTTGCAATTAAACCAAATGGAGATACCATTCCTTTAATAAATATTCCAGAATGGGACTTTCACTGGCAGGGCTCATATGACTTTCAGAAACCTTTAAAAATTCCAGGTGGTAGCAAACTGTGTGGAATTGCCACATACGACAATACAAATAACAATGATGAGAACCCCAGCAATCCGCCAGTGGATGTCAGTGTTGGGGAAGCAACTACGGATGAAATGATGCTTTTCTATTTTTCCTTTACGGCTTATAATTCGGGTGATGAGCAAATTATTATTGATACCACAACTGTTCTGCACAAACATGATATATGTAAACCAAATCAAAGTTACCTAAAAGAATTTACGTCAAATCAATCTTTGAAGGTTTACCCAAACCCGGCAAATAAAAAAATTGAAATTAAGCTCGAACAGAATGTCCCTTTTTGTATTAGTCTGTACAATTCTTCGGGTAAAGAGTGTATAAGGAGCTGCGATGGTCTGAGTTTAAATACACAAAATCTTCTTTCAGGAATATACCTCTTATCCATAAATCAAGGGGGAAACATAATGACCTCCAAAATTAAAATTGAACACCACTAGAAAAAACCTAAAGATGCCCTCTTTAGGTTTTTTCTACCCTTCCATTCACATCTTTGAAATACTATAATGACATCGTATTATTGCTGCAATGAAGAAAGCGCTTTTTACACTATTAATAATGACCATTAGCCAATTGGCTATTTCTCAAACATTGGACTCACTTCAAGGAACTTGGAGGTTCGAAAGTGTCTATCATCCTGCGGGTGAAGCAGCAGACTCTTCTAGTGATAAAGGGGTTGCTAGAATGTTTGCAAGCATGGCTTACGAATTTAAGGCAGATGACGAGGCTACCTTAAGTCTGTTTAATAAAGAAGAAGAAGAAGGGACCTACACTTTTAAGGCAAAGAAAAACACCATAGTGATTAATGTGCCCGGTAAAAAAGTGGTATTGGAAATCATTGCCTTTGAAGGGAACCGAATGGCCGTTAAATTTTCTACTATGCAATTCTGGTTGAAACTGGAATAGAGCTACACTATTTCAAAACTTAGGCTGAGTAAAGATTTACTTGGCCTTTTTATTTTCCACTTCGGGTTCTTTTGATTCTGCGGCCAATTCTGGTGTAGCACTAATCTTCGACCAAAAGTGAATGGTGCCATACTTTCGCCATACATGATTGGCCCATAGAATTCCGATGATCAGTCCTAAAACACCCAATCCAATTCCAACCCCTTTCATGATCTCAGATGGAAACATATAGTATAATAGAACTGCTACAAAAAGCATCCCAAAAAGGGGTGAAAGCACTACCCTAGTCCAACCTATGACTTCTATGATAAAGGCGAACAATTTCTGCATGATAACCCTCAAATATACATATTCTGCGCAATGCCTGGATTGGCAGCAGATGAATGTTCGCTTTTTTCTTTTGAACGATCATAGAATAAATTGAATCCCATCCTTAAAAATGAAAATTGATATACCTTCGCATTCATGCGAAAACCAACCTTAGCCATTCACGGAGGAGCTGGAACCCTAGTAAAGGGGATGATGACTCCAGAGAAAGAAACGGAATACAAACAAGCCCTTGAAAAAGCACTATCAGCGGGTTACCAAATCTTAGAAACGAATGGTTCTGCAATTGATGCCGTAGAGGCCTCTGTGAAGGAATTGGAAAACTCGCATCTATTTAACGCAGGTAAAGGAAGTGTTTATACAGCAAGTGGCACCCATGAAATGGATGCTTCCATCATGGATGGTTCGAATCGTAATGCCGGTGCTGTTTCCATTATTAAAGGAATCAAAAACCCAGTAACCTTAGCCAAAGCAGTGATGCTCCAATCAGACCATGTGTTCCTAGCCAGTGACGGAGCCATGGAGTTTGCCAAAAATCAAGGTTTTAAAATAGAGGACGAAACCTATTTTCATGATGATTTCAGATATCAGCAATGGCAAGAGATTAAAGATACGGATTCGTTCCAACTGGATCATGTTAAAAAAGACAGCAAATTTGGAACAGTGGGTGCCGTTGCTTGCGATGCCCATGGCAACTTGGCAGCAGCCACTTCAACCGGAGGTATGACGAAAAGATGAAAAAGGACAATGGTATTTTCAACGATATGTAAATCAATTACCCAAACCAGGAGAAATTGTGTTTTTTGACCGTAGTTGGTATAACCGAGCGGTGGTGGAACCCGTAAATGGTTTTTGCAACCAAAAAGAGTATGAAAGATTTATGTCTCAGGTCAATGATTTTGAGCAAATGATACAGGAAGGCAATACGCATCTATTGAAATTATACTTTTCTATTTCTAAGGACGAACAAGCAAGACGTTTTGATGATATTAAGAAATCGCCCCAAAAGAAATGGAAAATTTCACCGGTAGATGAAAAGGCACAAGAGCTTTGGGATGAATATACAACCTACAAGAAGAAAATGTTTGAACAAACAGATACAGAATTAGCTCCTTGGATGATTATTGATGCGAACAAAAAGACGCATGCACGAATTGGGGCTATTAAATATATCTTAGATAATATTCCTTATAAGAAAGCCACTACAGCTTCACGCAAACGTTCTGCTGCTCAGTAAAGAAGTTCATAGCGTTAAAGCCTCCTTCACGTCCCACTCCACTATTCTTCATGCCTCCGAAAGGAGTTCTAAGGTCACGCAGTAACCAACAATTTATCCAAACGATGCCGGATTCGATCTTAGATGCCATTCGATGAGCCCTTTGTAAGTTTTGTGTCCAAAGGGTTGCTGCCAAACCATATTCTGTGCTGTTGGCCAACTCCAATACTTCCTCTTCGCTATCAAAAGGTGTTAAGGTGACCACCGGACCAAAAATCTCTTCTAAATTACATACGCTATTTTTGCCTAAACCTTCAAGAATAGTTGGAGCAATATACCAGCCACTTTCCAAACCATTCACAGTAACTGCATGTCCACCGGTGAGAATGGTAGCACCTTCTTGCTTGGCCAGGTCGATATAACCTAAAATTTTATCAAAATGAGGTTTTGATACAATGGCGCCCACCTTGGTTTGATCATTCAATGGATCTCCAATTTTTAATTTGCTGACTTCTTCTACAAAGCGCTGCTTAATTTGATCATAAACTTTGCGATGCACATAAATACGAGAGCCACATAAGCAAATCTCGCCTTGATTCATAAACGATGAATTAACCGTAGTGGCAATGGCTTTATCCAAGTCTGCATCGTCAAAAATAATATTTGGATTTTTTCCTCCTAACTCTAGACTTAACTTCTTAAACATTGGAGCCGCCACACTTGCGATATGTCTTCCTGTATTGGTACCACCCGTAAATGAAATTGCCTTCACCCGCGGATGTGCAACAAGCACACCACCCACACTTGGGCCTGTACCGTGCAAAATATTTAATACCCCTTTTGGCAAGCCAGCTTCTATGCAAAGTTTAGAAAACAGAAATGCAGTTGCGGGTGTTATTTCGCTGGGTTTAGCAATAACACAATTGCCTGTAGCCAAGGCAGGCGCAATTTTCCATGTGAACAGATATAAGGGTAAATTCCATGGACTAATGCATGCAACAACACCTAATGGATGACGTTGGGTATAATTAATAGCATGTCCCGGCATAATATGACTGTCTGAAGCATACTGCATCGCTGCAGTGGCAAAAAAGCGCATATTCTGTGCTGCTCGAATCATTTCATTCTTGGCTAACCATAACGGTTTGCCTTGATCCATGCTTTCGGCTTTTGCTAATTCATCCCGATTCGCATCAATCAACTCAGCAATACGATTCATTATTTTGAACCGCTTCTCATTATTTAATACGCCCCATTCAGGAAAAGCCTCCTCTGCCGACTTAACAGCCTTCTCCACATCTTTTTCATTTGAATTGGGAATACTGCCGTAAACTACTCCCTTACTAGGATTAAAATTATCTATAATTTGATTGTCAATTGCATCGCTCAATGCACCATCAAGATAGTTCTGAATTTTAAGCATAGGGCAAAATTAGACTTATTTGTCTAAAAAGAAGTCAAAACTATCTCCCCTTAATCCCAAGCGCAAAGTTTCCAATGGAATTACTTCAGAAGGCGCAATATTACCTAGATTAACATTGGCACCATACAATTTCATAAACCATACCTGCTGCGCCTTTTGAGGAGCTTCCCAAATAATTTTGTCTAACGGTACTTTTCGAATAATCTCAGCCACAAGTCCACTTCTCACCTCACCTGTACCTCTAAAAATTCCAACTGTTCCACTTTCTCTAGCCTCTGCTATTACCTTCCATACACCAGCTTCTAGTTCAGCTTGCATCATATCAATCCATTCATAAGGAGGGATAATTTTTTCAGCATCTTTAGAACCTACTTCACTTATTACCGTGACATACTTGGATAATTTATGAATGTAGTCGCACTTTTCATCTTGGCTGATATTAATTGAACCATCAGAAACTTCCGCATGTTTAACTCCATACTTTTCTAAAAGTTTCACAAAATCATCAAATTGATTCCGTATTACAAATGCCTCAAACAAAGTACCTCCGAAATAAACTGCCATACCCGCATCTTGGTAGAGTTTAATTTTTTCTTGTAGTTTAGGAGTCGCGATTGATGTCCCAAAGCCCAGTTTTATAATGTCTGTATAATCGGAGCAATTGCTCAGAAAGTCCTCTGCTTGAAGAAGACTTAAACCTTTATCCATCACCATAGTTATGCCAGATTCTCTTGGTTTTACGGCTCGCTCTGGTAGTTGACTTAATGTATAGTTTAAACTCATTTACTTTTTATATTGGTTAATAAGGGATTGTATCATTTTATCTTTCTCGATAGAAGGATCAAATAAATACAATAAATTGTGATCTTTATAATTACTGTTTAATGCTTTTTCTAAGTAAACAGAAGCCTTATTTATTCGTTCTAATTTTAGGTTCAGTGCTGCCAACCGGTAGTTAATCTGGTGAGAATCGGGTAAATAAAACGATGCGGTTTCAAGCGTATCTGCTGCCATTTCAAAATTCTCCTGCTCAGAGTAAAGCGCAGAATATTCTATCCATATGGCATGCTCCTCAGGGAAAATACGTATGAGCGTTTCGAAAATCTCCTCTGCTTGTACATAGGCTTGATTTCTAACATGAACTTGTGCCAAACTGAGCCCGTAATGGCTATCTTCATTCTTGCCATACTTATAAGCATTGATTAGAAAATATGTAGATTCTTTAAATTTATTCTCAGCCATTAAGCTCATCCCAATGCCATACCAAGCTGAGGGTGTTTGTAAGTCAATTGAAATAGCTTTTCTATAATACGCTCTGGCCTTCTCAAAAAAGTTCAACTTTTCTGCACAATAACCCAAGTTGGTATAAATCAGGCTATCCTCATCAAAATTCGTAATCAACTCCTCATACTTTTGAATTGCCTCAGGGTACATTTCTTGTTCTTGATAGGTGTTTGCAATTCCAAAATGCCCTAAATAATTATGATCATTTATAGCAATTACCATCTCTTGCGCCCATAATGCATTGTCATACTGCTCTAAACCAGCAAAAGCGTTTCCGTAATAATGCCATGCCGTTTCAGAGTATGGTTTAGAATCGATTACTTGACCAAAAATCTTCAACCCTTCCGTATACCATTCATTGTCAAAAATTAACATAGCCAAATGATCCAATACAAATTCATTCTGTGGTTGCAAAATGGATAGTTTCTTAAATACAATCAGCGCATCCCCTTTCTTGTTGGCATTTAGATAACATAGCGCCATTTGAAATAATATATCAAACCGATTCGCACCGTGATGAAACGCTGCTCTAAAGTTTTTTATGGCTTTATCATACATTTTAAAATGCTCATAAACTTGGGCGGAAGTCTCATAAACATCAAAGTCTGTCGGGCTTAATGTTTTGGCAAGCTCAAGATATGATACCGTTTGATCTAAATTATTTGAACGACAATGGATTTCAGCCATCCGCAAGGTGAAAAATACTGAATACTGATGTTGAGATAAGGCCTCGTAAATGATGAATTTTACTTTTTGAAAATCATTCTCACCCGCTTCATACATAAAGTATTGATAAAGTGCCTCCCATTGATCTGCACTCAAGAAAACATATTGGTCATCCTTATAGTATGATTCAAATTCAGCCAGTTTAAGGTGGCTTGGTTCATTATGATCATCTTCAAAAAAGGACATGGATTAATTCAATCTAATTTCCCCAAAATTACTTTATCCAATTTTGTTCTGAGATTAAGATATCACAATTTTATTCACTTATTTTGCTGCAATGAAAAAAATATGGTTGATATTACTATGTACATGGCAATTCATTGCCTTTGGACAGTCCAATGTTCAAGCCAATTGGCAGCAAGATGTATCTTATAATATACAGGTAACTTTAGATGATGAAAACCACATCCTAAACGGGCAAATTGATATAGGCTATACCAACAATTCACCTCAAACCTTAAATGAGGTTTGGATACACCTGTGGCCCAATGCCTATAAGAATAACTTAACTGCTTTTGCGAAACAACAACTGGAAAACAATAGCACCTCATTCTATTTTGCCAAACCCAAAGCACGCGGTTATATCGATAGTTTAGACTTTACTGTTGATGCTCAATCACTCAAATTAACGTATCACCCTGAGCACGTAGATTTAGCAAAATTAACATTAAACACACCATTGAAATCTGGTGAAAGCATCGTGATTAGTTCTCCATTTAGAGTGAAAGTTCCTGGCAGTTTTTCAAGAATGGGGCATGTAAGAAATAGCTACCAAATAACGCAATGGTTTCCCAAACCTGCGGTTTATGACGTAAACGGATGGAACACTATGCCCTATCTGGATCAAGGTGAATTCTATAGCGAATTTGGGTCATTCAATGTTAGTATTACCGTGCCTCAAAACTACGTTGTGGCCGCAACCGGGGTTCTTCAAGATAGTTCTGAAATGGATTGGCTAAATGATCGAATCACCTATTATAAGGGTCGTGGTAAAAGAGAGGAAGACGAAACTGCAAGCAGCGCATTGCTCAAGACGTTGCACTTTAAACAAGACAAAATACATGACTTTGCATGGTTTGCAGATAAAGAATTTTTTGTTTTTGAAAGTAAACAAACCCTCTCTGATTCTTCAGCAACAATCAATACGTATTTATACTCAACGAATGAATATGATAAATCTGCAATTCAATATGTAAATCAAGGCGTTAAGTTTTATTCGGATAAAGTAGGAAATTATCCTTATGCATCGGCAAGTGCTGTAATAGGACCACTAAAAGCTGGTGGAGGCATGGAATACCCCATGATTACCGTTCTTGCTAGCACAGACAAAACCACCATTGTGCATGAAGTAGGCCACAATTGGTTTTATGGAATCATAGGAACCAATGAACGCAATTTCCCTTGGATGGATGAAAGCATAAATACCTACTATGAAAACAGACATAGTAAAAGTACGAAAGATGTTTCAGATGTGTTCAAGCCTAATTACAACAGCAAATATGCTGCACAAGACCGTTTCGCTGATGGCTTATCCATTGTTTATGCCAACAGTTTAACACGGAATACAGATCAAGCAATTGACTTGCATTCCAAAGATTATACCTCTTCCAATTATGGTGGTATTATTTATGGAAAAGGTGCTTATATCTTTTCATTGTTACAACAATTTCTTGGAGATAGTCTTTTCGATTCTGCAATGCAGAACTTCTATGAAGAATGGAAATTCAAAACATCCTTTACCAGGTGATTTTGAAGCTTCAATTAAAAAGTCCACCAACCAAGATTTGGATTGGTTCTTTGATGAATTGCTAAGCACCACAAAGAACTATGATTATAAGGTGAAAAAAATTCGTTACAAAAAAATTGCCCATGAAGAGCTATCAAATCATCCTAACAACTATCAAGTATTGGTAAAAAACACGGGTAAAGTTGCAGCTCCATTTCAACTCATGACGTTAGACGAAAATGGAGAAAAGCTAAAATCAAGGTGGGATAGCGGATTTGTAGGAAAAAGATGGGTTTCATTGCCGGGTACAGAACGATATCTCTCACTAACCAATGAAAACTTAAAAAATAAAGAAGGCAAACGCATGGTTAAACGAATGGATAAAGTTAATCAAGTTGCGGTTAATCTAGATAACCCTTTAAATGAGGTAAACATTCATAACAATCGAATCCGCGCCAAAGGGTTACTCAAAAAGACTGAGAAATTTGCATTAGGCGGAGCTAATCATCTGGACCGCAGAACCACTCCAAGCCTAGTGCCATTAGCAAATTATAACTATTATGATAATTGGATGATTGGTGGTTCATTAAACAACTTAGCACATTGGGAAAGAAGGTTTCATTATTATGCAGCAGGTTTTTATAGCGGCAGTTTGCAACCCCTAAAATATGAACTTTATGCACGGCAAATGTTCGCACTAAATATGAAATCAGCTCACCGATTAGATCTGTATGCTAAAGCGGCTTCCTTTGGTTATGAACATGGAATTGGTGGTCTGAGATCTACTTATCAAAAACTGAATGGTGGACTTTCTGTGTATTTGAAAAACCAGAAAAAGCCCAATTCTAGAGCGTTTAGGAAAATTGATTTAACCTACAATAAACTTTTTGATGTGTTAGATAAGAATCATGCAGATGCCGCATCGATCACCCCTACATCGTATGCTTCAGTGGTCAGAGCATTATACTCTTACAAGAGCAATAAAAAGTTAAACCCTCTCGAATATCAAATTACATTCGAACAACTTTCCGCTCCAAGTACAATTACATTTCTGAGTAGTAACAATCAAAAATTATTTGGAGAAATTACCAAAGTGTTTCACTTCAGCAAAATGAAGAACTACCTTAAAACACGCTTTTTTACTGGATTTATTTTTGGCAATAACAAGCCTTCAACTTATCTCTATTCTGCAGGTGGAAACAATGGTTTAACCGATTACACTTATGACCGTAATTTATTGGCGCGTAGTGAACGATTTAATTCCATTCCCAATGGCGTATTAGGAGCTCGTGTCCTTGTATCACATTTCAGTGGAATGCGTATCCCCGTTTGGATGCCTAGCCAAGGATCGGTACAGTCCGTAAACTTAGAATATAACTTTACGAAGAAAATGCCCTTTAACATCTATCTTGACATGAGTTACAGCAATGGAAACAATGCTATTTTTAACAATGATTTTAACTATGTTGGGGGTATTAATTTTGTATTGATTAAAAACTATGTTGAGTTCAGTCTGCCCTTGGTTTACAGCAAGGATTTTGCAAACCAGATGGACTTTACTGGAATTAAGGAATCAAAGCATCTATCAACAAACTACAACCCTTTTAAGAATTGGCATAGACTGATTGTATTTAAATTAAAATTGGATTTTAGCAAAGACGACTTAATTAACTTAAGCGGATTATGATAACTTACCGTTATCAGCAAAACTATGATATCCTTGATTTGAAATAATCAAATGATCCAAGACAATAATATCCAAAAAAGTCCCTGCATTTATCAATTTCTGAATTAGCATTCTATCCGCTTTACTGGGCTTCAAAGCGCCCGAAGGATGATTATGTAGTAGAATAATCCCACTTGCATGGTCTTCTAAAGCCGTTTTATAGATCCGTTTAGGGTCTACCACGGTACCGGCAATGCCTCCCTCGCTTATTTTATGCCTGCTGATCAACGCATTACTTCTGCTCAAGGTAATCAGCCAGAATTGCTCATAAGAAAGGTCCTGGAGGTCTCCTTTCATTAAATCAAATACCTTTTTACTGCTGTCCATTATTGGATTTTTAACTTGGGCGCTCAATTCCTTTCTTGCTGCCAATTCTAAAGCTGCAATAATGGTAATTGCTTTTGCAGGACCAATTCCTTGAATGGTGCAATATTCATTAATATTAAAACGAGCCAGTTGATTTAAATTATAGTTGGCCTTTTTCAATAAATCAGCCGCAACATCAATGGCTGACTTTTCCTTGATACCTGAACCTATTAATATCCCGATAAGTTCTTTATCACTTAAGGTGTGTTTGCCATGTCGTGCAAGTTTTTCTCTAGGTTTATCATCTTCAGACCAAAATTTTATGCTTTCATACCTTTTCATAAAAAATGTCCATCGGCCTAAGGCTGATGGACTTTCAAGGTATTATTAAATATTTAACTAGCCTAAGCCGTTAACGTATTTAGTTAGTTTACTTTTCTGATTGGCCGCTTTATTTTTGTGAATGATATTTTTCTTTACCAATCGATCGATCATGGTATACACATTCTTCAACAATTCTGAAGCTTCTTTTTGATCCGTGGTTCCTTTTAAACGTTTAACCGCGGTACGTGTAGACTTATGCTGATACTTATTTAAAGCATTCGCTTTCTTGTTTTGTCTGATTCTTTTTAAAGCTGATTTATGATTCGCCATTTCGCTGAAAT
Source organism: uncultured Bacteroidia bacterium (assembly GCA_943788195.1). Lineage (GTDB taxonomy): Bacteria > Bacteroidota > Bacteroidia > NS11-12g > UBA955 > CALSPH01. The sequence goes on from CALSPH010000002.1 coordinate 249,113, forward strand.
ATGTTAAGTCCTATTTTTAGGAGTGCAAAAATATTATAATTAGTCGATAAAACAAACAAATAGAGCTTCTTAATACTTGAAATATGAAAGGTAGGTAGAAACATCAAATTTTTTGGCCTCAGTACCCATTCTTACAATTTTCACCACTTCAATTAAATCGCCTTGTTGAATCTTGTTTACCACGTCCATTCCTACTACCACTTTTCCAAATACACTATGTCGGTTATTCAGATGAGGTGTTTCTTTATGGGTGATAAAAAACTGACTGCCATTGGTTGCTCTACCACTATTAGCCATACTTAAAATCCCAGGGCCATCATGCCTTAAACTCTCATGAAATTCATCTTGAAAAGAATATCCAGGACCACCCATACCATTACCTAAAGGATCGCCCCCTTGGATAACAAAATTAGGGACTACGCGGTGAAATTTCAAGCTATCAAAATAAGGTGTGCCCAATGGTTTTGCTATATTTTTAATGGTTCCTTCGGCTAAGCCTACAAAACTTGCAACGGTTATTGGTGCTAATTTGAATGCCATATCGCATACTATTAAACCTTTGGATGTTTTAATTTCAGCGTATAATCCCTCTGGAAGGGAATCATAGTGCTGATACATAGTGGCCGCTTTTTTAGACTTTTTACTCGAAGAACCTGCAGTGCTATCTCCAGCCTTTTTCTTTCCGCCACAAGATGCAAAAAGTAACAAGGCAGTTAATGTGATTGTGCAATATTTAATCATAGTTTATTAATTTATTTACCAAAAAGTTTTCCCAAGGTTCCTAAGATACCGCCTCCACCAGAGCTGCGCTGATTTCCACCATCACCTAGCATACCCAATATGTCACCAATATCAAGACCAACAGAACTATTACCACCGCTCAAACCTCCAACTACAGACGTGAGTAAATCTGAAATACCACCTGAAGAGTTGATACTGTTTTCCTTTTTTTGTTTTCCTAAGTAACCCATAATAATTGGGGCAAGCATAGCAAGGATTTTACTCATAGATTCAGAACTGATTCCAGCTTTTTGGCTAAGACCACTTTCTACCGCACCTCTTTTATCTCCCAACAAATGTTTTAATATTCCATTGCCATCAGAACCATCAGAATTTGCCAAAAAACCCATCACATCATCCAAAATGCTTCCATCATGATCTCGATCCAATGCTCCTAAAATTCCAGCTGCTCCTTCGCTGCTGTTTGAATTATTATTCAACGCATTTAGCAATGTGGGTACAGCCAACTGAACAGCATTTCCGGTTTTCTCTGGGGATTCGCCAGTAATATCGCTTAATTTAGCTATGGCTCCATCGCCCAGTTGACTTGTAATTAATTTTAAAATGTCCATTTTTTGTGTTTTCAAAGTTAGTTCTTAATGATCTTTTTGCAAATCAAGCTTTGCTTTTTTCGTTAGATTGGCAAAAACCAGTCCATAACTTATATCAATCCAATTTTTTAATTCATCCCATGTGGCAGACTTCAACTCGATAGTATTCCAATGCTTTTTACTCATATGATATCCAGGTAATACAGCGATATGAACTGCACGGAGTTCTTCAATATCCTCGGCAGGATACTTCACATTAATCGATTCAAAGTTGCAAATATTTGTAGCTGCGAACATTTTGTTGGCCACTTTAAAGACTAAAGTACACTGATCAAAAGGCATTCCCTCGCTTACTCCAGGTTTATTCATGCAATATGTGCGTATGGTTTCAATATCCATATTGTGTGGGAAAATTGGTTAATTTTAATACTATTCTTCCGTTAATTTCGTTGCAAAATAGAGAACTATCTAAATGATTGCAAGTAAACGTTTCCTTCTTTTAACATTAGTCTGTACCTTAAGTTCTGTTTTAACGGGTCAAACATTAAAGGCTGTACCTTTTGATCGGCTCATACCCAAAAATGACGTGTACTATTTTTTAGGAAAACCTTATTCCGGTATGTCACTCGAACAATATGATTCTCGCAAAAGGAAGCAAATCCTCAATTGGAAAAATGGTATTCTTCATGGCAAAAGGATTAGCTACTATCAAAACGGAAACACAAAGGATATCCTCTATTTTAATGAAGGTAAACGCACAGACAGCTTCATGTTCTATGATTCAAAAGGGACTTTAAGGGAAAAGGGGTTTTATAAGAATGACTTGCTCAATGGTATATATCGCAAGTACTACCCCAATGGGAAACTATATATTTATTCATCTTATGTTGAAGGAGAAATTACCGGTCCTTTTGTTCTTTTTTATACGAACGGTCAAAAGGAATCTGAAGCCATGATGCTTAAAAATAAGAAAGAAGGGAAATTCACTGCTTGGTATGAAGAAGGCAACAAGAGAAAAGAAGCCAAATATAAAGGGGGCAAACTGGATGGAAGAATTGTTAAATACTACCCGAATGGCGATACAGCATCCATCGAACACATTAAAAATGATGTGCGTGAAGGAGAATACAAAATATGGGACCTCACGTTGCGTACATTAATTAAGCAGGAAAATTACTCCAAGGGAAAAAAGAATGGAAGCAGCATTACATATGGACAGACTGGAGATACTGTGCTCATGCAAACTTATAACATGGGTATTCTCCATGGTGAATTTCGTTCATTTCAAAATGGGAATATCGAATCTTGGGGTACATATGAAAATGGCAAGAAAATAGGCATGTGGAATGAAGGTTGGTCCAGCCATTATCAGCAACGAAAAGGCAACTATTCAACTGGTGTTATGACAGGTGAATGGATTTTTTATGACCTGGAAGGAAAACCTCTGTTTTGTTCCATTTTTAATGATCAAGGCGAGGTAACAAAAACTAAAAAATATCGAAGATAATTCTATTAGACCTCAATCTCAAGACCATCGTACGCCAAGTTGATACCTGAAGGTAATTTAGCATCTTCTTCTGCATGAAACCCCAATTGAAAACTGATATGGGTCAAATACGTTTGATCCACTTCAAACTCTCGAGCTAAGTCAATTGCTTCTTGCAATGTAAAATGTGAAATATGGGCTTCTTTACGCAATGCGTTTAGCACCAATACCTTTGTGCCTTTAATCTTCTCTTTCTCCTCAGGTGAAATGTAATTTGCATCCGTTATGTACGTAAAATCATCAAAGCGAAATCCAAGTACCGGCAATTTGTGATGCATCACTTCAATTGGCACGATTCGATGTCCGTTTATCTCGATAACTTCATCTTTTGACGCATTTAACAGATTCACCTTGGGCAATCCAGGGTATTTCAAATCTGCAAAAATATAGTCAAACTGTTTTTTCAACGCATCTTGGACCCACGGAGTAGCATAGATATCCATTGGCTTGTCTTGCATGAAATTGAAAGGTCTAATATCATCCAAACCGGCCGTATGATCCTTATGTTCATGTGTAAATAAAACTGCGTCCAATTGAGTTGCTCGCACACTTAGCATCTGTTGTCTAAAATCTGGCCCAGTGTCTACCACAATTTTAGTATCCCCATAATCCACCAAAATAGAACAACGTAATCTTTTATCCTTGGGATCCTGAGATAAACAAACCGGACTAGTGCACCCAATCGGGGGAACACCTTGTGATGTACCAGTCCCTAAAAAAGTGATTCTAGGCATTCGCTTGCAATGCTTTGTTTAGTTCCAATAAATAAGAGGGTGTTTGTATCAACCTGCTCCCATACCATGAGAACAATTCTCCATTCACCAATTTAATTTCTGCTTCAGGGAAATATACTCTGAGCTCTTCAATATGATTTTCCTTAAAAGGATAGGGTTCTGAGGACATGAAAATAATCTCTGGATTCAATGCATGCATTTCTACTGCTGTTAATTCAGGATAACGTTTCTCTTTAATCACATTGACAAAACCGCCCTTTGCAAGAATTGAATCAATAAATGTATCCGAACCGACTGTCATGTATGGTTTTCTCCAAATCAAATACAAACAAGTTTTCGGCTCTTTAAGCCTTGCTCCTAACAGACTAAAGGACATATTTATTTGTTGATTAATCCAACTGGCCTGACCCGACACTTTAAATATCTCACCCAAGCTAGTAATCATTTTTTGATTATCATTTAAATTAGCAATATCTGAAATCCAGACTGGAAATCGTTTTTCGAGTTCCTCTATTTGATTTTTATCATTCTCTTCTTTATTGGCAATGATTAAATCGGGATTGAGTTTCAGGATTTTGGCAATATTTAGCTGCTTTGTTCCACCAATAAATTTTTCTGACTTATACTCCTCTTCAGGATGAATACAAAACCGCGTTTGACCGATTACCTGTTTTGCTAAACCAAGCTCATAAAGTAATTCTGTCTGGCTAGGCACCAAGCTTACTACATTTAAATTAGAACGCTTGTGAAGGTTAACTTCCCTTCCCATCATATCTATATGCGTTTCCATCAAATGCATCTTATCCTAAGGCGCTTATAATATCAAACTTTGTAATTATGTGTGTATTTCCTCCCATGTCATTCATTAACACTGCAGGGTTATTTTTGTTTATCAATTTAGCGATTTTACTAATATCATCCATATAAGAAACCATAGGAAAAGGATCGTTCATATGTTGTTTAACTGGATCAGAAAGAATTTCCGTATTTTCTAGAACCATAGCATAAACATCGGAGTCACTTACCGAGCCCACCCAGTTTCTATCCTTATCTGATACCGGTATTTGAGAAACACTGTACTTCTTGAATATATCAACCACTTCAGACAATGAATCCGAATCCTTAACTGAAAGTAAAGGTAAATTTTGGTGCCCCTCAATCAAATCAATCGCTTTTTTCATCGGTTTGCTCTCCACAAAACCACGCTCACGCATCCATTCTTCATTGAACATTTTCCCTAGGTAACGTGTGCCATGATCATGAAAAATTACGACAATCACATCGTCCTTCTTGAAACGCTCTTTCATTTGAGCGATCCCTGCCATGGCAGCTCCTGCACTATTCCCCACAAATATTCCTTCTTTCTTAGGTATTAAACTGGTGTAAATTGCGGCATCCTTATCCGTCACTTTTTCAAAGTGGTCAATTAAACTAAAATCAACATTTTCAGGGACAAAATCTTCCCCGATACCCTCTGTTATGTATGGATATATGTCCGATTTTTCATAAGACCCTGTTTCCAAATACTTCTTAAAAATAGAACCGTAAGTATCAATACCTAAAACCTGAATATTCGGGTTTTTCTCTTTCAAAAACTTTGCTGTTCCACTGATTGTGCCACCTGTGCCAACGCCAACTACCAAATGTGTAATGGTACCATCGGTTTGATCCCAAATTTCTGGGCCGGTACTTTCATAATGCGCAGTTCGATTACTTAGGTTGTTGTATTGATCTGGCTTCCAAGAATTGGGCACTTCATCTACTAGGCGAGATGAAACTGAATAATAGGATCTTGGATCTTCGGGATCAACGTCTGTTGGACAAACTATCACTTCGGCCCCAAACGCTTTTAAGGCATCCACCTTTTCTTTGCTTTGCTTATCAGTAGTGGTAAAAATACATTTATATCCTTTAAGCACAGCAGCAATTGCCAAGCCCATTCCAGTGTTACCACTTGTACCTTCGATAATTGTACCACCGGGCTTTAACAAACCCGCTTTCTCCGCATCCTCAATCATTTTTACAGCCATTCGATCCTTAATACTGTTTCCAGGATTAGTGGTTTCAACTTTTGCTAGAACCGTTGCAGACACGCCCATGTCTTCAATCATCTGATTCATTTTAACCAAAGGAGTATTGCCTATGGTTTCTAAGATATTATTATAAATTTTCATTTTTTAGCTGATCGCAAAGGTAAAACTGTTCATCGGATAGCAAAGGATATTATCTTTTAACTTATGATTTAACTTTCCCCAATATTTCATCAATTTTACGCTTCACTTCTTCCACCCTAATCTTATTTAAGTGTTGATCTTCATTGCCTTCTATACGTTTATTACCAAAATAGCCTACTGGATAATTTAATCGCTCAAATAAGACCACACTCAACGGGTTTTCAGGCGGCCACCAGGCCTTAGGATAACTTCTGCCTCCAAACAAAGCGATCAGCGGTGTACCAACCGAATAAGCCAAATGCATTGGACCACTATCATTACAAACCAGCAAACGCACTTGGCTAAGCACATACCTACTTTGCAAAACATTCAGTTTCCCGCATAAATTAGTCACATCAAGTTTATCAATACTACCCCCTTCGTCATCACTGCCAATAACTACCACATGGTAATTTGACTTAATCAAAGCATGAGCAAGCCGATTATAATGGGGCCATTGTTTACATTTAAACTTGGCTCCTGGAGCAATCGCTATCATTTCTTTGAAATCAACCTGGCTATATTCTTTAGGCAATTCAACCTGATCAACAGGCATATACTTTTCCTTAATGAGCTCATCAAAACCTTGTGCTTTCAAAGTATCAGCATGCTTTTCCCATTCGCGTTTTAAAGGTATTTTTTTAAATCGATAGTTACGCAACTGCTTACTTATACCAGGTGCCCAACCAACTCCTTGTTTAATACCGCACCAACGATAGAAAATCATATTTCGCACTTGGGTGTAGATCGTATCCAGGTCTTGTGGCAACTCAATGACTAAGTCATACCTCTTTGATTTAATTTGCTCAAATATTTCTTTTTTACCTAAGTCATTGAAATTAATGGTTTCATTAAATAGGCCTTGTTCAGGTAATTTAGAAATATGAGCATATTCTAGCCCACCATTGGAAGTTAAAAGGTCAATGTTCTGTGTCGAGTAATAATCCTTTATTGCTAAGTATAACGGCTGGCAAACCACATGATCACCGATAGTCCCTTTTCGAACGAGTAAGATTCTTTTCGGTATTTTGTAACCCATTGGACGGAATAATAGCCCTCTTACTCTATTCAGCAGACCTGACTTAAACAAGTCAACCTTTTTTATCCAAAAACCTTTAATATCCAAATCAACCCCAAAGGTAAACCAATGAACGAAAAATGGATAAAATTTTCCCTGTCTTGTGCTGAAAACATGCTCAAAATAAAACCTGACCATCATCATATTTGCTATGCAAGATTCTTATTCATTTGTTTTAATTTTGATTTAACTATGAAAGACAAGTATATAGTACACCTTTTTCTGTATACTCTATCGGTAATCTTCTTCAGTTGTTCTAAAAAACAGAAGAAGATAAATCCCGAATATCAAACCTTAACGGAATCGGTTTATGCCTCAATTACTATTGAACCTGAGAATTTATACGATGTATTTCCAAGTGTATCTGGAGTAATTACAAATCTCCTGATTTCTGAGGGGGACACCATTCACAAAGGGCAGGTTTTGGCACTACTCGATGATAAAAACGCTCATTTAAACCTGAAGAATGCAATCACACGAAATGAGTTAGCAAATAAAAATTTGACAGGTAGTGGAAGCGTTAAAGAAAGCCTTAAGGCTAGAATCAGAGCTGCTCAAGCACAATTAAAACTAGATTCTCATTATTACGCCAAATTTAAGCGATTAAATCAATTGGGAATTGGTAAAACTGCTGATTTAGATAATGCGCGATTGAAATTTGAAGTTGCCAAGTCAAACAAAGCCCAACTGCAACAACAATTGCAGCAGGCTGAAAATGAATTGCATTCAAACGCGATTCAAAACAAGAACAACTTAAAAACCGTTCAGCTTTCTGTTAATGACTTTCAAATAAAATCGGCCATTGACGGAATTGTATATCAATTATATAAGGCAGAAGGCGAATTGATTAATCCCCAATTTCCAATTGCTCAATTGGGTGACGGAAATCAATATCTCATTCAATTGTTGGTGGATGAAGTAGATATATCGAAAATTGAATTAAAACAACCGGTTTTGATTTCTTTAGATGCATACCCCAATCAAGTATTTAATGCAATCGTGAGTAAAATTTACCCGATAAAAGACAATCGGTCTCAAACGTTCACGATAGAAGCCATTTTCACCACCTTTCCAAAAAAGCTGTATGCTGGGCTTTCAGGTGAAGCGAATATCATTATTAATCGTAGAGAAAAAGTGCTTACACTGCCCACCTATTCTTTAATTAACGATTCTACCGTAAACACATCTGATGGAGAGCGTATCATTCAAATTGGTTATAAAAGTTTTGATAAAATTGAAGTGATTAGCGGAATAGACTCATCTACAGTCGTTCTTTTACCATGAGAACTTCCTATTCCATCATTTTCAGCATCACCAAAACGCATTTGCTTACTCGTATTAAGCAGTCGGCCATTGCTGCGCTGGGTGTAACTTTTGGGATAGGTACTTTTATTATTCTAATCAGTTTCATGACTGGCTTAAATGGTTTACTCGATGGATTGGTTTTAAACAGAACGCCTCATATCCAGCTTTATAATGAGATTTCACCTAGTCAAAAACAACCTGTTCAGCTAGCCGATAATTTCACAGGAGATTTCAATATCATCCACTCCATAAAACCTAAAAATAATCTTATCCGGATACATAATGCCATTCCGATAATTAATAAACTGAAAGCAGATTCTAGAATACTGGGTATAACACCTCAAGTTAGCGCAAAGGTTTCATACTTAGCTGGATCTATTGAACTCAATGGAATGGTCAGTGGTATTAATGTTAAAGAAGAAATGCGCCTATTCAATTTTGACGATTACGTGGTAAAGGGATCTGCTTTGGACCTATTAAGGAACAACAAAGGAATTATTTTAGGGGCAGGTGCAGCAGATAAACTATCCCTAAAAGTGGGTGATAAAATTCAAGTGGGAACTATCACGGGCGGTATTATTCCATTGAAAATAGTAGGCATCTTTCAAACTGGCTTGGCAGAGGTTGACAATGTCCAAAGCTATGTCAATTTAAAAATGGCGCAGCAATTATTGGGTCAAGGAAACAATTATATATCCAATATCCATATTAAATTACATGACATGAGTTTGGCTGCTGGAATGGCAAAAACTATTAGTAAAGAATACAATGTGAGCGCCCTAGATATTATAGCCGCAAACGCACAATTTGAAACGGGTACATCAATTCGAAACTTAATAACCTATGCAGTGTCTATTACATTGCTTATTGTAGCTGGGTTTGGCATTTATAATATTCTTAACATGCTGATTTATGAAAAAATGAAAGACATTGCCATTCTAAAAGCCACAGGTTTTTCAGGGGAAGATGTAAGGAGGATTTTCATCAGTCAAGCTATGATTATTGGGTTTACTGGAGGCGTTTTAGGCTTAATCATAGGTTATCTTGTTTCCGTGATGATTTCTCATGTGCCCATGGAGTTTGAGGCATTGCCTACTATTAAAACGTATCCTGTAAACTTTGACCCCATGTTTTACATAATTGGAATAATTTTCGCACTTATATCCACTTTTCTTGCTGGATATCTTCCTTCTCGAAAAGCCGCAAAAATAGACCCTGTAGAGATTATAAGAGGACAATAATGAAGATTCTAGAAGCCAAAAACATCAACAAATACTTTGAAAACCCGGTGTCATTTCATGTATTAAAAGATATTTCTTTTAGCATTGATGAGGGCGAGTTTGTTTCAATAATGGGTAAGTCGGGCTGTGGAAAATCAACCCTACTCTATATCCTTTCTACTATGGATACCCAATATCAGGGAGATCTCTTCTTTGCGGAAGAAAAAATGAGTGGCAAGAACAGCAAAGAATTGGCGCATATTCGAAATGCCCATATTGGTTTTGTGTTTCAGTTTCATTACCTGCTGCCTGAATTCACAGTTTTAGAAAATGTGATGCTACCGGCCAAAAAACTTGACCTTTTAAACCATACTAAAATAAAGAAAGAAGCGTTGGGAAAGTTAGAAATGCTTGGGGTGGCTGACCAAGCTTTTAAAAGAGCTTCAAGAATTTCGGGCGGACAAAAGCAGCGCGTATCCATTGCGCGCGCTTTAATCAACAATCCGAAGATTATTATGGGGGATGAACCTACTGGAAATTTGGATAGTAAGAACGCGGATAACGTATTTAAAATATTTAAAGAAATTAGTGACCTCAATAAGCTTTCATTACTTATTGTGACCCACGATTTAGACTTTGCAAAAAAAAACAGATCGCATCATCGAAATGGGAGATGGACGAATAATATCACAATAAAATTAACGTTATGGTAGTGCAATAATGCTAAAGATGAATTTATCATTGCACTTTTGTTCGTACCTTTGTCATTCGTGAAAAAAAGCTGGTTATTAATGGTTCTAGTACTTGGAGTTGATTCTCTTTATGGGCAAGCTGGTGGTAAACAAACCTTTAATTTCTTGGATCTCAAACTATCCCCATATATTGCAGCCTTGCAAGGTGCCACCATTGCACAGCGCAGTGACAATCCAATAATTTCAACACGTAACCCAGCACTTCAAAACAAAGGCATGAGCAACCGACTTATCATGTCATACAACAACTACTTGTCTGATGTTAATTTTGGAAATGTGGCCTATTCTACTACTTATAAAAACCAAATGATTAATGCAGGTATTCTGTATGTGAATTATGGCAAGTTTGATGGATATGATGCAGCAGGAGAAAGTATCGGCAGCTTTACGGCAGACGACTATGCATTCTTCGTTGGAAGTTCAAAAAGTATCAATGAGCGATTAACTCTAGGAAGCAATTTTAAGGCGGTCTATTCTCAACTTTACAACTCTTTTGCTAGCGGTGTTGCTTTGGATGCTGGCTTGCATTATGTAGATACATCAGGCAATAATAACCTTGGGTTTGTGGTTAGAAATGCTGGATTTGTATTAAAGAATTATACTGAAGGGATCAAAGAAAAAATGCCCCTACGTATTGAACTATCCTATTCTGTAAAACTATCAAAAGCGCCTTTTCGGTTTAATATCCTGCTGCATAATCTTCAACAACCCAACATGCGCTATATTCCTCAAGACGGGTCGGTTCAGAGTACCAGCCTCGATGGAAATCAAAAGCAACAGCAAATTGGTTTCGGAGATAATGTTATGCGTCATGTAACTTTGGGCACAGAATTGATACTAGGAAAATACACGCATCTTCGTTTTGGATATTCACATCAAATGCGAAGAGAATTAAGCCCAACCATACGCAGAGGACTCACCGGTTTTGCTTGGGGATTTGGTGTAAACTTGTTTAACATTCATTTTAATTATGCGAGTAATTCATTTTTCCCTGGTATAAACACCAACCAATTCTCTGCAGTATTTAATCTTAAGAGTCTTTACACCAAAAAGAAAAAACTTGACTAAAAAAATAAATATAGCAATTGATGGACATTCATCCTGCGGCAAGGGCACCTTGGCAAAGTACTTAGCGGACCAATTCGAATACTGCTTTATAGATACAGGAGCGATGTATCGAGCAGTAACCTATGCCATTCACCAAGAGAACATTGATTTAAAAGATAGAGATGCAATCAAAACTTTGCTGCACACGCAGAACATTTCAATAGAGGTTGTTGAAAACACGCATCAATTAAATATTGAATATAAGGGTGTAAATATCAATGAAGCCATTCGAATGCCGGCTATAAGCAATCAAGTCAGTCAAGTAAGCGAAATTGACATTGTAAGATCATACCTAGTTGAAATTCAACAGGAAATGGCACTAAAAAAAGGCGTGGTAATGGATGGCCGAGATATAGGCACGCACGTAATCCCAGATGCTGAGCTGAAAATATTTATGACCGCAGATGCCAAGATAAGAGCGCAGCGAAGATTTGACGAATTGCAGAAAAAAGATGTAAATATCACATATGACCAGGTGCTAGAAAACATTGTTTTTCGAGACAAAACAGATAGTACACGAGAAATCAATCCATTAATCCAAGCCACTGACGCTAAGATTCTTGATAATTCGGAACTCAAATTAGAAGAGCAAAACTACATCGCAAAACAATGGGTGCTTGAGAAGTTATCTCAATAAAGATACTACCCCAAAAATAGTGCGTTCAGATGCTTTATCGGCACAATTCAGTTATCTTAATTTATATTATCCTATTTAACAGTCAAAGCTTTAAATATAAGCGATTCAAGCGGTCGACCCTTTGGCGTAATTGAACAATCCCTTACTTTATCTCGTCCTTCTTTTTATCGATTTGATTCTTTTTTGCATCAGCTTCCGACTTTTTCTTTTTTGAATCTGACTTTAAATTTTCTTTTTTCTTATTGGTCGAATCAATTTCATTCTCTCTCTTAGCGTTATCTGAGGCCAACTTGGTATTGGTTTTTCTTAACTTTTTATTTGACTTGGAGATGGATTTAATTTTCTTGGTTTTAGCTTTTAATTGAAACTTTTCTATTGACCAAGTTATATCTTTTGCCTCTTTTTTCAACCCCTCCACTTCCGCAGCACTTTTTGCTTGATCTCTTATTTGAACGATTGATTTTTCATTGGCTGCCTTTTCTTCATTCATGGTTGAAATCTTAGACTCATTTTTAGAAATACTCTTTCGCAATTTCTTATTGGTCTTCAATAGTTTCGATGAAGATTTGTTCAAAGTCTTTATTTTTCCCTTTAACATCGAAATCAGAAATCTCTTTTTCGATTGATTTAATCTCATTCTCATTCGCTGATATTTTGTCTTTGTTCTTGTCCAATTCTGATTTATTTGCATTAATCTTAGACTCTTCTTTTTTTACGTCTCCCTCTGCTTTATCAATTTCTTTGTTAATTTTCTTAACCTCCTTTTCTTTTCCTTTTTTCTCCTTACTCAAATCCTTAATTTCAGATTTTAATCCTGCGATTCTATTCTTCTCTTTTTGCTCCAACCAGGACTTTTGAAGTTCATCAAGATAAATAGCATATGCCGGATTTTGATGGGTATTTAAAATCACATAAATACCGCATTTAGTAGTAGTATCATTTATTGGGGCATATTTTAGATGTGCAGTAAACGCTGGCGGACCCATTGGGAAAGAAAACACATTTGATGCTGTAAAGACAAATTTTCTGCCTGGCATAACAGCAACCGTTCCTTTTTGCTTTGTGTTATACTTTTGCCATACTTTTAAACAGTCCATATAGGATAATGGAACAATAGCCTCTTGTACTTCATAAGTGATAGGACCTATAGTATCCTGTTTCTCAGTAAAATTTATTTCTTGGCCAAATAGTCCAGAAATGATTACTAGACAGATAGGTATTAAAAGTAATTTTTTTATTTTTTTACGTTAATTTCACCTTGCAATATGCAAAAAACGTTCCAAATATCGGGGATTTTTTCAATAATTCTTTTTCTATTTTCATTTCATAACTGTATTGAGTGGAAACCCATTGGCCCGCTATCAACCCCCATGCCTGAAGAAGGGTACAAAGGATGGTCAGCAAATGGCATTGGACGTGTTTTTGACATTGCTGTACACACGAAAAACGCGAATATTATATGGCTTTGCAGCCCTAATGGCGGGCTTTTTTATACCAAAAATAGAGGGAAAAAGTGGAAACAAATTCCATTACCTACACCAGGCGGAGCAATACATATTGAGCGCACCCCAATCGACCAGAGAGCCTATCGTCTCTTTGTAGCATCCAACATTAGCATGTCCAGTAAAGACCCGTATTCTTATGGCGTTTTTTCTACCGACAACAATGGTAAAACATGGGATACCATACATCCACTATTTCCTTCTGAATACAATCTTTCTACCATTGGCATAATGAAATGGTTTAATAACCAATTGATTTACAGTGTAAATGAAAATGTTTATCGTTTTACGAATGGGCGACAAACCTTATTACACACTGCTGTTGTTCCTGTTTCTGGTGTATCTTTAGAGATCGGTGCTACCACAACAACGACATACAATAGTGCCGGGGGAATTATTACGAACTCCAATGGTGGTGTGATTTTCAACCGAAAATGGAATATATCTCCAACCAGCCAACCAACCAGTGACGTGACGGTCCTTTATCCATTTACCAATACCGAATATTCCGCTATTGTAACGGCATTATCAAGTAAAAGTACTACTATTACTAATGCAAACCAGCTGCAAATGTATAAGCTTACATCTTCTGGTACGTTTGCAGACCCACATGCCAGTGGTGCCACGGGACCCGTTCTTACTCACGGAACAAATCCAAGTACTGAAAATTGGGTATATAGTGCTCACAGTAATGGTACAGACCACCTTGCCACGTATAAAGTGTCTTCGTTCTCTGGGGGCGGAGGTGGTGGCGGTGCATCTGGAATTGCTTTACCTCTAGAATTCGTTTCCTTTGACGCGCGAGCTGCAGCTATGCATACCGCTAATCTTCAATGGGCTACTGCTAGTGAGATCAATAACAGTCACTTTGAAATAGAACGTAGCTACAATGGTAGAACTTTTGAAATGATTTGTCAGGTTGCCGGTAAAGGAAAAAGCCATCAGCAGATGGAGTACAACTACATCGATAATGGCATTCATCCGTCCAACAACATAGCTTATTACCGCCTCAAACAGGTCGATTTTAATGGTACATCTGAGTATTCAACTATTCAGTTCGTTCGTTTTGATGAATTGGGAAGTGGGATATATTTTTCTGCTTACCCCAACCCGGCCTCAATAGAATTGAACATCAAAATAGAATCAAATCTTATAGGCTCTCAATTCAAAATTATTAATGCTTTAGGGCAAGAAGTAAAACAGAGGTGAACTATCCAATTTAAACGCTACTATTGATGTAAGTAGGCTACCAAAAGGAAACTATACTATGCTTATTGGTTCTGAAAATTATTCGCATCCATTTTTGGTTGAATAGTTTTTAAATGAAGTATGCTTAAATACGGTTGTTATTCCTCGCTCTTTTCTATTGAGAGGGCAAATCCCGTAAGACTCTTGTAAAGAGCTTAAGGGGTAGATAATTGTTCCACAAGTAAGAGAGCATCATTGAAAATAATCGAAAGGTTTTGCATAACGTTAGCTCAAACCAATAAACAACAAATAATATCATTTAAACCTCATTCTTTTATTGGCCAATGTGGAACAGTAGCAGTCTGGATGTCTCAAAAAAATCCAACTAATTTTCTTGTTTAACAGCCCCTAAGTAATTTAAAATAAGGACTTCTTGTTTAAATGATTTGCTCAGAGTGGTGGTATAATCCTATGGGTTGGTGACAGTAAAGCAGGCATAAAAAAGCCCCTAATTATGGAGAGGCTTAAATCTTGGTTGATTTACTATCCATCTTAACACTGTTATACTACAAACACCAATAAATAATGCTTTGAATGGGTTAAGCAATAGAATAAATTAAAATAAGGGCTATTTAGCCCCCTAAGGAATTTCTTTATTTTAGAGATTTTTTAATCATTGATAGTTAGACTGATAGCTCATTATTTTTGGAACTTGAAAAAGTTCGACCTTGCTCTAAAACTGGTAGTACAAATCTATGGAACAAAATGGTCATACTTGCCTTTATTTAATTAAAATCTATTATCTTTGCAATCGGTTTTATTTAACTTTTAAGGGTATCATGAAATATTTATCACTTTTAGTTTTTTTGTTGTGCTTTAATCAAAAAATTGAGGCTCATGCGGGAATTGCAGTTGAAATTAGAGATGGTTGTGATAGATATTTAGTTATTGGAACATGGCATAGCTCAGCTTCTGAAATCAGAAATACAGTGAATTCGTCAAATAAAGGCCTGTATATAGATCTTAACCTTAATAATAGTTTTACAAATTGTTGCAACGGGTCAACCTCATCAGAATTTTTTACATTTACTGATTATACATTCCCAAAACAATCTGTCAAATGGAATCAAATAACTAATACATCATCAACAGTATCTGATTTAGTTAATTATTTTAATAATTCATTTAAATACAACAGTTCAGGAATAAAAAATCGTTTTACAGCTGAGGTTGTTTGGAATCCTGGATGTAAAAATTCGCTTGAATCATGGTTAATCTTGAAATTACCAAGCACCCTTAAACCAGGAATTGTCTACAAATGTCGAACTTCATCAACTTCAGTTGTTGAAACACCATGTAGTTCTTCAAATATATTTGAGATTGTTTTCGGAACTGATATCAGTATAAACAGTAAGAGTAATATTTTATGCAATAATGACTCAATATTATTAAAAACTTCTTCTGCTAATGATTTAGAATGGTTTAGAAATGATACTCTGATAAAAGGACCAAGTAGTGATAGTTCTTTAACAATATACAAACCTGGATATTATAGTGTAAGAAAAGGTGGTATTGGTTGTAAATCTAGAACCAGTGAGAAATTAGAAATAAGAAGAACCCCACAAATATATATGGGTCTTGATAGTTTCATTTGTTCTGGAGATTCAATACTATTAGATGGTGGTGTGGGTAAATCATATCTATGGTCTAATGGAAGAAAATCAAGATATATATTTAACTATGGTGATTCCGTGAATATCACCAGAACAGACAGTAATGGTTGTGTAAGTATTGACAGTTTTTCAATATATGTGCACCCACGACCCAAGGCTCAGTTTACCATCGACGATAGTCTGGAGTGCTTCCGAGATCACGAAATTGTTGCCATAAATAAGAGTACCCTTGCTCAAGGGGCTGTTCAATCCCGTACTTGGACAACAGATGGTAAAGATTATCTCAACATCGATACACTTAACCAAGCCTATCCCAGTGCAAATGACTATACCATTCAACTGACTATAGAATCTGATCAAGGATGTTTTGATAGCTTGACCAAAGCCGTAACTATTTATCCAATGCCCGTAGGCTCAATTTACAACTGATACGACACGCCTCTGTGAACGAGGTAATGTGTTTGCCATAGACTACCAAGGAAGCTATATCCTCCGGAAGTATCTCTAAGTTATGGAGCTTTGGAGACGGAGTCTCTAGTACAACTGCCGATGATACGACTAAAAGCTATTCTACCTTCGGGTCCTACCCGGTTCGTTTGGAGTTGGTGTCTGGCTTTGATTGTAGAGATACTACAGAGCAAATACTTACTGTTCACGCTCAACCCAAGGCTCAGTTTACCATCGACGACAGTCTGGAGTGCTTCCGAGATCACGAAATTGTTGCCATTAATAAGAGTACCCTTGCTCAAGGGGCTGTTCAATCCCGTACTTGGACAACAGATGGTAAAGATTATCTCAACATCGATACACTTAACCAAGCCTATCCCAGTGCAAATGACTATACCATTCAACTGACTATAGAATCTGATCAAGGATGTTTTGATAGCTTGACCAAAGCCGTAACTATTTATCCAATGCCCAAGGCTCAATTTACAACTGATACGACAAGCCTCTGTGAACGAGGTAATGTGTTTGCCATAGACTACCAAGGAAGCTATATCCTCCGGAAGTATCTCTAAGTTATGGAGCTTTGGAGACGGAGTCTTTAGTACAACTGCCGATGATACTACTAAAAGCTATTCTACCTTCGGGTCCTACCCAGTTCGTTTGGAGTTAGTGTCTGGTTTTGATTGTAGAGATACTACAGAGCAAATACTTACTGTTCACGCTCAACCCAAGGCTCAGTTTACCATCGACGATAGTCTGGAGTGCTTCCGAGATCACGAAATTGTTGCCATAAATAAGAGTACCCTTGCTCAAGGGGCTGTTCAATCCCGTACTTGGACAACAGATGGTAAAGATTATCTCAACATCGATACACTTAACCAAGTCTATCCCAGTGCAAATGACTATACCATTCAACTGACTATAGAATCTGATCAAGGATGTTTTGATAGCTTGACCAAAGCCGTAACTATTTATCCAATGCCTGTAGCTCAATTTATAACTGATACGACACGCCTCTGTGAACGAGGTAATGTGTTTGCCATAGACTACCAAGGAGCAATATCCTCTGGAAGTATCTCTAAGTTATGGAGCTTTGGAGACGGAGTCTCTAGTACAACTGCAGATGATACGACTAAAAGCTATTCTACCTTCGGATCCTATCCGGTTCGTTTGGAGTTGGTGTCTGGCTTTGATTGTAGAGATACTACAGAGCAAATACTTACTGTTCACGCTCAACCCAAGGCTCAGTTTACCATCGACGATAGTCTGGAGTGCTTCCGAGATCACGAAATTGTTGCCATAAATAAGAGTACCCTTGCTCAAGGGGCTGTTCAATCCCGTACTTGGACAACAGATGGTAAAGATTATCTCAACATCGATACACTTAACCAAGTCTATCCCAGTGCAAATGACTATACCATTCAACTGACTATAGAATCTGATCAAGGATGTTTTGATAGCTTGACCAAAGCCGTAACTATTTATCCAATGCCTGTAGCTCAATTTACAACTGATACGACAAGCCTCTGTGAACGAGGTAATGTGTTTGCCATAGACTACCAAGGAAGTATATCCTCCGGAAGTATCTCTAAGTTATGGAGCTTTGGAGACGGAGTCTTTAGTACAACTGCCGATGATACTACTAAAAGCTATTCTACCTTCGGGTCCTACCCAGTTCGTTTGGAGTTAGTGTCTGGTTTTGATTGTAGAGATACTACAGAGCAAATACTTACTGTTCACGCTCAACCCAAGGCTCAGTTTACCATCGACGACAGTCTGGAGTGCTTCCGAAATCACGAAATTGTTGCCATTAATAAGAGTACCCTTGCTCAAGGGGCTGTTCAATCCCGTACTTGGACAACAGATGGTAAAAATTATCTCAACATCGATACACTTAACCAAGCCTATACCAGTGCAAATGACTATACCATTCAACTGACTATAGAATCTGATCAAGGATGTTTTGATAGCTTGACCAAAGCCGTAACTATTTATCCAATGCCCAAGGCTCAATTTACAACTGATACGACAAGCCTCTGTGAACGAGGTAATGTGTTTGCCATAGACTACCAAGGAAGTATATCCTCCGGAAGTATCTCTAAGTTATGGAGCTTTGGAGACGGAGTCTTTAGTACAACTGCCGATGATACTACTAAAAGCTATTCTACCTTCGGGTCCTACCCAGTTCGTTTGGAGTTAGTGTCTGGTTTTGATTGTAGAGATACTACAGAGCAAATACTTACTGTTCACGCTCAACCCAAGGCTCAGTTTACCATCGACGACAGTCTGGAGTGCTTCCGAAATCACGAAATTGTTGCCATTAATAAGAGTACCCTTGCTCAAGGGGCTGTTCAATCCCGTACTTGGACAACAGATGGTAAAAATTATCTCAACATCGATACACTTAACCAAGCCTATACCAGTGCAAATGACTATACCATTCAACTGACTATAGAATCTGATCAAGGATGTTTTGATAGCTTGACCAAAGCCGTAACTATTTATCCAATGCCCAAGGCTCAATTTACAACTGATGATGTATGCTTAGGTAAGCTAACATCATTTGAAAATTTATCAAATTTTGCATTTGGAACCATGTCGAGTTATTGGAGTTTTGGAGATGGAAATACAAGCAATGAAGAATCTCCTTTTCATAAATACAGTTCGACTGACAGTTTTGATGTAACCCTAGTTGTTAGTACAGAGCAAGATTGCACAGATACTATAGAATACAAAAAAATAGCAGTTATTCACCAAGTTCCCTCAGCAGCATTTGATTACAAAAAAATAAAGTCATGGAAAAAAGAAACACAGTTTTTATTTAGCGATAGTTCTATTGGTGCGGATTTCTTAAGATGGAAAATTGATGGGTTTTCAGAGAGTAATGAGGATTATTTTCAGTTTATTTTTCAAGACTCTGGCAGCAAAGAAGTGACACTTATCGCAACGAATGAATTTAGTTGCTCGGATACAACATCAAAAACCATTTCGGTTTTCCCTGATTTAATATACTATATTCCAAATGCGATTACTCCCAACGGCGACGGTTTGAATGATGTGTTTAATGTTGTAGGTCTTGGATATGCGGATATGTATAACCTTAAAATACATAACCGCTGGGGAGAACTCCTATTTGAAAGTAATAAGATTTCGGAAGGTTGGGATGGACGATTTATGGGTGAGATTGTACAAAGCGGGGTTTATATATACATTGTAACTTTTAGAGATATAGGCTCAAAGGAAAGAGTATTTACAAGTGGGAATGTCACCTTAATTCGATGAACAAAAAGACTAAAGTTTAGATAACAGTCTAATTGATTCTACTCGATGAGATTTATCGAACTAATAAATCTTATTGGTCTAAATTTTTAGACTAAAGATTAGATAAGAGTCTCAAAGACTTTACTGAACTATTTGATAGATACTGTTGTTAATTAAAAGTATAAAGTAATTAGTATTAACTATCAATTACTTATAAATCAAAGGTACAATTAGATCCATAAATTTACTTTTTCAACTGCGCATGTGTGAAGTAAAGGGAACGGGCGGTTTGCAGGGTCATCCAGTTATTGATTATACCCTGCCATAGGGTCAATTCTAATTGATAGATCTACCTAAACAATAAATGCTGACCTTTATAGAGTCTATTAGAAAGTTCAATAAAGTTTAGCATTTTTCAAGTAGTTTAAAATTGATCTAAAAATATCTTTTGATGCCCAAATGAATAAGCAAAGGGAATATTTCCAGTTTTGCGCGAATGTGTGAGTTCTGATTAAAACCATACTAAAAATATTAAATTTAAAGGAAATACCTAACTTCGCGTTAAATGGCAATACTCAATGTTCTAAAGTATGATGGTCCCAATGATGAACTCGTGTGGAAATGGCATTCTGAATCAAACGATTTGCGTGAGAACGAATTGAGAATGGGTTCACAATTGATTGTAAATCAATCGCAGGAAGCTTGTTTTTACAGTGGCGGACAATTACTGGATGTTCTTGGTCCCGGAACCCACACTTTGTCGACGAAAAACCTACCGGTTCTCTCAAAGCTTGTTGGTTTGGTTTTTGGAGGGAATAGCCCGTTTTCAGCTGAGGTCTATTTCGTAAACAAGGCTGTATCAATGAATGCAAAATTCGGTTTGATGCCGTTCAACATCATTGAACCTACTTTTAAAGTGCCTGTTCCAGTAACATGTCGAGGTTCATTTGCCATAATAGTGGAAAACTCAAAACTATTCTTGAGCAAAATGATTGGTACCACTCGGGACTTCCATACAAATACACTTTCAGAGCTTTTTAGAGGGGTTATTTCAGAAAACATAAAGCACACAATTACGCAGATTAGCAGGGAGTAGAATTTAAGTCCTTTGGAATTAGAATCTATTGTATTTGAAGTTGGCAGCGCAGTTAAATCAATCATTAACGAGCACTTAAAAGAGTTTGGTTTAGAATTAAAGCTTTTCAATATCGAGGCCATTCCAGTAATCGATGACGATCAGCGCGTGAAGGACGTAGTTGCTAAGTTTCAGCAAATAATGGCGAAAGATTTGGACGAACGTATGCGTCTAAAACGTCGTGCAGAGAATTTAGAAATTTACAAAGTAGAACGTAGCTTTGATACAACTGAAAAAGCAGCTGAAAATATCGGCGGTGGAGAATGTGGAGCTGGAGGAATTCTTGGAACCATGGTCGGTTTAGGAATGGTAAATCCAATTGCTGAGCAGATGGGGAAAATGATGTCAAGGAATACGGACAATACAACAAATGCGAAAGACACGACCAGTGAAAATGAAGATACCGTAAAATTATTAAAACAGTTAGGTGAGCTCAAGGAAGCTGGAATTTTAACTGAAGAAGAATTTTCAGAAAAGAAGAATGAACTTTTAGATAAACTTAAATAACAACCATACTCAATATGAAAAATATTTTTCTGATTGGTGGAATCCTAACCATATTTTTCAATTCTTTGACAGGAATTATCTTGACTAATTACACTTCTTTTAACTGGATAATAGCCAATTCTAAGTTAACAAGTATCGTTCTACATCCCACCAATCCAAATCTATGGTATTTATGTGGCAAGAATATTTGCTTTACAAAGGATAATGGAAAAACCTTCGCCTATCTTAAAAAGAATAAAAAAACGGAGAATTTGTTTGAAGCCAAGCGCTGTGACCTAGCATTTGACCATGCTTTAAATGGAGTACTCATTGCACATCAAAATAGAGGTAATTTTCGATATGAAATCAAATCAAACGAGAACATTGAAACAGAAACTCGAATCAATGCTGCAATTGACGTGCATCGAACAAAAATAATTTTCGACTCCAAACGGCACCGTTTTCTAATTGGGGGCATCAGGCTGTATTCTTTAATAAATGATCAAATACAACAACTTAGTTATCCAAATTTTCCGCATAATCAATTTATGCATGATGATATTCGAGTTATAACCTTTGATATCCAAGCCAACATACTAATTGGACATGATGGCGGAGTAAGCACTTCAGAAAACGGAGGGGCAAAGTGGTTCAATATAAATGGCTGTGGCTTAAACATAACCGAAGTGTATGATTTTGACTTTAGCGAAAAAACACTTTTTGCTGGAGCCCAAGACCTGAGTAGTTTTCAACTGAACAGAAAGAATAATAAATGGACTCATTTCAGCAACTTATATAGTGATGGAGGATCTTGTATTCTTAAAAACGATACATGGTACGTGATGAAAAGTTTACAACTGGTGAACACGACAAACCAAGGTAAAAACTTCAATTATCCTTACGTTCCTGTGAAGACATCTCGGTTTAACCCAGAATTATGTCTGAGCGATAATACATTATTCTATGCTGGAAAACAGTTGTGGAAGGAGCAAAATGGAACATGGAAAAATCTAAGCCCAATGATTGAATCCAATTATGATGTTACGGGTTTGATTATTCAAAAAAACTTTATGCTACTGAGTAAGGCTGACCCGGTATGGCGGTCCGAAGATCTAAAAGGCAAATTATTTCGTTCATCCAATAAAGGCAAAACATGGCAAGATATTACTTCAAATTTTAAGGCTTACGCATACCGTGAGATATCCGATTTAACATCAAAAACAGACCTTAGCCATATTTATGCGTGCATAGGCAGCTTTGATAATCCAAAGGGAAATAAAGAGAAAGTATATGAATCTAAAGATTCGGGAAATACTTGGAAAAATATCAGCTATAACTTACCCAACATCCCATGTACTTGCATAACATTTATTGATAAAATTGGGCTTTTGCTAGGAACCGATCAAGGTTTGTTTATTCTCAAACAGAATAAATGGGTGAAATTCAGGAGCGAATTACCTGAAGTGCCTATCACCAAAATACGATACAAATATGGAAAGTTAATTGTTAGCACTTACGGCAGAGGTCTTTGGATATTAAAATAAAAAACCCCATTCGCCTTCAGGCGGATGGGGTTCATTAATATATTTTTTATTACGAATTATTCAGCTGTTTCAGCTTCTTTTTGCTCAACTTTTTCATCAATTTTAGCAGCAATTTTACCAATTTTAAACATGGGTGCCAACTTCAATTTTAACTTTGCAATTTTCAAGTTGTCAGCTGCAGCCAAGTCCTTCTCAATTACATTCTTTCTAGCACCCAATTTTTCGTAAATGGCCTTAACAAAATTCCAGTCATCAGATGAATAATCATCTTTGTGAGCTGTAGCTTTAGCAGCAAACCCTTCAAAAGTTGCCAATGCATTTTCTGCTGTCATAAAAGAATAATCATTTGCATCGGCCATTTTTACATCACCCAAGAATTCCGCAAAAATTTCTTTCGCATGTGCTTCAGAAACAGTACCTGCTCCAGATTCACCATCTACTTTCGCACCGTCTTCACCTTCCTCAGTTGGGGTGTTGTTCATTTTAAACGCATTCCATCTGTCGTTAATCGCTTGCCATTCTGCTTTTTGAGCTTCATCTAAAGCCTCAACATCAAATCCTGCAGTAGCTGCAGTATACTCATCTGCAATAGCTGTCATTTGTTCTGGAGTAACATCTCCTAAACCGTCAATTGAATCTAACCAAGCCTCTAAACTGGTCATTGGAGAAACTTCTACAGTTTCTACCTTGTTACTATTACATGCAATAAATCCTGCAGCAACAATTGTTAATAAAATAAGTTTTTTCATGTTCTTTAATTTTTTTGCAAAAATAGATTTTTTTACAAAGTAAACAAGGTATTAA
Source organism: uncultured Bacteroidia bacterium (assembly GCA_943788195.1). Classification (GTDB taxonomy): domain Bacteria; phylum Bacteroidota; class Bacteroidia; order NS11-12g; family UBA955; genus CALSPH01. Next base: position 273,076 of record CALSPH010000002.1, read on the forward strand.
AATTTTGTTCGTTTTAACAAAAACAACATATTATATGCTGATATTCAGCATATAACGAAATAATGTTATAACAAATTTGCTTGAAACTAATAGACTTAACTTAATCGATTTACTTTAAATTGACGTTTGCTTATACCTAAACGTATGTTTTTGATAATCATTTGTACAGTATCTAAGAAATCCTGCGCCATACTTTTCCTCGCATAATCTTTTGAAAGTGTTCTTTTAAGCCACGATGCCCACTCAATTCCAAATTGGGGTCGTTTTCTAGTAAATCAGAAACCACTTTTCGCGTAATATAAAGCAATTCTTCATCCTTCACTATATCACTTAAATTCAAATCCATTATTCCACTTTGCTTTGTGCCATCTATCTCACCAGGGCCCCTTAGTTTCATATCCAAAGCCGCAATCTCAAAACCATCGGTAGTTGATTCCATTGCTCTGATACGTTGTTTGGCTGTATTACTTAATTTACTGCCACTTAACATTATGCAATAAGCTTGTGCTGCGCTTCGTCCAACACGTCCTCTTAATTGATGCAATTGCGAAAGTCCAAATCGTTCCGAGTTTTCAATAATCATCACATTTGCATTGGGCACATTAACCCCCACTTCAATCACGGTTGTTGCCATCATTATTTGCGTCTTCCCTTCCTTGAAACGCTTCATCTCTGCTTCCTTGTCTGCTGCTTTTAACTTTCCATGAACTAAACTAATTTGATATTCAGGCAATGGGAAATAGCGTATTATATTATCATATGCAGACATTAAGTCTTGATAATCCAGTTTATCACTCTCATGAATGAGGGGATAAACAATATATACTTGTTTACCTGCCTTAACTTGCTGTTCAGCAAACAGAGCAACCTCGGTAAATTGAGATTTATATTTATGCACCGTGCGCACTGGTAACCTTCCAGGTGGCATTTCATCAATTGCTGAAACATCCAAGTCACCATAAACAGTCATCGCCAATGTGCGAGGTATGGGAGTTGCGGTCATTACCAAAACATGCGGTGCTGGATTATATTGCGTCCATAACTTGGCACGCTGGGCTACACCAAATCGATGTTGCTCATCTATAATACACATCCCTAGGTTCTGAAACTTTACAGGATCTTCAATGAGCGCATGTGTTCCAATAATGGCATTCAATTTACCCGAACTTAATTGTTCTAAAACTTCTTTCTTCGCTTTACTTTTAGTTGATCCAGTAAGCAATGTAATATTCAAATTGAGCATCTCACCGTACTCTAGTAGGGACTCATAGTGCTGCTGTGCCAATATTTCAGTTGGAGCCATCAAACAGGCCTGAAAACCATTGTCTATTGCCATAAGCATTGCAAACCATGCAACAATTGTTTTACCGCTGCCCACATCTCCTTGAACCAATCTGTTCATCTGTATACCACGCTTAACATCCCCCCTTATCTCTTTTAATACTCTCTTTTGTGCATTGGTTAAGTCAAATGCTAAGTGATTTGTATAGAAGGAATTAAAATAAGTGCCTATTTGCGCTAAGACAACTCCTTTCACTTTCATTTTAACCTCTGTTTTTCTAGAGAGGATTTTATATTGTAAATTGAAAAGCTCATTGAATTTTATCCGATGTATCGCATGATCAATATCGTCCCCACTTTTTGGGCTATGAATATGCTTATATGCATTGCTTAAGTTGATTAATCCATTCTCCTTTAAAATGGATGCAGGTAAAAATTCTTGCACTGAAAAACGCGAATCGTTCACAATGGAATAGGTAACCTGACTTAAAATTTTGTTATCCAGCCCTCTCTTCTTTAACATTTCTGTTAAAGAGTAAATTGGTTTAATACGCATTTGAGTATGATTGCTTGCGTCATCCCAAACCACTACTTCAGGATGAACAATATTGAAGGATCCTTTAAATGCCTGTGGTTTGCCATGAATTAAAAACTGGTCGGTGGTGTTAAGTTTCTTTTCCATCCAATCAATTCCTTTGAACCATACCAGCTCCAATTTACCAGTACCATCATTTAGATAAGCCTTAAGCCGTTTACCTCTTCCCGTACCTTCTTTTGTAATTCGTTCAATCTTACCTCTCAATTGAATGCTGTGTTCCGTATTTTGAACCGATGATATGGGTAAGATGGTAGTTCGATCTTCATGGCGAAAAGGAAAATGATTCACCATATCCCACAATGTAAAAATCCCTAATTCGGTTTGTAATAATTCGGCACGTTTAGGCCCCACACCTTTAATAAATTCAATGGAGGTATTTAAAAAATCGTTCATTGCGACTCATCTATTTACCACGCCCTTGAATCATGATTAACAAGGTGTAAAGAATAATTTTAACATCCAGTCCCAGACTGAGGTTCTCAATATAAAGGATATCATATCGAAGGCGTTCAATCATCTCATCCACATTTTCTGCATAACCATATTTAACTTGGCCCCAACTTGTTACTCCAGGTTTAACTCGATGCAATCGTTTATAGTATGGTGCTCTTGTGATGATTTGATCAATGAAAAATTGCCGTTCTGGTCTCGGTCCAACTACACTCATATTTCCGATAAGCACATTAATGAATTGGGGAATTTCATCCAACCTAGTTTTACGAAGGACCTTGCCTATTCCTGTGATACGCGGATCGTCATCTTTGGATAACTGAGGTCCTGCATTCTCGGCATCCTGGCGCATGCTACGAAACTTATAGATATAAAAAGACTTTCCTTTATAGCCGATCCTCTGTTGCTTATAAAAAACAGGACCTTTACTGGTTAATTTAATAATGATGGCTATTACAATATAAAAGGGTGAAAATACAACCAATGCAAATAACGAAAAGAGTATATCAAAAATTCGCTTGATGTTTTTTTGCCAGATGGAAGTTATATCAAAATCAACCTCTATAAGCACAGTTCCTAATATGTTATTCATCCGGACCATTCCCGTTAATATGTGATACAAATCAGGTAAAATCTTAATATACACCTCTAAAGAACTCAAGCGATTGATAACCTCAAACAGCTTTGTATGTTCCGTGTCTTCTGTGGCTATTATTATTTCTTCAATGTTCTTTCCTGAAATAAAGGATTCTATTTGCTCTAACGAACCTAGCACAGGCACCTTACTTTCGGCTAATTCTTCATTCACCGTTTTGGTATCTACAGATACGAATCCTTTCACTAGAAATCCTTGTGAAAAGGAGCTTGAATTCAATTCATTGTACAGCTTATTTGCCCGTGGACCGGTTCCCAAAATAAGTGTATTGAAACCCAGTTTGGCATTTTGAATTGCACGATTGGTTAATGATGATAGTATAAATCGACCGAGCATAGTTATGAAAAAGCTCAACCCAAAGAGTACAAAAAATTCTCGATAATAATCTTTGTAATCGCTGATACTATCATTTAGAACCAAAGTAAAAAAGAGGACTAAACTTCCTATCAGCGAAGTATTAAACGTTTGCCAAATTTCATTTACCCTGCTCCTGCGATAAATCTTTGCATAATAGCCAGTTATCCCATAAAAAAGCACCCAAATTAATGGAATTAAAATGATTGAAATAATGAGTTTATCATCCCATTCAATTGCAATTTCATACCCATGTTTAGCAGATTCAATATACTTTTTTCTGAAATAATAGAATCCAAACCAGGTTAGTGTTGCGGCTAACCAATCCCAAATAACATAACGGGCGATTTGTAGGTTTTTGTTTCTCAATTTTACCTCAGCTTATTGCAAATATGCCAATTTAAGGTTATCAATAAAAACTTTTGGAGTGCTTGCACTATCCGTAAAGTTGAATCCTCCAAAGAACAATCTAACTTTCAAATCATCAGGTAAAGGAGAGACTTCTGTTTCTAAGTTTATATACAATTTCTTGTATACATCTCCTGTTGGAAAAAATGTTACCACATCGCGCTGAGTCAAGACATTATTCAAATTATAAATTACTCCAATATTGATCGCGATATCTGATTTTAGGTCCAATTCTACATAGACATCTTTCCCTTTTTTTGGCACCAGAAATTCTTGTACTGTAATCGCTTCCCAAATAAAGCCAACAGAATTAACAGGAAAATAAACCCCACCTGAAAAACCCTTTCCAGATCCTTTGAAAGCATCTGTTGCAGTAAATGGATAGGTCTCCAAAGAATCAAATAGGCTATTGGTCAACCCTTTTTCCATACTTATCGCATTATCATCAAAATCTTCAATCCATACAAAATTTACATTCTGTTTATAGGTGCTTGATGGCTTAACAGAGTCTACCAAGCCCCTTTTTAATGATACCTGTTCCTTATGCGGTTCATACAATTTGTAGACTTTTCGTCCATTGGAAATTCCGTTCTCTTTTACTGAAGGAAAAATAGATACTACGGTATCCCCTGCTACATTGACTGGAATCGTAATTGGGAATTCATAATCCCCTACAAACGTATTTCCAATAAAAACTTGTCCATTGGTAATATTGGCTGTTTTTCCACCTTGAGCATCGGCAGCCGTGAAGGTGAATGGTTCTATATGAATATATGATGGTATTTCAACTTCTTTCTTTTTACATGAAAGTACAGTAATCGAAATAATGCATAATATCAGGAATCTCATTTGCGGGCAAATTTAAGCCCAATTTACGCAATTTCTTTGCATAATGTATTGCGCCTTTTGCAAAACGTGTGCAATGTTTTTAGCATCGTCAATGTTTACCAAAGGAGTGAAACCATGCGATATGTTTTCGTAAAAATTATGAAATGCTTTTTTCACAGGATTGAATACTAAAATCTTCTTCGAAAATTTAGCCAAACGCGGCTGCAAAGCAGCATTATCCATCAAACTTAGCTGATCATTATTTGCATGCACTATTTCAACAATCTCATGATTGCTAAAATCTACCTGATAGTATCCATTTTCGGCAACAAACAAACCTTCGCTCTTCATTTCTGATCCAGCAGCGTGCAATTGTATATCTGCAATAGCTCCGTTCTGAAAACTCAGTTTAAGATTTATTAAATCAACATTATTGTTAAAAATGTTACCCGTGTGGCAATCCACATTGGCAACACCGGATTGAAAACAATTCACTGCCATATCAATATCATCTACCAATTGTTCAGTTATATTTAGATGATTGGTAGTCCAACGTTCCAATCTACAATATTTGGGCTTTCTCAAGTACTGACGAAGCGATGTATAAACCGGTTTATTGCGCTCCAAATTCTCAATTTGTAGCACTGTGCCTGACTCATGCAGCAAGTGTTCTAACTCTGCCGTTAAGTCTATCACACTTTTAACTCGGTTCAAAAACAGCAGGTGTAAAGATCTTTTAACTAAAAATGCTACTAAATCTGCATCAATCTCCACTCCTTCTACAATAACAATTGCATCCACTTGATTGGCGAAATTTGCAGCCATTTCTAGATTTAAAGTCCCTGTTAATTTAAAATCGATCGGGTTGATATAACCTATATTTTCAAAACTTGATTCATCGATCAAATCTTGTAAATTCTCGTAGCTTTCCTTTGTTGATATGTAACCCAGTTTATACTTCACCAATTTTATTACTTTTGACCTTTCAAATTTGGAGAATAATTCTGCTCCATTTAATCGTATTTATCAACTAAAATCAAATATTCCAGTTTGAAAGACACTTATAGACATCAAGGACAACGCAAGTCGCTCATTAAAATATTGAGGAGCAAAGGAATACAAGACACCAAAGTATTGAATGCTATCAATACCATTCCGCGTCATTGGTTCATCCCTGCTGAGTTTGAATCGTATGCTTATCAAGACAATGCCTTTCCAATCGACAGTGGACAAACCATAAGTCAACCCTATACCGTTGCATACCAAACTGAATTATTGGATATTAAACCGGGCGATCGAATACTAGAAATTGGTACGGGTAGTGGATATCAAGCGGCCATCCTTTGCAGTTTAGGCGCAACTTTATACTCAATCGAACGGATTAAGGAGTTACATATCCAGGCGGGAGAATTACTGAATAAACTAAACTTAAATGCCAACCTTATACTTGGTGACGGGACCAAAGGTGCTAAGGAATTTGCTCCTTATGATAAAATTATTGTTACCGCAGGCGCACCACATATCCCGACAAATTATGTTAAGCAGTTAAAGACGGGGGGCGCAATTGTAATACCTGTTGGAAAAACGCAGGCAAGTCAAAAAATGATTTTAGCTATCAAACAAGCGGACGGTTCGATAAAGCATGAAGTTAAAGGTGATTTTAAATTTGTGCCATTACTAGGTGAGCAAGGCTGGAAGACTTGATTTTAGATGGGTGATTTCTCATTTCTGATTTCTCATTACATACTTCTTATTTCACGCATCTCTTTGTATTATTGTTGCTATGAAATTAAAAGCAACTTTCATTTCAAAAATAGTTCTTCTAACCATCTGCACGTATTACACAGGCACTGTGCTTTATGCACAGGATAAACAAGACTTAAGTTTAGAAAAAATCTGGTACAGCGGTGAATTTAGCCCAAAATACCCCAATAGTTTCAAAGGAATGGCCGATGGCGAAACGTATTGCTTGGCAGAGCGCAAAGATGGTTATACAGAGGTTTGGCGTTATCAGATTAAAGATGGCAAGAAATTAGAAATGCTCTTTTCTACCAATGGCATTAAGGTTAATGAAAATCCCATTAACATGAGTTCCTTTTCATTTAGCGATGATGAAAACAAAGTAATCATCAAGTATAATGTGAATCGCATATACCGTCATAGCTCAACTTGCGATGCTATTGTTTATAATCTTAAATCGAAAGAATTCAATACTCTTCCAAATCAGATTATGTATCCAACCATCTCTCCCGATGGTAACCATATCGCTTTTGTATCAGACTATAATCTTCACTTTATGGACCTTAGAAATGGGAATGATGGGAAGGTTACAGATGCGCGTAAAATAACCAACGATGGAATTAAGAATAAAATCAGAAATGGCTTTGTGGACTGGGTATATGAAGAGGAGTTCGGAATGGATGTTGGTTTTTTCTGGAGCCCCAATTCCCAATATATTTCTTATTATAAATTTAACGAAGTAGAAGTTCCTGAATTTACCATGGATGTATATGGAAGTCTGTATCCACGCAAGGAAACCTGGAAATACCCTAAAGCAGGTGAGGCCAATTCAAAAGTAGATATATACATTTATTCCATAGTCTCTGGGAGTTCGAAAAAATGCGAAACCACTTCGGATGCTGATCAATACTTACCACGTATGCATTGGAATTTGAACAGTAGCTATTTAGCCATACAACGGCTGAACAGGCATCAAAACAAATTAGACATTCTTAAGGCAAACCCAGTTACTGGTGCAACCTCCATTTTGTATACTGAAACGAATCAATATTATATTGAAATACACGATTGGATTCCCAATGAGGCTGGTGATTGGCTGCACTTAAGTGAAAAATCAGGATATAACCATTTGTGGTGTTTGGATGGCAAAAGCAACAAAGAAAAACAAATCACCAAAGGAATTTTTGACATTGGGGAATTCTATGGATATGATGACAAAAAAGGAATGGCATACTTTAATGCGGGCAAAGATGTTGCCACAGAACGACAAGTTTTTGGAGCAAATATTAAAAACGGAAAACTAACGCAGTTAACAAAAGGCGCAGGATGGCACAATGCAACTTTCATTGCTGGGTTCAATTACTTTTTGGACAATCATTCTACCGTTTCAAAACCTTCCGTACATACTTTATTTGCCTCAAATGCTTCTGAAATAAGAGTGCTTGAAGACAATTCAAAATTAACTGAAGCGCTAGCCAAATATAACTTAGGAGAAACCGCTTTCGGTAAATTCAAGAATAGAAACGGCACCGATTTAGATTACTGGATTCTTAAACCAGCTAACTTTGATGCAAGTAAGAAGTATCCGGTATTATTTCATGTGTATGGAGGTCCAGGATACCAAACCGCAAAAAATTCATATGGAGGCAGTAATTATTTATGGCACCAATTCATGGCTCAAAAAGGATACATTATTATCACCATTAACAATACAGGTGGTGGTGCACAAGGCGAAGCTTTTAAAAAGAAGACTTATTTGCAATTGGGAAACTATGAGACTCAAGATTACATTGATGCCGCAAAACACTTTGGCGGTCAATCCTATGTTGATGCCTCCCGAATAGGAATTTGGGGATGGAGCTATGGCGGTTACATGTCAAGCAATTGCATCACGCGTGGTGCAAGTTATTTCAAGACGGCCATTGCTGTTGCACCGGTTACCTCTTGGAGATATTATGACAATATCTATACTGAACGATACATGAGAACTCCACAGGAAAATGCACAAGGATATGACACCAATTCGCCAATCAACCATGTCAAAGAACTCAAAGGCAATTATCTTATCGTTCATGGATCAGCAGATGATAATGTACATTTTCAGAACGCATTGGAAATGATGATGGCTCTAAATAACAATAATGTGCCTTATGAATCTGCGGTTTACCCAAATAAAAACCATGGAATTTATGGAGGCAAAACACGCCTGCACCTCTTTACCAGAATGACAAAATTCATTCTTGAAAATTTGTAAACCTTAAAGTTAATATATACTTTTACCCAATGGCTAAAACTAAACATCCTAAGGCGTTGCCTTACTTATTTCTCACTGAGATGTGGGAACGGTTCGGTTATTATTTAATGCTGGGAATATTTTCATTGTACATGCTGGATAGTTGGAACAATGGAGGAATGGGATTTGATAGTGTAAAGAAATCAGACATCTATGGCACGTACCTTGGCCTGGTTTATTTAACGCCTTTTTTAGGAGGTTTATTAGCTGATCGAGTTTTTGGCTATCGAAAATCCATCATTTTTGGCGGTCTGCTCATGGCTGCTGGATATTTAACGCTTTCCATACACAGTAATCAAACCTTCTATATAGCACTGGCGCTAATCATCGTAGGAAATGGTTTTTTCAAACCAAATATTTCTACTTTATTGGGTAATTTATATAATAAGGATGAGTTTAAGGCGAATAAAGATGCGGGTTACAACATTTTCTATATGGGAATTAATATTGGTGCATTTGTTTGCAACTTTGTTGCAGCTTATATGCGGAACAACTGGGGTTGGAACTGGGCATTTATTGTTGCAGGAATAGGAATGCTGGTTGGCGTAGCTACTTTTATTGCAGGTTCTAAAACAGTCAAGGATGCTGATGTAATTCGTCCATTAGAAGATGGCGATATGTCAACAGGGCGAATTTTAGGCTTTACCCTATTACCAATGATTATTTTCGGTGTGATTGGATACTTTTTTGGAGGGGTAACTAGCCCTACCAATCCAGATGGCAACTTTTTAGGGACCGATACCAACGATGCATTTATTTTTGGTTGTTTGCCTGTAGTAGCATTTTTCATTTACTTATATGCTAAAGCAAACAGCAACGACAAACGTCCGATTGGTGCATTATTGGCCGTGTTTGCATGTTTGGTTATTTTTTGGGCAGTGTTTCATCAAAATGGAGATGCATTAACCGAATGGGCTGAGAATAATACAGACCGTGAAATGCCTTTAAGTGTTTCAAATACTGCTGATAAAATAGGCATGACGCAAACTGTGCGCGATTGGCCATTAAATCAGGCACCCGAGGCAGAAATTGACGCAAAACTTGAAGCCTTGCAGGTTGAAAAGAAAGCCGCTCAAGATGTGGGTGACCGAATCAAAACCAAAGAAGTGGTTCAAGAGATGAATATCGTTTCTAAATCACCCGAATACTTTAAGAATCTGGAACCAGACAAACGACCGGGGACTGGTAAAACCTTGAAATTGTATTCAACCGAGTTATATCAATCAATAAATCCATTCTGGGTTGTATTACTCACACCTATTTTAGTAGGTTTCTGGGGCTTTCTCAGAAAAAAAGGGAAAGAGCCCTCCACCCCAACTAAGATTGCTATAGGACTCCTTATTACCGCCTTATCTGCATTGGTAATGGTTGGAGCGGTGCACGCTAGTAATAACTTGGGCACAAAGGCAAGTAGTTGGTGGCTGATAGCCTCCTATGGGGTAATTACGGTGGGTGAGTTATGCCTCTCTCCTATGGGGCTTTCATTGGTTTCTAAATTGAGCCCACCACGAATAACCGCATTGATGATGGGTGGATTCTTCTTGAGCACTGCCATTGGGAATAAACTTTCTGGAATGCTTTCAGGTATGTGGGGATCCTTTGAAAACAAACAAAACTTTTTCTATATGAATATGGGCCTTGCATTGGTTGCAGCATTAATGATGTTTGCATTGCTAAGGTGGTTAAATGGTGTCATGAAAGAAAAGAATATCGATTAGAACAATAAATTAAAATATGAATAATACTATCCAAAAGGGGCACCCGCAAGGGTTGATGACCCTGTTTTTCTCTGAAATGTGGGAGCGGTTCTGTTACTACGGAATGCGGACTCTCTTAACTCTTTATTTGGTAAAATCCTTAATGAAAGGAGATGCTGAGGCCTCGCTTCTTTATGGAGCATACACCGGTTTAGTATATGCAGCTCCAATTTTAGGGGGTAAAATGGCCGACAAGTATTTAGGCTATCGCTATGCGGTAATGTTAGGTGCCGTATTAATGGCCATTGGTGAATTTATCATTTTAGGTGGAACAGAGCAGATGTTGATGATTGGAATGGGTGCTTTGATTATTGGAAATGGATACTTTAAAGCAAACATATCAACTATAGTAGGTAAATTATACAAGGATGGAGATTCAAGAAGAGATTCTGGATTTACTATTTTTTATATTGGTATCAATGTTGGTGCACTTTTAGCAACCACTGTGGTTGCGTATGTTGGTGAAACTTATGGCTTTAAATATGGCTTCGGGTTGGCTGGCTTAGGAATGCTTGCTGGTTTAATTATCTTTTATACAGGAAGGCATAATTATGCGGCATCAGCTGGTTTAGAAGTAACTGAAGCAGGAAAAAAGAAGGTACTGGGGCCATTCAATATGACTCAAGTAATTACCATCGGTTCTTTATTGCTTATCCCATTATGCTATGTTCTTATACTGAACAATGAATGGCTTAATTTAATTTTCTTGGGATTATTCATTTGGGTTGGGTACTCATTGTTTGCTGCTGGAAAGAAAGCAGATGTCGAGCAAAACACCAAAATATGGAAAGATCGAATGATTGCTTTAATCATCTTCATGGTAATAAATATTGTGTTCTGGGCTTGCTTTGAACAAGCAGGAACGTCCTTAACCCTATTTGCTGATCGGAATGTTGACCGATCCATTTTTGGATGGATAATGCCTGCTTCGATGACGCAATTCTTTAATCCATTTTTTATTATCGTCTTTGGATCTCTGTTTTCTGTGATGTGGGTACGTTTATCTAAGATGGGCAAGAACCCGAACATTCCATTAAAATTCGCCTATGGTATTATACAATTGGGTCTTGGGTTTTTAATTACCTATGTAGGATATCAATTTGCTAGTGATAGTTTAGTGCCAATATTAACATTGGTTTTCTTATACATGTTGCATACCACGGGTGAATTATTTCTTTCTCCTATTGGATTATCCATGGTTACCAAACTGTCACCGAAAAACATTGCTGGAACGGCAATGGGTGCTTGGTTCCTTAGTTTTGCTATTGCCAATTTACTCGGAGGTCAAATAGCTGCATTAACAGGTGGAGGACATGGTTCAGATACAAAAGTGGACCCCAACACATTCAGCCTTGAAACTACCGTGCAAAAAGCGTGTAAAATGGCGAAGGATGAGTCCTCTTTTGCTCAGTGGAAACCTTTGTCCAAAAAATTACCAGTCAATATTACGTATCAAAAATGGTTTGATATTAAAGATTGGGTTGAATTACGGGAAAGTTTAGGCCAAAATCAAGCAGTGAATGAATTCTTAAGTGCTCGAACGATTGGTGATACTTTTACTGAAGCTAGCCAATGGCTAGATGCCGAAAAATGGACCGCTTTAGGAACGCGATATGATAAGATTTTAGCTGCTGATAGGGCAGCCAATAAGGCCAACAAAGACAGTAAGGAGTACGATGCTCCAATGCAGTTAGACGATTGGATGTATTTCAGAGGAGACTTTAATAAGCTCGAAAACGCAGCTGAATTAAGTTTAACAGAAGGACTTGCCAAACAAAAAGATAAAGTGCAAAAAGCCGCTTTAGATAAGTATGTAGGTATTTTCACCAAGATCGGACTAATTCTCCTTGGATTTGCTGGCTTAATTATCATTGGGAATAAACCATTGAAAAAATTGATGCACGGTGTAGAATAAACACTATACACCACTCAATAAAAAAGCCCTTGATTTTAGGATCAAGGGCTTTTTTATTTTAACTATTTTTCGGCATACAATAATAATTTACCTGGCACGCGCACAACAGCTCCACCAGGTGCTCTGGCTTTAATATTACCAACCGCTATCCGATCTCCGGGAGTGATTTTTGGCAACCTGATTCGCTTACCCGAAATATTATATTGATTCATTTTTCTGCGTCCATCATTGTCTACTACTGACATATCGTATGTAACCAATTGGTAACTCACCCCTTTAAATAAGAAATACTTTAAGTATAGTTGAATATTTTGTTGGGCCATAATGGCTCCAGGGGTATATGTTCCGCTTGTAAGGGCGCCAAAACTAATGGATGGTAAAGGCACTTGCCTTACACGAAACTCCATATTACCCATACTGCGTATCGTACCATCCGACATTCTTGCTTTTACTTTGACGGTAGCTTTTTTCCCACCAGATACTTTTGCCATAAACTTAGTACCACTTTCTTTACAAATCGTACCTCCAGCGATACTTACCATCACATTGGATGGATCTACACCAGGCACAGATATTTGTACGGGGTTATCCAATCCTACATACAAAACATTCATATTGGTAGGTGATATAGTAGCCGAAGGCATAAATGATGTCCATTCCGTATGGAATGGAAGGGGATCTTTTCCAGGCATAATAATCTCTCCATCCAATCTGTGGTTGCCAACCCCTTTGGCTTTGGCCACATATTTCCCAATACCTTGGCTGAGAGGTAAATAATCTCCACCAATCTTGATTTGGTAATTTGAATTTGAATTGGCTGCTACCAATAGTATATCTGCTTCATAACTAGAACCAGCCATTACATAGTTGCTATTCGGCTTTACAAAAGCCTTCATGTCTTCAAAACCAAAGGGTGATGCTCCTGCTGTCTTAGCCAGACGATCAATTATTGAGTTCGCCAAATTAAGGCATTCGTTTCGCAAACGAGCTAGATTAGTAACCGCTGCGGCCAAAGGAGTTTCAATTAAAAACATTTCTTCCCACTTCTTGGTAACCCCTTCTGCATTCACCACATCACGAATCATTAAATCGGTGGTTAAAGAAAGTTCCTTGTAATGTTGTTCTGGAATTTGGTGCAATGTGTCTTTTGCATTACTGATCAATAAACTCAACATCTTCTTCCTTGTTTCTGAAACTTTTTTCCGTGCAATTAAACCATGGCCCTTTCCCTTTTTTTCTATAGGATTAAAGTAGTTAGCATGTGTTTCTAAATCATCTCCATTCTTGAGTTCCGCTTTACCTAAACCCATTTCATCCTCTTCCATTCTACCGCCACCCATTTCTTCCAAGGAGATCTGCACTTCATAAAGATACTGATTGAGCTCTTCAGCCATTTGCTTGGCTTCAATAGCGCGTTCTTTAAAGAATGTGGCCTTCTCTGGGTTTTCCTTTTCCAAAGCATCCAGGCCACTTAAAGCGGCTTTCATAGACTCAAAATGACTCTTGCTCGTATTCTCAAAACTTACCTCCATTAAGTGGAATGCCTTTAACACTTCTTTTGACACGTTCAATGCAAGTAGCGCCAGTAGCACCAAATACATCATGTTAATCATTTTCTGTCTTGGCGACATACTGCTTATTGCCATTTGTCGCTCCTTTCTTTGATTTTAAATTTTAAATTGTTCATAGATCCTTGTTTTCTTATTAAAGAACGTTCCTTGAAATGTAATTATTATGTCATATGCCCTTTAAAACAGGATTATTTGTACACTTGTCTTATTAAACGCCTATTAAAATGAATGAAAACAAAAAAACCGCCCATAAGGCGGTTTTTAATGCATGTATTTCGATTAATATTCCCATAAGTCGTGCTCAAAAATAAACAGGTCATTTTTTACGCGTTCAGATTCTAACAATGCATCTACCCCATTATCTCGAAACTCAGGAAACATATTGATGTCTTGATCCCATTCATTGGACTCCTTAACCACATAGCTGTCAAATAAGCGCAGTTGAAAGAAATCATCATAAGAAAGCCTCCCTGCATCATTCGACTTATTAAAGAGTTCTGAATTAGTCAATATGGGTCTCAGCTGTTCCATTTTAATCCAAACTACTGGAAATTCACGTTCATCCTGGATTCCGCCCGCAAGCCAACCTTTGCTTATGAATGCTATTCCAATGATTCTTTGTTCCATAACACCTCTTTTGTAATCAAATACCCAATCCTCCATAATCCTGAACTTAGGATATTCCTTCGGGTAAAAATCTCGTGGTCTTCGTACCGTAATAAATACTGGATTATTTGGAGTACTATTTATGGTATCTAGAATCTGAAATATTTCGTAGCCACAAACAAACTCCTTTAAGGAATCCGGATAAAAATATTGATCCGACTCATCCATTTGATCAGTACTATAACCCGTTAAGTGCCCATTCATCAAATTAGACCATAATAAATTCGGTAATGAACTCTTTTCCCAAGCAAGCACATGGTTTTGCTTTTGTCTGGTATCAATCACGCTGTGTACACGTTTGGAATATTTCATATCTGCCTCATTCAAAAAGCACTTTGAAACAGGCATGCGCTGTTTAATATTATACTTTTCATAGTTGAAGTCCTTCTCAAAGTTTACGATTGCATTGGACTCATACTGTGCATATGCCCCAAATGATGGTATAAGAAATAAGACAAAGAAAATATTAATCCAGTGATTTCCTCTCCATGTTGATTTTGCTTTCTGATTGTTCATAGTATATAAACAACGGAATTGAAACGAAGAATATTATATCTGGGCAGAAGTTCTTCGCATTGCTCTGAATAAAAAAACCCATTCGCCAGCTGGCGAATGGGTTTTTTCTATTTTGAATTACGACAAATTAATATTCCCATAAATCATGTTCAAATATGAATAAATCATTTTTAACTCGTTCAGATTCAAGTAATGCATCAACGCCATTGTCTCTAAACTCTGGGAATTGATTAATGTCTACATCCCATTCGTTGGACTCTTTAATTACGTAACTATCGAACATTCTCAATTGAAAGAAGTCATCATACGTTAAACGAGCCGCATCATTGGTTCTGTTAAACAATTCTGAATTCACTAAGATTGGTCTGAACTGATCCATACTCAACCAGAATACTGGATACTCATTCTCATCTCTTGCACCACCTGCTAACCATGCCTTAAAGTAAGGTGCAATAGCAATAATTCGTGGTTCAAAAACAGAACGTTGGTAATCAAATATCCAATCTTCCATTATTCTAAACTTAATCAATTCATCAGGATAGAATTCTCTTGGGATTTCTGTTACTTTAAATACAGGCTCCTCAGCAGTACTTAAACTATCATCTAAAACTTCAATGATTTCAACACCTGTTACTAATTTCTGAGCTTCTTCAGCTGTAAACCAAGCTGTATCTGATAAACGATCTGATTTGTATGGTCTTAAGTTACCATTCATCACATTATCCCATAATACAACTGCAAATGGATTACGTTTCCAAGTTAAACAGTGATTTAATTTTTGTCGAACGTCAATTACCCTGTGAACACGTCTAAGGTACTTCACATCCGCTTCTCTCACATAGCAAGGTTTAACAACCTCTCTTTGCTTAACAGCTTCTTTATTGTACTTAAAATCTTCTTCGTAGTAAGTTGCAGATCCTGTTTCATATTGAGCATTCACTCCAATTGAAACTACCAAACCAACAACTACAAGGCTAATTAACTTTCTCATATTCATTTCTCTTTTAAATCTTATCTCGTTACGCTAACGATAATACCACCTGGTATCAATTCATTGCTTCTTCCCGGACCCGTTACACGGATACTTCCAATAAATACTTTACAACCTGGCTCAACTGGTAATCGTCCAATTGCTCCACCATTTGTTCTTTTAGTTAAAGGCGGCTTATTCTTATAAGAAACAGGACACCTCACAAGAGTTTACAGTATAAGTAATTCCTTCGTAAGGGAAGTTTTGTAAGTAAACAAACAACTTATTTTGTCCTTTCACTTTTCCAACTGAGGCAGAACCACCGGTTATAGAACCGAAACTTGCCGTTGGAGGAGGAACTCTCTTAATTCTGAATGGAACAGCACCCATACTTCGAGTACTTCCGTCAGGCATTTTGGCTGAAGCTCTAATAGTAGCTTCTTTACCTCCACTAACTGTAGCAACATATTTTCCTCCGCCTTTATTAGACAAAGAACCTCCGCTCATTGAAGCAGTTACATTACCTGGAGCAACTCCAGGAACGGATACTTCAATAGGGTTTGGTAACTATCATCCTATGTATAACACATTCATTTTAGTAGCAGATATAGTTGCTGCTGGTAAAAATGAAGTCCATTCCGCTTTAAAAGGAAAAGGCTTTTTACCTGGAAGAACAATTTCTCCTGCTAAGGTATGAGACCCTGCACCACTTGCTCCTGCAGTATATTTACCAATACCACCCGTAACAGGTACAGTTCCACCACCATTTAAGTTAATTTCATAGGTTCACGGAAGAACTTGAAGCAAACCAATAAAATATCTGCTTCGTACTTTGATCCGCTCATTACATAACTAGTGGGTGCATTAACCATTGCAACCATATTATCAAATTTTAAATCGTCTGCATTAATGGACTGCTGTAATTTACTCACTACATTATTCCCCAAGTTTAATGCTTCGTTTTTCAAACGTGCAATATTAGTTACTGCTCCAGCTAATGGTGTTTCTACCAATAACATTACTTCCCACTCAATTTCTTTCTTATCCGCATCTTTGTAAATTCGTTGTTAATAAATCACTAGAAGCTTCTATTTCTTTAAGATATGCAGCCGGAATTTTCATACCCGTTGAATCTGTTGCGTTAGCATCAGATTCCAACAATTTAATTAGAGCCTTACGTGTTTCCTCTATTTTTTTGCGAAGAATGATTCCGTTCCCTTGACCATCTTCCTTTTTACTAGCAAAATAATTTGCATGCTTCTCTGTATCATCTGGTTTAGCTAGTTCTGATGTATGATCATCATTGCCACTTGCATCCTTTATAGAACGACCACCAGCCATTTTCTCAACGGTCTTAGACTGATCATCAAGATACTTAACTAAATCATCCACTAATTTCTGTGCTTCATTCGCTCGGTTTGCAAAAGGCTCGGCTCTTGGACCTTGCTTTTTTACTTCCGCTTGAATACTTGATATTGAAGCTTTCATTTTTGAATTCAAACTTGCTCCGGTATTATCAAACGACACTTCCATTAAGTGAAATGCCTTTAATATTTCTTTTGACACGTTCATGGCTAAAAGAGCGATTAACACGAGATACATCATGTTAATCATCTTCTGCCTGGGTGACATTTTTCCACTTGACATAATTTATTTCTTTAAATTTATCTTATTAAATGAATAAAATTAGGCTTTAGATCCACCCATTGCTGAAAGCATATTTCCATATACTGTATTCAAATTGCCAAGGCTTTTATTTAATTTTCCTAAGTTTTCTTTAAAGGCTACTGTACTGCCTTCTGTTTCAGAAAGGTTTGAAAGTATATTCGTTAAACCACCGCTAAAGTTATTCAATGAAGAATTTACAGAGGTAGATGCTTCTGATATTTCCGCCATTGTTTTCGCTGCTTTTTGAACATTACTTGAATATTCATTTGTAGCAACGGTAGCATTACTAAGTGTTGACATTTCACCAACATTATCGCTTAATGATTTAAGACCTGTACCAAGACTAGAAATCAATTCTGGTCCTACTTTAGCATCTTCTAACATTTGATCAAGTTGTTGAGAAACTGAACCTTTGTCTTTATCTAATTTCTTTGGACGATCGCTCTCCATTCCTGCTAATTCAGGATACACTAAGGACCAATCTGCATCCATATGCACCGGTTCAAAAGCTGATATACAAAATATTCCCGCTTCTGTAAATAGACCTATCATAAGCATAAGGTTTGCTCCGGGCCAGTGAAGGATTTTAAATAAGGCTCCAACAATTACAACAGCTGCACCGATTCCATAGATAAAATTCATGATGGTTTTCCATCTCTTAGTTTCAAAAAAACTTTTACTCATAGTTTTAAATTTTTATTTTGTTATTTAATATTAGTTAATGCGTTTTAAAAGTGTTCCTATTTCTTGTCTTTATTTGATCTACCAATATAAGATTGGATGGTTCTAAAGCCAATATAACACTTGCTTGTATCTTGATAATCATAGGTTCTGGTTCCACATTGAATAAAATGTGCCACATCTTTCCATGATCCTCCTCTAATTACTTTTCTCTTTTTAGTAATGGATGAGCCTTCTTGAACGAAGTTTTCTTGTTCCCAAACATTATCTACTTCAAATGGTTTTTCATCAAAACCTTCTTCAGTTTCTGTTTCATGAACAAATTCAGAAACATCTGTTTCATAAGCAGGATTAAGGTCGTGTTGGAAACTTGCTGCAGCTTCAGCATAAGTAGACTTAGTCCATTCCGCAACGTTACCTGCCATGTTATATAATCCGTAATCATTTGGGAAATAAGAATCTACACGTACTGGGTAAACTCCTCCATCTGCTCCATAATTACCTCTTAACGGCTTAAAGTTGGCTAGCATACACCCTTTACTATTTCGAGTATATGGTCCACCCCATGGATACATATTTGCATCTCTACCACCACGGGCTGCATATTCCCACTCATATTCATGTGGCAATCTAAAATCTTCAGTTCTACTTACGTTACCGATATTTCTCCAGTAATTCTCTTTATACAAGCTTCTCCAGTTGCAGAAAGCTTTTGCTTGATGCCAATTTACACCTACCACAGGATAATCATCATACTTCTCATGATTGAAGTAGTGTCTTACCATAGGCTCATTGTATGAGTATGTATAATCTCTACGCCAGCATAAAGTATCTGGATAAATCAATGTTCTTTCTTTACGGATGAAATTTCTTCTATCCCTTGCATTGTATTTGTCACGATCTTCGGCAGCTGCTTTTTTGAAATCAATCCACATATATCTGTAAAATAATTTTCTTGTATCAATTTGCTTATCTCCATTAAAACGCTCTTCTTCTGGGTAGAACATATCTTCTAAACTCTTCTACATACTCCTCCCAATCCAATTCTTCATCCCAATTTATAGAACGCTCTCCAGTATCATCATTTACATTAAACAATGCATCTTCATCAACCATCTCACGTGCAATTGAATCAATCACCCAATTTACAAACTGACGATACTCATTATTGGTAATTTCAGTTTCATCCATCCAAAAGGCAGTAATAGTAACTTGCTTATTTGGCATTAAGTAACTGTTGAATACATCTTGCTCACTTGCTCCAGTATGGATTGTTCCTGTTGGAACATAAACCATTCCAATTGGCGTGGGATGAAACCACAAGCTTCTTCCTTGCACACCAAGTAACTCCCCTCTATCTGAAGCCTTGCAACCTGCTAAAGTTAAAATCCCCAACATTAACCCTGTCTTGACAGTAGGGCTAAAGGACAAGGGCCTTTTTAACGGTATTTATTACAATCTTTTTCATATTCATGCTTTGCTTTTTTCAGCGCTGACCCGCAAATGTAACTATTTTAACGGAAGATCTTTACTTTTTTTCTGCATTTAGTAAAACGCGGTCGTTTTGTAATTATTGTGTAATCTTTAAAAAAAAGTTTATTCAATACTTGAATCTTTATCCAAATGCCTTGGGTCAACCAGTCGTATCGGTTGTTTTTCAACAACAGCTATGTTGAAACAATAGTTTAGAACTACTTCATGCGTATTGTTATTATTTGTTCTTAACCCACTCGTATTAATATCAAACGAGTATCCAATTCTCAATTGCGGGTTTAAATTATATCCAATGATTGCGCTTAACGATTCAAAGGTCTTTGTTGAAGTTTCTTAAAGATAAACCTGCTTGAAGTGCGGTACTTAAATCAGCCAAGGCGCCTAGGTTGAAATCCGGGTTAGCAAACCCTGCACCATTTTGACTTGCCTTGATCAATAAATAAGGTCTTACCATTAAACCACCTGGTGTAAACTCGGCACTGGCATTCAAGTATTGATGCCATCCTGGAGCGATTGCTGCAACGCTCGCAAATTGAAATGGTTTTGAAGATAGGTTCTGAACCGCATATCCTAAAGTTAAATTATAAAAATTTGGATTGTTGAACCAAACGCCTGTACCAAAATTTACATTGATGCCTGAAGGGTTCTTATCATTTGGTATTCGAGGATCGTTAGGGTCTTTGTAAATCAATCCGTCTACATTTACTGTTTTTTGCATTGCCCCAATATTTACGCCTACCCCAATCGCCTTGTCAAAAGCAAGTTGTTTCCTGAATGCAAAATCACCTTTATAATAACTAGTGGTTAAATAACCTACTTGATCTTGGAAAACGGAAAGTCCTACACCTTCCTGAGTTAGGCCCCTTTGGTGCTCTTGCAAAAGGAATTGGTGCACCATAGGAGAATGTTACAGTCTTGGCGCCTTTCTGTCCATAGAGATCTATGTCTTCATCCCTTTGATCATTTAAGGTATATGTTTGATCCTCATATTTCACATACTGTGTTCTTGCCAAAATTGCCACACAATGTTTCCCATCAAAACCGGTAACGGCCGGGTTATACATCTGCTTGTTGAACATAAACTGTGTGTATTGCGGATCTTGCTGACCATATGCTTTGAAGATTAACCCAAAACAAACTGCAACTAGTAATATCTTTTTATTCATAGAATGATTTCAAACTTCTCCTTCGATTTACAATTTTACAATATTTTTTTCAGATTTTGGTCACATAAAACAAAATATTACTTTGCTTAATTGTCAATTTGCAATGCTTGGCTTGTTATTGACAATGCATGGCTTTTTTTCCACAAAATTTACATAGTTAAATATGCTTTTGTTCAAAGTCAAACTGATCGATGTGACGAGGGTCATCTGTAACATCAATTTTACACTTGGTAAAACAATATTTCAGGATTATTTCATGTGTATTGCGATGGTTGAAGTGTAGACTAGAAATATTCATGTCATACGCATAACCCAATCGAAGGTTTGGCATAAGGTATATCCCCAAAATTCCACTTACCGATTCCAAATTTTTGGTTGATAAACGGCTTGACATGCCCACTTGAATCAATGGATTAATATCTGCCAATAGACCCATTGTGAGTGTTGGATTGGCGAAGTTAAAACGGTCCGATGTAAGGCTATCATGCCATATGCTTTTTTGATTGCCCATTTGTGCTAATCCAAATGTGGTAAGAATGATCCCTGATCTTTTAATCATGGACTCCATATCAAAAGTTATGTATTGATGAAGACCCGGTGCCAGAGCATCAACATTGGCAAAACTAAACGGCCTGCCAGATACATTTTGTATAGCGTAACCAATATTTACATTGTGCTTCCCTTTGCTTGAATATGATATACCAAAGCCATAATTGACATTATGTTTGGATGTACTTACTAGAGGAACTTTGGGATCAAAAGGGTCTTTATACACCAAACCATTGATATCAATAACCTTTTGCATCATACCCACATTGGCCCCTAAAGATAAAGTTGCTGCGGGTAAAGAAATGCGATAAGCCAAATCAGTCTTTAAATAATTGGTTTTCAAATACCCTGTTTCATCTGCATAAAAAGAAAGCCCTGCCCCACCCGAAGAAATGCGTGATGTTTCACACCTCAACGGTATAGGCGCACCGTATGAGAAGCTAACGGTCTTTGCCCCTTTGGCCCCTTCAAGGTGTGTTGGACCACCTGCATGGGTATTCAACAAAAAGGTTTGATCCTCGTATTGACTGTATTGTGTGCGTGTCAATAATGTTGCACAATGTCTTGCATTTTGTCCTGTAACCGCAGGATTAAACATTTGTTTGTTAAATAAAAATTGGGTGTATTGAGGATCTTGCTGGGCAGCACTCAGAATAGATAAACTGAAACTAAGTACAGTGAGTAACGTTTTGTTCATAGGTCTTAAATCATTACAGACCGTTCATGAGAAATGTCGTAGGTCTGTAATTCTAACGACCGAAGTACACTGAATATTATGTGCTACTTTTTCTGAGCTCGAATTATTAAGTTAGGTGTAAGTACCACATGCTTCGATGATCTCCCTGAAGCAAAAAGAATCAGTTTAACACTTGAAGACTTTCTGAACCACAGCAGTTTTCTAACTAAATTCTTCAACGCACCCTTCACATACATATAGGATGGAAACACTTCCACATTTTTAAAATCTAATGAAAGCATTAGTTGTTCAGCAGCATTTTTATTCAAGAAATTTTCATGAGTAAAATCACCCATGGCAAACACGCTAGCCATTGGAGCGTCCATATTGGGAGTCCTAAAAATAGCCATCCCTCCTTTGCGAAGTGCTTTCTTGATGAGTTGAACCAAATCAACCAGCTCATCCTTTGTAAAATGCTCGATGATATCCATCCCACTGATGACATCAAAAGCCGATTCATGCTTTTTCAAATAATCAAAAATATCCGCTTTAATCACTTCATGAACATTAAGCTGATGGGCAATTTCAACTTGTTGGTCACTGATATCTATGCCAATTAAGTTTTTATACCCTTTTTTCTTACATGCCTCAATTAGGGATCCAATCCCACAACCCAAATCTAAAATTTCAATTTCCTTATTTTTTGCAGGCAAATAAGGAATCACTTCCTTTTGAAACTGATATTGTTCATCTAAAAACTTACGATTAACATCATCTTTATAATTCCGACCGCTTTGGCGATCAAAATAGTCTTCATAGAAATATTTGCGATAGGACAACCCCATTTTCAAGCCTGCGAAAATAGCCCTTTATTTGCCATATAAAAATGGGGCGACTAATATTTACCTATAAAGATTACAAAATTATTGCTGGAACAGACGAGGCAGGGCGTGGTTGTTTGGCCGGACCTGTAGTTGCAGCGGCTGTAGTACTTAGCAAACCGATCCCCGAATTAAACGATTCCAAAAAACTTTCAAAAAAAAGACGGAATGAACTGAGGAAGAAAATTGAAGAAAATGCGCTCAGTTTTCAAGTTGCTTTTGTCGATCATATTAAAATAGATGAAATTAACATATTGAATGCCTCGATACTGGCGATGCATCACGCAACATTAGGTTTACAAGTTAAACCTGAGATTCTTTTGGTTGATGGAAATCGATTCAAACCTTTGAAACAAATACCACATCAGACCATTATTAAGGGAGATGCAAAGTTTCAATGCATCGCAGCTGCATCTATTCTTGCCAAAACATATCGCGATGATTATATGGATGCGATGCATGAACAATATCCCGAATATGGATGGGACACCAATGCAGGATACCCCACAGTTAAGCATAGAGAAGGAATCAAAGCGCATGGACCCACAAAAATCCATCGCATGACTTTTCGACTTTTACCTTAACAACTTCAGTAGTTATAAATTATATTTGCCCCGCAACAGTTCGCTTTGTCGTCAGTCAGTTGACTGAAGGAAAGTCCGGGCAACACAGTGCAAATTGCTTCCTAACGGGAAGAGGGTTTTGAGTATTTAATATTCAAAATTCATAGCCAGTGCCGCAGAAAATAACTTTTCCATTTCGGTGGAATAAAGGTGAAAACGTGAGGTAAGAGCTCACGATATTTGGTGGTGACATTAAATATGGGTAAACCTCAGTTGTTGAAAGACCAAATATACTCTGGTTAAGAGTTGCACGCTCAAGCTTAGGCACCAGAGAGGGTAGGTTGATTGATTCCATGGGCAATCATGGAACTAGATAAATGACAAAGATGCTAATTTATTAGCATACAGAACCCGGCTTATAGAACTGTTGCTTTTTTATTTTGCTATGAAATTTACAATTTCAGGAGGCATTTCTTCCTGGATAAAGTGCTTCGCATTTTCCAGGATTAAGATATCTTCAGGTTTAATCTTCAATGCCTTGGTCACTTTTTCGGCCTGTTTTTCCCAAACCAATATCTTGTCATTCTTACCCCAAATCACTTTGGTATGAATATTTAAGGTATCCATCAAAGGAATGTAATCCGGCAACTTTTTAACGCATACATTGGAAAAAAACTGATATAACGCTCTATCTAACCGACCTTCGGTTGGCCCTATATACCCTTCTAGCATTTCCGGTGTACACATTTTTTTGTTGTTTAACCCATTCCCAATTGTAGCCTTCATGGTGCCTTTGCGAGACATATTTGAGGTGTAACTTTTAACATACAACTTGGAAATCAAATTTCGTTTCATTTCCATGGGTGGATTAAACCCTTCTTGAGTAATAATGGTATTTAACAGTACCAAATTCGATACTTTCTTTGCATTTTGTTTCAACATTTCCCAGGTCCAAAGGCCTCCTGCATCATGGCAAACATGAGTCCAAGAATCTATCTGCAAAGAATCCATCAGTTCCAGTAAATAAGACCCCATGTTGCCTGGATCATAAATATGATACCCTTTCGGTTTATCACTTTGCCCATAACCCAACATATCTGGAGCAATCACACGGTATCCTTTGGCAACTAGCTTATCAATCATATTTCGATAAAGCCAAGAAGAAGTTGGGACACCATGTACTAACAAAATGCATTCTTGATTAGTGCTGCCTGCATCAATATATTTAATAACATATTGGTTGGAAAGCAATAGCGATTCCTGCCGTGCAATAAATCTACTATATCCTGAATTTGTGGTCATACTAGGCTGTGTATGCTTGCAAGATAGAACAAAAAATAACCCAAAAAGAAATAAGATCAGTCTTGATGACATGATCTATAAACTCCAATACTCTAATTCGTTGATTTTATCTCGATAAATACCCTTTAAATCTAAAAGAAAGGCATGTTCATTGCAAATGCTTTTAAACCATGATTGCGGCTTGTTTTTATATTCATCGTGTGCTACAGCCAAAATTATCCCATCATATCCAGAAGTTATTTCATCCGCTAAACTAAAGCCGTATTCTTCCTGAACATCATGACTGCTTGCATGCGGGTCTGCCACTTCAACATTCACTGAAAAAGATTTCAGTTCATTCACAATATCTACTATTTTACTATTTCGAATATCAGACACGTTTTCTTTAAACGTAGCCCCCATGATTAGAATCTTCGACTGACGAATCTGTTTATCATTTCCAATCAATTTTTTAATACTCACTTTGGCAATATGTGCCCCCATCATATCATTGGTGAACCTACCTGCTGCAATTACTCTAGGATGAATCCCTAATTCTGTTGCTCTGTATGTTAAATAATATGGATCAACCCCGATACAATGCCCACCTACTAAACCAGGATAGAACTTAAGAAAATTCCATTTGGTTCCAGCAGCTTCAATCACATCATATGTATTGATATTCATTTTATCAAAGATTAATGAAAGTTCATTCATCAAACTTATATTCAAATCACGTTGGGTATTTTCAACAATTTTTGCTGCCTCAGCCACCTTGATGGTGGGAGCCTCATGTATCCCGGCTTCAATAATAGAACCATACAAATCTGAAATGTTCCGCAAAGACTCTTTGTCACAACCGCTTACAATTTTCGTTATTTTAGTAATGGTATTTACTTTGTCGCCCGGATTAATACGCTCTGGGGAATAGCCCACCTTAAAATCTTCAGGAAAACTCAGTTTGCTATATTTTTCAATAACAGGGATGCAGTCTTCCTCAGTACAACCTGGGTAAACTGTAGATTCATAAACCACATAATCTCCTTTGCTGATTACCTTACCTACTGCTTTTGATGCAGATTGAAGTGGCTTTAAGTCTGGATTTTTTCCATCGTCAATTGGCGTAGGCACGGCCACAATGTAAAAACTTGCTGCTTCTAAATCTTCCAATTGATCAGTAAAGACAATGTCCTTGTTTTTGAATTCATCTGATTCAATTTCCTTGCTAGGGTCTTCGTGGTTCTTGAGCATATCAATTCGTTTAGAATTAATATCGAAACCGATAACCTTGTAGTGTTTTGCAAATTCAAGGGCAATTGGCAAGCCAACATAACCCATTCCGATTACACAGATTTGTTTGGTTTTATCTTTTATAGATTGAAACATGGACTAAAAATAAGGCGCAAAAATAGACCTTTGATTTTGATTAAGCAACAAAGCCTTTTCAACCATTGTTATTTCTAACAATATTCTAACTTTGCACTAATAATTAATGATTTATAGATTTAAAATAAGATTTGAGGACGAAGAGGATTTTGTATCTATCGTTGAGGTGAACACCAAACATTCGTTCTTCCATTTGCATGATATAATGCAAACTGCAATTGGTTTTAATAAAAAGCAAGATGCCTCAATTTTTACATCCAATGACAACTGGAAACCTTTGAAAGAATTCAGTATCCCTTCTAACTACAATGAACTGATTGAAAAGGGAGAAAAACTCCCCTTGATTTCAGCCCATATTTTCGATCCATATCAAAAATTCATTTATATAGCGGATAAAGAGAATGAATGGGTGTTGGAAGTGGAGTTAATGCGTATTGCAGATGACGAGCAGAATGTAAAATATCCTAACGTTAAACGTACGGAAGGTTTTCCTCCACGTCAATTCGTTGCAGAGCCTATTATTGATGATGAGCCAAGTGCTGACATTGTGGATGAATTAGCTGCAATGCCTTCTTTTGATTCAATTGTCCCTAATCTTGATAAGGACAAGACCAAAACGGAGAATTCAGAATTAGACGAATTTCCAGACTTGGGTGATATTGACGAAATTGATTTTAGCGAAGAGCTTTAGGTATGCCTAAGGCAATTATTATAGTCGGACCCACAGCAATAGGAAAATCAGGTTTAGCTGAAAAAATCGCACTTGAGAATCAACTGCCAATCGTCTCTGCAGATTCAAGACAACTTTATAAAGAACTTAATATTGGGGTAGCAAAACCAGAATCTTCTGTTTTAGCATTAATCCAGCACGTAGAAATTGGTTCAATAAACATACAAGATGAAAATGACGTTGCATTTTACTGTAAGCGTGTAAGTGAACAGTTACGAACCATTGATGGTGATATTTTAGTTGTTGGTGGCACTGGGTTTTATATCAAAGCATTAATTGAAGGATTAGAAGACTTGCCTCCAAAAAATGATGAACTCAGAAAAAGATTAGAAAAGGGTTATCAATCAGCAGGTATTTCCTATTTACAAGATCAATATTCAAAAATATCCCAACCATACCGCCTCAAGGATATGAATAATCCGCATCGTCTTATTCGTGCTATTGAAATGGGCGAAAAAAAGGAGAATAAACGTTCCAAAGCAGCGCTGCATAATTACGAAATAACCATGGTGGGTCTTCAAATGTCCCGAGAAAAACTATATCATAGTATAGACCTGCGCGTAGATCAAATGATAGAAAACGGTTTGGTTGAAGAGGCGCGAGAATTAATCCCATACAAGAATTTGCAGGCACTTCAAACCGTAGGTTACAGTGAATTATTTGATTATTTCGAAGGCATTTATAATTTAGAATTTGCTGTAGATAAAATCAAGCAGCATACACGAAACTATGCCAAAAGGCAAATAACGTACTTCTCAAATCAACTAGATGTCACCTGGTTTGATGCAGAAGAAACTGAAAAATTAAATACATTTGTTTCAAATAAACTATCATGAATTTTGACTTTGCTTTATTGCTGGACCTAAATAATTTGGTCAGCTTACTTACGCTAACCTTTCTAGAAATTGTTCTTGGTATAGATAATATTTTATTTGTTAGCATTATATCAGCTCGGGTTGAAGACAAGCATAGAAGAAAAGCAGCGAACTTAGGTTTAGGTTTAGCACTAGTTATGCGGATCATCTTTCTATTTATAATCGGATTGATTATTCATTCGGCAAATTTGGTTTTATTTACAATTCCTGTTGACTTTCCTGGTGCCGATATCAGCATTAAAGATCTCATCGTTTTTTTGGGAGGTGTTTTTCTTATTTATAAAAGTGTTACTGAAATTCATGATAAGGTAACGGGTTCTGGTATCGCGAATGAAGCAGCAACGGTTACCCTAACATGGGGCAAAGCGATTGTTCAAATAGCCATGATTAATCTTGTGTTTTCTTTGGATAGTATCATCACTGCCATTGGTTTAGCAGGTGATAACATAGCAATTATGTTTGTTGCCGTAGTGGTGTCAATGGTGGTCATGATTATTATTACCAACCCATTAAGCAAATTCGTTGAAAAGCATCCTACTATCAAAATTTTGGCTTTAAGTTTTCTACTAATGATTGGTGTGTTGCTGGTAGCAGAATCATTTGAGCAACATATCAATAAAGGGTATATCTACTTCTCGATTGCTTTTGCCCTCTTGGTTGAGTTTTTAAATATTGCTTATCGCAGAAAAAAGGCAGGAAAAGGAAATGTCATCAGCAAGAACTAGAAGGTTCGGCTCAGTAACTCTCCAAAGGCCACTAAGTTCTTTAGACCATCCATATTGGCGAGTTTAAAGTCTCTAAAGATCAACAATTCTCTGCCATTAGATTCAATGTAATAGGCTTTCTGTGCGCTTAAGGTTTGGATTAAATCTGGGGTGAAAAAAGATTCAAGCTCTTGGCGGTTGTTGCCAATAATTTGAACTTCATCATCCAAAGCACTAAAATGTATTTGAGCATCCGTTCGAAAAGCGAAATCTCTAATACGATCATATAGTGAGAAATTTTCAATGGAAAATTGGGGTATTTCTTTACCCATCTTAAATGATAAAGCTGTGGTGCGCAAAGAGTCCTGCGCACTAAGTTCGCCCTCATGGAAAAGTACGTCTGCAACTTCAAATTGAATTCCATTTTCCCAAAACCCATCAATTCGATTGAACCGATACTCAAAAGGTCGAGTCTTGAAGTATGGGAATGTTTGATAATGACCTATGTGATAATCTGGCTCTGGGGTAAAATTGAACTTTCTATTTAATGAATACCGTTTAAGACGTATTTGGCGTTGGGTATGGAGTGAATTCTTTTTCCAAGTAGTTTCAAGCAAGTGCAAGGCTGTGGGATGTGGAGATGAAGAATGATGATTCTCTAAACCAGTAATATCAAGATACCCCCCCTTTTTCTCATGCAATAAGCTTTGCTCATTCAAATATTCCAATACGGTACGGTCTACTACTTGGGTCTCCGACAAATCAATCTTAGCTGAAGCATTTGCGGGTATCAAGTCAATTTGTTTTTGAATTTTGAGTAAGCTAATAAAATTAATAACTCCTTTCATTTTTAAAACAAATCGATCTTTTCCTTCTTTTAGTTTGATGTATGGATGCTTACTCGACTTCCAAAACTTAACCAATGTGGTATCTGCCAGAAAAAAGGAGAGTAAAAAGTCCATCACAGTACCAACAATAATTCCAGTTAAAAGGCCATATCTCAGAGTAGCATAAAATGTTATCGTAAAAATCACAAGTTGCTCCCATCCTTTTTTAAAGGCTTTTCTAAAAATTCGAGGCGCACATAGTCGGTAACCGGCCACCACTAACACTGCTGCAAGCGCTTCTTTTGGCAGTAAGTTGATAAAAGGTATGGCAACAATCAACATGATTGCCAACACAAGACCATGACTAAAATTGGAAAATCTTGTCATTCCGCCAACGTGCACATTCACACTACTTCTAGCAATAACAGTAATTGCAGGCATACCACCAATAAGAGAAGACACTGCAGTTGTAAAACCACTTGAGCTCAGATCTTTATCAAGATTTGTTTTTCTACTTAAGGGATCGATTTTATCAATTGCCTTGGCGCTTAATAGGTTTTCAACCAATAAAATAATAAATATATTAAATGCTTGAATCCAAAATGCGAAGGTTTCAAGTCCTTTAAAGTTGGGTAAATTAAAATTTGCAAATGCATTTTTATCAATATTAATCAATAGATTATCGCCAACTTGAGCATTCATTCCTAAGAACGAAACTACTTTATTATGTTGTAATCCAAATATCAAAACTATGGCCACATTTATCAAAAGCACCCAGATTGCAGCAGGAATAGTGCGCACTGTTTTAGATGGAACTTTCTTGTGATAGATTAATATGGCGATACTAATGACCCCGAGAATAAATGATATGGGATTTGCTTCAGTGATTTTACTTGGAATCTCAGCAAGCGCATCTACAGGGCTTAACGCATTAGATGTATAACCAAACAATTCATCCATTTGCTTCACGACAATTATAAATCCAATGCCGGCTAATAATCCATTTATGGCTCCAGAAGGAAGAATTTGGGCATAATTACCAAGTCGCAAAACACCTGTGAGAATTAATAATACGCCAGCGAAAAAAGTGCACGTTAAGAGCACTGCAAGGGGATTTTCATATAACCCACTTTCACTAAATACAGAATAAGCAAAAATCAAGGCAACAATTGACCCTGCACCTGGACCTTTAATACCCACATGGGTGCCTCCAAGGACAAAACCCAACAATCCGCCTACTATTGCAGCGAAAATCCCTGCCTGTATCGGATACCCAACTGCGAGTGCAATCCCCATGGACAGTGGCAATGCCACAAAACTGACACTTAAACCTGCCAGTATATCTAATTTCCAATATTTAAAAATGTTCTTCAAATTGCAACGATGCCCTAAGAACGCAAAGAAAACCCTTTTCGCGAAAAAATTACTATTAAGCCAAGTAAACCTATCTATTTGATTTTTAAATAATCAAATTTGGCAAAGCCCCATTTCTGAAGTCTATATTGAACTGAAACCCACATTACTCCCAGGCCATATTTCATACTTCGTTGAAAATTAATAGAGCTTGCTTCTTCAAAATATTTTGTGGGGCAGGTTACTTCTCCAACCTCATAACCAGCCATAAAAATCTGAGCTGTCATTTGATTGTCGTACACAAAATCATCTGAGTTTTTTTCTATATCAATTTTATCAAATATTTCAGTAGAAAAAGCACGGTACCCAGTGTGATATTCACTCAATTTTTGTCCGATCAAAATATTCTGAAATAAGGTTAAAAACCGATTAGCGACATACTTATATTTAGGCATACCCCCTTTTAGTGCCCCTTTGCCTAAAATCCTCGATGCATAAACCGCAGGATATACCCCATTCGCTATAATGCTGCACATACTCTTTACTAAAAGAGGTGTGTATTGATAATCAGGATGGACCATAATTGCGATATCTGCATTCAGTTCAACCGCCTTATTATAACAGCTTTTTTGATTTCCACCATATCCGCGGTTGGCATCGTGCACAATCACATGATTAATACCTATTTTCTTGGCTAAAGCTGCTGTATCATCTTTTGAAGCATCATCCACCAAAACGGTTTCATCCACTATATCAAATGGCAATTCCTTAAATGTTTTTTCTAACGTTTTTGCTGCATTATATGCAGGAAAGACCACAACAACCTTTTTGCCATCAATCATAAAGCAAACATTGCATAATAAACGGCTGCACCAGCAAAATAGCCAATGACAGCCAGCCAACTGATCCTTTTCAAATACCAGCCAAAATCGATTTTTTCAAGACCCATTGCAGCAACTCCAGCTGCTGATCCAATAATTAATGCACTTCCGCCGGTTCCAGCACAATAAGCTAGAAATTCCCAAAAATGTCCATTGGCTGCAAAAGCCCCTGAAGGGGCAATATCATACATTCCTTGCGCTGCTGCAACCAATGGAACGTTATCGACAATGGCTGAAAGCAAACCAATCACTATATTTATGGAATAAATATTACCTGAGAAGGCGGCATCCAAAGAGGTGGCAACGGTTCTTAAATGACCCACTTCTTGAAGGGCAGACACCGCTAACAATATTCCAAGAAAGAACAATACACTGGCGACATCAATCTTTTGCAAAACACCAATAATAGATAATGGGTGTCTAACTTCTTTACTTTTCCCCTTGTGCATTATTTCCGTAGCTGCCCAAACGACACCCAAACTCATCATCATACCCATAAACGGGGGTAAATGAGTCACTGTTTTGAATATGGGAACAAAAATCAATCCCGCAACACCCAATAAGAAGACAAACATTCGTTCACCAGGAGTGGTTGGATTTAAGTAATGGTCTTCCGTTTCTTGCCGAATAGGTCGTTCAACATTTCCTTTATATGTAAAACTCAATATGGTTAGTGGCACTAAAACCGTAACTAAACTAGGTATGAAAAGATCCACAACCAAATTGGGAACATCCGGCAACTGGCCTTTAATCCAAAGCATTGTTGTGGTAACATCCCCAATAGGAGACCAAGCACCCCCAGCATTGGCCGCTAAAACCACCATACCAACATACATCCATCTTGTTTTTTGATCGGTTACCAGTTTTCGCAGTAATGAAATCATTACAATAGTAGTCGTAAGATTATCTAATGCAGCTGAGAAAAAGAATGTTAATATGCAAATGATCCAAAGTAATTTAGTCTTATTGGTTGTTTTAATTCGATTAGTAATTACGGCAAAACCTTCATGGGCATCCACAGTCTCCACAATGGTCATAGCACCGATTAAGAAAAATAAAATACTGGCTATTTCACTAATGTGATGCAACAGACGATGCTCAAAATAGTATGCTAAACTTGGATTAATGGTTTCCTTTAGGCCTTTCCAAGTCTCAAAATTTTCAGCCATATGAGGTGCCACGTCTTCTGAACCTAATACAAATAAAGTCCAACAAAGAACCCCAGTTAGAAGTGCACTAGCAGCCTTATCAATTTTAATTGGATGCTCTAATGCAATGGCTGTATAGCCTAGAATAAATACGATGATAATTGCAATTGCCATATTCCTTTATTTTGGTGCAATTTTCATACTTAAAACAGCATTTTCAAAATTTTATATTCCACTAAACGCTAAATCTTCCAAAAATTGCTTGTTTACAACATCATAATATATATGCTGTAGTCCATTACTCAGCATTATATATCGGGGTTTTTCGGATTGTGCATAGGTTAAACTCTGAATAAGTGTTTCCTCAGTAAGTTTTATACTTGGAGCCTTACACTCTACTAACAGGATAAGATTAAGAGAATTATCATACACTTTAAGATCATATCTTTTCTTTAAACCATTGAAACTGGTCCCTTTTTCGATACTAATTAGGCCTTTACCTAATTGTTTATGTTCTATTAAAAAGGACACTATATGTTGCCTCACCCATTCCTCTGGTGTTAATTGGATATATTTTTTTCGCACTCTGTCAAAAATGTACGTTTTTTGTGCTCGAGTTTCGAAATTAAACGAATAAACAAATGGTTTGAAATTGAGTTCGTAAAGTACCTTGATAATCGCAAAACTAAGATGTCTAAGCCCACATTTGAAAGTATAATCAAAGAAATTAATGAAAAAACATTTCATTCCATCTATGTGCTGCAAGGAGATGAAACCTATTATATTGATAAAATTGTTGATGCTCTAGAACAAAACGTGCTTTCTGAAGCAGATAAAAGTTTTAACCAAACCATTGTTTATGGGAAAGAAGCCAACGCCATGTCAGTATCAATGGCCGCCAAAAGATATCCGATGCCTCCGGCCCAACATCAATTAATTATTGTCAAAGAGGCGCAGGCAATGAAAGATATTGAAGGACTGGCGAACTACTTTGAAAACAGCACTTCGAGTACTGTGCTTTGTTTGGCATTAAAAAACAAAAAACTAGACGGGCGAAAAAAACTTGCCAAGTTGGCCAAAAAGTTCTGCCTTTTTAACTCCGACCCCATCCGTGATTACCAAGTACCTAATTGGGTAGAGGGATATATACGCTCTAAAGGAAAAAATATTGACGGAAAAGCCAACCTTTTAATCACTGAATATTTAGGGAACAGTCTTTCTAAGGTGGCGAATGAAATTGATAAGATGCTCATTAATATTGGAGATGCCGCTGTCATCACACTTAAGCACATCGAGGAAAATATTGGCATCAGCAAGGATTATAATGTATTTGAATTGCAAAAAGCAGTAGGAATGAAGCAGTTTAACAAAGCCATTCAAATAGCCCACTACTTTGCAAGTGATGAAAGGAAAAACCCCATTATCCTATCGATTGCGAATTTGAACACCTATTTTATTAAAATACTCTTATACATTGAGAATAGGGGCAAACCAGATTTTGAATTAAGCAAAGTTCTGGGCCTTCGAAATGATTATGCTTTGAGTGAATACCGGCAAGCTTCCTCTAATTATACCAAAGAAAAAGTAGAAGAAATTCTCGGTTTACTCAAGTATTATGACCTCAGAAGTAAGGGAGTTGAAAGCAGTGGAGAAGATGAAGGAAAGCTTTTAATTGAGCTGCTGGTTAAAATCATGAAATAAAATCTATATAAATATTACAGAAGTATTATACTCTAATATAAGTAAAACGGTTATTTTTATTTATTTTCACGGACTTAAATTGATTTAACGAAATATGAAAAAACATTACTTAACTATTTTAGGATTAGCATGCACTACTTTATTGTTTGGGCAAACAAATGCTGATTTATCTAACGTAGCAGTTGAAGCATCTCCTAAGATGACAACTTCTGTTTACGAACAAACTAGCGCAAGTACATCAACAACGGCAAGCACCAATTCTAATAATATCAGAAGAAGTAACGCGGCAGTTGTTGTTGGAAACACTAAATACGACCTTCAGACGAATGCTGCCGTTGCAAGACGAGTAATTTTACATAGCAATGGAACCGTATCCATGGTATGGACACAAGCAGCAGATGATGGTTTTCAAGAAAGAGGTGCTGGATACTATTATGTAAGTCAACCTGGTGGTTGGTTTAACCCAGGTCCACTTAACAATGTTCGTTTGGAATCTATTCGAACAGGATGGCCTCAAATTGGAGTCATGACGAATGGAAATGAATTCACACTCGGTCATTTAGCATCTGACGGCGGATGGGCTAGAGCAGAGAACACAGGATTAGGAACTACCTTCGCCCAAACAGACGCTAGTGTGAATGACGATGGTCTTTGGAAGCCTATTTGGGGGCGAATGTCCAATACTGGTGATACAGTACACTTGGTTTCAAGCTATACCGATTCAAGTGCAGTTGGTGAGTTAAGAGCTAAAACAATCAATGGTGTATATGCAGCAATGACTTATTCTAGATCATTAGATGGTGGTAAAACTTGGCCAATCAGCCATATTACCTTACCTGGTTACGATTCGACAAGATATAACTCAGGTGGAGGTGACCAATACAGTATTGATGCTAGAGGTAATGTGGTTGCAATTGTAACAACCGATATACTTGAAGATTTAGCATACTGGAAATCTACAGATTACGGTTTGACTTTTACTAAAGTAATAATTGATTCATTCAAATACGCTCCATACACATCAAAGACATTAATGTTGGACACTCCATTTACCCAAGACGGTACGAGCACTGTTGTGGTTGATAAAGGAGGAAATGTGCATGTTGCTTGGGGCATCAGTAGAGCATTTGATGACGATACAACAAACGAAACATATTCTTTCTATCCTGGTACTGCAGGTATTGGCTACTGGAATGAAATTGATCAAAACATTGAAGTAATTGCAGTTGGATCTGACCTAGATTTAAATAACGATGGTATATTAACTTTTGCTCAAGGTAATATAGCTAACCTAAGCGGAGGGAATTTGCCTACAGGAGTTAACCACGTGGCGCGAACTGGAAATACAAGTATTATGACCATGCCAAGTATGGGTATGGATAAAAACGGAAGAATTTTTGTATCCTTTTCATGTGTCAATGAACAAGCTATTGATCAAATATGGAGTCTTAACTTAAGAGATGCCTATATTGTAATGTCTCAAGATACCGGAAAAACTTGGGCTGATCCATTAAACGTAACAAACCTACAAGAGAAAGAAGTAGCTTTCCCTTCTATTGCAAGAGATGTTGATGATTATATTCATATGCAGTTTCAATCAGATGACATCCCTGGAACCAATTTACAGAACAACGTGGATGCAATAGGAAACCACCCTGTTGTGGAAAATGATATTTGTTACATTGCTGTGCCAGTAAGTCAAGTGATTGCCGCATCATTAGATGATGTTGCTTTAAGTGTAGATAAAATCACTTCTTCTAAAGTATTTGTTGTTGGTCAGAACCAACCAAATCCTTTTATCGGCTCAACTGATGTTACTATTTACTTGAGTAACCCTTCAAACTTAAACGTTACAATTACCAATATTGCTGGTAAAGTTGTTAGTTCATTCAAAACAGACGAATTAGCGACTGGTAACCATATTGTTACCATTGACGGAAGCAAACTTAAGTCAGGAATATACTTTTATACCATGTCAGCTAGCAATGGCGAGACTGTTACCAAGAAAATGGTTGTAAAGTAACATTACTTAGCTTTAATCTAAAAAGCCCTTTGCATTTTGCAAAGGGCTTTTTATTTATTCACAGGTTTTGCAAATAGAGTTAATTAGAGCGCATTTTTTTTAGATTTGCTGTATGGCAAAAATTCTTGTTATTGATGACGAAGAAAGCATAAGAAATACCCTGGCTGAAATCCTTGAGTATGAAAAGTACACTGTTGACAAAGCAGAGAACGGTAAAAAAGGGATCGCTACACTTAAAAAATCAGAGTATGATGCAGTGTTATGCGACATAAAAATGCCTATCATGGATGGCATGGAGTTTCTGGATGAATCCACAAAGCTTTATCCAGACCTTCCAATTGTTATGATTTCTGGCCATGGCACAATTGATACTGCTGTTGAAGCAACCAAAAAGGGAGCTTATGATTTCATAACTAAGCCACCAGACTTAAATCGCTTACTTATCACCATTCGGAATGCACTAGATAAAACTAATCTAGTAACGGAAACTAAAATTCTCAAACGTAGAGTTAATAAGACTAAAAGCATTTTAGGTAAAACGCCTGCCATTGAAAAGATAAAACAAACCATTGAAAAAGTGGCTCCTACAGAAGCAAGAGTATTAATTACTGGAGCCAATGGAACAGGAAAGGAACTAATTGCAAGATGGATTCATGAGAAAAGTGTACGAGGCTCCCATTCATTGATAGAGGTGAACTGTGCAGCAATTCCCAGTGAACTAATTGAAAGTGAACTATTTGGTCATGAGAAAGGTAGTTTTACTTCTGCGGTCAAACAACGTATTGGTAAATTTGAATTAGCCGATAATGGAACCTTGTTTCTTGATGAGGTAGGCGACATGAGCTTAGCTGCTCAGGCCAAAGTTCTTCGAGCTATTCAGGAAGGTACCATCGCACGAGTTGGAGGTGACAAGGAAATAAACGTGAATGTGAGGGTTATAGCGGCAACGAATAAAAACCTTCTAGAAGAAATTGAAAAGGGGAATTTTAGACTTGATCTATATCATAGACTTGGGGTGATTTTAATACACAACCCTACACTGAATGAAAGAGAAGAAGACATCCCTGTTATTGCTGAAAAGTTCATTGCTGAGATTTGTGAAGACAACGGGATACCAAAAAAAGAATTCACCAAAGAAGGATTTGATGCATTAAAACAAATCAAGTGGACAGGTAATATCCGTGAACTACGTAATGTGATTGAACGCATGGTAATCCTATGTGGCAGCAAAATAAGTGCGGATGATGTGTTCAACAACGCAAATCCAGCAGCTCGAATTCATGAGGGCATGAATAGCGTGGATGAATTCGAAAAGTTTCAAGAATTTAAAGACTTTGCCGAAAAACTCTTCATAAAGAAAAAGCTTGAAGACAACAATTGGAATGTTGCCAAAACTGCTCAGGAAATAGACATTCAGCGCAGTCATCTATATAATAAAATTGAGAAGTTTGGTTTAAAGCGAACCAGCTGATGCGTATCGGCAATTCCATAGCCGAAGCTAAGAAGCACTTAGACCTAAACGGAATTGTTGCAATTCCAACTGAAACAGTTTATGGATTGGCGGCTTGCGCATTGAATGATGAAGCCATTCTCAAAGTATTTAAAGCAAAAAACAGGCCTCATTTTGATCCACTGATTGTGCATGTTGCCAATGGTACTGAGGCTAAGAAATATGCTGAGATTCCAACAAAACTGCAGCCATTAGCAAATGAACTTTGGCCTGGACCATTGACATTGTTATTGATCAAAAAACCAATGATCTCGGATTTGGTCACTGCAGGTAGTGATTTCGTTGCCCTCCGAGTGCCTAAGCACGCTTTAACGCAAACACTTCTTAGTCAACTGAATTACCCATTGGTGGCTCCTAGTGCAAACCCCTTTGGATATGTTAGTCCAACTACTGCTCAACATGTAGCCAAAAACCTCACATCTGTAGATTATATTTTAGATGGTGGTGCATGCGAACATGGAATTGAATCAACCATCATTGGTTTAGAACAGAATCAAATTTTCGTGTACCGATTAGGCTCCACCTCATTGGAAGAAATTGAGCGGATATGTAATGAACCAGTCCAGCTGAAAATTCAAAACAACAGCAACCCGAAAGCACCTGGGATGCTCGACAAGCACTATTCACCAAAATGTCGCCTAAGTATATATAAACCAGAAAAAGATGCAGCAGACCGCACGGGAAAGGCTTTAATTTGGTATGGAGAGGATGCACCTATAGGATATGAGAACGTATACTTTCTTAGCAAGGAAAAGTCATTGGATGAAGCGGCAAAGAACTTATTTGCCATTCTTAGAGATTTGGATGAAAATCAATGGAGCAAGGCAGAAATTAATCTGGTACCAAATCAAGGTATTGGCAGAGCGATTAACGATCGCATTAAACGTGCCTGTGTAATTTAAGGCTTGTATTTAGCCTTTTTTAATATTTCTTCTGGGCTAAACTTGTGGAGCAAATTAAAGCTATTCTCCTCCCCTGTTTCTTCCATGTATTTTTTAAGAATTTGATAACCCGCAAATATTGCAATCCGAGGGGGGGCGCCATCAGCAACTCCAGAACGAATGCTTGATGGAGCTTCCCCTATCAAAGGGCGATACTTTTTATACTCACTCTCAAACAGCAATTCCTCCTTAATTAAATATTGCCAAATATTCTTCTCTTCTTTTAGCGCCCACTCCCATTGCTCTTTACTGTACTCAAATAACTTATATTCTTCTCTACAAGGCATCAACCTACTCAATTCATAAATCTTTGCAGCTTCAATTAACATCATCGCCAACATGTTGTTCGGCTTATCTTTTTCAAAAAGAACAAATTCCCTTCTTACCAATTCCCTTCCCACATTTTGAACTAAATAATCTTTTGTGTAATACGCGTATTTAAATTGGGGATAGAACTGCGGATATGCTTCAAAATCACTCCCTAAATACATATCAAGATCTACAAGTATATTGGAGTCATTATAAATCCATGCATTGAAACCGGCAAAACCACTGTAACACGTATTAATTTTAGGGAATATTCGTTTTGGGTATCTAAGTTTATAATATCTACTCAATATGTTCAATTCTTTTCTAATTAGGCTGAAATCTCCCATTTCTTGAATAATCCGTTTTCTTATTTCTTGGTTTTGAGCGCTATTTATATGGCGGAAAATATTTTGGTCAAAATCTGGATGCGTTCTATTTATACTATAAATCTTATCTAAATATAACCTATAAAAATTGCTATCAACTTCTTCTATCTTTTTTAAGCCCTCTACCAACCTCTTAGGGTTGTTCAATCCATAAAAAGAACTATCAAAACGATATATTTCGCTATGCGCATCTACCTCCTCAATCGCTTTATGATTGCAATCATTACAAGAAAAAAAAGCGACTGCAATTAATAGTAAAGCGAAGTATGGAATATTTTTTGTGTATTTCATCAAATTATAGAACTTTGCAAAAATCAATAAGATAACTATGACAAACAAGAAAAATTGCCTACTCATACTCATTTTTTTATTTTCAATCGGATTAGTGGCACAAGACGCTGCTCCTGCTAAAAAAACTCAATTTGGATTTCGAGCGAGTCCTAACCTTACCTGGAGTAAAATTAAGTCTGGACCAGTTGAAGGAGACGGTACTGGATTAGGATTTTCTTATGGTTTAATGGCTGATTACAATTTTAGTCAAAACTATTTCCTAAGTTTTGAAGCCTTAGTTACATCTATGCGTAATAAAATTGTATCCAAAGACAGTTTATACCAAGGAGACCAGGGCGTTGGAGCTTACTACACCAATGTGAAGCAAGATTATAAACTTCAATATCTTCAAATTCCTGTTTCTTTGAAAATGAAGACCAATTACATCAATGGCATGAGATATTACTTTCAAGCTGGATTAGCTCCAGGTTTTTTGATTTCTAGAAATGTAACTACATCTGCTAGTCCAGCTCTTCGCAAAGAAGGAGAATGGTATTCACCTAATGCATCGGATAATGATAAAGGAGATTTTCAAGAAGATCCGAGCAATCCAGAATCACAAGCATTTACAAATAATGTTGGTTTATTCCGAGTACCTTTAATTATTGGTGCTGGTTTTGAATATAAATTATCGGGAAACACCGCATTAACCGCTGGCCTACGATGGGACAACGGATTTACTGATATTTATCGTGATAAGAATACCGTAGGAATCAACAACTATTTAGGACTTTCTGTAGGTATTTTATTTTAAGTATATGCGCTACATGCTCTGCCAAACTGACCCCATAGTTGGGGACATTGAGGGCAACAAAACGAAAATTCTCGCCGATATTAACCAAGCTAGAAACGAAAATTGCGATTTTGTAATATTTCCAGAACTTAGCATTTGCGGTTATCCACCGGATGACCTTTTAGATTATTCCTCCTTTGTAGATCGATGTGAAAATGCTATTAATGAAATAGCTCTTCAAAGCAAAGGTATCACTATCATTATAGGCGGCATAGAACGTAATAAAGGCGTGGGTCGCAAACTATTTAACACCGCGTTTATCCTACAAAATGGATTGATCATTGAGCGTATACATAAAACATTACTACCCACATATGATATTTTTACTGAGCATAGGTATTTTGAAGCCAATGCGGAATTCAAACTAATTTCAATCAATGGGTTACAAATTGCAGTGAGTATTTGTGAAGATTTATGGGACAGGCATAATTCATTTGAATATATCCAAAGTCCAGTTAACCAACTTGCTAAATTAAAACCAGATTTGCATATTAATATTTGCGCATCGCCTTTCCATTTAACAAAATTTAAGAAACGTCAAGAAGTTATTGAAGATTGTGTTGCAAGACAGGATTGTCCTCTCATCTATTTAAACCAATCCGCAGCACACACTGGCATTTTATTCGACGGTGATAGTGGGGTGTATAATAAACAAGCCCAGAAAGTGTTGGATTTGCCTCTTTTTCAAGAGGCTACGGCCATATATGACGATGCTGTTCACAATGTACCCATACAAGACCATGACTATGATGATGACATGGCTATACTTTATCAAGCATTGGTTTTTGGTATTCGATCCTACTTTGAGAAAATGGGTTTTGCTAAAAAGGCACTACTCGGAAGCAGTGGAGGTATTGATTCAGCGGTCATTCAAGCATTAGGGAGTGCTGCGCTTGGGGCAGAAAATGTACTAGCCGTGCTTATGCCTTCAGAATTTAGCAGTGATGGTAGTATTACAGATGCGGAAAAACTTAGTAAAATATTAGGCAACCCCTATGAAATATTGCCAATTAAGAACGCCTACGACAGCATACTGAACATTGTTCAACCCATCTTTAAGGACACTCCTTTCTCTGTTGCC
Source organism: uncultured Bacteroidia bacterium (assembly GCA_943788195.1). GTDB lineage: Bacteria > Bacteroidota > Bacteroidia > NS11-12g > UBA955 > CALSPH01. Next base: position 315,015 of record CALSPH010000002.1, read on the forward strand.
GAAGAGAATATTCAAGCACGTAGTAGAGGGCTCATACTAATGGCAATAAGTAATAAAACTGGAAGATTCTTGCTAAACACTAGTAATAAAAGCGAGATGGCTGTAGGCTATACTACTTTGTATGGCGATATGTGTGGAGGATTATGTGCTATTGGTGATGTATACAAAACGCAATTATATGAATTGGCTAAATACATCAATCGAAATGAGGAAATCATTCCATGGAGTATTATCAATAAGGCTCCGTCTGCTGAATTAAGACCTGATCAAAAGGACAGCGACTCTCTGCCTGAGTATAACCTATTGGATCAAATACTTGAATTGTATATAGAAGACCAGTTAGGGAAAGAGGAAATTATTCAATTAGGTTATGATTCACAGATCGTTAACCGAGTTGTTGATTTAGTAAATCGAAATGATTTTAAACGCTGGCAGGCTGCACCCGTGATTAAAGTAAGTACCAAGGATTTCTCTTATGGCCGAAAAATGCCATTGGTTGCTAAGCACTAATAAATCTGTTTAAATATTTTTCTTATTTAACTAACAAACAAATGTTGATGTTTTACATTTAGTAAAAGTTCCTTCGCCAAAACTGAAAGTTTATCCTCAAAATCAGACTCTACCGAAAGTCCTTCACTAGCAATCTTTTTGCGCTGTTTAACGATAGATTCTTTCTCAGACTCATCGATTAACAGGTTGATATTGTTCATTTCAATTGACACACCTCAAAATTAAACAAAAAATAGCACAATACACCTTAAGTTTTCAACAAATAAGTACTTTTTAGTAAAAATGGGCTGTATAAGTGCCCCCAAGCAAGCTGCTTTAATATGCTATATTTACAAAGTGAAAACCCCTCTTAAATTACTTATCCTAGCCTTAATCCTTGTGGTTATTGGGATATTTATTAAGAATAGCTATGCCAAACAAGAGGAAAAGATGAGTGCAGCGCATTCTAAAAAAGTTGAGCACCATACTGCATCCTTTTTAAAAGCAAGCACAAATAATTGCACGCAATGTCATGAAGGAATAGAAGACATTAGAAACAATGAATCTGGTATGATGCAGGCCATATTGAAAAAGGCAAAAATATCTGGATTCGAAGGAAATGATTGTATCATCTGCCACGGGGGCAACCCCAATACGAATAATAAAAATCTGGCACATCAAGGTTCTCCTATATACTTCAAGGAGAACAAAGGACCAAAAGCATTTTACCCAGACCCGGGTAGTCCTTGGATTAATGAAAACACGTGCGGTATGTGTCACCAAGAACAAGTTGCGGTTCAATTTAATTCATTGATGGCTACCGAGGCAGGCAAGATTCAAGGTTCACAGTGGGGTTTTGGAGCGCCCAATGGATATAATCATGATTGGGCCAATTTTGATGTGGAAGAGAAACCCATTCATAAACGATTGGGTACGGAGGTGTACAAAAAATATATGCAACAACTTCAGGAAGCCGAACCACAAGTGTTTCCAAAAAAAATGCATGAACTGCCAAAAGCACCTACCAAAGACGAGGTAGAGAAAAATCCAAGTTTAGCAATGTTTACCTATATCCGACAGGAATGCCAACGTTGTCACACAGCAAGTAAAGGAAGAGAAAAAGTAGGTGAGTTTAGAGGTATAGGTTGCAGTAGTTGCCATATTCCATACTCCAGCAAGGGTTACTACGAAGGAAAAGATAAGCAAATAGACAAAAGCAAGCCTGGGCACATTCTAGTGCATAATTTACAAGGCACCCGAGAATGCGTGGTGAGTGTAAACAATAAATCATATACTGGCATTCCTTCTAAAACCTGTGTTACCTGCCACAACCGCGGAAGGAGAATTGGTCCATCGTTTATGGGTTTAATGGAAACCGCATATAAGTCGCCATTTATGTCTTATGGAGAAGATCAAGAACAGGTAATGGGCAAGAATTACTTACACCTGCATGCCGATTTACATAAAGACATTGGTATGCTTTGTCAAGATTGCCATACCAGCCAAGATGTGCACAGCGATGGGCTTCTTGCAGGCACCACGATGGCCCCTGTTGAAATCGAATGTCAAGATTGCCATGGCACCCCTAATAAATACCCTTGGGAACTTCCTATTGGGTATGGAGATGAGGTTACCGGTTCTGTACCAGCAACGGGTAAAGGACGTGGCGTAGCAGACTCCTTTGCAGCTTATTTAAGAAAAGGCACCGTATACCCTAAAGAAGATGGTTATTTGCTGTCTGCAAGAGGAAACCCAATCCCCAAAATGGTTAAAAAGGGCAATAAGGTGCTCTTGCATAGTGCAGGTGGGAAAGATTTTCTATTCTCACCATTAAAAACCCTGCTCAAAGAAGATAAGCTAAGTGAAGATGCAAAAATTGCGATGGTTAGTATCGATGGACATATAGACAATTTGGAATGCTATGCTTGCCATGATGATTGGGCTCCACAATGTTATGGATGCCATATAAAAGTAGATTATTCTGGAGATGATAAAAAAACAGATTGGGTGGCTACAACAACGGATCCGGATAAAAATGGATTAGCTTCTGACGCCAAACTCAACTTAACTAAATTTCTAATTGAAGGAACCGTTACAGAACAAAGGAGTTATTTGAGATTTGAAGACCCGCCTTTAGCCGTGAACGGAGAACATCGCGTTAGCCCTTCAATACCCGGTTGTCAAACAACGGTAACTGTGATAGGAAAGGACGGGAAACCCCTTATTCTGAACAAGATATTTAGAATTAAGGACATGGAAAATGGTGGCACACATGGACAAAAAGCACTTGATATGGCCGTGTTACACCCGCATACCGTTTCTAAGAAAGGGCGCAGTTGTGAAAGTTGCCATGGCAACCCTAAAGCAATGGGATATGGCATTGCTGAAGGAAAGATATTTTCAGATCCGTCTAAAGGATATGGCATAGATATAACCAATCCTGAAGGTGAATACATGGCGAAAAACTTTACAGAACAGATCAATGCCATACCAGATTTAGATCATGATTGGAGTCGCTTTGTTACTGAGGAAGGTGAGCAATTGCAAACTGTAGGACATCACTTAAGTGGTGAAAGACCACTGAACAATGCAGAACGTGCTAAACTAGATCGCAGAGGCACATGTAAATCTTGTCATAGCCTTGTTCCGGATAAAGATCCAGCAGCAGGACTGCTCTCTCATATAAAGGATGTAGGTGGAATAAAAATAGATACTGATTTACACAACAACATTCTGAAAAAGAGTATTCGCTTGACCGCATGGGTGCAAGCAATCCTCATCTTATTAGCCCTTTTCTTTATAGGCCGATTTATAGTAAAACGAATTAATAAGTAACCGTAGAAATAAATCTAGGCATTTAGAAAAAATGTGGTTTTCAGAACTGACTGGATAACCCCATGAGCTTGAATGATTCTTTTATCAAACATAGGAGGCTGCTAACATAAGAATCCTTATATCAACTGATTGATCATAACATCTGAGACTTCGTTCAAATGAAGTTTTAGTTCCAAATCGCTTTTAATTTTGGCAGTTCGTTGAGGAGTGCAATTGGCCAAAGCTGCAATGATTTGATCCTGCTCCGCTTCACTCTGAATCAACTCTTCTACTGCTTCACGATTCAATATTAGATTAACTAAACTGATAAATTTAATTTTCACCAATCGCTTCCCTAAAAAATAGGATAGCGCACTTGTTTTATAGACTACCACCTGTGGACATCCGATGAGTGCAGCTTCCAAAGTGGCGGTCCCACTGGTCACAATAGCTTTATCCGCAACCTTCAACAAGTCCCAAGTTTGCCCTTCGATAAGATTCGTCTCATTTATACTTGGGTCAATATTATAATAAACCTCTTTCTGTATTCCCGGAGCCTTTGCTATAACTGGATGACAGGCTCCCAGTTGATGTGCTACTTTCATCATGGTTGGCAACATACGTTCGATCTCCTGCTTTCTACTTCCGGGCAATAGTGCTAAAACGGGTTTATGCGCATTAATCCCAAATTCAATATTGGAATATTCATATGAGCCAATTTCGGATAAGGTTGGATTGCCTACATAATAGGCTTCCTTAAATCCTTTGCCTCGAAAATAATCTTCTTCAAAGGGCAGAATACAATATAGATAATCCACCCGTTCTTTAATCTTTTTGATACGCCATTCTGCCCAAGCCCATATTTTAGGCGCAATGTAATAATGAATTTCAATTTTACTCTGTTCCCGAATTCTTTTGGCCACGCGTAGATTAAAGCCCGATGAATCCACTAACAATAGTTTATCTGGATTGGACGCAATAATATCATCAACCACCTGATCCATGATCCACTTGAGCTTCTTTCGCTTTTTGAACACTTCCCAAAATCCCATTATGGCAATTTCCTTAAATGAAAATTGTATATCAGCTCCTTGAGCCCGCATTTTCTCCCCTCCCATGCCTCTAAAAGAAATTGTCTCATTCACCTTTCTTAATTCAGAAATAAGATTTGCAGCGTGTAAATCTCCAGATGCCTCTCCTGCGATTACATAAATCATATTAAGCAAAATATTTAATGTAGACGATTAAGATGCCGGTAAGTATCGTTGCTATAAAAACACCTCTTGCAATCAGTTCTTTTTTCAAAGCAATAAAGAGCATGAAAACAGCTAAGTTCAAAATTGCCCCTAAAGATAGTTTCTTACTCAACAAACCGGTGCTATATGACGTTTCAATATATTCAAGAACTTCATAATTGGAATAATGCACCAAATAGATTCCCATTACAATAATGCAGGGGCAGATTAAACCTACCAGCACACCAATTAACATTTTTGGAATCATTTCACTTGGCTTCATATCTTATTCTTCTAATGTCCAGGTATTGATTATGGATATTGCGGTGTGTGCTGTTAAATCAAACTGGGTCGGCACTACACTCACAAACCCATTGCTCAGGGCCCATTCATCCGTATCAGTGCCTTTGTCTGGATTGACGAAATCTCCTTTCATCCAATAATAGGTACGTCTAAATGGATCTTCACGTTTTAAGAAACTTTCATCCCAATGTGCGTTGGCCTGGCGACATACTTTTATGCCTTTAATTTCTGTTCCTGTTTTGGGGATATTTACATTGAGCAATACCCCTTTTGGCAAACCGTTTTTTAAGGTCTCTTTAGCCAAAAGTGTCACATATTTACGTGCATGGTCAAATACAGCGTCATGGGCATAATCGCATAATGAAAATCCAATTGCCGGCATATCATCTATCGCAGCTTCAACAGCTGCAGACATGGTACCTGAATAAATGACATTAATTGAAGCATTGGACCCATGGTTAATTCCAGACACCATTAAATCAGGTTTTCTAGGCACCAACTTATCTAAAGCGATTTTAACACAATCTACTGGTGTACCGTTTACTTGATAGGCTTTGGTCTCACCAAACAAATCTACTTCGGCCACCCGCAAAGGACTATCCATGGTTATGGCATGTCCCATGCCACTTTGTGGACTATCAGGTGCAACTACAATTACATCTCCCAATTGTTGCATCTCATGAACCAAAGTTCGAATTCCTTTTGCGGTAATTCCATCATCATTACTCACAAGTATTAAAGGCTTTTGCATGTTTGGCAAAGATAGTTATTGATAGAAGAGTTTTTAGTTTTTGGGGATCCGATTTATTCACCTTCCATTGGATAGGTTCTCCAATGAATATGTTATCGAAATTATTGAGACAAAAAAAACTCCACTAACCGAGGGCTAGTGGAGTTTTAAATTTAGAAATTAATCTTAATTTACTGAACCAGACAAGCCAGCTCCAGCTTTAAATTTAGCAACTTTTTTAGCTGCAATTTTAATTTCTTTTCCAGTTCTTGGGTTTCTACCAGTTCTAGCTGATCTTTGGCTTACTGAGAAAGTACCAAATCCAATTAATCTAACGTCTCCGCCTTTAGATAATTCTTTAGTGATTGTGTTAGTTACAGCATCAACTGCTCTTCCTGCGTCTGCTTTAGACAAGTCAGCTTGACCTGCTACTGCATCAATTAATTCTTTTTTGTTCATGATTTATAATATTTTAAGTTTTGTTAATTAAACATACGCAATGTAGCACCAGTATTGGGTTTGAGCAAATTATTGAATAATTTACTTGTCCACATACATACTAGTAGGTATCTTTGTGCCAATACGAAACATTATGAATTATACTATATTTGGAAATACTGGACTGAGAATCAGTGAGTTATGTCTTGGAACGATGACATTCGGAAATGCATGGGGCTGGGGTGCTGAAAAGTCCACTTCTCAGAAAATTTTTGACTTATACACAGCCAAAGGTGGCAATTTTATTGACACTGCGAACCTTTATAGCAACGGATTAAGCGAAAAATACATCGGAGAATTCATAAAATCGGACCGGCACCATTATGTTGTTGGCACCAAATTCACCTTGAAAGATACCTTTGATAACCCGCCTAAAGATCCGAATAAAAGTGGTATGCATAAGAAGAACATGATTCGCAGTGTAGAGGCTAGTTTGAAAAGATTGAATACAGAATTTATCGATATTCTTTGGGTACATGCATGGGATGAGTTTACTTCAGTTCAGGAGTTGATGAAAAATTTAGAGCAGTTGGTTCTATCGGGAAAGGTTTTACATATAGCTATTTCAGATAGTCCAGCATGGAATGTATCTCAAGCCAATATGTTAGCAGAGTTGAAAGGCTGGTCATCTTTTGCAGGACTGCAAGTGGAGTATAGTCTGATCCAACGAAGTGCGGAAAGGGACCTTATACCTATGGCCAATAAGCTTGGTCTAACCGTAACCCCATGGTCTCCCCTAGGAGGAGGTATCCTTTCTGGGAAATATAAGACTGGGAAAGAAAAAGGCCGCGCTAACCAAGGAAGTCGTTTAACCCCTAAACGTCTTCAAATTGCACAAACCGTAGCACAAGTTGCCAAAGACATTGGAGCTCAGCCTTCGCAGGTCGCCATTAAATGGATGATGCAAAAGCATAATAACGTAGTACCTATTGTGGGAGCCCGAACCATTCAACAAGCTAAAAGCAATTTAGGCGTGTTAGACATACAATTACCTGAAGAAGCAATGCAGCAACTGGATGAGGTAAGTGCTATAGAACTGGGCTTCCCTCACGACTTCTTAAAAAGTGACAATGTAAAAAGCATAGTGTATAGCGATACCTATGATCGGATCAAGCGATGAAAAACACGCGCAGTATAATCATACAGACCGCATTTGAGGCCATTCATAAAAATGGGTTTCATCAATTACGCATTGATAAGGAAATTGCCAAATTGGGAATTACCAAGGGAGCATTTTACCATTATTTTAAAAGCAAAGGTGAATTATTAAAAGCCGTTATAATTGAGATCTTAGGACCGGGATTTGTGAAACCCTGGAAATCTCTTGTGCATTCAGAAGAACATATCATTGATGCTATTCAACATCTGTTGCAAAACCATATTGACCAATCCTCGCTAGCCGAGATTAAATACGGCTGCATTTACAATAACTTAGTACATGAAGTCTCGGTAGAATTGCCTGAAGTACGCGAGGTACTATTAGTGTATTTCGAAGAAATACTATCCTACTTGGAACAAGCCATTTCACAAGGAATAGTAAAAGATCAAATTAAACCTTCCTTAAAACCGAATGATCTTTCCTTATTAATCATGTCAGTCTATAATGGAAGTAACTCCATGAATAAATTGTATCAAAAATCTACCCCCTACAAAAAATCAATTAAATCAATCATATTATTATTAGAAAGTATACGCAATGAATAAAAGAACAAATCTTAAAAAATATTTTGAAACAGGAATTGACTACAATCAATATCTTAATAATGAAGAAGCGCTTATTCAATCGACTGAAGAATTTGAATTTCGCCCCTATCATGAGTTGAATGAACGTAGAATGAAGCGGAATAATAAAATCGCTGAAAAAAGCATTCAAATAAGCGCTTCACAAAAAGAAATGCTAACCAACAAAAAAATATTGATTATTACGGAAGGATGGTGCGGTGATGCCTCACAAATCGTTCCTTATGCCGTGAAAATTGGTGAAAAAGCGGATATAGAAGTGAAATTAGTGTACCGAGATAAAAACACCGAATTGATGAATGAGTATCTCACCAATGGAGGAATGGCAATCCCGGTGGTCATTTTAGCAGATGAAAACTATGAGCCGATTGATTATTTTGCCCCTAGACCAAAAGAAGCACAAGAATTGATGCTAAAAATGAAAGCAGACGATACGCCAAAAGATGAGATTAGTACTGAATTACAAAAGTGGTACAACAGCGATAAGGGTGCACAAACCATTCAAGAAATTATGGCCATGACCGAACTTACCGTGTAACTTGACCGTCTACACTGATATTCAATTTCTGTAGGTACGGATCATTTAATAACAAGTAACCTGTTTTACGCTGTCTGCCCTTGCGATTGATTGAGTCAAACACAACGGTAACGACTGCTTTCTCACCAGGTGCAATTTGAGCTTTATCTACACTTATTCTCATGCAAGCACAAGGTGAAAAAATCTTCTTCACTTTAAGTGTATCACCTCCTGTATTGGTCAAATGAATGGTGTCTCTTGCGGTTGCTCCTGAAGCAATCGTGCCATATAATATTAACACCTTTCCTACTATGGCTTTCGGCTGCTCTAATTTCCATTTCCTTAGCTTGCGTTTCGATTTTGGCGGTGTTTCAAAATAAGGCACAACAAATCCTTGAAGTAAAACCATTTTAGAAGCATTGGCCTTATCATTTGTATTAATAAAAAAGTACTTCTTCACCGGTCCATAATCGTAAAACTGAGCTCCATTTAAGGTGAAAAATATCTCCTTTTGCTCTCCGGGCTTGAGTATGAATGAATTCGTATTTGCTGTGATCCAATTTGGGAGGTTGCGAAAACCCAAAACAGTTCGATTGAATTCACCATCATTCATAACAATAATAGAGAACGTTCGTTTTTCATTATCATTCAGCGTATCAAAATACAATACTTTCTTATTAAGGTATAAATCGCTTGCCGTTCTTGTGACATTGAATTGTTTATTCTGATCGGGTTGAACATCGCCAGCTATATAAACCATGGTGATAGTGGGGTTGCTATTGGAGTGAATCGCAATCTTTTTTTGAAATTGCCCTACACGCCCTTGTGCTTTATATTTCACTTTCATCACCGCACTTTCTCCTGGGGCAATTACTTTTTTACTAATTTCTGGAACTGTACACCCGCATTCAGGTTGAACCTCAGTAATACGCAAAGTATCTTTCCCTGCATTGCTTATTGTAAAAAGACAAGTAGCCCGATCGGACTCATAGATCTTCCCATAATTATGCAGTTCCTTATCTACCAGCAATTTTGCTTGTCCAAACAGTTGAGCACATACCAATAAACTTAAACTTAGCAGGATTACTTTTCTCATCATCTATTCAATTACAAACAAGATGCCATTTATAGTTATAAAGTTGTTTTGCATTTACAATTCTTTGCGTTTAAATAGGCAAAAAACAAATTCCTGCTCTGTTCCAAAAGGAGTCTGATGCGCTTCCAATTTACTGTCGACTAACTCAAACTGACCTCCAAACAATTCTGTCAACTCTTCTGGGTTGTATTGAGAAATTTCTAAGCCACTGCATTTCCTTGGACCCGCTTTAGAAAAAGTGCCGATACACAAATAATTATGTGCCATTCGATTAACTTGCTCAACATATTTTTGTTTCTCAGCTTCTGTTGTTAAGAAATGAAACACAGCACGATCATTCCAATAGTCAAAAGATGCATCACTTGTAAAATTCAGCACATCCGTTTCAACCAAAGTTACCTTATCTAAATCCTGTTCCAGTAATTCATCGGACAATTGTTTCAAAGCATTTGCAGAAACATCCAATGCCGTCAGTTGCTGAAACCCCGTATTTAACCAAAACTCGAGCATTCCTTTTCGTCCTGATCCAACATCAATCAATTTAGCATCCGAGGCTAATTCAGCCTGATTAAAGAAGGATGCAGCAACACCTAAATTGAGCTGTGTCCAGCTCACTTCATTGGATGATTTATGCGCATAAATTTGTTCCCAATGCTTTTTGTTCACTCCATCCATCTGCAATGCAATTAGGGCATTAAACGTGGAAAAAGCAAGTTTATAAAACAAATTTTAGTTTTAAACTTTAATTACCTTTGAACAAGCAGATGAATCCCAATTTAAACCCGGATAAAGACCCGAATAATACCGAACAGGATATCGAAGCCGTCCTCAGACCTGCTGAATTCAGTGAATTCCATGGTCAAGATAGCATTCTCGAGAATCTTAAAATATTTGTAAAAGCTGCGAAACAGCGTGGTGAAGCATTGGATCATGTATTGTTACATGGCCCTCCTGGTTTGGGAAAAACTACTTTGGCCAATATTATCGCCAATGAGCTTCAATCTGATTTAAAATTAACCAGCGGACCTGTATTAGAAAAACCAGGTGATTTGGCTGGAATGCTTACCAATTTAGATGAAGGAGATGTCCTCTTTATAGATGAAATACATCGTCTTTCTCCTGTGGTTGAAGAATACTTATATTCTGCCATGGAGGACTATCAAATTGATATCATGATTGATACTGGACCCAGTGCAAGAAGTGTTCAAATTACCATTGAGCCATTTACTTTGGTGGGAGCAACCACACGAAGTGGTTTATTAACTTCTCCTTTGCGCGCTCGTTTTGGAATAACCAGCCGTTTACAATATTATAATACTGAAATACTCTCTGGGATTGTGATTCGCAGTGCAGGAATACTAAACGTGCCGATAGAGAAGGAGGCCAGTATAGAAATAGCTCGAAGAAGTAGAGGTACTCCTCGAATAGCCAACGCATTGCTTCGCAGAACGCGTGATTTTGCCCAAGTAAAAGGAGATGGCACCATCAGTCTTGAAATCGCTCAATATGCGCTGAACGCTTTAAATGTGGACAGTCATGGCTTGGATGAAATGGATAACAAAATCTTAAATACCATTATCGATAAGTTTAAAGGTGGGCCGGTGGGTATTAATACCATTGCCACAGCAGTAGGTGAAGAAGCAGGCACAATTGAAGAAGTGTATGAGCCTTTTCTGATACAAGAAGGATTTCTCCAACGTACCGCACGGGGACGTGAAGTAACTTTGAATGCCTATGAACATTTGGGTAAAATCAAACACCCCACACAAGGCGATTCCTTGTTTTGAGCAATTCTACAAATACATCCATACTTAAAACTGAGGCTGCTCGACTGGGTTTCTCTTTTTGTGGAATTGCCCAAGCTGAACGATTAGATCAAGAAGCTATTCAACTTGAAAATTGGCTAGCCAAGGGGTATCATGGAAAAATGGGATATATGGAAAACCATTTTGACAAGCGTGTGGACCCAAGAAAGTTAGTACCTGGCGCTAAGTCAGTCATTTGTCTCATTTATAATTACTACCCAAAAGAAGAACTCAAAAGTAAAGAACATAAGATTGCTCGATATGCATATGGCGAAGATTACCATCATGTAATCAAAGAAAAGTTGAGCAAATTGGTTCATGTGGTAAGTCCAGATTTGGGGGAATTTGAAGGTCGTGTTTTTACCGACAGCGCCCCTGTCATGGAACGACAATGGGCTGCCAAAGCAGGATTGGGTTGGCTTGGAAAGAACACACTATTATTGAACAAAGAAATGGGCTCTTATTTCTTTATCGCAACAATTATTAGCGATTGGGAATTTGAATACGATCAACCCATAAGGGATTACTGTGGTACTTGCACCGCTTGTATAGATGCCTGTCCTACCGAAGCGATAAACCCTGCTGGTTTTCTTGAGGCCAATAAGTGCATTTCATATTTAACGATTGAACTGAAGGATGAAATCCCTTCTGAGTTTAAAGGCAAAATGGATCATTGGGCTTTTGGTTGTGATGTTTGTCAAGAGGTTTGTCCATGGAATCGTTTCTCCCAACCGCATCAAGAAAAGGCTTTTAAGCCCAATGAATTATTGCAGGCAATGGATGACAAGCAATGGGAGGAAATCACCCAAGAGATTTTCAGCCAAATGTTTAAGAGGTCTGCTATTAAAAGAACTAAGTTTAAAGGCTTAAAGCGAAATATTCGATTTTTGACAGACTAAATGCATGTCCACCTACATATTATTGTATTTTTGATTAGTCATATGAATTCTTCTAAGGCTTTTACTCTACTATCTCTACTATGCCTAATTACTGGATTACCTTCGGCTCAAGCCCAATCAAAGGTGGCCTATTTAGCCGAATTTAACACCGGTTTTGACCTATGTGAATTACACGAAATGAACATTTCCTATGGCACTAAAATCGGCAACATAGTGACCCTGAATTTAGATCAAGAAGATGTACAAAAACTCCATTCATTTCCAAGACTGCTACTTCTTAAAAAAGCAGCTAAAGTTTATCCAGAATTGAAAAGAGCAATCCCTGATCTTAGGGCGGATAGCGTTTGCATGGCCACCGAACTAGAAACGGGCTACACAGGTAAAGATGTAATCATTGGGGTAACCGATTGGGGTTTCGACTATACCCATCCCATGTTTTATGATACTGCGCTGCAAGAAACACGCATCTTAGCTGCATGGGACCAATTCAAAACAAGCGGCCCACACCCTGCAGGATACTCATACGGAACCATGCATGAAGGAACTGCGGCTTTAATGCAAGCCGAAAAAGACACCTTTAATGTGTATGATTATGCTACGCATGGAAGTCATGTTGCGGGCATTGCCGGTGGAGGTGGCGCTGGTATTGGACTCAAAGGAGTTGCTTATGACGCCAATTTCTTAATGGTTACATTTTTAATAAATGAAGCAGCAGTTATTGATGGAATTGCATGGATGAAGAAGAAAGCGGATCAATACAAAAAACGTTTAGTAATTAATATGAGTTGGGGTTTATACAATTTCGGCACCCTCGATGGTACATCCTTGTTAAGTAAAGCGCTCGATTCATTCTCAAATCAAGGCGTGGTGTTTGTTACCTCGGGCGGAAACAATGGTGGTGTGAATTTTCACATAAAAAAGGATTTCAATCAAGATTCAATTCAAACTCGAATAGATTTTTATCCCTTTAATGCACATCCTCATATGTGGGGACAAAGTATCAGTATGTGGGGCGAGCAAGGCAAGCCCTTTTCATTTCAAGTTTTACTACTCAATGGAGCAAAGCAAACAATATACAGTTCAAAGGAGTTTAATACTTCCACACATCTTGGGTATTTCGATACAAGTATCATCATTGGATTAGACACTTTTACCTATAATCTCAGCGGTTCAAATAACCACCCGCATAATAACAACCCAAATTTTCAGTTGCGGGTTCAGGATAAACGGAATAAATTTATTGTAGGTCTTAAGTCATGGTCTAGTTCCGGAACGGTTCATTATTACAATCTAGTGGAATTAACCAATGGAGTTGGTAACTGGGGATTGCCCTTTACCTCCATAAAACCAGGCTGGTTAAATGGAGACAATGCATATGGCCTTGGCGAACCGGCATCTAACCGATCAGTCATCACCGTGGCTGCACACGTACCTGAAATCAAATTGCAAAGTGGTCAAATTGCTGGTGGCGGGCTGGCTAACTTCTCGAGCCGTGGACCGACCATAGACGAACGTTCTAAACCCGATATTTCTGGACCAGGTGTAGATATTGAATCTTCCATTTCTTCGTTTACCACAAGGGATTATACCCTGACCCGCAATGTCAATTTTAAAGGGAAAGACTTTCCAATGGCGCGCTTTTCAGGCACCAGTATGTCTTCGCCTGCAACTGCAGGTGTGGTTGCAATGATGTTGCAGGCCAACTCCAGCTTATCTGCAGAGCAGGTTAAATTCATCCTAAAAACAACTGCACGTCAGGACCTACGAACAGGAGTTATAGGCGATACTGCATCCAAATCCTGGGGATGGGGTAAAGTAAATGCGCTTGCAGCAGTTCAAATGGCTGAGCGGATGAGACCAAGCATACCTTCAGACTCAGTTCCTCCCAAATATCAGATATACCCCAATCCAGCTAAAGATAAACTATTCTTTTCGGGTGACTGGAATTCCGTTTACACTGCTACGCTTTACGATTTAAAAGGCAAAATCATAATAACTGGAATGATTGGGTCACATACTTTCTTACCACTTGGCCATATCCAAGATGGGTTTTATTTGCTCAAGATTGAAGGGTTCAGCGATATTTTCCGAGTGGTATTGAACTAGGGAAACAATAATTTAAATTCCTCAAAGAACATTACCCATAAAAAAAGGGACCCACTAGGAGCCCCTTTTCAAGCATACTTTATCTCTTATATTACCACTCGCATGGCAATTCGTTCATACTGAGTCCAAAATGCGTACCAGACTATATTTTAAATTAAAAAGAAGTAACGTTCATAGCATACTTTTTGATTTAATCAAAAGTAGATTAGCTTTTGAAAACAGGCAATACGCACAAATACGTATTATGCATACGTATAATTTCAATATTCCCTTTTCAAGATACATTTATTCCTGAATAAGCCCTATTTTTGCCGCATTCATGAATACGGAAGCTCATCTTGAAAACAGCGTAAAAGAAGCCCTTAAAAGCCTATTTGAAACAGAAATTGACCCAAAGCAAATTAAGATTGAACTCACCAATCCAGACTTTGAAGGAGATTTTACGGTTTTGGTATTTCCCTTTGTGCGATTCAGCAAGAAATCTCCTGAGGAAACTGCCGATATGTTGGGGCAAGAATTGAGAAAATCCAACCCATGGATTATCAATCACAATGTAATTAAAGGTTTCTTAAATCTGAGCTTAAGCCATTCATATTGGCTTGATTGGTTAAAAAACGTGGATCTAAGCACCATCGGAAAAGCGGAAAACAAACCTGCGGAAAAGGTGATTGTAGAATATTCGTCACCCAATACTAATAAACCCTTGCACCTTGGACATATCCGAAATAACCTTTTGGGTTACAGTGTAAGCGAACTGCTTCAGTTTTACGGATACGATACCAAGAAAGTAAATCTAGTAAACGACCGGGGCATCCATATTTGCAAAAGCATGCTTGCTTACCAACGTTTTGGGAACGATGAAACACCCGAAAGCGCTGGCGTTAAAGGAGATCATTTGATTGGCAAATATTATGTAGTTTTCGACCTCGAATACAAAAAAGAAATCCAGTCCTTAATAGATGCAGGCTTAAGTGAAGATGACGCAAAAAAGCAAGCTCCACTTATACTAGAAGCGCAAGCGATGCTTCAAAAATGGGAGGCCAATGAGACCGAAACCGTTGCACTTTGGAAGAAACTAAATGAGTGGGTGTATGCCGGTTTCAATGAAACCTATACTACTTTAGGAGTAAGCTTCGATAAATTCTATTATGAATCGGAGACCTACTTATTGGGTAAGGATATTGTACAAGAGGGACTCTCGAAAGGACTTTTTTATAAGAAAGAGGATGACTCGGTATGGATTGATTTAGAAAAAGAAAAATTAGATCATAAATTACTGCAGCGTGGAGATGGAACTTCAGTCTATATGACCCAAGATATGGGCACTGCAGATCTCAAATACAAGGATTTTGGATGTGACAAATCCATCATTGTGGTGGGAAATGAGCAAGACTATCACTTCAAAGTGTTGTTTAGCATCATGGATAAACTTGGAAGGCCTTATGCCAAAGGGAATTACCACCTTTCGTATGGCATGGTTGATTTACCCAGTGGTAAAATGAAAAGCCGTGAAGGCACTGTGGTAGATGCAGACGATTTAATGGCTGAGATGATTGCGGATGCCAAAGAAAAAACAGAAACTCTAGGCAAAACGGATGGCATGTCTGAAGCGGAAAAGAATCAATTGTATTACGATATTGGAATGGCAGCATTGAAATACTTTATTCTAAAAGTAGACCCTTCCAAACGCATGTTATTTGACCCCAAAGAGTCGATCGATTTACAAGGCGATACAGGACCCTTTATTCAATACAGTTATACCCGAATTCGATCCATACTTCGCCAGGCTGAAAATTCAGAAGTGCATACGGATCAAGCATTGGAAACATCCGAACGCAATCTCGTGTTGCTACTAAGCCAATTTGGCAACGTGGTTAAAAAAGGTGTGGATCAATACAGCCCGGCACTTGTGGCGAATTACATATACGAGCTAGCGCGGAGTTTTAACAAACTATATGCGGAGGTACCCTTATTAAAAGAGATGGATGAAGCAAAAAAAGCCAATCGAATGGCATTTTGTACGCTTACCGCCCATGTCCTAAAATCAGGCTTAGGAATATTGGGAATTAATGCACCTGAAAGAATGTAGACACTTGATAATGATGAACACTATCCCGTTGTTGATTGTTAATTTTACCTCTCTAATAACCCCACATGAAAATACTCGCATTTGCTGGAAGCACCAGTTCAACATCCATTAATAAACAACTCGTAGAGTTTACCAGAAATTTGTTCACTGAGCATGAATATGAAGTAGCGGATCTGAATGATTACGAAGTGCCCATTTACAGTTCTGATCGTGAGAAGGCTTCCGGAGTTCCAGAGCGAATCCATGCTTTTGCGGCCAAAATAGATGCTGCGGATCTGTTAATCATTTCACTCGCAGAACATAACGGTGCTTACAGCGCTGCATTCAAGAATCACTTTGACTGGCTTTCTCGTATTCAAGACCGCAAGGCCTGGGGGATAAAAACATCTTTGTAATGGCTACATCTCCTGGAGCCAGAGGTGGTAAAGGGGTATTGGAAATTGCAGCCGACCGATTTCCTCGCAATGGTGGAACAGTAGTTGGCACTTACTCCTTTCCTAGTTTCTATGATAATTTTAAGGATGGGCAAATTGAGAATGAAGCTTTGCTTGCAGAACTACAGGAAAAAATAAACGCAATTTAATCCTTCCAAACTCCAAAAAGCTCTTCTAGTTTTTTGTGGCGGTAATTAAAAATTCCTTTCAATTGCTTTTTCACGAATAGGCTGTGCGCGATGCTTCCTAAAAACCCGAGCGGCAATTTATAATCCACCTTATCAATACACTCCACGCCACCTTCAATCTTTCTAAAAAAGTGCTTGTGATGCCATAAAGCATAGGGTCCAAAGCGTTGCTCATCCACAAAATACTCTTTATCTGCAACATGGGTTATTTCTGTCATCCATGGCAAGGGGATACCTAAAACGGGTTTAACGGTATAGGTAATAATCTGCCCAGGATACATCTTTTCTCTTACATCGGTAGAGGTAATTTTAAAGCCCAAATGATCAGGCGTAATGGTTGCCAAATTCTTGGGAGATGAAAAAAACTCCCAAGCCTCTTCTAAAGTAATGGGAACCTTTTGTTTTGTTGTGATGGAGTAGAATGCCATATAGTAGGAATAACAAGCTGTCTACATTTTAGTTTGCAATAAGTTGTATATACAACTTATTGTTATACATTTGTTCCATCAATTCATCTTATCCAAATATAGAAGCCTGTAATCCTACCCAATGCATTGCTTCTAAATTGATGAAAAGCCATCGCCTGATCAATACCCTGTTTCGCAAGCATATTGCCCGGCATGGTTTAACCAACAGCCAATGCAGCCAACTTTTAGTGCTATCGAAACGAAGAGAAATTAGTCAAAATACACTTGGTCAAGTGCTTTTTTTAGAAAAATCTTCTGTTAAACGGAATATGGAAAAATTGACCGAGCGTGGATATTTTGACAAAACAGCTCAACCTAAAATTGTAATTACCGCAGCAGGTCTTAAAAAAATTGACTCAGTGATCCCTGCTTGGAACGCGGCCATGCAGGAAGCCACCAACCTATTGGGTGATGATGGCATTGCAGCACTTGATCTTGTACTCATTAAATTGACTTCATAAAATATGTTATCCCTATCCTACTACCTTCTCAGCTTACTCATGGTGTTTCTGATGCTACTTGCGATTTATAAACTTCAGAAAAAGAGAGGCAAAAACCCAAAACCAGCCATCCAATACGCAATATTTATGCTTATTATTTGGTTTTCATACCTATTCAATCTATCCCTTTCAGGTTTTTTATTTGAGCTGCAAATGCCACCGCGCATTCCACTTTTTCTCTTTCTTCCTATTGCCATTTTCACTATCCTGTTTTGCCGTAGAGCAGTGAAGAGTGCATGGATCAAAGACCTTCCATTAACTTGGCTCACCTACCCTCAGTGTTTCAGAATCTTCGTTGAGTTGATATTACTCTACACCTTTTATGCCGGTATCATTCCGAAAGAAGCCACCTTTGAAGGATTGAATTTTGATGTACTCATGGGTATCAGTGCGCCTTTTATGGCTTATTTCATCTTTCACAAAACACGCCTCAATAAAGGCATAGCAGTATTCTGGAATATCTTCGGGATTCTTATGATCCTTTTTGTAGCCTTTATTATTGGAAGTTCCTTTTACAATCCAAGCATTTGGGGTCAATCTTCCACCATGGTTTCCAATCAATTCTTAGCATTCCCTTACTTGTTGGTTGCAGGATTTCTTGCACCCCTAGGCATCTTCATGCATGCCGTTTCATTGGCTAAAATTAAGGCTATGAATTAAGTCGCAGACTAAAAAACAAAATAATAATTACTATTTAAGGAGTAAAATATCTGAGCTTTTCAGCATGAAATTTTTACGTTTATCTTTCAACCGCAAATCTGAAGTACCATTCTTAACAGTGGCTTTGCCGAAATTCATTTGACTCATACTCAATTCTCCTTTTTTGAAGGTTATGTATTGCCGTATTTTATTCTTAAATGCTACCGTATCTATTTGCTTGAGTGCAGTATCTTTTTTAATATAGTTGACATGAAAATAAGTATACATTAAAAGGATATGGGTTTCCTTATTCTTTGCGTTAGACCGTTCTAAATCTTTATCCAACATAGATAAGAACAAAGGGTTAATCATCTCAAAATCAAGTATATCCATTTCTACAATGGAAAAGTTAGCATTGCAACTTTTCACCTCTCCTTTGGAACAGCTTTCAATAAAAGAACGATCCACTTCTCTAGTAAAAACAAATGAGGCATATTTAGGTCTAGCTCCTATATTGTATTCATAAGAAATGGGGTCAGTTGTGTACATTTTACAGCGTAAATTGCTATCGCTAAATGTCACTTCCTTTTTGTCTTTAAATTCGAACGTAACCTGATATCGTTTTATAAAACTGTGCTTCGTTTCCTGTTCAAATAGCCCTACAGCACCTATTCTATAATTTTGACGTATTGAAATGTAATAATGTTTTTGATTAAGAGAATCTTTCTTAACAGAAAAGCTATACCCTTTACCCACTAAAGTAGTATCCAGACTCATCTTTCCGTTAATCTCAGTACTTTTCGCCATGGTGGCTGTTGATGCAAGCAGCCCCAAAATCATAGAAAAAATGAATCGTTTTGGAATATAAGATCAAAGGTAGGTCTTTTGGGAAATGATTAAAACGAATCACACACAAAATGGTTAGGTTAATATGAAAAACATTTTAATAGTGGGTGGAACATCCGGAATTGGGAATGCCATTGCCAAGCAATTGAATTCAGACCATCAGCTTTTCATTAGTGGCCGAAAATCGCATAATTTAGATGGAATGGATGCCAACTTCATTCAATGGAATAGCAACGATGATTTTGAAACCTCAACACTCCCCGAAATAATACATGGCCTGGTATACTGTCCAGGAACAATTAACCTAAAACCATTGAGTCGACTAACCGAGGAAGACTTGCTAGAAGATTACAAAGTAAACGTGGTGGGGGCATTCAAAGTGATCAAGGCACTTCTACCAAATCTAAGGAAAGCAAAAGGCAGCTCTATTGTTCTTTTCAGTACAGTTGCATCAAACACAGGGATGCCCTTTCATGCAAGCATTGCCGCAGCAAAAGGAGGATTACAAAGTATGGGTCTTTCCATCGCGGCAGAATTAGCCAAAGCCCAAATTAGAGTAAATTCTATTGCACCCTCGCTCACTGACACTCCTTTAGCTGAAAACTTACTTTCTACTGAAGCTAAACAGGAAGCTTCAGCAGCAAGACATCCCTTGAATAAGGTGGGTTCAGCCAATGAATTAGCCTCGATGGCCGCCTATTTACTCTCCGATCAGGCTGGTTTTATTACGGGTCAAATTTTTGGAGTGGATGGCGGCATCGGAAGATTAAAAACTTAATCAGTCATTGGTCAATTTCTAATCACCGCTTATCTAAGAAACCAATACCTGTGCTCAAATATTGATTACCTTGGGGTCATAACATTTATGCTATGATTATAACCAATACAGAAACAATCGCAAACAGAGAAATCTCAGAGACTTTGGGCGTTGCTAGAGGCAGTACCGTTAGAGCCAGAAATATCGGTAGAGACATTTTTGCTGGACTTAAGAATATTATTGGTGGCGAAATTGAAGAATACACTAAGCTACAAGCACAATCTCGAGAGCAAGCCATGGAACGTATGATGTTGGATGCGACAAAGATGGGTGCGGATGCCGTTGTGAACCTTAGACTTACAACATCAATGGTAATGCAAGGATGTTCAGAGATCTTAGCTTATGGAACGGCCGTTAAATTGAAATAGCATGGAAGGATTAGTCATCGCAATTTTTAGTTTACACGGCCTATTTTGGTTGGCCATGCTGGGTCTTCTGGTTTACTTCATTTTTAGAAGAATTCAAATCAAAAAAACCGAAACCTTCGAGGATCGAGATAATTAAGCATTAAACGGATTGAACGCCTCCCGGGTGACAAATCACAAATACTTCACTTTTTAAGCGCTTCTTTAATCGGTATAATCCAGTTAACATACCGATTGCAGGCAGAATGATTTGTTGTTTGCCAAAATAAAAGCAGGGCAAAGTTATCCCCTGTTTGGCTTTACCCCGAATATGGTAACCCGGGTGCAAATGACCTGAGACACAAAAGTATCGCTTCAAATCTTGATCGCTGGGTTCATGTTTTAGCAAAATTTTATTTTCAAACTTCAACTCGGTAAACACTTCTTCAAATCCCATTTCTAAATAAATTTCATTTTCAAATACATCGTGATTTCCTTTGATCAGTATCCAACTGGCACTGGATTCCTTTATGAGGTCTTTCAAAAAAGAAGCATTTCCGAGCGTACGGCTATGGAATAAATCACCTAAAACATAAATCGTCTTAAAATCATGTTGATTCATTAAGGATTGAATATTCTCCATATCCGATAAATGTGCCGATTCATTTAGGGCATACCCATTCTTGCGCAAATGCGCAGCACGACCTAAATGGAGGTCTGAAAGAAGCAATGCACTTTGTTCCATCCAGAACAAGGCCTTTTGGGGCAAAGCTTGCCAGTTTTGCTTGAACAATTGAATCGAAAAGGAATTTTCCATCTTAAGAAGGCGAAATTAAGGGAACATATCATTTTTATATATAGATTTGTCTCAATTAAATTCGAATAATGACCCGTCTTTTATCTTTGGTTCTTGTGTCCGGCTTGCTGGTAATAACAACCTTATCCGCTAAAGCTCAAAATAAAATACAAGGAACCATCCTCGATTCTTTTGCCACCACCCCGCTAGCTTTCGCCGCAGTTAAGGTGCTGGATCAAAATAAATCAACAGTTACAGACTTCAATGGCTTTTTCGAATTGAAGAATATTCAATTGCCAGCAAAACTCAAAATTTCTTTCTTTGGCTATTTTACAAAAATTGTCCCAGTAGACTCAACTAATAAAGATTTGAAGATCGAATTGGCCCCTGCTGCAAAATCGGTAAAAAAGGTTGTGGTTAAAGGTGATCCTATATCAGAAAAGAAAAGAGAGCAACCCTTAACTGTAGAAAGCATGGGCCTTAGTGCAATTAAAGCAACGCCTGCCGCTAATTTTTATGAAGGTCTTGGACACCTTAAAGGGGTAGACGTTACTGCAGCGAGTTTGGGCTTCCGTGTAATCAATACGCGCGGTTTTAATAGTACAAATCCTGTTAGATCGCTGCAACTCATTGATGGTGTAGATAATCAATCACCTGGACTAAATTTCTCTTTAGGGAATTTTCTAGGTGCCTCTGAGATAGACATTTTCAAGACTGAAATATTTGCCGGTGCGAGTACCGCATTCTTTGGCCCCAATGCATTTAATGGGGTAATTAACATGACCACTAAAGACCCTTGGCGTTTCCCAGGGTTGACCGTTTCGGCCAAAGTGGGTGAACGAAACTTATATGAGTTTGCACTGCGACAAGCCCAAGTTTTTAAAAACAAGGCAGGCGATGACAAATTCGCATATAAAGTGAATATTTTTACGATGCGCGCAGTAGATTGGGCGGCTGATAATCAAAGTGCAAGTACTGCAAGCTTTAATGGAACTGACAATAATGGTAGTTACGATGCAGTAAATCGATATGGTGATGAAAACCTCAGCGAGTCGGATAATAATTTTACAGGGACCAATTCCTTTGTACAATATCCAGGTTTAGGAAGGTTTTATAGAACCGGTTACTGGGAGAAAGATCTCGTAAATTACAATACCCGAAACACAAAGTTTAATACACTACTTGCGTATAAGGTTGATAAAAAGAATGAGCTTCAGTACCAATTTAATTTTGGTGAAGGCTCTACGGTGTACCAAGGTGAAAATCGATTTAGCCTAAAAGACATCAAATTTTACCAGCATAGAGTTGAATACAAAGCACCTAAAGGATTTTTACGCATATACTCAACAAATGAAGATGCAGGGAACACCTATGATGCTGTGCTCACCGGTTTACTTTTACAAGAAAGTGCCAAGGGCAATACAGAGTGGAGTCAAGATTATACGGGGTATTGGATTAAAAATGCAAGACCACAAGTTAAAGGGATTCCTGGTTGGCCAACCAGCTTTTTTAATAACCCGGATGCTTTTCGCATTGCAGATTCATTGCTCATTGTATACGATACATTAATTGATCGTTTACATCAAGAAGCGCGTCTTGCAGCGGATGGCAAATTATCCGCTAATGGTTTACCGCATATCAATCCAACAACAGACCGATATACTCCCGGAACCTCTTCATTTGACAGCATGGTTAACTCACTCACCAGCAGAAAATCATTGATTGGCGGAGGAAGCGGTTTCTATGACAAATCCAGATTGATTCACATTCAGGGACAACGTTTATTGGAATATAAGAATTACACCTTTACGCTTGGTTTCAGCGGACGGATGTACACTCCTGATACACGTGGAACTATTTTTAGCGACACTGGAAATGTAACCATAACCAACCGAGAAGCTGGTATATACGGGGGTGTAGAGAAAAAGTACTTTGATGACAAAATCAAGGTAGCAGCAAATTTCCGAGTGGACAAAAATCAAAATTTTAAGATGTTATTTTCACCCGCTGCATCTCTTATCTATTTGCGTAACCCAAAAAACACTTGGCGATTCTCTTTTTCTAGCGCCATTCGGAATCCAACCTTGGCTGATCAGTATTTGTACTACAATGTCGGTAGAGCAATACTTATTGGTAATATCAATGGGGTAGATAGTTTAATTACTGTAGAATCGTTACGTGATTTCGTAAATACACAACAGCAAGATACCTTAAACTATTTTAACATTTCACCCATTCAACCTGAGCAGGTAAAAACACTTGAGGCAGGTTACAAAGGTGTGGTTCTCAAAGATAAATTAATGATCGATGCGAGTTATTATGTAAGTTTTTACACCAATTTTATCGGTTACAAAATTGGCGTCATTGCAGAAATTGATGATACCCTAAATCGAGTTACCGGAGCCCAGGCCTACCGTGTTGCTAGCAATTCAGAAGATTTGGTGTTAACTACTGGAGGATCCATAGGGCTGACTTACAGCTTAACCGACCATTTAAATGTAACTGGCAATTATTCATGGAATGAGCTCAATCGTTTGGGCTCCACTGACCCTTTAATTCCGGCTTTTAATACCCCTCGGCATAAATTTAATCTAGGCTTCTCGGGTAACCAACTTAGATTTAAGCTTGCATCCATACGAGTAAATGACTTGTCCTTTAATACAAATTTCAAATGGATCGAAGGGTTCTTATTCGAAGGTTCTCCTCAATTTACAGGTGAAATCCAATCCTATTACTTATTGGATGCTCAAGTGAGCAAATTCTATGTAAAGCATGGACTAACGCTGAAAATTGGAGCAAGCAATTTAACCGATAACCGTGCTTATCAAGTATATGGTGGGCCTCAAGTAGGGCGGTTGGCTTATGCCTCTATACTTCTTGACATCAAATAATGCTATTTAATCCCAGATTTTGACTAACTTGCGAATTAAATCAAATAAACAATGAAAAAAATATACTTAACCCTTACTGCCATTATCATGGCAAGTTGTCTAACTGCCCAAGTGCGCTACGTGGAGAAAGTCTTTACAGATGTGGATGTAACATCTGATGTGACTTATGGCACAAACATTACGGTAATCACAGGTTCGCCTGCTGCACAGGCTCTAAAAATGGATATTTATGAGCCAAAAGGAGATACTGCTACTATGCGTCCCTTAATCATTTTTTGTCCAACTGGAAGTTATCTACCCCGCTTTGTTAACCAACAACCCGTTGGTGATAAAACAGACAGTGCAACGGTAGAATTTGCTAAAGAGTTCGCAAAACGAGGCTATGTGGTAGCAAACATTGCCTACAGGCAAGGTTGGTTAATCCTTTCTCCAGATCAAGATGTACGAACAGGAACCATTCTAAATGCAGTTTATCGTTCTATTCACGATGCAAAAACTGCAGCACGTTTTATGTCTAAAACAGCAGCCTTAGAGGGTAATCCATATAAAATTGATTCTACGAAAGTGGCTATTGGAGGAAATGGTACTGGTGGTTATGTTGCCATAAATACCGTATCTCTTGATAAGGTTTCTGAGTTGTACATTGATAAGTTCATTAATTCATAAAACAGCCAGATGAGCCTTACGTGGATACCGCATTATCAGGAAATATTGATGGCACTAACGTGAGACCATGTAAACTTGGCAAATTGGGCAAACCATTCTGCTAATTTCAATTTTGCATTTACCATTGGTGGTGCATTAGGAGACAGCAGTTGGATTGAGCCAGGAGAAGTTCCTGTTGTATGCGTGCATGGCGCACAAGATCCATTTGCTCCTTACAATACAGGTATTGTTTTTGTTCCAGGAACAACAACATCAGTAGTTGAAGTAAGTGGTGGATTTGGCATAATGACAAAGGTAGATGCATTAGGAAATAATGCGGCTTATAAAGGAAAAGTTGGAGGAAACCTTTCAGCTATCTTAAATGGACGAGACGGAATAGATGGTTTGTATACCATTCAAGGGGCAATCAATGGCTCTGGACCATGGGAATGGTATGATACTACCTGGATTAAAGCAAATGTAACCGACGGAGCGGCCATCGTAACAAATGCGCTTAAATCAAATCCGAATATGAGTAAGCAAAAAGCAATTCCGTTTATTGATACCATTTGCAAATACGTTGCTCCACGAATGGCTGTAACAATGGGATTTGTTACGGACTATGCATTAGGTGTAAATGAAATTGAAATTTCAGATGCAAGTGCATATCCAAATCCACTTTCGGCTAACTTAACTATTGCAGCTAAGTCTGAAATTGAGAAAATTACCATTTTAGATCTTTCTGGAAAAGTGATTAAGGAACTGAAAGGCAACGAATCACTAAATCAAAAAGTGGATTTTGCTGGATTTTCTGGAGGCAATTATATCCTTCGTATCGAAACTACGAAAGGCATAAGCACGCTTAAAATCACCAAACAGTAACTGCCATAAACACAGTAAAAAACCCATTCACCAATTTGGTGGATGGGTTTTTTATTTTATTTTGAATCTTTAGGTCAGGTTGAAAAACTTGTCCTAAAGTCTCATTTCACTCAAAAACTAAACACTATTTAAAGGTGATCTTCAAAATACTGGTTGATCTTGCCTACATTTACATGTAAGATATTGACTATCATGCAAATTCATCCCACAATTATATTATTTGTATATTTCTGCCTCGTTTTTGCGTGCAATTCAACAAGTCAAGTAAAGAAACCCATCCCATGCATTGACAACTTTATTACAATAAACGATAGTAATTATTTGGACTTTCTGAATTCATCCAATCCAATAATAAGCAAGAGACAACTTAAACCTTATTTAACAGAGCAAAACAGAAGTTTATATCTAAAAGAGTACCATAATAAAAAATCGAAATTTTATAAAAAGGAGGGTGTATTGATATCTGAAAATTTCACTGCTGATATTTTAGCAAACAAAGGCTCACAAAACACATGGTTTAATCTTGTGGTTTTTTACAAATCAGGAAAAACAACCGAATATCACTTTGCAAAATGCGGAAGAGAAAGTTCAGTATTATATACTGCTTACCAATAGTGTCCTAAACGATTTTAAATAACTCAAATAGTCTTATTTCTATTGGGTTTCGCTTACTGTTTCGTCATTTTTAAAATAGTACCCCCTGTATTTCCTTTTGAGGTGGTGGATGTTTGTTCTCAAAAGGTTGATCAAGCCATTTGATTAAATCTACTTTTACAAATAGATTAAGCCTTATAAATGCGACCAGATTTGATAAATACCATTTGTGTTTTGCTATTGCTTTTAATGCCTTTAGGACAAGTATGGTTATAAGTGCAGTCCATATTTGGATCATTACGGCATTTTCACTAGTGCCAATAAAGGACTTAATGTGTAAGAGTTGCTTTATCTCTCTAAAAAATATTTCTACTTGCCATCTAGCCTTATAAAGCTCACTTATCGTGTTTGCTGTCCAAGACATTTGATTTGTAATTACCTCTATTACCTGCTGGTTTTCATCATCCCATATGGCTACTCTTCTTAGCTTCTTTGAGTATTTCTTTTTAGATTGTAAACCAGTGAGCTTAATGATTTCATCTTTTAGGATATGCTCCTGTTTTCCTACTGGCAGATCGTTTTCTTTAATTGTAATAAATTGGATGTTTTCTTTATGCCTAATTACAAAAAATACTCCTTTGCTGTCCCAGACATCCAACAAAGAAAGATCATTGTTGAAACGGTCAGCTACAATCACACTCCCTTTCAATAATGGGATATCATATGCCCCTTTATTATCTGCAGTTTTGCCATCAGTAATATTCACATATGCCGGTAAATTACCATCATAATCTAATAGTGTATGCATTTTTATTGCTCCTTTCGAGGTTTTGTATTTTGCCCAATCAAACAAGCTAAGACAAAGACTAATTGTAGTAGCATCTAATAATAAGATCTTTGATTTTATTCTAAACTTTACACGCTTTAAAGATGCTTGCTGTCCTAAACTATCTAACAAACAATAGTAGTAATCTCTAAAGAGTTCCCAGCTACGATGTTTGTTTTGATAACTTAGAGTAGATTTAGATGGAGCTTTAATCATACCCAAATGGGATAAGTTGCCTGTGGCTGAACGAAGACCATTGCTTATATCCCGAACAGACTGGCTTTTTGCAAACTGGCAAAATAACATAGAGACTAAATGAGACCAACTAGTAAAACCCTTTTGATGCTTATCACTTTCGTGAGTATTTACTAGTGTTTTAAACTTTGAGCGATCTAATCTGGATATTATTTGAGAGAATAAGGTTAAATTTGTCATCGAGAAAGGTTTTTTTTGTTATGCAACTCAAAGATAATTTGAGATACAGAATTCCTTTCTCTTTTTTTTAACGTTTAGGACGCTATTGACTGCTTACATTGATTGTGATACGCTAATGCATCAAATAATAATTGATGAGAAAGGACCAAAATACTGTTCAGTAAAAATTAAGTAGGCGGAAATTCAACTGAAGTCAGGTACTTGCCGTCATGTTTTCCAACCTGACAAACCTAATGCCTTTTTGCAAGTCAGGTTGCAAAACCTGACTTCAACTAAAAACTAATTACTAATCACTCTGCAAATGATCTTCAAAATACTGGGTAATCTTGCCCATGAGATGCAACCGATCTTTACCTCTTACATTATGCGGATGGCCGGGATATACAAAATAGTCCAAGTTAATGTTGTTGGCATCTACAGCAGATTTAACATACAATAAACTGTGCTGCCAAAGAACCACCGGATCATCCGTTCCATGTATCATCAATAGACGCCCTTTAAGGTTGCCTACGTATTGCAGTAAACTATTCTTAGCAAAACCTACATCATTCTCCTCAGGGGTGTCCATATAGCGTTCTGTGTACATGATTTCGTAATAGTTCCAATCAATCACTGGTCCTCCTGCTACACCTACTTGATAAGCCTCTGGATGCCGAGTCATTAAACTTGTCGTCATAAATCCACCAAAACTCCAGCCATGCACTCCCATTCTTGTGGTATCCACATAATGAAGTGACTTTAAGTATTGAACACCTGCCAGTTGATCTTCTAATTCTAAGTCCCCTACTTTGGCATGAATGGCACTCTCAAATTCAAAACCACGGTTCTTACTCCCTCGGTTATCCATCGTAAATACGATGTACCCTTTTTGAGCCATCATTTGCATCCAGTAATTGGAACCTCCCAAAAATCGATTGGTGATCATTTGTGCATGCGGCCCACCGTAGACATAGGTTATAACTGGATACTTCTTGGTTGAGTCAAAGTTTGGAGGTGTAATCATACGGCTGTAAAATTCCGTTCCGTTCGCCTTGATTTTGAATATGCGGGTATTTCCCAATTTATAATCAGCCAAAGGGTTCTTTGCATTATGTAAAATTTTCTTAATTTCCCCATCCACATCAATAATTTGTGTACGATTGGGAACATCCATGCTACTGAACATATCAATCCAAAGCGTAAAATCTTCATTGGGTATGCAGTAATGATTTCCGCTCTCTTTCGTTATAGAACTGGTGGTTTCATTCACTGCATCAACATGATAATAGTGAGTTTCTAAGGCACTCTTTTTTGTAGCCGTAAAGTAAAGTTCCTTTACTTCTTTGGTTAAATATGGCAGGTCCTTATCTTGGCCCACGATACCCGTTACCATCCAATTCCCTTGGGTAATCTGCTTTTTCAGTTTCCCGTTTTTGTACAAATAAATGTGATTGAATCCATCACGCTCGCTTTGCCAATAGTAACATCCTTCTTCCCCATTCTGATATAATGCAGGGTTTTCAGGTTCAACATATCTGCTATCGGTTTCTTTAAAATGTGTTTTTACCTTTGCTCCGGTAGCTCCATTATACTCCTCCAGCTCCATTTTATTTTGTGCTCGATTTAAACGCGCAATCAATACATTCTTTTCATCCGGTGTCCAAGCGATATTCGTGAGATAGGTTTCTGGGTCTCCACCCGTTTTTAAATAAACTGTGGTTCCATTCTTCACGTTATAAACACCTACCGTCACATGATGACTTTTAGCACCTGCCACAGGATATTTTATGGTTCTCATAGAGGCTGGGGTATCTTTCAAGTTGTAAATGGGATAATCGGTTACCATCGTTTCATCCATCCGATAAAAAGCTAAACTGGAACCATTTTTACTCCAAAAAAGACCACCCATAATGCCAAACTCATTTCGATGTACTGCCTGGCCATATACGATTCCTTTACCACCATCTGCGGTTACTTGTGAAGCCGCTTCATCCAAGTGCTTTACGAATATATTGTCATCTTTAACATAAGCTAGGTTTTTGCTCTTACGGTGAAAATCCATCGCTTGAGCGGAAGGGAAAGTCATAAATTTTGTCGCTTTTTTGGTTTCCAAATTGTAGTGGTATTCCACTTTTTTATGGATAAACGACATGGTATTCTTATCCTCAAATGTGATTCTTGGCAAACTTTTTAGAGTGTCTCCAATTCCTAGTGCAGCTGCATTTGCAAAGGCTTTAAAATCAAAGGTGGTATCTGTAGTCTTTGCATCCACATTATAAAAGATCAATTTATTCCGTTGATCTGGTTGAACGTAAAAAGCGGTGTTCGTTCCTTTTACCCAACCCATTTGAGATAAGCGTTGCGGCCTTAGGCTTCTGTTTAAAACTGCATCGTTAAGAGTTAATTGTTTGTTCTGTGCTTGAGTGGAGCCAGCTATGCTGAGCAACATAATTGCACAAATTGCAGTAATGTGGTTTCTTATTTCCATTGAAAAGTATTGATTAAATGCTCTATATCCTCTTTTACGAACTGATATACAGGCAAAATGCTATCGGGAACTGTTTTCTTGTTAAAGTACAATGCAGCCCTAAAAAAATGCTTGGAACTATCAGTAAGATAAAAATTTAAATTGGTTGCTGTGTTGCCTTCAATGAGATACATATTTCCGTAAATATGATCTGCTTCCCTACTCATTTCTATCGTTTGAATATCATCTGCCTTAAAAGAATGCTCAAAGGCCAATCTCCGAGTTTCTTCCCGCAAATCATCTAAGTCTTTCATATTATTAAGTGATGAATAGCTAAGGTGCAGTGTAGCATTAAATGGAGTGAAATTTAGATTTTTCCAATATCGCTCATCGCTATTCACGGTAAACTTACTCTCTTGAGTAGAAACCAACTTGCTGTAGACAGGCTGCTCAAACTGATAAGGTAAACCCTCCTCAGTTAACTTATATTCATGCTCTGGGTAAAAAATGCGCGGATAAACTGGTGGCTTGGGCACTTGAACATCGCTGTTGCAAGCGCAAACCAATATTAAAAGGATAATTAGCTTATTTGCCGTCTTCAGATGACCCATTAATCTCTAGTTTAATTCTATTTAGTTTTCTGTTATTGGCACTTTCCACAGTAAAAACCAGGTTTTCATGTTTGATCTCCTCGCCCTTAACAGGTATTGATCCAGATATTTCCATTAACAAACCAGCCAAGGTATCTGCCTCATCCGCATGTTTACCAAATATCGAAACGTCCAATTTAGCAATGGCACACACGTCCATTAACATCGTCTGGGCATCAAAAATAAAACGGTGTTCGTCCAGCTTAGAATAATTGATATTGACTTCATCAAACTCATCCATTATTTCGCCAAAGACTTGTTCTAAAATATCTTCCATGGTAACCAGGCCTTCTGTACCGCCAAACTCGTCCACTACGATAGCCATGTGAATTCGTTTCTCTTGAAACTCTGCCAACAAATCATCGATACGTTTTTTCTCTGGAACAAATAATGCAGGCCGGATCAGTTTTTTCCAGTCAAAATCTTCCTCCGCATCTGCATGCTGCAGTAAATCTTTTACATAAATAATTCCTTTAACATCATCCATGTTTTCGCCAATGACCGGGACCCGTGAGAATCCTTTTTCATTTGCAAAACGGAGGACATTAAATGAAACTTCATTGATATCTAATGCTTCAATTTCTGTGCGCGAAGTCATAATCTGACTAGCAGATAAACTGCCGAATTTTATGATACTTTTTAGAATTTCTTTCTCCTCTTTAGGCGCTTCCTCGTCAGAGGTGATATCAATGGCATGGGTAAGCTCATCGATACTCACATTATTGATTTGCTTTTTAAACCGGTCATCCAAAACGGTTGTCATACGCACCATAATCCCGACAACAGGACTCAACATTTTACTCAAAAACAGAAGAATGGGCGAAACCTTCACCCCAAAACTAACATTGTTTGCTGTGGCATAAATCTTGGGAATTAATTCCCCGAATACAAGCAACAGAATAGTTTCTGCTAAAATTTGGACTAACTTTTTACTAAAGTCAGAACCAAGGGTAATATATCGCTCGATAAAACGCGCAGCGATTAAAACAAAGGCGACATTTACCGTATTATTCGTTAATAAAATAGTTGCCAATATTCTTTTTGGCATCTCAAGAACTCGATTCAGTTGCGTTTTTGGTTTTCCCTCATCAAGTGATTCTACTTCTGACCTTGATATGCTATAAATTGCACTTTCTGACCCTGATATTATTGCTGAAAAAAGAAGAAGAACAATTATTGCAACGAGCGATAGCACCAAGCTCAAAACATCAATTTGGAGCGGTGCTAAAAAAATGAACGGTTCACCTGCAATATCTGTCATTGGTTGATTAGAAAGGAAGGTCGTCTTCCATTTCGTTATGCGAATTATTCAAATCGTTTGAACCTGCAGTTTCGGTTTTAACAGGACTTGATTGTGGAGCTTGACTACGCTCTACGTTACCACCATCATTCGTAGTTGAAGGCCTTCCACCCAGCATTTGCATGGATCTGGCACGTATTACAACACGAGATCTTGGCTCATTGGTATCTTTAGTAGTCCATTTTTCTGTTTTTAGCTGGCCTTCTATATAGACTGAGTCGCCTTTCTTTAAGTATTGCTCGGATACTTTAGCAAGGGCATCCCATAATTCAATATTATGCCATTCGGTATTAGTTACTTTCTCACCTTGCCGATTGGTATACGTTTCACTAGTAGCAATGGAAAAATTTGCAACTGCTCTTTGATTGTCTAAATATCTTACCTCAGGATCTTTACCTAAATTTCCGATTAGTATTACTTTGTTAACTGCTCCTGCCATGCTTTTATCATTTTATTCATTAGTTGGTGGGTTGGATAAGCGCTTCCTATCTCTCCCAACGCTACTTCAAATATACCTTTATTTTGGCTCAATCTTGAAGGTATTTTATTTACTTTCCACAACTTTGCCTCAATGCGTTGATGGCTTAATTGATGCTGAAAAGTCCCAATCAGCGTAGCATTACTTTCAACTTTTGAATTTACCGATTCCTCCATTGGAAATTCATATAAATTTTGCCAAATTCCTTTGCTATTTCTATGCACAAGGGATAGCTGATCTTGATTTTGGCTTAAGTAATAGTTGAAATATTTTTGACTTACTTTAGTACGTGTTGATTTGAACGGGATTCTGTTAACAAGTCCCTCCTTTTTCGCTTGGCAATTCATGGCAAGGACACAACTATCGCACTTGGTGAGTTTAGGGGTACATATTTGCGACCCCATTTCCATAATGGCTTGATTGAAAAGGTCTGGTTTAAACCCTTGGATTTCTTCTTGAACATAGGTGTTGATGCTGCGTAAGGTTGCCCCTTTATTAACTGGCTCCTGAATGCCTAGGTAACGTGAAACCAAACGAATGACATTGCCATCCACCACCGCCACCGATTCTTCAAAAGCAAAAGATGCGATTGCAGCCGCAGTGTATGGACCAATACCAGGAAGTTGAAGCAATTGAGCATAGGTTGAAGGAAAAAAACCACCAAAATCTCGCTGTACTAACCGAGCGCATTTATGCATATTTCTTGCCCGCGAATAGTACCCCAAGCCTTGCCAAAGTTTTAGTATATCGGTCTCTTCTGCATTCGCAAAACCGTTTAAGTCAGGATAATGCTTTATGAATTTCTCATAGTAAGGCAACCCTTGAGATACTCTTGTTTGTTGCAAAATAATTTCAGATAGCCATATCCGATATGGATCCTTGGTTTCACGCCAAGGCAGACTTCGCCCATTTTCAGAATACCAGCCAATTATTTCATTTGAAAAAAAGCTCAAGATATTTATTATTTATTTCGTTAAAAACATTATTTATTTGCAGTTGTTCTAATAAAGATTAAAATCTACAAACATTATGACTAAGGCAGATATTATAAACGAAATAAGCGAAAAAACTGGAATTGAAAAAGTGGTGGTTACACAAACCATAGAAACTTTCTTTAAATCCATGAAAGGAAATATGGTTAAAGGAAACAATATTTATTTCAGAGGCTTTGGTTCATTTATACTGCAGCACAGAAAAGCAAAAATTGGAAGAAACATTACTAAAAACACTTCAGTGGTCATCGATGAACATTTTATTCCAAAATTTAAACCTTCAAAAGATTTTATTGAAGCAGTAAAATCAAGCGAAAGTGTTAAATCTAAACTAAAATAGTTTCCTTTGTCTTGTGAAAGCGAACAAGACCAAAATATCAATAATAATACTGTCACTTTTTCTAGTGGCAGTTTTTTTTTATTTAAAAGGGCGAAACACAGATACAGCAACCATCTTGCCTAGAACTGAACCAATTGGACACTCGAAAGCCAAACCATTAGATGAAACCAAATGGTATCGCGTTGCGTATCAAGAGGCTAACGACAGTTTAAAAACCCTAATACAAAACAGTCCCATTCGTGCTGAAGCTAACCCTGCCAATAAAACAGCTTACCAAAGCATTTTGGCGAAAGCACTTTCTACCGACAATTTTGTTATTGCGGGATTTGCTCAAGAAAAAATTGCCGAACTGAATCGCACTGATACAAACTACATGATTGCGGCAGATTTGTTTATTCTGGAAACGGAAAAAGGCGAAGATCCGGATAAGTCAAGGTTTGCATTAGCTAAAGCAAAACAACTCTATCTAAAAGCAACTGAATTGAACCCAAATAATATACTGGCGAACAACAAACTTGCCGTTTCAATCATACAATTAAATGAAGACCCTCCAATGGTTGGAATTGGGTATATTAAGAAGAGCTTATCAATTGACAGTAATGATTTGAGCACCAACCTTTTGTATGGTCAACTTTTGCTCATGTCAGGTCAAAACGAAAAAGCTATTAAAGTTTATAATAAATTAGTAAATTTGCAGCCCTCTAATGCAGAGTTTCTATTTAAGTTGAGCGACATTTATGGTCAACTTGGTAATACACAAAAGGCAAAAGAGTTTTTAGATAAAGCAAAGAATTTAAACCAACCATAGATATGCCAAGCGGTAAGAAAAGAAAAAGACATAAAATTGCTACCCACAAGAGGAAAAAACGTCTAAGAAAAAATAGACATAAGAAGAAATAATTCTTCCTATTTAGCAATCCATTAATTTGAGTAAAAACTTATTTATCAATGCAAGTAAAGACACAATAGAGGTCGCTCTTGTCAATGATAAAACATTGTTAGAATACCATAAATTCCCCAGGAACAATGTGCTTTCTGTAGGTGACATTTATATGGGCAAGGTAAAAAAAGCTATGCCCACTTTAAATGCTGCTTTCGTAGCTATCGGTGCTGAAAAGGACGCCTACCTGCCATACTTGGAATTAGGTCCGCATTTCAACTCCGTAAATAAACTGATGCGAATGGGTGTTTCTGGGTTCAAACTGGACAACAGGCTAAATCGCTTTAAACCAGAATCATTGCTTGAAAAACAAGGTAAGATTGCGGATGTATTAAAAAAGAATCAAAGTGTAATTGTTCAAATCAGTAAAGAGCCCATTTCTAATAAAGGGGCAAAAATAACTACTGATCTTTCTTTTGCCGGAAGATTTCTTGTTCTACTCCCTTTCTCAAGTAAAGTTAATATCTCGAAAAAGATAGGGAACCCTGAAACGAAGAAAAGACTTCGCGAACTGGTCAAAGAGATTAAGCCCAAAAACTTTGGACTCATTATTCGAACCGTTGCTGAAGATGCCGCAGACAATGATGACATCAGAGCAGACATGGATGAATTGCTAAAAAAATGGGATACCTTCTATACCAATTTAAAAAGCGCTGAACCCACCCGAAAATTACTATCTGAAGACAATCGATTGCGCTCTCTTTTGCGCGATATGATTAACGAAAGTTATTCGCAAATTGTTTGTAATGACGAATCCATTTACAATGATATCAAGAGCTATTTTAAAGCCATTGATCCATCTAAAGAGAACCTCATTAAGCACTTCACTAATAGTAAGGAACGCATATTTGACCATTATGGAATCACCAAGGCCATAAAAGCATCCTTTGGCAAAACAGTACCTGTTGCAAATGGACCCTATTTAGTAATTGAACATACTGAGGCGCTTCATGTTATAGACGTAAATAGTGGTAGATCAAAACAACCTGACAAAGGCCGTGAAGAGAATATCGTTGAAATAAATAAGGAAGCGGCAAAAGAGGTAGCACGCCAGTTGCGTTTGAGAGACATGGGTGGCATCATTGTTATTGATTTTATTGATTTGAAAGCTCCTAAACACCGCAAGGATGTTTTGGAAACCATGCAAAAAGCAATGTCTGCTGATCGGGCCAAACATACCATTCTGCCGATGACCAAGTTTGGTCTGATGCAAATTACCCGAGAGCGTGTAAGACCAGAGGTGGTAATTTCTACTACGGAAACATGCATTACTTGTAATGGTACAGGAAGAATGGAGAATTCGGTATTAATTGTAGACAAAATAGAGAATGATTTGGAGTACATAATCCAAAATCAAAATCAAAAAGGATTAATTGTTACGGTGCATCCTTATATTTATGGTTACCTGAAACATGGATTCATGAATTTATGGAGAAAATGGCAGTGGAAGCTTAAAAGCAAAATGACTTTGTTGAAAAATGACAAGCTAAACCTAAACCAATACTCGATAGAAAACAAAGAAGGTGAAGCCCTTGTCTTAACTGAATAAGCTCCTATTTCTTTCAAATACGCGATCATCATGACCTGGTTTCTTCGGTCATTTTTTTTGTATCCGTTTTTCAATGAGCGTATAAAAGTTTGTATTTGGCAAAACAAAAACGAAAAATAATAAAAACTAGCATGAAAAAATTACTATTACTTGCCATTCCTCTATCCATGATGATAGCTTTTGGCGCATGTAAAAAAGAAAAAACAGAGCCAGGTACTGATGACACTACGGGTGGAAGCGGCGCTTCAAACGGGCTTGTAGTGGAGCAAGTTAACAATTCATTAATCACTAAAGCTACAGCTACATGGTGCGGTCCTTGTGGAGCTTGGGGCTGGACATTATACAATGATATCATTACATCAAACAAAACTTCTGCTAAATTTATCAGTCTTTATGCCAGCACAAGTTCTAGCTGGGACAACAATCTTTTCTATACCGCTGATGCAGCTGTTTTAGCGCAAGCCTTTGGTATTAAAGGATATCCAACTATGAGTACAAATGGTGTTAACACCATGGAGTATTCTTCAAGCGGTGGTATATATACCGCTCAATCAAAGACAAATACAGACAATGCAGCATCTGCTCATAAAAGTGCTACTGTAGTTGCAAACTCAAATCATAATTTGACTATTGATGGATCAACAGCCAAGGTTAAAGTTACCACTAAATTCTTTGAGGCAGGAAGCGGAGATTATTATATTGCTGCATACTTAACTGAAGATAAAGCAAAAAATAGACAAGCTAGTCAAACTGGTGTGGTTGAGCATCATCACGTTTTTAGAGCTTCATTTGCTACTGCTTGGGGTACAAAAATCAGCAACACAGGAGCAAATGGAACGGAGAATTTTGACTTTGAAGTTGCTATAGACAACTCTTGGGTTAAGGCTAACCTTGAAGTAGTAACCGTGATTTATAAGAAAAATGGTGCGAAATACGAATTTGTTAATGCGTATTAAAACATCCGAATAATATTAAAAAGCCCTTCCAAATGGAAGGGCTTTTTTTATAAATACAGATTTCACTTATTCCGCTATAAATCGAGTGTTTACTTTACATGCAACAAGAATTTAAAAATAATTTCAGTCATTTTTCTGCAAGATGGTTTTTCTTAAGAAGAAGAATAGGTACATTTGAAGGAATTAAAAAAATTAATAACAGTAAAATATGAAAAAATCGTTACTACTTGCCATTCCTTTATCAATGATGATAGCTTTTGGCGCTTGTAAAAAAGAAAAAACAGAGCCTGCTAATGACACTACTGGTGGAAATTCAGGCCCAGCTGCCATTGCAGCTACCCAACAATCTACTATCTTTTATATGTCAGGTAACTGGTGTGGACCATGTGGTTTATACGGAGCGCCTGCAAAAAAAGCCATGAATACTAAACATGGAGATAAAGTAAATATTATAGCTTGCCAATTAAATGGTTCTGGTGCTACAGATCCTTTAAATAATGCTAATGCAAATTCACTAGCAGGTGTATTTGGAGTAAGTGGTGTACCAACTGCGTATATCGTTGCCAATGCTGAAGGATCAGCAGTAAATGGAGGATCAGCAATGCAAGCTAATATGGATGCTGCGATTCTTGCGGATGTTGGTGTGTCTGATGTAATTGCTAATATGGCGATTGAAAACGTTAAATTAGATGGAACAAATCTATCTTTTGATACACGAACTAAATTCTTTAAGTCTTTAACAGAAGAATACCGATTAGCTGCTTACGTTATGGAATCCGGAATTGCTGGGAGACAATATTCTAGTGGTTCAGGATGGGCTGATTACAATTTTAACGATGTTCTTAGAAAAAGTGTTACTTCATTGGTAACTGGCGACAAATTGATCACAGGTCCAGCCGCTGATCAAGAATACCCAAAATCAATGACTACATCAATCACAAGTACATGGAATGCTGCAAACTTGAAAGTTGTTCTTGTTCTTTGGAGAGCAGTTCCAAACTCTTCAGGTGGTACTACAGTAGCAGTAATAAACTCAGTTTCTGCATCAGTTCAATAAGTAGAATAACAATACATAAAAAAACCATCAGCCAAATAGCTGATGGTTTTTTTATGCCCTCATAATTATCCTTACCTTTGTTAGGTTGGCAAAACACAATCATACGCATGGAGATAATCATGCTCACAAGCATCATGATCACGCTCATGGACATCCTATCGTAAAAAACATGTTTTGGGCGTTTATTATTAATGCCGTATTTACAGTTATTGAGTTTATTGGAGGCATTATGTTTAATTCAACTGCAATTCTTGCAGATGCCGTTCATGACCTAGGAGATTCAATTGCTCTGGGCTCTACTATTCTTATTGAAAAGAGATCCTATAAAAAGAGAAACAATCAATTTACATTTGGCTATAGAAGGCTTTCTGTGCTCTCTGGATTAATAAATGGCATCATACTTCTAACCGGTTCCGTTTTTATGACCACACGTGCTATAGATCGCATTATGGCTCCTCAGGATGTAAATAGTGTTGGCATGTTTTGGATGGCAGTACTTGGTGTATTATTTAATGGTGTTGCTGTATTAAGTCTAAAAAGCAAAAATAGTGGACTAAACGCTCGTGCCTTGTACTTGCACTTGCTTGAAGACGCCTTGGGCTGGGTGGTAGTACTCATTGGAGCCATAGCTATTTATTTCTTTGATCTTCCCATTATCGACCCCATCCTTTCCCTAGGCTTGAGCATATTTATCGCGTATAATGCCATCCGTTTGCTAATCCCAGTGTATCACATTCTAATGGAGTCAACTCCCAGGAGTTTAAATTTGGATGAACTTGAAGCAAAGATAAACTCAATAGAAGGACTGATTGAAATACATGATGTACATACCTGGAGCTTAGATGGAGAATACCACATTCTATCTGCTCATGTTACGGTACAAAAAGAATTAAGCGATGATACAATCATTAAATTAAAGAAAACCTTGATTGCAATTTGCAAGGAATTCCAAATATTTCACACCACGTTTGAAGTTGAACGCGAAGGAGATGAATGCATGTCGGATTGTGATTAACCTAATTTAAAACCAGCTTAGTTTGCGTAAATCAGCATTCAATCGATAACCCACCGAGATAGAAGTGCCTGTACCAATGTATTTTGATCCAGATCTATGTTGAACTCTTAGGTCAAAAAAGCTTGCATAACCTAATCGATAGGAAATAGATATATCCGCCATCAATGCATTGACATTTTGCCCTTGAAATAAATCATTATTAAAATCTTGAACGCGTGTAGAATTAGACCTGAGTATATTTCCGCCATAATTATTACCTGCAAGACTTGAATCGACACCCTTTCTTACCACACTGAACGAAGCACTGAACATGATCAAATCATCTTTGCGAAACAACTTTCTGATTTTAGGTACATAATGTATGCGTGTAAATACCTCATGGAAATTTGAACCCAATGGATGCGCCAAACTTTGATTAAAATGAGCATAATTACTGCCGGTATTAAAATGACTATAGGTATAAGGTCTTACTCTATTGTACTCACTACTTATACTAAACAGGCCCAATTTTGATTCTGTTTTGGCATACTTCGCACCTAATTGATAACCATACTTATTAGCCCACCATCCATTTTTCTGGCGCACAAATTTGATATTAAACTCATCCAATACAAATTGACCATAGAAAATCATATTAAAATTAGTGTGTTGTTTAAAGTCAATGGCCATCATAACATTATCATTACTCCCTGCATCAATTTCAACGGCTCTAAGAAAAATAATTGGGTTTAAGTAACTGATATCATACCCAGTTTGCGTACTGTCTACGCGCTGAAACATTACCATTTCTGAAAGGCCAATAAAAGTACCTTTTCCAATCTTGGCAGAAATTCGATGCATTGCACCATACTTTGGAGTAAAAAGACTATTCCCTAGCAATGGAGAGTAGTCGGTATATTTCGAGAATATATTCTGATACTCAATTCGTTTACCAAATTTGGTGTTTAGTTTTAAGAAAAGATAAGGTGCTGCAAAGTCACTTAATATTAGAGACCTTTCTCCAAAACCAATGAAATTTCGATCATTCCCAAATTGAGCGGTTACAAAATCCTTAATTGGGCTAAAGGTTATGTATCCTGTAGCGCCAATATAATCATACCCTTTGTTCTTAAAATTTTTCCACCAAATTTGCCCAGGTATAACATCGTTTCGATTGCCAAAACTATCAACAAAGCCAGGACCTACCCATTGGTTTTCAGTAATACGACTATAAAAACCTAAACCATACTTCCCGCCAAGGTTTCCTTTAAACTCCACTCCTCTTGAATTAACAAAGGTTGATTTTGAGCCCGCCTTTCCTCCACTTAAACTTAACACTGGGTTCAAGAAAATTTGATACTTCTGACCCTTCTCATAGTATAAATTCCCTCGATTCAGATAAAAAGGCAATTTACGTTTAGCCATACTATCTGGGTTGAAATCTGTTCTTAAATTAAGTGCAACAAGTGACGACCCGTCAGGTGCCAAATTAGCAAAATGCTGTTTGTTATGCAGTTTTTTTGCTTCAACATCATAATTGCTATACCATAACTCCTGCAATGAACCTGAATTTCTATACCAGCTTTGGGCATATATCCGAGTACCCGACATCAATACTACACAAAGTAGAATCCGAATAAAAATGGTCAATTTGAGATAATTTGACTGCACCTACTGCAAAGTAGGGTTAAAAAATGAAATAAAACAATTAATGGTTGACGTGCTACAGAACGAGCAAAGCATCACCGTAAGTTCTAAACTTATATTTTTCCTTAATTGCCGTTTCGTAAATCTCCATTGCGAAGTCATAACCAGCAAATGCTGCAGTAGCCATCATCAATGTAGATTTTGGAGCATGGAAATTGGTCAAAAAGCAATTAGGAATTTTAAAATCGTGTGGAGGAAAAATAAACTTATCTGTCCATCCTTCGCCCATATTTAGAGTGCCTATAGATGAAACGGATGACTCTAGAGCTCTAAGAGCACCAGAACCTACTGCCAAAATTTTTCTTTTATTCTCTTTGGCATCATTCACCAATGTGGAAGTATCCTGTGGTATAAAGTAATACTCACTGTCCATTTTATGCTTGGTTAAATCTTCAACCTCAACGTCTTTGGTAGTGCCTAAACTTT
Organism: uncultured Bacteroidia bacterium; assembly: GCA_943788195.1. Classification (GTDB taxonomy): domain Bacteria; phylum Bacteroidota; class Bacteroidia; order NS11-12g; family UBA955; genus CALSPH01. Next base: position 356,475 of record CALSPH010000002.1, read on the forward strand.
GATGAAGTGTTACTTCAGTAAAGTTGATGCCTTTAATATCCAAACGCATCATAAACTCTCTAGAAAAGTGCAAGCCTACTGCAGGTGGCATTACTGCTCCAACTTCTTTAGCAAAGATGGTTTGATACCATTCGTTATCTTCTTCCTTTAGCTCTCTTTCTAAATACTTCGGTATGGGTGTCTGACCTATTTTGTCCACCACTTTGGTAAATTCTTCCTCAGACCCATCAAATAAGAACCGAATCGTTCTTCCTCTAGAGGTTGTATTATCCACCACTTCAGCTACCAATTCATCTTCTCCAAAGTAGAGTTTATTTCCGACACGAATTTTCCTTGCTGGATCAACCAATACATCCCATAATCGGTTTTCTTTATTCAACTCTCGCAACAAGAAAACTTCTATTTGAGCACCGGTTTTTTCTTTGTTGCCATACATTCTAGCTGGAAATACTTTCGTATTGTTCAACACAAAAACATCCTTATCATTAAATATTTCAAGTAGATCAACGAATTTTTTGTGCTCAATTTTCCCTGTTTTACTGTCAGCAACCATTAAACGGCAATCATGACGATCTTTGTTTAATCCTTGTGATATTAAGTTTTGGGGTAATTCAAAGCCGAATTTGGATAATTTCATATAGGAGTAGCGCTAGTTTAAAGCAATTTTTTAAGGAGTGCAAAAGTACTTGTTTATGTCTTGAAACAAAAATAAAATAGCGTAAAATTCAACCATATAAATATTGCCTCTTATCGATTTTGGGCAATTGCTATAAACAAATTTCCTAATTTGCGCTGAATTGTTCAAATACCATATTGCCTATATAAAACTCGCATTTGAGGCTATACTAAGCCACAAATTACGATCAGTACTCTCAGTTCTTGGCATTACCATCGGTATATTTTGCATTATAATGGTTTTTACTGCCGTAAGTTCATTAGAGAAACACGTCAAAAGCAGTGTAGAAAGCTTTGGCACAGATGTTATTTTCATTCAAAAATGGCCTTGGACCTTTGGGAGTGATTATCCGTGGTGGAAGTATTACCGAAGACCTTCACCTACATATAAGAACTTTGAATTACTTGAGAAGCAACTAAAAGGAACGGTTATCAAGCATAGTTCATACGTTACAGGGATAAACAACGTTAAAATTGTAAGCAATAAAATCATTATTGATAATGCAAGTGTAGTTGCATGCACGCATGATTACAGACATGTTCAAGAGTTTAATTTAGAGAAAGGGAGGTATTTTACAGAATTTGAAAGTGGGACAGGTGGTAACGTTGTAATAATTGGTAACCGTATTGCTGAAAATTTAAGTTTAGGTGAAAATGATCTGGGTAAACAAATAACGATTAATAAAATTCCAGCCAGATTGATAGGCATTCTTAAGAAGCAAGGAGACAATCTTTTAGGCAAGAACAACGATGACTTGGCATTTACACCCTATTTATTCTTAAACAAGAGCTATAACCTCCAAAAAGAAGGCTCAGAACCCAGTATGATGCTTAAAGTGAAGGACAACATACCTCTAGATGAAGCAAAGGCCGAAGTAAGAGGGATTCTTCGTACCCTGCTCAAATTAAAAATAAAAAAGGAGGATAATTTTTCGATTAATCAGATATCCATGCTGACCGCCAATTTATCTGTACTCTTTAATAGCATTAATATAGCGGGCCTACTTATTGGCATTTTTTCCGTGCTTGTTGGAGGGTTTGGCGTGGCTAATATTATGTTTGTTTCGGTAAAAGAACGAACCAATCTTATCGGTATACAGAAAGCTTTAGGTGCCAAGCGAAGATTTATTCAAAATCAATTTATTGCAGAATCGGTCATGCTGTGTATAATTGGAGGCCTATTGGGCATACTACTGGTCTATTTAATTTGTTTAATAGCCAATGGAGCACTTTCGTCCAGTGACAACACATTTAGACTGATCCTAAGTTTCAAAATCTTTCTAGGAGGAGTTATATTCTCTGCAATTATTGGGGTATTGGCTGGATATTTCCCAGCTAGCAAAGCATCCAAAATGCTTCCAGTGGATGCAATTCGATCTAAGTCCTAATCGGCCTTTTTAATACCGTTAATACAATAAGCCGCACCAAGTTGTCTTTTAGACTTTAACTTTTTCAGATTTTGATTAACAATTGCATCATTATAATGCTCTGGGTGATACAAATGATACACAATGGGTCTATGTTTTGCATAATAGATGGGTACTCCATTTTTTCTTAAACGCCATTCAATATCTACATCCTCTCCAATGCCGGCTAATGTGTAATCCTCGTCAAACCCATTCACTTGGCACAGAAGTTCTTTATCAATGGACCAATTGCATCCCCAAATGCCTTTACTATTTGTTTGATTGGGTTTCCGTGTTGGATAATAAATCGCGTGCTTTATTTGCTTGCTTCCTTCTGCAATCAAGTTTAATATGGCGAGTGAAGATTTACCATTGGTAAGCTTTTCAGTATGACCTTCACTCAACATCACTCTTCTTCCAAATATGCATGGATACTCTAGCAAGTTCAAATATGATTCAATAAACCTAGGGTGGGGTATGCAATCCCCATCAATAAAAACGATTCGGTCTGCTGTTGCTCGTTTTATGGCCTGATTCAGTATTCGACATTTTCTAAACCCACTATCCTCTTGACTGACATGGCGAATTGGAAATGTGTAATCTGCAATACCAAGCGTATCTATATCGAGCGCATTATCATCTTCTGCAATAACCAACTCAAACTCTTTACGGGTTTGTTGCTGGAATGCACGGAGCAATAGTTTAAGAAATGTTTCATTCTTATAATAAGCAATGACCACACTTAGCTTAATATTCATTCTAAATTCAAAAGTAATTAAACTAACCCTTTAGACATAAAAAATCCATCCGCTTTTGGCGAATGGATTTTTAATATGTTATTGATGTTAGGCTTTTTTCTCTTCGTCTGAGCTTTCGTCCGTAGATTGAGCCTCTGGAGTCTCTTCTGATGATTCTTCAACTACAGGCACTTCTGTTTCTGCAACTGTTTCCACAACTTCTGCTTCAGGAGTATCAGCAATTGCTTCAACAACCGCCTCAGGAGTAGCTTCAACCACTTCAACTGCATCTTCTACTACAGGTGCAGTTTCAGCTTTCTTCTCAGTCCCTTTTCCAGTTCCACCTCTTCTTGAGCGTTTTTTCTTGCTATCAGATTTTTTGGTTCTAGGGGTATAAAACTCATTGAAATCAATCAACTCGATCATTGCCATGTCAGCATTGTCTCCTGATCTTATCCCAATTTTAAGAATACGCGTGTATCCACCTGGTCGGTCACCTACCTTATCAGCTACACTTGTAAATAGTTCCTTTGTGGCTTGTTTATCTTGAAGGTAGCTAAATACTACTCTTCTGTTGTGTTGCGTATCGTTTTTAGATTTGGTGATTAATGGTTCAACAAATTTTCTCAATGCCTTCGCTTTCGCTGTGGTTGTATTGATCGATTTATGTTGAATTAAAGAACACGCCATGTTCTTTAACATCGCCTTTCTATGAGATGCTGTTCTACTTAAATTATTTATTTTATCTCCGTGTCTCATTATAATTAATCGTCATTAAGGTTGTATTTACTTACATCCATTCCGAAATTCAGGTTCTTCTCGCGCACAAATTCTTCCAATTCTGCAAGCGATTTTTTACCGAAATTTCTAAATTTCAACAAGTCATCGATATGATAGCTTACCAATTCACCAAGTGTTTTAATTTCCGCTGCTTTCAAACAGTTATATGCTCTTACAGATAAATCTAAGTCAGATAATGGAGACTTAAGTATCTTACGCATGTGCAGATAGTTCTCATCAACCTCTTGAGTTGGTTTTTGAACTTGTGCATCTAATAATATGCTTTCATCACTAAATAACACAAAATGTTGAATTAAGATATTAGCCGCTTCTTTCAAAGCTTCTTCAGGATGAATTGAGCCATCTGTGCTAACCTCAAGAATAAGTTTCTCGAAATCTGTTTTTTGCTCAACTCTAAAATCCTCAACTGAATATTTTACATTCTTGATAGGTGTAAAAATTGAATCTATTGGAATAAGTCCAATAGCCGCATCCTTAGGTCTGTTTTCTTCTGCAGGTAAGTAACCTCTACCTTTATCTACAGTAAGCTCTAACTCGATGTTTACAGTAGGCTCCATGTTGCATATTACATGCTCAGGATTAAGAATTTGGAAGGTATTCGTATATCTGCTAATATCTCCAGCTAAAAATTGATCTTTTCCTTTAAGAGAAATGAAGATTTTTTCTGAAGTTTCATCTGTTTCAGTAAGCTTTTTAAATCTTACTTGTTTTAGATTCATCACGATGTCGACTACATCTTCAATAACTCCTTTAATGGAGGAGAATTCATGGTCTACGCCCTGAACCTTTATGCTAGTGATAGCATATCCTTCGAGGGAACTAAGCAATATTCTGCGAAGAGAGTTTCCAATGGTAACTCCGTATCCTTTTTCTAATGGGGCAAATTCGAACAGACCATAAAAGTCTGTGTCTTTTTGCATTATTACTTTGTCCGGTTTCTGAAATGGTATTACTGGCATATTTTTATTTAGAATATAGTTCTACAATTAATTGTTCTTTGATGTTTTCAGGAATTTCTGAACGCTCTGGTAGGTTCAAAAATGTTCCACTTAATTCTTTGCGATCAACGTCTAACCAAGAAAAAGAATTGTTACTACTTGTAACAGCATCAGCAATCGCCTCTAATGATTTAGAACGTTCTCTAATAGATACTTTGTCTCCTGGTTTTAGTGAGTAGCTAGGAATATTTACAACATGGTCATTTACAGTTACATGCCGGTGTGATACAAACTGACGTGCTGCAGATCTTGTTCTTGCAAAGCCCATTCTGTAAATCGTATTGTCTAATCTTGCTTCGAGTAATCTTAAAAGATTTTCACCTTTAATCCCCTTTTTAATACTTGCTTTTTTATAAGTGTTAAGGAATTGTTTTTCAAGCAAACCATACGTGTATTTTGCTTTTTGCTTTTCCATTAACTGCATAGAATATTCAGACTTTTTTCCACGTCTCCTTGCGTTTCCGTGCTGCCCTGGAGGGTAATTCTTTCGCTCCAAATGCTTGTCTGGTCCAAAGATTGGTTCTTTGAATTTTCTTGCTATTTTACTTTTTGGTCCTGTATATCTTGCCATTCTGTTTTCTCTTTAAATATTAATACAATAGAAATTAAACACGTCTTCTTTTAGGAGGACGGCAACCATTATGTGGTAAAGGTGTAACATCATTGATTGATGTAATATCGATTCCTACAGCTGCTATTGTACGTATTGCTGCATCTCTGCCGCTTCCAGGTCCTTTTACGTATACATCTACTTTTCTCAAACCTGCGTCATATGCAACTTGTGCACAATCTGATACTGCAGTTTGAGCAGCATATGGAGTATTCTTTTTAGAACCTCTAAAACCCATTTTGCCTGCAGAAGACCATGAAATAACATCTCCGTTTCCATTTGTAATGGATACTATGATATTATTAAAAGTAGCCTTAATATGAACCTGTCCTAACGGGTCTACTTTTACTTTCTTTTTTATAACTTTCTTACTTGTCATGTTATTCTATCACTATTTAGTAGCTTTCTTTTTGTTAGCTACTGTTTTACGTTTCCCTTTTCGAGTTCTTGAGTTGTTCTTTGTGCGTTGACCTCTTAAAGGTAAACCCTTTCTATGGCGTTGTCCTCTGTAACAGCCAATATCCATTAATCGCTTAATGTTCAATTGAACTTGAGATCTTAATTCACCTTCTGTTTTTACTTCGTCCGTAATAATACTTCTGATCTTTCCAGTTTCTTCATCACTCCACTCTTCTACTTTCTTGCTTTGATCAACTCCAGCTCTATCTAATACAGATGCCGCCTGTGATCTTCCAATCCCGTAGATATAAGTTAGACTTATAACTCCTCTTTTCCCTTTAGGGATATCTATTCCTGCTATACGTGCCATTATTTTATACTATCCTTGACGTTGTTTAAATCTTGGGTTCTTTTTATTGATGACGTATAACTTACCGTTACGTCTTACAATTTTGCAGTCTACACTGCGCTTTTTTATGGATACTCTAACTTTCATTATGCGTACTATTTATATCTATATGTTATTCTACCTCTTGATAAATCATAAGGTGACATTTCAACCTGTACCTTGTCTCCTGGAAGAATTTTAATGTAATGCATTCGCATCTTTCCAGAGATTGTAGCAACAATAAGATGTCCATTTTCAAGCTCCACTCTAAACATTGCGTTTGAGAGTGCTTCTTTGATAACTCCATCTTGTTTTATACTACTTTGTTTTGGCATGGCTATTTTTTTCGGGCTGCAAAAATATGAACTTTATTTAACTTTATCAATATCAAATTACATTCCTGATTGAACATTTCTACCCCTCATTTTTCCTGACTTCATTAACCCATCATAATGACGTGTTTGAAGGTAACTATTTATTTGCTGAAGGGTATCTAAAATTACCCCTACCATAATCAACAACGAAGTACCACCATAGAATTGGGCAAAACTTGGTGAAACTCCCATTAACCTTTGTGCAAAGGCAGGTAAAATTGCTACTAATGCTAAGAAGATAGAACCTGGTAAGGTAATTCTTGACATTACCGAATCAATAAATTCAGTAGTTCTATTCCCGGGTTTAATACCTGGAACGAATCCACCGTTTCGTTTCATTTCTTCACTAATCTTTCTTGAGTCAATGGTTATTGCGGTATAGAAATAAGTAAATACAACCACTAATAAGCCAAATACTAAGTTGTATTGCCAAGATGTATAGTCTACAAACGCACTTAATGAACTCACTGATTTCTGTAAAGTAAATGTTACCGGAATAAACATAAGTGCTTGTGCAAATATGATTGGCATTACACCAGCCGCATTAATTTTTAAAGGCAAATATTGTCTTGCTCCACCAGCTAAACGGTTTCCAACCATCCGTTTCGCATATTGAACAGGTATTCTTCGTACGCCTTGTATTAGCAAAACGGTAGCTATAATAACAGCAACCCAAATAGCTAATTCAATAATAGGCCATAGTAGATCTCCAGAAGTAAACTTCAAACTAATTTCACCTAATAAGCTTGGTAAAAAACTCGCGATAATACCAATCATAATTAAGAGTGATATACCATTTCCAAGACCTTTATCTGTAATACGTTCTCCAATCCACATTGCAAACATGGTTCCCGCAACTAATAGCACAACAGAAACAGCGGTAAACATACTGTTACTCATTGCACCTGGATCAGTTAAATACAACAATGCACCGTGGTTACCCGGATTAGATTTCAAGTTGGCAACATATCCAATTGCTTGGAATAGCGTAATACCAATGGTAAGAATACGCGTATATTGATTCATTTTATCCCTTCCTTCTTCACCCTCTCGAGAGAGTCTCTGGAAAGCAGGTACTGCTAGCGTTAGCAGTTGCATCACAATACTTGCAGAGATATAGGGCATAATCCCTAATGCAATTACCGATGCTTTATCAAAAGCACCCCCTGTAAATAGGCCCAATAGTCCAACCAAACCACCAGATGCCTGTTGCTGCAATCCAGTTAATTGAGCAGAATCAACTCCGGGTAGAATGATATAGGTAGCTAACCTAAAGATAAAGAGATACATAAGAGTATTAATAATACGTACTCTTAGATCATCTATACTCCAGATTTCTTTTAGCTTTTGTATGAATCTCAATTTAAGCATTGATTAGGCGTCTTTTTTTTCGTGTTTATTAAATATTTCTACCTTGCCACCAAGCTTTTCGATAGCTTCTTTAGCCGATTTGCTAAAACCATCGGCAGTAACATCGATCTTAGTTTTTAATTCACCACGTCCTAATATCTTAACATTATCATTTTTACCAATCATGTTCTTTTCAATGAAAGTTTCACGAGTGATTACTTTAATTTTATGTTCCGTAGCAAGCTTTTCTAAAAAGTCTAGATTTACTCCAATGTACTCAACTCTAAACGGGTTTTTAAATCCACGTTTTGGAAGTCTTCTTTGGATTGGCATTTGTCCACCTTCAAAACCCATCTTTCTGCTATAACCACTTCTAGATTGAGCTCCATTATGTCCTCTAGTAGAAGTACCACCTCTTCCAGATCCTTGGCCTCTGCCAATTCTTTTTCCTTTTTTTATTGAACCTTCTGCAGGTTTTAACGAATGTAAATTCATTTCTTTATACTTTTAATTTTCAACTTTCAATAGGTGAGCAACCGTACGAACCATACCCAACACTTGTGGAGATGCTTCAACTTCTCTGCTTCTATTAATTTTATTTAAACCTAAGGCTACCAAAGTTCTCTTCTGGTTCTCAGGTCTACCAATACTGCTCCTAATTTGAGTAATTTTTATCTTCTTAGCTGCCATTTTCTTATCCTTTAAAAACTTTTTCCAATGAAACTCCTCTTTGCTGAGCAACGGTATACGGATCTCTTAATTTAGCCAATGCATCAATAGTTGCTTTTACCACGTTATGTGGGTTAGAGGAACCTTTTGATTTAGCCAAAACATCGTGAACACCTGCACTTTCCAATACAGCACGCATTGCACCACCGGCAATAACGCCTGTACCACCCGCTGCTGGTTTCAAAAACACATATCCACCGCCAAACTTGCCGTATTGTTCATGTGGAAGGGTACCATTAATAATCGGCACTCTTCTTAAATTCTTCTTGGCATCTTCAATACCTTTAGAAATAGCTGTAATAACCTCTGAGGCTTTTCCAAGACCATGACCAACAACACCATTACCGTCTCCAACAACAACAATTGCAGTAAAACTAAAAGTTCTACCCCCTTTTGTTACTTTAGCAACACGTTGTATACCAACCACTTTTTCGGTTAGTTCAATCTCACTTGATTTAATTCTTTTTATATTTTGAGTTGACATTATCTTTTCTTTTAAAATTCTAAACCAGCTTCCCTTGCTCCGTCTGCAAGACTTTTAATTCTACCATGGTATAAATACCCATTACGATCAAATTTAACTTGCTTGATCCCTTTTTCAATTGCGCGTTCCGCAATTTTCTTACCAACGATGCTTGCTATTTCTACTTTAGTTCCAGAAGCTTTTATTACATCTTCTTCTCTGGAGCTAGCTGCAAGCAAAGTGTGTGCTTGAGAATCATCTATTACTTGAGCATAAATCTCTTTATTGCTTCTGAACACGCATAATCTAGGACATTCAGAGTTTCCTTGAACAGAGTCTCTAAACCTTCTTTTGATCCTTAATCTTCTTAATACTTTCTTATCTTTCGCCATGATTCTAATTATTTAGCAGCTGTTTTACCGGCTTTTCTTCTAACTTGTTCTCCTGCAAATCGAATACCTTTTCCTTTATATGGTTCTGGTTTTCTCAATGATCTAATTTTTGCCGCAACTTGTCCAACCAATTGTTTATCCATTGATTCTAAGAGTATTGTTGGGTTTTTTCCTTTCTCCGTTACCGTTTCAACTTTAACTTCAGTTGGTATAGCCATCATAATTTTATGTGAATATCCTAAAGACATTTCCAACAAATTTCCTTGATTGCTACATTTATAACCAACACCAACCAATTCTTGCGCTGTTTTGTGTCCTTGGCTCACTCCAATAACCATATTATTGATTAATGTTCTATATAAACCATGTAACGATTTTGATATTTTTTCTTCGTTGGGTCTACTAACAATAATATTCCCATCTTCTACTTTAACATCTAAACCACCTTTTATCTCTTGTGTTAACTCGCCCTTTGGGCCTTTAACGGTTACGATTGAAGCCTTTGAGTCGAAATTAAATTCAACTCCAGAAGGGATTTCAATGATTGCATTTCCTATTCTAGACATAATTTTATTTTAGCTTACAAAACATAGAACTTCTCCACCTACGTTTAGTTCTCTTGCTTTTTTATCTGTTATTACTCCGTGAGAAGTTGACACTATTGCAACTCCTAAACCATTTAATACGCGAGGCAATTTATCTGCACTTGAGTATTTTCTTAAACCCGGCTTACTGTATCGTTTAATCTCGCGAATTGCAGGGATTTTAGACACTGGGTTATACTTCAAGGCAATTTTGATAACACCTTGGTTATTCGCTGTATCTTCAAACTTATATTTTAAAATATAACCTTGATCATAAAGCACTTCGGTCATTGCCTTTTTCATATTGGAAGCTGGGATTTCCACGATTCGGTGATTAGCCTTAATCGCATTTCTCAACCTCGTTAAATAATCTGATATTGGATCTGAATACATTTCTTTTTTATTAAATTACCAACTTGATTTTGTTATTCCTGGAATTTTTCCATCAGAAGCCATTTCTCTAAAAACGTTTCTGCAAAGACCAAAGTCTCTCATATAACCACGAGGTCTTCCCGTAATGTTACATCTATTTCTTAAACGAACAGGAGAAGCATTTTTAGGAAGTTTTTGTAAACCTTCCCAATCTCCTTCTGCTTTTAACTTAGCTCTTTTTTCTGCAAAACGCGCTACCATTCGTTCTCGTTTGCGCTGTCTTGCTTTCATTGATTCCTTTGCCATCTTTCTTCTTTTTCTATTTGTTATTTTTTCTTAAAAGGCATCCCAAACAATTTTAATAGCTCAAGGCACTCAATATCGTTACCTGAATTGGTTACAATTGTTATATCCATTCCAGTGATTCTACTTACTTTATCAATATCAATTTCAGGGAAAATGATTTGTTCTTTAACACCAATCGTGTAGTTACCTCTTCCGTCAAAACCTTTTACAGCAAGACCTTGGAAATCTCTAACACGTGGTAAAGAAATATCGATAAAACGTTCAAGAAATTCATACATTTTATCGCCTCTCAAAGTTACCTTAGCTCCAATTGGCATATCTTCTCTTAACTTAAAGTTAGAGATCGCCTTTTTGGAAATTGTAGCTACGGCTGCTTGCCCTGCAATAAGTGTCATCTGCTCTACAGCAGCATCTACTAATTTCTTATCAGAAACTCCTTCACCTACTCCTTGATTAAGGCAAACTTTTTTGATTCTTGGAACTTCCATTACACTTTTGTACTTGAACTTTTCGTTCATCGCTGGTACAATTTCTTCGGTGTACTTTGTTCTTAATTTTGGTGCGTAATTCATTTTATTACTTTATAAATTCTCCCGTTTTCTTTGAATATCTCTGAAGCTGACCTTTATCATTTAGCTTCCGTCCGGTCTTTACTATTTCTCCACCAACCACTAAAGCTAAATTGCTCAAATGGATCGATGCTTCTGTTTTCACTAAACCACCATCTGGGTTGTTTTGATCAACCTGAGGTTTAAGGTGTTTGGTAACAATATTATACCCTTCAACAATTGCTCGTTGCTTTTTAGCATCTACGGTCAATACTTTAGCTGGATCTTTTCCTTTATCCACGCCTACTATCGCCTTTACTAAATCTCCTTTTTTAATATGCAATTTCATAATCCTTATTTATAATACTTCTGGAGCCAATGAAACAATTTTCATAAATGAACGATCTCTCAACTCTCTGGCTACTGGTCCAAAAATCCGAGTGCCACGTGGCTCATCTTGAGGATTCAATAAAACACATGAGTTTTCATCAAATCGAATATATGAACCATCTGGTCTTCTTACTTCTTTCTTCACACGCACAACAACGGCCTTTGAAACAGCCCCTTTCTTGATTCCTCCACTAGGCATTGCGTCCTTTACTGAAACAACAATCTTGTCGCCCACAGAAGCATATCTTCTTTTGGTGCCGCCTAACACACGTATGCAAAGTACTTCCTTTGCTCCGCTGTTATCAGCTACTTTTAATCTTGACTCTTGCTGTATCATTTTATTTCGCTTTTTCTACAATGTTTACCAAACGCCATCTCTTCAACTTACTTGTTGGACGCGTTTCCATAATCTCTACAATATCATTGATATTGCATTCGTTTTTCTCATCATGCGCATGAAACTTCTTGGTAGACTTAAAATATTTACCATACATTTTATGCTTCACTCTACGTTCCATTGCTACAGTAATGGTTTTTTCCATTTTGTTACTTGTAACAATACCCGTAACCACTTTTCGTGCATTTCTATTCAATTCCATTTTATTCTTCGCCTTTAACTTGGTTAGCAATTCTTCTGCTGTTCATTTCTGTTATTAACCTTGCAATGGTCTTCTTGGACTCAGCAATTTTTCCAGGGTTTTCCAAAGTGGAAACTCCATGAGCAAACTTTAATTTATCAAGCATTCTTCGTTCTTCGCGAAGTCTGCTATTTAATTCATTGTTTGGTAAGTCTTTTATATCTGCGTATTTCATTTTAAATCACTAATTAATTATGCCACTCCTGGTCGACTTGAAAATTTACATAATACAGGTAGCTTTTGAGCAGCTAAACGCAATGCTTCCTTGGCTACTTCATCAGTAACACCTGAAATTTCGAACATGATTGTTCCAGGTTTTACGATTGCTACCCAATATTCTGGTGCTCCCTTACCTTTTCCCATCCTAACCTCTGCAGGTTTCTTAGTAACAGGCTTGTCTGGAAATATTCGTATCCATACTTGACCTTCTCTTTTCATATATCTGGTCATCGCAATACGGGCTGCTTCAATTTGTCTTGAAGTAATCCATGCAGGCTCAAGGCTTTTTAAACCGTGATCACCAAAATTGATCCGATGACCTCTAGTTGCAAGACCTTTTACACGGCCTTTCTGCATCTTTCTATATTTCGTTCTCTTAGGACTTAACATAATTTTTTATCTTAATCTCTTTCTCTTCTTTCAGGTCTTCGGTTAGAACCCTTTCGTTGTGGTTTCTCGGATTTTTGAACTGGAGATAAATCTACTTTTCCAAACTTCTCTCCTCTACAAACCCATACTTTAACACCAATCTTACCATAAACTGTTTGAGCTTCTGTTAATGCATAATCAATATCTGCTCTCAATGTATGCAATGGAATTCTACCATCTTTATACTGCTCTGAACGTGCCATCTCTGCCCCATTCAACCTTCCAGATATACCTACCTTGATTCCTTCAGCGCCCATACGAATTGTACTAGCTATAGCACCTTTAATCGCACGTTTATAAGAAACCCTACCTTCAATTTGGCTGGCAATACTCTCTGATACTAATTTAGCATCTAACTCAGGTCGCTTAATTTCAAAGATGTTGATCTGAACATCTTTTTTGGTAAGCTTTTTAATCTCTTCTTTAATTTTATCAACTTCAGAACCACCTTTACCAATCACAATTCCTGGTCTAGCAGTAAAAATGGTTATGATTAAACGTTTTACGGTTCTTTCGATAACTACTTTAGAAATACCCCCACGTGAAATACGTGCTTGGATATACTTTCTAATGCGGTCATCCTCGTATAATTTTTCGGCAAATTCATCGCCACCATACCAGCTTGAGTCCCATCCTCTGATGATACCCAATCTCATACCTATAGGATTTACTTTTTGTCCCATCCTTATGCTTCGTTTTGGTTAGTTGATTCCATATTTTCCATTTTATCTACCACTATGGTAACTTGATTTGATCTTTTCTTGATTCGATGTGCTCTTCCTTGTGGTGCAGTTCTTAGTCGCTTTAACGCAACGCCTTCGTCCACAAATACCGTTTTAACAATTAAATTGTCAAGTGACGCATTATCGTTCTTATTTAACCAATTGCTTGTTGCGCTTTTAAGTGTTTTAAGCATGTACTCACTATACAACATCCTGTTATTATGAGATAAAACAGCAGTAGCTTTCACTACATCCATTCCTCTTATCTGATCAGCGATCAATCTCATCTTGCGAGGAGATAACGGACATTTTCTTAATATTGCTTTTGCCTCCATATCCTTAATTATTTCTTACCGTGACCTTTAAATGTTCGGGTTGGAGCAAATTCGCCCAACTTGTGACCTACCATATTCTCAGTTACGTAAACTGGAATAAATTTATTTCCATTGTGTACAGCTATTGTATGCCCCACAAAATCTGGAGAAATCATACTACCTCTTGACCACGTTTTTACAACGGATTTCTTACTGCTTTCATTCATTTCAGCAATTTTTCTATCCAACTTGTAGAAAATATATGGTCCTTTTTTTAATGATCTTGCCATGCTTATTTATTTCTTTTTGAAACTCGTTTATCCACGATTAAAGCACTAGATGCTTTATTCTTATCTCTTGTTTTTTGTCCTTGTGAGTAAACTAGGTTTTTGTTTCTAGGTTGTCCACCCTTGTTTCTTCCTTCACCACCACCCATTGGATGATCTACTGGGTTCATTGCAGAAGGTCGAGTTGATGGACGTCTTCCTTTCCATCTGTTTCTACCGGCTTTCCCCATGTTTTCCAACATGTGCTCAGAATTTGATACTGAACCAATAACAGCCATACAAGTTGTTAAAACCATTCTGGTTTCACCTGATGGAAGCTTAATGGTCGCATATTTTCCTTCTCTTGCCAAAATCTGCGCATAATTACCTGCAGATCTGCACATACGCGCACCTTGTCTAGGAGCCAATTCAATATTATGAATTATTGTTCCTAAAGGTATTTCTCCTAATGGCAAAGCATTCCCAATTTCCGGTGCTGAACCAGGTCCAGATACAACGGTTGCGCCTTCTTTTAATCCAGTAGGGCAAATGATATATCTCAACTCTTTGTCTGCATATTCAACCAATGCAATTCGTGCAGAACGATTGGGATCATATTGAACACTAGTTACCGTTGCAACATCGCCATGACGTTCTCTAATGAAATCAATAATTCTATATTTTCTTTTATGTCCTCCACCAAGACCTTTAATAGTCATTCTACCTTGGTTGTTTCTTCCTCCCGATTTCTTGTTTGGAACCAATAGACTTTTCTCAGGTTTCTTATGGGTACCAACCTCAGAATTGGTGTTTGCAATTCTGAAACGTTGACCTGGTGTTGTGGGTTTTAATCTTTTAACTGGCATGGTTATACGTTTTCAAAATAATCAATACTCTGTCCATCTTTTAATGAGAAAATAGCCTTCTTTACGCTATTTGTTTTCCCCGTGATTTGACCTGTTTTACGATTCTTTCTAGATTTTCTAGAAGTAATCATTGTGTTCAACTTTACCACTTCAACTTCGAAGTATTCTTCAATAGCCTTTTTTATTTCTGGCTTAGTTGCTTTTCGGTCTACAATGAATCCATACTGACCGCGTCTTTCTTGCAAAAGATTTAGCTTCTCGGATATGATTGGTTTCTTTAGTACTGACATCTTATTTTACTAATATTTCTTCGATCGCTTTTACTGAATCTTGAAGCACAATTAAATTTTTTGCTTTCAAGATTTGGTACGTGTTAATATCACTTGCTTTAATAACTTCCGCATTTGGATAGTTTCTTCCAGATTTAGCCAATACGCTATCTGTTTCTGGAGTGATCACTAAAGTTCTAACATTACTTGCACCTAAATTATCCAAAACAGAAATAAATTCTTTTGTACTAGGCGCTTCAAAACTGAAGTTCTCAACTACAATGATTTCATTTTGCTTTGCTTTATAAGTTAAAGCAGATAGACGCGCTACTTGCTTCAGCTTTTTATTCAATTTGAAAGAATAATTTCTTGGTTTAGGACCGAACATTCTTGCTCCGCCTCTCATTAAACCACTTTTTGCGCTACCCGCACGTGCAGTACCCGTACCCTTTTGTCTTTTGATTTTCTTGGTACTCTTATTAATCTCCCATAACTCTTTAGTCTTATGCGTTCCTTGTCTTTGATTCGCCAAGAATTGCTTAACATCTAAATAAATTGCGTGATCATTTGGCTCAACACCAAAAACAGCTTTATTCAATTCTACAGTGCTACCTGTATCCTTTCCTTTTATATCTACTACGTTCACTTTCATCTTATTTCTCAATTATAACAAGAGTACCATTATGTCCAGCTACAGATCCTTTAACAACGATTGCATTGTCTTCGGGCATAATTTTAACCACTTTATTGTTAATAGATTTTACTCTTTTGTTTCCCATATGACCTGCCATTCGCATTCCCTTGAATACTTTTGACGGGTACGATGAAGCACCAATAGAACCAGGAGCTCTTAATCGATTATGCTGACCGTGCGTTGCTTGGCCAACACCGGCAAAGCCATGTCGTTTTACAACTCCTTGGAATCCTTTTCCTTTAGAGTTTGCCGTCTACATCAACAAACTCTCCCTCTTCAAAAATATCTACAGTAATTTCATCGCCTAAATTCAACTCGGTTGAATCTACTCTGAATTCCATTAAAGTTCTTTTGGGAGTTGTTTTAGCTTTCTTATAATGACCCATCAATGCCTTGTTACTGTGCTTTTCTTTGGTTTCTCCATATCCGATCTGAACTGCATTATAACCATCCGTTTCTACAGTTTTAACTTGAGTAACCACACATGGTCCTGCCTCAATCACTGTGCATGGGATATTCTTACCATCTTCACTGAAGATGCTGGTCATACCTATTTTCTTTCCTAATATTCGTTTGCATTTTCCTTAAACTTTGATTTCAACGTCAACCCCGCTAGGCAACTCCAATTTCATTAAAGCATCTACTGTTTTAGCAGAAGAACTGTAGATGTCTAACAATCTCTTGTATGAACACATTTGGAACTGCTCTCTTGCTTTTTTGTTTACGTGAGGCGAACGCAACACAGTATACTTTTTCTTCTCTGTTGGCAATGGAATTGGACCGTTAACAACTGCACCAGTTACCTTTACCGATTTTACAATCTTCTCAGCAGACTGGTCTACTAAATTGTGATCGTAAGACCTAAGCTTTATTCTTATTTTTTGGTTTACCATGGGTTATGCTTCTTTTAAACCTTGTACTTTTTTAATTACTTCTTCTGATACATGCTTAGGCACGATATCGTAGTTTGAGAACTCCATTGTAGAAGTTGCTCTTCCTGATGACATCGTTCTCAACTGAGTTACGTATCCAAACATTTCTGACAAAGGCACCTTGCCTCTAATTACTTGAGCTCCTGCTCGCTCTTCCAATCCTTCGATTAGACCTCTTCTTCTATTTAAATCTCCTTGAATCTCTCCCATATAATCAGCAGGAGTAAGAATTTCTAACTTCATAATCGGCTCCAAAATCACAGGAGAAGCTTGTTTAGCTGCAGCTTTAAATCCTTGTTTCGCAGCTACCTCAAACGATAAGGTATCTGAATCCACCGCATGAAAACCACCATCAAATAATCTTACTTTGATTTGATTTACAGGATAACCAGCCAAAACACCTGTTATCATTGCTTGTTTAAATCCTTTTTCAACCGCTGGAATAAATTCTCTTGGAATTGATCCACCTTTGATTTGATCCACAAATTGAACGCCATCTTCTTTAAAGTCTTCATCTACTGGAGATAATTCAAACTGAATATCTGCAAATTTACCTTTACCACCTGATTGTTTCTTAAATGTTTCTCTGTGAATAACAGAACCTGTAATTGCTTCTTTGTAAGCAACTTGAGGTGCCCCTTGATTCACTTCAACATTAAACTCGCGTCTCAGACGATCCATTAGAACATCAAGGTGTAACTCACCCATACCACTTATTACAGTTTGAGAAGTCTCTTGATCTGTATTTACTCTAAAAGTTGGATCTTCTTCCGCTAGTTTTGCTAAAGCAATTCCCAACTTATCTGAATCAGCTTGTGTCTTAGGCTCAACAGCTACACCAATTACTGGTTCAGGGAAATTCATGGATTCAAGCACAATTGGATGCTTTTCATCACACAAGGTATCTCCTGTTTTAATATCTTTAAATCCAACTGCCGCACCAATATCACCCGCTCCTAATTGCTCAATGGGATTTTGTTTATTTGCATGCATCTGAAATAAACGAGAAATTCTCTCTTTATTTCCGCTTCGAGTATTTAAAACATACGAACCTGCTTTTAACATCCCAGAATAGATACGCATAAATGCCAATCTACCTACAAATGGATCCGTTGTAATTTTAAAGGCCAAACCTGCCAATGGAGAATCGTAATTTGGTTGTCTTATTTCCTCTTCTCCCGTTTTAGGATGGGTTCCTATTGTGTTTTCTCTATCTACTGGGCTAGGCATTAATTCCATAACCAAATCAAGCATCGTTTGAACACCTTTGTTCTTAAATGCAGAACCACACATCATTGGGATAATTTTCAACTCAATACAAGCCGCTCTCAACGCATTCAATATTTCTTCTTCTGTAATAGATTCAGAATCTTCAAAGAATTTCTCTAATAGCGTATCGTCATAATCAGAAACAGCTTCCAATAGAACTTCTCTCCATTTAGTCGCCTCTTCAATCATATCTTCAGGAACAGGTATCGTTTCAAAGGTCATTCCATGATCTTCTTCATTCCAGATAATTCCTTTGAAATTAATCAAATCAACTACTCCTTTAAAGCCAATTTCAGAACCGATAGGTAATTGCAATGGAACTGCATTACTACCTAACATACTTTTCACTTGAGCTACAACATTCAAGAAATCTGCACCTTGACGATCCATTTTGTTAACAAAACCGATACGAGGTACTGAATAATTATCTGCTAATCTCCAGTTTGTTTCAGACTGCGGCTCAACACCATCCACTGCACTAAACAAGAAAACAAGACCATCTAATACACGCAAAGAACGATTTACTTCAACCGTAAAATCCACGTGACCAGGTGTATCTATAATATTAATATGATACTGATCTCCTCTATAAGTCCATTGCACTGTAGTAGCAGCAGAAGTAATGGTTATACCTCTTTCTTGCTCTTGTGCCATATGATCCATTGTTGCTGCACCATCATGCACCTCACCAATTTTATGATTAATACCACAGTAATAAAGGATTCGCTCAGTCGTGGTAGTTTTACCCGCATCAATATGAGCAGCGATGCCTATATTTCTTGTATATTTTAAATCTCTTGCCATTATCTCTTACTAATTATGCTCTAAAATGTGCGAATGCTTTATTGGCATCTGCCATTCTATGCGTGTCATCTTTCTTTTTAACTGATGCACCTTCACCTTTTGAAGCGGCTATAATTTCATTTGCTAACCGTTCTGACATGGATTTCTCATTTCTTGCTCTTGCATATTTGATCATCCATTTCATTCCAACAGAAACTTTTCTTGATGGAGCAACTTCAGTAGGGATTTGAAAGGTAGCCCCTCCAACTCTTCTTGCTTTTACTTCAACTGCTGGCATTACATTATTAAGTGCCTTTTTAAACGTTTCAATTCCTGCCTCTTCAGTCACTTTCTTTTCTACCAACTCTAAAGCGGTATAAAAAATGTTTTGAGAAACTGATTTCTTACCGGCCATCATCATCATGTTAACGAATCTAGCAACAGTTACATCGTTAAATTTAGGATCAGGAGTTAGTACTCTCTCTTTTGCTTTCGACTTTCTCATGACTATTTGTTAGGTTTTTTAGTTCCGTACTTAGATCTTCTTTGGTTTCTGCCTTCAACACCTGCTGTGTCTAAAGCTCCTCGAATGATATGATATCTTACTCCTGGTAAATCTTTTACTCTTCCTCCTCTTACTAAAACAATTGAGTGCTCTTGTAAATTATGACCTTCTCCAGGGATATATGCATTAACCTCTTTTTGATTGGTTAAACGCACACGCGCAACTTTACGCATTGCTGAGTTAGGTTTCTTAGGTGTGGTAGTATATACACGAGTGCAAACACCTCGTCTCTGAGGGCATGAATCTAGTGCTCTAGATTTGCTCGTTGTGGTCAGTTTTTTACGACCTTTACGTACCAGTTGTTGTATAGTTGGCATATTACTTTATGGTTACTTCTTCAAAAAGGACTGCAAAAGTAGGTCTTTGGGATTAATTTACCAAAGGGGTTTTTAAAAAAAGTTTAGTTTATTTTAAAGCTTGAAAGGATGCAACTTATTCACACAAAAAAGTGTAAATCGAATCGCGGGTAAAAAATGGTTTAACCCTTGTGATGCATAGCCGCTTTAACGAAGCTGACAAAAAGTGGATGAGGATTTTCAACGGTACTTTTTAGCTCTGGATGATATTGAACTCCTACAAAATAAGGGTGATTTTCTACCTCAACCACTTCCGCAAGTTGTGTATCCGGATTTATACCTGTTATCCGCATCCCATTTTCCTCAAAATCCTTCTTAAATCTATCGTTAAACTCAAAACGATGTCTATGGCGTTCCGAAATCTTGGTTCGACCATACGCTTTGGCTGCTAATGACTTTTTCTCTAAATGACAATCATATGCCCCGAGACGCATGGTTCCTCCCATGTTTACAATCTTTTTTTGATCTTCCATCAAATCAATCACTTTGTATTTCGCTTTTGGGCTCATTTCAGCACTGTATGCATTCTTTAATTTAAGCACATTGCGCGCATACTCGATTACAGCACATTGCATGCCCAAGCATATTCCGAAAAATGGAATATTGTTTTCACGCACATACTTAATAGCGGCCACCTTACCATCTATTCCTCTGCTGCCAAAACCAGGAGCAACAAGAACACCGTCATACTTACCCAATATATAATCTGCTTTTTTGTCACTCACTAATTCTGAATGAATAAAATCCACATGTACCTTACACTCGTTACTTGCACCAGCATGAATAAATGCCTCGGTAATTGATTTATAGGCATCTGGCAATTCAACGTACTTGCCCACCAAAGCAATATTCACTTCGTTCTTCGGATGCTTGTATCGCAGTAAGAATTCTTTCCATTTGTCTAAGTTGGGATTCTCCTTCGTTGATAATTTTAGTTTTTTCAATACAACGATATCCAACTTCTCCTTTTGCATAATAAGGGGAACATCATAGATGGTATCCACATCGATGCTCTCGATAACCGCATTTGGTTTTACGTTACAAAACTTGGCGATTTTATTTCTTAGCTCTTGATTTAAATGATGCTCTGTTCTACAAACCAATACATCTGGCTGCACACCATATTCCAATAACATTTTAACGGAATGCTGAGTTGGCTTGGTTTTTAACTCCCCTGCAGCAGCCAAATACGGCACCAGAGTTAGATGAATAACAATGCAATCGGTATTTGGCTTTTCCCAGATAAACTGACGCACCGCTTCCACAAAAGGTAGCGATTCTATGTCACCTACAGTGCCTCCTAATTCAGTTATAACAATATCGTAATCTCCGGTTTCACCCAGTTTACTAATATTTTTTTTTATCTCATCTGTGATATGCGGTACTACCTGAACTGTTTTACCTAAATAAACTCCTTTACGTTCGTTATTAATAACGGTTTGATAAATTCTTCCAGTGGTTACATTGTTTGCTTGAGAGGTAAACGTATTCAAAAAACGCTCATAATGCCCCAAATCCAAATCGGTTTCAGCACCGTCTTCCGTTACATAACATTCACCGTGCTCATAAGGGTTCAATGTACCTGGATCTACATTGATATAAGGATCCAGTTTTTGAATGGTCACCCGATGACCACGCGTTTGTAGAAGTTTTGCTAAAGAGGCACTTATAATTCCCTTACCCAAGGAAGAAGTAACCCCGCCAGTCACGAAGATGTATTTGCAATTGCTCATTTTGGTAGCTTAATTTGGTATTGGTAACTGGAAAGCAAAAGTACGGAAGAAAAATTGGGCGAAATAGTGTTTACCCAAATAAGAATTCATGTTTTATCAACATGAAAATTTTTTCAATAATTTAGGCGTCTACATGAAGAGCTGAATTTTGTTTTACATGTGCTAACCAACTCGCATACAGCTGATCATTCATCACTCTTGGGAATTTATTTTGCGCACCTAACTTCCCCCTCTGTTCCATCCAATCAATAAATGCAGACTTTGGCAACACGGTTAATTCTATATTACGCAATGCAAATTTCCGTTCAACAAGGTAATCATCATTGGCTTCTTTCAGCAGTTCATCCAATCGAGTTTTGACAAAATCCACATCCAATGCCTCATCACAGGCAAGGTACCACTGATGTCCGAAATGGCCATTTTGAATCGTGCCCTTAACAGTGAATTCAGTAATTTCGTGCCCCAATTCCTCCGATAGTGCAACTATTGCTGCGTTCATATTCTCAACACTTAAATGTTCTCCGCATAAGCTAAGAAAATGTTTGGTGCGTCCTGTGATCACCATTTCAAATTTATCGGTATTAATAAAACGAATGGTATCTCCCAATATATAGCGCCAAGCACCACTGCAGGTTGTAATCACAATGGCATAATCCACATCGGGTTTAATTTGACTTACATTGATGATGGATGCACCGGTTCTAACATCTCCATTTGAATCAAAATTCATTTCATTGAAAGGAATGAATTCATAATACACACCATTTCTAAAGACCAAACGCATGCCTTTATCCTGCTCCCTAACTTGGAAGGCAATAAAACCTTCTGAGGCCAAATAGGTCTCAAAATATTTCAAAGGCTTTGCTAAATATTTATCAAAGCTTTGCTGGTATGGCTTAAAAGATACACCCCCATGTACATAAACGCAGAGATGCGGCCACATATCGTGAATGGTATTTAAATCATAGGTTTTGATGATGCGTTCAAAAAGCATTTGAATCCATGCGGGCACACCTGCGATCATGGCAACATCCCAATTTGGGGCCTGTTCCACCATCATATTGATTTTATGGTCCCATTCCTTTTGATTGCGAATATGGGGTTCTGGCTTTGAGAATCTGCGCATCCATACCGGAATATTGCTGGTAGTAATTCCACTTAGGTCACCAGAAAAATTATTTCCGTTGAATTCTAAGTCGGTACTGCCCCCCACAAAAAGATAATTTTTTGTAAGATAATCTTTGGGTAAATCGGTTTTAGCTACATGAAACAATTGGCGAGCACTTGCTTTCTTGATGTTTTTTAACATCTTGTCGGACACCGGAATATATTTACTTGCAGCATCGGTAGTACCACTGCTTAATGCAAAGTATGAAATTTGGCCAGGCCAACATACATTTTCCTCTCCCTCATACGCCCTTTGCCAATAAGACTTCATTGCTAAATAAGAAGATACCGGTACTGATTGGAATGCTTCTTCGAGTTCATCCTTACGAATCATTTCGCTAAAATTATATTCCTCGCCAAATACGGTATTCTTCGCTTCAGTTAAAAGCATTCGGAGGGTTTTGTGCTGGCTCTGTATGGCTTTGTTTCGCTTAAATAGGCGCAACGGCCCTGGTTTACCTTCTCTAAAGAGTTGGTCCAGTTTAAAGCGTTGATTTTCTAATCCTTTTGACACTACTCCTTTGCTTCTATTCGAATAACTTTCATATGTTCATTGGTAGCTTCTAATTGGTTGATTAATTCTTCCAAATGCTTAGTATCATAAATGTATACCAAGATTTTACCTTCAAATGTGCCACCCTCATTGCTTTCAACGGTAATACTTTTCATATTCACTTGAAGCTGTTTACTGATTGTATCGGTAATGGTAGAAATAATTCCAACATCATCAAATCCAGTTACCCGAATTCCAGCTAAAAATTCCTTCTGCCCTTCATACGGTTTCCATCGCCATTCAGCCTTAATAATGCGATAGCCATAATTGCTCATCAAACCTGTCGCGTTTGGACAATTGGTACGATGAATTTTAATTCCAGCGTTAATGGTTATGAATCCAAAAATGGAATCACCTGGAATTGGATTACAGCATTTGGCAAATGAGTAGTCAAAATGATCATCCTCACCCAGCACAATCTCTTTCTTATCTCTCAGTCTTTCAATCGACTGCTTTTTACTGCCCGGTTTATTTACAGAGCGTGCCTTAACAATGGTATTTGGATCCAGAATGGTCTTTAACTTCAATTGCTCCTTTGGGATTTTCCCTACAGCAACATCATGATAAAAATCTTGAGAAGTATGGCATTTAAAATACTTGAACAGCTTAGTGAGTTTCTCGTTGTCCGGCTTAATCTTCTCACTTCTAAACTTGCGATTGACAATAGCTTGGCCTTCTTCCGCAATTTTTTTCCGTTCCTCTTTCAGCGCACTCTTGATGCGCGACTTAGCCTTGCCCGTTTGAACAATTTTTTTCCACTCTTCACGGGGTTTCTGCTTCTCTGATGTAATGACTTCAATTTGATCACCATTCTCTAGCTTGTGATTAATGGGCTTTAACTTTCCATTGATCTTGGCACCAATACATTTATCACCAATCTTCGTATGAATATCATAGGCGAAATCTAACACCACACTCCCATTGGTTAACCTTTTTAAATCACCCGTGGGAGTAAAGACAAATATTTCCGGGTTATCTAGATTCACAGTCAAGTCATCCAAAATACCCATTTCATGTGCATCTGGATTACTTAGAATTTCTTTAATATTCGCCAACCAACGATCAAAACCATCGCTGCTATCATTCTTTAAACCGTCCCCCTCATTTTTGTACTTCCAATGAGCTGCATATCCTCTTTCAGCAATCTCATCCATCCGTTGCGTGCGAATCTGAACTTCAACCCATCGTCCATCTGGACCCATCACAGTAGAGTGAACCGCTTCATAACCATTCGGTTTTGGTGCACTTAACCAGTCTCGGTATCGTTTTGGGTTTGGCACAAACATATCTGTGATGATGGCATATACTTTCCAACACAAAATACGCTCTTGTGCTTTGTTGACATTGGGATTGTTTAAAATAATTCGTACAGCAAGAAGATCATACACTTCATTAATATTTACGCCTTGTTTGACCATTTTTTTATAAATGGAGTAAATGGATTTGGGTCTGCCAGTAATGACAAACTCAATTCCACCAATTTTGTTCAGCTTCTCTTTCACTGGTTCAATGAAATTGGCAATCAGTTTTTTACGTTGCGCCTTTTTACTTTGCAAACCATCTGCAATCGCATGATATTTATCCGGTTGGGTATGCTTCAGTGAAAGATCTTCCAGTTCGGTTTTAATAGCATTTAGACCCAAGCGATGTGCCAAAGGCGCATACAGATAAAGTGTTTCTGAACCAATCTTAAGTTGGTTCTTTTTACTCATTGATGAAAGCGTTCGCATGTTATGCAATCGATCGCAAAGCTTGATAAGAATTACGCGAACATCATCTGCCATGGTAAGCAGCAGTTTTCGGAAGTTTTCCGCCTGCATACTGTCTTTACCAACAATAACTCCGTCTATTTTGGTAAGTCCCGAAATTATACTTGCGACTTTTTCACCAAATCGATCTTTTATTCCATCAATGGTCCATTCAGAATCTTCAACTACATCGTGCAACAATGCACAAATTATTGCAGTTGCACCAAGGCCTATTTCTTCTGCAGCAATTCTAGCTACCGCAATTGGATGTAGTATATAAGGCTCGCCTGATTTTCTACGCATATTTTTATGCGCATCAACGGCAACATCAAATGCTTTTCTGAGTTGCTGTTTATCTTCCTTCGTCAGGTTGCCCGGTATCTTGCGAAGTAATGCACGATACTGCTTTACAATTTCCTTACGCTCTTCTTCCTCTTTTAAAATGGTAACTTCCTTGGACATATGTTATTAGATCCCTAAAACATCATTCATTGTGAACACCCCTTTTTTACCTACCAGCCACTTGGCAGCAATAATGGCTCCAGAGGCAAAGCCCGTTCTGTTTTTTGCCTTATGCTCTATAAATAACGTATCAATTTTTGATTCGTACTTAATGCTATGCGTTCCTGGAACTTCCGGTTCACGCTTGCAAAGTATCGAAAGTTCATTTTCATTTTCCGCTGATATGGTTTCGCCCTCCAAATAGGCTCTGATCGAATCTATTTCGCCTGAGGCATTGATGATATCATTTGCGAGGGTTGTTGCTGTGCCGCTAGGGTGGTCCAACTTTTGAAGGTGGTGTACTTCTTCCATGCTGACCTTATACTCCGGAAACTTGTTCATTATTTTTGCAAGCTCACGATTGATTTTGAAGAAAACATTCACACCAATACTAAAATTGGTTGCGGTAAGCAATGCTCCGTCATTTTGACTTGAAATTTCCTTGATTTCCTCGAATCGATCATACCACGCTGTGGTTCCACATACTACAGGTAAGTGATTTTCGATACAAAACTTCAAATTATCAAAAGCAGAGGAAGGTTGGGTAAACTCAATGCAAACGTCTGCCCCCATTGCTTTAGGTAATTCTTCTGCATCATTAATAATAGCATGAATTTGATAGCCTTGGTCCAATGCAATTTGTTCTATTGCCTTTCCCATTTTACCGTATCCAATTAATGCGATTTTCATATTTAATATCTTGTACTGCGAAATTAGATTTTATTTAGTAAAACCTCTGCAAATTGCCCTACTTTAATTGATTCTCAACCAATGCTAGTATATTAATTTACTTCTCAGTGTGTTTTGGTCTTAAGAAAACAACATAAGCGCCAAAATTACCTAGCCTAAAGAATCCTTCCTCTGCCGTGGGCAGGGGTTTATAGTTTGATTTATAAATAAGATAGATAGGTTTATCGCGAGGACCATCATGATAAAACCCTTGTTGCACTTCCCTTAATCGTTTAAAGGAATCTATGCCCAAGTCCTGTATCTGACGTCCATTCAAATAATTCTTATTCAAGATTGCTAATTCATCATTTGATTCGAGCGGTTTAACCTTGGCATAATAATAATGTGCGTAGCTCTTAAAATGCATCGTTTCGACATAAGCATCTTTTTGCGATACTTGGTTATAAAATTGAAAAAGCGGTTGCTGAAGTTTGCAATCAATGATAGGTACAAGCAATGCAGCAACAATGAACAAGTTTATTGTTCCAAAAACAAAAAGACGGTTCACGCGCTTTAGGTTTGCAAGCGTTTGAGCGAGAATGAACAGCAGGATAACACCAGATGTAAAAATAACAATCAGCTTCCATTGAGCAATCATCGAAGGTGTGTTAATAATGGCATTTGTAAAGTCATCCTTAATATTAGCCGTGAGCATTTCCAGACCTTTTGGAGATAGAACGAAAGGAATAGCCAATTGAATCAATAACAAGGGTAAGGCCGAGAGAAGTAACAAAAAGCCATGTATTTTCTTGAGTCGAAACCCCTTATCCAATGCTTGTTCGATCCAATATGCAGCCATAAAACACAAAGGCAGCCAGCACAAAGAACTGTAATGCACAATCTTGGTTTTAACGATTGAAAACAGAATTAAAACAACCCAGAAAAGAATATGGAATGTAGTAAAAAAGGGTTTTTCTCGGTGTATATCAACCGACATGGTCATGGCGCGTATTGCAAAAACACTTGCTGGGAAACAACCAAAAAACAAGACCAAAGGATGATAATAAAAAGGTTGTTGATGCCCAGCAACATTTTGAGAAAACAGTTCAAATTGATAGGTTATAAATCTTTGAATAAACCAGGGACCGTTTTTTATCGTTTCAGGTAAAAACCAAATACTAATGATAACCGTTGCAATTAAAGCACTGAGTAAAAAAGATGAAAAGGTGAAAAACACCTTGCGATTGGCAATACTCAGACCAATTAGCATGAGTAGAAAAATCAACAAGGCAACAGGGCCTTTAATCAATACCGCTACACCGATTAATAGAGCTGCATACAATAGATTCCTGCGATTGTTAATTTGGTTTTGGTGATGGCTATAGGCTAAACCAAGTTGATAAATAGCCCAAAAAATGAACAAATTAAACGTTGGATCGATCAATCCAGTTTTAAAATAGAAATGAGGTATTATTGATCCCAAGTAAGCAAGGACCCACCATTGGGCTACTGAACTTCTAAAATGTTTTACACCAATAAAATAAATCAAATTTAACGTGGCGATTGCGGATAGTACGGTTGGTAAACGAGCCGCGAACTCATTTACACCAAACAACTTCATACTCAACAATTGCATCCAAATAAACAAAGGAGGCTTCTCCCAGAATGGCTCATAATTAATGGTTACGGAAGAATAATTGCCCGTCAATAACATTTCTCGAGCGGCCTCTGCAAAATTGATTTCATCCCAATCAAACAAATGCACTGCATCAAGAAATGGCAGAAAAAACATGATGCCAAGCGCAACCAAAATAAAGAATGTAACTACGTTATATTGTTTCATTTTTATCGAGTAAATAATTTCTAAAAAGGTAGATGAGCAAGCTGCTTACAAATAATGCGATGAGAATTGAGGTGGCTACATCGATAAAAAAATGCTGGAACAAGTAAACCCTTGAGAGCCCGGCAAGACTGGCAATAATCCATAATGCAATGACTATTTTAACATTCCGTCTAAAGTAAAAGGCAAGTATCGTTGCACAGGTTACGGCCATGAGTGTATGCCCGCTAGGGAAACTATGTTCAGAGTTGATGTGTATCCACTCCAACATATGAATTAGATTATCGTCTGCTAGCAACTTCCTGGGACGTGGTGAATTGGGATATAAATAAATCTTAAACAAATAGGACAACAGTCCTGTCAATGCCAAAAGAATTGCTGAAAACCCAATCCATTTATATGCTCGATTCACCAAAAATATGATCACTAAAATCAATATCCCTACCCACTCACCTAATTTTGTGAATGCGGTATAAAGCCAATCTAAAAAGGGTGTGTGTCCGTTATGCACAATCAACGAAGACCTTAAAGGGCCGTAATAAAAGTATATTGCCAGATAAAGAAAAGCCGTCAGTGACATCAGCACCAAAAAGTAATGCACTTTTTTAGGGGTCTTCATTGGAGGCAAAAATAATATAAATAATGCGCTACGGCTTTTTTAGTTTTGCATAGAAATCATTTTATGAAAAACATTCTGATCATCATTTGTATTTTATTCAGTTTCTCTTGTTGCAGTCCGCAAAAAGAGCAAATAAAAACAAATGAATTAACAGGTCTTTGGAAGTTGCACAGTATGGAAGTGCGTGACACCCTATCTAATCAATGGAAGCCATGGAGAGAAGGTACGCAAGGATATCTATTATATGACAACCATAAGCATGTCTCATTGCATTTAACCACTGCATTCTATAATTCGTTCAATAATGCATTCCCGAACTTCACCGATACCATACCTACAGATGCTTTAAAGCACCTTACTAATAACTATAATTATATGGGCAACTACGAAACGAAAGATTCCGTTGTACGCCATATCAAACTTTCCCATTCCAACCCCAACGAATGGGGTGACACGGCATATCGAAAATTCTATTTTAAGAAGGATACACTAATTATGGTGCCCATTGAGCAGAAAAATGCCCAACTAATGCTAAAATGGGTGCCCTTTAAGTCGACCTAGCTACTTGAATTTTTTCTTCTCAGAATCCGTAAGTTTACCATATTTAAGCATGAAACTTTTTATTTCTGGATAAAACACATGCTCGGTATCCAAATGATTGACGATGAATTTTTTATCCAACTTCGTATGATTCGTAAAAGGCATAATCGCAGGGATATTCAGCTCTACGCTATACCGAATAAAGCGTATTTCAATGTTTGTGGGTGATTTGGTAACGCTTGCATTCAATTTACCCAATCCTGCTTTGGCAGTATTGTATTTATCAAAAGGTCCTGAAACATAGTTGGCTTTAGCGGTTTTAGCAGCTCCATAATAGGCCAACATCAACGGACTTGAAGCATATTTTGATGACACTTTTATTAATGAGTCGACATAAACATTTCCTTGATCCAGTTTAGAAAACAAAGATCGAGCTGTAGACAATGGTCCAGTAGTATCTGTAAATGAACTTAAGGTGATGATTAAACCGAACACAAGGGATCGAATAATCATAGATTTAGATATGATTGATTGCACCTGTCTTGAATCTTAAATAAGAGCTTATGAGAAGTCCAATTTTTTCAGAATCCGGCACCCTCAAACGAGCGGTCTTAATGGTATTAACAGGTTCTTTTTCGATCCGTTCGAGCAATTTTACATAATACCGATAGGCGGTATAAACCCCGAACCGGCAAGTGATTGGCAATTGACAAATCCCTTTATATGCATCATTAAAATCATTACGGATATCATCTACAATGGATTTTTTTGCCGCCTCGTCAAAGTGATGAAAATTGATCGAAGGGAAATAGGTTCGGCCTCTTTCTTCAAAGTCACTTTTAATATCTCGTAAAAAATTTACTTTCTGAAATGCAGCTCCTAAACTTTTTGCAGCAGGTTTAAGTTGCTGATATTCAGCTTCACTGCTTTCGCAAAACACTTTGAGACACATGAGTCCTACTACTTCAGCACTGCCATAAATATACTCCTGGTACCCATCTGCATCATACAATTTCAGATCCAAATCCATGGCCATACTTTCAAAGAATGGATCAATCAATTCAGGGCCAATATTGAACTTACGAGCAGCTTCTTGAAATGAATGCAAAAATGGATTTATGCTGAGTTTATTGTTGATTGCCTTGTAGGTTTCATTTTTGAACTCTTCTAGAAGGGCGGCTTTATCCTGATCATGAAATGTATCGACAATTTCGTCTGCAATACGCACCATACCATAAATAGAATATATTGCCCATCTCAACTCTTTGTCAATCATTCGAATGCCCAACGAAAAAGAAGTACTATAACTCTTCGTTAGTTTCTTGCTAAGCGACTGGCTTACATTATGATATAATTCAATACTCATACCGATTCAAACAAATATAATAGAAATTGGTTTACCAAAAAAAAAGAAATATCTTAGAAAAGGCTTTTGTTTAATTCTTCTGCGGCAATTCTTCCACTAATTATGGCTGGAGGAACCCCAGGTCCTGGAACGGTGAGTTGCCCAGCGAAGAATAAATTGTTGGCTTTTGCTGAACGCATTTTCGGTTTTAAGAAAGCTGTTTGCCTCAATGTATTTGCCAAACCGTAAGCGTTTCCTTTAAAACTATGGTAATCTGACTTAAAGTCATTGATGCTATAACTGCGTTTTACCTCAATATTTTCTTCAAAATTAAACCCTACACGCTCCTCCATTCGATTCAGGAAATTCTTAAGATAGGTGTCATGCAATTCGGGTTGATCTGTCAAACCTGCAGCAAGGGGCATCAGCAAGAAAAGGTTTTCAGAACCTTTGGGTGCCACATTTGGATCTGTTTTACTACTCAAACATGCATAAAACAAAGGCTTACTTGGCCATTGTGGATCCTTATAAATCTCATCCGCATGCCCCTCAAACGACTCATCAAAAAACAAATTATGATGCTTGAGATTAGGTAATTCGCGATTCACACCCATGTAGAACAATAATGAAGATGGACTCATGGTTCGCTTGTTCCAGTAATCATAATCATATTTTCTGAATTTCGGGTCCAGCACTTTTTGTTCCATATGATGATAGTCTCCAGAAATCACGATACCATCACAGGTAAAAGAATCCGTTTTGGTTTCTACTTGATTGATACTTTTCCCTGAACCTGTGATGAGCGTTACTTCTTGATTGTATTTAATTTCTACCCCTGCATTGAGGGCTATTTTCTCAAACGCTTTGCTAATTTCGTGCATTCCACCCATGGGATACCAAGTGCCCAGTGTTAAGTCGGCATGATTCATCATAGAATACAAGGCTGGGGTATTGGCTGGAGTAGAGCCTAAAAACAGCACAGGGAACTCCAATATCGATCTGATTTTGGGATTGGTAAAATAACTTCGCACCTCTTTTTGCAATGAACTGAATAATTGCAGACTAAATGATTTGATGATTACCTTCAAATCAAAGAAATCGAGTATACTATCCGATATCCGATTTACATAATCAGCCAATGCGGTCTTGTACTTATACTCTGCATTGTCCAGAAACTTCTTCAGCTTAATCGCGCTGCCCTCTTCAATGCGCTCAAACAATTGATAAAGTTCCTCTTTATTCGCGGGAACATCGGCATACTCGTTGTCTTTAAAGAATACCCGATACCCTGGATCCAATCGAACCAATTTATAAAAATCAGAACTGGTGTAACCAAAATCTGCATAAAACTCTTCAAATACCTCAGGCATCCAATACCAACTTGGCCCCATATCGAAAGTATAACCATCCTTCTCCCATGTGCGTGCTCTCCCACCGGGTTGATCATTTTTTTCAAGTAAGGTGACTTGATGACCTTGTTTAGCCAAGTACGAGGCTGATGTTAACCCTGAAAACCCTGCTCCAATAACGATTATTTTTTCGGCCATTTAAGACTTGTATTTTTTGAGATATCTTCCAGGAACAAACAAGAACCCAAACGCTTCTGCTCCATGTTTTGTCGTTGTTTTATGATGCACTTTATGCGCAAAACGCATGGCTTTGAAATAAGCATGCTTGGTATTCTTAAGCAATTTTAGTCGTTGGTGTACAAATACGTCATGGACCAAGAAATAGGCCAATCCATATAATGAAACACCCAAACCCAGATAGAATCGATAGTCCATTTCAAACGACCCAAAGATGATTAGGCTGGCACCGATAGAACCAAAAACCACCGCAAAAAGATCGTTCAATTCAAAAATACCATGCCTGGGTTCGTGATGTGATTTATGCCAAGACCATAAGAAGCCATGCATAATATACTTATGGGTAAACCAAGCTACCCCTTCCATAAAACAGAAAGCAAACAGAATCAAAAAGAGATTTAACCAAATCATACTTCAAAGTTAAACAATTGGGAATAAGGATGGTTTTGGAGAATATTAAAGTCTTTTGGGATAGTTTTAATATTTCCATATTTTCGTTTTGTACGATTACTATGGCATTGTTTTTTTGCTTGAGTATTTTGCCCTTTTTTCTTTTTCTGTTCAAAGGGGTTTAACATGAGTAATTTATAAATATGAACCTAAAATGAAACCCGACCTAGATTATCTTGAAATTAACCGTGCTTCATGGAACAAACGAACGGATGCCCATATCGATTCTGAGTTCTATGACAACCCATCGTTTATAAAAGGGAGGAACAGTTTAAATAGCATTGAACTTGGATTACTGGGTGATGTGAAAGGACTAAAAATATTACATCTGCAATGTCATTTTGGCCAAGACAGCATTTCTTTAAGCAGAATGGGTGCTGAAGTCACTGGGATTGATTTTTCTGAAAATGCGATTTCTCAAGCCAAAGCATTAGCAAATACCTGCAGAACAAATACCCGTTTTATTCAGGCAGATCTTTACGAAGCCCCTAATTTATTAAAAGAACAGTTTGATGCGGTTTTTACATCCTATGGAACCATCGGATGGTTGCCAGATATTGACCAATGGGCTCAAGTAGTTGGGCATTTTCTTAAACCTGGAGGGCGATTTGTCTATGCTGAATTTCATCCGGTGGTTTGGATGTTTGACGATGATTTTAGTTTTGTTAAGTACAATTATTTCAAAGCAGAACCCATTATTGAATCGGAAGAGGGCACTTATGCGGATAAGGAAGCCGAAATTCAAACCAAGTGCATCACCTGGAATCATAGCCTCAGTGCAGTTTATGCTGCCTTAACTCAAGCAGGTATTCACCTGAATGTGCTCCAAGAGTTCAACTATTCACCATACAATTGTTTTAGTGGCACCAAAGAAATTGAACCGGGTAAATTTATCATTGAAAAATTGGGCGATAAAATCCCAATGGTATACGCACTGCATGGAATAAAATCTTAGATTGAAGCAATATTCTCTTGGACCCGTGAGTTAAGTAAATATGATTCGGGTATTACTTTTAATTGCTGCTGCATTATTATTAGCATGCGCACCATCAACAAACTCTATTTCCATACAACATGATGTTGTGTTAAATCAAAATAATGACTCCATTAGCATACTAGCCCCCTTTACTAGAACTACCATTAAGCAGCAACTCTTACAAAAAATCAAGAACAACCAACCCCTTATCATTCATGCTTTCGTCCCTTTATGCGATAACGATAATCAGGGAATAGTCCCAGTGAACAAAGCACTGGGTGATGGTGATAATTTAACCACCAATTTATATTGGGGTGCGCTTTACGGTGTCAAAACCCATTTCTCCAGAAAAAAGCGTTGGACTAAAGCATATGACCAAAAACACAATGACTCCTTTTTACTTGAGCGCGTGGTATTCAAACGGACGTATTCAAATGGTGCTAAAGTTATTTTTATAACCGATGCTTACAATGGCAACGCCATGGAAAAATGCTTAAATCACTATTTACAATCGCTTTCAGGCATGAGATCAGATAGCATTCAGTTGGATTCTAGTTGGATTGAGATATCTAAGCAGGCTGATTTGGTAGTATTCAATGGGCATAATGGACTGATGGACGTTGAAGTGCCTATTTCAACATCTACTTTAACAAAAAAGAAAGATGCGATAGCCATTGCCTGCATTTCCAAACCCTATTTCAAAGATTACTTGATTCAATCTCAAGGATATCCTTTACTTATGACCAAGCATTTGTTGGCTCCTGAAGCATATGTGCTAAGCGCAATCATTGATGCATGGGCCCTTCAAAAACCAGAACAAGAAGTTTGGTTAGCTGCTGCCACAGCCTATAATCAATATCAAAAATGCGGTATCAAAGGAGCCAAAAACCTGTTTAGCACCGGCTGGTAAAACCAGCAAAGTTTGATTTGTTAATAAAGAGATAACGTTTTTTTAACTTCTTAACATTGAGGTAACATTGGGATAATACTTTTGCCCTCGTATTATCAAAACAACAATGAAAAAAACAATCAAATTAGTTAGAAATGCAGTGCTCATTTTAGCGCTTGCTGGATTAGCAAATGAATCATGGGCGCAGGTTAAAGCTCCGAAATTTGGTAAAGGAATTCAAATTCTGGGTCAAGATTCTACTTATTATGCCAAAGTCGGCTTCCGATTTCAGAATCTCTTTGTAAGCGAATGGGATTTAGTAAATGATGATTTCTCCCAGGCCAAATTTCAAAATTCGGATTTTATGGTTCGAAGGAGTCGATTAAAATTTGATGGTTGGGCAGTTTCTCCAAAATTAAAATGGAAACTTGAGTTAGCACTATCTAACAGAGATAATGGAGGTGGTGCAACTTCTACAGAGTTTAACAGAGCAGCAAACATTGTATTGGATGCTTATGTGGACTGGAATTTTTGGAAAAGCTTTTCCATTAAATTTGGCCAAGGCAAGCTTCCAGGTAACAGAGAGCGAGTTATATCATCTGGTAATTTACAATTGGTTGATCGTTCCAGATTAAACTCCAGATACAATATTGACCGAGATGTGGGATTCACCTTAAGTAATTGGACAAAGTTGGGCAAGCAATTCTTTATAAAAGAAGTAGCTGCTGTTTCGCAAGGTGAAGGCAGAAATATTACTTCAGGACATCATGGTGGATTTGACTTTACCTACCGAGTTGAGTTCTTACCTTTTGGAAAGTTTCAATCAAAAGGAGATTATATCGGCTCCTCAATCAAAAAAGAGTCTAAGCCTAAACTAGCGATTGGTGTCACGTATGACAATAATCAAAATGCAGTAAGAAACAGAGGCCAATTGGGTAGTTTTATACAAGATAGCACAGGTGCATATTTTGGAAAAGACCTCAATACTTTCATGGCCGACCTTATGTT
The DNA here is from genome assembly GCA_943788195.1 of uncultured Bacteroidia bacterium. Lineage (GTDB taxonomy): Bacteria > Bacteroidota > Bacteroidia > NS11-12g > UBA955 > CALSPH01. The sequence continues at coordinate 391,943 of CALSPH010000002.1, forward strand.
CAAATATCAGGGCTTATCAGTTATGGCTGAATATGCGGATAAATCGACTGGAGACAATAACCCATTCGTATTGGATGGAAGTGGAAATAAAATTGGTACGTTTTACACGGGCACGGGTTTAAGTGTTCAGGCTGGCTTTATGTTCAAAAGTAATTGGGAACCTGTTTTTAGATATACAGACATCACACCTCAATCAGGAGTTGCAAATGCAGAAACACAATACACGTTTGGGTTAAACAAATTTGTCGTGGGACATAAATTGAAAATTCAAACGGACTTAACCTATAGATCTATAAATGGATCCGATGATCAGTTATTCTTTCGTACACAATTAGATATACATTTTTAATTAACAATAAGTTAATATTGTAACAGAACAAAAGGTTTTAATTTGCAACAAATATGGAATTCGGATTATTTAATATCGTACAAATTTTAGGAGCCCTAGCCTTCTTTATTTTCGGAATGAAAATGATGAGCGAGGGGATTCAGCGTGCAGCGGGATCACAATTGAGAAATATCCTAAAGAACATGACCAAGAATAGATATCTTGGAGTTTTTACAGGTTTTCTTACCACCGCTTTAGTTCAATCATCATCTGCTACAACCGTAATGACGGTAAGTTTTGTGAATGCAGGACTATTGTCATTGGTTGAGTCAGCTGGGGTAATGATGGGCGCAAATATTGGTACCACCATCACAGGTTGGTTAGTTTCAATCTTAGGGTTTAAGGTAAAAATGAAGGTACTATCTATTCCTTTGTTTGCAGTTGCCCTGCCTATGATGTTTTCCCGAAAAACTAAATTTAAGTATTGGGGAGAGTTTATTGCTGGTTTTGCAATCCTCTTTTTAGGATTAAGCTATTTGAAGGGAGCAGTTCCTGATTTAAAGCATAATGCTGATGCTTTAAACTGGTTAAAATCTTTCACCGAATACGGGATATTCTCTCGATTGTTTTTTGTACTCGTTGGTACGATTATAACGATTGTTGTACAATCTTCAAGCGCTGCAATGGCCATCACGTTAACTATGTGTGCAAATGGGTGGCTACCCTTTGAAGTTGCTGCAGCGATGATTTTGGGTGAGAATATAGGAACCACAATAACGGCTGAATTAGCTTCCATTGTAGGTAATACCAATGCGAAAAGATCAGCACGTATTCACTCTATATTTAATATCATTGGAGTTTCATGGATGGTTATAATTCTTCCATGGTTCTTACCAGTGCTCATTAATGTGATGGGGAGTATTTCTGGATTCTTTGGATTTTCAGTAGGCGACCCTTACGCCAATGGCGCAGATATGCCAATTGCGCTATCCGGTTTTCATACTGCATTTAACTTAGCAAATGTTATCCTTCTGCTCGGTTTCGTGCCGTGGCTGGTTAAAGCAGCTATTTGGAGCGTGAAACAAAAAGAAGATGAAGATGATATAAAGGTGCAATTCATCAATAATTTTATTGGCACACCAGAGTTGGCCGTAGTTGAACTGCAAAAAGAAACTGCCCATTTTGGGGAGATCGTGAGCAGAATGAACCGATATACCAAAGAGTTAATCAACGCGACTGAAGTTAAAACACGACAGAAAAAGCTTAAGAAATTAACTAAGTATGAACGCATTTCAGATGAGATTGAAATTGAAATCACCGAGTACATCACCAAACTTAGCGACCAAGAATTAACTCCTGGCACAAGTTTAATCTTTAGAAGTGCTTTAAACATTTGCAACGACTTAGAACGAATTGGAGATATTTATTTCCAAATATCAAAAGCCATTGAAGATAAAAATGACAAGAAAATATGGTTTGATCAAGCACAACGCGACAATATCAACGAAATGCTAGACAAAGTTGAAGAAGCGTTTACATTGATGGTGATTAATTTAGAATCAGATTATTCAAGCGTTAACACTGTGCAAGCCAGAAAGATTGAAGACGAAATTAACATTCTGAGAAATACATTCCGTAAGCAAAACACAGAAAAACTGGGTAGCAAAGACTACAATATAAAATCTGCCATGGTTTATAATAATATTTTCTCCTCTCTTGAACGCGTAGGTGATCATATTATTAATGTAACAGAATCTGTTGCTGGCGAAATCTAATTTGAACCCTTTTGATAATGGGTTGTTAATTCTGGTAAGTTAAGTTATTGGGTTTGATGATATCATGAAAAAAGAGAATAGATTAAAGGAAGTTGCAAGCGTATTCTTTAAATTAGGATGCTTTGCATTTGGTGGTCCTGCTGCGCATATCGCCATGATGCAGGAAGAAGTGGTCCATAAACGAAAGTGGATGACAGAGCAACACTTTCTGGACTTAATGGGGGCAACTAATTTAATACCCGGGCCCAACTCAACAGAAATGACCATGCATTGTGGGCATGAACGAGCTGGGTGGAAAGGCCTTTTTGTTGCAGGCTTCTGCTTTATTTTTCCTGCAGTAGTTATAACGGGGTTTTTTGCTTGGCTTTATCAGCAGTATGGGGAGTTACCTAATGTGAAACCAATCATTTATGGAATTAAGCCTGCGGTTATTGCAATCATTGTAATGGCAGGTTATAAGTTGGGTAAAAAAGCCATAAAGAATACTGAACTCGCTGTTTTGGGTGCCGCCGCATTGGCGGCTTGTCTTTTAGGGGTAAATGAAATTTTGGTCATTTTTAGTTTTGGCATAATTGGCTTAATCCTGTATTACATAAAACGAAGTAAGTCAACATTGCATAGCTTCTTACCCCTTGTTTTGCTTCAGACAGTTACACCCAATACCATCAATTCATTCAAAATATTTTTATCCTTTTTAAAAGTAGGTGCCATTCTATATGGCAGCGGGTATGTGCTTTTTGCATTTTTAGATACTGAATTAGTCGCTAGGGGTTGGCTGAGCAGGCAAGTAATGATTGATGCGGTTGCTATTGGACAAATTACTCCAGGCCCGGTATTATCTACGGCCACCTTTATTGGCTGGCAAATGAACGGTGTTACTGGAGCACTAGCTGCTACATTGGGTATTTTTCTCCCTTCTTTTCTATTCGTATGGCTACTAAACCCCATTATCCCCAAATTAAGCAAATCAAAACTTGCACGTGCCATACTCGATGCAGTTAATGTTGCAGCAGTTGCGCTAATTGCTGCGGTTTGTATCGAAATGTCAAAAGAGACCCTAACCGATTGGCGAACCATTGTTATCGCAATCATCAGCTTTGTTTTGGTATACTTCGTTAAGAAATTCAACAGCGCATATGTAGTAATTATTGGTGCTGTGTTGGGATATTTACTTTATCTGATATAAAAAACCTGAAGCAAGCTCCAGGTTTTTTTATAACCAAACTAAACCCAACAGACTCAGCACAATGGCTATTTTGAGTAAGTTATTGCCTATGCTAGCATAGTTTGGATTCAACTTTTTATGCAAAATAAATACCGCCATTATGAGCATGAGCCAAATGACACTCATGATCCAAAGAGAATAATGTGCCCATCCATTGTTTATTCCAAACCAAACTAAAGGCACAAAAGCCAATAATGTACACAGTCTCAAGAATTGTAAAAATCGTTTTGGGTTGTTTATAATTGAGGTTGAATAATAAGAGTAAACGGCCTTTCCCTTAATTTGCTCTTGATCTTTTATCCCTTCGCGAATAAGAATGATAAAGAAGATAAACCAACCATACAAGAACATATCCGTGTTAATTACCTGATAATGCAACGTAATACTAAAAAATGAAGCAATGGTAAGTAAGGTGGCTGATAACTCCCGCACGTAAGGGATACGTTTTAGCTTATGCGAATAAAACCATAAAAGAAAACTAAAGCCCAAAAAGAATAATCCAATTTTAAATGAAGCAATAAATGCGATCAAAAGACCTGTTCCAACAAACAGAACATAGGTGTTGAGTAAAAAATTCTTACTGATTACCATGAACAGTCGTGTGCGTTTCGGGTAGTTTATTAAATCGACCTCTTTATCGTAATAAAAGTTGATTAAGTAACCCGCTGCAATGAAAATGGTGGTACATAAAACAATGATATGCAGTTTTGCATCCAACAGGATATCCCATCGGTCATACCATTGATTAAAAACAAAAAAAGCCGCTATATACTGGGCTAAAACCGTCAACAAGATATTATACCATCTCGTGATTGATAATAAAACCGTTGCTTTAAAGATCAATGAATTCTTTGATCTAGGGGCCATGATAATTATAGATTACAAACTACTTCGAGTTCATGTGACTTCAATAGGCGCCTTGTTTCATCTATATCCTTGGTAAAGCCCAAGATATAGCCTCCTCCTCCACTTCCGCAGAGCTTTAAGTAATACGCATTATTCTCAAGACCTTTTCGCCAGATATCCTCTAAATTAGCTGGTATCATGGGTTTAAAGTTTTCAAACAACAAAGCGCTTAACTTCTTCAAGTTCCTAAATAAAGGTGCAGAATCTTGTTCCAAATAGGCCTTAATGCAAGCATCATTATATTTCTTTAAGGTGGTTTTTACCATCTTTCTAAAACCTTGCTCTTTACATTTCTCCATAAAGATACTCACCATACTACTAGTGCTGCCAGGATGCCCACTGTTAATTAAGAAAATCGCCCCTTTGTTGGGTTCATCGATTGGCATAACGGTGGTTCCTACTTCTTCTTTTGATTTAATTAAGACAGGCAATTTCAAGTAACAAATCAATGGATCTAATCCTGAACTCTTCCCATGAAAATACGACTCTATTTGCCCCAACTCTTGCTTAATTTGCGTGATTATTTTGGGGTCGTTCCATTCTGAATCGCTGGATAAATTCAATCCATATTTACTATACAAGGCCGCCACTAGAGCACCAGAGCTGCCTATACCAAATCCCTGTGGGATACTGCTATCAAATGACAACCCATTTGCAATGTCCAAATCTAATTGTTCCAAATCCAATGACGCAATAAGTTCATTGTTATCATTCAGTCCTTTTAAATAGTTAAATAGTTTGGCCAAATTCAAATTCGACATTTTAGCAATTTCTGAATCATCACTGAGAGTCAATTTGCCATAAAACTGATTGTAAGGAATGGATAGACCCATCGAGTCTTCAATTATGCCATACTCACCAAACAGGAGTATTTTGGAATAAAACAAGGTATCTTTAACTAATCCCACGATTATAATTGTTTTGGGCCATTTCCAATGGAACTGCAAATATACTTATTTTCTTGGCAGTACTGTAAAAGGTGCTCTCCAGCAAATTGAAAGATCGCATCTTGCTCCTCTTGAGGGAATAAAACATGAACATTGGCTCCTGCATCTAAGGTAACAACAGGCCGCAGTCCAGTTTGTTTTCTAAAATCCCAAACTTTTTCTATGATGGCCAATGTGTTCGGGCGCATCAATACGAAGTATGGATTAGATGTCATCATCAAGGCGTGCAACATCATGGCTTCTGATTCAACAATATGGGTAAAAAGCCCCAAGTCGCCTTCTTTCAAGGCTTTTTTCATGAGTGACATGTTTTTCCCTGCCTCCTCATAACGCGCTGAAGCAAATGGGTGATTATTCAGCAGGCTATGACCTAAGGTACTGCTCACCAATTTCTTCCCTTCATCCACCAATAAAATCATATCCTTAAATCCATAGAAGCCACTAAAAACTTCTTTCTCAGAAAGTTGAGTAGCAAATTCATCACTACTGCCCACATAATCTTTGTGAGCACCCCAAGAAACCAATCCACCATACAAGGATCTACAAGCACTTCCAGAACCTAGACGAGCTGCAACACTTGCTTTGCGATAAAAGTCTAAGGTCTTGTTTCCTTCTACGTGCTCCTCAATGGAACACAAGCATAAAGCCAAGGCACTCATTCCACTCGCAGATGATGCAATACCACTGCTGTGTGGAAAGGTATTAACTGTGTTAATTACAATTTTAAACTGTTTCGTAAAGGTAAAAAGATGTGCAGTTCTATTCAGAAACTGAATAATTTTACCTTCAAACTCTGGAATTTCCTTGCTGTCATACTTTACTAAAATTTCAAAATCGTCTTTTGTAGTCTTTTCTTCTAAACTAACTTTGGTAATGGTTTTAGCTTCATTGAGTGTAAAGCTTATTGAAGGATTTGCAGGCAATTGTATGCCCATTTTACCCCAATATTTTACTAAGGCTATATTACTTGGACTTTCCCATTTTGAACTTATGTTCATCACAACAAAAGTAACCAATGATCAAATTAAAGGTTCATTATGATATACACATTAGATAAAGGTGTAACTTATACCCATAATCTTTAGCTTTGTGCTTCAAATTATCTCATTATGTTGCGCATACAAAAATTCACTTTTAACCCCTTTCAAGAAAACACTTATGTTATTGTAAACGGGTCAACCGCTATTTTAATTGATCCCGGTATGAGCAATAAAATAGAAGAGGAAGAGTTGATTTCATTTCTCAAGGCACACAACTTAATCTTAGAAGCGGTGTGGCTCACCCATGCACATATTGATCATATTATGGGAATTGGATTCATACAGACTCATTTTGATGTTCCATTTTATATGCATAGTTTAGAGCATGAAAATTTAAAAAGTGGCCCATTGGTAGCCAAAGCATATGGTATCCCGTTTAACGATTTTGAAGCGTTCTCCCCTTTTCTTTTAGATGATATGGAAAGGATATCAATCAATGACCAAACCTTTGAAATAATATTTGCGCCTGGACACAGTGCTGGAAGTATGTGCTTTTATCATAAAGACACCGGACAACTCATTGGAGGTGACGTACTATTTAGGCAAAGCATAGGAAGAACAGATTTGCCGGGTGGTGATTTTGAAACATTGCAGCAATCCATTCAGCAGAAAGTATATCTTCTTCCTGATGACACCACTGTATATTCGGGTCATGGTCCTGAGACCACCATTGGTTATGAAAAAGTAAATAACGCCTTTATAAAAGCGCTCAATTGATTTTATTTGGCAGTTTCTCCACCTTTACCTGAAAGCGATGCCATATCAAACAGCAAGCTAAATCGCAATTGATTGGATAAAGGGTGTTGGTTGCCATTGGTAGGGGCAACATACGTTACATCCAAACCAAATACGTTATATCGTATACCCAAACCAAGGGTTAAAAATTGTCGATCTCCTTTTAATTCATTCTCGTGAAAATAACCGATACGGGCAGCAAATTGCTTCTGATACCACCATTCAAATCCAAAAGAGAGATTGTATTCTTTTAACTCCTCACTAAATCCATCTGGAGCATCTGAAAATGATTGTAGCATACCTGCTATTGTTCCAACATCTGGATTTTTACCTTTAACGATAATTAATTGACCCGTTGCTGTATCACGAATTACTTGTGGATTCGTTGGCACCAAAAGTTTATTGATATCCGTAGTAAACATAATGCTGTTGTACTCATCTATATCCATGTTTAAGGCTCCACCAATTCTAAGATTTGTAGGAATAAAATCTCTTGCTGTATTATCAGTATACGTGATTTTTGCACCGATGTTGCTAATATTTGCACCCAAAGCAAGCTTTGAGTTGTATTTTTTCATTTTACTGTTCTTTAACTTGGTTTGATAAAACCATGAAATATCACCTGCTCCAGAACGTCCTGGTCTTACATTGGCACTGGTAAAACTTCTTGGTACTAAGTTAGAGTTGATATAACGCAAGGTTACACCAATTGACATTTTCTTACTTAAAGCGGTTGATATACCTGCATCCAATGCAAACTCGTTTGGAGTACTGTTACCTAACGAGTTACCAAAGTTGTCAGTATATGCGATATTTCCAAGCGAAAAATATCTAAATGAACCTCCAATAGCAAAACGATCTCCTACTTTGCTGTAACCAGATAAATATGAATGGTGCATATCGTTAACAATCTTTCTTAACCACGGGGCATAAGAAAGGCTAAAGCCATTGTCTTTCTCCGCAAATACAAGTTTGGACATATTCCAATACACTGAGTTTACATCTGGACTAATTGCAACACCTGCTTCTCCCAATGCTGCTGAACGAGAATCAGGAGCAATACCTAAAAAGGGAACGGAAGTAGTAACAGTATTTAGCTGGCCCGAAATAGTACTATTATTAATCGGAGTCTGTGCTTTAACTGACTGATTAGCAAACAGTAATGTAGTAACGACTAATATGCCTTTATTTATTTTCATATAAATTATGTGTGCAAAAGTAATTGTTTAAATGGTTTTTTAGTAATCGACACCCTTTTTCTATTGTTTGGCATAAACGATTTTTTCTGTATGAGATTTAACCTCTCCATCTGATGTGGTAAGCGTACAACGCAGGATATACATACCCGATTTAAGATAAGTAATCCAATTGTTTCCCTGATTCATTTCAAACTCTATATGCTGATGCACAGCACTTAGGTTGCGAGTATGATCAATAACTATTTTACCGTTTAAATTCATTAATTGACTTTTAATTACCATATCCACTCCAGGTCTATTGTGATCAATAATTATCCGTGGATTGCTAGAAAACGGGTTAGGCACACTTCTTATTGTGTAGATTTTAAATTCTTCTGTCTTTTTTCCGACATGAAATGTAATTGAAGACTCACTAGAGTTATTATAGGTATCCCAAACCTTCAAATGCAAGGTGTGAAAGCCAGCTGATAAATCAGACATTTGGTATCCAATTTCACCCTTTTTAAAGGTGCCAGGGGAACTGGTGTAAAAATCATTTACGATAATCTGTTGCTCCAAATCTGTCCCCTTATCTAAGGTTAAAACGATGTTTCTTCCAATTCCAGAAGAACTCAAATTAATTCCATGATCATCAAATAAATCGGCTATAAGGAAAGGCGTTTCATCTGTTGACCCACCATTAATAAATGTTCGGTCATCAATAAACAATTTAATTTGTGGACCCAATTCATCTGCTTCAGGGTTTTCGGCAGCTCCTCCGATATAAATATCATTCTTAACCCCAGCAGCATCATCGATATTGTTGTGTCCATATAGGCTTATTTTACCAAACCCAACTTGATAATTGATATCCTTAGGGACAATAAAAGAAAAAGCGTATTTACCGTCTTTTGCCAAAACCTTACCGCTGTAAATGATACTGCGCTGATGCTTGTAATCATAAGAGATTCCTTCGGCTCCGTTACCCAAGGTTTTTTCATCCAATGGTTTATCAAAAATGGTTACATCAATAAGACCCTCAAAATCTGACCATGGGCTTCCATCCCTTAATTCAAGGTGACCGGATATTGAAACTTTCGATAGCGCCTCAAACGTATCCAGTGGAGCCGCATCATGCCCATTGATGGTATCAATCAATATGCGATTTTTTGGCTTCGCTAATCGCATGGATGGATCTCCAATAAGCGTAAACCTGCGATCATTGCTATTAATGCTTGGCCTATTTTTCGTACGCATATAAATATCTCCGATTCGGTCGAAACTATTATCGGCAAGGATATTATTAGTCCAAACCCCTTGATTTAAACTAAAATTTGGACCAGAATACACGATTCGTGTAGTGGTTAACAATGCAACTGGACCACCTACTGCATTCAACATCATATGCTCCCCTGCAGATTTCTCCTTCGGGTTATCATAAGAAGTTAATTCACAAGTAGCGGTTACAAAAACAGGCATTTGATATCTATTTTCCCATCCATCGATTTGATCAACGGTAACCACACGTTCTTTCGCCATTCCAGCTACTCCACCATGACCTATGTAATTAAACACCAGTGTGCCTTTATTCATGGTTTCATCAATTTCATTGGATGCTTCTGGATAAGAACCTGCACCTCCTAATAAAACTTCTTTGTACGCATCCATATATATTTTAGATGGATTGTAGATTGGGTGGTTAGTCTGTGATGTGGATTCTAAGGATTCAGAGTGAAATAAATGAGCACTATCCCATTTTTCATCCATATCATCTGCTAAGAATGTGATGCCCAAACGCCATTTTCCAAAACTTTTTGGACTATCATATCGCATTAGCTTTTCAACCACTTTGTTGGCTTCATCTTCACTTCCAACTGGAATTCTTCCTATACTAATTTCGAGGCGTTGATTGCTTAACCATAGACCATCTGAATTGTCTAAAAAGCCATAATAGTCATCACTGCAATACGACCCTACATCCGAATTTGAATTATCACTCTCAAAGGTTGGGACAAAATTGGTGTTGCTTTCAACACGATTTTTATAATCATAAGATGCATCGCCAAATAGTAATAGATATTTCAAATCACTTCCCCCGTCTCTATAATAAAGATAACGCATAAAATCGCGTATAGCCGTTATGTCCTGTATCCCAGAAGAGAACTCATTATAAATGGTTTGCGGGGCAATCACTTCTACCGTGAGCTTATCATGATCTCGCCTGTGCTGCGCTAATTTGTTGGCTGCGCTCCAAAAGGCTGGATGTGCAATAATGACCATATCTGGTGGGGTGATACCTGCAATATTTTGGTTGGATACGCCACCCTCATCCACTGGTTTAAGTAATCCAGTACCATCAAAGCTCACGAATCGAAAAGTACCGCCATTGTTTTCTGCAACAAAGCGACTTTCAGAACCGGAAACTGTTGTATTCATTAATTGAATAGACCATGGGTTAGATATATTCCAAAACGAATACGTTTTACCCCCATTCTGCATTACAAACTCGCTAGTTGCTTTACCAATGATATCTTCATTTTGAATAATACGATTATTGCCCAGTACCAATTCTGATTTAGCAATCATCTCAAAGTAGTCTAAATAGCCCAAGGAATTGTTCCCTCCTTTTGAATAAGCAATGCGCAACAAATTATTCGCATTTACATTAGGGGTGTATTGTACCAACGATTCAGTATACCGAATGTCACCTGATTCTTCAGACCCATACAATCCGCCAACATTCCCAATATTTACACCATTGAATTGATAACTCACACTACTCGTTGCTCCCCCACCGGCAAATTTGATTTTAAGCTTGGCAGGAATGCCTGGTGCAGGATTAGGAACTGCTATATTGAAATCCAATGAACTGGATTCTTGAAAAATCTCGCCATGGTAATCTTTGCCACTTTTATAAATTTTATGTTCTTCTAGTTCATGAAATGAGAGATGATCATATGTACGCACTGTATTATCTGGTGTTTTCGAACTGGAGTTTAATGCTTGAATTCTTTTTCCAGCGGTTCCGCCAAACGTCATAAAGTAAATCGTTTTATCACTGTAGAGGTTAACTTCATGATAATATCCATTCACTCCCCTTTTCCATTTATGGGGCGCTTCTCCCCAAAACAGAATATAATCCGACTCATTCAACACCCCATCTCCACCATCAACCACTTGAATAGCAATCTCATCTAAATTAAAACTACGCGCAACGTTGTTTTCCGGGTTCATCATACCCCCATGGTTGCCAAATAGTTTAATTGTTGCAGGGTCGATAGAATTGATATCCCATCCCCAATTTTTAATATCTGCGCCAGTAACCTGATGTACTCCATTCAAGGTTACGTTTAATTTACGCCAAACGCCATTTGCAAGAGGTGAATTTATTTTACTAATATTCTGTGCTTGCATTACTTCTCCGTTAAACATCGCTAAAATTAGAATTATAACGCTTAACCGTTTGAAGCAAATGGGTTTGTTCATCTTAAATTATTTTTTTTTAAACAGTGGACTTTGTTGTATCTTTGAGTGTTTATTATATCAAACAACCTCTAAACGAAGTTACGGATAAAATATTTTATTCCGAATTACGTTTCAATGTTATGACCAAAAAATTATATTTGCACTAATTACATTATTACATGAAAAGAATTTTACGAAATGTCCTGTTCTCATCTTGCCTGGTTTTAATGGCCAATATCGCAAATGCACAGGATCCACAATTTACTCAGTTCTATGCAGCTCCAATATATACGAATCCAGCAATGGCTGGAAGTGCTGTATGTGCAAACGGAATGGCTGGAAGATTTGCAATTAACTACAGGAACCAATGGCCTTCTTTGAAAGGAACTTACCAAACGGTTAACGCAAGTTGGGACCAACATTTTGATGCGGTAGGCGGAGGATTAGGAGCTATGATAACACGTGATGTTGCTGGTTCTGGACTTTTAACCACAACTGCATTCAGCGGGGTATATAGCTACGTCATCCCGGTTACCCGAAAGTTCTTTTTTAGAACCGGTTTACAGGCCACATTTGTAAACAAGCGATTGGATTTTTCTAAGTTGCAGTTTGCGGATCAAATTAATCCAACACAAGGTTTTGTATACCAAACCAATGAACCACTTCCTCAACAGAGTGTAACCTTCCCAAATTTTGCGGCAGGTGTTATCGGTTATTCAGCAAACTTCTATGCTGGTTTTGCCATGCATAATGTAATTGAACCCAATCAATCATTTTACGGAAGCCAAGATGGTATACTTCCGAGAAGATATACAGCTCATACTGGAGTTAAAATTCCGCTAGAAAAAAGAAGAAACCCAGATGCATTTATTTCTCCAAACATCCTGTTTATGATGCAACAGAACTTTACGCAGATTAACTTTGGTTTCTATGTAAATAAAGGGCCTTTAGTTTCAGGATTGTGGTTTAGACAAACTGCAGGCGAATTTGGAAACTCTGATGCAATTATTGCATTATTAGGATTTAGAAAAGATCGATTGAAATTTGGTTATAGCTATGATATTACGGTATCATCTGCCAGACCAGCGGCACAAGGGTCTCACGAAGTTTCTTTAACAGTTGATTGGTGCTTAAAAACTGGTAAAAGACCATTTAAGCCTATCCGTTGTCCAGAATTTTAAGAATTAGAATAAATTGAAAATGATACGAAAAAGAGGATTGTTAGGTGCATTCCTCTTTTTTTTGTGCGCCAATCTTTTAAGGTATGGCTTCTGAACTGCTTATACATTTAATTCAGTTGAAGTACTGACTTAGTGTAATGCTGGTTTCGGTTTGTGGAAGCATGAATTGGGGTTTTCCTACACTCCTAACCAACCAAAGCCCAGTCGCAATTATCGCCTAATCATCTATTTACCCTTTTAGAATCGGATTAAAAACCATTTTTTTGTCATTAAATACAATAAATTATCGATATTTGCCGTTTAAGGAAAGTAATGAATCGTAGTAATATGAAAAAGTATCTTATTCCATGTTTAGCAATTGTTGCTTTGGCTGTTATGCCAGGGTGTAAAAAACAAAAGTCTTCGACCACTGGTCAAGGACTGAACAGCTCTAAGTGGGGAGGTTTTGAAAAGCATGAGTATCCAGGCCAAGAAACGGGTCCTGGTTTAGTGTTGGTTGAAGGTGGAACATTTGTGATGGGTTCACATGAGCAAAACGTTATTTTTAGTAATGACAACCTAAAGACGAGAGTGACAGTACAACCTTTTTATATGGATGAAACAGAAGTTTCAAACCATAACTATAGAGAATATTTATATTGGATTGGTCGAGTATTTGTTGATATGCCTGAGGTATTTAGAAACGCTCTTCCTGACACCAACGTATGGAGAAGCAAATTGGCCTACAATGAGCCTTTTGTTGAATACTACTTTAGACATCCAGCATATCAAGATTACCCTGTAGTAGGTGTAAACTGGTTGCAAGCAACAGATTACGCTGCATGGAGAACTGACCGCGTAAATGAGTATATCATGGATCGTGAGAAAATTATCAAGTATAATTCAAATGCAGAGATCAATGAGGAAAACTTTAACTCTAAAGCTTACTTGGCAGGTCAATATGATTTTGCAACGAAAGGCAGAAACCGTCATCAGAAAAGAGACTATACTAAAAAGAAGAAATTCTTAAAGAAAAAGTCTGTTCGTAATGTAACAATGGAAGATGGTATACTTTTACCAGAATACAGATTGCCTACTGAAGCTGAATGGGAATATGCAGCGATGGCCGGAATTGGTAATTCTCAATTAGAGAATATTGACCAAGGAAAAATTTACCCTTGGAATGACCTAACCGTAAGATGGACTCAAAACAACGGGGCAACTGAAAAAGTAAGAGGTTTGATTTTAGCCAACTTTAAACGAGGAAAAGGTGATCAAGGTGGTATTGCTGGTAAACTGAATGATGCTGGTTTTATAACTACACCTGTATTCTCATACTGGCCTAATGATTATGGACTGTATAACATGGCAGGTAATGTTTCTGAATGGACAATGGACGTTTACAGACCATTATCTTCTGCCGATGTAAACGATTTCAATTCTTTCCGTGGTAACGTTTACAAACAATTACAGTTTGACCAATTTGGTGAACTTGAACTTAAAGATTCTTTGGGACGACTTAAATATGAATTGGTTGATCCTGCTGAGAATGTAAATAGAAGAAATTACCGAGTTGCCGACAACATTGGATTTAAAGATGAGTTGAGTTACTATGAAGGAGAACAACAATATGAGTATGGAGTAACATCCTTAGTGGATAACCAAGCGCGTGTTTATAAAGGAGGTTCTTGGAATGATAGAGCTTACTGGTTAAGCCCTGGTACAAAACGTTACTTAGATGAGCAATTGGCATTATCTACACTTGGGTTTAGATGCGCAATGATACGTTTTGGAGCTCCAATTGGAAACAGTAAAAAGAAGTTCAATACTTTGCCAAGCAGTGGCATAGGACACAAAAGAAAGAAAAGAAGATAAACTTCACTTTAACCATTATAAAAAAACCCATTCGTTCTTTGACGGATGGGTTTTTTGTTGACTAATGTGGGTAAATCGGTATATTCAACTTAGATAAATCAGTACATTTGAATAGTGAATTTTCAAACTGGGATAAGTTTAAAACCATACAATACTTTTGGATTAGATACCCGCGCTAAACTACTTGTTGAGGTGACCGATCTAGAAATGCTAAAACGTGTTTTAAAATCTAAAGAAGCTAAGGAAAACCCTATCCTATTATTAGGAGGCGGTAGTAATGTATTGCTTTGCAAAGATTTTGACGGATTGGTAATTATCAATCAAATTGAAGGATTAGAGGTGATCTCAAAAACGGATCAACATGTAGTCATTGAAATCCTTTCAGGATCCGTTTGGCACGATACGGTTTTGCATTGTGTACAGCAGAATTGGGGCGGAATTGAGAACATGTCATTAATTCCAGGTTCGGTTGGAGCGGCACCCATGCAAAACATCGGAGCATACGGAGTGGAATTGAAAGATGTTTTCATTTCACTTAAAGCATTAAACCTTACCACACTTGAACTTGAAGAATTTGATCACAGCGCTTGTAAGTTTGCTTATCGCGAATCAGTTTTTAAACGAAGTCTAAAAGGAGCGTACTTTATCCACAGCATTACCATTCAATTAACCGTTGGCGAGCATAAAACCAACACCAGTTATGGGGATATAGAAAATACATTGAAGGAAATGAATATCAATCCTCAAGATGCCAGTATCAAAGACATTTCTTTAGCGGTAATCCAAATTAGACAAAGCAAATTACCCGACCCCAAGGTTTTAGGTAATTCCGGTTCCTTCTTTAAAAACCCAATAATAGAAGAAGATCGTTTTAAGGCTCTTAAGGCGCGTTTTCCAGATATTAAAGGATATCCAGTACCAACAGGCGTAAAAGTGCCTGCTGGATGGCTCATTGAAAGCCTGGGATGGAAAGGCAAACGGGTTGGGAATACAGGCAGCCATGCCAAACAAGCGCTTGTGCTGGTAAACTATGGAGAAGCAAAAGGGTCAGAAATCAAGTCTTTGGCAATGGAAATTATTTCCAGTGTTGCAGCAACCTACCAAATTGACCTGACACCCGAAGTAAATATTATTGAATAGCCTTATTTATGGGCAATAATGAACCGGTCATTTCCACTCATGTCTTGCAGCATTTCTGCTTGGTAATCGACAAATAGCGCCAAGGTTTCTTTGCCCAATTCTTGGTTTATTTCAACTGCAACTGTACCCCCGGCACGTAAATGTTCGCTGGCAAAAGAAAGCACCGCCCTATAAAATTTCAAGGCATCATCTGGTGAAAATAATGCCATGTGAGGTTCATATTGCTGCACTGTTTCGTCCAACTGTTCCGAAGCTTCAATATAAGGCGGGTTACTCACTATCAAATCATAGTCCGAATATGTTTGTGTTGGATTCAACATATCATCGTGTTTGAATTCTATGTCTAAATCAAGCTTCTGTGCATTCTTTTTTGCAACGTCTAAAGCTTCCGAACTTAAATCTACTCCTAAAATTTTTACTTGAGGCAAGCCTTTCTTTAAGGCAAGCGCTATGCACCCACTACCTGTGCCAAGGTCAATTACAGAGTTACTCGGCACATGTTTAATAAGATAATCTACAAGCTCTTCAGTTTCAGGTCGAGGAATCAATACATGTTCGTTTACACTAAGTTCCATGCCATAGAACCAAGATTGATTGATTACATACTGATAGGGCTCACCCTGATTTATTCTATGTAATATTTTGCTTTTTGCTGAATCGTCCAATTCATTTTTAACATTAAATTCATTCAAAATTGTGCATAAATGTTCCTTCTCCGAAGAGGTATACCTATACGTAATTTGATCTGGACTGAACATTGAATTGCAAACATACTTAAGTAAATCAAATTGAATAAATATATCTTAATATTGCATACTTGACGGATGCAATTTACATGAAAAGATGCCTGGAATTGGCTAAACTTGGTTTGGGTAGAACCAAAACGAATCCACTGGTAGGCTGCGTTATTGTACATCAAAACAACATAATAGCAGAAGGGTATCACAGTGCCTTTGGAAAGCCGCATGCAGAAGTTGAAGCATTTAACAAGGTCAAGGACAAAAGCATTCTAAAAGAATGTGCGGTATATGTTAACTTAGAACCTTGTTCGTTTGTAGGAAAAACGCCCGCTTGCGCTGCACTTTTTGAAGCTAATCCATGCAAAAGACTGATTGTAGGCATGCTAGACCCAAATCCAAGAGTTGCGGGAAAAGGAATTGAGCGCTTACGAAAAGCAGGAATTGAAACAACCCTTTCTGTCCTTGAAGAACAATGTCAGCATTTAAACAAGGCCTTTATTAAAAGTATACATGCGCAACAGCCTTATGTGATTGCTAAGTGGGCACAGAGCGATGATGGTTTTATTGGTAGCACCAATGAACGGGTCATGATCAGTAACGATTTGGTAAATACCGTTTCACAGAAATGGCGTGCCGAGATTGATGCATATCTAATTGGGAATAATACCCTTCGCATTGATCAACCCCGTTTGGACCTTAGGGAGTTTCAAGGCAATCAACCCTTGCGTTGTATCCTTGGGAATTCAATTGATTTAAACAATCCATTTTTCGAAAACGAGACTCCTGGCATTTTATTTACCCATCAGCACCCCAATCAATTACCTTCTCATTTTAAGGCTAAAGACATCTCCAACCCTTTAGGAATTTTAAAATACCTGTATCAAGAAAACGTAGGCACCTTGATGATTGAAGGAGGAAGACAAACCATACAAAGCTTTCTGCATCTAGATTTAGTTGATGAATTGAGGATAATTACAAATCACGCTTTAAAACTTCAGCAAGGGATTTCCGCTCCAGAATTACCAGATGATCTATTTTTTCTTGAAGCTCAAGAGTTTTACCGTGATAATAGCATAAATTATTTCCAAAGGATACCATGACCTTTCTAAGTCTATCGATATTATGTTCTTCATTCATAAATTGGATATTTAGAAGATTTAAGCGAGCTGAAGTCAATACGTTTCATGCTATTGTAATCAATTATTTAACCTGTTCAGTGGTTGGTCAAGCACTCGGGAGAACATTTATTTTTTCATCTGAACAGCAACAAACATCCTATTTTTGGTTCGCGTTAATACTTGGATTCCTCTTTGTAGGAGTATTTTTTTGTATGGCCAAAACAACAGAAATTTTCGGAGTGGCATCCAACGCGGTTTCATCAAAAATGGCCTTTATTTTTCCTGCCCTATTTTACTTTTTCTGGCTAAATGAAGAGATCAGTTGGCTTAAGTGGATCGGTCTAGGCTTGGCTTTGCTTGCGGTTCTCGCAATCAACAAGCGAAGTAAAAAATCAGAAAACATAGATGGCCCTATCTTCTTTCCCATTTTAGTTTTCATCGGCTCAGGTATTATTGATGGCTGCATGAAATGGATAGACCTCACATACTTAAATGGGTCTTCACCACTCATGGCTACCACAACCATATTTACCGGTGCATTTTTAGTTGGGTTGGTTATACTTATCATTAAACGGGATTTCCATATTAAAAAGAAAGACTGGATTGCAGGTTTCTTATTAGGTGTTCCCAATTATTTCTCCATTTATTTTTTAATCTTGGCTTTGCAGCAACTCACTGGACAAAGTACGGGAGCCATTTTTGCCGTAAACAATGTTGGTGTAATTCTAGTTTCCACCCTAGGAAGTATTCTTTTCTTTAAAGATAAACTCAATAAAATGCAAACCATTGGCCTTACATTAAGCATCGTATCCATACTAATTATTACCCTTGCTATTTGACCATTCCTATAGAACCATTCAAGCAAATGCACGGTCTGAGTTTAAAGACCGTGGCAGTAAATTTTATGGATATGCCCTTAAAACCAATAGCAAAAAAGAATTTGATGCCTGGTTAAAGAAAATCAAAAATAAATATGCTGATGCTACTCATCATTGCTATGCATATGTACTTCACCCTGATAAAAGCGAAATGTATTCGTCTGATGATGGTGAACCTGCCAATTCTGCGGGTAAACCGATCCTGAGGGCCATTCAAGGAATTGATGCAACGCAGGTATCTGTTATTGTTGTACGCTATTATGGTGGTGTTAATTTAGGAATTCCAGGTCTGATTAATGCCTATGGAATGGCCGCAAAGCTTGCACTAGAAAAGGCTATAGTTATTACGAAAGACATTGAAGAAATCTATTCCGCTAAATGTCCATTTGGTGAAGAACAACAGTGGTATGGATTGCTCAATAATAGTTTAATTGAAATTGTACATCAGGAAACAGACTCAGATAGCTATATCGCTACATTTTCTTGTCCCAAAGGTCGTTCTGAAGAATTGCAAGAATTGCTGGGCAATTTATTCCATATCCAAGTAAAATTTCTACACTTTACGTAGTTTTTCTTTTCCAATCTGATCTGAAAAAAGGAAGTAAAAAAGGGTAGATTAATTGAAAGAGTTGATATTGTAAAATCATTACAAACGAAACGCAATTTCTAAATCCTTGTTTTAAACTAACGATATTATAATAGTCGACCAATGCTTTGGCAACAAGCAATCCAAATGCAAGGCCCCATTCTCCCGAAACAAGTAACAGAATAAAGCATACTAAGATGAACAGGTTGACCCCTGCAACAAGGAAAGGAATGATATTCGCAAAAGCTAAATCATACTTACCCGTTTTATTTGCCCATCTTTTTCGTTGCCGCATGAACTTTCCAAATTGTTTATGTGGAGCCGTATATACCACCGCCTCTTCATCCAGACAATACCCGATCTTGGTGGGATCCTTTTTCCACAATGCATGCATTAAGAAAATATCATCCCCTCCTAAAATGGCTTTTTTGCCTTCATACCCGCCCACTTCTTTCCATCCATCCTTGTTAAAAACCAGATTGGCCCCATTGCACATTACTGGCATTTTTAGTCGGAACAATCCCATACCGCTTGCCATCAGTGCACGACTTTCCATCCATTGATACATACCCAACCAATGATCGTTTGAAATGTATTCTACCAAGCCAAACGTAAAAATATTGTCATTAGACACATGTGTACCAATCAGCTTATTCAGCCAGTTGGGGTGCATGAGACAATCAGCATCTGTAGATACGATAATATTGTTGCGAGCATGATTTATCCCCTCTGTTAAAGCAATCTTTTTTCCAGGTTTATTGGTATTAGGTATACATTTAACATGGGGTAGTTTTTTTGTTAGAGTACGCAAAAGTGTGGCACTAGAGTCTGTGCTGAAATCGTCTACAAAAATAATTTCATCCGGTTGAATAGCTGATTCTTGAAGCGAATCTATTAACCTAGGCAAAGCATCCTCCTCATTATAATAAGGCACAATGATAGAAAAATTATCTTTCCCGTCCCATTCAATTGGTGCTATCTCCTTTGCAAAACGATTTGCCCAAATAATGGGTAGGTAAAATAACGCATATGCTAAAAATGATATATATGCTAGGATTTCCATTTTTTAAGAAAAAATACACCCATCAAAGCAGGCAATAAAATATTTATAAAATATATGATTGAAATTGGCACAATAACGAGCGCACTGTCAAAGAAGTAACTTGCCAAAACCAGTCGCAACCCAATTTCAGATAAAAAGAATGTAGGTACTATGGTTTGCACTAATAGGAATACTGGGATAATAATTATTGCTTCTTGCAGACCGGCAATCTGACATGCCCAAAGTAATAACGCATACTGCATAACAAAGACGCCATAACGCAATACCGATAAGCCAAAAGGCTTGGTAAACTGCCTGGAATCATCCCTTGCATTTGATTGTAAGTTAATTCGCTTCAACAAGGATCTAACCCAGATAGGCAATAATCGAATGGCCATTACAATTAGAATAATACCCACTACACCAATTGCAAAAGCAGTATAAATATTAAGTGATAAGAGCTTCTCTATAACGGGAATAGCAAAAACTGAACAAACCATTCCAACCAGTAGCGTTACCAATAACTGAAGCAAACCTGACCTCATGCTACTGATAATCACCCTACTCCAATTCTTCTTTTCAAAATAAAGGATACGACCTAAATACTCTCCGGAACGAAATGGCATAAATAAACTGATGGCAGAACCCGATAAAAACGCTTTGGTATGATGCCAAATCCCATAAGCTGGGAGGTGCAATAAACCCTTCCATTTTATAATTTCGAGAGCATAATTCACAACCGTAAGTAACAGGGCCAGGCTAATGCCAATAACAAATCTGCCCTTGGTTATCAAAGATTGAATTGCCAATTGTTCTGGTTTGATTTCTTGATATTTCTGTTGCAACAAAAAACCAATCCCCAGAAGAAGTAAGATTTGCAAGCTAACAAAAGCAAGGGTTTGGTATCTTTTACTTATGTGTTTAATTACCTTTGTTCTTTAGTGGGATACGACAAATCAAAATATGATAAGATTATTCTAGGTATCGATCCGGGCACAAATATAATGGGATATGGCTTAATAGGCATTATTGGAAGTAAAACAGAATTAATAAGCATAGGAATCATTAAACTCAGTCAATTTGATAACCATGCCCTTAAATTGAAACATATATTTGATCGAGTTACCAGTATCATCGTTCAATATGTACCCGATGAAGTAGCACTAGAGGCACCATTTTTTGGTAAAAATGTCCAAAGTATGTTGAAACTAGGAAGAGCACAAGGGGTTGCAATTGCCGCTTCATTAGCCAAGGATCTGCCTGTATTTGAGTATAGCCCACGCAAAATAAAGCAAAGCGTTACGGGTAAAGGCACAGCAACCAAAGAACAAGTTGCTGGAATGCTTAAACAGATCTTTAAATTTGATGCCATGCCCCAAAATTTAGATGCTACGGATGCCTTAGGAGCTGCATTATGCCATTTCAATCAGTTTAGCCCGAAAGGTTTTGGTGTTAATAAAGGGAAAAACAACTGGGCTAGTTTTATAAAAGAGAATCCAAAAAAACTGGGTGGCAAAAAAAAATAAAATAAATCAACTATAGGCAGCGTTGTTAATATATGAACAATCGTTTTATTAAAAATAGCCTTAAACTTTTACTACCCTTTTTAATCCTCTTCTTTTCGTACAGCTTTGTGCTCAAGTCGAATAGACTTGCTACCATCCTATTGAGTGAAGTTGCAGATCAACCCAATATTACTACTCGGATAAAATCCATTGGTGGCCATTCTGGAAAATGCGTTGAGTTAAAAATCACCTCCAAAAAAGATTTTAAATTAAAAATCCCAGCCGGAACGCTATACTATCCAGCTGATGAGGGCGAACAAACCTTGGTGGCTCCAATTGCAATGACTTACATAATAAAGAAAAATGTACCTCGAACTATTAAAATCGATGGATATTGTACAGAATCATCGGATCGAAGCCCAAAATCGGAAGGTATTTTTAGCTTAGGATTAACTCAGGACACCGCACTTCAAACGCTGGTTGATTTTATTAGTAAATATAAGATTCAAGATAAAGGTGCCATACAAGAAGCCGTTTGGTGCGTTACCGATGATGAATCCATTGCCAATGTACATTTAGGCGACCCTGCCCAGAACAAAGCCTTAAGGAGTTTACTCGCGAAAGTAACCCGCAAGGAAATCCCTTGGCACAGTGCATCAAGAGAAATTGAAACTGATGAGGCTGGTAACATCAGCACACGCACAACCACGGTATTTGGAAATATCAGTTTCGCAAACCCAAAGCCAAGAACCATACAAAGCAAGGTGGTAAATGCAGAAGGAGTTACTAAATTCACGAATGGGAAGAGCCACACCATTCCTATTGCAGATAATGTTAAATTAAATTTCGAAGTAAGTGTGAGCGGTTGGAAAAAAGGAAATTATAGTGTGATTTATTACGACACCGAAGGGGTTGAAATTCTTAAAAAAGAATTCGTAATATAAACAACTATTCCTCTTCTGCTGGAGCAAGCGTAACTCTTAATCCATTCAAATTGGGTTTAATTGGAATTTGACATCCCAATCTGCTTTTATCGTCATCCACAAAAAAGGCTTCATCCAACATGTCTTGTTCTGCATCACCCATTTCTGGCAATTCATGTTCACTTTCAATATAGACCTGACATGTGGCACACATTGCCATACCCCCACAGGTTGCTTTCACTGGTAGTTCATATAGGCGCAAGACCTCCATTAAACTTAAATTCATATCTGTAGGGGCTTCAAGAGTGTGCTCTTCTCCCTCCCGATCAACAACGATTATTTCTACGGCATCTTCCATTATTAAAAACCGTTCACTCCATTAACTGTGGTATATTTTAAGACTAAATTTTTATCTGGATAGATCCGTTTAAACGCTGATTGAACCATCAATGTTCCTTCATGAAAACCGCAAAGTATCAGTTTAAGTTTACCAGGATATGTGTTTATATCTCCAATTGCATAAACCCCTTCAAGGTTGGTAGAATAATCTGATGTATCCACCACAATGCTATCTTTTTCCAAAGCCAAATCCCAATCACCAATTGGACCCAAAGTCGGTTTCAATCCAAACAATGGAATAAAATATTCCGCATCAATAAAGGTTTTTGAATCATCCCCTTTAATCGAAATGCCCACTTTATTTAATTTTTCGGTCCCTTGCAGCTCATCTACTTCTGCATTGGTGACCAATTTAATTTTGCCGGTTTCAGCTAGCTTCATCACTTTTTCAACCGAATCCAAGGCTCCTCTAAAACCTGTTCTTCGGTGCACTAGATAAACTTCCTTGGCGACATCCGCTAAAAATATAGACCAATCCAAGGCCGAGTCGCCTCCACCACTAATTACAACCCGTTGATCTCTATATTTTTCAGGATCCTTTATCATATAATCTACTCCCTTATCTTCGTAATAGTTAATGTTCTCTATCTGAGGTTTTCTTGGGGTAAACACACCTAATCCTCCGGCAACAGCTACATTAGGCGCTATGTGTTTGGTACCTGTATTGGTTTCAACACACCATCTACCATCATCCAACTTCGTTAATTTCTCTGCTTTTTCACCTAATGTAAACGCTGGTTTAAAAGGAGCAATTTGCTCCATTAGGTTTTCGACTAGATCACCCGCTAATATTTCAGGGAAGCCTGGAATATCATAAATGGGTTTCTTGGGGTAAATTTCCGCCAATTGCCCACCTGGTATGGGTAATGAATCAATTAAATGACATTTTAGTTTAATCAATCCAGCCTCAAAAACCGTAAATAACCCCACTGGACCTGCCCCGATTATTACGATATCTGTTTCAAATGTTTTGCTCATATTCTCAAATGATGCGCGAAATTACAACCTTTTTAAACCTTTTGTAAGGAAGGCATCATCTAATTTTGGGATTAACCTCATAAAAACTACTTTTGTTTTCAGGTAATGAACATTGTTTTTTCCAGTCATCTTTTTTGGGTTCCTCTATTGTTTATCAGTAGCTTTTTATTGGCCTATTTTTTATATGCTGGTCTAAAGAAACCCAGTTATAAAGTTCTAAAATATCCTGTTTTTCTACTTCTTATATTACGTACCCTAGGATTATTTCTGCTATCCATTTTATTACTTGCGCCATACCTTAAATATGAAACTAAGGTCAAACATAAACCAGGCATTTCATTCTTGTTAGACGAATCTTTATCGGTAAAGAACCAAGACAATATTGAAACGTATTATAGTGATTTCATTCGCAAAGCGAAACTGCAACTTAAAGACTATGATTTACGGTTTACCAATTTAAAAGGCGAAATCATTCAAGATTCATTGAGACCATCATCCATTGAAACTAACCTATCCGAAGCCATAGAAAACGAAGGCAATCACAGTTCTTTTGACAAGGCCATCGTACTTTGTAGTGACGGTATAATAAATGCTGGAGCCAACCCCAATTTCTATCCGCTGTCCATCAATAAACCTATATACACCCTAGGACTTGGAGATACCAATGCACTTAAAGATATTAAAGTAAGCAATGCCAAGAC
This sequence comes from uncultured Bacteroidia bacterium, assembly GCA_943788195.1. Classification (GTDB taxonomy): domain Bacteria; phylum Bacteroidota; class Bacteroidia; order NS11-12g; family UBA955; genus CALSPH01. The sequence continues at coordinate 416,587 of CALSPH010000002.1, forward strand.
GAATGACTTTGTATTACTGGGCAACGACTTCCCGTTGGAGTTTAATATACTTGCCAATGCCTGTAAGGGAGAACGCATTACGTATCAAGTTACCAATAATGGAGTAAACGTAGGGCAAGGTGCTTTCGAAGTGAATTCAAACCAAGACTTCTATGCCAAGCAGATTAAAATCGCTGCAAAGCAACCAGGCGTGCAGCGTATTGTAATACAGACCAATGTCCTGAACGATGAAAAGAATAAGGCAAACAACAGCTTAGAGGTTTATGTAAATGTTTTAGACAATCGCAAAAAAGTGAGCATATTATATCAAGGAGCTCATCCAGATGTCAAAGCCATCCGTACTGCATTAAAAGCGCAGAAAAATTATGAATTAACGGTTACGAATTCTACACAAATCGCATTGGAATCTGACGTTATCATCGCTGTACAGGTCCCAAATCGACTATCCGAAGCCAATGCTGGGTATAATCTCATCAACAGTAAAAAACCGGTACTCATAGTTGGTGGTGAAATGATGGATTGGAATAAATGGGTGGATGAAATAGGCGAATTACAGGTTAGAACTGCACAACCTAATCTGGCTGGATTTAGCTACAATGAAACATTTAATGGATTCTCTACCGAACCTGAAGACCTTGAATTAATGGAACAGTTACCCCCCTTAACCGTGCCTTTTGCAATTTATCCGAAAAACTTAAACGCAATGTCCTTTCAGATGATTAATGGGATAGCAACCAATTACCCACTCATAGCTACTAGTGCAAAAAAGCGAAGAGCTGCTATCATATTTGGGGAGGGAATCTGGAGATGGTCGATGCGTGAATATGCTTTGGAAGGCCATCACAACGTAACCGAAAACCTGCTTGATCACTTAGTCCAATGGCTTTTATCCGGCCAAGACAAACCATTGTTTTCTATTAGTGCGAGTAAAAGTCGCTTTACAAAAAACGAAAACATATTTCTGAAAGCAGAGCTATACAATCAAGTATTTGAGCCAATTGTTGATGCCGAAGTGAAAGGCATTCTTACAAAGGATAGTTTTAAGAAAGAAATTATCCTAAGCAATAATGGAAGCTATTATACCTACAATTTGGGCGGCTTAGAACCCGGCAATTACCAAGTGGTAGCAAGCACCAAAGGTAAAACGGCCAGTACGGGCTTTTCGGTGAGTAAAGTTTCACAGGAAGAGCGAATTTTAAAGGCCAATTGGAGTTTGTTATCGCGGTTGAGCGATGATTATAAAGGCTCCTTTTATAGCTACAAGCAAAATGATTTACTCTTTAATGAACTGAACAACACAATAGATAAAACAGTAGTTGTTAAACACATAAAGAAACTAAAGGACCTTATTCAAATCCCCTACGTGCTCATGCTCATTGCCTTTCTTTTTGGTTTGGAGTGGATTTTACGTAAATACTATGGAAAACTTTAATGATTTAACCCTACCACAACTCCAATCTAAAGTGGACGAGTGGATTAAGAAATATGGTGTCAGGTACTTCTCAGAACTAACCAATATGACCATTCTAACCGAAGAGGTTGGAGAATTAGCAAGATTAATGGCTCGCACCTATGGTGAACAAAGCTTTAAAACATCGGATAAGGAAAGTACCATTAGAGATGAATTGGCAGATATCATTTGGGTTACAATATGCCTTGCAAACCAGATGAACATTGACTTAAGCGACTCATTAAAAAATAACTTTGAAAAAAAAACAGCTCGTGATCAGAAGCGTCATATCGAAAATGACAAATTATAGATTCAAAGTTTTTGGTATTGACTGCGAATACAATTAAATTAGCGCAGAAATTTAAAAATAATAAGCAAAACATGAAAAAAGTATTACTATCAACTTTGGCGATTTTTACTTTTGTGCTCAGTTCAAGTGCACAAAACTATTATGCCGTTAAAGGATCCAACTATGCCCCTGCCGGATATGACTTTCAGAAAACGTTTGAAACAGGTGTGAACACCTTGTTAAATAAAACGAGTAATGATTTAATGTCTACAGAGCAAACTATTCCATTTTCTTTTAATTTCTATGGAACTCCATACACAAAATTTAAAGCAAGTGACAATGGTTATCTAACATTTAACACAACTTCAACCACTTCGAAGCCACCCTCATTGACTGCATTGCCCACAGCTCCAGGGCCAAACAATGCTATCTATGCTTTTTGGCATGATTTTGAGCTTAAAGCAGCTCCAAATCCTAATTTTGCAGTTAAAGTGGTATCTTATACCACAGGTACTGCTCCTAACCGTGTGCATCACATACAATGGTTTGGTGTTTCAAGGAAAGGTGCTGCTATCGCAGCTAACTCAGATGTGTATTCATTTGCCGTTTCTTTGCATGAAGGAGCTGAAGGAAATTTCGACTTAACATATAATGTATACGGTAGCACAGCTCCTTCTGGAATTATCGGTTGTGAAAATAATGGTGGAACCGCTGCTAAAATGTTAGGTGACGCTGTAACTAATTTTAAAAATGCAACGGGTGCTTCTGGAGATATTGTTTATCGTTTTATTTATGGCACTCAAGCCCCTCTTGATGCGGCAGTAATCTCTACAGACCTAGAAGGTTTTTATAAAACAGCATCAACAGTAAATATTGCAGCTACAGTAACCAATTTTGGTACAACAGCAATCACTACTTTAGATTTAAATTACACCATTGGTGCAGGGGCAACACAAACCACCGCTCTTACCGGTCTTGACATTAAAGCAAATGGTGAAAATGCGGTTAAAGTAACAAGCAATAAGCCTTGGACAGTAGGCACAGCGGGTGACATTGAAGATGTACGTGTTTGGGTATCTAATCCAAATGCCGGAACAGATGGTAACTTAGCTAATAACGAAATAACTAGAGCCAATGTAATTAGTGTTAATGGAACAAGCGCACAACGTAACTTGTTGTTTGAAGAAGCCACAGGTGCTTGGTGCCAACATTGCCCTGATGCTGATGTTTATATGGCTAATCTTCGTTCAACTCACGTTGATCGTATTATTATAGCAAGACACCACAATTCAGATTTAATGACGAATTCCCAATCAGATATATTGAATTCAGCTTATGCTGCAGGATATCCTTCTGGATACTTTGATCGTACGAAACAATCAGGTCAAACTAATGTTGGAATATCACGTATATTATGGAACCAAGTTGCTAATAACAGCCTTAGCGTGAGTACTCCTGCCAAGATTAATGTTACTAATGTGGTTTATAATAACACCACAAGAGTGTTAGACTTTACTATCGAAGCAGAATTTGTGGATTACTATGGTGGAGATCTTCGAATTGGTGCAATGATCAAAGAAGATGAGATTAGAGGTAACGGTACAGGTTATAACCAAGTAATTTCTGGTGTTTATACAGGCAACCCAAGTCATATTTTTAGTGGCAAGAAAAACCCAATGGTTGGCTATCCACACGAAGATGTAATTGTTGCTATTCCTTCAGGTGCATGGGGATCACCAGGTTCGGTGCCTACAACAGTAGCACCTGCTCAAAAAGTAACTTTTGACTATAGCTATACTCTGCCTGCGCTTACGACTGCAAACATTCCAACCACAGCAGAATTTTATCCTGTAGGTACTCAAACCAGCAGAAACAAACCTGCGAACACATGGATTATCGGTTTTATTGCTGAATATGATGCAACGGATGATACCAAACGTAAAATCTTGAATGCAAACGAAAGACAAATGTGGAATACAGCTGCAGGTGTAACAACCAATGATATTGCTGCTAACACCTTCACATTGGTGCCAAATACAGCAAACAACCATGTAGAGATTGCGTTGAATTACAACAATCCTGCAGCCAACAATGCTAAGGTAACCATTACCAACCTTGCAGGACAAACCATTGGCACGTATAATATGAATGATTTGAAAACAGGAATGAACACATTAAAAATCAATACATCTGATTTTGCAAATGGAATGTATCTTGTAAATATCACTGGTACAAAAATGAACTTAACGCAAAAATTAGTGATCGCGCATTAATTATTGACCTTACCATAAAAAAGGCCTCCACAAATGTGGAGGCCTTTTTTTATACCCTTTAAATATTGCGCTTTAAAATGGTGAGCCAGGCTCCTTGCTCACATTTTTATAAATCAAATAATCCACGAATTTAGGAACTCTCCTTGAAAGCCAAACCACCAATTTACCTTGGGTGGTTAATATGACCTCATCTTTTCGCTTCAGCATCGATTTAAATATGATTTCTGCCACTTTTTCTGCTGACATGACCTTGTTCTCGTCTATAGGAGTTTCTCCCTGCTTAGAGCCATCGCTAATCAAAGCTTCTCTTCTGATATTACTTTGCGTATAACCCGGACTGGCTTCCATCACATGGATATGATATTTTTTGTTTTCTAGTCTAAGCGACTGTAGAAAACCTCTCAAAGCAAATTTACTCGCCGAATAACCCGTTCTTCCAGGTAAACCTCGGTAACCAGCAATGCTGCTAATACCGATCACGCTTCCCTTGTTTTTGATAATATGTTCTAAGGCATGGCGGGTGCAATATACACATCCCATAAAATTTACTTGCATAAGTTGCTCCATTACACGCATGCTGGTTTCTGCAAAAACAGAACGCATGCTAATGCCTGCATTATTCACTAAAACATCTATTCTTTGGAAATTGGCTACCGTCTCATTGATTAAATTGATGCAATCATTTTCAATGGCCACATCACATTGTATTGCAATGGCCACTCCACCTAAACGCTTAATTTCTTCAACCAATTCATCCAACTTCGCTTTGCTACGCGCTGCTAATGCCACAGCATATCCTTCCTTAGCATATTTAAATGCCAAAGCTTTTCCAATTCCGCTGCTCGCTCCTGTTATTATTGAAACTTTTCTTTCCATTTAACACTGCATCCAGTTGGAGCTTTATAAGGAAAATCAACATCCACACCATCCAATGCATCTTCAATTGCATCTTCTAGATAGACATGTGTTACCATTTCTGGGGATTCCCAATTATCATCAATTGCACCTTGATACACCAATTCTCGCTTTGAATTAAACACAAAAGCTTCTGGCGTTTTAGTAGCCCCAAGTTTATGCGTAAACGTTTGTTTATGATCTCTTAAATAAGGGAAGGCCAATTTTTTTTGATCCGCTAAGCGCACCATATTCTCAAAGTTATCTTGCGGATACGTTACTTCATTGTTTGGATTAATGGCTATCATCGCTAAGCTATCATCCTCATAACGAGCATATAACTTGGTTAACCGCTTCCAATAAGCTTGCGCATATGGACAATGATTGCACGTAATAATAATGACCATCGCGAACTTATCAGCAAAATCATATTTGGTATATTTCTTTCCGTCAACACCTTGCAAAGAAAAATTAAATAACTTTTGACCTGTTTCCATTTTAGCTTGGTTATTTTTGCAAACCTAATTAATAATTCGCATTATTATAAACCAAATTAGTCCAATGAGTATCGAAATAAAGGAAGTTAGCCAGGCAGAAGAAAATGCATTTATTCAGCTGCCCTATGCCATCTATAAAAACAACCCCGATTTTATCCCGCATATTGAGTCAGATATTGCAGCAACATTTGATCCCTCCAAAAACAATTATTTTGAGGAAGGCCAAATTAAACGCTGGCTGGCCTATCAGAATAATCAATGTGTTGGGCGCATTGCAGCCGGATTCAAACCGAATGAAGAAGATGGAAGAATTGGATTCTTTGAATGCATTGATGATCAAAGTGTTTGTGACCAACTTTTTACGGTAGCCGAAAAATGGCTCAAATCAGCAGGCAAACAAAGAGTTCAAGCACCCGTTAATTTTGGGAGTCGCGACAGCTTTTGGGGACTAATGATCACCGGATTTAAGCGACCCAGTTATCGCGAAAGCTTTAATCCAAGGTATTATCAAACATTAATTGAAAATCAGGGTTATGTTGAAGATTTTAAGCAAACCACATCAGAAATCGACCCTAAAATATTTAACCATGAGCGCTTTAGTAAGTTAGCAGGGCGCGTGTTGCAAAATGATGCCTATGAATTTAAACATTTGGATTACAGCAAAATAGATCAATTTGCAGATGACTTTGTTTACATCTATAATAAAGCCTGGGAAAACCATGATTTCTTTAAACCGCTAAAAAAAGAAGCATTATTGTTAGAAATGAAAAAGATGAAACCCATAGCACCGGAAAAGTATAATTGGTTTGTATATGCCAATGGTGAACCGGCAGGTTTCTATATCAATGTGTTGGATGTAAATCAAGCTTTTAAGCATGTAAATGGGAAACTCAATCTCATTGGTAAGCTTAAATTTTTATGGTATCGAAAGAAAATTGATCGCATTCGTGGGATTGTTTTTGGCGTAATACCTGCTTATCACAATAAAGGATTGGAAACTGGCATGATTATGAATTTTTATGATTCCATTAGCGAACAAAGCCAATTAAAGAGTGCAGAGCTGTCATGGATTGGCGACTTTAATCCAAAGATGCAAAGCATGTTTAACAGTTTGGGAGCGGTTACATCAAAGGAACACATGACCTATGCTAAACAAATTTAAAATTTTCTTGTTAGATGTAAAATAATATTTAGATTTGCACCCTCGTTAGAGAAACACGTTCTTAATAACGATTATAATATGATTCCTTAGCTCAGCTGGTAGAGCATATCCCTTTTAAGGATAGGGTCCTGGGTTCGAACCCCAGAGGGATCACAAAATAAAAACGCAACCAACTATTAATTAAGTGGTTGCGTTTTTTTATGCGCTTTATTTGTACGATTTCTGTATTGTAGAGGTGCTTTAATCACTTTTCGCTCTTTAAAGATATTATATTCTAATTAAGGATTACTAAAAGTATTAAGTTTTATTCCTTAAAAATAACTTCATTATAATACTTCTTAGATGGTCTATACCACCAGGGTCGATTAGGGTGGGTAAGTATTAAACCAATTCCAATTAGTTTTTTTAAAATTAGCATAAACTACTAAATACACATACTACTATCTCCAGAGAATATTCGGCTACACTGCACATAAGCAGATAAGGGAAATAAACTCCATGTCCAAACTATTAGACATGGAGTTTATCTACTAGTTATGGGCAAGTTTATTACATTTGCAACTAAAGTAAACATGAATACAGATACATTAAAACTAATTCTCGATAGTATGAGAAAAGAGATCAAGGATAGAAAAACCTATCTTGAATCTTTACGAAAACTAACTACAAAAAAAAGGTTCGAAGTAAATGACGTACTCTTACATCAAGAAATTGTTGGAATCGAAAAATATTTGGAAAATGAGCAATTGTCATTAGAAGAAAAAGAAGAACTTGAAACTATAAAATCTGAATTAACGAAAATATCAACCTCAAAAAACAAATAAAATGAAAAAGAAATTTTTATTAACTGCAATGATTACAACCTTATTCATAGGTAAATCATACTCTCAAACAAATTTAATACAACAAGACACAATGATTTATTGTGATCAAGATAGTGCAATCATTCAATTAAACAATTCTTATAATCTTGTGGCTTGGGAAAAAGTAGGTTCATCTGGATTAGTTTTAAATAATCAATTGACAATACGCGAATCTGGCTTTTACTATGTCTTTGCGGCAGATTCCACCTTAGGTGACACTACAATATGTTTTAGCACTACTGATGCTTCTATGTCTACTTTGGTAAATGTTCCTGTTGGTTATATTATTACTGATGTTATTGCAGGTTATTATGGTACTCCAATCGCAAATTGCAGTAATCCGTTACCTGGTTCTTGTCATTTTGATGCGACAAATATTATTAGGAAAGGACTTGTTGGAAAAAAAAGCTTTCAATATTACCAAGGTTTTCATCCTGACTTGTGCACAGGTGTAGTAAAATCATTATATGTTAAGTTACGGTGCATGAAATATATTCAAGATTCAATTTATGTTTCGTTAATAAAAAAACCATTGAATTATACTCTAATTTCTGATACAATAATTTGTTCCAATAATAATGTTTCTTTAACATTACCTGCCTTAATATGTGACACTACTTTTATACCTGTCGATACGCTCAATCTATCTGTTACATCAAATAATGACGTCAATTCTATATCTACAAAATCTGGCAGGCTATACCAAATAAAAGTATCAAATGCTGTTTCCTACGGTGGAGGTTCGGGTAATCAGGCTGATGGAGCCTATACAAATATTACTGCTAGTCCACTTGAGAACATAACTTGGCGTATAAATGGAATGCAATTTGGTACACTTACTGATTTTCGACCAATTCCAAATGGTTATAACCCTTCCCACGAATATTATTTTTACTTAATAGGAAATGGTGAACCGTTTGTTTTTCGTGCAAATGATTGTTGCTTGGGGGATAATTCAGGTCAATTTCAATTTATTATAAGCGAAGTGTTAATCAACCAACAATGCAACCTAAATTACATATGGTCTAATGGTAACATTGGTAATACCGTTAATTTAGCTCCTTCAAATATTCCTTACACACTGTCATTAAGCAATGGTAATAATACTTGCACGATAGATACTTTTAATGTTACTGCCCAAAACACAATTAACACACAACCACAAAATCAAATCGTAAACATTAATGCTAATGTATTTTTCTTAGCCACATCGTCTAACCTAAGCGCCAATTACCAATGGCAAACCGACCTTGGTGTAGGCTTTCAAAATTTAAATAATGTTGGGCAATATAGTGGAACTACTAACGATACACTAACGGTTTTAAATGTAATGATTAGCAATAACAATCAACCATTCCGTTGCATTGTTTCTTCTGGTTCATGTTCTGACACATCAAATGTTGCAGTTTTAACCGTGAATAATAATGTTGGCATAAATGAAACCTCACAAGACAAACTATTCTCAGTGTTTCCAAACCCTGCGCAAAGTGTAATTAATGTAAAGGCAGACAGCAAACTTATCGGGTCGGTTTATTCCATTTATGATAACACAGGAAGAGTTGTATTATCAGGAAAGCTAAACGCTGAAAGCACAACAATTGAGTTAGATAATTTATCAGGTGGTATTTATATGATCAGTGTTGGAGAAAATATGAAGCAGGCATTTAAGGTAATAAAGGAGTAAGCCAGCCCTTAACAGCACCTAAAAGAAATTGGCGGAAATGTGCTCCGCAGAAAGATTTGTGATGAAAGAAAAATTCTTCTCCACAAAAGCATCTCGGTTAAAACCCGCCAACTTCTTTTAGCTGCAAACCGTTATGGGTAATATTAATAAACAAGATTAAGACAAAATCCACTGAATCAAACTGACTAATAAAAGAATGGTCATAGAATAGTTCAAAAAATAATATCGGGTCAGAATAAGCCGAACAAGACCAAAAAATTTGAAGTAGGCAAAACTTAAATTATAATGAGATGAAAAAAAATATTTTCCTAAGTCTTCTTTTAGTAACACTTTTTGGTTTCTCCGCAATGTCGCAGTCAATTATTGTAAAAGATGGAAATTATAATATCCAATTGCGTATTGACGGTGATATTGTGAAAAATAATAATTATGATATTATTGGCCGAATTGACGGTAGCATAATTAAAGACGGTAATTATAATATTATTTGCCGAATTGACGGGAACACAATTAAAGATGGTAATTATAATATTATTGGCCGAATTGACGGGAACACAATTAAAGATGGTAATTATAATATTGTTGGCCGAATTGACGGGAACATAATTAAAGATGGCAATTATAATATTGTTGGCCGAATTGACGGTTCACCAAGAAGTAAACAAATGATTTCAATTCTGTATTTTCTTGTATTGTGATATTTTGTACCATATACATTAGAGAAAAATGGAATTATTGGAAATGCTTGGAAGTTAAATAAATGACACCGTTATTATTTTGACTACTACTCCGATAAATAAAAACCCATAACACAGTGTATAGTGCATACCCTTCGGGATACGCACCATACACAAAACGTTGTGTTTAATTATGAGAATTACTTTTTCCATATTTACCATTCTAATTTGCTCAAACTTATTTGGGCAAAGCATACTTCTGGATACCAATATTGTTGGTGCATTAAACGAGGTAAATAGAATAAGGCATATCGCAGGATTGGATAGTGTGTCTCTTTCAAAAGAATTAAGTAAAGGCTGTTCCCTTCATGCAAAATACCTTGCGATTAATAAAGGGAACCCCAAAATACAAGGTCTTAATGCTCATAAAGAATATAAATCATTAAAAGGAGCTACGCTTGAAGGAATGAAGGCAGGTAAAAACTCTGTCATCAATTATATTATGCCAAAAGAGTCAGTAGCTGGTTGGGAAGCTACTTTTTATCATAGAATCCCATTATTACAACCAAAATTAAAAGAAATAGGAATCGGCTATTTTATCCCTAACAATTCTTACCCTATCAGCCTAGTTGAATGTATAACTGGAGCAACAGGAACCGACACGACTTCAATAGTCTACTACCCTGCAAAGGAACAGCAAGATGTTCCAACAGCTATGGGAGCAGAAATTCCACACCCAATGGGAAGTCAAGGAGATTATGGTTACCCAATTACAATTTATTTTTGCAAATGGCAGGAAATCAAAAATGTAACATTAAGACTGAATAAATCAGACACACTTATTGATTGCAATATATCAACACCAGAATAAACCAGCAACAAACTTTCCCCAATGGAACACAATATGTGCCATACCTAAAAAGCCTTTAGAACCGAATACTGTTTACAAAATTTCATTTAGCTGTACAATAAATGGAGTACTTCATCGAGAAGAATATCAATTTAAAACTAAACACAACGGGTTAGTATATGAAAAGTAGGCGATTTCTAAACACAAAACTTTCAGTTAAGCACAAAGTTTGATATGAGCCAAAAGCCTTGAATTTACTACTATTCCGCCTATTTTTTATATACATTGTTACCAAACGTGTTTTTTAAATGAGCTCGATTAAACTTTTACAATTAAGGTAAATGGTTAAATCTGTCCTATTCTTTAAAATGATATCTGTGCTCCTAAAACAATTCCCATGCTATTGGCATCTCTATCACTATGAGTGGTGCCAGGAGGGAATGGATCAAAGTCAGCACTTCCACTTATAAAATTTAATGGAGCAAAACCTTCAGTTCTGAATATTTCAACAAATAGTTTTGCTGATTTATTCATTAAGGCTTGATATCCTAGAACATACTGGTTTTGTCTTTCCCAGGGAGCCCCATTTGGTCCAGCTATAAAATTTGAAAATTCTCCAGAAAGTGTATGTTTGATTTTACCTACTTTATTTAAATCATATTTTGCACCAAGACTCAATGAACTAACTTTAGAGGCTTCAAATATATTTAGTGGTGGTGTTGGATTAAATGTACCTTCCCATTCATCAAAAGTTTTTGCAAATGAAGCCATTACGATAAGACGATTATTTACATCTAATGTACCGTATACAGTATACTCAGGATTGTTTTCTTCACAAGGTGTAAAATGAAAAACAGGAAAGCCTTGGCAATATGCACCTCCTTTTTTATATGATGCACCAGCTTTTAAATTTACTTTATCAGAAATAACTAATTTATAGTTTAAATCTGCAACAAGATTGTTAAGTTTTGAAGGCACAGCAGTTGCATTCCCAACAGGTACATGTAATGCTCTAAATTGAGCACCTCCTTGAGCCAACATGATTTTAGCATGAAGCCCTCCTTTATTATATCCAATCTGGGCACCGTAACCTAGACCACCGAATGCATGCCACATAGTTGAATTAGTAAATGGGTTTACAGTTCCCATTTGTCCGAATGGAGCATCCATTTTTCCCACAGCACTGTAAAATGGTGATTTATTCAAGTTTCCAAAAACTACAAACGCTTTCCTTAATTGAATTTGATTTCTATTTAGATTTGTAATAGTACCTGAGCCAAAACTTTGTTCAGGGTTATATAATAATTCAGCATAGGAAGTTATCCAACTATTAATGGTAGCTGTGACTGATAACTGAAAAGAATGAATCACGGCCTCACTTACATCTTTTCCAATCTGATTATTTGCAGTTGGATGCCTCATAAGATAACCAAATTTTGAGTCTGTATTAGAATGCTGGTAATCAACAATAGAAATTAATGAAGTACCAATAATTAAATTGTTATTTTTAATAAGTTCATTTTTCTTTGAATTGAGAAGTATTTCTACTTTTCTTAAATTTTGGTTTTGATCTAGCATTTTGTAACTAAACTCAGGGTTGATTCCAATTCTTTTAATAGCGGTTGTGTCGATTTGAGCTAATGCGTAATTCCCTATCAGAAGTAGGGTTAGGAGGAAGAATATTTTTTTCATATTTTAAAGTATTTAAGTTTTATTTGTTTCAGTTAATTTATGTTTGGTAACAAAGGCTAAAATACATAACCTAACCTACCAAACCAATTTTACGTATTTTAGCCAGAACGTTATGGGCAAGTTTGAAAAATCACAAACTAAATTATACTATTTGATAGGGAATTAGACTTAAAAAAACTTAATAATATATCTAAAATGAAAAAAATAACATTACAATTTCTTTTATTCTGTTGCTTAAGCGTTTCAGCTTATGGCCAATGGCAACCATCTGCAGGAACGGCTGGATTAAATATGCAGTCATTATTAACAAATGGCATCTACAATTTTGCAGGAGGACAAACGGGAGCTTACCTTTCCACTGATAGTGCCGCAAATTATTCATTATCAAATACCGGAAATGACAATATTGGTCCTACAAGAGGTTTTACAAAGGATAACAATTATATCTATACTTGCACAAGTCAAGGTGCTTTTAGAAGCTCTGACAATGGAGCAACTTGGGTTTCTAAAAGTGTTGGATTAACCAATTTACTAGGAGGCGGAATTTTAAATGCAGGCACAAGATTGTTTTATGTAGGACCAACTGGTGTTTTTATGTCAACGAACCAAGGAGATAATTGGAGTGCAGCAGGTTTATCAACAACAGATGTAAGATGCATTACAGCAATAAATGACACATTATTTGTTGGAACAAATGGCGCTGGTATTTATAAAAGTATTGATTGGGGAGCTAACTGGATTCCAATTAATAATGGCTTAGGCGGTTCTACAAATTTTAGAGCCATAGAAAGCAAAGGAAACATACTTTTCGCTGGTGGACAAATAGGAACAGGCGTTTATCGCTCCACAGATTTTGGTGCAAATTGGACATTATTAGGAGGAGGGCTTGCATCAGGATCTTATAGGGGATTTGCCAGCAACTCACAGTTAATTGTTGCTGGCTCTTTTGGCGCAGGTGTTTTTTACTCAACAGATAATGGCAATAATTGGACAGCAATCAATACTGGTTTAACTGATTTGACTATTTTTGATTTAGAACTTAACGACAATTACATAATTGCAGCTACTAATACTCAAGGGGTATTTCGTTTTGCGCTTTCTAATCTGAATTTATCTACCGACATATCTGATTTTGATTTAAAAAATGCAATTTCTCTTTTTCCTAATCCAACCACAAATCAAATCAATGTAAAATCCGATTGTAAAATTATTGGAACGGCATATACTATCTATGACAATTTAGGTAAAGCCATTTTATCAGGATTAATAAATTATGAGAATGCTATTATAGAAATGGGGCATTTAACTGGTGGCATTTATACGTTGAGTATTGGAGAAAATAAGAAACAAGTGTTCAAAATAATTAAACAATAAAACCAGCCCATAACAGCGTGTAAGCAATATTGCCTTGCCGCGGGCGCAACACAAGGAAAAATCGCCTACACGCAAAACGTTAGCGTTAATAAAATCAAAATAAATGAATAAGATGACGAAAATAATTTTAAGTGCGATGATGGTTTTTACTATGACTATTGCAAATGCACAAAGTAAGAAGGAACAGATTGAAAATCTAACTTTTTCATTAGATAGCTTGAATCAATTAGTAGCTGTCGAACGGCAAAACTTCATCACTACTTTAGATAGCTTGAATCAACTTCTTAGTAAGAACAAACAAGATTTTGAATTAGAGATGGACAAATCTAGTATCACAATCGAGAACCTCAATTCTCAATTAATTAGATTGTATTCGATAAATGATTCAATAAACATTGAACTCATAACTAAGGATCAAAAAATAGACTCACTAACACTAAAGAACTTGAGGCTTTTAGCAGATATAGATTCGTTAAGTAACCCTAAAATTGACAAAGAGAATAATTGGATTTTAATCGAAAGTAATCTTAAATGGATAGAGAAAGATTATAGTACAACAATACAATGGCTTAATAATAATATTTTTGATGAAGGCTCAGAAATTCAAACAACTCGCCAAGACATTTACACCCCCACCTGCTATTCATATGTAATGGATGCTATGGACTATTATTGGGGCTATCCTGGTAGTATAGAAGAAGACGAATTTAAATCAAAATGGAATTCAATGTTTGATTTGAAGTACTCGTCTTTCGGTCACGCATTCCAAAATGGAAATTGTGGTTGGGCATCATTTAAATTGGAAAACATAGAGTTCCTAGGGTCTCTAAATGACGGGGATTGGTGTAAATTAACAATTTTAGGAGGATGTGGTGAAAATGATTATTCACAAACGCTTGTAAGAGTAGTAAAAATAATAGAAGAAAACGGCTCTTTTAGAATCGCAAATTTTATATCACTAAGAGATGAATAACGCTAACAACACCTAAACTGCATTAAAACGCAGTTTAGCCTAAACGTTATGGGTAAGTTGAAAACATATTGCGGTCAAAGAGATCATCTAAAACATAATGGTTCATCCAAAATATTTGTAAAACTCTTTTTATATTTGAAAATAAAATTATAAAAAACCCAACCCATAACAATTTGTATAGCGCATATGCTCCCTGCGGGATGCAAACGCATCATACTAGGACCGTTATGGGCAATTAAAAAGAATAATTGTAAATCTAGATAATGTGGAGTCCAGAACCCACAAAAATAAACGGGGCGATACTGAAATGCCTTATGATTAGGAACAAAATTTAAATAAAATAATTATGAAAAAAGTAATGACAATTTTTGGAGCAATTCTATTTGCTTCAATAAACTTAACAAGTTGCGGGAGCGATTCAAAGTCGAAATCTGTTGAAAAGACAAATGAGGAATCTGCTGCAATAACTGAAGATACAAATCAGAAATCTACTGCAATTATTGAAGATATTGTAAATGACGATAATACTGAATATTACATAATTGAAGACCCAGACGGTTATTCTAATTTAAGAGAAGTGCCAAGTGGTAATGTTATAAGAAAAGTATATAGCAGTGAGAAGTTTGAGATAATAGGTGAGGAAAATAAATATAAAAAAGTGCAGTTCCCTGACGCCTCAACCGGCTATATCCACAACTCAAGAGTTGTTAACTTTAATGTCAAGGTTTGCGAATGTCTCCATTCAGCTGATGAAATGATAAATAAAGATTTAGATAAAGACTTCAGTACTGGTTCAGAAACAGGTTTTTCAGACAACTGGAAGCCATCATACACAGAAAGACTTGTTGAAATTTTTAGATATAATCAATGCCCAAAGGGCTGTGATTTTCTGGGTGATCATGATGTAATAGATTTTCAAAGTGAAATTCAACGTTGCTCAGAGTAGTTTAACGTTTTATATCAGGAAGTTTTAATAAAAATTAAACTTTCACATAACAACACCTAAACTGCATTAAAACGCAGCTTAGCTAAAACCGTTGTAAACCAATTAAAAATCAAATTATAAATAATGAATAAAATAGAGTATATAGAAAATGAGATTTCTGAATTAAGAAATGAATTGAAAAATCATAAACTTTATGAAAATTTACGTAACATTAATGACGTGAAAATTTTTATGGAAAATCACATATTTGCAGTATGGGATTTTATGTCTCTTTTAAAAAATCTTCAAATAAATCTCACTAAAGTTCAAACACCTTGGACACCGCCAAAAAACGCAAAACTATCAAGATTTATAAATGAAATTGTTCACGGAGAGGAAAGTGACATTAATGAATTGGGAGAACCAAAGAGTCATTTTGAGATGTATTTAGATGCTATGCTCCAAGTAAATGGGAATACGAATGAAATCAATGATTTTATTAAGCTTATTGAATTGGGAAATTCAGTTGACTATTGTTTTAGTCAAGTTAATGTCGATAACAGAATAGCTGATTTTGTTAAATTCACATTTTCGATTATTGAAACAAATAAGCCACACCTCGTAGCTTCTGCATTTACGTTTGGGCGAGAAGACGTTATTCCAGATATGTTTATCGAAATTCTTAAAAATTCAGATTCTGAAAACAAATTATATAGCAAAATAAATTACTATCTCGAACGACATATTGAACTTGACGGAGATGAACACGGTCCTCTATCTCTTGAGATGATTTCTGAATTATGTAAAGATGATGAGCAAAAATGGAATGAAACACTAACTGTAGCTAAACAATCATTAGAAAAACGAATTGAACTTTGGAATGCTATATCTGATTTAATACAGAATAAAAAGCCTGCATATAACACCGTGTATAATTAATTGCTTTGGCAAGTGCCTATTTGGAAAATTCCTTCGGAATTTTCTCGCGTTCGTTTTTGTTTACTAAATTAGTTGCTTAAACACGCAACTAACGGTTCTGTCGCGTTAACTATTGCAATGTAATAAATCTTTAGGTTTGCTATGTAAAAATTACCTTCATGTTCAAACGTCACAGATATCCAAGAGCAATCATTCTTCAAGCGGTTTATTTCAAGTTGAGATTCACATTGAGTTATCGAGATGTGGAAGAATTACTAAAAATTCGAGGTGTTAAAGTAGACCATTCCACTATTCAAAGGTGGGTGTTTAAGTTCAGCCCAATGATTGAGGCTACTATGCACAAGAGGAAGAAACAGGTATGTGATAGTTGGCGAATGGACGAAACCTACATCAAGGTAGCAGGTAAAGACAGATACTTATATCGAGCTGTAGACAAGCAAGGAAATACTGTAGACTTCCTACTAACTAAACGGAGAATGAAGGGTTCTGCACAGAGGTTTCTAAACAAAGCCATAGGTAACAATGGAAAACCAAGACTGATTAATATTGATAAAAGTGGAGCAAATACTGAAGCTATCCGTATTATCAATAGATATAGTTTAACCTTCAAGAAGATAAAGACCAGGCGAGTCAAGTATCTAAATAACATAGTGGAGCAAGATCATCGGACGATCAAACGTCGAATAGCCATTACAACAGGATTCAAAGAATTTGAATCCGCTCAGAGAACACTTGCAGGAATAGAAATCATAAACATCATCAGAAAGGACCAACTTACAAATCCAAAGAAAAGTTGGTTTGCTACATTTAAGTCATTGGCTGCTTGATGAAAGTTGAATTCTGCTAAATTTAAATCCTCAATGATTTAATGCGACAGAACCTAAACAAAGTCATTGCCCTCGTGCCTAAAAAGTAGTCGTAAATTTAATTTTGACTCGCTTCTTATTGAGCGGTACAAAAAACTAATAGTTGCCATAGATTAATAAAAGCCTGAACTGTACAAATATAAAATTTTTGTACGGCATTTGTACGGCAGATTGCAATTTGTTGAAATCTAAAACAATCTAATTCAATATGCCTTAAGTTTGAAATCGTTTACCTGTATTGCATTAATGAAGATATTTGTGAATCAATAAGGATTTTAGCCTTACCTTGTTTTGCATCGTTCTTACTCCCAGAGGGATCACAAAATCCAAATCAGGAAACCATTAAAAACCCCTTTTAACATTGTTTGAAAGGGGTTTTTCTTTAATTAAAATTTCAAATCCTTTTTTTGCTGCATTAAATATTTATACTAATCTTTGCGCATCGAATCGTAGGATGTTTTTCTAATGAATAATCCCCTCAGAAAAACAAATATTTCAATTCGGGATGTGGCGCAGTCCGGTAGCGTACACGGCTGGGGGCCGTGCGGTCGCAGGTTCAAATCCTGTCATCCCGACAAACAAAAACGAATAAAAACATTGTCAACGAAATGAATGAAACAAATCAACGATTTGATTTCATGAGAGATTTGACAATGACGAGCGTTAGCGAGATTCGTTTTTAATTCCAGCGTTGGATGTAATTGGATTCACGTAAGTAAATCCATTCCAATTAATCCTACTATTTTTAACAATGAATGAAACAAATCAACGATTTGATTTCATGAGAGACTTGACAATGACGAGCGTTAGCGAGATTCGTTTTTAATTCCAGCGTTGGATGTAATTGGATTCACGTAAGTAAATCCTAACGGAATCACTTCCAAAGCAAGCTTTCTTAAAGCGATTCTAGAATTTTATGTAACTCATCCGCCACATAGGTATAATCATCCATACTCATTTTATTATGCATGGGTATAGCAATGCTTTGTTCATAGACTTGTTGGCTCATGGGCAAGGCATTTGCGGCCAAACCATACTTTTCCTGATAGTATCCCAACATATGAACCGCTTGCGTTCCAGGGCGCGTTGCAATTCCCCGTATAGCTAATCTTCCCATAACTTCATTCCGATTATATTGGGCATCCAACAATATCACAAAAGACTGCCAACAATGCACAATATGCTCTCCTTTGGGTGGCAAAGTCAACCCATTGATTTCCGACAAGGTGTTATAATAAATGGCAGCTCCATTGTTGCGTTCATCAATCATACTTGCTAAACGTTTCATTTGTGTTACGCCAATGGAAGCCTGTATATCTGTCATTCTAAAATTATACCCCAGCACATTCACTTCAGGCATATCATGGTTCGCTTTTTTTACAAAATCAGCGGACAGTCCATGGTTACGTAACTCAATCAATTGTTTGTAATAGGCTTCGCTATTTGAGGTTACCATTCCACCTTCTCCTGTTGTAATGGATTTTCTGGGGTGGAAAGAAAACGCAGCCATCTCACCCATGGCACCTGCTTTTTCTCCATTTATCGAACTGCCCGCAGCACATGCGGCATCTTCTATAATGAGCAGATTAGGGAACTGGTCCTTAATATGTTTCACATTCACACATAAGCCAAACAGATGCACCGGAATGATTGCTTTGGTTTTTGGGGTTATTGCCGCTTCAATCAAGTCACAATTGATATTAAACGTTTCATCCACATCCACAAACTTCACTTTCGCACCAACAAACTCAACTGCATTGGCTGTTGCAACCCAAGAAAAAGAAGGCACAATTACCTCATCGCCCGGGCCTATTCCCAATACCAATAAGGCTAGATGCAGCGCTGTGGTACAACTTGTAACTGCTACAGCGTAATCGGCACCCACAAATTTTGCAAAGGATTCTTCAAATTCTTTAACACGCGGACCCTGCATTACCCAACCTGTTCTTAGACATGCAACTAAGGCTTCTTCATCTTCAATGGTAAATGCGGGTATGGATAAAGCAATATTTCTCATTATACTCGCAAATGTAAATCAATTTAAAATATCTTAATATTTCTCCTATCAACATTTCTTGAATGCTTCAATTAGGTTAATTTTGCAATATGTTCAAATTTTTGGACCCATATCTCCGCGTTGTTGTTTTCCATATTGGGAAAGTGGATATCAAGATTGAAAATATTCTCAATATTTTAACGATTTACCTCGGAACGATATTCGTGTTGTATCTCATTCGTTATTATCTCTCCTACCGGGCCAAAAAATCCCTTTTTGATAAAAAAAGAAATCATTCCATTTATCTTTTTATCAAATACTTTTTATGGGTTTTTTCAATCATCCTGATGGTGCGAAGCACTGGTCTGGATGTAACGTACTTCCTTGCGGGTTCTGCGGCCTTATTTGTGGGTATTGGTTTGGGTGTTCAGGATATTTTTAAGGACATCGTATCTGGAATATTTCTTTTAACAGAAGGCACCATACGGATTGATGATATTCTAGAAATTGATGGCAACGTGGGCAAGGTTACAGATATTAAATTGAGAACTTCTGATTTTCTAACAAGAAACGGAAGCACAATCGTGGTGCCTAATCACAAATTCATTACAGAAAAGGTAATTAACTGGAGTCACAATTTAACGCCAACCCGATTTGAAGTGAAAGTGGGTGTGTCGTATGATAATGATGAGAAAAAAGTTAAAGAAATCCTTTTACGAGTTGCACAGCAACATCCTGAAGTAATCACCAGTAAAAAAGACAAATCGCCTTTTGTACGAATCACGGATTTTGGAGATAATGGAATTATGTACTCTTTATTTTTTTGGAGCTCCCATATGTTCATGATTGAAGATACCATAAGCGACTTGCGTTTCGATATTCGTGAAGAATTCAGAAATAACGAAATCAGCATTCCCTTTCCTCAGCGTGTTTTGCATACCTATAAGGCCAATAATCCGGTTGATGAAAGTAGCTCAACTAAAGAGTCTTAATTCAGTTTATTCAAAATAACCACGCCATTCATGTTCCATTTTGGAAGAATAACTTGTATTTTTGCGTCTCTTTAAATCAAACCACATGTTAAACATTGTTTTATTTGGCCCTCCTGGAGCCGGAAAAGGAACCCAATCATCTAAATTGGTGGATAAATACAACTTGATCCATTTGAGTACAGGTGATATTTTTAGATATAATATTAAAAACGAAACTGATCTTGGCGTACTAGCTCGTTTCTACATTGATAAAGGAAATTTAGTGCCTGATAAAGTAACGATCGATATGTTACAAGCCGAGGTAAAAAAGAACCCAAATGCAAAAGGATTTATTTTTGACGGGTTCCCAAGGACCATTCCCCAAGCCGAGGCCTTGGATGTTTTAATGACTGAGCTGGGAACCAAAGTAGACCTTATGCTTTCTTTGGATGCACCTGAAGATGAATTGGTAGAGCGATTGCTTCTTCGTGGGAAAGATAGTGGTAGAGCAGATGACAGCAATGAAGAAGTGATCCGTAATCGCATCGGTGTTTATAACGATCAAACCGCAGTTGCAGCTTCTTATTACGATAATCAAAATAAATACTTTCCAATTAATGGTGTTGGGAGCATCGATGATATTTTTGAACAACTCTGTTCAGTGATTGATAAATTCAACTAATGAAGTATCTCAATATTTGGTTGGCAATTATACTCTTCTCTTCAATCACCTTAGTGAAAGGTCAGGAAGAATCTGCTCCAAATTTGAGTAATTACATCAAAATGGATATTTCACATCGATCATCCGGCATTTCGTTTTTTGGACTGTCAGAAAAACAAAATGTTAGTTTAGGGCTCGGTTATTATTCGAGCTTTATTGATACGGTAGGTACAAGCGTCCGAAACAATTCCTACAAGTTAAACTCCTTCCCTATACAACTGGCAATTCATAAAAATTTATTCCAGAAAAAATTACACTTTCGAGCAGAAGCTGGAGTCCATTTATTTGGTTCAAATAGGTATGACATAAATACATATTACCATGTTAGCTCAGAACTTCTATTTACCAAGGATTTCTTTTTTCTTGGAGTTGGGTTAAAAAAACCTTTTTCAGTAAGTACTGCTCATAACATTATAGACAAGCCCTTTGTGCAACTTGCATTAGGGGTTAATTTTTAAGCTATGGCAGAATCTAATTTTATTGACTATGTAAAGATTCATTGCCGGAGTGGTAATGGTGGTGCAGGAAGCGCTCACTTTTTTCGCGACAAAATGAATAGCAAGGGGGGACCTGATGGCGGAGATGGCGGAGCAGGTGGTGATATCGTATTGGTTGGAAACAGTCAATTATGGACGCTGCTTCCGTTGAAATACCGAAAACACGTTCGGGCAGATAATGGAAAAAATGGTGGACGAAGTAGAAGTACAGGCGCTTCTGGCAAGCCCATTCTTTTAGAGGTTCCTTTGGGTACGGTAGCAAAAGATGCCGAAACAGGCGAAATATTATTTGAAATTACCGAAGATGGTGAGAAAAAAGTATTGGTACCTGGAGGAATGGGTGGATTGGGGAACTGGCACTTTAAATCAGCACAAAAGCAAAACCCAAAATATGCACAGCAAGGGATACCTGGTACAGAATCTTGGAAAATTTTAGAACTTAAAGTACTGGCAGATGTCGGATTAGTTGGATTACCGAATGCGGGAAAATCAACTTTATTATCTGTGCTCACCGCTGCAAAACCCAAAATAGCATCCTATCCTTTTACGACCTTAGTACCCAATTTAGGCATCATTCGCCATCGCGATTGGCAATCATTTGTAATGGCAGATATCCCTGGAATTATTGAAGGAGCACATGAAGGCAAAGGACTCGGACACCGGTTCTTAAAGCATATCGAGCGTAATGCGCTGTTATTATTTATGGTGCCCTGTTTCTCTGAAAACATTAAAAAAGAATACAAAATATTGCTGGATGAATGCGCCAAGTTCAATCCAGAGCTCATGATAAAAGATCGACTATTAGCCATTACGCAATGTGATGCTATTTCTCCCGAAGACTTGAAGAAATTAAAAAAGAAACTCGCTCCATTAAAGCCTGTATTTATCTCAGCAGTGAGTGGCTTAGGTTTAGAAGAATTAAAAGACACCCTCTGGGAGCAGATAAACAAAAATCCCTAAGTATATTTGCCCTTTTAAAGTAGAAAATGAAAATTGCCCTAAACTGGTTAAAAGAGCACATTGATATCAATGATACCGTAGAAAACATCGCAGATAAACTAACCTTTGCAGGGTTAGAAGTAGAGCATCTGGAGCAAAAATCTTCCATTAAGGGCGGTTTATCTGGATTGGTTGTGGGCGAAGTACTTACCTGTGAACGAATTCCTGAAACCGATAAATTAAAAATTACCAGCATCAACGTGGGTGCTGAACAAGCACTTAATATCGTTTGCGGTGCACCGAATGTTGCCACGGGCAACAAAGTTATAGTTGCCACGGTTGGTACCACCATTCACCCCACTGGGAATGATCCATTTACCATTAGAAAGGCAATGATTAGAGGGGTTGCCAGTGAAGGCATGCTTTGTGCCGAAGATGAAATCGGTTTAGGCTCAAGCCATGATGGAATCATTGTACTACCACATGAAGCGGAGGTAGGCACAAAAGCAAGCGATTATTATGGTGTAGAAACCGAAACTGTTTTGGACATTGGGCTGACCGCAAATCGAGGTGATGCGGCATCCCATCGAGGAGTAGCTAGGGATTTATCGGCATTGTATAATGTACCGCTTAAAGACTTGAGTAATAAGCTAGATTTTGGGAAAGGTAATTCACCCATTGAAGTGATCATTGAAAATGAAGATTGTCCAAGATACTCAGGTCTATATATCGAGAATATTAAGGTAGCAGAAAGTCCACAATGGTTAAAAAGCGCATTGTTAAGTATTGAAATCGCACCTATTAACAACGTTGTAGACATTACAAATTATGTGCTGCATGGCATAGGTCAACCCATTCATGCTTTTGATGCGGATCAAATCAAAGGAAATCAAATTCGCGTGCGAGCTGCCAAAAAAGGAGAAAAAATCACCACGCTTGATGATAAGGAACGTGAACTGAACCCCTCACATCTAATTATTGCGGATCAGGAAGCACCACTTGCAATTGCAGGTGTTTTTGGAGGGCTTCATTCAGGAATCACAGAAAAAACAACCCGAATTTTCATTGAGTCGGCCTACTTCGACCCAGTTTCAGTGCGTAAAACAGCCAAGCATTTTGGATTAAACACAGATGCCTCGTTCCGTTATGAAAGAGGAACCGACCCTGACATTACCGTGGATGCACTTAAACTAATTGGAAAGCTTATCCTCGAAAATGCTGGTGGTGAAGTAAAAGGTGAACTCATCGATGTACATCCTTTGGGGCATTTCAATTTTAAATTTCCTTTTAGAATTAATCAAATCAAACGAATCTTAGGCATAGAAATTCCTCATGAAAAAGTGAAGGAAATTATTCAAAACTTGGGCATAGAAATTAACACTGAAAGCGCAGAAACCTTCGAGTTAACTGTACCCGCTTTTAAGAGTGATGTTACCCGAGAGATTGATGTCATTGAGGAGATTATTCGAATTTACGGATTTGATGCAATCCCACTTAAAGACAATAGCAAGCTATATTTATCCGAATTTGAATCAAGCGGCATGCATGATTTGAAAGAGAAAGCCAGTGCAATTTTGCAAGGTGCCGGTTTAACAGAAATAATGAACAATAGCATGATTGCGACTTCGGACGACTCAGACCAATTAATACGACTCACAAACCCGTTGAGCAAGGATACCAACACGATGCGTCCGAGCATGCTAAAAGGGATGGTAGAGTCTATGGATTATAACATTAAACGCAAGAATGAAAATTTAAAGTTTTTTGAGTTTGGTAAAACTTTCAAAAAAGTGAAAGGCGGCAAAATGATTGAAAAAAACAATCTAGCCATTGCTTGCACCGGGAATGTATTTAATGAGTCTTGGCAATATAAGTCCTTACCCTTAAATTTAGCTTACCTTCAAAATATTGCGAATGAATTAATGCAAAGCTTGGGTGTACTGCCAAAGAAAACGGATTCGACCTTTACCATAAAGCCCTACCCTATTGAAGCATTCTTTCTAAAAAAGTACAAGCTTGATCAATCCATTTATTATTGTGAAATCAATCTAGATGGTTTGACTTCAACCAAAAAAGATATCACAGTACGAGAAATTCCTAAATACCCTACTGTTCGAAGAGATTTATCTTTGGTGTTGAACAAAAAAACAGAGTTCAAGGAAATAAAATCGATTACACAACAATTGGGTGGCGATAAACTCATTGATATCAATGTGTTTGACGTGTATGAAGGAAAGCCCTTATTGGATAATGAAAAATCTTACTCCATCAGCTTTAAATGGCAAGATGTGAGTAAAACTTTAGAAGATAGTGAGATTGATTTAATCGTAGAAAGTTTAATCACTCGTTTTGAAGAAAAATTAGGGGCCAAAATCCGCAGATAATATGGCGAACGAATCTATTTTAAATAAGCTTGATCTAATTGCGGAAAAAACATCGTCAATAATCGATGAAAATAAGAAACTAAAGCAGCAAAATGGTGAAGCTAACTTGCTGATTAAAAAACTAAAGAAGATCAACGAGGTTCAAAAAAACAGCCTCGAAATATTAGAACAGAAGAATAAATTAACTAATATTGCAAGTATTGTATCAACCTTGTCTGATGAAGATAAAATTGGTTTAAAGAAAACCCTATCTATTCAGATAAAAGAGATTGATAAATGTTTAAAACTACTAAAAAATTGAATTTTAGGCGTTAGATAACATGCAGGAAAATCGAGAAATATCAATTCGTGTTCAAATAGCAGACAGGCAATATCCCCTGAAGGCTCAATTGCATGAAGAAGAGTATTTAAGAAAAGCCGCACGGCTTATAAATGAAAAACTGATGGGATACAGCAAAAGCTTCTCTTTTAAAGATAAGCAAGATTTGCTAGCCATGGTCTGTCTAGAGTTTGCAACTGATGCACTCACCGTAACAAATACACTGGCGGAAACAGACACGGATATCCTTGATAAAGTAAGAGAATTAGAAAACCTCTTTCATTCCCCTGCAGAGTAATTATTCTAACCCCAATTTTCAATCGGTAGTATTTGTTAAATACTAAATAAGAAGAAAATGGTAAACATCGTATTATTAATTGTTGGGCTTATAGTTGGCGCTGCTGCTGGCTACATTATTGCCAACCAATTGCAAAAGAAGAAAACTGTATCAACGGGTAACAAAATTATTCGTGAAGCAAAACAAGCTGCGGAGAACATTAAAAAAGAGAAAAAACTTGAAGCAAAAGAACACTTTCTTAAGCTTAAGTCTGAGCATGAACAATCTGCCAACAAGAGAAATCAAGATATTGCATCCGCGGAAAACAGAATCAAACAAAAAGAGCAAAGTTTAAATGATCGGATCAATGCTTACACAAGCAAGGAAAAACAGATTGAAAAAAAGCAAGAGCAAATAAGTCAGCAATCTGAAGCAAACCAATTAAAGTCTGCTGAACTTGACAAATTAATTGGAGAACAGATTAAATCTCTTGAAAAGGTAGCTAACTTAAGCGCTCAAGAAGCCAAAGATCAAATGATTGTTGCGGTTCAGAAAGAGGCTCAAACCGATGCAATTAAAGCGGCTAATCATATCATAGAAGAGGCCAAGTTGAATGCAACTAAAGAAGCGAAGAAAATGATTCTTCAAACCATCCAACGTACTGCGGCAGAGCAAGCCATTGAAAATTCTGTAACTGTTTTCAATATTGAAAATGATGAAATGAAAGGAAGAATCATTGGACGTGAGGGAAGAAACATTAGAGCACTAGAAGCTGCAACAGGGATTGAAATTATTGTTGATGATACTCCTGAAGCAATTATTCTTTCTGGTTTTGACCCTGTTAGACGCGAAGTGGCGCGTTTATCCTTGCACCGTCTTATTGCTGATGGTAGAGTGCACCCGGCACGTATTGAGGAGGTTGTAGCGAAAACTAGAAAAGAAATCGAAGAGGAAATCATTGAAATTGGGCAACGTACCGTTTTGGACCTGGAAGTAACTGGACTTCATCCTGAATTAATTCGTAAAGTGGGCCGAATGAGATATCGTTCATCTTATGGACAAAATCTATTGAGACACAGCAGAGAAGTGGCTAATTTATGTGCTACTATGGCTGCAGAATTTGGCTTGAATGCAAAATTGGCTAAACGAGCAGGTTTGTTACACGATATTGGCAAAGTGGCCGAAGATGATGCTGAAACACCTCACGCACTATTGGGTATGAAATGGGCCGAAAAGTTTGGAGAACATCCTGAAGTTTGCAATGCGATCGGAGCGCATCACGATGAAATTGAAATGACCAGTTTATTATCCCCTATCATACAAAGTTGTGATGCAATCAGTGGGTCTAGACCTGGTGCACGTAGAGAAGACTCTGAGAAGTATGTTAAGAGGTTAAAAGATTTAGAAGCATTAGCTATGGGTTTTGACGGAGTCGAAAAAGCATTTGCCATCCAAGCAGGCAGAGAATTACGCGTAATTGTTGATAGTGATGTCGTAGATGATAAGATTGCAGATGAACTTTCGTTCAAAATATCAGACAAAATCATGAAAGAGATGATTTACCCTGGACAAATAAAAATCACCTTAATACGGGAGAAACGGGCTATTAATTACGCGAAATAGAAAAATCGAACTGTTTGGCAACGTTTTTGCAAATAGAACTGTAATGAAGAAGTTAGTCTTATTTTTACTGATGGGTGTATTTGGCGCAATTTCCGCTGGAAACCAATCACTGATGGTAGATGTAGTGAATGCATTTAGAAAGAAAGATGCAGGAACTATGGCTATTCATTTTGATAGTAATTTAGAAATAGATATCCCTGGAAACAAAGGCATGTACAGTTCTGGACAAGCCAAAGTTATCATGCAGCAATATTTAGACAACAACAGTCCTTCTGATGTTAAACTCTCGCACTCTGGCAATTCTGCCAATGGAAGCAAGTTTGCTATTATAGATTTCTCAACTTCTTCTGGATCAAAGAAGGCTAAAGTCTACTTTAACACTTCTGAGAAAATTTCAGAAATCAAAGTAGAATAACAATCCTAAATTTTACAATATCTTTGAAGGCATTATATGCTTGATATAGAAATCGTCCACCTTTTTATTGAAAATGCTTTAGCAGAAGATGTTAAAGAAGGAGACCACAGCAGTCTTTCATGCATTAGCGATGAGGCTATCGGAAAGGCCAAACTGATTTTTAAGAGTGAAGGTGTGGCAGCAGGTATTGAGCTTGCTGCAGTGATACTAAAATATTTAGACCCAGATATTAAGCTAGACGTTAAATTAAAAGATGGCGATGTATTTACTTACGGTGATATCGGCTTCTACGCTGAAGGGAAAATTCATGCACTTCTAAAGGGCGAACGTCTGTTGCTTAACTGCATGCAGCGTTTCAGTGCTATTTCTACTGAAACTGCTAGATATGTGGAGCGCATTAAACATACCAACTGCAAACTGCTTGATACACGTAAAACAACCCCTAACTTGAGATATTTCGAAAAATGGGCGGTTCGTATTGGAGGAGGTCATAATCATCGGTTTGGACTCTATGACATGATCATGCTTAAAGACAATCACATTGACTTTTGTGGTGGTATAACCAATGCTCTTACACTGGCCAAAAAATATCTGCAGGAAATTAACAGGACCGACATTCCAATTGAAATCGAAACACGCAATATGGATGAAGTGCAAGAAGCATTGGATGCGGGTATTGCAGATCGAATTATGTTGGATAATTTTAAGCCTGAGTTAATAAAAGAAGCGGTGCAGCTGATTGGCAACCAAGCAGAAACGGAAGCAAGTGGTGGGATTAATTACGAGACGATTCAGTCCTATGCTGAAACAGGCGTTAATTTTGTCAGCGTAGGTGCTTTGACCCATGGTGTAAATTCGCTGGATATCAGCTTCAAAACCGTTCGTCAAGTTTAAGCCATATTTGCTCAAGACCCCATTAACCCTTTAAAAATATATCTGTATATTTGTGCGGATGAAAAAAATAATACTATCTAGTTTATTGATATGCAGTTTTGCCTTATTCGGCACTGCACAGGTTTATGAGAAAGATTATCTCTTTGCGAACATGCTCATTGAGCAAACGGGAGATCAAGATTTCTCTTTATATGTGAACATAAAAAATCCGAGTAAATATAAAAACTATACTTGGACCAGAAACATAAAAGGTCTTGGCACCAGCTGGACGACTGCGGTATGTGACCCTTTCTTATGTCATGGTGATGATGTTAACACCGCTAAGTTTTTTATGGACAGTGGAGAAACTGCTTTAATGACCAATCATTTCTATATGAAAGATACTGCAGGTGGTGGACAAGAGGGCATCGTTGACATCATTATTGAAAATGACTCAACCAATGCAAAAGATACAGCTACATTTAAAATTACTGTTTGGAATCGAAGACTGAGCATAGAACGAATTGGGCAGGAAGTTCTTAATGTATACCCAAACCCAAGTGCGGATCAAATCAATATAACTTCATCAGAAGCCATTGAATTAATCGAAATAGTGGATTTAAACGGTAAAGTGCTTCAAACAAGAAATATTTCGGAGGGACTTAGAACAGCTGAAGTGAAAACTCAATTTATACCCACTGGTCTCTATTTAGTTCGTGTGCGCACGAATACTGGACAAGTAACCACCAAAAAAATAACAGTTAATAAGTAATTAATTAAGCCAACGCTTAATTCTGGGGGCATAAATATTTAGTAATACCCCAATAACTACAATTAGAAACCCAGTTACTTCAAGGTAGCTGGGTTTTTCATTAAATAGAATTAAGCCAAAGAACAAGGCATAGCCCAGACCAATGTATGTAACGGAGGCCACCTTAGCAGCTCGCTCAATTTGATATGCCAAGGTCATCGCAAATTGAGCTATTTGGGTAGATACCCCAATTAATAACAATAAGCCAATTTCAGGCCATGTAGGGAGGTTTAAAATACCCTGCCATATAAGTATGATCAAAGAAACGGGAAGTGTCACCAGTGGAAAGTAAAACACAATCAAATTTGGCGATTCAGTAGTTTTCAATTTTCGAATAACATTATATGCAGCACCTGAAAAGACTGCGCTCAATATTCCCAAGGTAAAGTACAGCGGATGAATGCTTCCGAACTGTTTAATCATCACCAAACCAGATAGACAAATCAAAAAAGCAAACCATTGAATTTTAAGAATCTTCTCTTTGAGCACAATTAAGGCAATAAGCATAGTAAATATTGGACTGGTATATTGCAGCACAACTGCGTTTGCCAAATTCATCTGTTGAATGGTTGAATAATATAATAATAAGCCAACAAACCCGAATAAACCACGCAGCACCAGTAGCTTCGTATTGTTCCCCTTAATGGATACTCCCCTTCGCCATAAATAATATCCACTAATCACCAAGGTGACCAAAGCCCGATAAAAAACGAGTTCTATAGCCGAATAGGTGGGCAAATACTTAATTGCCACATTCATCACTGCAAATGAGAATACAGCAATGGACATATATTGGACTCCGGATAGTTGTTTTTTAATGGCACAAAACTAATTCAATAATTAGATATGCCATTGTAAATACAAGGTGTATAACTTCATGTAAAATAGCCCTTATTTTGTAGTCAATATATGGCCAATACACTTTCCCCGCTCAACGCAATATCTCCCATTGATGGCAGGTATCAATCTAAAACGGATTCTCTTTCTCCATATTTCAGCGAATTTGGACTCATTAAATATCGTGTAATCATCGAAATAGAATATTTAATCGCACTTTCCGAATCCAAAACAACTCCATTAGATTTCAATGCAGATCAACAATCTGCCTTACGATCGGTGGTGAAGGATTTTTCAGAAGTCGATGCACTGCGTATTAAAGAGATTGAAAAAATCACCAATCACGATGTGAAGGCTGTCGAATATTTCATCAAAGAACAATTGGCAGAGGTACTAAAACCCAATGAAATAGAATACATACATTTTGGTTTGACATCTCAGGATATTAACAATAGTGCCGTTCCATTGTCCATTAAAGATGCCAAGGAAGAAATAATTATCCCGATGCTGAGAAAGCTCATTGGTCAAATAGAAATGATGGCTAGCAATTGGAAAGATATTCCTATGTTAGCTAAAACACACGGTCAACCAGCCTCTCCTACTAAATTAGGCAAGGAGTTTTTGGTTTTTAGTGAGCGCCTGCATAAACAAGTGAACAAACTCGAAAAGCAACAACTCGAAGCCAAGTTCGGTGGAGCAACCGGTAACTTGAATGCACACTATATCGCCTATCCAGATGTTGACTGGGTTACTTTTGCCAATAATTATATTGAGTCGTTGGGAATGATAAGGCAGCAAACAACCACTCAAATCGAGCAATATGACGAACTTGCTAGCCTGTTTAACACCATCGCGCGTATTTGCACGATCCTCATTGATTATGCTCGAGATATCTGGATCTATGTAAGTATGGATTATTTTAAACAGAAACTAAAAGAGGGTGAAATTGGTTCTTCCGCAATGCCACATAAAGTTAACCCAATCGATTTTGAAAATGCGGAAGGGAATTTAGGAATCGCCATTGCCATTTTAAACCATCTTGCAGATAAACTGCCTGTTTCTCGGCTTCAAAGAGATTTAACAGATAGTACTGTCCTTAGAAACATTGGGGTTCCTTTTGGTCACTTACTAATCGCAGTAAATTCTATCTTAAAAGGAAACGATAAACTCTTGTTGAACGAAAGTGCGATTCATGCAGATCTAGAAAAAAACTGGATCGTTGTTGCAGAGGCTATTCAATCTGTTTTAAGAACTGCAGGCTTTGAAAAGCCTTATGAACTGCTAAAAGATCTTACGCGAACCAACAAAGTGATTGGAAAGGCAGAAATTCATGAATTTATTCGAAATTTAGATGTTTCCGATGTAATTAAAGATAGATTATTACTGATATCTCCTCAAAATTATACGGGTAACGCATAATTGCTGTTTTAATATAATATAAATTATTTAAACAATGAAGCGTTTTTGATTAAACTGTTTACATATATCCTTTTTTTGGTGCTATTCCCCTGAAAATCATAGCACAATCGATTTTTTGTTTAATCTTTTTCATACATTTGAACAGTCAAAGTGAAAAAGTTAATCGTTTATACCGTTTTGGGAATGCTTGTACTCAGCTCATGTGGTAAAAAGGAATCATTCATAGAACCCAGTGCAACAAGAACAATAGAAAGTAACTCCAGTTCCATTACACTAAACAATTACGCTTTTATTAAATCTGCAGATGTATATGCTACCCAAGTGGAGCAAAAAACGGATGCGATAAGATTTCATTCATCTTTTGATGTTAATAATCATAAAAGCGCGGGAAACTTAGCTTTTGAAATAACCTCTGTTGCCAAAACCCTTAAGACAGGCGATTATATGTTAAGTTCTGAAAATGAACAAGCGGTTATAAAATACATTAGCAATGGCATTACTTGGAAATCTAGCATGGGCCATCAGAAAGGATCCATTTTTAAAATTCTAAGTTCAAAAGACTTAGAAGCAGCCAGTGGTTATGTAAAAGAAGCAACGGTTCAAGTTAATTGCTTTCTGTATAATGCAAAAGGAGAAAACATTCCTTTTACTTGCATCACTCAAATTAAATTTTAATTAATCTCATCCAGGTAAGACTGGATATGACGATTTTTCTTCTGTTCGTAAATATCACGAATTGTTATCATGATTGCAGTTTCTTCCACATTCCCAAAATGAGGGTTTTCAGCCGTGCCGAATGTTTTCATTGTTGGCGATAAATTCATATACGAGTTAACTAAGGGGGGTATATTTTCGCCCATATTTCTGACTTCTTGGTTGAGTACTTTATAGGCATCTACAAAGTCCAATTGATGAAAAACCGCCTTCATTTCAGAAACCGATGTTTTGATTTTCAATGGATGAATAGGCCTAAGTAAATTTTCGTAATCGGGGAAGTACGCCTTTAAGAAATAAAGGATATAATCACGTGCTTTGGAGTTGAAACTTTTGTACATGGTTACCTTACCAAAGAAAAACTCGATTTTAGGATTGTCCACAACAATGGCACCTAGGCCATCCCAAATATTATCCAATGCAAACAACCCTTTTCTAGGGTTTACTGCAGGTTGATATTTAGGTTGCACCCAACTGCGCCCCAGTTCTATGGTTCTAGGAAGAAAATTTCGAATAAATGCAGGTGAAAAATAGAAATAATCTGCGGTAGAAAGACTTACTGAACGCTTATCTGCACTTATCGACTTTTCGCAGTCAATAAACCGATAGCCCCCAACAATTTCTCGGTCCTCTGGACTATAAACAACTAATTGCTCATAGTATCTCTCTTCTTGGGTATCATAATCATCTATATCGATAGATTTGCCCGTTCCTCCGCCCCCTTGCCGAAAACTTAGTTCCCTTAAACGTCCAATCTCTTGAAGTACATTAGGTGCATTATGGAAGTTACAAATGTATATTTCATTATCCCCTTTATTGGTCTTGCGCACAAAAAAAGGTTTTAGTTCATCCTCTAACAAAGTTCGGTCTATGGGATCGATTATCTGTTCCATACAATCTACTCCGCTAAATTATACAATTCTTTCCTAACATAAGAACAAATTTCATCATTCGTCCATGATGTATCCAATTGATTGACAAAAATTGGTTTCCCAATTCGGTATCGTATCGTTCTACCTCGCTGCTTAAACATTTCATCCGCCAGATAAAGCATTTCAATATTTGCCTTAATTCCCAAGCGTTTCCGGATATTACTCAAGCTGTAAAACCAATTACTTAGTCTACCTTCCGTATAAATGGGGATGATAGGATGGTCATATTTTTTTGCTCTGCTAACAAAAGATTTTTGCCATTTCAAATCAATTATTTTGCCTTCTATTCTTCTAGATACTAGACCTGAGGGGAAGATCATGATTAATTTCTCAGAAGCAAAAAGCGCTTCCACTTTTCGTAAACTTTCTCTCGAAGAAGTGCCCACTTTATTGACACCGGTAAAAATATCATTCAGTTGAGTTATGTGCAATAAAATGTCATTGACTATGTACTTTAAGTCTGTTCTTATATTTTGTATTTCAGGAACAATAGCCATCGCATCCAACCCTCCTAAAGGATGATTGGAAACAGCAATACAACCCCCTTCTTTGGGAATATTTTCTAATCCAACCATTTCAATGGTTACACCAAAATAGTCTCTTACTTCTCTAGTAAACTCAAATGCATTTTTGTCGGCATGCCGTTCAATAAAAGTATTGATCTCTTTTTGATGAACGATCCGTTTTATATAACGGGCGATAAATGAAGGCAGCCAAGGATAAATTCTTGGAGACTTTGTTTTTAGAACTTTATCTATATCTATTAGGTCGTTATCCTTCCCCATACTGGAAGCTCAAACTTAAGCCTAATTTTTAAAATAATTTTACTGAATTACCATTGACTTGGTAATTCTATTTGCTTGATAACTCAATTGATAATAATAGTTGCCGGCTTTCAAATTGCCCTTTTCAAATAATATATCCTGAACACCTGCTTCTGATTTACCATGGTAAATAGTCTGAACTTTACGCCCCATTGCATCAAATAATGCAATATCAACTATTCCACCAGGTGTGTTAAACTGAATAAAGGCTTTATCAACTAATGGGTTGGGATAATTCTGTTCTAGCACAATTCCTTTCTCAATTTTCAAAGGTTTATGAATGCTAGACGTTGTGTCAAACACCGGTAAATTATCAAAATTCTTGAGTAATACATCTTTATCCGTTGTTTCATCATCCAGTTCAAACCATTGTTGCAACACAGATGCATAGACTTGTCTAAAATCATACTCCATTGGCAAGTTATCATTCACTGAAACGGTGCTTGAAATGGTAGGATTGTTTCCAATAATACCAGGATTCACTTTATTCCCAAAAACAAACATGGGTGCTGCAGCTCCGTGATCTGTTCCTAAACTAAAGTTACTTTGAATTCTCCGTCCAAATTCACTAAAGGTCATTCCAGCCACTCGATCATCTATTTTCAACAGTTTGCAATCATCCATAAATGCATCAATTGCAACAGATAATGTGCTCAACAGATTTGCATGTGCACCAGTTGAAGTATCTGAAGCCACTACTTGTTGAGCATGGGTGTCAAAACCACCCATAGAAACGTAGTATAATGGTGTTTTAAGCCCTCCAGAAATTAATCTAGCCACTATCTTTAATTGTTCAGATAGCGAATTCGCCCGCCCACCTGTTGGATATTTGGTTGATTTATTTTCACCAACAGTTGAGGCTGCCTTAATTACGGCTAAATAACCTTGTGTTTGCTGAGATACTTTACGAATAAACGTTAACTCATGACCCGCAGGTGTGCTTGGTGCGGGATCAACAATATCATTGGTCATGGCATAAAAATCATCGGGATTCGAGATATTCATGGCCATATTATTGGCTCCAGGCCCAATCAAGGATAAAGATACTGAGGAACCAATCTGAATCGCCAAAGGATCGGGATTAGCAACGCTTGGATAATTATCTGGATAATTAGGATATTCATGATCAAGGAAACGCCCCAACCATCCATCAACTAAGTTTTGATTGCTGTCTGAAGCCGACTTCCATATATCGGTAGATCTAAAGTGCGAGAAATTCGGTTGAGGGTATCCCACATTTTGAATAATACACACTTTTTCATCATTGTATAAGTTTTGCAAACCTGTCATAGCAGGGTGCAATTTAGTTTTAGTAATACCATTTAAAGCTAAGGCCTTATTTTCTTCTATAAGGACATTTGACCTTGCGGTGCTTAAATTTGAGTATTGGTCTACAGGTATAACCATGTTTAGACCGTCATTCCCACCGTTCATTTCTATCACAACGAGAACCTTTCCATTTATCGCGGCTCTTCGCGCTAATTTTTTCAGGAATTTTCCAGTTCCATGGGCTTTTATACTAAAACCGCCAATTAAACTAGGGATCATTACAGCGGGTACTGTGGCTTTTAAAAATTCTTTTCTTTTCATCTTAATCTTCTTGTTTAATTGTGTTTAGTGTAGTTGAAATTCTGGTAATTCAAATATGAATTTAAACATGGCAAAAAGGCGCAATAAGATCGCATTTTTCTTAGCTGTATCCGCTGGATTTGCCTTATGGTCATTCCATTCTGTGGTCCAAACTGAATCTGCTAACCCATTGGTTAATGAGCCTGCCTTAATTTTATCTTTGGAGGCCTTAGAAATATCCAATCCCAACATGAATTCACAAGTATGATCAATCAACTTATTTGGATCTGCAGCATCGGCACCATATGAATCGGCAAAAGCGATGGTATCAAACAAGATTTTTTCATCCTTAACCGGCCAGCCTTGGAATGCTAAATATACACAATATTGGACTCTTTTCGGATAGGTATCTGAATTAATCCATATTTCATGAAACTTAGGTGTTTGATAAAATGCTGGCCATCCGGCAACTCCTGGCGGTTCACCAATCTCCATGCCGAGTTGGGCACCAACAAAATAGGGTAATTGCCATGATAAGTATTCTTTCTCTGTAGTGGCATTTGGATGGAAAGAATTTAAATTCTTAGCCAAATTACCATAAACATCCATAGGGGTTTTAATAAAACATCCTTGATTTAATGGATCATAAAAGTGATCGCTAATTAAAAGCGCCTTTAATAACGGTTTAATTTCCCAATTCTGTTTAAAATCATCCGCCAAAGGAATAATTACATTCGTTTCAATTGCTGGCGTAATATTGTAGTAAACAAAGTACTTATAGAATTCTCTAACCATGTAACGTGCAATGACATCGCTTTTAGTAAAAATCATGTTGATTAGTTCTTGCGTCTCACCAGAACCCGCGGCACCAGTTTTACCCGTTATAGTTGTTCCTCCAAAAAAGCTTGAGAATGTCTTGTCCGTAACATCATGTGCATTGCTATTGAAGTTAGATCCTCTCCAATCTGCATTCAATTTCCAACCGGTTAGTACGCGTGCCGCTGCTTTAACATCATCCTCAGTATACTGGCTGGCAGGATCTTTACCTAAGGTAAACAACTCCATTAATTCTCGCGCATAGTTTTCATCTGGTGCAAATTTGGTATTATATATTCCATTCAAATACCTTAGCATTGCTGGGTTTACCGTTATTTTCTCAATTAAGGTTTTAAAATTGCCCAGTGCATTATCTCTCAATAATTTGAAATAATCATATGCCGCACGAGGTCTTCCAACGGCTACTACCTCCGTTGCCAAATGGTTGTGCCAAAACATGACCATTTTCTCAAGGATGGTATTGTCATGGTTCACTATATTTCCGGTTAGCCACCATTTCAGTGAATTTCTATATACCCCATTCTTAGTTGGATCATACGTAAGATTATCCCATTCTTGTCCATAAGTTAATGATGCAGGTTGATAGTCTTTTGGCTTCGCTGCAACGCTTGTATTTACATTTAGAAGGTCATCTACAGCCTGAGTTACCGTTTTAATGGAATTGGCGTCCCAAGTCGCTTTGCTGAATCCGTATAAGGTTCTGCTAAGCAAATGCTTGGCCTCAACCTTACCAAATGATCCTGTATGGGGAGCAATACCGCTAATTGGAGTATCAATGTCTATTGGAATTACTGAGTTAGAGAATTTGTTAAATATCTCGTCTTTCGTTATATCATAGTTGCTTGCAACAGGCTTATCTATGCCTTTGGCTAGCAACAAATCTTGTCTTGATAATTTAGTCATAAATGGGATTGTTTATTACTTGAATGTCAAAGTTAGACAATTCGAATTAAAAAAGGGTTGCACGTACCAAAAAATTGCTTTGTTTTAATACCTTTGCGCGCCTTATATGACCACAGCAACTATACGTACAAGCAAAGGAGAAATGGTTTTTGAATTATATGATTCGGAAACTCCATTAACCGCCAAAAATTTTATTGACCTTTCTAACAAAGGATTTTACAACGGCCTAAACTTTCATAGAGTAATACCTAATTTCGTTCTTCAAGGTGGATGTCCTGACGGAACAGGTGCTGGAGGACCAGGCTATTCCATACCATGCGAAACTTCAGGAGACAAGCAGTTTCATGACCGAGGTGTATTAAGCATGGCTCATGCCGGGCGAGACACAGGGGGCTCGCAGTTCTTTGTAGTTATGAGTAGAGAAAGTACATCTCATTTAGATGGTGTACATACTTGTTTTGGGAAAATAACTTCAGGAGACGAAGTAATTGACTTAATAGAACAAGGAGACAAAATAGAGTCTATCACAATAAGTTAAATTATGTTAAACGTTAGCAACCTATCGCTTCGCTTTGGTAAGCGTGTTCTTTTTGAGGATGTAAATTTAAAATTTACACCTGGTAACTGTTATGGTGTAATTGGAGCAAATGGTGCTGGTAAATCTACTTTTCTAAAGATTTTAAGTGGAGAAATTGACCCTACGTCCGGTCATATTGATATTGAACCAGGCAAACGCATGGCAGTGTTATCACAAGATCACTTCAAATTTGATGATATGCGAGTGATAGATACTGTGATTATGGGACATGATAAGCTGTGGTCTATTATGTCTGAAAAAGACGCCTTGTACGCAAAAGAGGACTTTACCGATGCTGATGGAATTAAGACTTCTGAATTGGAAGAAGAATTTGCAGAAATGGATGGTTGGAATGCGGAAAGTGATGCCGCCAACTTGTTGAGCGGGTTGGGAATGATAGAAAAGTATCATGAATACCTAGTTAAAGATTTGAGTGGAAATCAAAAAGTGCGTGTTTTGCTAGCACAAGCTTTGTTTGGCAACCCAGATATTTTATTGCTGGATGAGCCAACGAATGATTTGGATGTAGAAACAGTAGCATGGCTAGAAAATTTTCTAGCAGAATTTAAAAACTTAGTTTTAGTAGTTTCTCACGATAGACACTTTCTTGATACGGTTTGTACTCATGTTACGGATGTTGATTTTAAGAAAATTCAAACATTTTCAGGTAACTATACTTTTTGGTACCAAAGCAGTCAGTTGGCGCTAAGACAAAAACAGGATCAAAATAAAAAATCAGAAGAAAAGAAAAAGGAGCTCTTAGAGTTTATTGCACGTTTTAGTGCCAATGTGGCCAAATCGAAACAAGCTACGAGCAGACGTAAAATGCTCGAGAAGCTCAATATTGAAGATATCAAACCTTCAAGTAGAAAATACCCAGGTATCGTTTTTAAACCAGAACGAGAAGCTGGAGATCAAGTTTTATCAGTAGATGCCATAGCGGTTGCAAATGAGGAAGGCGATCAAATCCTTAAAAATGTAAGCTTCACGGTAAACAAGGGCGATAAAATTGCATTTATTAGCAAAAACCCTTTAGCGCTTACTTTATTCTTTAAATGTTTAGGAGATGATTTACAGGCAGATAAAGGAGAAATCAATTGGGGTGTAACTATTCAACGCAGTTATTTACCGAATGACAATTCTTCTTACTTCAAATCAACCCTATCATTAGTAGATTGGTTAAGGCAATACAGCGAGGAAAAAGATGAAACCTTTATACGTGGTTTCCTTGGAAGAATGCTCTTCTCTGGAGAAGAGTCCTTAAAAAGTGCAAATGTCTTGAGTGGTGGAGAAAAAGTGAGATGCATGTTAAGTAAACTCATGCTAGAGTCGCCAAACTTATTGATATTAGATGAGCCGACAAATCACTTGGATCTTGAATCGATTCAAGCCTTCAATAATGCCCTGATTGAATATGCAGGTACCATTCTATTTCATTCGCATGATCACGAATTCATCAATACCGTGGCAAACCGAATCATTGAAATAACACCCAATGGCATCATTGACAAAATGTGTTCTTATGATGATTACCTCGCAGATAGTTCAATTTCTGAGCGAAGGGCTTCTTTAAAAGCGTAATATTTTTATGATTTTGAAGCAGGTGGGTTCATATATTTTTCAACCACTTCTTCTACTTTATCTAAGGTAATAGGCTTGGAAAGGTATCCAGCAACTTCCTCAAACGTATTCGCCTTGTGAACATCATCTGGGTAAACAGATGATGAAAGCATTACAATTACAATCTTTGATCTGTCAATATCAGCGAGCGCTTTGTATTCATTTAAGAAATCCCAACCCGACTTAACTGGCATCTTGATATCCAGCAAAATCAAGCTAGGTAAATGATTGGCTCCTTTACTTGCCAATTTGGTGAGAAGTTTAATACCTTCATCAGCACTCATTACAACATCGATTTCCTTAACTTTATTGGATTGTTCCAGTATAGACTCAGTGATGAAGTTACTGATTTCATCATCATCAATTATTAAAACTTTATCTATTCTATTGGACATTAATATGCTTAATTTTAGGCGAATTAAAGGAATTAAACTGAAAACATTACGCTTTGTTTAAGAAACTTACAAAGAAATTTACAATATGATATTAAATCAACAAATACAAAATTGTTTCACGAATATTTGTAGTAATATATAATCGTTTGGTTTAAATTCGCCCCAATTTTAGTACATGAAAAACTTAACCCCTATTATCACCAGCTTAGTTGCAGCCATTTTATTAACCGCGTGCAACTCCAATCCAAAAGTTTACAAAGCAAGCGACTTGAAAAATATTAGCGATTCTGCTAGTTATCTTTCTGGTGTATTGACTGGAGAACAAATGAGGAAAGACACACTTTATAAAATCAATATCGATGTATATATCGCAGGAATAAAAGAAGCCTACAGTAAAGACTCAGGATTTGCCATTGCAGCAGACCAACGTCAAGCTGTTTTTCAACGATTTCAGCAAGAAATGGATAAGAAATTATCTAAATTAGGTGATGAATTTTTAGCCAATATTGAAAAAAATAAAACGGTTCAGAAATTAGATGGAGGGGTTTTACTTGAGGTGATTAGTGAAGGTTCTGGCGATTTTATTGCTATTGATGATTCTGTTTCATTTCATATGCTTTTGGCAACAAATAACAACCCAAAAGTGTTTAACACACGAGAAGATTCTAAATACCCTGTTCCTTTTACCAAAACCATAGATCTTGGACCTACAATGATTGAAGGTCTGCCTTTGGCTATGAGTAAAATGAAAGTGGGCGGAGAATACCGCGTTTATATCCCATTTAATGTAGGCAAACTGCGTGGTGCTAAACCAGGTGATGTTTCTATATTAAATATAGGAGACTTGGTTTCTAAGAAGGCCAATTAATTCAAATCATTTAATTCCAAACTGCTGATATTCATCAACAGTTTTGTACTTTGAACGCTTTGGTATTGGATAAGGGTACTTATTCCGATACACAAAGGCGAAGATGAGACCAGCAATTGCTCCCAAGCCATGACTTTCCCATGAAACACCTGGCGTTAAAGGCAATAAGCCAAAAACGAAACCCCCACCAAATAGCATTATGCTTACAGCGCCAATGGCCATGAGCCAGGGCCTTCTTTTTAACATCCCTGAGACTAAGATATAAACCTGCACGGCATAAACCACCCCGCTTGCTCCAATATGATGGCTAGGCCTTGCAAAAAGCCAAACAAGCAATCCTGTGGTTATCCATAGCGATATCAATACCTGTGTAGCAAACCTTTTGTGGCTGTAATACAACAATGCCAATAATGGCCCTAATACGGACAGATTCCCTATTAAATGACTTACGTCCCCATGCACTAATGGGCTTGTAATTATTCCATGCAAGAATTCAACTTTTCTTGGAAAGACCGCCAACCAGTAATCCTTGATTATCCCATTGCTTTGTAAAAAATACAAGAAAAGTATGCTCAAACAAACATACAGCGGTACAAGAAACGTTTTTATGAAATGACTAGGGTTCCGTTGTACCATATTTTACTTATTTCGGCATGTTTATTTTCATAAAAATCAATTGCCCGCGTATTCCAATCCAATACTTGCCAATTCAATAATTTGCATTGGTTCCTACGCGCTAATTCAACTAATTCATCAAATAGCTTTCCCCCAATACCTTTGCTGCGATAAGCTGATTGAATATATAAATCTTCTAAGAACAGGCAGAGGCCTTTCCATGTTGAATACCGATAATAACAGAGGGCAAATCCAATTACTTTTTCACCATGTTCAACAACTAAAAAAGCGAACCGATCATTCAACCAGTCTTCTTTTAATTGACTAGCATTATTAGTAACCGCTAAAGGTTCCTTTTCAAAATCCGCGAGTTCTTGAATCAAGGACATAACTTGGTCAAGGTGATTTAGATCACCTTCTAAAATTTGATACGAATCTGGCATGTATTATTTAACTACGAGTTTTTGAACTGCAGTCTTATCTCCTCTTGTCATCTTCATCAGATAAATTCCTTTATCCAAGCTTAACGTGCTCAAGTCTGCAGTAAAAGACCCTTTATCAAAGTCTTCCTTACTCAGTTTGTAAGTGAACACCACTTGACCCAACACATTACTGATGGTAAAAGTTACTGGGCTGATCGTTTCGTTGAAATTAACATTTACAACAAGCTTGTTTGATGAAAGTGGGTTTGGGTAAACTGTAAAAGGCATCAAATCAGCTGTTTCCATAGTAGAAGCTGGGTTATCTGCAATAACATGTGCTTGCACCATTGGATTTGGACCTAAGGCCAAAATCAATAAGATGATGATTACAATTCTTTTCACTTACATGCAAATAAAACGATAAAAATCAAAAAATCCAATACTTTGCCCGTATTAGTTCGTCAATTTATTCGATTACTTCATCAGGGTCACCCACCATATCTTCTGGTCGAACCCAAGCATCAAACTGCTCTGCCGTCAATAATTCCAAGGCCAAAGCGGCTTCTTTAAGAGTGGAACCATCGGTATATGCCTTCTTGGCTATTTTAGCGGCATTATCATAGCCAATATGAGTATTTAAAGCAGTAACAAGCATTAAGGATTGATCCAATTTCGTTTTTATTACCTCATAATTAGGCTCTATCCCAACCACACAATTATCATTAAATGAAAGACAAGCCTGCCCTAATAATCGGGCACTATCTAATACGTTTTTTGCAATCATGGGTTTGAACACATTTAACTCGAAATGACCATTGCTACCGCCAATAGATACGGCCACATCATTCCCCATCACTTGCGCGCAAACCATGGTAAGTGCTTCCACTTGTGTCGGATTCACTTTACCGGGCATAATTGAACTTCCAGGTTCATTTGCCGGAATGATCAATTCTCCAATTCCGCTACGTGGGCCGCTGCAAAGCATGCGAATATCATTTGCAATTTTCATAAGGCTTACCGCAACCCGTTTTAACATGGAGTGCACTTCGACTAAAGAATCATGAGAAGCCAAAGCCTCAAACTTATTTGGAGCAGTCACTATTTCAAATCCACATATTTCCGCAATGCGCTCTGCCACTAAAACCGCATAGCCCTTCGGTGTATTAATTCCTGTTCCAACTGCCGTTCCACCTAAAGCAATTTCTCCTACCGCGGGTAAAGATGAATTAATGGCATCAATGCCTTTTCTCAATTGATGCTCATATCCACTGAATTCCTGTCCAAGCGTTATTGGTGTTGCATCCATAAAGTGGGTTCTTCCAATTTTAATTACATCCTTAAAATCACGTGATTTGTGCTTCAAAGTTGTTTTAAGGGCCTGCATTCCTGGTAAGGTAAAATCAATGATCTGCTTGTAAACCGAAATACTCATTGCGGTTGGAAAGGTATCGTTACTGCTTTGCGATTTATTTACATCATCATTGGGGTGCAAGGCTTTTTCCGTATCCGTTAATTTACCCCCATTGATCACATGTCCTCTATTGGCAATCACTTCATTCACATTCATAT
The DNA here is from genome assembly GCA_943788195.1 of uncultured Bacteroidia bacterium. Lineage (GTDB taxonomy): Bacteria > Bacteroidota > Bacteroidia > NS11-12g > UBA955 > CALSPH01. The sequence continues at coordinate 459,922 of CALSPH010000002.1, forward strand.
TGGTTTGTGTACCACTTCCAGTCTGCCAAATAACCAAAGGGAATTGATCATCCCAATCACCATCCATAATTTCATTACAAACCAATCCGATTAAATCACACTTCTCTTCCGAAAGAACACCCAATTCAAAATTGGCAATAGCAGCTGCTTTTTTAAGTACACCAAATGCCCGAATAATCTCAATTGGCATTCGCGCGGCTGGACCACCGATCTTAAAATTCTCTAAACTTCGTTGTGTTTGTGCCCCCCAATATTTATCAGCGGGAACATTTATTTCCCCCATGCTATCTTTTTCAATTCTGTATTCCATTGTTGTCCAATTATCGTTTCACAAAGGTATCTTTTTATACTATTTCGAACTAAAAATGTCCTGAATATTTGCGGACCGAAAAAGAACATAATTTTTACGTTCATCATACTTCTTGGTAAAACCAAAAAAATATGTTTATTTGCATTATACCACAACCACCTATGGAACGTATTAAACAAGAGCTCGAATTTATGTTAAATGCCTCTCCGGTTATTTTATATGATTATATATCAAATACAAGTAACTTGGCGCAGTGGTTTTGTGATGACCTGAAAGTTAAGGATAGAGACCATTACGTATTTAGCTGGGATGACGAAGAACGAAGAGCTCATATTGAAAAACGCGTGCGTGGGAAACTGATTAAATGGTCATGGGAAGATGCTGCAAAAGGCGAATATCTAGAATTAGAAGTGGTAAAAGACGATATGACTGGAGATGTACTCATTAAAGTCACCGATTTTTGTGATGAAGACGATGCAGAATCCAATGCAGAACTTTGGGCTGCTGATATCGAACACCTTGGTGGTGTTATCGGAGTACATTAATGCATCCTTAAATCTTATCAAACATAAACCTCACTTGGTCTGTCCCATCGGATGTTACCATAATATATCTTCCTTTGGATAGGAAGTCCAATGCTATTTTATCATCCGTTCGGATTTGTTTAGTGAACAACAATCTGCCTTGCAAATCATAAATGGAGGATGTTAGTATTTGGTTTGTTTCATTTGAATGAACCGAAATGTATTCTGTCACAGGATTGGGCAATAGCAGGAGTTGCTTTTTATTTAAGTCTTTAACGTCTGAGGTATTATCCACCCGTATTAATGCGTTTGATGTGGTATCCCATGAATTGACAAATCGACTTACCGTAAATTTAACATCATACCAACCCGAATCGGTAAACACAACTTCAACATCTTCATCGGTGGAAGAAGTGCCATTCACGAAAGTGGCATTACTTGGACTAAAGCTCCATGCATAAGTCCATCCAAAATTTGGCACAGTAGCATTGCTAAACTTAAAGGTATCCTTATTTTTCACACCCATGGTACGATCTACGGTATACGACACTCTTGGGCCAAATCCACCCCCTGGAGGGCCTAGACTGCGCACCGAATCACGATACTTTATTTGGGACGGTGTAAAATTACCCGCTAGTAATGCTCCCGTTATTTGTAAAATGGGTTGTTCTTCTAAATCACTTAACCATTTTATTTCCCTTCGATTGGCCGGAAAACCAAATGACACAAACTGCGTTACTAAGCTGTCTGTTTCTAGAATATCACTTTTAATACGTAAACAATTTAAATCATCTTTATACGGTGTGCTAATTTTACCCCAACCATCCACATGATTCACTCTTTTGCCTTGTTGAATAAAGGAACCCAAGGTTGGAATAGTTGTGGCAACTCTAAAATCATCTGAGTCGTGCTGATTAAATACTAAGGGAAGTTTATAAACCCGATCTGGATTGCTGTAATCTGAAGCCAAAGGAATTGATGAGGTAGTAAATCCTGTCCCCTCCGCAGTATATCGATCCGTCCTTGTGCGATAAAAAGTATATGCATTGGTAATACTGAGTATTCCAAAATTAAGCGTATCAGCTGTCTTTAAACCAGTTGCGCCAAAAAACTGGGAATAAAATAAATAAGGTGTTCGTATAAAGCTTTTATACTCGTCAACCCCTTGACCAGTGGGCCGAAGCGTCTTATAATTCCAAGATTGATTCGCTCCTGTTTGGTTGGTGTTTATTAACGGATTGTTGGTTGTACTAAAGCGGAACGTATCTCCTGAACTGGGTAAATCGCTACTTGTAATAGTAATTTGCCCAAACATCGTGAAAGGATTGATAATTAAAAAGCCTATAAGAAATAGGCCTATTGATTTGATACCATGCATGGAACAAATATCGTTCATTCAATTTGGATTATCAATTTGAAGAAAGTATTAACTTTACCGACCCATATGTTGAAATTAATAAAATTAAAGAACCTGCTCATGATGGTATGCATCGGAGTAAGCACATTAGCCCAGGCAGATGACCTATATCCAAACCCGGATAAACGATCGGATAGTTTTCAATTACTTCACACGCACTTGGAAATGGATTTCCGCACGATTAGTTCGGGCCAGTTTAGTGCAAGGGCCAGCTTGAAATTATTGGCAAAAATGGATAACATCAATTCCGTTCGTGTTGATTTAGAGCGCCTTACAGTAGATTCTGTCTTGTGTAATTCCGTTAAATGCACCTTTACGTACAATTTTAAAAATATCAATTGCACCCTTCCAAGCACCAAAAATACAGGTGACAGTATTCATCTAGAAATATTTTACCAAGGAGCACCAGGTAAAGACGCCAGTGGGTTTGGTGGGTTCTACTTTACCAATGATTATGCTTTTGCGATAGGTGTGGGTTTTAGAGCAGACCCCCACCCTTTTGGACGGTCATGGTTTCCTTGCTTTGACAACTTTGTGATGAAATCTACCTATTCCTATGATGTTACAACCGATACGGGTTATGCAGCCATTTGCGGAGGCGCATTAGAGAGTAAAACAATCAATGGCAATACTATAGCATGGAAGTATCGTTTGAATCAACCTATTCCAAGTTACTTGGCCTCCATAAGTGTGAGCCGATATGAGCTACTCGAAGGTCAAATGAACACACTGCAAGGAAAAATACCGTTTATTCTTGCTGCTCAGGCAAAAGATACCCAGAATCTCACGGCTAGTTTTGCTAATTTCAATGGTGCAGTAAATGCCTTTATTCATTATTATGGCGATTATTTCTGGGATCGTCTGGGATACAATTGTGTGCCTTTTAATGGCGGAGCAATGGAACACGCATGCAATATCAGCTATCCATTATTTGCGATTGACGGTACGTTAGACAGAGAAGATCTCATGGCTCATGAACTGGCACATCACTGGTGGGGCAATAACATCACATGTAAAACTCAAGAAGACATGTGGATTAACGAGGGTTGGGCCAGCTACAGCGAAAAGCTTTTTAACGAATATGTGTATGGTAAAGCAAGGTATCGGCAAAAAGTAGAAGAAACCCATCGCAATGTATTACAGTTTGCGCATATCACAGATGGTTCAGTTCTTCCAGTAAGTGGTGTAGATCACGGAAACACCTATGGACGGCATGTCTATAGAAAAGGCGCAGACATTGCGCATACCTTGCGTTTTTACATGGGTGATACTGCATTTTTTAAAGCCATTAAATCCATCATGTCGACCAACAATTTTGGCAATATGGACAGTAAAGAACTGATGGATTCTTTCCAAACATTTACACCCACCGACCTGAGTCATTTCTACAAGGGCTGGGTGATCGGGAAAGGGTTCCCGCATTTATCTGTTAAGACATGGAGCACGCAAAAACAAAATACAGGTTTCAAAACCAGTGTAGGTATCCTTCAGCGAAACCGCTGGGACGGCACACCGCATGAAAAAATACCTGTTGAAGTAAATCTTCTAAAACCCGACTTCACTTGGGAAAGCCAAACAGTAATGGCAACAAAGTTTCAATCGAATTTTGATTTTGACTTGGATTTTGAACCGATTTGGGTTGGTTTAGATCTAGATGCTAAACTATCCGATGCTACCACAGATACTTTTCGCACAATCAGAGCTAAAGGTACGTACTCCTTTGATGATGGCCTGATGGAAATAGATGTGAAAGAAATTGGGAGTCCCACTTTTGTGCATATCACGCATAACTGGTTGGCTGCAGATGTGAGTACACAAATAGGCCAACTACCTGTTCTATCGCGAGATCGCTATTGGACGGTTTCGGGTGTATTCAAAGACGGTTTTAATGCAAGCGCTACCATTCAATACAATGGTAGAACCACGCAGGCTTCTGGAGATTTCTTCTTGGATAATCAATTGATTAAAGGAACTGAGGATAGCCTCACCCTTATGTATCGTGAAGATATGTTCAGCCCATGGGTTGTTGCAGATGCAATCAAAGAAATGGGACCTTCTAAATTTGACCGCGGAGGCAGTTTTACTATAAACCAATTAAAGGTTGGTGAATACACCTTAGCCATGTACAGTCAAGCGTTAACTAGTAATCAAATCAACAGCAATGCTTCTAAAATTGAGATTTATCCCAATCCAGTGATAGACATGGTTCATTTAGATTTTGTCAGTTTTAATAATCCAGGTTACATCATCATAACCGACTCTACGGGTAAAATTATTCTAAAAAAATCGATCCGCAACACCCAAAACAATTTGGATATTGATACAAAGAACTGGGCAGCAGGAACCTATGCGATTGTATTGCAATACCCCGAGGGGAACAGTTCGAAAGCCAGTTTTGTGGTAACGAAATAAAAAATTGAATAGGATTGAAAAATTAGCTTAACGCATTATCTTTGCGACACCTTAACAGGTCAGATGGCCGAGTGGTTAGGCTCAGCTCTGCAAAAGCTGCTACACCGGTTCGAATCCGGTTCTGACCTCAAACAAATAAAGAAGCACCGAAAGGTGCTTTTTTTATGCGCAAGGAAATGAGTGATGTTCACATCAACGAAATTGAGTGTTACATAAAAAGAGAACTTGTTCTTCTTTTTTGTTTGAAACCCCACGCTTTCGGATCATGAAAATAATCCGGTACTGACCTCAAATATAAAAGAAGCACCGAAAGGTGCTTTTTTTGTTTTTAAACCCTTTTGGCAGAACATAGATAATCTGGTTTACGTCACTATTAAGTCATACCCAATTGAAATTCTCCTTTATTACCTATATTTGAAGGAAGTGAACAGAGCCAAGATTATTCTATTTCTTATTTTCTATCTGTTGAGCAATGTAGGCTTCTTTGCAAACCTGCATTACTGCGGTAATGATATTGCAGATATTTCTGTTATTGGAATCTTTGGCGAAAATTCTTGTGCTTGTGGAGAAGGAATGATTGAAGGAGGATGTTGTTCTGAACAACAAATTACCTACAAAGTGGATACAGACCACTTATATAAGTATGAAAGCCCTGCAATACATAACCCAATTACATTTGATGTCTTAATCACAAATCCAGTCAATGCAATTCAGGTATTGGCAACTACACCAGATCTTCTATTCTGGTTAAGGCCTAAACCGAAAGAACAAATAGACTATAGGCACCTTTCGTGTATTTTTTTAATTTGATCCCCTTTCAACAATCAAGGGATTAAGCTTATTCTATCTGGCTACATTAGATGGAGATAAAAATTAAAAAAAATACAATGAAAAAAAATTATTACAAAATCATAGGGTTAATCATCGCGTTAACCTGCATTACATCTGTCAATGCAAAAACACTTGTTAAACTAAAAATCAATCACAAAATGGGTGATATGGCTTATGCTAAAAACACTCAATCAACAAACAATCTTGGGCAAAATTATGATATCAATCGTTTAGAGTACTACGTCAGCAACATTATTGTTGGTCACGATGGAGGAGCCTTAGATACTATAAAAAATAAAATCCTACTCATCAATCCGTCAGGCAGTTTTGAAACATACACATTGGATTCACTTAATTTTACCACCATAGAATTTATTCAATTTTCCATTGGAGTAGATCCAATATATAACCACTCTAATCCAACTGGGTATGCGCCAGGTCATCCACTAGCACCCAAATCACCAACTATGCATTGGGGTTGGACAGCAGGATATCGTTTTGTGGCTATTGAAGGAAAATCGGGTACAAGTATGACAAATCCATGACATCGACTTACTTAATTTTGAACCAATGAAACTAAACCGATTTTTAACCCTCTGTACGATAACAATTGTTTTAACAAGCAGTGCTTGCAAGAAAGAAAAAGATGACGGCCCAGAATTAAATAATTTGCCCGCCTTTTTTATACCCAAAGTATTTAAAGACTATGGTAAAGTAAAGCCAGAAATGGTTTTAGTAGCCAGTAACAGAGAATTTGTAAACGACCCATGGGATATCGACTTTCACCCAACAAGAGCCAATGAACTTTGGATTTTGAACAAAGGAACTGAGCAAACTGGTGGAACAACAGTAACTTTAAAAAATGCTGGAATGCCCAATCAAGAGGCATTATTCAGAAAAGATCAAAATTCATGGCACTTTATGGCATTACCTTCTGCGCTTTCGTTCGGTCCGAATGGCGATTGGGCTACATCCGCTGAAATACTGGATGCTAATCGAAGAGGTGGTTCTTTTACCGGTCCTAGTTTATGGAGTGGTAACATGAGCATTTACGCGCAACCTTCTGGCGGTAATGGAAGCCATTTAGATATGTTACATGGCAGCCCCTACTCTATGGGTATTGAATCCGATAATAATGGAAATGCCTATTGGGTATTTGATGGATACAATAAACATATTTGCAAATACGATTTCAATCAAGATCACGGACCCGGAAATTCAGATCACGATGATGGGACCATACACCGATATACTGAATTAACTGTCACCAGAGAACCGGGTGTACCGAGTCATATGGTTTTAGATAAAAATACGAAATGGCTTTATATTGCAGATCCTGCAAACAGCAGAATTTTAATGATGAATACCAAGACTGGGACAAAGAAAAGTGATATCCCATTAGTGAATGAAGTTTTAGCACAACACTGGGAAATGGAAGGATTAGAATGGAAAGTATTTACTAACATTAATCTCAAAAAACCAGCAGGTATAGAAATAAGCCAAGGCTTACTATATGTTTCTGATTATGAAACCGGTGAAATTGTTGCCTATAACCTAAGCACGCAAGAAGAAATGGGTAGAATAAGCACTGGCAAATCAAGAGTTATGGGAATTAAAGCAAACACCGATGGAAAATTGTGGTTTGTTGCCAATGGCTCAAATGAAATCTACCGCATCGATCCAAAATAAATTGAAGCAATTATTACAAACTTTAGGAATACTTGTGCTTTTAAGCACAAGTATTTTTGCTTGTAAACAACGTAAAAAAGCAGTTGAACAAGAAAAGACAGTAACTGCTCCCATTAAAAAGGTTGACCCAAAGATCGACACCGCGGTTGCATTAGTGCCACATATCATTTCTATCAGTGAGCTATATGTGCGCAGCTGCAGCCAATGTCATGAGGCCTATCCCAAGGACAAATACTCAAGTGAGTCATGGGGCCATATTTTAGATAGTATGCAAAAGCGGGCACACATAAGCGATATGGATAAATCTGATTTGTACACTTTTCTTACGGGCGATACGCTTAGAATAAAAAACTAACTGCGATTAATTCCAAATCCAAGAATTCAATTCACCATACTTTTTATACGAATGGAAACTGAAGTGAATGTGCTACTGAATAAACTGCAGACCTTAGTTGTTTAAAATCACTCTGTATAGCCACCAAATCATCAAGACTTACTGAACTCATCGATTCATTTCGTTGAATAAAATCTTTCAATATGGCAGCTTCTGCTGCGTAAAAATTCCAATGTGCAAGCTCAATGGGGTCCCTAACTTTTAAATGAGATTGAATTAATTCACAGAAAATATAAACATCTGCATTTAAATCTTTCGAAATAAAATCGTCCCACAAATATGGACTTTTCTTTATGTTTAATTGCGTTTGAGAAACTAAAAGTGATCCTTGATTAAAACGAACAGTTATGTTAGCTATCGTTTCCACAGATACTTTAACCCCCAATTCTGTTTCAAATCGAGTAGCATTTGTAACACTTGAATCCTTGTCATCAAAAATACCTTTGGCAATGAAGGTGGAAAAAGAGTTTGAATTACTCCGTTGATCGGGGGACATTTCTGTCAATACATCCCCAACACTGAAAGGCAAAGCACCTCCATTATAAGTAAAATGAGCATTAGAATCGTATGTAAAATCAATGGATTTCATATTATATTTTAATTGAAGGACTCCAAAAATACTTCCGTTAAAGCCCGTTTACAATAGCGAAAATTCACTAGTAAAAAACATATTCTAGGAATTCGCGGAATGGCAGGTATTATTTGAGTTAAGTGAAGTTTTTATACAACAATATAAGCGGTCGTTTCGTTCTAATAGTGTACAAAATTTGCTACAATATTTTTAACTTGCTGATTACTAATAATATACGTTTTGTTACGTTTTTTCGCTAAAAAACTATATTTGCACTTTCCTATTGAAAGGAGAAACTTTAAATAATGAAGACTTTAACATCTTTGAGAAATGTATTCACCATCTGCTTGATTTGCTTAGCGAGCATTTCAATACAAGCGAATGTTGAAAACGAAATCGATAGTGCTGCGGTAACTTCAACAGATAAAGAAATACCTACAGCAAACAACCAACCGCTTATAACCTGTGATGGAGGTGCATACAAAATGTACGAATCCGTAATTCTGGAAGCAGACTCTTTATTCAGATATTCATTTAATGCATATTTAAATACCTGGGATGAGAAAAAGCCCTCTGTTTACAAAAGCGCTAATTACCCAGGAAAAGGAACTGTAAAACTTTTGCTATTCCCTGATTCCAATTCATTCTCAATGCCTTGCGACAATAATTTAGTGACTTCCCATTACGGATGGCGCAGAGGTAGAATGCATAGAGGAACCGATGTGGACCTAGAAACCGGAGATGAGGTAAGAGCGGTTATGGATGGTGTTGTGCGATTTGCGGGCTGGTACAGCGGATATGGATATTGCATTCTTATACGTCACATGAATGGCCTAGAAACACTATATGCTCATCTATCCAAAATAAAGGTCAAGTCTGGTGAAGTAGTTGATCATGGAACAACCATTGGTCTGGGTGGCACAACAGGCCATTCAACAGGTTCGCACTTGCATTTTGAAGTACATTTTATGGGTAGAGCAATTAACCCTGAATTAATCTTTAATTTTGGCAAGAAAGAAGTTAAAACCCACTATATGATTATTACGGGCGATGGCAAAGCAAAAGCGTTTAACCCTTACAATAACGCTGAGGTAACAGAAAACACACAAGAGCTTTCGGAAGATCATGATTTAGCAATAGAAACAACCAAACCAGTAGCTAAGAAAACAAGCTACAAGAAATATCATTATATCAAAAAGGGAGAAACTTTATATAAACTCTCTAAAAAATACAAAGTTTCTATTGACCAGTTATGCCGATTGAATCGCATAAAAAGAACAACCACTTTAAGAATAGGTCAAAGAATACGGGTTAAATAACCTCGTATTGGTAAAACGCTTTCTTATTCTTTCTTTTGCATTGTATTAGATTATGTCAAAACCAATTAAGATTATTGAATGCCCGAGAGATGCAATGCAAGGATATAGCAAAATATTTAGCACTGAGGCTAAAATTGAATATTTGAATAACTTGCTCGATGTTGGATTTGACGTGTTGGATTGCGCTAGTTTTGTTTCTCCCAAAGCAATTCCTCAAATGGCTGACAGCCATAATGTGCTTGCGGGACTCAAAGATTCCAGCACAGAACTGTTATCAATCATCGCAAATACAAGAGGTGCAGAGAATGCTGTAAAAGAAAGTAGAATCGAATTTTTGGGGTATCCCTTTTCAATTTCGGAGACCTTCCAAAAACGGAATACCAATAAATCTATCGCTGAATCCTTGGAAGTATTGCAGGATATTCAAAAAATTACCCTAGATGCCGAGAAGCAACTAGTCGTTTATTTAAGTATGGGATTTGGTAATCCATACGGTGAAGAATGGAACTTGGATTTGGTTCTAGACTGGGTGGCAAAACTATCTGATCTAGGGGTTCAGGTAATTAGTTTAAGCGATACCATTGGCTCAGCTTCTACTTCAGATATCGAAACCATTTTTAAAACCGTTATACCATCGTATAAACAGATTGAGTTTGGGGCACATTTGCATTGTAAACCCTATGAATGGAAAGAAAAACTGGAAGCTGCCTATGCAGGAGGTTGCAATCGTTTTGATGGTGCTATACGCGGATTTGGAGGCTGCCCTATGGCAGAAGACGACTTAACTGGCAATATGCAAACAGAGAGCATTGTAAGCCTCTATAAAGATAAACTTCAACCCAACTTCTCTTTTTCGGCATTTGATAATTCACTGCGGAACGCAGATCGATTGTTTGGATCCTAAACGAGCGGAATTATTTATTTCCTCCCATCATTTTACCCATATTCATCTTATTCATAGCCTTCATCATTTTACGCATATCTTGAAACTGTTTTAATAGTTTATTGACATCTTGAACAGAAGAGCCACTTCCCTTAGCAACACGCGATTTCCTATTCCCATTCAGTAACTCAGGATTCGTTCGTTCTTGCATCGTCATGGATTGTATTATTGCTTCAATTCCTTTGAATGATTCATTATCGACATCCAAATCCTTGATTTTATTGCCAACACCAGGTATCATCCCCATCAAATCCTTGATGTTGCCCATTTTCTTTATTTGTTGGAGTTGATTTAGGAAATCATCTAAATCAAACTTGTTCTTGGCCATCTTCTTGCGAAGTCGTGCCGCTTCTACTTCATCAAAGTTATCTTGGGCCTTTTCAACCAGAGATACAATATCTCCCATTCCCAAAATTCGACTTGCCATCCGGTCTGGATGAAAGACATCCAATGCTTCCATTTTTTCGCCATGGCTCACAAATTTGATGGGTCGTTGAACCACCGACTTAATGGATAGAGCTGCTCCACCTCTGGTATCGCCATCCAACTTACTTAAGACAACCCCAGTGATATCCAGTACATTATTAAAGTTCTCAGCGGTGGTTACAGCATCCTGCCCTGTCATTGCATCAACCACCAATAGGATTTCATTCGGTTGAATTGCGGTTTTAACAGCAGCAATTTCATCCATCATCGCTTGGTCAATACTCAACCGGCCAGCCGTATCTACAATTACAATTGGATTACCCAATCGTTTGGCCTCTGCAATGGCTTTCTTGGCAATTTCTACCGGGTTTTTATTCTCAATTTCCGCATAAACATCCACTCCTATTTGCTCACCCAACACTTGCAATTGATTGATGGCAGCGGGTCTATAGACATCACAGGCAGCCAATAAAGGTTTCTGTCCCTTGCTTTTGAAATGATTCGCTAATTTTCCACTGAAGGTAGTTTTACCCGATCCTTGTAATCCTGCAATCAAAATAACGGATGGGTTACCCGACAACTTCAACCCTTCGGTTTCACCACCCAATAATTGAGTTAGCTCATCATTCACGATTTTGGTAAACAATTGACCAGGGCTTACTGAAGTAAGCACATTTTGACCCAAAGCCTCTTCCTTTACTTTATCCGTAAATGTTTTGGCTATTTTATAGTTAACATCCGCATCTAATAATGCTCTACGGATTTCCTTTACGGTTTCCGCAACATTAATCTCAGAAATCCGACCTTGCCCTTTTAATGTTTTAAAGGCACCTTCTAATCTTTTACTTAAACTATCAAACATAAATGAGGTACAAAAATAATATATTCTAGTGAAGTTTGGCCTTCATTTAATGCTAGATTAAAACAAGTTCCACCAATAGTTTCGCTTGCTTAATTTCAAATCTTGCAACATGCTTGCATTTGGCCGTAAGGTAAAGGTAAATGACCTACGCTCACCCACTGGATTCCAATCAAATTCCATGACCCAACAATGTAAGTTTCTAGCCAATCCTATACGGGTAGTTTCGGATAAGTTCTTATTGATTAAATCATAACCACTGTTAAAGGTTACTTTCCACAATGGAGATATGCTCACATCACCATTAAATGATGGTATGATACTCCACTTATTTCGTCCATCAATAGCAAATGGATTGTACGATGCATTTCCATTTACATTTAATGACCATGGGATGGTAAAATCTAAGAACTGATTCCGGAGCATTTCATACATAAATCGATTTTGGGCATTAACATTTTGTAATTCACGCTTTCTTTTCTCAGCACCTTCAGAGTTCAAATTTGCGGATAGTCCAATATTTGCGGATTGTATTTGCGCCAATCCCTTTCCGCTTTTCACAAACAATTCATTTTGCCGTGTACCCACGAAATCCAATACATATGGGCTAAAACTTGCGGAAGCATTTAAGTTAACCCGATCATTAAAAATACGGGTATTCAGGGATGTATTGATATTACTCCATCGAAAGCTGTCGGCCAATAAATTGTAGCTGGTATTCAGCGATAGCTGATCTATAATATTGAACTTTGGATCTTCATCTGAGGAATCTGGGAGTAGCTTTTTACCACTAAACACATTGGCCAAACTCATGTTAATATTGCCCTGTTCTCCGCTATACATCCGTTGCCCGGTAAACTTATTATAGGTCACTAAACCAAAGGTGTCATTATAGGTTCTTGCATACCCTAGAGAAGGTTTGGTAAAGTCAGGCGTATAACTAAACCCAATGCTTGGAGTCATGATATGACGCATAGCCTTTAATTTCCCTCGCTTAAAATTATACGTTCCAAATATGTTGGTTCTTAGATTTCCACCAAAATTAAAATCATTTTGAATACCAAATGTTCCATTCGTAAAATCCAAGGTGTCTACTTTGTAGTTGGTCAAATCATAGCCAATCTGATATTCCTGAAAATACCAGTTTTGACGATAGTTCAGAAACGGACTAAAGTTAAAATAGTTCTTCAAAAAACTAAAACTCATGCTCACAGGTACCACATGGGTGATGGTTCGGTTGGCATTTTGCCATGGTTCACGCCAAGTCTCCAAATCAAATATCCCACTATCGCTGCGCTGAATGCTATTGGTAAAGTTACCCGTATAGCTGATTCCTAAATTTTCATAAAACCGTTTTTTGTCGCCTTTGCTTTTGAAAGGAATCCAGCGCTGCATGGTAAGCGCAATTGCAGGAGCCGTTGTATTTAATGTTTGGGTACTCGTGTTTTGAGAAGCACTGGCAGTTGCATTTAAGGTTAACCGGTTCTTGATAAGCACTTTATTGTAACTCACACTACTATTGAATTGATTATTCCCAAATCGATTGGTGTTTTGGGTAAAATTCTGGTTATATTTTCCTCCATTTAAGCGAATGTTGGCTGAGAAGGTTCTGCCGGGATGGTTCTTTGCATCCTCATAATGTTGCCACGACAACGCATAATCTCTGCTGGCATTCAGGTTGTTTTCTTCTTTACTACCAGAAATGATACTATAGCCATAGGAGAAACTTAAGCTACCGTTATATTTATACCGTTGTGCATACTGACTAGCTGCACCTACTTTAAACGAACCGCCAAAGTACACATCGCTGGATAAGGTCAGATTTACATGTTCTGAAATATGAAAATGCCATCCTAGATTGGTTACCCCAAAACCCCTAAATCCACCCATTTCTGGGGCCGGAAATATTAGACCGCTCTTACGGTCTTTTTTAACCGGAAAGATGCCAAATGGCAGATACAAAGGCGTGGGCACGTCTTCCAATACCAAATTTGCTGGCCCAAAGACTACTTTATCATTGGGTATTACCTTTAATTTATTTGCTCTAAAATAAAAATGAGGATGGTCTAAATTACAGGTGGTAAACTTTCCCGTATTCCCTAAAATACTGCCGTCTGAATCTCTAAAAACCTTATCTAAATGAATATATGCGCCTTGGTCTTCCAATCGAACCGAAGTGACCCGTGCTCTTTTTGATGCAATATCATACTCCACAGAATCGGAGTCAAACGAATTATCGCCATTGGTAAAATGAACGGGTTCGCCTTTATTTCCTAAACTATCGGTAACATTGGTGGCAAACATCTTTTTTTGGTTGAGGTCAATGGCAATGTAATCTGCCTTTAAGTCAATGTCCCCATAGATGATATGCGCCTTGTTATAGAGGTAAATCATTTTATTCGCCAGATCCATTTCAATGGAATCAAAAGACTGGTAATCCACAATATCTTCAAGACCTCCTTTTGCTTGTGGAAGGGTGTCAACACGCACTGCTGCACTGTCTATATTAATGGACTGTGCCATGGTGGAGCTTTGAACGCCCATAAATAGCAATAAAAAGACACTGAATCGCTGAATCCACAATAGAAAGAGCTGCTTTGACGTTTGTATTCTAAACGGATATCCCAAAAAGGGTTTTATTTTTGAATTGAATTTGACGATGGCAAAATTACTTAAAATATTATTCATCCCTGTGCTTATTCTTTGCACCAGTCTTCTATTTATAGCAGCAACCCATAAAGAAGTAGCAGGTAACGAAATTAATACCATTGTTATTGACGCTGGACATGGCGGCCATGACCCAGGAACACATGGTGGAAAAACGAACGAAAAAGACGTTGCACTTAAAATCGCACTTAAGTTGGGTAAGATCATTAGTGATAGCTTACCAGACATCAAGCTGATATATACAAGGAAGACAGACAAATTTATTGCATTGAGCGAACGGTCCAATATAGCAAACAAAAACAATGCCGACCTATTTATCAGCATACATTGCAATGCCAACAATAACACCTCTGCCAAAGGAACCGAAACGTTCATCATGGGTTTACATAAAACAGATGGCAACCTAGCCGTAAGCAAACGAGAAAATGCCGCCATTTTGCTGGAAGAAGACTACAAAGACAATAAAGCATACGGTGGTTTTGACCCCAACTCGCCTATAGGCCATATTATTTTTAGTATGCTGCAAAACGCATACTTAGATCAGAGCGCTATGTTGGCGGGTAAAATAGAATCTGAGTTTGTGGACAGTGGCAAAATGAACAGCAGGGGCGTAAAACAAGCCGGTTTTTTGGTATTATGGAAGACCACCATGCCAAGTGTATTGGTTGAAACAGGGTTCTTAACCAATGCGCGCGACCGTCTAATTTTGGTGAGCTCGAATGGGCAACAGAAAATAGCTCAATCCATTTACAGAGCAGTTAAAAATCGTTTAACCGAACTGGATAAAGAAAAAGCCAAAAAGGAAGCGGATAAAACCAAAGCAGAAACGGAATCCAAATAATCCCACGGTTTCTGTTCAATTTGTCCAAATTAGCATAATTTTTAAGTACTTTTGTTAGCATATTTATGGCATTCAAAGTAAGTAATGAAACCAAGGTAGGAGCTTTAGCAGCTATCTCAATTACCATTTTAGTTCTCGGGTATAATTATTTGGCCGGAAAAGACTCTTTATGGTCTTCAGGTAAAACCTATTATGCCCATTTTGAAAACTTAAATGGTTTAAGTAAATCTAACCCGATCATCTTTAAAGGGTACAAAATTGGTCAAGTATCAGAAATTGAATTCAATGACGAAAGCAAAGATTTTCTTGTGGAGTTAGATATTCAAAAAGAAGTTAAAATAAACGAAGGAAGTATAGCAAAGATTAGTGATGCCGACTTATTCGGATCTAAGGCCATTGAAATGACCATCATAAAATCGGCTAAAGAAGCACCCGATGGTTCAACCATTAAAGGAGCCAGTGAAGCCAGTATGTTAGAATCTCTTGGTACAACATTGGGTCCCATTGCTACCCGAATAGACTCTTTAGTGGCAGCACTCAACAAAACCATTACCAGTGAGGACATGGTGGGCACCATTAGGAACCTTGAATTAACGTCTCGTAACTTAATATCTGTTAGTAGTAAATTAGACCAAGTAGTGGCAGAAAATCAAGTGCAACTGAATACAATATTCAAAAATGTGGCTTCAATTACAGACAATCTGAGTAAAAATAATGCGGTAATTTCCAGTGTTCTTCGAAATACAGATTCGATAACCTCAAATATTAGAAAACTTAAATTACAAGAAACTTTAAACGAAGCAAACAAGGCAATAGCATCATTTAACAGTACATTGAAACAGATTAATGAAGGCAATGGAACGCTGTCATTATTGTTAAAAGATCCGAAGCTTTATAACAATTTAGAAAAAGTGGCAAAGGATTTGGATAAGCTTATCTTAGATATTAATGCTTATCCAAAGCGATACTTCAGTATTGGAAGTGGAAAAAAAGCGGATAAGGAAAGAGATAAAGATATAAAAAATGAAACGTACAAACCTTAAAAATAACACTCTAAATACCCTGACTTTGCTTATTGTACTCTTTGCTGCAATAAGTTTAAATGCACAAAAAAGATTCTATTTCGATGAATCTGGCAATAAGGCAAAATCTTCTGATGCCGTATATTATAAAGACATTATCAAAAGTGGTGATAAGTATAAAGTAAAAGAATATTACTCTAGTAATGATAAGTTAAAGCTACAAGGCTCTTATACCACCAGTTCCATTCGCGATGAGGACCGACACGGCAGGTTTACCACTTTCTATGAGAATGGACAGTTGGAGTATGAGGTTCGCTTTAAATATGGTAAAGAAGAAGGCGACTATATCAGTTATCATGCAAACGGCAAGGAAAAGGAGAAAGGTATTTTTGCTGGTGGCAAAGAAACCGGAGATTGGATTTACTACCACAAGAATGGTCAGGTTTCAAGCAAAGGCAAATACTTCGCTGGTATGTACAATGGTGATTGGGTATGGTATTATGAAGATGGCACGAAAGAGAAAGAGGCACGTTATAAAAATGGGGTTAAAGATGGCAATTATATCACCTATCATCCAAACGGTAAAGTAGATATTACGAGCAATTATGATGGTGATAGCCTCTGGGGTATCTATCAAACTTTTTGGAGCAACGGAAATCAATCTACCTGGGGCATGTATTACAACAATCAAAGAGATAGTACTTGGATGTGGTTTCATGAAAATGGAGTCAAATCATGCCGGGTGAATTATGAAAAAGGTGAATTTCAAAATGGAGATTATTTCAATGAGGAAGGAAAAGAAATAGATAGACGTGTTCGTTCGGGCAACTTAGTTAAATTACCTAAGTATCCAGGAGGTATTGACAAATTCACCAATCTGGTTTTAAACAAAATGGATGATGATGATATCAATCTGAAAGGAGCCAAAAAAGCACGCTATGAAAAGCTCATGATTTTTACAGTAGAAATGGATGCCGCTGGGAAAGTTACCAAAGCAGAAATGATATCGCCAGATGAGAGTAAACCGTATGGAGACCCTTTTAATGTAATTAAAGCCGTGCGAGATGCAATGCAAAATCTGCCCGAATTAACACCCATGCGCGCTTATAATCGATATGTTGAAAGTTCTGCAATTTTTATTATTAAGTATGATGCAGTTACCAAAAGCATGCGCATTTCAGTGATTGGGCTGGATGAATAAATCCCACTAGAACAAAAACAAAATACTGGGCAGGTGATATAAATTACCTCCTGTTTTCCCTTTTTTTATTCCCATGCTTTCGCGTATGAATTTTAGCGCAATGGCAATCTGATTTTCAACCGTCTTCGTGTTGATATCCAATAAACTTGCGATTTCTTTATACGATAGATGCTCGGTTCTACTGAGTAAAAAAACCCGTTTGCATTTGGGAGGTAAACGTTCAATAGCATCAAAAATCATTCGTTCGGTTTCCTTTTTCGAAAGTTGTTGCAATGGATTAGGCATATCACCCGTTACCTCCAGTGTACCATCATTCATTTCTGTGGCAAAAAGCTTGCGCTTCTGTAAAACGTTGAGTGACTTATTCTTTACACTGGTATATAAGTATGACTTCAAACTTTCGTCAAGTGCTAACGAATCTCTTTTTTCCCAAATTGCCAAAAAACAATCATGCACTACCCCTTCGGCTTCTTTTATATTGCCTACATAACTTTGTGCAAATGAAACTAATCTACCTGCAAATAAATTAAAGAGCACTTCAAATTGTTGATGTTGAGATTTCAAAACTGCATTACAATAATAACCAATGGGCTTCTATTAAAGATGCAAAATATGCACAACTATTCAGAGGTGGTCTATTTTAGCTTAAGGCCCAATTCATTCAATTGGTCTACATCCACTTTTGAAGGTGCATCGATCATCACATCTCTTCCCATATTGTTTTTAGGGAAAGCGATGTAATCGCGAATGCTATCTGTGCCACCAATTAATGCACACATTCGATCAAACCCAAAAGCGATGCCTCCATGCGGTGGAGCGCCATATTTAAATGCATTCATAAGGAAACCAAACTGAGCTTCTGCTTCAGCCGATGTAAACCCAAGTGCATCAAACATGGAAGATTGCAATGCTTTGTCATGGATCCGGATACTTCCACCACCCAATTCTACGCCATTAATCACCATATCATAAGCATTGGCTCTCACCTTAGATAGGTCGCTTTTTAACAACTCCATGTCCTCCGCTAACGGAGAGGTAAACGGATGGTGCATGGCATGATATCGCTTATGCTCTTCATCCCATTCCAGTAAAGGAAAATCTACCACCCAAAGCGGCTTAAAGATTGATGGATCCCTTAACCCTTCCTCTTCACCCAACTTTAGACGTAAGGCACTCATTTGTGTTTGGGCTGGGATTAAATCCCCACTGATTACCACAATCAAATCGCCTTCTTCTGCATCACAAAATTTAGCCCATTCGTTTAATTTATCCTGACCATAAAACTTATCGACCGATGACTTGTGTGCGCCCTCAGCCCCTAATCTGCAGTATATTAGTCCCTTGGCTCCAACTTGAGGTCGTTTTACCCAATCGGTTAGTTTGTCTATTTCCTTTCGTGTTCTGGTAGCTCCCCTTTTAATATTTAAGGCAATGACAGCTGGTGCTGAATCGAAAATTCCAAATCCTTGACCAGAAACCAAATCATCTCCATTCCTACCCCCTTTGAGGTAATTAAACTGCATCTCAAAACGGGTATCCGGCTTATCATTCCCATAATGATACATTGCATCGGCATAGGTAATTCGTGGAAATTGGCCCAAATCTGCACCTTTCACATCTTTCAGAATAGCCTTCACCATTCCTTCAAAGACATTGAGCACATCATCCCGTTCCACAAAACTCATTTCACAATCAATTTGAGTAAATTCCGGTTGTCTATCCGCTCTTAGATCTTCATCTCTAAAACATTTAACGATTTGGAAATATTTATCCATACCTGCAACCATAAGTAGTTGCTTAAACGTTTGTGGACTTTGTGGAAGTGCATAAAACTGCCCTTGATTCATTCTACTGGGAACTACAAAATCACGCGCTCCTTCAGGAGTTGATTTAATAAGTACAGGTGTTTCAACTTCAATAAACTCCGCATCGGAAAGATAATTTCTAATTTTTTGCGCTAATTGATGCCTCAGTATTAACTTGTTCTTTACTGGCTCACGTCTGATATCAAGGTACCTGTACTGCATACGCAACTCCTCTCCTCCATCGGTGTCATTATCGATTGTGAAAGGTGGCGTGGCAGCTGCATTTAAAACATGAAGCTCCGTTACCTCCAATTCTATTTCCCCAGTAGGAATATTTTTGTTCTTACTCTCCCGTTCTTTTACAATACCCTTCACTTGGATTACAAATTCACGACCGAGACCACGGGCAGAATTCAACAATTCCGGATTGACGGTATCATTAAAAGACAATTGGGTTATCCCATATCGATCACGCAAATCAATAAAGGTAAGACCACCAAAATCTCTATTTTTTGCCACCCAACCGGATAGCTCTACTTCTTTTCCTTGATCTGCAATGCGCAATTCACCACAATGGTGTGTTCTATAAGCCATAGGGCTGCAAAGGTATGAGAAACCAATTAAACCACATTATAAACTCAATGATTATCAAATGTATTTTTGGAAGACACCTTAACCGAAAAACTAATAAATAATAATTAATTGAGGATTGTAAATTGACCGGTATAAAACCTATGTGCATTACTTATAGGGTCAATAAATCGTATCATATACATATAACTTCCCATGGGTACTTTCTTATAGTTAAAAGTCCCATCCCATATAGCTTCATTCTTATTTTCATAAATAAGCTCTCCCCAGCGATTATAAATTTCAATACTAGCTTTATTAATTTGACATTCAGATTCTAACTTAAAAACATCATTTACACCATCCCCATTTGGCGTAAAAGCGTTGGACACAAAAACATGACATTCGCATGGTTTAATAAGGAAGCGTTCATATTGTTGATGCGTAAAATTGTTTTTATACAATGTAATATCTAATTCTTTATATCCCTCTTTTTCAAATGCAAAACTAGCCGAATTGTTATTTTGCTGCTTTACAATGTTATGAGAAATATCAATCGAAAAACTATCCAAGTTTGGATCTAAACTAATACTGCTCATAGAATCCAAACATTTCAAGTTAAATTGAGGAACACAGTTCAACACAATCAAATTAATGCTGTCAGTGAAACTGCAATTATTATTGTATGCAGTGGCAAAATATCTCTTAGATTCATTTAATAGGCGCGTTACACTGCTGTTTCCATCTCTCCACTTGACACTATCACTTGTGCCAATAACCTTCACAAACAATCCATTAGCTTTGCAGACAACTGTATCGCTACCCAATTTAAAAACGGGATAATCCGATCTTTCAATTGGTATTAGACTATCAATAAATAAACCATTCTTAAATAGCCTAACAACAGTTGCAGTATCTTGCCAAAAAGTAATACTGGTCTTATTGATACTTGCATTAGAAATTGCTTTTAAAGAATCTGCATTTGAGACATAATTATACGATACTTCATCATCCCCGCAGGCATGGACAGGTGGTAGATAAAAATCAACTTTATGTAAAACAAAACTGTCTGAAGAACTACAAAATGAATCGGAAACGGTTAATTTGTATTTTCCATCCTTCATAGCATGAATTGGACTTGTCGAATCTCCTGTATTCCAAATATAGTTATTGGATGCTATTGATTTTTGACCAATCAGTAAATTTTGATTTTTAAATATTAAAGTATCCTGGGGTAACGAAAAGATGGGTAAGGGCTTTACCTCTATCATCCGCTCAATAGTATCTTTGCCCGTTGGGCTTTCAGAAATAACTTTGAGCATATAAATACCTTTCTTAGTATACAAATGTTTTATTGAGGGCACATTGCTTGCTTCTTTAGTTCCATCTCCAAAATGCCAGACTATCGGGTATTTTGTATCACCCCGAAATTTAAATTGAATTGTATCTAACATACAATCCCCTATTTTTTTAACTACGGGTTTTTGCTTAAAGTACATATTATAAGGAAAGTAAGTTCTTGTACTTAAATAACTTTTTATTCTTGTAGATTCGTTTGTAAAGGGCACTTTATATGACTCAATAATTATATCATTCACATTTTTAGTATTAGGATTCTGTATTTCATTGATTCTACAATCCGTTGCATTTAAATCATTGAAATTATCCTTGCTTCGGCCACCATAAATACCTGTCAAATAGTATAGTTTATTATTGCTAGATAATAAAACACCATGAGAAGCAAATGTGTCAATTAGCTTGTCCAAGGTGAATTTATTATGAACTGAAAAGTTTAAACTATCTAAATTAAATCTATACAAACCAGTTTTAATTTTTTTACTCCGCTTAACTCCGATAAAAATATATTTACCATCCGAACTATATTCAAATAGGAAATTAGGCACCGTATCTAATAGAATAGATTTAGTATCCATTTTAACAGCGCCTGTAATTCTATCGAAGCTGTAAAAAGTAAGTTCCTGACTTTGCAGTTGTTCAGTATAAGAATAACCATTATCACTCCGTTTTAACTCCTTGTTAATAAAACAAAACTGCTCACCATTAGGATTAAACTTAATGAAATAGTCATTAATAAGCGAACTTGTCTTGCCTCTAGGTCCGTTGATACTGAGTTTAGGTTCATTACCATAAGTACCTACATTGGCAAAAAACGATTTGAAATTTTGACTTCTTATACTTTTTGTAAATACAGCTGAAGTATCCAGACCCTTCTCGTTAATATTATATACATAAATATTATTTAAACTATCATTTTTAAATACGAGCCAATAACCTCCTTTTTTTCTCTGTCGCTTGAAAAGTTCCAAAACCATCACCCTCGAATAGATTTTTATTCTCAACTACTGAACCTTTCCCATTATTGCCAGTGATATCTATAGTTAATTGTTTGAAAACAAAGGACCCATTTTGAGAGTAAGGCTTTTCTACTCCACTTAAGAATAGAAAAAACAGGTCATCATTACCTGGGTGTGGTACAAATAAACTCCTTAAACATTTATTATCGTATGGGTAAACTTCATTTGCTGTGTCGAAGTCGTAAATTACTTCAAAATTACTATTATATAATCTAGTTAAATGAAAAAACAAAGCAGGAGTGCCCTTCTTATCTGAAATACTTGACGGTGCGATTAGCCATTTATTCAGAATGCTATTATTGAAATAACTGGAATCTCGTGGCGAATGAGGCTTTTTCGTAAAACTCCAATTAGCTTCTAAATCATTAAAAACCACATCAAATCTGCCAGTTCCATTATTCCAGTATGTGCCATAACCTTGACCTTTAAGATTTGACGCACAATAGAATAACAAAAGAATAAATAGCAATCTCACTCGTTCTTTCAAATATACTGATTAATTATCATTTATGTGATTGTTACTACCAACTTACCACCTACATAAGTAAATGAAACTATGTAAGTTGACCCGCCACAAGAAAAAGTTTGACTAGTAGGACCACTTAATGTAAAAGTTAATACTGGAGTTCCCGTACCATTTCCTAATCTAATTTTTGTAGGACAGCCACAAGGACCATCTCCACATCGTATTTCTGGTGGATTACTTGTTCCGTTATTACAATCCCAATCGGCATTGAGTGAGCCTACACTAGTTGCTGGAATAGTACATCCTCCAGCATATTCAAAAAACCAACTTAACCCACATGCGCCAGTTACTGGGCCAACAAATTGAATTGGACTGCATACACAAGAAGTTGGACCACTTCCACAATACGTTTGAGCATCTAAATTTGATGCGATCGAAGCAATGAAAATAATGCTTATTACTTGTAACATTTTTGTAATTTTCTTTTTCATAATTATTAACTGTTTTTTTCATCTCTAATATATAATACATTTCTTTAAACAAATGACTATAAATTATGGCAAATTGCAATATTTGCCCTATGAAAGTTGGCGAAAACATAAGACGAGTAAGGCAATCAAAAGGTTACTCACAGGAGTATTTAGCACAAAAACTGGGGGTTTCACAAAACTTTATACATAAAATTGAAGCGAATAAGAAGAATGCAAGTATTGAAGATTTAAAGCAATTAGCTATTGTTTTAGAAACCCCAATTAGTGAGCTTTTAGGCGCCCCACTATATCAAGAGAACCACAATAGCACTAACAGCAGCCTTATAGGCACTTATACTATCCATCATCACTTCCCAGCAGAACTTATGGAAGTGCTAAAAAAAATAGCTGATAACATATGAAAGATGTATTAAACATTACTCATTGAGTTGGCATAAATAAATGTATTTCTGTGTATGGTATTTTGCCATCAACCGAGACCATTGAAAACCTACCATGCCATTCAATATATTTCCATACACCACATAATGTTTTGCGAAATATACAGGATATGCCAATGCTATCATGAGAGCCGATCGAGACTTCCCGCGCTGCTGCAATTGCTGTGCACCCAGTTGTGCATATTTTTTCATTTTAGCCTTTGCATGCGCTAGATTTCTGTACGTATAATGCAGCAATGGCCCCTGCAATAATTTCACTGCACCTTCTACATGAAGCGTTTCATGAACCAATGCCTCATTGTACTTGCCTTTTCCCTTGCGAAAAAGCCGTGTCAGTCGATCTCTAGATTCTCTACCATATTTTAATTCACTTCCTAAGAAAAAATTTTTTCTAGGAAAACTGAATCCATTGAATGGAACTTCTTTACCTGAAAAAGCAGATTCAATTTCCTGCCGCAACTCCTGCGAAACCACTTCATCTGCATCCAAACTGAGTATCCAATCAGAGCTCGCTTTTGAAAAGCCAAAATTCTTTTGAGCACCGTAGCCTAAAAAGGCTTGTTGAATTACTAGAGCGCCATGCGATTCGCTTACTTGAACGGTTTCATCATCGCTATGGCTATCAATCACCATAATTTCTTTGCAGAAATGAACTGAATCAATTGCCTTTGCAATCCGATCCGCTTCATTCTTAGTGATGATTACTGCGGTTATAGGTAGTCTCATTGCTCAATTACTAATAGTCCCTTTGCAAACCATATCCACCGTAACGGCCATATCAATAATCATAGTATTTATAATTGGGCTTGGTTGCCATCAACACGAATTGCCGAATCACCTTATCAATCACCTCCGCTTCAATTTGTTCTGGTTTAATTATGCTCCGCAATCGCACCACATAATCATACGAACTCAACATGGTGTCACTTATAATTCCTGTAACTGAAATGATCTCTGAATTTTCTGCTCCTTTTCTACGCATTTTATAGATTCTTCCTTCGTAGGCCTGCCCTTTCTCAGTATACGAAAAGGTTTTTACCATTTCTAAACTATCAATTTTAGAGTAATACCCATTAAACTGGCCTTGCAACTTTGCATAAATAATGCTGTCAGATGAACGATACGTTGCAGGAAACAACTCCAGCTTACCTTCTTCTTGCAAGTAGTCATATAGTTTCATGCGATACTTTTTACGCCCTGCGTAATAATCAATAAGGGTATCAGGATATTCCAAATTGTGCTGGAGGCTAAATTTCAAAATAGTAAAGCGATCATCCACATCCTTAAGCTTATGCATATCATGGAAAAACTGCTTGTATTTAACATTTTTATCTTTGTAAGGAATCAGCAATCGAGCAATGAGCAAATAATCGTCATTACTTCCAAAGGAAGTATAGCTGGAACGATATCCACCATATCTAGAGGTACTGGCCCACTCGTCTTTGTTCTGTTCGGTAAGGATACCCAATTGACTCGGAGATTTCGTTTCCTCTTTTACCAAGGCTCTTTTTAAGCTATAATAACCATCCAGGTAAATTGTATTTAGATGCTTCTTATACACCTTAGGCTTGATTAAATTGCTGTCTAGAAGTCTACCTAAAATGCGATAAGGCTGTTCTGAAATCTCATCCACTATGGTTAAATCTAAGAAAGCGGGAAACATGTTTACTACCAACTTGAGTGAATCATCCAATTTGTAAAAGATATTATCCAGATCGCTTGCCCCAATGGGTAAGTCGTTAATTAATTTGTCTTTTATAAACGCATAAGACTCCTTGGTGCGCAGCCTGCTTAAGGATGTTAAAACCGCCATTTTTAAAT
The DNA here is from genome assembly GCA_943788195.1 of uncultured Bacteroidia bacterium. Classification (GTDB taxonomy): domain Bacteria; phylum Bacteroidota; class Bacteroidia; order NS11-12g; family UBA955; genus CALSPH01. The sequence continues at coordinate 485,316 of CALSPH010000002.1, forward strand.
TGGTTGTATCGCCAAAATCAGCATAAAACTGTTTGAATGCTGGGAAGACTGATTTGTGGTCTAACCAACCCAATTGCTCAACTAGGTTTGCTTTGCGCTTTACATAATTTTCCTCGATATGGAATTTTGAAATGAAATCAATGAATTTAGGGGCATCCTCATCTTCAATTGCCACGGGTCTATTCCAGCCTACAATCTTTTTAATGAGACGCTCTCTATTCATACTATCTTTAGTATAATAATCTGCATAAAATGAATCAAAAGAAGAAATAAATGGATTGGCACTCCATACGGTATCGGCAATTTCAAAGGTTTCTAAAAAGGTAGTTAGAAACTTACTTTTTCCTTTAACCTTATTGTATGCACCATATATTTCATAAAACCCTCCCTGAGAATATATGTTGCGGGTAAAGTTTACCATTGGTGTAGCAGTATCTCCAATGGTTGCATCCACTATGGCATAACGCCCCTCTTGTCTAAAAAAGGTATCGATTATGGTTGAATATCGATCTTGTTCTCTGAGTCGTTCAATTTCCAATACCCGAAGCGAATCAAACTGTTGATACTTCGATTTCGTAAAGAAACGCAGCTGGATGATTTCCTCACCGTTTTTGCCAGCAAAGGTTTTGGAAACATCTACACCTAATGTACTATCTCCTTTATCCTCATCATCATTATAATACGAATAGTACCCATTTCCTTCTTCTTCATCATCCTGCTCAAGGTCTTCTAACGGGATACTCGGCACACTTACCGTGTATTTTGCAACCGAATCATAGTATCGTTCAAAGGCAGGGTAAGTGGGCTCATTGAGCTCTAGGCTATTGAAAAAATCCGTTACCGGCTCATTTTCACCTTCGCTAATTGCAGCTAACATAATAATGCGATCATTAAAAATTACTATTTCTGTTTTCGCTTTTCGGTCTTTATCGCCATGCATACTGCCTATGATGCGGTCATTCCCATGAAAAATATCCAATTTATAATTATCCAACGTAAACTGGTCCAGATTAACAAAGCTTTCCAACAACACCTTTAAATCAAACGTGTCCTCATCCAAATTGCGATTGGCACGAAGTTGTTGTGCTAAATAGGTTGTATTGGAGTTTTCATCATATGCGGTTAAACTAAAATTGCCCTTTTGCTTATTTTCATATTTTATAATGGGATCTTTTGACGCGTGCGCTGGGAAATTAAATGAAACCATTCCATCTGCAGTTTTAAATTTTTTGAAATCATTGCTGCGCTGTGATGTAAAACGGATCGATTCAAAAAACTTGTTGGCATCGGCAGACTTCGCATACTCCTTCTTGCCTCCCAATTTGAAAATACAAACCTCTAATGGTTTAACAATGATATAATACCGCTGAAAATCCCCTTCGGTTGTTTTATTTAAGATCTCATATCCTTTGTACCCATCAATCGTAATATCCTTCTGTTCCATTATTTTCCCTGGCACACTTTCAAATAAACTGCTATCCACCTTCAGTAAAATTTCTTCTGGCTTCTCGCCAAAAAAAGTACCGTTGGTGTTCAATTTATATACCGTATAAAAATACCCATTTACGAGCTCTGGATAGATAAACACCTTGAATGTAGAATTATTAAAGGCCTGAATCCAATCTCCAGGAATTTGGGCAGTGAATGTACTATCTGGACTTACTTGGAGTGAATACGTAAGAGGGTATTGCATATCGTCATACTTCTTACTTATATCACTTATGCGATTAGCCATACTTTGCACTGGCCGAAGGGTGTAGCCTTCTTTTACCAATAAATTAAGAACCCCTCTTTCTGCGCCTAGGTGCGCGCAACCCACACCTGTGAATAAAGACACATCCAACTGCATGATGCTATCCATACGTCTCACCATGTTCTCATTGCGGACAAAAAGCATGTATTCCATAAACTTAGGCCCATTGGTTGTACGCTCAAATGAATCGATTAACTTAATGTTCCCTTTTCGATAGGCTTCATTAAAATCAAAATTCCTGAATTTATAATAATTGTCATCATTCCCATTCTTTCTGCGATCCTTATAATCCTCTCGGGCTCCTTTCTGGGCATTCTTAACTAAACGGTCCGCCTCTTTATAATCCTCTACACCACCAATTATTTTGCCCATCTTTTTACCCAATCGATAGATGTATAAATCCAGATAAGTTTCTTGTTGAAAATCTTCATCGTCTTCATTGGTTCTGAACATAATGCTGTTCAAAACATACGGATCATATGAGATTGCACGATTGATGTCATTCTTATCAATTTTATTTATGTCAAATGTGTTTAACGAGGTTCTTGGGAAGTACTGACTGCCGTACTTATTTCTGCTCCGGTCTCTTTCAATTACCCAATCGTCAATAACGGTATCTAAATTCTGCTCAAGTGCAACCATGTCTACTTTTCTCAGCGCATAATAAAATGAATCACCCAAGTGAAAAGCTAATTTTGAGCTTACATGCATGGTACCATAAACATAACTTGGCTTTGTTAAGCCTTTGCCCGTAATCTCCCATAAAAGCCCATTTTCATTGGGCAATTCAACTTGCATTTGGGCCTGAGTAGTTAACGTAGTTAAGCCAAAGGTGAAGGCCAAAAGCAAAGATTTATATACAGATTGGATCATAAATATTATTGGTAAGAATTGATTATCGCTTAGGGAACGAAGATAAGAGATAATTATTATTCGCCAACCCAATGCATTGATAAAAACAAGGTACGGATTGACTAAATAATCGGACATTTTACATTTCGTTCATAATTACCATGACGAAATGTATCACCACACTTCCCCTTTTTGCCATTGTGTCACTATTACCTCCGTCAACATGTCATAATGTCTTGTTTTTTGCAATGGTATGGAATTGGAAATCATTGAATTAAACAAGAATAAAAATTATGACAACAATTAAGAAAAACCGCAATTTATCCCCAACATTAAACGATGTATTTTTTGGCAACAACTGGATGGATCAATTTTTTGATCATGCATCACCAGAAATGAACCATTTCAAACCCGATGCAAATATCCTAGAAAAGGAAACCCATTTTTTGATTACCATGGCATTGCCTGGTCTAACTAAAAAAGACATTAAGCTTGACCTTATTGAAAACAAACTTTCCGTGAGTGGAGAGTATCAAAAAGAAGAGCATCAAGAAGGAGATCGATTTGTGAGCAGAGAAATCAGAAGTGGAAGCTTTCATCGCGAATTTAAGCTCGGAAATCATATCGATACCGAAATGATTGATGCAACATTCAAAGATGGATTACTTCATATAACCCTTCCTAAATCTGCAAAAGCAAGCCCGAAAACAATCAGTATTAAGTAAGTAGTAGTTTTTTTCATATCGTCCTTCTCTTATAGAAGGGCCCTGATTGCTAACCCTGACCGCAAGAGCGCGTCAGGGTTTTGGGTTATATACGAGCCTTGTATTAACGGATTGCATCGGTTTCAATTTGCATTAAATTCAAATTCGTTTTAAATACTAAACACTCTGTTTTGCCGTTATTAAAACTTAATTCGTTAATTCACATGAAGCACTTATTTTTGTGCTCGAAACTATGTCGATCCTCGTTCAAAATCTCAGTAAAATTTATGGCAATCAGAAAGCCATAGATTCCATCAATTTTGAAATTGAGAAGGGCCAAGTAGTTGGATTTTTAGGACCCAATGGTGCCGGCAAAAGCACAACCATGAAAATCCTAACCTGTTTTATCCCGCAAACTTCTGGGAAGGCATTTGTGAACGGCTTAGACATCGAAGAAAACAGCATTGAAGTGCGCAGGCAACTGGGTTACCTACCCGAACACAACCCGCTATATTTAGATATGTACGTGAAAGAATACCTTTCTTTTGTCGCGGATGTCTTTAAAGTAAAACAGAAAAAAAAACGCATTGCAGAATGCATTGAAATTACCGGACTCACTTTAGAACACCGCAAGAAGATTGGCCAGCTTTCTAAAGGGTATCGTCAACGGGTAGGTTTGGCGCAAGCCTTAATTCACGACCCCTCCGTCCTTATTTTAGATGAACCTACCTCTGGGCTAGACCCCAATCAAGTGGTTGAGATAAGGCAATTGATTAAAAATTTAGGCAAGGAAAAAACGGTGTTGCTATCCACTCATCAATTAACCGAAGTAGAAGCCATTTGCGACCGAGCCATCATTATAAATCATGGCGCTATAGTAGCCGACAAACCCACCAATGAACTTAAGTCAGGTCTTGACAAGCAAACGACCATCGATGTGATTTTTGGCAATTCAATTCGCAAAGCACTTATTGAAAAATTACCCGGCATCCGATCTGTTTCTGGAGAGGGTGTTGAGTTTACGTTGACTGCTGAAATAAACTCAAAAATACAAGAAGCCTTATTTTCGCTTGCTGTTAAAGAAGGCAATAATATCTTAAGCATGAACCAAAGGCAAACCAGTTTGGAGGAAGTATTTAAAACCTTAACTACCGAATGATAACCATCCTTAAAAAAGAATTTAGAAGTTTTTTAAGCTTGCTCATTGCATATGTAGTGATGATCGTGTTTTTGTTAATCACCGGGCTAGTTGCTTGGGTGTTCTCTGATACCAGTATTCTTGAAGGCGGTTATGCGAATATGGATATCATGTTTAATACCGCACCCTGGATCTTTATTTTCTTGGTAAGCGCAATTACCATGCGATCCTTTTCAGAAGAGAAAAAAGCAGGCACACTAGAGACGATTACTACCAAACCCATTAGTGATATGTCCATCATTTTAGGCAAATACTTTGCCTGTCTTTTATTGGTATTAATCACGCTTTTACCCACACTAATTTACTATTACTCCGTTTCTCAATTGGCAAACCCAATTGGCAATATTGACACAGGCGCGGTAATTGGCTCCTACATTGGTCTAATATTCTTAGCAGCAATTTATGTAGCCATCGGCATATTTAGTTCATCCTTAACCGACAATCAAATTGTAGCATTCATTCTATCTATGTTTTTATGCTTTTTCTTCTATTCAGCATTTGATATGCTTAAAAACATTGACCTCTTAAAAGGGTCTCAATTCGGTATTGATTGGTTTGGAATTGGATATCACTATAGCAATATCAGCTTTGGCAGGGTAGACACCCGAGATATCGTATACTTCATAAGCATGATTTGTCTTTTTATTTTTTCAACTAAAGCAGTTTTTAGCAGTCGCAAATGGTAGAAAAAAATAAGCATAAAAGAGGCGTCAAAGCACAAATTTTCTTGCAGCTAGCAATTTTGGGAGCCGCATTGATTATTGTGAACCTATTGGCTAGCCAATATTACAAGCGTTTTGATCTAACCAAAGAAAAGCGATTTACCTTGAGTACTTCTACGGAAGAGTTGGTTAAAAATCTAAATACGAATCTTACGTTTAATGTATATCTAGATGGAGAATTAAACCCTAAATTCAAGCAACTAAAATACAGTCTGCGCGATCTGCTACAAGAAATCAGTTCCATCAGCAAAGGGCAAATTCAATATACATTTATTGATCCTTTTGATGGAAAGTCAAGCAAAGAGCAGCAAGACATTATAAAGCAACTTGAGAGCAAGGGTCTGATTCCACACTATGATCAAGAAGAAGATGCAAGTCAATCACAAATCAGACGGCTTTTCCCTGGTGCGGAGGTTTTAGACGGTTCTGGGAACAGTTACATTTTAAACTTTCTAACCACTGAATTAGGCAGGGCTGAAGAAACGGCTATTAACAAGTCCATCGAGAATCTTGAATATGAATTGGCCAATGTTATTCGGAAAGCAGGAGCTGGTGGCAAAAACAGAAAAATTGGCTTTCTACAAGGACATGGCGAACTTTCTTCAAAAGCTACAGCGGATATTCGCAAAGAGCTTGAGACGTATTACACCGTTCGAGATGTCGCTTTTAACCTGAGTAAAAAAGAAACTATTTTGCCCTTTCAAGCCAAGTTGGAACGCAGCGCAGAACCCGAAAAAGCCATCTTCAAAGAATTGCTAAATCACCTCAATGGGTTTAAAGGATTGATTATGGCTAAACCTACACAGCCTTTCTCAAAAGCAGAAGCATATATATTAGACCAATATATCATGAACGGGGGTAAATTATTATTCCTGATAGATCCGGTATTTGCCGAGTACGACACACTCGCTAAATATGAGAAGATGCTTGCTACCAATTACGAACTGGGTGAACTACAGAACATGCTTTACTTATATGGCGTGCGTATGAACAGCAACATGCTTACGGATCTAAATTGTCATTATCTTGTATTTCAATCACCTAACGGGCTCTTACGTCAATTCCCATGGATTTATTATCCTGTATTTATTGACAAACGCGAGCAATCAAACCCAATTTCTAAAAACATTGAAGGAGTTTGGGGAAGATTTGCAAGCACATTAAAACCATTAACAAGAGACCATTTAAAACATACAGTTCTATTAGAAAGCTCTGAGAACACTCGTATATCTAACAGCCCATTGATGCTGGATTTGGGAATTATTACTCAAACCAGTAACCCCAATTTTATTAAAAGCTTCACCGCTGGCAAGCACATCAGCGGATTATTAAGTGAAGGATCCTTTACCTCAATTTTCAAAGATCGCAATACTGCAGTGTTTACGGGAATTGATTATAAAGACCATATCGACCAAAACGCAATGATCATCATCGCGGATGGCGACTTGATAAAGAATCAAGTACAAAAAGACGGGGAAGGCTATTTTGAACTTGGCCTTGACCTTGCAACAAAAAAGAAATTTGGAAACAAGATGTTCTTATTGAATTGCATTGACTACCTCTGTGATGGTTCAGGATTAATTGAAATAAGAAACAAAGAATATCAGCTTCGATTGCTCAATCAAAATAAAATAAAGGCGAGTAAAAAGAAATGGCAATTCATCAATATTGCTGTACCAATTATATTAGTCATCCTATTTGGTTTAATTAATGCAGTGGTAAGGAAAAGAAAATACGCAAAATGATGAAATGGATAAAAGGAGTTGGGTTCATAATTTTAAGTTCTTGTTTAATTATAGCAGCCTGGCTGTTCACTTCTGGAGGTAAAGCTGAGCGTCCGATTGCTGGCCCCTACCTAACCACCGCTCCTTATGTACCAGATAGTTTAGATTTCGCAGGCGAACCAGTACCTTTAGATCAAGATGAGATTTATGAACGCCTTGACCGTGAAATCATTTCCAATACATATTACCACTCCAATACTATTATCACCTTAAAACGAGCACATAAATACTTCCCTATCATTGAGAAAATACTTAAAGAAGAAGGTGTGCCTGATGACTTTAAATATTTATGTGTAATTGAAAGTAATTTATCCAATGTGATATCTCCAGCTGGCGCAGCAGGTTTCTGGCAATTTATGTCCGCCACAGGAAAGATTTATGGTTTAGAAATAAACAGTGAAGTGGATGAGCGCTATCATTTAGAGAAAGCTACTAGAGCAGCATGCAAATACCTTAAAAATGCGCATGAAAAATTCAATAGTTGGACCATGGCCGCTGCCAGTTACAACATGGGTGTCAATGGAGTAGAAAGCAAATCGATTGAGCAAAGACAGACGAATTACTATGACTTATTGCTTTACCAAGAAACCCAGCGCTATGTGTTTCGCATCCTTGCTATTAAATCCATTTTCTCTCGACCAGACCGCTATGGGTTTTATATTTTGGATCAAGAGAAATACAATATGCCTGAATACACTACGGTAAGCAGAACCGATGCAATAAGTTGCATAATTTGCTTTTCTGGAGACCACAAAGTGACTTACAAAGAACTAAAATGGCTCAATCCTTGGATCAGAGGCAAAGGGATTCGCAACCGATCAGGTAAGACCTATGAGTTTAAAATACTGAAGAAATAATCGTTTAAACGTATTTTTAATAGCACCATTACAAAAAAGGCCCCACATTGATGCGGGGCCTTTTAATATGTAAAATGTTATTTAAGCTTCTTTTTAAATCTTCGTGTTATCTATTTTCATTTCATCAATTAGGTTAGTTGCTCCTCCCAATTTATCCATAATCCAAAGCACATAACGAATATCAACAACAATCGTTCGTTGATTCTTGGCATTATATGAAATATTTCCGCTCATTGCTTCCCAATTTCCATCAAACGCTAATCCAATCAATCTTCCTTTGGCATCCATTACTGGACTTCCACTGTTTCCACCGGTGATATCATTATCTGTTAAAAAGCAAACAGGCACCTTTCCTGTTTTATCTGTATAGTTACCGAAATCTTTGTTGTTATAGGCATCAATCAAGTTTTGAGGTAAAGAAAACTCTGGATTGTCTCCAAACTTCTTATTCTTTTCAATGACCCCATCAAGGTAAGTCATTACCTTATAGTTCATATATGGCTTTACTTTACCATACGTTAAACGCATCGAAGAATTGGCATCTGGATAATAATTGGTTTTCGGATTTTGCTCGATTAGACCTTTAATATACAAACGGCTTAACTCTTGCTCTTTTTCATTAAACTCATCTCTTTTGGCTTTAAACTTAGTATCATAGTTTGTTTTGAATGCTTGAATGTATTGATACATAATATCATTTTTAATCAATGCCATTCGTGGATTCTTAAACCATGCCATTGCCATATCCTTATCAGCAAATATGCTTGATTCAAAAGCTGTTGCTACAAAGGCATCAATTCCAGCATCAAAGTTATCTGCTTTATACGCTTCGATATTGTCTCTAAACCATTTGGGCTGATCTTCTACTTTATTATCCGCATTATACGTTTTCAAAATACCTGACATGATTATCTTATCAGCTCTAACTACAGCTTCACCATAAGGCATTTCCTCAACAATTTTTCCTAAAGCACTTTTCAGGCCTTTAACCCTTGCTTCATTACCAGCTTCTTCGGCATCTGCTAATAGTGAAGCATAATATGCCAATTTTGCGATGGTTGGAGCGATAATGCCTTCTCTCCAATACCAATACTGATTGGATGTTGGTGTATATTCAGTATATGCCTTTTCGACATCACCCAAAACCGTTTTATACTCATCTTTATCCTTAGCCCATTTGCCAAATTTAGATTCTTGCTTACGCTTAATATCGGCAACTTTGTTGTTTTTTAGCTGAGCTGCTTCACCATCGAAATATTTCCAATAGTTAGCAACACTTGCATAATCCGATGCTAAACTCAATCGCACATCGGTATCCTTATTCATTTCTGCTTTCCAAGCTTTAAGTCGAATGTCTCTTAACTTAACAATAGTTGGGTTCTTATAATCTGTGGCCATTTTCACTCCTTGTGAAAACATATAACGATCTGTTCTTCCCGGAAAGCCCATAATCATTGCATAATCACCCGTTTTTACACCGCTGGTGGTTACTTTAAGATGGCTTTTAGGTTTATAAGGAATGTTATCAGCTGAATATGGAGCAGGTTTTCCATCTTTATCCGAATACACTCTAAATACAGAAAAGTCTCCTGTATGACGAGGCCACATCCAATTGTCTGTATCTCCTCCATATTTACCAATATTTTGAGGCGGAGTTCCTACCAAACGCACGTCACTGAAACGCTCAAACGTGAAGAGGTAATATGCATTGCCATTAAACATTTGGCGACATTGTGCTTCATAATGATTTCCTTCTGTTGCTCGTTTAGTTATGGTTCGATATATTCTATTCAGATTCTTATTCACTGTGGCAGCATCCATTCCTTTTATTGAATCCATAACCTCATTGGTAATATCCTTAATTGCAACCACCAATGCCAAAGTAACACCCGGTGCAGGTCGTTCTTCTGCTTTTGATTTGGCCCAAAAGCCATTGTCAAGAATATTATCTTTCGCAGTACTTAATCCTGCAATTGCATCATATCCGCAATGGTGATTCGTTAAAACTAAACCTTGATCTGAAACAATTTCACTCGTACAACCATTAGAAAACCATCCAATGGCATCTTTCAATGATGAATTGTTGATGCTGTAAATTTGTTCAGCAGTTAGCTTAACACCACACTTTTGCATGTCCTTATAGTTCATGCGCTCCATCATATTTAGGAGCCACATTCCTTCATCCGCTTTGGAAGCCAGTGGAGCCATAAAAACAATGGCCAATAAAATCAGTAATTTGTTTTTCATATTTTGTTTATTATTAAATTAATATTCTGCTCTGAAGCAGCGCAAATTTGCGGAATTATTGGCAGAATTACTATTTTGGCTCGTTTTAGTGTTCGGTTTGGTCGATAAAACACTTCATTTTAACGCTCATCAAAAAAACAAGAGTCTCCATAAAAAACGAGTTGAGAATTCTTTCGCGCTGTTCTATCTTTGAAAAGATGTGTTCTTCGCAAATAAACCTGTTCTAATTAATCTATGACAGAACCAATACATGCAATCATCGTGGATGATGAGTTTCAGAATCAAATTCTGCTAAAAGAGTTAATTCAATCGTATACTCAATCCATTAAGATATTACAAACGTTCAACAATGTGAAAGATGCAGCAGAATTCATCAATATCAATTCGGTGGATGTGGTATTCTTAGATATTGAAATGCCCAACCAAATCGGCTTGAAACTGTTTGACTTATGTAAATCGAACGAATTTATTACCATTATTGTTTCAGCTTATGATCGCTATGCCTTGCCTGCAATAAAAGAAGGGGTTTTCGATTATCTATTGAAGCCTATTCAACCGGCTGAACTCAAAAAAACCATCCAAAGCATCATTAATAATTTCAATTCAGATGTTTCAAAAATAAAACTGCTGAATAATGGCCGCATTGAATTGGTTGACACCAGCGACATTATTGCAATGGAAGCCTCTGGTGCATATACCCAATTTAATTTTAAGAGCAGACCGCGTATAGTGCAATCGCATCATCTGGCATTTTATGAAAAACATTTGCCTGAAGACCAATTCATTCGTGTGCATCGATCTAGCATCATTAATACAGCTGAAATTAAATCGATTAATCGAACGAACAAGACATTGATTCTTACGAATGACCACAATATTAAGTATTCAATTCGGAAGTGGGGTTTGATTAAACATTTAATTGAAACGGAAAAAAGATAATCCGTTATTTTCAATTTCAGGTTTTTCGTTTTACCCTCCTAAGCAACTTTTTCAGTTTGTACTTTCTTATGACTTTATGAACAGGTAATCGATGACCAACACAACCAATAAAACTAACCACCAATTCTTTGAGGCGAAAAGTAAACGGATTTTAGCAAGAACCTCAAATGATTGTTTCACCGCTTAGTAACGGATCGCAATAACGTTTTTACTAGAAGTAAGCTTTAACTGAATTCTTAAGACTCTTGTGAATTCTTAAGACTCTTGCGCAAGCACAACTAAAAATTAACAACTAAACATTCAACATTAGAACGTTACATATTCCGCCTATACTGGCCACCCACTTCAAATAGGGATTCAGTAATTTGGCCAAGGGAGCATACTTTCGCGGCTTCCATCATTCCGACAAACATATTGTCATTGGCAATAGCGGCTTTCTGAAGTTGAGAAAGACATGCTGCCGCCTTTTCTTTGTTTCGATCATGCAGCTTATCCAGCATATCAATTTGGTATTGCTTTTCTTCTTCCGTTGCACGAATGACTTCTTTAGGTAATATGGTAGGTGAACCTTTTGAACTTAAAAACGTGTTCACACCAATGATTGGAAATTCACCCGTATGCTTGAGTGTTTCATAATACAAACTCTCTTCTTGAATCTTACCTCGCTGATACATGGTTTCCATTGCTCCTAGCACTCCACCTCGATCCGTGATTTTATCAAACTCAGTCATCACAGCCTCTTCCACCAAATCAGTCAATTCTTCAATGATAAACGATCCTTGAATCGGGTTTTCATTTTTAGACAATCCCAATTCGCGATTAATAATTAATTGAATGGCCATGGCTCTTCTTACAGACTCTTCCGTAGGCGTTGTAATGGCCTCATCATATGCATTGGTATGCAAACTATTGCAATTATCATAGATGGCATAAAGGGCTTGCAAAGTGGTTCTGATATCATTGAAGTCAATTTCTTGCGCATGCAAACTTCTACCAGAGGTCTGAATGTGATATTTGAGCATTTGGCTTCGTTTATTCCCACCATACTTATGTTTCATTGCCTTGGCCCAAATGCGTCTCGCTACTCTACCAATTACAGCATACTCAGGATCAATACCATTGCTAAAGAAGAAGCTTAAGTTGGGTGCAAAATCATCAATATTCATCCCTCGTGAAAGGTAATACTCCACATATGTGAACCCATTGGATAGGGTAAACGCAAGCTGCGTAATCGGATTGGCTCCGGCTTCCGCAATATGATAACCACTAATTGAAACTGAATAAAAATTGCGAACCTTTTCCTGTATGAAATATTGTTGCACATCCCCCATTAAACGCAAGGCAAACTCGGTACTAAAAATACAGGTATTCTGTGCTTGATCTTCTTTTAAAATATCCGCCTGAACGGTTCCTCTGACTTGATTTAAGGCATTTATCCTGATTTTAGCATATACTTCTGCAGGCAATACTTGATCCCCAGTTAAACCGAGTAACATTAACCCAAGTCCATCATTTCCTTCAGGCAACTCGCCTTGATAAGTGGGCTGCTTTTGCCCTTTGGCAGCAAAATGTTGATCAATTTTGCTTTTCACCTCTTGCTCTAAACCATTTTCTTTGATGTACAGCTCGCATTGTTGGTCTATTGCCGCATTCATAAAGAAACCGAGCAACATCGCTGCGGGTCCATTAATGGTCATCGAAACCGATGTCTTTGGGTCGCACAGGCTAAATCCTGAATATAATTTTTTCGCATCATCCAAACAGCAGATGCTTACTCCAGCATTACCAATTTTTCCATAAATATCCGGACGCACATGTGGATCTCTTCCATACAATGTTACCGAATCAAATGCGGTAGATAAACGCTTAGCGGGCATTGCCAAACTTACATAATGAAATCTGCGATTGGTTCGCTCAGGTCCACCTTCACCGGCAAACATCCGTGTAGGATCTTCTCCCTCTCTTTTAAATGGATAAATACCTGAGGTATAAGGGAAACTTCCTGGCACATTTTCTTGCAATTGCCAGCGTAAAATATCACCCCAAGCCTTAAACTTAGGTGTTGCAATTTTAGGTATCTGAGTATGACTTAAACTTTCTGAATGGGTAGCAATTTTAATTTCTTTATCGCGCACCTTGAATGAGTAGTATTCATCCTGGTAACGCTTCTTTAATGCGTCCCAATTTTCAATTGCTTCTAAATTATCCTTATCCAATTGCTGCTTGCACTCTTCATACAAAGCATTTAACTGTTCTAAAGCCGAGGAATCAGTTGCCTTTTCTGTTGACATATACTGCAAAAATAAGGAATTTTAGATAGAGGTTTACCCTTTTAATTTATCCGTGTAGCAACATGCCATTTTTTGAGAGACATGAAAAATCTAATGCAAATTTCTATTGGGAAAACCGAGTTTCTTCACTCACTCGCCTCAGTGCTCATTCATTCAGAAAGACATTTCAAAAAACTAAAATGCTTTTCTAAGCAGAGCGAAGAATCTGTCTCATTCTCTCGAACCGAGCAACAAAAGTTGCTTCACTGCGTTTGGCTTAAAAAGACAAACTTGACAATTTAAACCAAACTCAACCAGCTGCTATTCTCATTATACGAATCATCTACTATTGTAGAAGGGTTGTGCATATTGCTTATGAGCGCATTGGCTTCATTCACCAAGTTGGTAAGACAGCTCTCAATCAAATCGGATTTAAAACCACTTTTCCCCAATTCAATCACATGGTTGGCACAAACCACTCTACTAAGGGCCTTTCCCAAATCCACTAATTTGCGTTGAGGCATGTCAAAGTCAATATTGAAGTTAAAGATGGATTTAAAGTAGGATGCTACATTTTCAGTAAGTTTATATTGGGGTATAAAGTCCGCCAGGTTCGTGAATTTCTTTCTCCCTACAATTTTTAACACCATTTCTGATATTTGGGTATAGAGCATTTCATTAGAACCTTCAAAAACCTGAAAAGGACGTGAGTCCATTATGCCTCTTCCTGCATAGGACTCCATTTTGTACCCATTGGCTCCTTTAAGCTGAGTAACTGTTTGGGCCGAGCGTTGCATTAAATCTGTAGCATAAGCTTTCATACAATTTGCTTCGATTCCGGCACCTGCCACATTTTCTTCTATACCACTCATTTTTGAGCTTCTGAAACAAAGGGATGAGGCAACCGTAAAAGCACTTTGCAATTGAGATATTCTAAACTTTACTTGATCTAAGGCGATCAATGGTTTACCTGAAACAAAGCGTTTATTACAATGCTCAACAGCTTCGTCCAGCATACGTTTGACAAAACCAATCGCCATTCCTGGAAATTGTAATCTACTGCGATGCAATAAATCCATCATCAATTTAAGTCCAGTACTTTCTGGGATCAACTTATTTTCTTGTGGAACAAGCACATCCACTTCATTTCTTCCATATGGAATTGGGTATAAACCGATGTTATTGAAATACTCAGTCACCTTTATATCTTGACCTTTGGCTTGTTCATCTGTAATAAAAAAGTCCAGATCTCTGCCTAACTCACCTTGTTCATTCTTGCTTCGGCAGGTCATTAACCAATAATCAGCCATGCCTGTTAATCCTTGCCAATGTTTTGTCCCTTTGATTCGAAAACCATCACCTTCTGGCTCACAACTGGTTTGCATGTTCAAGGCATCACTTCCAAAATCAGGTTCGGTAATCATTAAACCACCCATGTTTTGTTGATTTATGAATCGTTGAAATACTTTTTCCTTCATAGAATCTTGACCATATTTGGCTACTGGCTCCAGAAACAATGCGATATTGATCCCGAATGTCAAGGACAAAGCCAAGGACTCGTATGAAGCTGCTTCCAGCAATCCCAAGCACTCCTTTACCTTTACACCTCTGCCTCCATATTCCGTAGGAATAGCAACTGAAAGTGGTGATTGATTCATGATTTCTTTTAACACAGGATCTGGAAAGCCTCTTTGTTGGGTGAATTTGGAGATATCATCTATTTCATAAAAAGCACGATTTAAGCTTTTTTTAAAATTGTCAAGAAAATCGGAATAGGTTGTGTTTTGAATTAGAGTGCTTTGCATTGAAACGTATATTGGGTATGCCTATTTGCTCAGCATACCAACTACAAATGTACGATTTTAAACAATAGCCAACTACTTAATTCTAGTTTAATCTCATAAATATAGTGCTAAACAGGCCCTTCTAAAAATGAACAGACTGATACAGCATCTAGGTTCAAATTCATATATTTGCCCCTCATGGTTTTCAACTCCATCGCCTTTTTCATCTTTTTACCATTAATGGTTCTGGGGTTCTATATTTTACCTCATCGGCTTCGTTGGCTATGGCTACTGCTAAGTGGCTTTGTATTTTATGGCTGGTGGAAATGGGAATATTTAAGTTTACTGCTGTTATCTGGTGTTTCAGATTTTATTATTGCACAGCGCATCCATAAAAGTACGGCTGAGAAACATCGCAAACGCTGGCTATGGTTGTCCATTTGCATTAACCTAGGGATCCTGGTTCTATTCAAATATGCAGGTGCTTTTGCCATGATGCACCCCAAAATGCCCCATTATATCAGTGTATTTCCCAATATTGGCGGTGTAATAAAATTCCTAAGCTTGGCACTGCCGGTCGGTATCTCGTTCTACACATTTCAAACGATGAGCTATACGATTGATGTCTATCGCAATAAGATTAAACCTGAAAAGCATTTGGGAAAATTCTTGCTATTTGTGAGCTATTTCCCCCAATTGGTAGCTGGCCCAATTGAACGCTATGCCCACCTGGACCCTCAACTAAAAAAGAAGGTGAAATGGGTTTATGAAAATTTTCAAATCGGCTTCCGATTTATCCTTTATGGTTTGTTTATTAAGATGTGCATTGCCGACAATTTGGGCTCTTGGGTAGACACCATTTATACTAACCCGGGTCGTTGGCATCCTGCGGTAAATTGGTTCGGAATGGTTGCCTTTTCGTTCCAGATCTATGCTGATTTTCATGGATACACGACCATTGCCAAAGGGGTTGCTAAGCTTTTTGGAGTAGACTTAATGGACAACTTTAATAAGCCCTATGCTGCAAGTTCTGTCAATGAGTTTTGGAAGCGCTGGCACATTAGTCTGACATCTTGGTTCAGGGATTACTTATATATACCTTTAGGAGGCAACAAAACAGGTAACGGCCATTGGGTCTTTAACATATTGCTCGTATTCTTAATCAGTGGGTTATGGCATGGTGCCAATTACACCTTCATCATTTGGGGCGCAACTCATGGCTTTATTTACCTGTTTGAAAATCTGTTTTCCAAAAAAAGAAGATATACACCCACCATAAAAATTGCTGGCATCCTATTTACATTTTTTGTGGTAACCATTGCATGGGTTTTCTTTCGGGCAGAGAACCTTGCAATTGCCCAAGCCATGCTAAACAATGCCTTCTTTATGGGAAGAGGTGCTGATTGGCTAACGGTCCCATGGCATTCACCAGCATTGATTCCGCTTTTCATCGGTTTTGACCATTTCATCATTAGGAAAAATGTACAAGACACCCTTGCGCCATGGTCTTGGCAAAAAAGATGGGCACTCTATAGTTTTATGCTGTTTTGCTTGATCAGTTTTTCAGGTGCCCAAGCACATCCATTTATTTATTTCAGATTTTAATTGAGCATAGTGAACCAGGATAAAAATAAAACAGAAAGCAATATAAAAAGGATCGCCCTCCGACTGGGGTATATTGCTGCTTTGTTTGTGGCCAGCATCTGGGTATACAATCAATGGGTATGGCCACTGGATCGATATGACCATGCGTACTTTTTGGATCAATTGGTTAAAGACCAAGACACTTCAGATGTAATATACATTGGTGAATCTTCTAATTTTTGGAGCAACAAAGATTCCGGTGATATCCGTGAAATTAGTAAAATGATTGAACATAAATCCGGACGCAAAGTACTCAACCTGAGTAGAAGTGCTTATCATATGGGAATTTACCGGCCTTTATTTGCTCATTTTACCGAGCTGAAGCAACTCAAAGATGTAATTCTAACTGTTAATATTAGAACATTTGGACCACCCTGTGTGCACTCTACCATAGAAACCAGCCTCCAAAAAGATCGCATTTTCCTTAAGAAGGAAATGCCTTTTCTCAAAAAAATGAAAGCTGTTTTTTCTCTGTATGACAACCGAAACGAAAAAGAGCGTGATGCTTGTATGTGGCAGAACTGGACGCATGATACCCTGTCATTATACGGCCGGGTTTTACCTCATCAGACCGTCAAAGATTGGTGCGGGGTTACTAAATTCCCAGACAGCCTAGGGCAAGAAGATATGCCTAAACGTGTATTAGCTGATCATTACGTTAAGGCCTATGGATTTAATTTAAATGAAACCAACCAACGAATCATTGATCTAGACCACATAGCTTTAACCGTTTCCAAAGCTAAATACAATTTACATCTGCTCATTCTTAGTGAGAATATTCAATGGGCTGATAGCTTGGCGGGTAGCGACATGGCAAACCTAATTCGCCAGAATCGAGACTATATTGTAAACCGCTACAAGGGCAAGCATAAAAATGTGCATATCATAGATAATTTAGAAACCGTTCCTGCCCAATTTTTTGGTGAGAAAGACTGGACCACTGAACATTATTTTTGGCAAGGAAGAGCTCTCATTGCAGACTCAGTGGTGCGCAGTATTCAAAGCCTCCCATTACAATAGGAAATAAAAAAAACCCATCCGCCTAAGGCGGATGGGTTAGATTTACTTTATAATTAAATATACAATTAGTGTCCTTTATAGCAGCAGATGAATTGGATCCATTGCTTCTCTGTTAATGTTCCTTTTAAGTTTCGAAGGAATTTAGCGTAGCAAGTTTTAAGTGCCGCATTTACTTTTACTTTTAAAGATCTTAATTCTTTGTGGAAAGCATATCTGATTCGAGTGATACGGTTAATCAATTCTTTTTTGGTGATTTTACCTGCTTTGTACAATCTGATTTGTTCAACAGCTAACTTTTTGTATTTAGCGTAAAGTTGAGCGTAGATAGCACGTGCTCTTTTAATTGAAGACTCTCTGCAATTTTTGTAATCTTTAAGTGCCCACTTGATTTTCTTCTTTTGGTCTACTTTTAAATCAAGTTTTCTTAAGCAAAGAATGAAAGAGTTCTGACGGATGTTTTTCCTTTTTGCAACCGTTGCATCATTTGAATTTTCATCTGCTTCTAAATCGCTTTCTTCTACAAGGTAGTCAGCTGCAATACCATCGTTCGCCATGGTTAAATCCTCTGTACCTTCATTGTAGGTAACTTCCATGTTGTCTTCTACTAGTTCTGCTTGTGAAACTAATCCAAGAATGTCGGCATCTGATTCTGCAATTTGAGTGGTTGTTGCATTTTGCTCTACTAATTTGTCTTTTTTACATCCTGTAATTACTAAAGCCATCATCCCGATTGCTAAAGCTGTAATTTTTACTGTTTTGTTCATAATGTTTTCGTTTTATTTGGGTCTTTGACAGAGCCAAGTGGTAAAAGGGTTGCACTGGGTTGTAAAAAAAAGTACAAAAAAGCAGTCAAATGAGCATAACTAACTGATAATCAGCAATAAAAATATTTAATTTTTTAAGGTAAAACTTTAACAAAATGTTTGCGATGATGGGGGATTATAAGGCAAATGCCATGTTTTTAATACCCTTAGTCCATGAAAATTTGAACAATGCAACTCACTTATCAGGAAATCATATCCCGTACTTTCTTAGATCTTTGATATGATCAAAGGCATGAGTTCTTAGTTGAAATTTGAGGTACTTTATTTTCTTACCTTGCTCCAACCACTTATTCTCATAATACGTTTTAATATCCAGAGCCTTAGGCCTACGTTCCCAAGAATAGATATCCGCATTGTCTTCTAGTATAAGTAAATCACAATCATTAATTACAAATTTGGTAAAGGTATAAAAACGGGTGCTATCTGTTTTAAGATTTATTATTCCCTCTGATTTTAAAATTTTAGTATACCGCTTTAGAAAAGCAGGATGTGTCAGTCTATTTTTTGCACTGCGGTCTTTGTGTTGTGGATCTGGAAATGTGATCCAAATCTCACTTATTTCTTCTGCGTCAAAGAACTCCTCGATTAAATCAATGGTGGCACGCATGAAACGGACATTTGGCACTTTATTCTCAATACACCATTTAGCACCATGCCACATTCGATTGCCCTTTCTATCTATACCAATGTAATTGATATTGGGATTGGCGGCCCCAAGTTCACTTGCATAATGCCCATACCCACAGGCTAACTCAAGAACAATGGGGTTATCATTCCCAAACACTTTATTCCACCGCCCCTTATTATCTCGGGCATACTCAAATGTGTTGCTAAAAGCACTAAATTCATCAAATTGCCTAAGTTTATGCTTTCCCACAATGCAAAACTAAATTAATCAAGCTTCATTCTTTTCACTTTACCTGTAATTGTATCCAGCTGCACTTCTTTCTGAATCATGCGCTTGATAGCGGCATAATTTCCAAATACCTCAATGATGCTTTCGTTCAATCCAATTAAATCAATATCCTTTGTTTCTTCTACCACTAAAACAATTTCCTCACCCAAAATCTCATGCTTTTTTCCTGTAATAAAAAAAGGAATTGAAATTTTTTCTGCAATTAATTGCTCAATTTTTTCTGCCGATATTTTCAGCCCACCCGAATTAAGAACATAATCAGACCGCCCAATAAATACAAAACCATTGTTCTGCCTTTCTACAATATCTTGCGTTATCAACCATTGATCATCCGATAATTTTGAACAGAGTGATAGCTGACCATCTGAATTGACTTGAATTTGTACTCCAGCGATTGGAAAAAAATATGTTTCGGGAATATTGCAAAGGGCAACATGCCCATAGGTCTCAGTCATGCCATACGTAACATAAATGCCTTTATGCCCTAAAAGAGTCAACTGTTCAGTCCAACGCTCTGGAATTGCTGCTCCACCGATTAAAATCGTTTTAAAACGCAACAACTTCTCCCGAGATAAAGCGTCTTGCAGGATATGGGCGAGTTGCATAGGCGAAATGGATATGTTTTCAAATGCATGATCCCTTGGCAAACTTAGCATTGGATTTGATTTGGGTGGTACGATATGTGCATCTTGCCCCCAATGCACAGCTCTCACCAACTGCATGAAACCACCCATTCGATTCGTTGGCAAACAACAAAAGACAGTTTGTTCGTTAATATTTGGTATTGCTGATGCAGTGAAACCCACCGAAATATTCATTTTTTCCCTGGTTAGAACCATTTGCTTGGATTCACCTGTAGAACCCGAAGTAGCAATAACAAATGTATGGTTTGGATTACGCCAGTCCTTTAAAAAATCTTGATAGGTGGTATACATGCTAATGAAATTCTTCCATATGCTTAATTAATTCATCAACCTGTGCTTTTGAATTATACATATGAAAAGATATACGATTGCAAAATAAGTCACTCTCAGCAACAAAGCGCGTGACGATATTGTTTTTTCTCAAATAACTTGTAAGCATCTTCCCTTTTTCTCCAAATTTAAAACTGATAATACAAGCGCTTGATTGTTCTTCTTGAGGGGTTAGCAAATCATAGGTTTTGGCATTAGACAAAAGGTATTCCTTAAAATAGTTTGCTAAGCTTTTACCATGTGCATAGATTTTATCGCGTCCTATTTCATCCTGAAAATCCATTGCGGCAATAATACCAGCATACAATGCCGTATTCTGAGTACCATAAAAGTACTGATGAGCAGATTCTACATACTGGGTTAACTCCATCTGCTTTTTATCCAACTTCCAATCTGCACTACGCGCCCCAACAAACATGGGTTTCAATATCTGTCTTATTCCATTGGACACAAACATATATCCAGTTCCTTTGGGGCCGCAAAGCCATTTATGAAAACAAGAAACATAAATATCACATCCCAATTCTCTTAAATTTAACGGCATCATTCCAGTTGGATGCGCCCCATCAATCACCGTAAGAATATTCTTTGACTTCGCTAATTCAACGATTTCTTTAATGGGCAACACTTGGCCTATAGTGCACGGAATGTGTGGCACAGCAATGACCCGCGTTTTAGAATTGATTGCTGCGGACACCTCTTCCAATGTCTTTGCAGCTGTTTCCTGAAGATCAAATGTCTTTACCTTTATTCCATCAATTTTCTGCCGATTTAACCATGGCAATGCTCCTCCGACATGCTCATGCCCGGTCATTAAAACCTGATCTCCTCTTTTCAATGGAATGGACCAAGCGGCAATATTTATTCCTTCAGTGACATTATGTGTCAATGCAATCTCATCACTCTCAACACCCAAAAACTTAGCTACACGGGCAAGCGTAGCGGATTCTAAACCACCATATGATGCAGTCTCATTAACATAATCCATTCGATCCTTAATGGCCTTGGAAACCACCTTTGGACTTGGACCCATCGTACCATTATTTAGAAATATCCTACCTCGCTTTAAACAAAAACCACCTATATCATTTGAAGTGGTAAATGCTTCAGATAAGCTGGGGTTAAACAAAAAACCACCGAGCCCTAGCCCGGTGATTTTTATAAATTCTTTTCTATTAGCCTTCAAAATTCAACCTATTTATTTCGTTGTATCCGCGTAATCAAACACCTTTTTTAATATAGCAGTGGTTCTTTCAACTGGGTTTTCGCGAATTGCATTTTCTTGCGTACGAATTTCTGAAAACAAGGCAGTGGTTGCTTTCTCAGTAACATACTGGTTTAAGTCCGTATTAATGTCTTTATCCAATCCCAACAATCCTTTATACTTATTCACGTTGGTTACTATTGGTTTCCAATAATCCATCACCTTTACCGCATCAAGCGCTTTTTGTATTTCTGGCTTAAATGCAGACATTAAACTTGAAGTAGTGGTTTTCTCTAAATAATTGGTTGCAGACCCATTTCCTCCTTTTAATATGCCCATTGCATCGGTAATGGACATTCCCATAACAGCACTTTTGAAAATAGGCATTGCTTTACCCATTGCATTCTCAGCACCGCGGTTCATTGCGGTTACACATTCGTCCAAAGTTCCACCAATAAGTGCATTCAATAATGCACTGCTTCTAATTTTAGACTCTACATTTCTCACCTCAGGTGGAAGTAAAATTTTTCGTACTGCGTCACCTAAAAATGCATCTTTTACATTTAGCAATCCAGTTCCTTTGCTAACCCCTTTCACTAAGGCCT
Organism: uncultured Bacteroidia bacterium; assembly: GCA_943788195.1. Taxonomy (GTDB): domain Bacteria; phylum Bacteroidota; class Bacteroidia; order NS11-12g; family UBA955; genus CALSPH01. Next base: position 507,613 of record CALSPH010000002.1, read on the forward strand.
CTTTTAATCCTGATGCAACTTCGCTTTCTGAAGGTATAAAGCTACCCGCAGTGCTTGCAACAGTGCTTAAAAAATCACATCCTGACAATAAAAAAGGAAGTGCAGCTACAAATAATAATTTTCTCATATTTTAATTTTTTTCAATCTATGCCTCAAATATATCAATAATTATTCCAATCTCAATCTGCTATATTTGTGCCTTATAAAAAACAAGTCCAAATATCAGGGTGAAGTAGGAAGAAACTGGGAACGCATCCTTTTTCTAATCGTATTTATTTTTTATTTGGGTCTCTTTTTATTCACTTCTTCGGACCCATTTTTCGGTGATGCGAAATCTACTATTAGCCGACTTGCCTATCCTGCATTTGAATCCAATTTTCGGATCTGGCTTTATCCACAGGGCATTGATCCTGGTCACCCGGTTATTATTCCATTGATACATGCTTTCTTATGGAAGATCTTTGGCGCTCATCTTTGGATTAGCCATTTATTTACCTTTTGTTTTACCCTTCTGGCACTGGTATTTGCCAGCAGAATTGATAAATACTACCAAAGTAAGGGTTGGTTCTTGCTCTTAGTAGCCATCAATCCATTATTCGTATCACTAGCAGCATCCCTTAACAGTCATATCATATTAGTGGCATGTTTCCTTGGGTTTCATTTCTTTCATACCAAAGGAAAGCTCATAGGGCAGATTATATGCTTAGTTGGACTTTTATTAACGCATAATCAGGGAATGCTTATAGCCGTTGTTCTATTGATTGCCCACTTTATTACAGAACGTAACGCAAAACAAACCATCAAAATGACCCTTGCATTTATTCCATGGGGCATTTGGCTTTTTATACATCACCATGAAACCGGCTGGTTTCTAATCCCCCCTGAATACGCTGAATTCAGAGGCATCGGAACGCTACCCACGTTAATAAAAAATGCAGCAATCATTGCATGGCGCCTTGCTGATTTCGGACTCTTTGCAATCATCTTACTCTCCATATTTTACATTATTAAAAACAGGAGTAAGACCATGATTTACATCACACTAATCGCTTTAGGTATAGCGGGTAGTGTATGGCTTTCTGTTAAATTTTCTATTGCGCACCGCTATCTTATTTTCGCTCATTTAATACTAACCCTCCCAGCATCACTCCTATTAATTAAGCAAACGAATAGGATTAAATACCTTGTGGTTGTTTTACTACTCAGCGGCTCTTTCTGGTATTACCCAGGAAAACAATTATCTGATGCGAACATCCAGTTTCGGCACTATTTTAACATCTATAAGACCATTCAAAGCCAGCCAATATTGGGCAAACACACCCTCTATTCAACGCCTCCTAATGAGAGCAAATCCACAATTACCCATTTATCTAAAGACACCCAATGGCTGGATATTAATTCTCTGTCAGAGGTAAAGGACTTAAGCACAATTCATAAAATAATGCAAGGCAACGTCTGTGGTCCATTATCAAAAGAAATAAAAGATCTAATATTAAACTGGGACTATATATCCATTAAATCTGGGCCTGCATGGGTAAACATCTACTCCAAATCACCAATGAACGCTGTATTGAAGGAAAAATTCCCCAAACGCAAGGCTACTTGGTTGGAAGAGAAAATGAAGGATTTAAAAAAGCAATACAAATAGTTGAATACAGCTTGTGATATATTGATAAATAAAGCCTTTTGTTAATAAAATAACTAGGATATACTTAACTTTGCAGCGATTTCATTAATTGAAAAAAGCATGAAGGATATTTTCGAAAAAATACAAAAGAATATGGGTCCATTAGGGATTCACAGCAAAGAAGCCCATGGGTATTACACATTCCCTAAGCTAGAAGGAGAGTTAGCACCACGAATGAAATTCATGGGCAAAGAAGTTCTCAACTGGAGTTTGAACAATTATTTGGGACTTGGAAACAATCCAGAAGTTCGAAAAGCAGATGCAGAAGCAGCAGCAGATTGGGGCTGTGCATATCCAATGGGAGCTCGAATGATGAGTGGCAACACTTCAAATCACGAGCGTTTGGAAAATGAACTAGCTGAATTTGTAAGCAAGGAAGATTGCATTTTATTAAACTTTGGATACCAAGGCGTACTTTCTGCAATTGATTGTCTAGTAGACCGCCATGATGTAATTGTATATGATGCTGAATGCCATGCATGTATAATTGATGGCGTGAGGCTACACGCAGGTAAACGATATGTTTATAAGCACAATGATTTAGAAAGTTTAGAAACTCAATTAAAAAGAGCTGAAAAATTAATAGGTGATAGCCAAGGTGGTATTTTAGTTATCACTGAGGGCGTTTACGGAATGAGTGGATCCCAAGGAAAACTCAAAGAAATCATTGAACTTAAAAAGAAATTTGATTTCCGTCTATTTGTAGATGATGCACATGGTTTTGGAACTATGGGTAAGACGGGTGCTGGTACAGGCGAGGAACAAGGTTGCCAAGATGGCATTGATGTTTACTTCTCAACGTTTGCAAAAAGCATGGCCAGTGTGGGTGCATTTATTGCAGCAGACAAAGAAGTGGTAAATTACCTAAGATATAATATGCGTTCCCAGATTTTTGCCAAATCATTGCCGATGCCATTGGTTGTTGGAGCATTAAAAAGGTTAGCAATGTTACGGGACGACCCAAGCCATAAGGCAAACCTTTGGAAAATAGTAAATGCTTTGCAAGGTGAACTTAAAAAAGCAGGGTTCAATATTGGGATAACCACGACACCGGTTACCCCTGTTGTGTTAAATGGCACCATGCCTGAAGCAACCAACTTAACCTATGATTTAAGAGAAAATTTCAACATTTTCTGTTCCATTGTAGCTTACCCAGTTATTCCAAGAGGTCAAATCATTTTGCGCCTTATTCCTACTGCGATGCATTCAATTGCAGATGTGGAAGAAACTATTCAGGCTTTTAAAGCGATTAAATCTAAACTTGATTCAGGAGCATATAAAGCAGAAGTGATAACCAATGTAGCGGTAAGCTAAAATATACATAATATGCATAAGAAGCCGTTTAAAGCTTTTGGCGATTGGTTTTACTACACCCTCTCCGAACGTAAAGCGGCTTTTTATTTATGTGGTATAATTATCATTCTTAGTCTTTTTCCTTTCGCTTACGACCATTTTATTCGGCCCAAGGCTAGACTAGTTGTTCAAGAGCAATTGATTAACCAGTTAGAGAAAGCCGAATCCTCGACTCGTTATACAAGTGAACCTTCAGCAAGACAAAAGCGGAAAAATATTAATGATGCTACCTGGAAAGACATGATCAATATCGGTATACAAAAAAAACTAGCCAATTCAATCATAAATTATCGCAATGCCCTGAAAGGGTTTAGCTCGTCCGATCAAATTGAAAAAGTATATGGTATATCAAAACAAGATATAGCCCTACTAAAAAAAGAATTTATCCTTCCATCTAAAAGATTAGATCAAGAAACAGAATCCAAACCACTCCCTTCAGCAAAAGCAAAATATGAGACCATTGAACCATCTATCGTTAACATTAATCTCGCGGATAGTATGGACTTTGTAACGTTACCTGGCATTGGCCCCTATTACACATCTAAAATATTGCGTTTCAGAAGAGCACTTGGCGGCTTCTATGCCATCGAACAATTGGGAGAAATTTATGGCCTTCCAGATTCTGTTATCACCGCAATTCAACCACTATTGATTTGTGAAGGCGATTTGAAACCTATCCATATTAACGAAGTGGATGCCGACATGCTTGACAATAACCCGTATATTTCCAGAAAACAAGCGAAACTTATAATTGCATATCGCACACAACATGGCAAGTATGAGTATATAAATCAAATTAAAATAGCCGGGATGTTGAGTCAGAAGGAAATTGAGAAAATTGAACCCTATATTTCTTTTTAACCGCTCGAGATATAATGATTTCTTAACATTGCAATAAGTGTATGATTAAAACAATATTCGTATTTTGTAACATATATACTAATATTGAAACCAACCAAGGATGTCACGAAAAACCAAAATATTACTTGTTGATGATGATGTCGACATTCTAGACTTTATTTCCTATAATTTACATAAAAACGGCTACATCGTACAAGAGGCGGTGAATGGATTGGATGCGATTGAAAAAACAAAGTCTTTCTTGCCTGATTTGATACTCATGGACGTGATGATGCCAAAAATGGATGGCTTAGAAGCCTGTCGAAAAATAAAAGAAATCAGTGGATTATCTGATATTCCAATTATTTTTCTTACTGCACGGAGTGAAGAAGCCAGCGAATTAAGTGGATTTGAGGCAGGTGCTGATGATTATATTAAGAAGCCTATTAAACCAAGAATTTTACTTTCTAGAATTAAAGCCATTTTAGGACGATCGACAAATAAAAATGAAGCACCACAAAAAATCATCAGCGGTGACTTGACCATTGATAAAGAAACCTATTTGGTTCATTATCAAAACCAAGAACTTAGTTTACCAAAAAAGGAATTTGAATTGCTCTTTTTACTGGCATCTAAACCTGGGAAAGTGTTTACAAGAGAACGAATTTTAGAGGAAGTTTGGGGTACTGATGTATTTGTAGTAGACCGAACCATCGATGTCCACATCCGTAAAATACGTGAAAAACTAAATGACAAATTAATATCAACTATTAAGGGAGTTGGTTATAAATTTGAAAAGTGAAACGGAACCCAAGTCCACGCAATATTGCATTCTTACTCAGTCTAATTCTTGGATCGGTTTTAATTGCAATTCTTGTACTTGCCTCGATTGATATTCTTTGGGCGAGTATAATTGGAGTGACTTTCTTCGGACTAAGTTATTTCTTATCCCTTTACCTCATTCAAAATTTCATTTACCATAAAATTAAACTGATATACAAAACCATCCATCATCTAAAATCGAACAAGGGGAGCAATTCGATAAACTCATTATCAAATAATGATTTGTTGGACACCGTTAAATCAGATGTTTCGAAATGGGCGGCTGATCAAGAAAAACAAATGAGTATTTTACGCGATCAGGAACTTTATCGCAAAGAGTTTTTGGCCAATATTGGGCACGAATTAAAAACTCCCATTTTTAGTATTCAGGGTTATTTGCATACCCTTCTGGATGGTGCCATGGAAGATGAAAAAGTAAATCTAAAATTTATTAAAAAAGCTGCGAAAAACGCAGATCGCTTGCAGGAATTGGTTGAAGATTTAATGGCCATCAGTAAAATAGAAAAGGGAGAGGTTATCATCAACCCCACCCGTTTTGACATTTGTAAGCTTTGCTTAGAAGTATGGGACCGGCTTGAATTAATGAACGCTAAAAAAAGAATCTCATTCAATATTAGCGAAGGAAACGATAAGCCCTTCTTTGTAAATGCAGACAAAGATGAAATTAGTAAGGTGTTGGAAAACTTGTTCTCTAATAGTATCAAATATGGCCGAGAAAACGGCACAACCACAGTTTCCTTTTATGATATGGACAGCAATATTCTTACAGAGATAACCGATGATGGTGAAGGAGTAGAAGAGACCAATATACCGAGATTATTTGAGCGTTTCTATCGGGCCGAAAAAAGCAGATCGCGAGAAATGGGAGGAACAGGATTAGGTCTGTCAATTGCAAAGCATATCATTGAATCACACCATCAAACTATGCATATTAGAAGTGCTATAGGTGTGGGAACAACCTTTGGGTTCACCTTAGCCAAAAGCAAATAGATTCACATCTTTTCCACCTTAACACTATCTTAACAAAAGGGTAACAAACTAATAAGCCAGCCTGAGTATTAGCACAATATCTTCAAAGTACTTTTGCGGTATATAAATAAACCCAAAAAATGAGGAAATTAATTTATGCTATCGCGCTTACATTGTTCTTAGGATTTTCAGGAACAATCCTGCAAGCCCAAGTGAAAGGGAAGGCGGTTGGCGTTGTGAAAAGCAACATGGACCATAACACACTTATGTTTGCGAAGGTTATTGTCTTTCAGCAGGCAGGAGTCACTAAAATGACTTCAACAGATATGGATGGACGATTTAATGTGACAGGCCTAGATACAGGTGTATATGATATTATGATAATCGATATTGCAAAAAAACATGATACCTTAAAAGCGAAAGTCAGAATTACCAACGAAATTAATCTTGCCGAACAAGTGTATAATTTAGACCCAAAATCAAAAGTTGTTGGTCCAGTAAAGGTTAGAGGAAGTAGTTCGGGATCAGCCGCCCGTGTTACGGACTTAAGGAGAAATTCAGATGCAATGAAGGATATTATTGGATCAGAACAAATCAAAGCATCCACTTCTTCTGATGGTGGGGATGTTATTAAAAAAATTACAGGTGCCAGTATTCAAAACGGCAAATTTGCCATAATCCGGGGCTTGAGCGATCGCTATAACTTTGCACTGATTAATGGAGCTCCGTTGCCCAGTTCAGAGGCAGACCGAAAAGCATTTTCATTCGATATGTTCCCTGCTTCTCAATTAGAAAGCATGTCAATCAATAAAACTGCAACACCTGATATGCCTAGCGAATTCTCTGGAGGAGTAATAAATATCGAAACACGAGACATTCCAATAAAGCCTATCTTCAGTTTGGGCTTTAGCTTAGGATACCATAACCTAACCACCTTAAAGAACTTCAGCACATATGATGGTGGAAAGTTAGATTTTCTGGGAGTTGATGATGGCACACGTGCGGTACCTTCCAATCTTCCAAATTCTGAAGATTATATCAATTTAATCAATAATAAAGTAGACCTTATTGAGCCGAGTCAGCAATTTAGTGCAAACTTTGGTTCCAGAACCATTCAAGCATTACCGAATTTAGGATTTAACATCAACCTAGCCCGACCTTTTAAACTATTTAAAAAAGAAGCTGGTTTCAACTTCAGTACGGTTTATAAACGAAATTTAAAATTTAATGAAACCATCAATCGAAATTATGATGGTGATGTATTGGTAAGTGATTACTTGGATAAAGTAAGTAACACAACCGTATTTATTGGAAGTATGTTTAACTTCACGTATAATTTAAGTAAAGCGAGTAAAATAGGTTTAAAAACAATTGCGAATATCAACTCCCAAGATCAAGTTATTGATAGAACCGGTAGAGATGTGAATGCGCAAAACGAAGTTTTGGCTACTGCCTTGTTTTATCAACAAAACACATTGATTTCAAGTCAACTATATGGTAAACATGCTTTGAAACAAGGAATGCATTCATTTGATTGGAATGTGGCATATAGCAATATCAGCAAGATCATTCCTGATTTCAGAAGAATTCGATATCAACGTTCAGAGTTGAATCCAGAGGACCCTTTCACCATTGGCATCCCTCCAAGTCCGAATCCAGCATTTGGCGGAAGGTTTTTCAGTGAGCTCAGTGAAAATGTGATTTCTGCCAATTATGACTACCTTATGAAAGACGTTTTCAAAAATGCCAAGCAAGTCAGAACCAATATTAAGCTTGGCGGGTTTCATCAAATGAGACAGAGAAGCTTCTCAGCACGTGTTTTTGGGTATGTTAAATTCAATTCCAGAAACTTTGATCTGGATGAAACCATGGATGCCAATAGCATATACGCTCAGGATAATATTTCTAAAACAGGTTTTATTCTGCAAGAAGGAACCAATAAAAGTGATGCCTATGATGGAACTTCTACGCTGCATGCTGCTTATGTTATGGCCGACCAAAATATCTTTAAAAAGCTAAAAATAGTATATGGGTTTAGAGCAGAGCATTTTAATCAACAATTAAACTCTTTTAAAGGACTAGACCCCATAACCATCAATACGTCTAAGGTAGATATATTGCCTTCAATCAATGCAAGTATCACACTTTCTGAGAAATCAAAACTAAGACTAGCAGCTTCAAATACGTTGTCTCGTCCTGAATTTAGAGAAATAGCTCCATTTAACTTCTATGATTTTGCACAGGCGTTTGAAGTGGGAGGAAATCCAAATTTGAGCAGGACTTCTATCTTAAATTACGATTTGCGTTTTGAACATTACTTCGGAGGAAGTCAATTATTCTCGGCATCGTTATTTTACAAAGATTTTACTGACCCTATTGAACAAGTAACCGGCTCTGATATTACTTCAGGTTCCATCGCCACTTCATATGCAAATGCAATCAGCGCCAAGAATTACGGTTTCGAAATCGAAGTGAGAAGAAATTTAGATTTCTTATTGCATGATGTGAAAGCTAATTTTGAGAATTGGAAAAATTACTTCTTTATGTTCGCCAACTACGCATGGATCCGTTCTGAGGTAGATGTAAGTAATGTTCCTGGAGCGGAAACTAGACCATTGCAAGGTCAAAGCCCTTATGTCATCAATGCGGGTGTGAACTTTAATGATCCCGAAAGACAAATTTCAGGAGGCTTGAGTTTCAACCAAGTTGGAAAAAGAATTGTTTTTGTAGGTACAGATGTATTTCCTGATTTATATGAAAAAGCACGCTCCGTAATTGATATGCAAATCACTTCGCGCATGGCGAAACAAGGAAAAATGAAGAATGTGGTTATAAAACTGCAGGCAAGAGATATCCTTTCTCAAAACATCATCATTTATCAAAACCTAAACATGAACAACACCAACTATGAGGCTGGAAAATCAACTGAATTTCGATTAACTAACCCTGGTAGAAATGCAAAAATATCGATCAGCTATACGTTCTAATAAATAAGGCTCAATAGAAAAAGGCACTTTAATCTAGAGTGCCTTTTTTTGTGCATTGTCATATTCCATCCATTTAACAAAAGAGTAACATTAAAGTAACGGTAGGTAAAAACCCCACTCCGTTGTTTGCAGTAAGATTAAAATCAAAACAAAATGAAAAAAACAGTACTAACAATTTTAGCTTGCAGTGCATTAATAATGGCTCAAGCGCAATGGAAATTTGACTCCACAGATTATGTAGGCGCTTTTGGATCGCAAGACTGGTCTAAGAACTGGGCTAACTTCGATCCAGATAACACAAACTATGGTGCTACCACAGCTATTCTTGAAGGAGAGATTACAACTAATACCATATTAGATGCAAGTAAAACCTACCTTCTTAAAGGATTTGTCTACGTTAAAAACGGAGCAACCATAACAATACCTGCAGGAACAGTTATACGAGGAGATAAAAGCACCAAGGGAACGTTAATTATCACCAAAGGAAGCAAGATCATGGCGAATGGTGAATTAGGAAAACCGGTAGTATTTACCTCTAATCAGGCAATTGGGGCGAGAGATTATGGAGATTGGGGCGGTGTGATTGTTTTAGGAAACGGCAAAATGAATGCAACGGGTGGAGTTGGAACGATTGAAGGAGGCGTTAATAATGCCAACAACGATGGAGAATATGGTGGAACAAACAATGCTGAAAGCAGCGGTTCACTGACCTTTGTTCGAATAGAATATCCAGGTATTGCCCATACTCCAGATAATGAAATTAACGGGCTTACCCTTGGTGGAGTTGGCTCTGGAACAACTTTGCACCACATTCAAGTAAGCTTCTCAGGAGATGATGCCATTGAGTGGTTTGGCGGAACAGTAAATGGCAAGTACCTAATTACGTATAGAACATGGGATGATGATTATGATTGTGATAAAGGGTTTAATGGAAATATTCAATATGCATTTACCATCAGAGACCCAAAACAAGCAGATGTATCAGGATCAAATGGTTTTGAAGTTGATAGTGATAAAGATGGATCTAAAGCCTTGCCAATAACTGCTCCAACATTCAGTAATGTAACTATTATTGGACCAAATGTGATTAAAGGAACCAGCTCAATTCACCCAGATTACAAAAGAGCGATTCACCACAGAAGAGGCAGTCAATTAAGTATTTTTAATTCTGTACTTACGGGATATCCAGTTGGTTGGAGATTAGATGGAGAAGTAACGTATGAGTTTGCAGTAACGAGCCCTCAGGCATACTTCCAAAACAACATCATGGCTTGTAATGATGCTAATTGGGATACTACATCAATCAACGCTTCTACATTTGATTTGGCAACTTTTGCTAAGAATAGTACAAATAAAAATATCGAGCAAGTATCATGCGACTTGATGTGGGAAGACATGAAACTAATTAATCCGAATCCTTTACCAAAAACTGGAAGTCCGGTATGGGGCAAAGCTGAGTTTTCAAATGCTAAGTTTGGAACGGTAGGAAAGAATGTTAGTATTAAAACAATCAATACAATTCTTACAACGGTTTATCCCAACCCAGCGATTAAAACGTTACATATCAGCGTTGAGGGGAATGATGCTTATGTAGCAACATTAACCGATTTAAGTGGAAAGGTTATCGCTGTGACTACTACTTCGTTCAATCTAAGTTCAGTACAAAACGGTATCTATATCGTAACCATCCAAACAGACAAAGGAGTTGCAAATACTAAAGTAGCTGTAACAAAATAAGAAGTACTATTTCTTAATAAGAAGGGCCGTTCCACGAAAGTGGATCGGCTTTTATGTGCGCCAATAAAAAGCGTTAGTTGCAAGTGAGATTGGTATACTAAACAGTAGTTCAAAAAGCACAAGTAAAAAATCTTATTATATGCGTTTGCTAAAGGACTACTATTAATTCTAATCTTTTTTAACACCCATTTAATAATCTCCTATTTTATTCTAAATTTGCTTTGCAGTTTAAAGGGAGGTTGAGATATTTAGTGGTGTTGGAATTTTCTTGGTTGACCGACTCCCATAACTGATAACTGTTCTGAATTTGACTATGGAAAAATTAAATATATTAGGAATTATGTCCGGCTCATCGATGGATGGAGTTGACTTGGCACTATGTGAAATTGAATATAAAGACGACAGATACGAATACCGAATTTTAGAAGGTAAAACGTATGAATACGATGATAAATGGAGATTGCGTTTATCCAAACTAAGAACACAGAACGCAATGGCCTATGCCAAAACAGATGTTTTCTATGGACATTATTTGGCCAGTTTGGTGGCAGACTTTAAGGCAAATTCAGCGCATCAAATAGATGCAATTGCTAGCCATGGACACACCATATTTCACAACCCTGAGCAAAAGTTAACCGCTCAAGTTGGAGATGGGTCCACACTTGCGGCTATAACTGAATTACCTGTTATTTCTGATTTCAGAAGAGGTGATGTGGCAATTGGAGGAGAAGGTGCACCTTTGGTAGGAATAGGAGACGAGCATCTTTTTGGAGAATTTGATTTCTGTTTGAACCTGGGTGGTTTTGCTAATATCTCAACCAATATGGATGGAAACCGATTGGCGTTTGATGTTGCCGCCTGCAATATATTAACGAATCGATTGGCCCGTGACTTGGAATTGTCTTTTGATGAAGGGGGAGAAATAGCTAGTAAAGGTAAAGTTGATTATGATTTACTCAATGAGCTTAATAACGTTCCCTACTTTAGCATAGAAGGCCCAAAGTCGCTAAACCGTGATTGGATTAGTAGAGAGTTATGGCCAATTGTAAAAGAATACCGAGATCTTCCATTAGAAGACCGAATGAAAACAATTGTAGACCATATTGCGTTCCAAATTGGGAAAGCAGTGGAAAAATTAAGCAATGGAAATTCAGATGGAAAACGTCTTTTTATTACAGGTGGAGGAGCATTTAACAATACACTCATTGAGCATATTAAAAGTCATACAGAAGCAGAGGTAGTAATTCCAGAAGAAGATGTAGTAGACTATAAAGAAGCTCTTGTTTTTGCATTTCTGGGTTATCTAAGAATAAACAATATAGAGAATACTGCTGCAGCATCAACCGGTGCCAGTAGAAATCTGGTAAGTGGAGCACTTTCTGGAAAATTTTAAATCAAATTATGACAACAACAACCAATACCAAACTCAAATCTTTATTGAATAAATTTGAGAATAGAACACCTCAAATAGTATTTGAATGGAATGATCGAGAGACAGAGGCCCAAGGATGGGTAGTAATTAACTCGTTACGTAACGGAGCTGCTGGTGGCGGTACACGAATGCGTAAAGGATTGGACAAGCGTGAAGTTGAATCTTTGGCCAAGACCATGGAAATAAAATTTTCAGTTTGTGGACCTCCGATTGGAGGCGCCAAAAGTGGAATCAATTTTGACCCAAAAGACCCCAGAAAAAATGGTGTTTTGAAACGATGGTATCGTGATGTATATGCATTATTAAAAAACTATTACGGTACCGGTGGAGATATGAATGTTGATCAACACAATGAGGTAATCCCTATTACAAGAGCATTGGGATTATTACACCCACAAGAAGGAATCGTGAATGGTCACCTAGAATATAGCAATGAAGATAAATTGAAAAGCATCTCAAGACTTCAAGACGGCGTTAGCCTAGAAATAACCAATGAGCAATTGGTACCATCACTTGAAAAGAAATATACCATTGGAGATATGATAACCGGATGGGGTGTGGCAGAAGGGGTTAAACATTACTATGACATCTGGGGCGGATCCATAGCTAGGAAAAATATAATCATCCAAGGTTGGGGAAATGTTGCCGCTGCAGCAGCATACTATTTAGCTAAATATGGAGGGCATATTGTTGGTATTATCGATAAAGATGGTGGTGTAATCAATGAAAAAGGCTTTACGCTTGAAGAAGTTGAAGACATGTTTATGAACCGTGACGGAAATTCACTTGCCATTCCAAATATGTTGAGCTTTGAAGAAGTGAATAGTCGCATATGGGACTTACAAGCAGAAATCTTTATTCCAGGCGCTGCAAGTAGATTGGTTACTAAAGACCAGGTAAATCGTATGGCGGCCCAAGGCATGGAAGTAGTAAGTTGTGGGGCTAATGTTCCCTTTGCCGATCCAGAAATTTTTATGGGTGAAACTTCTCTACTTGCTGATAGTCTTATGGCTGTTGTTCCTGATTTTATTGCAAATTGTGGAATGGCCCGTGTATTTGCTTTTTTAATGGATAAAGATGGTGTCGTTGATGATACTGCAATCTTTAAAGATGTAAGTAATATGATAAAAAGTACGATGATGCGCCTACATCAATTCAACCCAAAGACAACCGGTTTAAGTGCAAAAGCACTTGAAATGAGTTTAACAGATTTGGTGTAATTAGTAACCCTTCGAGGGTTTAGAACCCTCGAAGGGTTAATCAAGATTAGACTGCATGCTAGAAGAAGGCAAATATTACCACATATACAATAGAGGCAACAATAGCCAACCCATATTTTTTGAAAACGAAAATTACAGATACTTTTTACAACTGATAAAAAAATACCTTGAGCCCGTTGCGGATATTTACTCGTACTGTCTTATAAAAAACCATTATCATCTCTTAATAAGAGTAAAACCTGTTAATGAAATAAATGCAGAAAAATTGACTTACACCACCAAAGACAAACCTAAAAAAGTGAGTGTAACATTACAATTATCCCACCTATTCAATGCTTATACCCAAGCTATCAATAAACGATTTAACAGAACAGGCAGTCTTTTCGAACCTAAATTTCATAGAATAGAAATTGACACAGATGAGTATTTAATTCAATCTATCCTTTATATTCACAATAACCCTGTTAAGCACAATGTTTGTAAACAGGCTAAAGATTACTTTTGGTCCTCTTACAACCCTATTCTAAGTAATACAAACGAAAACAAAGACTTCGGTCACGTTTTATACTTATTTGGAGGTAGAGAAAATTTTATTATTGCGCACAACGAGTAAATAATCCAACCCTTCGAGGGTTTAGAACCCTCGAAGGGTTGCTACTTTTTCTTATAATCTAAAATAGACTCATTCTCCCACAAAAAGGGAAAGAAAACGCGTTGCTGATGTTTTGGATGAAGATACTTCTTCCACTCTGAACCACCTGTTGCTTCTTTATTTTCTCCTTTGCTATCTAAATACTTCGCAGCTGTTTTTAAGTGAACCATTGGCCATGCAACGTTATACTGAAAATCAAAATCTTTGAGCAACTGAATGAGTTCAGCATTATCTTGATATTTCAACACCTTATGCAATAGGGATTTACCCTCCATAGCAATAGCTAACTTACCTAAAGAAGGAAGATACTTCGTCTCAAACTGTCGTAAGGTTAATGACTTTTCACCCGTTTTACGATTTAGGCCTGCATCTTTCCAGTACAAATTTTCTATCAATGATTCCAAAGAAGTACTCGCTTTTAGGCGTTCTTTTCCTTTTGCATTCACTAAATTTATAAGCGGTGTACAGTACATTTCGATTTCTCTAAACTGAACGCTTTGAAATCCACTTGCAGGCGCTAAAGAGGTTCTAAATGTATTGTATGAATAATAATCCATGCCCTCTTCCATAATTCCGAACGAGGTGATTAATAAGTTTGTATATCTGGTAATTCGACCTAATTTCACTTTAATTTCATCTGCCGACAATTCATTTTTACCTACCATTTGCTTCAACTCATTGGTGAGCAACTTCAATACCAGCTCAGTAACCTGGTGGTAAATAATAAATATCTCTTCATCCGGATGATCCGTTAATGGCTTTTGCAAAGTCATCAACGTTTCAAGCGAAACATAATCCCAATAATTAATGGGTTTACGATGCAGTAATCCTTCCATGTGCGCCTCAGGGCTAACCCCTAATTTGCGGTACTTTTCTTCGAGTTCTTCTTGATAATTACGCATTCGTATATTTTAAATTATTCCAGATATAAAGCATTACCACCAAGAAAAGAATGTTCTTGAATATGTATTGCCCAACAATCGTAAACTGCAGGGGTTCTTCCTTAAAACACAATCCAAAAAGGAGGATATAAGGTAGAAATGTCCCTATAATATGAACTAATGCAAGACCTACGTTCCATTTTCGGTGATATTCCATTACAAAAGTTACACCAATAACAAATTCCCAAATGGCCAATAGGATAAGTGCCAATCTACCATGCAAAACTCCAAAAGTAAGTATAGAAATGGTTTCAGAAGCCAATTCCTCTGCAGGGCTCATTTCAGGGAAAAACTTCAGTGCACCAAACCAAATATACACCAGACCAATAGTAATGGACATCCATCCTATATAGTCCTTTCCGAAAAGTTTTAAATCTTTTTGCATTGATTATGAGTGCACAAGGTTACAAAAAAAGCCTAAAAAATATATACCAATTATGATATTTAAGCAGATCTGAGGTGACACAGGTCACCATGTTAAGCCCAAAATTACTTCAGAAATACACAAATTGACTTTTCAAACTAAAAATTAATTCTCTCTCCAAAAACTCGGTGCAAATAAGATCAATACAGAAAACAGTTCCAATCGTCCAACAATCATTAGAAAACTCAACAATATTTTACTCGCTTCAGGAATATGCGCAAAATTGTTAACCGGCCCTACTGAACCTAAACCTGGACCTACGTTACCCAAACAAGTCGCAACGGAGCCAATAGCAGTTAAAAAGGGCTTTTCAACATCCCCATTCAAACGCATTACGAGTATTGAACCAATGCAAAAGACCATAAGGTAAACCAATAAAAATACCATTACATGCGCAGCCACTCTTCCGGGTATAAGTTCTTTATTTACTTTCACACGCAGCATTGCACGAGGATGCAAGAGCCGCTTAAACTCTAACAAGGAATTTTTAAAAAACACCAGATGTCGAATCACTTTAATTCCGCCACTGGTTGATCCAGCACATGCACCGGTAAACAATAACATAAAAAATGCCATCAATAAGCCATTGCTCCAATTAACATAATCGGCTGTAACAAACCCAGTAGTTGTAACCAATGAAACTACTTGAAAAAGTGCTAAGCGAAAAGATTTTTCAAAGTTTTCATCTAAACTTACCAGAACAGATATGGTTACCAAAATGGCAATAACACCTATCCCAAAGGCGTAGGTTTTAAATTCTTCATTCCCAGTAATCCGTTTCCATTTTCGTTTAAGAATGAAATACAAAATAGTAAAATTAGTGCCCGCCAAAAACATAAAGAAGATAATCGGGTACTGTACCCGTGGTGTATCCCAAAAGGCAATACTATTGTTTTTAGTAGAAAACCCTCCAGTAGACATGGTGGTAAAGGCATGATTAATACTATCAAACCAGGTTAAACCTGAGAAAAAATGGAGAATAAAAAAAAGCAGCAGGGTTAGGCCGGCATAAATCAGCCACAAACGCTTGGCAGTTTCCTTTATCTTTGGATGCACTTTGTCTTTGGTAGGTCCTGGAGATTCTGCACTAAAAATATTCATGCCTCCTACCCCCAATAATGGAATAACAGCAACGGTTAATACAATAATGCCCATGCCACCAATCCATTGTGTAAAGCTCCTCCAAAAGAGAATACCATGGGGTAAACTTTCGATATCTGTAAAAACAGATGCCCCTGTCGTGGTTAAACCCGAAGTGCTTTCAAAAAATGCGGATGAAAAACTGGATATTACTCCTTCAAATAAATAGGGTAAGGTTGCAGCCAAACTCATGACCAACCAACTTAATGCTACAATCAAATACCCCTCTCTTTTACCAATTTTATTAATCCGTGGCTTAACTACAATAAAGGGTAAGCCTATTGCAATGCAAATGGCACTGCTAAATAAAAAACTGGTTATTTCTCCGGTACTTGTAAAAACGGTTACCAAAAGCGGTAAAACCATAAATACTCCCATTGCTAGAAACACAACCCCAAGCATCTTTATTACAATCTTGAAGTTAATCATTGCTATTTAAAAATATTTTCTACTTTCTCAAGGTCCTTGGGTAAGGTCAGCACAATTGCCTTATCGTCTAACTCCAATTGAAAATCGCCATCTGGAATAATCCCTTTTTCTCTTCTCACTACTCCAGCTATCAATGCGCCTCTTGGCATACCAATTTCGCGCAAAGGCTTTTGGGTAAGTACATTATTGGTATGAATAACAAATTCAATTATTTCTGCTTCAACCCCATGTAAGGAAGCAACCGCTTCTACCTGGCCTTTTCTCACATAGCGAAATATATTATTGGCTGCAATCAGCTTCTTATTAATCAAGGTATCCACTCCAATGCGCTGAGATAGTTGAGTATATGCCGCATTATCTACTAAGGATATCGATCTAAATACACCTTCGCTTTCGGCTGTTAAACTGGTTAGGATATTGGTCTCTGAGTTTGACGCTAAGGCAATAAACGCGTCCATTCGACCCAATCCTTCTTCTTTCAGGAGATCCAAATTCGCCACATCCCCATGAATGACTAATGCATGATTCAGGTGCTCAACAAATTTTTTTGCCTTATGTTCTGATTCTACGATTACTGAAACATTAAACTTCTGTTCAAGTGCTAACGCTGTTTGCAAGGCAATTTCAGTACTCCCCACAATCATGATATTTTTAATCTCACGAAGCTCTTCACCAAAATAGACATCTAAATCACTCAGGTTACTTGCATTGGAAACCAAATACACGTGATCATTTGCCATAATCTTTTCTTCAGTACTTGGAATCCGTGTTTTTCCATGACGCAGTAAGGCAATGGATCGTGTATCAAAGTCTTTCGTTTCGCATAATGCCTGAAATGGCTTGCCGACAAACTTAGAATGTTCTTCTACGATATATCCCAATATGGACAACTTCCCGTCCTCAAATTCAAAAATATCCGTTGCTGAACATTTTCTAATTAATCGCTGAATCTCTTTAGCAGCAAGCAGTGTCGGGTTAAACACATGATCTACACCCACTTCAACAAAATTTCTTTTTTGTTCTTCTTCCACATATTCTACATTCGAAATACGAGCAATTGTCTTACTAGCTCCCATTTTTTTTGCCAAAATACAACTTAAAAGATTCGTGGATTCAGAAGTTGAGGCTGCGATATAAATATCAGCGCGATAAATGTCTGCTTTCTTCAATAAATCTACCGAAGAAATATCGCCTTTCAATGTAATGGCATCAATTTTATTTGCAACATGTTGCAAAATATCCCCGTCTGAGTCAATTAATGTAAGACTATGCCCTGCATCCGCTAGTGCTTCTGCCAAGTGAAAACCTACATCGCCACTACCGCCTATAACTATTCTCATTATGTTGAGGCAAAGTTACGGAATATAAAAAGTTATATGGGTTTTTTATGCCCTCTTTTTCCTTGAATCCACTGCCAAGCTAAAACTGAGGCAATAAATGGCAAAACCCAGACTACACGGGCATTCAACCGGCCAATTACATTCGCAAATGTAGCAGTAACAAATGCGTTGCTAACAATAAAGATAATGACCAAACCAATGAGCATTTTGTATCTTCTATCGATTGAAGAAAACAACAAAATCAGGGCACACAGGAAACTAATGAATAGAGTCCATGCATAAATCGCGCTAACTAATCTAAAACTCAATTGATTGTGCTGCTGTTTTGCCTGAATCATGTAGGGTATGCTATTGGGCAACCATTTCTTAACTAATTTATAGGGATGGGTTCCTTTTGTAAAAGGGTAGAGTAAATCACCTACATAAGTGAGAGTTACTTGTTCAAATGTGCCTAAAACACTTTCACGAATATGTAACTTAAGATATTTTGTCTCTGTAAAAGTGGATTTGATGATTTTCACATACTCCGGCTTACTTGCGTGCCAACCCCCTGTTTTGTGAAAAGCTTTGCCTTCTTGCCAGATGAAGTCAGCTGCATAAGGGGGCAGAGAGTCCTTAAATGCGCATAATCGATAGTTTTCAGTAACACAATGCTCATCCAAATAGCTTTTAAGTATTCCACTTTCAACCATTTTACCCATAAAGAATACATGCCCTTGCTTGCTAAATGTAAACTCATCATTGGTTACTAAATTAGAAGTGCATTGCGCACCAAAACTGAATAAGGCCACAATAAACAATGTTACAGATTGCCTTAAATACAGTTTACTATTCAACCAAGACACCCCTATAAACAGTGTGCTAAAACAAAGCATGGTTAGGGTGTTTGAATTATGGGTTAACAGGGCGAAGAACGCAACCAATAGAAACCCAATTCGTTTCAAGTTATTAGATTCGAGTATAAACAATAAGGAGGCCAGCAAGGTGATTGCAGTAAATATATCAGCGGTGATTTGCGAGGCGATCCAAGTCACTGGAGTAAGCAAGACCACTAGCCCAATGAACACAATACCGATGCCTGCCTTATTCCTTGGAATTAATTTTTCTACAAGCTCCAACATCAAGTAACTAAGCAACACGGATTGAGCAATTACAGGCCACCAAATGGACTTGGTTATGGAAACAAACTTGATGAAAACTCCATAAAATGCAGGGCGATCACTTGGGAAAAACCAGGCATAGGCCATATTTAAATATGCACCCGTATCTTGAGTAATCAATGGATATGTATTGATTAAAGCAATGGCCAATAGTAAGATTGCTCCAATAAGGACATAAATGGCTTTTCGTAGATGAGTCAAATCACTTAGGATATAATGCAAAATAAAGCAATTCTGGGGTAAACCATCCGTATACACACACATTATCAAATAAGAGTCAAAATCATTACTTTTGCACCAGTGACTATGGGGATGACTAAGGCAGAAAAAATTACCAAAGCAGATTTTAAACAAGAAGTATTAAACGATTATAAGTTAGCTTTTGAAAGCAGAGAAGCCAGCTTAACTGGTAGAAAAGAAGTACTCACCGGCAAAGCTAAATTTGGCATCTTTGGCGATGGAAAAGAAGTTGCGCAGATAGCCATGGCGAAAGCCTTTCAATTGGGTGATTTCAGAAGCGGTTACTATCGGGATCAAACTTTTATGTTCGCAAAAGGTATCAGTGATATACAAAAATTCTTTGCTCAACTCTATGCACATACGGATGTAGAAGCAGAACCGTGCAGTGCCGGAAGAAGCATGAACGGTCATTTCGGAACACGATTGCTGGATGATGAAGGAAACTGGTTAAAACAAACCGATCAGTTCAATTCAAGTGCAGATATTTCACCTACAGCGGGTCAAATGCCTAGACTCTTAGGCCTTGCCTGGGCATCCAAACTATACAGAGAAAATAAGGCACTTCACTCATTAACGGATTTTTCATTGGAAGGAAACGAAGTTGCTTGGGGAACCATAGGAAATGCAAGTACAAGTGAAGGGCACTTTTGGGAAGTGATTAATGCCGCTGGAGTATTACAAGTGCCCATGTTGATGTCCGTATGGGATGATGGATTTGGCATTTCTGTCCCTGCGCGATATCAAACAACCAAAGAAGATATATCCGCTATTTTAAAAGGATTCCAAACGGATGAAAATGGAAAAGGATATCAAATATATACGGTTAACGGCTGGGATTATGCAGCGCTATGCAAAACCTATGCTGAAGCGGCTAAAGTTTGCAGAGAACAGCATGTTCCAGTATTAGTGCACGTTAAAGAAATTACTCAACCACAAGGCCACTCCACCAGTGGGTCACATGAGCGCTATAAATCGAAAGAGCGTCTTCAATGGGAGATTGATTTTGATTGTATTTCGAAAATGCGAACATGGATTGAGGAAAAGAAAATTGCCAGCACAGCTGAATTGGATGCACTTGAAAAAGAGGCAAAATCGGAGGTTAGAAAAATAAAACGTGCGGCTTGGGAAGCATTTTTAGAGCCCCTTAAGCAAGAAAGAGATTTGGCTAGTGCATCGATTCGTGCAGTAGGCAATGATTCTTTAGCAGATGAATTAGACAAAAACCCAGAGCCCATCCGCAAAGAAATTGACGCTGCATTGCATGAAGCCATTCGATCTAGTATAAACCATTCCAGCGCAGAAAGAGATGCGTTAATCGCACTTAAGAAACAATACAATGCAGACAACTCAGATCGCTATAGCAGCCATCTATACAGCCAATCTGACCAAGCTGCACTTAATATTACTCCAGTGGAGGTTGAATACGCGAATGGTGCGCAAAAGGTAGACGGAAGAGAAGTACTCAACGCATGTTTTGATGCAGCTTTTGACCGCATGCCTGAATTGATTGCCTTTGGTGAAGATTTAGGAAACATTGGTGATGTGAACCAAGGTTTTGCTGGCTTACAAGAAAAATATGGTGAGGTAAGAATAACCGATGTTGGGATTCGTGAAGCAAGTATATTGGGCCAAGGAATTGGAGCAGCGATGCGCGGCTTGCGCCCCATTGTAGAAATACAATATTTGGATTATTTGTTGTATGCCATACAAACCATGAGTGATGATTTAGCTACCCTGCAATGGAGAACCAAAGGTGGTCAAAAATCTCCAGTAATCATAAGAACACGTGGACATCGTTTGGAAGGGATTTGGCATAGTGGATCCCCAATGGGCATGATCCTTAATGCGATTCGTGGTATACATGTTTTGGTGCCCCGTAACATGACCAAAGCTGCTGGGTTCTATAATACCTTATTAAAAAGTGATGAGCCTGCCTTATTGATTGAATGCCTAAATGGCTATCGAATTAAGGAAGATATGCCTAGTAATATTGCGGAATATTGCGAGCCATTTGGAATTCCAGAAGTAATCATAGAAGGTTCCGATGTAACCGTAGTAACCTATGGAAGCACATGCCGAGTGGCTGAACAAAGCGCTCAACAATTGGCTCAATTAGGCGTTTCTATTGAGTTAATTGATGTGCAAACCCTATTGCCTTTTGACCTTAATCATAGCATTTCCAAATCCCTTGAACGCACAAATAAGGTGGTATTCTTGGATGAAGACGTGAGTGGAGGAGCAACGGCATACATGATGCAAAAAGTACTGGTTGAACAAGGCGGAATGCGCCACTTGGATGCAGAAGCGTTAACCATTGCCTCTCAAGATCATCGCCCAGCCTATGGCACGGATGGGGATTATTACAGCAAGCCGAATGCAGAAGGAATTACTACAGCTATTTATGCGATGATGCATGAATATGATCCAGAGCAATATCCAGCACTGGGATTGTAAACGCACTTACTCCTTAATGTAGATAAGCGGTGCTGTATTGTAAATTTTAATCCACGTTATCATGCAGATAACTGTTCCCCGGCCGCAAGGAAATATCACGATCTTGCTCAACATCTTCTGAAAGGCTTAACTTAGAAACTTCGACTTCATTTTTGCTTTCGTCCAATTCTACTCCCTTTCTTAAATAGGCAGGGGTATTATACATATCCTTCTCTTTAACATCTTCTTGGTTAAAGATTTCACCTCGATCTCTCCATTTGCGTTCTTGTCTGCTAAACAAGTTGTTCGGCTCTTTTTTGGTTTCTTGAATGGGTGCACTTACGGTTTCCTCGTCTGAATCAAAGTCAATCACAATGCCTTGTGGCTCTTCCTCTTGCATTTCAGTTTCTACCTCATTTAATGGTGCATAAGGGCTTCCTAAATCGTTGCTTACAAAACCGGTAGCAATGATCGTTACAGACAGTTCTGGCCCCATATTGGGATCATGACACAATCCAAATTTGAGTTGTGCATTTAACCCTGCTTCCTGTTGGAAATATTGATTCACCAATTTTATTTCCCTTCCATAAGGCTCTTCATTACCGTAGGTATAATTAACCAGTAGATGTTTTGCTCCTTCAATCTTCGTTTCATTCAATAAGGGAGACTCTAACGCTAGTCTTGCCGCATCTTCGGCTCTATCTTCACCTACCGCAATACCAGTTCCCATAATCGCTCTTCCGCTATCGGTCATGGCTGTTTTAACATCTTTAAAATCCACGTTCATTTTACCAGCAACGGTAATAATTTCAGCAATTCCCTTGGCTGCTATGCATAGCACATCATCTGCTTTTGCGAATGCCTCAGAAATACGCAAGTCTCCAAACATTTCTATAATACGATCATTGGCAATAACCAATAAAGCATCTACATTGGATTTCAATTCTTCAATTCCCTCAATCGCCTGGGCTTTTCTTACTGGTCCTTCATCGTCAAAAGGTGTGGTTACAATACCCACTGTGAGTATATCCATATCCTTAGCAATCTTAGCTATTACCGGAGCAGCACCTGTACCGGTTCCACCACCCATACCTGCAGTAACAAAAAGCATTTTTGTATTGTGCGACAGCATATCTTGAAGATGCATTTTGCTCTCCTCAGCAGCTTGCTTGCCCACTTCTGGCTTAGAACCCGCTCCTAATCCTTCGGATATGCTGGTGCCAATCTGAATCTTATTTGGGATGGGACTCATTTCTAAAGCCTGAGCATCCGTGTTGCATATAATGAAATCAACGCCCATGATACCTTGCTCGTACATATGGTTTACTGCGTTACCTCCACCTCCACCAATACCAATAACTTTGATAATGTTGGATGCCTCTTTGGGTAAATCTACTCTAAAATTTGCCATAGTTTTTAATATTTATTCTATCCGTTATAATCTGGTAAATCCTCGTCTTTGAACCATTGTTTGATACCTCCAAAATTTGGAATATATTCTGACATTGGTTTTTTACTTCTTGGTTTTGTAGCAGGCTTAGGCGTATTGGTTTGCAAGCTATAACTCTCAGAGTCTAAGCCTTTCAATACCAGTCCGATACCAGTGGCATACATTGGACTCTTCACCTCCTCTACCATCCCTTTGGCTAAATGCTGGTGCGGAAGCCCTAAATTCACTTCCAACCCAGTGGTATATTCTAATAATTGACTCACATCTTTTAATTGCGCTCCACCACCGGTCAACATGATTCCACAATGCAATCGATCTTTAAAACCAGATGCATAAATCTCATCATCCACCAATTCAAATACTTCCTCCATTCTAGCATTGATTACCCGTGCTAGATTCTTTACTTTAATTTCTTTGGGTTTTCTATTACCAACACCAGGAATAACAACCACTTCATTATCCTTAGTGCTATCTGGAATCGCACAGCCAAATTTTGTTTTTAATTTTTCAGCTTGCTTCTGCAACAGGCTAAAGGCTTCCATTACATCCTGGGTAATAACATCACCACCAAAAGGTATAACAGCAGTATGTCGAATCTTACCCCCTTTAAAAATGGCTATATCTGATGTACCACCGCCAATGTCCAACAAGCAAACGCCTGCTTCCATTTCTTCTTCTTCTAAAACAGCTTTGGAAGATGCAATCGGTTCAACGATGATATCAACCATTTCAAGACCCGCTTTTTCAACACAACGTTTAATATTCTTTGCTGCGTTAATCTGACCGGTTACAATGTGATATATTCCGTCTAGTTTTGTTCCAGTTCTTCCTACAGGATCTTGGATCCCACGCTCATTATCCACAATATATTCTTGTGGTAAGACATGAATAATCGTATTTCCAGGCTCAACTGCCAAGCGATACATGTCACTTTGTAGTTGATCCAATTCTTCTTGTCCAATTTCACGATCGCCTTCAGTTCGGATTAATGTACCGGTATGTTGTAAACTTTTAATATGATGTCCTGCGATTCCAACATGCACCTCTCCGATGTTTATTTTAGAATTCATCGAGGCCAATTCTATGGCTTTCTGAATGGCTTCTGTAGTTTTATTTATATTCGCAACAACGCCTCTTGAAACTCCTCCTAGTGATGGTGCTTTGCCCATCCCTAGTACGTTTAGCTTACCATTTTCGTTCAACTGACCTACAATTGCACAGATCTTGGTAGTACCAATATCCAATCCAACTACGATTTTATTATTGTTTGAGTGCATATCCTTATTTTACTTTTTAACGGTTACTATTTGGCCTTTAAATTTAACACTTAAAGTCTTGTATTTATCCCAACCTACGCTGGGTAACGCATTCTTAATAAAGACCTTTAAGTCGGAGAATTTCTGATCCAAACGCTCAGCATTCCCCAATACAATGGTAAAACTTCCCACTTTAGGAATCAAGATTAGATCTTTATACTTATCTACATACAATTGCTCAGTGAACTGTTTCCAAAACAAGTCGTTTTCTATGTAGCTAGCGGTTTTAAAAACATCTTGTATCACCTTCGACCTTAAGCTGTCTTGTGGAATTCTTTTTTCAAGGATATATCCATTGGCAACCAATACGCGTGCAGCAGTTCCAGTAATAACCGAAAACTTGGTGCCTTCTTTATCAATATAATACTGACTTTGGCTGGAATTCACCACTCTAGCAATCGGTTGGCGTTGTGTAATTTTGCAAAAAAGATTCTGTTTTAAATCAACATAAATCTCTGCATTCTTAATATATGGGTTCCTTTCTAACACTCGCTCACAATAGGCTTTATTAAAGACTGAACGATTGGTTAGGGTATCAATTATCGCATGGATGTCCTTTTCTGTTAAAAAGTTGATTTTATTCGGCAAAGGAGTGATTTCTATTTTCACCTCTTTAAATTTCTTCCCGTTACTTGATTTATTAAAAACCAAAAACAAACATACCAAAGCGAGTATTCCTGCAAGGGACCAAACAACCAATTTGCTCAGCGAAGTAGATTTCTTCTTTGGTGGATTATGCGGTTGATTCTTCATTTTGATATGATTTAACAATAGGTTGAACAATTCGATCGATATCCCCTGCCCCAGCAATTACCAACAATTCGGGCCTCGTGGCCGCAAGTTCATCTATGGCCTCTTCTCGGGATAACACGCTCTTTTGATCCAAGTCGATTTTAGACAATAAGGCTGTGCTTGTTACCCCTTCTATCGGTAGCTCTCTTGCCGGGTAAATGGGGTTAATCATCAAATGGTCTACTTGGCCCAAAGCCAAGGCAAATTCATCCATAAAATCGCGCGTACGACTATACAAATGCGGCTGAAAAACCATGTGCATTTTCCGATTTGGATAAAGTGCACGTACAGCAGAAATGATTGCATTCAGTTCTTCTGGATGATGCGCATAATCGTCAATGATCACTTTATTTTGGCTTTCAAATGCTTTTTCAAACCTGCGTTTAACACCCTTAAAATTACTTACCGATCTAAGTATATCCTCAGTAGGAATCTTCAATTGTTTCGCAGTAATAATTGCTGCAAGGGCATTTTCTACATTGTGCTTTCCAGGTAAACCTGCTTTAATATTTTCAACACTTTGATTCTCTAATAACAAATCGAAATACTGATTTCCTTCTTTGTTCCGCAAATTGGAATAGGCGTTTTTTGCCTTGGCACCATAATATATTGGGGCACCATGATTGATTTGAACTCCTTCTGCTAGAATCAAGGTATCCGAAACCAAATCCGCAAAATCTTGAAAACTCTTCTGCAAGTCTTCGGGCTTCCCATATATATCTAAATGATCTGCATCTGTTGATGTGATAACGGCAACATGGGGTGAAAGCTGTAAGAATGACCGATCAAACTCATCTGCTTCAGTAACCAGCACAGGCTTACCATTCACTTTCAGCCCTTCAGCTTGAATGATATAGTTAGACTTATAATTGGTACTTATGCCGCCTAATATCCCCAGCATCTCGAATCCTGCCTCATAAACAATGTGTGCCAATAATGTACTTGTGGTGGTTTTGCCATGTGTTCCAGCCACCGCTAGCGTGTAATGAGTTTGTGAAATAAGACCTAAAAATGCGGACCGCTTTATGGGGTCATACCCTAAAGCCAACAGATTATTAAAAATCAAATTGTCCTTGGGAATTGCAGGAGTAAAAACCACTAAGTTTTCATCACTGTAGGATTGAAATTGCGGTGGCAGACTTGACACATCATCTTCAAAGGAAATAACAATTCCTTCGTTGCTCAATTGTTGGGTTAAATTTGAAGTAGTTTTATCATAGCCATATACCTGCATTCTTTTGTGCACACAAAACCTGGCCAAGGCACTCATACCAATACCACCTACTCCTACAAAGTAAACCGATTTAATATGTTTTAGCCTTTTCACTTTATTGATTCAAATTTTCCGCTATATCCACAATATCATTTACTGCATTCGGTTTAGCTAATGACTTTATATGCATGGCAAGTTCAGTAGTACGAACGTTATCATTGATCAATCCAATCACTTTCTCAAGCAGCACATTATTAACCTCAGAATCTGAGACCAATACTGCCGCTTTCTTATCTACCATAGCCAATGCATTCTTGGTTTGATGATCTTCCGCCACATTAGGTGAAGGAACAAAAATGGTGGGTTTACCTACGTAACAAAGCTCAGATATAGACAAGGCTCCAGCACGCGATACGATTAAATCTGCTAGGCTATACACTTCATGCATTTCCTTTATAAAATTCTGGATTGACACGCCATCTCCTGCTTTCTTTTGATACGTGTGCTGATAATTCTTGCCGGTCTGCCAGATGACTTGAACGCCATTCTCTATGAGTATGTCTAGAGCAGACTCTACCGCTTTATTGATCGACCTTGCTCCTAGACTTCCACCTACCACTAGCAATACTGGCTTATCATTACTTAGTCCATATTTCGTATACCATTCAGGTTTAGCTACGCCCATTTTCAAAATACTTTCTCGAATTGGATTACCCGTAATATGAATCTTATCAACTGGAAAAAATCGACTCATGTTTTCATACGCCACACAGATTGCATCTGCATTTTTTCCTAAAATCTTGTTAGTCATTCCTGCGTACCCATTTTGCTCTTGCAACAAGGTTTTTATCCCCTTAGCTTGGGCACGTTTGGTAATTGCTGCACTTGCATATCCTCCAACGCCAACCACCAGCTGGGGTTTGTGCTTTTTTAACAGTTGATTACTTATGATTAAACTTCGGATTATTTTGAAAGGCAAATTCCAATTTTTCCAAAGTTGTTTCCGTTGAAAACCGCTGATAGGCAAGCCAGTAATAGCATAACCTGCTGCAGGCACCTTTTCCATTTCCATACGACCCAGCGCACCTACAAAATGAATATTGCAATTTGGGTACCTCCGTTTTATTTCATCGGCAATGGCTACTGCTGGGAAAATATGACCTCCGGTACCTCCTCCTGAAATAATCACACTATCCATTCGGCACATCTCCTTCCTTCTCATCAATAAAACGACTTACCGATAAGATTGCTCCAAACGCGATACTATTGAAAATAATCGAAGTACCCCCCATGGATACTAAGGGCAAGGTTAAACCGGTTACCGGCAATAAACTGACTGAGACGCCCATATGAATAAATGCCTGGATACAGAGAAAAAATCCGAGACCTACGGCCAGCAAGGCTCCAAAAGCTTTGGGACTTTTTATGACTATTCGTATGGTTCTAAATAGAATCAGCAAGTATGCCAGCATAATTCCAATTCCACCGATAATTAAACCATATTCCTCAATCAAAAAGGCAAACATAAAATCACTATAACTATGCGGCAAAAAGACCCTTTGGGTACTTTTCCCAGGACCTTTACCAAATAGACCACCGGTAGAAACAGCAATTTTTGCCTGTTTTACTTGTACAGACTCTCCTTCATCTCCGCCCATATATCTTTCAACACGTGCCTTCCAAGTGGGTATTCTTGTACTTTTCGCCCATCCGTCGGAATCTACATTCAATAAAAACACAAGCCCCAAGGTTGCTGCTAACAACATCGCACCGAACAATCCCCCCAAATACTTTAGGTTAATACGTCCCAAAAAGAGGAGTAAAAAACAGGTTGCAAAAAGAACTAAGGCGGTACTTAAATTTTCAGGAGCTATCATTAAACAGATCACCACAATACAAGCCAAAATGGGCCATAAGGTGCTGAATTCATGGGTTTTGTCCTGTTTTTTACTCAGATACCTAGAGATATACATAATCAGACTAACCTTAGCTAAATCAGAGGTTTGAAAACTAATTCCCAATATGGTTAATCTACGTGTGGCATCATTGGTGTCATCTCCAAGAAGCAGTGTTATCGGTAACAATATGAACGATAAAATCAATAACAACTGGGCTATTCGTGAGAAATAACGGTAATCCATCATTTGACAGAAGTACATGATGATAAAACCAACGACCACAAAAACAGTATGTTTTAATAAATAGTATTCCGTATCTCCACCCTTAAGCGCAAATGCCAAAGAGCCTGTAGCACTATACACTCCAGCCACTCCTATTAGAGATAAAAAAATGATACACAGCCAGATTAGCCGGTCTCCTTTAAAATATTTATTAAAAACCTGCATGGTTTAAAGTGATTTTACAGCTGCCTTAAACTGTCTTCCACGATCTTCATAACTATCAAACAAGTCAAAACTTGCACATGCTGGAGACAACAATACGGTATCACCTTTTTTTGCCATTCGATAGGCTGCAGTAACCGCATCGTATGCAGATGTCGTATTCATAATCATTTCTACATCACCTGCGAATGCTTGATGAATCTTAAGGTTGTTTTCACCTAAACAAATTATCATTCGGACTTTTTTACGCACAAGATCTTTAATCTTAGCATAATCATTCCCTTTGTCTACGCCACCAGCTATCCAAATGACGGGCTCATCTGCACTTTCTAGTGCATACCAGGCCGAGTTCACATTGGTTGCCTTGCTGTCATTGACATATTTTACCCCACCGATGGTAGCTACGTTTTCAAGCCGGTGTTCAATATTCTCAAAACTAAGTAGGCTGTTTCTTACCACTTCGTTTTTAATGTTGAGCACGTTGCCCATGATTGCAGCAGCCATACTGTTGTAAGTGTTGTGCAAACCTTGTAATCCTAATTGTTGTACGTTCATATTAAATGTGTTTTTATTGTTTATGGTTATTGTTAATTCGTCATTATTTAACCAGGCACCTTCATCCACTTTTTCTTCAATTGAAAATGTGAGCACCTTGGCATCAATGTTTTTGGGTATATATAGTTCAGTCAATTCATCATCTTGACAGTAGATGAAAAACTGGTCGTGCCTTTGATTTTGTGCGATTCTAAATTTAGATTCGGCATACAACGTTTCACTGAACTTGTATCGATCTAAATGGTCTGGAGTGATATTACAGAGTATCGCAACATCTGGAGCAAATGAATAGCAATTATCCAGTTGGAAACTGCTCACCTCAATAGCATAATATGGTGCTGGGTCAGTCGCCACTGCTTTAGCAAAACTTTGTCCAATATTTCCAACCAAGCGAACTTCCAAACCTGCTTTTTTAAGTATGTCATAGCACAAACTGGTAGTGGTAGTTTTACCATTGGTGCCGGTGACTGCAATTAATTTACTTGTCGTGTTTCTGGCGGCAAATTCTATTTCAGAGATCACTTCAATTCCTTTATCATAGGCTACTTGAACAGCAGTTACCTCTTCAGAAATTCCCGGACTTTTTACCACCAAACCTGCAATCAATAGTTTAATCATATCATGCCCTCCTTCTTCAAACGGTATGGCATTTTGTTCCAGCTCAGACTTAAATGTTGGCTTTATGGTGCCAAAATCAGACACCCAAACCTCATGACCTAGTTTTTGGGCAAGCAGAGCTGCACCAATCCCTGATTCTCCAGCACCTAATATGTAAACCAGCTCTTTCAATTTATCTTAGTTTGATGGTTGCTAGGGTTATGATGGCCAATAAAATTCCTACGATCCAAAAGCGAGCTACTATTTTGGGCTCAGGAATTCCTTTCTTTTGATAGTGATGATGCAAGGGTGACATCAGAAAAACTCTTTTCCCTTCACCATATCGTTTCTTGGTATACTTGAAATAAGCAACTTGTATCATGACGGAAAGATTCTCTGCCAGGAAAATTCCACATAAAATAGGAATCAATAATTCTTTGCGGATTACTAAGGCAAACACTGCGATTATTCCGCCAATGGTAAGACTTCCCGTATCACCCATGAAAACTTGGGCTGGGTATACATTGTACCATAAAAACCCAATGCAAGCCCCTACAAAAGCACCGGCAAATATGGCCAGCTCTCCCAGATGAGGTATAAAAAAGATATTTAAGTAATTGGCAAATATGTATGACCCTGATAAGTAACTTAATAATCCCAATGTGACTCCGACAATTGCACTTGTACCTGCGGCTAAACCATCCATGCCATCCGTTAGATTAGCACCATTACTTACTGCAATGAGCACAATAGAAACGATGAGTATAAAAGGCAGCCAAGCATACTTTTGATAATTATCACCAGCTAATCCTATTATTTTAGCATAGTCAAACTCCGCGCTTTTCAGAAAAGGGACATTGGTTTTAACCGACTTTTCATCTTTCACATAATAATTTACTTCGCCATCTTTGCCCATAACGGCTTCATACGTGTTGTCATTAATCACTTCTGCCGATGCCTTTTCCGCATCAACACGAGATCGAGTAACAATAGATGGATGCCAAAACATGGTGGCTCCAATTGCTATACCCAACAGAAGCTGCGCAATAACTTTGTATCGCCCAGACAGACCTTCCTTGTTCTTTTTAAACACCTTGATATAATCATCTAAGAAGCCGACCATACCTAACCATACCGTTGTGCAAAGCATCATAATGATATAGATGTTACTCAAGCGAGCAAATAGCAAGGTTGGAATAATGATCGCAGCGATGATGATTAACCCACCCATGGTTGGCGTACCACTCTTTTTCTGCTCGTCTTTAATCCCTAAGTTTCGGATGGTTTCCCCGATTTGACGTTGGCTTAGAACTAGAATCAAACGCTTTCCAAAAACAAGCGAAATCAATAATGAAAGTATGGTTGCAGCCGCGGTGCGAAAGGAGATGTACTGAAAGACTCCCATCCCTGGCACGTGCAATTGTTCTAAGTAATCGAAAAAATAGTATAACATAGTTTACTTGTCTAATTCGTTAAATAATTCCTTTAAAATCACGCGGTCATCGAAAGGGTATTTCGTTCCTTTAATTTCCTGATACGTCTCATGCCCTTTTCCTGCTATAACCAGAATATCTCCCTTACTTGCCATCATAATTGCTGAACGAATGGCCTGCTTGCGATCGCTGATACTGATCATTTTTCGTTTGTGTTCGATAGGAATACCTGCTTCAATTTCTTGAATGATGCTTTCCGGTTCTTCGTCCCTTGGATTGTCAGAAGTGATGACCACTTTATCCGAAAGGCGTGCCGCAGCCTTACCCATTTCTGGACGTTTTTCTTTATCTCGATTACCTCCGCAGCCGAAAATGGTATAAAGCGTTTCATTCTTCGTGCGAATCCCGTTAACGCTCTCTAACAAGTTTTCCAATGCATCTGGGGTATGCGCATAATCTATTATGCCAATTAAACCGGTAGTCGATTTTATAATTTCAAACCTGCCTGGAACGCGACCAACTTTGGTAAGGCCCGTAATAATTTCTTCCTGAGACTTGCCTAACAAAAAAGCCACTCCATACACCAACAATAAATTGGACGCATTAAACCTTCCAGTTAGTTGATACCATGCTTCCATGCGATTAATATCCAATAACATCCCAGCCATATCCATTTCAATTACGCGGCCTTTAAAATCAGCCGGTTTACTTACGGAATAATAGAACTTGGCGGCTTTTGAATTCTGAAGCATCACTGATCCGTTTTTATCATCTTTATTGGTAAGACTATATGATGTGCTTGGTAAGGAATCGAATAACTTCTTCTTTGCATCGCGATATTCTGCAAAGGTTTTATGGTAATCTAAATGGTCGTGGGATAAATTGGTAAACCCAGCTACTTCAATTGCTAAACCGCTTAATCGGTTTTGATCTATTGCATGGCTACTGGCTTCCATAAAACAGTAATCACAACCTGCATCTACCATCTTTTTAAGGTACCCTTGAACGGCTATTGCGTTGGGCGTAGTGTGTGTTGCCTGATACACCTTCTTGCCTACTTTTACTTCTACAGTGGAAAGCAAGCCACAGGTGTGCCCCAAATTGGTAAATAAATCATACAGCAATGATGTGCATGTAGTCTTGCCATTGGTCCCTGTTATAGCCACCACTTCCAACTCACTAGAAGGGTTGCCATAGAAAGTGCTGGCTAATCGACCTAGATTTTCAGAAACGTTACTGACCATAACATAACTCACCCCTTCAATTTGCGCCTCGGGGAGTGTGCTGCACAGTATAACTTGAGCACCTGCAGTAATACTCGCATCAATAAAGTCATGCCCATCCACTTGCGTACCTGGTAAGGCTGCATATAAGAAACCTTTTTCAACTTGTCTTGAATCGAGTGTTAAACCCAACACCTCAACCTCAACACTTCCATGCAATTGAACTGGTTCGATATGTTGCAGAAGCATTTCTAATTTCATGGCTTCAAACGAATTAATATGGTGGAACCTTTTATGATTTGTGACCCTGATGGAATGGATTGGGTATTCACTTTTCCGTAGCCTTGAACTCGGACTTTCAAACCCCTGCTTTCAAGAATATAAACCGCATCTCTTAAGCCCCATCCTATTACATTGGGCACTTTAGATTTTGCTGGCACCTTTTCTACGAATACCACCGCCAAACCGCGCTTAGCAGTGCTGCCCCATTCGGGCCATGAATCTTGTTTAGGATGCGAGCTGATTCCCATTTTGTTCAGCACAGAACGGGCTTCTACCGTATAACCTCCTTTAACCCAAGGAATTTGTGCAGTTTCTTCTTTGCTCTCAATCGGTTTTGAATATGCCACAGTTGCATACACTTTATCTGCTACCTCTCTGAAAACGGGACCAGCCACTAGCGATCCATAATACACACCCATAGAAGGACGATTGACCACTACATAGCAAGTATATTTGGGATTGTAAGCAGGGAAATAGCCTGCAAAACTGGCGGTATGTGATGTTTTACTAAACCCTTTTGAACCCAATGCTACTTGAGCAGTTCCTGTTTTACCGGCTACTTTCAAGCCCAGGTCTTTCAGGTTTGTGGCAGTTCCATTTTCTACCACGCCTTCCATCAAACCTTGCAATTGTTTTGCGGTAGACTTGGAACATATCGCACGTTCCAATACTTGCGGTTCAAATTTTTCAATACTTCGACCCGCGTCTTTAATGGCACTGATTAAATAAGGCTTCATCATTTTGCCATCATTTGCAATGGCATTATAAAATGCTGCGATCTGCATTGGATTTAACAACACCTCATAACCAATAGACATCCAAGGCAAGGTTGTTCCAGACCATCCTGGCTGACCAGGCGCCTTAACCAATGGACTTGACTCACCCTTAATCTCGAAACCCAGCTTACGATCCAAATGAGCATTTTTGATATGCTTCAGATACGCTTGCGGATTATCTTTATAGGCCGCCATGATTGCTTTAGAAGTTCCTACATTTGAAGACCTTTCAAAGCATTCTCGCAGTGTTTGAAATTGCCGCTTAGGACGAGAGGCATCTACCATTTCTTGATCGTAGTATTTGGTACGGCCTCCTTCAATGTCAATCGAATCAGACAATTCTGCCTTTCCATCTTCTAACAATGCCATAAAAGACATCAGTTTAAACGTACTACCCGGATCTGTAGATTCTCCTATTGCATAATTATACGTTTCAGCATAACTGCCATCTTTTTGGCGTTCCAAATTGGCAATGGCTTTTACTGCTCCGGTTTCTACTTCAAGTAGAACAACACAACCGTGATGCGCGTTATTTTTAACCAATGTTCTATAAAGTGCATCTTCAGCAACGTCTTGTAATTCAATATCAATGGTTGTGTATACATCCAATCCATCTTTTGGGTCAACCCCATTTTGATCCGCTACGGGCTTCCATACCCCACCATACATCTTTTCTTCTAAACGCTGTCCTTGTACTCCAGCTAAAATGCTATCAAAAGCTCCTTCAACACCCACATGATAAGTCTCTCTGCTAAACCCAACAGTCCTAGCCGCTAAAATACCATAGGGCATTTTTCTGCTGCTCTTTTCCTCCAAAATAAGCCCACCTTTATATTTCCCTTTTCTAAAAATCGGCCACTTGCGTATATCCTTTGCTAGGCTAAATCCAATATTGCGTTTTAAACGCAGGTATCTGCTTCCTTGACTTCGTGCCTTGCGCAAATCTCTTTGCCAATCTTGTTCAGGCTTTATGCCAAAATGCACGCTCAATAAAAATGCAAGGCTGTCAACTTTTTCTTCAAAAAGCGCATTGCTAATACCACTAGCGCGACTATCCCAATACACATCAAAACGAGGCAATGAAGTAGCTAATAATTCCCCGTTTGCAGCATATATATTCCCTCGCGAAGCTTCTACCTCATTATATCGTATACTTTGCTCCAGACTTAATTTCTTCCATTTGTCTTTCTCTACGAATTGAAGTTTGATGATTTGACCAATTACGAAAACGCCAAATATCACCACCAACAAAAAGCTAATGTATACACGAGTCAATATGGACTTCTTGATGTTCATTTTTTCTTCTCAACCAAGTAAGGAGGCTGTCTCAATTCTTTAATTTCTTTATCCTTTAACCCTTTGGCCAACTCAGAAGCTTTAGTCTTTTTCGCCAATTCGGCCTTCAGGCTTACATACTCTGCTTGAATCTCTTTGAGATCTTGCTTTGTATCCTTGATTTTCCGCATGGTTTTTACATGATAATGCGAATTGGCGATGTAGATGATTACAAACAATACGAAAGCAATGAGATACACCATCGTGCTAGATAACGTTGCCCGGTCCATGTTAAACCCTTCGGAAAGCGTATTGGTCAAAGACCCCTTCTTTACTTGCTTCTTTTTGGTATGGATGGGCTTGTTCTTCACGAATTTTTATAATTTTATTGCTACTCTTAATTTTGCACTTCGCGCTCTCGTATTTTGCGCTAATTCCGCTTCGTCCGCCACGATAGGTTTACGGTTCATTTCCTTAAAGGGTCGGATCACATTGCCATATAAATCCTTTTCCACATCTCCCTTAATATTCCCAGATTGTACCCATCGCTTAACCAATCGGTCTTCTAAAGAATGATAGCTCATTACTACTGCACGGCCATCTTCTTTAATTACGTGCTTCAATTGTTCCAAAAAATCAGTCAATGCAGCCATTTCATCATTGATATAAATACGTAAGGCTTGAAATACTTTGGCTAAATAGGCATAAAGCTTATGCTTAGGAGCTACCCGTTCACATGCATCAGCCAAATCTTGAGTTGTTTGCATGGGCTGCGACTTCAAAATCTCATTGGCCAGCATTTTTGCGTTTTTAATCTCTCCGAAAGCGCTAAGCACATGCACTAATTCAGCAACAGAAACCTCGGTTAACCATTTTGAAACAGACACCCCCTTGGTTGTGTCCATACGCATATCTAATGGACCCTCCTGCATAAAGGCAAATCCACGTTCCTTTTCATCAATTTGATGGGAGGACACTCCCAAGTCTGCCAATAAGCCATCTACAGGTATCGCATTAAAGTATTCTAGATATTGCTGTGTAAATCGAAAGTTTGATTTAATTAATATCAGACGATCATCATCGATTGCTTGAGCTAGGGCATCATCATCCTGATCAAAAGCATACAATTTTCCTTGCTTTCCTAAACGGGCTAAAATCTCCTTACTATGCCCACCGCCCCCGTAAGTCACATCGACATAGGTTCCATTGGGTTTTATATTTAAGGCTTCAATACACTGAGATAACATTACAGGCTGGTGATAGCTACTCATCGTTATCGTTCCCTTTATTGTGATGAGCACCCAGCAGCTTCTCCGCAGCCAAGGCGAAGTCATCTGCATTAATTTCCAGTTCAGACACAAAGGTCTTTTTGTCCCATATTTCAATCTTACTGCCGTAAGCGCTCACTACCGCTTCACCCGAAAGGCCCGCATAATCCATTAATTTCTTTGGCAACAAGACTCTACCCGCGTTATCAATCTGAACCATATTTGCTCCATTATTAAACACACGGATAAACTTTCTAGCTTCTCTATTAAACTCATTTAAGATATTGAGCTTGGCCGTTTCTGCCACCCAATCAGCCTTGGTGTAAAGCACCAAGCATTTTTCAAATCCCCGATTCACTACCATGGCCGCTGCACTCTTATTGGGAATTTGCGAGCGCAACTTAGCGGGCAAAAACAATCTGCCTTTGCTATCTAACTTACAATCAAATTCTCCAATATAGTTTGCCACGAGGGTGTTTTGGTTTTTGTTTGGTCAAAAATAATCCAATAATTCCCACTTTTTACCACTTTCTCCCACTTTTATGCATACTTTTTCCACCAACATTCATAACTAGTTGATTATATGATAATTACACCGTTTTATTTGACCAGTTTTTACCTAGATTTTTAAAACGCCATCCTTATTTCCCCTTGATATCCATAATTTTATAGGGTAATTGCCAAAGTCGCGGACGGCATACTAGTGCAATCGCTTAAAATCTAACCTTCATCGTATGCTGAAAAATATTCTTACTTAATTTTACTATTTTCGCTTTAAACCCAAAATCATGAGCAGCAGTACTTCAAAAAAGAAAAACAAGATCCGTCAAAAACTGGATGAGTTTACCTTATACGGTCTTAAATCATACCGAAAATATATCGTCAATGAACTAGAAAGCACCCCAAAAACGAAGCTCAAAAGGGCCTATCGAGCTTACCTGGACAAGGAGCTTGAACGTAGCACCAAGAAGATTAAGAAATTGAAAAAGCGGATTTAATATCTCCAGTTCATGAAATTCAAACAAACTGAACACGATGCATTTAAAAATAAAATTGAACAGTTGGGGTTGAATTACCTGGATTTTACTTTTACTAAGAAAAAGGGATGGCTAAGCATCCAGCATGAGCTTACTAAAACTCCTTTTGCGTTTCATCGCAAAACAGAGACTTCATTGAATAAAGATGGCACATGGAGAAATCAAAATCATTATTTCACATTGGATAATGGGATCAAAACACAGTTTGATTCATTCGAGTCAATTCTGAACCATTTTCGCCTTTGGCTCAGGCAAATTCATGTGTAATTAGCATACTCCTTATCCATTATATCCGCTAATTCACGATCCTTAGCAGTTACGGTATTACCCGCATCATGGGTTTGCAGTTGCACTCTAATTTGATTGTAGGTATTCTGCCATGTGGGGTGATGGTTTATCTCAGCAATCTGAGGCACCAAGGCTTGCATAAAGGACATGGCATCCTCAAATTGCTTGAAAATAAACGTCTTTTCCAGTCTATTATTCACTTCGTTCCATTCCATAGGGTAAAGGTAAACATAATATTTCGCTCATTAATACCGTTAGGATTGCAAAATATGGATGTAAAATCAATATTAGCACCTGATGAACTCCATTTAAAAAATATTTTATACCACTTCTTAGATTTTTTTTCATAACTTCGGACAGACCACTTTAATCAAACTAAAAGCCTATGAATACAAAATTTACTCAAATTATTGCTGCTTATGTACCTTCACCGTCTAGTCGCACTGCCTTAAAACATGCACGAGACCTTGCGCAACGGCATGATGCTAATATAACTGTTCTGAATGTAAACCCGGAGAAATCACCTGCAGGACAAGTTAAGTCAGAAGTAGAGGAAATTATGGCAGATTCCAATGTTCATTTCATTATTCTTGAAAAAAAGGGTAAACCTTATAAAGAGGTATTGGCCCTGGAAAAGGAACTAGAAGCTGATTTAATTGTAATGGGAACCCATGGAAGCAAGGACCGAGATCCAGATTGGATTGGAGGGAATGCGTTTAAAGTTTTATCCGCATCGCGATGCCCTGTGATTACGTTTACACCTGATCATAAAAACGATGGCTTTAAAAACATCGTTCTTCCAATTGCTGATGCCAGTGAAACCCGGCAAAAAGTACCTTTGACGGTTACCTTGGCCAAGGCGTATAACGCTACGGTTCATATTGCGATCGTGAACAAGAACGAAGACCCTTCTGTTATTAACACATTAAAAATTTATGCTGGACAAGCTGAAGGTTATTGTATTGATCATGGTGTTGATTTTACGTATAAAGAAATTTATAACAAAAACATTTCAGAGGCATGTGTTGATTACGCCAATGAAATTGGGGCAGATTTAATCTCCATCATGAGTGAGAGAGAATCACCTACTGGTTTTTTTATGGGACATTATGCTCAGCAACTGGTAAACAAGTCAAATATTTCAGTCCTGACCATGCACGTTAAAAACACACGGATTGCAGGTGGTGGCGGATATTAGTCTTTTATACTAAGTTCTGAGAAGCTGTACGGAAACTCCATACGAACAATGGGCTGATACCCTTGTGTGTCATTTTCATGCTCTAAATTACCAGGCCAGCTGAACACTCGGTAATGCTTTGTTTTTGGCGGTGCTTTTAGAATCTGAATACTTTCTTTTAGCTTGGTATACCCACTGTGATCATATTCCTGACTAAAGTTATATGGGAATTCTAAAACCACGGGTGAAATGTCATGTGCATTCATATATGCAATCGTTTGCTCCGTGTTTTCAATATTTTGGCGATAGGATAAATCGGCATCAGAAATGGTGTCAGATCTAAACATATCCCATTGACCTACATTTAAAACCAAGGCCAGGCAAGTTAAAGCCCAAATCCATTTAACCTCACTTTGCCCTTTGATAAAGATGATACTAAATATTAAGACCCAAACTACTACAGGAAAAATCAGATACCGTTCAATTGGATGGCTTAGAATGGCAGAAGCCAAACAAAAGCTAACAATCAGGAAAAGACCCATTTTTAGGTAAAGTATTATTTCTTTACGCTTTTTAGTAATAGTATAAATTAAAATAGCCCCCGTTAGTAGAAATCTATTCTGACCAAAAAAAACAAACCTTAGTGTCCCGATAAACTTATGATAAAAGCCATCTAAGCTCGAGGTTGTTTTCCCTAAATTGGTTGGAGACAGATAGAACCCCATCTGTTCATTTTGCACCCAAATAAAGGTTAAGAATGTAATTACAGGCAAGGTTAAATAGGCAATACTACCCAGCATTCGTTTTGCAGTGATTTCCCTCTTATAGTAATGATATATCGCTATGCAAGGCAAAAGACAAACCAAAAACATTCCGGTTTCTTTGGTTAGCACAGCTAAGGAAGTAATCAATGCCGCAGCTAAGTATTTCTTGTGCCATGCAAATAAAATGGCAAGACCCATCCATATCAACAAAAGCATTTCAGAATGCACCATGTAGCTCTGTGTTAAGAAAACAGGTTGCACCAATAACATGGTTATTAAGAGGGACAATTCCATCCTTTTAAATGCATAATACTTCTTAAAATAGAAGGCAAGCATACCTATTCCAATTAGGGTTAAGATAAGCGCAGCTGTATGTAAACCTAACGGATTAAACCCAAATATGTGTGCAAGGGGCGCCATAACAACCGTATGCATTTGAGGATGACCAAAAGTGTACTTATAAGGCGTGGCGTTGGGTGACAATGAAATACCATTTTCAACTTGATGACGAATTGCCGCACCATAGCCCCCTAATTCATCTGCATAAAAAGGTAAAGAAATTCCAGTAAAAATGAAGTAGCCGGCATAGGCCAGTGCCCCAATAATAAACAAGTAAATGAAAGTGCGTTTTAGCGCAGGCATGTCATTAGACTAAGAGTGTTACAGGATCTTCCAATAAAGCCTTGAAGCTTTTGAGGAATCCTGAACCAACCGCTCCATCCACTGCCCTATGATCACAAGATAAAGTAACTTTCATCACCTTGGTTGGACGAATTTCTCCATCAATTACTCCTGCGATATCTTTCACTGTGCCCACTGCCATAATACATGCATCTGGCGGATTAACAATAGCTGTAAATTCTTCAATGCCAAACATTCCTAGGTTGCTAATAGTAAATGTATTACCTGCCCAATCTTCAGGTTGCAATTTTTTATCTTTCGCTTTGGCACTATACTCCTTAACCTCTGCACTAATTTGACTTAGTGATTTATTATCTGCAAAGCGCACAACAGGCACAAGCAAACCTTCATCTACTGCCATGGCAACACCAATATGAATATGGTGATTAATACGTATTCGGTCTCCTAACCAAGAAGAATTCACTTTGGGATTTTGCTTCAAGGCAGCTGCAGCTGCCTTGATAATTAAATCATTCATTGAAATCTTAACAGGAGCCATCTCATTCATACGTTGCCGAGCCGCAACTGCCCTGTCCATATTAATTTCCATGGTAAGGTAGAAATGCGGTGCAGCAAATTTGCTCTCACTTAGACGCTTGGCAATGGTCTTACGCATTTGTGACAGTTGAATATCTTCGAAGGACTCTTGTCCTACTTGCACAGCAGCGCCTGCGGCAGCTGGAGTATAATTTTCTATATCTAATTTAATTATTCTGCCTCCATCTCCTGAACCGCTAATTGAATTTAGGTTGATTCCTTTTTCTTCGGCCATTTTCTTAGCTAATGGACTTGCTTTCAAACGTCCTGTATCCGGATCAGCAGCAATTACTTGTGGAGTACCTACCAATGGTTCTGGTATCGATTTGCTATCAACAGTTGTTTTCTCTTCAACGATAGCCTCCATGTCATTTTTTGCAGCTGGTGCAGCCACAAGAAGATCTTCAAATTTTTCTCCTTTTTTGCCCACTATCGCAACAACTCCGTCAACCGGAATTGCCTCACCTGCGCCTACAGCTAGGTGTAATATTTCACCTTTGTCATAGTTCTCCAAGTCCATGGTAGCCTTATCTGTTTCAACCTCTGCTAAAATATCTCCTGAGCTAACCTGATCTCCCACCTTCACATTCCAATCTACTATGACACCTTCGGTCATAGTATCACTCATCTTGGGCATTTTTACTGCTATCGCCATTGATTTTCTTCTTTTAAATCTGGCACAAAAATATCATTTGAACCACATTAAGCCAAACAAATTTTAGTTTGTTGGTTTATTTACCCCCCAAAGATCAAATTATTACATCCCTAGGACGATATTCAAACAAGTAATGCTAAATTTGCTTCCCTAATAATAGTACTTTGAATTTAGAAAAATACTTTGAAAAGTATGCCCTCAATATCAGCGGTCATGATGCAGTAATTAAAACCCCATATGGGACTAAAAAACTGATTTATGCAGATTGGACTGCAAGTGGAAGGGAGTACAGCCCTATTGAACACCTACTTGTGAACAAAATAGGTCCATACATTGGCAATACGCATACTGAAACCTCTTTTACTGGATCAGTAATGACGAAGGCGTATGCCAAGGCAAAGAAGACTATAAAAGACCATGTTCATGCCAACGAAGACGATGTTCTGCTATTTTGTGGTAGCGGTATGACCGGTGCCATTAACAAGCTTCAACGAATGCTCGGAATACGTTACCCCGAGCGGGTAAAATCATTTACTCGCAGAAAAAATCCACTAGTGCAATTTTTATCAGGTATACGTGTGCCTAAGCATATGCGACCTGTTGTGTTTATAAGTCATATGGAACATCACTCCAATCACACCTCTTGGTTAGAAACGATTGCGGATGTTGAAATAGTTCGATGCAATGCGGAAGGATTGGTTTGTTTAGAAACTTTTGAAAAGACCGTTGCCAAATATAAACACAGAAAGTTAAAGATCGCTTCTATTACTGCTTGCTCTAATGTTACAGGTATTATTACACCTTATCATGAAGTTGCAGAAATCATTCATAAATACAATGGCTATTGTATTGTAGATTTTGCCTGTTCAGCTCCCTATGTTCAAATAGATATGCATCCAGAAAATGAAGCACAATGTTTAGATGCAATTTGTTTCTCACCACATAAATTCTTAGGCGGCCCAGCCACACCAGGGGTATTAATTTTTAATAAAAAATTGTACTTAAATTCTGTGCCAGACAACCCAGGAGGTGGCACTGTTTTATATACTACCCCTTGGAAATTTCATGCGTATATTGAAGATGTTGAAGAGAGAGAAGATGGTGGAACCCCTCCATTCTTACAAGGTATTAAAACAGCTATGGCTGTTAAATTGAAAGAAAAAATGGGTATGAAAAACATCAAGGATCGAGAAAAAGAACTTACACAAATGGTGTTTGATTTCACAGATATACATCCGAAAATCAATATCCTTGCTGACCATATAAAAGACCGATTGCCCATTTTTAGTTTTATTATTGACGGAATCCATTACAATTTACTGGTACGTATTCTAAATGATCGCTTTGGCATCCAAATGCGCGGGGGCTGTGCGTGCGCAGGCACCTATGGCCATATTTTGCTTCATTTAAATCAAGATGAATCGATGCGGATTTATAACCAAATCATTGGAAATGACAACTCCGAAAGACCTGGTTGGGTTAGGATGTCTTTGCACCCAACGGTAAGCAATAAGGAGGTTCAATTTATCCTTGATGCGCTATGTAAAGTTGCAGATCGTATTGAAGAATGGGAAAAAGACTATACCTACGATAAAAGAAAAAACAGCTTTTACCATAATACGAAACAATGCCAAGCTATAGAAAAAGAGCAGGTTGAAGAATGGTATAATGAAGTTTTAGCGTAACAATGCATGATAGTAATTAAAGACCTTGGACTAGAAAAATATAATGAAGTCTGGAGCTATCAAAAAAAGTGGCTCAATGATTCCATTCTATCCAAGCAAGAAGGTCAAAAGGTCGCTGAGGAACTCATTTTTGTAGAGCATCCTCATGTATACACTTTTGGTAAACATGCGGACACTTCAAACTTGTTGGTTAACCAGACGTTCTTAAACCAGATCAAAGCAGAAACATTTCAAATTGAACGTGGTGGTGACATCACCTACCATGGACCCGGGCAATTGGTTGTGTACCCTTTGTTGGATTTAGAGCAACATAAAATGGGCATTAAAAAATATATTTTTAAGCTAGAACAAGTGATTATCGATACAATTTCAGAATATGGAATCATAGCTGATCGCATTGAAGGACGAACAGGTATATGGCTGGACAAGGATGAACCTGCGGAGCGAAAAATTGCTGCAATTGGTATTAAATCAAGCAGGTACCTAACCATACATGGCCTGGCATTCAATATAAACACAGACCTTTCCTATTTCAATCACATTATACCTTGTGGGATACAAGACAAGGGGGTAACAAGTTTGGCTCAAGAAATCGGGAAATCTGTGTCCATGCCAATCATTATAGAACAATTCAAAACGCATTTTAAACGCTATTTTCAACTATGAATATTATTTCACAAATCCTTGCATTGCCTTGGTGGGCTTGGTTATTAATACTACTCGGATTAGTTGCCTTTCGCGACATTTTCCTCAACCGAAAACATGCAATAACCAAGAATTTCCCGGTGGTGGGTCATATCCGTTATTTTCTAGAAAAATTTGGTCCAGAAATTCGTCAGTATTTTGTCGCCAATAATAGAGAGGAACTTCCATTTAATCGCAGTGAGCGGAGTTGGATTTATGCATCAAG
Organism: uncultured Bacteroidia bacterium; assembly: GCA_943788195.1. Lineage (GTDB taxonomy): Bacteria > Bacteroidota > Bacteroidia > NS11-12g > UBA955 > CALSPH01. Next base: position 551,696 of record CALSPH010000002.1, read on the forward strand.
CAAAAACCAGAACAATTATCAAGGTTTTGGTTCAGATATGGATTTTTATGCCCCCAATTATCATTTCATCAAACCCGCTATGATGTCTTTTGAGGTGGATGAAAATCACATCAATTTCAAAGATGTTGATTTTATACCTTGTGCTAAAGTTATCGGTGCATACAACCAAAGAAAGCGCCCTTTTAGACCTCGATCTATTGTGAATATTTCTGCAATGAGTTATGGCAGTTTAAGTGCTGCTGCAATTAGTGCGTTAAACCTGGGCTCATTAAAATCAGGATGTTTCCATAATACAGGAGAAGGGGGCTATTCCCCATACCATGACAAAGGTGGAGATGTGGTTTTTCAATTTGGAACAGGATACTTTGGGGTAAGAACTGAGGATGGGAATCTGAGTCTTGACAAGTTGGAAAAGGTGGTTGAAAATAATCAGAGTATACGTGCTATTGAAATAAAATTATCCCAAGGGGCAAAGCCGGGTAAAGGGGGTGTTCTTCCTGCTGCTAAAATCTCCAAGGAAATATCTGAAATTCGTGGTGTCCCAATGGGCCAAGATGTGTTATCTCCTTCATTTCACAAAGCTTTTACGAACGTTCCTGAGTTAATGGTTCTTATTGAAAAAATAGCTGAGCGTACGGGTATTCCTGTGGGCATAAAATCAGCTATCGGAAAAATGGAAATGTGGGAAGAGCTCACAGATATTATGGTAAAGACCGGCAAGGGACCTGACTTTATTGCCATTGATGGTGGCGAAGGGGGAACAGGTGCTGCGCCTCCTGATTTTGCTGACCATGTTTCCTTACCATTTTTCTATGCCTTTAAAGCGGTTTATAAACTATTTCAAGAAAAGGGTCTTTCTGCTCGTGTAGTATTTATTGGAGCTGGGAAATTAGGCTTACCTGCACATGTGGTTAAGGCTATGGCTATGGGGGTAGATGTGGTTTATATTGCACGTGAAGCGATGATGGCCATTGGATGTATACAAGCACAAGTCTGCCATAAGAATACCTGTCCTACTGGTGTGGCTACACAAAACAAATGGTTGACCAAAGGATTGGATGTTCCACTTAAATCGGATCGATTTGCCAGTTATGCGAAAGTATTGAGAAAAGAAGTGCTGCAAATAACGCACGCAGCTGGATACGAGCATCCTTGTCAATTTCAGGGCACGGATATATCGATCAACCTTGGAGATAATATGGAAATTGCCGATTTAAACACTATTCTGGGTTATGATAAAGAACCCAGCAAATTTGAAGGCATGAATACATTTGTAAACTGCCCGCATATAGGTAAACAAGTAAGCTAGTTGGAGAATTTTGTAATTCTATCGGATTACCCAAACGCAACTTAATTTTTATTCTATCTTTGAAATCAAACAATAAAAACCAAATAAACATGAAAAAATTCGGAATAGTTATAGCCATTGTCACAATTCTTGTGATATGGGGAGTGAGTAAGTACAATGGTCTTGTCAAGATTGATGAGGATGTAAAAAAAGGGTGGAGTTTCGTTCAAACCCAATACCAACGTAGAGCTGATTTATACAAAAGTCAAGTAGATGTGGTTAAAGGAGCAGCGAAAAACGAAAAGGATATTTTAATCGGTGTTACCCGAGCAAGAGCTGGAATTGATGATGCAAAAAAAGGAATTGATAATGCCAAAACGCCTGCCGAGCTAGACAAATATATGGCTCAAGCGGAACAAGCAGCGTTGAACCTAAATATACAAATTGAAGCATATCCAACCATAACATCTACGGCTGCTTTTATTAAATTTCAAGATGAAATTAGTGGAACAGAGAATAGAATTTCTACTGCACGAGATGATTATAATGTTGTTGTAACCAAATACAATAAGCAAGTAAGAACTATTCCTACCAATTTATTTGCTAGCCTTTTTGGCTTTGATGTTAAAGAACAATTTGAGGCAAAAGAAGGATCTGAAGATGTTCCAGATGACACTAGCAAATTAAGCGAGTGAGAATTTTCGGAAAAGCTAAAGAGAATTTCTTCACAAAAAAAGAAGAGAAAAAAATCGTTTCAGCAATTCAGTTAGCTGAACTTAAAACTTCTGGAGAAATTCGGGTCCATTTGGACGAGGAACAAGTTGAAGGCATTAAGGAAAGGGCCGTTTATATTTTTGATAGTCTAGGAATGACTAAAACAAAAGAACGGAATGGCATTCTGATTTATCTCAACCCAAACAATAAAAACTTCTTGGTAATGGGAGATCAAGGCATTCATGCTAAAGTGGGACAGGAGTTCTGGGAAAAAATAAGTCGTGAAATGAAAGCTCATTTTAAAAACAAAGCATATACCCAAGGTGTGATTGAATCTGTAGAGGCAATAGGTATCGAGCTAAAAAAACATTACCCATACGATGCTAAAACGGATACGAATGAATTAGATGATGAAGTTAGCTATACGGTATAGTTTAGTATTAATCCTTGTTCTTGGATGGTTTCAACTCTTTGGAGTGGAACGCAAACCGATTCCCGATCCAACATCTTGGGGCTATATAAATGATTATGCAAACGTACTCACAGAAGAAGAAGAAAAAGCGCTTTTTAACACTTTGCAATCTTATGAGGATAGTACCTCAACACAAATTGCAGTGATCATTGAAAAAGAGCTTTTTGGCAGAGATCCATTTGATCGTGCCATGGATTTTGCCCGACCTGATAATAATAAAAAGTGGGGTGTTGGTCAAAAAGGTAAGAATAATGGCATTGTGATGTACTTTGCCATGGATGAGCGCAAGATATTCATTGTTACGGCTGATAAAACCCAAGGCAACCTCCCAGATGGTTTACTAGGAAGCATCATCCGAAAAAATATAACACCCTATTTCAAACAAGGCGATTATTATGCTGGGATTAATTCAGGTATTCAAAAAATTATATTGGCCATGGTAGGCGAATTCGAGAATGACGGAAACCCTGACGGTTCATCCATTTTCCCAATCATCTTGTTTATTCTTTTAATTATTCTCATCCTATACTTAGCCTCTAAAGGTAAAGGTGGTGGCGGTGGTTACCATAGAAAAGGAACCTATTGGTTTCCTACAGGCAACCTGGGCGGTGGCGGCTGGTCAGGCGGTGGTGGTGGCAGTGGCGGATTCGGTGGATTCGGAGGAGGTGGAGGATTCAATGGTGGCGGAGCTGGCGGTGGCTGGTAGTAATCAACCATAGATTCAAGATAAAAAACAAATGATTTATTGTATGATTTGAAAGGTTGAACCTTGATTCAATTTTCCATATCTTTGCATCATAAGGTCGGTGTATAATTGAAAAAATTAACACTTTTTAATTACCGACTCAACCGCTTTATCAAAACAAGGCTTTTTTACCTTCGAGGGATTTTTCTGCTTGCAGAAAGACGTTAGACTGTTGCGATGCTTGTGGAGGTCAAATCCTATTTTTTACGGAATTTTTTCTCGGCACCGACCTTATTTTTTATCTACGGGAACAACCTTCCGTACATTCTTGGGAAAGGTATTGTTTCTCTTACGTGCGGCAACTTACATACATAAGCCACTAGTCGCTCAAGCCCTAATCCAAAACCACTGTGTGGAACAGTACCGTATCTTCTTAAATCCAGATACCATTCAAACTCTTTCATGGGCAATTCATGCTCAATGATTTTGGCTTTTACCTTCTCGACATCCGTTTCTCTTTCTCCTCCACCGACAATTTCTCCATATCCTTCAGGAGCCAATACATCCACGCCTCTTGCAAAACGTTCATCCTCCGGATTACGTTTCAGGTAGAACGCTTTCACCTCATGCGGCCAATCATACACCATAATAGGTGTATCAAACATGCGTGTCAGAACAGTTTCATCACTCCCTCCAAAGTCCTCACCATAGGTAAAGTTGGTTGCTGAAGCAATCCATTCAGGAATATTACGTAAATCTTCTTCTACATCTTTTAAACTGTTTTTCAATTGAGCCACCTTATTCATATTAAAATTACGCTCGCCTTTCTTAATTCCTTGCTGATTAATTTTAGCTTCACGTTCTTCAATTTCAGCAAGAATGGCTGCTTTCTCTTCTTCTTTGGATTTCAAATCTCCATTTAAGGTATCAATGGTATTTACCCCATTCACTTTCTGTTTGCCTGTGATAATCTCTACGGCCTCATCATAGGTCAATCGTTGGAAAGGTGCGATGGATTTTTCTAACATCGTTAAATCTCTCCCTACAATTCCCAATTCAACTTCACATTCATCGATCACTTTCTGAATTACTTCATTCAAGAAAGATTCAATCAAATCCATGTTTTGAAATATATCATAAAAAGCCATTTCAGGCTCAATCATCCAGAACTCAGAAAGGTGTCTTCGGGTTTTACTCTTTTCTGCTCTGAAAGTAGGGCCAAATGTATAAATCTTACCCATGGCCATAGCCATAGCCTCACCGTATAACTGACCACTTTGGCTCAAATAAGCCGGCTGCCCATAATAATCGGTTTCAAATAAGTTTGTGGTGCCCTCGCATGCGTTTCCCGTAAATATTGGGGCATCCATTTGAATAAACCCTTCTTTTTGAAAAAACTGATGAATTCCAAAAATAATGGTATTCCGAATTCGCATAATGGCCCATTGGCGCTGACTACGGAGCCATAAGTGGCGTTGATCCATCAAAAAATCGACCCCATGTTCTTTTTTGGCAATTGGATATTCTTCTGCAACTTGAATTATTTTTAAATCCGTTGCATGAATTTCATAACCACCTACTTGGCGTTCATCTTTAACAACCTTTCCTAAAATAGATAGACTTGACTCCAAGGTCAATGTTTTAGCATCGTTAAACACCTTTTCACCCACATTATTGACATCAATAATACATTGACATTGCCCAGATCCATCCCGCAGGATTACAAAGGCAACCGTCTTACTTTCACGCTTATTCGCAACCCAGCCTTTTAATTCTATTACTTCTCCAACTTTTGATGCTAAATCTTTAACTTTCATTTCGTAAATTTGTACTGCAAATAACGTAATTTTTGCCTACATGCTAAAACAGAATCTAAGTACCAAACTATTACAGAAATTGTCTCCTCAACAGATTCAATTTATTAAGCTGTTGCAAATGACTACGCTGGATTTTGAGCAAAAAGTAGAACAAGAACTCTTAGACAATCCAGGTTTAGAAAATTCTGAAGATGATGATTACCCTGAGCAATTGGAAGAAAAGGAGAAAATTGACGAGGTTGAGAACTACGATAACGTCGACATTGCAGATTACATTAACAATGATGATGGTGGGGACCGTTCTGCATTTCATTTAAATGAAGATTATTCTGGAGACGATGATAAGGAAATGCCCATTTCTGAAAGTGTTAGTTTCTATGAACACCTAAGTAAGCAAGCAAGAGCAAGCACCTTAAATGAACGTCAAACTGAACTAGCTCTTTATCTTATTGGTCAATTAGAAGAAGACGGCTATTTAAGAAGGGAATTGGCTGCCATTGTGAATGACCTTGCTTTTAAAGAAAATATTACAACCACTGAAGATGAGCTTGAAAAAGTACTCATCAAATTACAAAATTTTGAACCCGTTGGTGTAGCCGCAAGGAGCCTTCAAGAATGCCTGTTAATACAACTTTACAAAAAGGATACAGGTGATAGCCAATCCATAGATAATGCATTGATTATAATCAATGATTACATGGAAGCATTTAGTAAAAAGCATTATCAAAAAATCCTAAATGGACTAAAAATTACAGAGGAAGGTCTAAAAGATGCAATCAAAGAAATTGTTCGATTAAATCCAAGACCCGGACAAGTTACCATTACCCAAATTAAAAGTGATTACATTGTTCCAGATTTCACTGTAAAAGATGAAGAAGGTGAGATGATTGTAACCTTAAATTCACGAAATGCTCCCGAACTCAAACTATCCAGATCATATAAAGAAACCCTTCAGGCGTATGATTCTGGAGACAAGAAAGACAAAAGCTTAAAAGATGCGGCACAGTATATAAAGCAAAAATTGGATGGAGCTAAGTGGTTCATAGATTCAGTGAAACAGCGACAGAACACCCTTCTAAATACGATGGAAGCCATTGTAAAAAGACAAAAAGAATTCTTTATTACTGGAGACGACATCAGTCTAAGACCTATGATCCTAAAGGATATCGCAGAAGACATTGATATGGACATTTCTACCATATCTAGGGTTGCCAATAGCAAATATGTTCAAACGGATTTTGGTATTATTCCTTTGAAATTCTTCTTTTCTGAGGCCATTACGAATAGTAAAGGAGAGGAAGTGAGTAACCGAGAGGTTAAGAAAATATTACAACAAGCAGTGGATGGTGAAGACAAAAGAAAACCTTTGCCCGACCAAGCCTTAATGAATTTGCTCAAAGAAAAAGGGTATTCAATTGCACGTAGAACGGTTGCAAAATACCGAGAACAATTGGATATTCCTGTTGCTAGATTGCGAAAAGAGCTATAAACTTTTCTATCCCAATTAATTAAGGTCTCTAAAATGAACTCAATTAGTAATAAAAATCCCACAGCAAGCCTAATCTAAAGGCCATGGGTTGGATGGGATATACTTCCGTTGAATAACTTCGCACTACATCCCGTTGCACATATACAGAGTTGAGTATATTTTCCATTTTCAAAAAGAACGTTAGCGATTTTACATCACCACTCACGTAGGCATCCAACAATGGATAACCACCCAGAGTATTATTATTTGCAAAATAAAACTGGCGCAACATGGGCAGATAGCCTGATGCTTTATAGGTGGCATTGTAATGCAGATCTAACCCCGTTTTTAAATGAATTGCAGAATCGGCATGATAGTTTTGATAAAATAAGTCTGTTTTTATGGCCCATAGCGGCAAATCCATAACCGTGCTATTCAACGTCTGCAAAAATCCATTCACATCCAAATTCATATGTTTCCATTGAATCCTTTTTTGTAATTGCAATTGAACATGTTGAATGGCTGTATTGGACCGAACGGGTTTTGCCTCTTGGTCGTAATAAACATAGTTATTCAAATTGTGCACTTTCCCAATAAGTCTAATGGGTCTTTTCACGTTGCTTTGATTTAACTCAACAATAATTTGATTGGACAATACCTTTTGTAAACCGGATTTCAAATACGTGAAGTTTGGATTTACAAAGTAACGATTCACCGGAGCGGGTTCATACAGTTGACTTACTAAACCTCCCCTTAATTCTGCCCATGGAGTATAAATAGCACCTACCGCTTCCACTCGATAATCTCCTTGATTATACCCACTTAAATAAAAATTGCCATTGGCTGAAAAGCCTACTCGATTAGCCAGTAAGGTTTGGATTCGCCCTCCTACATATGTATTCAGTATATCCTGATTAATACTTGCATTCTGAGTGTAAGACCCTTGTTCTAATCCTAAATGTGTTTCAAATCCAAGTCCATTTTGAGCTAATTTATACTTTTCAAAACCAAACTCATTTCGCAATAAACGAAAAACCTGACTATCTCGGTTACTGATGCTACCGCTTGGATATAACGCTCGAAAGAATGTGGAATCCTCGCCCCCCTGATTATAAAGCCGGGTTTCCTTCTCATACCCCAATTGATAAAACAAGCCAAAAACAGGTTGAACTTTTGATATACTGTCTAAGGTATCCATATACTTGGTTCCTAAATGGTACTGAAATCGGAAGGTATGATTGGTGAACTTTACGGTATCCACACCTTCAGCTAAACCGGTTATTAAAGAATTCCTATCCACTCCTGGACTTATTAGGTTGTAAGCATCTGAGTAAGCATAGTTGGATGTATCCTTATTTAAGGCAATTGGAACTGAATCCCGAGAGCTCAATCCACCATTGACATAACCTGACCGCCTTGTCCAATTGAGACTGGTTAAAATCCGAAATCGATTATTGGGCCAAGTAAAATGCGATGTAACAAATGGAGCTCTATGCACTTGCAATCTTCTTAGACCATAGCCCTTATTGGTAAAGCTTTGAATTCCTGCAGCGACATTCCATGTGGGTATAATATTTTGGGTATGCAATGCATCAAATTGGATATACTGCTGTCCTCCTTGCGCATAGCGAAACGAGGTAAATGGCATACTGGCATTATAATATTTCCGGGATTTAAAATCATTTAAATATGGATTGAGCGCATAATTCCCTGAAACAAAACCTGCCTTTGGGGTGTGTAACTCTCCTATATTAAAAATGGGTGAAAAATGAGTCCCTAAGTCTTGATACGCCAATAGATTTCTTCGACTTTGAATTTGCCGTTGAGCTTGCATCAGTTTTGGCTCCATTTCTACAAATGAATCTTGAAGGGAAACCAATTTGCTATACGATGAGTGTGTAGGCCTAAATCGCTCTAAGGCGAGTAAAGAATCCAATTCTTGTGCTGATAGATTAACCCACCCACAAAGTATAAATAGAAGAATAATTAACCTTCTTGGCATAAACGACAAAACTAATCCGCCTTTTCCAATAAATTGCAATAATCAGACCAATGTATTTTCCGGTTTACTCAAGGAGAAGTACTTGTCCTTCGGTCTTAAAACGTGTCTCATTTTGGTAAACCAAATTCACCATGTACATATAGTTTCCTTGCATAACCCGTTCTCCTCGATAGGTGCCATCCCATTTCATTGTTGGGTCTTTGGTTTCAAAGAGTTTCTCGCCCCAACGGTTAAAAATTGCGAAATAGTATTCTTTAACAGGTGCCAATGCCTCTGGGCCAAATAATTCATTTCTATTATCGCCATTTGGTGAAAATGTGTTGGGTATAAATATCCGTGAAGGCGATTCTACTAAAATCAATTGAGAAGTACTGTCTCTGCATCCTTCCCCATTCTCAACCATTAATGAAACCAGTTGTTGGCCCACACGATCAAAGTTATGAATGAATTTTGTCTCTGAAGAGGTAGTTTGATCCAAGCTCCAAAAATGCGTTAATGCCCCCAGGCTACTATCTCTAAACTCATACGGAATGGCCCCGCTGGTTGGAGTTAAAGCGGAAAAACTAAAACGAGCCAAAGGCACATCAAACACCCGCACAACTTTTGCTACAGATGTATCTGCACACCCATTGGGTGTATTCACGATAACTTGTACCCTGTAATCTATATCCTTGCCGGAATAGCTATGCTTGACAGGATTTGTGGTACTTGTGTTCCCATCTCCCAAATCCCATATGAATTGTAGGTTGGGTATTCCCGAAGGATTAACCATTGCATTAAAGGTAATCTCTTCTTCAGGACAGATTGAGTCCGCCACAAAATCAACCACTGGCTGTTCAAAGACTTCCACTGGATATTGAGCGGTGTCTTTACAGTTATTCTGATCGATGGTAACTAATTGTACGGTGTCTTTAATTGATTCAGTATAGCTATAGTTATAGGTATTACTGCCTGAAGTATTCACGCCATTTACCATCCAATTGTATTGATAGGCAGGTAAACCAAGGTTTGTACTTGCGCTAAATGCATACGAATTATTGAGCAAGCATTGTTGATCAGCCAAGGCATTGGTAATTAGGCTCACAGGTTTTGGTACCACTAGAATATTCATTAAGGCAGTATCACGACACAATTCACTATTTAAGGTGAATGCCATAATTATATTATTCCCCAGAGGAAAAGATTTGCGGACGGAATCAACTGTTTCGAGCCATCCATTATTCCAACTTAATGTGCTAATTGAAGGACCCGAAATATACGTATTCCAAAGATCAATTTTGTTTTCGTTTTTACATAACAAGGTGTCTAAGGCCACAATTTTCGTGTTGGTTCTTGCACCAACCCTAACATTAATGGTAGACGTATCTGAGCATGCCGGACCATTGTACACAATAGATTGTGCTGTATAATCTCCTGGGTTCAAAAATTGCTTCGTTACACTGGAACCTATTGCTGAATCACCATCTGAAAAAATCCACTTGAACAACCCACCTGAGAATTCCTGTTGTGCAGTATCTTCAAACTGAAATGAATTGCCTGTAACACACAATAAGGAGTCTTTCACACTAGCCTTGGATTTTGGGTTGCGTAATATGGATACTGCACGCTCGAACGTATCTCTGCATTGAATCAAGGGATCTAATACCCTTAGCGAAATAACATATGTACCGGTATCCGCATAATTCTTTGTGAGCGGTGTTTTTAAAACGCTCGATGTTCCATCATCAAACCACCAATCAAAGCGCATGTTAGCAGGCCCTACACTGTTATTCACAAAATCAATGCTATTATCCTGCTGGCAATATTTGGCATTGGCTAAGTCAAATTGAGCGATTGGACTGGTATAGACATTCATGTTCTTATAGGTGGTGTCTTCACAACCCTTTCCAGTACTAAAAATGTAAGTAAGCTTATAGTTACCCGCTAGCGCAAAACGCTTGGTTGGATTGGAGGTATCATTCGTTTCTGTACCATCGCCCCAAATCCATCTGTAATATTTATTAACCCCACCCTTCGGATCAGAATCATCTCTAAATGCAAAATAGTTTTTCCCTAAACACTCCGAGAAACTATCTACTGCTAACTTGGCAATTGGTGCTTCAAGCACGCGAATGTTTTTGCTAAACGTGTCTGTACATCCTGTTTTATTGTACCCTGCAACCAACTCAACTTCATACGCTCCAGTATCTGCATAGACCTTCGGTGGTGGATCCTTTAAAACGGTACCTGAACCATCTCCCCAATGCCATTCATAATTTATGGTAGCCGTATCGGTAGTTTGGTTTGAAAAGAAGAATTGATTTTTTGCCAAACAAACAAAACTATCCACTAATGCTGCCTTAGGAACTGGTGCAGGATAGATCCGAACAAATTGTCGTTTCGCAGTATCCACACAACCCCCTTCACTTTCTGCCCATAACCTAACCCAATGCAAGCCAGTATCTTTAAATTCCTTGAATGGCACCCCATTGATCACCTTTTCACCATCGCTATATTCCCAAACGAAATTTTTGAATTTTCCCAGTAAAATTGAACTGGTATTGTTTCCAACAATGGAGCCTCTATTTATGCAACTATCTTTAATTTGTAAGCCAAATCGAGCTACTGGAAAATCGTCCACGTTAATCCTTTTCTGCAGGCTATCTACACAACCCTTGTTGGTTATAATTTTGAGCATAACATCATAATTATTCGCCCTTGGAGACGATATGGTGTCATTCTGTTTATTGCTAAATGAAACAAAATCAGCAAACCATTCCCATGACTTGATGGTGTCATTGCCCAATTTTGAGCTATCGTGCAATTCAAGCGGATAACCTGGGCAGAATTTATCCATATGGAATCCAAAACTGGTTTCTACCTTATCGTGCATTACCACATCTGCGGTATCTTTAATTATACAATTGGTAAATCGGTTTGTACCAATTACGCTGTATTGTCCTCCTGCTTTAATGGTTAATAAAGCGCCTGTATCTCCGGTATTCCATAAAAATGAATAGGCTTCTGAACCGGGTAGTTCAAAAGTGTAACTATCTCTGCAAATAATCGCATCTCTAAACGGGATGAAATCACTCGCTGTGGTATCCAATACATGGGTTATTTGCTGGGTACTATCCCAGCCCAATTCTGGAGAATAACCTGCCAATTTTACGGTGTAATTTCCAGCCACCGGGAAGTAAACGGTTGGGTATTTAATGGTGTCTGAATCGGCAACTGCGTTGGCAGGAAATTCCCATTGATAGCGGGTAAGCGTATCCGGATTTGGGTAAAACTTTACCAACACACCCGTATCGCAATTGGGAATCACTTTACTTTCAAAAGATAACTGGAGATTTCGCAGCGAAGCACCTGCAAAATATGCATAGCTTTCAAAGCCGCCCATGCCATATACATTTGCAATAAAACCATCATCGCATTGAACCGTGTGACTGCCTGGCGCTACTGTATCTGAATAAAAATAAAAATCCCCACAATACACTTGATTAAAGCTGGTTGAAGGTATTTTAACTCCATCTAAAAAAAATCGTTGAATACCCGGCTTTGGTAAAAGAACATTAATGAAGTGTTCTTTTATTATTGTTGTATTTGATGTGGAAATGATAGCATTAGTAAGCGTTTGTTCAAGCGGAACCACATAAAGATAGGCGGGATCTCCGGTTGAAAGGCTATTGCATCCAATCATCATTTGCATTACGATTGCTGGTTCCGATGTTGAGATGCACAAACTACTGTCTTGCGCCATTTTCTCAGTGTACTGTTCACCAGCATCAAGCGTATCTACTGCAAATCCATTTCTGGTGACAATAGTTCCACTCTTTGTTCCCATCACATTAAAGTGATATCCATTACCTGCACCAAAGAAAGGGTTTAATACAAAATTTTTGCCATATACCGAACTAGGGGGCACCACCTCAAACAAGTGATCACAGGCACCGCAATCTACTGCTATACAATCATTCCCTTGATAGACACTCACCTTTTTACCGGGGCTTAGAACGCGAACATAAGACCCATCTAAGCCCGTTGCAGTATTATTTCTAACAATATACACATCCCCTTTATGAAGCAATTTAGTATAAGGAACATTCGCTAATCTTCCAGAACTTGTTAATGAGGAAGGGGTTATTTCAACTAATATTGAGCTATCGTGCGGTACTATCGAAAATACATTCGGTCGTGCATTGGTTCCCCCCGTACTTACATGGGAACTAATAGTAAAGTCGGCAAGGTTCGGTTGAGCACTTTCTGGAATAACACATGTGGCATCTGTTGAAGCTGGACCTGCACTTAATGCATACACGATAATCTCTTTGTCTGAGCTTACATGAATTCCAAATTTATTGGCAGTATCTGTACTACTTGGCTCAAAGGAAGATGGAATATAAACTTTTCGTAGTTCGTTGGCGTTTAGTATAAGTGCTGATGAAAAGGTGCTGGCAGGCATATCAACGGTCACATTAGCCCCGTTTGGTGCTGCAACAATCACAAACATGGAGTCTCCAACAATATTATGAAAAAAGTTTACCCAAAACTCCGTACCTCGGGTGGTCTGGGATGTTCCCGACAAATAAAAAAGTACTGAAAGTATTAAAAGTAGGCTTTTTTTCAACTGCTAACGAATTTAGTATATTACTAAGACAATAAAAAGCCCAAATTCGTTGCACCTAGCCGCTTATTAAGGCTTCTCCCACCAAACAAGACATGCACTTTTTCTGACTACAATAATTTTGACTTAAACCAATGGCTCCCTGGCTATCCAGAGCAGAATGGAGATTAAAATTACAACTTTGATATTTCTTCGTAATCCGATTGCGCTCTGCTGGCAGTGCAAGCAGTAGATTTACTGCCCTTTCATTTAAGGCCGCATCATCAGTACAACTCCCATAAGCAAACAGTGTCGTTGCAACGGTATTAATCAGGATGAGCTGTAAAGAATCCTTACCTAATTCAACCGATCTTTTCCTTTTTCTTGGCTCTCCAAAATGAACGTGGTATGCCCAATAGTCATGCGCTTTCACTTTAAACAGGTCAATCAACTCCACCACATTCTGAACGTTAAGCACTTTAGAAAAAAGGTGAGACGATTGTGAAACTAAATGGGAAAATTGGGAGATGCGTAAGATTGGATAATTAGACGGGCGTGCTTTCATTCTTTTCCAAAGCAATGAATGATTGCTTTTTAAAACATATTTGTTCTTGATAAAAATATAACTCCGCTGTAATTCATTGTGAAAATCATCTTTTATTTTCGTGCTTAATAGACCTGCTTGTCCGAAGAAAATTGCCTCAATTTCCATTGGCTTATCATTATGCTTTGCCAATATTCGCAAAGGGACAGAACGGGCTAAATCCAACATGCTGGATGCGTTGGTTTTAAATCCAAAATTTTGGGCCAGGGTATAATAGAAAAATTGGCTCCAATCCATTTTGAGTGCTTCGAGCATAGCAAGGCTCTCGGCCGTTTTAAGGCCCAACCGTTCTATACCCGCTTTATGTAGCATATTGGATAAAATAATCGGCTCAACTCGATGATTTAAGTTGATACAAGGTAACTTCAATGTATTGTACTTTAAACTGCGATAGGTCTTCAATTGAGCAGCGGTAATAAGTGGCTTTAAGGCTAAAGTGGGTATGGGTTCTTTATTCGAATGATAAACCTGTTCATCTGCTTCATACACCACATGCAATATCACTTTAAGGTAATTCGAATCAAACTGATGTTTATGCCTTATCCAATCGGATGCTTTAACATGAACTTCTACACTGCCAGCCCATAATTGATCGCCAATTTTAATTTGTGCTTCATTGAAATCTGGCCCTTCGCTATGATTTAAAATGCCGCAATGGATAATCTGAATTGATTCTCCATTAGTGGTTTCTAATTTTATTTTTTGAGACTTAATTAAAGGCCAGATATAATGTAACAGGTCTTCTTCTAGCTTCATACAAAGTAATCTTGCATATCCAAGACGATGTGCTCTGCAGCTTCTCTGGCCTTGGTTGCAAAATCCTCTTTATTTGATGCATAAATGATTCCTCGTGAAGAGTTAATCAATAATCCACCATCCGTTTTATGTGCCGCCATTGCGCAAACCTCTTTTGCACTGCCGCCTTGTGCACCTACTCCAGGCACCAAGAAGAAATGCTCTGGAAACTGACTTCTCAACTCTGCCAATACTTTTGGATGAGTAGCTCCGGTCACAAACATTAAGTTGGATGGATTTCCCCAAGATTCAACCTGCTTCATCATGTGGAGATATACCGGTTCTCCATTCACCATATCCAATTGCTGTAAATCCAAGCTGCCCTTATTGGAGGTTAAGCCCAAACAAATGACCCATTTTTGATCAAAACCAAAGAAAGGAGAGAGACTGTCTTCGCCCATGTAAGGAGCTACGGTAATGGCATCAAAATTCATTTGCTCAAAAAATGCCTTTGCGTACATTTTGGAAGTGTTACCAATATCTCCTCTTTTGGCATCCGCTATGGTCAAAATGTTGTCTGGAATTAAGGCCAATGTTGCCTCCATTATTTCCCAACCCACACTCCCGTACTGTTCGTAAAAGGCGGTATTCAATTTAAATGAAACGGCAAGATCAGAAGTGGCATCAATAATGGCTTTATTGAATTGTACCATGGCATCCTTCAATGGCAATTGCTGAAGGTGCTCAGGCAATAAATCAAAGCGCGTATCCAAACCAACACAAAGCATTGATTTCTTTTTAAAGATTTCTGACACCAGCTTTTTTCGTTCCATAATATGCAAAGCACGCATTTTTTTATTGAAGCTCAAATCCAATCAACTAAAAAGAGTAAAAAGAGAGAAAAAAATTTATATACGCAACACACTGTATCCTGAAAGTCATAATGTAAGTCCGTGGATATCAAGTCAAACAATTATTTAAAAAAAGATTAATATTGCCTTGTCAATCTTAAGTAATCAAGGAAAATCTAAATCCCATGAAGAAATTAATACTGATTCTGCTAAGCTGCTTTTTTCTAAACACGGTAAACGCGCAAACCGAAGAAACTAAAAAATGGGTGTTAACGGGTAATTTTCAAAGTAACACTTCCTTTTTTGATAAGGACACGCTAATTGGCGCTAATACAACGGTTTATAAAAAGCAAAAATCAGGAAATGAAAGTTGGCTTTTTGCCAAGCTGAATTATGGCGACTGGAATTTTTCCATGCGATATGATTTGTTTAACAACTCTGCTTTATTGAATCCACAAGCAAGTTATACCAATCAGGGCTTGGGTTTCTTCCAGATTAACAAAAAGGTAGAAGGACTCGATATAACCGCAGGTTATTTTTATGATCAATTTGCCAGTGGTACCATCTTTAGAGCTTACGAAGATCGAAACATTGGAATTGACTATGCTGTGCGTGGGGTAAGATTAAAATATGATATAGGAAATGTAGCTCACTTAAAAGCATTCACAGGTCAACAAAAAGGAAATATCAACAACCGTTTCGGAACGTTTCCTGAAAGGATACAAGGCTTCAATGCGGAGTTTGATTTAAGACTCGGCAAAAAAAAGGGCCTCAGTTTACAACCCGGTGCATCTGTTGTGAACCGAACCTTGGATGAAAGCACCATGAGTAATGCAGCTTCCGAAATTCAAGGATATATACCTGCACTTCGGTTTAATGATCCCAAATACAACACCTTTGCCATCAATGCATACGCAACTGCAAATTACAAGGGCTTCACTTTGTATGGGGAGTATTCACATAAAACCAAAGATATGATCCGTGATTTATCTGGGATACTTAATAATGTTCCCGGAGATGTGTATTTGGGAATTCTTTCTTATGGGAAAAACCGATTGGGAAAGAAAAAGCAAATGAGTATAGGCGCCACCGTGCAATACAAAAAAATTGACCGATTTGGATTTAGAATCAACCCGTATGTATCTCAATTAGATGGTTTATTAACCTATTTACCTTCTATTACGCGGGCAAACACCTTTCGCCTCCTTGCGCGTTATACCTCGGTAGTTCAAACCCTAGGTGAACAAGGTTTTAATGGAGATGTGATTATTGGACTAAGTAAGAAAACGAAGGTAAACTTAAACTATTCTCATGTGAATAGTTTGGGCTTTAACGGAGACAGCAGTGGCAACCCAATTAAGCTATTTAGGGAAGCCATATTTAATATTCAACACAAGTTTAGCCGCAAACTGAAGGGTAAAATTGGGTTCCAAACCATACAATACAATCAAGAACGCTATGAGATTAAACCAGGAGTAGCATTGGTTGAAACCTTAACTCCTTTTATGGAAATCACTTGGAAGTACAATCGAAAAGAATCGATTCGATTTGAATGCCAGGTTTTGGAGACCAAACAAGATTTGGGTAGTTTTATAAATGCAGTACTGGAATGGAACATCGCCCCGAAGTACTCCTTTTCGGTATCCAATATGATCAATCATAAACCCGAACGTTTCAAGGGCTCTAGCATACCCAAACAGGTAATCAATTACCCTACTGTTTTTGCGAGCTATACACATCATGCATCGGTTTATACCTTGGCCTATATTAAACAGGTACAAGGCGTAAATTGCACCGGAGGTATTTGCAGAGTAGAACCCGCATTCAGCGGAGTGCGTTTTACAATAACTTCAAATTTTTAAATTGCGCTGACAGAAGATTAAGTATATTTGAAATCCGACATGAATACCTTTAGAAACCATTTTCCAACTTTTACTTTCCTCTTTTCTGCATTCATTTTGCTTGCATTGGGCAGTTGTGAAGAAGAACCTCCATTCATCAGTTTAACCGATGATGCCAAGCCCTTAACCGATACCAACTATATTACCAGCACCATTCCTCCCGCTCAAGAAAAGAAGGTGTTGATCGAGGATATAAGTGGAGTAAATTGCGTGAATTGTCCTGCTGCTGCTGACAAAGCAGAGGCTATACTATTGGCTAAAGGAAGCAAAGTAACGGTGGTTACCTTGATGCCTGACAAATCATTGTTGCCACAATTTACCGACCCTAAAAATATTTTTACTCCGTTAACGAATAACAAAGCCAACCAGCTGCTCAATTTCATTACCCCACCCAATGGTTTACCGGCCGGCATGATCAATCGAGGTGATTTTGGTAATGGTCGCACCATGGCGTGGCAATTTTGGGATGGACCTGTAGACACCGAACTGGCCAAACCCAATAATGTAAACATCGAATTGGAAACCGATTACGATGCTACTAAAAATACAGTTTTGGTGAGCATCCGGGTAACGTATGTGGAGGATCAAACCGATTCACTTCAGAATATCAGTTTGATGATTACGGAAACCGACATTAAAGGAGTTCAAAAGGACCTGAGTGGCACCAATACAGATTACACCTTCAAGCATATCATGCGCGATTTTGCAACCAATGCCCTAGGCGATCCGATTAAAGCAACACTGGTAAAAGGTCGAGTAATTGAACGGCAGTATCTCATCAATATGGATCCAAGCTGGGTTGCAGCAAACTGCGAAATTGTTGGCTTAGTGCATTCTCGTCAAGGCAAAGTGGTTTATCAATCAGTCCACAAAAAAGTACTCTAATTTGAATTGGCAGAGCGCTTTAAAGGGCTATGAGCTATACATCAAACTAGAAAAAGGACTATCCAAAAACTCCGTATCTGCCTACCTAAGTGACATTCAAAAACTTTGGGATTATTCAAAAGGTGAATTAGGATACAACTCGTATTCTCAGCTAACCTATGATGACTTGAGTAACTTCATGGGCTATTTAAAAGAACAGAATCAAAGTCCCTATACGCGCGCTCGTTTAACCTCCAGCATTAAATCATTTTTCAACTATCTGATGATTGAGAAAATGATTCCTACCAATCCATCTGAATTATTGGAATCGCCTCGTTTGGGACGCAAGTTACCTGATTACCTCACCGTAGCCGAAATAGATCTGCTGATTGCCCAAATTGATTTGAGCAAGGCATTTGCGCACCGCAATAAAACCATCATTGAAATGCTTTATAGCTGCGGGATGCGTGTATCTGAATTAACCCATTTAAAAATTCACGATGTAATTGCGGATGATCAATTGGTGCGTGTTACTGGAAAGGGAAGTAAACAGCGTCTAGTGCCCATTGACCAATACACGCTTAAACTCATTCGACTTTACCTGATTGAAGAACGCAATCAACAGCAGGCCCAAAAAGGTGAAGAAGATGTGCTGTTTTTAAATCGTTTTGGCAAACGCATTAGCCGGGTTTTTGTATTTACCTTGGTTAAAAAACTCTGTCAAATGGCAGGTATTCAAAAAAACGTTAGCCCGCATACTTTTCGACATAGCTTTGCAACTCATCTGGTGGAAAATGGCGCAGACTTGCGATCAGTACAAGAAATGTTGGGGCATGAGAGCATTACCACCACAGAAATCTATACCCATTTAGAACAAAAAGGATTGCGAGATGCAGTGTTGAAGTATCATCCAAGGAATAATTCGGATTAGTAGTTAGTAGTTGAAGCAACGCTTTTCTACTGAACAATGTTACTTCTAACCAATTCAATTGATTTATTCTCAGGCGGTTCTTCATATTTAATAATTCCGAATCCTGGGGCATAATATATGTACATATAAAAGTTGCTGTTGCTAGGTTCTTCATCAAGCAAATCGGGATATGTCCTATCTTGAGGTAGTTTAAATAGTTTAACATTGTTATAAGTTTTGCCAAAAAGAATCAGACTTGTGTCATTGTTCAATAATGGCATGTCTGATCTTAAATTTAGTGTAAATGGAGTGTGGAAACATGGTTGCACATGTCCTCCTGGGGCACTTTTATTCCTGACCCAAGAGGTACTGTTTGACGCAATATTTGTTCCATCTGGGTTCTGTTGTCTGCTGTACCAATCATAAAATTTGTTAAACCTGGTACTCTTAGTAACCATATTTGCATGCTCAATAGTATAGGTTCTGTGCTTTGAGTAACTTTCAGTTCCTTTCACCACTGAAGTGTCTAGTTTGCTTAGTGTTACATAGACTGAATCCGTCTTTCCATTTTGCATGTTCTTATACACCCACCATGTGCCTTTTTTAAAGTACATATAGTCCTTAGATTCACCCAACCAGTATTCTTTAAAGATTGGGTCCTTGGGCATGTTGTTTGTTTTGATGCTTGGTGTTTCTTTTACACAACCGTATAAACCAATCATCAATACAAGGCAAACACTTTTTGTTACGTTAACAAACTTCATTCTATCCCTACTACAATTGAAAAAGGGCTTGCCCCTAAAAACTAATTACTAAATTCTTCTGCCTATTGATTCGCTTTCAACCAATCCAAGAAGGCTTGCTTCTGAATAACCCCCAAACGTTTCACCAACAGATTTCCATCTTTATCGGCAATGGCCATACCGGGATGTCCGGTAATATCATAGGACTCAGACACCGATTTACCATCCGATTCTTTGGTATTCAAAAATGCACCAATCATATTATCTTTAATGTAGGCTTCCACTTCCGCATCATTCAAAATGTCCTTTTTAAAAGCGGCACATTTATCACAATTGGGTTTGTAAAAATGAATGAAAATCTTTCGGTTGTTATCTTGAGCAGATTGTTTGGTTGCATTCCAATCGTTTTCAAAAAATCCGTCTGGTAATTCAATGGCTGCAACTTTGTCCTTTCTGCAAGAAGAAAATGCAAGGGTTATACCCAACATGGTTAACACAAATAGATTTTTCATTTAACAAACATAAGAAAAAGTCTTGAAGGAATCCTTATCCCTTAGTAACAGTACTGATTATGAGACCATTACAAATTCATTTCAACCGGCTTTTTGGTTGCCAGGTCAATGCAAGCTGTCGTAATCTCTGCTTCGATGCACACACTGTGGTCTTGCTTGTTCAGAATAGTTTGGTGAAATATAATTTTAAACCGCCCTTTCTTAGAGGTATAGGTCTCCACCACAAACTCATCTTTGCTTCGCAAAGATTGCTTGTACTTTATCTCCGATTTTATCACCATGGCAGCTATCCCCTCACGAAAAAGGCCTTCAAAATCAATTCCTTGATCGGTTAAAAACTGATGGCGCGCATGTTCTAGGTAATTAATATATACCGCATTGTTCACGATTCCTTGCAGATCCAATTCATAATCTCTCACCTGCATTTCTAAGGTATGTTTAGGGGTTGCTGCTTCCATCTTATTTCTGATTAAATTGAGTCATCGCATTATTTAAACCGTGTTTCATAAAGTAAAGCAATGCATCTGCCGCAAACTTTTTCGCGATTTCTACTTCGGTACGTTCGTTTTCTTTCCATTTCCCTAGCACAAAATCAATCTGTCGCCCCGGAGAAAATGTGTCGCCAATACCAAAGCGCAAGCGATTGTATTTGTTATGTCCTAGCGTCTGTTCTATATCTTTTAACCCATTATGACCTGCACTACTCCCCTTTCCTCGCACACGAAGCTTACCGAGTGGTAAGGCAATATCATCCACCACAACCATTATTTTTTCTAAGGGAATCGATAACTCGTTCATCCAGTAATTAAAGGCGCGTCCACTTAAATTCATAAAGGTGTTGGGCTTTAATAAGTAAAACTGTTTCCCAGCATATTTATCGATAGCCATTGCACCATGCTTAACTGCATCAAAAGTGAGCTTCCTTTGCTCTGCCAGTTCATCCAATACATCAAAGCCAATATTATGTCTTGTATGCTCATATTCTGCCCCGACATTCCCCAAACCAATAAACAAGTACTTCATGGACTTTGATTTAAATAAACCGTATCGATTACCTTTCGGTATCGTTTCGGGGCATTATACGGGCGCCAGACACCCGAATCTGGCTTTATTTCAACATATTTAGAGCTTAATCTATAGTTGGTTTTACTTGAAAGTTCTTTACGCGTAATATCGACAACATATGCTCTACTCACGGGTAAAAATGGACGCAATAGTCTTTTCGAACGCATCATTTCATAGGGCGTATCACTTTTACTTCTAAAATTTACAATGGGTGACCAATGAATGGGAATTATTTTGCGAGGCACCCGCGGAGGGATGGTGTCAAAATGATAAAATCCCTTTTTATCGTGATAACCCCTTGCCGGAAACCGTGCTCGTTCAAAATGGTGGTAAGCGAAAAAGAGATTATTCCATCGTTTTTCATTTTTAATATAATCACCCGCCCATTCTACATGCATGGTTGCTAGATCCCTATTTTCAGGTCTGAAAGGAAATACATGGATTGGAACTTGGGAAATAAACCCTTGATAGCTTTTGGCTTGGACCGATGCCCAATAGATTTCTCCAATCATACTATCCGTCATGGGCAAGCAGCCAATGGTTGCACATTCGCCATGAATGAAAATTTGACCGCCTAGCTTCGGGCGATACCCCCAGAAACTATCGACTCCATTTGGGTAAGATAGCCGAAATGATAAATAATAGTTGCTCCAGGGGTTAAAGCGATTGATGTAGTAAATTCCTTCTGGAATTTGCATATCACCCTCTTTAGCCTTAAAGCCTAACATGCCAGAAAGTCTACAAATATTGTAGGTGTAAATCAGCTTATGGGGTTTATATGGATCGTCTGAAGCCCATAATTCCAGTTGTTTCTCTGTTTTAAAAGCTCGCCAATAGATATATTTCGGAGGATATGAAACACCTGCCGCTTCAAATTTACTGCGCAACGCTTGATCTGAATTATTGGATGCTTCCCTAACGCGTTCATAACGCAGTTGCATATCACGAAAAGTTTGTGACTGAAGCGAAAGCGCAAAGCAAAGCAATATATTCAAAAACACTACTTTACGCATGATACTTGCTTGCTTTAAACGCGGGATATATACTTGCCAAGACACCAATTACCAATACCGATACTAAACACAATATTACATCAATTAAGGCCACATGCATTGGGTAGCTTTCCACAATAGCTCCACTTATTTTAATAAAGCCGAAATGGATTTGAGCATAACAAAATGCTAAGCCAGACACTAATCCAATTAAAGCACCAATTGCCGATATCAACAATCCTTCATTAAAAAATATTTGGCGAACTTGTGTACTTTTCATTCCAATGCTCTTCATTAATTTAATATCTTGTTTCTTCTCAATTACCAACAAAGCAAGTGAGCCCGTTAGATTGAATGAAACGACAAGCAAGACAAATGCCAAAATGATAAATGTAAACCACTTTTCCGTTTTAAACATTTTATATAAACCTTCGTGCAATCGATACCTTGTTTTAATGGAGTACGTATTCGCCCATTTCGATTCCAATTGAGCGATCACTTGGCTTTGATTTTTTTCATCTTTCAAGTAAATTTCGTAGGAGCTAATTTCCCCTTCATGCTCAAATAAGCTTTGAGCAGTAATCAAAGGAACCAGAATATATTTGCTATTTATGGCATCATCATAGGCAATTACCCCTACCGGTCGCACACTTTTTTGCTGAATGGCTTCGAGACTATTTATACTATAATCACCCCGTCTTGGTGCATTCATTTGGACAATACAATTGGGGTCTTCTACACGAGTACCCAATCCATAATCAACCCCCAAGCCCAAAAGGGCATAAGCACTATCTTCCGATTTGAAACTAGGCACTTCGCCATCCGTTAGATGATTCTCAATAGCAGCTTGCTCAATGTAAGCTGGCTCAACCCCCTTTATCCGAGCGATATATTGAAAATCGCCATATTGACAAGAAGCATTCTCTTCTAAGGTTCTACTGAACGTGGCTCCTTCTATTTGTGATAGCTCGTCTTCAAGGTCAGTGTTGTAGCCAATCACCTTCCCTTTCAAAGGTTCAACTCGTATGGAAGGGGTAAAGTCATTGTACATACCAAACACCAACTTTTCAAAACCATTCATGGTAGATAGCACCACAATCATCGCGAAAACACCTACGGCAAACCCAATTAAGGATACCCCTGCAATGATGTTGATTGCTTGGGTACTTTTCTTAGAGAACAAGTATCGTTTTGCTATGAAGAATGGTATTTTCAAATTAGTCTAATTGAGCCAAACCCGATCTTTCCCTACAAATTTTGGTGCTTGAATGCTATATAACGTAAGTGGTTTTCTCCCTATCACGATTACGGCATGAACTGTTCCTTTTGGAATCAATATGGTTTGCCCTTTCTTTATTTTAAATGAAGAATCTCCCAAGGTTAGTATGCCTTTACCGCCTAATATCACTATGGTCTCGGTATGATTCAAATGTTTATGCAGTTTTACATCTTGCTTTACCGCAATAAAAAAGATTGAACTTAACGAATCTGAATGCATTAATTTCACATATACATTTTCAATAGAATCTGGTATGGTTTGCGGAGTAAGGTGCTGTGATTTCAAGTTGCTAGATATCAAACCAAACATCATGATTATGACTCCTAATCTGATTTTCATAAAATTTGCTTACAAAGAGAAATTCATTTTAAATCGCTCCGGTTTAAGTTCCGAAAATTTCAAAAAATTCGCCTTCATATCCTCATTTTCATTTCTTCGGTAACAAATACTCAAAGCTTCGAACAGTGCGGTCATGAAACTGGTGACCGAAGCGGTTCCTTTTCCTGCAATATCAAATGCAGTTCCATGATCTGGGCTGGTTCGAATAATGGATAAGCCTGCTGTATAATTGATGCCATCTTCAAAAGCAATATATTTAAAGGGAATCAAACCTTGATCATGATACATGGCTAAAACTGCATCAAACTGGGTAAAAATGCGATTGCCAAAGAAGCCATCTGCTGGGTAGGGTCCGAAAATGAGTTTGCCTTCTGATTTAAGTTGCTCAATGGCAGGTTGAATAATCGTAGACTCCTCTTCACCCATAGTCCCTTTATCCCCATTATGCGGATTTAATCCCAATACCGCAATTTTCGGTTTAACCACCGAAAAATCTTTCACTAAGGTATCATAAAGCATATTGGCTTTGCTGATGATCAATTCGGTATTTAAGCTAGCAGCAACATCCGTGAGTGCTAAATGTTCTGTAACTAAACCTACCTTTAACTCATCTGAGCTCAATAGCATCATGTAATCTTCTACTTCAAATTGCTCCGCTAAATACCCTGTATGTCCTGTAAATTTTGAGCCTTCTATTTCGATAGTTCCTTTGTCAAGTGGAGCGGTAACCAGTGCTTGCAATTTCCCTTCGGTTGCTTGCTCAGTCATTTTTTGAAGTGCTTGAAAAGCTTCTTTCCCCGCATCCTGACTTGAGGTGCCCGGTTGAAGATTAAAGTCTTTGTTGCCGGTTGCAACCAGGTTAATTTCATCTTGTTTTGCCTCGCTGGCATCCTTGATTAGATTAAACCTAAAATCCTTGATTTCATATTGCTTGCAATAAGCAATAAAGACGGCTGGATTTCCATAGACAATGGGTACAAAATACTTGCGCAAGGATTCATGTCGCAAGGTTTTAATAATGATTTCTGGACCAACACCATTTGGGTCGCCCATGGAAATACCCACATTTAATATTGATTTTGAACTCATATCTTATAAAATGATTTAAGATAGTTGTACAACAATCGTACCCCTACTCCGGTTCCACCCGCTGGGCGGTATGCAGATGCTTTACTCAAAAAAGAAGGCCCTGCGATATCTACATGAACCCATGGGTAATCTGTAAAATGTTTTAGAAATTGCCCTGCACTTTGCGCGCCCGCCTCGGATTTTCCCAAATTGGTCATATCTGCAATATTGGACTTTAGTTCATCTCTATACTCAGGCCATAACGGGAATTCAACCACACGTTCATAGGTATCGTCTCCGCTCTCCCTCATTTGATCAAAAGTCTCTTTTGGCGCTGTGCCCATAATTGCAGAGCCATATTCCCCGATTGCTCGAACTGCTGCTCCTGTCAATGTGGCAAAATCAAACACCATCTCTGGCTTGTATTTTTTGGCATAATGCAACGCATCTGCAAGAATAAGTCTGCCCTCGGCATCTGTGTTCATTATTTCTACTGTAGTCTTGTCAAACATGGTAATCACATCTCCTGGCGCATAGGCATCTTTCCCCACCCAATTATCAGTTGAAGGCACCAAACCAACCACATGCAATGGAAGTTTGTTTTTAGCAATCACATACATCAATCCACCAACCGTAGCAGCACCGTGCATATCACATTTCATGGATGCCATACCCGGCATAGTTTTTAAACTCAGACCACCTGTGTCATACACAATCCCTTTCCCTACCAGCACAATGGGTTTTTTGTTTTTTGCCTTTTTGGGCTTCCACTCCATGATACTAAAAGTTGGGGCAAAGCTACTGCCCTGATTTACTGCCAGGATACCTCCCATTTTCATGGATTCTATTTGAGCTTCAGTAAGTACATTGATTGAGAATCCAGCTTCCTTTGATAAATTAATAAAGCTATCTGCTAGATCTTCGGCCGTTTGATTCCGTTGTGGCCAATTTACCAAATCTCGCGTATGGTTAACCGCATCACTAAGATTTACAATTTCCTCGATGTAACTATTCGGCATAGCGCCTTCGTCCAATGCGATTTGCTGTAGACTGTTTTGATGCTCTTCTGGTTTTGATTTTAAAAAGTTGAATTGGTACGAAGCAAGCAGAACAGCCTCCAATACCACTCCTTTTTGATATTTGGTAACCGTGTCATCAAATTTGATGTAAATCTCCTCTTGTTTATACCCATTAAACTTAGCGACAGCCTCAGTTGCATGAGCTCTCAATTGCTCAATTTCAGCTGAATTTTTGCTCGACTTCTTAATTTGAAGGCCTACTTTAATTTGTCCGTTGTGATAGTTTTCAACAAGCTTGTTCTCCCTTTTAGACACTAGGTCACCAAATAGTTTTTCAAGGCTTGCAACACTATTGGATACAAAGAGTTGGGCTTTAATTTTGGTATTGTTTTTTCTTACTTTAATATTCAGCATTCTATCGGCAAAGCTAAGTTTTTTGACCTGCAAGGGCAATGGGTTTTTTTAAAATTCGAATTAAGCGGTACTTTTGCGTGAAATTACCGAAGAGAAAACCATTTAAATGTCGCTTACCTCCATTACCAATAAAGGATTTACCAATGCTGTGGTTAGCCTAGCAGTTAAGACCTTAAAGGTGCGTTATAAAAACTCGCTGATTGGCATTTTCTGGAGTATGCTCAATCCATTGCTCTTTTTGGTAATTCTTTACATTGTTTTTAGTCAATTTGCGAAAGGTTCTGATGCTAGTTTAAATTACCCTTTATATGCATTAAGTGGTTTAATTTTTTGGAATTTCATTTCCGCATCTATTCTGCAGGTGCTCACCTCATTCATCGATAATGGGGATATTCTAAAATCGGTTAACCTAGATCCCATTGCTTTTCCATTTGCATCCATGCTGGCTGCCATTTTTAACCTCTTTCTTTCCTTTATCCCCTTTCTCGCCATATTGTATTTTCTAGACTATCAGCTGAGCTGGAGCATCCTGGCGGTAATTCCGTATGTACTCATCACCTCTGTTTTTGTAACTGGGTTGGGTATGCTATTGGGAACATTAAATGTATATTTCAGAGACATACAATTGCTTTGGACTACGTTGATGCCAGCCTTTTTCTATTTTACACCCATTGCCTATCCCCCATCGCTTATACCAGAAAAATTTCAATGGTTAATTAAAATTAATCCCTTTTACTTTTTTATTGATGCCGTGCATCAAATATTTCATGACGGTGAATTCCCAAGCATGGAAAACAGTATGGTTATGATTGGTTTAGCCGTTGGCTGTTATCTTCTAGGTTACATTGTTTTTATGCGATTGCGTAAAGGATTTATTTCAAATATATGAGCCAGAAAAAAACCATGATAAAATTGTCGGATGTGGATATTGCTTTCCACATTCAAGAGAATGGTTTTGTCTCGCTCAAAGACTTTGCGCTCAATTTGGGTAAGCACAGTTTTTTAAAGAAAAAATATATTCTTAAAGATATTGACCTTGAAATATACGAGGGAGAATGTGTCGGCTTATTGGGCAAAAACGGATCAGGTAAAAGTACCTTATTGAGAACGCTTTCGGGTATCATCATACCCACCAAAGGAAAGATTGATATTAGAGGCAGTGTTGCCCCTTTATTGGGCTTAGGGGTAGGGTTAGAAAAAGAACTCAATGGCATAGAAAATATAAAATTGCTTTGTGCCTTAATGGGTATGACCAAGAAAGAGATCAAGGATTTAATGCCCGGCATTATTGAGTTCTCTGAATTAGGCGATGCAGTGAATTGGCAAGTAAAACGTTATAGTACGGGAATGACCAGTCGACTGGCATTTAGTATTGCCATTATGAAAAACCCCGATATTTTATTGATTGATGAAGTGCTTTCCGTAGGCGATATCGGCTTTCAAAGAAAATGTCAGCGTAAAGTAGAAGAAATTATGAGTAATGGCGCAACGGTTATCTTTGTATCCCATGCTTTTGAAGAAGTGCAGCGCATGTGTAATCGCGCAGTATTAATAAATGAAGGTTCTATTCAACTGGATGGCACAGTAGATGAAGTTGGAAAACATTATCATAGCTTATTTGATTAAATGAATGCCGCCAAAAATACCGCCCCCAAGCCTGACAAGAAAAGAGAAAACTTGCAGCAGAAGGATTATGAAAAACTAATTCATGCAGTAAAAAACTACGAAAACAGAATCAAAGAAATCGAGGGCAGTATCTATTGGAAAACCTATCAGTTTTTCACCAAAACTAAATTAATTCTAACTAGCGATAGTTATCTAAAAAGTGATAAATGGCGATTTGTTCAACGTATTCGTTTCTTATTTTCAAGACCAGGGATGCTATTAATTCGCAAGTTTATTACCCAGCTCTTTAATCTTGTTTTCGGAAAATTAGCCAAGCTATTTAACAATAAAAAAGATCTAGTATCTGAACCATACGTTAAATATAAAGAAACCCATTTCCCAAGAGAAAATGATTTGAAGGAGATGAAAGCCAATTTGAAAAACATTGGACACAAACCGAGTATTAATATTCTCGCATTTATCGGTGAGCAAAACTTCAAGTACCTCAATGAGTTTTTAAATGCGATCGAGCAACAAGTTTATACCAAATACCGGGTCACATTTGTCACGCATCAACCCAATGACAAAATCAATTACACCCTCAATAAAGTAATAAAAAATGATGAAATTTATCAAATTATCCCTTACGCTGATTTAGGAACCCATCTTAAAAAAATCAATGTAGATTATTGTTATTTAACATCGATATCTGCCATTCCAAGCCCAGATTGCTTGTATCATTACCTGTTGGAACTGAACCGTAATAAAAACGCGCGTTTCATCTATTCGGATAATGATCATGCACGGATTGCTGACCTAGCCAATAGTCATAATCCTTACTTTAAACCGGGCCTAAGCCCGCAAACTTTATGGTCTAGGAACTATATTGGTAATGCATTCCTCATAAAGCACAAGGATATGGTGGCCATGAATCTGCCTGAAACACCTAATATGTATGCCATGGCCTTGGCCGCTACCCACAAAAATTCAAACGTGCGAAACATCCCAAAAGTTTTATATCATCAAATAGAACCCGAAGAGCTTTTGGTCACTGAAATTGAACAGAACCATCATTATCTCAATGAACACCTCAAGGGTATTATTCCTGGTGCAATTGCCGATTTGTCTGGAGAATCTGCTGGATGCTTTGAACCCCGGTTCCCTATTCCTGTGGAAGAACCTTTAATCTCTATCATTATTCCATGTAAAAACAAAGGGGATATTTTAGATGTTTGCCTCAATTCTATTTTTGAAAAAAGCACCTATAAAAATTTCGAGGTAATTATCATTGATAATGGAAGCTCTGAAAAAAGCTTCTTTAGCACCGTGGCGTTATGGGAATACAATTACCCCACACGAGTAAGGTGTTATACCCTTGATATTCCGTTCAATTATTCAAAGCTGAACAATGAAGCTGTAAAACATGCCAATGGAGAATACTTATTGTTCCTAAATAACGATACGGAGCTCATATCAGAAGGCCTCATGGGCAGCTTGCTGCAGTTTGCGCAGCTCCCTGAAATTGGATTGGTAGGCCCTAAATTACTTTACCCAAACAATACAATCCAGCATGCTGGTATCGTCCTTAGCATAGATGAAACAGGCGCACACGTGTATTCGGGCTCGTATAAGGACACCGCAGGATACTTTAACAATACCAACTGCCTGACTAATTTTAGTGCGGTTACAGGCGCTTGTATGATGATTAAACGAAGTAAATTTGAAGAAGTAAAAGGCTTTGATGAATCGCTTGCCGTAGATTGCAATGACGTTGAATTATGCTGTAGACTACTTGAAAAAGGATATTATAATCTCTATGTGCCTAATGTGAAAATGGTTCATTATGAATGTTTAACTAGAGGAAACCCAATGCTTTCTAAACGCAGTATGGTTAGACAACAAAAAGAAAAATCATACTTCATAGAAAAATGGGCTGACATTGTAGAAAACGACCCTTTTTATAACCCCAACCTATCTCGCAGTTCTAAATACTATTCCTTAGTTGATGAGTAACAAAAAGCCCCTTATTAGCATTGTAATACCTGTTCACAATACCGGTGACTTATTATATCAGACACTTGATTCCGTTTGTTCCCAAAATATTGATTTGAAGCAGATTGAAACTATCATAATTGATGATGCTTCAAACGACAAACGAACGAAGGAGATTATTGCCGAACTGCGTGAAAAATCCAGTTATAAAGACCTGGACTTAAAAGTGCTTCAAAATGAGACCAACCTATGGGTAAGTGAGAGTCGAAACATTGCCGTAAAAGAAGCTTCAGGAAAGTATTTGGTATTATTGGACAGCGATGATATTCTGACTCCAGACTATCTAAGTCTATCGTATGTCACCTTAAAATCTTTCCCTAAAGCTTCATGGGTTTACCCAAGTGTCATCAAGTTTGGGTTTAGAAACTGCGTTGATATTGCCCCCAATTACTCTGCAAAGAACCTATTGGTAGAAAACTATTGCGTGGTAACTTCCATGATGAAAATGGAACTTTGGGAAGAACTGAAAGGACACCGTTTCACCAAATTATCCAATGGCTTACATTTACATGAAGATTGGGATTTTTGGCAGCGTGCACTTAAAAAAGGTCGGTTTGGGGTTCCATTAAAAAAACCTGTATTTAAATATCGGCAAAGATTGCGTTCTAATATTACCCGTAATGACGAGGAAAGCAACGTAACTACCCTACTCTCTATACGTAAGAATTGGCGTGCATTTTTTGGTGTACCCAGATCCCAAAAACTCTTTAAAGAAAACGATAAACATACCGAACGGGCAGGAACACTCCAGCGGATTTTTCAAAAAGTAGCGCGGGTATTTTTCAATCGATCACCCAAAAGAATTGCGATTAAAGACACCTTTTTATACCTGGTTTCACCCAAATTATTCGCCAAAAAGAGATTGTCTAGTAAGACAATGAAAACAAAGGCGCATACGATGGCAGGGTTCATTTCTAAATTCCCATATAGACCCAGCAAAGAGATTGAGCTACAAATACCCCAGAAATCGGACAAGAAAATCCTCGTAACGCATTATTTCTGGCATTTAGGTGGCGCGGAAAAAATACTACTCAGCTACATTGAGGTTTTGCATAAAGCGGGTTATGAAATAATCGATGTAGTAGTTAATGGAAAAGATAAGGGTGCTGAATACAAAACTGATTTTGGTGAGTATGCGTCACGTCAATATGATTTATCTGAGATTTCTGACGAGCACCAGTATCCTAAATTAAATGCGCTTTGGGAGATTTTTAAAATTGAAAACCCAACCTGCGTTTTAAATATGAGTAACCCGTTCACGTATTTAATTTCTGAGCAAATACGCGAATTCAATCCAAATATCTCGGTTGTAGATCTCATTCATAACGAAGAATTTAACGATAGTGGATGGTTTGGAGCTGCAGAAAGTTTTCAGAATTTTTTAACCAAGCGAATTGTTACCAGTGATTTTTGGAAAGAAGTATTGATCCAAAAATATGGGGAACCGGATGAAAAAGTCATCGTGATAAAAAATCCGATTGATTATACGGATAAATTTATTCCTCGACCTAAACTAAGAGAAGAGTTACGTAGTTTTTATAAGATACCGGAAGGGGTAATGGTCATTGGATTCTTAGGTAGAATTGATGTTCAAAAACAACCCCATCTTTTTATTCACCTTGCCAAGAAGTTAATCTATCGTGATGATTTGAAATTCGTTATGGTAGGCGATGGGCTATTACTCAAAGAATATGAGAGTCAAATTAGTGGTCTATCCAATTTAATTCATTTACCGGCTACGTCAACGCCTGAACGCATGTTCAACTTATTTGATGTTGCGGTTTTCCCAAGCCTATATGAAGGATACCCTATGGTTGGTTTGGAAACCGCTTCACTTAACATTCCGATGATTGCACCAAGTATCAATGGTTTCAGAGAACAGGTTGAAGACGGGAATTTTGGCATTACTTATGCCCCAGACAATACCCTTGCTGACGTTACACGTATCATTGATATTATTGAAAACAGATTGGATGAATTGCTGTCGAAAGGAAAGAATGGACGTCCATTTGTTAATGAACACCACAATTCAGAATTCCTGAATGCACATATCTTAGATACCTTTAATTCGTTTCACTAGCTGTAAGCGAAAGCGCAGCGGCCACTGCTCCATTCACACTGGCGTAGGTCAATCCAAAAACGGGAATGAAGTTCAATAACCACATCCCCAGACCGATACCGATTGCCGTTTTCTTGTTTTTTCGGATATACCGAATACTCTCTTTTACATTCATTCGTTTCCGTTCGCTTACATAATCCATCATGGAAAAACCATAAAAGTAGGACCCAGCGTATAAGTTAACACCGAATAAGATCGGTGATAAGAAAGGAACAAAAATGCCCAGGATTAAGCAAAATAAATTAATACTTAACTCATAAACCATATTTCTTATGCTAATCAATACACCACGCCAGGCATCGCTTAGTATTTGCAATAAACCTGTGTTATACTCTGTTCCCGCCTTAATCTTTTCTGTTTTTTCAGAAATATATGCGAACCATGGAGAGAGCAACGCCAATAAGATGTATTTGACGATGATCATGGAGATGAAAAACACGCCTATGGTTAGACTTACTTTAAAAAACCCTTTAATCCAATTAAGTACTTTCCCCCACCAATCATCTGCATGCGTACCTAGGAAGGAATCGATACCCCATTTCTGCATCAACCAATCCATCCCTATTTGGGTATACTCCTGAGTAAACTGAAATAAGAAATAATACGAAACCAAACTGACCAAAAAAGGAATGATGTAAAAATAGTAAAGCCTATTTTTTCGTATAAATTTGCTGGCACTAAAAAAACCTGTAAAAGACTGAACAAAAGAATGCATTATGGAATTTTTACCTACAAATATAGAGCAGTACACAGAAAATCATACGCAAGCAGAAAGCAATCTGTTAAACGACCTAAATAGAGACACGAACTTAAATGTGCTACAACCTCGCATGTTAAGTGGCCATGTTCAAGGCAGGATATTAAGCATGTTCAGCAAAATGATTCGACCCAATTGCATATTGGAGATTGGGACTTATACAGGCTATGCTGCATTGTGTATGGCTGAAGGGCTTACCAAAACAGGAGAACTTCACACCATTGACAATAACGAAGAACTGGAAAAACGAATCACCAAATACTTTGATGCATCCGATTATTCGGGTCAATTGCATTTTCATATTGGCGATGCACTGGATATCATTCCTGCATTAAATATCAAACCCGATTTGACCTTTATTGATGCCGATAAAGAAAACTACTTGAATTACTATAAGTTAATCATCGACCAATTGGATTCAGGTTCATTCATCATTGCAGACAATGTGCTCTGGAGCGGTAAAGTAACGGACGAAGAAATTCGAATGAATGACGAAGAAACCAAAGCCTTGCATACATTCAACGAATTCATCCACCAAGATGAGCGGGTTGAAAACGTATTGTTTCCTGTACGAGATGGCTTGATGGTGATCAGAAAGAAGTAAGGCCTTATTAAATTAAGGCATTGTTGTGCGACTTACAGATTCTTCTGTTCTTCTTGTAGAAAGGCGTGTAATTTCTCACCAATCAATAATCCAGCACTTAGTAATGCTAAATTAATGGCTTTTTGAATTACTTTACTTTGTGCTTTGCCTTTCGCTTCCAAAATCGCTTTCCCTTTCTTATGATTGGAGTTCACTACTAATTTGTATTCCGTAGGCAGGTTGCCAAACATGGCTTGACCCCCGGTGCGGCTCATTTCACGCATTCTACGCATAAACTCATCTTCGGTTACCGATACCAATGGCGTGCTTGGAGAAAGTGCCTCTGTACTGATTTTGTATTCCGTTTGATCTTTCACGGCTTTTTCAAAAACAGTGGTCAGCTTCTTTACATCATCTTCCGATAAAGTGGTTTCAATGGTTTCGCCTTTATCGACCAATTTATCAATGGGCGCTGCATCGATTCGCTTGCATTTGGTCTTTTCGAATTTTTGCTCAATGTAGTTGTGAATATGGCTGTCCAATACCCCATCAAAAATGGCCACTTTGTATCCCATTTCTTTGGCCGCTTGAATTTGAGAATATTGAATATCCTTATGATTGGCATACAATAAAATGGTATCGCCATCTTTATCGGTTTGGTTGGTTTTGAGTTGTTCAATAAACTCACCCAACACACTCAACTTGCCTTCTTCGTCTTTTACCAAGCAAAACCCGTTGGCTTTCTCCGCAAACTTTTCGTCACTTAGCATTCCGTATTTTACGAATACATCCATGTACTCCCATTTGCTTTCGAATTCTTCGCGTTGATTTTTAAATATGCTGGCCAATTTATCAGCTACTTTCTTTGTGATATGCGAAGTGATTTTCTTCACCGCACCATCCGACTGTAAGCTACTTCTGCTTACGTTCAAGGGGATATCTGGCGAATCAATTACACCGTGCAATAGGGTTAAGAATTCAGGTAAAATATCCTTTACACTATCCGTAACATACACCTGATTGCTATACAATTGTACTTTGTGCTTTTCAGCCTCTATGGCATCCTTAATTTTTGGGAAATACAAAATCCCCGTAAGGTTAAATGGATAGTCCACATTTAGGTGAATCCAAAACAAAGGCGGCTCTGCCATTGGATACAGCTTGGAATAGAATTCAGTGTATTCCTCATCTGTAATTTTGGTTGGAGACTGAAGCCAAAGGGGTTTCGTCTCATTGATGTTCTTTTCATCAAAGTAGATGGGAATTGGCAAGAACTTACAATATTTGTCCAACAAGTTGTTGATGCGTGCTTTAGCGGCAAACTCATTTGAATCCTCGCTAATATGTAAGATGATATCCGTTCCTCTTTCTTTTCTTTTTCCTTTTTTAATGCTAAAGCTGGTACTTCCATCGCAAGTCCAATGGGCTGGAATTGCATCTTCTTGATGCGACAAGGTTTGAATCTCAACTTTATCCGCTACCATAAAGGCCGAATAGAACCCTAGACCAAAATGGCCAATGATATCGGTATCTGCTTTGTCTTTATATTTTTCTACAAATTCTTCGGCCCCAGAAAATGCCAATTGATTGATGTATTTCTCAATCTCAGCTTCGGTCATTCCGATCCCATTATCTGAAATAGTTAAGGTTTTCTTTTTTTCATCCAGAGCAACGGTGATTGTTAATTCCCCTATTTCGCCTTTCACTTCACCCATGGAGGACAAGGCTTTTAGTTTCTTACATGCATCGGTTGCATTGGAAACCAACTCACGTAAAAAGATCTCATGATCGCTGTAAAGAAACTTCTTAATAATTGGAAAGATGTTTTCCGTGTTTACTGATATACTTCCTTTTGTTGCCATAATTTAATTGTCTATTTCAACAAGCCTAATCAAACAGTATGCCCTATGGCTTTTCTTGACAAAATGTCAGACTTCCAGGTAAAAAACAGCCGGATAGCGCAAAACCTACCGCAACAACAGTAGGTTTTGTCTTCATAGCATACCCCTCAGGGCAATTATCGCTTAACCAAAAGCAATACATCAAAGTTGGAGCATATAGAATTAGGATACAATAACTAAAATGCGCTATGCCCCTGTAATCCAGAAAACCTACCCATCCGATCGGTCTGTTTTTTTTCATCAGTTTAAATTCTTAAATTCGTTCGATTCTTGAAAAATACTTACCAAAGACTATGAACACCCATAATGAGATTACTATAATTATTTACGAAGGCAAATACGATTTTGCAGAAACCTTCAAATGTTTTATCGATACTCAGGAGGGCTATGACTGCCCTGCGTACTTGTTGACCCCACATAACATTTTAGAAGATCTAAAGGCTCACCAACCCGACATCATCTTTATGGATATCAATATATCACCGCAGAAGTGCATTGAATCCTTGCGTAAAATCCGATTGGATCAATCGGACATCCCGGTGATCATGCTTTCACATACACAGGATTATGATGATGCAAACATTATTGAGTATATCAAGAATGGTGCGCACGGTTTTATTGCCAAAGCGCATACCCAGGAAAGCGTCATCACCGCAATTGAGGAAGTGCTGCAGGGTGGGGTTTATATTACTCCAAACATTGCCAAGCAAATATTCAGAATCCTGCAGTCCGTTCCAATTGTGAATGAAGCCAGAAATTTAAGCTACCGGGAGACCGAAATTCTGGAAAAACTGAGTAAGGGATTGAGCTATAAATTAATCGCTGATGTATTGGATATTTCAAGACATACCGTAAATGCTCATCTCCGAAAGATCTATTCTAAATTGCACGTGCATTCGGCAACCGAGGCGGTTTCTTTCTATTTGAACGAGAAAAACAATTAAGTCTTTTCAATTCGTGTAAAACTCAAAATAAATGAGAAGGATATAGACGTATCCCAATTGCGTAGCGCTCAGCAAAGATAAAATGGCCAAGGGCAACATGAGCAAGCGATAGCCCCATTTTTGTTGTTTATTACTTGAATATTCAGCTAAAGTTTTCCATCCTTGTTTGATGATTTCAAAACGAGGTAAAGCATGCGCACCCAAGGATACCGCAAGCCAAACCATAATCAGTTCAACGACCCAATGCATTTTGAGGTCTGCAATTTCTAAGCAACTGATGGCAAAACCTTGAAGCAATATCAATTGCCACCACAAACTAAAATAGTATTTCCGAAATAGATCCGGCATTTGAATCGCTATGGGCTGTTCCAATAAATCAAACGGCTCAAATTGCTCCAATTCCACCGCATGTTTCTGAAAAATGGCTTTCTTAAAAAAGTTGGATGCAATAAATCCGGGGTAGGATAGAAATTTTAATACAGGACCAGGGATGAACATAATGCCTTAGGC
This sequence comes from uncultured Bacteroidia bacterium, assembly GCA_943788195.1. Taxonomy (GTDB): domain Bacteria; phylum Bacteroidota; class Bacteroidia; order NS11-12g; family UBA955; genus CALSPH01. The sequence continues at coordinate 588,494 of CALSPH010000002.1, forward strand.
CATGATTTGGATAATATCCTTCACACAATCTGGATTGAGTAAGGTAGAAATATCTCCCAAAGCATCTGTTTCCCCCGCAGCAATTTTTCGCAATATTCTACGCATGATTTTACCACTTCGGGTTTTGGGTAAGGCGGTAACAAAAACCACTTGCTCGGGTTTCGAAATCGGACCCAGTCGGTCACTCACAAATTGTTTCACTTCCTTTTCCGTCAGGTCTTCTGCACATAAATAAGCGCAAATGGCATTGCCTTTAATGGCATGCGGATAACCCACCACGGCTGCTTCAATTACTTGTGGCAACTCATCAATGCAATCCTCAATTTCTGCAGTACCCAAATTATGGCCACTCACAATCACCACATCATCCATGCGGCCGGTAATGCGATAATTGCCTTGGGCATCACGTCTTGCTCCATCCCCTGTAAAGTAATACCCCGGATACGTGCTATAATAGGTCTCTACAAAGCGTTGATGATTTCCATAAATAGTTCGTGCCATGCCGGGCCAAGCTGCTTTAATGCAAAGCGCGCCCTCGGCCTCCATTTCATTTATTTCTGTATTATGGGTGTCCATTAAGGCGAGTTGTACGCCAGGCAGCGGCAGGGTAGCCATGGTTGGAATTGCAGGAGTAACCCCTGCTAGGTTCGAAATCATGATGCCGCCCGTTTCCGTTTGCCACCAAGTATCTACAATGGGGCAATTGCCCTTCCCAATGTGTTCATCATACCAACGCCAAGCTTCCTCATTGATGGGCTCTCCTACCGTACCTAAAACGCGTAGGCTGCTTAAATCATATTGATTCACCAATGCCAAATCGCAGGTGGCCAAAGAACGAATGGCAGTGGGTGCCGTATAAAAGATATTTACCTTGTGCTTTTCAACGATTTCCCAAAACTTACCCATATCTGGATAACTGGGCGTGCCTTCAAACATAAGTGTGGTTGCTCCTGCACTCAAGGGTCCATATAAAATGTAACTGTGCCCGGTAATCCAGCCAATATCTGCCGTACACCAATAGACATCATCCCGCCTGCATTGAAATACATTCAAAAACGAATAGGTGGTATACACCATATACCCTGCGGAACTGTGCACCATCCCTTTGGGTTTGCCCGTACTGCCTGAAGTGTAGAGAATAAATAGCTTATCTTCTGCATCCATGATTTCTGCTGGACAATCCGTGGTTTGCTTTTCAAATTGATCATGCCACCAGATGTCTCGACTGGCATTCCATTCAATATCCGATTGGGTGCGTTGTACCACCAATACTTTTTCAACACAATCGCATTGCGCCAAGGCTTCATCCGCAATTTTTTTGAGTGGGGTAATCTTGTTTCCGCGGAATCCTCCATCTGCGGTAATCACCCATTTGCAGGATGCGTCATTGATGCGATCAGCGAGGGATTGCGCACTGAAGCCCGCAAAAACTACCGAATGAATGGCTCCTATTCTAGCGCAAGCCAATACGGAAAATGCCAACTCGGGAACCATAGGCAGGTACATACAGATTCGATCGCCTTTTTGAACACCCATTTCCTTTAACATATTGGCGGTTTTACTCACTTGGTCCAATAATTCCTGATAGCTGTATTCGATAGCCGGCTCCTTACTTTCATTGGGCTCCCAGATTAAAGCCGTTTTATTGGGCTGATTCGCAGCATGGCGATCCAGACAGTTTTCGGTAATATTCAATTGAGCCCCTTCAAACCAGCTGATCTTCCCTTGGGTTAAATCGCAGTTGGAAACGGTTGACCATTTCTTATGCCAGTTAAAGTTTTCTTCGGCATATCGACTCCAAAACGCATCGGGATTATTTACGGCCGCTTGGCTAAGGTTTTCGAAATCGGATTGGGTTTGGGCAATGTAATTCATCGTGCTTTCGAAGGAACGAAAAATTGCTGAATTTATAAAACAGAAAAGCCTCAGAATACAATTCCTGAGGCTTTTCATAAATATAAAGGGATGATCTTATGCTATTTTCATCATCAAATCAGCTACTCGATTGGAGTATCCTGCTTCGTTATCATACCATCCTACCACTTTAACTGTGTTGCCAATCACTTGAGTAGACAAACTATCAAAAATATTAGAATGCGTATTTCCAACAATGTCAATAGAAACAATTGGATCTTCTGTATATTCTAACACCCCTTTCATAGCGCCTTCTGAAGCTTCTTTGAATTTAGCATTCACTTCTTCAGCCGTAGCTGCGTTTTTCAAGTTTACCGTAAAATCGGTTACAGAACCGTTTGGAATTGGAACGCGCATTGCGTTACCATTCAATTTACCCGCTAAATGAGGCATTACTAAACCGACAGCCTTAGCAGCTCCAGTACTTGTTGGTATTATACTATATGCTGCAGCTCTTGCTCTACGTAAATCTTTATGTGGTGCATCTTGTAAGTTCTGATCTGCCGTGTATGCATGAATGGTGGTCATGAAACCATTTTCAATCCCCCAGTTATCATCCAATATTTTCACCATCGGTGCCAAGCAGTTGGTGGTGCAAGAAGCATTCGAAACTACCGTTTCTGTGCCGTCTAAGATCTCATCATTAACACCCAATACGATCGTTTTCAAATCTCCAGAACCTGGAGCAGAAATCACTACTTTCTTTGCACCTGCAGTAATATGCATGCTGGCTTTGTCTACATGGGTAAATCGTCCGGTAGATTCCAAAACTACATCTACGCCCAATTCAGCCCAAGGCAATTTCTCCGGATTCGGTTCAGCCAAGGCTTGAATTTTCTTGCCATTCACCGTCAAGTATTCATCATCAAAACTTACGGTACCGTTAAATCTACCGTGTACTGAATCGTACTTTAATAAATGCGCGAGTACCTTATTATCCGTTAAATCGTTTATGGCAACAACGTCCACACCCTTTTCTAACAATACTTTAAATGCCAACCTTCCGATTCGGCCAAATCCATTAATTGCTACTTTTGTCATGTTTATTCTAATTTAGTTTTTATCCAAATCCCTTTATTGGGGAGTGCAAAAGTAGGCTTTTTGGCTAAAAATAAAAACGTGCCGATCGGATGTTAAAATGGAGGCAAGGGTAAGGCTGCAGGTCAATAAAAACAAGGTTCAAAGCAGGCATGTGCTACAGTTAATTATTAATTATAAAAATAGCTTGCAAATTAATTGGGTTCAATTTACTTTTGCACTCCGTTTACGGAAAACGGATTTAAGAAATGGCCCTTCTCCCGAAGTTTCGGGATATCGGCTCATTTTAAATTGGCCCCTTCGTCTATCGGTTAGGACAACGGGTTTTCATCTCGTAAAGAGGGGTTCGATTCCCCTAGGGGCTACAAAAGTTAGCCGCATTATTATTAAACCCTATTAAATCACAGTATTTAATAGGGTTTTTTATTATCCTTTATTTAAATTTATTAAATTCGTTGTACCCTCACTGTACCTGTACTAATGGAAAAGCAACTCAACCTAAAATTTGTTCACAATCGAAAAAACAATCTTTCTAAAGCTGGAAAAGCTCTAGTGCAGCTTAGAATACATTATTTAGGGCAAAAAAAGACAGAATACAAATCTACTGGCATTTACATTAAGCCAAATCAATGGGATAATATCAAACAAGAAGTTAATTCAAAATGCCCAGGGCAGGAGCGGTATTTACATAATCAACTTCTTGAAAAGATTAAGGCAGATTTTAATTCCCTCGAGCTTCAGGCTAACTATAAAAATGAAAAAATAACCCCAGATAAGCTAAAGGCAGGAGTCAAAAGCTCTGGACTTACGGTGGCCTCATTTTATCAAGAGTGGATTGAAACCAAAAAGACCTTTAAGCCAAATACTTTGAAAAATCAAGAATTATTTGTTATTTTGGCGGTTTGAAGTTGGGTAGCAAAATAGTGCTTTTAATTGGTGTTTTTATTCCATGCTTTGCTCAAGCACAAAACCTTACAAAGGAGGTTTATAAAACCCATAGTGATGGCAGTCCTGAAATAGTGTATTACTATCAAGGTGAGCAAAGAGCGGCCAACAAGGTAAAAATGGAGACCTTTGGACATTATGGCGATAAGATTAAAGAAGAGCATTACCAAAACAACGTACTTCATGGAAAACAAACGGAATGGAATGTGATTTCTGAAGGTAAAACTAGAATTTCTAAAGAATATAACTACGCAAAAGGTCGTTTAGATGGATTGCAAAAAGATTGGTTTTATGATGGCTCTATCAAGAATGAGTTTAACTATAGCGAAGGAGTATTACATGGAACACAATTATCTTATTTTAAGAAAGACCAGATTCATTTTGAGCTATACTATGCGAATGGAAAGCCAAATGGTTTACAAAAAGAGTGGACTCAAGAACGAACTAAAAAGTATGAACTAGATTTTATTGAAGGGAAACTGGATGGTTTTCAACGATGGTGGCATTATAATGGTTCTGTGATTGAAGAGGACTGGAAGGCGGGAATTCTGACTGTAGAAACCACTCGAAATGGGCAAAAAATATTATCCATGTATAACTTCGTTTTGGATTCAACTTCCATAAGTTTGGACCCCAACTATGGGGATATAACGGAATACCGAAAACTTCAAAAGCAAATTCATTTGCATCCAAATGGTAAGCCTGCCGAAGAACAAGTATTTAGCCCCACACATCATTATAAATTCTGGTATAACAACGGGCAGTTAAAAATGGAAGGCCCTGGAAAATTTTCAGCTAAAACTGGAACTTGGGTTGAATACCATATTAATGCACAAAAATCTACTTCAGGGATGTATGAAAAAAATCGTAAAACGGGAGCATGGAAAACCTGGAATAAGAAAGGGTGGCTAATCACGGAAGAAGAATATGATTATTACGGCATTACAAAAAACAGAATACATAACTACTATCCTGATGGGAAAAAGAAAAGTGAAGGAGATTTAAGAGTAAGCTATTCGCTAAGGTATGGAGACAAAGATGGGAGCTGGAAGTATTGGTTTCCAAATGGTGAATTAAAACGTGAAGAGGTGTATAAACCTGGACCTTACAGTGGCAATAGGCCTTTTATCAAAACTTTCACCGAGTGGTATGTTGATGGAAAAGTAAAATTAAAAGGCACAGATGGGAAGGCTGTTAGATATTACTATGACTCCACCGAGAACAAAGTGGCTGAAATGCATCTCATTTACCAAAAAAGCAGAGGTCTTCATGAATATTATAATAACGAAGGGAAACTTACCATAAACCCTAATTATGAAAAGAAAAGAGGAGGAGGTACTGTCTTAGGATACACATTCCAGGAAGGCTACCCTGCGCAATTGGATGAGTATTACCTCAATGGAAACAGAAAGGCAAGTTTCCTTTTTTGCAGGAGATGTTTTATTCCACCGAACCCCTTGGCTACAAACATGAATGAGTATAATAAATTAAAGCTACCACCTGCTGGAACGCTGGATGGAATACAACAAGGTTGGTATGAGAATGGGAATATGCGCTATTCATACACATTCCAGGAAGGCTGCTTAAGTGGAGAACAAAAAGAGTGGCGTTTGGATAGCACTCCTTTGTACACCTTATTATATCGAAAACGTGCGTACCTAAACAAAGTAGACACAAGTAATAAGTGCCAAACACATTGCGCTCAGGGCATATACTATAATGCCAAGGCAAAAAGGTTAGATTATGTTCATGAGTGGGATCAAAAAACTCTAGTTGCAGCTAAACAGTCTGGTGACTATTCTCAATTGAGATCAATAGAGAAAGGCAAGAGCATTAAGAGGGTTGAAGCGGAAGGATACTTGTCAGAATTTTTAGAACGCATTAGAAATTCATAATTATCCGGCACAAGGTTCTTATAATGGACAGGACGAAGGGATCATTACCTACGGCTACCTGTGTGACTAAATTAAATCTATTAGAAAAAAACCGAAGAGTTGTGATAGAACAGTCATCGGTTTTTAAGTTATGTATTTAGTTAAAGAGCTCTTTTAGTCGTGATTAGTCCCAAACCAACTGGCAAACACCATGTGACAACACTAAGCTTAAAAATAAGGAATTCCAACAAGGACCTTAGCAAAGAAAGTCATTACAATGTTGTGAAACTGTAATATTGGATGTTCGTTATATTGAACATCGTTTGTCACAGGGCATTTCAGTTACTTTTAGATTGTCTTTTCAAATTCGTTTTTTATAAATACATTTGAGAATGAAAAAGACATTAATAGCATTGGTGGTATTAGGCACAATAATTAATGGTTGCAAAAAGGAAGAAGTCGTTGATAGTTCAAAAGAAATCGCTAGTACTGCTACAGACTTACCTCAAGTCACTACCTTGAATGCAACGATAACTGATAGCACCATAATTTTAACTGGAGAGGTCACATTCACCGATGGCGACGATTCTACTAAAAGAGCAATCTGCTGGAATAATTACGGAAATCCAAGAATTGGAGTATCGACGACGCAGTTCATAGATACTGCTTTAGGATTAGGGACTTTTGGTGTTGATGTGTATTCGCAACTTCAACCCAATACGACTTATTATGTAAAGGCTTTTGCCGAGAATTCGGTAGGTGAGGTATATGGTAATGAGGTTAGTTTTAAGACTGGACTTCTTAATCCCAATGTAGCATTTATAAATTCAAAAGGCTGTGTTGAATGTGCTCAATATGCCGTTGGAGATACTTTTAGCTTACACGGAACTGACTATATAGTTGCTAATTTACAAATGTTAGCGGATGCATTAGCCAACGGTAAAGACTTAAAAAAGTATTGTACCTCAAAAGTAACTAGAATGGATGGTTTGTTTGCTGCTGCTAGTAACTTTAACCAAGATATTAGTAGTTGGGATGTGGGTGGTGTTTCTAACATGAACAATATGTTTCATGGTGCTAGTGTCTTTAATCAAGATATTGGGAACTGGGATGTGAGAAGGGTACTCAATATGAGTAGTATGTTTAATAGCGCGACTTCCTTTAATCAAGATATTGGGAATTGGGATGTGGGCAGTGTCCGTAATATGGGCAATATGTTTTCCGGGGCTAAAGTCTTCAATCAAGACATTGGAAATTGGGATGTGAGTGATGTGACTGAGATGAGTCGTATGTTTGCAGGTGCGACTTCCTTTAACCAAAATTTAACACAATGGTGTGTGTCTAATATTCATCCAGCTCCAGATGATTTTTCTTCTAATTCTGGACTCACGGTTGCAAACCATCCACAATGGGGCACTTGTCCTTAACTACTAATGGGACTAAAATATGCTGAGCCTCTTCTTCGCATGGGAACATGTGATGTTGATCTAGGAATGGATTTGATAAATGCCTTTGTTAACCATTGATTATGTATATCAAGGGCATAAGCAATCTTAACGGTGGAGTTCGCCGCGGCGAATGAATTTCTATTTCTCATGGCAAAACAGCGTTCGGATTAACGAACATAAAATTTCAACTACTCGAAAGTACAAAATATTAATAACAAGTCAATTAGCTCTAAAAAATGTTCGACTTAAGGCTCCTACGGGCTACCAAAAAAGAGTTCAACGCAAGTTGAGCTCTTTTTTGCGTTATAGCCCCTTGGGGAGAGAAGTTTATCCTGAGCGAATGAAATGAGTCGAAGGAATGACCCTAGGGCTACTTATACAACTTTAATGAATTTAAGCCTTTTTTGCGCCCCTTGGAGAGAGAAGCCTGTCCTGAGCGAATGAAATGACCCTTACCCTCTGAGCTTTATAAATGTTCCGCTGGGAAGCCGCGCATAGGCATCAGTATAAAAGACTAAATAAGCCATGTTCGTTATTTATAATCGATATAAATAATAATACGATTCATTTGATTTTCAACAATTTAAAGGATATCCGATGAACATTCATTTAATACCGATAAAACCAAAACATAGCTGGCATTGTTTTCTAATAAATTTACACCTAAATTTACAACTATGTTTCTAAATATCTTAACTATTCCAAAAGACGATCCCGTAGCGTTTACGTTCTTTACGGGTTACATGGCCATGATGGCCGCCTCCGTGTTTTTCTTTTTCGAACGATCTAGAGTTAGCAAGAAATGGCAATTGTCCCTGCTGGTTTCCGGATTAATTACCTTCATTGCAGCGGTGCACTACTACTACATGCGAGATTATTATCTAGCGACAGGAGAGAATCCTACTGCATTGCGTTACATTGATTGGACCCTAACGGTGCCATTGATGTGTGTAGAATTTTATTTATTGACCAAAGCAGCAGGAGCTTCTAAAAGCTTGATGTGGAAGCTAATCATCGCATCGGTATGGATGCTCGTGTTTGGTTACATCGGTGAGGCTTTCAATCCAGAAGGTGGAAGTACTTCCCATTCTGTGATGTATGGTATTCTTTCTACCTTAGGTTACATTTACATTCTTTTCTCCGCTTGGAAAGGCGAAGTTGCTCAACTGGCCGAAAAATCGAATAATCCAGCAATCAAGAAAAGTGTACGTATTCTAGCATGGTTCGTTTTGGTAGGATGGGCAATCTATCCTATCGGGTACATGTGTATGCCAGGAGGATGGTTGAATACTTCATTGGGTTGGAGTTCTGCCAATGTTGATTTATTCTATAATATTGCTGATGCGATTAATAAAATAGGTTTCGGTCTAGTCGTTTATGGCTTAGCAATAAGTCAAAGCAATCTGGAAACAGAAAAAGCGTAATGATTTTTAACCAATGAGAAAAGGGAGGGTGACCTCCCTTTTTTTGTTTTGATTGGTTAAAAAAAGTAATTGCATTTAATTTAGACGTGCCTTAACAAATCCTTTTTTGAATTTAAACATCTTCATCTACATCATCCTAAACCTACTTTTCCTACAATTGGTGGGTCTAGAGGAAAATTGGTCGATAAGAAGTCTTGAAATAATGAGTATCATCGGAATAGCCACCTTTGGTGTGGCACATGGAGCAATCGATCATGTGCTCTACCAATCCAAAACTGTGACACCAGGTGCGGGGCATGCCCAGTTCATTATTCAATACCTCATCGTAGCAGCACTTTTTGCATTGCTTTGGTTTGTAGCACCTGTCATTGCACTCATGCTATTTTTAATCATATCAGCCTATCATTTTGGGCAATCGCAATACACAGGGTTGGTGTCCTTGTCTAAAGGGTTAAAAGGGATGTTATATTTCTCTTGGGGCGGACTAGTGCTTAGTTTCATGTTTTTATTTAAACCAAATGATTTTAATAGCATATCGGGGTTGGATCAAGATCTAGAAAGTGCTTTGATTTGGGCAGTTGAAAATGCCCAAACATTTACCCTAACTTTTTTCATATCCTTTCTATCCCTTTTTATCTATTTAATAGCACAACGGAAGATAAATCATCAGCAGGCAGGAATGGAGGTATTTCTATTGGGTTTAATTGTGTGTTCATTTTATCTTTTGCCTGCATTTATAGCTTTTAGTTTGTTTTTTGTGGTGGTTCATTCGTCCAAGGTCATCGCCCAGGAATATGATTACTGCAAAAAAGAAAAAATTATTCAATCCAAGTCATCCTTCTTAAGACTGTTTTTGCCTTTGACACTGGTTTCCATGGCGGGTATTGTGCTCACTTATTTTACCGCAAGGCAGCTTTCAAAATTATCCGATTTATGGGTATTTGCCCTCTTGGTATTGCTTTCTTCAGTCACCCTACCCCATGCTTTTGTTATGGAGCGGTTTTATAAAAATTAATTGCCATTTTACCCATTTACGCACCTTGGAATGACCCTAGGGCCCAGTCTTCTGAGTGAATGCAATGAGCCAAGCATAAACAAAACGATAAAAAGCGCACCACAATCATTTACTGCCACATTATACCTATTTTTGAATTACACCCAAATTGAATAAAGCACGCCATGGATACCACTCAAATTAAACTCGTTGAAATTGCCATTGCCCTGGCCATTTATATCATTCTCAGAGTAGTGATTAACAAATCCATTGACCGCACCCTTACCGGCCGTATTATGGTGAAGTCTCGTGCGAAAATTGTAAAGAAAGCCACCAACCTTATTTTGCTTACCGCCCTATTTACCTTCATCTTAATTCTTTTTGGGGTCAATCAATCTGAAGTCGCCTTTTTTATGGGCTCCATCTTTACGGTCATTGGCATTGCCTTGTTTGCCCAATGGTCTATCCTATCCAACATCACCGCTGGGTTGATTTTGTTCTTTTATCACAATGTTAAACTGGATGATGTGATTACGATAATCGATAAGGATTATGAAGTAGAAGGAAGGGTCAGTGATATTGGGCTCTTTTTTGTGATTCTCAAATCCAACGAAGGCGAAGTAATTTCCATCCCCAGCAATGTGTTTATTCAAAAAATGATTCGGAAGCGGATGAAGGGGTAATGGATTAAACTATAGGCAGTAGGTCTATTAACTGAAGTACCCCTCGTGATTTTTTACCCCTTTGACCGGAGATTTTCGCAGTGTCTTTAATCGGTTTGATTTTTAAAAATTTAAAGATTAAAAAAATCAATAATCCTATCTTTGCCCATCCTACTCATGCAACTCTTTCTGCCTAACACCCTACATCACCTTGAACTTTCTTCGAGCATTGCCATGGCGCCTTTAACCCGAAGGCGATGCGACCGAGCCCATGTGCCCACAGAGATTATGGAGACCTATTACGCACAACGTGCAGGTGCAGGGCTTATTATTGCTGAGGGCACCTCACCTTCGCCCAATGGTGCAGGCTATGCCAACATGCCGGGTTTGTACAATACAACCCAAATGGAAGCATGGAAAAAGGTCACCGATCGGGTGCATCAAGCGGGTGGAAAAATTATACTGCAAGTCATGCATACGGGAAGAATCAGTCATGCCAATAATTTGGATGAAGGTGCGCAGGTTTTAGCGCCTTCCGCCATCCCGCAAGCAGGCGAAATTACCACCTATGAATTGGACAAACAACCCTATCCTGTGCCAAAAGCCATGAGTAGGACAAAGGTAAAAGAATGCATTCAAGAATATGCCCAATGCGCCCGACTCGCCATGGATGCTGGATTTGACGGCATTGAAATCCATGGAGCCCACGGCTATTTGCCCAATCAGTTTTTTAATGAATCGAGTAATCAGCGCAGTGATGAATACGGAGGCAATCGAGAAAACCGCTTGCGCTTTTTGATGGAGGTGATTGAAGCTTGTGGTCAAGCTATTGGTTTCCAGAAAGTAGGTTTGCGCATCTCCCCGTTCAGCTATGCAGATACCCAAGAAAATGAAAACGAATTGGTGGCACTGTATACCTTGCTTGCCATGCAATTGAATGATTTTCCACTCGCCTATCTTCATCTCAGCCACATGGGTGAGGCGGTGGGCATTAAATTTGAGCTTTGGAAGACCATTCGCAAAACGTACCAAGGAAACCTCATGCTCTGCGGAGATTTTACCCTAGAAACGGCAGAACGAGCCATCCAAAACGGAGATGCCAATCTCATTGCCTTTGGAAGAGATTACATTGCCAACCCAGACTTGGTGGAGCGCTTTAAAAATAACTGGCCTTTAGCAGAACGAGACCGTACGCATTGGTACACCAATGGTGCACAAGGCTTGATTGATTGGCCGAGGTATTGGGAGGGTTAGAATAATTATTCAATGCATTAAATGGATGCTCAATATTCAAAAGGCTTGGTATAATTTTGAAAGCAAACGGGATAAATCCCTTAATCCACCTACCTACCCACGTTTAAGTTGGTGGCTACCTTTTTCAAATGAGTTTTAGACAAATACAAAAAGAGTGTATTAAGGTCCATCTAACAAAAATCCACCCCACATACCTCCTCTTTTCTCCGAATTGTGCATCTTTGAAAAATGAAACAATCTTTACCTCAATTGAGTAAGCTTTTGCTCCTTTTGGCTTGCATCTGTTTTGGGGGCTTACAGAGCGAAGCACGCAGAACCTTGCGTGTGGGCTATAAAATTCTTCCCCCTTTTGTAGTGGAAACAGAAGGCCAAGGCTTGACTGGTCCCTCGGTTTGGTTGTGGGAACACCTGGCCAAAGACAAAGGAATCAAATATGAATATGTTCCCATGTCCTTGGAAGGGTTGCTGGATGGACTGGAAATGAAAACCATTGACGTATGTCTCTCGCCTTTAACTATTACCGCAGATCGTTCGGAAGTGATGGATTTTACGGCTCCTTATCACACCACCTATGCTTCCATATTAAAACCCAAACTCAGTCCCATACAGAAATCCTGGCGCTTTATTCGTTCCTTTTTCTCCCTTAATTTCTTGCGTGCATTGGCGGCTTTGGCCTTTGTGATTTTAATCTTTGGCTTGTTAATTTGGCTTTTTGAACGCAAGCACAACCATGAGGAGTTTGGGGGTAAAATGAAGGGAATCTGGGAAGGTTTTTGGTGGTCGGCCGTTACCATGACCACGGTGGGGTATGGCGATAAATCGCCCCGCACCATTGGAGGCCGAATTGTTTCTTTAATCTGGATGTTCACAGCCATCATGATCATCTCTGGTTTTACGGCCAGTATTGCTTCCTCATTAACCATGGACAGCATGATGTCTACCCATAACGAGCTAGAAGATTTCAAAGAACTTAAGTTGGGTACCATTGAAAAATCGGTTACCAGTGAATGGCTCACCACGCATTTTTTTTACGATAAAAAAGAGTATCGTACAGTTGAGCAAATGTTGCGTGCCATGGACAATGGAAAGATCGATGCCATTGCCTATGATCAACCCATCCTGCAAACCATTGTCAATACCGATAGCACCTCGCACTATGGGTTGGAGGATATCATGTTCAATCCGCAGTTCTATGCCTTTGGCATGAGCAAGAAGTTACCCCAAAAATTGCGCGATGAAATCAACCACGCTATGCTGTACAATACAGAAAAAATGGAATGGAAGATCTTGTTAGCGGAAATGGGATTGCAATAGGTGCAGCACGCAGTAAAAAACAATCTTGATTACTTGCCAATTAAATTAAAGGCAAAATGCTCCATCACCGTTTTGAGCTGACTGTAATCTTCCCTTTTAACCTCAATATCCGTTAATCGGTTTAAATGCTGCGCATAAAAAACTTGCGAATTGGACATTTCCAGCAAAGTGCTTGCTAGAACTCTGGGGTAAGGATAGCTCGGGTTCAATGCTTCAAATAGGTGAACGAATTTTTCGGCCAGTTTCTTATAGGTTAGAAAAAGCCCTTTCTTGTTCTCCTTATCCACCAGCTTGGTGTGGTACACTTTGGTACTTTCTGCAATAACTATATGATGCAATAATTTCAAATCAATATCTGTTTGGGTAAATTCATCTTCCGAGGCATCGGCAATAATCGCAATGGCAATGGACAACTTTTGTTTATCGTCATCAATATTATTCCAATTGATATCAATTACATAATCAATCCACTCCCAATACCAGGTCATGATGTACAGAAGCAGGAGGTGTTTATTTTCAAAGTATCGATAGATGGAAGCCTCAGTAGAGTTGATTTCGTGCGCCAGTTTTTTGAATGTAAAAAGCTCAAAACCCAGCTTTTCAATTAGCACAACACTCTGAATGATAATCTTTTTTCCCAAACTGCTTTCTTGGGGATCCCTCAAAAACAGCTTTTGATTCAGGATGAGTTTAACATCAATGGACATGAGATTCAAATATAGTACCCTGTCCTAAGTTTTTATACATATGAAACAAAAAATAGTAAGTTTAGTAAACACGATAGTAATACTATTATATATGATATTATTACTTATATTTGGTAAAAATTCGGGCATATGAAAAACAAAGCAGACTTAGATGTAAGACATAATTTGGCATACGATCTCCCTGCAGGTATTATCGTATTTTTAGTTGCCGTGCCCCTTTGTTTAGGAATCGCATTGGCCTCTGGAGCGCCCTTGTTTTCAGGAATAATTTCAGGGATTGTTGGAGGTATTGTGGTGGGCATTTTTAGCGGATCCCAATTGGGCGTTAGTGGCCCTGCAGCAGGTTTAGCGGTAATTGTACTCAGTGCAATAAGCGAACTGGGGGCGTTTGACATCTTCTTATTAGCAGTTGCCATTTCTGGTTTGATTCAGTTTCTCTTGGGGGTTTTGCAAGCTGGAATTATTGGATACTATTTTCCTAATGCAGTGATCAAAGCCATGCTCGCCGGGATCGGTTTGATTATTATTCAAACGCAATTGGAGCATGCATTAGGTTGGGGTGGTTTTAACCTGTTTGATATAGAAGGTGGAAACATTTTCAATGAAATTGCGGTCATGTTTCAATCCATTAGTCCTGGGGCAGCCTTGATAAGCGCAATATCACTCGCCTTACTAATCCTATGGGAGCGCCCTTTTATGAAAAGAATAAAACTGTTTCAAATTATTCAAGGCCCTTTGGTGGTTGTTTTACTTGGCATTGTGTTGCAAATAATGTTTAAGGGATCCAATTGGGCACTGAGCTCCGAACAAATTGTAGCGATACCTGTTCCAGAAAACATTGGGGCATTTTTTGGTCAATTCAGTTTGCCGAATTTTAGTCATTGGAATAACCCCGATGTCTGGGTTGTTGCCTTGACCTTGGCAGCCATTTCCAGTATTGAGACCTTATTGTGCATGGAGGCAACCGATAAATTAGACCCCTTTAAAAGGGTAACGCCTGCCAATCAAGAACTTAAAGCACAAGGCATTGGAAATTTGGTGAGCGGTTTAATTGGCGGGCTTCCTGTTGTTCAGGTTATCGTGCGAGGCACTACGAACATCCAGTCCGGAGGTAGAACCAAAATGGCTTCGATTTTCCATGGAATTTTATTGTTGGTGTGCGCCATGAGCATCCCAAAAATTTTGAATCTAATTCCATTATCCAGTCTTGCGGCAATTTTATTGATGGTGGGCTATAAGTTAACCAAGCCCATTTTATATAAAAACATGTATAAGCTGGGTTCGAGCACCTTTATACCCTTTATGGTAACGATTATAGCTATATTGATAACCAATTTACTCACAGGCATTGGCATTGGGTTAGTTGTGGCCATTTTCTACGTGCTCTACAACAATTATAGACGACCCTTTAACTTTGAAATGGGATCACAAAAAGATGGAATTATTCGAATTGAGCTATCTGAGGATGTCAGTTTCTTGAATAAGGCCAATATCCAAAGAGCACTTAACAAGATTCCAAATAATTCACATGTAATCATAGATGGCAGTCGATGTAAAAGTATGGACCAAGATGTAGTTGAGATAATTGAAGATTTTGCGATCCATTGTAAATATTCACACATTCGTTTGGATTATATCCAACCCAAAATCAAGACGCAACAAATGGAAACGCCCTGGAAAGCATTGGAGCATGCAATTAAAAGCTTGCCCAAGGCATTGCACATTAATGACTAATCGTTATTTAATAAAGCTTCATATTCCGCAAAACGATACTCCTATATTGGCTTAAAATGGTTCATTTTACTTCTTGAAAAAGGATTGATCGACCGGCTTAATACTGAGGTTACATACCAATCCGATCACCAACAAGCCGGCCATGATATACATGGTAGTTGAATAAGCCTGAGCAGGCGCAATTTGCAGCTCTTCGATTTGATAGGCTCGGATATAGTTAACCAAAACTGGGCCTAAAATGGCCGCGAATGACCATGCTAAGAGCAATCGCCCATGGATAGCGCCTACCTCTTTGGTGCCAAATAGATCGCTTAAATAAGCGGGTACGGTAGCAAAACCTCCACCATACATACTGATAATCAGCGCGAAGCATCCCACAAAAAGAATCACACTTCCCGATTCACCTGCAAAAGGAACCAAAACATATAGCGCTGCACCCAAAATAAAGAACACATTGTAAGTATGCTTTCTTCCGATGCGATCGGAAAGTGAAGACCAAATAAACCGTCCTAGCATATTAAAAATACTTAATAAGCCCACAAAGCCTGCAGCAGCAGCAGCACCCACCACCGCATCGGGTGGAACAGAATCTGCTGAAAACATTTCCTGTATCATAACCGATGCCTGACCGAGTACACCAATGCCTGCGGTTACATTTAATGCTAAAACCGCAAAGAGCAAATAAAATTGAGGTGTTTTGATGGCTTGGTTCGCGTCCACATAATCTCCAGCAGTTCGATGAAGGGAATTGGAATCTGGCACCCACCCGGCTGGGGTCCAGTTTACTAGCGGGATTTTTATAATAAGCACGCCAAACATCATAATTGCAAAATAAATTAGACCCATAGTCACAAAAGTTTGGGCTACTCCAGTAGAGTTTGTCGATGAGAAATAACGCATCAATCCGATTGCCAAAGGACTAGCTATCATGGCACCTCCGCCAAATCCCATAATGGCCATTCCAGTAGCCATTCCAGGTCGGTCTGGGAACCACTTAATTAGGGTAGATACCGGTGAAATATACCCTATTCCCAATCCAATCCCTCCGAGTAACCCATGGCCTAAATAAATCAACCAAATTTGATGAAGAGAAACGCCCAATGCAGCAACCATGAAACCTCCAGCAAAGCAAATGGCCGAGATAAACATAGCTTTTCGCGGACCTACTCGTTCCAGCCATTTACCAAATAATGCAGCGGAGGCTCCCAGTGTAAACAAGGCAATCGAAAAGATCCAACCGATGGCAGTCAGTTTCCAATCTCCGGCAATGGAAGCATCGATGCCTTGAATTCGGGTTAAGGGTATATTAAAAACGCTGTATGCATAGATTTGGCCAATACATAGGTGTATCGCCAGGGCAGCGGGTGGCACTAACCAACGATTAAAGCCCGGCTTAGCCACGGTTCGATCTCTATGAAGAAACTGATTTGCCACTTAGTATGTTATTAACTGTTTCAAAACTATACTAAGCCCTCCAAATTACTGGCAATCCAATCTTTTAAACGCTTTTTAATGCCCGCTTTTTTTAATTTGAGCCCCATGTTATAGCGCTGATTACTGATGGTTCGGGTTGATAGAAATAAGATCTGCGCAATTTCTTTGGTGCTTTTATTGGCCGCAATCAAGCGCATAATCGTCCGTTCGGATGGACTGAAATCGATGGCAGTGCCTGCACGATTGGCTTTGGGATGATGGATTAATCCTTGAATGACGGATTGCTCTATATAGATGTTACCTGATTTCACTTGGTCTAAACAAGTAATGATTTCTTCCATAGCATGTTCTTTCAGCAGGTAACCTGCAGCACCGGCCTGCATGGCTTCGGAAAAAAAGTGTTCTTCCTTATGCAAGGTCATGATGATAAACTTGGGCGAGTCGCCTTTGAACTCTTGCATGATTTCAATTCCAGTTCGTCCAGGCATTTCAATATCCAAAATAACGAGATCCACGGGATGTGTACGGATGTAATTCAAGCAGGAGAGGCCATTCTTAAATGATGCTACCACCTCATAATGGTGTTCTTCCAGAACGGTTCGCAGGCCCAATAAAATCAATTCATGATCATCTGCAATGACTACTTTTTGCCTCATCCTTACTTAATTCTTTTAATGGCCGCCCAACCCATCGCTTCGATGATTGCATTGTTTTTGTGGTAGATGTCATAACGATGGATAGGCGTTCCTTCGTTAAAATAAATAGTGCGATACACAAAATACACCGGAATGGGTTTGTGTAAATAAATCACTTCTGTACTGTCAATCGGCTGGATTTTTGCCAGCGTATCCAAGGGGTCATACTCGAGCAATCGGATGCTGTCCAATGGCTCCATTCCCATTTTTATTCTGAAATCATCGTAGTTCACTTTTCGGTTGTCTTCCAATAGAAAACGAGCCATTTCGAAAGGCTCTGCCAAGCGCACGCAACCGTGGCTCACTGCCCGTTGCTTTACCTTGAACTTCGATTTCAAGGGCGTATCATGCAAATAAATGCTATACGGATTGGGGAAAATATACTTGACCCGGCCCAGTGCATTGCTTTCGCCTTCTACTTGCACAATTTTAAAGGGCAGGCGATTCGCTCTGTATTTTTTCCAGTTGATGGTATCCGGATAAACCTCTTTCTTTCCTTGATACACCCGATATTGATTCCTTCTTAAATAACTGCTATCCCTGCGCATACGCCAGTACATTTCACGCATGATGATGCTTTTGGGGACCGTCCAGATTGGGTTAAGTACCATATACCGAATGCGTGAATATATTTGGGGCGTTTCATGGTTCTTGGGCTTATGATACCAGCGTTTGGTTTCCTCATATTTCTTCCATTGCTCGCTATAATCAGCAGCTTTCGCTTTCCCCACACAAATAATCATTTGCCGCGAGCTGTCTGTACCCGCCATGGTTAGCGTATAGTCTGGAAGGTTCACCAACACTTTCTTTTCTTTGGGATCCTCATAAAACCATCGCACCCGTTCCATGTTGGCCATAATTTCTGCTATACGCTGGTCTAAGGTGGTATTAATGATATCCATACTTTGCCGTCCGATGATTCCATCATTAGTTAATGCATACTGCGCTTGAATGCGCTTAATCACATTGCTAAATGCGGGGCTGTATTTAACCGAGTCGTCCTTGGTTAGAACGGTGGAATTCATCAAGCCCATCTGGGTTAATTTCGCTGCTATTTCAGGTACTAATAAAGTAGCATCACCCGGCTCCAATTTTTTCAATGCGCCAAAGTCCACTTCCTTCCAATGCACACTGTCTGATTTCAATTTTTGGTATTTCTTCAATTCTGCTTTCAGCATGAGATAAAAGGAATCTTGAATGGATTGCCGTGTAAAACGGGTTTTATATTCTTTTTGTGAGAGAATGTACATCCAATCGAAATTGGTATGATCTCGCATGGGCAATTGATAATTGCTCCCAAAGATGTCTTTGGGGTTAGTGCGCCCAATGACCTGATCCTTTTGCACATGCAGCATACATAAACTCATTCGGATATCCATGGACGCCAATTGCGAATAATTCCATTCATCCGTTTTTAAGATGCCTTGCCTCAGTTCGTTGATTTTGTCCAAACCATACCAGCTGGCCAAAAGCCCTTCTTCTGACGCAGTTTTTTCTATAAATTTAATCCATCCCTGAAAGGCAGTAGAGTCGGTGCAAATCTCTGCCCAAATAGGCTCATATTCATATGATTTGTAGTGTGCCGACAGAGTATCCATCCATTCTAAATAGTAGAAGCCACTGTCCACCAATAGGTATGTCAGTTCTTCTTGAATGGCATTGGAATGGGCCGCTTCATCATACACAATGACCCGCTCTTCAATTTCAATATCTGGCACCTGATTTGGACCACAAGACGAAAGCATGATCAATGCACTGCTGCTTAGTAATAAAATGGTGCGCCTAAGGCTGTATTTCATGTCTTTTTTGATGGTTCACTATAATGGTCTGAACAATATTAAGAAATGTGCTTGAGAAAAGAGTCACTCTTGGTCAAATGTTTATATATCCTGTATAAAAGAAACCAAACCGACTTACTTTTGTGGCAGTATGAAATCGGATAAAAAACCCCTTCACTTTGTCAATACAAATCAGTCCATCAGTCCTGTGTTACCGAATGATATTAAAAACTTTTTGATAGATATTGACGGAACGATTTGCGATGACATTCCCAATGAACAGCCTGAGCGCATGGCCACAGCTGCAATGTATCCGGATGCCTTGGAAACGGTAAATAAATGGTACAACCAAGGACACATTATTACCTTTTTTACATCCCGATTAGAAGAGCACCGAAGTGTGACTCAAGAATGGCTCGACAGGCACGGTTTCAATTACCACCATCTGCTTTTTAACAAGCCCCGAGGCGGCAATTATCATTGGATTGATAATGCTACGGTGAAGGCAACCCAATTTACTGGCAATTTTACCGATTTGGTTCAGGAAAATAGAACCATTGAAGTTTTCGAAAATGACTAAATCAAAACACTAATCCATCATTTTATCGGTAAAATGGTTATTTAAATTATTTCATTATGAAAACGACATTACCCTTAATTCTTTTATACTTTGCCAGTACGCTTTTTGTTAAAGCTTCAAAGCAAATAGCATGGTCCATTTATCCTAATCCAGCCCAGAAAACAATCAATATTCAATCCAACATTAACGGACAATTGACTGTGATGGATCCGAATGGAAAAGAAATTGTGCGGAGCATATTTCAATCATATGCCACACTAAACACTTCAAAATGGAGCAAAGGCATCTACTTCATTTCACTTTCTACAGATGAAAGTACAGTTTACAAGCGCGTGGTAAAAAATTAACCTCATAGGATTTTCTGATTTTCGCAGACATAGACCTGAATAGAGGACAGGGCCAACAGCTTATCCAAATTTTCATATATTTTTGCCCATATGAGGTTCATAAAACTATCACTTATTCTGGGTGCTCTTTTTCATTTTAGTGCGGCTAAAGCACAAAACTACATCGATCTCGCTTCGGTGCAATATCAGTATTCATTGCCCAGCCAGTTCGATTCTTCCGCGGACGAATCAGATATCACGGAGTTCAGCTTTTCATTTACCCTCCCGATTGTACTTTCTAAAAAAACGGTATTCATTACAGGCGGAACTATTAACAAATATACCTTAGACATGGTTCCTAAAGGACCCAGCACCACAATTTCCACTTACTTATTTAAAGCTGGATTTAATATTAAACACAGCGAAAAGGTAACGGGAACCTATTTGCTTTTGCCCAAATTGGCTTCCGATTTTGAAAGTGATGTAAATTCAAATGATTTTCAGTTTGGTGCATTGGGCTTATTAAAGTTCAACCGGAAAGAAAATTTCAAGTATAAGGTGGGACTGTATTATAACCCCGACCTTTTTGGAACCTTCTTCGTGCCCATTTTGGGCCTGTATTCCAAAACGGAAAAGTGGGAAGTAGATTTGACGATACCGGTTTCTGCCAAGGCAACATACAGCGTAAACCAGTCTTGGAGCCTTGGAGCCGATTTTCAGGCCATTGTTAAATCGTTCAACTTGCATCGAGCTTTTTTCTATAATCCCAATCAAATGGGACAAAAGCCAAATGGCGAATATCTGCATCAAGCCACCAATGAGATTTCTGCGTTTATATCTCATGAATTTAAGCCCGGCATTATTCTGAAAGGGCAAGTAGGCTATAGTATTGGTCGGAGTTACCGAATCTATGACAATTCTGATAAAATCGATTTTGGCATCAGTGCCTTTAAGTTTGGCGATAACCGCAACCAGTTGAATTCTGATTTTACGGACGGAATGGTATTTCGTGCTCAACTCATTTATCGTTTGTATTTGGACGATAAATAAGCTTCACCAACGCTAGGAATATCCAATTGAACCCTTTTTAAAGCCAATGCAATAAAAGTTACATTACTTAAGCGCAGACGGATATATATTTGCAAGAATAAACTCCAATAAAATGAAACGAATTCTTATCCTAACTATTTTCTCCATGGCAGTTGGAGCTTGTAGCAATGCTAAACCCAATCAAAGCCAAAACCAAAGCAGCGATAGCGCTGCACCTGCGCAAGCTAAACCCCAAGTTAAAACGCTTAAGCAAGGTGAATTGGATAGCTTCATCCAAAAAGACAGTGTGATATTAATTGATGTTCGCACCCCAGGTGAAGTGGCCGATGGTTATATTCCCGGAGCAGATTCGTTTATCGATATTAACAATGCAGCCTTTGAAAGTAAAATTGGTCAATTAAACCCAAACTATACCTATGTAATGTATTGCAGAAGTGGCGGGCGAAGTGGTCGTGCGGCTAGCTACATGATCAATAATGGGTTCACCCGTGTATACAATCTAGAAGGCGGAATGCTTTCCTATAAAGGGGTGGTTGCGAAACCATAAATGGTTCAAAAACTCAGTTCAATGATCCGCGGATTGCTGTTAACCATTGGTTTAACACTAATCGCGTATATCATATCAGCGTATAGCGGCATCAATGTAATATTGATGGGCCTATTGCTCGGGATTATCATCGGGAATTTGTTTTCATTTTCCGATAAATATGCGCCAGGCATCAAGTTTAGTGCTGGTATTTTACTCGAAATAGCGATTGTTCTCATTGCATTCTCCATTAATTATGCCAGCCTGATTCAATTGGGCTGGCAAACCCTGCTCATCTTGCTGGCATCTGTGGTTTGGGTGTTAGCCATTACCCTTTTTCTGGCCAAAAAATTAAAATGTCCGGGAACCACAGGTTGGTTGATCGGTTTTGGAACGGCCATTTGTGGCTCCTCCGCAATTGCAGCATTGGCACCTCAAATTGCAAAAGACAAGTCGGACATGGGCATGGCGCTGGCTGTGGTAAATATCATGGGTTTGTTGGGCATGGTGCTTTTACCCTATGTAGTTCCGATCTGGCTCAATGATGCAGACACGGCCATCTTGTTGGGTTCATCCCTGCACTCTTTAGGTAATGTAGCTGGTGCCGGTTTTGTAATCAATGAGCAAGTAGGTGAAATGGCGGTTACTATTAAAATGGGCCGAATTGCGCTTTTAGCTCCCGCCCTGTTTCTTTTTCAAGTGCTGATACACAAGCAAAGCCCCAGCAAAGAAAGCAGCAAAATGAAACTGCAATGGTACTTGATTGCATTTATTGTGGTTTCTGTTTTCGTAACATTGGTTCCGATGCCTGCACAATTCTTAAGTGGCAGTAAATGGTCGGCAAATGCCATTCTTACCGTTGCCATGGCAGCGATTGGATTGAAAATGAATTTATCCACTGTCGCCAAATCTGGCAAGCGAGGAATTATTTTTGGTCTGCTTGTATTTGTATTGCAACTGATCCTGATCTTATTTTTGATTTGGTTGCTTTAAGGCAAACTTGCTCCCTGTCCTCGAAAATTTTACTGACCCAACACCTTTGCATCAAAAAAAAAAACTGAATTAACATTCAATTCATGATCGCGTGTTAACACTTTTCGGGTTACAGTATTGCAGCGCAAATTAAACTCGTCCTTCTTGATGTATTCTTTCAGGTCGGTTCCGCCCAAGTCCAGCTCAATCACTTTTCCTACATTCATTGGAATATCATTTTTCCATGCGATCAAACGTTCGTCCAATCCATCTGCATCAATAAAGATTTCAATGGATTTTAAAAAATCTAAATCACTGTCGTTCGGTGAGGTCAGGCTAAGACGTAATCGAGTCAATAAAATTTTCTCAACCAGGTCTTTGCGCGTATCATTTACGGCAAACTGTGACTCAGAACGCGTTTCCATATCAGGGGTAAAAACATTAAAAGGAAGATTGATACCCGTGGACTTCGCCACTATTATCGTGGAGTTATATTCCAAATCAAATTGCGTGAGTTTATCTATTTTTTTACAACCAGCTGCGAACAAAGCCAGCACAGAAAGCGCTAAAGTGTATATTTTTAGTTTAACCATATTTATGTACTACAAAAATCTTGCAAATTAGGATAACAAATGTCATAATAAGTCCATGAATAACAAATACTTAACCATTGATTTATTGACATTTAGACAACTACAGGTTTTCTTTGTTCCAAATCCGCGGACATAAAAATGCCCTGCGTTGAGCAGCATTCATTCTTTCTAGTTGCGGGGACAGCAATGTGCTTATGCTCATAGTTGCAATGATATTTAAACCGTAGGGAAAGGCATTCAAAAAAGAGAAATCATGTTATTTTTTGTCAATTTATTTGTCAAATTTTACTTTTTGGAACATTCTATAATGTAACTGATGGAACCACTCTTTATGTTCAGAGAACTTACTAAAAGTTCATACCAAATGCCAAAAACCAATGCTGTTCTACAGTATCCGATTAAAAACTTCCCTGCTAAACCAACATTCGCAAAAAACCTTGAAGTTAAATAAATAACATACATTGCTACAATGAAAAAAAGTTTAGCTTTATTAGCGTTTTCTGCAATAAACATAATTTTCAGTTGTAGTGTATTTGGTCAAGAATCAACTGTGTTAGAACCAAAAAATATTATCCATGGCAGCGTAGGCATTTTAGGTTTAGGGTTTGCAGCTATTATTAACTACGAACGATTAGTAGTAAAAACCGAAGATCGCAAATATCTGATTAACTGCTATGCACATGGTGGTGTTGGCTACTACGCCGAATTTGGTCTTGGGTATGGGCCTACTTTTGTAACAAGTTTTAAAGGTATTTTAGGTAGAAAAAATGCTCATTTAGAATTGGGTCTTGGCATTACAGGTTTAGTTAATAATGGAAATTATGAATACGACTACGACAATTACTTAAGAGGCAACGAACCTAAACCCACACGACTAGATCATACTTGGGTATTACCTGCTGGAACCATAGGGTACCGATATCAAACACCAGGAGAAGACTTTGTTTTTCGTACTGGCGTTGGCTTCCCTGATGGTGTTTATATTTCAATCGGATTCGCTTTTTTTAATTCTAAAGAATTAAAGTTGTAAAAAGGGTGCTAATTTAGCATGTTTTTTCAGCCAAAAAACTGAGAACAATAACTCTACAGCTAATACTCTCATTGGCGTTGCGGGGACAGGACTTCCTTCGACTTCAATTTGTTCCGCCCAGGACGGGCTTCTCGTCCTAACTCTATCCAGAAACACTATTCCATAAAAAAACCTTAAAGTTGCCTTCAAGGTTTTTCTAGTTGCGGGGACAGGACTCGAACCTGCGACCTTTGGGTTATGAGCCCAACGAGCTACCACTGCTCCACCCCGCGATCTGGGCGCGAATATACACCCTTTTTAAATCGAATAAAAAGGAACCTAAGAAATAATTAATTAAAGTTTTGAATTGGGGAATCTTACTCGCCCATTAAATCGGCATAAGCCTTCGTCTTCTTGCTGTGCTCCAACAAAACATGAATCATCGCAGTCATCGGCACCGCCAATATCATCCCTAAAATACCCCACACAAAGCCCCAAACCAATAAAGCCACAATCGTTACGATGGCATTGATGTTCACTTTGTTCCCCATTACTTTCGGGGTGATTAAATTGCCTTCTAAGAACTGCACCACCAAAATCATGATTAACACACCCAGAATGGACAAGGGATTATCCTTGGTTGCAAAAGCAACTAACACCGCCAAACTACCGCCCAATAAATTTCCGAGGTATGGAAGTATACTTAATACTGCTGAAGAAAGACCCAGGGCAATGGCGAAAGGAATTCCTAAAATGAGCAAACCAATCGAATTTAAAACGGCCAAAATAACCACTACGATCAACAAGCCCATGATATAATTCCGCACCACGCTCTTGAGCGCATCAGCTGTCTTTTCCCAGGTTCTCAAATCTTGTTCTTGCGTTGGTAATTGATAAAAGAAATTTTTAAGCTTTTGTCGATTCATTAAAATCAAGATCATGAAAATGGGTAGCATTACCATAAAAGATAAAAAACCGGAGACTGAACTCCACACCGACTCTAGAACACCGGTCATTGTAGATTGTAATTTATCGGTATAGTCACCCAGGCCAGCCATTAGTTTTTGTTTATCTAAGCCCAAATATTCATTCAATAAGTCCAATATTTTTTGCAACAATTCATTGGTCTTTTCTCCCAACATAGGCAGCCCATCGATCATGTTATAGTATTGTTTACTGATGATTGTAACCACGCCAACCAACAAGGTAAATAGTACCAAGCTGGTCAATAGAATTGCTAAGGTTGAATTCCATTTTTTTCGTTCCAAGAATCCAACCACTGGACTAATGCTAATACTCAATAGCAAGGCCAAAACCAAGGGAGCCAATACAAACTGTGCCTGCTGCAGCACAATCACCGAACCAATAATAGCCGCAGTAATAAAAAATATTTTACGCATAGATTGGAGTCGAAGATACATGAAAATAAAGTGATTCATTGAACGTTATCTAATCATGAAATTGCTGGCAAAATCACTTTTTTACATCCTTTTATCATCATTTCTTGTTTTAGGCTGCGGCAATCAATGGACCGATTTACTGGATGAAAAGTCCCCCGCGCAGTTCACTTCTACTTTAGATACTTCAATCTCCTATCAATCCATCCGTACCGAGATCGCCACAACTCAACAAAAAACAGCCAAAACCTATACCCAGTCCACCGAAAAAAACGAGGCGCTAAAAAACGCAGGCATGGTATTGGACAGTTTAATTTACCATCAAATCATCCCGTATTGGAAGGGTACAGGATGGACCTTTACAGGACATACCGATACCCCTGGCCAAGGAACAGTAGCCTGTGGCTACTTTGTTTCTACCACATTGAAACACGCGGGGTTCAATCTCAATCGGTATAAATTGGCCCAAGCAGCTTCCAAACAAGCAGGTGAAGTCTTGGTGGGCAAGGCCAACTTGAAGGTACTAACGGGAACTCCGCAACAATTACGAACCCATATGCTTAAAAACAGCCGTCCAGGACTCTATTTTCTAGGGCTCGACTTTCATGAAGCCTATCTATGGTTGACCAAGAACGAACTGTATATTGTGCATTCAAACTACATTAATAATCAAGGCGTGATTCAGGAAAAAGCAATAGAAAGTAGTGCATTAGCCGCCTCCAAATCTTTCTGGTTTGCGCCCATTGGCGGTTCTGCTTCGCTAACGAAAAAATGGTTATCCAAGACCCAAATCAACTAGACGTATAATTAAGGGGTCTGCTATTAGCAATTGAATAGATTAATAATTAATTTTGAACACTATGGCAGTACGCAAACCTTTTAACCTTCAAGCGTGGATTGATGAACATCGAAATGAACTTAAACCTCCCGTTGGAAATCGAAACTTATACAAAGATGCAGGTGATTATATCGTTATGATTGTGGCTGGACCCAATGCCAGAAAAGATTACCACTATAATGAAACCGAAGAATTGTTCTATCAATTGGAAGGAGATATTGTGGTTAAAATACAAGAAGACGGCAAATCGGTTGAAGTGCCGATTAAAGAAGGGGAAATGTTTCTTTTGCCTGCAAAAATACCGCACTCACCCATCCGAAGCGACCGCAGTATTGGTTTGGTGATCGAGTGCAAAAGAACGGCTGGTGAACGGGACGGACTATTGTGGTACTGCGACAACTGCAACAACCCATTGCATAGCACCTATTTCCCATTGAAGGATGTAGAAACCGACTTTCAACCGAGATTCAAGGAATACTATGCCAGCGAAGAAATGCGAACCTGCTCTAACTGTGGCACAGTAATGGAAACCGACCCTCGCTTTATCTAGCAATTAATTTGACAAATATCATTCGTCAGCCTCTCGTAAAATCGAATAAGAAACTATCTTTGCACCATGCTTAAAAATGGCTGGTGGAAAGTTTTAGGAATCCTCTTAATGAGCTATACACTTTATCGTGGATTAACAACTCATGTGCCAGCAGTTGATCTAATTGAGCAAAGCATTCGCAACCTATTTTTCCATGTCCCCATGTGGATGGTAATGATTGTGATTCTTTTCACCTCTGCAGTGTATTCCATTCTCTATTTAAATAAGCAAGATTTAAAATACGATCATTATGCCCAATCCTTTTTAGAAATCGGACTTTTGTTGGGTGTTTGTGGGTGCATCACCGGAGCAATTTGGGCAAGGGCTACTTGGGGCGACTATTGGCCCAATGACCCTAAACTAAAAGGTGTTACAGCAGGCATGCTAATTTATGCAGCCCTTGTTGTGCTGCGAGCGGCCATAGACGAACCCAAGAAAAAGGCGAAGATTGGTGCAATTTATAACATCTTCGTTTTCCCTATTTTCTTAGCTTTTATCTATGTGATGCCTAAATTAAATCCAGGATTGCACCCAGGAAGTGGAGATACCGTTCAGTTTGTAGATTACAACGTAATGGATAAGGATCTTCGAATGGTGTTTTATCCAGCCATTTTAGGCTGGGGATTGTTATTCTTATGGATAACCACATTGAGATATCGAATGATCCGAATTATATACAAAAGGAACTTGAAACAATTGAACAAAGTATGAGTTTTACAGAGTTAATAAAAGATGCCAATAAATACTATGCAGTAATTGCTGTAATAGCCACGATTTTTATTCTTGTTGTACTTTATTTGGTATGGCTGGATGTAAAAATTAGAAGAATTGAAAAAGACAACGAAGATTAATTAATTCGTAAAAATGAAAACAGTACACATCGCGATCATCGCATTATTGGGAGTAGGAATTGCCGTAGTAGTTTCTTTATATGGCGGAACCAGCCAATACATCACGTTTGATGTTGCCAAGCAATACGCCAAGGAATATCCAAACAAAGAATTTCATGTGGTTGGGTCGCTAAATAAAGAGAAACCAATGGTGTATAACCCCATGAAAGATGCCAATCGTTTTGAATTCTATATGAATGACACCTTAGGCAATTTATCCAAAGTGATTTACTACAATAGCAAACCCCAGGATATTGAAAAAACAGAACGCATTGTTTGCATTGGCAAACACAATGGTGAATATTTTGAGGCAAGCCAAATCTTAAGTAAGTGCCCATCTAAATATAACGAAGAAATAGAGGGTAATTAATATGGGCGAAACCATTGTATTTGAAGGAGAACACCTATGGATCGGTAACCTAGGGCATGCAGCCATCGTTTTAGCGATGATTGCTTCTTTGGGAGCGGCCATTTTCTATATCCTCGGCAATAAAAACAAAGCCTATATCGGCACCGCACGTGTGCTCTTAATTACCCATGTAATTGCAGTATTTGCAATTGTTGCGGCTCTTTTTGGAATTATTTATGGCCATTATTTCGAATATCAATATGCATGGCAACACAGCAGTAAAGGACTGCCTTGGTACTTTATGCTTTCCTGTTTTTGGGAAGGTCAAGAAGGCAGTTTTCTGCTTTGGATTTTTTGGAATGCCGTACTCACTTTAATCTTACTCAAAAAGGCAAAAAGCTGGGAAGCACCCGTACTTGCCATTGTATGCTTGGTCCAAGTTGCGCTCAACAGTATGCTATTGGGAATTGAATTTGAATTATTTGGCTCAGTAGCCCACATTGGGTCCAGTCCTTTTGAATTATTGCGTATTAAAAGCCCCGAGTTTTTACAAATCCCCATTGTACAAAAAATGGGGCAAGCTAAATATTTACACGCCATTCAAGATGGAAGCGGATTAAATCCTTTGCTTCAAAATTATTGGATGGTGATTCATCCACCCACCCTATTTTCTGGATTTGCTTGTACGGTAATTCCATTTGCTTATGCGGTTGCCTCCATTTGGAATCGAAGAAGCAATGAATGGGTGACTGCTGCATTACCCTATACCATTATAACCGTGATGATTTTGGGTACGGGCATTATCATGGGAGGCTATTGGGCCTATGAGTCCTTAAGTTTTGGAGGATACTGGGCATGGGATCCGGTAGAAAATGCATCACTTATGCCTTGGATTTTAATGGTGGTCACCTTGCACATGCTACTCATCAGTAAGGCACGAGGAACCTATAAAGGGCTTTCTATCTTTTTGGCGATATCCTCATTTGTGATGGTGCTTTATGCCACATTCTTAACACGAAGTGGTGTATTAGGTGACAGCTCGGTGCACTCCTTTGTGGACTTAGGCTTAAACGGTCAACTGCTCATCGTGTTGTTCAGTTTTATTGCCTTGCCGCTGGGTTTATGGATATACAACAAAGTGAAGTACAAGGAAGAAAAGACCGCTCAAATCGAAGAAAAAATTCACAGTCGCGAATTTTGGATGTTCATTGGTGCCTTGGTGCTGGTTTTATCCTTAGTACATATCATTGGCGCTACTTCCATTCCGGTTTACAATAAATTGTTTGGTACCAACATCGCTCCACCGACTGACCCAATAGCATATTACAACACCTGGCAAACACCGTTTGCGATGATCATTTTATTGATTATGGCAGTTGGGCAGTTCTTGCGATTCAGAGAAACTCCGCGCAGCGTTTGGCTGAAACCCGTGGTATTATCATTAATCATTTCCGTGTTGCTTACCTTAATCCTTGCTTATGCGTTCTCCATCAACACTGGCCTCTACTTTTTCTTTCTTTTTGCCTGTATTTATGCAGCCGTTGCAAATATTCAATACATTTTTACCGGGCTTAAAGGAAAGCTCAAATTAGCCGGAGCTTCCATTGCGCATGCGGGTTTTGGAATCATGCTCTTAGGAGTGTTGGTTTCCTCAGTAAACCAGCATGTGATTTCATATAATAATACGGGAGGTGATTATATTGATGCCACAGCCAAGGATGGAATGGAAAAAGTAAAAGCCGTTTCATTTAACCGTGAGAACATCCTCTTGCAAAAGAATGTTCCGGTTATGCTGGATGATTACCGTGCAACGTATTATGGTGACACCTTTATCGCCCCAAATAAATTTTTCAAAGTACGCTATCAAAAAATAGACCCAATTAGCAAAGAGATCAACGAAGAATTTATATTGAGTCCGTATGCACAGATGAATGACAAAATGGGTGGTTTAGTTTCCAGTCCATCTACTAAGCACTATTTATCTAAAGATGTATTTACTCACGTAAACCATGAATCTTCCCTTGATAAAGAACAACCCTGGTCCAATAAATTGGTACACACGGTACAGATTGGCGACACCATCACCACTGTGGATGCATTGCACCGATTGATATTAAAAGACATTCGCAAAGAAGGGACTACCGATGGAAAACAAGTGGCCATTTATCCTCAAATCGAATTGACCTCAATAGAAGGAATCAAAACCATCCAACCCCGTTTGATATTGGATATGGAAAAAATTGCGCAACGCAGATCAATCGAGCAATATGCCATACGAGAACCTGTTGAAGAAAGTGGGCTCGGAATAAAAGTAGAGCTTACGCGTATTTTATTGCCGTTGCCCGGTGACGCACAAAAAGAGCCTCAATATGTGATTACCACCTATCAGCGTCAACCCACAAAAGACTATATCATTCTTAAGGCGATTGTATTTCCGTGGATCAATTTAGTCTGGGCTGGAACACTTATTATGATTTTTGGATTCTTTCTATCCATAATCAGAAGAGCAAAAGAGTATAACAAGATTGCAAAATGAAAACACCAATAATTATAATAGGTTGGGGCACTACTGCTCAGTTTTTCGCCAAGCGATTTTCACATTTACGCATAGTTGCTGTTGCAACACGTGAAAAAGTAGATACCGGTAAAATAAAAAACATCCGCCTAAAAGAGATCAAAGATTCATTTGAAGGAATCATTTTGCTTTGCGTAAACGATGATAGCATAGCCGAGGTTGCACATCAATTATCTGAGAGTAATGGCCTGATTTGTCATTGCGCAGGTGCTATTGATATCAATGTTTTGGAAGACTTACAAAGCTTCGGTGTGTTTTATCCATTCCAGTCCTTAGCAAAAGTAGAAGCGGATGAAGAAATTCCTTTGCTCATTGAATGCGAGCATTTCTTGGATGGCAAATTATTGCATCAATTGGCGGTAGAAGGAAAATTTAAAGCAACGGATGTAAACAGCGAGCAAAGAAGACACTTGCATCTTGCCGCTACGGTGGTTAATAATTTTACCCATCACTTGCTCTCATCTACCAAGGATTATTTATTAAAAAACAATGTGGATCGTGCCTTATTGACTCCCTTGATCTCCAAAACATTCGCGCATTTCTTAGAAGGCGAAGCGAATGGTTTCGAATTACAAACAGGACCGGCAAAACGAGGTGATACAGATACCATCAAAACACATCTGGATATGTTGAAGGAGGATGCGGATTTTGCGGTTTTGTATCAATCGATGAGTGACTTAATTGCTAAAAAACACGCATAAGGACGTTGAAATCTGGATTTTGAATTCAGTCTCAATATTCCGAAATTGCCCCCCTAAATAATACTACTATGAAGAAAGCATACGTTTTTCCAGGCCAAGGAGCTCAATTCGTTGGAATGGGTAAAGAATTATATGATACTAATCCAGAGGCCAAGAAGTTATTTGAACGAGCCAATAACTTATTGGGTTTTCGAATCACAGATGAAATGTTTGAAGGCACCGCTGAAGGACTGAAGGAAACCAAAGTGACTCAACCTGCAATTTTTTTGCATAGTGTGTTAAGCGCTTACAGTTTGGGTGATGATTTTCAGCCTGACATGGCCGCGGGACATAGTTTAGGTGAATTCTCAGCATTGGTTGCTGCAAAGGCAATGAGTTTTGAGGATGGCCTTCAATTAGTAAGTAAAAGAGCTTTAGCCATGCAAAAAGCATGTGAAATAACCCCATCGACCATGGCTGCTGTTTTAGCCCTTGAGGATAAGGTAGTAGAAGATATCTGCGCAGATATTGAAGGGGTGGTGGTTGCTGCCAACTATAATTGCCCAGGGCAGTTGGTGATTAGTGGGGAAACATCCGCAGTAGAAGCGGCTTGCGAAAAATTAAAAGCAGCCGGTGCGCGAAGAGCATTAATTTTACCGGTAGGTGGTGCATTTCACAGCCCAATGATGGAACCTGCACGAGAAGAATTGGCTGCGGCCATTGCAGAAACGGTAATAATGGAACCCATTTGTCCCATCTATCAAAACGTAGTTGCCAAAGCGGTTACGAATCCTGCAGAGATTAAAGAAAATTTGATCGCTCAACTCACTGCACCCGTACGTTGGACACAAAGTGTACAACAAATGGTGGCTGATGGTGCTACCCTATTTACTGAAATTGGACCAGGCAAGGTGCTGCAAGGCTTGGTTAAAAAAATTAGTCCAGATACCGAAACTGCAGGCTTATAATGGCACTTGATCAGGACTTTTGGAATCAACGTAATGTGGAACAACAAACAGGCTGGGATTTAGGCGAAGCCTCACCTCCATTGGTAGCTATCTTTGATCAAATTGAAAACAAGAATGCGAGCATTCTTATTCCAGGTTGCGGCAATGCCTATGAAGCGCAATACCTTTTAGAAAAGGGATTTACCAATATTACCTTAATTGACATTGCTCCCCTCTTAGTAAAGGAATTGCAAGAACAATTTGTTGGAAACAAACACATTCATATTATTTGTGCAGACTTTTTCGATTTAGAAGGTCAATTTGACTACATCATCGAGCAAACGTTTTTCTGTGCTTTAGATCCCAGTTTACGAAAGGCTTATGTAGATAAAATGCATTCGCTACTCAATCCGCAAGGCATATTGACAGGGGTGATGTTTAGCCAACCATTTGAGATAGAAGGGCCTCCTTTTGGCGGGACGCAAGAAGAATATGAAAGGCTCTTTGCTGATCAATTCATCCTTAACTTCTCTGCAAGTGCACATTCAATCCCTGCACGCCAGGGTCATGAATTGAAAGCGGTATTAACCAAACGTTAGTTTTCTTTTGCTTTCCACTTGAGTTGATAACCAAAATACGCATTGAATAAGGCGGTTTGAGTTTTGATAGATCCTCCTAAATTAGTTATAGCGGTCGTAGTTCTAGTGGCAGGCCAATCTGCAACGGGAATAAAATTATGATGATAATCTATGCCGATCCCTCCAAAAAAGAGCCCGAAGTTTTTTATAATTTTGGCTCTAGCCACCAAACCAACAGAAACTGGATTATACCCCTGCGCTGACCCGATACCTTCAAAAGCATCATTCATGTTCACCACAACATCTAACCTTGGACCTAATCCAAAAACCAAATTTGTTCCGTGAAATTCCAACTGATATTGGGCCAAAGTATTGAACGAGATGTAGTCCAAATAAGCTTCAACGCGAACTGTACCTATCGGCCCCTGGCCAAAAACATTCGTAGTGTCAAAGGAATTCCAACCACCCACACGCAGAAAGCCTATGCTGCTGGAAAGTGAAAAACGCTTTTTCTTCATATATTCTGCTCCAATAAAAAAAGATGGACCCACTAAACTGTTCGGATAAAAACTGGTGTTGCCAGAATTCTTAAAGGTCCAATCCAATTGGGTTACTGCAACACCGGGTTGAATAAAAATGCGCTGGGCTCACGCTTGGTTGCCTAAGGCTACCAACAACAGAACAAGTAAAAACCGTTTTCCAGATGTCTTCATATGAATACAATAATAGAACTTGAGGATTTCGAATCCAAACCGGCCCATTGGATCTAATTAATTGCTTATTATTGACTCAAAATTTTGGTATACAGCAATTATTTATGTGCAGATTTGACTTCCGTTCATTTTAATATTGGAAATCGATGAGCAACTTCAAGAAAAAAGGAGAATAATTTTTCAGACGAACCTGAAGAATGGGGTTTTATTGGAACCACAGGTAAAACCCAAAATTTAATCAATGGGGTAGGAAATCTCCAATTCAAGATAACACCTCGCTTTCGATCACTCAGCAAGTTGAAGCTACCCTCCCGATATTCATCGGGACTGGACTTCCTTCCTCTCCATTTTGTATCGCTCAGTATAACCTTCCTTCGACTTCGCTAAGGACATGCCTCGCCAAGGATTGTTTCTTTGAAAATAAAAAACCCACCAGTTTAATTACTGATGGGTTTTTGTCGCTTCTGCGAAGATCCCCAACCTGGACTCACTTCGTCCTGTGTCCTCAGCATAAACTTCTCGCCAGGCTTATTCGCCATAGGCGAATAAAAAAGGCTTAATCTTTTCAGATTAAGCCTTTGGTCGCTTTGCTCCCCCTATTATTCAGAGTTGCAGCCAATCCTCGCCCTATGAGGGGCTACTCTCAGAAAGTCTTGTCCATTGAAATTAACTATGTTCTAGTAAAAATTGCTAGAGAAAAGTCAGTAATGACTTTAGTTCCAAATCTAATATTCATATATGCCGAGTAAACTTTCTAGTGTTAATTGTCAAACAAAAGTGGAACAAATTGCTTGAAGGATTATTGCTCTTAGATAGGTTCTGTCGCATTAATTATTTTGACTGTAAACTAAGGTAAATGTGGCAAAAAGGTTTGATTGATAGTCAGTGTTTTAACTTTTCACGGACATCTAAATTTATTATTAAAACGAATAATTTTGGATTAATGCGAAAGAACCCACTATATTCCCAATATGATTAATGTTGCATATTACCTTGCTTATCCACTGCTCGGTAGAGATAGCGGTCTTTTCCTCCTACTTTGATGTAGGTCTCATCCATGCGCCAACTGTCACAAACCTGTTTCTTGCGTTTGTGCATATTCGCTTCTACTAAAGATGAAAACTTAAAAACCCATCTCTGAATATTGGAGTGGTCTACTTTTACACCACGTATTTTGAGTAATTCTTCCACATCTCGGTAACTCAAAGTAAATCTCAATTTGAAATAAACTGCTTGTAAAATGATTGCTTTTGGATAACGATGATGTTTAAACATAAATTCTAATTTTCAACTACAAATCTAAACGCTTCAGTTTATTTTCAAATTAATGCGACAGAACCAAGTTTATAAATCTCAACTCGAGTCACTAATTGACCGAGACGATGTAACAAGAAAAACCGAAATTAAAAGAATTCAGGCTGAGATTGAAAAGTTTGTGACGCGACAAACCAACTTGCAAAACTTATTTCTTGACGGAGATATCACCTCTTCTGATTACAACGAATGAAGAGTAGAATCGAGTCTGAGTTAAGTGATAAACAGGTTAAGTTGGAACGGTTGAAGTCCACGAAGAGTCCATTTAAAGTGTATTTGAATAAAACTCTCCCAATGATTGAAAACCTAAGTCATTATTGGGATAAGGCAGATGGAAAAACCAAAAAGAAGATTCTTGGTTGCATCTTTACTGAAAAATTCGAAAATTTCGATTTTGAGAGTTGCAACAACATTTTCACTCCAGAGATAAAGTCTATTATGTTGGCCACCAAGGTTTTAAAAAGTAATAAAAATAAAAGGAGGTCAAAAATGACCTCCTGTCTAATATGGCTCCCCAACCTGGACTCGAACCAGGGACCTAGTGATTAACAGTCACTCGCTCTAACCAGCTGAGCTATTGAGGATTGTTTTGAGGATTGCAAAAGTAATTGGCTAGGTGTAATATTACAAGCAAAAAATAAAAATATTTTTACTCCCTTAAACCATCGGTTTGTTCCAAGTAAAAATTTACTTGCAGGTAAATCGATAAAAGAATTTAAACCTTACTTTTGCCCCGCAATGTTTGATTTCCATAAATCCTACGAGGTCTATTTTAGATACCAACACGAGAGCACCAAGGAGTATATTTTACCTGTGATACAGGAACGGATGAAGCTTGGAGCCCAAACTAGGATAATTGAAATTGGATGTGGAGAAGGCGGCAACTTGCTTAGCTTTATGGAGCTGGGTTGCGAGTGCATTGGGATTGATTTAGATGAACCCAAACTGAATACAGGTAGAACGTATTTTGACCAAACCGATTACAAAGATCAAGTTCAATTCATTCATGACGACATTTACAATAGAGAATCTGAATATCGAAACGCATTTGACGTAATACTTCTAAAGGATGTGATAGAACACATCCACGACCAACAGAAATTAATCAATTTCATGCGTTTAATGCTCAAGCCCAATGGCATTATATTCTTTGCTTTTCCTCCTTGGCACATGCCTTTTGGCGGTCATCAGCAGGTGATGCGCAAAAAAATTCCCAGCTTATTGCCTTATACGCATTTGCTCCCTTTACCACTCTATAAATTGTATTTAAAGGGAATGGGAGAATCGGATTCCAGCATAGCACATTTGGTTGAAATTAAAGAAACAGGAATAAGTATTGAACGATTTGAACGTTGCATCCGCAATGCTAAATTGAGCATCATTCTTCGGCAACTGTACTTAATAAATCCAAACTATAAATGGAAATTTGGACTTAAACCACGCAAGCTCTGGAAGTTATTTAGCGCTATTCCATTTTTTCGAAATTTTTACTGCACAACGGCTTATTATATGATAGGCTCTAAACCATAATAAACTATATTTGCTTTAATGGTGTGGGGCGAATTCATTAGCATTTATTTATTATCTACAACTAAGTTTCTATTGGGAATTGCTGGCGCTTTAGCGCTTGATATTCCGTGGATAGATGCTTTTTTAATCACCTCTTTTGGTGGCATTTCAGGTGTTATTTTTTACTTATTTGTCATGAAATTAATTGTCCGTTTTATTGAAAAAAGGGCACAAAAAGTTAAAATCAAGTTCAATAAGTGGAGACGTTTCTTAATCGCTTTGAAACAAAGAGGAGGCCTCTTGGGAATTGCTATTTTAACACCGCTCATTCTTAGTATTCCTGTGGGCATTGCTTTATCCGTTTCTTTAGGGAGTTCCAAAAGAAGAATATTAATATTTCATATTTCAAGTGTGCTTATTTGGTCCTTACTTATTTTTATTGTGAAATTTGGGATGGGTTATGATTTACCAGAAACATTAGGTAAATAATGGATGGGAAGCTCTATATCGTGCCAACACCAATCGGCAACTTGGAAGATATAACACTCAGAGCTTTGCGTATTTTGAAAGAGGTTGATCTCATTCTTGCCGAAGATACCCGTACCTCCAAAAAATTATTGAAGCATTATGAAATAAACAATGCATTGGCTTCTTATCACATGCATAATGAGCATGATAAAGTTGCCGCATTGGTCAAGCAAATACAAGAGGGTAAAACCATTGCATTAATTAGTGATGCCGGGACTCCGGGCATATCAGATCCGGGCTATTTGTTGGTTCTTGAAGCAACCAAAAATAATGTTGAAGTTGAATGCCTCCCAGGAGCCACGGCACTCATACCAGCCTTGGTTCAAAGTGCATTACCTACTGACAAGTTTAGTTTTTACGGATTCTTACCTCAAAAAAAAGGCAGGAAAACTATTATCGAGCAAATTGGTAAAGAAGATCGCACGGTTGTTTTATATGAAAGTCCACATCGGATGAAAAAATTGGTCGAACAACTTTTAGAATATATTGGCGATCGGCCTTTTTCATACTCACGTGAGATTTCAAAGCTTCATCATGAACAATATCGCGGTACAGTAAAAGAAGCGTTGAACCATTTAGAAGAAAATATTGTCAAAGGAGAATATGTTGTTGTAATAGGCAGATCGCATGAATAAAATGAATGCATTTATTGAAAAACTCAGCCCTTTAAAAGTCGCTTTGTTAGCGGGTTTTGTTTTGGTTTTGGGCTGGTCTCCGCTGCCCACATTTCCTCTGCTTTTTGTAGGCATATTTCTGCTTCTGGTATTAAGTGAAAAACTAGAAAACGAATCCAATAGGCGCTTTGTTTGGCTTTTTTATATTGCCCACTTTATCTGGAATATTGGAACCACTTGGTGGGTTTATAAAGCCAGTTTAGGAGGTGCAATATTTATGATATTCGCAAATAGTTTGTTGCAAATTACCCCGTGGGTATTGCACCGTTTTACCAGAAGTGTTTTGGGCTCTAGCAAATCCCTAATCTTATTCATTTGTTTCTACATCGGCTTTGAGCATTTCCACCATGTTTGGGACCTTTCCTGGCCCTGGCTTACTTTGGGCAACAGCCTGGGAAGCGCACCCATATTTGCCCAATTTTATGAGTTTACAGGCGTTGCTGGGGGCAGTATATGGATATTACTCGGAGGTTTGGCCCTGTATAGCAAATGGGCAAAGCTGAAGTTTATGCACCCGCTTATTGCCATCATGGTGCCTGCGGTTATATCACTCTTTATATTTTTTATACGCGATTTTGACCGAGGTGAGCCCATCCAAGTTGGTTTAGTTCAACCCAATTTTGAGCCCCACGATGCAAAATTTGATATCGATCCACTTTTGCAATTGGACACTATGCTGCAGCAAATGGAAAAACTTGCACAACAAGGGGCGACATTGATGGTATTGCCTGAAACCGCATTGGTGGGTGGCATAGACGAGAGCATTCCATCTAAAGATCGAAAATTTTATCGTCTGGAACGGTTTATTGAAAAACATCCAGGCATTGCAATCATGGGTGGATGTGATTCATATCGCATCTACAGTGAAAAGGCCACTGCAACGGCGCGGCAATCGCGTTATGATGAAAACATGTTCTATGACCAATACAATACAGGGTTTTATATTGACTCGTTGAATTTGAGGCCCTTATATCATAAAGCGAAACTCGTTCCTGGCACAGAAATTATGCCTTACCCCGGTGTGTTTTCATTTTTAGACAAGGTTATGATTAGCCTAGATGGGACCGTAAATAGTCTGGGACGCGATTACATTACTTTAAACTACTATAGTGGAGACAGTATTGCTTTTACACCTAGTATTTGTTACGAGAGCATATATGGTGATTGGACCGCTAAATTTGTGCGTGATGGAGGCAACATTATTAGCATTATGAGTAATGATGGTTGGTGGGGTCAAACGTATGGTTACAAACAGCTATTGCAATATGGCCAATTGCGGGCCATTGAAAACCGAAGATGGATCGCTCGAAGTGGAAACACTGGAATCTCTGGGGTAATTTCACCTAAAGGAATGCTGAGCAAGGCTTCAACCTTCTGGACACGTGATGCTATATTAGCTACAGTCTATCCTCGAACTGAACTCACGATGTATACTATATTAGGAGATTACATCAATCGGATTCTGTTTCTCGTTTGTCTTTTTGTAATTCCCAGTGTAATCGTTAAGTGGTATGTGAACCGCAAAAATAAAACGAAAACCTAACGCAGTAAATAGAATACTTCGTGGGCCGTTTCAGTAATGTTTCTCAATTCCGTTTGATAACTGTACTTCACAACGACTACATAATACCCTTCAGGGGAGTTCTTATCCGCATAAGTGCCGTCCCAACCTAAATCATTTATATCGCCTTCATACACCTTACCACCCCATCGATTATAGATTTCAAAAACCATCTCATCCACATCGAATGTCACTGGACGATAGCGATCATTAATACCATTGGCATTTGGAGTAAATGCCGTGGGCAAGAAGAACCTGCAATTGATATCCTTTACACTGATATTAATGGTGTCTGAATCTGTGCCACAGATATTTTTTGCAGTGACCCAATATTGACCCGCTCGCGTTACACGAAGTGCTGTATCTGAGGAACCGTTACCCCAAATAAAAGTACTATTCCAACTGGTGGGTTTTAATAAAATGGATTCATGTTTACATATGCTGGTATCGTTTCCAAGGAAAGCATTCGGCAACGGATAAACTTGTGTAAACTGTTTGCTACTGTCAGTGCAGCCCTCCTGTGTGATTACATAAGTAACTGTATCACCCCATAAAATGCGAGGAACATATTGCTGATTTACAATGTTTTTCCCATAAAACTGCCCTCCAGATTGATTTGGGATGATGCTAATTCCTGCTTCATTTTCACAATAGAACTGTTTCAAAGGAGCAAATCGCGGATCTGGCATAGGTTTAACACGCACTTTTATGCGCGCTGTATCAAAACATTGATTGGTAGAAATAGTGATCAAATCAACGCTTTTCAGCCCTGCATTAAGATAGGTTCTCCCGAAGGTATCTGCAGTAGAGACTTCATCATTGTTCTCTCGCCATGAATAACCAGAAATGCCAAAAGAATCAAAAGATCGCTCACTAAAAAGGTAATAATTACCCCGTAGACATTGAACCGAATCATTTACCGTAATCCCTGAAATTGGTTTAGGGAATACACGTATCAATTTATAGGCAGAATCTACGCAACCACTATCTGACCTTGACTCCAGTAAAACCCCATAGGGTCCTGAATTAGGATATCCCAACTGCCATGGATTGACATTTATTGCAGTAACTCCCCTACTATGCCAGGTGTAATTTATGATATTGCCAGTCGGGATGCTTGAGTTATTGGTAAAGACAAAATTCTGGGTATTAACACACTGCGCACTGTCGTTAATTGAAAAGGCCGAAATGGGCATTGGATTAACCACCAGCATTTCTTTGGCTGAATCAATACATCCATAATTGCTAGTTGCATATAATACGGTTTCAAATGAACCATAATTTGAATGGGTGTGGCTTGGGTCCGTTTGTTGCGAACTATTGCCATCTCCAAAAAACCATTGATAGCTCATCTGTGTGCTATCAATTGATGAATTATTGGTATAAGTAAAAAGATTCCCATTCAGACATTGCGAAGGATTATTTACGACAAAAGAAGCCATTGGTTCCGGATGAACTAATACATCCACATTCCACGTATCCTTGCAACCATATATACTCGTTGAAATATGCCGAACAACATAATCTCCATGATCAGGATACACTTCAGTCGGACTGTATAAACTGGAGGAATTCCCGTTACCAAAGTCCCACTCTGCACTAAGCACTCCATCCTCGATCCAACTTGTGTTTGCAAATACAAACTGATTGTCCCTTAAACATTGTCCAGAATCATTGATCGCAAATTGAGCATGGGGTGCTGGAACAATAAATATGGGCTGAATAGCCGTATCTCTGCACCCCTTATTCGTGGTATTTACCAAACTAACTTGCACCGTATCTTGACTTGTAAAGTTTCTGATTGGATTCATTAAATCAGACCAGTAAACTTGGTCGGCATACCAACTATCTGTCATGGTACCATAAACCAATGAACTGGTAGAGTTAAATAAAAACAAATTATCATTCTCACATTGAATCGAGTCTGATATCGTAAACTGTGAGCTGGGATCCGGATGAACCACGATATCTTGGAAGGTTGTATCCAAACAATTCTGATTGCTTTCCACTACGTAGCGCAGGGTATAGTTTCCTGCAACTGGGAATAGCAAACTGGTATCCTTGCTACCGGAAAAGGGAGTATTAAATGTGTCCCACTCAAAACGAATGAGTGAACCAGTAGGTATAGAAGAATTACCAATAAAACTGAAATTCTGGTCCTTAAAGCATTGTGCACTATCATTTACAGATAACAAGGCAAGGGGTTTATGATAAACCTCGAGCTGAATATTATGGGTGTCTTTGCAAGATTGGGACGAGTTGGCAATAAGTCGTACAGTATATATCCCAGCCTGAGGATAAAAATGTCCGCCCTGAATCAACGTATCTAAATTACCATCGCCATAATCCCAATACGTTGCTGCGATTCCATCTTTTGCGTTGGACAGATTATTGAATTGGAAATTCTGATTGTTGACGCATTGGCCACTATCATTAATCTCAAATAATGCATTGGGTACTGGATAAACCTGATGAACCAACCAAGCAGTATCTGCACATCCATATACTGAAGAACTGATTAATTGATGTCTATAGAAGGTATCTTTAGCAAATTGTCGACTTAATGATTTTGAGGTATCCGTTGTAGCATTGTCCCAAACCCAAAGTCTGCTTAAAAATCCGTAGGCAATGGAACTGCTATCGGTAAAAATATAGTTTTGATCATTTAAACATTGATTGAGGTTGTTGACGGTTGGCCTTGATAGTGGCATTGGGTACACTTCTACATTTTTGGTAATGCTATCTTTGCACCCAAAGAAACTGGCAGTAATCAGTTTCACTGATTTTACCCCATGCGAACCAAATTGATGCAATGGGTCTACCAAAACGGAAGATAATTCAGCATTAAAATCCCACTGATAGGTCATTCCTGTTCCTGCAACCACGCTTTGGTTGGTAAATTGAAACTGATTTCCTCGCAAACACTGCGTGCTCGTATCCACGGAAAAATCTGCAACCGGCTCTGGATGAACGATAACGGAACGAACCATGGTATCCCTGCAGTCTTTGTTGCTTAGAACAATTAATGAAACATCAAAAGTATCGGCTTGGGCATAGCTGGATATAAAATTGGCCAAAATGCTTGAGTCGCCATTGCCCAGATACCATTTACTGCTAAGTGCAGTTCCATCACTGATCCAACTGCTGTCTGAAAACTGAAATGCATTGCCATTCAGACATTGCTGATCAACTGGTATCTTAATATATGCATTGGGTTTTGGGTAAATTATCACATTGGAAATTGAAGTATCCTTGCAGCCATTACTCAACTCCTTAATGAGCCAAATATCGGTGGGCCCAACCGTGTTAAATTTATATTTGAATGCAGAATCGCTGCCAATGTTTACCCCATTGTGCAACCAGGTTCTATTGGTTAAGGTTTCTTGACTCACGAAAGTATCCGCTAAATGAATTGAATCTCCATTGACACAAACAGACAAATCTGAAATAACAGGAGATGAAACAGGTGATTCAAGCACTTCAACCCATTTAATCGCGGTGTCCGTACAGTTCTTATCGGTTAAGGAAATTAATACTATTTCTATACTATCAAAGTTTGCAAATACCCGATTATAGTCTTGATTGAAACCTGAACCGCCATCTGAAGCATACCAGTAATTATATAATATGGTGTCAATTGCAATGGTTGAATTATTGATAAAAGTGAAGCTGTTTTGCGCAAGACATTGCACTGGATTATTGATGCTAAAATCCGTAACTGGATTGGGGTAAACGCGCACCGTTTTGCGAATGGAATCTTTGCAACCATACAGGGATGTAGCGGTAAATTTTGCCTGATAGTTACCTGTATCGCCATAGACATATTGAGGGTTCTTGCTGGGAGAAGTACCTCCATCTCCAAAATCCCAATGATAACTCAAGGACCCTTTCTTTACTGTTGCAGAGCCATAAAATGCATTCTTTTTCGTTTGACATGCGTTAGAAAATACATAATCCACCACCGGCTTGGAGTTCACATTTACGGTTTTAGTAATCGTATCAAAACAGCCTGCCCGATTTGTAACTCTTAATCTTACTCGGTAGGCAGTGTCATATGTATATAAATGTAATGGGTTCTGAATAAATGAACTCGTTCCGTCTCCAAAATCCCAGTTCCATAGATAAATCACGTCATTATATGCATTGGTTGCATCATAAAACTGCATTTGTTCTTCGATGCAAATATCTGTTGAATTAAAATTAGCCAGAGGTATGGGTGATATATAAACAGTCCGAACCAAGGAATCTTCACAGCCTTTACCCACTCTAATATGTAATACAACCCGATAAGCTCCGGTATCTGCATATTGGTGTATTGGGTTCTGTAAAAAACTCGAATCTCCATCTCCAAAAGTCCACCAAAGCGCTAATATCGTATCCGTATTGATTACCGTTGTATTGGTGTAAGTAGTTGTATTGGTACTGCAATCGGTGGTATGTGAAAAACGAACGATAGGCTTTTCAAAAACAGTAATGGCTATAGCAGTATCATTATTGGCTAACAATGGAAAAGTATCCGCACATGTAATAGGAATACCATTATTTAATGCGTTTTTACGCGAAATTAGCTCAGGATAGAATGTGCCATAATTGGTATAATTA
Organism: uncultured Bacteroidia bacterium; assembly: GCA_943788195.1. Classification (GTDB taxonomy): domain Bacteria; phylum Bacteroidota; class Bacteroidia; order NS11-12g; family UBA955; genus CALSPH01. Next base: position 632,509 of record CALSPH010000002.1, read on the forward strand.
AAATTAACATCTCCTTGACTGGTTGTATTTAGAATGTTATTCGAGGGGTTTCTAAACAGCCAGGTAAAACTATTGGCATTCACACTTTGATTCCTGAATGTAGTTAAATGGGGCTGACAACCCATGGTATCTGTAACAGGTGTAAACCGAGCAAATGGTGAAACGATAAAAAATGAATCAACTATGGAGTCTCTGCACCCCCTTGTATTCTCCGCGTAAAGCTTAATCCCTTGTGTTCCTTTGTCAAAGAATTTGGAAGGGTTTGCTTGCAAACTGGAACCCGATCCATCGTCAAATGTCCAAATAAATAAACTGACACTATCATCTAAATGACCGAAATTATTTAAGCTGTCATAAACCGTTGATGCACTAAACAATTGCACCACTTGCGGACAGACCAAGGTATCAGAGGGCAACTGTATCTGTGATGTCACATCAAAAACTCGGAATGGATTACCCAGATTGGCAGTATCTAAACAACCCAAACTATCTCTTAATTCCATACGTATGGTATAATCACCAATACGGTTATAATTCAGGTAAATGTTGGACCCCGAATCCTGAAATCCATTCCCATCCCCTATATCCCAGCGAGTTCGTTCTTTTCCTTGTGCTGCGCGTGTATCATCGCGGAAATAATTGGGGTTTGGGTCCAACCAATAATTGCTGTTATTACCTAAAAGAACTGAATCGCCTAAACAGGCATATGATGCCGGTAAATCGATTCGATGTCGCACACCAATCCTCACTTGAAATGTATCTACACCGTCACATCCGTTGATATGCTGGACATAATTTCTTACTTGATAAATGCCAGACTGGGTATAGGTATGAGATACTTTACCTAAGGTTTGAACTGTATCAATAGTTCCATCTCCAAAATTCCAAATGATTTGAACAATGGAGTCTTGCATGCTATCGCCAACAAAAAAATCATGTGTACTGTAGTTACAATATAAACTATCTGGATTGTATGAGGTAGCAATGGTTGGGTTCAACAGTCCAAATCGAATAATATGATGATAAAATCCTGTATCACGACAAACATTGCCCATGGAATCCAGACCATTTTCAATGATTAATCCCATGGTTACATATCCATTCGAGTCGCATGGCAAATTATTATACCCATAATTATGACGATCTTCATTTAATCTCCAGTGGCTATTAAAATTTCCTGACTCCTCCGCACAGAGGCTATCCCACATGATATAATAACGCTGCCTACCGCAATTGGGCTGTGTTTGATTTAAATTAATAAAAACTGCTTTGGGTACTTCTGGTCCTACGCAAGGTTGATTTTGGTAAAACACGCGCAATCCCGAATCTGCGTTGGGCCGCATTAACGGAATAGACAATGGAAAACTATCCGAACAACCGACCGTAGTATCTGTTTGAACCAAAAAACCCGTATAACAACGTTCATTGCCTGGAGTGAACCAATGCTTAAAGTTCAACGAATCCACAGAATAGTTGCAATTTGAATTCAGGTTAACGCCATTCTTGGTGTCGGTAGTACAATTTGCAGCCACAAAGTCGTTTAATTGCCAAAGGGTTTTTATGTGATTGTTTCGAAAGGTGGCAGTTACATTATTGAAATAAACCGTATCTTGAATTTGGCATTGAAAGCGGTTTTGAATTTGTGCCTGAGCGTAAGGTCCATAAACCGTAGCTGTATCTAAAACTAAGATGCTATCGCATCCTTGCTTGCTAATGCGAACCACCGGGAAATAATCACCAATATTGTTATAATGCTCCGAAGTGGCAAAGTTTGTACTGCTATCTCCATTGCCAAAATACCATGTAATATTCGCACCGGATATGGGTGTTTGGCGAAAACCAAATCGATTATTTAGTCTGCAATAGTCTATTATGGTATCAATTCTTGCATCCACCACATAACTGATGTTACTGATTGCACTGTTGCTGGTAAATGTATCACTGCAACCAAAGGTATCTCGTATTTGAAGGGTAACATTAAAATTACCATTTGCCGTGTAGGTATGACTTGGTGAAAGCCAATTCACTGTGTCGGATGTTCCATCGCCAAATTGCCACTTAAAAGATTGTACTTCTGGCGGTTGCATATTACTCAAGTTGTTCAAATCTAAAAATGATTTAAAACACCCACCCGTGCGAACAAAATCAAAATTTGCAATTGGCTCCCTAAGAATTAACACATCTGTACTATCCTTTAATCTTGTGGCACAACCCCGATCGTCTATGACTTCCATGGTAACTTTATAGGTACTCCCTATTGAGTTTGCATAAGAGTGACAAAATACTGAATCACCAATGGGTACATTTGAAGTTGAACCATCATCCCAAAGTATATTTCTAAATAGGATGTTTTGATTTAAGCTATCAAATTTTATACATACTTGATTTCCTTTGAAACATTGGACAGTATCAGACAAATAAGAAAATGTAGCATTCGGTAAATCCAGCACAATAATGCTATCATAGTTTAAGGTACAATATGAACTATCTGAAAATATGAGCGTTAATGCAAAAAATTTGGCCCCAGAAGAACCATACGTATAATAAGGTGAGGCTACATTAGATATATTTCCATCTCCAAAACTCCATAAATAGCTTAAAGGAATTTCAGTTCCACTGTTAGAGCTAAAATCCACATCGCTACCCAGGCACACTGAATCTTTTGATGCAGCATAACTGAATTGGTCAATTACCTTAATGTTTTTCTTTATCGTATCTCGGCACCCTAAGCTTGAAACAATGGTCATGCAGATGGTCTTATTGCCACTTGAGCTATAACTATGTGAGGGGTTAAACAGCATAGACCCTGTGGTATCTCCAAAATCCCACGCAATTTGGGTGATGCTATCCCGATAAGAATGCGTTGATAGATTGGTGAATTGTGCGTTCAGCCCTAAACAGGCATCCGAGTATGAGAAACGAGCTTTTGCCATTTCAGTAATATAGACCAATTGAGTAAGGGTATCTCTGCAAGCTCCTGAAATAGCAATACAGCGAACGGAATACGTTCCAGTATCCGTAAATTCGTGATTCACGATACGATTGGTATCTGCATTTTTTGGGCCTGAAAGTACATCACCAAAATTCCACTCTACATTACTTGCTGTACCAGTAAAAGTGAATTGAACCGAATCGCCTAGACACTGATTTTGATTATAAATAAACGTGCTTAAACACTGCCCTTTCACTTGTTCTGTAAAAAACAGTAAACTAAGAATAAAAAGAAGTGTAAAACCTTTCTTCATAATTATATATAAAACACTGATATCAATTTTGTGTAATCTGTAAATTTACAACAACTATATGTAAAACACAAGCTATCGCTAATTGGTTGCCTTCAGCATTGCCTCTATATGACTGACTATAGTGCCATTTGAAACAAACCATTTTAGTTGTTTTTCCTGAACAATGCTGAAAATATTAATTTTAGTGATTGTGTGATTTTGAATCCAAATATTCTAAATATTAAAATATATCCTTTACTGCTTGTATTGCTTACCGCGGGAATAAATTTTCTAGGTATTAATTCCTGATATATTGTATTAGCCATTTCCGAATTATAAGGGTAAACAATCCTAAGCGCGTCAAAAAGTGATTGATATAATTTATCTGTTAAATCATACGGTTGATGCATTTTTAAATATTCCACAATTCGTTTCCTCAGATCAATGTAGTTTGACCATTTTTTTTCTAGATTAGTGCTTGAAATCGAACCTGAATCCCTGATCTCAATAATTGTTCCCACTTTTGAATCAAAAATCACCACGGGTATACGTTTCAATATATCAAACATCAAATTGTACTCTTGCGAACTGGAAAGATTTTCATTCCATCTGATACCTTCATCAAACAATCTTGAATGAAATAAATTTGAACATGTGTTTCCAAGATTTGTAGACATTAGCATTTCCCATAAATGATTGCTGTCATTTTGAGTGTAATTTTTCTGTACTACTTTCTCCCCCTTTGCATTTAGGCTTATATAACTTCCAACAATCAAGTCCGGTAAGTTTTGCCTTTTGGCTAACTCAATTTGCGCCTTTATTTTCCCGGGCTTTATCCAATCATCCGCATCCAAAAACTGGATATATTCCCCTTTTGCTTCAAGCAATCCTCTATTTCTGGCTGCGCAAGCTCCTTTATTTTCTTGCTCAATGAGCAGCGCTTTTTTATCGTTGGTTTTTAGATAATGTCTTATTCTTTCTACGGTATGATCTGTACTCCCGTCATCCACCAAAATCACTTCAATTTCTTGCGCACTTTGAGCATAAATTGACGATAAACATCTTTCGATGTAGAGCGCAACATTATAACATGGTACAATTACTGAAACTAACATTGAATTAAGAGGATAGTTGATTTAGCTCATTGCAAAATTGCGTATAATTTGTTTCTTGGTCAAACTTTTCAATTCCATACTGAATGATATTGTTTCTTTGTGCAATAGTTCCAAACTTATAGTTTGCCAGCCAACCATGTAATTTTTGCGCGAATACTGCAATCTCTAAATCTGCATCAATTAGATACCCCACTTCATCGCTAATTATTTCGCTTACGCCTCCCACATTTGTTCCTATTAATGGAATCCCTCTCGAAATGGCCTCCATCATACTTACAGGAACACCTTCAATCGTTGACACATTAACCAAGAAGTGAATTGGGTTGGTTTCCATAAATCTGAGTAATTCATCCGTATTCACATACCCATAGCATTTATAATCTACCGAAGTCCCTTTCAACCGTTTGGTCAGATCATTATTAAGGTTCTTTTCACCAAAGTGATGCCAAATTAATGGCATGCCCATATTCTCTATGGTTGACGCCAAAAAATCTAACCGTTTTAAAGGGATATACGGAGATATGCTTAAGATATGATAAGGTGGTTTTGAAGGCACCTCTACGGGCAAATATTTACTATTAAAACATACACCCATCGGCCGATACAAAAACTGCCCTTCTCGAGGTTTAATTCTTCGTTCAATTAAATCCATCCAAGTTTTTGAAATAAAATAAACCCTATCAGTGTGTTTAAATTGAAAATATCTATAGGCATCAAAACTTACGGGATTCTTGATATAATCAACCTCGTAACGATGTGCTCTACTAACCACAATAATGTCTTTGTTAAACATAACTTTATAAACACAAGCTATTGCATTCCAATGATCAAACCAATAACTATATAAAACGGTGATATTTTTGCTTTTTATATAAGCGTCAACTTGACTTGCTCTTCTTAAATAGATTAAATACTGAGAGATCTGCATTTTTAATGCTTTTACTGAAAACGATCCATTAATCAACGATTTTACAGCTAGTTTGATCCCCATAGGGATTAAAACTTTAATCCCAAACTGAACATATTGCGTAAATGAAATAGGCGTGTTTTTCAACTCAGACTCCATCACAACATCAATTGTGTTCTGCACTTCAACGCCCTTTTCAGAACCCATTTGATGCGTAAGAATTAATGCAAGGCTGGTGTGCTTTTGCAAATAATCGAACTCTGCAGAAATAAACGGATACTCAGCATGTAAATAAGGAAAAGCCGTGGTGCAAAGTGCTATATTTGATTTAACATCCATTTGTGCCCCAAAAGTACATATCATTTATCATGACATCGCTTTCCCGAGGGAAAATAATTCTTTCTTAGGCAATACACTAAATACTATGCGCACATAAATCAGCCGCTTATTGATAATGATCGCATGAATGATTAAATTCGCCCATTACCATGCTTAAAATAGCACATCGCATAAATTCCGTTCAGCAGCTAAAAAATGTTCCGAAAGACCAAGGTATTGAGCTAGACATAAGGGCATTCGAGAATCACCTCATTCTTCACCATGATCCTTTTGAAAAAGGAGAACTATTTGAAGATTTACTCAAAAGCTATCAACATAAATTTATTATCCTGAACACCAAATGCGAAGGAATGGAAGAGGCAATTCTTGAACTACTGGCAAAATATCGAATCACGGAATACTTTTTTCTCGATTTGAGTCTTCCTTATCTAGTTAAATATGCCAATAAAGGGCTTAAAGAAATCGCCATTCGTTATTCTGAATTTGAACCCATTGAATTTGCATTGGCTTTTGCAGGTAAGGTTGATTGGGTTTGGGTGGATTGTTTTACCCATTTACCTTTAGATGATTTATCTTATCAAGCATTAAAAAAGCATTTCAAGATATGCATCGTTTCCCCAGAATTACAGGGCTATGGTCTTAACATGATCGATACATTCAAAACTCAAATCGCTGATATGCAAATAGATGCTGTATGTACAAAACGACCCGATTTGTGGTAAAGCATCCCATTTTAATCAATTGGTAATTCATACTGCATAATATTACTTTTGCCTTGACTAAAATATTCAACCATGAGCAAACCTTCATTTAACAAGCTAACCGAAAAAAGAGCACAGTCCAAATTGGGCGGAGGTGAGAAACGTATCGAATCTCAGCACAATAAAGGCAAACTAACTGCGCGCGAACGAATCGAATTATTGGTAGATGAAGGCTCGTTTCATGAGATTGGCGCTTTCGTAACGCACAGAAGCGCAGATTTTGGAATGGAAAAGAATAAATTTCTTGGTGATGGAGTGGTTACCGGCTATGCTAAAGTAAACGGCAGGTTAACCTATCTTTTTTCACAAGACTTTACCGTTTTTGGAGGTTCTCTATCTGAAACCCATGCGGAGAAAATTTGCAAAATCATGGACTTAGCGCTTCAAAATGGAGCGCCATTAATAGGACTGAATGATAGCGGTGGAGCACGCATACAAGAAGGAGTAGTATCCTTAGGCGGCTACGCAGATATCTTTTTTAGAAATACCCGTGCAAGTGGTGTGATTCCACAACTATCGGCAATAATGGGACCATGTGCTGGTGGCGCAGTGTATTCACCTGCAATCACAGATTTCATCTTAATGGTTGAACATACCAGCTATATGTTTGTAACCGGACCCAATGTGGTTAAAACGGTTACCAATGAAGAGGTAAGTTCAGAGGATTTGGGAGGAGCTTCGGTTCATTCCAGTAAATCTGGTGTTGCTCATTTTGCAGCGGCAAATGAAGTTGAGGCCATCAATCATTTGAAATCCCTTTTGTCTTATATTCCTCAAAATTGCGAAGAAAAAGCATTGGACTTGCCTTATACATCCAAAGATGAAAAGGTAGAGGCGTTGAATAATATTGTTCCTGAAAATCCCAATCAGCCCTATGATATTCGAGAAGTAATTGATGGGGTAATTGATGAAAACAGTTTTTTTGAAGTGCATAAAAACTTTGCAGAAAATATTGTGGTCGGTTTTGCTCGATTAGCGGGTAAAAGCATCGGTATCATTGCAAATCAACCTTCTTATCTGGCAGGTGTTTTGGATGTGCATTCCTCGCAAAAAGGAGCGCGTTTTGTTCGGTTTTGCGATGCATTTAATATCCCATTGTTGGTACTTGAAGATGTACCCGGCTTTCTTCCTGGAACAGACCAAGAATGGAATGCTATTATAACTAATGGTGCGAAGCTTTTATATGCTTTTAGCGAAGCTACGGTGCCTCGCATCACCGTTATTACTAGAAAGGCCTATGGTGGGGCCTATGACGTAATGAATAGCAAGCACATTGGTGCAGATATGAATTACGCATGGCCAAGCGCAGAGATCGCGGTTATGGGAGCCAAAGGTGCTGCCGAAATCATTTTCAAAGGTGAAATCAAAACAGCAGAAGATCCGGAAGCTGCATGGAAAGAAAAAGAACAATTATATGGCGACATGTTTGCTAATCCATATCGTGCCGCGGCTCGAGGTTTTATTGATGAGGTTATTTTACCTGAAGAAACCAGAGAACGACTCATTTCTGCATTTGCCATGCTAGAAAACAAGGTAGATAATTTACCCAAGAAAAAACACGGAAACATTCCGCTTTAAATCCATATGAAGCCTCTTCTGATTATTGTATTACTGTGCAGCTTTTTTTATTTAGGGTGTAAAAAAACCGATTGTAAAAAAGGGAAGAGCGACTCCAATTGCATTTGCACAGCTAACTACGACCCTGTTTGCGGTTGCGATGAAGTTACTTATAGCAATGCATGTGAAGCAGAATGCCATGGAATAACCACGTATTCCAAAGGAGAATGTAAATAAAAATGCCACCCGTTTTTAGCAGATGGCATTTACATTTTGATTAAAATAGAATTATTTCTTAGTCAACTTATTTGACTCGGTTTTACCGATGGACACCTATTGAAGCAAACTCAATTACCTTGTATCGTCCGTAAATTATTCCCGAAATGGAATATATCTTAAGCCCAAGAAAAACTCTCTCCCACGAATTGGCCCCCAAGTAAAAGAGGTGTCAAAATAGGGATCAAAAGGTTTACTTGCGTTTACAATAGGATCGGTCTGTCGGTAATCCAACACATTCTCAACCCCTCCATACACTTCCAAAGTTTTCCATTTTTTGGTTAATTGAACATTTAATGTGGCATACGACTTTGAAAACGATTCTTGTTTAAACGCATCCGGATTCAAACGCGTATCAGGCAATCTTTGTTTCCCAAACCAATGCGCATTTAAATCTCCTTGCCATTTCTTGTCTTTGCTCTTAAGTGAAACAGCTGCCATTAACCGATGTTTTGAATTAAATGGAAGCAACACTTTTTGATCATTAATGATACGATATACATCCAGATAATTGTATGCAAACTTTAATTCTACATTCTTATTATACGTTCCTACTACATCCAATTGATATGCATTAGAAACCGACCTTCCCGTAAAATTACCAATAAAAGCTTTGGTTGGATCGGTATCATAATCCGGGAAAAATTGATTTTGAAAACGGGTTTGATAAAAATCCGTGGTAACAAATCCTTGCCATTTCCCGCGCTGGAAATTCTGCACAAAATTGACACCCATATTCAAGGACTTTTCGGGATTTAACACCTCCAGAAAGACAATATCACGCGAACTTGATAGCAGACCAATATTCTCAGCAAACATATTTACCGTGCGCCAGCCTGTTCCTCCTGAAAATCGCAAGGCAGCCGATTCGGTCACCTCGTATTTCAACATAGCTCTTGGGGTAAATTGCCACCCGAATTGATTGTGATAATCTGCCCGAGCACCCGTTATTAATTGAAAAATATTGCCTCTCCAATTCCATATGTTTTCGGCAAAAATACCAGGAATGGTTTCTTGCTTCAAGTAACTGCTGTCATAGGTTCTGGATAAGGTATTCGATGTAAAATCAATATCTTCAGCAATTTCGAGGTTTCTAAAACTAAAGCCTCCTTTGAAATTATTATCCCCTAAAGACCAGTCTTTATTGTATTGTGCATTTGCATAAAATTGCTTTTGCTCAGATTTATAATGAACTGGACCAAAATAAGATTCTTGATTGTGGTACTGCCCTGAAGCAACAAGTTCAATGCTCTCTTGTTCAGAAATCAACCACTTCAATTTACCATATAAATCTGGCTGGTAATAATTCACCGTTTGACCATATATGGTTGCACTGCCTTTATCCGTATTATCTCGATAACCCAATTGCCCTCCAACACGTTTCTCTATTGCCAGTTTAACTCCTAACATGGTTTGCAAGCCTTTGGTTTTCTCAAGCCCGGTTTGAAACTTATTATAAATCACAAATCGGTTCAAGCGAGTAACATCTGTAAAACTATCCTTATTCTGGTCCCGCTCACCTGCAGGATTCACTAAATGGACTGCCAAGAAATTGTTCCATTTTTTCTTGTCTAATCCCCAAATAGCATTGTATTGGTTTTCGCCAAAATTATTAGCAAAGGCATTCAACAGTAACTTCTCAGAACGGTTCCCAAACTTCGGAACTACGTTAATTTGGCCTACCATACTTTCATATCCCTGCAAAACACTATTGGTTCCCTTAGAAACAAATATCCCGTAAACCGCTGGACCTGGCATTGCCGAAATACCATAGGTATAACTCGCGCCTTGAATCAATGGCATTCCATCCGTCAATACTTGATTATAAACCCCAGAAAGGCCTAAAATCCTCAACTCCTTGGAATTGGTAATTACATTGGTAGTAACTGCTTTTACTGTTCCTTGGGTCTCAAAACAACCTGCTAAGTCGCAGCAGGCAGCCTTCTTGAGTTCAGAATGGGTAATAATTTCCGTTTTAGCGGGCTTTCTACCAATATGTGCATTCTTCGGATCACCTTTTATTTTGGCAGCACCAATTTCATTTACTTCAATTAAGGTGACTTTCAATTGCTGATGACCGATACCCACCACAGAAATAGAATCCCTGAGATACCCAGGAGCTGTAACAATTAAATAGCTGAATTCCGATTCACTGGCAAGATAAAAATTACCGGCTGTGTCTGCATAAACCGATTTGGATACTTCCGGAGCCGAAATTCTGGCACTAAACAAACCCACACCTTTCGCGTTTAACACACGTCCATGTACATGATTCCCAGCATGCTGAGAGTAACTATTAAACCCGATAAACAGACCTAATAGCAACAAACCTAAGGCCTTCATTTCTTTTTGGCCTTTTTCCGCTTGTCGTTCGGGTTCTCGCAAGTCCCTGTGCCTTCAATTGCTGCAATAATCTGTTTTTCCGTTTGTTTAGTACGATCATATTTGACCACTACTTTATCTCCGATTATTTGAACTTTTTTAACTCCTTTTAATCGGTACAAACTGCGTGAAACCAAATTTGCATCCTTATGACAAGACATGTTGCTTACAGAAAATGTATCTGTAACCACAATGGGATCCGTTTGACTTTGATTGATGTGGCTTTTTTCTGCTTGAGCAGGGATAGAAAAACCTAAACCGATTATTAATATTATACTTAATTTCTTTATTGTATTCATGGTACTCTAATTTAAAAAATGCTTGTAAACCCTAAGGTATACATAAAATAATGTGCCTGATTGACACATATAAAACGAAAATTTAAGCGTTGAGTTGGGGTGGTTGGAAGATTGTTCCGTCCCACATATATGAATAATTATTGAGATAAGTAAAGGTGATATTCACCTCCTGAAGTTTTAGTTTATCTAACTTCAAAACTGGACGCATAAACACAAAACCCGCACTAGCACAACAACTGAAGAATGGGGAACAAGATTTTTTTTCTGGATCAGACTCATCTTCGGTTGATGAAGTGTTGGTTTGTTGACAGCATGCTTCGGTAACTTGCACCGTATCATTGCTGTTTGAATCTAAACAGCAGGGAAATACAGATAGTTTGATTACCAAAATGGACAATATGATTGCAATTAATCTCAAAATTGTTTTGCAAAGTTACAACATATTTTAAAATGATGCTTAAATCATTCGATAACACGAAACTTCGCTCCAATATAAGACGCAAATAGTTTGCCAAATGTTGGCTGTAAAAGCAAATCAGATTAAATATTAAACATAGCGGCTAGAAACCGGGTCCATTTGTCGGTATTCACTTCCATTCCTACAATGGATTGATGCAATTCTGGATAACTGAAATATTTATTTAAAAGGACCGCTTCCAATTGATCGATTTCTGCAATGGCAGTTTCAATGCCCACTACTTTACCTTTAACGGCAAAGATTTCGAAATATTCCCCCTCAAAATAACCACTGAAGCTAAATTTAGGGGAATAACCCATAATCCAATCCTCTGTTTTGTATTTAGAATTGGCCAGTTCTTGAATGCTATGTATTTCATTTTTAGTTAGTTCGCTGGATTCTGCTTTATGGAATTGGATAAAATAGTTTTCCAAATGCGTTCGAAATGCTTTCATATCCATTTCTTGGCTTAAATGATCCGATAAATTGGTCACCTTACTTCGTTTACTTTGCACAAACTTGCCAATAAACTGATCGATGGGTGTTTTTAGAATTGCTCCCAAATTGTCCAAATTACTATTGTACAAAAGTGTTCCATGATGCATGGTGCGTTTCAATTTTTGAGAAAGGTGTTCCGCATTACCGCTAATTTTCAGCCCTTTCAATAACAGATCATTTCTTCCGCTATGCTGCACATCCAAACCAAGAACCTTGAGTGCATCAATAATGGGCTGTGTGAACTGCTTGAAATCAATTAGATTTTCCCCATTCACATTGTTGGCAATAAAGGTGAAGTTTAAATTCCCTAAATCGTGGTAAACCGTGCCGCCACCGGATATTCTTCGTGCAATTTGTATTTTTCGTTCTTGTGCTACTTGCGTATTTACCTCAGCAGGCATCACCTGATGTTTACCTATAACAACGGTATGCTCATTTTGCCAAAATCGGCAAATATGTTCTTGGCTTTGGGTTAAAAAGTATTCTTCTGCCGCAAGATTAAAGTAAGGGTCGGTGCTATAAAAATCATTGATGATCCGCATGCTATCGTTGATTGATTACTCCACTCCCTAGTAGCACATCATCCACATACCAAGCTGCAAATTGCCCAGGGGCAATTGCGCTGATGGGTTCTTCAAAAATGAGATAAATCCCCTCTTTACTATTATGCAATTGGGCCTGTTTTAAAGGTTGACGATAACGTGTACGTGCCATCACCGACTTCACCTCTCCAATTTCTACTCTTGACTTTTCATTAATCCAATGGATTTCATCTTCTGCAATGAATAAACCTTTAGACCATAATCCAGGATGTTGAGCACCCATTCCAGCATAAAGCGTATTGGTATCGGCATCAATTCCTATGACAAATAATGGTTCTACCATTCCGCCGATATTGATCCCTTTGCGCTGTCCAATGGTATAGTTGTGCACTCCATTGTGCTCCCCAATTACTTTACCATCTTCCTTTGCATAGTGAAACCGCTTTGAGCTTTCCAATATCCCCTCAGGGCTCGGCTGATACCCATCCCAGTCTTTATCAATCAGTACCGTTTCACCTTTTTTGGGTTTGAGTTGCTGTTGTAAAAAGTCAGGTAGACTTACTTTTCCAATAAAACAAAGGCCTTGTGAATCCTTTTTCTTTGCGGTTGGCAAGCCGGCTTCCTCAGCAATCTCTCGCACCTTCGGTTTCAATAATTCACCGATTGGAAACAATGCTTTGGCAATTTGTTCTTCGGTAACCTGGCATAAAAAATAGCTCTGATCTTTGTTGGGGTCCTTTCCCGACAATAAATGAAAGCCCTTTTCATCCTCCATTTTCCGCACATAATGACCGGTAGCCACATAATCTGCCCCTAATTTGAGGGCGGCTTTAAGAAATAAATCGAATTTAATTTCGCGATTACACAACACATCTGGGTTGGGGGTTCTTCCAGATTCGTACTCCGCAAACATATAATCTACAATGCGTGTCTTGTATTCATTGCTGAAATCGATGGTCTGGAAAGGAATTCCTAAATGCTCCGCAGTAAGCAAAGCATCACGACTATCATCCTCCCAAGCACACTCATTATTAATCGTAACCGACTCATCATTCCAATTGCGCATAAACATACCAATTACCTCATATCCCTGCTCTTTAAGCAAATATGCGGTTACACTGGAATCTACTCCACCCGAAAGTCCAACTACCACTCTTTTTTTCAAGACTGCAAAGGTAGCTATTTAGTGAATAGTGCAATTCAATTCGCCCATAGAATTTTATCATTCTCAATCCAATTCCAACTTTGAACTGGTATGCAAATCATTTACATTTGCCTTCCTTCAAAAAATTATGACGCACGTTGACTTTACACAAATAGAATTGGAAGCTTTAGCCACCCATTATGTGGGCAGCAAGCTGAGAGAGCAAGAGGTTAAACTTTCATCAGAACTGACCCTAGTTGATGCGGATACCATAAATTACTTGCTTCGGTATTTAATCTTGCCCATCAAAACAGAAGAGTTTTACCATTTTCATCATTCGGTTAATATTGACATGAATGAAGTGTTTAAAGTAGTTGCAGAAATATTTGAGAACAATGACCTTCTACTTCAAAACTCCCAAAGTTTAGCCAAGTTATTATATGACTGCTCTACTCATCCCAAGGTAAATGATGGCAAACTGAATATTGCTCATTTTTCCAATATAGAAATTGATAATGAACTGGTCAACGCAATTGGCATATTTAAATCTGAGACCGATGCTCCTTTTATCAAAATGGAAGAGGCTAATGATGGATTTAACATCACCCATGATTTTGGATTTGACCTCAAAGGAATCGACAAAGCTTGTTTAGTATTTAATACTAAAAAAGGAGAAGGATACAAAGTATTATTGATTGACCCATTGAAAGGAAACAGCGAAGCACGTTATTGGAAGGATGAGTTTTTGCAAGTAGAACCGGTTAGTGATGAGTACCACCAAACCAATCAAGTGATGGGCATCACCAAGCGATTTGTTACGGAACAAATTGTTGACGACATGCCCATTACACGCACTGAGCAAATTGATTTATTGAACCGCGCGGCAGGATATTTTAAAGAAAACGATGTGTTTGAGAAAGAAAAGTTTGAAGAAGAAGTGCTGCAAGAAGAACCCATTATCAATTCCTTTCGGGACTATAAGCAAGACTTTCAGCAAGCGCATGATGTAAAGCTAGACGATGAATTCGAAATCTCTACCCAAGCAGTAAAAAAGCAAGCACGCGTATTTAAAAGTGTGCTCAAGTTGGATAAGAATTTCCATGTCTATATCCACGGCAATAAAAATATGATTGAGCAAGGCAAAGAACCGGATGGCCGAAAGTTCTATAAATTATATTTTGAAGAGGAGAAGTAATTCATCCATTCTCCCAATAATTCACTTGCGGTGCCTCGTTGCACTAAGCCTTTCGAATACTCCTTCACTACATCGGTAAAATTGGTCTCATTCGGGTTAATCTCAACCAGATAAGCACCCGCAGCTCTGGCATATTGAACCACATATGCCGGCAGGGTGGTAGCGCCAGACGTGCCGATTAAAAACACCAAATCTGCCCGCTCCGTTTTATTCAATACCGTTTCAAAGCTGTAATAGTCCTCGTCATAGGATTCGTCAAACCACAGCACATGGGGTCGCATCCAAGCCCCACAATTTGGACAGGTTAATTGATGTTTGGTGGCAGCATTCATTTCCTGTTTCCCTTCATACCAAATTTCAGTAGGTAAAATGCGCAGTTCTTTGGTGCAAGATGCTGCGCATCGAAAAAATGCCGCATTTCCATGAATATAAAAAGAACGTTCAAAGCTATTTCCTGCCTCTTGATGCAATCCATCAATGTTTTGACTAACCAGCACAAAACGATCTTTCCATTTTTGCTCAAAATCTACAATGTGTTGATGTCCTTTATTTGGTTTTGCCCTTGCACAAACGCCAAATCGATACAAATACCAATCCCACACTTTTTCTGGATAACGATTAAACATCTCTTGCGTAGCCATTTCAGTGGGCATATAATTTTTGGAACCTATCGTCCAATATCCCTCAGGTCCTCTAAAGGTAGGTATACCGCTATCCGTAGATAGACCTGCCCCGGTCAAGAAAATAACGTTTCCTTGCTTCATCTGAACATCTTTTAAAATGGATTCGGGACTCATGGCAAGCAAAGATATGAAGTATGGCAATTTATTAAAGTGTAGGTCTTATTTTTGTCGCATGCAATTGATTTCCATCATTGTTCCATGTTATAACGAAGAAGCTGTTTTTGCTACAACGATGCAACGACTTACTGAAGCTATGGCGTCTGTGAAGGACTCCTATGCAAACGAAATCATTTTTGTGAATGATGGAAGCACAGACAACACACTGCAATTATTGAAAGAGGCGGCAGCCAAGGATTCAAGCATTAAGGTCATTTCATTTTCAAGAAATTTTGGGCATCAAGTTGCGATAACCGCAGGTTTAGACCACTGTAAAGGCGATGCTGCAGTAGTAATTGATGCGGACTTACAAGATCCTCCCAGGGTGATACTCGAATTCATCAAAAAATGGGAAGAAGGATTTGATGTGGTATACGGCAAGCGCAAACAACGCGATGGGGAGAGTCATTTCAAGTTGATCACTGCTAAGTATTTTTATCGCATCATCAATCGGCTTTCTGCTGTTGAGATCCCTTTAGATACGGGTGATTTTCGTTTGATGGACCGCAAGGCACTGGATCAGTTCCTAAATATGCGCGAAACCTACCGTTTTGTTCGTGGTATGGTTGCCTGGATAGGTTTCAATCAAACCTTTGTTGAATATGATCGCGAAATCAGATTTGCCGGCACAACCAAATACCCGCTTAAAAAGATGTTAAATCTGGCCAGCGATGCTATTTTGGCATTTAGCAATGTACCGCTTAAGATTGCGACTTGGTTGGGTTTTGCAACCTCTCTAGCAGCATTTCTAGGTATACTATATGCGCTATATTCCCGATTTTTTGGCGACTATGAACCGGGATGGACGACTCTTATGCTAGCTGTTTTAATGATAGGTGGTATTATTTTGATGGTGCTTGGTATCATCGGCTCATACATTGGCAGAATTTATAACGAGGTGAAAGGTAGACCGCTTTATATCATTCAGGATAAGGTGGGGTTTGAAGCGTCAGAATAAGTAGATTCTACCACCCCAATACCCAAGCAAAAATCAAGGGTGCCACAATCGTAGCATCACTTTCAACAATATATTTGGGCGTATTGATTTCTAGTTTACCCCAGGTAATTTTCTCATTGGGCACGGCTCCACTATACGATCCATAACTGGTGGTTGAATCAGATATTTGGCAGAAGTAACTCCAAAAAGGCACTTCTTCCCATTCCAAATCTTGATACATCATAGGCACCACACAAATCGGAAAATCGCCTGCAATTCCACCTCCAATTTGGAAAAAACCAACCCCTTTTCCACCACTATTCGCGCGATACCATTCGGTTAGGTAAGTCATGTATTCAATTCCGCTTTTTACCGTGCTTGCTTTGAGCTCATTCTTAATTACGTATGAGGCAAAGATGTTTCCCATCGTGCTGTCTTCCCATCCTGGACAAACAATCGGAAGATTCTTTTCTGCAGCTGCAAGCATCCAACTGTTCTTCGGATCAATTTCATAGTATTGTTCGAGGTCTCCGCTTAACAGCATTTGATACATATATTCATGAGGCAAATAGCGTACTCCTTTCGCTTCTGCTTTTTTCCAAATGTGTTCTATATGCCCTTGTAACCTGCGGAATGCTTCTTCTTCAGGAATGCATGTATCGGTAACCCGATTGTAATGATTATCCAACAAGTCTTGCTCTTCTTGAGGACTCAAATCGCGGTAATGAGGAACGCGTTTATAGTGGCTGTGTGCCACCAAATTCATGATATCCTCTTCCAAGTTTGCTCCTGTACAGCTGATGATATGCACCTTATCCTGACGAATCATTTCGGCCAGTGATTTACCCAATTCAGCGGTGCTCATCGCACCCGCTAGGGTTATCATCATCTTTCCTCCTTCGTTCAAATGGGTTTCATAACCCTTCGCTGCATCTACCATTGCTGCGGCATTAAAATGGAGGTAATGCTCCTCCATAAAATTTCGAATACTTGTGTTTGCCATAATTTCATCGCAAAAATAAGGTTTGTTGTATAAAACCATCCTATAATTCGGTTCTTCGTTTACCTTTGAGGCACAAACGGAATCAACCATTACTTATGAGAAAACTAGCATTAATTGTATTAACCAGCATCATCACTTTGGGAGTTAACGCCCAGGCCAAAGAGTATACCAGTACGTTGAATCGGGTTAAAATTTATACCAGCGGAGCGGAAGTGTTTCGGACTGCCACGGTTAACCTTAAGGCAGGTACCAATGATATTATCATTAAAGAACTTTCCAATCAGATTGACCGCAATAGCATTATCATGGGCACTAGCTCTGGTACAACTGTAATGAGTACCAATTTTACTACAAAACGTGATTACACGCAATACACCAATATTCCAGAAATCAAGCGTTTAACTGATTCGATAAAATATTATCAAAAGCAACAGACCTTGGTTCAGAATAAGATTAATGTACTCAACACCGAATCGGATCTTTTACGTCAAAACAGAAAATTAGGGGGAACCAATGGAGTAAATTTTGAAGATTTAGAAAAAGCCAGTGCCTTTTTCACCAAAAGATACACGTACATATTTGCACAAACGTCTAAATTGAATGAAGAGAAGCAAGAAATACGTCAGCATCAAAATCGATTGCGAAACAAGCTGCGTGAATTACAAAAACTTTATCCTACTCCTCCAAGTGGAAGAATTTCAGTGCAAATGAGTGCCGAAAAAGCAGGACAAGCCACCATTAATTTTTCTTATTTATCTAGAGGAGCTTATTGGTTTTCTTTGTATGAAGCGAGATGTACCGATTTGAACAAACCCATTGAACTCATTCACAAAGCAAGCGTTCGTCAGAACACTGGTGAAACATGGAATAATGTAAAACTTGAACTATCAACGGGCAACCCGAATGTTGGGGCAAACGTACCTACATTATATCCAAGATATTTAAGTTTTAACTCATACAATCGACCTAAAGCAAATTACTCCAACCGAGCGGATGCAAATAAGAAAACGTATGGATGGAACTATGGTGATGCTGAAGAATTAGAAGTGGCGGAAGATGCAGTGGAATCAACAGATGGGCTGGGATCCGGCTATGGTAAAAGAACATTAAACAATTACACTACTTCCTCTTCCAATGAGGTTGCCATTGAATATGTTGTGGACCGGGCATATACCTTACCCAGCAGTTCACAGGCGCAACTAATCACGTTGAAGTCGTATAACATCAGTGCCCTTTATAATTACTACACCATACCAAAGATTGATCGTAGTGTGTATTTAACCGCACGATTAGTTGATTGGCAAAAACACAATTTAATGGCTGGACAAGTAAATCTGTTTTATAAGAACAGCTTTGTTGGAAAAACCCAGTTCAGACCTAGTGCATTGAATGATACGCTGCGTCTATCTTTAGGTAAAGACCCTAAGGTTTTGGTAACGCGAGTTAATCAACGCGATTATACCAAGGTGAAAAATATTGGAAGCAATAAAAAAGAGACCTTGGCCTACACTATTTCTATCAACAATACCAATTCTACACCTATTGAAGTTGAAGTGATTGATCAAATACCCGTTTCGAAACACAGTAACATTATCGTTGAAGTAACCAACAATGGTGGTGGAAGCTATAATCCGAAAACAGGTGAGATTAAATGGACCTTAAACATCAAAGGGAGTAAGGTAAAAAAACTTGAAGTGAGTTATGATGTAACTTCACCCAAGAGTAAAACGGTGCACGGACTGTAATAATTTTTAATGTTGAATTATTAATGCTGAATGCGGGTTTGATAGAGTGTATTTGGAAGTAGGACAACATTTCAGGAATAGCTTAATCCCTATAAAAAGTAGCAAACGTAACATTGAGCGGAGTCGAAATGAAATGCGCGCATAAGGTAGTTTTGAGTGGTGAGTTTTGATTAATTAGTAAAAAATACAGGTTAATAAAGAGCGATGCGGTCATTCTGATGTGGGTTGGCTACTGCCTATTTATGCAAAATCATTTACCCTTTCTGACTTTCTTCATGCTGCTTCATCCGCTCTCTAAAATGATTGTTTCGCTTAACCCGTTCTTTAAAATAGAAAATGGTGGCTGCGACACAAATGACTCCAAAAAAACCAATCTTAAGCCAATTCTTTTCAGGGCTTGCAATCTGAGTTCCAAATTCAAAACCACTATAAATGGCCAAAGCCATAAAGACCAATCCGAGTATCCAATGTTTCATAAATCTTCTTTTAGCAAAACTAGGTAGAAAAAGTTAATTCCCATCTAACAGTTTGCGTCAGTCATGCTTCCTTCGCAAAGACTTCAATACGCTTATTATTAATTAGTCCTACCCCTTTTCACTACATAACTGGTTTAAATCCTTCAAATGCTTGAAGGCAGTTATTGCAGTAATGCATACTGCGGCACAACGTAGCTCCGAAAGGGCTTTTAAGTGTTGTATTGAAGCTATCACAGAAAGGGCAAGGAGTCTTGCTTAGCACATCCAATTCGATAAAATCCGGATTTTGTACCGGAGGGGTTAAGCCATGTTTTTTTAATGCAACCCTACCCGCTTCTGTAATCATATCCGTGTTCCATTGCGTTTCAAAGGATGTTTCCACTTTGATGTCTTTGAAAACATCCATTACGGCTAATCTTTCAGCAACCATATCCTCAATAATCTTTAGAGCAGGACAACCCGAGAATGTGGGTGTTAATTGTACAAAAGCCTTCTCATCGGTTGATTCAATTTTCGTAACAATTCCTAAATCAGTAATCGCTAATCCTGGAATTTCCGGATCCATCACCTCTTCTAAGGCATCATAAATCTCTTTTTCCCGCTGATTAAGTTTACTTCTATCCATTTTACCAATCCGCAGAAGGATCTATTGCATATACCTCAGTCATTTCTGTAAGCATTGGCTGTAGATGTGAACTATGTTGTCCTTTACGACCTCCATTTACTGCATTACTTAAATCCAGTGCGGGTATGGTTAAGCCAACCGATTCAATGATTTCTTTCACGGTAGCATACCATTCATTCATCACGGCTTCTTCACCGATATAGAATTTTGAATCAACCAACTCTTTTTCAAATGTTCCTTGTTCAAAAATCCCTAAAGCCAGGTTGAACCCTTCGTTAATAGAATTTTGAATGCGTGTTTTACTTTCTTCATTTCCTTGAGCCAATTGCTTAATCCAAGTATTGGCATGCATGGTATGATATTTTATCTCCCCTTTGAATTTTCTGGCCAACATAGCCAAAGGATCAAAAGCAGAACTGGCTAATGTATTGAACTTAATCAGTTCTGCATTATCAAAAAAGAAATGCCTTACCAAACTAAAATCATATTGACCAATCGGATGACAAACATAATCACAACAATGAAATTGATTTGCATTACGTGTAAAAGCTATCGTATCCGGTTCACTTTCACCCAGCTCATTCAATATACTATAGAGTTGATACGCTTGACCAATTTTGTCTTGAGCCATACTACTGAATGCAATATCTTCTTCAAGGATAGGTCCTAAACCAGTCCATTCACTATTCCGATGACCTAAAATCAATTGATCATCTGCCATTTTATAAAGCAGGTCTTTCAACGCTGCAACTTGATTGTCCGTTAAATTCATAATTCTTGTTTTACTCTTTCCTTATACGCATTGATTCGATCCATAACTTTATATGAGCCAGCATCCCGATGCAATTTTTCAGCAGTCGACTCAAAAATATCTGAGTCCGCATAATCTGTTGCAAATACGTCTGCTGATTTAACTACCCACAAATTCACTGTAGCACCTCTTCTGGCAAACTGCTCTTTTCCAAACATCAATGCCATATCGTGATTTGGGGCATGCACATTGCCTACGTGGACATGATGCTGCCCTCTTTTGGTTTGATGAAAAACCTCATAGGTTTGCCATTGATCCATGCTTTCTAAACCACCAAAAGTGGCGTCAGCATCCATTTCATTTCGATCGACCCTTGGGTCTAGTGATTTTATAATCATTTTAATATTTGTATTCTTTTTGTGGCAATGCTGCCATTGGAATAAGCATTTAAAATGTATGTCCCTGCTTGCAGATGGCTTAAATTCATTTTAACTGAGCTTGCATTTATGCTTTTTTCAAAGACTAATTTCCCTTGTGCATCCATAACGGTCACATTTTGAATTAGATTTGATTGTGTATTTATCGTCACCCAATTAGTGGAGGGGTTTGGAGAAATGTGTAATTTCACTGAATTCACATTTTCAATAGAGTTTACATCCTTGTTAAAAGTTAACGCATCTACCCATAATGTTGTTCCATTTGTGGGACTTAAAATATCGGGATGAGAAGAATGCATTGTTATTAGACAAGCATCTGGTGTACCAGAAAATCCTGGATAATAAATAGGAATAGTAAAATCTTCATAACCTTGCATGGTCGTGCTTTGATTAAAAATGACTTGATCTGAACTTACTACTTGCCCATTATTAAACATCACCACTTGAATGATTGATGAATCTCCACCCACTTGGGTAAATTGATACTTCCCTTTTAAGAAGGAATAGCGTTGGCTTATCCCAAAACCTGGTTGGGGATTAGTTAAGTTTATATTAGAATTAAATGAATCATAAGGCATACTATAAGCTGATCCTATGGCTGCTCCGTTTGTGGCATTGGTTTCCAAAGCTAAGGCATTCACACCTGAAGCAGCGGTTGAGGATATTCTTGAATTATCTTGATCCTTAACCATATCTTTTTTTCTCTTTACCAGTGCAGTAGTTGTCCAAAATTGAGGATAGGCAACCGTATCTCCTTGCCAGTTATTAAAAGTCTTGTTGGGAATAGTGGAAACTTCATTTCCGGAAATATTTACAAACTGCATTGCATCAACCGCAAACCATGATTTATTTGCTGAAGGGTCAGCAGATTTTATATAAACCGCAACCATTGCGGAATCTGCAAAACCTGGAGAGGTATAATTGATTTTTGCCGTAATTGGACTCCATGTGGATCTAGTACCAGTATATTTCCTAACCGCTTCACCGAATGGTGCATTGAGTTCCTCATTGCGCGTTATTACAAAAAGCGTATCCGTTCCTTTTAGATCAAATTGTAGTCTAAGCTTAAGGGAGTCGGGACGCGCCATAATAGCATAGTAGGCCATCTTATCCGGGTCTGTACTATTTATATCTGAGATGAGTAAAGCTGACTTATCAGTATTAGTTACTTTTACTGCATAGTTCCCCCCACCAAGATTCAATTGTTCTTGAGCGCCTTGCACACCCCATTGATCAACATCAGTTCCCGTTATTTCAAAAGAAACTGTTTCAAAATTACTGTTCGGGATTTGAGCCTGTAACCCAGCATTGAGGATTAGACAGGTAATGAAAATAAATATATTTTTCATCGTCTTAAGCTAAGGGGGTTACATACTTTTCATCCGGCTTTCTCAAAGCATTAACAACCCATCTGCCGTTTTCTTCAGCAGTTCTTCTAACGGCCAAACGCTCAGCGTTGCAAGGGCCATCTCCGTTGATTACTCGTTTAAATTCATCCCAATCAGGTTCGGTATATTCCCATAAACCCGTCTCATTATTCTTTTTTAAGTTTGGATCTGGAAGTACTAAACCCAAGTCCCAAATTTTAGGAACATACATGTTTAAGAATTGCTGACGCATATCATCATTACTCGCCATCTTCACTTTCCAGCGCATCAAGATTTCGGTATGCTTAGAACTTCGATCAGAAGGACCAAAGAAATGCATAATTGGAGGCCACCAGCGCGTTAATGCATCTTGCACCATCGCTCTTTGCACATCCGTTCCTGTTGCCAAGAACACTACATTATCATGCCCATATTTTAAATGAAACGCTTCTTCCGCACATATACGATCTAATGCCCGACAATACGGACCATAACTGCCTTTGCTATTGGCCAATTGATTCACAATAGCTCCTGCATCAATTAGCCATGCAATTACTGCACTATCCGCCCAGGTCTTTGCTGGGTAATTAAACACATTGGAATACTTTGATTTACCACTGATCAAATCATTAATCATGTCCTCGCGGCTTTTACCCAATGTTTCGGCTGCACTATATAATAATTGTCCATGTCCCACCTCATCTTGAACTTTTGCGATCAATGCTAATTTTCTTCTAAAACCAGGAGCTCGTGTAATCCATGTTCCTTCAGGCAAAGCACCAATTATTTCTGAATGGGCATGTTGTTCAATCATTCTGACCAATTGCCTGCGATACTCCTTTGGCATCCAATCTTGAGGTTCAATTTTTTCTCCGCGTGCAATGCGAGCTTCAAATTCTGCTAATTTTACCGGATCCTCTCCTTCAAGAATACTCGGTAGTTTTGCATTGGGATCGATGTAAGCGTTTCCGTACATAATATTATAATTTTTCTTTTTTTAATCCTGATAAAATAAAACTGGTGAGTTTATCTGCTATCTCCTTAGCACTCATCGATCCTTCTGGACTATACCACTCCACCACCCAGTTTAGTGATGACAATATCGTGAGTACTGCAAATTTCTGGTCTACTTCGTTAAAAAGTCCTTCATCCTCTCCATTCTGAACAATGGTCTCAAACCCTTTTTGGTACACATCACGCAAAGCGATAAACTCTTTTAAGTCTCCATTTTTTAATTTTTTCCACTCATTCACAAACACATAAGCCTTATCCGTTTGCTGTGTTAGCAACAGAATATGACTTTCAATGGCCATGCGCAGCTTTTGCTCTGCATCAAAATAGATATCATTTACCTCATAAATTGACTTGATAAACTCAGATGCTATTTCAAAGCAAATTGCTTTCAATATTTCATCCTTGCTGCTGATGTGGTTGTATAAACTACTCGCCTCAATCTCAAGTGCTGCTGCTAAGTCGCGCATAGACGTATTCTCAAAACCATTTTTTTTAATCAAGCTTGCAGCTGTATCAATTATCTGAATTTGTCTTTGAGATGCCATGTGAACTAACGTTTGTTAGTCACAAATTTAAGGTAAATGTTCTAAATAAAAAAGGCCGCACTCCTATGAGTGCGGCCCCACTTATATTCTTTACTTTACTATGAGAATTGGCAAATAATACCTCCCATTAGAATAAGGGTAATTATCCAGTACCCTGTGTTTACGGCAATATACTTAAACCCTTTTCGTTCAAACATCGCGTTTGTAGCTAAAATAGGTAGCGCTACAAATAGGCCTGTAAACATGCCGTGCACTGCACCATGGCCAAAGGTTCTGTAATTGCTCGACCAATTTGGAGCGTTTTGATTAATGTACTCAAAAACGCCTGCTGCAGCTTCATCATTTAGAAATAATGAGAATAGTCCGTTTTGGTGAATAACGACACCTGAAAGCGCCATGGCTAAAAATAGGCAAAACATAACTCAAGCCAAAAATTACCGGCATATTTCCCCCTTTTGCTTTTTCATCGGTCATACCTGAGGCTGCCATCCATGCTTTGCCGAAAACAGCTTTATGATACCAAATGAATCCAATGATCATAGGAACTAGGGCCGCGAGTGCCATAATTCCGAAATTAAATAGTGGTCCTTCCATAATTTTTTTTATTTGTCCTCAACAATATTATGACTTTCATCATGAAAATGCAAGTACTTAATAATTGATAATCACTACTTAAGAAGGTAGATCTGGTATTATCAGATTATTCTTCAGGATAGTTAGAATGCAAATATTCATTCCTATTTTTGAGGCATAGGTGTTTTATAGATTAATGCGATATCCGGTCCGTCTTGCAATGCGGATCTTTTTTAGAAAAATCTATTTGATCAATCAATCCAATGCTCAAGATTCCGGGCCGGTTATTTACGCTTGCACTCATCCCAACTCTTTTCTCGATGATACCTTAATGGCCACAATGAGCAATAGGCCTTTGAATTTTTTGGCGCGCGGTGACGTCTTCAAAAAAAGTTGGAGCCGAGTGATTTTAAGCGCATTTAATATACATCCCATTTATCGGGCTTCAGAGTTTAAAAACGACCTTAATAAAAATGATGAGTCCTTTGCAATTAGCCGAACCATCCTCTCCAATAATGGGGTTATAATTATTCACCCTGAAGGTTTATGTGTGAATGAAAAAAGGGTGCGACCATTACGCAAAGGCATAGGCCGTATTGCATTTGGCGCAGAAGAGGAAAACAATTGGAACTTGAATCTCAAAATAGTTCCAGTAGCACTTAACTATACCAATGCTCCCAAAGCAGGTGAAGACGTTATAATTGTTTTTGGCTCACCCATTTCCATGGAGATTTATCGAGAATTATATCAAGCCAACAAGCCAAAAGCTTTGATTGAGTTGAACCATGAAATACGAGCCAGTTTACTGAAAAACTCCATCATTATCCAAGACCCCATAAACGATGATGTTATAAATGATTGTTTGCAAATTGGTAGAAATGACATTAAACAAAACAAAGCTTCAACCATATCAACGGATAGATCTCAACTTGACATTGAACAAAACATTGCAAATCGCCTGAACCGAATGGCGGAAGACGATGCCCCTTCTTTTAAAGATTTAACCCTACAAGTTGAAACCTATTTTCACAAATTAAAAACCCATGAAATGCTTGATTTAAGCTTATCCAAATCCAGTACAAACAGATCCGTACTAGATTTCGGGTTGTTTTGCTTCAAAAACACATTTCTATTGATTGGCTATTATTTAAATATTTTGCCCTATTTATGGGCGAAAAAAATCGTTAACAAAAAAGTGAAGCTCATCGAATTTAGCGCCTCCGTATTGTTCACTTTATGTCTTCTCATATTTGGAATTCTATATGGCATAATACTTATTATAAGTACCATTTTTCTTGGTTGGTGGGGTCTCCTTTTGTTTATTGCCTTAATAATTATCGCATATCGAACACCTAAATATCTTAGAAATTGGAATCATTTTAAAAGTTCATGGCGCATGTTTGCATTAAAACGAGATCAACCCAATGAACTTAAAAATCTAGAAACATTGCGCAACAAGATCAGTGCTCAGTTAGGCAAATAATTTACTAGTGTCTTTGTGTATATTTGCCCTCCCAAGTTAATGAAGTCAATTAAGCATAAAACCATCTGGATTACGGGAGCCTCTTCAGGCATTGGCAGAGCCTTGGCTATTGCATTTAGCAAAGAGAATGCACAGCTCATACTAACGAGTCGGAATGAAAAAAAGCTAAATGAAGTAGCTGAACTTTGTAAACCTGCTAAGTGTTTTGTCTTACCAGCGGATTTATCGGAAACCATAGAGTTGAGCCAATTGGTTAAAAAGGCCATGGATTGCACAGGTCAAATCGACCTGTTGATGAATAATGCGGGACGAAGCCAACGCTCATTAGCTAAAGAAACCGATATTCGTATTGATCGTCAACTTTTTGAATTGAACTTTTTCAGTGCAATAGAATTAACTAAATTAGTTATGCCACATATGATTAAGAGAAAGGAAGGACATATCGCTGTAATCAGCAGTATATCAGGTAAATTTGGGTTCCCATTGCGCACCGCATACGCGGCAACGAAGCATGCATTGCAAGGTTTCTTTGAATCGCTACGTACTGAATTGAAAGCCGACAACATCAAAGTGAGCATTATCTCTCCAGGTCGAATCAAAACCAATATTTCATTGCACGCATTGACTAAAGATGGCACATCGCATGGTGAAATGGATCCTGGTCAGGAGAATGCAATATCCGCTGAAAAATGTGCTAGAAAAATTGTGAGTGGTATCAAGAAAAATAAGAAAGAGATGCTAATTGGGGGCAAAGAAATTCTTTTGGTTTATATTCATCGTTTTTTACCATTTTTGTACCATCGCATTGTAAACAAGATAAGCGCTAAATAAGTTAGGAGTAATGAGAAAGAATATTTGTGGCATACAGCAAATTGGAGTAGGAGTATCAGACGCCCAAGCGGCATGGAAATGGTATCGTCAACAATTTGGCATGGATATTAAAGTGTTTGAAGACACTGCTGTAGCAGAACTCATGCTTCCACATACGGATAACCAAACACGTGAGCGTTATGCTGCCTTGGCAATGAATTTTGAGGGAGGCGGAGGTTTTGAAATCTGGCAACATACAGGAATGGAGTCACGACCACCTGTTTTTGATGTGCAAATGGGCGATTTGGGCATTGGCATCTGTAAATTAAAATGTCGCGATGTAGGTAGAGCATATGCAACACATAAAGAACGTGGTTTAGATGTTCTTGGAGACCTTTCTAATGACCCGAACGGTAACCCACATTATTATATTAGAGATCCGTATAACAATATCTTTGAAGTGGTAGCAAATGACAATAGTTACCGAAAACAAAAATCATTGACAGGTGGAGTCCTAGGAGCAGTTATTGGTGTTTCTAATATGGATGAGGCTAAAAAAGTTTACGCAGATATTCTTGAATATGACGATGTAGTTTTTGACCAAACGGAAAACTTTAAAGATTTTAATGGTTTGCCAGGAGCAGGTCAAAAATATCGCAGAGTCTTATTGAGGCATTCAAAAAACAGAATGGGTCCATTTAGCAATTTACTCGGACCTACAGAAATTGAATTGGTTCAAGCCATTGATCGACCGGGTAGAAAAATATATGAAGATCGCATTTGGGGCGAGCTAGGTTTCATTCATTTATGCTTCGATATTATCGGAATGAATCACTTAAAAAGTGAGTGCAAAGAAAAAGGTTTCCCATTTACAGTGGATAGTTCCTCTGATTCTAGCACTTTCGATATGGGTAAAGCCGCAGGGTCATTCTCCTATATAGAAGATAAAGATGGCACCTTGATTGAATTTGTCGAAACGCATAAAATCCCGATTATGGAACGTTTAGGTATCTACATGGATGTAACTAAACGCGATCAAGAAAAACCGTTGCCTGATTGGATGCTAAGCTTCATGAAGTTTGGCAGAGTGAAAGATTAACCGCTTTTATGTTTACCGTAATTTATTCCTTTAAGGTTAAACCGGGCAAAAACAGCCAGTTCGAAAAAGCGTGGCACGATTTAACTGAACTCATCTATGAATTTGAAGGCAGTATTGGTTCGCGACTTCATCAGTTAGAAAACAATCGAGATTATATTGCCTATGCGCAATGACCAAGCAAAGAAAAATGGCAAAATTCAGGAGATTATCTTCCAGCAATTTCCAAAGAGCATAGTGCTGCAATGCATGCTGCTTGCGTAGATATTCAAACCGTTTATCAAATGGATGTTATCGTTGATTTATTGCAAACGAAAATGAAGAATAGCTAGGGCTTTCATCGCAAACTATAGAAGTACATTTTGCTAATACCAACTCTGTATTATTTCCTCAACTCAAAATTCTTACCCAAGTACACTTCGCGCACCATTTCATCTGAAGCCAGCTCCTCTGCCGTTCCTGCTTTGAGTAACTGACCCTCAAATAGAAGGTAGGCTCGGTCTGTTATACTCAAGGTTTCTTGTACATTATGATCGGTTATTAGTATGCCAATATTCTTTTCTCTGAGCTTGCTCACAATGCCTTGTATATCTTCAACTGCTATTGGATCTACCCCTGCAAAAGGCTCATCCAATAAAATAAATTTTGGATTCGTTGCCAATGCACGTGCAATCTCTGTTCTCCTTCGTTCACCTCCACTCAATACCTTGCCCAAATTCTTACGCACGCGATTCAAACCAAACTCTTCCAACAACTCTTCTTGCTTTTGTTTTTGATCTGCTTTAGACAAACTGGTCATTTCTAAAATTGCTTTCAAATTGTCTTCTACCGACAAATCCCTAAACACAGATGCCTCTTGCGGCAAATAACCAATGCCTCTTTGTGCTCTTTTATACATGGGCAGTTTGGTGATATCCTCATCACCTAAGGTAACGATTCCTTCATCCGCCTTAACCAATCCAACCACCATATAAAAGGTGGTCGTCTTTCCAGCCCCATTGGGGCCTAACAATCCCACAATTTCTCCTTGACTAACCTCCAAGGACATTTGATTCACTACCTTCTTCTGTTTGTATTGTTTAACGAGCTTATCTGCTTTAAGTGTTAGCATTACTTAATATCTTTTAGATTGAGTTGAATATTTTTTTGCCCATTGTATTCATTCTCTTCAATGGTATAACACGCGTTGAATGGTTTACCCTGGGTTACCTTATTATATACATGAGCCATGCCAAAACCAATCGCATCAATTCTTTGCCGCTTATTTTTGGTCGATATTTTCAGATGTTTCTCCTTCAAAACTTTAGCAAATCCAGTGTCTTGTATATCATTGGTACGAAAAATAGGCTTCATATTGCCGGGGCCGAAAGGCTCCATTTGCCCTAGGATTCGTAGCATTTTTGGCGACACATCGTCAATATCAATTACCGCATCATATTCAATTTCTGGGACCTTTAAATCTTCATTAATGCCATCCGCAACAATTTTCTCAATTTTATTTTTAAAGGCTTCAAAGTTTTCTGATTTTAAGGACAGTCCTGCAGCATATTTGTGCCCTCCATATTGCAATAACAATTCACTGCATTGCTCTATAGCATCATGAATATCAAATCCTTTTACAGAACGTGCTGACCCAGACATGATTCCATCATTTTCAGTTAACACAATCGTTGGCTTATAATAGTTTTCAATAAGACGTGATGCAACAATACCAATGACCCCTTTATGCCATTCTTTACCATAGATAACCGTAACACTCTTTTTTTCTAAATCTTTATCCGCTTTTAGCATTTCCAATGCCTCTTGGGTAATCCCAGAGTCTAAACCTTGGCGCTCGGTATTTCGTTCTAATAATACTTTCGTGAAAGTTACTGCTTCGTGAAAATCTTTTTCTATCAATAGTTTAACCGCTGCTCCGGCATCGGCTATTCTTCCTGCTGCATTGATCTTAGGACCTAAACCAAACACGATATCCGAAATGGAGTAATTGCTCTTTTGCTTGTAGGTATTTAATAATGCCTGTATACCAATCCGAGGACTTTCGTTAATCTGCTTCAGCCCAAAATATGCCAAAATTCGATTCTCCCCATTCATCTCCACAATATCACTTGCAATGGACACAACCACTAAATCTAAATACTCATACAAGGTATCTACTTCTCGGTTGTTTTTTTGGTTAAAAGCTTGCACAAGTTTAAAACCAATACCACATCCACTTAATTCTTTAAATGGATAAGTTGCATCTGCCCTCTTAGGATCTAATACTGCCACCGCGTCAGGCAGTTCATCTCCAGGTAAATGATGATCACAAATAATAAAATCAATTCCTAAACTCTTGGCATAAGCCACTAATTCTACGGAACGTATCCCACAATCCAGGGCAATTATTAAGGTGATTTTCTTCTCTTTAGCAAAGTCAATCCCAAGTTTAGAAATCCCATACCCTTCATCATACCGATCTGGGATGTAATAAGAGACCTTGTTTGAATACCCTTGCAGAAATGAATAAACTACAGAAACTGCAGTGGTTCCATCTACATCATAGTCTCCATAAACCATCACATTTTCATCGTTCATCAAAGCAGTTTCCAAGCGCTTAACGGCCATATCCATATCTTTCATAAGAAAAGGATCATGAAGGTCTGATAATTTTGGGCGAAAATAGTTCTCCGCCTCATCGTAAGAGGTAATCCCTCTTTGGGCCAATATCCAAGCGATTTTATGTGGAACGCTTAAGCTTTTTTCAAGGGATGAAACGATTTTCTCATCTGGTTTTTCCTTTTGCTTCCACTTAAACTCCATCTCTCGCAAATGTAGCCTATAGAAAAATTACATCAAACTATTCTTTTGATTTTAGCAATGCCACTCACCAAATATTCTCGCTTCGTATCTTGACAAACGCAAGAATAACGAGTTCTTCGTTTTTTCCCTTTTAAGAAAAACCTTCCATTCTCCAACTCAAAAACATTCCCTTCATCAATATCTTCAACATAGATGGACGGTTCTGTGTTATATTTATTTAACACCTTCAGAAGTTTTGGGTCTGAGCAGGTAGATGCCCCGGGGTTTTCAAAATAATTCTGTAAAGCTTGCTCAACATCAGGAGGAAAAATATCTCTATTTAAATAAGGTGTGGCCAGTTCAATAAATATAGCTTTCCATTCTTTACCATGGGGTTTTACGCGATTCTTATATTTTGAGAAACACAACATATGCGCCAATTCATGCAATAGCGTTAATGAAAAAGCATAGGTATTTAAATCTTTATTGATGGACAATGTATGCCTACCATTAAACGCAGGACTGCGATAATCCCCCAGCTTGGAGGTTCTTGGTTTCTTGATTTTCAGAACGACTCTGTGCGCAACGATCAAATCAGCTACATTCTGCACCAACGGATTGGGTATGTACTTAGCTAGAATGTCACAAAGTTTCAGATAATTCACTCCCACAAAAGTATGGAGCTAAATGCAATCAGGCAATAGTTAAATTAATCCACTACGAAAGTGGCTCCAAACTGGATATTAGTGAAACTGTTTTTCACTTCAGCAGCATAATATGCCCTTCCCAAATCCAGTTTATATGGTTGAAAACGATCCGTAAAAGCGGTTATCATAATTGCTGCATTTAAGCTATACCTTGGATGATAATATCCAGCTCCAATGGTATAATAATTGCGATTAAGCGGCTTAATCTGAGATGGACTATTACTTTTATACGGTGAAGGCTGATACGCATAACCCGCTCTAAAACGATATTTTCCATACGTCATTTCACCTCCTACTCGAATATTATAGGTGGGCACATAACTGGATTTTATCGCACTGTTTTCATCCGTAAACAAATAGGTAGGGTCATCTTTTGGTCGCAACCCAGCCGTACTTAGATTTACGCGCTCTACATCTAACGATAGAAAACCCAATTTTCCGAGCACATAAGCAGCACTGAAGGTGAGTCTTGCCGGTGTAATCAGCTTATATTTAAAACTGAGTGTATCGGGCGCACCGTCAAAATCTTCATCTGGTGTGGTTCGTGTGTATGTAGAATTTGGAATAGATGGATCTCTATTGCGATCAAATCGGCTTGTTAAACTTTGCGTGTAGAGGTCTTTTGCACTGAGTCGGATTGGAAGCATATAGCTTAACCCAAACCGCCAATTATCGTTAGCTTTAACCAAGCCTCCAAGATTCAAAGCCACACCACCAGTCCGTGTTTCTAGATAACGCGTGTAGGTTAGGCCTGCATAATCATTCGTGTCTGAAAGAGGTTGATTGTCTTGTTCTGTAAACTGAAAAGTTTCCTTAAAGACTTGTTTTCGAATAATTATCCCTCCTCCGAGATAAAATGTATTATCGAAATCGGCCGCTACAGATAAGTTAAAATCTCCACCACTGCCTGTTCGATTTACCACTCCGGTTTGTTTCACATTTGTTATTGGACTTCGAATAGCACTTGAAAAACTATCTGGAAAAGCGGTTTTATCTTCAATGAGGTAGGTCTCAAATGCTAAATAAGGCAATCCGTAAATATTAAGAAATTGGTTATCTGTCCCATTGGCACTTTCCGCTAAAAAATCCGTGAAAGAGCTTTCGGTATTGTTACCAGAGAATGTAAAGCTACTTCGATAGTCACTGTGTCGATTATAACCAAAAGAAAAAACCAAATTCGTTAATCCCTCGATCAATGGTTTGCCCTTTTCATCGCGCATGGTATTGAAAACGGATAAATTCATATTAGATAAACCCAAGCCAATATTTATATCCCCTTGAGCGGGTGAACCAATGTATTT
This sequence comes from uncultured Bacteroidia bacterium, assembly GCA_943788195.1. GTDB lineage: Bacteria > Bacteroidota > Bacteroidia > NS11-12g > UBA955 > CALSPH01. Next base: position 665,695 of record CALSPH010000002.1, read on the forward strand.
TGCTTGTGTGCCATTTGAGTTAATATTTAACCCAATATGCAATTCAGATTTTCTATTGAGAGCCATCCCTGCTGGGTTAATTAAGGCAGCCGTTGCGGAACCACCAATGGCACCAATTGCATTTGCACTTCCCAATGCCCGTGTGCTCCCTCCTAAGTTATGTGTAGAAAATCGAACTGCTTCTTCAATTCCTTGGGCATGTGTAAAATCTGCCCCAATAAGGCATACCAATCCTATTAAATATGACTTTAAAATCCTCTTCATTCAAACAATTATCTGCGTTTACTCCCCGTACTTCCTGATGATCCACGTTGAGAACGTGATCCTGAATTATAACCACCTCGACTAGAGCCGGACCCAGAACTTTCAAACCCAGAGTTTGCTTTACTAGAACTGCCGCTATAGCTGCCTGTATTTGCATTTCCGTTATTTGAATTGCTGTTTCTGCCACCTGACTGGGTATTGTTCGAGTTGGTTCCAATATTGCTATTTCTACGCTGGCTTACATATTTTCTGTTGGGGGTAGAAGCGGTGCGATATGAATTGGCAAAAGGGCAATATCCATTGCCAAATCCGTATGGATTATAGGCATAATATGGATTGTAAAAATAAGGGTTACCACCCATCATCCAAGGATCATATGAGTTGTTGAGCAAACTATAACTGAACATATAAGGGTTATATGTAAAAAAGGGATAAAAACTGCTTTGCATATTTGAATAAGAGTTAAATGGATCTCCAAATCTACTATTTGCATAATTGCAACCACAATTTCTATTTCCACCTGGATTATACATTCCTCCCATATACATTCCGCCAGCTCCCATGGACATCATTCCTCCACCTGGACCAAAACCCATTTGGTTGTTATAATAACTATTTGAAGCGCGATTACTTAAAAAGAATGAATTGCCTGTTCTATTCAATCGTTGTGCATAACTAGAGGCAGGCATATAATCGTATTTCGCATTAGTATTCCCTGATTTTTTTCCTTGCTTTTGAGCACTTGCATTTTCTAAGGCTGCACGTTCTATTGCAACAGCCTCTTGTCGAATTGCTTTCTTTATATCCGACTTTGTCGCATAAACCGGATCATCAATTACCTCTTTAGACGCAATCTTAACGGTTGAACATGAAGATAAGACAAGAATTGAACTGATAAATAATAGGGATAGTTTAGTTTTAAGCATGGCTTGACTTATTTTTGTACTTATAATAATACAAAAATTATACCGATTTTACAAGTATGGGCAAAAACAAAATTACCAGAGCAGAAGACTATTCGGCTTGGTACAATAATTTAGTCAAAGACGCTGATCTTGCTGAACATGCAGCGGTTAAAGGCTGCATGGTTATCAAGCCCTATGGGTATGCCATTTGGGAAGCGATGCAAAAAGAACTGGACCAACGTTTTAAAGATACTGGGCATGAAAATGCCTATTTCCCTTTGTTTGTTCCCAAAAGTTTATTTGAGGCAGAAGAAAAAAACGCGGAAGGATTTGCCAAAGAATGCGCTGTGGTAACTCATTATCGCTTGAAAAGCGATGAAGACAATCCGGGGAAACTGATGGTTGACCCCAAAGCGAAACTAGAAGAAGAGCTCATTGTTCGGCCTACTTCAGAGGCAATCATATGGAATACCTATAAAAATTGGATACAAAGTTATCGAGATTTACCCATTTTAATCAATCAATGGGCTAACGTGGTGCGTTGGGAAATGAGAACACGCTTGTTTCTCAGGACGGCTGAATTTTTATGGCAGGAAGGGCATACTGCACATGCAACCAAAGAAGAGGCCATCGCAGAGACCGTTCAAATGCTTGATGTTTATGCCGATTTTGCTGAAAAAGTAATGGCGGTACCTGTAATTAAAGGTATTAAAACAGAAAACGAACGTTTTGCTGGAGCTGTTGACACGTATTGTATTGAAGGATTGATGCAAGATGGTAAAGCATTGCAAATGGGAACATCTCACTTTTTGGGACAAAATTTCGCGAAGGCATTTGATGTAAAATATGTAACCAAAGAAAACAAGCAAGAACATGTTTGGGCTACAAGTTGGGGAGTAAGTACACGTTTGATGGGTGCTTTAATCATGGTGCACAGCGATGATGACGGATTGGTTTTGCCTCCAAAACTCGCCCCTATTCAAGTGGTTATTGTGCCCATATATCGCAGCGATGAAGAACTCGAATTAGTAACCAAAAAGGGAGATGAAATCTTCAATACATTGAAAGCAGCAGGCATACGTGTTAAATTTGATACACGTGACACGCACAAACCGGGTTTCAAGTTTGCTGAATATGAACTCAAAGGCGTGCCATTGCGCATAACCGTTGGACCTCGCGATTTAGCGAACAATCAAATTGAAATTGCACGTAGAGATAACCGCGAAAAATCGTTGATTGATGCTGATATTAATAGCGATGCTATTAACAATACATTGGATGAAATACAAAAAGGGTTGTTTGATCGTGCAAAAGATCACCAAGAAACGCATATAACCTCTGTAGATACTTGGGATGACTTCAAGGAGGCCTTAGAAACCAAAACGGGCTTTATAAGTGCGCATTGGGATGGCTCTGGAGAAACCGAGCAAAAAATTAAAGAAGCAACCAAAGCTACTATTCGCTGTATCCCATTAGATAATAAACAAGAAGCGGGAGCTTGCGTCTTTAGTGGAAACCCCAGCACACAAAGAGTCTTATTCGCAAAGGCTTACTAATTTAGCGAAATGCAAGGGTAAGAAGAATCCGAAATGAACCGCCATTCCAACAACTTTGATTTCCTTCGGCTTGTATTTGCACTATTCGTAATTATCACCCATTCTTATGCATTATTGGGTATTGAGACATCCGATGTACTTTCGCGATTAACAAAAGGGCAACTTACTTTTTCGCATTTGGGGGTTTGTGGTTTTTTTACCATTAGTGGTTATCTTATTATCAAGAGTCTGCAGCGAAGTACAAGCATTGGAAATTATTTGAAGAAACGGGTTCTGAGACTTTCTCCCGGATTGGCAGTGGTCCTTTTACTGACTGTAATTTATGGCGCGTTTGTAACTGAAGAATCGTTGAAAACGTATTTTACCCATTACAAAACATACCTCTATGTTCCTGCCAATCTATCCCTTTATCGACTTCAAGATTTTCTACCTGGAGTATTTACGAGCAATCCCTTTTCTGGTGCAATAAACGGTTCGTTGTGGACTTTACCCTATGAGTTTTCATGCTATCTTGCCTTAATACCCTTGTACTTTCTAAGTAACCATGTGAAATGGTTAAAGTACCTGACGTTCATCGTTATGGCAATATTTATACTTGCCAAACTTTGCTGCGCATCAGCAATTGCACGTTTTGACTTTGTATTAGCAGGTCATTATATTCTTGAATTTGGCGGCTACTTTGCCATGGGATCTACGTTAGCAATGCTAGGCATAAAGGATGCAAAGAGAAAAGGCATCCTGGCAATTATTAGCCTCATCATAACCGTTATTTTACTCTACTTTCAAGTCTTAGACCCGGTGAGTTTCATCATCCTTCCCATTCTGATTATTTCAGTGGGTCTATTAAATACCCCTTATATAAGCTCCATTAGTAAATCATTGGGAGACCTTTCCTATGGCATTTATATTTATGCCTTTCCCGTGCAGCAATCGCTAATTTATTTTGGGGTAAGGGATGTGATACAATTGATCATTTTAGCATCGCTGATCACTCCGGTTTTCGCTTACTTCTCATGGCATGTAATCGAAAAGCGTTTCCTGCGATTTAAGTAAAACGTTCGCTTCTAGCAATTCTAAATTTGCATTAACTTTGAGACTGATTATGAAAAAAGGAATTATCTCACTTCTAATATTGTCCTTAGCTAGCAACTTTATGTTTGCCCAGAGTAGAATCTTAGATCGTTTGGAGAAAAAGGCGAAGGATAAAGTGAATCAGCGCATCGATCAGAAAGCTGATGAGAAAATGGATCAAGAACTCGATAAGGTTTTTGAAAACAACTCCAGTTCCGACACCTTAAGCGATAGTGCGAGAAGTGCGAGGTTAGCAAAACTGATGCTCGGGTTTCAAATAACAAGTTGCACCGCTAAAGCATCCTATTCCTATACCACAAAAGCAACGATGGATGTGTATTCCGTTGGGAAGGGTAAAGATGATAGCATGAGCTTTAGATATTACTGGTACAGTGATCTCACATTTGACCATATGGCAATGCAATTTGTGCCCTGGTCTGAGAAAATGAAGTCAATGAAAGGAAGTACCACCATCATGGACTTAAAAGACAGCTGCATTATTACTTTAATGGAAAATGACGGCAAGAAAACCTTAATGGCCATAAAATATGGTGAAACAGATTACTCCAAATATGTAGATTCGAGCAAGCAATCTGTACCCCGAAAAACTGGGAAGACCAAAAAGGTCAATGGAAAACACTGTTATGAATATGTGTTGGATGATGAGGATACGTATCAGCAGATGTGGATTGAATCTTCCAAAACGGCTGTTTGGGATCAAAACCTCAAATATTGGAAAGCCAATTCAGACCCCTTTAAAAACAGTGCAGAGTATGGGCAATTTTTCAACTACTTTCCATTGGAAATAATGACCAAAGATAAAAAATCAGGAAACGTGACAACGATGTTTCTCCGATCCATTGTCAAAGAGAATAAAACCATAAATACTACAGGTTATACTCCTTTTTAACTTACTCGACCAAGTAAACCCTTACCTTCTTTTTCTTTAAGCGCTGGTTGTTTAATTTAGTTATTAAATGCGTGCTATTTTTGGCTGTTACACCTACAAAAGCGCAATCATTTTTCAATTCAATCACCCCCAATTCATTCTTTTCAATTCCTCCTTGCTTTAAGAAGAAACCAGCCAAATCTCCTTTTGAAATTTTATCTTTCCGGCCTCCTGACACAAACAAGGTGAGCATATTCGGCCGCTTGTTCTTTTTCACATTATCCAATTTATCGCAATTCAGGGATTCAAACTTGTTCTTTGCCAAATATTCAGGAAGATTCTCTTTCTCATACTGTAAAATATAAGCGGTGCCCTTACTATGCATCCGGGCTGTTCGTCCATTTCTGTGAATAAACTCTTCGATACTGTGAGGTAAGTGATAATGAATGATAAATTTAATTTCAGGAATATCTAAACCTCTTGCTGCAAGATCAGTAGCAATCAATAGTCGATGCGTGCCATTTCTAAACTTAATCAAGGCCCTTTCTCGATCCTTCTGTTCTATACCGCCATAAAAAACACCATGGTCCACATGATGTTCGTTCATATATTGACTTACGCGTTGGATGGAATCTTTAAAATTGCAAAAAATCAATCCCGGTTCATCACCCAAATGGTTCAATAATTTCAACAATCCAAAAAGCTTATCCTTTTCTTTGGTAAGTGCAAGTTGAACCACTAATTTATCCTTTTTCTGATCTAAAAAATCAAGGATTATTGGTTTTTTAAAGCCTACAAATTTGGGCACATTCACGACTTCTGTAGCTGATGTTAGCACCTTCTTGGTAACGTTCTGCAGCGCAGAGGAAATTTCCTGCATCTCCTTATCAAATCCAACTTCCAATGACTTATCAAACTCATCCAGTACCAGCGTTTTTATGCTTGTAATCGTTAATGTATCCCTTCTTAGATGGTCTGCTAAACGCCCCGGTGTTCCAACGATGATTTGGGGCTCATGATCCAGCTCAATTAAATCCTTTTTAACCGAACGGCCGCCATAGACAGCATTTACTTTAATCCCTGAGCCCATCTCACGAATTACTTGTTCAATTTGTATTGCTAACTCTCTTGATGGAACTACGATCATTAATTGAGCCTGATTTAATTCAGCATCAATCTGCTGAATCAAGGGCAAGACAAAGGCCAGGGTTTTACCTGTTCCGGTTGGAGATAATAACATCACCTCATTGTTCATTTGAATGGCAGATTTTGCCTTCTCCTGCATTACATTAAGGGTTTCTATGCCTAACTTTTCCAGTATATCCTTTTCGTTTTTCACTCTTCTATTATTTCTTTTACTCGTCCCACTTGACCATCATCCAACATCACTTTAATTCCATGCGTATGAAAGCTCGATTTGGTTAAAATGCTTTTAACCTCTCCTTCTGTTAATTCACCTGTAAGTTGATCTTTCTTTAATACAATAGCAACGTACATCCCCTCTTTAACATCCTTTCTATACTGACCACTCATTATATTACTCTTTTAAATTGTTAGGTACAATACTAAACATTAGGCAATTTACAGATTAAAGATGTTTAATACGGTTTGCTATCGATATTTATCGTTCAGACCAATTCCTGAAAATATCATCGGGATGATTTTGTCAAGCCTCCTCATTTTGGTCTCAAGGCGCTTTGCCTGACCAATAAAGAACGTGAATTCTCTTTGTTTACTCAATGTAAATTTTTCAAATGCGTTCAGCAAAGCGCTATCCTTGTCTAATGCATTTTTCAATTCTCCAGGAATTACCAATGGTTTAGCCCTCATGGGTTTGATTAATAAACCAGAATCTTGATTTTGAATGGACTCTTTAAGATAGTCCACGATCAAATCAGCATTCTTCTCAATTTGAGATCGTTCTTTAAACCTCCATTGCCGCATGGCCACAGTAATTTCTTCTTGTGCATTCATAAGGACATTTGATCTATCTTCTAATAATGCTCCTTGATAAAACCACAGTGCCACATGAGCCTTAAATGCTGCTATACCTGCTACATTTTTACCCTTATATTCATAAACTGGGATACCCCATTTGATGGTTTCAGTAAATCCTGAAATAGATAAGACTAACTCTCTCAACAATACCAAGCAAGCACTCCACTGTGGGTTCTTAATTAAATATTGTTCAGCAGATTTAGCTCCTTTCATTTCTCTTAATGATCGTGTCCGCCTGGTCCATGCACATGGCCGTGGCTCACTTCATCTTCAGTAGCTTCTCTTGTGTCAACTACTTTTCCTGTGAAATGTAAATCTTGATCTGCTAATGGGTGGTTCACATCCATCGTAATCGATTCGTCAGTCATGGACATTACCTTGGCAGGATGAACTCGTCCTTCTTGATCTTGCAAAGGAAGGGTTGCTCCTATTTTAACTTCTTCCATCAATTTACCTTCTTTCATAAACATTTCAGCTGCTAGGCTAACTACAGCTTCTTCATTTCTAACACCATAAGCGTCTGCCGCTTTAATGCCAAAAGAAAATGAATCACCCGCATTTAAAGGAGAAACGTTTTCTTCAAAAGTAGGAATCATATGACCTACACCAGATAGGAATACTAAAGGTTCTTTCCCTTCTGAAGTTTCTATCAACTCGCCTTTTTCGTTGTCTTTTGTTAGTTTGTAATCTACAGATATTACTTTGTGTTGCATTTCGCTCATGATGATCGTTTTTTTTAAGAGGTGCAAATCTACATTTTAATTTAATGAATGCAAATGCTCCATGCAAGTCACATTATGTATTAAAGTTACCGCAATCAAGATTAGCATTTATATGCCAATTAGATGCTTTAAATTTCAAGAGTTACGAAAAGAAATTACGCAAACAATTCAGGCTCTTACTTATTTATATTTGGGATAAGAAATCCCAATACCTGCGCCTGGGTACCAATGATTCTTAGGCACTTCATTAATGAAAAGGAAATGTCTTCCCTCCTCCATACTAAATTTCGCCAATTTGTCTGTGCAATGTGAATTATCGCCCAGAATAATACCTTTTTTACTCAACAAGTGCTTTATCGTAATGTATTCGTTGTATTCATAATCAGCAGAATGGTCACTATCATTAATAAACAGGTCAATCTCTTGTTTAAACTCTTTCAAAGATTCAATTGAGTCACCATACAAGATCTCACCGGATTCTTTGTATTTCCCACTTAATAAATATCCTGCTTTCAGGTTTATGTCTGTTCCATAATATCTGCCTGGGTGTCCTTCTGCCTGATTTCTCAATATTGCGCTGCTCAATAAAACTGAGCCCAATCCTTTATCAATACCGGTTTCAATAACCACTTTGGCTTTCATCACTCGCACGGCAGCGTACCATCCAAGTCTTCTACCGTAGCGCACTTCATTATCAGAAAAATTTGTCAAATCAGATGCTTTGGTGGCCTTTAAGATTTGATCTTTCAATTCAATATCGCCTTCGGCCTCTTCCATATATTGGATTACTTGTTCAACTGGCGCATTGGTTGCGATAGCAACTGCATTTGCAATATTCAACTTCGAATCATCGGTGATAAAATAGGTGTAATTGGTATCTTCCTTAGACTGTATGGTCCATTTAAAAATTTGTAGATATTTCGAATTATAGTAGGTACTTGCACGCCCAAACCTTCTTACGGCATTAAATGCTCTAATTCCTTTAAGAAACCTTAAAAACGCTCTCATATCTTTTCAATTTATACGGCAATATTATAAAAAAATGCGCCCATTTTAAGCAAACCTCTTGCATTCCTTCTTTTCAAACAATCCAATCTACTAAAAATGTATTCTGACCAATACCAACTTCATCTCCTGTTTTCTTATTTAAACAAGTTTGAGCAAATGGACTTTGGCTGGATATGCAAAATAACGCTTCCCCATCAAAAGTCACTTTCCCCAAGCTAACCGACCAACAAAAATATTTGCCATCTGCTTTAAATATTGCTCCAGGTTCTAAGAATTCTTTGGGGCCAAAATCAATTTTCGGAAGCAGGTTTTGAATAGAGCGCGTCACATTAATCTGTTGCGCAATTTGATTGATTTGTTGGTTAATCATCTCCCGCGAAGTTTCGTACTTGTCTCCAGCAGAACTTTTGGATTCATTGGCAAGCGAAGCATTCAATTCCTCCATTTGAGCCAAATGCCTTTCCAAACGAAGCACAACATGGGATGACAGATATTTTGCAAATTTTTGTTTTCTTGCTAGCGTCCAAGTAGTTGACATGTTAAGCTTCTAAAGCTTTACCCAATGCATTGTCATAAATAAATTTGAAGTCAGCAACTGAACCCAAAGATTGACCGTTTACAACCACATTATTCCCTTTTACTGTCCCTAATTTTCGATAAGGCAAATCTCCCAAAGCGGTCAATAAATCCGCTTCTGCATCTGCACTAACGGATACAATTGCACGCCCTTGGGCTTCCCCAAATAAACCTGCATCTAACCGTATGCTTTCGTTTGAATTTGCTTCAAATCCAATTCCAGAAGTCATTGCAGATTCCAATAGCGATATGAACGTTCCACCTTCGCTGATATCGTGGCAATGGTTAATCTTGTTATTTTCAATTAATGAAACAATCGTATTATGCAGTTTCCCTTCTTCATCAATATCAAAATAAGGAGAAGAAGAATGCTCCACTTTTTTCAATTTGGCCAAGTACTGTGATGAATTTAAATCATCCACTTCTTTACCTAAAACATAAATTACATCACCTTCATTCTTGAAATCAAGCGTCATTTGATTTTCGCTGTCTTCTAATAATCCAATCATTCCAATGGTTGGTGTTGGATATACTGAAGTGCCGTCTGAATGCTGGTTATAAAAACTCACATTACCCCCTGTTACTGGAGTATTGAAATATTTACATGCAATGCCCATTCCTTCAACCGCATGCTTAAATTGATAATACACTTCCTTATCATATGGATTTCCAAAATTCAGACAATTGGTTACTGCGGCAGGTATACCACCCGAACAAACAATATTTCGAGCTGCTTCTGCAACCGCTATTTGTGCTCCTATAATCGGTTCAGCAAAAACATAACGACTATTGCAATCGACCGTAAGTGCTAAGGATTTCTTAGTGCCTTTCACCTTAACAATTGCAGCATCACTTTTCTTATTGGTGCTTTGATTAACCGTTCCCACCATACTATCGTACTGACGATACACCCATTTTTTACTTGCGATATTGGGTAGCGCAGTGATCTTTTCTGCAACAGATTTAATATCTGCCGATGTGATATCTTGTACTGAATTAAGATCAAAAGCTCTGTTCTTTGCCAAATAAGTTGGGTCTGTCCATTCCCTTTGATAAATGGGCGCGCCTCCTCCTAACACCAATGATTCTGCTGGAATATCCGCCACAATCTTATTATTCATGAAGAATTGAACTCGTTCTGTATCGGTTACTTCTCCAATTTGCTCATAGGTTAAATCCCATTTTTCAAAAATCTTTTCCGCTTCCTTCTCTCTTCCTTTATGCAGTATCACCAGCATGCGCTCTTGACTTTCAGAAAGTAAAATTTCCCAAGATTTCATGTTCTTCTCTCGCTGTGGTGCTTTATCTAAATGGATTGCCATTCCAGTACCACTTTTAGCAGCCATTTCACTGGTTGAACAGGTGATCCCTGCAGCTCCCATATCTTGCATCCCTACTACAGCTCCTGTTTCTAATAACTCCAATGAAGCTTCTAGTATTAATTTTTCCCAAAAAGGATCCCCTACTTGTACACTTGGTAAATCATCTACAGAATCTTCAGACATATCTTTACTCGCAAATGCTGCTCCATGGATTCCATCTTTACCTGTAGTTGAACCAAAGATATAAACCGGATTGCCAGGACCATCCGCCACTGCTGATGCTGTTTTTCCGACCTCTGCAATTCCAACTGACATGGCATTGACTAATATGTTGGTTTCGTAACAATCATCAAAATACACTTCTCCTCCAACGGTTGGGATTCCAAATGCATTTCCATAATCGCCAATTCCTTTAACTACCCCTTTTACAAGCCATTTGGTTCGTTCAGTTGCCAGATTTCCAAAGCGCAAAGAGTTAAGCTGTGCAATCGGACGAGCGCCCATGCTGAAAATATCTCTATTGATTCCACCCACTCCTGTCGCTGCACCTTGATAAGGCTCTATGGCACTGGGATGGTTATGGCTTTCAATTTTAAAACAACAAGCCAAGCCATCACCTATATCCACAAGACCAGCATTTTCTTCTCCTGCTTCAGCCAACATCAATGGGCCTTCTTTGGGTAACGTTTTTAATAGCGTAATACTGTTTTTATAAGAACAGTGCTCTGACCACATTACAGCAAAAATGCTCAGCTCATCAAAGTTGGGCTCACGCTCCAATATTTCAACAATTTTATGATATTCCTCTTCGAGAAGTCCAAGTTCTTTTGCGGTCTCCACATTGGAGTTGGTATTCTGTGCACTCATACGGGCGCAAAGGTACATTTAGTTTTTAGTTTTTGAGATTGAGTTTCCAGTTTTGGCTTAGTTTTTAATCACAAATTATACCCTTGACCCGAAAAGCCATTTAAAGTACTCGAAAGAATAGAATTTTCAATTGAATTAATAGATTACTTCCGCATCAATTCAAATATACCGCAACCATAATAGCAACCGAAATTATTTGCAATATCTTCCTTCTTCAGGGGGATATGTTTGTGAAAATATCCTGGGTCATCTACATAGGAGAAATGCACCACTTCAAAAAAGGGATCGAGTAGATTAAGCAAATACTGAACACTAAAAACGCGATGCGCATTAAATTCAATCCGTTGGGGACCAATGGGTACTGAAAAGTAGAATATCCCTCCAGACTTTAGGATTTTGGCAATGTTCGCAATGGCTTTTTCATGTCCCTTGGCATCAATAGGGTCATTATAGCGTCCCAAACCAAAATGTTCTATGGCATGCAGCGAAGAAAATGAATCGCAATAGCGTACCATATCTTCTGGCAACTGCATTAAATCCATCTGTCTAAATTGGATGTTTTTTACTTTGTTTTCTTGAGGACGGATATCCAATACTTCGATCTCACGATACGTTGCAACATGAGCAACAAAACCATCCAAGCGCGAACCTAAGTCAACATGTTTTTGAGGACTGTATTTAAAAATGCGCCTTGCAACATGCAAGTCTTGATGGAAATAATGCCCGGACAAAATACCAGCTTCCTCATTCCGTTCATGCAGGATTGGATAATTTCGACCAAAGGTAAAATCGCTTGACCCAGCTAATTGTTTTTTCAATTCCCTGCGATCTTTCAAAAAAAATCGGAGTCCTCTAACGTTGGACATCGCCTTGGCAATGTCAAGCCCTAAAAAATTCAATATCGCAACAATTCTATGCTTCATTTCGACTATGCAGTAGACAAAGCAAGGTAAATTATTTGATTTGAGCATGAGAAATTACGCTAATCTTAAAATCCTCATTTCACAAAAACGTATATTTGTAATAAGAAATGCACCAAATCAAAGCACTTTTATTATCTAGCTTCATATTATTTATAAGTCTTTCTGCAAAAGGGAATAAACCTGAGGAGAACTATGTCCCAGGGGAAGTTATTTGCCGTATTCAAAATTGGGCGGATACCACTGATCTTAAAGCACATCCATTTCAGTTTGAAATTGAAGTTCTCTCCAATGAATTGAATTTAGTTTGCCTTCATTTTGACCCCAAAAAGGCCAGTGAATATCAAGTCATTCAAACCCTTACAGAGCAATTTAGTGGTCGTTTAAGTGATGTGCAATTAAACCATAAAAGCCGATTAAGATCTACTCAACCCAATGACCGAAGTTACCCCAACCAACAACTCTTTTGGGAATTAGTAAGTGCGCATAAGGCTTGGACCAAGGCAACTGGAGGAACTACTATACAAGGCGATACCATAGTACTTGCGATGGTTGATGATGGGTTGGACACCACTCATTTAGATATTCAAAAAAACATCTGGAGAAACCACAATGAAATACCTAACGATGGTATTGACAATGACAACAATGGCTATATAGATGATTACTATGGATGGAATAGTTATGACAACAATGGCAAACTCATTGAGCAGGATGAAAAAGCACGGCATGGAACACCAGTAGCCGGTTTAATGGGAGCAGATGGGAACAATGATTCAGGGGTTACTGGAGGTAATTGGAATGTAAAAATCCTAACCGTTGTTGGCGGATCTACGGATGAAGCAGACAACATCATAGCTTTCGAATATGTGCGCAAGATGAAGAAAATGTATTTGGAAAGCAACGGTACAAAAGGAGCCTTTATTGTTGGTATGAATTGCTCTTGGGGCATAGGTGGAGTTTTTCCAAATCAAGCCCCATTGTGGTGCGCATATTTTG
>CALSPH010000003.1 GCA_943788195.1 uncultured Bacteroidia bacterium
CTCCTATTTAATCCCAAATAAGACCTATTTCTTCTTCTCCCATACTATCAAGGAGCAACCGTACAACCAAAAGATGTTCCGAGATATCATTGCTAAAAAGATCAAATTGATCGACTATGAAAGATTGGCAACCAAAGAAGGTCGAATTTTAGGCTTTGGCAAACATGCCGGTATTGTGGGTGCCTACAATGGTCTGTTAACTTATGGCAAGAAGCATGGTTTTTTTACCCTCAAACCTGCACATGAAATGCGTGTGTATCAAGACCTGGTGAATGAATTACAAAAGGCACGCATCCCTGAAATACGCATTGTGTTAACGGGTAGCGGTCGTGTTGCTCAAGGGGCCATTCAACTCTTAACCGATGCTGGGGTAAAACAGATTGACCCGAAAGGTTTTCTGGAAAGCGATATTATCATCAATCCCATATTTGTAAATTTGGAGCCGGATGATTTATTTGTGCGAAAAGATGGAGCTGCATTTGACACAAAGCACTTCTATTCGAATCATGAGGCCTATGACTTGCCTTTTGAAGCCTACTATAAACGAGCTGACTTAATGATCAATGGGATTTATTGGAGCGATGATTTACCCATCTACTTCACTAAAGATGAAATTGCCTCAGACGAATTCAATATATCGGTTATTGCCGATATAACCTGTGATGTTGAAGGTTCTGTACCAATCACCTACAAGGCTACTCCAATCGAAGACCCCGTGATTGGATGGGATAAAAAGGCACAGAAACCATGCCCCCCTTTCTTAAAAGATACCGTAGACGTAATGTCAGTTACCAATCTCCCCTGTGAGTTGCCAGCAGATGCAAGTGAATTGTTTGGCAATGATTTTGCAACCAAAGTGGTTCCTGAATTGTTAAAACCCCAGAGCACAATATTGGATAATGCAACCATCACAGAAAATGGGGTATTAACCGAAAAATACCAATACTTACACGATTATGCATTTGGTTCGCTGTTAGAAGAATAAATACATGGCTGGAAGAAAAGATAGAGACATCCCAAAGGCTAAGATCAACAAAGAGAATCTTAAAGAAGCCCTTCGCATATTTAGGTACCTCAAACCCTACAAGCGATACTTCATAGGCGGTTTGGTCTTTATCTCCCTTTCCGCATTTTCAACTATGGCCTTTCCATTTTTAATTGGAAAAATGGTGGACATTGCCGGCAAAGGGATTGCAGAAGCAAACAATTTGCCCAAAGTGGGTGGTTTTGACTTAAAAGCAGTACAATTCCCCAGTTCCTGGACCTTAAATACCGTATTGGTTCTCATATTTGTTCAACTGAGTTTCCAATTCCTGTTTTCATACATGCGACTATATCTTTTGAGTAATGCAGGCATAAAATCCACCCGAGACTTACGGGTAGAGCTCTACAGCAAACTTATTCGAATGCCCATGGATTTTTTCAATACCCAACGAGTTGGAGATTTAACCAGTCGATTGGCTGCAGATGCGGGGCAAATACAAGATACCGTTTCTACCGTTTTGGCAGAGTTCCTGCGAGGGATATTAACCCTTGCCATTGGGATAGGAATGATTTTTTATATTTCAAATCAATTGGCCTTAGTCATGTTAAGTGTGGTGCCATTGCTCGCCTTAACTGCATTTTTCTTTGGTACCAAAATTAGGAATCTGGCCAAAAAAGAAACCGATATGCTGGCTGACACCGGCAATATTTTACAAGAAAGCCTCAGTGGTGCTGCAGTGGTTAAGGCGTTTACCAATGAGGAATTGGAAACCCAACGATACAAAGGCTCCATGGGCCAATTGGTTAATTTTGCTATTAAAAATGCCATTTTCAGAGGTTTGTTTGTTTCAAGCATGATCTTCTTAGTGTTTGGGGTAATCGGTTTTGTGGTGTGGTATGCCGGTGGGATGATTACAGCAGGTGAATTGAGTCTAGGCGATTTGATTCAATTTGTGGTCTATAGCACCTTTGTGGGTGGCACATTTGCGGGATTTGCGAACATGTTTGGACAACTTCAAAAGACTTTGGGTTCTACAAAACGGGTGAGAGAATTATTAGACATGGAAACCGAATTTGATGTGCACAGCAAGGGCAATTCTACCATCAATGATTACAAGCTGGAATTCAGGAATGTCCAGTTTCATTACCCTTCTCGTAAAGATGTTCAGGTACTCAAGGACGTTAGTTTTTCAGTAAATGAAGGCGAGCAATTGGCCCTTGTAGGCAGCAGTGGCAGCGGTAAAAGCACCATCGCCTCATTGGCCATGCGTTTTTATGATCCTGTAGAAGGCAGTATCGTTTTTGGTGGTACTCCTACTACCGAATTTGACTTGGAAACCTATCGTGATCTCTTTGCTTATGTGCCTCAAGAGGTGATGCTATTTGCCACCACTATCTATGAGAACATATTATATGGTAATCCAGATGCCAATATGGAAGAGGTAAAAGAAGCCGCAGACCGCGCCAACGCCTTGGAGTTCGTAGAAAAGTTTCCGGATGGGTTCGAAACCTTAGTAGGTGAACGTGGGGTGCAACTGAGCGGAGGGCAAAGGCAGCGCATTGCCATAGCACGTGCCTTGCTTAAAAACCCAAAGTTCCTTATTTTGGATGAAGCCACCAGTAGTTTAGACAATGAAAGTGAGTTATTGGTACAAGAAGCATTGGAAGAGCTCATGAAGGGAAGAACAAGTATAGTAATAGCGCATCGTCTTTCTACGATACGAAATGCAGATAAAATTATCGTACTCAATGAAGGTGAGATTGTAGAAGAAGGCAATCACCAAACCTTGGTGAATAAATCCCAGGGATACTATAAAAAATTATTGGAAACCAGCAGTCTGTTAGGCGGCTCTTAGCACTAGCGCGTTTTCGCTATTGTACAGCGCTTCGAATTGATTCAACTTTGAAGGGTAGAAAATGTATGCTATGGACAAATTTTACACTAATTAGAATTCGCGCGGTTTCATATAATCAAATGTAAAGAGCAGTTCATTTATGAGCTGCTTTTTATTTACCCGTCTTAAACTGCTCATTGAGCAACTTAAAATCCAATTCACCTTGGGTAATTTTTAAATGTTCCATAATAATCAAGGCTTTTTTAATTCGAATATCTGAGCTTTTTACCTTTTGGACAAGGTATAATAAGGTACGTTTCTTTCCGTCCGTTAAGGCATTGAATATTTCATCCGCTTCTGAATCTTGGGCTAATGCCATTTCAAACTCTGGTGCAATGGGCATCCCATATTTAGATGTATCCTTTACCACCGATGCATTCACTGGATCTCCTTCATTTAAACCCAGTTTTTTGCGAATTTCTTGGTTCAAGTTAATGAAATAGCTCCCATCTCCGGCAGGCATGAATGCACAATGAAAGGTTTCTTGATTATTTAAGGTACAGACCACCCTTTTCGCTTTGCCGTCAAAATCAAAGGAGTTCACTACTTCTTTAGGTACGATGATGTGAAAGTGCCATAAGTCGGAATTGAACCGGGCGAGTTCTGCGGTGAAGGTTTGCATGGGATTTCGAAAATATTAAATTATCCTATTAAATCAATAAGTAAAAAACATCTAATTCAATTTAATTACTTTTGCCCCATGCCCACCCTAGATATTGTACTCAGTCCTGCCCTATGGCATTTGCAAGATGCCAAGGATAAGAATATCGTGGTAATAGACATCTTTAGAGCCACCAGCACCATTGCTGCAGCATTGATGTCCGGAGCTTCTGCGGTTCATCCCATGGAAAAGGCAGACCAAGCTAAAGTGTTGGGGCAAAAAGGGTATTTAACCGCAGGAGAACGCAACGGACTTCCACTCGAGGGATTTGATTTTGGCAACTCTCCGGTGTTGATCCAAGATGAGCGCATCAAAGGAAAAAAATTGGCATTGACGACAACCAATGGAACCAAGTGTTTCGAGATGGCCAAACAGGCAGAAGCCTTGCAAATATTCTCCGGTGCTTTTTCCAATATTAAAGCAACTGCCATTGCTTTGATTAATGACCACCAAGATGTGGTGTTATTCTGTGCTGGTTGGAAAGAACAGGCTAACCTGGAGGACACCCTATTTGCAGGTGCCCTATACACCATGCTCAAAGGTCAGTTTGTGGCAGGCAGTGATGCCGTGTTAATGGCCGAAGATGTATATCTCCGTGCTGAAATTCAGGGATTAAAGTTCGTGTTAAGTGAGAGCAGCCATTTCAAACGACTGGAAAAATATGGCGCTGAACGGGATATGGACTTTAGCCTCAAGCTTAACTTGCTGAATCAATGCGTAATTCTGCATAATGACGAGTTGGTGCTGAGCAGCGCTGTAAACTAGTTCGGCTACTCCACACAAGCATAAACAGATATCCATCTATTCTGAATGGCGAACCCTACCCATTTTACAAAACAAACGACAATGGACGGTTGATGCTGGTTTTTAATGGAATGGTCCATTAAAAATTCATACCCCTTTTTTTAAGTATTTTGTCCATATCTTGTACATAAATGCAAGAGATTAAAAGTAATTTTGCAGCACAATAGAGATAACCTTCTACTCATGACCAAAGCCATTCAATCAGCACTTATTTCGGTATACCATAAAGATGGCTTAGCGCCAATTATTCATGCCTTAGCAAAACAAAATGTCCAACTGATTTCTACCGGTGGAACCGGAAAGTTTATTGAGCGCATGGGGTATGAGTACACTCCGGTTGAGTCGTTAACCAGTTATCCAGAAATATTTGGGGGTCGGGTAAAAACCCTTCATCCAGCCATTTTTGGTGGTATTCTGTACCGCAGAGAATTGGAATCTGATGAGAATCAAGCGAAAGAACACCAAATCCCTTCGATTGACTTGGTGATTGTAGACCTCTACCCTTTTACAGAAACAGTAAACGCAGGAGGAACGCAGGAGGACATTATCGAAAAAATAGATATTGGGGGAATTGCATTGATTCGTGCAGCGGCCAAAAACTATAAAGACGTAGTAATCGTGAGTAACCGTGATCAATATGGTCAATTAGAAACCATACTTGAAACGGGTAACAGCACAACGGTCGATCAACGCAAAGCGTTTGCTTCTGCAGCATTTGGTGTTTCCTCTGCATATGACACCGCCATTCACAATTATTTGGGTGGTGAGCATATGAAGGAATTGAGATATGGAGAGAATCCACATCAAAAAGGGTATTACCAAGGCGATTTAAGCGATGCGTTTACACAAATACACGGCAAAGAGCTCTCCTATAACAATTTATTGGATATCGATGCAGCAATAGCTTTAATTAAAGATTTTGACGCAAGCCGAGGAGTCACTTTTGCGGTTTTGAAACACAACAACGCCTGTGGCATTGCCACAGCAGACAATACCTTAAATGCCTATAAAAAGGCATTTGCGGCAGACACCAAGTCCGCTTTTGGTGGAATCTTAATATGCAACCATACCATTGATCGAGCTACCGCAGAAGAAATGAACAGCTTGTTCTATGAGGTTTTAATTGCTCCAGGATTTGATCCGGATGCGCTTGAGATTATACAAACCAAGAAAAACCGAATGGTGCTGGAGCTGAAAGACTTTGATTTACCTGCCATGCAAACCCGCACCTTATTGAACGGAACACTTATTCAGGAGCGCGATTCATTTGTTGATCAAGTAGAAAACCTAGAATTGGTTTCCGAAGAAAAAGTAAGTGACCAACAAATCAGTGATGCCTTATTTGCATTAAAAGTGGTAAAACATACCAAGTCCAATGCCATTGTTTTGGTTAAAGGCAACCAATTGATGTCAAGCGGTACCGGACAAACCAGTCGTGTGGATGCATTGGAGCAAGCCATTGCAAAGGCGAATCACTTTAACATGAGTTTAGATGGTGCAATCATGGCCTCCGATGCCTTTTTTCCATTCCCGGATTGTGTTGAAATTGCGCATAAAGCAGGCATTACTTCAGTAGTGCACCCAGGTGGTTCAAAAAACGACCAATTGTCCATTGATTACTGCAACCAAAACGGATTGGTGATGTTATTGAACGGTCATAGGCATTTTAAACATTAAGATATACCTTTGTATCCAGCCATGAGTGGATTAAAACTTTACAACTCCATTTCAAGAGAAATTGAACCTTTCGAACCGATTAATCCATGTTTCGTGGGGGTATATATTTGCGGACCAACCGTATATGCAGAACCTCATTTGGGTCACGTAAGAGGACCCGTAGTTTTTGATATCATGCATCGCTACTTAATCCATAAGGGGTACAAAGTACGCTTTGTACGTAACATTACAGATGTGGGACACTTGGTGAATGATGCGGATGAAGGGGAAGATAAATTAGCGGCTAAAGCGAAATTGGAGCAATTGGAGCCCATGGAAATTGCGCAAAAATACACCAGTTCATACCTTGATATGCTAAATGCAATCAATGTATTGCCTGCAAGTATTGAGCCCAGAGCCAGTGGGCATATCATCGAGCAGATTGAAATGATCTCTGAGATTATTAATGCAGGCTTAGCCTACGAAGTAAACGGGAGTGTATATTTTGATGTAAAAGGATACGCTGCTAATAATGATTATGGTAAACTTTCTGGCAGAAAGTTGGATGAGCTGATTGCCGGTGCAGGTGGAGAAGCCAGAACCTTAAGCGGTCAGGAAGAAAAACGGAATCCAGAAGATTTTGCTTTATGGAAAAAAGCAGGAAAAGAACACATTATGCAATGGACCAGTCCATGGGGCAAAGGTTTCCCTGGATGGCATATCGAATGCAGTGCCATGAGCAGAAAATACTTAGGAGATCAATTTGATATCCATGGCGGTGGAATGGATTTGTTATTCCCCCATCACGAAAGTGAAATAGCACAGAGCACCGCTTGCACAGGAAACAATCCAGCTAAGTTCTGGATCCATCACAATATGGTAACCATCAACGGGCAGAAGATGGCGAAAAGTTTAGGCAATGGAATCAGCATTAAAGAACTATTCTCTGGGGATCATCTATTGTTGGACAAGGCCTACAATGCCAATGTAATTAAATTCTTTATTCTACAGGCGCATTACAGAGGAACACTTGATTTTAGCAATGAAGCCTTACAAGCTTCTGAAAAAGGACTCAATCGTTTGCTAACCGCAATTAAAACAGCTGAAAAAATCGCAGTAGGTGATACATCTAGTATCCAAATTGATACAGAACTGGATGGTTTCATTTCTGCTTTAGATGATGACTTGAATACCCCAATAGCCATTTCAAAATTATTTGATTTAGCGAAGAAAGTGAACCAATTGGTTGCGAATGAAGGCACCTTAACCCAGGCAGACAAAGACGCACTGAACAGTCGGTTTAAGCTGTATGCTTTTAACATTCTTGGCTTAGCAGCAGAAGAAAACCAAGATGAAAATCAACAAGAAGCATTGATACAAATGATTCTTGAAATGAGAAAAGGTGCAAAAGAAAATAAGAACTATGCGCTCAGTGATAAAATACGGGATGAGTTGGCCAAGATTGGGTTAAAAATTAATGATGGAAAAGATGGTGCTACGGTTGGTAAAATATAGTCTAATCCTTGTTGTAGCCTGCTTGGCATGCAATAATCCCACTAAACCACCCAAAGGGAAGACTAGAAAAGATAACCCACCTGTTATTCCAAAAACACCGGTTCCAGCGCTCAATGTAGATTCAGCCTATTTCTTTATCGAGAAGCAAGTTTCATTTGGCCCCCGAGTTCCCGGTACAAAAGCACATTACAACACCTTTGTATTTCTGCGCGAATGGCTGAATAAATATACTGACACGGTTTATATTCAAGATGCCAAGGCAGAAACCTTTGATAAGAAAACCATCCCCATTTATAATATCATCGGTTCATTTAAACCGGAATTAACAAAACGCGTTTTACTCTTTGCCCACTGGGATACCCGTCCCTTTGCAGATGAAGATGACTCCGCCTCCAGCATGCCCATATTGGGTGCAAATGATGGTGCCAGTGGTGTAGGTTTATTGTTAGAAATTGCACGACTCATTCATGAAAATGAAATGAATCGGATTGGCGTAGATATCATATTCTTCGATGCAGAAGACTGGGGCAATGGGGCCTATGACGATTCCTATTGTTTGGGTTCACAATATTGGGCCAAAAACCCACACATCCCTTCATACCAAGCGGAATATGGTATTCTTTTAGACATGGTTGGGGCTAAGAATGCCCAATTCGCCATTGAAGGTTTTAGCAATCAATATGCACCGCATGTGGTTTCTAAGGTATGGAATGCAGCAGCCAGTTTAGGTCATGCAAATACCTTTGTTTCTTATAATAGAGGCTATGTCACAGACGACCATTATTACGTAAATAAGTATACCGGAATTCCTGTAATAGATATCATTCATTACGAGCCGAAAGTAGGAAGCTCCTTTGGTACATTCTGGCATACGCATGATGACAACATGGATATCATTGATAAAACCACCCTCAGCAAGGTGGGCAACACTTTGTTAAACGTATTATACAATGAGTAAGAAAAAAGTACTGGTAACAGGAAGCAATGGATTGCTAGGTCAGAAATTAACTGACTTATTGCAACCGCTTGAAAATTACGATCTCATTGCCACAGGCAAAGGCGAAAATAGACATCCCAACAAGTCGATCAAATACATCTTACTGGACATTACGAATAAAGCCAATGTGGATGAAGTGATCCAGGTACATAAACCTGATATCATTATCAATACAGCCGCCATGACCAATGTGGATGCCTGCGAAGAAGACCAAGCGGGCTGCGACCTATTGAATGTTACCGCAGTAGATTATTTGAGTAGCGCAGCGGATCAAGTCGATACACGGTTTATTCATCTAAGCACAGATTTTATTTTTGACGGAACCGCAGGTCCTTATGCAGAAGATGGCGTGCCCAATCCCCTATCCTATTACGGACACAGTAAGTTAAAAGGAGAAGAATTGGTTAAGCGAAATTGTAGAAAATGGGCCATTTTGAGAACGGTGTTGGTATATGGTATTGTGCATGACATGAGCAGAAGCAATATTGTTCTATGGGCTAAAGGCGCATTGGAAGAAAAGAAATCCATCAATATAGTGGACGATCAGTTTAGAACACCCACTTTAGCAGAAGATTTAGCTATGGGTTGCAAATTAACCTGTGATTTGGATGCACAAGGCATTTATAATATCTCAGGCAAAGATTTCATGTCCATCTATGAATTGGTAGAACGTGTTGCAAAATACTACAAGCTCGACATGGATACGGTTGGAAGAACAGATAGCAAAAGTCTTAATCAAAAAGCAAAACGGCCTCCAGTTACCGGTTTTGATTTGACCAAATCCATGCGTGAACTGAAATACGCACCGCATTCATTTGAAGAAGGGATTGCAGTAATGGAAGAGCAAATAAAAAATAATTAATACAGTATCTTTGAACAGTGAGGTTTAGCCTGTTTTTTCTTCTCGCCATTTGTTTTGCCTTGAGTTCGACTGCTCAATTAAAACTAATTCAATCGCCCGCGTCCAAAGCATTCATTCCCCAAAACAAATTGACTCGTTCCGCAGAAGTGCTGTTATCCGGTGAGGTTGATCAAAATACATTCACGCATATCAATATCAAGGTTTTCAGAGGAACTACTCTCATTTCGAATAGTAAACAAAACCTGAATTTCATCAATGGAATTGCTACCTTTAAACAAAAAGTATATTTAAAAACGGGAAAGTATTTATACAGCATTCGCTATGAACTCTCAGGCGGATCGACATTCACTCATACAATAGATGACATCCTGGTGGGTGATGTGTATTTGATTCAAGGTCAAAGCAATGCTGTTGCAGCTTCTTATAATCCATTCAACACCAACTACTACAGTGATTATCTCAGAAGTTTTGGAACAGCAAACAGAACTTACAATACGGTAAGATCAGATACGTTTTGGCATCCAATCAACGCGATAAACCCAGGCAGAGAAGGCAGTGTTGGGCAATGGGCTGCAGTTTTGGCTAAACATGTACTGGATTCATTTAACACCCCCATTTGCCTATTGAATGGCGCAGTAGGTGGTACTCGAATCGATCAACATCAACCCAACCTCAATAATCTGGAAGATTTATTTACCATTTATGGGAGATTGTTATACCGAGTGAGAAAAGCCAATTTAGACAGTAGTATTTCAGGTATTCTCTATTTTCAAGGAGAATCAGATGGCGGTTTGGCTTTAAAACACGATACGGGTTTCACCAATCTCTATCATCATTGGAAAAGAGATTATCCTGGATTTCAAAAGTTATATGTGGTGCAGGTAAGGGATGGTTGTGGGAATCCGAGTTTACAGTTGCGGGAAGTACAGCGACAATTTGAATTTAAATTACCCAATTGCCAAACAGTGAGCGCCAATGGGCTCAACAATCACGATAATTGTCCATTATGGTTTTGTGAATGGGTATGAAAAATTAGGTTATCAACTCTCGAAGCTAGTAGCACGTGATTTTTACTGGCCCACTGAAACCACCAATATTAATCCACCCAACATTGATCATTGTTATTATACCGATGGTTTACAAAGAGAAATAAAACTGGTCATGGGCAGTACAAGAGACTTGTTATTTGTAGACAATAATTTTGAATCCTTATTTGAATTGGTTGGTGATAATAGTGTCCAAATTGTTAGCGGGAAATTAGAAAACAATATCATAACACTTCAGCTCAGTAAAAGCTCTTGCAACCTCACTGGGTTAAGCTACAATGGAAAAAGAGGCAATCAACCCTGGGTTACCAATAAAACGGGAATGGGTTTGATTAGTTTTTACAACCAGCCCATCCATAACTTCAATATTGAACAACAACGGGTAACCTGCAAAGGAGCAAGTAGCACCATTGGTGCAGCAGCACTTCCTGGGATAACTTATTCCATTGAACAACTATCGAATGGAAATATTAAGCATGCATCTTCCATGCGTCTGCTATTGCAAAAATCGGATTCATTTATGCTTCGAATGCGCTTTGATAGCTTAGCATGCACAAAGTCCGACAGTGTTATCATTTATACCGAGGTAGATCCTGTGATTGTACCTGAATTTGGTTCGGATACTGCCCTATGTGTCGGGGACTCTTTGGTTTTGGCTCCAAACACTAGCGGATTTAAACGATTTATTTGGTTCAATGATTCTAAAATTTACCCTCAATTGAAATGGACAGCAAAAGAGAATGGCTCTATTCGCTTGGATGCACTCAGTAATAATAGCTGTAATTATTCAGACGAAATCGATGTTTCATTTCAACAGGTAACTATTGGATTAGATTCCGTTTATGAAACGTGTATCGGAGCTTCTGCAACCATTGAATTATCAGAAGATTTCAAAACCATTTACTGGAATAACCTTAAAGGAACCAAAACATTTACCAGCAATCAAATAGGTACACATGCTGTGTATGCAATCAATGATATAGGTTGTTTTGCAATTGATTCGTTCCTGATTGCCAACTATCCAAATGCGGTGCAACCCACCTGGGATAGTTTAATCTGTGCAAATGCTACCGTGCTAATACACAAACCGCAGCACGCACAAAAGTGGCTGAGAAACGGGAACGAATACGGTGCTAGTTTCTATGTGTTGGGCGAACAACATATACCCATGGTCATTATCGACTCAAATCAATGTACCATACTCGATACGATTGATTTGGTGCCACATCCAACCATTGATTACCCGAAAACAATCGATACGGCTAATTGTGCTGAAGACGCTCTTATGCTTGCTTTGCCACCTCTAATGCATCAGTACTATTTTGATGGGAGAACGATAAGCTCAAACCAAATCCAAACTTCTGAAAAAGGCATTTTCTCCTATGGCTTCATTGATAACAATCAGTGCGATTTTAATGGAGAATTAACCATTGGAACACTCCCAAAACCCAGTTTAGCTTTTTTTCGCGACACATTTATTTGTGCGCATGACAGCATGAGCATCGATTTGAATCAATCCGTAACTTACAAGCTGAATAGTATTCCTGTTTCCGAAAATATCGTCTTAAAACCCGGGCAAAGTTACTTACTAGAAGCTACCAGTACAGATAATTGCAGCGCTACTAAATCAATTAAAGTCCAATCGATTGATTGCACATCGGATGTTACCGCATTCAGCCAGGATGATAAATATTCCTTCTACCCTAACCCGTTTACAGAAACCATTCATATTCAATCCAACCAGAGTTCACCCATTTCAGTGGCCATTTATACCATACAAGGTAAATTAATTTGGAAGCAGCACGCTAGTTTAAGATCAGGTTTGAGCATTGATTTGGCAAAGTATTCTAACGGTGTTTATCTACTGCAAATCGAAAATGAATTTCATACCATCGTAAAAAGAAAGTAAAGTATTATATTTGTTGTGAACAAATGTTTAAGCTATGCGAACGATAAAACATCTTATTCCAGCCCAAAAAGTAAACATGGGCGGACATTACTTGGATCAACCCTTACCTACTCAACAAATTGGATACTTAGATCCATTTCTATTGATCCATCATTGGGATATACATTACCCGGCAATCAAAAAACCAATGATGTTGGCGTAGGACCTCACCCACACCGGGGTTTCTCACCGGTAACTTTCGTATTTAAAGGAAATGTTGAACACCGAGACTCGAGAGATAACTATGCTCAAGTTACGGATGGAGGAACGCAATGGATGTTTGCCGGAAGAGGCATAACCCATAGCGAGCGGATGGGCAAGGAACTTGCCGAAAAAGGAGGCAAAGTAGAATTTATTCAGTTTTGGGTTAATGCGCCTGCAGCTCATAAAATGGATGAGCCTTTCTATCAACCCATAAGCAAAGAAGAAACACCCACATATAAAGAAGATGGGATTGAAATTGGTGTTGTGGCTGGGAATTATCAAGGATTGAAAGGGGCTGCTCCTACCTTTAGTGCACAAACATTGTTAAGAGGTCAAATTTCAAAAGGCAAGAAGCATACGTTTCAAATTCCACAACTATTCAATATGTTGTTATATATATTAGATGGAGCGGCCATAGTGAATGACTCCACTGAGATTAAGGCCAAGGATATGTTGGTGTTTAACAACGATGATGAAATGGTTGAATTTGAAGCAACCGAAGACACGCGTTTTATATTGCTGTCTGGAGAACCTTTAAATGAGCCGGTAGCCAGTCATGGTCCATTTGTTATGAACACCGAAAGTGAAATCATGGAAGCCTTTAGGGATGCTCAAATGGGCAAAATGGGCGTGCTAATTGAAGCATTTTAAACATTCTCAATAAACTTAGATTTGCCCCAATGCAAGTCGAGACTATTTTAAGTTTTTTAGGATACACTGGGGTTTTTTCTTTTGCCATCAGTGGCTTGTTGGCTGCCGCAGAAAAGAAGCTGGACGTTTTTGGGGGGTTTATAATCGCCTTTGAAACTGCACTTGGCGGTGGAACATTGCGTGATGTTCTATTGAATTTAGATATTTCATGGGTCGAGCGGCCATTATATATTTACATTGTGGTTTCAGGTGCCATAGCCGCATTAATCTTCAAACCGTATATAAAACGCATTCGCAAAACACTATTTCTTTTTGATACCATAGGCATTGCACTTTTCACCATTTCAGGTGTACAAATTGCTTTGAACCATAGCTCCCATTGGATTATCATCATGATATTTGGGGTAATGACAGCCACCTTTGGTGGTGTAATCCGTGATATTTTATGCAATGAGATTCCGCTTATCTTTAGACGTGAAATATACGCTACCGCCTGTATCGCTGGCGCTTTGTGTTATATAGGACTGAATTACTTTGACGTGAGTGAATTAATGAATACGATACTTTCCGCATCCATAATCATATTCATTCGCACTTTAGCTGTGATAAAAGGATATCGCTTCCCACTATTAAACAATATTCTTTAGGCTGCTAATGCAGTGTTAATCTGCGGGCTCTATAATGAAAAAGCCATCCTTCCCTCTTTTTGATATAAAGGCATAAATATATTCCCATCATGCTTAGAAATTATTTCGCCATCTTGGTTCTTCGCCAAAATCTCCCCTTCATAGATTCGTTCAAAATTTGAAAATCCAGGCTCCATCTCAAATTCCTCTTCCTGCTTTATGTGATAGTGATCCATTAACTTGAAATGATTGTGTTTGGGCATGAGTTCATCATCCAAATGAATGCGCAAATCTTTTAACTCCTCCGCGGATAGACTTGGGGTAAAACCGGTATAGTACATGGCCAATTTAATAAATGACTCATGCTTAATCATACTTGTTCTGCTGTGATGTTGACCCGCTTCAAAAGCCAAGCCACAGTGCCCCTTTTTACACATCCAAGAAAGCATAGTTCCATCCAAATGGCCTTCAAGTCCAGTAATAAAAGGAACTTTGATATCGTGAATCAATTGCTTGTCTGGGTTGATTTCTTTGGTAACCACAAAAGGAATGGTTGGTGCTGAGGTGGTATGCAAATCAATCAAATAAGCTTCGGTAAAACCCAGTTCCAATTCCTGATTTATTATTGATTTTAATTCAGCCATTTCTTTCATCTCCCAAACGTCATCGTGCAGATTTTCGTTATGCGACCAAATCCGATTCAAATCTTCAGATATAAACCGCTTGTCTTCTTTAATGGCTCTAAGATTACCTCGCAACGCAATCATTCGACCGCGTTTTTCATGTACTCCATCTTCCAATTCTTTGATAATGTTTTCAAGTGCAATCAACCCTTGGGGTTCATTGCCGTGAATTCCTGCAACAAAAATCAACAAAGGACCCTTATGGCCTGAGCCGCATTTACCAATAATACGTTCCATTAATTTTTAAATACTTCCATCATTTTGGCTACTTGCACAATATCACTTTCGCTTATTAATCCCATTAAAAATTTATTCTCGGTAACCAAGATATATGAAGCCCTGGTCTCTGCCAGCAATTCAACGGCATCTGCAGTAGTTGCATCGGGAGAAAGTAATATCATATTGGTTTCCATTAAGTCTTTAACCAAAACGGGCTTATTACTATCAGACATGGTGTGATATTTCAGTAACTCACGAGCGGTTATAATACCAACAAGCTCATTTTTCGGATTCTCTACGGGTATACTTCGAATATTCTTCCAGTCCATCATGTTGATAGCCAATTCGATAATATCATCTTCTTTGGCAACATACACCTCGGTTTCCATGATGTCGGAGACTCGATTAAATTTCCTTTTGGCATACGATGCTTTCATATCAATATCTTTCCATAAATGTACGGGTTTGGAAGACATTTGATTGTGATAGATCGCTTCTGTTATATTTCTGCTGGCCTCATTGGCTGTAGAACCTTCGAGCAATGTACTAAAGTTTTTCAACAACCACTTCGCCCCATTTTTCTTTTTATTATCAATCCTTTTCTCAATAATTCCAATTAAATCATCAATCGTATCCTGATCAATATTGGCCTTGGCCAGTCCTTTTTTAGCCAAAGGCACAATTACTTTTTTTAACAGCTGGTCTGCAGCGTAGGTGGTTCCAAACCAATTGAATTTGCAATCTAAACCCGAACGAGCTGCATTGTAAAAATTATATCTGCACTCTTCAAAACCTACCAATGAAGGTAAATCCTCATATTCCTCTGGCATGGCATGCATAGCGCCTAACCAAAGTGCAGCATTTGCCAACTCATCTTTAACCGTTGGTCCTGCAGGTATGTATCTATTTTCAATTCGCAAATGAGGCTTGCCTCCACCTACACCATAACAGGCTCGGTTCCATTTATACACCGTACTGTTATGCATATTAAGCGCTTCCAGTTTAGGAACACCTCCTTCTTCAAGCACTTTCTGTGCATCTTCTTGATCTTCTGATGCAAACAACAAATTGAAACGGCTGATATTGTCTTTATATAAATCTACAACCGTGCCTTTCAACCATTGCTTCCCGAAAGTTACACGCGGTTCTTGTTCGCGTTTGATGTTGGTTGAGCTTCTGATATCTACACTTTGCTGAAACAATGCAATGCGGGTTTCTTTCCAAAGCCGTTTACCTAAGAGTAAGGATGAATTTGCAGATACGGCTAAAATGGGTCCTGCAATCATTTGCGCCCAATTGTACTTGGAAGTAAACTGTTCGGGACTGATTTGCATGTGCACCTGAAAACTGGTGTTACAGGCTTCAAACAAGATATTGTGATGGCTGGTAATCAACTCATCCACCCCCATAATGTTCAGTTCAAAATCACTGCCGCGCTGTTGCTTAATGATATGATCTAAAGCTTCATAACGCGCGTTGGGTGTCATATAGTCGAAATCCAAATGCCGTTTACGCAGGGTAGGTAAAATACCCGTCATTATAATTTTTGTATCGCGTTCTTCTGTAGCACGATGCGCTTTAGCCATGAGTTCCCGAATTTGCTTTTCCATTCGTTTAAAACAGTCCGTATGAAAATCTTGGGGATCTAAATTGGCCTCGATATTAAATTGGGCTATTTCAGGTACAAAGTGTGGATCGTCAATGGCAGCAAGAACTTCTATATTATTGGAGCTAGGTGCAAATTGACTATCCACCAAACACAACTCTTGTTCTGCTCCAATACGTGTGATACCTGCTTCAACCATACCTGTATCCAACATATGCTGTAATGCAGCGATATCATTGAGTAAGGCAAGTGTGAATTTTTTTTTAGCCTCTGCGCCAGTGAATTGTGATACAGATTGATTTCCCATAATTAAGAAGGTAAAATTAATGAATTTTTCTTTTGATTTGTAATTGAATCGCATGCTTAACGAATTAATTTTAGAGACCCATGATAAAGCGTCTATTCATAGGATTATTGATTATGTGGGGACCAACCCAAAGCATTTAAAAGAATTATTAGATGTATTTTTGGGTAACAATGCACGAATTTCGCAGCAAACAAGCTGGGCACTCAGTAATATTGGAGAAAAACATCCTGAAATGTTTCTACCATATCATCAACTCCTTTTAGATAAGTTGCAAGAGAAACAATCGCACAATTCAATCCGCAGAAATATTGTACGCATGTATCAGTTCATTGAAATTCCACCAGAATATGAAGGAAATTTTTATGATTTGGCAATGCTCTATTTACTTAACCCAAATGAAGCGATTGCTGTAAGAGCTTTCAGTATGCGCATTTGTGAGAATATTGCATTGAAATATCCTGAATTGATTCCAGAGTTAATTCAGGCAGTTGAGTCGGTAGTACCCAATGGTAGTAATGGCTTGAAAAACAGAGCAGGTCATGTTCTTAAGAATCTTTTTAAGCATCAATTATAGCATTGTGCCTTTACCCCCGTTTACCATTTCAGCAGTCAATGAAACTTTTGGCAATGCGTTTGAATTTCATTTACAACCATTAACCTTATCTTTGCCGCAATGGATACCCCTAAAAGTATAGCAGTTATTGGAGGAGGCAGTTGGGCAACCGCACTGGTTAAGATTCTCACAGAAAACAGCACCATTCTTGTGGACTGGTGGATGCGGAATGAAGATGCCATCGAACATATTAAAACGCACAAACACAACCCAAACTACATTTCAAGTGTACAGTTTGATTTAAATAAGGTAACCCCTACGAGTGATTTGGAGCATACCATTGCAAATAATGATATCATCGTTTTAGCCACACCCGCAGCATTTCTAGCCACCCAATTGGATGGATTACCCAAGGATAGTTTTAAAGGAAAATACATTGCCAGCTCGATCAAAGGCATTATACCTGAAACTTTTCAAGTGGTTGGCCATTACATGGTTGACAATTGGGGATTGCCTGAAGAAAATTTGGCTGTAATTACAGGACCCTGTCACGCAGAAGAAGTAGCTTTAGAAAAACTATCCTACTTAACTGTGGCCAGTTTGAACCAGACTTTGGCCGAATTACTGGCAAAGATGATTGAAGGACGGTTTATTAAAACTAAAGTAACGGATGATGTTTTTGGGGTTGAATATGCAGCTGTTCTCAAGAATGTATATGCCATTGCTTGTGGAATCAGTCATGGTTTGGGGTATGGAGATAATTTTCAAGCAGTTCTCGTATCAAAAGCATCCTCAGAAATGGAGCGTTTCCTAGATGATTGCCATGAACAACATCGAGACGTTAAAGAAAATGCCTATCTCGGAGATTTATTGGTCACGGCCTATTCGCAATTTAGCCGTAACCGTACCTTTGGCAATATGCTCGGTAAAGGATACACGGTAAAATCAGCACAAATGGAAATGAATATGATTGCCGAGGGATATTATAGCACGAAAACAATGCATGAAATTAATCAAAAGATAGGCACAGAAATGCCTATTTTGAATGCTGTGAATGATATCATTTACGAGCGGAAATCACCCCGCCAAACCATAAAAAACCTGGAGTCACATCTCGTTTAGATTTTGCACAGTAGAGCCGTTTTCAGCAATCAAATCGTCCCTTTATTAGGAAGAGCAATTCAAATTGCGAATCCTTCCAAGATTGTGGTGGTCACTGATGACAATACAAGCAAGCATTGTTTGCCCTTATTGAAAGAGATCCCTTTTGATTTGCACTATGAACTCAAAAGCGGAGAAGCGAATAAAACGGTTGGTGCTTATCTGGAATTGGTTGAATACTTAATGCAGCACAAATTAGATCGCAATACACTGCTGATCGCTTTAGGCGGTGGTATGGTTACCGATCTTGTAGGTTATGCCGCCTCAACCTACAAACGAGGGATACGATACATCAATGTCCCAACTTCATTGCTGGGCATGGTAGATGCTTCCATAGGGGGTAAAACGGGTGTTGATCATCAATCCATAAAGAACATCATTGGGAGCATCTATCCTCCTTTTGCTATTCTCTCCAATGCAGCCTTCTTAAAAACCTTGCCTGTGATAGAACTGCAAAGCGGATGGGCAGAGGTTGTGAAACATTTACTGCTGGCTAATCAAACCATTCCAACTCAAATTCCCGATATGGACAATGATTCCATAGCCCATTGGAGCAGTATAAAACATAAAATCGTTTTATCAGACCCTTACGAGAAAAACAAACGACTAGCACTCAATGCAGGTCATACCGTTGGACATGCATTAGAAAGCATCATGATTCATAACAACCATCATTTGCCCCATGGACATGCGGTGGCTGCGGGTTTGCTGATTGAATCCAATATCACCAAAGACGAGTACAATGATGCATGGGCTTATGACCAATTAGTAGATGCTGTGCCAGCAGTCTTTTCTAAAATTCAAATCAAGGCTGCGGATATTCCCACAATACTCCAATTCATGTCGCATGATAAAAAGAATCAGCATAATGATATCAAATGCGCATTGATTAAAGCAAAAGGAGAAGCATGGGTAACCACGGTGAACTTGGATGTTATGGAGAACGCATTATTGAAATACATCAATTCGTGATGCAACTCTCCTATCATAAAGATCAAGTAACGGAAGAGTCCATTCATCTACCGTATTCAAAAAGTATTTTAAATCGATTGATCATTTTAGGAAGAGAACGTCAATCATTAAAAGGTTCGGAGTCAATAAACGATGATATCACTGCCATGGTAAATGCAGTTGATTCAATTGAAAATAATCAAGTGATAAATGCTGGTGAGGCTGGAACGGTGCTTCGTTTTGCACTCGCTAAAGCAGCAAATAGCCCGGGGTATAACAACTACATTCAACGCTCACCAGTATTAGCGACACGGCCAATTCATGAATTAATTGAGTTACTGCAAGAACTGGGCGCGGATATTCAAATCAGAGATAAGAAAATATGGGTAAAGGGCAGAACATTGAAAGGCGGAACGTTACAAATTGAGGAACAATTGAGTTCCCAGTTCATCAGTGCGCTAATGCTTATTGGGCATCAAATGGTAGATGACTTACACATTAAATGGAGTGATAAACAAAGCTCATCGAGCTACATTCAACTGACCGCAGAAGTAATGCGATCAGCGGGAATAGAACTAGCAATAGGTGAGAATAAAGTAAAGATTAAAACAGATCCAAATTTTACCCTCAAGGAAAAGCCCATCGAACGGGATTGGTCTGCTGCATCATTCTTTTTTGCCCTCGCACTATTGGATCAATCCAAAACAATTGAATTATTTGAACTGCAGAACCATTCAAAACAAGCTGAGCATAAACTGTTCTTGGATTTGCAAAAATGGGGGCTATTAAAAGCCATTCAAGCTTCAAAAGGCATCCGTTTTAGCGCAATGGTTGGAAACAAAATACCAAAACAAATTGATTTTACCGATTATCCTGATGCTGCATTAAACATCATGCTATGCTGGGCGTTAAACGGGTGGTCGCTGGACGCCACTGGTTTACAAACACTGGATCGCAAAGAAAGTAAGCGACTTCAACACTTTACTGCATTACTGAGAAAGCTAAATGTAGAGATCCTTGAACTGAATCAGGATAGAATTCACTTCAACGCGAGCACTGTAAATGTTCCTAAAAACTTGGAACTATCTTGCCATAACGATCATCGAATTGCGATGGCCTGGGCCCTATTGGCAACGCATGAAAATATAATACTCGAAGGACATTCTTGTGTAACCAAATCCTTCCCGTATTTTTGGAAAGAAATTAATAAAGCTGGTTTTAAAATAGATGCGTAACACATTGGGTCAAATATTTCAAGTACACACCTTTGGTGAAAGCCATGGCAAAGGACTGGGCGCGGTTATCGATGGCTGTCCTGCGGGAGTTGTTGTGGATGAAGCACTTTTGCAAAACCATTTAAATAAACGCAGACCAGGGCAAAGTAGTATCAGCACAGAACGTTCAGAACATGACCAAGCAGAAATCCTTTCAGGTGTATTTAATGGCAAAACAACCGGAGCCCCTATTGCAGTTTTGGTTCGCAATGCAGATGCTAAACCTGCTGACTATGATGCGCTCAAAGAGGTGTATCGTCCTTCGCATGCAGATTTTACGTATGCACATAAATATGGCAACCGAGATTATCGTGGTGGAGGCAGATCGAGTGCACGAACCACCTTGTCTTGGGTAATTGGTGGTGCATTTGCAGCGATGTACTTGAACCAAGTCAGTTCGATTCAATTGGGCGCTTACGTAAGCCAAGTGCATCAATTAAAATTAAGTAAAAATTATCCCCTTTCTGCCCTACAGCAAATGGATAATGCAGTACGATGCCCGGATGTAGAATTGGCGAAAGAAATGGAACAAATCATTTTAGCGGCAAAAAACGATGGAGATAGCCTAGGTGGAACCATCAGCTGTATCATATCCAGTTTAGATGCAGGACTGGGCGAACCACAATTTGGCAAATTACAGGCGCAACTCGCGCATGCGATGATGAGCATCAACGCCACCAAAGGGTTTGAGTATGGGTCTGGTTTTGACAGCGCAAATTTCAAAGGCTCAGAACTGAATGATCAACCTGAAATGTTGACTAAAGTGGGTATTAAAACCAAAACGAATAACAGCGGTGGTATTGTGGGGGGCATAAGTAATGGAGAAGACGTACATTTCAAGGTAGCCTTTAAACCAACGGCCACCATTGGCAAAACCCAGCAAACCATCAATACGGATGGCGAAAAAGTAAACCTAGCAGCTAAAGGTCGGGCATGACCCTTGCGTTTTACCACGAGCCGTGGCAATTGTTGAAGCCATGACATGGTTGGTGCTTGCAGATGCTTGGTTAATGAATTTGAGTAGTAAGGTTTAGAACTACTACTCTATGCTATATATCAAGTATCAGCTCAATCACTCCACGCCAATAAAATACTTGACTACTTTCTTTTTAAGCGTATCTAGATTATAATTATCTGAAGCTTCAGTTACATCTCGTTTGGTTCCATTTTTTTTTGCAATATGGTAATATTCTCTCCCTTTTGCATGTATGCATTGTTCTCCAAGCTGTCTGACCATACGAAATAAGTAGATTCGGCTTCACTTATGTTGTACTTTTCTGCTAATTTCTTTCGTTTTGACTCAAGTATCTCAGGATTAAAAGGGGCTTCATCCACTTTAATTTCCCATAAGTCTCGATTGATAAAATGTACACAAAGCATGCGTAATATGGTATCTTTAGAATCCATCCCATTTTTCACCACAGCAAAAATATCTGAATCGTCCAGTTTGAGGAAATCAGAAAGCATACTTTCATCAAACTCACGCCCCATAAAATGATGTATAGGTAAAGAAGCTTTAATCGTGCCTTCTTTAAGAAGCACGCCTGTCCTTCTTAAAATCTGTTTGAGCATGCAATCTCCAACCACTACGGTCTTATGCAAATAGACCTGCCAGTACATCAGACGTCTAGCGATCAGGAATTTTTCTACGCTGTAGATTCCTTTTTGCTCAATCACCAATTCTTCATCAGCTACATTCAGCATATGAATGAGGCGATCAGCTCCAATAACACCCTCTGAAACCCCAGTATAGAAACTATCCCGACTTAAATAGTCCAAGCGGTCCATGTCTAATTGGCTACTGATCAATTGGTGTAAAAACTTTTTGGGATGCTCATCCAAAAAGATTTGAATGGCCAAATCCAAGGCACCATTGAATTCCTTATTCATCACCTGCATTACATTCAAGGATAACTGTTCGTGATGAATCCCCCTTCACAATAATAAACTCTAAGGTATGTGAAAACGGGCCATGACCAATATCGTGTAAAAGAATACCGCAATACAATGCTTCCTCCTCTGCCGGGGTTATTTCTACCCTTTTTTGTTTCAAAACAGCCACTGCCTTGCTCATTAAATGATAGGCTCCCAATGCATGCGCAAAACGAGTATGATTTGCCCCAGGATACACCAAGTCAGTCATTCCCAATTGCTTAATCCTACGAAGACGCTGAAAGT
The DNA here is from genome assembly GCA_943788195.1 of uncultured Bacteroidia bacterium. GTDB lineage: Bacteria > Bacteroidota > Bacteroidia > NS11-12g > UBA955 > CALSPH01. The sequence goes on from CALSPH010000003.1 coordinate 22,782, forward strand.
ACGGGTGCTCTATTATTTTGAATATCAAGGGGTTCGAGATGGAAATAAATCCCCAAACCGGATCATTGATAATTTTATGTTTATGCATGGGTGACAAGTTGCGAAGATACCCCTTTTGGTAAATAGTAGATAGGCAAAAGGCAATAGAAATTTCTTTCCTATTCATCGTTAAAAACATTAACTAATCACTAATTACTACCAACTAAACACTAATTTAATACCTTTGCTGCCTTGAAAGCATCACATACCATAAAACGCACCTTGGGTTATGCAGGAAAACTGCATCATTACCTACCTGAATATGTGATTTACACTTTCTTAGGAGTAATTCTAGGCCTATTTAACATAGCCCTTCTCATTCCAATCCTCGATGTGCTTTTTAACACCGAAAAAATTAGTTCAGAATTGATCGCACCACAGTCTGCATTCAGTTTGACTTATATTAAAGACCTCTTCTATTATAAGATTAATAGTTTGATTGCTAGCGGAGGTAAAATGTATGGCCTTGCGATGATCTGTATGATTATTGGTATCTCTGCCTTGCTCACCAATTTCTTCCGATACATGGCAGCTCGAACCCTCATTCGCTTCAAACTGAATACCATGCAGAATATCCGGAATGAATTGTTTGCTCAATATACACGAAGTGATATTGCCTTTTTCCAAAAGAACAAGCGAGGCGATTTAGTAAATACATTAACCTCTGAAGTATTTGAACTGGAACATAGCCTACTCAGCGCGTATCAAGTCATTTTGAGAGATCCCTTAGTGATTGTTTTCACTTTCATTGGTTTGTTTTACATGAGTTTCAAATTGACCCTGTTTGCGCTATTATTCTTCCCGATTGCTGGATTCATTATTTCCCGCATCATTAAAAAATTGAAGAGTTATGGTTATTTCAGTCAGGAGTATGCTGCACAAATGCTATCCAAGGTGGATGAAACCATAGGCAGCATAAAGATTGTGAAAAGTTTCACGGCAGAAGATAAAACGACCAAAGAGTTTTCAAATATCAATCAAGAGTTTACGACCAATAGTAAAAAACTCTTTAAGCGCAGAGAACTGGCTGCTCCAAGTTCTGAGTTCATGGGTATACTAGCTGTAATTGGCTTGGTACTATTTGGGGGTTATCTTATTTTTAGTAATTCTACCGCCTTAAATGGTGCCACATTTATTGGATATATTGCCTTTTTCACCCAAATGATCCAACCGTTTAAGAATTTATCCGGTGCGAGCAGCGGGGTGCAGCGTGGATTAGTTTCGGCAGAAAAGCTCTTCTCCTATTTAGATGAAGAACCAGAAATCAAAGCGATTGAACCTATCAAAGCATTGCCAGCCTTGCAAAATCAAATTTCTTTTGAAGAGGTGAGTTTTGCGTATGACCAGACCAAGGTGTTGAACAAAATCAACTTGACCGTTCAAAAGGGGCAAAAAGTAGCTTTGGTGGGTGAAAGTGGCGCAGGAAAATCTACCATTGCCGATTTATGCTCACGCTTTTATGATGTGACCGAAGGAGCTATCAAATTTGACAATATCAATATCAAACAAATGACCCTTAAGAATCTTCGATCCTTAGTCGGTATAGTAACGCAGGAACCCATTCTGTTTATGGACACCATTGCGAACAATATAAAATACAATACACAATCCAGCGATGAAGAGATGATTGATGCTGCTAAAACAGCGAATGCCCATGATTTCATCATGCAATTGGAAAATGGATACGACACCATGGTGGGCGACCGAGGCAATCGCTTAAGTGGTGGACAACGGCAACGAATCACAATTGCCCGTGCGGTACTTAAGAACCCCGAAGTTTTGGTCTTAGATGAGGCAACCAGTGCATTAGACACCGAGAGTGAAAAAGCGGTTCAGGTGGCCTTAGAACACTTAATGGAAAATCGGACCAGTATAATTATTGCCCATCGATTGAGCACGGTAATGAATTGTGATTCAATCATCGTATTGAAACAAGGAGAAATCGTAGAGCAGGGTACGCATCAGGCGCTCATAGCCCAAAAGGGATATTATGAAAAGCTGGTGAACATGCAAGGCTTGGTGTAGTTTTAAATGTTTAATTATTAATGTTTTTTACCAATAGATATTTTGACATTGTACTTTGATAATGTCCTAAAAACCTAAAAACTACTTACTAATTACTCAATCCTGCATAACTTGTCAATAAATGCCCTGAATTTCTCCGATCATACTTTTACCTTTGCCTCATGGCAGAAATCAACGGAAAAATAAATGTTATTGTAGATAAAGTATCTGGACAAAGCAAAAATGGGGGCGAATGGCAAAAACAAGAATTTGTTATTGAAACAGATGGACAGTACCCTAAGAAGGTTTGTTTTTCACTTTGGGGTGACAAAATCAATGTGTTGGAATCATTGAAACCTGGAGATGCTGTAAAAATTAGTTTTGATCCCGAAAGCCGAGAATACAACGGCAGATGGTATACGGACTTAAGAGCCTGGAAAATTGAAACTGGTGCTCAATCCAATAATACTGGATTCACTCCTCCTCCACCGGCCAGCAATGATGCCCCTGCTTCGGGTAATGCCAATGATGCGTTTACTGCAGCCAGTGACAATGGGGATGACGATTTGCCGTTTTAAGGCATTAGATTTAAACAATCTAACCTTCAGATGACTTAGTTCATCCTTATCAAATTCCTTTCTTCGGGTATTTTTCGTATCTTTGAAATCAAGCGAAGTGAAAAAACTTGGAACATATTTATTGCTTGCCTTCTATGCATTAGCTACAGTTGGGTTTTCAGCCAATGTGCATTTTTGTAGTGATGAGGTTGCCGAGATCGCCCTTAATTCGGAATTGAGTGATGCTTCCTGTGGGTGTGGCGATGAGGATGAAAGCAGTTCTTGTTGTCAGGAAAAATCGTTTGAATACAAAGTTGACACCAAGCATTTGGCTCAAGCTTTGGTTAACCAAACTACCAAACCCTTTGCCCCTATCTTAACCATTAATCAGCCTTTGACTAAGGCAGAGCTAATTGAAACTTTACTTGTTCAAACGTTTAATTTTAAACTCGGTCAAGATCCGCCATTGCGAATTTTGAACTGCGTTTATCGACTTTGATCCCCTTTTCTATTTATTAACACTGTATTTCTTACATCGTAAGAAATATTTCATTTGAATTCTTCTGATGCACTTTTGCCTGTATAGGTGTGAAAAATCAAACCGGCCACTTAAAAAAATAGAAAAATGAAAAACAAGAAAAATATATTAAAAACGACAATAGCAGTGCTTGCAATAGGAACTGCAGGATTATTATACTCATTCAGTGCCACTCCAGCAAGCTGCTGCGAAGGGCAATCATGCAATACCGAGTGTTGTGGTGAAGTATGTTCATGCAACGGCAATTGCAATCCGAATGGTTGCGAATGCGGATGTGAATGCTGTAAATAAACTATATTTGGTGGAGCCGTTTGGCTCCACCTTTTTTAAAACATTAAATACAATAAAAATGAAAAAATATACTCTCTATGCATTAATCCTTTTAATGGCTTTTAGCTGGTTCCCTAACTTAAAAGCTTCAACTAATGTCAAACTTAAATTCAACCATAAAATTGGCTCTGTAAATTATGCAAAAAATCTTCAGGTAAAAAACAATTTAGATCATGACTATACCATTACCCGATTAGAGTACTACATCTCAAACGTGATCATTATTCATGATGGAGGTTCAATGGACACACTCAAAAACACCTACTTTCTAATGAATCCAAGTGGCGCAACAGAGACGTTAGATCTTGGTTTACGCAGCGTAACCAACATTGAAGCCATACAATTCTCGATTGGAGTTGACCCTTTCAATAACCATGCGAATCCAGCCAGTTTCATGGCAGGACATCCCTTAGCACCTAAATCTCCTTCAATGCATTGGGGATGGACTTCGGGCTATCGTTTTTTGGCAATTGAAGGCAAATCTGGGAGTAGTTTAAACCAGACTTATCAACTCCATGGTCTTTGGGATGCCAATTATTATAGTCTTCGAATACCTGTTGCTGCAATCGATGACAATGGAGCAAAGGTGATTGAACTGAATGCTGATTATGACAAAGTGTTACATGACATATCCATCAATTCAGGGGTTATAGCACATGGGGACAATACCAGTGATCGAAAAGCATTGCAAAATATGAGAGATTCTGTTTTCACGAACACAAACGGTCAAGGAGACATATTATCAATCAAAGCAATCGACAAAAGCAAAACAATTTTAACGTACCCCAATCCCGCACAATTGAATGCTCAAATAAATCTTACGGTAAACAGTACTGAACAGGTATACTACAAAGTAATCAATCTCAAGGGTGCGGTTATTAAGCAGACTTTGCTCGGCACTACAAAACTATTTATTGATAAACCTGGTATGTATACCATTCAAGCTTTTACTGCAGCCAACACGCTGGTAGCAATGAAAAGACAAATCGTTTTATAGAATAATACTTTGAATAAACTGGTCTCTATATTATGCATAGCGACTTTGTTGGTTGCTTGTACACGGGATAAAAAAACGCTTGTAACCAATGCATTTGCTAGCCAATTCGCAATGCCTATCATGCCTATACCTGCCAACAATTTGCCATCCAAAGATCGCATTGCGCTAGGAAAGTATTTGTTTTACAATCCTGCTTTGTCCAAAGACAGCAGCGTTAGTTGTTCATCCTGTCATCTTCCTGAACATTCATTTACCGATCAAAGAAAGTTCAGTATTGGCAGTGATAAACAATTGGGAACAAGTAACTCTCCTAGCTTAGCAAATATTGGATTCCATCCTTACTTTACTCGAGCAGGTGGTGTGCAAAGTTTAGAAATTCAAGTACTCGTGCCCATTCAAGAGCACAATGAATTTAACTTCAACCTATTGAAGATTGAATCCAGATTATTGCAAGATTCGTATTTTAAAAAAATGGCAAGCCAAGCATATCCAAGCAAAGAGCCCTATTTCGCCATTACGGCATCCATTGCAGCTTTCGAAAGAACATTGGTCTCCAATCAAAGTAGGTTTGACCAATACATTCAAGGGCTTAGCTCTTTGAATGAACAAGAGCGAAAGGGCTTGGAATTATTCTTTGGCTCGCGAACCAATTGCAGTCAGTGCCATGGTGGATTTAATTTTACCAATTATACCTTTGCCAACAATGGGGCCACTCAAATTAAAAATGACAGTGGCCGATATCAAATCACACATCGCAAAGAAGACATTGGCTTATTTAAAGTTCCAAGTTTGCGCAATATAGCTTTAACAGCTCCTTATATGCATGACGGCAGCTTAAACAGCCTTAGAAGTGTTCTCAAGTCCTATAATAAAGGGGGTAACAGCACACACTTCAACAATCAAACACAAATTAAAAAACTTCATTTGAATGAGAACGAACTTGCTCAATTAGAAGCTTTCTTACACACGTTAACGGACATGAATTTTGTCCATAACCCTAAATTTAAAAAACAATGAAACGCAAAACATATACTTTAATTACCCTGCTTTTTATAATAGCGGGCCTCATTATATTACCCACTGCATGCAAGAAAGATCCAACTTCAGAACCTGCTGTTGAACAGGACAATACACCTTACATACTTTCTTACGGTAGCTTTCCCGCTCCCGCCATAACACCTGATAACCTTTTATCCAATGCCGGTGTGTTTTTGGGTCGAATGCTGTTTTACGAACCTATGCTTTCTAAAGATGGGAGTATGACTTGTGCAAGTTGCCACAATCAAAATAATGCATTTGACGACACTGCCCGTTTCTCTACAGGAGTGCGTGGATTAAAAGGTGGCAGACAAGCAATGGCAATATTCAACATGGCGTGGAACACCAACAATTTCTTTTGGGATGGAAGAGCTGAATTACTTCGGCATCAAGCGACAAAACCCATACAGGATCCCTTAGAAATGGATGAGTCCATTGAAAATGTGATTGCCAAACTTTCGAGTTCTCAAAAATATAAGGATCATTTTATCCGTGCATTTGGAAGTGCGGATATAACTGAGCTCACCATTTCCTTAGCCCTTGAGCAATTCATGAATTCGATTGTTTCATACCAATCCAAATACGATGATTTCTTAGCCAACAAAGTGAATCTTACCCCCAGCGAAAATCGTGGGCGAAAACTATTTTTCCAGGAATACAATCAATTCATTCCAGACTCCAGCGGGGCTGACTGCGCGCATTGCCATTCCGGATTCAATTTTGAAAACGATCGTTATATGAACAATGGATTGGATGCAACATTTACCGATTCTGGTAGAGCAAAAGCAACGCTGAATTCAAGAGATGTCGGTAAATTTAAAGTAGTTAGCTTACGCAACATTGCTTTAACCGCCCCATACATGCATGATGGGCGTTTCCAAACATTGGAACAGGTGCTGGAACATTACAACAATGGAGTTAAAGCATCATCTACTTTGGATCCAGCGATGGAACAAACCAGAGCGACAGGATTAAGGTTGGATGTACAGGACAAATTGGACCTTATCGCATTTTTAAACACCCTGACCGACCAGCAATTCATCAACAATTCGGAATACACCAATCCACACTAAATGCGATAAAAAGGATGCTTTGGGGTGAAAATAGACCTCAAATGCTCCCTACCACAAACTTTTTAATCACCGCAAAACCAGTTGCGCCATTCACAGCAACCGCTATATATACGCCTGCTTGGAATCCTGAAGATGGGAATGACCAATCAAAGCGCGTGGTGTTGCCCACTACTCGTTGTTTTTGCAGTATGCCCCAAGCATCAAAGATGAGAATGGTAAAAGCCACCGGATTGTTTTGTTGGGTTTCTATGGCTAAACGAATGGGATTCGCCTGAGTAGCAGGACTGGGATAAATATCCATGCTAAACAATTGATTAAAGCATATGCCATCGGTGTAGAATTGCACATTATGTATTTGAGAAGCATCGCAGGGGTGGCGATAGGTTACCGTATCGCAGCCACAGACCGGATCATATAATTCTTGTTGGCAATTGCTTGCGTTATTGGGAATGTTTGAGGTTTTGCAAATGATTTGCGCATGGATTGATTGAAACCCAATTACAAAAAACAAAGCAGATAGTGCAAAGAGTGAGCGTCCTTTCATTTCATTGCAAAATTAAGGCAATAAGTCATTTAATTCCTGTCAACTCAAAAATAGTACAATGAGCTAATTCAAAAATCAGGATTTTATATGAGCATTGACATTGTAATGAAAAAGACCATTTACTACCTTTCTTATACCAAATATCGAACCTATGAAAACATTATTTTACACCACATTAACCGCTTTGATTCTTGCACTTACATTGAATGCATGTAAGAAAGAAGAAGATGCCATGGACGACAGCAAACAAAATGAAATCAAGCATTTGTATTCTGGATCAGGATCGCATGGTGATTTAATCACATTCAACATCAATAGCACTTTAAATACGTATACCGTTGACAATGAAACAACGGGTAATCAATCCACTGGATCCTACTCCACGCTCACTGACCCCAACTTGAAGGGTATATACAATGTAACTGCTGGAACGGATCAATTCTATGCGGTTGAATTGACCGACAAAATAATTGCCGCCAATTTCCCTACGGGCAATCCGCTGAATACGATTTCTTTTGGGGTATCATCCCTTTTCGACAACTCAAACAATACTAGTTCCATTTCTGGCGATTATGTATTTATTGTGATGGACAACACCGGAATCATGAATGATGCAACCATTAAAGAATGGGGTATCCTGAATGTTAAAAACGATAATACGTGGATCAAGAAAAACTTCGCTACCAATACCGGTGATGGCTCAGTTACCGAGATGTCACCTGATTTATTTACCGGCTCAATTCCAATTACAACGGGTGATGAAACCGGAACCTGGACGGTAAACGGCACTCATAAAGAACGCTTGGTCGTTAAAGTGACTGGATCAACCACCGACTTGTCGGGCTACGTATATGCTACTCCAAATGAAGCCGCATTTCTACTGGATTTAGGCACGGGCAATGGATTTCTCCTCGGATTAAAAATTGACGCAACAGCCAGTTTATCTTCGATAGCTGGAGATTATAAATACATCAATGTATGGGACAATGGACAAGGTGCTGGAAACTACTCCATCAATAGCACGGGTAAAGTGGATTGGACCCATAAGGGATCAGATGGCAGTTCTTCTGGTACTTTTCAACTTACCCAATGTACCAACGGGTTCAAGAATGTCTTTTATGCTAAAAAAGCCCAAATCGAAACCAATTATTACGAAGACATCTATTGCGTAATTGTGGGTGACATCATGATGCATTTTAGCTTTGATGAATCAAATGGGGACTTTGCGCAATATGGCGCTGGTGCTAAATTAACTCCCTAATTAGGAATTAATAAACGATTTCTTCCATACCCAAATACGGCTGTAAAGCTTTGGGGATATGAATTCGATTGCCATCCAATTGGTTGTTTTCTAGCAAAGCAGCCACAATCCGTGGGAGCGCCAAGGCAGAACCATTCAAGGTGTGCACCAATTCGTTCTTTCCCGTTTCTTTGTTCTTGAAACGGCATTTTAAGCGATTGGATTGATAACTCTCAAAGCAGGAAACACTACTCACCTCTAACCAGCGTTTCTGTGCGGCACTCCAAACTTCAAAATCAAAGGTTTTGGCAGAGGTAAATCCCATGTCACCACCACAAAGCAGTAGAATGCGATAAGGCAATTCTAATTTCTCCATGAGCACTTTCACATGCTCCACCATTTCATCCAACACATCGTAAGACTTGTCTGGATGAACCACTTGAACAATTTCTACTTTATCAAATTGATGTAACCGGTTTAAGCCGCGAACGTCTTTGCCATAAGATCCCGCTTCTCTTCTAAAACAAGGGGTATATCCAGTAAGCTTTTTTGGTAATTCTTCTTCTTTTAAAATGGTATCTCTAAAGATATTAGTCACAGGTACTTCCGCGGTTGGAATCATATAAAAATCATCCACGGCAGCATGGTACATCTGTCCTTCTTTATCTGGTAACTGACCTGTTGCGTATGCACTATCCTCATTGACCATTATGGGCACCTGTACTTCTGTATAGCCTGATGCGCCTGCTTCATTTAAAAAGAAATTTATCAATGCGCGTTGCAATTTCGCCCCTACACCTGTGTAGACCGGGAAACCCGCTCCTGTTATTTTAACACCCAGTTCAAAATCAATTAACGCTGCTTCACTGGCTATTTCCCAATGGGGTTTTGCCTTGGTCCCAAGATCTGGAATCTCTCCCCATGAAAACACTTCTACATTATCTTTTTCAGACTGGCCAGGCTGAACCGAAGAATGCGGAGCATTCGGAGTGTCATTTAACAAGTCAGTTAATTCGTTTTCAACTTGTTTATACTCGCCTTCGGCAAGTTTAATGGATTCTTTAATTGCAGCAGTTTCCGCCTTCTTTAAATCGGCTTCTTCCCGCTTACCAGCTTTAAACAAATCCCCTATTGCAGCTGAAAGCTGGTTCATTTGAGCCAACAATTCTTCCTTTTTGTGTTGAACTGCTCTACGTTTTTCGTCAATACTAAGAATTTTTGCTACGCGTTCTTTCCCATTGATACCGCGAAGGTCTAAACGCTGGGCGATGCCCTCTGAATTCTCTTTGATTTTTGCAATTTGCAACATGATTGCAAATTTGAGATAAATTGGCTGCTAAAGCAATTAAATGAATAGATTATTCTAGTTCGAGTTTTTTGATAATAAAATCAATTTCCCAATCGTGCGCAGGATCGAATGTTTCCTTCATACTGGTGTTATAGGTTTTGGCCATTGCTTGCCAAAACAAGGTTTCAATTCCACCTGAATAATTGGTCATAATATCCCAAGTGGTCTTTCCGGTTTCGCGATGAATTAATTTAAGCAACAACTTGCCTTGAGACATGGTTAAATTCTGAAGTTCTTTCATAAACTCTTTTTTAATGGATTTCTCCACCTGCTTCACATAGCGTCTACGATCTTTCTTCTTTTCAATTTTTCGAAGATTGTCTTCCATTAATTGCAACTTAAACGCAGCTAATTTTGCGTAAGGAAGCACCACTTTGATATTTCTACGCAGCTTGGTAAAACGAGCCATTTCAGTACTATCAGCCAATGGGCGTACCAACACCTGCTCTAATTGATAAATCGGAATTGAATCTCCATCAACTATAATATAGCTTATGATTTTCTTTTTGGTTCTTGGCTGAAACAATACCAAACTATCTTTCTGAAATTCAATTGCGGGCGCACTGTCAGATTGAGCAGAACTATGGCTTGACATAGAAATGAATCCAATAATGAGTGTTAGTTTAATAATTTGGCCGAACATATTTGTAGAAGTACTAAAATAATGCCAAAAGCTAAAACATCCAAGTGTTATCCTGCCGATTAAAATATTCTATGGAGAACTTAAGTCGCAACGGGGCTTCAAACCGATTGGATTGCGCACCTACTAAATACACCCCTAACCTAAATCGCTCTTCCAGAATTTTAATTACTTTTTCTAATCCTACAAAAGCTTCGATATAACGCAAGTCATTTTCAGGAGAGAATAGCACACCTGCACCTAAGGTCTCAACCATTTGGGCTTTCTTCAGCAATGGTATTTTATTTAAAATAGCGCCATTAAAACGATGTAAAACATGCCCCTCAAAAAACCAATCAAAGGTCTTATAGACACTGTCTAAACGTTGAAAGGTATGATTAGGGTTGGTGAACAAATATGGATTGCTGTTGGGCTGAAAAACATAATCCGCTAAACGCAAATCACGCATTTGGATAAATTTTCCCGTATTGAATCGATAATTCATTCTTCCCAGTAAGCCTAGTTTTAGTCGTTGTTGGATATCAAATTCCAGGAAATCATAATCTACAGTTGAATTTAAAGGTCCTGAAATTCCTTTTTCATATTTCATTCCGAACGTAGGCCATTTAGAACCCAATATCACTTTCTGATAAGGCTCTAGCATGTATTTTTGACCTGGGGTATAGCTAACTGTTGCATAATTATATAAGGCACGATAGGGTTCAAATTGAACCGCTTTATTTCGATTGGAATCGCCCCAGGCCAAGAACAGACTATCCCCCAGTGGATTGAAATCGTATTTTGAAATACTTTTACGATTGCTGTAACCAACACCCACTGTTACAAACAATCCATTGGTCAGCTCCTGACGATAATTCAAGACAATATCATCTGCTTCAAAGAAATTTGATCTTCGAAACAAATTCACCCAAGCATCAAAGGGGTTAATCACATCAAAATCCCTTTGAATGTTCCATGATATGGATTTCCGATGGATGGGATCAAATAAATAGTATCCTCCCACTCCACCTTTGATGTCATTGTTTCTAAAGCCAAAAGAAGCATTGGGGAAAAGCCGAAGCATCTTCTTATCTTCATATTGCTTGGTATAGCTTGCCCAGGTACTTACACGAGCACCTGCAATCATAACCGGCTGATAAGAGAACAATAAAGGCTGAACGTAAAATAGACGCTCCTTTTTATGATTGTAATTGCCTTGTCCAAGAAGCACAACTTTCTTAAAAGTAACTTTATTAAAATCACGCTGCATGCTATCCTTATATGATACACTTTCAATCACAGCACGAATGCTATCTTGTTTTCGCTCATACAAGGCTTCTTCTACAGTCAGCTCTTTTGTTCGAACGGTTTCCCAAAAGTTACTGTCCTGTTCATAGGCTTTTTTGGAAGTCAAACTGAGCATTGGACCAAAATGCCTTTTTGCATAGGTTTGTTGAAACTGGAATGAATCAAAATCTACCTGAGTGGAACCATGATAGAGATTTTCTCCAAATTTAGCCTTGTATTTAAATTCCTGCTTTTTAAGCAGAACCATCGAGTCTGTTGGATATGCATAATGATGCACCATAGCAAAACGGTTATACTCTGGCAAGTGCATACTGGGCAAATGCATTACCGCTTTATGAACATAGTACGTAGAATCCTCTATGATTAAATACCCATTTCCCAGGGCATTCCCCAGTTTCATGGGCCGAAAGCTTATTTTATACATGAGATGGAAATCTTCCAGCCATATTTCTTCCATTTTAAATCGATAGGATATATAACCCGTATTGCTAATGGGAGAAATAATGGGCACTTCGCATACCTCATCCATCTTAATCAAGTTATCATATATGTTCACCCAGCCATCTGTTGCACTTAACCAATATAAGAGTGATTGATCGCCTTGTTTCTTTACACCAACCCGCTCTTCTCTAATTTTGCCATCTTCTCCTACATCAATATTCAGGAATACTTGCGCCAAAGCATGTTGACTCGTATCCTTTACTTTCTTCTTTAATAATGAGTCAAATTTTTGAAATTGATTTTGGACAGAAGCAACTACAAATGCATTCATGCTATAGTTTGATACGTCCTTAAAACGCCCTTTGCCATCAATGGCTGCGCGGATGATGGACTTGGATCGATCCACTTTTTTGGAGGTCACTTTAACCGCCCCTAAATTTTCAACTTGGTCGAAATCAAGATTAAAATTACGATGCACATCCTGATTAACCAAAGTCAGTTTGGTGCTATACGTTTTAAATCCCTTTTTTTCAATTACTAAAGTAAAGGTTCCTTTTGGGACTAATATTTTATAATAGCCTGTATCGTTGGTGTAGGTGAAAAAGCTTGAATTCTTTACAAACACACCCGCATTGGCCAAAGGGTCTGAGAATATGTTTGTTACTTTTCCTGAGATATAGAAATTCTGCGCAAAACCCAACTTCATTTGGCTCAAGAAAAAGAACAAAACAACTAATTTTCTCATGATTACGCTTCAATTGTAGCCCCTCTTAAGGGACTGTAATTGATCTCTTTGTGCTGATTTGGGTCAAAAATAGGCATATAAATGAAAGACACAGTTTTTACCTGATTAATCCTGACTATCCAACGTTAAAGAAAAGAATTTATTGGGGGTTGTTATTTCCAACCCACATCTAGGTAGTTCAAGAACTCTAAACGTGTTGCTTCTTTTGTAAAAGAGCCATTGATATCTGCTGTAACGGTAGAACTATTCACATCGCGCACTCCTCTCGAAGATACGCACATATGATGCGCTTCAATAACCACAGCTACGTCATTGGTTCCAAGTACCTTTTTGAACTCATTGGCTATCTGCTTGGTTAAACGTTCTTGTACCGTTGGACGTTGACAGAAATAACGTACCATGCGATTTATCTTAGATAAACCGATAACCTGTCCATTGGAAATATAACCGACATGAGCTTTACCTATGATTGGCACTAAATGATGTTCGCACATGCTGTACACTGCTATGTTCTTTTCAACAAGCATCTGATTGTACTTATACTTATTATCAAATAAGGTTATAGATGGTTTATTCTTTGGGTTTAATCCGCTAAATATTTCCTCCACATACATTTTGGCAACACGATGAGGGGTATTTTTTAGGCTGTCATCACTTAGATCAAGACCCAAGGTGTCTAGAATTTCTGCAAAATTGCCTTGAATTTTTTCTATTTTTTGCTCATCACTCAAATCATGCGCACCAGGACGCATGGGCGTCTTGTCACTATAATTCAAATGGTCTTCGTCCGCACTTTCTATATTATTTGCCATGGTATTCTACGTAGTTTCTAGGGGTTTCATAAAGAACAACACTCAATTCCAATTGTTTTGGAAGCTTTAGTTTAAGCTTATGATACACCACATAGGCAATATTCTCGGCTGTTGGGTTAAGTCCTTTAAATTCCGGTACATCTAAATTCAAATTTTTATGATCAAATCGGTTGATCACCTCCGCTTTTATTAGATCGCTCAACACCTTCATATCCATTAAATAACCAGATTCAGGATCCACTTCCCCCGTTAGTTTAACCGTAAGGTCATAATTATGCCCATGGTAATTGGGATTATTACACAAGCCATAAAATGTCTTGTTTTTCTCATCATCCCATTGCTCATTATGCAAACGGTGTGCAGCATTAAAGTTCTCATTTCTACAAACTGTGGTTATCATTATGTAATGTTATTGTCACTTAATACAGCAAATTTACATTCAATTTGTTTCATTTTGGCTTAAACATTAATATTAGAGTGTTATAATTTTTTGTTTAACCTTTACATTGCTATAGTTGAACATAAAATATCTGCTATCCAAAAAGAGTTGATGATATTTGTGAAACAATAATATTAAGATTATGGAGACAACTTATATCAAACCATTCAAAAACGGACTTATAGAGTATTACGCAGCGTTAAACAACTACGCATTAATGTTAACGAAAGACAAAGATAACGCGGTAGACCTAGTTCAAGAAACTGTTCTAAAAGCCATGCGATATGAAGCCAAATTTTCAGAAGGCACCAATTTAAAAGGATGGCTTTTTACTATTATGAAAAACACATTCATTAATGAGTACCGAAGAAATGCGAAGCGAAATACATTCTTAGATAGCACAGACAACACGTTTTATTTAGATTCAACTCCAGTTAAAGCGAAAAATGATGCCGAAATGAGGTTTATTCGTAAGGATCTTGAATCTGCTATTTCACAATTACCCAAAGATTTAGAATATACCTTCAGAAGAAACATGATCGGATTTAAGTATCACGAAATTGCTGAAGAACTGAATATTCCTATTGGTACAGTTAAAACGAGAATTTTTGTAGCCAAGAAAAAACTACGAACCATCTTATCAGAATATCAAGACTCTTTTGGATTTAAATCCAAAGCTTAGAAAATTTGAAGTATTCTTTTACAGAATCTTTCATCTAAATACCTATTCATCCTTATTTTTTCTTTCTTTTGTTCTTTGAAATAGATGAATTACCTGTACCTATTAATTAATTTCCTGACGATTATTGGTCCATTAGCCCTTTCGTTTGATAAGAAGGTGGCATTTTACAAAAACTGGCGATATTTATTTCCAGCAATAGGATTAATGGCATGTGTTTTTATACCCTGGGATATCCTGTTTACTGAAATTGAAGTGTGGGGATTTAACCCCAATTACATTTCTGGTATTCATCTATTCTCCCTGCCTTTGGGGGAGGCGCTTTTCTTTTTAACCGTGCCATATGCATGCGTGTTTGTGTATGAATGCCTGAACATCTATTTCCCCAATCGATTTCTAATTAAAAAACCGCTCAATTTTATCATAATTCTGATCATATTTTGCATTGTGATTTATGTAATGTACAATGACAAATTGTATACAGGATACACTGCTTTAATAGCACTTTTGATCCTTTTCATCCAATTATTAAGAAGTAGCAATTCCAGATTTCTTGGCAATTTTTATCGTGCCTTTTTTGTGTGCATTATCCCCATGTTACTAATCGATGGCTTACTTACAGGCATGCCAATAGTTGAATACAACGCGCTTGAGCGTTCTGCTTTTAGATTGGGTCCTATCCCATGGGAAGATTTCTTATATCAATTTATCATGATTTACATGGTCATTGGATTTTATGCCTATTTTAAACGGAAGGCAAAAAAAAAGCAGCCCAAATAATTGGACTGCTTCAATAGCTTTTTCGTTTAATTAAAGGATTTCCGCTTCAATTTCGTAAGTCATGTCAACTTGACTTACAATATCTTCAGCTACTGCTGTGCTTGTACTTCCTTCAAATTGAATCATCTTGTTGGTTCCTTTAAAGTAAGGAAGCAAGTCGAGTGTTTGATCTACATCTAAATCAACAGAAGATGCTCCGCCTGCATTTACAGGATTCTTAACAATGATTTGTTTCATAGGCAATCCATCTGCAACAATAGAAATGGTAATGCTCGCAAATTCATCGTAAGATTTGCCGTTCGTGCTAGTCACTTTAGCAGACTTTAATTTCAGTCCTTTAATCTTGTCTAAATTCGTTCCGTTGTCTTTAGCAATTTGCTCTAGATCAACATTGATAGCTGGAGTTTTGTTAACCGCGCCATTTGTTCCTTGGTCAATGGTAAATTCGGCAGTACTTGATGATTTGTCAAATTTAATCACTTGAAGTTCTTTACATCCAGTGAAATACATAACACTAAGGATAGTAAGTAATTTGATTGTTAGTTTCATAGTATTAGTTTCTTTCTTGCAAAAGTACAATATTTTTAAATTATTTTGTTTAAGGTTTGGGTTGATTGCCTTGAATCACAATCTCCTGCCCGTTTGCATCGTAATACTGAGTTAACTCCATTAAACCCAATCGATTATAATTATACACGCGTTTGGCGATATTTTTTCGGCCTTCTTTGGTGAGCAATCCTTGCATATCCATATAGCTTTCTTCAACCACGTTCCCCAAACTATCATGCGTGAAAGTGATGCTCGCACAGTTACAAGCTGGATGCATAAACGCCTCTCCATCGGTATTTTGAAAACTGGTTTGAATGAGTTCACCTTTAGTTGAATAAGCTGATATTTTAGCATGTGCACCGAGGCCTTTAAAAATAATGGGCTTGTTAGAATTATCATAATACGCTTCTCGGACAATAAGGCCCATATCGTTGTACTCCATGGCTTTATAGGCATAGCCCAACACGGCTGAATTGATGAGTTCTTTTTCCGAATTAAAGAATTCATTCAAGACCAAATCACCTCGATCATCATAGGTGAGTTGCTCCCTATAAGCAGCTATTTCCTTGTTCTCTACCGGCTTTTTATCTGCTCCAAAGTATGTGCTAGATGTATTATTGCTAAATTGATCAAATGTGTTCAATTGACGGGCATAACCACTTGCTCCCACTACCAATTGATCATCGGTTCCATAAAGGCTTTGTTCGAGCATATTACCCATTGAATTGTATTTCATCATGCGATATGCAATTCCAGTACCTGGCTCAGGCTTCATTTGGTCTTGTTCATCCAAAAAACTGTTCTTCACAATATTCCCATTTTCATTGTATTGATAACGCACTTTATGGATTCCACCCAAACTTCGTTTTTTCTCTTTAATTTCGTAGAAACTGGTCGATTCCAATAGATTATCCTCCGTATAGGTGTATCTGCGATAGAATATTCCATCTCTTCTGGAAATATCTAATTTCCGACCAAAGTTGTTGACACTGCTTTCCCAAATTATTCTCCCAAGGCTATCGCACTCAAAACGTTTCTCCGTAAATCCATTCAATGGTTGATCGTCAAAATCGAGACCACGCTCAGCAGCAGGAAGTCCATCCTCCATAACAATTTGCTTAGCAAATGCTGTGGCACTCCCGTTTACTCTACTAAGCGGTAGTTTTTTTCCAAACTTATCACACTGGTAATAGGTAATGGATGAATCCGTATACGCATAGACGCGTTTCGCAAACCCATATGTATATGAATCTTCTAACCTTCCTTTAATCACAAAAGCCAATTCCTGCAATTTGCCCTCTGCATCATAGGTAAAACGAAAGCAATCTGTTTTGGCCACCACCTCATCATTTAGCTGATTAAATCCTTTAGTCATGTAACCATTCACATTGGATTGCATGTTTTTATAGTATTCAACTTTAGTTGCATTTAGGTCATCCTTTTCATTTTTCTTGGTATCACAAGCATTAAAAGAAATAAGTATAACCGCAAGGGCTAACAGACCATAAATTCGTTTCGTATTACTTAATAAGGTTTTCATAAAAATTGATTAATTGTTCTGAAACCGCCTTGGCCTCAAAATGTTGGTTTACAAAAGTATATCCCGCTTTAGACAATTGTTCGTGTAAAGTAGGACTTTTTGAAATTTTTAAAATTGATTCGACCCATTCTGCGGTAAGGTCCGCGGATAAAAAATGATCATTGGATGTTTTTAATAGTCCACTCATCCCAATGGTTGAAGAAATAATTGGAATGCCTAGGCCCATGGCTTCCAGTGCCTTAATCCGCAAACCACTTGCACTTTTGAGCGGGATAAGCATCACATTATGCGACAGCATAAAGTCCCTTGCACTTTCAACCTCACCATGAATATGAATACGCTCCGTTTCCCAATGATTGTATACTGCATCCATTCCCTTGCCCGCTAAATGCAAATGGCAATCTGGGTCTTGCTTGATTACTTCAGGCCATATTTCATTCACCAAATAGGCACAACCGTGTTGATTTGGAAGCCATTCCATCGAACCTATATGGAAAAAATGCTTGCCTTGCTTTCGTATTTTAAATGGTTCAAAATCCATACCCATAGGTAAATTGAGTAAAGGTTGATTGGTGTATTTTTTTGCCCATTCTAAATCTTCCTGACTTATGGGTACCAAAGCATCAAATTTTGGCAAAAAACGTTCTTCATAGCTTTTGAGCTGTTTGGACAATTTCTTAATATACCTTCGTTTTAAAGGTGACTCAGTCTCTTGGGCCAACTTCTCCCAAATTTGATATTCTACATTGTGCATACGCAATACACATTTGGCTGTGCTATTGGCGCGCACGGTAGATAGGTATGGTGCCATGAAAAGGTTTTCAAAATGCACCACATCATATTTTTCGCGTGATAACAACTCCTTCAGTTGCTTGTGCATGTGCGTTTGGTCAAACCTGCTGATATTATATGATTTACCCATTAAAAGGCTTTTAAGCGCTCCCATTACCGATAAATCCGTATTAATGTTTACGGCTTTTACTTTATGGACAAAATCAAACCGTTGATCAATATCTGCTTGAGATAGAAAATGTTTTTTGGTATTGAGAAAAAAGCAGTCCAATTGAACATTAGGTGGTGCTAAGCCACGAATAAGGCTATAGGCAGCCTTGGCTCCTCCATCTTTCAATGGGTAAGGAACTCTATTATTGAGCAGAAGTACTTTCAGCACGTTTAAAAAGCGATTTAATTCTTCGTATTCCTTTGCGGTATCGGTCACTATCAAAAAGACCCGAATCTATAGATGCCTTGTAGGTAATAAAAACTGCAATGGGTAAAAATACAATATTCGCTAACCACATCCCAATTCCCATAGACCACACCCCTTCCTTTGCCATCTTTTCACCTGATAGACTGATCACATAGTACACAATAAACATCACCACGGATATTACCAAAGGCATTCCCAAACCTCCTTTACGTATAATAGTACCTAAAGGTGCCGCCATAAAGAAAAGAATAATAATCAATATGGGCAGGGTAATTTTTTTATGGATCTCAGAAATATAAAGCGTCCGGTTCCTCAGATAATCCTCGTTGGACTGAATCGTATTCTCACATATATCCCTTTGCATCCCCAAAGTGTTTTTCAAAGTAATCAAGAGACTGCTTACTTCTTGAGAATCAACGCCAACCAGTAAATCTTGATCCGGTTGAGCAATAATTTCTTCTAAAAATGCCGAATCATGCACCCTGATTTGATTCGAATCCATTTGTTTGTAATAGCTTTTCAAATAGTCCCTTTGATAGGTGTTGCGCTTAAGGATTTTTCGGGTCATACTATCCTTATTCTCTTTTAAATTGGTCAATGACATCATACGATAATCACTTTTAAAAAGCTCCTTATCCGTATTTTTCATATCCAAAGCTGAGAGATCAAAAGACATCTCTTGTTTTTCAAATGAAGTAATATTCGATGGATAGTTCTTATAATAGTTCTTCTCGTCTGTCATCTCCTGATAACGTACGCCATCAAACAAGTTAAAATGCAAGACCCGCTTATTTTCCGACAGGAACATTCTGCCCTTTTTGGCCCGAATCACATTGATCTGCTCTGTCTGGCGTTTTTGCTCATAAATGATTACATCATGAATGGTTTCATTGTCCTCCTCTTTCTTTGCAATCTTTATGGAATACCCATCAATTTCATTGTAGAAAATACCCTCCTCAATATTAAAAGCAGGTTTCTTCTGCCGTACATCCCACAGCAAGCTTTTAGATTCCAACATGGCTTTGGGTATCACATTATTGACGAAGAAAAATGAGCCAATAGCTAAAAATACAATTAACAATAAGTTGGGCCAGAGCGTTTTCATCAATGAAATACCACTCGATTTAATGGCAACAATTTCAAAATGCTCTGCTAAGTTTCCGTAAGCCATCAATGCACTCAACAAAACTGCCAGTGGCAAAGCCATAGGTACTAAAGTTGCAGTGGTTAAAGCCAAAAGTTTAACGATAATCCAAGTATCCAATCCTTTGCCTACTAAATCATCGATGTAGAGCCAGATAAATTGCATTAAGAACAAAAACATAGTTATGGCGAAACTTGCCAGAAATGGCCCTATGAAAGCCACTATTAAACGTTTATGTAGTTTTTTTATCATGAATTTACATTCCCTTTACGCGAGAATGGGTTCTAACATGTTTTCAGTTGCAAGATATGTGCCATTAGAATCTAAATCAGATAATTTGACTTTAATTAATGAATCCACTAAGATTGGATCGTATTTCACGCGAACTTTTACATAGTTATCGGTAAATCCATTGATGTAACCATCTTTGGTATTGTTTTCGAACAATACCGTTCTGGTTTGCTCTTTTTGACTTGTATAAAACGCCCTTCGCTTCTTTTCAGAGAGAATGCGCAACATCTTAACGCGCTCTGTTCTTTTGTGGTTAGGAACGATGCCATCCATTTTATATGCTGTGGTTCGGGGTCTTTCCGAATATGGGAAGACATGTAAATAAGCAATGTCCAATTCCTTCAAGAAATTGTAGGTGGTCATGAAATGCTCATCCGTTTCTCCTGGAAATCCAGCTATGACATCTACACCAATACAACAATCCGGCATGAGTTCTTTGATCTTTTGGATTCGACTCACGTATAATTCGCTTAAATACTTCCTGCGCATTTTCAGTAATAACTCATCACTCCCACTTTGCAAGGGGATATGAAAATGTGGAACAAACTTTTTGGACTGGGCTACAAATTCGATGATTTCATCGGTCAACAAATTGGGCTCAATTGAACTGATTCTGAATCGAGGGATATCCACTTCTTGATCCAATGCTTGAATCAGGTCATAAAAGGTTTCTTCGGTATCCACTCCAAAATCACCAATATTCACACCCGTTAATACAATCTCTTTGGCATGTTGTGCTGCTTCTTGAGCAGATTGCAGTGTTTCAGTAATTGTGGCACTTCTGCTTTTCCCTCTTGCTAAAGGGATGGTGCAAAATGAGCAAAAATAATCGCATCCATCTTGCACTTTTAAGAAGGTTCGCGTTCGTTCATCTTTGCTGAATGCAGGAACAAAGTCACGGGTTTCCTTTATATTATCGTTATACACCGTGGCTTTGGGTCGCTTACTTAAATCGGCCAAATGATGTACCAAGTTGAATTTCTCAGCAGCACCTAATACCAAGTCCACACCGGGTATTTCAGCAATTTCTTTGGGTTTCAATTGGGCATAACAGCCTACAACCACAATAAAGGCATCGGTATTGTGTTTGAGTGCCTCTTTCACCACCCGCTTGCATTTGCGATCCGCATGATCTGTTACGCTACATGTATTGATTACATACATATTGGCGCCCTGCTCAAAAGGCACGCTTTGCATGCCTGCTTTTTTTAATTGCTCGCCAATGGCAGATGTTTCAGTGAAATTGAGTTTACAACCCAGCGTATAAAAGGCAACAGATGCATTCATAAATGGATGCAAAGATAAGGGTATTTTGGAAGGTGTTCACAATGCATTGTTAGAATAAAAATAGTATCCCAACGTTACTGATTTAAACTATTTTTGTTCAAATCAATGCAAATTCTAAAATTCTTAATATGTCCAGATTAATCTTCTTCAAAATGTGCTGCATTATAGCTGGCATTGTGGCGTGCTCGAATACCGCGTATATTTCACAGCCTGTCAGCTGCACCTTTCATCCCCAAACTCCCCCATTAGATAGTCTTCTGGATTTATGTACCATACATATTGATAGTATCCATCGAATACCAAGAAGTAGTGAACAAGGGGGTTCTGACTATTATAGAAATGGTGTGCCATATAATGGATGGGCTTGCTCCATTGACAGCACAAACCGCCATATGTATCGCATATCAAATATTCAAAAGGGGAAACTCGTTCGGCAAATTGGTTACTTCTCAAATGGACAAGTAGATCATGATTTTAATGCAACCAATGGTTTGGGAATTGGAAGTAATCGCATGTGGATGGAGGATGGCCATATCTATGTGCAGTATTATTATTCATCTCCAGGTGTAAAACACGACACTTCGGTACGCTATTATAAAAATCATCAGATTGCATTACTTGAAGTGTATGATTCAGGTAGACTCTTGCAAAAGACCGAATGGGATACTTCAGGTATTAAACAGAATTAACGAAGAAATTCGAAAATGAACGATTGCGTTTGTTTTAACCTTTGAAAATAAATACTTTCGAGAAAAATAGAATTAAGCTATGCAAAAAGCACACGAAATAGAATATGAATTAGTTGGTGATGATATGCAAGTGGCGGTCATTACCTTAGATCCCAATGAAACGGTTATAGCCGAGGCAGGAAGTATGAACTGGATGGAGGAAGACATCACTTTTGAAGCCAAAATTGGGGATGGGTCTGATCCAGACAAAAGTTTTTGGGGTAAAGTATGGGATGCAGGAAAAAGGGTTTTTACGGGCGAGTCGCTCTTTATTACCCATTTTACTAATGCCGGGAACAAACGCAGACAGGTCAGTTTTGCGGCTCCCTATCCAGGTAAAATCATTCCAATTGACTTGAAAGATGAGCCGAGCGGAAATATATTATGTCAGAAGGATGCTTTTTTATG
Source organism: uncultured Bacteroidia bacterium (assembly GCA_943788195.1). Lineage (GTDB taxonomy): Bacteria > Bacteroidota > Bacteroidia > NS11-12g > UBA955 > CALSPH01. The sequence continues at coordinate 45,470 of CALSPH010000003.1, forward strand.
TGCGGCATATGGGACCAAATTGGATATTGCATTTACCAAAAAACTAGGCACTGGCTTTTTCGGAGGTGAAGGTTTCATTCTTGAAAAAATATCTGGTGATGGACTGCTCTTCATCCACGCAGGTGGAACCATCATTAAGAAAGAATCGAATAACGAGACTTTGCGAATTGATACAGGTTGCTTGGTCGCGTTCTCTCCTCATTTAGATTATAACATAGAACGTGCAGGGAACCTAAAGTCCATGTTTTTTGGAGGTGAAGGGCTTTTCCTTGCAACACTTAAAGGAACGGGAACCGTATATCTCCAAAGCTTACCGCTTTCTAGACTGGCGGATCGAATAGTAAAACATGCCCCGAAAATAGGAGGTTCAAGAAAAGGGGAAGGCTCCATTTTAGGTTCACTTGGTGGTCTAATAGATGGTGATAGGTAAGCAATATTTCTTAGTATTTTTATTTTTGGCGGGCGTCTTATTTGGATGTAAGCCTCCAAAAAAACATCATGCTCCAGCATTCTATTATTGGAAGAATACCTATGTTTTAAGCGACTTAGAGAAAATCACCTTATCGCATCTTAAAGTAGAGAAACTATATGTTCGGCTCTTTGATGTAGTTTGGAATGAAGCTGCAAAAGCTCCCTTTCCTGAAGGATTGTTGAAGGCTGAAGATGCCCTTTCTCGATTCCAAATTGTGCCAGTGATTTACATTAACAATGAGGTGTTTGAAAAAATAGATCTGGAGCAATCCGAACAGTTGGCCTTTTTGGTAAACAAGCAAATCAATGAAATGGCGACCAACCGCAATTTCGGGTTTCAAGCTATTCAAATCAATTGTTTATGGAAACCAACTACCCAAGCGAACTATTTTGCTTTTTTAGATCGTCTTAAACGCATTAATAAAAGGTTACAGCTCTCTGTTACGCTAAGTATTGATCATATTCATCAATCCGATGAATACGGCATCCCTCCAACGGATGCAGGCACTTTGTTGTTTTATAAAACCAATGAATTAGATGAAAATTTTAACCGAAATGCAATCTTTAATCCAGAAGAACTTAAAAAGAAAAGCAGCTCAATCCACACCTACCCATTGCAATTATCTGTTGCCTTACCTTTGTTTTCGTGGGCCGTTCTTTCAAGAGATGGTCAAGCGCAAAAATTATTACCTCGAAGAAGATTAGGTGATTTTTCTGATCCGAATTACTTCACCATTGATTCATGTTTTGTCTATGTTAAAACTACTGGAGTATACAAAGGAATTCAATTTCAGCAAGGCGACTCAATCAAAGTTGAGTCCGTTCAACCTGAAGAATGCATTGAAGCAGCAACTATTTTAAAAGATCATGCACCAGATAAAGGGTATGAAGAAATTATTTTCTTTGATTTGGACGAACATAATATCGATCATTTTGATCACGATAAAATTACCGACATTTACCAATTGTTACCTTAAAATGAATAAATAAAGCCATGCAATATTCCACAGAAGTAACTATTCAAAAACCAATACAAAAGGTCATTGAATTATTCCAAAACCCAGACAATGCATTTAAATGGATGGAAGGTCTGAGTAAATTTGAATTAATTGAAGGGAAACTGGGCGAAGTTGGTGCAAAAAGTAACATTGAGTTTCAAATGGGAAAACGCACCATGCAAATGGTTGAAACCATTTTGGAATCCAATCTTCCCAAGAACATTAAATTTGAATATAACAGTCCGGGAAGCTATAACACGGTGAATCATTTTTTTAAAGATAATGGAGATGGAACTACAAAGCATATCGCTGAAAGCTATTTCAAATTCAGCAGCATAGGCATGCGCTTTATGGCATGGATAATGCCCGGCCTCTTTAAAAAAACAGAGTATGAAATACGCCAACGCATTCAAACAATTTGCTGAAGCAAATGAGTAATTCAAACTATATATAATTATAAATAACATTGTCCCAAGCAGAATTTGATATCAAGAAATGGGTAAAAGAGTATACTGAAACTCTTTTAAAAAGGGCGCTATACCGGATTAATCAAAAAGAAATTGCGGAAGATTTAGTGCAAGAAACCTTTATTACCGCATATCAAAAGATCCATCAGTTTAAAGGAAATAGTAAACCACAAACCTGGCTTACCAGCATCCTTAATCATAAAATTATTGACTTCTACCGTGTGGAGGCCAGAAAAAAAACAGAAACTTTTACCCAAGCAGAAGGATTTGATTCGGAAGGCAGTTGGATCGATCGAAATATCCGAGATATGTGGAAACAGGATGAGCAACTCTTGGATAATGAAGGTTTCAATTTAACGCTCGCAAATTGCATGGGCAAACTGCCCTCGCAATGGAAAATTGTAATCACTGCGAAATACCTAGACAGTAAAAAAGCAAAGGATATTTGTAAGGAATTAGATATCACAACGTCCAACTATTGGCAGTTGGTGCATAGGGCTAAGCTCCAACTAAAAGGCTGCCTTGAAAATAACTTCGAATTTGAATGAATACTAAAAGCAACATACAGCTTTCTTGTTTACGAGCAACTGAGCTGATAGAAAAAAGGAAAATTGTTCCTTTAACGGTGAGCGAAAAATTCAAACTGTTCATACATACCAAAATGTGCAAAGTGTGTAATAATTACATCAAAGAATCTGACCTCATGGATAAAGCCATTGAGGTCTTGCATGAAAGAACTGAAGATGAGCATTTGCAAACCAATGCACTCGAAAAAAGAATCCTGCATAATCTCGATTCTGAAAAATAAAAACTATTTTTTGTAAGGATTCATTTTCTTGAACGTCTGAATGGTATAGACACAAGAAAATGAAAAATAAAACAACCAAACGAATATTACTAGCATTGCTTTTAATGGCTGCAATTGGAGCAGGAATAGCACTATTTATATTCAAGCAACCCCATAGAGACGTTCAGTCCACCAAAACAGATTACAGTTTAAATGCTTCGGATATTGTGAATGAATACCTAGCAGATGCTAACTGTATGTCTTCAGCAAAAAGTGCACTAATTAGGTTAATTATTTAATATAGAGGTTTTAATAAATTTATAACCTTAAAAGAAATCTAAATGACGAACAAAAAAAGCACAAGTTCATTAATCAGTGACTTAAAACGAAAGACAAGAAAGAAGTATTCATCAGAAGAAAAGATCCGCATTATTATCCAAGGCATTCGGGGAGAGGACTCCATAGCGGAGTTATGCAGAAAAGAAGGCATAAGCCAGGCCAACTATTACAAATGGAGTAAGGACTTCATGGAAGCAGGAAAACGCAGATTAGCAGGCGATACAATGCGTGAGGCTAATACTTCTGAAGTTCAAGAGCTCAAAGGAGAGAACCATTGCTTGAAGGAGCTTGTAGCTGAACTCTCCTTAGAGGTGAGAACTTTGAAAAAAAACGTAAATGGAGACGACTAGTAAAGAAGAAGTATATGCATTACAGTCAGCAAGAAAAATACGAGTTGATTCAACTTGTAGAACAATCCGATTTAGGGGTTATCCGAACCTTAAGGGAACTCAAAATTAATAAAACTACCTTCTACAACTGGTACAGCGCTTACAGCAAACAGGGCTATGAAGGTCTTGCGCGCAAGCCCAGTAAAAGACAAGGTTCATGGAACAGGATTAATGAATTAGACCGTGATAAGGTAGTTGAGATAGCCTTAGAGAAGCCAGAACTGTCTCCTAGAGAAGTCGCTTGGTACATTACTGATACCTATAGCTATTATATCAGTGAGTCGAGTGTATATCGTATCCTAAAAAGCAATGGACTTATCTCCGTTCCATCTTTTAGAATAATGAGTGCCTCAGACAGTTTTCATGATAAAACAACACAGGTCAATCAAATGTGGCAGACTGACTTCACTTACTTCAAAATCTATGGTTGGGGGTGGTATTACCTCTCAACAGTACTGGACGATTACTCTAGGTTTATTGTTAACTGGAAGTTGTGCTCAACCATGAAGGCAGAAGATGTTAAGAATACCTTGGATGAGGCAATATTGGCTACCGAAGTACCTGAGAGTAACAGACCTAGGCTTTTATCAGATAACGGATCTTGTTATATATCCCATGAGCTTGCAGCGTACCTTCAAGTAAAAAAGATGAAACATGTTAGAGGTAGACCCTTGCATCCTCAGACCCAAGGCAAAATAGAGCGTTATCACAGATCCATGAAAAATGTGGTAAAACTAGACAACTATTTTAGTCCTGAACAACTGGAAAGAAAACTAAAAGAGTTTGTGGAGTATTACAACTATAAACGATACCATGAATCCTTACAAAACCTAACGCCTGCTGAGGTCTATTATGGAAAAGGGCAACTCAAACTCAAACAAAGAAATCAAACCAAAATCAAAACATTAAAAGCTAGAAAAAAACAGTATCATAAATTTAACCTAAATTAGCACCAACTCTATCTTACGTTTTTAACTCAAAAGTGCAAATTTCGCTGAAGACATACATCTTCCGTATTCATCAGTAATAAAATAGCCTTCACCAAAAGCGTGTACTAAAGTTCCTGCTTTTCTGTTCAGATGTAATCTATTTTCAAATGGTAAATTTATTTTGGAGTGATTCATAGGTATTAAAATAATAAATTTATGTCGGTTTAATCAATTCTGCCAGGATATACTCTTTTCAACTATTGCCCCACTTGAGCTAAGAGCACAGGCGAAATAAATATTATGCTTGTGATTATACTGCTCATATTTTTAAAATTCGTCATAACTATCATACTAGAAAGGATTCTCTAGTTCAGAATCATCTGCACCATAACTAAAACTACTTGAATTTTCGTACTCTACCTGATCTTTCGAATCTCGCATTTGGACTTCTCCGAAGAGGAGAAGCTTCCATTTAAAGTGAGGCTTGAGGACATTCGAAATAGTTATATGCCTCTTGTACATAAACAGCATTACAAGTGGCCAAAGGGTAGTATGAACCAATAAACTCATAATGTGCTTAATGACATTAAGCTTTTTGAAACGAATAAAGTAGCCAACACATAAATAGATAAAGCCGATTATGAAATAACTGTACAAACTAGTAATTATATAAAGATTCATAACCGTATTCATTACGACATTCTTTGGTAATTTATTTTAAAGTACATAGTTGAGTTTATATTATTCCTTACAAATTAAGACAATTTTTTTCTGAGATTTTAAAGCTTATACTTTATAAAGTAATTATGTGCTTTAGTCATATTTGGAAAAATCAAACCTTCCTTCCATATATCCTTTATAGATAATTTCTTTAGAATCTTCGGGTATAATTTTTACTACATATGCAATACCTTTGGGTTTATATATTTTGATTATTTGGACTCTTGCTATGCCAGTTTTGTCATTGTAATCATTTGTGTATTCCCAGTTGAAATAAAAGAAATTAGCCATGTGGTTTTCGTAAATTTCTCCTGAATTGAAATCCATTTTTGGATGTAATTCTAGGTAAGAATGGTTGCCACCGTACATAGTGACCAAATCTTTGGAGACTGTATGTCTTCAGCGAAATTTGCACTTTTGAGTTAAAAACGTAAGATAGAGTTGGTGCTAATTTAGGTTAAATTTATGATACTGTTTTTTTCTAGCTTTTAATGTTTTGATTTTGGTTTGATTTCTTTGTTTGAGTTTGAGTTGCCCTTTTCCATAATAGACCTCAGCAGGCGTTAGGTTTTGTAAGGATTCATGGTATCGTTTATAGTTGTAATACTCCACAAACTCTTTTAGTTTTCTTTCCAGTTGTTCAGGACTAAAATAGTTGTCTAGTTTTACCACATTTTTCATGGATCTGTGATAACGCTCTATTTTGCCTTGGGTCTGAGGATGCAAGGGTCTACCTCTAACATGTTTCATCTTTTTTACTTGAAGGTACGCTGCAAGCTCATGGGATATATAACAAGATCCGTTATCTGATAAAAGCCTAGGTCTGTTACTCTCAGGTACTTCGGTAGCCAATATTGCCTCATCCAAGGTATTCTTAACATCTTCTGCCTTCATGGTTGAGCACAACTTCCAGTTAACAATAAACCTAGAGTAATCGTCCAGTACTGTTGAGAGGTAATACCACCCCCAACCATAGATTTTGAAGTAAGTGAAGTCAGTCTGCCACATTTGATTGACCTGTGTTGTTTTATCATGAAAACTGTCTGAGGCACTCATTATTCTAAAAGATGGAACGGAGATAAGTCCATTGCTTTTTAGGATACGATATACACTCGACTCACTGATATAATAGCTATAGGTATCAGTAATGTACCAAGCGACTTCTCTAGGAGACAGTTCTGGCTTCTCTAAGGCTATCTCAACTACCTTATCACGGTCTAATTCATTAATCCTGTTCCATGAACCTTGTCTTTTACTGGGCTTGCGCGCAAGACCTTCATAGCCCTGTTTGCTGTAAGCGCTGTACCAGTTGTAGAAGGTAGTTTTATTAATTTTGAGTTCCCTTAAGGTTCGGATAACCCCTAAATCGGATTGTTCTACAAGTTGAATCAACTCGTATTTTTCTTGCTGACTGTAATGCATATACTTCTTCTTTACTAGTCGTCTCCATTTACGTTTTTTTTCAAAGTTCTCACCTCTAAGGAGAGTTCAGCTACAAGCTCCTTCAAGCAATGGTTCTCTCCTTTGAGCTCTTGAACTTCAGAAGTATTAGCCTCACGCATTGTATCGCCTGCTAATCTGCGTTTTCCTGCTTCCATGAAGTCCTTACTCCATTTGTAATAGTTGGCCTGGCTTATGCCTTCTTTTCTGCATAACTCCGCTATGGAGTCCTCTCCCCGAATGCCTTGGATAATAATGCGGATCTTTTCTTCTGATGAATACTTCTTTCTTGTCTTTCGTTTTAAGTCACTGATTAATGAACTTGTGCTTTTTTTGTTCGTCATTTAGATTTCTTTTAAGGTTATAAATTTATTAAAACCTCTATATTAAATAATTAACCTAATTAGTGCACTTTTTGCTGACGGTATACAATCCATTTAAATGATTTTTATTACTTTTACCAGATTTATTAGAAATGATGTCTGAAGATGCTAAAATAGTCGATAAGTTATACCAAGAAAACCTTCAGGCTATCAATAGGTTCTATAGTAAATCTAAAAAGTACTCTTCTACTATATTATTGCTTAGAAACAAAAACCTAATGTCTGAGGAGGTGGCAAAAAGTTCTAAACTATTTGACACAAAACTAGCTGCAATAGATAAAACATTAGCTAATAAGGAAGACCTTAACTCTTTTAAGGAGTTATTGCCGAAACTACCTACAGTAATTGAGAACATTGAAAACACGAATATTAGGCTTGAAAAATACTTAACCAATAAACTAGCCCAATCCAACCTAATTGATCAAAAAGCAAACACCCCCACTTTACCTGACAAACAAAAAAAAGAACACAATGGCAACAGAACCAAAAGGATTATCTTTTTTCTCGCTGGCATAGCAATACTGATTGGTGTCTACTTTGCTTTTAATAAATATTCGGAGTCAATAGCATTTGACAAAACTATAGCTAATGAATCAATTGAAAATTATCAAAATTATTTGAGGAAGTATCCTTCTCATTCGAACACACAAATTATTGACCAAAAATTTCAACAATTTCTTTTGAGAGAAGCCATAGATAAAAGTAGCTCAAAATATATAAACACATTAGCAAGATTGTACCCTACTCATACTTCTCTCAAAAACATAACGGTAGCTTCGTCCAACTCCGATTACACGAGTGAATTAAAAGGAGTATTATCATCTACTCCAATAAATAAAATTAACGATAAATATCTTATCCCTGAAGGGTGCAAAATACATGTATCTGGTAAAGCTGTAAATAAAAAAGAAATCAATAAGTATTTTACCGTTTTAGAGAACAAGCAAATAAGCCTAATCTTCATTAATGAAAAAGACTTATTGCTTAATGAAAATTTTATAGATAACAGCAACATGTGGGAATATGCAACAAGTCATGACAATCTGAGTGTTAAAATAGAGAATGGCTTTACTCTATTTCATAACAATCCAGCGCACTTGCCATACATCTTGCTAGACAAAGGATTATCTAAAAGTGATGATTACGAAATTGAATTAGATTATTCTATGAAGAAAGGTGGAAATATTTACTTATTATTTTCTGCTACAGATAATGCATTTTCATTCTTTGGTATAAACCAACAAAAACAAGAATTCTGGGTAGGTCATAATAACTACCATGATGTAAATAACAGATGGGTAAGTTGGACAAATAAACCTTGGCAATATGATAATAGAATTACAAGGTTCAATTCTGGAAAGATAGAAAACCATAAAATCAGTATTATAAAAAAGGGAAATAGAATCTCATTTAAAGTTGGTGAACATGAAATATTTGAAGAAAGCTATAAGGCTTATTATGGCAATAAGATTGGTATAAGTGTTAACCATCTGGCCATGGTTACGCTCAATAATTTAAAAATACATAAATATAACGAGGATCCTAAAATAAATTACAGAGTCAATGAAACCTACTATTGCAGTGCAACTAAATTAAATGTGAGGTTAGATGGAGCTAAGACGAAAGTACTTACTACCATTAGTAAAGGAGAAAGTATTAAATTTGTTGGTGGTATAAAGGATTTCACAAAAGCTACTTATTTTGGCAAGCTAAAGCCTGAATACTACTATGCTGTAAAATTAAATGATGGCACTTTTGGATGGGTGCATGGCGGAGGACTTAACGAAATTTAAATAAGAAGAAATGAATAAAACAAACATCTCCCATGGAGTAAGACAGAGTAATACTGAAAAACCTAAAAAAGAATTGGGATTTGATGTTGCTTTTTGGGCACTAAACATATTAGCTGTCCCTTTTAGTGCAATTGCCACATTTAATGGATATAAAGAATCTACTGCTGTATTTTTTATGGCTGTTATTCTTGCTTCAATGACAGGTGTTTATTCTTGGCATTGAACTTCATTATAATGGAAAGAAGAAAAAAAGGAGAACCTCATTTAAAACAAGTATTAGGATACATTTTTCTCTAGCTATTAGCTTCTTTGGAAATTTTACTTTTTTTTATGGAAATACTATACAAGCATCTAGTATAAAAATTGAATTAGCTAAATATTCTCAAACTTTTGATGATACTTATCATTCGGCAATTTCTATATTAAACGACTCTGCAGGAATACCTGAAGTAAATGCAAAAGTATTGGACATGAAAAATCAACTCAAAGCCCAAAGCGATCCAAGTCTTGGCTGGTGGGGTATAAAAGCAGATGCTGAGTGGAATAAAATAAATGCCCACTTCAAAAACGAACTCGGCACTGACTTAACACCAATTAGCACCAAAAACAAAAAAAAGAAATACTCTGAAGCTGAGACAATTATTGATTTAGCTTTACAGTCAATAGTTCAAACAAAGACTATTGACTTAAACCGAACAACTGATCCTATAAACTCTATTTATTACCCCTTTACACAAACTAAGCGATTCACTTAAAAAAGACGAAAACAAAAAAGCTCTTAAATCAAGTGGGGAGGATTTAATTAATAATATAAAAGCAGCAAATGATATAATAATTAGCAAGACTAAATTTATTGCTCCAAGCTTTTTTGGAAAACCACTTAATCCGTTTATCAGCTCAAGTGCTTCAAATCCAATCCAAGCTTTAGAACACGCTTGGAAACACAAGACTAAATCCATTGCACCAGCTCAATCTATGTTTTTTAGTTTAATAATTGATTTAGTAACGCTAGGCTTTATTTTTCTTGCTTTTTCATACAACAAAACCACAAGGCGTAAAAAAAATATAGCTAGAACTCTTTAACTACAAAACTATGTTTAACAAAAACAATCCAAACAGGATGAAAATGAAGCCAAAAAACATTAATCATGGCTCAACTAATCAAGGGACCGAACAAGCGACTAATGAAGTGAATGCTGATTTAAACGAAAGTGAAGAGTCTAAACCTTTAGATGAGTTTAATCCTTTCGATGAAATTGACTTGGAAGAGGAAGTGTTTGACTCCATTAATCCTTTTGGAAATGATAATGATATCACTCAAGAAATTAACTTCCCTTCGGACTCTGAAAAGACTTCTAATCATATTGAGTCAAAAAAAGAATTAAACCGCAAAGAAAACCCAATTCATGAAGGGGAATCTGAATCAAAACCCTCAAGTAACATAGAGTTAGTAGTAGATCCCGATACATCCTACTTTTTTGTGTTTGGAGCTACAACAGCAGGAAAAACCGCTATGATGTCAGGACTTTCCTATTACATGAAAGCAATAAGTGATGGCCAATTAAGAACTTGTAGTGACGAAACTTTAACTAATCATAGAACAGGGGAGTATGTATTACAAGATATGACCAGAAGAGTAAAAAAAGGAGAATTTGTTGCAGGAACTGGAAGACTTGAAAAAACGGATAATGTATTTCCAACGGAAATTAACTTGGAATACATTCCGCAAGACTCAAATAAATATTCAATGCCATTCTGTATTTTAGAAATGGCCGGTGAAGATCTTCAAGAATTAAATATTACTGATGGAGGAAAAGGAGGAGGAAAACTAGATGAAAGAATAAGCGCATATTTACATCATCCAAACTGCTCAATGGCTTTTATTTGTGTAGTTGACTCAGATAAGCCGAATGAAAGCGAAGAATTAATTGAACGATTTATCAATTACACTCATAAAATAGGAAGAGAAGAAAACCCAATTTTAATAAGTGTAAACAAATGGGACAAAGTAAAAGATAATTATAACAATGATGTTAATGAATATTTTAAAAAGGAAATTCCAATTTTAAATAAAATTACAAGAGATCCAGACAGAGAGTACAGTAAAATGGGATTTTCTATTGGAAAAACTGATGATTCAGATTCTTATTACAAGTATGACCATTCAGACTCTGAAAAGTTGTTTAAATGGATGTATGAGTGTGCAACAGGAACGAGTATTGATGAGGTTCAACCAAAATCTTTTTTTAGTAAATTATTTAATTCAAAATAATGAACAAAATAGGCTATGCAGTTTTCGGAAGGCCGAGAGGTCATGTTGTAAAATCTAATGGATTGTTTAAAGAGCTAGATTTAGACAACTCTTTGTACCTAAAAGATGCTCATATTATATTAAATAATAAAGAACAAGTAATAATGGTTCGGAGAATCCCAACCAACTTAAATGATCTAGATAATAAAGACGGATATTTAGTTGTGTTATACGAACATGGTTTACAACAACTAGAAAACAGGGCTGGTGGATACGTAGGAAGTGCAATTTGTTTTAAAGAAAATGCGGTAGATGCTACTAAGTTAGCACAAGGCCTATTTCACCTTTTTTACCGAGATAAAAAAACACGTGGATGTTGACAATCGTTTTAAATCAACTGACGGTTCAGACTGGAAAGTAAGCTTACCAGACCCAAATGGAAAGTTTGGAATTTTACTAGATGAGAAATTGCATTATTCACCTATGCAAATTGAGCGCAGTAATATTTCCATTAAATTAAATAATATCCAATATGACATTTTGGGGTTAATCACCCATTTTTGTCTTAATCAGAAGTTGCACCATGTTGATTATTTGTATGCTAGCAACAAAGAAGAAGTTGTTTCAAAATTAAAATCCAATGGAATAAAGGAGGCAAACTATTCCTCTTTATTTAACTACAATGAAACCTTTAAAAGACTAGACAAAAAGTTACAGGAAGCTAATTATAGTATTAAAAAAGTTACAGAAACAAATCAAAAAGAGATACAAAAATTTGAGATACAAAAACAAGAAAATGAAAAAAAGATATCCGCTTTAAAAAAGGAGGGAAGATCAGTACTTGAAAAATTAACTCAATATAGAACTGAATACAAACAAGCCAAAGAGGCCTTAAACAGAAATAAGGATTTAGTAGAAAGTAGTAATAATCAAGTAGAGCGTTTAAAAAGAGAAGTAAATCAACAGAAAAATGAAAATGTTAAAGAACTAAAAAAACTAATTCAGAAATTAGAGTTAGAAGCTAAAAATGAGAAAGATAATTTACAGGCCAATATTGCAATTATTGCTCCTCTCGTGCCAAAGAAAGTAATGAACCAGGTTTTAACCCAAAATGAATTAAATGGGAATAAAAAGATAAGGTTTTATATTAATGAAGCGATTAAAGCAAATAAACGCAATAAGCTAATTAAGCTTTTGCTTGCTGGGTTATTACTCATTTCATTATCATTATTAATATATAATTCTTTTGCAAAAGATGAAGTAAAACAAGAAAAGACAACAAATGGTAAAGCATCTGCAAAAACAGTAGTAAAAAACAATACAACAAAAGATCTTCTACTTAGATTAAATAAATATGACCAAAATAAAGCAGATGGGTTAGAAAAACATCAAGAGAATGTTCATGAGCTTTTGCAGAAATGTATAAGTGCGGAACTAACTGATGAGGAAAATGAATTTGTTTCCAATAGACAGTGGAATTACTGGGAGCTTTATTATAAGGATAGCATTCACTACCCTTTGCTAAAGCTAGTACATAAAGAACTGGGACTAAATAGAAATTTTAAAGATGATCGCTATCTTCTAAATATTAATCCAGATTCAAGTTCGTTTTATATTGAAAAATGCAACTTTAAACTTAATAATATTGAAGAATCATTCAAATCCTATATTGATAAATCCAAAGAGGAAGTGTTTAATATAGTTCCAGAAAAATTTAGAAAGAACAAGTCTATGTCAAGAGCCTATTTTGAAATTATCATTAAGGAACTTAATGATGGAAAGTTAAGTAAAGATAGCGTTGGGCATATTAATGTATTATATATTAAAGTTAAAAAATGAGTGAATTAATAGCAAATACTGGCATACAATACATTGAAATTCATCTAGATTTAGAAGATGGAAAGAATTTAGTCAGCAATAAACATTTTGGGGAAGCCATAACCACTAAAAATGGCGGAGGTGTTGAGGAAGTTGATTTTCTTATGCCCTACCATTGGGAAGAACAAGGTATATATTTGGATGTTGAGAGGCTGAATTCTGAAGCAGTTGATAGACAAGGAAATGTAATACCCGAAGAAATAAAGAAAGAGTTTATACATGAAATAAAAGAAGAAGACATCTATAGCGTTAGAGGAAAAGAGGCATTAGAAGTTTACGAAAACCATTGGATACCAATTCCTTATTTTAGATTAAGAAATGATTCGGCAAACCCGTTCCATCAAGGCCCGCAAGATTGGTGTAGAATGTGGATTGGAGAAGCAGATGAAGCAGTAAAAAAAGAAGACAATGTAACACATACCTTAGTGCTAGCATTTGATACCTCAACAACTTCCCTGGAACAGAGCAGATACAATAAGCCTACCACGCAAGATGCTACTGTAGTAGGTAATGAACGATTTAAATGTGTAACAACTGAAAGGTATTTCAATTCGTTTTACTCGAGAGAAGATATTGTTGAATGGTTATACAATATTTATGAAATTAGCCCTTCAAGGAAAAAAAGGGCATTTCAGAAACATTTCTACCTATTTAACCCTGTTAGATATGTTAGACAAAATTGAGGCTTTCCCAGAAATATCATTGCTTAAAGGAGAGAATATCATAGAAACAGGATTGGTTTTAGATGTTGGTAACTCCAGAACTTGTGGATTGGTAGTTGAAACCAACAATCCAATATCTAGTTCTTCTTTTGATTTTACTTCAGCTAGAAAATTAAGCATTAGAGATTTATCTAAACCAAATAAAACCTATTGTGAGCCGTTTGAAATGCAAGTTGCATTTGCCCAAGAGAAATTTGGAAATGAAGCTGCCAATTTAATTGACAATTCATTTAACTGGCCAAGTTTGGTAAGAGTTGGTCCAGAAGCAATTAGACTTACTTCCATTTTTGAGAGTGAAAACTCTCAAGCTTCTCTAAGCAGTCCCAAACGATACTTATGGGACCATGAGGCATCTAATATGCCCTGGATAAAGGTGGATAAGGATAGTTTACTTGGGTATACTCCTACCCTAGCTGTAAAAGAGTCAGCATTATTTGGAATTGCAGAGCACATCACCTCCAAAGGGAAGGTTATAAGAAATCCTGATCAGGTTCTACAAGCAAATGAAAGTAATTATTCCAGATCATCCCTCATGACATTTTCTTTGTTTGAAATTATTTGCCAAGCAATTTCGCAAATAAATAATGTTGAGTTTAGAAGAGATGCTGGGAATTCTTCTTTTAAGAGAAAATTGAAGCAAATTGTAATAACCTGTCCAACTGCAATGACTTACAAAGAGCAAGGTTATTTGAAAAAATCATTGGAAGATGCAGTGTTTTTGGCTCAAAAATATTTTGATACGGATATATTGGCAGAGAATATTGAAATATACCCGTCTAGTGCTAGTTTCTCTTTTGATGAAACAGAAGAAAGGAAATGGAAATATGATGAAGCTACTTGTTCTCAAATTGCATTTTTATATGGAGAATTAGTACATAAATTTAAAGGTAACCATGATTTATTCTTTAAATATAAAGGAAAAAGCGTATAGGTACAATAGAGGAAGATAAAGAGTCAGTTACCATTGCAAGCATAGATATTGGAGGTGGAACTACAGATCTAATGATTTGCAATTATCAGTCTGATTCAGAATCAGAAATACCTTATATAAAGCCAAAACCTTTGTTCTGGGAAGGTTTTAATATTGCTGGCGATGACATTATTAAACGTATTATAGAATATGTTATTCTTCCAGAAATAGAAAAAAACATACGAGAATTGGGCGGTGTTAATATTGAAGAAGGGATGAATTATTTGTTTGGCCCTAACTTAGGAAATCAATCAGCAACACATCGTATTTACAGAAAGCAGTTTGCAAATCAAGTTGCAAATTATTGTGCCTATGCTGCATTAAATCATGTGGCTTATAGTGAACATGTTACAGTAAAAAGAACAATTGGCGATATTTTCAAAGATTTCTCCAAACCAAAGAATAACTTAATTCCTTATATTGAAAAGACCATTAAAAACCAATGCGAATTAGATGAATTTGATTTTTATAATATTCTAATTGATTTCGATACATTAAAAATAAATTATGCTATTTCTGATATATTAAAGCCTGTTGTAGAGCAAATGACAAAGCTAGTTTCTGTATTTGATTGTGATATTTTATTATTAACAGGAAAACCAAGTACTCTGCCAATAATAAGAGAGTTGTTTTCTAAAACGCTCATTGTAAGCCCTAACAAAATAATAAGTTTAGGTGATTATAAGATAGGCACATGGTTTCCATTTGCTAATTGTCGGTGTAGGTGATGTAAAAGACCCTAAGACCACCGTAATAGTAGGTGCTTTAATTAGTCTTTTAAGCTCTATAAACCGCCTATCTGATTTTAGAATAGATTTAACGGAGTTAAATAATATAGATTCTACAGCATATATTATTGGTGTTATGGATAAAACCAATTCAACCATTGCAAATGATAAAGTAATATTTAAAGAAAGTAGTGTTGAGGGTGAATTTAAATTTTATGGTGCACCAATAACTCTAGGAATGAGACAACTTGATTCAGAAGACTGGATTTCATCCTCACTCTATATATTTGACTTTGGCAATGATGAACTTAAAGAAAAAATCTCTAAAGAAGGATTCCAGTACCCTTTTACAATTAACATAAATAGAGATGCCGAGAACAAAGAAGAATTATTGTTAGATGAAATAATAGTTACAGATAAGTATGGTGAAGAGGTTGAATCTAAAGGGTATTTCAAGTTGCACTTCAAAACCTTAGCAAATGACTATGGCTATTGGAAAGATACAGGGTCTTTTTTATTAAATTATTATTAAAAAATAAAGAGTATGAATAATTTCAAAGAAAGGTTTTCGTCAATAAAGTCCAAGACTCAAGAATTAATAAAACTCACTGAAGAAGGTATTACGTGGCTTGACAATAATGGAAGTAATGAGACCAAACAAAGCAAAAAACATATTCTCAATGAAGAAAAGATAATATTAAACAGAGAGTCTTACAAGCCTCAGAAAAAAGACCTTCCATTGCTATATTTGGTCAAAGCCAAGTAGGTAAATCCTTTTTGGTACGTAGCCTCGCCCAGTCACCTAAGAGTTTAAAACTAGAAATTTTAAACTCCTATGCAGAAAATAAAATTAATTTTCTGCAAGAAATCAATCCTCCTGGTGGCAGAGAATCAACAGGTATTATTACAAGGTTTAGCACTAGTAGTACTATTGGTGGAAATAAAGAATTTCCATACAAAGTAGAATTATTAAGCCAGCTAGACATTGCTGCCATTATTACTAATGGCTATTTGGAAGACTTAAAAGATTACAAAGAAGAAGTAGATAAGGAAGGTTTAGTTGATGAAATTCTTAGAATAAAAGAAGAAAATACAACTTCTAGAAATGAAATTAAAAAAGATGAAGTTATTGATTTTACAAACTTTCTATGTGATACATATAAGGAAAATTATAGAATCAGACATTTAAAAGAGCTTGGTTTTTTTAATGACTTGATTGATCTGCTTTCTACTATTCATTTTGAAGAACGTTGGAGACTTTTACACTATTTATGGGGTAAAAATTCATTCTTAACTGATTTATTTCAAAAACTAAGCAAAACTCTTAACGCAGTTTCATTTTCTAAGGTTGTATTTGTTAATGAAGATGCGATTATAAACGATAGAGAACTAGGTAAAGATTTTTCAAACACTACTAACATAATAGATGTTCAAAGAGTTAAAGAAATATTTAGCGAAAACCAATTACCTGAATTAAATGTTTTACCCGAAGATAAAATTGTAAGTACCGTATCGAGAAGTGCATTTAGCGCTTTAATTAAAGAACTTCATTTTGAACTGCCCAAAGAATTTAACGAAGCAGATACCAAAAGTTTCTTAAACTACACAGACATTCTAGATTTTCCCGGGAGTAAAACTAGAGATCCGCTTCCTGAAGAAGTGTTTAACCTACATAATACCTCGGAGGACAAGCTTTCTCTATTTGTTAGAGGAAAAGTCTCCTATCTATTTTATTTATACAATAGAAATATAGGCATTTCTACCTTGTTATATTGTATGGACGATGAACCTCCTTTGGTTTCTGGGTCACCCAGCCTATTGAATAAATGGATAAGTCAATACATAGGTGAAACACCTGCAACAAGAAAAAGACATCAAGAAAATGTTAAACAGATACTGAATGCGGAGGGAGTTAAAATTGAATCTAAAAACATCTCTCCCCTTTTAATTGCAATGACAAAGTTTAACATAGAACTTGCTGGTAAAGGAGATGCTGATAAAGATGCTAGCTCTCATGACGCCAAATGGTTTGCTAGGTTCCAAGAAAACTTTAGCACTTATATGAGTAAACCTGTTGAGGACAAGTGGACAGAGAATTGGAACCATATCGAAGATTCATTTAAATTTATCTTCCCTAATAGAGATCCAAATTTCTCAAAGACTATTTTTGAAGGCTATAGCCAATCTGGAAAAGAATCAAGAATCAGAGAGGAAAGTTTTGGCCTAATTAAAGATATGGAAGAATCATTTTTAAATTCTGAAGTTATAGATAAGTTTATTTTTGACAAAGTAGAGTATTTGGAATGAATTGACAACACCGAATGAAACTGGCATAAAATATTTATGCAAATATCTAGCGCCTTCTTCACACCCAGCCAACTTGATGGAACAGCTAAATTCAATAACAGAGAAATCATTACACAATATAGTGGAAATATTGAAAAGTGAGTACCAAGAGATGGAGATATGGATGTAGCTATGAAAGAAGCTAAAAAGAAAGGAGCTGTAGCATTAGCAGCGATAATGAGCTTAAATAATAAGAAAAAACAATCATTTAAACGATTACCTAGATCAAATGGTGATTTCTGAGTTAGAAATTTGGAGATTACTCTATGTGCATAAATTTAGCGGACCAAAAAACAATAATGAAGTAAGCTCAAAGGAATTAGACTTGACAGAATTGCGTTCATTTTTAAATGATAACGGAATTAGTATCTCTGAAACTATTAATGGACCAGAAATTAAAAATGAATTAATTGATTTATTTGGTGGAATAGATGAAGATGAATTTAATGAAATATTAAAAGACCAATTTGGAGTTTCATTTGAAGATATATTGAATACTGAATCAGTAAGCGTAAATGAAGAATTTGCAAATCATATTTTGAGTTTTATGGTAGACAAGCTTTCTTCAATCTCATCAAATAAGAATAAAAAAATGGACCAATTGTTTTCTAATAACAATGACGCCATGAATACGATATTTGCTGAAATAGTTAAAAAAGGACCTCTGGTAAAATTAAAAAAGGAAATCACTAATATTCTAGACCTACATCTAAAAGGTGATATTTCTAAGGATAAATTTAATCTATTGGCAAATTGTATCTCTAGCCTATTAAACCAATATTTATTCTCTGCAACATGGTCATTTTCTAATGAATCTGCCAAACCAATAAGTAGATTAACACAGAAACCAATCTTTTCAAATAAATCTGAACTATTGATGAACCCAATTCTAAATACTGAAACCTTGAATCAATCATCAAAAAGTTATGTCAATGAATTTTCTCAAGCTGTAAAGGATTTATATTCAGAAAATGTAAGATTAAAGTTTAAATTGAAGGATGAGTTTGACTCAACTTCAAATACAAAAGTGGGAGATATTATTTTAAAAATAGAAAAACACAAGGCTAAGTAAGATGCAAGACGAGTTTAAAAAAATTAGAAATAGTGATGTCTCATGGTTGTGGCTATTACTTGCAGTCATAAGTATTTTGTTATTAATTCTACTTTTTAAAACATGTAATCCGGCAAATAAATTTTACAGTAATTCTCAAAATCAAAATAATGTTCTAATAATTAAACGACCATACCCAGCATATCCGGACAAACCAAATCAACTACACCCAATTGATACTGCGCAAATAATTATCCCTGACGACCCTTTAAGACGACCCATACTAGCTAATATATTAAATGTATACTTACAAGATACTGTCACTTTACTAAATTTCAGCAAAAAAGTAATTTCGAAATATGAATCGGATAAAATAAAAGTAACTTATTTTTGCAGATGAATATAAAAGAATACAACTTCTTGTCCCTAAAAACAGGAGAGATTCATTAAAAGCACTCATTAAAT